>CAWJEV010000002.1:0-2720477 GCA_963842005.1 uncultured Solirubrobacterales bacterium | reverse complement strand
AACGCGGCCGGGACCTCGAGACCGAGGTCTCGATCACCTTCGAGCAGGCCGTCGCGGGTGCGCAGGTGCCGCTGTCGGTCGCCACGCAGGCGCCGTGCGGCACGTGCCACGGCACCGGCGCGAAGCCGGGCACGACGCCGAAGGTCTGCCCGCAGTGCCAGGGCCGCGGGATCGAGACGCAGGGCCAGGGGATGTTCTCGATCTCCCAGCCCTGCTCGCGCTGCGGCGGCTCGGGGACGGTGATCGAGGACCCCTGCCCGACCTGCCACGGCTCGGGCGCGGTGCGCCAGCTCAAGCGCTACCGCGTGAACATCCCCCCGGGCGTGAAGGAGGGCTCGCGCATCCGCCTCCCCGGCAAGGGCGAGGCCGGCCCGCGCGGCGGCCCCCCGGGCGACCTGTACGTGGTCACGCACGTCGCGCACTCCCCGGTCTTCAAACGCCGCGGGGACAACGTCGAGGTCGAGGTCCCCCTCACGATCCCCGAGGCGCTGCGCGGAGCGGAGGTCAAGGTCCCCACGCTCAGCGGCACAAAGACGCTGCGCGTGCGCCCCGGCACGACCCACGGCACCGTCCAGCGCCTGCGCGGCGAGGGCCCCCCCAAGCTCGGGACCGGTGGGCGGGCGGGTGGGGGAGCGGGGTCACCGCCGACCCGCGGGGACATCCACTACCGCTTCGTGATCGACGTCCCCGAGGAGCTCACAGACGAGCAGAGCGCCGCGGTGCAGGCGCTCGCGGATGCGACGAACGGCCGCGACCCCCGCGCGCAGCTGTTCGAGCAGGCGCCCGGGAAGGCGTCCAAATGAGCGATCGCGAATCGACCGAGCACGGATCCGCCGATCACACAACCGGTCGCGAATCGACCGGTCGGAGATCGGCCGGCAGGCCCACCACCTCGGTACACGTGGCCGCCGACCGCGGCGTGTTCATGATCTCCGTTGCGGCCCAGCTTGCGCACATGCACCCGCAGACGTTGCGCACCTACGAGGCGCGCGGGCTGATCGACCCGGGGCGCTCCCCGAAGGGCACGCGCCTGTACTCCCAGGAGGACGTCGAGAAGCTGCGCCGCATCCAGGAGATGACCGCCGAGCTCGGCCTCAACCTCGCGGGCGTGGAGCGCGTGCTGGACCTGGAGTCGGAGATCGAGCGGATGCACTCCCGCATCGAGGAGCTCGAGCTGCAGGCGCTGCGCGCCCAGGTCGAGCTGGCGGAGCGCCTGGAGGAGGTTCGCCGCTCCTTCCGCGCGGAGCTCGTTCCCTACCGTGGTGGGCGGGAGCTTGTACGCGCAGTGGAGGTGCGCCCGCTCGACCTCGGGGTGCCACGGCGAGCGCGGTGAAAGCACTCGGGGGGCCCGCCGCACGGCAGGCCCCCCGATATGGCTAGGTGCGTACTGCGACTACCGCTATTCGCTTGCCTCTACCGCTTCGGGCGAGGCGAGCTTGAGCTTGCCGTTGAGGATCGCGGTGTTGTGCCCCGCGGCAGACGGCAGACCGAGCTCGGCGTTGACGGCCGGATCGACTATGCCTTCGAGGAGGTGGCCACCGCAGCCGTGCGCTCCGGGCGCGGCCCAGGTGTTGTCCACCAGCGAGCCGCCGCTGAGGACGACGATCGCTTCTTCTTCGATGCTCTCCGTGCCCACGGCGCCTTTGATCGGTTTGTTGGGTTCAGGCGGTTTCGTTTCACCGGTCGTGAGGTTCAGGACGATCGGGCTCGACGCGGAGCCGATGTAGCATTCGTTGCCGAGGAATACGTTGCCCAGTTTGACCTTCACCGGCAGTTTCAACGCGGTTCCGCTCTGCGAGAACAGGGCCGTGAGGTTGAGCCTCACTTCGCTCGCGGGCACCGCGAGTTCGGTCGTCTCCGTGACGCCGGTAAGCCCTTTGTTGATGTCTTCTTCGAATTTTTCTTTCTGTTCTTTGTTCAGGAATTCGGGTGCCAGGATGTCGAGTAGGCCTCCGGGCACGTACAGCGCGGTTTTCGACAGCGTTTCGCCGTTTTCGGCCGCGATCAATTCCCGCTGTTCGGATTCGGGGATCAATTTCACCCCGGCCTGCAGCGTGATCGTTTTGTTGATCGGCACCGTCCTTTTGCCGATCGTGAATTCGCCGCTGGTCGTTTCCGCGACCGTGCAGAATTCGGTCGCCGGGTTGTTCAGCGGGCACTGGGAGAAGACCGCAAAGCCGCCTTTCGGATGGTGTTCTGTCGCGAGGGCCGACGGCGCGAGAGCCAGCGAGGCCAGCAGCGCGACGACGACCATCGTGCGCATGCGAATGCTCGCCAAGCGCCCTGTGTGGGTCCTGATCATGGGGATTACCTTCCTGATTGTGTCCAAGGGTACCTGCAAGGCGACCCTATCAATGGCACCCAACCCACGCAACCAATGTTTCCGACTTTGGGGATCATCCTGGCTGTCCTTGCCAAGCCTCGAGGCGCAAAACAGGGGTCCTACCAGGGGTTTTCCGTCACGACCGCGGGGATTGGCCGCGCCAAAAACAGTCGCCCCTCGTCCGCGAGGCGGGCCGGCCAAGAGGGAGGCCCAGCACGCTGGCGAAGAGTGTGCGAGCCTAGGCCGGTGCAGCCCAACCGCGTGACGAGATGCAGCCTGACCGTCTGACGGTCAAGTCCCAGGAGGCGCTGGCCGCGGGGGCGCGCCTCGCGCAGGAGCGGCGCAACCCGCAGGTGACCCCGGCGCACCTGCTGGCGGTGTTGCTGGAGGGCGACGAAGCCGGTGGCGTGGTCGTCCCGGTGCTCACGAAGCTGGGGATCTCACTCCCGGCGCTGCGCGCGGAGGCGAGCCGGGCGCTCGAGGAGCTGCCCCGCCTCGGCGAGGGCTCGAGCGCCGAAGAGGGCCGACCCTCCGCCGAACTGGTAGCGGTGCTGCGCGTGGCGGAGACCCACGCGCGGGAGCTGACCGACGAGTACGTCTCCACCGAGCACCTGCTGCTCGCGCTGGCCGAAGACAAAGGCCGCGCGGGCCAGGCGCTGCGCGCCGTGGGAGCGAGCCCCGAGCGCCTCGAGCAGGCGCTCGCCGAAGTGCGCGGCCCACACCGGGTGACCGACCAGAGCCCCGAGGAGAAGTACCAGGCGCTGGAGCGCTTCGGGCGCGACTTCACGGAGCTGGCCGAGCAGGGCGCCCTGGACCCGGTGATCGGCCGCGACGAGGAGATCCGCCGCGTGGTGCAGGTGCTCTCCAGGCGCACGAAGAACAACCCCGTCCTGATCGGCGAGCCGGGCGTGGGCAAGACCGCGATCGTGGAGGGCCTCGCACAGCGGATCGTGGCCGGCGACGTCCCGGAGTCCCTGCGCGAGCGCCGCGTGATTGCCCTGGACATGGGCTCGCTGATCGCGGGCGCGAAGTACCGGGGCGAGTTCGAGGACCGCCTGAAGGCGGTGCTGAAGGAGGTCTCCGACGCCCGCGGCACGGTGATCCTGTTCCTGGACGAGCTGCACACGATCGTGGGTGCGGGCGCGGCGGAAGGGGCGGTGGACGCGGCGAACCTGCTCAAGCCGGCGCTGGCCCGCGGGGAACTGCGCTGCGTGGGCGCGACGACGCTGGACGAGTACCGCAAGCACATCGAGAAGGACGCGGCGCTGGAGCGGCGCTTTCAGCCGGTGCAGGTGGGCGAGCCGAGCGTGGCGGACACGATCGCGATCCTGCGCGGCCTGAAGGAGCGCTACGAGGTGCACCACAAAGTGCGCATCCAGGACAGCGCGCTGATCGCCGCGGCGACGCTCTCAGACCGCTACATCGCGGACCGGTTCCTGCCCGACAAGGCGATCGACCTGGTCGACGAGGCGGCGTCGAAGCTGCGGATCGAGATCGACTCGCTGCCGACGGAGATCGACGAGGTGGACCGCCGCGTGATGCAGCTGGAGATCGAGCTGACGTCGCTGCGCAAGGAGACCGACGAGCCCTCGGCGCAGCGCCGCGAGGCGATCGAGCGCGAGCTCGCGGACCTGAAGGAGCGCTCGGCGGGGATGAAGGCGCAGTGGCAGGCGGAGAAGGACGCCATCACGGACGCCTCGGACCTCAAGGAGCGCCTGGAGGCGGCGCGCGGCGAGGCCGAGCGAGCCAAACGCGAGACGAACTTCGAGCGGGCGTCGGAACTGCTCTACGAAGAGATCCCGGAGTTGGAGAAGAAGTTGGCCGCCTTGGAGGGCGGCCCGGAGGGGCCGCGTTCTGAGGAGGCCACGGCGGGCGCGGCGTCCCCGGTTGCGGACGGGCGAGCGCTGGAGGGCGATATCGCGAGCGGGACCGGGGCCGAGGTGCAGCGACAGGAGGAGCCCGGCGGTGGGAGCACCTCCGCGCCGGCGGCCCCCACGGCGCCGGTGTTCCTGAAAGAGGAGGTGGACGCGGAGGACGTCGCGGAGGTGGTGGCGCGGTGGACGGGCATCCCCGTGAGCCGCCTCGTGGAGGGCGAGGTGGAGAAGCTGGTCCACATGGAGGAGCGCCTGCACGAGCGGGTCGTCGGCCAGGACGAGGCGATCGAGGCGGTTGCCACCGCGCTGCGCCGCTCGCGCGCGGGGTTGGCGGACCCGAACCGGCCGATCGGCACGTTCCTGTTCCTCGGCCCGACGGGCGTCGGCAAGACCGAGTTGGCGCGGGCGCTCGCGGAGTTCATGTTCGACTCCGAGGAGGCCATGGTGCGGATCGACATGTCGGAGTACATGGAGAAGCACGCGGTCTCACGCCTGGTGGGCGCGCCGCCGGGGTACGTCGGCTACGAAGAGGGCGGCCAGCTGACCGAGGCGGTGCGCCGACGCCCCTACTCGGTGGTGCTGCTGGACGAGGTCGAGAAGGCGCACCCGGACGTGTTCAACGCGCTGCTGCAGGTCATGGACGACGGCCGCCTGACCGACGGCCAGGGCCGCACGGTGGACTTCAAGAACACGGTGCTGATCCTGACCTCGAACATACCGGTGAGCGACGCCGAGGCGGCGTCGGACATCGCGCTGCGCGAGGCGCTGCTGAGCCACTTCAAACCGGAGTTCGTCAACCGCCTCGACGACGTCGTGCGCTTCACCACGCTGACGCGCGAGCAGCTCGGGGAGATCGTGGAGCTGCAGGTCGCGCACGTGATCGCGCGCGTACGCGAGCGCGGCGTCGAGGTGACGCTGACCGAGGCCGCGCGGGAGCTGCTCGGCGACCGGGGCTACGACCCGGCGTACGGAGCTCGCCCGCTGCGCCGCGTGATCCAGAAGCAGCTGACCGACCGCCTCGCGCTCGCGCTGCTGGAGGGCACCCTGCGCGCGGGCGACGCGGTCCGCGTGGACGCCGTGGACGGCGAGCTCACGTTCGAGCCGCAGCCCGCGGGCGCCGCGGTTCCAGGCTGAGGACCGACTGGCAAAAGAGAGGCCCGGCCGCCGGCCGCCGCGATTCCAAACCGAGGTCTAATCTGAGGATGCCCCCACCACGACCCCGACCCGAGGAGAAGGACCATGTCCACGTACATCATGCTCGCGCACCTGACGCCAGAGGGTGTGCAGACGGTCAAGAACAACCCGCAGCGCATCCACGAGGTAAACCGGGAGGTGGAGCAGCTGGGGGCGAAGGTCAAGGCGCAGTGGGCGACGCTGGGGCGGTACGACTTCGTGAGCATCGTCGAGGCGCCGGACGAGCAGACGATGGCGCGCGTGTCGCTGGAGCTGGGCTCGCGCGGCACGGTGAGCTACGAGACGCTCACCGCTATCCCGGTGGACGACTTCATAGCGTCCCTGTGAGCAGCGTCTCGCCGCGTCTGGCTGCGTCGCCACGATCGGGGCCGTGCCGAGCACTGTCCCCGATCGCGCTCCTTGCCAGCCACGACGATCCACAGCTCACAGGACGGTGGGTTCAATGAGGGTTCTCGTCGTCGGCTCGGGCGGGCGCGAGCACGCGCTCGTGCGTGCGCTGGCGGGAAATGGAGTGGAGCTGCTGTGCGCCCCGGGCAACGCGGGCATCGCGAAGGACGCGCGCCCGATCGACGTGGCGGCCGACGACGTCGAGGGGATCGTGGCGGCGGTGGAGCGCGAGGGCGTCCACTTCACCGTCGTCGGGCCGGAGGCGCCGCTGGTGGGGGGCCTGGTGGACGAGCTCGACCGTCGCGGCCGTCTGGCCTTCGGCCCGTCGGCGGCAGCCGCACGCCTGGAGAGCTCGAAGGCGTTCGCCAAGGAGGTGCTGGAGGAGGCGGGCGTGCCGACCGCGCGGTGGCGCCACGCGCGAACGCTCGAGGAGGGCGAGGCGGCAGTGGCGGAGTTGGCGAACCCCGGGGTGGTGGTGAAGGCGGACGGCCTGGCGGCGGGCAAGGGGGTGAGGGTTGCCGATTCGCCCGAGCAGGGGGTCGAGGCCCTGCGCGAGATCTTCGTCGAGCGTCGCTTCTCCGCTGAAGACCCCAGCGCGGTGGTGGAAGAGCGCCTGAACGGCAGGGAGATCTCGCTGCTGGCGCTGTGCGACGGCCAGTGGGCGACGGCGTTGCAGCCGGCGCGCGACTACAAGCGCCTGCTGGACGGCGAGCAGGGCCCGAACACGGGCGGCATGGGAGCCTACTCGCCGGTGTCCGGCCTGCAGGAGGATGACGCCTGGAGAATCACGGTGCTGGTGCACGAGCCGATCCTCTCGGCCATGAAGGACCGCGGAACCCCGTTCCGCGGCGTCCTCTACGCGGGACTGATGCTCACGGAGGAGGGCCCGAAGGTGCTCGAGCTCAACGTGCGCTTCGGCGACCCGGAGGCCCAGACGCTGCTCCCGCGCCTGGAGTCAAACCTGCTGGATCTCATGTTGCGCACACTGCGGCCAGGGGCAGCACTGGAAGCGGAAGTCGACGACGAGTGGGTGGTCGAGTGGTCGCGGCAGTGGGCCGTGACGGTCACGTTGGCGAGCGCGGGTTATCCGGGGCCCGTCTCCACCGGCGTTCCGATCTCGGGGCTGGAGCTCCTCCCAGACGACGTGCAGGTGACCCACGCGGGCACGGCGCTCGGCGACGGCGGGGGGCTCGTGACGGCGGGGGGGCGCGTGCTGAATGTGACAGCGCTCGGCTGCAGCCCGGAGGAGGCCCGCGAGTCGGCGTATGCTGCGGCGCGGATGGTCTCCTTCGAGGGCGTGCAGATGCGCGGCGACATCGCGGCGAAGGTCGAGGAGGAGGGACGGGTCGGTGAGGGCTGGCCGACGCTCGAGCACGTCATGGGCGAAGACGAGGAGTACGAGCCGGAGGCCCAGCGTGGGTGAGGTGACCCCGATCGCGACGCCGCTGACGGAGACCGAGGTGCGGGCGCAGCTCGAGGAGCTCGACGTCGACGCCCCGCGTGTGGGGATCGTGATGGGCTCCAAGAGCGACATGGAGAAGATGCAGAAGGCCGCTGAGGAGCTCGAAGAGCGGGGCATCCTGCACGAGCTGCGGGTGATGTCCGCACACCGCGAACCGGAGGTGGTGGCGGAGTACGCGAGGAACGCGCAGATGCGCGGCCTGCGCGTGATCATCGCTGGCGCGGGCATCTCCGCAGCGCTCCCGGGAGCGGTCGCGGCCCACACGAACCTGCCGGTGATCGGGGTCCCGCTGACGGGCCGCCTGAGCGCGGCGGGCGGCCTCGACGCGATCCTCTCGATCGTGCAGATGCCCCCGGGCGTCCCAGTGGCGTGCGTCGGCCTCGACAACGCCCGCAACGCGGCGATCCTCGCGGCGCAGATCCTGACCGCGTGATCGTGCGCTACACACGTCCGGAGATGGGGGCCATCTGGACGGACCAGGCGCGCATGGAGGCGTGGCGGCGGGTGGAGGTCGCGGCGTGCGAGGAGCTGCCGGGGCTGCTAGGGAAGGGCCAGGGTCCCACGTCGACAGAGCTGAAGGCGATCCGCGCGGCGACCTTCACCGTGGAGGCGGTGAACGAGCGCGAGCGCACGACCGACCACGACGTGGCGGCGTTCGTGGACGTACTGGCAGCCTCGGCGGGCGAGGCGGGGCGGTGGATCCACTACGGCCTGACCTCCTCGGACGTGCTGGACACCGCGCTCGCGCTGCAGCTGCGGGCGGCGGGTGAGATCGTCGTGCCGGGGGCGCGCGCGCTCGTGGACGCCCTGGCCGCCCGCGCGCGCGAGCACGTGAACACGCTGTGCGTGGGGCGCACCCACGGGGTGCACGCGGAGCCGACGACGTTCGGCGTGAAGCTCGCGGGCTTCGCGTTCGAGGCGCACCGCAACACGCAGCGCCTGGAGCGCGCCTTCGCACAGTCGTCGGTGGGAGCGGTCTCGGGTGCGGTGGGCACCTACGCGGCCACCTCGCCCGAGTTCGAGGCGCGCGTGCTGGCGCGCCTGGGGCTGGACCGCGAGCCGGTCTCCACGCAGGTCGTCGCGCGCGACCGCCACGCGGAGCTGGTGGGAGCGATCGCGCTCGCCGGCGCTGGCCTGGAACGCCTGGCGACGGAGGTCCGCCACCTGCAGCGCACCGAGGTGCGAGAGGTGCAGGAGCCGTTCCGCGAGGGCCAGAAGGGTTCGAGCGCGATGCCACACAAGCGCAACCCGATCAAGAGCGAGCAGATCGCGGGCCTCGCGCGGGTGCTGCGCGGCAACGCGCACGCGGCGCTGGAGAACGTGGCGCTGTGGCACGAGCGCGACATCTCGCACTCCTCGGTGGAGCGCGTGATCCTGCCGGACTCGACGACCCTGATCGACTACCTCCAGCACCGCGCCGTCGCGCTGGTGCAGGGCATGACCGTCGACGCCGAGCGGATGCGGGCCAACCTGGAGCTGACGCACGGCGCGCTCTTCTCTCAAGCGCTGCTGCTCGCGCTGGTCGACACGGGCATGAGCCGCGACGACGCCTACTACGGCGTGCAGCGCGCCGCCCAGCAGGCCTGGGACACGGGAACCCCGCTGCGCGAGCTGCTCGCCTCCGACCCCCCGACCGCGACGCTTGATCTCGACGCGATCTTCGACTACAGCCACTTCCTCCGCCACACGCAGGAGATCGTCGCGCGGCTGGACGAGATCGCCTGAGGGCCACGCGCCGCGGCCCTCGGTAGAGTCGGGCGCGATGACCGCGCTCGCCGATCTGCCCCTTCTCGCCAGCGGCAAGGTGCGCGAGCTGTATGACATGGACGACCGGCTGCTGATGGTCGCCAGCGACAGGATCTCGACCTACGACGCGGTCCACCCGACCCCGATCCCCGACAAGGGAAAGGTGCTCACCGGGCTGTCCGTTTTCTGGTTCGAGCGCACGCGCGACATCGTCGCCAACCACCTCGTGTCGGCGACCGACGGCGTGCCAGAGGAAGTGCGCGGCCGGGCACTCGTAGTCAAGAAGCTGTCGATGCTGCCCGTCGAGTGTGTGGCGCGCGGCTACATCACAGGGTCCGGCTGGAGCGAGTATCGGCGCTCTGGATCGGTCTGCGGGGTCGCTCTGCCGGCCGGTCTGCGCGAGTCCGAGCAGTTGCCGCAGTCGATCTTCACGCCGACGACGAAGGCCGACGTCGGCCACGACGAGGCGATCGATTTCGAGCGCGCCGCCGAACTGGTGGGCGACCATGCCCTCGCCGAGGAGCTGCGGCGTGTCACGATCGCGGTCTATCAGCGGGCCGCTGAACACGCCCGGGAGCGCGGAATCATCCTCGCCGACACGAAGTTCGAGCTTGGTCTGGATGCCGGTGGCGCGCTGACGCTGGCGGACGAGGTGGTCACCCCCGACTCCTCTCGCTTCTGGCCGGCCGACGGGTACGAGCCGGGTGGGAGTCAGCCGAGCTTCGACAAGCAGCCCGTGCGCGACTGGGCTGCCGGCACGGGGTGGGACAAGCGGCCTCCTGCTCCCGCGATACCCGACGATGTCGTCGCCCAGACACGCGCGCGGTACATAGAGGCGTACGAGCGGATCACGGGCGAGCCGTTCTCTGCATGGCTCGAGCGCTCGACATGAGGGCCCGCGTGCTGATCCGCCCCAAGGCGGGCATCCTCGATCCCCAGGGCGAGGCGGTGCAGCGCGCGCTGCCGGCGCTCGGCTTCGCGGGGGTGGCGAACGTGCACGTCGGCCGCCTGGTCGAGCTCGACGTCGAGGATCCCGGCCAGCTTCAGCCGATGTGCGAGAAGCTGCTCGCCAACCCGCTCGTCGAGGAGTACGAGGTCCAGCTGCTCGACGGCGGGGGCACTTGAGTCCGTCATATGTTCAAGCTAATTTGTGCATATGGTGCTCCAACCCAAACCCCACCTTCAGATCGACGAAGAGCGCGCCAGAGCAATCGACGAATTGCTCGCCGCGGAGCCGATGCCTGTCGACGACTGGCCAGTGATGAAGAAGCAAATGCTCGAAGACAGGTACGCGAGCGTTATGCGCATACTCGACACTTACGACTGACCAGCGACATCGGAGCAGCCATCAGCTGCGATGCCACCACGCCTTGATGAAGTTCGGGGTCCTCCAGTTCCCGGGCTCGTGCGATGAGGTGGATGCGCTGCAAGCCGCGCGTCGCGTCGCCGACGCAGAGCTGCTGTGGCACGGCGAGCGTGACCTCAAGGGCGCCGACGCGATCGTCGTGCCCGGGGGGTTCTCCTACGGGGACTACCTGCGCGCGGGGGCGATCGCGCGTTTCTCGCCGGTGATGGAGGCGGTCATCGAGTTCGCCCGGGACGGCGGACTCGTGCTCGGGATCTGCAACGGCTTTCAGGTGCTCTGCGAGGCGCGTCTGCTGCCGGGGGCGCTGCTGGGCAACGCCAACCGGCGCTTCACCTTCCGCCAGGTCGAGCTCGAGGTCGTCAACGGCGACACGGACTTCACGCGCGCCTGCCCGGCGGGCGTCGATCGCCCCAGGGCGCGCTTGAGCATTCCGGCCAAGCACTCCTGGGGGCGCTACCACGCCGACGAGCGGGCCCTCCACGAGCTGGAGCACGCGGGCCAGGTGGTGCTGCGCTACGCCCCCGGCCACAACTTCAACGGCTCGCTGCGGGACATCGCGGGGGTGCGCAACGAGGCGGGCAACGTGTTCGGGTTGATGCCCCACCCCGAGCACGCTGTGGACGAGCTGACCGGCTCCACCGACGGACTGTGCATCTTCGAGTCGATGCGCCTCGCTGTGGAGGGCGCTCGTGTCTGAGAGCGCCGTCCTGCCCACGGTCGAGGACGCTCTCGCCCTCGGGCTCACGCGCGCGGAGTATGAGCTGGTGTGCGAGAAGCAGGGCGGTCCGCCCAACCAGGTGGAGCTGGCGATGTACTCGCTGCTGTGGAGCGAGCACTGCGCGTACAAGCACTCCAAGCGGCTGCTGCGCACGCTGCCCATCGAAGGCGAGCACGTGGTGATGGGCCCCGGCGAGAACGCGGGCGCGGTTGACGTCGGAGGCGGGCTGGTGTGCGCGTTCAAGGTCGAGTCGCACAACCACCCCTCCGCGGTGGAGCCCTTCCAGGGGGCCGCCACGGGTGTGGGGGGCATCCTGCGCGACATCTTCGCGATCGGCGCGCGCCCGATCGCGGTGCTCGACTCCCTGCGCTTCGGCGAGGTCGGCGGTGGTGGGCCGGCGACCCCCGCGGGCGCGGGGCCTCCGCACGACGCGACCCGCGCGGCGGAGCACCTCCGGGGCGGAGCCTCATCCCCAACCCCCCCACCCGGAGCCTCGTCCGGACCCCCTTCACCCGGAGCCCCCTCGTCAGACACGCGGTTCACCCGCGCGCGCTACCTGCTCGACGGGGTCGTGCGCGGGATCGGGCACTACGGCAACTCGATCGGCGTGCCGACCGTTGGCGGGGAGGTCTACTTCGAGGAGCCCTACGAGCAGAGCTGCCTGGTCAACGCGATGGCGCTCGGCCTCTGCCAGCGCGCGCGGCTCGTGCGCTCCGCCGCGGCCGGTGTCGGGAACGTGGTCGTGCTGTTCGGCGCCTCCACCGGGCGCGACGGGATCGGGGGGGCGTCTGTGCTCGCCTCCGCCGAGCACGGCGAGGGGGACGACGACCGGCGCCCCACCGTCCAGGTGGGCGACCCCTTCGAGGAGAAGAAGCTCCTGGAGTGCTCCCTGGAGCTGCTGGAGCGGGGCCTGCTGGTCTCCCTGCAGGACCTCGGCGCCGCGGGGCTGACGTCCTCGGCCGCCGAGATGGCCTCCAAGGGGGAGGTGGGCCTCGACATCGACGTGGCGCGGGTGCCCTTGCGCGAGCCGGGGCTGGAGCCCTTCGAGATCATGGTCTCCGAGTCCCAGGAGCGGATGCTGTGCGTGGTCGCGCCCGCGGACGTGCCGGCGGTGCTGGAGCTGTGCGAGAAGTGGGAGGTGGGCGGCGGCGCCGTCGGAACGGTCACGGACACGCGCCGGATGCGGGTGTTCGACGGCGAGCGGCTTCTCGGGGACATGCCGGTGCGGGCGCTCGTGGACGACTGCCCGCTGTACGACCTGCGCCCGGCCCGGCCCGCGGCCCCCCTCTACGCCCCGCCGGCGGCCACACTCCCGCCGGGCGCCTCCCCCCGCGAGACGCTGCTCGCGCTGCTGCGCTCCCCGAACGTGGCCTCGCGCCGGCCCCTCTTCGAGCAGTACGACGCGGTGGTGCAGTCCCGCACGGTGCGCCGCCCCGAGCAGGCCGACGCCGCGGTGCTGCGCCTCCCCGACGGGAGCGCCCTCGCCGTGAGCATCGACGGCAACGGACGCCGCGTCGCCGCCGACCCCTACACCGGCACGGTCGAGGCGGCGCTCGAGTGCGCCTCCAACCTCGCGTGCGTGGGAGCGGAGCCGCTGGGGACCACCAACAACCTCAACTTCGGCAACCCCGAGAAGCCGCACGTCGCGTGGCAGCTGACCGAATCGGTGCGCGGCCTCGGCGACGCCTGCCGGGCCCTTGAGGCCCCAATCGTGGGGGGCAACGTCTCCCTCTACAACGAGGGCCCCGCCGGCCCGGTCTACCCCACGCCGGTGGTCGGCATGGTCGGCCGCCTACCCGACGCCGCGCGCGCGGGACGCCTGGGGTTCGCCCGCGCAGGCGATACGATCGCACTGGTCGGGCCGTTCGCTCCCTCGCTCCCCGCGAGCGAGCTCGCCAAGCTGCGCGGCCAGCCGCTGCCCGACGGGCTGCCCTCCGTCGACGTCGGTGCCGTCCGCGCCGCGCAGTTCGCCGTCCGCGGCGCCGTCCGCGTCGGCGGGCTCTCAAGCGCGCACGACCTCGCCGAGGGGGGGCTCGCCGTCGCGCTCGCCGAGTCCTGTCTGGGCGGCAGGTTGGGCGCCGAGTGCGCGCTGCCGGCGGACTGGGTCGCGGCCGTGGGCGGCGCGTGGAGCGCGCTCTTCGGCGAGGGCTCGGGCGGGTTTCTCGTGAGCGGCACCGAGAGCGGGGTGCGCGCGCTCGGGCGGCGCACGCCGGTCAGGGTCCTCGGGACCGTCGGCGCGGGTGCGCTGAGCATCACGATCGCCGGAGAGACACTGAGCGCAACGCTCGGCGAGCTGGCCGACGCCCACGGGGCGCTGGCGGAGCTGTTCCCGTGAGGACTGCTAGCTTGTGGGAGTGAGGCCCACGCCTGGCCGCGTCGAGGATCGCGATGGGCCGCGCGACGAGTGCGGTGTCTTTGGCATATACGCCCCCGGGCACGAGGTCTCGCGACTCTCCTACTTCGCGCTCTACGCGCTCCAGCACCGCGGCCAGGAGTCCGCCGGCATCGCGGCGGCGGACCGCGGGGGGCAGATCGTCACGCGCCGCGAGCTCGGCCTCGTCAGCCAGGTGTTCAGCGAGAACGACCTGCGCACGCTGGCGGGCGACCTTGCGATCGGGCACGTGCGCTACTCCACGACCGGCTCCAACGCCTGGGAGAACTCTCAGCCGGTGCAGCGCTCCGAGGGCACCCACGGCTCGCACAGAGAGCTCGCGCTGGCGCACAACGGCAACCTCATCAACGCCGTGCAGCTGCACGGCGAACTGCTCGAGCGCGGGGTCACGTTCAGCTCGACCTCCGACTCGGAGATCATCGCCGCCCTGATCGCCACCCACCCCTCGGAGCGGATCGAGGACGCGATCGCCGAGGTGCTCCCGCGTCTGCGCGGCGCCTTCTCGATCGTGGCGATGACCAAGGACCGTGTGCTCGCCTTCCGCGACCCTCACGGCCTGCGCCCGCTGGCGCTGGGGGTGCTGGAGCCCGCCGCAGGGGAGGATGGCGGGGTGGGTCGGCTCCCAACCCCCCACTGCGTGGCGAGCGAGTCCTGCGCGTTCGACATCATCGGCGCCCGGCTCCTGCGCGAGGTCGAGCCGGGCGAGCTCGTCACGCTCTCGGAGAGCGGCATCGAGAGCCGCCGCGTTCAGAGCGGCGCGCGCCGGGCGTTCTGCGTGTTCGAGTACATCTACTTCGCCCGCCCCGACTCCCGCATGAACGGCAGCGCGCTGCAGGTCGCGCGCGGGCGCATGGGCGAGATCCTCTGGCGCGAGGCGCCCGTCGAGGCAGACCTCGTGATCGCCGTGCCCGACTCCGGCAACCCCGCCGCCCGCGGCCTCGCACGCGCGGCCGGCCTGCCCCAGGACGACGGCTTCGTCAAGAACCGCTACGTCGCCCGCACCTTCATCCAGCCCGGCCAGGAGCTGCGCAAGCACGGGCTGCGCCTGAAGTTCAACCCCCTCCCCGAGGTGATCGCCGGCCGGCGGCTGGTCGTCGTGGACGACTCGATCGTGCGCGGCAACACCACCCGCCAGATCGTGGCCATGCTCCGCGACGCCGGCGCGCGCGAGGTGCACCTACGCATCTCCGCGCCCCCCATCAAGCACCCCTGCCACTACGGCATCGACATGTCCACCCGCGAGGAGATGATCGCCCACAACCGCACCGCCGCCGAGGTCGCCGCCGAGCTCGGCTGCGACTCCCTGCACTACCTCTCGCTGGCCGGCGTCTACGAGGCCGTCGGCGCGGGGGCGGGTGGGCGCCAGTCCCACTGCGACGCCTGCTTCAGCGGCGAGTACCCGCTCGACGGCACCGGCGAGGCGAACGGCAAGTTTGCGCTGGAGGAGTCGGCCGGGTCCGCGCTGCCGCTCGTGCGGGCGTAGCGACATTTTCATACCGCGGTAGTTCATACCGTGATATGCTTGATGCATGAAGGTCGATAAGCTCAGTGTCTCCTTCGACCCCGACCTCGGCGACGCCGTCCGCGGGGCGGCGCGACACAGAGGCTCGAGCCTCTCGGCCTGGCTGGCCGACGCGGCGGCCGCAAAGCTGCGCGCCGAGGCGTTGGCCGAGTACCTCGACGACTGGGAAGCAGAGCACGGTCCGCTCACCGCCGACGAGCTCGCCTCCGCGGCCGCAGAGCTGGGCGTGTCGCCTCCGGCCGTTCCCTAGTCGAGATGAGCTCGTTGGTGCTGGACACAGGTGCGTTCGTCGCGGTGGACCGAGGCGACAGAGCGATGGTCGCAAGGCTCCGGTCGGCCGAGCGCAGCGGAGTGGGACTGCGTAGCACCGGCGTAGTGGTCGCCGAGGTATGGCGGGACGCGGGTGGGCGGCAGGCGAACCTCGCACGCCTGCTGAAGTCGGTCGACGTCAAGGCCGTGGACCAGCGCTTGGGGCAGGAAGCGGGAGTGCTCCTCGGCCGCGCCGGCATGACAGATGCCGCTGATGCAACCGTCGTCGCAATCGCGGTCGCTGGCGATCGCATCTTGACCAGTGATCCATTCGACATCCGCAGACTGATCTCCGCGTCGCGTCGCTCGATCCGAGTCCTCCCGTGCTGAGCGAGACGACGATGCGTCCCGGAACACCGCTGCCGATCGCCGTGCTGGTCTCTGGTACGGGCACCAACCTGCAGGCGTTGCTCGACACCGTGCACGGGCGGGAGGCTGATGTCGTGGCCGTCGCCTCCAACGTGGCCGGGGCGCCTGCGTTGGGTCGCGCCGAGAGTCGCGGCGTGCCGACGGTGGTCTTCTCCCGCGCGGACTACCCCGACCGCAGCGCGCGCGATCGGGCGATGGGCGACTGGCTCGCCGAGCGTGGCGCGCAGTTGGTTGTGCTGGCCGGCTACATGGAGCTCATCGGCGCGCCGTTCCTCGAACGCTTCCCCGGGGCAGTCATCAACGTCCACCCCTCGCTGCTCCCGGCCTTCCCGGGGCTGCATGCGATCGAGCAGGCGCTCGCCTACGGGGTCAAGGTCTTCGGCGTGACTGTCCACTTCGTCGACGCCGGCGTGGACTCCGGGCCAGTGATCCTCCAGGACGCCCGCGAGCTGCCCGAGGCACGCGATCCCAACGAGGTGCTCGCAGTCCTGCGCCCGATCGAGCACGCGCTGCTCCCAGAGGCTGTGCGGCTGTTTGCGCGCGGCTCGCTGCGCTTCGATCCCGCCAACCCGCGCCGGGTGGTGGTCGAGGGATAGCGACAATGCGGACGACGAGCGTCTGTTCTACAGTTCGCCAAAATCTTGTCAGTTTCGCGCCGACGTGCTAGCGTGTCTGGGCATGGTGCACGCATACGCCGAAGAGGCGATCCACGTACACGACACCGGCCACCTCTCCGACCGCGAGATCGCGCGAGCGACAGGTGCAGCTCCAAGCACAGTGCGCGAATGGCTTGCGCTCAGGAGCGCTCCGAGCGGAGTGCGAGCTGAGCGACTGGCCGAGCTCTCATCGCTGGTCGAACGCCTCGCGCGGGTGATCCGCCCGACCTACATCCCGGTCTGGCTCAGCAAGCCGGTCCCCGCGCTCGACGACGACAAGCCGATCGACCGTATCGCGCATGGCGACTACCGCTCGGTCGCGCGCCTCATCTCCGGCATCGAGGACCCAGGCGCAAGCTGACCGTGGCGCTCGACCTCGCAGCGGTCGCCGTGCGCGGACGCTGGGTCAAGCACACCTTTCCGGGTTCCTCGCCGCTCCCCGAGCGCGACCCGCCGCCTGACAACCGCTGGCAGCGCGGTGGTGTCGTGGATGCCCTCTACCTCGCCGACAGCGAGGAGACGGCGTGGGCCGAGTGGTACCGACACCTTGCCGAGCGGGCCATTCCGCCGCTGGCACAGATGCCGCGTGAGCTGTGGACGTGGCGGGTGGACGTCAAGGTCGCCGACCTCTCGACGAGCGAGAAGCTCGCAGCGGTTGGACTCAGGCCGCCGACTCCCGGCCACCGCGGGTGGCGCCCATACCAGCTTGTCGGTGAGCAAATCGCAGCGGGGGGCTGGCCGGGACTGCTCGCGCCAAGCGCGGCGCGTCCGGCAGGCAAGGTCCTCTGCCTATTCCGAAACCAGCACGGCGTGGGCGGAGCCGAGCCGAACTCTCCCCCACGTCAGGTCCGTGAACCACCTCCGCCTCCGACGGGGCTGGTGACCTGATCGGGGAGATAGTCTCTGAACGTGGCCTCCGAGACGACTACGACCACCGGCCTCGAACGCACCGCCCCCGGCGAGGTGCTCATGCGCCGCGCGCTGCTGTCGGTGTCCGACAAGGCCGGGATCGTGGACTTCGCCCGCGGCCTCGCTGAGCTGGGCGTGGAGATCGTCTCGACCGGCGGCACCGCCCGCGAGCTGGCGGGCGCGGGGGTCGCGGTGCGCGCGATCGAGGACTTCACCGGCTTCCCCGAGATGATGGACGGGCGCGTGAAGACGCTACACCCGCGCCTCTACGCGGGGCTGCTCGCGCTGCGCGACAGCGAGGAGCACCTGAGCGCCGCCGCCGAGCACGGGATCGATCCGGTGGACCTCGTCTGCGTGAACCTCTACCCCTTCGAGCAGACGGTCGCCCGCGGCGACGCCACGGCCGCGGAGGTCGTCGAGAACATCGACATCGGCGGGCCCACCATGATCCGCGCCGCCGCCAAGAACCACCCGTTCGCCGCGGTCGTCGTGGACCCCGCCAACTACGCTGGCGTGCTCGCCGAGCTGCGCGAGTCCGGAGGGCGCCTCTCGCTCTCCACGCGCGAGCGGCTCGCCGCCGAGGCGTTCGCGCTGACCGCCCGCTACGACGCCGCGATCTCGACGTGGTTCGCTCGGCGCACCCACGAGGGCTTCCCGCCGCACTGGCGCGAGGCCTACGAGAAGGTGTCTGATCTGCGCTACGGCGAGAACCCCCACCAGCGCGCCGCCTTCTACGCGCGGGTCGGCTCACCCACGCACCTGCTCGACGGCGTGAGTCAGCTGCACGGCAAGGAGCTCTCGTTCAACAACCTGCTCGACCTCGAGCTCTGCGCGGGAGCTGCTCGAGGATTTCTCCGGTCCGGCATGCGCGATCGTCAAGCACAACAACCCCTGCGGCTGCGCCCTCGGCGAGAGCGGGCTGCGCGCCTACGAGCGCGCCTTCGCCTGCGATCCCCAGAGCGCCTACGGGGGGGTGATCGCGGTCAACAGCCGGGTGGACCGCGCCTTTGCGCAGGAGCTCTCCAAGCAGTTCATCGAGGTGCTGCTCGCTCCCGGCTTCGACGAGGAGGCGCTGGAGGTTCTCACGGAGAAGAAGAACGTGCGCCTGCTGGAGCTCGCGCAGTGGCCGCCGCCTCTCCGTGAGGTCGAAGGCAAGCCCGTACTCGGGGGGCAGCTCGTGCAGACTCGCGACGTCGTGAGCGAGGGGCGCGAGCAGATGCGCGTGCTCACCGCGACCGCCCCCACCGAGGCGCAGTGGGAGGATCTGCTGTTCGCGTGGACGGTCTGCCGCCACGTTCGCTCCAACGCGATCGTGCTCGCCGCTGGAGGTTCGACCGGCAACGCCACGATCGGCATCGGCGCCGGTCAGATGAGCCGCGTCGATGCTGTGCGGATCTCGGTCGAGAAGGCCCAGGCCGCACAGCCCGACCTACTGGCGGGCTCGGTGCTCGCCTCCGACGCCTTCTTCCCCTTCGCCGACGGCCCCCAGCTTGCGATCGACGCCGGTGTGAGCGCCGTCATCCAGCCCGGCGGCTCCGTGCGCGACGAGGAAGTCATCGCCGCCGCCGACGCGGCCGGTGTCGCGATGGTGGCCACTGGAGTTCGCCACTTCAGGCACTGACCCTATCGCGATATATCGTGCTACTATCGTGATGTTCAACGATAGGAGTCAGACATGCATTCCCATGCGATAGACCCAACAACCGAGGGGTCCTGCTGCGACCGTGGCGAGGGCTACGACCTGCGTGCCCTCTGGCGCGCCATGACCGCGTACGGAGAGGGCGGGCCAAGGGGTGGTGGCCACCGCCGCCACCGAGGCCCCGGTGGACCGGGACCGCGCGGCGGCCCCGGCGGCTACCCGTTCGGCGGCTTCGGACCTGGCGGGCCCTGGCGCGGCGGCGGGCGCAAGGCGCGGCGCGGCGACATCCGCACCGCAGCGCTGCTGCTGCTCGCCGAGGAGCCACGCAACGGCTACCAGATCATGCAGGAGGTGGAGGAGCGCAGCGACGGCGCCTGGCGCCCGAGCCCCGGCTCCGTCTACCCCGCCCTGCAGCAGCTCGAGGACGAGGGTCTCGTGCGTTCGGAGGAGATCGACGGACGCAAGGCCTTCCAACTCACCGACGCCGGCCGCGCCCACCTCGAGGAGCGCGATCCCGACCGCCCCGCGCCGTGGGAGCAGATGAGCGGCGACGTCGGCGCGAAGGCCCACGAGCTCGGCAAGATCATGCGCGAGGTCGCCTTCGCCTTCGTGCAGGTCATGCGCGCCGGCAGCGAGGAGCAGCAGGAGCAGGCCCGCAAGGTGCTCGTCACCGCCCGGCGCGAGCTCTACCGCATCCTGGCGGAGGGGGCAGATCCAGAGAGCTCCTGAGGTCCGCGCTACGGTGGCCACTGTGAACCCCGAAGTCGCTCCCGCAGTCTCCGTCAAAGGTCTCGCCAAGCGCTACGGCGAGATCGAAGCCGTGCGGGAGATCGACTTCGAGGTCGCTCGCTCGGAAGTATTTGGGTTCCTCGGGCCGAACGGCGCCGGCAAGTCCACCACCATCAACATGCTCTGCACGCTCGTGCGGCCCACCAGCGGCTCCGCGCTGGTGGCCGGCCACAACATCGTCACCGAACGCGACGCCGTGCGACGCAACATCGGGCTCGTCTTCCAGGACACCACACTCGACGGCTACCTCACGGCCGAGGAGAACCTGCGCCTGCACGCCGAGCTCTACGGGGTGCCCCGCGAGACCGTGGCCCCGCGGATGCAGCAGGTGATGGAGATGGTCGGGCTGTGGGAGCGCCGCGGCAGCCTCGTCGGCACCTTCTCCGGCGGCATGAAGCGGCGCCTGGAGATCGCTCGCGGCCTGTTGCACTCCCCCCGCGTGCTGTTCCTCGACGAGCCCACCGTGGGCCTCGACCCCCAGACCCGCAGCTCGATCTGGAACTACATCGCAGAGCTCAAGCAGCGCGAGGACATCACGATCTTCCTCACCACCCACTACATGGACGAGGCCGAGTACTGCGACCGCATCGCGATCATGGACCAGGGCCGAATCATCGTGCTGGACACCCCCGAAGCGCTGAAGGCCAGCGTCGGCAAGGACCGCGTGCAGATCTCCACGCCCGACGACCCCGCCGCGATCGCCGCGCTGCGCGAACGCTTCGCGATCGACGCCACCGTCGCCGAGGGCGCCGTCACCTTCGGCGTCCCCAACGGCGAGCAGTTCGTGCCGCGCCTGTTCGATGAATGGGATCCCGCCCACCCGCCGATCCGCTCGGTCTCCGTCTCGCGCCCTTCGCTCGACGACGTGTTCATGTCCTACACCGGCACCACGATCCGCGACGCCGAGGCCACCTCCACCGACAACATGCGCAACGTCGCGCGCATGATGGCCCGCTGATGAGACGACGTGGTGGGCTGCGCACTGACTCGCCCGGACCACCGCGGCTTGTGCGGCTTGCCGGCCAAGGTGGCGGGCGCCTACACGCCAGCCGAGTTAGGGAGCCGTTGACGAGCGCGGGGCTGCGAAGACTGGGGCAGACAAAGGACCTCCTGTGAGCGTCACCGAGACACCCTCCGCCAAGACGGCGCCAGCCGCGGCGCCCGCGGGCGTTCCCGTTGCCGGGGTGCGCGTCCCCACGCGCAGTCTCGCCGGCGAGCTGCGCGCGATCCGGGTCGTGTGGCGGCGCGAGCTGATCCGCTTCTCCCGCGACCGCCTGCGGATCATCACCTCGCTCGTGCAGCCCTTCCTGTTCCTGTTCGTGCTCGGCACCGGGCTCTCCTCGCTCGTCTCCGCGAGCACCCACGGCATCGACTTCAAAACCTTCATCTACCCGGGCGTGCTCTGCATGGCCGTGATGTTCACTGCGATGTTCTCCGCCGCGTCGATCGTGTGGGACCGCGAGTTCGGCTTCCTGCGCGAGATGATGGTCGCACCGGTGCGGCGTTCCTCGATCGTGCTGGGGAAGTGCTTCGGCGGGGCCACCGTCGCCGGCTTCCAGGGCGTGATCGTGATCGTGATCGCCGGCCTCGTCGAAGTCCCCTACTCGCTCGGCCTGATCGCCGAGCTGTTCGCGCTCACGCTGCTGCTCGCGTTCGCGATCACCGCCTTCGGCATGATGGCCGCCGCCCGCATCACCCAGATGCAGTCCTTCATGGCGCTCATGCAGATGGCGATCATGCCGATGTTCTTCATCTCCGGCGCGATGTTCTCCGTGGCCAACCTGCCGCAGTGGCTGGCGATCCTCAACCGCCTGGACCCCCTCACCTACGCGGTCGACCCAATGCGCCGCGCGATCTTCGCCCACCTCGACATCAGCGAAGCGGCCCGCCATGCGCTCGCTCCTGGGGTCACGTGGTTCGGCTGGCACGTCCCCAGCCTCGTCGAGGCCGGCGTGATCGCCCTGCTCGGGCTCGTCATGCTGTTCATCGCCATCTGGGAGTTCAGCCGCGCGGAGTAGCCAAGCTGCGCCTGGTCGGTACGCCGGTGGCTACGGTGTATGTATGCGGATCAGAGTGGTACGGCCGGACCATCCTGAGGTCTCCGAGGTGATCGCCTCCGACCACTGCGTGTTGCGCTTTCGCAAGCGCAACAAGATCCGCACGCCCGGCCTCGACGCGGTCGAGGAGGCGCTGCGGCAGGCCTTCGAGGAGGCCGACCTCACGCGCTGGGCTCCCACCTGGGTTGACACCGACAGGCGCACTCAGATGTGGGCGCTCCTCGACGACCTCGCCTTTCCGCTGACTCCCGCCGGGGAGCCCGGCAGCTGGGTGGCGACCACCTGCCTGGTGCGCCCGCGGATGTAGGAACGTCTTCAAATAGACGGTGCGTCCGGGGCGTTCCTGGACCAAGCTGGGCGACGCTGGCTGAAAACGGGGATGCGAGCCGAAGGCGAGTGTCTCCCGGCTTCGGTCGGTGAAGCCCGTGCTGGTGGCACGGGCAAGCCGGCACGTGGCGATCCAGCGCCGCGTCCAGGGGCGCGCCGGATAGGCTCCACCGGTGGCCGACCCCGACCTCCACAGCGCCTACCGCCGGGCCGGCGTCGACTACGCCGTGCTCGACGCCTCCAAGCGCAGGGCCCTGGAGGAGGCGCTCGCCACCTCCCACTGGCTCGCCGGCGCGGGCGCTCGCGCGCTCGACGCATCCCGCGGGGAGCCCGCGTTCGTGCTGCGCTTCGCGGGCACCACCCTCGCATTCGTGCTCGAGACTCTCGGCACCAAGTCGATCCTCGCCCGCGAGTACCACGAGCTCGCCGGCGTCAACCGCTTCGACCACGTCGCCTACGACGCCGTCGCCGCCGTCCTCAACGACCTCATCTGCGTGGGTGCCCTGCCGCTCGTCCTGAACGCCTACTTCGCGACCGGCTCGAGCGCCTGGTACGAGCACTCCGAGCGCGCTGACGCGCTGCTCACAGGGTGGCGCCGCGCTTGCGACGACGCGCACTGCGCGTGGGGCGGCGGCGAGTCGCCCTCGCTCACCGACCTGCTCGCGCCCGAAGACATCGAGCTCGCCGGCTCCGCGCTCGGCTTCGTGCCGCCCCCCGGTGAGCCACTGCTCGGCGAGAACCTCGCGCCCGGTGATGAGATCGTGCTCGTCTCCTCCTCGGGCCTACACGCCAACGGCGCCTCGCTCGCGCGGCGCGTCGCCGCGGGGCTTCCCGACGGGCTCCTGACCGAGCTGCCCGACGGCGGGCGCTTCGGCGAGGCGCTGCTCGCCCCCAGCCTGCTCTACGTCGAGCTCGTCCGCCGGCTGCTCGGCGACGCACAGGTGCGGCTCACCTACCTCTCCCACATCACCGGGCACGGGCTGCTCAAGCTGATGCGCCCCCAGCGCGAGCTCACCTACCGCATCCGCGCGCTGCCCCCCGTGCCGCCCGTGCTCGCGTTTCTCGCCGCGCATGCCGGCCTGGACCCCGCCGCCGCCCACTCGACGCTGAACATGGGCGCCGGCTTCGCCGTCTACTGCCGCCCCGGCGACGGCGCGCGCGTGGTCGAGCACGCGCGCGAGCTGCACCTCGACGCGCTCCTCGCGGGCGCCGTCGAGGAGGGTCCGCGCCAGGTCGTCCTCGAGCCGCTCAGCGTCACCTTCGCCGGCGCCCACCTCGCACTCGCGCCGGGACCCACGACCAAGGACGCCTGATCCGCTGCTCGCGCGCCGACGCGGGGCACGGAGGCCACGCGCACCCTGGCCCCGGTGGCCTCGGAGCCCGCGCGGACGCGCCCCAACTCAAACCTGCGGTCGCGCGCTGCGCTTTCTGTCCGTCTGTTCGCTCTCGCCCAGTGCCTCCACGAAGATCTCGATCCCGCGTTCGAGCAGCTCGCGGGAGATCACGAGCGGCGGCAGGAACCGCGCCACGTTGCCGTAGTGGCCGCCGAGCTCGATGATCAGCCCCTTTTCGCTGCAGCGCCTGCGCACCGCGTCCGCGAGCTCGGGCCACGGCTCGCGGCTCTCGCGGTCGCGCACCAGCTCCACCCCGATCATCAGCCCGCGCCCGCGCACCTCTCCGACCGCGGCCAGCTCCTCCGTCTCCGTCGCCTCGCGCAGCAGTCCCAGCGCGAGCTCGCCCAGCTCGCGTGCGTGCCCCGGGAGGTCGAGCTCCCGCATCACCTCGATCGCCGCCGCGCCCGCCGCCATCCCTACCTGGTGCCCGCGGAAGGTCCCGATGTGCGCCCCCGGCTCCCACGTGTCCAGCGACTCGTCGTACGCGATCGCCGACAGCGGGTACCCGATCCCTCCGATCGCCTTGGACAGCACGATCACGTCGGGGGTGACCCCGTCGTGCTCGCACGCGAACGCCGCTCCCGTCCTGCCGAACCCCGTCTGGATCTCGTCCACGATCAGCGGCACCTCGTGGCGGCGGGTGATCTCGCGCACCTCCGCCAGCCACCCCGCCGGCGGGACGACCGTGCCGCCCTCCCCCTGCACCGCCTCCACGATCACCCCCGCGGGCTTCGGCAGGCCGCTGTAGGGGTCCTCCAGGGAGCTCTCCAGGAGCTTCGCGCACGCCGCCCCGCACGACTGCGGGCGCAGGCCCAGCGGGCAGCGGTAGCAGTAGGGGTAGGGCATGAAGTGCACCGGGGTGTCCACCGGCCCCCCGCACGTCGTGTCGCTCGTGACCGACAGCGCGTCCGCGGTCATCCCGTGGTAGGAGCCCTGGAACGCCACGATCGGCCGCCGGCCCGTGTGGGCGCGCACGAGCTTCAGCGCGGCCTCCACCGCGTCCGAGCCGGTGGGCCCGCCGAAGTGGATGCGCGCCGTGCGCTGAAGCGCCCCCGGCAGGATCCGCTTGAGGCGGCGCATCAGCGCCAGCTTCGGGGCCGTGGGGAAGTCCAGGGCGTGCACCAGTCGCTCCTGCTGCTCGCTCGCCGCGCGCGCCACCGCGGGGTGGCCGTGGCCCACGTTGAGCGTGCCCGCGCCGGCGAAGAAGTCGACGTACGTGTTGCCGTCCACATCGCGCAGCGTCGCCCCCCGGCCCGCCTCGAAAGCCACCGGGACGGCGCGCGGGTAGGAGCGCGCGCGGCTCTCCAGCGCCGCCTGTTCGGCCAGCATCTGCTGTGAGCGCAGCCCCGGCACGGGGCCCCTTATCGCGGGCGCAGGCGAGAAGTGCAGCCCCTCGAAGGGCTCCGGCTGCTCACGCGACGGCGCCACCCGTGCCCCGCCGTTCGCGCCCTGCCGGCCGACCCGCCTCTCCGGGCTGTGCGCCCCAGTCCCCTCGGAGGCCGGTGTCTGCGCGCCCGCGCTCACCGTGCGCCCCACCCCGCCACCGCGGCCTGCCCGAGCGCCACCCCGCCGTCGTTGGCGGGCACGAGGCGGTGGGAGTACACCCGCAAGCCCGCCCTCTCCAGCACCTCGTGGCAGCCGCGCAGCAGCACCTCGTTCTGGAAGACCCCCCCGCTCAGCACCACCCGCTCGAGTCCCGTCCGCGCGCGGATCGCCTCGCACGTGCCCGCCACGATGTCCACCACCGTGCTGTGGAAGCGCCCGCTCAGCTCCGCTGCGGTCGTGCTCGGGCGCCGTGCCTCCCGTACGAGCTCGCGCACCGCCGGCGCGGGGTCGATCCGCCACGGCCACCCCTCCCCGTCGCACAGCTCCCACGGCAGCGGCCTGCCCGCGGCGCCGGGCGTGACCAGCTGCTCCAGCTCGATCGCCGCCTGCGCTTCGTAGCGGCAGCGCTCGCGCACCCCGAGCAGCGCCGCGACCCCGTCGAACAGCCGCCCCACGCTCGAGCTGAGCGGCGAGCGCAGCCCCGTCCGGAGCATCCGCGCGAGGACGCGCCGCTCCTCCGCGTCGCGCCCGCTCACCACCGGTACGTCCAGCTCCGCGAAGGACTCCCCGTACGCCTCCCACAGCAGCGACCACGCCACCCGCCACGGCTCCTCCACTGCCCTGTCACCGCCGGGCAGCCGGAAGTACGCGAGGTGCGCCGCGCGTTCGAAGCCCGCGTAGTCGCCCACGAGAAACTCACCCCCCCACACGTTGCCGTCGGTCCCGTACCCCGTGCCGTCGAAGACCACCCCCACCACCGGCTCGTTCAGGCCGTGCTCGCACATGCACGCCGCCATGTGCGCGTGGTGGTGCTGGACCGCCACTGTCGGCAGCCGTTCCTGTTCGAGCGCGTACTGCGTGCTCAGGTAGCCGGGGTGCAAGTCGTGTGCGATCACCTGCGGCTCCACCTCCAAGAGCTTCGACATGTGCTCGATCGCGTGCTCGAATGAGCGCTTCGTCGCCTCGTTCTTGAGGTCCCCGATGTGGTGGCTGAGGAACAACTCACTCCCCCGCGTCAGGCACACTGTGCTCTTCAGCTCCGGCCCCACCGCCAGCAGCGGGGGCAACTCGAATGGCGCCCTCACCGGCTCGGGGGTGTAGCCGCGCGCCCGGCGGATCGGGGTCGTCTCGCTGCAGGCGCTCGGGCGGCCCATCTCTACGCAGCGCACGATCGAGTCGTCCACACGCGTATAGATCTCGCGCTCGCCCACCAGAAACGCGTCCGCGATCCCCGCGAGGCGCTCGAGCGCGTCCTCGTCGCGGAACGCGATCGGCTCGTCGGAGACGTTGCCGCTCGTCGCCACCAGCGCGTCGAAGCCGCTCTGGAAGAGCAGGTGGTGCACGGGGGTGTACGCGAGCACCACCCCGTAGCTACGGTTGCCCGGCGCGATCCCCGCGGCGAGCGGCCGGCCCTCGGCCCGCTTGCGCACGAGCACGATCGGCCGCTGGGGGCTGCGCAAGAGCTCGGCTTCCCGCTCCCCCACGTGGGCGTAGCCGCGCACGGCCTGGAGGGTCGGAGACATCACCGCAAACGGCTTCTCCTCGCGGCGCTTGCGCCGGCGCAGCCTCGCCACCGCCTCCTCGTCGCGGGCATCGACCACCAGGTGGTAGCCGCCCAGCCCCTTGACCGCGACGATCGCCCCTTCGCGCAGCAGCTCGACGGTCGCTTCGATCGGATCTGGCGACCCACCCACCCCGCTCCCCGCGCGGTCGTTCACCGCGCCGCCGCTCCCCGCCGCGCCCGCCGAGTGCGTCGGAGGCACGCCACGCCCGTACGTCTGCGGCAGGCTCTCTCCCGCGCGCACCACGGCCACCCGCGGGCCGCACTCCCAGCACGCCGTCGGCTGCGCGTGGAAGCGCCGGTCGCGGACGTCGTGGTACTCCCGCGCGCAGCGCTCGCACATCGGGAAGACCGCCATCGTGGTCATCGCCCGGTCGTAGGGGACGCCGCGCACGATCGAGTAGCGGGGGCCGCAGTTGGTGCAGTTGACGTACGGGTACCGGTACCGGCGGTCCGCCGGATCGAGCAGCTCCCGCAGGCACTCTTCGCACACGCAGTCTGTCCGGCGAAACGAGCGTGCTCGCCTGTGCGGAGCGCTCGCTCACGTGGATCTCGAAGCTCTCCACGAGCCGCTCCTCGTAGCGCTGTTCGAGCAGCGCGACCGACTCGATCCGCGCGAGCGCCGGGGCGCTGGTGCGGACCTCCACGATGAACTCCTCCAGCACCCCGGGCAGGCCCTGGACCTCGAGCACCACGCCCTCGGAGTCGTTGCGTACCCAGCCCCCCACCGCGTGACGCTCGGCGGTGCGAAACACGAACGGGCGGAAGCCCACCCCCTGGACGATCCCGCGAATCTGGTAACGGCGCGTCTCGAGCGCGGCGCGCTCCATCAGCACAACCTCGGCAGCTCCGCCCCGTAGAGAAGCTCGACGACCGCCTCGGCGCCGTCGGAGCGCACCATCGTCACGGGGCTGCCCCCGGACTCCCGCACGGCGCCGACGATCTGCGCCGCGCGGCCAAAGGGGTGCCAGCGCACGAGCTCGAGGATCTCCGCGGCGGCCTCCTCCGCGACGAGCATGCACACGCTGCCCTCGTTGGCGAGGTACAGCGGGTTGAGCCCCAACATGTCCGCCGCCATCGCGGTCTCGCGCTGGATCGGCAGCCGGCGCTCCTCGATTCGGATCGAGACCCCCGCGCCGTCGGCGAGCTCGTTGAGCACGGTCCCCAGGCCCCCGCGGGTGATGTCGCGCATGCAGTGCACCTGCGGGGCGTACTCCTCCAGCACGCTCCACACCAGGCCGTCCAGCGGCGCGCAGTCGGAGAGCACGCGTTC
This sequence comes from uncultured Solirubrobacterales bacterium, assembly GCA_963842005.1. Lineage (GTDB taxonomy): Bacteria > Actinomycetota > Thermoleophilia > Solirubrobacterales > Solirubrobacteraceae > Palsa-744. The sequence goes on along the minus strand of CAWJEV010000002.1, from coordinate 2,692,665 downwards.
CTCGAAGCCGAGGCCCTCGCGGATCGAGAGGATGTGGACGCTGTGGTTGCCGAGCCAACTGGTGACGATCACCGCGTCCCCCGGACCGACCCTGCTCACCCCCAGCTCCACCTCGCGCTCGAACACCCCGACGCCGGCGGTGTTGATGAAGAGCTTGTCCACCTCCCCCGCCCGCACGACCTTGGTGTCCCCCGCCACGACCTCCACGCGCGCCGCCGTGGCGGCCTCGCGCACGGAGTCGAGCACCCGCTCGAGGTCGGTGAGCGGGAAGCCTTCCTCCAGCACCAGCGAAAGGGTCAGCCAGCGCGGGACCGCGCCGCTCACCGCGAGGTCGTTGACGGTGCCACAGACCGCGAGCTTGCCGATGTCCCCGTTGCCGAAGAAGATCGGGTCGACCACGAACGAGTCGGTGGTCACCGCGATGCGCCTGCAGTCGAGCTCCAGCACCGCGCTGTCCTCCATCCGCCCGGAGTGCACTGCCCCGAGGCGCGGCGCGATCAGCTCCGCGATCAGCTCCTGGCTCATCCCCCCGCCGGTGCCGTGGTCGAGCTGGATCACCTCGCCGCTCATGGGATCGGGACCACGCTGAACTCGGGCAGGCTGTCCTGCGCGATCGCCGCCGCGAGCTCGGCCGTGGGCATGATCGTGGCGCAGTAGGACCCCAGCCACTCCAGCGCCCGCGCCTGGTCCTCGGGGCGCGCGGAGACGACCGCGTCGGGCGGCACGATCACTTTGTAGCCGCGGAAGAACGCGTCCGCGGCGGTGGTCTGCACGCAGATCTGGGTCTGCATGCCGGTGATGACCACCGTGTCCACGTCCAGCTCCTGGAGACGGTCGTGCAGCTCGGTCTCGTAGAAGCCGGAGTCCTTGTTCTTCTCGACCACCACGTCGTCCTCGGCAAGGAACTCCTCCACGATGCGCGCCCCCTCCGACCCTTTGGTGGCGGGGAGCCACCCGTCGTAGCGCTCCGCGTGGGGGTCGTCCTCGAGGTTGACCAGCTGCAGGTGCACCACCGGCACTCCCAGCGTGCGCATCTCCGCGAGGAAGCGCTGCATCTGCGGCGTGAACGCCGCCACCGCCGCCCTGCGCTCGTCGTTCTTGTCGACGAGGTCGTACTGCAGATCGTTTGTCAGGACCGCACAGCGGGCCACCGCGTCTCCTCCTTCACGTCAGCCAGACGGAACCGCCCCCCGCCCCTCCTCGCCGCGCAACGGTGGGTGGGGGACGGCCGTCCGTCCGGAGTCTGGCAGGACATCAGGCATTCATCAATCTATCGGATGCATTTGGGTTCTCTGGATTTCTGGAACCCCATCCGGTAGCGTCGGGATCATGACCGCTCCTCGAATCGACGCAACCTCCGCGTCGCCCTCCACCGGCGCAGGAGCTCCCACCTCCAGTGACCACGCGGTTTCCAGACCCCAGGGCCCGGCGGAGACAAACGCCAGTAGCTCCAATTCGTTCCCCACTCGCGGCGCGGACTACGAACCGGGGCCGATCGAGGCCCGCTGGCAGGCCGCCTGGGGGGAAACCCGAGCGTTCGCCGTGCCCCCGCCGCAGGACGAGCGCGAGCCGGCGTACGTCTTCGCAGGCTGCCCCTTCACCTCGGGAGACGCCCACATGGGACACATTCGCAGCTACACGATCGCGGACGCCTACGCCCGCTTCCTGCGCGCCCGCGGCCGCGCGGTGCTGTTCTCGCTCGGCTTCGACTCCTTCGGCCTGCCTGCCGAGCTCGAGGCGCTGCGCCGCGGGATCTCCCCCCAGCAGTGGGTGGCCCGCTGCTGCGAGCGGATGCGCGGCCAGTTCGAAGCGCTCGGGTACTCCTGCGACTGGGAGCGCACGTTCGTCTCCTCCGAACCCGAGCACTACCGCTGGACGCAGTGGCTCTTCCTGGCGATGCTCGAGCGCGGCCTGGTCTACCGGCGCGAGGCGCAGGTCAGCTGGTGCGACTCCTGCCAGACGGTGCTCGCAACCCTGCAGGTCGAGGACGGCACCTGCTGGCGCTGCCACTCGGAGGTGCGCTTCGTGCGCCTGCCCCAGTGGTTCATGCGGATCACCGCCTACGCGCAGGACAACGAGCGCGGCCTGGAGTCGCTGCCCGGCTGGGACAAGGCCGCGGTCGGCTCCCAGCGCGCGGTGCTCGGGCGCGTGGACGGCGTGGAGCTCGACGCCGCCACCTTCGACGGGGGCACCCTCACGGTCTTCACCCCTCACCCCGAGGCGATCGCGCAGGCGGCGTTCGTGGCGGTCTCTCCGGCCCACCCCGACGTGGACCGCTGGATCTCAGAGCCCGCGGTCGCCGAGCAGCTGGCGGGCATGCGCGAGGCGGGCTGGCGGCGCGAGGACCGCGAGGCGGAGCACGTCCCGGTGGTGCAGACGGGCGCGCTGGTCACCGTCCCGGGAGTGGCGGGGATGCTGCCGATCGTGATCTCCCCGCTGGTCGACGCCCGCTTCGGCCCGACCGTCGCGCTCGGCATACCCGACCTCGACCCCACCGACGCCTCGATCGCGCAGAGGCTGCCCGCGCCGGCGGGGGCCGCGTGGAAGGCAGCCAAGGCGTCCGCAACCCCGCGGCCGACCGTGCGCTACCGCGCCCGCGACTTCGCGATCTCACGCCAGCGCGCGTGGGGAGCGCCGATCCCGCTGGTGCACTGCCCCGCGTGCGGGACGGTGCCGGTGCCCTACGAGGATCTGCCCGTGCGGCTCCCCGAGGACCTGCAGATCTCAGGCGCCGGCGGCAACCCGCTCGCGAGCCGCCCCGACTTCGTCGAGACCTCCTGCCCGCGCTGCGCCGGGGCGGCGAAGAGAGAGACGGACACGATCGACTGCCACGTCGACGGGATGTGGATGTGGATGCCGATCTGCGTGCCCCCCGAGGGCCGCGCCACTGAAATGTTCAGCCACCCCGAATACACGCGCTGGCTGCCGGCCGAGCAGATCGTGTGGGGCGCGGACGCCGGCGGCTACATGTTCGACCAGCGCCTCATCGGCAAGGTTCTGCAGGACCTCGACCAGCTGCCCCCCCTGCCCGCTCGCGAGCCGTTCACCAAAGCGCTGATGCACCAGATGATCCGCTTGGAGGGGCGCAAGATGTCAAAGCACCTCGGCAACGTCGTGGACCCCAACGAGCTCGTGGCCACCGTGGGCGCCGACACGGTGCGCCTCGCGGTCCTCCACGCGGCCTCCCCGGGGCGCATCTTCAACTGGAACGAGCAGCCGGTGCGCTACTGCCAGATCTTCCTCAAGAAGCTCTACGGCTACGCCGAGTGGCGCCTGCGCGAGTGGGGCCCGCAGGACGGTGAGGCGCGGATCGACACCTCCGAGAAGCTTCGCCGCCGCCTGGCCAACTGGTGCGCGGTGGCGTGCGCGAAGGTCGCCGAGAACTTCGAGGGCCTCGAGATGCAGCGCGCCGCCCACAACACGATGCTGCTGCTCACCCGCATCCAGGACTTCGAGCAGCGCGCGCTCCACCAGCGCGGCGGAGAGCTCGAGCGGGCCGACCGCGAGGCAGTCGTCGCGGCGCTGCTTTTGCTCACGCAGATGCTCGCCCCGCTCACCCCGCACCTCGCCGAGGAGCTCTGGTCGCTTGGGGGCCACACCACGCTGGTGAGCACCGCGCCGTGGCCGGTGCTTGGGGAGCATGAGCGCGACGAGGACCGTCCGGCCGCGAGCCGGGTAGCGGCTGAGCACGCGGATGGCGCCCTCGCGGGAGGAGGAGATACATAGCTGCTGCTGAGATCACGCGCGTCCGTAGCTCAACGGGTCAATGGCGAAGCGAGTATCCGGTGAGGGAGGGGGCTGTGCGAGTCATTCAACCGGCGGCCTCGTTTGCCAAGCCGGCGGCTCTACGCCGTTTACCGCGGCCACGGCACCTATAACCACTAGAGAAATCAATGCCTAAGAGCAGCGGCCTTTGGAGCCGCAGATACGGGTTCGAGTCCCGTCGGACGCATTTGGGTTTGGCCCTTATAGGACGGGGGTTTTTGGTGGTTTGGGGGCCACCGGGAGGGCCGTCGAGGGGCGGGGTGTGAACGGGAGTGTGAACATGCCGGGGCGCGGACTAGCCTTGAACCCCGTGACCGCTCCCATCACGCTCCATCTCGGGGACATCACCGGGGACACGGAGGCCGAAGCGATCGTCAACGCGGCGAACCCGCGCCTGCTCGGCGGCGGGGGCGTGGACGGAGCGATCCACCGCGCCGCGGGCCCGGAGCTGCTGCGCGAATGCCGCGCGCTCAGCGGCTGCGAGCCGGGCCGGGCGAAGATCACCGGCGCCGGACGGCTCGCGGCGCGGCACGTGATCCACGCGGTCGGGCCGGTCTGGCGCGGCGGCGGCCACGGCGAGCGGGACCTGCTTGCAGGCTGCTACACGGAGGCCATCGCTCTGGCCGCCGAGCACGGCGTCCGTCGGGTCGCCCTTCCGGCGATCTCCACGGGCGTCTACGGCTATCCGCTGGAGGCGGCCGCCGAGGTCGCGCTCACGGCAACGGCGGCGGCGCTGGACGCGTACCCGGTGGTCTTGGAGGCGCGCTTTTGGTTGTACGACGCGACCGCGCGCGCGGTGTTCGTGGTGGCCGTGGCGAGCCTTTGAGGATCACGGCCCCGTGGTTTGCCGGGATCGAACGGTGCCCGACGGGATCGTGCCTCGGCGGTAGGTGTTCGACATCGATCGATACGCTCCCGGTTCGTCCCGAGCGATGGCGTCACACCAGGTTCCCCGCACGCTCGCGATGCCCTCTAAGCATCAGTGTGGCGACAGTACGTGACGCGGGGTCGAAACGTCTGCCTGGCGAACGGTGGCCGATGGGCGGGCTCCCATCGGCGTAATGCGGGAGCGTGTCTCCTATGGCGGGGGTGGCGATCGTGGTATTCAGCGCCCCGGTCGATGTCAAGGCCGATCCTGACGAGGTACGGGGACTCTATTCCCGCGACCGCGACCGCGATGAGCGAGTTCCTGCGTCGGAGTCGACTCGAGTTGCCGCCGCCGTGAGCGGGTATGCTGAAGTTATGGGACTACTCGAGCTGCTCATCATCATCCTTGTGCTTGCTGCCATCTTCGGCGGAATCGCCGTCAGTCCGCTGCTGTTTGTCCTGTTGATCGTCGTGCTCGTGATCCTGTTCACCAGAGGCGGGTTCGGCTATCGCCGAGGAGGGCGCTTGTAGGTCCAGTCTTACTTGAGCGAGGACACGACCGTGTGACGGCGGTCGGCAGGAGCACGTTCATAGGCCGCTCGTTGCGCTGTCGCTGTCTCAGCCCGCGAGGCCCAAGCTCACTTTGCGGCGCGTGTCTGAGCGGGCTCATGGTCGCGAGGATGAGCGCGCCGAACGTGTAAGAGACCAGCATGGCTCAGGGCGGTCCGCGAGATGTCCGCGGTCCTGGTATCGGAGACTCGACGTATGTCAAAGGGCTACGCGAGCGCATCGCGAATTGATGGGGATCAAGCACCCGACCGACGGGCGATAGCTGCACAGACGTCCGGCGCACCCGCGACGATTGACCGGTGCCGCTTCGAGTGCTGGGGTCCGCTGCCCGCGAGTTTCGTAACGTTCTCCGCGCGGCGACACCCACGCATCGTCGGCTGCGGGACCACCTCGTGACGATCATCGTGGTAACCGCCGGTATCGACCTGTTCTGCGCGATCACGGCATTCCTGCTCGAACGCCACTCCCAGCAGACCGAGATCAAAACATTCGGCAGTGCCGCGTTCTGGACGACAACCCAGCTGTTGACCGTCTCCTCGCAGATCAAGAATCCGATCTCGGCGGGCGGACGCGTCCTCGACGTCTTCATGGAGATCTGGGCGATCACGGTAGTCGCCGCGCTGGCTGGCGCGTTCGGCAGTTTCCTTCAAAAGCGTGGCCAAGAGATGGACGACAAGCGCTGACGGGCCGCACTCGGCCTCTTTGCTCTGGCAGCTAGGGGTGTTGCAGCGACGTAGTGAGGGCGTCAAGTAGCTCGACGGTCGTCATCGATGCCCCGTCCGAGGAAGCCGGGGTCAACTCGTCGGGACGCCCCTCGCGCCAGATCACTCTCCCGTCGTCGTCCTGATCGCGTGAGTAGTAACCGATGCCGCCATCGGACTCATGGATAACGACTCGAATCGCTTGTCCGGGAACCCTCCAGCTCATGCCCCCATGCTACTCCTCCGAACGTGCCACGCGGTTCCGGCTTTCTCGAATCGATGCACGGTGCCAAAGCCAAGCGCAAACCCCGTCGGCCGACGCGCGGATTCGGTTGCAGGAGTCTCAAGCTCAGTCGACGGCCCTCATAGCTCGCTTGCCAGGCCGGCGACGATCCAGACAAGCGCTCCCGCCCCGACGAGACGACGGAACCAGTTGACCCCGCCTACCGCCTCCTCCCACGCCCACACACCGAGGCCGATGATGAAGACCGCGCGGCCGACGTCGTGTGCTGTGTCGCCGACCACAGCGGCGAGTCCCCACCCCGCGAACGCGAGGAGCAGCGGCGGGTTCGGGAACTGCACGATGGGAAAGCTGCGCGGCCAGCCCACCTGGCCACGCAGCCAAAGCTCGGCGATGGTCACCGCGCTGATACTCGCACGACGTAGGCCAGTTGGGCGGCAGGCTCCGCGATAGGGAAATGTCCGACCGGCCGGCTCGAACCGGGCACACACCCCCATTCCGGCGCAAAGCGAGCGCGCCGGCGGTCGAACTCAACACTTGCGCTACGGACGAGAGGCAGAACTCCGCTCAAGACGCGACGATCGCCCGACGACCTGGGTCGTATGGCGTCTCGGATGCTGAAGCTGCGTCGGCCCGGCGTGTGCGTCGTGTGCGGTTCCGCGTTGCCAGCGGGGGCGCTTGCCTGGTGGGACGCCGCGACGCGGACGGTGACGTGCGCGGGCGCCGTGCCGGGGCCGACCAACCGGGAGGGCCGTCGAGGGTCCTCACCGCCAAACCCACTTCTTCAGCGGTCTTCCAGCCGTCAGGAGTCCTCGGGCGGGCGGCGCTCGCCCTTGCGTTCAGTCGCCCGGCGCTTGGCCGCCAGGCGCCGCTCCCGCGAGGCCGCGGTGGGCCGGGTGGGGCGACGGCGCTTGGGGGCAGCGATCGCCCTCGCCAGACGCTCGCTCAAGCGGGCCAAAGCCAACTCGCGGTTGCGTGCCTGCGAGCGCCCGTCCTGCGCGATCGTCACCACTCGCGGCCCTACGCGCGCCAGCACTCGCTCCCGCTGTGCGTCGGTCAACGTGGGCGAGGTGCGTACGTCGAAGCTTGCTTCTATACGGGAAGCAGTGACATTGGCGTGCTGTCCCCCCGGGCCTGAGGAGCGGCTTGCGCGCACCGTCACCTCCGAGAGTGGGATCGTCAGTTCGCCGCTGACCCGCAGTCGCTTGCTGCGAGGGTCTACGTCTTCAACTTTGGTCAACGCCATCGCCGGTCTACGCGCCTTCCGCACCGTTGCTGATCGGCCTCCGTCGCCAAGCGAGGTGTGTGCGTCGCCTTGTTCTCGAGTTCCGGGAGCACCTGCCGAATGATCCCGCACCAGCCAACGTGGCATCGCCCTCCGGCGCCAGGAGGTCGTGGTACCGGCGGGCGAAGCCGTAGGCCTCCTGACGCCGCAGTCGATACGGTGTCGTCGTGGCCCTCGCCCCTCCCCGCATCCAGGTGGTCCTTGCCAGCACCCGCCCAGGGCGTTTTGGAGAGAAACCCGCGGCCTGGGTCATGGACCGCCTATCCGCGCGAACCGACCTGAACGCGGAGCTGGTCGATCTCCGTGACCACCCGCTGCCGATCTTCGACCAGCCCGCACCGCCGGCCCGCACGCTGCGCGACTACCCCACCGAGACGGTCGCACGCTGGGGACACACCGTGGACAAGACAGACGGATTCATCGTCGTCACGCCCGAGTACAACCACGGCTATCCAGCTTCGCTGAAGAACGCGCTCGACCACATCTTCCCCGAGCTGAACCGCAAGCCAGTCACTTTCGTCGGCTACGGCAACGTCGGGGGCGCACGCGCGATCGAGCAGTTGCGCCTCGTCGCGGTCGAGTTCGAGATGGCCCCGCTGCGGCACGCGGTCCACATCCTGCCGGAACTGATGGTGCCCGCAATGAAGGCCGACCCGTTCACCCCGGAGCTCTTCGCCCCGCTCGACGGACGGCTCGACACCGCGGCGACGGACCTCGCCTGGTGGGCGAACGCACTCGCGGCCGCGCGCGCGGAGAGCACGGCGGCGGGTTGACCTTAGAAATGGGCCGTGCAGGAATCGAACCTGCAACCTTGGGCTTAAGAGGCCCTTAGGGGCACCCCGAACCGCCCATTTTAGGGCGGTTTAGCTGCCTCAAACGTGCCTTAGGGCCATAGGATCGGGCTGGTTTGGTACCCAAGGTGGTACCCACGGAAGGCGTGGTACCCACGTGGTACCCACGGTGTTAGAGTGAGTTTCTGGCACCCGTGAAGAGAGCGCCCGCGCACCCGTGATCCGGGGGCGAGGGACACCGGAGGTAGACCGATGTCGGCATCAAACCCCAGCGCCACGATCGTCGTCCGCGAGCACCGCGGCCAGGTGTTCTACGAGGCCAAGTTCCGCCACCACGGCCGGCAGGTCAAGCGCCGCATCGGCTCCGCGTAGCTCGAACGCGATCCCGGCACAGGCGGCTGGCGCCGGCGGCGTGGACGAGTCCCGGAGGGCGCCTACGACGAGCGCACCGCCCACGTGGCCGCAGCGCAGCTCGTCGCCAAGCACGTGACCGAGGCGGCGGACGTGGAGCGCGTCGAGCAGGAGCGCCGCGCCCGGGGCGTGACCTTCCGCGAGGTCGCGCGCGCATACCTGCGGTGGCTGGAGAACGTGCGCGGCGCGAAGCCCTCCACACTGGTCGGGCACCGATCGGTGCTCGCTGAGCCGGGCGTCCCCTACAAGCGCGGCAAGGGAACTACGGCCGGGCACGTGATGGCCGCCCTCGGCGACCGGCCGGCGGCGAAGATAACCACGCGGGAGATCGAGGATCTGCTGGCGAGGGTCAGCGAGACGGGCGCCTCGCCGCGCACCGTGAACAAGCACCGCAACGTGATCGCCGCGATCTTTAACTACGGGCGCAAGCCGTCCACGTACGCGCTGGCGGGGAACCCGGCGAGCGCGGCCGACCGCCGCCGCGAGCCGCACCCGGCCGCGCTCGTGTTCTACACGCCGGAGGAGATCGAGGCGCCCGCACGCGCACTCGCGGACGGGCGCCACCGTGAGCCGCCGCGGCAGGCCCTCAGCGAGCAGGAGCGCGAGGCGCAGCGCGCCGAGGACCATCAAGACGCCGAGATCGTCCGGGTCGCCGCCTACGCGGGACTCAGGCAAGGCGAGCTGTTGGCTCTGCGCTGGCGCGATGTGGACTTCGCGGGCTCTGCGCTGACCCTCGCCCACGCGTTGAGCGCGGGCGAGGAGACCTCGACCAAGTCGGGGCAGATACGCCAGGTGCCGATGGTCGACCAGGCCGCCGCCGCGCTCGATCGGATGAGCAGGCGCGAGCGCTACACCAGCCCCGAAGACCTGGTGTTCTGCAACGTGTACGGCCGGACGCTCGATGACTCGGCGCTGCGCCGCCGCTACCGCCGCGCCCAGACCGCCGCCGAGTTGCGGCCCTTGCGCTTCCACGACCTGCGGCATACCTTTGGCTCGCTGCTCGCGATGCGCGGCGTCGACGTGGTGACGATCCAGAAGGCGATGGGACACAGCGCGCTCACCACCACCAGCCGCTACCTGCACGCGCGCCCAGCATCAGAGCAGGCCCACGTGTTCACGCTAGGAGGGGTTGGCGAAACCCCAGGCACGCCTATCCATGCCGGGTCCGTGGGCGGCTCGCAGGCGGGTACCCCATCTTCGGGTCGATCTTACCCCACGGAAACCCAGGGGTCTGGCGGGGATGACGACGGGGGCCCCGAAGAACCGGAAGGGGATGGTCGGCTACAGGAACGGTGTCAGCGCCGGCAAGATGCTGGCGCCGATGTAGTCGAGCGTCGTCGTCAGGAACGAGATGACGTTTCGGCCGTCACCTGGATAGCCGCTCCCGAACGCTACGTCGAAGCGGATGCGGAGATTCATGTCCACTTCCGTAAGCGGGTCGGGCGTGAAGCGCACGACTACTGCGTTGTGTTCCAGGGGTCCCATGAGGGGGCCTTGGAGGGCGCTGCCGGTGAAGGTCCCGATGTGGAGTTCCAGAACCTCGCCGACGGCGGCGAGAAGCGGGGGAAACCGATGCTTGTCGCAGTCGTGGAGGTTTTCCAGGATCGGCAGGTTCGCCGCGTCCCCTCCGTTGTATGGCTGCGCAGCCTCCAAAGCTGTTCGCATGGCGGCTGGGATGGCTTTGGGCTTCCCGATCTTGTTGGGAAGAGAGCGGGCGAAGTGTGTGGGGTCCCGGCAAATCGGAAAGCCGCTGTTGGTTTCGTTGGGGGGAGGGTCCCCGCCGACGTTGACGGCGAGTCGGTAGCCGATGTGGTCCAGGGCGCTGCGGAGGCTGTGGACGCACTCGCTGATCGGGATATTGAGATCGTCGGGGGGCGACTCGAAGATGGCGAGGCGAAAGCGATGCTCATGGCTCTGCACGTCGCAATCCATGACAAGCTCGCATGGGTCTCGTTCGCTCCACCGCTGCGCGACGTTCTCGATCGTGCGCAGGTGCTCGTCTGCCCTGTCGAGCTTGGCACGGATGCCCTTGATGGGGTCGGCCACCCCGCGAAGCCTACGCCGCCAGCGCCACGCCCCGCTCCCGGTTCAGCGCACACGTCAACTGGGAGAGGATCGTGAGGTCAGCGTGAAGCCGCACACGCTCGATCCTGCGGACCCGGAGCGGCGCGAGGCCCCATTCGTGCTTCAGCCTGCCGAAGCCCCGCTCAACGGACGCACGACCCCGATACAGGGCCTTCCAGCGGGGCGTCTCGCGCGGGATCTGCGGGTGGAGCCGGTCGGCCTTGATCCACACCGACGCGGGCTGGCACTCGCCCGTTGGGCAGCGCCACTTGGTTGCCTTGCGGTCGTAGTCGGCTCCGGTGAACCGCCACTCCCCGTGCTCACACTTCGGGGGCTTGTCCCAGCCTTTCTTGACTCCCTTGGTTTCCCGCAGGCAGATCACGGGCCGCACACCGCGGTTCTCGCACACGTCGTAGATCGGGCCGAGGTCGTAGCCCTTGTCCATCGCGCACGTCTCCGGGTTGATCCCGAGGCCCCGGAGCTTGTCGAGCAGGGGTTCGACGGTCGTGGATTCGCTCACCCGGGCCGCTTCGACCTTCCATGCCAGCGGCAGGTCTGTCTTGGCGCACACGGCGAGGTGCAGCTTGTAGCCGTAGAATCCGCCCCCCTTCCGCGTGGAGATGGCGGAGCGGTGGCCCCACGAGGCATCCGGGTCGCTGTAGCTCTCCCGTTCGGGTCCGCCCTTGTACTTGTAGCGCTGCCCGTTTGCGTACGCGGGCATGTCGGAGGCGTCGATCGCCACGTCCCACCCGAGGAGCGGGTTGGCCTTCTTGAGCGCGCGGAGGACGGACGCGATGCACGCCTCCAGCATGGTCGTGTGGGCGCGGAGCTTCGCCGTGAAGCGGTAGCACGCCCAGTGAGACGGCACGTTGCCGTCGGGGGCGATCACGGCCGCGAGCGCCGGGTGCTCGCGCACGAGCGCGACCGTGCGTGTCCACGTCGGCAGGGCATACATGGACTTCGCCAGCGCCATGCCGATCATGGCACGCAGCGGGTAGCCGGGACGGCCGGTGCAGCGGGTCGCTTGAAGCTCATCGATGAGGCGGGAGACCTCAGGTGAGGCGAGGATTTCCGACAGGTCAGCGGCGACGGATCGCCGTGGTACTTTTGGCGTGGTCATGGAGCGCTATCTCCTTGATCCTGACCCCCGGAGGTTCCAGCCTCGCGGGGGTCGTTTTTGGCTTCCTTACAAGGAAAACTACAGGTCGCATCGGACGGAAAAACCGGCCAAGTAGGGCTGATTGGCTTGCTTCACTGGACCCCGACGTCGCCCCGTACGTGGACGTCCTCAACGCAGCCGGAGTGGAGACATACGAGTCCTGCCAGGGTGGCGAGGGACACACGTACGCGGAGCCTGCGGTGCGCTTCTACGGCGTGCGAGGCGAGGGCTTCCGTGCCCTCGCCATCGCCCTACAGCATGGATTCCCGGTCAGGGCCGTGCGGCGTATCTGGACCGTCGATAGCGACGGCAACCCGCAAGGCCCCAACTGGGAACTGGTCTTCTGGCGAGGCGCGAAGTGCTAGCTCGCCAGGTCTTCACAGCGGTCGCAGCGTTCCCGACCGGCGGGGCCGGGCTCATCGTTGCCGTCCCGCTTGATCCGCTGACCGTAGCCGCATTCGGATTGGTCGTGGAAGACGAGCCGGTCCTCTGCACGGTACAGCGTCGAGTTGGTGTGGAACGCAGGAATGAGTCCCATACTGGGTCTGCTCCAATCTCCCGTCGGGCTGCCTGCGGTCACAGAGCATTGGGTACCCGAAGGGTCCTGGCGAGTCTGTCAAGGGGGTCGGACGGCTCCGTACTGTCAACTAATCAGGGGGCGTCCGCTGGGCTTGGGAGGATGGGCACGCGCTTCTTGCGCGCTCCAATCGCTGGCGGCGCCCCGGGCGGTCACCCGGGGCGCCAAACCTTCGCTACGCCGCTTCGCGTTCGCGTAGGTGGGTGATGTGGCGGCGGCATGGCTCCGAGCAGAACCGCGTGTTGCGGTTGCGGTCGGCCGCGATCTCTACGCCGCAGCCCTCGCACGCGCGTTCGGGTAGCTGCTCCCCGCCGGGCCTCACGACCACGGCCAACGCCCACTCCGGCCGTGTGGTGTCCCGTCGCTCCCACGCTGCGCGCCACGCTTCGACAGTGCCCGAGAGAGCTTCGATCCACTCCTCGCGCTCCCACTGAACGGTGCTCACCGCCGCTTCGAGCGCTACGGGCCACGCCTCCTCGAAGCTCACGCCATCGGCTCGCGCAGCGGCGAGCCGTTCCCTCAAGACTGCAGGGGGCGCCATGTCAAATGCAGATCATGTTGAGGTCGTCAATGCGTCTCGTGGCTTGCGACGGCTGGACCTGCTCGCCGTTGAGGACCACCACCCCGACAGCCTTCAGGCTGTCCACGGCCTCGGTGATGTCCTCCCGCTCAAAGCCGATCTCGGCGTGCAGCTCGGTGATTGAGCAGCCGTCCGGGCAGTCGCCGCGGAGGACTTGTAGGACGATCAGGTTTTCGACCAGGGGACTGGCCTGCGGGACCTGCTTGGATTCGTGGTGCATGGGAGGTCACACTCCTGTGCCACAGCCCCGGGGTGTTAGCGCACCGCCGGGGCCAACTTGTAGGGATCAGCCGAAGCTAGACTCCCTCAGCGATGAGCGCAACCCCTTTCGCCAAGCGTTTCGCCAAAGCCTCCTAGCCTTCAATCCCACACCAGGAAGTGACGAGGGGGAGGCGACGGTCACGAGCACCCCGGACGCTGTGCCGGACCCGGCTTTGGTCAGGCGTCAGGCGTCAGGCGGCGATGCTGGGGGTAAGGACCTGAATCCGGGCCTTGCCGGGACCAAGGTCCAGAGCTGCATAGATCACGTCAGGGTCGAGATCCACGTCGCCCGGCCACGTGATCGTGCCCGTCTGCTCATCCACCTTGACCCGCTCGAACACGGCTGTGTCGCGCAGAGGCGAGAAGGCCGGGTTGTCCAACAGGGGGGTGATGTCAACGTCGCGGACCTCACCGTCGGCGAACACGATGCGCACCGTGTGCTCGGGCCGTGGGATCACGGCAACCATCTCGGGGGCTATAGCGGGCTCCATTACTACTGATCGTAGCGCCCGACCGGGTGTAGGCCGAGCTGCGCGCGTTGCCAGTCAACACGCAGAGCCTCGCGATGTCGCAGGCACCAGCTCGTAACCGCGGCGACCTTCGCTGGAGGGAGCTTGCCGTCGATCAGCTCGCCCGTGTCGATCGAATACCGCGCTGCCCGCACGCCAGGATGTCCGACGCGCCCGGCGTACACATGGACGTGCGGCGGTGGGTGATCGTTGAAGAAGAGCTTAAAGACCAGCCCCTCGAAACTCGCGATCCTCGGCACCCCGACAGCCTACGTTGCGCGAGCACTGCGCCGTGGCAAGACTCGCTCCAACGTACCAGCCGACCTGTCGGACGGGATGCCAAGGCGATCACATGCCCATGCTGGTCCCGGCATAGCGACGCGCAGGTGTGGGAAAATTGCGCAGATAGCGAAAAATAGGCGTAACGCGCGTATCGTGCTATAGTGGGTAGGAGCAGGGAGTAACCATGCCAGCCGGTGGATCACAGCCCAAGCTGCTCTCCGCCACCCAGGCGGCCGACCTGCTGAACGTCAGCCGGCGCACCATCCTGAACTGGATCGAAGCCGACAAGGTGCCCTACGTGAAGCTCCCCGGGGGCGACTACCGCATCCCCCTCTCGGGGCTGCTCTCCTCCCTCTCCGGAACCTACCTGCTCGACGAGGAGATCCGCGCGCTGGACGAGCGCAACGCGGGGCTCACCGACGAGGACATCCAGGCCGCGATCGGCGAGTAGCGGCCCTGCGCCTCGAGTGCCGGCTCACCTCACCCAGTGGCGGTACGCCTCGATCCACTGCGCGCCCTCAGGCGGCGGGATCGGCAGAGGCAGATCGAGGAGCGGGATGGTCTGTCGCAGCTTCCCGCGCGAGCAGATCGCCACGATCTGGTCCTCCCCGGTCAAGTCCACGCGCTCGACGGTGACCTCCACACCGAGCACCCGCGTTTTGAAGGGAACCGTCAGCTCGTCTTCGATCACGGTGAGCAGACCTGTGACCTGCTCGGCCTCGTTGTAGCAATCGACGGTGGCCTCCTCGACCATCGCGTCGAGCTGCGCCTTGCTCATCGCACCCACCGCGCGAGGGTATCCCAGGGTCAAGACGTCACGTGGCCGCCGCTGATCGCCGCGCCCGAGCTTTCGACCCCGCTCTACCACGCGCTCTCGATCGGCCCGGCGACGACACCGACCTACGCTCAGCTTGGAACTGCAAAGTACGGTCGATCGTCTGCCGCTGTCCCCCGGCCCCCGTCCGCGGGGTAGCGTGGCACACCCTGTCAACCCACAAGGGGTGTGACAGGGTGTGCAGCGAGAGCCGGGCCGGGGGCCGGCCGACTGCTCGATCGACGGAGAGGGTGAGGTGGCATGTCCCCGCCAGTGGTGACCGCAGCCCCCGCCGTCGTAGTCGCCGACGCCGCTGACCCCGCGCCGCACCCCCTGGCACTCGACCCACGCGAGCCACGATACGACGCTCACCATCAGCTCCACCCGCACTCACCAAGGCTCCACCCAACCCCCCGGCCGCCTCTCGCCCCACGCGAGGCCCCCGGCGAATGGGTCGGCGCTGGCGCGCAAGCCCTCGGCCTTCAGGGCCGGATCGGCAAAGGGCAGTTCGGTGCGCTGATCGCGGGGCGCGACCCACGCGACCCTGCGGCACGGTTGCGCCCCAGTGCGCATGACCCGAAGGTCGCGGCGTATGACCTCACGTTCTCCGCTCCGAAGACGCTCAGCATCCTGTTCGCGATCGCGCCGGAGCAGGTCTCGGGTGAGCTGGTGGGGTGCCACGAAGAGGCGGTGAGGGCGGCGCTTGGGTACCTGGAGGACACGGCGGTGATGGTCCGTCGCGGGCACGCCGGCGAGCACGTCCAGCCCGGGGAGGGTCTGATCGCGGCGGCCTACCGGCACCGGATGAGTCGCGCGCTTGACCCACAACTGCATACGCACGTCGGCGCGGCGAACATGGCACGTGGCCCGGACGGCCGCTTCACCGCGTTGCACGGCGCGGAGCTCTACCGGGCAGCGAAGACCGCTGGGTACCTGTACCAGGCGCATCTGCGCGCGCTCGTCACGGAGCGCCTGGGGTTGGAGTGGGGCGAGGTCCGCAACGGTGCAGCGGAGCTCGCGGAGATCGAGCGGCCGGTCATCGAGCACTTCTCGCAGCGCCGCCACGAGATGCTGCGCGAGGCAGAGCGGGGCGGGATCGGCCTGGGGTCAAAGAGCGCAGCCGAGCACGCGGCGCTGGCCACAAGGGAGCGCAAGCAGTATGGGCTTGAGACGCACACGTGGCGGGAGGAGATCCGGGCCCGCGCGGGCGAGCAGGGCCTCGACGCGGGCAGGGTCGCGGAGCTGGTGCAGGCGGGCCGGGAGCGGCTGGTGCGCGGCCTCGCCAGGCGTGGACGAGCGCGAGGTCGGCGACCGGCTGGTAGGCGCGGAGCGCCTGACGGAGCGCAGCAACACCTTCGACGGGCGCGCGGTGCTGCAGGAGTTCGCCGCCGCCGCGGGGACGGGCGCGCTGGTGGGTGAGGTGCGAGGCCAGGCCGAGCGGTTCGCTGGGCGCGCGGATGTGATCGCCACTCGCGGCGGTGAGATGACGACCGCGGAGCTCGTGGCGGTCGAGCGGAGGTTGATTACGGCAGCGGTCGGCCGCGCCGGCATGGGGACCGGCGTGATCGACCCGTCGCTGGCGGAGCGTGCGATTGCTGCGGCTGACCGTCCCCTCGCCTCCGAGCAGGCAGACTGCGGTGCGTACGGTGAGTGGGTCGGGGCACGGGGTGAGCGTGATCCAGGCGCTCGCGGGGACGGGGAAGACGTACACGGCGGGGGTGTTGCGCCAGGTGTATGAGGGCGCGGGCTACACGGTGCTCGGCGTCGCGCCGACCGGCCGCGCGGTGCGCGAGCTCGCCGAGGAGGCCGGCATCCCGACGCGCACACTGGACCGGCTGCTGATCGACCTCGAGCAGCTCGGCGACGATCTGCCACAGAACGGCGTGCTGATCTCCGACGAGTCCGGGATGGCTGCGACGCGCCCAACCGCGCGGCTGTTGGAGGCCGCGCAGCGGGCAGGTGTGAAGGTGGTCGCGATCGGCGACCCGGGGCAGCTCGCCTCCGTGCAGGCCGGCGGATGGCTCGGCGCGGTCGGTCGTGCGCTCGGCGCGCAGCAATTGACGGAGGTGATGCGCCAGCGCGACCCTGCGGAGCGCAGGGCGCTCGGTGCGCTGCACGACGGCCACCCACAGCGCTACCTCGACTGGGCCGGACACGCTGGACGGATCGGAACGTTCAGCGATCCCGCTGGCGCGTGCGAGCAGGCGCTCGCCGAGTGGGCGCACGCGGCCGCCGCGGCGGGGCTGGCGCAGAAGGTGATGATCGCCAGGGACAACGAGACACGCGAGCGGCTGAACCGGGGTGCGCGCGAGCTGCGGCGCGGTCTCGGCGTGCTCGGACAGGAGCGCGCCTACGGCAGCGTCAGCCTCGCGGTCGGGGATCGTGTGATCTGCCGGCGCAACGATGGACAGCTCGACGTGGACAACGGGATGAGGGGCACCGTGCGCCACCTCGACCCCGACCGGGTAGTGATCGACACCGACGGCGGGCTCGTGCGCGAGCTGCCCGCGGCGTATGTCGCCGAGCATGTGGAGCACGCCTACTCCCTGACGGGCCACGGGATGCAGGGCGGAACCGTGCAGGACGCGATCGTGGTCGCCTCACCTCGGGATCTCACCGCCGGCTGGTCATACACCGCGCTCTCCCGCGCAAGGGGAACCACACGCCTGCTCGTCTACGACGACGACCTCGAGCGGGAGCGCAGCGAGTTCGCGCCCACCGACCAAGCCCCGACAGCAACCCGGCACGAGCTGCTCGACCGGGTAGGCCGGCGGATGCTGGAGCGCGACGACGAAGACCTCGCGATCGAGCGCCTCCCGGGCGCAGGCCGTACAGATGACCCCTACCTCGCTGGCGCTCAGGCACACTTGACAGACCCCCCGGCAGGAGCACGCCGCCGCGCGTGCGGAGCCTGCTCCGCCGCCCGCGGCGACCCCCGTGCGGCTGCGGGAGCTGCGCGAGCGCGTCGAGCAGCTCCAGACGCTGCTCGCGGCGCTGCCGACACGACAGCTGCAGCGCATCGAGGACCTCGACGCCCGTGCCCTCACGCTCACCACCCAGCGCGAGCAGCTCGCCCAGCGCCTTGCCGGCCTGCCCGACCCGCGGCAGCGCCTCGGACGTGAGCAGGACCCCCACACGATCGAGTGCGCCCACCTCACCAGCGCACTACAAGCCAACGAGCGCGAGCTCGACGCGGCTCTCACCCAGCGCGGCAGCATCGAGCGCGAGCTCGGCGACCCGGTTGAGGCCCGCGCCGAACGCGACGCCCTCGAACACACGATCACCCAAACCGCCCGCGAGCACGCGGCGCTGCGCAACGAGCTTGCCGAGCACGAACTGCACAACCCCGCCACATGGGTGAAGACCACCTTCGGCGAGCGGCCCGACCGTCCCGCCCAGCGCGAGGCATGGGAGAACGGCGTATGCCACGCCGCGCGCTACCGCGCGCAGTACGAGATCACCGACCCCGCCGATCTGCTCGGCCCCAGGCCCGAGCGGCGCGGGGGCCAGCAGCGCGACTGGGAGCGCGCCCGCGAAGCGATCGACCGCGCCGAGCGGCGCCTCGGACGCGAGGTCTCGACCGAGCGCAGCATCGACCTCGGAATCGGGCAGTGACCAGTCGGCGTGGGGAGCGCGGAAACGCCACGCTACATCTAGGTCAGCGACCCATTCTCCATCAGCGTTCTCATCCACACGCTAAGCCGTTGACCGGCCTGGGCTTTGCTGAGCTCCGTTCGAGGTAAGCCATGCAGACGGCGCAGCTCCCCATCCCTCGGCGCGCGCTTGATCACGGGCTCGAACGTCCGCTTCTTAGGCCGCTCGACAATCGACGCCTCATACGTCACGCCTGTCTGGTGCCCGTCGCGGGAAAGCTCATGGCCCCCAAAGCAAACAACAAGATCGTCCCGATGCAGGCGCACCCACTCGACCCGCACCGACAACTCGCGCAGCGCGGAGCGCATCACGGCAGCAGAGGTAAACACGCGCTGGGCAGGGTCCGCCCCAAAGCAACGCCGGAAGAACCCTCTGAACCGGAGCGGGAGATTCGGGAGCACATCATCCGGGTGCCGATACATGCACGAGCTGATTGCCGCGGCGATCTCGCTCTCACCGGCCTGCGAGGACTCGCCAAACGGGAGACTCTCCGCACAGCAACTCGTAGAAGGTAACCGCCGTCGCCCACAGGTCAGTCGCCGTAGTCTTCGCATATCCGGACACAAGCTCTGGGGCTGCGTACTCCAACGTCACCCCCGCGACACCGAAGTCTCCTAGCAGCACGGCGTTCTCATCGCAGAAGACGTTCGCGGGCTTTACATCGCCGTGCACAACTCCGCGGCCGTGACAAAACTCCAGGGCGGTGAGGATGCGACGAGTTACGTGTACGGCGTAGGAAGCAAACACTGGGCGGATCTCCGCGGGCGTGCCGGGCATGAGCGGCATGACGGTCACTTGGCCCTCGGCGAACTCGGGGTGAACCTCAAGGAGGGGCAGGATTGCGTTGCCCTCCGCGACAACGAAGTGTCGCGCCGCCTCGGCCGTCTGGACATCCAGGGCCTCCTCACGGAATACCTTCACCGCCACAGGCCCCTTTCGGACATGGTCCCATGCCTTGTACACGGTGCCGTGGGCACCTTCCACGAGCAGATCGCCGAGCAGGTACCGGCCACCGATTTCGCGAGACGTTGTCATTTCTGTCAGCGTACAGGCGGTGGCAGACCAGGCAACAGCGCTAGGACTCGCCAGCCGAGGCGACAACGATCGACTCTCGGTCTGGTTCGTCGAGGTTCGTCGTAGCGAGGACGGCGGGGTCGCTGTCGCCGTGCGAGACCCGTGGCAAGGCACCCGCGGTCGGGGCGATGCCTCGCAGCTTGCGGATTTCCACGACGCCCTCGCGAACGCGCTTGACTCTCCGGCGCTGGGCGCCACCGACGCAGTAGCGGTCAAGCGCGTCGAGAGTCCCGTTCGAGGTCGACCCTCCAACACCTACGATCGCCGGGTCCGATTCGAGGCGGCGGCCATGCTGGCCGCCCACCAGGAGGGCAAGCGCTACTTTGACTACCGGACAAACCAGCTCGGCCCCGGCCGAGAAATCGCCGAGCAGGCACGGGCCTGCGAGAGTGCGCCACAGGACGACGAGGGCCTGGAGGCGCTCGACGCCGCGTGTACCGCGCTAAGCGGCCTCGACTAGTGGATCTCGCCGCTCGGGCAAGAGCGGTCCTTCGCCTCCGCGCTCCCGCGCCCACGATGCAACCCACGGTCTCACGGGGCCGAGGCCGAGCGCCTGCTCCACACTCATCCAGAGCCACCCCGTCCCCGACCGTCCATGGTCGAGAGGGGTGAGATGCGAGGCGCGCTGGACGGGTAGTTCCCGGCCCTCATTGGCAGCCAACACCGAGGCGGCTGCGCCAACCGCGTAACCCTCTGGGCAAAAGGCGACCAGCAGTTCGCAGCGCGGTGGCGTCGCGAGCAGAAGCTCGCGCGCGGTGGCGAGCAGGGCGGTAGATTGGGCCACGCAGATCCTGAGATCATGTGCTTTGGTTATGCGTAAAGATAGATCCATTTGTTGATTCATTTGATTATCAATCTACGGGGCCAAGTATGGCGAAGCGACCGGACACCCGTTCGCGGCTGACTGCCAGCCGCGTATGCGCGCTGACCGGAGTCCGGCCACAAACACGGGAAACCTGGGCCCGGCGCGGGCTCCTCAGGACCGCCGACCGCTACGGCGAGTTCGACGTGATCGAGCAGACAATCGTCAAGGCGCTCCTTGGCACACTTCCCAAGGGCCAGGTCGATCACGTGTGGCAAGAGACCCGTCCCCAGCTTCGCGAGCTGCTGGTAGGTACGCACCTATCGCTCGTGTGGGACCCTGAGCTGCTCACGGCGACCGTGACGAAGACCGAGAGCGAGCTGTGCGCTGCCGTTAGGCATGGGCGGTCCGTTCATGTCGTAGCGCTCGATGAGCTCATCGCCAAGGCGCGCCGGCTCTACCGAGCCGAGATCCGGTCGCAGGAGCAGGTCGCTGCAGCGCGAGAGAAGACTTCAGGAAGCCGAGGGGGTCGACGCCCGAGGTCCCTAACGGGCTCCCACGCCGATCAGCACTGATCGTTTGCGCTCACATCCCCCGAGGAACCACGCGATCACGCGATGATCCTGGAGCCGACCTCAGCCTTACACGCGTCGACAAATTCCTCATACACATGCCAGTAATGATGAGCGCGCTCTTCTAGCTGCTCGTCTGTATAATCGAATGGTTCGTTCTTAGGCCATAGTGCATCAATCTCCGCAATTGCGTCATCCGTAGGCTTGAGATACGCAGCGAGAGCCTCTCCAAGTTGATCATCCCGTCCCCGGCGGATCACGATGCGAGCATTCAGCGTGTAGAGGGTGGCGCGGGTCGTCTCCACATCGGGCGACGTGCCTGCGTTCGGAGGCCCAAACGTCGATCGCCGCATCCAGCCTTCGAGCGCGATGAGGCTCGTCGTATGCTCGTGCATCGTCACGGTTAGTTCGTCGAGTAGGCCACGCAACTCGTCGAGGTCACGGTCCGACCGTGCACGCGCTGCTGCACCTTTGTCGCGCCGCCACTGGAACAGCGCGGAAAGGCCTGGAGTACCGAGCCCAACTGCCCCCGTGACGAGAATGGCCAAATCTGCGGTATCCACGCAGCTATCTTCTACCGTAGGCAGGACAGGGTTCGGTACAAGCCTGTATCGCTGTGAACTCGGCACTGCCGCGGTGCAGCGGCACACGGATCTATGGCCACAGCCTCTTGATGTAGCCGTCGTAAACCCCGTAGATGTAAGGGCCGGGCTTCTCGGCCTGGCGTGTGATGCGCTCGATGTTGCCGACGAATCGGGCTGACTGCTCGGAGGCGCGAAGTTGGGCGTTGGTCAGGCAGAACGCTCGCACCTTTGCAGCCGCCAAGGCGTCGCGCTCGGAGGGGCGGCGGCGGTCGCGTCGTCCTTCATTAGGACGATCCAGTCGTGCCAGCCCACGTCGGCGAGCCACCGCTCGTCCTCAAGCCCTTGGGCGGCCTGCTCGCCGTAGACCGACGCCATCGTGTGGACCGTGAGACCAAGGTCGGCGAGTGCCTGGGCGAGATGTCTGCGTCCCAAGCTGCGGTCGATGAAGAACTCCGGCGACCCGGCCGTCTCCGCCGGGTCCTCCGACGTTGCCCCAGGGGAGTCGTCAGGCTGCCGCTCGGGTGGCGACACGTACCACGTCCTCGACCTCCGGCTCTGGCACCCCAAAGTCCTCCGCGATGTCCGCGAGCGTGTCCCCGGCGACGAAACGATCAACGAGGTCCTCGACTCGAGCGCCACCGTGAACGACCAGCGGCATCCCAAACGCTTGGCGAGGATCGACGATCACCTCGGCCTGCTGGTACGCCGGCAGGCGCACCCGCGCCGCCCATCCATCATCACCGTAGGTGATGCGCTTGAGGTAGTTGCGCACTACCTCCGCGAATTGCCGCTGACCGGTCCTGACGACCGTCAGTCCACGCAACTCCTCGTCGTGTTCGCTCTGCTGGCGTAGTCGTAGAGCACCTCAGCACCGTCGGTATAGAGCCGCCGGGAAGCCAGCGCGTGATCGACCCCGATCCCGGAGGACAGCACCTCGACCGCAGGGCGGATGCGCTGCATCGGCACACCCGCACGACGGAACACGGAGAGGACGTACGCCTCCGCGAAGCCGATGAACGGCACGGTCGCCTCCCTGCCACGAGCCGGAAAGCAGGTGATGACTGGCATCGCCCCACCGCTGGGCCGCGCCCAGCTATGCAGCGTCGAGCTGGGCAACCCAAGGTAGGCGGCTGCCTCGCGCAGCGTAAAGGCTGCACGCACGACTCGTGGGTCGTCCATACCGATACTCGCGCCGTTTCGTCGTCTGCTCGTCGCCATCACCCCGGGTCAGTCCGTTCTCGCCTCGGACGATCGTATCGAGGCTCACGGCCATCACCGCCGCGGACGACTCGGACGACTCGATAGGCCGGCTCGCACCGAGGCGGGCGCCCACCTGGCCCCTTACGACCCGCCCCCGGAGCTGTGGTTCAGACTTCGGCAACCCTCCCTGGAAGGGGTGTCCTTGCTATAACATGCTTGTTTTGCTAATTTGGCTCAGATTATGGCGACTGTTTTGCTCGGAGCGCCCACCCCGCCCACACGCCTCACGGCCGACGACGTGATGACGGCCCGAGAGGTCGCCGGCTTGCTCCACGCGCCGGTCAGCACCGTCGAAGATTGGGCTCGGCGAGGCGTCCTGCCGAGCGTCAAGGTCGGCCGCCGGCGCCTCTACATCCGCCAGCGCGTGGAAGCGGAGCTGCTCGGCGAACCACGGGCGCAGCCGTCGCGCTGACGGCCCGTTTGGTACCCACGAGTGGTACCCACGGGCAAAAACGCCTCCTGCGCGCACCGCCCACGTTCCCCAAAACCCGCCAATTAGCAGGCACTTTAGGAAATGGGCCGTGCAGGAATCGAACCTGCAACCTTGGGCTTAAGAGGCCCCTGCTCTGCCGGTTGAGCTAACGGCCCGGGAGGACACCTATGGGTCAGGAGCGTCCGTCAGGAGGCTCGCATTCTAGCCCAGGCCATCCGGCGGACGGTTTCCTGGCCGAGGGCGGCGCTCGTCCGCGCTCAGAAGACGACCGTGCGTCCGCCGTCGGCGATCACGCGGTCGTCGAGGTGCAGCGAGACCGCACGGGCGAGAACCATGCGCTCGATGTCGCGTCCCACCCGTTCGAGGTCGCGGATGGTGTGGCGGTGGTCCACGCGCTCCACGCCCTGTTCGATGATCGGGCCGCCGTCGAGCTCCTCGGTGACGTAGTGCGCGGTCGCTCCGATCAGCTTCACCCCGTGCTCGTGCGCGCGGCGGTAGGGGTCCGCGCCCGGGAAGGCCGGCAGGAAGGAGTGGTGGATGTTGATCACCGGGGCCGCCAGACGGGCCAGAAAGTCGCCGCTGAGGATCTGCATGTAGCGGGCCAGCACCACCACGTCGACGTTGCCCGCCAACAGTTCGAGCATGCGCTCCTGCGCCTGCGCCTTGCCGTCCCGCTCGACGGGTACGTGGTGGAAGGGGACCCCCACCGCCCGCGCCTCGGGCTCGAGGTCGGGGTGGTTGGACACCACCGCCACCACCTCTGCGTCGAGCTCGCCGCGGCGCCAGCGCCACAGGAGGTCCACCAGGCAGTGGTCCCGGCGGGAGACCAGGACAGCCATGCGCCGCCGCTGACCCCAGAAACGCAGCTCCCACTCCATCTGGAAGCGCTCCGCCACCTCCGCGCCGAAGCGCTCCTGTAGGCGCCGCCTGGACGGCGGGGACTCGAGCGCACCCGGAAGGAAGAGCTCGGTGCGAAGGAAGAACCTGCCTCCGGTGGGGTCCGTGGAGTACTGGTGTGAGGAGACGATGTTCGCGCCCTGCTCGAACAGAAAGCCGGAGACGGCCGCCACGATGCCCGGTCGGTCCGGGCAGGCGATCAGCAGGCGCGCGGTGTAGCGGGGCGAGTCTTCCTGCGAGTCGGCCATCTCAGTGAACACTGGGTCCAGATTAGACCCCGCCGCCAACCCCCGCCCTGAACCCGGGCTTACTTCTTGGAACTGGTCGTGCGCCCTGCGGGCGTCGTCGTGGGGGCGGTGGTGGTGGCGGTGGACGCGCCCGCAGGTGTTGTCCTGGGGGTGGGTGTTGTGAAGGCCCCCGTGAAGGTCCCATTCGGGGCCTTGGCGACCGGGAAGGTTCTGCCGGCCTGGGTCGCCACGTACGTGCCATTCGAAAGCCTGGTGACAGTGGTGGGGACGCGGCTCAGGGGGTTCTTGCGAAATTCCGCGAGGAGCTTCTTCACCCGCGTGCGTTCGGCGGAGGCGGGGATGAGCGCGAGGGCCTTGCGTGTGGCCGCGTCGCCTTCCTTGATGTGGCGAGCTTTGTAGGCCAATTCCGCGAGTGACGAGTACAGCCCGGCGTTGGGCGATTTGCCCGCGATCGCGAGCTTCAGCGCCCGCGTCGCTTCCGCCGGCTGGTTGAGGTCCAGTTCGTCGTAGACGAGGCTCGCCATCTGCTGGCCGAGTGCCGGGTTCGGGTGAGGGGGCTTCAGACGCAGGTAGGTGTTCCACGAGCGGGACACTTGCGCGAGCAGCGCCAGGCCCTTGGCGTTGGGGCCTTCGCGTTCGCCGACCACGCTGATGTATTCCTGTTCGCTCGCCTGGTGCAGCTGGGCTTCGGCGAGCGCCGCCCACGCGGCCGCTTCGGCGGGGTGGCTCTGGGTGCGCTTCTGGGCGGCGGCCACCTTGCCCGCAAAGCTGGCGCTGCTCGCGCCTTTGTTTTCGGCGAAGAAGCTGAGGATCCCGCCGCCCCCGCTGCCCACGCCGACTCCCAAGCCCAGGAAGCCGAGCATGAAGATCAGCGCCATTCCCAGGAAGATCCCCTGCACCGTGCGGCGCCGGCCGCGGCCTCGCAGATCGAAGAGCATCAGTCGGAGAGCCCTCTGTCGATGTGGTCGATTATGGCGTTCACGCTCGGGTCAGTGTCCTCGTCCGCGGTCAGCGGCGGGTCGCTGGGGCCGCCTGCGGATGGAGGGACCAGTGGCCCGCCCTCCCTGGCGGATCCCTCCGCGGAGGGTGGGTCCTGCGGGGGGTTCCCTTCCGCCGCCTGCGCCCTCTCACGACCCGCGTCGCGTCGCGCTACGAACGATGCCACCAGGATACTCGCCTCGTAGAGAAGATAGAGGGGAACCGTCTCCAAGAGCAGCGTGACCGCGTCTCCTGGTAGGAAGGCCGCCACGGCCGCGCACGCCACGAGCGCGTAGCGGCGGGCGTCGCGGAGCTGCTTGGGGGTCACGAGTCCCACGCGGGTGGCCCCCAGAATCGCGACCGGCACCTGGAAGACGAGTCCCATCGCCAGCAGCACCGTTGCTGCGAATTGGTAGTACGGAGCGGCCTGAACCTGGGTGTTGAACTCGCTGCTGTTGAAGTTCACGAGAAAGCGCAGTGCGGCCGGCAGCACAACGAAGTAGCCAAACAGCACCCCCGCCGCGAACAGCAGCGGAACCGCGGCGAGCAGCGGCTCCATCGCGCGTCTCTCACTCGGCTGCAGGGCGGGGAGCACGAAGCCGTAGAGCTCGAACAGGATCACCGGCAGCGAGAGGATCAGCGCAAAGAAGAAGGTCACCGTGAGCGTCGTCGTGAACGGCTCGCCGACCCCCAGCGTCAACAGCTTTTCGCTCTGCGGGACTGGGGGGAGCTTCGCAGTATCCGCTCGCAGGCGGGGGAGCTCGGCGGCCAGCTGCTCGCGGACCGCGAGCGGCAGGTGGCTGTCCGGAGCGCTGAGAAGCCCGACGATCGCCTCCGTGTCCCGCGCCACTTTGATCACCGCCTGCTGCGTCAGTCCCGTCTGACCCGCGATGTCCTGGCCCTTCACGAGCTGTCCGTGCCGCTCCCGTTCCAAGGGGCGGCCAATCAGGTGCAGCAGCGCGTGGTTCTGCCACAGGCAGAGACCGAACACGGCCGCCAGCACCACCCCGCTGACGATCAGGCGCGTGCGCAGCTCTTCGAGGTGCTCCACGAGGCTGAGACGGTCCTCGTGGCCGATCGTGCGGATCGCGGTCGCCATTCCTCAGATATCGCCTACTGGGCCCATTGGCTCTCAACCTATATACCACCGCCGCGCCGCGGGTTCCCCGCAATAGCGTGCGCAAACCTCGGTATTCGTGGCCGTGCGCTAAAGACGGCCCGCGGGGGGGTCGATGACTCGCACGAGGACCACGATGCACCCCGACAAGAGCCACCACCACACCCGCCACCACGTGCAACTGCCCAGCGGCAAGCGCATCGAGGTCGTCTACCTCGACAACCCGCTCCCCCCCTCTCTGGGCGCGGGGCGCCGGCGAGCCGATCCGGCCACTGAGCCACTGCACATCTGCTTCTACTGCGCCGGGGAGCTCGTCCACCCGCTTGACTGGGCCGAGGCCGGTCCGAGCCAGTGGCGGATCCTGCTGCGCTGCCCCGAGTGCGAGGCCACGCGCGAGGGCGTCTTCGAGCAGGCGGCCGTGGAAAGCCTCGACGATGAGCTCGACCGCGCGGCGGAAGCGCTACTGAGCGACCTCCAGCGCGTGACGCACGCGAACATGGCCGAGGAGATCGACCTCTTCATCCGCGCGCTCGACGCCGACCTGATCGCCCCGTCGGACTTTTAGCAGTAGCGCTCGACTACGGCGTCGGCTACCAAGTCCAGCAGCACGGCGCGGCCGTTGGGAAGGATCTCGGGAAGCATCGCCTTCGCTTCGGCGACGAGCGCCAACGCCCGCTCGCGGGCCTCCTGCAGAGCGCCGGTGGCCGCGATTCGCTCGCACAGCTCGCCCGCCTGCTCCGGTCCCGTCAGGGAGGCGAGGTCCACCGCCGCCAGGTGCTCGTCGCGCTCACGGGCGAGGATCAGGGGCAGCGTGACGGTGCCGTCGAGCAGGTCGGTCCCGCGCGTCTTGCCGGTACGCTCAACCGGCCCGGAGACGTCGAGCACGTCGTCCAGCAGCTGAAAGGCCAGCCCGATGCGCCGCGCAAACGCCCCCAGCGCGTCCGCGAGCGTGCCGGCCGGGACGGGCGGGCTCCGATCCCCACCTGCCCGCGCCACGAGCGCCCCCAGACGGCAGGCGGCCTCGAACAGAGCAGCCGTCTTCAGCTCGCAGCGGTGCAGGTAGCGCTCCACCGCGACCCTTGGGGCGTAGGCGTCCTCGCGCTGCAGGAGCTCTCCCGCGGCCAGCGCCGAGCTGGCGTCTGAGAGGGCGCTCAGCTGCGCCACCTCGGCGTTGAGCGTCAGCTCCGCAAACGCCCGCGAGAAGAGCAGGTCTCCGGTTGCGACCGCCGCGCGGCGGCCCGCCTGCGCGACCACCGAGGGGTGCCCGCGTCGCAGTTGTGCCCCGTCGATCACGTCGTCGTGGACGAGCGTCGCGGAATGCACCAGCTCGACCGCCACCGCCGCCCGCACGAGGCTCCGACCCCCCTCCTCCGTATCCAGCGGCCCGCCCGCCCCCGGACTACCGGCCGCGGTGGCGGCCAGCACCACGAGCAGGGGGCGCAGGCGCTTGCCTCCCGCGAGGACGGTCGAGGTGGCGTGCACCGCCAGCGGCGCCCCCGCCTCTGCGGCCACCCGCTCGAGGTGCTCCTCGGTGCGGGTCATCCGCTCGCGCAACTCCGCGCCACCACGGCGCATGATCTCGGCGACCGCGTCCTCACCCTCGTCCCCGGTCACATACCCCTGTGCGGTGCTGCTCATCGTACTCATCATGCGCCATTCGCCGCGAGCGTGCCGGGTGGCGGTGGGCCTGCCGCGGCACCGTTCGCCGGCACCGTGCCTGCGTGGATGGTCACGATGCCCCCCGCTGTGAGCAGCCAGTGGAGCTCGCTGACGCCCGCCCGCTCCATCTCGGCCGCCAGCACGGGGGGCGTCGGGAAACGCCTGACCGACTCGGGCAGATAGGTGTAGGCGGTGGCATCGCCCGCGAGCCGTCCGAGCACCGGCACGATCCGATCGAACCACACGCGGTAGAACAGCGACAGCGGCGGACGGGTTGGCGAGGTGAAGTCGAGCACCACCACCCTGCCCCCCGGCCGCACGACCCGCGCCATCTCCACCAGGCCACCGTGCAGGTCGGAGAAGTTGCGTGCGCCGAAGCCGACGGTGGCGGCGTCGAAGGAGTCGTCTGCGTAGGGCAACTCCAGCGCGTCACCCCACTCAAACCGCACCGTGGCGCCGCTCGGCTGTGCCTTGGCCCGTGCGCGGGCAAGCATCCCCTCGGAGAAGTCGCTGCCCACCACCTCCCCACCCGGGGCCACCCGCCGGGCGAGCTCGAATGCCAGGTCGCCGGTGCCGGTGGCCACGTCGAGCACGCGGGCACCCGGGCCGATCCGCGCGAAGTCCACAGCGCGCTCGCGCCAGCGGTGGTGCAGGCCGGCGCTCATCACGCCGTTCAGCGCGTCGTAGACCCCCGCGATGCGGTCGAACATCGCCTGTACCTGTCCCGCCTCGAGCTGGCCGAAACGGGGATGTTCGCCGGAGGCGAGCGTCTCCCGGCTTCGGTCGGCGGGCGCACCCTGCTCATGGCCTCGAGCTATGGCCGACCCCTACTTCAACTGCGAGAGGAAGTCGACCGCCGCTTCGAACTGCTTCGGCGGCAGGTGCCTGAACGACGGCATCGGCGCCGTCGGGTTGACCAGCGTGCGCGCGATCCCGTAGCGCGGAATGCGCGAGCCGATGTGCGTCAGTTCGGGGCCCGGCCCGCCGTTGCCGTTCTCGCCGAGCTTGTGGCACGCCAAGCAACCGCTGGAGCCCACCACGTGGCGGCCCGCTTCGAACTGCGCGAGCGCCGGGCCGCCCGCCTGGAGCACCGCTTTCGGCGTGGGTATTTCAACCGAGAACGGCGAGCCGGTGCTGGCGCCCTCCCAGGTGAGGAAGACCATCGCCCCGATCACGGCGATGCCCGTGAGCGTGGCGATCGGACGGCGCTCGGGGCGCCGCTCGGGGCCGCGGTCGTAGAACGGCAGCAGGAACAGCAGGATCATGGCCAGCGTCGGGATGCCGATCGTCGCCAGCCCCACGAGGCTGGGCGGCTTGATCACGCGCAGCACCTCGAACAGGAAGAAGAAGTACCACTCCGGGCGCGGCACGTAGGTGCTGGTGGTGGGATTTACTTTGGAGCCGAGCTCCGCCCCGAGCACGAGCGACATCGTGATGATGCACGCCATCACCACGCACGCCATGACCGAGTCCTTCACCACTGCGTAGGGGAAGAACGGTTTCCCTTTCGACTTCAGGATCGCGTACTCGCGGAGGTACTCCTCCTTCTGGCGCTGGTTCACGCTTCCGCCTCGCGCAGCTCGGGGTCCTGCTCGGCTTTCATCCACGGCGGCGCGGTCGTGCCGAGCTTGGCCACGAGGTACAGGTGGGCGCCGATCAGCGCGGCGAGCAACCCGGGTACGAGCAGCATGTGGATCGCGTAGAAGCGCGAGAGCGTGGTCGCCCCGATTTCCGACCCTCCGCGCAGGAAGTCGCTCAGGTAGGGTCCGATCAGGGGGCCGGTGCCGTTGATGTTGACGCCCACCGTGGTCGCCCAGAAGGCGCGCTGGTCGAACGGCAGCAGGTAGCCGGTGAACGACATCAACATCGTCAGGATCAGCAGCACCACGCCGATCACCCAGTTGAGCTCGCGCGGGTACTTGTAGGCGCCGAAGAAGAACGTGCGGCCCATGTGCAGGAAGACGAGCACCACCATCACCGTCGAGCCCCACTTGTGCATGCCGCGCACGAACTGCCCGAGGAACACGTCGTTGGTGACGTAGCGCACCGATTCATAGGCCCCGCCGGAGGGGTCGGGGCGGTAGTACATCGCCAGGAAGACCCCCGTGACCGCCTGGCTGAGGAACGCGAACATCGTCGCCGACCCCAGCGTGTAGAACCAGTTGGTGCCCTTCGGCACCTTGCGGAACATCATCCAGCGCGCCGCCCCGCTCAGCGAGGTGCGCTCGTCGACCCAGTCGACGACGGCGGTGCCCGCGTTGGCAGCGTGATCGACCGGGCGCGCCGCGCCGTTCTGCTCCTCCGGCCGCGGCGGCGGCGCCTTCAGCGGAGCGGGGATCGGGGGAGCAGGAAGTTTGGGCACGGGCGTCCTAGCGACGGATGGAGGGACGCGAGGGGTACGCGTACTGGCCGAGGCCGTCGATCGGCTCGCCGGGGTCGCGTGGGGAGAAGCGGCGCAGCTCGCTGTTGACACTGAAGCGCGCGCCGATCTGCACGTAGCCGTCGAGGACGCGCGTGTAGAAGCGGTCCAGCGGCCGTACCGGCGGGCCACCCGTGCGGCGGCCGAGCAGGTCGTAGACGCCTCCGTGGCAGGGGCAGATGAAGCGTTCCGCGGCGTCCACCCACCGCACCGGGCAGCCGAGGTGCGCGCAGCGCGAGGTGATCGCGATGTAGGGGGTGTTGCGGTCGTAGGGGTCGGTGTCGAGCTTCGGGTTTTTCTGGCGCACGTACACCAACCCCTTGCCCGCCTCCCCGATCCCCGGGGTGAGCGTGATCACCGTGGGGATGTAGTTGTTGTCGGGGAACATGTCCGTGGGGCCGACCGTCTCCCAGGTGTGGGGGGTGGTCTTGAAGATCGGCCCGATCGCGAAGCCCAGCGCCGGCAGCACGAAGGAGGCGGCCGCGATCGCCCCCGCGGCGTGGGCCGAGCCGGTCATGAAGCGCCGCCGCGTGACCGTCTCGCCCTCGAACGCCCCCGGTATCCGGCGATCGAGGGTGTACTTGGACTCGTGCTTGTCGTGCTTACTGGGCAAGGGCGGCAAAGGATACCGCCTGCGGGCCGGCGCTCGTCGCGCAGTAGATGGTGTTTATCAGCACAAATGCTGCGGGATTCGCCGTCGGTCAGTCCGACGAGGACTCCCCGGGCTCGGCCGCCGCGCGCATCGCCTCCAGCGCCTCCGAGGAGCCCGCACGGGCCAGGGCCTTGGCGCGGCGGTGGGTCTCGCTCGAACCCCAGCCCACCGCCCGCGCGCCGGCGCCCCAGACCGCTTGGGCGAGCTCCGCTTCCCCCGCTCCTTGTGCGAGCGCCGTCAGTGTGATCACGTCTGCGAGCTCCGCCACCGCGGCCACGTCGCCGAGCGCGACCAGGCGGGCGAGACCCAGCGCGTACAGCCGGTCGCCCGCCAGCAGGCCGAGGTCGGCCTCCGGTGGGTGCAGAATGCGGGGAGCGCCGTAGTGCAGCAGGTAGCCCTCGTAGATCGCCTCCAGCAGCAGTTCGTACTCGGCGGCCTGCGCCCGTGCCCGGGGGCCAGAGGCCGCGATCTGGGCGGGGCCCGTGCCGTTGGGGGACGCCGGCGCCGCGCTCTCGTCGGCGAGCAGGCTCGCCACCAGGCCGCCCTGCTCCCGCAACAGCGCCTCCAGGCGCTTCAGCACGGGCGCGGAGGCGGAGGTGAGCGGGGTCGGGGTGGGCGGGGTCGTCAAAGTTCTCCAAACGCCGCGGCGGCGGCCTCCACGGTGCGCTCCAGGTGCTCGGGGGTGTGGGCCAGCGAGGGGAACCACGCCTCGAACTGCGAGGGCGGCGGGTTGACCCCGCGCGCGAGCAGGCCCCGGCACCACGCGGCGTGCGCCTCCAGGTCGCAGGACCGCGCCCCCTCCAGGTCGTGCACGGGGTGCTCGTTGAAGAACACTGTCAGCAGGCCCGGGAGGCTCGCGATCTGGATGGGATGCCTGCCCACCCGCCCCCTGTCCGCCTGCCCACCCGCCGACCCGCCATCCGCCTGTCCGCCCGACCCCCCGCCCGCCGCTTCGCGCAGCCCCGCCGCGAGATGCTCGGTGATTGCCGCCAGGCGCGCGTAGGCCGGCCCGTCGAGCAGTGCAAGCGTCGCGAGGCCCGCCGCGACCGCGAGCGGGTTGCCCGAGAGCGTGCCCGCCTGGTAGACCTCGCCGGCCGGGGCGAGCAGCTCCATCAGCTCCGCACGGCCGCCCACCGCTGCCGCGGGCAGGCCGCCGCCGAGCACCTTGCCCATGATCGTGAGGTCCCCGGGCACCCCCGTGAGCTCCTGCGCACCCCCGCGGGCCACGCGGAAGCCGCTGATCACCTCGTCGAGGACCAGCAGCGCACCGCTCGCGTCGGCCTGCTCGCGCAGCAGCTCCAGGAAGCCGGGCCGCGGCGGCACGAGACCCATGTTGGCGGGAACCGGCTCCGCCAGGATCGCCGCGGGCTCGTGGCGGCGCACCGCCTCGCAGAGCGCCTGCGGGTCGTTCCACGGCACCACCACCGTCGCCGCCGCCACGCTCGCGGGCACCCCGGCGCTCGCGGGGATCGCCTGCGTGGCGAGTCCCGAGCCGGCCTGCGCGAGCAGGCCGTCCACGTGGCCGTGGTAGGCGCCCGCGAACTTCACGATCCGCTCGCGACCGGTCGCCGCGCGCGCGAGGCGCAGCGCGGTCATCGTCGCCTCGGTCCCCGAGGAGGTCATGCGCACCATGTCCACCGCCTCCACCCGCCGCGCCACCTCCTCCGCCAGCTCGACCTCCCCCGCTGTGGGCGCCCCGAAGCTGGTGCCCCGCTCGGCGGCCGCGCGCACGGCCTCGAGGATCTCCGGGTGGGCGTGACCGTGGATCAGCGGGCCCCACGAGCAGACGTAGTCCACGTAGCGGTTGCCGTCCACGTCCACGAGCTCCGCGCCGGCGCCGCGCGCGACGAACACCGGGTCGCGGCCGATCGCGGCCATCGCGCGCACGGGGGAGTTGACCCCGCCGGGGAGCACCTTCAGCGCACGGCGGTAGAGCTCCGCGGAGCGGGTGTCGGTGAGCGAGGCCATCACCGGCCCCGGCTCAGGCGTGCTGCGCTTCCCACCGCTTGTAGTCGTCGGTGAAGTAGAGCAGGCGGACCTTCTTGAACTCCGTGGAGGAGTACAGCGTGGCACGCTCCTCGATGCCGGTCTGCTCGGCGATCGCGTCGAGGATCGCGTCGCACTCCTCCTTGGAGCGGCCGTGGGCCATCGTGAAGACCGAGTAGGGCCAGTCCTCGTAGGTGGGGCGCTGGTAGCAGTGGGAGATCCCGCGGTAGGACGCCATCCGCGGGCCGAGCTCGGCGATCTGCTCCGCGGGGACCTTCCAGACACCCATGCCGTTCGCGGAGAAGCCCGCGCGGCGGTGGTAGAGGATCGCCGCCACGCGGCGCAGCAGGCCGCGCTCGCGCATCCCGGCCATGTGCTCGAGCAGCGCCCCCACCTCCATCCCCAGCCGCTGCGCGGCCGGGGCGTAGGGCTCGCTCACCACAGGCATGTCGCCCTGCGTGGCGCTGATCACGGCGACGTCGCGCTCGTCGTAGGCGACCGCCTCGAGCACCGCCTCTTCCTGGGGGGTCCCCTCGCTGGCGAGCGCCCTGGTGTCGCCCTCCATCTCCAGGTCCATCCTGATCTTGAACAGCTTCAGCGTCGGCAGCTGGCGGATCGATTCCGCGCCGGTGAGCTCCTGGAGAACCTCCAGCGTCCCTTCCAGGCCGAGCGGCGAGTCCGGCTCGGTGGCGAGCGTGAACCACATGTTGAACTCGTGGTTGCGCAGGTAGTTGTGCGAGACCCCGGGGTGGGAGTTGACGATCTTCGCCGCCCGCCACGGGTGCTCGGAGTCGACCTTCGCCGCCACCAGCATTGAGGAGTACCCCAGCGCCCGCGTGTCGTAGATCGGGGTGACCTGGCGGATGATCCGCTCTCCCAGCAGCCGCCCGACGCGCTCGAGCGCCTGCTCCTCGGAGATCTCCGCCGCACGGGCCACCGCGGCGTAAGGCCGGGGCTCCAGTGGGAAGCTGCCCTGCATCAGGTTGAGCAGGCGGCGGTCCAGCTCGTCGAGCGCCACTGCCGCGCCCTCGGTGCGGCTGCGCAACTTGGGGGCGCCCCTCCCGGCCCGTCCGGCGTCGCTCGCGCGGCCCACCGCGTCGCTCGCGCGGCCCACCGCGTCGCTCGCCGGCTCGGCAGCGACCTCTGTGCGGCTGCGGGTCTTAGGGATCACGGGGTTGTCTACTCGGCCAGCCATCGCGCCACGTCCTTTGCGTGGTAGGTGATGATGACGTCCGCGCCCGCGCGGCGCAGCGAGGTGAGGATCTCGAGCACCGTCGCGCGCTCGTCCAGGTGGCCCGCCGCGGCCGCCGCCTTGACCATCGCGTACTCCCCGCTCACGTTGTACGCCACCACCGGCAGGCCCGTCGCGCGCCTCACCGCGCGGATCAGGTCGCCGTAGGCGAGCGCCGGCTTGACCATCACCATGTCCGCCCCCTCGGCCACGTCGAGCAGCGCCTCGCGCACCGCCTCGCGGCCGTTGGCGGGGTCGAGCTGGTAGGCCCGGCGGTCCCCGAACGCCGGGGTCGAGCCCGCGGCGCCGCGGAACGGGCCGTAGAAGGCCGAGGCGAACTTCGCGGAGTAGGCGAGGACGGGAGTGTCGGCGAAGCCCTCCTCGTCGAGCTCCGCGCGGATCGCGCCGACGCGGCCGTCCATCATGTCCGAGGGGGCCACGACGTCGGCGCCGGCGCGGGCGTGGCTGACCGCGGTGCGCGCCAGCAGCTCCAGGGACGCGTCGTTGTCCACGGTCTGGTCTCCATTCAACACGCCGCAGTGGCCGTGCTCGGTGTACTCGCACAGGCACACGTCAGTCATCACGAGCAGCTCCGGCACCGCGGCCTTGAGCGCGCGCACGCACATTTGCACCACCCCGTCCTCCGCCCACGCCGAGGAGCCCTGCGCGTCCTTCTCGGCGGGGATCCCGAACAGCAGCACCGCCCCTATCCCCAGCCGCGCCGCCTCGCGCGCCGCCTCGACGGCCGCCGGAATCGACAGTCGCTCAAGGCCCGGCAGCCCCGCGGGCGAGTCGCCCAACCCGGAGGCGACGGTGGGGGATTCGGACTCGCCCACCGGGAGCTCGGACCCGCCCGGCCGCTCCTCGACGAACAGCGGGAGCACCAACTGCCCCGCCCGCAGCTCCGTCTCGCGCACGAGCCCGCGCAGCGCGGGGGATGCGCGCAGGCGGCGCATACGCGTCTGGGGGAAAGCCATCGTCCGTCGAGGATACCCGCGCGGGACGGGCGATCGGGGTTCCGCGGAGGGAAGACCGGGCGATGGGTCGGGTTGCCCACGCCCACCGGACCTACACCGCCTCGGGGGTTGACCCGAGGGCGGCGGGATGCGGCCGATCACTCCGTGCGGCTCAACCCCAGCCGTGCGAGCACGGCGAACAGCGCGGTGAGCGCGAGCAGGTGCGCGAGCGAGACCCCGAGGCCTGGGGAGGAGCGGTTGACCGCCGCGTCCAGTGCCTGCAGGGCGGCCTTGTAGGGGAACACGAGCGAGATCGCGCGGATCGCGTCGTACACCCCGCCCGCCACCGCGCCGGCGGGTACGAGCGCCAGGAAGGCGAGCGGCAGCGACAGCAGGAAGGCCAGCAGCGAGGCGGCCCGCACCTCGCGGGCGAGCGCCCCGATCGCCACCCCCAGCGCGGCGAACGCCAGCGCGGCAACGACGAGCGCCGCTACCCACTGCCCCACGCGGCCCCAGTCGAGGCCGACGAACGCCCCGATCCCCGCGAGCATCGCAAACGCCACCACCGCCGCGCAGCCCGCCGCCAGCAGCAGCTTCTCCGCGATCAGCTGCTCCCGCGAGACGAGGCCGCGCACCAGCCGTGCGAGCGTGTGCTCTTCGCGCTCCAGCGCGATCCCCCCCGCGGCGAGCAGCACGCAGACGAACATCAGCGAGATGCTGACCGCCACCACCACGGCGTAGGTGTCCAGCGGCGTGCGCCGGCCGTGCAGGAGCGTGCTCTGCACCTGGATCGGCTGGCTCACGGTGCTCAGCACCTCCCGGCTGACCCCGAGGTTCTGTGCGGCGAATTCGGAGAACGCGGCAAGGTGTTCGAGTTGCGCGCGGTCCGCGCCGTGTGGTTGGTGGGCGATGACGCGGCGCAGGATGCCGGGGATGGCGCTCAGCCCCGGCAGGTTCTGCGGGGCGCCCGGCACGCCGAGGCTGCCGCCCTGCACGAGCGACCCGATCACCCTCGCCGCCACGCGCCTGATCTGGTTTGAGAGTTCGAGGTTCGCCTGCGCGAGCGCCGCTTCGATCGTGGAGTGCACGAAGCTCTGCTCCAGCGCGTCCCCGTTGTAGATCACTTCAACGTGCCCCTGGCTCGTGACCGAGGAGAGGCGCGAGGCGATGTTCGCGGGGATCACCACCGCCGCCAGCGCGCGCCCGCTCTGAACGGCGGCGACGGCCTGCGCGCGCGTCGCCACCGGCACCGGCTGCACCTGGCTGAAGAGCTGGCTGTAGTAATGGCCAACGTTCAGGCGCGTGCCGCCCAGTTCGACCGTCGCCCCGGGCGGGGAGAGGTTGGCGATCGCCACCTTCGGCTTCGACGGCGCCCGCGAGATCGCCAGGCCGATCAGCAGCGCCACCGCGATCGGGTAGAGGACGAGCACCCCGACCATCACCCGCGAGCGCGCGAGGATCAGCAGGTCCTTACGCAGCATCCACCTCATCGCGGCTCAGTGCGCCTTCCACAAGCCAGGTCGGTCGGTCGCTCGCAGGAGCCGCCGAGGAGTGCGACGGGGAGCCCGCGGGCCGTCATCGCTCAGTGCCCCCGCTCGCGCAGGAACTCCACGAACGCCCCTTCGAAACCGAGGCCGCCGTCGGTGCCTGCCGCACGCGCGAGCTCCTGCGGTGAGCCGCTGAACAGCAGCTCCCCGTCGGCCAGCACGATCACCTGCTGCGCGTAGCGCTCCGCCTCGGCGACGTTGTGGGTGGAGAAGACCACGCACCTGCCCCGCTGGGAGTGTGTGCAGATGAACCTCCACAGTCGCTCGCGCTGGCGGGGGTCCAGGGAGGAGGACGGCTCGTCCAGCGCCAGCACCGAGGGTTCGGAGAGCAGGCCGAGTGCGATGTTGACGCGCTGGCGGTTTCCCCCGGAGAGACGCTCCACTCGCTCCGAGGCGCGCTCCTGCAGGCCGGTCTGCTCGAGCATCGTCGCGACGGCGTCCTGGGGGTCCGGAGTCCGCTCCAGGCGGGCGAACAGCTCGAGGTTCTCCGCCACCGACAGCCGCGAGTAGACCGCGGGCTGCTGAGGAACCCACCCCACCCGGCCGGCCGGGTGGCTGACGCTGCCCGCGCTCGGCCGCTGCGCGCCCGCGACGATCGACAGCAACGTGGTCTTGCCCGCTCCGTTGGGACCGATCACGGCCACCAATTCCCCCGCGCGCGCCTCGAAGCTGACGTCCCGCAGCGCCTCGCGCTCGCCGTAGCGCTTGCCGAGGCCGCGCACCGCGAGCAGCGGCTCCCCCTGTGACCCGATCACGCCGGCCCGCCTGGGTTGCACTTTCCCCGGCCGGCTCGCAGGCGGGCCGGCGCGAGGCTGGGCCTGGGCCCGTTCACAACATCCCGCCCGGAGAGCGCTCCCAGGGCTCGAAGGTCAGGTGGCGGCTGAGGTAGACGAAGGTCTCGCGCAGCACGGCGAGAATGGGCAGCGCCACCAGTGCCCCGACTAGGCCGTAGAGCTGCAGCCCGAGCAGCAGCGCGAAGATCACCAGCAGCGGGTTGATCCGCAGCGTGTGGCCAAAGATCTGTGGCGCCACCACGTGGCCCTCCAGCTGCTGCAGGCCGACGAACAGCAGCACCACCCACAGCGCGGAGATCGGATTGGTGAAGAGGGCCACCAGCACCGGCGGCACGGCGCCGAGGATCGGGCCGATGTAGGGGATCAGCTCCATCACGCCGTAGAACACCGCAAACGCCACCGCGTACTTGCGCCCATCGGGGAAGATCCCGAGCACCCCGAAGATGTACAGCGCGAGCCCCGTGGAGGCGCCCATCACGAAGCTGAACAGCAGTTGCCCCCCGACGTAGCGGGAGACCGCGTGCTGGGTCAGCGTCGGGTAGTCGTCCGCGGGCGTGCCGTCGCCGTCGGGCATCGCTCTGCGCACGAGCCGCCCGATGCGCTCGCCGTAGAGCAGCATGTAGACGGAGAGCACGAAGATCAGCACCAGGTCGAAGATCGCGCCCGCCGTTTCGGTCAGCAGCCCGCCGCCGAACGAGGCGATCGAGCCGGCGCTCTTGGAGATTTTGTCCTGGATCGTCTGCAGCGCGGTTTTGCCCTGCTTGATGAAGTGCACGGCGATGCCGTCCCGGTTGAGCGAGTGTTCGAGGCTGGCCAGCGTTTTGTTCGCTTCGGCGACCAGGGTGGGCAGGTCGCGCGTGAAGGACTGCACCTGGTGGACGATCGGGTTGGCCAGCAGAAAGCCGATCCCCACCAAGGTAAGGAAGAATGCGAGGTACACGGCGAGCACCGCCAGGCCGCGAGGGAGGCGCGAGCGCTGGAGAAAGGCGACCGCCGGGTTGAGGATCAGCGCGATGAGAGCCGCCACGACGAAGACCACCAGCACTTTCCCGGCCGCGCGCGCGAGCGCCCACGCCGCGAGCAGCGCCAGCGGCAGCGCCACCAGCTGCACCCAGCGGGGCACCACCACGCGCGGTGGTGCGGGCGGCTGGGCAGCCGGGACCCCCGCAGCCTCCTGGGGCGAGTCCGCCAGCTCGCGCTCGCCGACGCGGGGGGGCTCGACCGCAGGCGGCGCTGCCTCGGAAGTCTCCCCGGTACTCACAGGCCTCCCACCATGGGCGCAGTATGGCTGAGTCCGAGGCGACCATTCTGTTCGTCGGCGACCTCGTGGGGAGCATCGGGCGGCGCACGCTGATCGACTGCCTGCCGCTGCTGCGCGAACGCTACGCGCCGACGTTCGTGGTCGTCAACGGCGAGAACGTCGCGGGCGGGCTGGGGATCACCCCGAAGGCCGCCGACCAGTTGTTCGCGGCGGGGGTGGACGCGATCACGCTCGGCAACCACTCCTACCACCGGCGCGAGATCTACCCGTACCTCGACACCGAGCCGCGGATCGTGCGCCCCGCCAACTTCCTGCGCAGCCAGCCGGGGCGCGGCGTGTGCGTGGTGCGGAGCGCGGAGGGGGTGCGCCTCGGGGTGGTCAACCTCAGCGGCAGCCTCTACCTGCGTCCCGGCCGCTCGGCGTTCATCGAGGTCGAGGTCGCGCTCGAAGAGCTGGGCGAGGTGGACCACGTCCTCGTGGACATGCACGCGGAGGCGACCAGCGAGAAGATCGCGCTCGGGTGGCACCTCGACGGGCGCGTGAGCGCGGTGGTGGGCACCCACACCCACATCCCCACGGCCGACGGGCGCGTGCTGCCCGGGGGCACCGCCTACATCACCGACGTCGGCATGACCGGCCCCCGCGGAGGGGTGATCGGGGTCAAGCGCGAGCTGGCGCTGGAGGCGATGATCACGCAGATGCCGGTGCGCTTTCAGACCTCCGAAGAGGACCCGTGGCTGAACGGGGTCGTGATCCGTTGCTCTAAGCGGTTGCGAGCCGACTCGATCGAGCAGGTTCTGGTGCCGAAACCGGCTGCTCCGCCGAAGGCGTAGGCGCACCGCCCTCCCCGTCGTGGGCGGGGATCTCAAACAGGGCGAGCATCACCAGCGGGAAGAACCAGGGGATGTAGAGGTAGAACCAGTGTTCGATCCCCAGCTGTAGCGCGATCAGGATCGCGGCGGCGGCAGCAGCAAGCGCGGGGGTGCCGGGCCGGCGGGGGATCACGGCGAGCGCCAGGGCGAGGACGACCGCGGCGATCTCCACCGCTGTCTGCCACCCCTGCAGACCTCCGTACAGCCCCCACACCGAGAAGGGCGAGCCGCGGTTGGACTGGTAGGCGACGGTACGCTCGTAGATCTCGTGCAGCGAGTCGTGCGCAAGCGCGGGGATCGAGACGAGCGCGACGGTGGCGCAGAAGGCGAGCACGAACAGCGCCAGCGCCCGCAGGCGGCGACCCGGCGGCAGCTCGCGCAGCCCGTGGGTCGCCAGCAGCGGCGCGAGCGCAAGCGGGGCGATCTTCGTGAGGGCCGCCAGCGCGGCGAATACCCCCCGCGCCGGCGCAGACGTGGCGACGAGCAGGGCGGCCAGCAGCAGCACCGCCACGAACGTGTCGTTGGAGTTGCTCTCCAGCGCGTACAGCGTGAACGGGTAGGAGACCCACGCGTAGGAGAGCCCGACCGCGAGCGTCGAGCCGCCGAGGCGCAGCCCGAGCAGGAACAGCAGCCCGACCGCGAGCAGGTCGAACGCGATCGCGGCGGCGTGCGCGGCGGGCAGGTCGTCCCACAGGCCGCTCCACCCAAAGACCTGCTCAAAGGGCACGTACGCCTCGTAGTTGACGGGCCCGTAGGTGTCCCCGTGTTCGTTGTTCGAGGGGTAGTGCCCGTACAGCGCCTTCCCGTCGGCGATCCGCTGCGCCCCGATCACCCCGGCGTAGCCGACGTCGATCACGTTGGAGTCGGTCACGTTCAGGCCGATCCGAAAGCCGAGCAGGAAGACCACGCCGATCGCCAGCCACGGAGCGGGGATCAGCAGGCGCAGCGGCGCCGGACGGCGGCCGGAGCGCAGCAGCCCGAGCATCCGCACCAGCAGATAGATCAGCGGCGGGTACGTGAGCGGCACGGATTTGTAGATCTCGCCGTGGTTGAAGTACGCCAGCGAGACCGAGAACGAGAGCAGCACGAGCAGGTCGAGATGGCGCAGCGAGAAGGGCCGGCGCCAGTTGATGAACGGCACCAGGAACAGCACGCACAGCGGCAGCCATATATAGAGCGCATTGACATGCCGACCGAACGCCCCGGGATAGCCCCGCGCCATCGTCCAAGCCACCTGGAATCCGGTCCACTGTTCGAGCACCCGGCCGGTGGCGTCGGAGATGCTGACCTGCCCGATTTCGCTTCCTTTGTGGGAGAAGTAGCTCACCTGCCAGTGGACGGGGCCCTTCAGGTAGGCGCCCCCGTACGAGCCCGGGTATTTGGCCCGTACGCGGCGCATCTTCGGCAGCTTGTTGGCGATTTCGAGGACATCGTCCGACGAGAACCGCCGGCCCGTTGGCGGGACGATCGACGGTGCGACCGGCACGGGGGTTTCGGAACTGGTCGCGGTGGTCGCGCTCGTGCCGGAGGTCGTGCGCAGCCCGGTGGTGAGCGTCACTCCCGACGCGGGCGACGCCGCTTGGAGCAGGCACACACTGCCCAGCAAGAGCACTACAAGAGAACGGCGCACCAATCGAGGGTACCCGCCGCGCGGGCCCGACGGTTCAATCCAGAGTCAGACCGAAGTGCCCGAGGATCAACGGGGCGATGTCGCGGATCGACCACTGCGCGGGCGTCGGATTCGATGCCCGCGCACCCAGGTCCACGCCGCAGAGAATCAGCGCGCCGAGCGAGTCTTCGCCGCGCAGCGACCCGTGGCTGCCGCCGCCCACGTGGGCCTGGCGGCCCCAGTCGAGGAACTCGTGGTGGGGCTCCGCGGAGAGCAGCACATCCCCCGAGGTGGGGCAGCTCAGCGCCGACCACGCGCGGGCAAGCGCGTCGGGATGGTCTGGCGCGCTGAAGAGGCCATCGCGAACGGCCGCGCCGAGCACGGTCAGCTCCCCCTCTACGCTCCACCGTTCACCACGTGCGTCGCGTAGGTCCCCACCCGGCCGAAAGCGCAGCTCTCCGATCGAGGGTCGCGCGATCACGCCCTCGGCGGGCGCGCCGTGGACGTCGCGCTCCAGCCACAGCACGAGCTCCACGCCGTCGAGCGCCAGCGCACGTCGCACCACGTCGGAGCGCAGCGCCTCGGGGTGGTGCTCGGCGAGCACGTACACCATCGCCGCGCGCTGGGTGGGACAGACGGCGATCCGCGACGACTGCTCGCGCGTGCGGTGGACAGGCTCCAACACGTCGAGCTCGGCGAGCGCGTCCTGCAGCGCCACCGTGGCGCGCACCGGGGCCTGCGAGTGGTCGGCCATCACCACCACCGCGTGGGACTCCAGGAAGCGGTCCAGACCCCCCGCGGGCTCGACCATCCGCGCTAGCTGGCGGTCGGCGAGCGCGAGCGAGCGCACCTGCCCCTCGGGGCCGTGCTTGTGGGAGTACCAGTCGTTGTCCGGCAGCGAGAGCAGCAGGAAGTCGAACAGGTCGTGCTCGACCATGTAGGCGGCGACGCAGCCGGAGTGCTGGTCGCGCACGCCCGGCATCCCGAGGCCCGAGCGGCAGCCGGTGCGCCGCGAGGCGAAGATGTCCGCGTAGAACAGCTCCCGCGGCCCCATCACGGCGTGGCGCAGCAGCGTGGCGGAGGCCAGTCGCGTGAGCGCCGAGTCGCGCTGGGGCTCGTGGCGAAAGCGCCCGCGGTAGATCAGGTAGGTGGTGCCGGCGGTGCGCACCCCCGCGTCGTCGAGCGCCTCGAAGACCGTCAGCGGCTCGGGCGCGAGGTGCGCGCGGTTCATGTTGTAGACGGTGTCCGTCAGCTGGCGCGCGAACCCGGAGCGCTGCGAGGCGCGGAAGGAGGAGCCGTACTCCACGTAGCGGGCCTCCTCGCGCAGAAACCAGTTCATCGCGGGGATCAGGTGGCGCTCCTGACCGGCGCCGGTCGCGATCGACGCCGCACACACCGGGGTCACCGAGGGAAACGCAGCGACACAGTCGGGGACGTACCGCCCACGGCGCATCAGCTCGCCCAGCACGGGCGCCGCCCCCTCAGCGACAGCCCGCTCGAGCGCGGCGGGGGCCATCGCGTCGATCACACAGAGGACGAGCTTGGGTGGGGTCATTCGATCGAAGGCCGGGCGCGCGTATGGACAGTTGTTTTTCCGCGCCTATATATAGGTCGTCATTTTTTGATACACGGCGCGCTCATGAGCGGTGCGTAGGCCAAGCCTCGCAAGGACGCAAGGAGCAAAGTGTGCTTACGCACACGAGCGACTGAGGACGCCGCGAGGCGCCGGCATACGCACCGCTCATCGTCCGAGGATGCGCAGGCCGGCGTACTTGTCCCCGGAGCGCCGCCGGCCCGCGAGCCACAGCCACGCGAACAGCGCGAGCGCGACGTAGCCGAGCGGGTGCAGCAGCGCGACGAGCGCCGCGAGCACCAGCGACGCCGCGTCGAGGTAGACGGTCAGCGCCTCGCGCGCCGCGCGGTCGGTCAGGCGTGCCCGCGCGCGGGCGATCACCGGCCACGACGCGCGCTGGGCGAGGCCCGCCGCGAGCAGGCCGCCGAGCAGCCCCGGCCACGGCGAGTCGCCGTGCGCAGCGAGCGTCCCCGCGAACAGGATCGCGCCCGTGCCGAGCCCCAGGCCGGCGAGCGACGCGGCCAGCGGGTCGGGGCGCTGCTTGCGGTCGCCCTGGTCGACCGCCGGCGCGAGCTTGAGCGCGAGCTGTAGGGCGTACGCGAGCACGAGCGCGACGCACACGCCGAGCAGCCACCACTGCGACTGGAGGAACCGGTAGGGGTCGTGCGCAAAGCTGACCCCGAGCGCCCCCGAGGAGGCGAGCGCGCCGGCGAGCAGCGCGGGCAGGAAGGGGCGCAGGCCGGCGGCGAGCGCGAGGCCGAGGCCGAGGCCGATGTAGAAGACGAGGCCGTTCACATGCCCGGGGGGAGCTTGGGAGAGTGGCCTGTGCCCCCACTGGAGCCCGGGGGGAGGTCGTGAGGATGGCCTGCCCCTCTACCGACAGGGACGAGGCCGCCCATCGCACGGGGGCGGGTTTTGTTGGGATGGCTCTCCGCCGCAGAGCGGCTGCGAGCAGCGGGGTTGCGCCGTGTCATTCCGGGGGCTGCCTCCAATCTCGCGGGGGTGTGATTGCATCGCGCCGGAGCTCGTGCGCTACCGTGCGAGGCGCCATGACGATAGACGACGGGGCACCCAGGGCTCGCTCCACTGCGCACGAGCTGGCCCGCTACGAGCGACTCTTTGCGGCGCGCACGCGGGGGATGCGCTCGTCGGCGATGCGCGAGATGATGGCGCTCACCGAACGGCCCGACGTGATCTCGCTGGCGGGCGGGCTGCCCGACACCTCGACGTTCCCGCCGGAGCTGTACGCGAAGCTGATGGCGCACGTCGCCGCCGACTCGACCGCGCGTGCGCTGCAGTACGGCCCGACCGAGGGGCTGGCGGCGGCGAAAGAGTGCATCGTGCAGGTGATGGCCGAGGAGGGCACGGCGGTGCAGGCCGAGGAAGTCATCGTCACCACCGGCGGCCAGCAGGTGATCGACCTCGTCTGCAAGACGCTGGTGGACCCCGGCGACGTGATCGTCGCGGAGGCGCCCACGTACCCCGGCGCGGTGCCCACCTTCGGGGCCTACCAGGCGGACGTGGTGCAGATCGAGATGGACGGGGACGGGCTGCCCGTCGACGCGCTGGAGGCGACTCTCGACCGCCTGCAAGCCGAGGGCCGCCGACCGAAGTTCATCTACACGATCCCCAACTTCCAGAACCCCGGCGGGGTGACGATGTCGCTGGAGCGCCGCCGGCGGCTCGTGGAGATCGCGCGCGAGCGGGAGCTGCTGGTGCTCGAGGACAACCCCTACGGCCTGCTCCGCTACGAGGGCCAGCC
Organism: uncultured Solirubrobacterales bacterium; assembly: GCA_963842005.1. Taxonomy (GTDB): domain Bacteria; phylum Actinomycetota; class Thermoleophilia; order Solirubrobacterales; family Solirubrobacteraceae; genus Palsa-744. Next base: position 2,647,848 of record CAWJEV010000002.1, on the reverse strand, counting down.
GCTGCCGACGCTGTACTCGCTGGACGCCGCCGCTGCCGACCGCGACGGGAAGTCGGACTTCGTGATGTACCTGGGGACGTTCTCGAAGATCCTCTCCCCGGGCCTGCGCCTCGGCTGGGCAGTGGCACCGCGGCCGGTGCTGGAGAAGCTCAACCTCGGCAAACAGGGGGCTGACCTCTGCTCCTCGCCGGTGACGCAGCTGTTCGTGGCGGCGTACTTCGCCGAGCACGACTGGCGCGGGTACCTGGGGGAGCTGAAGGGCCTGTACAAGCGTCGGCGCGACGTGATGCTGCAGGCGCTCGGCGAGCACTTCGGCGCCGACGCCCGTTGGACGACGCCACAGGGCGGCCTGTTCATCTGGGTGACGCTGCCAAGGCACATCGACACCACCGGCCTGCTCGCGCAGTGCGAGGACGTCGCGTTCGTCCCGGGCCGGGCCGCGTACATGGACGGACGCCGCGGCGCATCCTCGATGCGGCTGAACTTCGCGGGGCTTCCCGAGGAGGAGATCCGCGAGGGGGTCCGGCGGATCGGCGAGAACATGGGAGGAGACACCGGCCTGCTCAGCGCCCTGACGGGCTCTCCACCCGCACCGCCCGCTCGACGTGCTCCAGGCGGATCTCCGACCCGCACGAGCGCGGGCTCGAGCGCGGGCCTCGCGAGCGGGGATGGGGCGACGGGTCCAGGCCCCATCTCCGAGAAGAAGGGGAAGGGCTTGCGGCGGCAGAAGCGATGAGCTCGGACAAACCCGCGAGCACCGGCGCGAAGGGCGGAGGGCGGCGCGGTGGGCACCTCCGCGTCGCGAGAGCCCCCGGGCCGGTGGCGGTGCTCAAGGGTGGAGGCTCGCTGGAGCGCACCGTCTCGCTGCGCTCCGGCGCGCGCGCGGAGAGCGCGCTGAAGCGCCTGGGGCACGAGGTGGTCGGGATCGACGTCGGCGCGGAGCTCGTGGCCGAGCTGCTCGAGTGCCAGCCCCGCGCGGCCTTTCTCGCGCTGCACGGCCGCGACGGCGAGGACGGGACGGTCCAGGGGCTGCTGGAGGCGATCGGCGTCCCCTACACCGGCTCGGGGCCGGCGGCCTGCATGCTCTGCACCGACAAGGCGCTCGCCAAGCACCTGATGCGCGAGGCGGGCGTCCCCACGCCAGACTTCCACGCCTTCAAGGAGAGCGCAGTCAAGGAGCTCGGCGTCGCGGCGGCGCTGCCGTCGATCGGGCGCGAGCTCGGGTTTCCGATGGTGGTCAAGCCCGCCTCCCAGGGCTCCGCGTTCGGCGTGCAGTTCGCACATTCGAGCGACGAGCTGCCGGCAGCGATCGTGGGGGCGCTCTCCTACGACCGCAAGGTTCTCCTCGAGCGCTACGTCAAGGGACGTGACCTCGCGGTGTCGGTGCTCGACGCAGAGACAGCCGGTGAGGAGCCGATCGCACTGCCGGTGGTCGAGGCGATCCCGCGCGAGCGGGAGTTCTACGACTACGAGTCTCGCTACGAGATCGGGATGACCACCTACGTGTGCCCTGCCGACCTGCCCGCCGAGACCACCGCGCGCGCGCAGGAGTTGGCGCTCGACGTGTACAAGCTGCTCGGCTGCCACGGGGTCGCACGGGTCGATCTGATGCTACGGGAGGAGACCGGCGAGCCGGCGGTCTTGGAGGCGAACGTCGTGCCCGGCCTTACGGAAACGAGCCTGCTGCCGATGGCGTCGGACGCCTCGGGGACCGACTTCGACGCGCTGGTCGACCGGGTCCTCCAAAGCGCCTTCACCCGTCAGCCTGTGAGTCATCCGGCTCGTCGCGGTTGACGCCCGTGCCGCCTCGCGACATGAAGGCGACGAGCGCAGCGTGCGGCGCTCCGATCCGCCGGACCAGGGAGAGCAGACCCGGGGGTGGGGCGCCCTTGGCGATGATCGTCGCCGGCAGCGAAGACACGAGCAGCGGGGGCCGACCCCACGTTGAGGCCGTCCGCGGGCCAAACAGGGTGAGGTTGAGCGCACCCGGAAGCGCGGCGCTGGGAGCGAGGACGCCGCCGTAGCGCAGGGAGCGAAGGCGGGCTCCCTCGCGTTGACAGCGCTCGTAGTCCTCGTCCACCAGGGCCTCCGGGTCAAAGCCGGCCGCCTCCGCGCGCGCGAACGTCGAGTAGTCGACGATCAGCTGGTGATCCACGGCGACCGCCCACATCGACACGCTCACCATCGTGACCTCGTCCTCGGTTCTCAGCTCCTCCAGGCGGATCAACTCCGCCCACGCCCCGTCGGTGGTCGTCGACATGTATTGCGTGGGGCCGTCTCCACGTGCGTGCCAGCGCCCGGGCTGGCCGTTCTCACGCGCCCAGACCGGTGTGTCGTAGCTCGAGTAGCGGTGGACGATCATTTTGATCTCCACGACCGGCAGCCGGTCATTACCCGGCATTCCGCGCTCGTCCCTCTCTGGCGAGGCGCAGCAGCACTCGTTCGAACCCGGGATCGCCCATGAGGTCGATCGGGGCGTGCCCGTCGAGCTCGGCGCGCTCGCGGTGAAACCACGCGATCACTCCCTCCGGGTTCCACACGTAGCCCAGCAGCCTGACCAGCCGGATCGCCAGCACGAGTCGCCGGGGCGGCGTTCCGCCCTCCTTGCCCAGCCGCTGCAGGTGGCGGGTGGAGATCCCCACGATGCGCGCCTGGTCGGCCTGAGTGATCCGAGGAAGGGCTTGCTGGAGGTAGGCGACGAGCGGTCGGGCATCGTCCTCACGGCAGCCGACGTGCTCGTCGAGCGCGTCTCGGATGATGTGTCGCACGGCCTCCGCCTGTACGAAGAACCGGTCGAGCGCGTCGAGGGGCCGCGCCGGGTCGACCCGTTCGAGGTCGTCGAGCAGGTTGATGATGATCTTGCGGATCTCGGCCACCGCCTCGGGCTCGAGCTGGGGCGGCAGGTCGTTGCTGACCTGCACCGACAACCGCTTGGCCGTCTCGATCCAGCGGCGGACGTACTCGGAGTCGATCGCAGGGATCTCGGCGTCGTTCGCGGCGGCCTCCAGCTCATCGCGAAGCTTCTCGAGCGCCCTGCTGATGCGCTGCTCCAGGTCGGCGAGCTCCTGCTGCTCCGGATCAAGCACAAGTCCCGGCAACGATGGCCCCCTCAGTTAATGTCGTGTTGTGGTCGTAGCATGTGGTCATATGTACGACAGTATAGCGTACCCCTGACGTAATCACGACAAACGTACGACATGGCGGCTGAGACGAGGGGTAGATGTCGCCGTGATGCGACACAGATCGGCAGGCCTACACGCCGTGGTCGCTGGGCACGGAGGCCCAGCGCACACCAGCTCGGTTCGTGAACACACCCGCACGGACGATCCCCAAGCCCCACCCGTCAAGAATCGCCGGCTGCAAAGTCCTCAGGGGAGACCTGGTCCAGGAACTCCTTGAACTGCTCGACGACGTCCTCGGACTCCTCCTCGTTCTGCTCGAATTCGATCGCGGACTCCGCGATCACCTCCTCCGCGGCGAAGATCGGCGCGCCGGAGCGCACCGCGAGAGCGATCGCGTCGCTCGGGCGGGAGTCGATCTCGAGCTCGCGACCGTTGACCGACAGGGTGATCTGCGCGAAGAACGTGTTCTCGCGCAGCTCCGTCACGGCGACCTGAGTGCAGCGGACCTCGAGCTCGCCGAGCACGTCGCACAGGAGGTCGTGGGTCATCGGCCGCGGGGTGCTCGCGCCCTGGAGCTTCATCAGGATCGACGCCGCCTCGGGGTGGCCGATCCAGATCGGCAGGAAGCGGTTGCCCTCGACCGTCTTCAACAGCACGATCGGCTGCTTGCCGACCATGTCGAAGCTGACGCCGTATATGACCATCTCCTGCACGCTCAGTCCTCCGCAGCGGGGGGTTTCAGAGTATAGGTACCCGCTGGTGGGCCGCTCACGCCGCGGCGCGGAAGCTCCACAGCTTGTTGCCGAGGAAGTTGAGCGGCATCACGGCCGCCACCGCCAGCGCCTGGGCCGCGACCTTGGCGATCCCGGCGTCCTCCACGAACACCGTCAGCAGCCCCAGGCTGAAGCCCTCCGCCACGAGGCTCACCACGAAGAAGCGTCGCGCCTGCAGGTGCGCGCTGCCCGCGGCGGCGTCGAACGTCCAGTGGCGGTTGAGCAGGAAGTTGTTCGCGACCGCCACCAACCACGCCAGCACGCTGGACACGCGGTACTCCACCCCGAGCGCGTGCACGCACACCGCGTAGACCGCGACGTTGACCACGAACCCGCTGCCGCCGACCACGCCGAAGCGGACGAGTTGCAGCCAGTTGGCCGGCTTGTGCATCCCGTGCCACAGGCGCTTGTGCGCGCGTGCGTCGGCTGCTGCCGGGACGCTCGCACGGGCTATCCCGGCCACGGTGGCCTCGTCCTGCATCCGGTCAGGGTAGCCGACCCCGGCGTCGGCCCGCCGCAGGGGGTCGGTGGGGCTCGCTAGCCTTAGGGCTGTGGGTACGCAGCAACTAGACGGCGCGACCCGATCTTCGGCGCGGTCGGGTACCTCGCGCCGCGCGCTCGCGGGCGGGTCCGCGGGCGTCGGGCTCGTGGTACTCGCAGCGGTGCTCGCGCTCACCCTTGGCGGCGCCCACCACGCAGCCGCGCACGCGGGCAAGACGGGCGGCGCGGCCACCTCGACCAGGGCCGCAGGCTCAGCGCAGACGGGGTCGCGGACAGGGAGTGGGCAGGCGGGACGCGCGCGGGCGGGGACCCCAGTCAAAACGTTGCCCCCGGGCGAGGTGGCCTCCACGAAGCCGGTCGCCGAGGTGCGCGACCCCGAAGAAGCGAAGAGCTTCCCGGTGACCTCGGTGCACCACTCCGCCGCTGCCCGCCCGGCCAAGGTCGCCGAAGAATTCGTCGCCCCCGGCGCGCAGTCGAACGCGGAAGTGCGCGCCGAGCTCGGCCACGTGCACGCGCTCGAACGCGCCGCGCGCTCGCAGGCGACGGCGACGGCGACGGCGACGGCCGCGACGGTTCCCGGCGGGGACTCCGTCGGGGGCGACGGGCAGATCCCGATCCCCGCGGGCATCCCCGAAGTCGTGCAGCGCGTGATCGCGGGGGCCAACGCGATCACCGACTTCCCCTACGTGTACGGCGGCGGGCACGCCTCGTTCGTCGACGACGCCTACGACTGCTCGGGCTCCGTCTCCTACGCGCTGGCCGCCGGCGGGCTGCTGTCCGCGCCGGAGACCTCGGGGTCGCTGGAGAGCTGGGGGGCGGCGGGGCCGGGCCAGTGGATCACGGTATACGCCTCCGCCGGGCACGTCTACATGTACGTGAACGTCGGCGGGCGTTGGATGCGCTTCGACACGGTCGGGCGCTCGGGGCCCTTTGCCTCGCGGTGGCAGCCGGAAATCCGCTCCAACGCCGGGTTCGTTGCCCGCCATCCCCCGGGGTTCTGATTCTTGTGACTCCGCGCCCACTTCCGCCCCGCTGACTCGACCTGGCCACGCACAGCACCGACCTCGGCCGGCAAGCCCACCCAGCCGTCGCCTCCGCTCACGCCCCGGTGGCGCAGCCCAACGACCCCCGCCACTGGTAGTGCCCCAGTTTGGTCGGGACCCGCAGACCGCGAGAGCCATATGGTGCATTTGGGCCAACATATAGCTACTGGACCTCTCATGACTGCCATCTGGTTGCTATCCACAGGTCCAGTCGGTGATATACCCCCAAACTGATACACCACCCCACCACTGGCCGGGGTTGTAGTCCTCAGTGCAGGACCGACGTGCTCATCACCGTGGTGAAGAGCGGGCTCTGCGAGGAGGCGTTGCGGACGATCAGGCGCAGCGTCAGCGTCACCTTGTGCGCACGGCGCAGGTGCTTGGCGGTGCTCTTGGAGAACTTGATCCGCACGGTGCTGCCTCCGCCCTTGAGCGTGACCAGCAGCGCGCGGCCGATCACCACCGACTTGGGGAAGCCCGCCGGCAGGTTGGTGGCCGCTGCTCCTGAGATCCCCAGGTGGTGGGCGACGCCGGATTCCAGCAGGACTTCGAAGCGGCCCGTCACCTGCTCGTTGACCGAGTAGCGGACCACGAGGCCGTTGCGCGCGACCTTCTTGAGCGAACTCGAGACGGCCGCCGCGGTGGCGACGGGCTGAGGCAGCACGGTCGAGACCGCCCGAGCTGCCTGAGCCGCCCGAGGTGCCCGAGGAGCCCGAGCTGCCGCCCGGGCCGCCACCCGGTGGAGTGGGCGGCGGGGGAGTGGGCGCAGGCGGGCCCACGACGTTGATCGTCCGTTCGGCGGTGGCGGTGTCGCCCGCCACATCCTTGACCGTGAGGACGACTTTGTACACGCCGCCGTACTTGTAGGAGTGGAAGGTGCTGGAGGCGCAGGGGGCCAGCCACGGCGCTTCGCACAGCACCGACGGCGGGTTGCCCGGAGGCGACCCGGGGGCGTAGCCGCTGACTTCGGGCGACCCGTCGCCGAAGTTCCAAGTGTACGTCGGGTACGTGAGTTCCTCCACTCCTTTGGCGTTGAACTTCCACGCGGCGTTCAGCGTGATGTCCGACTCCATGCCGTCGAGGCCCACCACTTCACCGGCGTTGACCGTCGGCGGGACGGTGAACGAGGGGACGAGGTCGATCCCCGGCATGCACGCGATCCCCGGGTAGCCGAGCTTCCAGGCGGCGAGGTCGAAGGCGTCGGTCACGTAGTAGTTGGCGCCGAACACGAGTTGGTTGGCAAGGTCGCCCGCTTCGGTGTGTTCCTTCTTGGACGCGCTGCCGGCGGAGATGGCCAGGAAGTCGTTGCGGCACTCGTCGGTGTCCTCGTAACCGACTTCTTCGCCGCCCACGGTCTCCTTGTCCTGCCACGCGTTGAGCAGGGGGTCGGTGATCGTGTTCTGCTGCTCGGAGGCGATCTGCCCGATCGCCAGGTCGGCCAGGCCGTCGTTCCAGAGGCCGTCGGCGCCGAAGTGGGAGAGTTGGTTGGGCTCCTGCATCACTTCAGTTTTCTTGATCGGGCCGCCCTTTTCCGCGTTTTCGTTCCAGCCACCGTCCTGGCACGCGAGACCCGCGTACCCACCAAATGCGTCGAACTTGAAGTGTTCTTCAAGCAACTCGGACCTCCACAGCGGCCCGATATCGCCCAATCCGAAGGTCCACGGAATGGCCGCGTAGAGCACCGTCCCGAACTGCGGGTCGGAGTAGTAGGAGTGGTAGCTGCAGAGGCCGCCCGGCGTGACTTTTTCGTTGTCCTGCGAACAGTGAGACGCGCCCACGCCTTCGTCCACGCACACCCCCACTTCAGGGGGGGTGAGCACGTAAAAGATCGTGTTCATCCCGGCTTTCAGTTCGTGCTCGCCGATGAACGTGTGCAGCTGTTCGCGGATCTGCGCATCGGTGAGGCAGGGGGGTTCTTCGAGGTAGGTTTCCCCCTGGTACTTGTCGGTGCACTTCGCGACGGGGTAGGAGTTGGTGTCGACGTAGGAGCCGTCAAAGCGCGTCTGCGCGGTCGCGTGACCGGTCAGGTCGGCGTACTGGGCGTCGACGTTGAACACGTCGTTGCCGCCGGTTTCGCTCGCGCCGCTCAGATTGCTCATGTAGCCATTGATCAGCGCCTGCCATTCGCCTGGGTAGTTGAGCGGGAAGGGTGTTTCCGGGTCCCAGTAGACCAGGTACGTGTTGACGGCGTGCGTCGTCGGGTTGCCTTCGACCACCGCATGACCTTCGGGGTTGTTGAATTTGGGCGCGTCGGGCCCTTCCGTTCCTTCTTTTTCGCTCTGCGCCATGCCACCAGTGGGCGCTTCCAAGCTGGTCGGCTGCACGCCGACCGTGGTCGTGGCCGCGCCCGCCCCGGTTTTGACTTTGACGACCAGCGCGTTCGCACCCGCGGGGGCGAGCAGCAGCGCCGCGGCCAGGACGCCGAGCAGCAGTGTGAGCGCGGGCCCCCGTCCGCGCGGGGGGCTGGAGGTGCGGTGAAGCGTCACGAGGCTCTCATCGGCAGCGAGCCCCGGGGGCATTAGCGCCCTGGCCGGAGTGCTACCCCACCAGGACTACCGGGCGAAGAGAGCGGCCTGTCCCTGCCCCACGCCGACGCACAGCGTGGCGAGTCCGAGGTGCGCGTCGCGGCGACGCAGCTCGTGGACGAGGCTCACGACCAGCCGCGCGCCGCTCATGCCGAGCGGGTGGCCGATCGCGATCGCGCCGCCGTTGACGTTGACCCGCGCGAGGTCGAGCCCGAGCTCCCGCACCACCGCCACACTCTGGGAGGCGAACGCCTCGTTGAGCTCGACGAGGTCCACGTCCTCGAGTGCCACGCCGGTGCGCGCGAGCAGCTTGCGCACGGCGGGCACCGGGCCAATGCCCATCACGCGCGGGTCCACACCGGCCGCGGCGGAGCCCACGAAGCGCGCGAGCGGCGGCGCTCCGAGGCGAGCGGCGGCCTCGGCGGAGGCGACCACGAGCGCAGCGGCGCCGTCGTTGACGCCGGAGGAGTTGCCCGCAGTGACGGTGCCACCCTCGCGGAAGGCGGGGCGCAGCTTGGCGAGCGCCTCGGGCGTGGACTGGGGGCGGGGGTGCTCGTCGCGCACGCACTCCCCCACCGGCACGAGCTCCTCGACGAAGCACCCCGCGGCGTCGGCGGCCGCCCAGCGGCGCTGGCTCTCCAGTGCGAACGCGTCCTGGTCGGCGCGGCTCACCCCCCACCGCTCGGCGACGTTCTCGCCCGTCTCGCCCATGCTCTCCAGCGGGAAGCGCTCCGCCATGCGCGGGTTGGGAAAGCGCCAGCCGATCGTGGTGTCGTACACCGTGCGGTCCCCGCGGGCGAACGCCTTCTCGGCCTTGCCCTGCACCAGCGGCGCGCGGCTCATCGATTCCACGCCGCCCGCCACCGCCACCTCGATCTCCCCGGCACGGATGGCCTGGCAGGCGCAGACGACCGCGGAGAGTCCCGACGCGCACAGCCGGTTGACGGTGACCCCGGGCACCTCCTGGGGCAGGCCGGCGAGCAGCAGCGCCATGCGGGCGACGTTGCGGTTGTCCTCACCCGCCTGGTTGGCGCAGCCGAGGTACACCTCCTCGATCGTCGCGGGGTCGAGCGCCGGTACGCGCTCCACGGCGGCGCGCACCGCGACCGCCGCGAGGTCGTCTGGGCGCACGTGCGCGAGCGCGCCGCCGTACCGCCCCACGGGGGTGCGCACGGCGGAGAGGATCACGGGGTCGGTCGCAGACGTCATCGCGCCGCAATCCTAACCATCCGCGCCTCCCACCCCGGGTACCCCCAAAGCCCGCCGCGCATCGCCCACTCACGCCGCGCTCATTCGACTCCGTAACTCGAGCTGGCGTGTAGCAGCCACCAACCTCGGCCGGCAAGCCCTCACGGGCCGTGACGCTCCACGCGCGTAGCGGCGCAGCTCAAACGACCCCAACAACCTCCCGGCGCGAGAGTGCTAACCCCCACGACGGTGCGTGTCGGGCGCCAGGCGAGCGGCGCCCGCGACCGCGCGCGGCTCGCCCACGAGGACCCAGTCCGCGACGAGCTCCCCGATCGCCGGGGAGAGCTGAATCCCAGACCCGCCGGCCCCGCCGGCGAGGATCGCCCCCGGATGGCCGGGGAGCGGGCCGACCTGGGGCAGCCCGTCGGGGCTGACGGGGTACAGGCCGGCCCACCCGTGGGCAAGGCGCGCGGCGGCGAGCGAGGGTAGGCGGGCAGCCAGTTTCTCTGCCACGGCCTCCAGGAACTCGGGGTCGGCGCCGTGCGCGTAGCGGTCGGGGTCCGCCACCGGCTCCAGCGCCTCCTCGGTGTGCAGGCCGGCGATCAGCTGCCCGGGACGCTCGTGGCGGAAGTACAGGCCGGGCGTGCCCGCGCCGGGGGTGTAGTCCATCACCGAGGGCACCGTGTAGGAGAGCTCGTGCGGGAGGTGCACGACCACGGCCTGGTGGCGCTGGGGAGAGAGGGGCATGTCGAAGGCCAGCAGGGCCGCCACCCGCCCGGCCCAGGGTCCGGCCGCGTTGACCACGCAGTCGCAGACGAGCTCACCCCGGCCGGTGCGCAGGCGCCACCCCCCGGAGGTGCCGGGTTGCGCGTCGAGCAGCTCGCAGCCACCCAGCACTCTGACCCCGAGATCGCCCGCCAGCTCCGCCAGCAGCGTGCAGTAGAGGTGGCCGTCGAGGAACCCGTCGCGCGGACCGTACAGCCCGCCGGCCACGTCCTCGACCGCCATGTCGGGGACCAGCCGGGAGACCTCCTCGCGGTCAAGCACACGCGCGTCGGGCACGCCCAGCGAGCGCTGCACCCGCGCGCTCTGCTCGAACGCGGCGAGCGCCTCGGCGGCGTGCGCGAGCCGCAGGTAGCCGTTGCGCACGATCCGCAGGCCGTGCTCACGCTCGAGTTCGTCGAACAGCGCCGTCGAGCGCACGCGCAGCTCGATGTCCAGCGGGTCGAGGTACTGCGTCTCGACGATCCCCACCGACAGACCCGAGGAGCCCGCGGCCACGTGCCGCGCCTCCAGTACCGTCACCTCCCCGGCGCCGCGCCGCGCGAGCGCGAGCGCGCTCGCCAGGCCGCACGCCCCGGCGCCGACCACGCACACCGACGGTCCCGACGGCGCGGCTCGGCTCACCGCCGCGCCCGCTCGAACGCCCCGAGTGCCCGCTCGATCACGGCGGCGTCCATCGGCGTGGAGACGCACGCGAGCCCGCTCGCCGCGATCAGCACCCCCTCGCGGTACAGCCGCCACCAGAGGTCCACACGGTCATCGACGTGGACCTTGAGCAGCGAGCCGCGGCCGCTCACCGTGTAGCCGAGCTCGAGCAGGCCGTCGCGCAGCCGCTCACCGAGCGCGTCGATCCGCGCGATCGCCGCGGCGTCGAGGTGATCCAGCGCGGCCGCCCCCGCGCGCATCGAGACGGGGTTGGCGGTGAACGTGCCGCTTTGCGCCACGGCGTCGGGCCGGCGGGGGTCAAAAACGTCCATCAGCTCTGCGCGCCCGCCGATCGCCCCGATCGGCAGCCCGCCGCCGATCAGCTTGCCGAGCACGACCAGGTCGCCCTCGATCCCGTAGGTCTCCTGCAGCCCCCCGACGGCGGCCCGCAGCGTGATGACCTCGTCGAGGACCAACACGATGCCGTGGCGAGCCGTCTCCTCGCGCACAAGCGAGACGAACGCGGGATCCGCCGGGCGCAGGCCTGCCTGGTTGGGCATCAGGTCGAGCAGCACGCACGCCAAACGCTCGCGGTGCTCCGCGAGCGCCGCTGCGAACGCGCGCTCATCGCCCACGGGCAGCGTCAGCACGTCCCGCTGCGCGGCGGCGGGCACGCCGCGGGTGCCGGGCTGCACGACGGCGTCCCAACTGCCGTGGTAGCAGCCCTCGAAGCGCAGCAGTCCATCGCGGGCGGTGGCGGCGCGGGCGGCGCGCACCGCCATCATCACCGCCTCGCTCCCTGAGCTCGCGAAGCGCCAGCGTTCGGCCCACGGAAGCCGCTGCGCCAGGCGCTCGGCGAGCTGCACCTCCGAGGCGGTTGGCAACCCGAAGGCCGAACCGTCGGCGAGCGCTTCGCCGGCGGCGCGCACCACCGGTGCGAAGGCGTGGCCGTGGACGAGCGAGCTGTTGTTGGCGTGCAGGTCGACCAGTTCGTGCCCAGCGACGTCGAACAGCCGCCACCCCTCGCCGCGGGCGGCGTAGGGCGGGTGCGGAGGCACGTACAGCGTGCTGCGGGTGCTGGCGCCCGGCAACGCTCGCAGGGCGCGCTCGTAGAGCGCCTCGCTGCCCTGCCCCATCAGCCCAGCCTCGCTCGCCACGGCGGAGACGATCCCCGCAACCATCGCCTCGAAGCACCGCTCGCCGAGCCCGGCGTCCACGTGACGGGCGTCGAGCGTGACCCCTGTCGCGGGCACGGCGTCGGGGGGCGTCGGCAGCACGTCATAGCCCCGTCGTGGCCTGAACGGCGCCGGCTCGGGAGGGTCTCCCACCAGCGCGGGGGCGAGATGGCGCATCAGCGCGGTCTCCAGGCGGCCGGCGTGATCGTCGGACCACTGCGCGGGTCCCTCGGGGAACAGCGCGCGCTCGAGGTCTGCCCCGAGGAAGTCCCACGGGGCGCCGAACAGCAGCCCGACCGTGCCGCGGCCGCGCTCCAGCGGACCCTGCAGCGCATCCCACAGGACGGCCGCGTTCTCCATGTGCCAGGAGATCACCACCAACGAGCGCGCCCCCGCGCGCACGGCCCCGTCGGCGAGTGCCGCGAGCGCCACCAGCAGCGCGCGGAGGCTCAACGCGGGCGCCGGGAACAGGTCGCCTCCGCCTGACCGTGGGCGCGAGGGGGCACCGAACGGCAGCGTCGGCAGCGTCATCGCACCCACGCGCTCGGCGACGGCCTCGCCCAGCCGCTCGGCGATGATCGAGTCGGTGGCCAACGGCAGATGCGGTCCGTGCTGCTCGAACGCGCCCACGGTCAGCACGAGCGGCGCTCCGGCCGCCAAGCGCTCCCGGAACGCCGGCCACGTCAGCTCGGCTGCCTTCACGGACGCAACGATAGTGCTCAGCGAGCCCCCGCCCGCCCCAGGAACAGGTCCCCGAGGTCGCCGCGAGCAAGGATCTCCGCCGCCGGCGCGGCGCTCGCGACGACGCCCGCGGCCATCACGTAGACGAAGTCCGACACCGCGAGTGCCTCCCGCGCGCGCTGCTCGACGACCAGCACCGCGACGTCGCGGGCCGCGAGCGCGCGCACGTACTCGGAGAGCAGGCGGTCGGCCAGCTGCGGCGCGAGCCCGGCGGTCGGCTCGTCGAGGAGCACGAGCGTGGGTCGCATCATCAACACCCTGCCGATCGCGACCATCTTGCGCTCCCCCCCGCTGAGGTTGCCGGCCGGGCGCCCCAGCATCGGCGCGAGCTGCGGGAAGGCGACAGCGACCTCCTCAACCCGCTCGGCGACCGCCCGCCGCGGCAGCTGGTAGCCCCCCATCTCGAGGTTCTCCCGGACCGTGAGCGGCTCGAACACGTCGCGGACCTGCGGCACGTAGCCGACGCCGCGGCGCGCCACCTGGTCGGCACGCAGACCGTCGAGGCGTGTGCCGGCGAGCGTCACCTCGCCGGCCATCGGCTGGAGTACGCCCACGACCGCCTTCAGCAGCGTGCTCTTGCCGGCCCCGTTGGGCCCGATCACGCAGACGACCTCGCCCCGTCCCACGCAGGCGGTGACGTCACGGATGATCGGCAGGCCCCCGTAGCCCGCGGTGACGCCGCGGACGCTCAGATGCACGTCCCGCTCGCGGTCCTCGGGGTCCGTGCCCCCACCGGCCGGGCCGTCAGCAGCCGGACCCTCAGCCGCCGAGGTAGGCATCCACGACCTCGCGGTTGGCGCGCAGCTGGGCCATCGTCCCCTGCGCGATCACGCGGCCCAGCGCCATCACGACGATGGTGTCGCACAGGCGCTCTACCGCCCCGAGCTCGTGCTCGATCAGGACCATCGTCAGCCCCGTGTCGCGCAGCTCACCGAGCAGTCGCTGGACGGAAAGGCTGAGTGTCGGGTTGACCCCCGCGAACGGCTCGTCGAGCACCAGCAGCGAGGGTCGCGCCATCAGGGCCCGCGCGATCTCGAGCAGCCGCTTCTGTCCACCGGAGAGCTCGCCGGCGTAGGCGTCCTCGGCGTCGGCGAGCCCGAAGTCGTGCAGCAGCTCCCGCGCGCGCGCGACCGCGAGCGCCTCGCTGGGCCGCCAGCGCCGGCGGCGGAAGAGGCCGCCCGCGGGCGTCGTGCCGCTGACGTCGGGCGCGGCGAAGAGGAGGTTCTCGAGCACCGTCAGCCGCGGGCACTCGGAGGAGAGCTGGAAGGTGCGCACGAGCCCGCGCCGCGCGATCCGGTACGCGGGCCGGCCGGTGATGTCCTCCCCGTCGAAGAGCACCCGACCGCCGGCGGGCGAGAGGAACCCTGAGAGCACACCTGCGACCGTCGACTTGCCCGCACCGTTCGGGCCGATCAGGCCCGTGATCGTGCCACGGGCGACCGTGAACGTCGCACCGTTCACGGCCAGCACGCCGCCGAAGCGGTGCACGAGCTCGCGCATCTCGACGAGCGGGGCATTGGCGCCGGTCGTGGCGGGCGACACGCTCACGGCGCGCCTTTCGCCGTCCTCGCCGGAACCCCAGGAGGCCGCGGGCCCTCGGCACGCCCACCGAAGCGCCGCCGGCGCTCGGGCACCAGGCCGCGTGGACGGAACCAGAGGAAGGCGATGACGACCAGCCCGAAGAAGATCGCCTGCAGCGCGCCGACGTCGGAGGAGTATTCGAGGATCGGCAGGTACTGGAGGCCGTTGTCGAGGACCGTCAGCACGAGGACCGCCCCGAGCGCGGCACCGAGGTTGGAGCCGAGCCCGCCGACGACGACGCAGACGAAGAAGTAGAAGGTCTCGGTCGTCTCCCAGCTCGTCGGCGCCCAGGCGCCGAGGAACTGCACGAGCAGCGCCCCGCTGAGGGCGGCGAGCGCACCGCCGAGGACGAAGGCCTCCATCCGCAGGCGCTCGACGTTGCCGCCAAGCGAGCGGACAGCCGTCGGGTTCTCGCGCACCGCGCGCACGAGCCGCCCCCACGGGGAGGCGGTGAGACGGTGGACGAAGAGCACGACGAGAAGGACGACGACAGCGGTGAGAGCGCAGTAGAACCAGCCGTAGTCGACAAGACCGAGGTGCAGCACGGAGTTGAGCGGCTGCGGCACGAGCGAGAGGCCGGAGGCGCCGTTGAAGAGGTTGACCTCGGAGGTGACGAGCACCGAGGCGATCAGCGAGACGGCGAGCAGCACCATGCCCTGGTAGTCGGAGCGCTGGGGGCGCAGCGCGAACAATCCGACGACGAAGGCGAGCGCGCCGCCGGCGAGGAAGGCCGCGAGCAGCGGCAGCGGCCAGGGGAGCGTCGCGCCGAGGACGTAGTGCTCATAGCCGCCGGACGCCGAGGCCGGGCCGGCTGTGAGCACCGCGGCGACGTAGGCGCCGACCGCGATGAAGACCACGAACGCGAAGTTGAGGATCCCGCCAAAGCCGTACTGGAGGTTCAGCGCCAGCACGGCGATCACGTCCACCCCGGTGTAGACGAGCAGCGTGATGAAGTAGAACTGCCACGCCTGGCTCACTGGGGACCCCTCACTGGACCAACACCTCCGTGCGGGCGGCCGGGGCAGGGATCAGGCCGTTGGGCCGGAGCAGCAGCGTCAGCGCGAGGATCGCGAAGGCGATGACCTGCTTGAGGTCCGGACTGACGAGCGCCGCGAATTCACTCGCGACGCCGATGACCAGCGCGCCGAGCATCGCGCCGTAGGGCTGCCCGACCCCGCCGAACACGGCCGCCGCGATCACAACGAGCAGCAGTTCGAAGCCGGTGGTGTGCTGGAAGGTCGTGATGCTGATCGCGAAGGTCACGCCGGCGGCGCCGCAGAACAGGCCCGAGAGCAGGCACGCGAGCGCCGTCACGCGGTCGGTCGAGATGCCGCAGGAGCGCGCGAGGCCGACGTTGGTCGCGGTGGCGCGCATCGCCTTGCCCAGCCGCGTGTAGCGGAGCAGCAGGTGCAGCGCGAGCATCGACGCGACGCCGAGCGCGACGATCACGAGCTGCTGCGGTGTCAGGACCATCCCCAGGAAATGCAGCGCGTGCGCGGGGCTCTGACGGTAGGAGCGGAACTGTGGCCCCGCGATCACGAGCAGCAGGTTTTCGATCGCGGTGCCGAGCGCGAGGGTGACGATGATGAGCGTCCCGAAGGAGGTGCCGCGGCGCAGGAACGGCACGAACACGACGCGGTTGACGGCAACGGTAAGGATCGCACCCGCGAGGGCTCCCGCGAGCAGCGCCACCCAGATGCTCGCGCCGGCGGTCACGTTGACGAGGTAGGCGACGAACATGCCGACCGTCATCACCTGCCCGTAAGAGAGGTTGAAGATGTTGGTGATGCCGAACTGCAGCGTGAAGCCGACGGCGCCAAGGGCGAGGGTCGAGGCGGTGACGATGCCGAACCCCAGCGTGAGCGTGAACGTGTTCATCCGCCCCGAGCCGCGCCGCCCGGCAGGCCGCCGTCGCTCGGGCCTCGCCGCCCGTGGGCGCCGAGCTGCGAGCGGCAGTGGGGGTGCGCCACCCGGCTAGCTTAACGCTCGTCGTGCGCGAGCTGCTGCGGAGTGATCGTGCCCCCGGTGGGCAGCAGCGAGGCCGGCCCGGTGCCCTTGCCGCTGTAGACGAAGCCCGCGAACGGCGCGGCGTTGTTGTGTGAGGGGGTGATCACCAGCTGGCCCGAGGCGCCGACGTAGTGGATGTGCTTGCCGGCGAGGATCGCGGCGCGGCCTTCGGGGAAGGTGTGGACCACCACGGCTCCCGGCGTCCCGTTCGCGATCTGCGCCACGTACGGCGCCCACTTCGTGGAGTCGGTCGATTTCGCCTGCAGCACCGCGAGCGCCGACATGACGATGCCGTCGTAGTTCCACTGGGCGAAGGGGTCGGTCAGGTACTGCGAGCGTTCGGAGATCGACTGCGGCGCGGTGTTGAGGTCGTGCACGAACGCCGCGTAGCCGGGGCCTTCCGTCGGCACGTTGAAGCTCACCGCGACGACGTACTTCTCGAACGCCGCCGGGCCGATCACCTTCAGCACCGCGTTGATCCAGTCGGACTCGATCGCCCGCGAGGTGGTGATGATCGGCAGCAGCTTGCCGTTGTTGAGTTCCAGCATCTCCGAGAGGAACGTCGCCGCGGTCTGCGGTTCCATCTCGCCGACCACCGCGTCGGCGTGCGAGGCGAGGACTTGCGAGACCTCGGTGCGGTAGGAGGGCTGGCCGGGCGTCAGCGTGAGGTTGGCCGCGAAGGTGCCCCCGAGCTTGGGGTAGGTCTTGAGCAGTGAGGGCACCGAGGTTTGCGCGGACTGGTCGTTGGTGAACACGGCCGCCGCGTGCATGTAGCCGCGGGCCACTGCGTAGGCCGCGAGCGCCGTGCCGGTGACCGCGTCGGAGGGCGAGAGGCGGTAGAAGTAGGGACTCGACTGGTTTTCGTAGCGCGGGTCGCCGGTCACCGAGAGGTGCACGAGCTTCGCGTTGTCGAGCACCGACTCGACCGCGGGCTCGACCGCCGCCGGGCCGTAGATCAGCGCCAGGTTCGAGGTCGAGGCGATCATCCGGTTGGCGACCGGGAGGGCGTCGGCGGGGTCTTCGGTGGAGTCGAAGGGCTTGCAGGAGAACGTGTGTCCGAGCACGCCGCCGCCGTCGTTGACGGCCTTGGTGCCCGCAAAGCAGATCGCGGAGCCTTCGGGGCCGAACGACGCGTTGGACCCGGTGTAGGGCACGAAGGACCCGACGACGAGTGGGCCGGGGCCGATGCTCGAGGAGCTGCTGCCACAACCGGCGAGCGCCGCCCCCGTGGCCAGCAGGCAGGTGCCGCCGACGAGTAAGGCCCGTACTCTAGGACGCTTCATCCCTGCTCACAGTACACGCTCACCCGGCGCCGTAGCTGACGGTCATCCCGCCGTCGACCACGAGCTCCGCGCCGGTGATGAAGCGCGCGCGGTCGCCGCAGAGGAACGCGATCGCCTCGGCGACGTCAGCGGGCGCTCCCAAGCGCCCCAGCGGGCTCTGCAGCGCCGCCCGCGCGAGGCTCTGCTCGACGTCGCGCCCGGCGAACGCCTCGCGCAGCCCTGGCGTGTCGGTCGCGCCCGGCGTCACGGCGTTCGCGCGCACCCCGTGAGCGGCGTAGTCGACGGCGATCGAGCGCATCAGCGCCACGAGCGCTGCCTTCGAGGCGACGTAGGCGGCGGCGTCGCGACAGCCTGCGCAGCACGCAGTCGGAGCCGAGCCCGACGAGCACGCCGCCACCGCGGGCGACCATCGAGGGCAGCACAGCGCGGGCGCAGAGAAAGGCGCCGCCGACGTTGGACGCCATCGTCTCGTCCCACTCGAACGGCTCGGTGTCGGTGACCGAGCCGCACGCGTGGACGGTGTGGTTGACGACGAGGACGTCGCACCCGCCGAACTCCTCGAGCACGCGCGCGAAAGCGCCGTCGACGGCCTCGCGGTCCGCAACGTCGACGCAGAGGCCGAGCGCGCGCCCACCGGCGGCCTCCGTCTCCGCAGCGGCGGCCTCGACGCCACGAGCGTCGCGGTCGAGCAGCACGACGGTGGCACCGCGCTCGGCGAGGAGCCTCGCGGTCACAGCGCCGATGCCACGTGCCGCGCCGGTGATGACTGCAACGCGGTCGTCGAGCTCACTCATCGTGCGATCACCTCGGCGCCGACACGCCGCAGCTGCTCGAGCTCGCCGTTGAGGAACCCGCTCGCCACCTCGGAGACGCCGAGGCGCGCCAGTGCCTCCAGGCGCTCGCGGCAGCGCGCGGCGGGACCCGCGATCGCGAAGTTGTCGATCAGCTCGTCGGTGAGGAAGGCGGTCGCAGCTTCAGAGCTGTCGAGGTGCGCGTCGAAGTCGTGGCGGTGTGCCGCAGCGCGACGACGCTCGACGACGCTCGTCAGCTCCTCCGGCATACCGTGGTCGGCGCGCCGCATCACTTCCTCGATGTGGTTCGCGGCGCTGGCAGCGGCCCAGCGGCAGCGCGCGCGTGCCTCGTCGAGCTCGTCGGCGACCCACAGCGCGCAGACGAGCGAGATCTCGACCTCGTCGGGGTCGCGCCCGGCCGCCTCGGCCCCGGCGCGCACGTGCTCGAGGCCCCAGCGAACCGCGGCCTCGGTGACGCCCACCTCGAGCTGGACGATGTCGGCGACGCCACCTGCCAGGTGGAGGTTGCGCGGCCCGGTCGCGCCGATCATGATCGGAACGGGGTCGCCCTGCAGCCAGCGGATGCGGAACTCCGTGCCCTCGACCGCGCTGACGGGTTCGCCGCGCAGCAGGCGGCGGACGAGCCGCGTCTGGCGTCCGAACTCGGCCGTGGCCATCGGCGCCACGCCCATCGTGTGGACCGAGGCGTCGCCGCGACCGAGGCCCAGCACGACCCGGCCGGGGTGGATCTGGGCGAGCGTGCCGTGCGCGCTCGCGGCCACGGAGAAGTGACGCGTGACGAGGTTCGTGACGCCCGAGCCGACGGAGATGCTCTCAGTCGCGTCGAGCACGCGCGTCAGGTGAACGTAGACGTCCTGCCACAGGGTGTGCGCGTCGTTGAGCCACGCGCGCCGGTAGCCCGCGCGCTCGGCGGCCTGTACCGACTCGATCAGCCGGGGGGAGTCGTCGCTCATGAAGTAGGCGGCGAGGCTGGGCTGCACGTGGTTCTCAGTTGCCATGTCCGCTTGTGCTCACCCTGGGTCACCCCCGCGCCACGGAGCCCGCGCCGGAGGCGCTCATCAAAACTCCACCAGACGGACTGACGATACCTACCTCCAGAGCAGGTCGGTGGTGACGTCGTTGAGAACCTCGGGGCCGCCCTCGGTGACGAGCACGTTGTTGCCGAGCATCATCGTGGCGCCGTCGGCGTAGGCGAGGCCGGGCTCCATCGTGATCACCAGGCCGGGCTCGAGCACGTGCTCGTCCCCGCGCATCAGACTGAGACCCCCGATCCAGATCGGGGGGTAGGCGATCTCCATGGAGAAGCCAAAGCGCCCCCAGGTGTGGCGCTCGTGGCCGCCGTGCAGCGAGGCGACGAGCTCGACGATCTCGCGCACGGACACGCCCGGGCGCAGCGCGTCGGTCGCACGGTCGAGGGCGTCCCGGACGACCGCGTAGAGCTCGCGCAGCCGCGCGGAGGGCTCGCCGACCACGACGGTGCGGGAGATGTTGCAGTGGTAGCGGCGCACGACACCCGAGACCTCCATGTAGACGGTGTCCCCGTCCGCGAGCACCTTGCCGATCGGCGTCCCGTGCAGGGTCCCGCGCGCGTCCACGAGGAAGGGGTAGGCGGGAAACTCACCCCCCGCCAGCGCCACGGCGTGCTGGATCGCGGCCATCACCTCGCAGTCGGTGACGCCGGCGCGCACCGCGTCGATGCCGGCGCTCACCCCGAGGTCGGCCACGTGTGCAGCGCGGCGCAGAAGGGCGATCTCGGCGGGACTCTTGACCAGGCGCAGGTCGTCGAGCGCGGCGGTGACGTCGACGAGCTCGCTCCCCGCGAGCCCCTCGCGCAACTCGAAGGCGAAGCGCGGGCGCAGGTGGTAGCTCATCAGGTTCAGCCCCACGCGACGCGCGCCGAGCAGGCCACGCTCGCGCAGGATCTCGACCGTGCGCGCGACCTGGTCCTCGTGCGTCCAGACGACGCGCACGTCGCCCACCCAGCAGGTTTCTTCGCAGAGCGCCAGCTCGGCCTTGTTGCAGATCAGCGTGAGCGGCTCCTCCCCGGCGGGGACCAGCAGCGACTGGTGGTAGAAGACGGAGGTGGGGTCGTAGCCG
Organism: uncultured Solirubrobacterales bacterium; assembly: GCA_963842005.1. Lineage (GTDB taxonomy): Bacteria > Actinomycetota > Thermoleophilia > Solirubrobacterales > Solirubrobacteraceae > Palsa-744. The sequence goes on along the minus strand of CAWJEV010000002.1, from coordinate 2,627,572 downwards.
GAGAGCCAGTTGTAGTGCTCGGGCTGGTTGAGCACCAGCAGGTCCACGTCGTGGGCGTGCATCCACCGTCGGGTCTTGGCGAGGCGTTGGGCGTACTCCTCCAGTGAGACCGCCATGCGCGGGGCCCGGCGGGCGTCGATCAGCGGGGGTGTTGCTTGGGGATCGTCCACGTGGGTGGATTCGGCGCGTGGGTGGTGGGCGCTGAGCCTCCCTGCTCAGCGTCCGCGCGCAGAGCGGCAGTCTAAGGGCAGGAAGGACATCAGCTGACCACTGTGCGGGACTGCTCGCGCATGAACTGCGGCAGATAGTAAGGCCCGAGCCCACCCTTGCCGGTGGTGCCGGAGGACCGCCAGCCGCAGAAGGACTGGGTCCGAGGCCACGCGCCGGTGGTCGCGCCCGCGCGGCGGTTGACGTACAGCACGCCGGCCTGCGTCTCGTCGAGGAACCGCTCGACCTCGTGCTCCTCGGAGCTGAAGATGCCAGCGGTGAGGCCGTAGTCGCCGGCGTTGGCCTCGGCGAGCGCCTCCTCCAGGGTGGCGACCCGCGTTACGGTGAGGAAGGGCAGGAAGAGCTCCTCGCGCGTGAGGGAGTGCCCGAGCGGGAGGCCGTCGACGACGGTGGGCTCGACGAACCACCCCTCCGGCCGGGGCTGCCCGCCGCCGATCACAACCCGGCCGTCGCGGCGCGCGACGGCGACGCTCTCGCGGAACCGCCGGTGTGCCTGCTCGTTGACGACCGGCCCGAGGAAGGCCTCGCGCTCGGCGGGGTCGCCGACGGGGAGCGTCGCGGTGAACGCGCGCAGACGCTCCAGCAGCTCGTCGTGGACGGGGTCGAGCACGATCGCGCGCGAGCAGGCAGAGCACTTCTGCCCGGAGAGCCCGAAGGCCGCACGGGCGAGACCCTCGGCGGCGGCGTCGAGGTCGGCCGAGGCGGTGACGACGGCGGGGTTCTTGCCGCCCATCTCGGTGAGCGCCGGACGCGCGTAGCGACCGGCCACGAGGTTGCGCGCGATCTCCCGTCCGACGGCGGCGGAGCCGGTGAAGGCGATCCCGTCCACGGGCGCGGCGACCAGCGCGCGGCCGGTGGCAGGCCCCCCGTGCAGGAGGTTGCAGACCCCGGGCGGCAGGCCGCCGGCGAGCAGCGCCTCGGCGAGCAGCGCGGCGGTCCAGGGCGCCTCCTCGGAGGGCTTGACGACCACGGTGTTGCCGGCGAGCAGGGCGGCGGCGGTCATCCCGACGGTGAGCGCGAGCGGGAAGTTGAACGGAGCGATCACCCCGAAGACGCCGTAGGGCCTGAGGATCTCGGTGCCGCGCTCGGCAGGGCTGAAGCTCGCGAGCGGCTGCACGAACCCGTCGTGGCGGGCCAGCTCTTCCGAGTAGGTCTCGATCAGCTCGAGGGCCTCCTGTACCTCGACGACGGCCTCGAGGCGAGACTTGCCGGTCTCGAGGCTCATCACCGCGGCGAGCTCGAGGTGTCGCTCGGAGATCGCCTGCGCGACGGCTGCGAGTCGCTCGGAGCGCTCGGCGTAGGGCGTGTGCCGCCACTCTGCGCACGCCTCGCGGGCGGCGACGACAGCGAGCGCGACAGTCTCCGGGCCGGCGGCGTGGGCGCGGCTCGCAACGCGGTCGAGGTGGGAGGGGTCGACCCGCTCGAACACGGGGCCCTCGTGGTGAAGCCGCCCCCCGATCAGGTGCGGCCAGGGCTCCGGCGTCGCGGCCCGCGCGTCGCGCAGGCGGCGCTCGAACTCCGCGTGGGCCGCCGAGTCCAGACCACCGCTCGTGTAGGTGAGTCGCACAGCCATCCGTACTGCAGGGTTACGCTAGCGCAGGGCCGCTCAACGGCTCGCGCTCGCTAGGCGCTGCCCCCTACCGACCGGGATTCCCAACCACGCCCGGTGGTGGGCATTCAACGAACCGACATCGCGTCAGCGGCCCAAGGTGCGCACGAGCTGGCGGGCGTGCTCGGGGAGGCCGCCGAGGAGCTGACGAACCTGCGCGAGCGCCGCGCGCAGCTCGGAGTCGCCGACCTCGACCGGCAACATCGAGTCCTGGAGCTCGGCGAGGATGCCGTCCGCCTCACCGACCGCCTCGAGCGCGTCGTCGATCGCGCCCTTCGCGTTGTCCGGCAGAACCTGCGGAGGCTCGGGCTCGGACATCCCGGGGGGCAGCCCGTGGCGGCCCGCGAACCCGGCGTGGCCGCGCTTGAGCAGACCGTAGGCCTTGCGAACAGGCCGGAACAGCTCGTCTTCGAGCCGCTCCCCAGCGTACTCGTCCAGCTGCTCGTACGCCTCGCCCAGGTAGGCCAGCGCGAGGCCCAGCCTCTCGCCGGCGCCCGCGAGCTGGTCGAGCAAGTGCTGCCTCGCCTCCACAGTGGTGTACGTCATAGAACCAGGTTAGCTCCACGCGCCCGGACTCCCGGCGTACAGGCCGAGCACTCGCTCACGCGGGCCCGTCAGCGGGGAGATCCGGCCGAGCGCTTCGCCCGGGGGCCCGGCAACAGGATCTCGCCGGCGTCGCGACCACAGCTGCCGCCGAGGTTTTGCCCGTGGCCTGCACCGTCTGGTCGACGACGGCCGTCCCCGCGGCGGTTGCCCGCCACGAGGCTCGCCGGGGGAGTCACCGCGAGGCTTGCGAGCCGGGATCTTTTGCGTGCGGGCCTCGCGCATGTGGCAGGCGTGCACCAGACATACTTGAGCAACGCGTGACGTCGGGACCCCAACAGACGACTGAGGAGAACACCAGGCCGAGGCCGGACGTCGGCGAGCAGATCGCTCGGGCTCTGCACAACGCAGCGATCAGCACTCAAGCTGCGGCATATTTTGTCCGACTTATCCGTATCATGGCAGCCGTGCTGGAAGTGCCGCGACGCAGCTCGGCATTCTACACCCGGGGCCAGTTCGCTATCGCGCGGGTGCAAATCGGGCCACAAACCAGGCCACTGTGAGCGAGTCGTGACTACCAGCGAGTTGCTCGGGATCGGCGGCGGCGTGGTCGCCGTGGTCGGTGTAATGATCACTGTGTACTTCGGCCGACGTCAGCGGAACCGCAAGATCCTCGCGTATCAGGTCTCGTCGGCCCGCGTGGTCAGCGTGCGCGACGAGGCCGCGGACAAGATCACGATTCTCTACGACGAGCACCCCGTGGGTGACGTGCGTCTCCTCACGCTGCAGGTCAAATGTGCGGGCAACGTTCCGATAGCCTCGGCCGACTTCGAGCGACCGCTCACGTTGCTGCTCGGCGAAAAGGCACAGGTTCTCAAATCCGAAGTCGTCAAGACGGCGCCCGAGGATCTAAATCCCCAATACGCGATCCGTGACAGCACGCTCGAAATTGAGCCCCTGCTCCTGAATCCGGGCGATTCGCTGGAAATGACGGCACTCGTCAGCGATTTGGACAATGCTGATCACCTCGACGGCCGGATCGTGGGTATTAACAAGTTCAGCAAGCTCGCCACCTCTCTTCCGACGGAGTGGCCGCTGTCATCACGGCAAACTATCTGGGCGATCTATCTGGCGCTCGCGCTCGCGCTCGTGCTGGTCCTTCGTCCCCTGGCTATCGATTTCGTTCGACTCTTCTCACAACCGCAGGCGTATCCAAAGCGGAGCGCCTATGCCAACACCCGTGTGCGATTGAGGCAGGGTGGGTCGATGTGCGGTCTCCAGGGTGGTCTCCGAAGCAGGTCGTTTGACCCTCGTCATTCTCAAGAACGGCCACAGAGCCGAATTGAATCCGTACGATGTAGAGGGAATCGAACCCTATTCCTGCTGACAGTCGACATACCGTACGACGCAAAGGCAACACCAAGCACGGTTGCCTGCTCGCGATAGGGGTGGTGATCGCGGCGTTGATCGCCCGCGCCGGGGCGGTGGCTGGTCCAGGGCGCCATCCGAACTGCCTCCCGCCGCACGCCCAGACTATCGTCAAGGACCGGGACGTTCGGGTCTACTCGCTTGTAGGGAAGCCTCCGATGCACGGAGGCACATATGCCTGCCTACTACGGCGCGGCACCATAGTGGCGCTCGCCAAGCCGAGGCGATACCACCCGGCCTCGATCGACCACATCGCCCTTGCCGGAGCGATCATCGCCTACACAGAAAGCACTCATGGAGTCGATACGGGAAGCACCGACATTGTGGTTGTCGATGTGGCCGGAGGACACACCCTGCTCACGGTCCCGGGAGCCGGAGGCTTCGTGGATGCCTGCGTCATAGACTTCCATGAAGTGACAGATCTCGTCGTTACCCATCTTGGCTCAGTCGCGTGGATCGTGCGCAAGGGAGCCCGATGCAAGACAACCACCTTCGAGATGTACAGCGCGCAAGTGTCCGGCACCACCACCCCTGCATTGCTCGAAGAAGGACCGGCCATCGCTCCCGGATCGTTGCGCCTCTCCCACCAGACCGTAAGCTGGGAAAACGCCGGACAACGAAAGTCCACACACCTCCCATAGCCAAGATGGCGTCGCCCCGCGACCATCCGCCTGGGGGCCAGCCGGGACGTTACGAGTCTTTGGCTCCGCCAAGCACGCCATCGACCCACCCGCGCACATCCTCGGCGAGCTTCTCGAGCGCGATCTCATCGCTGCGGGCCTTACGCGAACCGGGCGGCAAGGTCGTGGAGGTCATGTTTCGGCGAGGACACGTCCCTCCGTCAGCGCATCGTGGAGCATCGTCCCAGGCACGTCGCCCCATTCCTCCACATAGTCGAGCGGGACGACCACAACGTCTGCGGCAACCCTGAGCGGGTCAAGAGGGGCCGAGCGTAGCCCGAACCTGCTCCATTACAGGGTATTGACCGATGGGCGATCCTGGATTCGAACCAGGGACCTCTTCCTTATCAGAGAAGCGCTCTAACCAACTGAGCTAATCGCCCGCGCGCTCGATTCTAGCGGCCGTCTCATCCCCGGTGCAGCCCTCAGGGATCACTCGACGCCGGTCGCGCTCGGGCCATCGCGGGTGGGTCACGCCGGCGTGCGCCCGCCCAGGCGCGCGGCGAGCGCCAGCGCGTCCTCACGTGAGTCGAAGGCGAGCTCGACCCTGTAACCCCCATCCGCTTGGGGGCGCGCCTTGACCTCGGCGCCAAGCGCCTCCCCCAGCACCGCTTCGATCTCCTCCGCAGCCGCGGCCTGGTCTGGGTGAACGCCGCGGAGCTTCCTGGCGCGAACTCCCTTCTCCCCCCCCGACGCCTCCCGCGCCCCCTCGTTGCTGCGCCGCGCGCGCTCCTCCAGCGTTCGCACCGACCAGCCGTCGGCGACCGCACTGCGCGCCAGGCCACGGCGGACGGTGTGATCCTTGGCCAGCAGCAGCGCGCGGCCGTGGCCCTCGCTGAGCGCTCCCTCCTCGAGCAGCCCGAGCGCCTCGTCCGGCAGGTCCAGCAGGCGCATCAGGTTGGAGACCGCGACCCTGCCCCGGCCCACACGCCTTCCCACCTGCTCGCGCGTGAGGCCCAACTCCTCCACCAGCGCCGCGCAGGCCCGCGCCTCCTCCACCGGGTTGAGGTCCTCCCGCGCCATGTTCTCGATCAGCGCCAGCTCCAGCGCCTCCGCGTCGTCGTGGGGTCGCACCAGGGCGGGGATCGTCTTCATGCCCGCGATCCGCGCGGCGCGCCAGCGGCGCTCGCCGGCGATCAGCTCGTACGTTCCCTGCGGATTGGGTCGCACCAGCACCGGCTGCAGCACCCCGCGCTCGCCCAGGGAGCCCGCCAGCGCGTTCAGCGCCTCCTCCTCGAAATGCCTGCGCGGCTGGCGGGGATTGGGGGAGATCGAATCCACCGGCACCTCGCGCAGCTCCTCCTGCGCCGTACCAACGGCCGACACCGACAGGATCGCCTCCAGCCCTCGGCCCATCCCGCGCTTGGGGGGGCTCACCGAGCCGCCCCCCACACGCTTGCGTAATAAGGCACCGGGACCACGTCCAAGCCTCTGAGCCGGTTGTGGGCGCCGGCTGGCAAGGACGCACCGAGCGTGGCGTGCGGACGCACGCGAGCGAGGGAGGACGCCGCCAGGCGGTGATCCACGGCCGGCTCAGCCACGGGCCGCCACCTCCTTCGCCAACTCGAAGTACGCCTCCGCACCCGCGCTGTGCGGGTCGTGGTGGGTGACCGGCAGACCGTAGCTCGGGGCCTCCCCGACGCGCACGTTGCGCGGGATCACTGTTTGGAACACCAAGTCTCGGAAGTGCTCGCGCACCTCCCGCTCCACATCGCGCCCTAGGCGGGTACGGCTGTCGTGCATCGTTAGCAGCATCCCCGCCACCTTGAGCCCGGGGTTCAGTTCGCGGCGTATCAGCTCGAGCGTATCCAGCAAGCCCGCCAGGCCCTCTAGCGCGAAGTACTCTGTCTGCACCGGCACGATCACCTTGTCCGCCGCCACCAGCGCGCTCACCGTCAGTGGTCCCAGCGACGGAGGGCAGTCCAGCAGGACGTACTGGAACTCCCCCCTGATCGGCTGAAGGCTCTCGCGTAGAACCCCCTCGAACCCCTCCAGACGGGGCAACTCCACGTTGGCGCCCGCCAGGCCCGGGCTCGCCGGCAACAGCCGCAACCCCGCGATCGGCGTCTCCACGAGTGCTTCCTCGACGGCGCACGCTCCCGTCAGAACCTCGTACAGGCCCGGCGTACGCGTACGCTGGTGACCGAGGCCCACCGTGGCGTTCGCCTGTGGATCGACGTCCACCAACAGCGTCTCGTAGCCGGCCTCCGCGATACACGCCCCCACGTTCACGGCAGTGGTCGTCTTGCCCACTCCGCCCTTCTGGTTGGCGATCGCGTAAACCGTGCCCACGTAATCCGCACGCTAGCGCCGATCACGGTCAGAGCGTCGTCTGGGCAGCGGGGGGTGGCATCCTCACCCCGCAAGCGGTCGCTTCTGGGCCATCCCGGCCCGGCGGGGGAATCCCTCCGGCGTCTCTCGAACCTTCAGGTAGAGGTGGAGATGATGGTCTCGGGCGCTCGCGTAGGCCTCCACGTGGCAGATTTCAACCCGCTCCAGGCCCAGCCGCGCGGCGGCGCGCTCCCCAGCACGCTCCTCCGCATGGTTGCGGCGCCCGCGCCAGTCGACCAGGGTTCCACCCACCCGCAGGAGCGGCGCCGCGTACTCGACCACGACCGGTGGCGCGGCCAGGGCGCGTGCGAGCACCACGTCGTTCACCGCCACTCCCTCCACCCACTCCTCCGCTCGAGCACAGACGATCCGCCCGTTGGCGATCTGCGCCGAGGCGCGGAGGTTCTCGACAAAAGCGCACTTGCGCGCCTGCGCCTCCACGAGCCAGATCTCGCTCTCCGGCAGCGCTATCGCCAGCGCGAGGCCCGGGAAGCCGGCGCCGGTGCCCAGGTCCGCGATCTTTCCCGCCAGCGGGAGAACGTCCAACTCGAGGGCAGTCAGCGAGTCGGCCAGGTGTACGTCCACAGCTCTCGTGGGGTCCCGCACCGCAGTTGGAGCCCGCTCATCCGCCGCCAGGCCCTGCAAGAGCGCGGCGAACTGTTCGCGCTGACGCTCGCTCAGGCCGTAGCGCTCACGCAGGCCCTCCAGTTGTGCCGACACAGAGTCGCCGGAATCACCTGCTTTCACGTGAAACAGATCCCAGTCCAGCGACTGCGACTACGGGCCCTCTTCCTCCAGCGGAGACACCACCAAATACCGCTCGGGCTCCTCGCCCTCGCTATGGGTGCGCACGTCACCGCGGTCGCGCAGGTGTTCGTGCACCACCCGCCGCTCCGCAGCCGGCATCGGGTCAAGCTCCACCGCCCCACCCGACCGTAGCGCCTCCTCGGCAGCATTCTCCGCATCCTCGCGCAAGGTCTGCGCGCGCCGCTCGCGGTAACCATCGGCGTCAACCATCACCCGTGTCCTTGACTCGCCCCCATGGAAGACGATCCGCTGGGCCAAGTGCTGGATCGCGTCGATCGTCTGGCCGCGGCGCCCGATCAAGAGGCCCACGTCCTTACCTTCCAGGCAGCCTCGCAACACACCCTCCTGCGCTTCGACGCTCACATCGCACTCCAAGCCGAGGCCGTCCGCCACCTCCTCCAGCATCTCGGTCAGCAACTCGGCAGGATCCTCCTGCGTGCCCTGCTCGTCGTCCGTCCACTCGCTCATCGACGTCGGCCGGAGCGTTTCTTTTTCTTGCGGGGAGGCGGGGGAGGCGCACCGGCCACACCCACGCCGGCCAGAGCCGGCTCTCCCTTCGGGCTGCCACCTCTGCCGTTTGGCGAGGGAGACGCCCCTCCGCCGGACGCGGAGTCCGCTTTACCTGCCGGAGCAGGGGGTGGTCCGTAGCTGCGTCGGACGAAGTAGCCCTGCCCGATCGTCCACAAGTTGGTCGTGATCCAGTAGACCAACAAGCCCGCCGGGTAGCGAAGTAGAAACACGATGAAGATCAGGGGGAGCCCGAGCATCATCCAGCGCTGGCTGGGTTCGGCACTGGCGCTCATCAGCAGGGTCGAGGTGATCTGCGAGGCCAGATAGAGCAAGATCAGGGCCACCAGCACGGCGCCGGTCGCCTTCGCCGTGATGTCCGGCACGAACAGGAACTTCGCCGACCCCGGGTCCACGCTCTGGCAACTGGTGGTTTCGATGTACTTGGTCGGCAGATGTGAGACGCTCGTGACCGCCGCGTGATGCATCGCGTTGTAGTGCGACACGAGGCTCTGACCGCAGATGTGCTTCTTGAGGTCGGTGCGCAGCATGTAGAAGAGCGAGATGAACACTGGAAGCTGCAGCGCAAGCGGCAGGCAAGACGCAAACGGGTTGACTTTGTTCTCCCGGTAGAGCTTCATCATCTCCTCGTTCTGGCGCTGTTTGTCCTCCTTGTACTTCTCTTTCAGCGCCTTCATCTCCGGGGCGAGCAGCTGCATCTTGCGCATCGAGCGGAACTGGCTGAACGTCAGCGGCATCATCACCGCACGCACCACAACCGTGAGCCCTACGATCGCAAGGCCCCAACTGAGGCCGGCGTGTTCGTGGAGGAACACCAGGACCGCTTCGAAGAGGCTGATCAGCGGCGAGAACGCTTCCTGGATGATGTTCGCGAGGATCGGCATGTGTGTGGAGGGCTCTCGTCCGCGTCGTCGCCACGCGGGTCGCGTCAGTGGGCCGGGGGGCCTGCTTTGAACACTCGCTGGGCCCCCACCGGGTCGTACCCGCCGGGGCTCCACGGGTTGCACCTGAGCAGGCGCCAAACGGCGAGCACCAAGCCCCTCAGTATGCCGTACTCCCCGATCGCCTGTGCCGCGTAGCGCGAGCACGTCGGCTCATACCGGCACCGGCGCGGTAGACCCGGCGAGATCACATACTGGTAGACGATGATCGGAGCGCGCACCACGTTGCGGGCCACACGAGCAGCACGGCTCGGGAGTGCCTTCTGCTCGCCACCCTCCGCGGTGCTCACCGGCGCGACCCTCCCTCGCGGTGGGGGAGCGCCCCCTCGTGCAGGCCGGCACGCTCGAGCAGCTCCCCAAGCGCTGCGCCCACCCCCTCCAGCCCCTCACGCTCGGCCAACTCGCTCACCGGCGGGCGGGCTACCAACACCACATCCTGGCCGTCGCCCAACTCGCCCTCAACCCCGTGGAACGCTTCGCGCAAGAGACGCTTCACGAGGTTGCGTTCGACCGCGCCTCCGACCTTGCGGGAGACCGACAGCCCCAAGCGGGGGCGCTCCGTCGCGGGGTTGGGGAAGCTGTACAGCACCAGGTGACGGTTCGCAGAGGAGCGCCCATGACGGTAGACCCGCTCGAACTCCGCGCTTCTCGAGAGACGTCCCCCGTGGGCAGCGCGGCGGGGCGGTCGCGGCGCCATCTCGTCACGCCGACAGGCGCTTGCGGCCCTTGCTGCGGCGGCGCTTGAGGACCAGCCGGCCGCTTCGCGTGAGCATACGCGCACGGAATCCGTGCGCACGTGCGCGCTTGCGCTTCTTGGGCTGATAAGTGCGCTTCATCGATTGCCTTTGGGTCGCTGGACTTCGGCACCCGCACCGGTCCCCACCACTGGGGCCCGGGCAGCGTCAGCGCCCGCGCGAACCCAGGAGTATAGAGCCACGCCGCCCGTACCGCCATCGCGCGCCTGCGCTGGGCGCTCCTCCCTCACCTCCGGATTTTCTCGCCATTTGCGGACCGCGGTCGCGCTCGGCCACGAGACGGCAGTGGACTTTGGCTATATTCGGCGAGCCGGGCCCTCGGGGGCCCTCTGAAAATTTCCCCAACCCCTCTCCCGAAGGAGCGGACTAACGCTGCCGTGAGCACCGAGTTGGAGCAGATCTGGTCGCAGGTGCAGGGCAAGCTCATGGCTGCAGTCGACGACTCCACCTACCGCGTGTGGCTCGAGCCGCTGCGGGCCAAAGAGCTCACCGGTGAGTCGCTCGTCATCGAAGCCTCTCCGCAGGCCTTCGACTGGGTTTGCGACCGCTTCGGGCGGTTGCTCCAGACATGCGCCACGGCCGTCCTCGGAGCCACGGTCACCGTCGACGTCGTGCAGAGCGAGACGACTCCACCCAACCACCGCCGGGGCAAACGAGAGCCGAGCTCCAGGCCTCCAGCAAAAGCGCGGGGTGGCCTTGGAAAGCGACACCACGAGGACCAGAGCGCCCTTCCCCCCGACCCACTGGGCAATCCCAGGTTCACGTTCGAGCACTTCGTCATCGGCGACTCCAACCGCCTCGCGCACGCCGCGGCGCTGGCCGTCGCAGAGCTGCCCGGGCAGGCATACAACCCCCTCTTCATCTGTGGTCCGCCCGGAGTCGGCAAGACCCACCTGCTGCGCTCGATAGCGAGCCTGGTGCTGAGCTACAGCCCCGGCCTGAGCGTACGCGCCAGCACCGGGGAGTCCTTCACCAGCGAGTTCCAACTGGCCCTGGGACAAGGTCGAATGGACAGCTTCAAGGCTCGTTTCCGACGTGTGGACGTCCTGCTCATCGACGACGTCCAGTTCCTCGAGCGTAAGGCCCGCACCGAGGAGGAGTTCTTCCACACCTTCAACACACTCCATGAAGCCGGCGCTCAGCTGGTGCTCACCTCAGACCGCCCTCCGCGCGACCTCCAAGCGCTGGAAGACCGCCTGCGCGAGCGTTTTGACGCAGGACTCGTCGCCGACATCCGCCCCCCGGACGTCAACACGCGTCTCACGATCCTCCGCAAGCGCGTCCAGCAGGACGGGATCGAGCTCACCGACCCCGCCGCGCTCGATGTCATCGCCCAGCGCGTAGCAATCAACGTACGGGCGCTCGAGGGGGCCCTCATCCGAATAGTCGCCTTCAGCTCCCTGACCGGGCGGGCACTCTCCGCTGAGCTTGCCACCGAGGTGCTCGACAACCTCTACCCGCACAAGACCCCGCAACCTCACTCGCTCGCCGAGATCCAAGCCGCAGCCTGCCAGCACTTTGACCTCTCCCTCGAGGAGCTAGTCTCGCCGTCCCGGGTTGCGCGAGTCATCTGGCCACGGCAAGTTGCGATGTACCTTGCGCGAGAGCTCACCGGTGAGTCCCTCCCAGCCATAGGTCGCCACTTCGGAGGACGCGACCACACGACAGTCCTCCATGCGTGGCGGCGGACAGCGGCAAAGATCCACACAGACTCCACCTCCAGACAAGCTGTGGACAACTTACGAGAACAGCTGGAGAACACTCCGTACTGACCGGCAGGCTTGCAACACTTCCACACCACTCCCACCTCACCCACCACGATCTGCCTGCACAACGGCCCAATCCACATCTCCACAGCCCCTACTACCACAAAGCTCTTTCTTAAGCGATGATTGCCAAATGAAGCTCACCCTTTCTACACCACAACTGCTGAGTCAGCTCCAAACCGTAACCCGCGTGGCCTCAACCCGCAGCGCCGTACAAGCTCTGTCCGGCGTGATGATCGCAGCAACTGACGCCGGCACTGAGCTGTTGGCCACTGACATGGAGGTTGGGCTACGAGTACCCCTCGCCGCCGAGGTCTCTCGCCCGGGCGAGGCCGTACTTCCTGCCCGGCTGCTTCTTGATGTGGTCCGAGCGTTGCCGTCTGAGAAGCTCACTCTCGAGCTGCGTGCCGCCGAGCAGGATGTGGAGCTCCTCTGCGGCGGGGCTCTTTTCCACCTGCGCACGCTGCGGGTGGAAGACTTTCCTTCGCTTCCGAGGGCTGGGGCCGACACCCGTGTAATGCTGCCTGCGAACGCCTTTGTGCAGACCGTTGAGCGAGTGGCACGCTCGGCCTCGCGTGACGAGACTAGGCCCGTCCTCACTGGCATCCTGATCTCCGCAGCTGACCGGGAGCTACGGATGGTCGCGACTGACTCCTACCGCCTGAGCGTCAAGCGGACGGAGCTCGAGGTTCCCCTCCAGGGCAGTCTCGAGGCGAACGTGCCCGCCCGCGCCCTGCAGGAGCTGGCACGTATCGCCCAACAGTCCCAAGGTGCCGAGCTCACCGCCGGCGTGGGGCAGAACCAGGTCATCTTCGAGCTCGACGGAGTCGTTCTCTCCTCCAGACTGATCGATGGCCAGTTTCCCAACTATCGCCAGTTGATTCCGGAGTCCGTGGAGCACGAACTGAGGCTCGCGACCTCGGAGTTCGCCGACGTCGTGCGCCGCATGAGCCTCCTGGCGCAGAAGAACGCACCTCTGCGCCTCGCCTTCGCCGAGGGTGAGCTGACCGTCTCGGCCCAGACCCCCGACGTGGGCGAGGCGAGCGAGACGATCCCTGTTCCCTTCCACGGAGAGCCTTTCGACATCGGGTTCAACCCCGAGTTCCTGCGCGACGGCGTGGAGAGCATCGACACTGACGAGCTGGTTTTGAAGCTGATCAGCCCGCTGCGCCCTGGGCTGATCGAGTCCCCTGACTCGGGCGATTTCGTGTACCTGGTCATGCCCATCCGCCTCAACACCTAGACGCCTGAGGGGCAGCTGTGCGTGTGGTCAGCATCGAGCTGCGTGACTTCCGCACCTATGCTCGCGCAGAGGCGCACTTGGGCGAGGGTCTGACGATCGTCCACGGGCCCAACGGCGCCGGTAAGTCGAACTTTCTGGAAGCGCTTTACTTCGGCTGCACCGGTCACGCGCTGCGCACTCGCAACGAGCGCGAGTTGGTGCGCTTCGGGGAGCGCGCGGTGCGTGTCACGGTGACCCTCAGCGACGACGTCGGCCCGCACGAGCTGAGCGTCGGCTACGCCTCCGGCGATGGCGCGGAGAGGCCTATCAAGCGCATGTACTCGGACGGCGCCGCGGTCGAGCGGCTGCTCGACGTCGAGACCCGACCGCTGCTCAGCGTCTTCGTTCCCGACCGCCTGGGGTTGCTCAAGGGCTCCCCCGCTCCACGCCGCGCCCACCTCGACCGCTTGGTTGCTGCGCTTTGGCCTGCGCGCGCCGCCACGCGCCGGGCCTACGCTCGTGCGTTGGCGCAGCGCAACGCGCTGCTCGCGCGTATCCGCAGTGGGCACGCCTCGCGCTCCACCCTGCCCACCTGGGATCGCGAGCTCGCTGTCCCTGCGATCGCCCTGCGCGAGGACCGCGCTAGCGCGGTGGAGCTGCTGCGCGCCGCATTCGCCGCCCGCGCGAGCGAGCTCGGAGTGGGCGGCGAGGTTGCCCTGCAGTACCGCCCGCGCTCCCGCGCAGCGCACCCCGACGAGTTCGTGGCGGAGCTGCAGGAGCGACTCCCCGGCGAGCTCATGCGCGGCTTCAGCGCTCACGGTCCGCACCGTGACGAGCTCGTCTTCCTGCGTGACGGCCGCGAGCTGCGCAGCTTCGGCTCGCAGGGCGAGCTGCGTTTGGCACTGCTCGCCCTGCTGTTGGCCGAGCGCTCGGTGCTCGCCACCCACCGCGGGCGCACCCCCCTGCTGCTGCTCGACGACGTCATGAGCGAGCTCGATCCCCAGCGTCGGGAGCTGCTCGCGCTCGAGCTGGCGGCAGGCGGGCAGAGCGTGATCGCCACCACGGACCTCGCCCACGTCCCCGGTGCCGCCGCAGGGGACGTCGCGCGCCTGCGCGTTGCCTCCGGCGCGATCCTCCGGGAGGTGTTGGCTGCGTGAGGCGCCCGTCCCCTCGTCCTATCTCGTGGGCGCTCAAGGGCCTCACTGTGGCGCTCGCGCCGGCGAGCACCATCGCCCGTGTGCAGGCCTGCTGGGAGGGGGTCGTGGGCGATGCGATCGCCGCCGCCGCCCGCCCGACCGCCGAGCGCGACGGGGTGCTGACCGTGCAGTGCGAGGCGGCGGTGTGGGCACAGGAGCTCGACTTGATGGCACCCGAGCTGCTCGCCCGTCTGAACGCCGCTCTAGGCGAGGATCGCCTGCACAAGCTACGCTGCCGCGCCGCTTGAGGCGTGGTGCGCGTTTTTCCTGGTTTTTGCAGGCAATTGAGCCCCTTGGGCAGCCGGGGGCAGGGGGTCCTTGTGCTATCGTTTCAGTCCACACGCATATGCCCCGGTCCGCGGTCAGTCGCACCCGGATTCCGGGGCTTTCTCACGTCATGGAGTGGAGGCTAGTTGGCCGCAGGCAGCGATAACGAGGATGGGCGCACCGACTCCGCGTCGGGCGCTGTCAACGACCCATCGGTCGGCGACGGCGCCAGCTACGACGCGCAGGACATCACCGTGCTGGAGGGCCTCGAGGCGGTCCGCAAGCGCCCCGGCATGTACATCGGCTCGACCGGGGTCATGGGCCTGCACCACCTGGTCTACGAGGTTGTGGACAACTCTGTGGACGAGGCTCTGGCGGGCTTCTGTACCGAGGTCTCCGTCACGATCCACCCCGACAACTCGGTCACGGTCGTGGACGACGGCCGCGGGATCCCCGTGGCGATCATGGAGAAGGAGGGCCGTCCTGCGATCGAGGTCGTCCTCACGGTGCTGCACTCCGGGGGAAAGTTTGGCGACGGCGGCGGCTACAAGGTCTCCGGTGGCCTGCACGGCGTCGGCGTCTCGGTCGTCAACGCGCTCTCCGAGCGCCTCGCTGTCGAGATTCGCCGTGACGGGCACGTGTGGACGCAGGAGTACTCGCGCGGCGCCCCGCAGGGCGAGCTGCACAAGGGCGAGCCGCTTGTCAAGGGCGCCCCCACCGGCACCACCGTCACATTCCTCCCCGACGCCGACATCTTCGAGGCGCTCGACCTGGACTTCCACACTCTGGAAGAGCGCCTGCGTGAGACGGCTTTCCTCACACGTGGGCTGAAGATCTCGATCGTGGACGAGCGCGGCGAGGGCCACTCTGCCGAGTTCCGCTACGAGGGGGGCATCGAGGACTTCGTCAGCTACCTCAACGAGAACAAGGAGACCGTCCACCGCAAGGTCGTGTTCTTCTCCGGCGAGTCCGAGGAGGGAGCCGTCGAGGTGGCGATGCAGTGGAACTCCTCCTACCAGGAGTCGATCCACTCGTTCGCCAACAACATCTCGACGCGCGAGGGCGGCAGCCACCTGTCGGGTTTCCGCTCGGCGCTGACCCGCACGCTGAACAAGTACGCCCGTGACCACGCCCTGCTCAAGGAGAAAGAGGACAACTTGTCAGGCGAGGACGTCCGCGAGGGGCTGACGGCGGTGATCTCGGTCAAGCTGCGCGACCCCCAGTTCGAGGGCCAGACCAAGACCAAGCTCGGCAACCCCGGGATGGCCGGGTTCGTCGAGTCGATCGTCAATGGCGGCCTCGGCGAGTTTCTGGAGGAGAACCCGAGCGAGGCGCGCGCAGTGATCATGAAGTCCGTGCAGGCCCAGCGCGCCCGTGAGGCCGCCCGCAAGGCGCGCGACCTCACCCGCCGTAAGTCGGCCCTCGAGAACTCCACGCTGCCCGGCAAGCTCGCCGACTGCTCCGTCAAGGACCCCTCGCTGGCCGAGCTGTTCGTGGTCGAGGGGGACTCCGCCGGCGGCTCCGCCAAGCAGGGCCGCGACCGCAACACCCAGGCCGTGCTGCCGCTTCGGGGGAAGATTCTCAACGTCGAGAAGTCGCGCATCGACAAGGTCCTCCAGAACACCGAGGTGCAGGCGCTGATCACCGCGATCGGTACCGGTGTGCGGGATGAGTTCAACATCGAGAACGCGCGCTACCACAAGGTGGTGTTGATGACCGATGCCGACGTCGACGGCGCCCACATCCGTACGCTCGTGCTCACACTGCTGTTCCGTGAGATGAAAGAGCTGATCGAGGAAGGCTACGTCTACATCGCCAAGCCGCCCCTCTACAAGCTCAAGCAGGGCTCGCGCGAGCGCTACATCGAGAAGGACTCCGAGCTCGAGGGCATCCTCCTCTCGGACAAGTGGGAGAAGCTCGCCGTCTTCGACCGTCACGGCACCCAGTTCAAGCTGACCGAGTCTCGCTGGCAGCTCTTCAATCGGCGTCTGAAGGAGTACGAGGGCTGGTCCTCCGCCCTGCGCGCCGCGCACGGCCACGACGTCGTCCAGTTCCTGGAGGAGTCCGCGCTGCTCGACGAGCAGGTGATGAGCGCCGAGGACGCCATCCGGCTGCTCTCGCGGGCTGGCCTGGAGGGGGAGACCCACGCCACGGAGTTGCTCGAGCAGGACCCGCTCGAGCTGCGCGTCAGGGCCGTGGAGGCGGGCACCGGCTTCGCTCGCACTCACCGCATCCGGCGCACCCTGTTCGACTCACCCGAGTACCGCAAGCTGGCAGCGGTGCACCGGCAGCTGATCGAGCTGGCCGGGACCCCCGCCTTCGAGGTACGCCTTGGCGACGCCCACGAGACCGCCCCCTCCTTCGAGGCGCTGCGCGCCGCGGTGATGGCCGTCGCCCAGAAGGGCGTCAAACTCCAGCGCTTCAAGGGGCTCGGCGAGATGAACGCCGACCAGCTGGGGGAAACCACGATGGCCTCGGCGACCCGCACGCTCGCGCAGGTCACGCTCGAGGACGCCGCCGCCGCCGACCGCATCTTCTCGATGCTGATGGGCGACCAGGTCGAGCCGCGTCGCGCGTTCATCGAGGACAACGCGCGCGCAGTAGCCAACTTGGATGTGTAGGAGGTGAGGGATGGCTAGCGCTGACGTGATCGGCGGGGGCAACATCGAACCCCGGGCACTCGAGGAGGAGATGCGCACCGCGTACCTCGACTACGCGATGTCGGTGATCGTCGGGCGCGCGCTGCCCGACGTGCGCGACGGGCTGAAGCCCGTGCACCGCCGCGTGCTCTACGCGATGAACGAGCTCGGCCTCGGGCCCACGCGGTCCTACGCCAAGTGCGCCAAGATCGTCGGCGAGGTGATGGGCAACTATCACCCCCACGGGGATTCGGCGATCTACGACACCCTCGTGCGCATGGCCCAGGAGTTCTCGATGCGCAACGAGCTGGTCGACGGGCAGGGCAATTTTGGCTCAGTTGATGACGATCCAGCAGCCGCGATGCGCTACACCGAGGCGCGACTCGCCCGCATCGCCACCGAGATGCTGCGCGACCTCGACATGGACACCGTCGACTTTGCGCCCAACTACGACGGCTCCCGCCGCGAACCCCTGGTGCTGCCCGCGCGCTTCCCCAACCTGCTCGTCAACGGCTCCTCGGGGATCGCGGTTGGCATGGCCACCAACATCCCCCCGCACAACCTGAACGAGGTGATCGGGGCCACGATCGCCTACATCGACGACCCCGCCATCGACGTCGAGGGCCTGATGCAGCACATCAAGGGCCCCGACTTCCCCACCGGCGGGATCATCCTTGGACGGGGCGGCATCCGCGACGCCTACGAGACTGGTCGTGGCCGCGTGCGCGTGCAGGCGCGCGCCCACATCGAGCCGCTCAGCCACGGCAAGGAGGCGATCGTCGTCACCGAGTTGCCGTTCATGGTCAAGAAGGGCGGCGAGGGCAACCTGATGACGAAGATCGCCGATCTCGTCAACGACAAGCGCATCCCCGAGATCTCCGACCTGCGCGACGAGTCCGACAAGCGCGGCATGCGCCTCGTGATCGAGCTCAAGCGCGACGCGATCCCCAAGGTGGTGCTCAACAAGCTCTACAAGCACACCCCCATGCAGACCACCTTCGGCGTGAACATGGTCGCGCTGGTGGACAACGTCCCCCGCACGCTGAACCTCCGCGAAGTGATCCACCACTACGTGGCCCACCAGCGCGAGGTGATCGTGCGCCGCACCAAGCACGAGCTCGCCGAGAAGGAGGCGCGCGCACACATCCTCCAGGGTCTCCTGACGGCGCTCGCAAACCTCGACGCGATCATCGAGCTGATCCGCGCCTCCCGCGACCGCGACAGCGCGCGCGAGCAGCTCGTGGCGAGCTTCGATCTCAGCCCGATCCAGGCTACCGCGATTCTCGACCTGCGTCTCTCCCAGCTCACCGCGCTCGAGGCCGACTCGATCAAACAGGAGCACGCCGACGTGACCGAGCGGATCGCCGAGCTGCGCGCGATCCTCGGCGACGAGAGCCGTGTGCTGGCGGTCATCAAGGAGGAGCTGGGCGAGATCCGCGAGCGCTTCGCCGACGGACGGCGCAGCGAGATCACCCACTCCGAGGACGAGATCGACATCGAGGACCTGATCGCCGACCAGCAGATGGTGATCGCGATCACCCAGAGCGGTTACGTCAAGTCGCTGCCCCTGGCGACCTACCGCCAGCAGCAGCGCGGGGGGCGGGGCGTGACGGGGATGGACATGAAGGACGGCGACTTCATCGAGCACCTCTTCGTGTGCTCCTCCCACGACTACCTACTGTTCTTCTCCAACCGCGGCAAGGTCTACCGCTCCAAGGTCTACGAACTGCCCGAGGCCTCCCGCACCGCCAAGGGCCGCGCGCTGGTCAACATCCTGCCCCTGCGCGACGGCGAGCGCATCCAGGCTGTGCTCTCCACGCGTGACTTCACCGAGACCAAGTACCTCGTGTTCGCCACCCGCAGCGGGACCGTCAAGAAGACCGAGCTGCTCGCCTACAACACCCCCATCAAGGCCGACGGGATCATCGCCATCAACATCCGCGAGGACGACGAGCTGCTCGCAGTCCGCGCGGTGGACCCCGAGGACGAGATCATCATGGTCTCCCGCGCCGGCCTGACGGTGCGCTTCGCCGAGTCCGACGCCCGTCCCATGGGCCGCGACACCACCGGCGTGCGCGGGATGGACGTCAGCAGCAAGGGGAGGGTGATCGCGATGGACGTCGCCCGCGACGACATGGACCTGCTCGTCGTCACCGAGAACGGCTACGGCAAGCGCACCCGCATCGACCAGTACCGCAAGACCAACCGCGGCGCCAAAGGCGTCAAGACGATCGGCCTCACCGAGCAGAAGGGCGCCCTTGCCGGCGCCCTGGTCGTGCGCGAGCACCAGGAGCTGGTGTTCATCAGTGTCGGCGGCATGGTCCAGCGGACCCCCGCCGGCGGGATCTCCCAGCAGGGCCGCTCGGCGACCGGCGTGCGCGTGATGAACCTCAAGGACGACGACCTCGTCAGCGCCATCGCGCTTGTCGTGGAGGGCAGCGGGGACGACGTCGCCGCCGACGCCCGTGACCCGGCCGTCGTGATGGAGACCGGCGGGCCGCCAGCTGCCGCCGGGAACGGCGCCGCCCCCGCTCCAACGTCCTCCGAGCGGGACGACGAGGCGAGCGGCGACGGGGAGATCGAGCAGTAGGACGGAGAGGGTGGCGCAGCCGGGCCCTCTCCTTCACTCAGCCGCCCCCTTTTTCCACTTGGCCCTTGCCCAACGTCACCTCCGTCCGCTACTCTGGCGAGACCAGAGAAAGGAGGTGGTCCGTACGTTGATTGACAGTTCTTGCGGGACCCTGGAGGTGACCGGCCGCTAGGTCGGCAGGCTGGACCGCTCAGCGGAATCCAACCCGGGACACCCCGAGACCGCCGCCGGCCCTGGTCCCTCCGGCAGCACAGGCAGTCTCGGTCTTCCAGTCAAAGCAGCTCTGGCGTAGGGCGTCGCGGGGGTCGCGGCGCCCTACGTCGTTGAGGAGCTCAGGCCGTCTGCGATCGAGGACGCAGCATCGCGCCGCCTATCAGCCGTCTAAGCAGCCTGCGCGAGGTACTGGCGCCATGCCGCCGGAATCGAGGGGCTGGCGACGTGGATGAAGACCTCCGCCCGCGGGACTCGCGGTGCGTGCCGTGGGTGCATGCCCGCCTGCCGCGGCAGGCGGTCGCCCTTGCGACGGTTGCAGGGGGCGCACGAGGCCACGATGTTCTCCCAACTGGAGGGCCCCCCCTTGGAGCGTGGGATCACGTGGTCCACCGTGAGGTTGGAACGCGAGCCGCAGTACTGGCAGGTCCACCCGTCGCGCGCGAACACCGCCCGTCGCGTGATCTTGCGCTGGTGGGCGTCGCGGGGCACGCGCACGTAGGTCACCAGGCGGATCACCGCCGGCCGAGCGAACGTGGTGCGCTCCGAGTGCAGCTCCCACCGCCCGCGCTCCACGAGCTCCGCCTTCTCCTTGAGCACCAGCACCACCGCGCGGCGCACCGAGCACACGTTGATCGGCTCGAAGGTCGCATTCAGGACGAGCACCCGGCCACTGTCAGGCCCGCGCCGCCGGTGCTCGGACGGCACGGACCGAACTGAGTCTGGTGGAACGGTGGTATCCATCCGTGCGCCGCAGTGTAGCGGCGGCGCTGCTCGATTGCACCCGATTCGCGTTCAGGCTGCGGGGTAGGAGCCGAGCACGCGAGCCTCCTCACAGGCCGCGCGCAGGCCCTCCAGCGCCTGCGCCACCCGCGGCTCGCTCACGCTGCCCTGAAGGTCGGCGAAGAAGACGTAGTGTCCCAACCGCGCCCGCCGCGGACGCGACTCGATCTTCGTCAGGTTGATCTCCCGCCGCGCGAACTCGTCCAGGCACCGCACCAGCCAGCCGGGGCTCTCCGCGCCGGGACCCCAGAACGCCACCGACGTCTTCCACCGGGTGGGTGGGTTCTCGATCGTCACGCGCAGTGGCGGCGCCGACCCGAGCTCCGCTCGCCCCGAGGTGCCACCCCCCACCCGCGCCAGCCACACGAAGCGCGTCATGTTGTCGTCGCGGTCCTGCACCCCCTCGCGAACCACCGTGGCCCCGTAGATGTCCGCCGCCAGGCGTGTGCCGAGCGCAGCCTGTCCCGGCCTGCGCTCGGTGGCCACCAGCCGCACCGCCTCCGCGGTCGAGCTCGCCGGGAGGACTCGCGCGCGCTCGAGCTCGCCGCGCAGCAGGCGTGTGCACTGACCTGGGACCTGGGGGTGGGAGATGACGGTGTCGATCTCGCTCAGCGCCACCGTCCCCGCGGCGATCAGCGAGTGCCTGACTGCGAGCAGGGCCTCCCCCACGATCTCCAGGTCCCCGTGCTCGTCCGCAAGCAGGTCGAGCGTCACCGTCACCGACCCGTCCAGCGAGTTCTCGATCGGCACCACCGCCCACCGCACGTCCTCACTGCGAACCGCAAGCACCGTGTCGTAGATCGTCGCGAGCGCCACCGGCTCAACCGCCTCCGCCCGCGCGCTCGACAGTAGCGCCTCCTCGCTGAACGTCCCGGCCGGGCCGAGAAAGCCGACGCGCGGCCGTTGCTCCCCTGCGTCCGTCACGTGTCCGCCGGCACTCTCACGCTCCTGCCCTCCCGCTTCGAGCCCACGCGAGCCGTCCTCCTCTTCAGGTCCACGACCCGGCATCGCTCAGGCGGAGCGCTGCTCGCTCACAGCCACGCCCCCGTCCGCCGGAGAGAGCGCCAACTGCACCGCCTGCTCCTCCTCCGGGGAGAGCTCGAGCTCGCTGCGACCTTCGCGCACCTGCTTGGCGTACACGCGCGCCTGGTCGCGGTGGTGGATGCAGGACAGTACGACCCCCGAGCGCATCTCGTCAAGCAGCGCGATCGACACCGACTGGCGCCCCGACAGCTCGTTGTAGGCGTCGTAGCGCACCAGCGCCCGGTGCGCAATCGCTCCCCGCACGCCCGCCTCCGCTGCGGCGAGACGCTCGTCCAGGCGTTCCGCCATCTCTCCCACGTACTCGCGCAGATCTTCGAAGCCCCCCTGCAGCGCCGCCGCGTGGGCCACCACGTCGCGCTCCCCTTCGCCCAACACGACCCGCTGAGCGGCTCGCAGGCGGCGCACACTGAGCGTCAGCGCCACGCACCCCACCAGGGCCACCACTGCGACTGCTGCGGCAGCGAGCGCGACGATGCCCTGGGTGTCGGTCAGACTTGCGGCGGCCACGGAAGACAAGCTATCGCGTGGGCGGGAGCGATCCCTCGCCGACACGCCTCCGAGCAGGTGGTGCTACCCCCCGAACACCGCCAGGAAGGTGCTCTTGTTGTTTTCGAGGTTCGTCTCGCCCGGGACCGGCCGGACGTAGACCGTGACGCGCGCTGCGGCTTCCAAGGGGACGCCTTCCACGGGGATGTCCACTTTCGCCGTCACGCCCGGTTCGGTCTTGGTGATCGTCCGGACGGCTTTGTAGGTCTTCCCGCCTGCCGCGACCGAGACTTCGACCCCCACGTCGGTCTCCGAGTTGCTCCCCGAGTCTTCGACCGCCACCGTGAACGTCGGGTTCGGCCCCGCTTTGATGTGGTTCAGCGCCGGTTCCGCTTCCAGGGTGGTGGAGCCCACGCTCACCCCCGTCAACGCGGAGCCGTGCGTGCCCGGCGCCACCTGGCTGCTCTGCGCGGAGCCCGAGGACTTGCCGGTGAGGCGCCGTTCGACCGTGCTCGGTTCGAGCCACCCGAGGTTCGGCAGGAACTGTGTGCCCGCCGTACTCTGGCCGTGAATCCCGCCCGCCGCGAGCGCCTGCTGAATCAGCGGGGCGACGCGCTGGGAGTAGGCCACGTCGGAGGCCAGGAACATCTCCATCGCGCCGGCGATCTCGGTGCTTGCCTGCTTGCCCTGCCCCCCCAGCGCTGTGCGCACGAGGTTCGCGATCTTCGCCAACGCTTCGGCGCGCAGGTCGAGCACGAGTGTGAGGTTGCGCTGCGCGTCCTGCATTTCGCCCGGGACGCTCAGCCCCTTTGCGCGCGCGGCCTGGCTCTGCGCCTGCATCCGCAACTGGTTGGCCTGCCCTTCGATGTTCTGCGGCGGTTCGCCGGAGGCGCTCGCGAGCGCCTTGAACAGCGGGCTCGAAACCTGCTGGTCGGATTCCTGCACGATCTGGCCCGCTTCGCGGTTGTACGTCTTCAGCGCTTCTTCTTTGCCACTCTTCAGGCAGCCGTTGACGAGAAGTACGATCACGATCAACGCCACCACCCCGATCCCGGCGGCGACTCGCCGGCGCACCATCAGCGTGTGGTGATCCTGGTGGGATCCGCCACTTGACGGACGCTGTGGCCGGCGCGCCCGCGGGCGCGCCGGGGCCGATCCACGACCGGGCCCCGCCGCGGCCGGCCGCGGTGCTCCCCCCTCGTCATCGTCGAAGAACGACAAGCCGTCCGCTCCTTAAGGACTCTTCTTTGGGGATGGGGACCAGTATGACCGCCCGCCCGGCAGGGTGGGCGGGCGCCAAATCCCTCCTGGTGACCTCTGCAACTTCTCGCTCACCGCGAGTTCTCCTGCCCCGCAGCGGCAGGGAGGGTGCGCAGCCGCGGCGAACGCAGGAGACGGTGGACTCCACCGATACCCTGATCGCACCGGGCGGACGTGCTCGGATCAGCGGCGCACGGGCTCACCTCGAGGGTGGGCGGGCACCTGTGGGCTCCTCCGTGCTCGGCCGCTACCGACTGCTGGAGCGTCTCGGAGCGGGGGGTTTCGGAGTGGTGTGGCGCGCCCACGACGGGTTGCTCGACCGCGAGGTCGCCGTCAAGGTGATCGCCCTACCCGCCGGCGAGCAGGGCGAGGACCGCGAGCGCGCCACCCGTGAGGCGCTCGCCGCCGCGCGCCTCGGCCACCCCGCGATCGTTGCCCTCTACGAGGCCTGCGTCGAGGACGACGCCTTCTACCTGATCTCCGAGCTCGTTCACGGCGAGACCCTCGCCGAACTGCTCGCCGCGGAGGCGCTCTACGAAGAAGAGGTCTTGGAGATCGGCGTCGCGCTCGCCGATGCCCTTCTGCACGCCCACCAGCGCGGGGTGATCCACCGCGACATCAAGCCCCAGAACGTGCTCGTGCCGTTGGTGGCCGCCCCGCTCGAGCCGAGTGGTTGGGATGTTCAGCGGGCGAGCGAGGTGCGGACGCGGGGGCGCCGCAGCGGCGGCGGGCCCGAGCCCTACGGGCAGGCGCCGCACTCGGCCTCCCCCGCCAAGCTGACCGACTTCGGCGGCGCGTCGCTCGTGGGCGAGGAGGGCCTCACCCGCACCGGGGACGTCCTCGGCACCCTCGCCTACATGGCCCCCGAGCAGATCGAGGGCCACGAGGTGGACGGGCAGGCGGACCTCTACTCGCTGGCGCTCGTCCTCTACGAGGCGCTCGCCGGGGTCAACCCCGTGCGCGGGCCCACTCCCGCCGCCACCGCGCGGCGCATCGGCCGGGAGCTCGAGCCGCTCGAGCGCCACCGGCGCGACCTTCCCCGCGGTCTCACTCGCGCGCTCGACCGCGCGCTCGACCCCACCCCGTCCGAGCGTGGGACGCTCTCCGAGCTGCGCGACGCCCTCTCCGACGCCCTGGAGCGCGGTCCGCGGCACGCTCCGTGGCGACGTCTCGCGCGCGCTCCCGGAGCGGCGCCACGACGCTCGGCGGAGGCCGGCCCGGATAGGTCGGCCCAATCCCAACCCCCACCCTTCGTCGCGCCGCTCGCCACGGTCGAAGGCCCCCTGCCCGGAAGCTCGCCCGAGCATCCACGCGAGGAGGCCGAGGAGAGCGGCTGGCTCACGCTCCCGCGTTTCGGTTGGCTCGGCGGGACACTCGCGGTGTGCGCCTGGCAGCTCACCGTCGGCCGGCCCGGGGTTGCGCTGATCGCTCTCTGCGCGGTGGCACCCCTCGTCCTGCTCGTGCGCCGACCCGGCGCGCGGTGGCTCGCGGCGGCGCTCGCACCCGCACTCGGCCTCGTGGGCCTCGCCGGGGCCTTCCCCGCGCTTGCCGGCCAGACGGCCCGCTGGCGCTCGCGCGCGCTGCTCGGGGCCCTCGGCTACTGGTGGCTGCGCCTCGCCGCCCTGCCACTCGACGGACCCCACGCGGCGCTCGGCGGGCCGACCTCGGGCGGGGCGGACGCCTGGCCTTCCAATCCTTCGTGGGAGGGCTCGCTGAGCGCCACGACCGCCCACGTGATCGTTCCCCTGCTGGGCCTCGCGTTGCTGCTCGGGGCCGCGCTCTGGGCCATGGCCGCCGTGATTTTGCCGTGGGCGGTGCGCGGGCGCAGCGCCGTGCTGGACGCGCTCGCCGCGGTCTTCTGGGCCTCCGCGCTCGCCGTCAGCGGGTGGGTGGGCATCCCATCCCTTGACCACGGTCTCCCCTTCGCCCACGCCGGGGGAGCTGGCCTTCAGGCTGGGGATCCTGGCCAATCCGCGATCCTCGGGGCGGCCCTCGGGGCGGTGCTCGCCGTCGCCGCGCGCGCACTTCGTGGGCCTGTCTGACTAGCATGGCCCCAGGGTCCGTGCGATCCGGGACGGCTGTGTCGATGAATCCTCTGCGAACCATGGAGACCACACTTGCCTCCCTCGTGGAGGGCGCCTTCGGGCGCCTCTTCCGCGCGGAGGTCCGCCCGATGGAGCTCGCCCGCAAGCTCGCCCGCGAGATGGACGAGCACCGCACCGCCTCCGTCTCGCGTGTCTACGCCCCCAACGAGTACGCCGTGTGGCTCTCCCCCCAGGACCGCGACCGCTACGACGGCGTCGAGGACGACCTGATCGACGAGCTCTGCGCCTACCTGCTCGAGCACGCGCGCAGCGAGGACCTCACGCTCGCCTCGCACCCGGCGATCGCCTTCCACACGGACCCCGACCTCGCGCTCGGCGAGTTCGGCATCCAGGCACGGCTCGTACGGCCCGACAGTCACGAGGGCCACGCCGAGGGCCCCGACGCCGACGAGGGCGAGGACGAACACGGGCAGACGATGCTCTACAGCACCTCCCGCCGCCTGCGCGAACCGCTGGAGCGCTCACCCTCCCACCACACCGCCCGCGCGGTGCTGCTCCTCGACGGCCGCCGCCTGCTCGTGGCGCCGGGGGGCGCGGTCCTCGGCCGCAGCCGCGACTGCGACATCGTCCTCGACGACGCCGGGGTCTCCCGCCGGCACGCTCACATCCGCCCGGCCGCTGCGGGTTGGACGATCGAAGACCTCCACTCCACCAACGGCGTGCTCCTCAACGGGGAGCCGCTCCGCGGCGTCCACCCGCTGAGTGTGGGGGACCGCATCGCGCTCGGCACCACCGAGATCGTGTTCGAGCTGCGATGAATACGCTCCAGCCGGTGTCGGTCGCGCTCAAGTTCGGCTTCCTCGCCGTGCTCTACCTCTTTCTGCTGTGGGTCGCGCGCAGCGCCCTGCGAGACCTGCGCGGCAACAGTCGCGCGGGCTTCGGGCCCCGCCCGCCCGGCGGCTCCCCCGCCGGCGCCGCGGGGCGAGCGGGATCGGATGGCACCGGCCTGTACTCCGCCTCTACGCCCGCCCGCTCCGATTTCGCTCACCGCACTCCCCGTCTCGTCGTCGCCCGCGCCACCGGTCACGAGCCCGGAATGATCTACGACCTCGACGGCGACCTCGTGCTCGGCCGCGGCGACCACGCCGAGATCCGCCTCGAGGACCCCTTCGCCTCCTCTCGCCACGCCCGCATCTACGCGCAGGCCGGCACGCTGGTGCTCGAGGACCTCCGCTCCACCAACGGAACGTACCTCAACGAGGAGTTGCTCGACACCACCCCCCGCCCGCTGCACCCCGGCGATCATCTGCGGATCGGCGAGAGTGAATTCGTGTTCGAGGTCGACTGATGAGAGCGAGAGCGAAGAGCCCACCCCGCGAGGCCCTCCCGGTCGAGCGCTCCACCGCAAGTCCGCGCGAGGCCCTCCCGGTCGAGCATCTCTCGGCGAGCCCCCCCACGAGGTCCCCCCACTGATGCTGCGCGTGGCCGAGCAGTACGCAGGGACCGACACCGGTCTGCAGCGGCGCGCCAACGAGGACTCGCTGCTCGCCCGCGCCCCCCTGTTCGTCGTCGCCGACGGCATGGGCGGCGCGCGGGCCGGCGAGGTTGCGTCGAGGATCGCGGTCGAGACCTTCCACGCCGGCCTCGCCCACGACGCGAACCCCGAGGAGGGCCTCGTCGCGCACGCGCTCGCCGCCAACGCGCGCATCTACGAACTCTCGCGCGAAAACGCCGAGCAGGCCGGCATGGGCACCACGCTCACCGCGGTGTACGTCGGCGAAGACGAGGTCGCGGTCGCCCACGTCGGCGACTCCCGTGCCTACTGCCTGCGCGACGGGGAACTGCTGCGCCTCACCGACGACCACTCGCTCGTGGACGAGCTGATCCGCGAGGGGCGCCTGACCCCGGAGGAAGCCGAGGAGCACCCACAACGCTCAATCATCACGCGCGCGCTCGGCCCCGAGGAGACCGTGGAGGTGGACACCCGCTCCTTTCGCGCGCGCGCTGGCGACCTCTACTTGCTGTGCAGCGACGGGCTCACCTCAATGGTCGGCGAGGCCCGTCTCGCGGAGCTCCTGCTCCAGTACGCCCACGCGCGCCTGCGCGACGCCGGCGAGGCCCTGATCGCCGAGGCCAACCGCGCAGGCGGGCGCGACAACATCACCGTGATCCTTCTGCGCCTCGAGGAGGTGAACTCGAGTCCACCCACCCCTGGCGCCGCCGCCGAGGGGCGCACGGAGAACCGATCCGAAACCGACCGGCACGCCACGCTCGTCGGAGTCCCCGCCGTGGTCACACCGGTCGTGGACGGCGACGGTTGGCAGACGCCCCCCGCGCCGACCGTGGTCGCGCGGCGCCCCCGCGCCCCGGCTTCGGCGCGCTCCACGGAGGCCCTGGGGGGCGGGGGCCCGTCCCGCCTTCGCCGCGCACTGCCCGCGCTGGTCGTGCTCGCCCTGCTGGGCCTCCTCGCCGCCGGGGCCTACACCGCCTCCCAGTCGGTCTACTTCATCGCCACCAACTCCCGCGGCCTCGTGACCCTGTACCGGGGCTTTCCCTATCAACTGCCCGGCGGGCTGGAGCTCTACAGCAGCTACTACGTCTCCGGCGTCGGCGCCTCCACGCTGAGCCCCGCACGACGGCGCGAACTGCACGAACACACGCTCCGCTCCGAAGGCGACGCCGGCTCGCTGATGCGCAGCCTCGAACTGGAAGAGCTCAACGAATGAACCGCCCGATCCTGCGGTTGTACGGGCTGGTGGTGCTGCTGTTCGCGCTGCTCGTCGCCTTCACCTCGCGCTGGACGGTCTTCCAGGCCTCCGCGCTGCGCGAAAACCCGCTCAACCACCGCACCCTGCTGGAGCAGGAGCGCATCCAGCGCGGGGCGGTCCTCGCTGCCGACGGCACAGTGCTCGCGCGCAGCGTGCGCACCCGCGAAGGGACCTACGAACGCACCTACCCCTCAGGCGAAGAGTTCGCCCAGGCGATCGGCTACTCCTACCCGCTGAGCCTGGAGCGCACGGGCCTCGAGCGCTTCCGCAACGCCGCGCTCACCGGCCAGACCCAGAGCAACCTCCAGTCGATCCTCAACCAACTCCAGGGGCGCAGCGACCGCGGGGACCGTGTGGTGACCACACTCGACCCCGCCGCCCAGCAGGCGGCGCTCGCGGCGCTCAGCGGCCACGAGGGCGCCGTGGTGGCGCTCGATCCGCGCAGCGGCGCCGTGCGGGTGATGGCGTCCACCCCGAGCTACGACCCCAACGCGCTGCGTTCCCCCGCCTCCGCCGAAAGGCTGAAAAATGACAGCGAAGCCCCGCTGGTCAACCGCGCCGTGCAGTACGGGTACGCGCCGGGCTCCACCTTCAAGGTCGTGACCGCCGCCGCCGCCCTTGACACCGGCCGGTTCACGCCCTCCTCGACTGTGAGCGGGCGCAACGGCATCGCGGTCTCCGGCGTGCCCCTGAGCAACGACAACGACGAAAGCTTCGGCCAGCTCACGCTCTCCCAGGCCTTGGTGAAATCGGTCAACACCGTGTGGGCTCAGGTCGCCGAACGGCTCGGCGCGCGCACGTTCGCTCGCTACATGCACCGCTTCGGGTTCGACGCCAAGCCGCAGCTCGACTACCCCGCCGAAGAAATGTCCGCCAGCGGCGAGTACCTGCACGAACGGCTGATCTCCCCCACCAGCCCCTTCGTCGACGTGGGGCGCATGGGCATCGGGCAGGACAAGCTGCAGGTCACCTCCCTGCAGATGGCGGAGGTGGCCGCCGCGGTCGCCGACCACGGCAGGCTGATGGTCCCCCACCTGACCTCCCGCATCGTCGACCCCGAAGGGCGCACCGTGCAGCAGATCTCCCCCCGCGTGCAGTCGGTCGTGATGAAGCCCTCCACCGCCGCCGCCGTGACCTCGATGATGGAAGCCGTCGTCAACGAAGGCACCGGCACTCCCGCGCAGATCCCCGGGGTGCAGGTGGCCGGCAAGACCGGCACCGCGGAAACCCAGATCGGCACCGCGGTCAACAACGTGTGGTTCATCGCCTTCGCCCCCGCCTCCAATCCCACCGTGGCGATCGCCGTGACGCTCAAGGGCGTACCCGGCTACGGTGCCGCGTACGCCGCGCCGGTAGCCAAGCGGGTGATGGAAGTGCTGCTCCATGGCTGACGGCTCGCGCGGTGCTCGGTTCCAAGGCCCCCCGGGGCAGGCCGGCGGAGCCCTGCCGTTGGAGCTGGGTGTTGCGGGAGGCGCACGCGATGATTGAGGCAGGCACCGTGATCGACGGACGCTACGAGGTGCTCTCGCGGATCGGCACGGGGGGCATGGGTGACGTGTACCTCGCGCGCGACCAGCTGCTGGGCCGCCAGGTGGCCGTCAAGCTGCTGCACCACCGCTTCGTCGAAGACCAGGAGTTCGTGGAGCGCTTCCGCCGCGAGGCCTCCTCCGCGGCGAGCCTCTCACACCCGAACGTGGTGGCGATCTTCGACCGCGGGGAGTGGGACGGCACGTACTACATCGCGATGGAGTACCTCCCCGGCCGCTCGCTGAAGGCGGTGGTGCGCGAGCGCGGCCCGCTGGACCCTGCGGCGGCGATCGACATCGTCATTCAGATCCTCCACGCCGCGCGCTTCGCGCACCGCCGCGGGGTGATCCACCGCGATCTGAAGCCCCACAACGTGATCCTCGACGAGGAGGGCCGCGCGAAGGTCACCGACTTCGGGATCGCCCGCGCGGGCGCCTCGGACATGACGCTCACCGGCTCGATCATGGGCACCGCTCAGTACCTCTCCCCCGAGCAGGCTCAGGGCCACGCGGTGAGCGCCGCCTCAGACATCTACGCGGTGGGAATCGTGCTGTACGAGCTGCTCACCGGCGTTGTCCCCTTCGACGGGGAGACCGCGGTGACGATCGCGCTCAAGCAGGTCTCCGCCACGCCCCCGCCACCGAGCGCGCTCGTCGGAGAGGCCATTCCCGCGGAGCTCGACGCGGTCGTGCTGCGGGCGCTCGCCAAGGACCCCGGAGAGCGCTTCGCCGACGCGGAGGAGTTCATCGCGGCGCTCGAGCACGTGCGCCTCGCCCTCCCCGGAGGGGGCGGGCGGGCACCGACGACGTCTGTCGCCGGCAACGGACCGGTGGCTCGCACGACGGCCACTGCCGCGCTGCTGCTGCCCCTCGCCGATGACCGCCCCCCCGGAGACTCGGTCGGGGACGAGGACGCAGCCACACGCCGCCGCAGACGTCGCTGGTGGTGGATCGGCGGTGCCGCGCTGCTTGTGCTGGCGGGGGTCGGGGTGGCGCTGGCGCTGCTGGCGCCCGCCGCCAAGCACCGGGTGATCGTGCCCGACGTCACCGGTCGCACCGAAGCGCTCGCCACTCGGGCGCTCAGGGCGCAGGGCCTCACGCCCGCCGCCGCGCCGGTGCCGAGCACGGAGGTCGGCGCGGGCCTCGTGATCAGCGAGAGCCCGGCGGCGGGGACCCTGGTGCAGCGGGGCGCCCGCGTGGGTCTCGTCGTCTCCACGGGCCCCGGCACCGCGGGGGTGCCCGAAGTGAAGGGCCTGACGAGCGCACAGGCCGAGCGCAAGCTCACGCAGGCCGGCTTCAAGCCCACGGCGCAGAGCCGCTCGAGCACGACGGTGCCGGCGGGCACGGTGATCGCCACCGAACCCTCCCAGGGCGTGGCGGTGGTGGCGGGCAGCCCCGTGACGGTGTTCGTCTCCAGCGGGCCCCCGCAGGTGGACGTGCCCGAAGTGACCGGGCAGAGCGAAGCCGAAGCGCGCGCCACGCTGCGAGCCGCGGGCCTGCACGCAGGCGCCGTCACCAAGCTGCAAGCGCCGGGTCAGGCCCCGGGCACCGTGCTCTCGCAGTCTCCCGCCGTGGGCGTCCCGGTGCACAGCGGCGAAGCAGTGAACCTCGTGGTGGCGAAGGCGCCCCAGGAAGTCACGGTGCCGCGCGTCGTGGGCAAAAAGAAGGAACGCGCCGAAGGCGAACTGATCGGCGCGGGCTTCGCTGCGAAGTCGATCACGCGCACGGTCTCGAGCGAAGCGGAAGTGGGGCTCGTGCTGCAGCAGAGCCCCGCCGGCGGAGGGAAGGCCAAGAGCGGGGCCACCGTCACGATCACGGTGGGCGTACTCGGCCAGCAGACCACGCCGAGCACCACCACGACGACCGCGCCCGCACCGAGCACAGTCACGACCCCGCCCTCCGCCGCCCCGGCGGCGGGTGCCGCTCCGTGAGGACTGCCGCAGTGGGGAACCCCGCCTCTGCCCACCCCGCCGACCGGACCCGCGCTGCTGAGCGCTCCTCGACCGGCCGTCCCTCGACTGCGACCACCGAGCATCCCTCGACGGCGGCCGCCGGACCGCTCACAGTGGCGCTGCTCGCGGGCGGGCGCTCCTCCGAGCACGACGTGTCGCTCGCCTCCGCGCGCGCCGTGGGCGAGGGCCTCGAGCGGGCAGGCCACGAGGTGCGCCGGGTGGAGATCGGCCGCGACGGCGCGTGGCGCTGCGCGGAGGAGCGGCTGAGCCTGCGCCCGGGCGAGGGGCTGCTCGGCGCGGACGTCGCCTTCCCCGTGCTTCACGGCCCCTTCGGTGAGGACGGGACAGTGCAGGGAGTGTTGGAGACGCTCGACGTGGCCTACGTGGGGGCGGGGGTGGCGGCCTCGGCGCTGTGCATGGACAAGGTGCTCTGCAAAGGGCTGCTGTCCGCCGAGGGGGTGCCCCAGGTGGAGTACGTCGGTGCGCGCGCGGAGCGCTGGCGGCGCGTGCCGACAGAGGTGCTCGGGGAAGTCGCCGCGCTCGAGCTCCCGGTGTTCGTCAAGCCCGCCCACCTGGGCTCCTCGGTGGGCATCGCCAAGGTCACGCAGGCGACGCAGACTGGGGCAGGCGCTGGACCGCGCCTTCGCGCACGACCCGCTCGTGATCGTGGAGGCGGCGGCGTGCGGGCTCGAGGTCGAGTGCGCGGTGCTCGGCCCCGCGCTCGCCTCCGTGCCCGGGGAGATCGTCCTCGCGGGGGAGTGGTACGACTACGCGGCCAAGTACGAGGCGGGGGGGATGGAGCTGGTGGTGCCGGCCCGCATCTCCGCCGCCGCGCGCGCAAGGGTGCAGGAGCTGGCGCTGGAGGTGTTCGTGTACACCGGCTGCGAGGGCCTCGCGCGCGTGGATTTCTTCGTGGAGGGCGAGCGGGTGCTCGTGAACGAGCTGAACACGATGCCCGGCTTCACGCCGACGAGCGTGTACCCCAAGCTGATCGAGGCCTCGGGGGTCCCCTACCCGGAGCTCGTGGACCGCCTCTGCCGGCTGGCTGTCGAGCGCTGGGAGGGGCGGCGGGCGCACTCGTACTGAGGGGCACCGCGCGCACAGGCACGGTAGCTGGCGGGCAGGGAGCGTGGCGGGTAAACGTACTTTTCGGTGCCCATGTACGGTCGCTATATGGGTGTCGAATTCTTACTGAACTCCACCGCCGAGAGCAACAGCTCCATGAGCACCCGCGGGTCGCGCCTGATTCGAACGGTGGTCGGGCCGGGAGATCTTTTTTTGAAATCGATTAGGGCGGGGTCGCGCAGTTTGTTCAGGCGGCCCGTTTGGATGAGACGCTCGTCGACCGCTCCGAGGCGACCCTCGAAGGTAGTGTAGACGGGGGTCCCGAGCGCGACAGCCTCGCGGTTCATGGTGCCGCCGGCTGAGATCACGAGGTCGGCGTGGGCGATCAGCGACTGGGCGTCGACCGCCTGCTCGGGCACCACGAAGCCGGGGACGGCGCGCAGCTCCGCACGCTGGGCGTCGGTGCGCGGCAGCAGCACCGACTGCACCCTCTCCTCGCCGCCCGCTGCGTCCCGCAGGCGCTCCAGCACCTGCGCAAAGAGGTCGTTCTCGAAGCGGTGGTAGAGCGAGACTTCGG
This sequence comes from uncultured Solirubrobacterales bacterium, assembly GCA_963842005.1. Lineage (GTDB taxonomy): Bacteria > Actinomycetota > Thermoleophilia > Solirubrobacterales > Solirubrobacteraceae > Palsa-744. The sequence goes on along the minus strand of CAWJEV010000002.1, from coordinate 2,594,326 downwards.
GCGGGGTGCGCACCACGACGATCGGCCGCTCGGAGTCGAGCTGGAGCTCGGTGAGGATCGCGGGGCCGGGCTCGAAGTCCGCGAGGTAGTACTCCTCCTTGAGCCCCTCGTAGGCGCGCACCTTTCCGTGGGCCCCGTAGCGATCCAGGCGCTCAGGCGGGATCGCGTCGGGCACGACGACAGTGCGGGCGAGGCGGCAGTTGATGTGGTGCTGCACGGCGGCCCACTCGTAGTCGAACATCGTGGCGCTGGGGATCCCCAGCAGCGCGGCGGCGACGCTCACGTCGTTGGAGCCGTGGCCGAGCGCGATGTCGAAGCGGCGCCGGCCGGCGCGTCCCTGCGCCCGCGCCCAGCGCGTGAGCGCGGCGGAGCGCAGCGCGAGTCCCCCGGCCTTCGCCGCGAGCCGCTCGCCGCGGTGGCGGCCGATCGCGGTGTGGGGGATCTGGAAACGGCGCAGCAGTCCGAGCGTCTGGGCGAAGTCGCGCGCTGTCACACGCACCTCGTGGCCGTCGCGCTCCAGCGCCTCAATCACGGGCCGCATCACGAGCACGTGGGGGCTGTTGGTGAGGTCGATCCAGATGCGCATGGCAGAGGGCACGGTATCGTTGGCGCGCGCATGCTGATCCTCGCCTCGGTCACCGAATCGGTCGTCACCGCCACCTGGCACTTCGTCCGCGACGGGGGGCTGCCCGCGGTCTTCGTGTTGATGGCGCTCGGCTCGGCGTGCATCCCGGTCCCCTCAGAGGTGGTGATGCTGTTTGCGGGCTTCGCTGTAGCCGACCCCGGGAGCTCCGGCGCGCACCACCACCTCTCGATGACCGGCATCGTGCTCGCCGGCCTGCTCGGCACCCTGGTGGGCTCGTGGGTCGCTTACGGAATCGGACGCGGCGGGCGCTTGGAGCTCGATGGAACGCCACGGCCACCTCGTGCACATGGGCCCCGCACAGATCGACCGCGCGGACCGTTGGTTCCAGCGCTATGGCGACCCCGCGGTGCTCTTCGGCCGCATGATCCCCCTGGTGCGCGCCTTCGTCTCGCTGCCTGCGGGCATCGCGAAGATGCCGCTGCCCCGCTTCACCGTGCTCACCGCGATCGGCTCGATCCCGTGGGTGCTCGCGCTGGCGCTCGCGGGCCAGGCGCTGGGCAGCGAATGGACGAGTGTGCGCAAGGGCTTCGAGTACGTCGACTACCTGATCCTGGCGCTCATCGTCGTTGGCATCGGCTACTGGATCGTCCGCCGCCGTGGACGCCCCGCCGATCCGGATGCCGCCTGAGCTCTCCCTGCGCCACGCGGTCATCCTCGGCCTGGTGCAGGGCCCCACGGAGGTGCTCCCGGTCTCCTCTTCGGCGCACATCGCGCTGCTCCCCCGCCTGGCGGGCTGGCCCGAGGCGCAGCTCGACGCCGAGTTGCGCAACGCCCTGGAGGTGGCGCTGCACGCGGGCACAGCCGCCGCGCTGCTGATTGCCCTCCGTGGCGAGTTGGTGGAAGCGCTGCGTGAACTGGACGGACGCCGCGTCGGACTCGCTGCCCTCGCCCTCGCCCCGCCCGCGCTCGCGGGGTACCTTCTGGAGGAGCGGCTGGAGCGCCGCCCGAGCACACCGCGCGCGCTCGCTGCAGGTCTCGCGCTGGGCGCCGCTGTGATGGCACTGACCGACGCCCAGGGGGGCGGGCGCCCGGCGGCCGACGCGAGCCCCCGCGACGGACTCGCGCTCGGGTTCGCGCAGGCCCTGGCCCTGCTCCCGGGCATTTCACGCAACGGTGCGACGCTCGGGACGGCCCGCGCCCGCGGCTTCGACCATGAGTCCGCCCAGGCCCTCTCGTGGCGCATGGGCCTGCCGGTGATCGCGGGAGCGGCGGCACTCAAGGCGCGTCGCCTCGCGCAGCGCGGGGTGCCGACTGGTGCGGTCCCCGCCCTCACAGTCGGAGCCGTCGCGGCCTTCCTCTCCACCCTGGCGAGTAGCCGGCTGATTCGGCCCGGCAGCCGCAGCCGCGCGCTGTGGCCGTTCGCGCTCTACCGCGGCGGGTTGGCGCTGCTCGCCGTCCGCCGCTCAGTCTGACTCCCCGGCCGGCCCGCCCCCCACTGCGACACTGCTCCCCGTGCTCGTCCTGACCCTCGCCCTCGGCGCGTCGCTCTGTTATGGCGTGTCGAACTTCCTCGGCCCCCAGCTCGTGCGCCGCCACGAACTGGTCACGGTCCTGGTCGTATCGCAGGTCGCGGCGCTCGTGGCGTGCGTGCTGTATCTAGCGCTCGACGGCGGGAGGGCGCTGCCGTCGAGCGACATGTGGTTGGCGCTGCTCGCGGGCGTAGGGAACGCGGGCGGGCTGATCGGCTTCTACAAGGCGGCCGAGCTCGGGCCGCTGTCGGTGGTCGCGCCGATCGGGGCGTCCGGGGTCGTGATACCCGTGGTGTGGGGGCTGGCGAGCGGCGACTCGCTGAAGACGGCGCAGGTCGTGGGGCTGGTGCTCGCGATGGGCGGCGCCGCGCTCGTCGCGCGCCGCACCTCTGCCCACCACACCACTGCGCACTATCCCGATCCAGCCTGCCGCCGTCCTGTGGGCGGCCGGTTCGGCGGTCGCCTTCGGGGTCTTCCTCACCGCGCTGCCCAAGGCGTCCGTGCACGGGCGCGCGTGGGCGCTGTTCGACGCGCGGCTCGCGCTGATCGCGATACTTGCGGCCTGGGCTGGGCGTGAGCTTGCGACGATCAGACTTGCCCGCGTCAGCGCGCTGCTCGCGGTTCCCGGCGTGCTGCTGGTGGTTGGGACGGTCATGTACACGACGGCGGCCGCCCACGGGCAGCTCTCGCTCGTCTCCGTGCTCGGGTCGCTGTTCCCGGTCGTCACCGTGGGCCTCGGGGTGGCGGTGCTCGGCGAGCGCATGTCGCGCGCGCAGACGGTCGGGGTCGCTGCGGCGCTCACCGGCATCGTGCTGATCGCGCTGTAGTCCCGGGGGTGTGGGCGAACCGGCCGGGGGGCGCGACCGGCTGGGACGGCAACCGGCTGGGTGCACCGGCGCGCTGTAGCCGCCACCGGAGCGCGCACAATAGAGAGAGCAATGACGACCGAAACGCTGCTCGGCACCGCGCTCGGCGGGCGTTACCGCCTGGACGCCCAGATTGGCAAGGGCGGGATGTCCACCGTCTACCGCGCGTTCGACACGGTGCTCGAACGGCCGGTGGCGATCAAGCTGATGCACCGGGAGATCGCCTCGGACGCCGACCAGCTGGAGCGCTTCCGCCGTGAGGCGCGCGCGGTGGCGCAACTGAGCCATCCCCACATCGTCACCGTCGTCGACGCCGGCGAGGAGGCCGAGGAGGACGGGGGGGCAACCCCAACTCCGTACATCGTCTTCGAGTACGTCGACGGCGAAACGCTGAAGGCGATGGTTCGCCGCACCGGGCCGCTGGAGATCACCGAGGCGCTCGCCTACACGATCGAGATCGCGCGGGCGCTCGGGGCCGCTCACGAGCACCACATCGTGCACCGCGACGTGAAGCCCCAGAACGTGCTGCTGACCGCGGAGGGCACCGCCAAGATCACCGACTTCGGCATCGCCCGCACGCTCACCGAGCAGGGGCTCACCCTGGAGGGGCGTGTGCTCGGCACCACCGACTACGTCTCCCCCGAGCAGGCCCTCGGGCACCCCGTGACGGGACAGTCGGACATCTACTCGCTGGGGGTGGTGCTCTACGAGCTGCTCACCGGCGCGGTCCCGTTCACCGCTGCGAACCCGGTCGCGGTCGCGATGCGCCACGTGCGCGAGGAGATCCCCGACGTGCAGCACCGCCGGCCGGAGGTCTCCGCGGCGACCGCCGCCGTCGTGGAGCGCGCGACCGCCAAGGACCTCGCCCGGCGCTACCCCGACGTCCCCGCGCTGCTGGACGACCTCGAGGAGGTGCTGGCGCTCGAGGCCGCGCGCGCGGGGGAGGCCACCGGGGAGGTCACCACCGTGCTGCGCTCGCTCCCCGGCCCCGCCCGGCGGCGGCTACCGTGGCGTATGCGCCACCCCGTCCGCCGGCTCGGCTCGCTCGCGCTGGTGGGCGGTCTGATCGCGTTGGGGCTCGCGCTGGCGGCCGGCCACACCCACCGCGGCGTGGCCCCCGACGTGGACGCCAAACCGGGCCTCACGCCGGTCCCCCTGGAACAGACCTCCGCCCACGACTACAACCCCTACGGCAACGAACCCGAACACCCCACCCAAGTGGCCAACGTGGTCGACGGCGACCCCGAAACCGTGTGGACCACGGAGCACTACCTGGGCGACACCTTCGGACCCAAGCCTGGGACCGGGGTCTACCTCGACGCCGCCCCGGGTCTGAGCGCCCGCGCGATCGAGGTCCAAACGCCCACGCCCGGGCTCACCGTGGCTGTGTACGCCGCGAACGCGTTCGACTCGAACCTCCCCTACGGGGCCCCGCAGAGCCTCTCCGAACGCGGCTGGGTGCAGCTCGCCCCACCGCGGACCGTCCCCGCGCAGATCACGGTCCCGCTCGACACCGGCGGCGTGCGCTTCCGCTACTACCTGCTGTGGATCACCCGCCTGCCGCCCCACAGCGAAACCGCGGCGCTGTCGGGTGCGACGCTGTTCAAGTAGACGCGCCACAGCGAAACCGCGGCGCTGTCGGGTGCGACGCTGTTCAAGTAGACGCGCCACGGAGAACCTGGCGCTGCGCCACGTCTCGGGGTGCTGGCCTGCGCCGCCGCGGTTGCGAGGTGGCCGCGGCTGGTGTGGGCTTGCCGGCCGCGGTCTCGACTGTGCCGGGCCAGGTCAAGTCAGCAGGGCGGAAGTGGGGCGGAGCACGTGCGCGCTGTGACGTGTCTTGCGTGCTGAGCCGCGTCTGCCGCGCGGCCGTACAATCTGGGGCAATGCGCCGACGTCTCCGCTCGGCGGCCCCTGTCCGCTTTCACCGGCACATGCTGCTCCAGCTCGTGGTGGACGGGGCGCTGGTCGCGCTCGCTTACTACTTTGCGTTCCAGCTGCGCTTCGATGAGGGGCTGCCGCACCGCTACGAACTGTTGAGGGAACGCACGATCTGGTGGGTCGTGGTTGGTGGCGTGGGGGTGCTGGTGCTCGCGCGGGTGTACCTGCGCAGGCTGGAGCTACTCGGGGCAGCGCGACTATGAGGCGGTCCTGCGGGGGGTCGTGGCGGTCGTGCTGCTTACGGTCGTCGGGGTGGCGGTGGCGCGGCCCGTGCAGGTGCCCTACGGCCCCTACCACCACGGCCACCCCGCCGGGGTGAACGCGGTGGACCTGCCCGTTGGGGTGATCGTGCTGCTCTCGCTGCTGGCGCTGGTGGGGCTGGTGGGCGTGCGGGTGCTCGCTCGCGCGGCCCACGAGCGCCGGCTGCCGGGGGCGCTGCGCGGCGTGCGCGAGGGGGAGCGCGGGGTGCTGATCGTCGGCGCGGGCGACGGCGGCCGGCTGGTGCTGCGGGAGATCGTGCGCAACCGCGGGCTCGGTCTTGCGCCGGTGGGGTTCCTCGACGACGACCCCCGCCTGCGGGGGCTGCGGATCGAAGGGGTCCGGGTGCGGGGCGACACGCAGGGGGACCTGCCGCGCATCCTCGAGGAGGCCGAGCCCGAGGAAGTGATCATCGCGATCCCCTCCGCGCCGGGCTCGACTCGCGCGCGCGTGGTGCGCGAGTGCCGCGCGCGGGGGATCCCGGTGCGCACGCTGCCGACCGTCTTCGAGCTGCTGCAGAACCGCAGCCCGTCCAGCGCGGGCGCAGGCACGATCGCGCGGCAGGTGCGCGAGGTGCGCGTCGAGGACGTGCTCGGCCGCGAGCCGGTGGTGATGGAGCTCGACCGCGTCGGCTCCTACCTTGCGCGGGAGGCCGTGGTGCTGGTGACCGGCGCGGGCGGCTCGATCGGCTCGGAGCTGTGCCGGCAGATCGCGCACGTGGGGCCGCGGCGGATGGTGCTGCTCGACCACGCGGAGGACAACCTGTTCGCGATCCAACGGGAGCTGCTCGACGAGCGCCACGTGCCGCCGGACGCGTTGGCGGCGGTGCTGGCGGACTGCAAGGAGGAGGAGCGCATGCGCGAGGTCCTCACCGAGCACCGACCCACCGTGGTCTTCCACGCCGCGGCGTACAAGCACGTGGGGCTGATGGAGTCAAACCCGGTCGAGGCGGTGCGCAACAACGCGATCGCCACGCGCGTCGTGGCCCACGTCTGCGGGGAGCTCGGGGTGGAGCGCTTCGTGCTCGTCTCCACCGACAAGGCCGTCGCCCCCGCGACCGTGATGGGGGCCTCCAAGGCGCTCGCGGAGCTGGCGCTCGAGGGCGCGGCGGCGCGCCACCCGGCCACCGTCTACAAGGCGGTGCGCTTCGGCAACGTGCTCGGCTCCTCCGGCTCCGTGGTGCCGATCTTCCGCCGCCAGATCGCCCGCGGGGGTCCGGTGACGGTCACGGACGAGCGCATGACGCGCTACTTCATGACGATCCCCGAGGCCGTGCAGCTGATCATCCGCGCGGGCTCGCTGGGACCCCGCCGTGCGGCCGGATCGCAGAACGGCCTCGACCTGCCGGGAGCCGCGGAGCCGCGCTTCGTCTCCCGGGCGAGCGTCGAGGGTCCCTCGCGCCCCGCGCTGCAGGACGCCCCGCGCACCGCGGAGGTGCTGGTGCTCGACATGGGCGAGCCGGTGCGCATCGTGGAGCTCGCGCGGGCGATGATCGAGCTCTCCGGCCTCGACCCCGACCGCGACATCGAGGTCGAGATCGTGGGCCGCCGCGCCGGGGAGAAGCTGCACGAGGAGCTGTTCAACCCCTACGAGCGCGCGCGACCGACCGCGACCGAGAAGATCCTGCTCGCCGAGCGCGCGCCGCTCGCGCCGGAGGCGGTGGAGGAGGCGTTCGCGGAGATCAACCTGCTGGTGCTCGAGGGCGACGCCGCCGGCCTGGCGGCGAAGGTCGCGGAGCTGACCTCGCAGGCGCGCGGACGTGTGGGTCGGACGCCCACCGAACCAGCCACCGACCCGTCTACCGACCTGCCCGCCGAACCGGCCACCGACCCGGCTGCTCGCCTGGAGCGGGTGGCCGCCGCCGCGGGAGAACCCGCGACCGCGCCGGAGGCGCCTGTCCCACTCATACACTCTGGCGACGCATGACCGCACTGCCACTGGCGCTCTCGATCTCCAACACGCTGCTCAAGGCCGGCGCCCTGGCCGCCGTTGCGGGCCTGGTGGGAATCGCTGTGCTCTCGCTGCTCGTCTTCTCGCAGGCACGCGAGCTCAAGCGGCTGCGCGAGTGGGCCGGGCGCGCGCCGGAGCGTGCCGCGGAGCTGGAGCAACGGGTGAGCGCCGAGGCAGCCATCCGCATCCAGCGCACCGTCCAGCCGGCTCCCCGACCCGCGGGGGCGGTCGTACCCCGGGCTACGCCGGTGGTCACCCGCGCGACGGCCGCGGGACCCGCGGCAGGCGTCGCCGCCGGGGTGGCGGTCACCGCCGCGGGCGAGGCCGTCGCCGGCCAGCCCACCGCGACTCCTGTGCCCGGCCAGCCCGCGTTCGTGCCCACCGTGCAGCCCCCCGCGGCGGGCGCTGTCCAGTCCGCGCCGTCCAGCAACGGCCCTGAGGCTCCAGGTCAGCCGGCGACTGCGCCCGGCAGCGCACCGGCAGCGGAGGACTTGACGCCGGAGGGCGCTGAGCCCGACGACGCCCAGAAGCCCGCGCCCACCCCGACGGCCGAGGAGGGCGCTCCCCAGTTGGCGCCGGGTGCGACGAACGATGCGCAGGGCGAGCAGGGTGCGGCCGAGGGCGCCCCCGAGCCTGTTGCGGGCGAGGTTGAGCCGGCTGTCGCCGAGGCAATGCCCGAGTCGGTCGTGGCCGAGGCTGAGCCGGCTGTGAAAGAGGCCGAGCCGAGCGTCCCCGCCCCCGTAACGGTGGCGGCGCTCGCTGCTGCCGCGGGGTCCGCAGCGGTGGCGTCGCGTGTCTTGGAGCCCGCCCACCCCGCCGCCGCGCGCGCGGCCGCTCCACCGGCCCCCGCAAGAGCCCCGACACCGCCGCCCACGCGCCCACCGCTGCCCCCCCGCCCGTCGGCGTCTCCGCGCCCGTCGTCGGGGTCTGCGGGTGGGTCGGCGTCTCCGCGCCCCGGGGGGGGAGCCGGGTTCCAGGGTCGCCGGGAGGGAGCGGGGTTGCCGGGCCGCGGCGAGACGGGGTTCCAGTTCCTGCGCGAAGACGAGCCTTCGCCGCGGAGAGCGACCGCGCTGATCGTGGGCGGGGTCGTGGTCGGCGTGGCGGTGCTGGCGGCGGTGCTGCTGTCGCTCGGCGGCGGCTCGTCGAACAAGTCCCCGGGGAGCACGCAGGCGAGCTCGAGCACCTCCGGCGCGCACAGCTCCCACCACGGCACGGTGGTGGTGGCGAGCCCGGCGGAAACGCACGTGGTGGTGCTCAACGCCACCGAAACGAACGGCCTCGCGCACCGGCTGTCGGGGAACCTGCAGCACAGCGGCTACACGCTCGCGGCCGCGCTGAGCGGGACCCCCTCGGCCCGCTCGACGTCGGTGGTGGAGTACACGACCGGCCACCGCACCGAAGCGCAGCACGTGGGCCAGACGCTCGGCATCAGCGAACTGCAGCCGCTGGAAGGCGCGGTCGCGCCGTTGGTGGGCTCGGCGACGGTGGTGGTGATCGCGGGCGCCGACCAGGCCGCGGCGGGCACCGGAGAAACCTCGGCCGGCACGAGCACCGGCGCGTCCTCGGGCGCCGGCGCGGCGGGCGCAGGGGAAGCCCAGGGCGCCGGGGCTCAGGGCGCCGGAGAAACCCCGGCCGGCGGGGAAGCGGCCGGTGGCGCGACCGGGTGAGGGCTCCTTGACGGGCCCAGGGACCCCGACGGCGAGCTTCCTCGACATACCGGAGCGCTCGCGCAAGCCGCGCGAGCGGGGTCTCACGCACGTGCTCGACCGGGGGCTGTCGCTCGCGGAGGTGGAGGGCCTCGTGGAGACCGCGGGGGAGTGTGTGGACATCGTCAAGCTGGGGTGGGGCACGGCGCTCGTGAGCGAGAACCTGCGGCCCAAGCTGGAGCGCTACGCCGCGCACGGCATCCCCGTGGTGCTCGGCGGCACGCTCACCGAGCTGGCGGTGCGCCAAGGGCGCGTCGAGGGCCTGATCGCGTGGCTGGGAGAGCTGGGCCTGCGCCACGTCGAGGTCTCCGACGGCACGATCGCGCTGGAGGGAGAGGTCAAGACCCACCTGATCCGCACGCTCGTCGCGGCCGGCTTCACGGTGCTCGCGGAGGTCGGCTCCAAGGACGCGGCGCACATCATGGCCCCGTACGTGTGGGTGGAGCAGATCGAACGCGACCTGGAGGCGGGCGCGTGGAAGGTGATCGCGGAGGCGCGCGAGTCGGGCACCGCGGGCATCTACCGCGCCGACGGCGAGGTGCGCAGCGGCCTGATCGACGAGATCGCGCACGCGGTGGAGCCCGACCGCCTGGTCTTCGAGGCGCCCCGCAAGGAGCAGCAGGTGTGGCTGCTGGACTTCTTCGGCAGCGAGTGCAACCTCGGCAACATCGCCCCCAACGACGTGCTCTCCCTGGAGACGCTGCGCCTGGGGCTGCGCTCGGACACCGTGGAGCGCTTCGCTTTGGGCGGGCAGGATTGAGGGAGATGAGCTCCGCCCCCCAAGGGGGCTCCGCTGGGCGGCGTTCGTATGGCGAGACGGGGCAGGCGCAGCGGCTGGCGCGCGTGGTGTTCGGGGTGTTGGTGGCGGCGTGCTTCGCGGCGTTCGGGGTCACGCAGCGGCTCAAGCACACGCCGACGCCGGTGCAGGAATTCAAGATGGACGTGAGCTTCGCGCCGACCCGTGTGCCCGCGGCGGCGTGCCACGGGAGGGTGCCCCCACGGCTGGTGAACTCCAGCGGCCGGGTCGAGTACCTCGCGTTCAAGATCGCACAGGCGGACGAGGTAACGGTCGCGATCGTCGATGCGGCCAACCACGACGTGGCCACGGTCGTGCGCGACCTGCCGGTGCAGCGGTACAAACCGCTCTCGCTGTGCTGGAACGGCCAGCTGGGGCCAACGGAGCGGGGCGGGCTGGCGCCGGCGGGGGAGTACCGCCTGCGGGTGCACCTGCACAGCCAGGACCTCACGCGGTACTCCACGCGCAGCTTCCGGCTGGAAGGGCGCCCGTGAGCCCGCGCGGGTGGTCTCACCCCGCTGCGACGCCGGGCACGGAGGCCCGGCGCACACCGCGCCCGGTCCACGAACGCACACACGTGGACGATCCCCAATGAACACCCTCACGCTCGCCGCCGCCCACGGTCTCGGCGAGGCGGCCGAGAAGCTGGGTGTGATCGCGGTGGCGCTGCTTGTCGCGGTGGCCGTCCTGGCGCGCCCGCCGCGGATCTCCGAACGTGTACGAGCCGCGGCGATGGGGGCGGCGCTGATCGTGACGCCGGTGCTGCTGGCGGTGGACATCTGGCACACCTCGCAGCTGACCCACCTGCGCAACCAGCCCGCGAAGGCCGCCGTGGCGGTCGTCCTGGGGCTTGCGGTCGTGGCTGCGCTCGCGGCGCTCGTCCACAGGCGTCCCCAGGCATTTCCCGTCCTGGCCGTGTTCGCGCTGCCGTTCCGCCTGCCGATCTCCACGGGCGGCGGCACCTCGAACCTGCTGATCCCGCTCTACCTGGTCGTGGGCGCGGGCGCGCTGGCCTACGCGATCCCCCGCCTTTCAGGCGCCCCTCCACCCGCTCTGTCACCCGCTGCAACCGAGCCGACGCGGGACGGCACATCCAAGCCGGCGCAGGAGGGCTGGTTCGCCCGCATGGTCTCCCCGCGGGGCCTCGAATGGCTGCTGGCGGCCTCGGTGGTGCTGTACGGCGTGCAGGCGGCCTACTCGGCGGACTTCTCGAAGGCGCTGGAGAACATGGTCTTCTTCTACGTGCCGTTCGCGCTGCTGTTCGCGCTGCTGCGCGAGGTGCGCTGGACGCGCGAGCTGCTGCTGGCCTGCCTCGCGGTGGCGGTCGCGCTGGCGGTGGTGTTCGCAGGGGTCGGGTTCGTGGAGTACGCGCGCAAGCAGGCTCTTTCTCAACCCGAAGGTGGTCGCGGCGAACGAGTACGGCAACTACTTCCGGGTCAACTCGCTGTTCTTCGACCCGAACATCTACGGGCGCTTCCTGGCGCTCGTGATGGTGGCGGTGACGACGACGGTGCTCTGGAGCGTGCGCCGCCGCGAGGTGCTCGCGGGCGGCGCGGTGCTGCTGTGGCTGCTGGGGGGGCTCGTGACGAGCTTCTCGCAGTCGAGCCTGGCGGCGCTGCTGCTCGGCCTGGCGGTGCTCGCGGCGTACCGTTGGGACGTGCGCGGCACGCTCTACGTGGCGGCCGCGCTGGCGGCGATCGCGCTGGTCGCGGTCACGGCGGCGCCGGCGAGCCTGCACCTGGGGTTGACCGGCAAAGGCGGCTCGGCGAGCAACGCGACGAGCGGGCGCACGAGGCTCGTCGAAGGCGGCCTGCGCCTGTTCGCCGACCGGCCGCTGCAGGGCTTCGGGCCGGGCTCCTTCGCGCAGGAGTACCGCGTCCGCGAACACGTCACGAGCGACTCCGCGACCTCGGCCTCGCACACGATCCCCGTGACGGTCGCGGCCGAGCAGGGGGTCGTCGGCCTCGCGCTGTACGCGGCGCTGCTGGTGGCGGCCTTCGCGGTGCTGTTTCGCGGGGCCGGCCGCTCCCCGCCAAAGGTGGCCCTGGCGGCGTGCTTCGCGGCGCTCGTGCTGCACACCTTCACCTACGCGGACTTCCTCGAGGACCCGGAGACTTGGCTGTTGCTGGGGATCGGCGTGGCCCTTGCGTGCGCGACCGGCGACGGCGAGGCGCGGGGTTGGGCGGCGCCGGACATGGAGCCGGCGGCGCTGAGAAGCTGAGGGCGTGCGCAACTGAGCAGGGGGAGGGCAGGCCCTCCCCCTGTGCCCCCTCCCGAACTCCCCTGTCTCAACGACCAGGAGGGGCTAGTAGGTTCCCTGCGTGCGCGACTACCTGAAGCGCCTGCTCACGACGGGCGCGGCCTACCAGGCGGCGGAAATCGTCGCCAAGGGGATCGCGCTGTTCACGCTGCCGCTCTACACGCGCCACGTGCCCCGGGCCGAATACGGCGCCTACAACACGCTGCTGACATCGGTGATCCTCGCGTCGATCGTGCTGCGCCTGGGCGTCGGCGAGGCGTTCGTCCGCTTCTACTTCGAGGACGCCGACGGGGCACGGCGGGAGCGCATCGCGCGCACGGCCACCGCCACCGTGGCCTGGACGACGACCGTCGCCGCGCTCGCGGCGGCCGCCTTCGCGGGGCCGCTCTCGCGCCTGCTGCTTGGTGAAGCCGACGCGGAACTGCTCGACTGCGCCGTCGTCGGGTTGTGGGCGTTCACGAACCTCGAGATGGCCTACGCACAGCTGCGCGTGGACGAACGCGCGCGGGCGTATATGTGCGCCTCTGCCGCCAACGTGGCGATGACGGTGCTGTTCACGGTCGCGCTTGTGGTGTTCGCCGGCGAGGGCGCGCGCGGCCTCTTGCTCGGCAACTTCGGCGCCTCCGCGCTGGTCGTGCTGGGCCTGTGGTGGGTGCTGCGCCGGCGTTGGTCGAAACGGGGATGCGAGCCGGAGGCGAGTGTCTCCCGGCTTCGGTCGCTGCGGGTGCGGCTGGCCGATCTGCGCGCGATGCTGCGCTTTGGGCTGCCGACGGTGCCGGCCGACGCGAGCGTCTACGCGCTGCAGGTGGTCGACCGCCTCTACATCTTCCGCGCCTACAGCAGGACCGCGGCGGGCGAATACTCGGTCGCGCTGCAGCTCGCGACGGTCGTGTTCGTGTTCGTGCGCGGCTTCCAGTACGCGTGGCCGCCGCTGGCCTACTCGGTGCGCTCCGACCGTGAGGCGGCGCGGCTGTACTCGCTGGTCACGACCTACTTCGTGCTTGGTACCGGCGCGGTCGTCTGCGCGGTCGCGCTGCTCGGCCGCTGGCTGGTGCGGCTGCTCGCCGCGCCCTCGTACTTCGGTGCGCACACCGCGCTGCCGTGGCTGGCGCTGGGGTGGACGCTGTACGGTCTCTACCTCGTTTTGATCGTGATCACCGGCCGCGCGCGGGTGACGCAGCGCAACCTCCCGCCCGCGCTGGCGGGGCTCGCGGTCAACGTGGTGCTGCTGCTCGTGCTCGTGCCCTATTCCGGCGCGGGGTCTCGGCATCGCGGGCGGGGGCCTCGCGCTGTGCGGTGCGTACGCGGCGATGCTCGCGGTCCTGCACCTGCTCACGCGGCGTGTGTTCGCGGTCGGCTTCCAGTGGGGGCGCCTCGCGCAGTTGACCGCGGTCCTCGCGGGCGTGGCGGTCTCGGGCGAGCTGCTGTTGCCCACCGCCGGCCTCGGCGGCCTCGCGCTGCGCGTGGCGTGGCTGGCGCTGATCCCGGCGCTTTTGGCCCTGACGCGCTTCTTCCCCCCCGCCGAGCGCGCCCAGGCGGGCCTGCTGCTCAGCGACGCTCGTCGGCGGGTCGCCGCCTTCCGCGCCGGTGGGGGCGATGTCGAGGCGTACGCGGAGGACCCGTTGCGCGACCTGTGAGGGGAGTGGCCGGGGTGCGGAAGTGCGGCCAGCGCGAGCGCTCGCCGCGCGTGGGCCGGGCCTGACGGGAGGACGGTGTCTCACAGTGCCACGGAGTGGTACTGTATGGGGCAGATGCCCGCGACGACCGACCACTTCACCCTTCGCTTCCGCCCCGGGGTGGGGGCGCGGCTGCGGACGCAGGCGCGGCGGATGGGCTATGCGCCGCGGACACTGGCGCAGCGCTATGTGGACGAGGGCCTGCGCCGGGACGAGCATCCCCTGGTGCGCTTTGCCGACGGCCCGAGCGGCCGGCGCGCGGCGCTGGTCGGCAGCGGGCTGGACGTGTGGGAGGTGATCGCGGCGGTCAAGGAGAACGCGAACGACCCGGAGGAGACCGCGGCGCTGCTCGAGATCCCGGTGGCGCTGGCGCAGGCGGCGGTCGCCTACTACGGGTCCTTCCCCGAGGAGATCGACGCGCAGATCGCGGACAACGAGGCGGAGTGGGAGCGGGGCTACGCCGCGTGGGAGGCGGGGCAGAGGGCGCTCGGCGGGTGAGGGTGCTGCTCGACGAGCAGGCTCTCGGGCCAGGTCGCGCGACTGCTGCGCGAGCGCGGCCTGGACGTGGAGGCCGTGGTGGAACGCTCAGACCTCCTGCAGGCGCCCGACCACGAGGTGATCGCGGCAGCGGCGCGCGAGGGGCGGGCGGTGGTGAGCAACAACATCAAGGACTTCCGGCCGCTCGCCGCCGAGCGTGTGAGCGACGGTCGCGGCCATGCCGGCCTGATTCTCCTGCCCGCCGGCCGCAGCCGCAGCCGGAAGGCGACGGGAGCCCTCGCGGACGCGATCGAGGCGGTGATGCGCGCCCACCCCGACGGCATCCCGAGCGCAGAGCACTGGATCGCACCGCTGTAGGTGCGCCCGGGCTACCGGCCTCCCCGCGCGCGGTTATAGGCCGCGGCGGCCTCGCGCAGTCCCTCGCCCCGCTCGGGGTGTAGTGTCGCCGTGACGTGGCGCCAGTAGCGGGGGGGGGAGTGGCCGGGGAGCGGGAGCGCAGCGAGCGCGCGCAGCGCGTATGTCCAGGCGGTCAGCCAGCGCACCGCGCGGGCCGCGATGGGGTTGTGGTGCTTGCGCATATATAGGTCGCGGTTGCGCGCCATTTCCACGATCCGTCGCTCGGGTACCGTGCTGGTCGATAGCTGCTCGTGGTGGATCGCCACCGCCGTTGGCACCCATACGCTGCGCCAGCCGGCGTCGCGCAGGCGCCGGGCGAAGTCCACCTCGTCGGAGTAGACGAAGAACGCGGGGTCGAGGTAGCCGACCCGTTTCGCGGCCTCGGTGCGCACGAGCAGCGCGGCGGACTGGCACCAGTCGACCTCGCGCGTTTGGGTCCCGCGGCTCTGCACTACCAGCCGGCGGTGCAGGAACAGCGCGCCCGCGAGGGCCGTGAATGGCGTGGGGAAGCGCCACGCCGATGCCTGGGGCATACCGTCGGGCCGTCGCAGCGCGGCGCCCGCGCACGCCGCGTCGGGGCGCTTCTGCAGCGCCTCGTACAGCGCGCGCGTCGCCCCCGGCAGCAGCTCAGAGTCCTCGTTGAGCAGCAACGCATATCGCCCCTTTGCGCGGCGCAGCAGCTCGGAGTCGTTGAGGCCCTTCCCGCGCCGTTCCTCCACGGCGATCACCTCATCGACCGCGGGGTGCGCGCGCGCGGCCTGCGCGGAGCCGTCATCGGAGCCGTTGTCGAGCACGAGCGCCTCGGTGGCGAACGGCAGTGCGCTTCGCTCGCGCGCGATCGCGTCGAGGCCGCGCAGCAGTAGCTCCCGCTGGGAGGTGTTGACGACGCAGAAGCTCATCTCGATCTCCTCGGCCACGCGCCTATTGTCTCCGGCGATGCGCATTCACGTCGTCGACCCCTCGGCCTACACGCCCCCGTACGACCATGCGCTCTGCCGGGCGCTGGGGATGGCCGGGGCGGATGTGGAGCTCTATACGAGCCGCTTCGCGTATGGCGCGGTCCCGCCGGCCGAGGGATATGTGCGGCGCGAGTGGTTCTATCGGCTTGGGCACCGCGGGTCGGTCGCCGGGCGGCGCTCGCAGGCGCGGCTGGCGTTGAAGCTGATCGAGCACGTGCCGGACATGGTCCGCTACCGTCGCGCCGCGCTCGCGGCCGACGTCGTGCACTTCCAGTGGCTCACCGTTCAGCCGCTCGACGTTCATCTGCTGCCGCGGCGGCGCGCGGGGACGATGGGTTCGCGGCCCAAGCTGGTATTGACCGCGCACGACGTCATGCCGCGTGAGCCGCGGGCGGGGCAGCTTCGTG
This sequence comes from uncultured Solirubrobacterales bacterium, assembly GCA_963842005.1. GTDB lineage: Bacteria > Actinomycetota > Thermoleophilia > Solirubrobacterales > Solirubrobacteraceae > Palsa-744. Next base: position 2,578,501 of record CAWJEV010000002.1, on the reverse strand, counting down.
CGCAGCGGCGCCTATATGAGCGCTTCGACGCGATCGTCGTGCACTCCGAGCACGGGCGCGCGCGGCTTGTCGATGAGCTGAATGTCGATCCGGAGCTCGTTCACGTGATTCCGCATGGGGCGTTCGCGCACCTCGCCGAGGGGCCTGTTGGGCCGCCGCCATACGAGGCCATTGGGCCAGTTGTTCTCTGCTTCGGTTTGATCCGCCCCTATAAGGGCATCGACGTACTGCTCGAGGCTTGGCGGGGCCCGAGCCTAGAAGGGGTCGGCGTTGGCGCGGAGTTGTGGATCGCGGGGATGCCCCGGGGTGACCTCCCCACGCTGCTTGGGGGCGATCCCCGCTCGCTGGCCGCTATCGGTGTGCGCCTCGACGCGCGCTTCATCCCCGACTCCGAGTTGCCCGCGTACTTTCATCGCGCCGACCTCGTCGTGCTGCCCTACCTGCAGGCCGACCAGTCAGGCGTCCTGTTCACGGCGCTGGCGTTTGGCAAGCCGCTGCTGCTCAGCGACGTCGGAGGCTTTCCGGAGATCGCATCGACCGGCGCGGCGCGCGCCGTTCCGGCGGGGGACCCCGCCGCGCTGCGGGCCGCATTGCGGGAGCTGCTCGGCGATCCGGCTGCGCTCGCGGAGATGGCCGCCTGCGCGCGCGCGGCCGCAGCGGGGCCGTACTCGTGGGAGGCGGTTGCGCGGGCGCACATGGAGCTGTACGGGCGGCTGCTCGCCTGAGCGGTCGCGCTGCTGCGCACGGTCCACGCCACTTCGCCTGCACTCCGCAGAGCGCGCCTTTTGGAGGCCCGCGATAAGAGGACTTGACAAGTGCCTCGCAGTGTGGTTATAGTAGTCCTATCTCGGTCACCCGCAATGGCTGATCGGGGTGTTTTGAACATAGCGTCTGGTTGGGTCCTGGCCCCTGTGGTCGGCCTCCATTTCAGAACTGGCAGGGAAATATCTCACCTTGGGAGAGGGGCTGGACTGTGACTAAGGGAGTTGGTCTTCGCGTGCGTTCGAGAGGGAAATACGTGACAGGGGTTCCTGGCCCCCGATTGGGTGGGGTATCCAGATGCGTCAGCTGCCTGACGCATCTCTCTCTCTCTCTTGTGCTCTTCGGTCGCTTGCTGAGCGCCTGACCGCGGCGCGTTCGCGCCATCCCGAAGGGTCCCCCGCGGGGGGAGGGGTCACACGTGCGCGCGCGGTGACTCTTACCGCGCTTCTGTTCACTACGCTCGCGATGGCGCCGGCGGTGTTTGCCCCGGCGAATGCGAGCGCCGAAGAAGCCTGCCCGAACGCCGCACTGCGTTTCGGGCCTTCGGCGAACCTGCCGGATTGCCGTGCGTATGAGCTTGTGACGCCGGGCGTCAAGGAAGACAACAGCTTCATTTTCGGGGCGTACGGGTTCGGCGAAGGTGAACATGTGTTCTTCGACTCAATCCTGCCGCTCCCCGGCGCAAAGAACGGCTCGGAACAGCGCGCGCTCAGTTCGCGGACGCCGGCGGGATGGGTCACGACCCCGCTCACCGTGGCCCAGGGGCCCGGCATCTACCAGGGTGGCAACAACACCGGCCAGGTGAGCTTCACGAGCGACTTCTCGGCGGGTTTCATCGGGACGACGTACGCGGCGGATCCGCGGGACCAGAACCGCTTCACCGACGTCTACCGCGTCGATATCCCGAGCGGCGCCGCGGCGATCGAATCGCTCCCCGACACCGGCCCGATGACCGAAGAACTGTATGCGCTGCCTCCCGGGGTCACCTACACCGAAGAAACGACGCCGCAGGGCTCGTACACGGCGGGGAACTCGGCCGACGGCAGCCATGTCTTCTTCGAGACGCAATCGCATCTGCCGACGGCGCCCGGCACGCCGGGTGACACGCATGTGGCGAACGCAGCGGAACTGTATGAACGCCATGACGAACATACGTACGCCGTGGGGGTTCTGCCCGACGGCAGCACCGATCCGTGCGGCGCCGAGGTGGGCGACGGCGGCGGCGTGGCATGGAACTACTACAATTACGATCGCGCCGGCGCGGTGTCGCCGGACGGTTCGAACGTCGTGTTCCACACAAACGACGTCATTCCGCCGACACCTGAATGCCCGAGCTTCAGTGGTCAGTTCAATAACGAATCCGCCGGCGGCGGTCTTTACCTGCGGGAGGACAACGGCACGCCGCAGGCGAAAACGGTGCAACTGCCGGGGAAATTCTATCTGGGCAGGACCGCCGATGGGTTGACCGTGCTCTCGACCTTGTGGGGTCCGGGCGGCAACGCCGAAGGGGCGCCGATCTACGAGTACAACGTTCCGACGGGCCAGGTCACGACGGTCGGCCATGGGGCGCTGATCGCGTACTCGGACGACGGGTCGGTCGTGTACTACGAGACCCATACAAGCGAAGTAAATCCAAATGTGGGCAGGGAAAGCCAGCTCGAGGTCTATGACCACGGTGTGACGAAGACGGTGCCTGGTGCGGGCGCCGAATATGCCGGCGGCCTCTATAGGCAGCTTCAGTCGAGCGACGGGACCAGTCAGTTGTCGGTCACGACCCCGGACGGCTCCAAGATCCTGTTCCTCGATCGGGCGGACCTCGCCGGCTATGACACCTTCGGCCCGTCGTGCATTGAAGGAAGTCCCGGTAATTGCCGCGAGGCGTACATCTACGATCTGAGCAGCGGCTCGTTCACGTGCGTCTCGTGCAATCCCAGCGGGGCACCACCGGTGGGAGAAACCTCTCTCTACAAAGTCACCGCCGGCACTAACCTCTTTTCACCGTCGCCGCCGCTGCTCTCCGAAGACGGGTCGCGTGCGTTCTTCGAAACCACCGAAGCGCTCGTGCCGCAGGACACCAACGGCGTGAGCGATGTGTACGAGTGGGAGAATGGCCACATCTACCTGATCTCCTCGGGGCAGGGAGGGAAACTCGGCGGGGGCGGCGGCGGAGAAGCCGGCCTCTCCAACATCGGTTCGACGCTGGCGGGTGCCAGCAGCAACGGCGATGAAGTCTTCTTCACGACGACCGATCGTCTGGTGCCGCAGGATGAGGAGGATTCGAGGGCGATCTACGACGCGCGTGTCGGCGGTGGTTTTCCGTACACGCCGCCGGGGCATGGGTGTGACAGCGGTCAGTGTCAGGGTCCGCAGACGCCGCCGCCGGTGTTCGCGCCGCCGGCGAACTCGACGTTCGTCGGTGTCGGCAACCCGGCGTGGGAAGCGAGCGAACCGGCCGCGAAGGCGAAGAAGGTCGCGCACCCGGCCAGGAAACGCAGGGCGAGGAAGCGGGGCAAGCGCGGGAAAACGGTTGGTAAAAAGGCAAAGGGGAGGAAGTAGTGGCTCGTCATCTACTCAGCAGCGCGTGGGCCGCAGCGATGCTCGCGATGCTCGTGTTCGTCTCACCGGCGGCCGCCGCGCCGTTCGGCGTCCAGAGCGAAGGCCTTGAAGCGTTCTCGGCGGTGGTGAGCAACTCGGCGATCCCCGATCCGCTCCCGGAAGCGAACGGGATGATGGTCGCGAACCCGAACGACCTCGATACGCAGGCGGGGTCGCACCCCTACGCCGTGACGGAGAGCTTCTTCCTGAAGCGCAACGCGGAAAACAGGCTTACCGGCGAAACGCTGGCGAGGGACATCACCGTTAACCTGCCGCCAGGTGTCTCGGGCAGTATCACCTCGGTGCCGCAGTGCCCGATATTCGAGCTCGCGACCGAAGGGGTCGGCTGCCCGACGAGCTCGCAGGTCGGCGTGGTGACCGTGTTCATCGTCTTTGAATCCGGCGAACGGCACGGTTATTTGGCGCCGGTGTACAACATGGTGCCGGCCGACGGCGGTACGGCCGAGTCTGTCGTTCCCCGTCGCCGCGATCGCGCAGCCGGTGATCGTCACGGCGCGGACGGACGGCGACTACGGCCTGACGGCGCAGACGCGCAACATCTCCGAGTACGTGAAGTTCGGCGGTCTGACGCTGACGCTGTGGGGGGTGCCGGCCGACCCGCGGCACGACTCGGAACGGTTCACGCCGAAGGAGGGCGCGGTCGTACTCGGCTTCCCCAACCGGAAACCGGGTGGTCCGAATGGCGAACCGCTGCCGGACAGCGCGCCGCTGACGGGTTATTTCACGAACCCGTCGCGGTGCGGCGGCCCGGTGTACGCGACGATCGACGCGGACTCGTGGGTGAACCCGGGGCCGTTCGCGGCGGACGGCCGCCCGGAATTGAATGGCCCGAACTGGGTCACGGCGAGCACGGCGATGTACCCGGATGGCGTGACGGGCTGCAACCGCCTGCGGTTCAACCCCTCGATCGAAGTGACGCCGGACACCGCGAAGGCCGATTCGCCGTCGGGGTATGCGATCGCGTTGCGGGTGCCGCAGAGCACGAACCCGAACGATCTCGTGAGCTCGGCGTTGAAAGACGCGACCGCGACGCTGCCGCAGGGATTGGCGATCTCCCCCGGGGCGGCGGACGGGCTGCAGGCCTGCACCGACAATCTGAATGAACCGCCGGGGAGCCCGGGGAACGAGATCGGGTTGACCTCGAATGAACCGGTGACGTTCGCGAGCGTCGAACCGACCTGCCCGGTCGCGTCGCAGGTCGGGACGACCGAACTGAAGACCCCGGTGCTGCCCGAACCGCTGGTCGGCCAGGTCTATCTGAGCGCCGACCACTCGGGGGATGTCTACACGGTGTTCTTCGTGATCCGCGGCGAGGGGTTGTTGATCAAGGTGAAGTCGGTGGTGACGGCGAACCCGGTGACGGGACAGTTGACGGCGCGGTTCACGAACAGTCCGCAGCAGCCGTTCAGCGAAATCACGATCCACTTCTACGGCGGCCCGCGGGCGGTGTTCGTGAACCCCGAAAAGTGCGGTCCGGCGACGACGAGCACGGACCTGACGCCGTGGGCCGCAGGCCCGGGCGGCCTGGGGGACCCGACGCCGTCGAGCACGTTCGACGTGAGCTTCGACGGGTTCGGCGCGTCGTGCCCGGAACCGCAGCCGTTCGCGCCGTCGTTCGCGGCCGGCACGACGAGCATCCAGGCGGCCGGGTTCAGCCCCCTGACAACGGTGTTCTCCCGTCCGGATGAAGACCAGAAGGTCGACCACGTGCAGCTGACCGCACCCCCCGGTCTGCTGGGGACACTGCGCAGCGTGTCGCTGTGCCCGGAACCGCAGGCCACCGAAGGGGATTGTCCGGAATCCTCGCTGCTCGGGCACACGATCGTCGGCGTCGGGACCGGTGCGGCACCGCTGTACCTGCCGGTCCCGGGGCAGCCGCCGAACCCGGTGTACGTGACGGGCCCCTATCACGGTGCCCCGTACGGGCTGACGTTCGTGGTGCCCGCGGTCGCGGGCCCGTACAACCTCGGGAAGGTCGTCGTCAGGGCCGCGATCACGGTCAACCCGACGACGTCGGCGTTGACGGTCACGAGCGACCCATTGCCGACGATCCTCGACGGGATCCCGGTGCAGGTCAAGAGCGTGGACGTGGTGATCGACCGGCCGAACTTCATGTTCAACCCGACCGACTGCGAACCGCAGTCGATCAGCGGGCAGGTCACGAGCCTGCAGGGCGCCACCACGACGTTGACCTCGCCGTTTCAGGTCACCGGCTGCGGCGACCTGAAGTTCAAACCGCAATTCAGCGTCTCCACCTCGGGGCACACCTCCCGCGCGGACGGGGCGAGCATCGACGCGCGGCTGAGCTTCCCTGCGGGTGCGCTGGGTCATCAGGCGAACATCGCGCAGGTCAAGGTCGAACTGCCCAAGCAGCTGCCCTCCAGGCTGGCGACGCTACAGAAAGCATGCACCGCCCAGGTGTTCGAAGCGAACCCGGCGAACTGCCCGGCCGCGTCGGTGATCGGCGTCACGAAGGCCAGCACCCCGGTATTGACCCAGCCGCTCTCGGGCCCGGTGTACTTCGTCTCGCACGGCGGTGAAGCGTTCCCGAGCCTGGTCGTGGTGCTGCAGGGCGGCGGCGTGCGCGTCGATCTGACCGGCGCGACGTTCATCAGCAAAGCCGGGATCACGAGCACCACGTTCAAGACGGTCCCGGACGTGCCCGTCGACAGCTTCGAGCTGTATCTGCCGGAGGGGCCGTACTCGGCGCTCGCCGCGACCGGCGATCTCTGCAAGAGCAGCCTGAGCATCCCGACGACGTTCACCGCGCAGAACGGGATCGTGCTGCACCAGAAGACCCCGATCGCCGTCACCGGTCTGCAAGGCCAAAGCGAGCAGGGTCGGCAGAGCTCGCGCGGCCGGCCGACACCGCCGACGCGGCAGGCGCGCTGAGACGGCGCGTGGCGCCGGGCGGGCAGGCATCTCCAATGGAAGGAGCGGACGATGATCGCGCGTGACATGGTCGAGCGTCTCCCGCGGCGCGTCGTCGCGGCTTCGCTCGCGACGCTTGCCGTACTTGTCGGTGTGCTGGCGCTGGCAAGCAACCCGGCGCTGGCGTTCAGTGGCTATCCGAATGTCCCGAACGTCCTCTTCGGCGCGCCGGGGTCGGGCGCGGGTCAGCTCTCCGGGCCCGTCGGTGTCGCGGTCGATGAATCGAGCGGTGACGTGTACGTCGCCGACGCGGGGAACAACCGCGTGGAGGAGTTCGGCCCCGAAGGGAAATACCTGGCGACGATCACCGGCGCGGAAACCCCGGCCGGTTCGTTCTCGAACCCGAATGGTGTGGCGGTGGACAACTCTGCGAGCCCCGCGAAGGGCGACCTGTACGTGATGGACGTCGGGCATCACGCGATCGATGTGTTCAACTCGAGCGGGAAATACCTCTCGCAGATCAAGGGTACGCCCTCGTCGTTCGCCGGTGAACTCAAGGGAGTGGCGGTCGACGCGTCGGGCGATCTCTGGGCGTATGATGAATACTACGAACTGCCATATGGAGAAATAGGCAACGTTGCCGAGTTCAGCGATACCGGCAGCTTTGTGGGTCAATTCAACACCGGTCGCGGCGTCAGCCCGGGTATAGCGGTCGATTCGAGCGGCGATCTCTACGTCATGTACGGTCGCGGGCAGGTCGGCAAGCGCAACCAGGCCGGAACGCAATTGGCTGAATGGGACTTTGGTGGCAGGGCGCTCGCCGTGGACGGCACGACCAACGACGTCTTCGTGGACGTCACGGGCGCCATCGAAGAGTTCGGGCCGTTCGGCGAACCGTATGGCACGGTCGTGCAGGCGTTCGGCGGCGGGAGCATCGCCGCATCCGTGGGGATCGCGGTGAACGGCAAGACCGGTACGGTGTACGCCTCCGAGAGCGAAGCGGACAAGGTCGCGGTCTTCGAGTTCTCGCAGTATCCCACGGTGACGACCGGCGCGGCGGGCGAAGTCAAGCGGACGACCGCGAAGCTCGAAGGTATCGTGAACCCCGAAGGGGAAGCGGTCACGAGCTGCGAGTTCGAATACGGGACGAGCACCGCGTACGGTCACATCGCGCCGTGCGTGCCCGCCACGGTCGGCTCGGGCTCCAGCCCGGTAGCGGTCAGCGCCGAAGTGAACGGCCTCACGCCCGCGACCGAATACCACTACCGGCTGGTCGCCGGCAACACCAACGGCTTGAACAGGGGGGCGGACGGGACGTTCACGACACCCGTTGCCGTTGAAGGCGTGAAAACGCTCGCGGCGAGCGAAGTTCTGGGCACGAGCGCGACGTTCAACGGCTCGCTGGAACCGAACGGGTTCGACACCCACTACTGGTTCGAATACGGGTCGAGCACGACGCACGAGGACGCCGGCGAAGCGAGCGGACCCAAGCCCGTGAGCCTGCCGGTGACCGGCCTTGAACCGAACACCACCTACTACTACCAACTAGTGACGGAAAACGTCTTCGGCGTCACGGACGGCGGCGGAGAAGCGTTCGTGACCCCGGCGATCCCGCCGGTGCTCGCCCCGCCCCTGCCGGTCAGCGCGATCACCCGCGTGACGGCGACGATCACCGCGGGCATCAACCCCGAGAAGAGCGGCACGACCTGGCGCATCCTCTACGGGGAAACCAGCGCGTACGGCGAGCACACTCCCGAACTCGGGGTCGGGGGAGGTCTCGGCGAGCAGCCCGTCACCCTCGGTCTGGAAGGGCTGCGCCCGGACACGACCTACCACTACGCGGTGCAGGCGATCAACCAGGCCGGCACGACAACCGGCCCGGACGAGGCGTTCACGACCGGAGCGCCGACGCCGCCCGGCGCGGTCACCGGCGGCGCGTCGAACGTCACGCTGACCACCGCGACGGTCGCGGGCACGATCGAAGCCGAGGGGCTCCCCACCGCCTTCGTCCTGGAATTCGGGACCGGCGCCGAATACGGCACGAGCATCCCCGGCGAAGCCGGCTTCGGCGCGCAACCGCTGCAGATCACGGTGCCGCTGCAGTATCTCGCGCCGGGCACGACCTACCACTACCGGTTCGTCGCGGTCAACAGCGACGGCCGGACCTACGGCGCGGATCAGACGTTCACGACCCCGGTGTACTCCCACCCGATCGTCCTGCCCTCCACGCTGGCGCTGATCGCCACCCCCGCGATCGCGTTCCCCACCGAAACCGCGCCCACCCAGAAGGCCGCCAAGAAGAAGACGCCCAAGAAGAAGCACAGGAAGGGCCGGGGCGGGAGGGGCAAGAGTCACGGGAAGCGGGCGAAGCCCGGGCGCTCGCACAAGCACGGGTAGGCGGGATGGCGGCAGATGTCCTCGCGTAACGGCAGCGCGTCGGCTTCCCGGGCGCCCGGCGCCCGGCGCGTGGAGCGTGATGTGCTTGGGCATGGCGGCGTGGGGGAGATCCAGCGCGCGCGGATCATCGCCGCGATGGGCGTGCTCGTGCGCGAGCGCGGCGCCGGCGGGGTGTCGGTCGCGCTCGTCGTCGCGCGCTCCGGGGTCTCGCGCAGGACGTTCTACGAGCTGTTCGACGACCGCGAGGACTGCTTTCTCGCCGCGTTCGACAGGGCGGTCTCCCGCGCGGCCGAGACCGCGGTCCCCGCGTATGGGGCCGGCGGTTCGTGGCGCGAGCGGATCGCGGCGGGCCTGGAGGCGCTGCTCGGCTTTCTCGACGCGGAGCCGGAGCTGGGCTACCTCTGCGTCGTGGGGGCGCTCGGCGCCGGCCCCAGGGCGCTCGAGCGCCGCGCGCGCGTCGTGCAGAGGCTCGTCGCCGCGGTACACGAGGGCCGCCGCGAGGCCAGGGCCGCCACGCGCCCGGACCGGCTCGTCGCCGAAGGCGTCGTCGGTGCCGTGCTCGCGATCGTCCACTCCCGCCTGCAGGGACAGAGCCCCAGGCCGCTGGCCGGCCTCTCCAGCCGTCTGATGGCGATGATCGTGCTGCCCTACCTCGGTGCGGCCGCGGCCGAGCGGGAGCTGCGGCGTCCCACGCCGCGGGCGCGCGGGGTCTCCCGGCCCCGCACGGACCCGCTGCGCGAGCTCGACATGCGCCTCACCTACCGCACCGTGCGGGTGCTGCTCGCGATCGCCGATCTCGGCGGGCGGGGGTCGGACCCGAGCAACCGGCGGGTCGGCAGCGCCGCGGGCGTCCCCGACCCGGGGCAGATATCGAAGCTGCTCGCGCGCCTGCACGCGCTCGGGCTGGTCGCGAACACCGGCGGCGACCACAGCAAGGGCGAGCCGAACGCCTGGTCGCTCACCCCGAGGGGCCGCGAGATCACGCAGACGCTCCAGGCCCAGGCCGCCTGAGGCCCTCACTCACCCGAGCGAGCGAAACATCCCAAGCCGGCCGTAGAGTGATCGACATGGCTGATCGCTGTGTTTCGCGGGCCCTTCTCTCCGGGCCGTTCCGGGATCGTACGTCCCGGAGAAAGGAGGTAGCCCATGAGTGGGACAGTAAGCGTATTAGCTATCGCTCTACTGATCGCCATACTGGTCATCGACCGGTTGGCGAGATAGTGGGGTGCCCTGGTGGTCGCAGTTCAGACGGTCCCGGCGGCCACCAGGGACTTCCCCGGAGGTTGCCAACGGTAGGCACCGCAAGCGTATTAGCCGTCTACAAGAGTAGCAACGGCCCCGGCGAGACGCAAGACCCCCTCCGATGAGTACCGCCCTGGAGATCGTCTTCTGGCTGGCCGCCGGTCTGATCGTGTGGACGCAGCTCGGCTATGCGCTCACGCTCGCTGTCCTTGCGCGCCTGGCCGGACGGCCGCCGGCTCCGACGCCCGCGCAGGGGGAGCCACTGCCCACGGTCTCCCTGATCGTGGCCGCGCACGACGAGCAGGAGTCGATCGAGGCGAAGGTCGCGAACATGCTCGCGCTCGAGTACCCGCGCGAGCTGCTGGAGACGATCGTCGCGTGCGACGGGTGCGAGGACGCGACGGCCGCGCGCGCGCGGGAGGCCGGGGCCGACCTTGTGTTGGAGCTCCCGCGCGGGGGGAAGGTCCGCGCGCAGGATGCCGCCGTGGAGCGGGCGAAAGGGGAGATCGTGGCGTTCTCCGACGCCAATGCGATGTGGGAGCCCGGGGCGCTGCGGGCGCTGGTGGGGGCCTTTGCGCAGGCGCATGTGGGGTATGCGTGCGGGCAGGTGCGCTTTTTTCGCGACGCAAAGAAAGCGCCCCGGGGTCTCGGCGGCGGCCACCAACCAGGAGGGGGTGTACTGGCGCTATGAGATGGCGGTGCGCGGGTGGGAGTCGCGGCTCTCGTCGATCACCGCGGGCAACGGCGCGATCTACGCCACGCGGCGCGCGTCGTACCTGGTTGTCGACCCGATCATGGGCCACGATCTGTCGTTCCCGTACAGGATGGTAAAGCGGGGGTGGCGCGCGGTGTACGTGCCGCAGGCGCGCGCGAGCGAGCGAATGGTGCCGTCGATCGAGGGCGAGCGGGCGCGCAAGCGGCGGATGATGAGCCATACGTGGCCGATCGTGCTGCGCGGCGGGATGCTCTCACCGCGCGGATATCCCCCCGGGTACGCGCTGATGGTCCTCTCCCATCGCGTGCTGCGCTATGCGACGCCGTTCCTGCACGCGATTGCGCTGGCCGCCAGTATTGCGCTCGTCGTCCTTGCCGCGGGCGCCCTATATACGGTCACGCTCGGATTGCAGCTCGCGCTGCTCGCCGCCGCCGGGCTCGGCGGGGTGCTGCGCGTGCGTGTGCTGTTGGTGTGCCGCTACTACGTGCTCACAACCGGCTCGCTCGCGCTCGGCCTGTGGGACTGGCTGCGCCATGGGACGGACGCGACCTGGGAGGCCGCCGAGGGCACACGCCCGGCCGACTCAGCAGCGGTGAACGCGCGATGATCCGCCGCGCGGTGGACGTCGCGGTCTCCGCGGGACTGCTGGTGCTCGCCTCCCCCGTGCTGGCCGCGGCGGTCGTGGCGATCCGCCTGGAGTCCCCCGGAAGCGCGCTCTACCGCCAGCGGCGGATCGGCAAGGACGGCCGGCCCTTCGAGGTGATCAAACTGCGCACGATGGTCACGGGCGCGGAGAGGATCGGGGCGGGCCTCGCGATCGACGCGGACGACCCAAGGATCACACGCGTGGGGGCGCTGCTGCGGCGCACGTCGCTCGACGAGCTGCCGAACCTGCTGAACGTGCTGCGCGGGGAGATGTCGCTGATCGGCCCCCGCCCGACATTGCCGGGGCAGGTCGCGACCTACACCCCCCGCCAGCGCGGGCGCCTCGCGGTGCGCCCGGGGATCACCGGCTGGGCGCAGGTCAACGGCCGCGCGGCACTGCCGTGGAGCGAGCGGATCGAGCTCGACCTCGACTACATCGAGCACCGAACGCTCGTGCTCGACGTGCGCATCTTGTGGCGCACGGTTGCGATCGTGCTGGGAGGATCGGGTTTGTACAAGGGCCAGAGTGGCGGCTGGGAGGGGACGCAGAAAGATGGATAGGCTCCGCCCCATCCGGGGCTCCGCTGCGCGGCGTTCGTTGCGCGGGGAAGGGAGCGCGCCGCGAAGGCCGCGCCCGCTCGAGGCTCGCCGGCGGGTGCACCCGTGAACCCTGGGGATCGACAAGAGCCGCCGGCGATCCTCCTGACCGGGGTCGGCAAGCGCTACGACATCGTCGCGTGCTTCGCGCAACTCACGACGACCGTGGCCGTCGATCCGAACCCGCTGGCCCCCGCGCAGTACGCCGCGCAGGTGCGCGCGAGCGCTCCGCCGATCGCGGACCCCGGGTACGTGCCCGCGCTGCGGGAGTTGTGCGAGCGCCACGGGGTCGGCGCGGTGGTGCCGCTCACCGACCTCGACATCGAGGTGCTCGCGCAGGCGCGCGCGGGGGGGCTCCTGCCCGCGCTCGTGCCCTCGCCCGAGGTCGCCCGCGCGACGTACGACAAGTACGAGGCCCACAAGCTGCTCACGCGCCTGGGGTTGCCGTCCCCGCCGACGGTGCTGCCGGACGCGGAGCCGGAGTCCTACCCGGTGATGGTCAAGCCCCGCAAAGGCTCCGGCGCGCGCTCGATCCACCTCGCGCGCGACGCGGCGGAGCGGGACTTCTTCGTGCGCTACATCTCCCAGGGGCGGCCGGGGTACGAGGGCGAGCCGGTGATGGTGCAGCGCGCGATGGGCGGCCCCGAGCTCTCGATCGACTGCCTCGGGGACCTGGAGGGGCGCTGCCTGAACGCGATCCCCCGCACGATGCTCGAGTCGCGCGGGGGGGAGTCGATCAAGGGCGTCGTGGTCCGCGACGAAGAGCTGATCGAGCTGGGGCGGCGCACGATGGAGGCGCTGCAGGTGCGGGGGCCCGCCACGATCCAGGTCTTCCGCGACCCCGAGGTGGGTCTCGGGATCACCGACGTCAACACCCGCTTCGGCGGCGCCTTCCCCGCGCCCGCGTACGCCGCGCTGCCGGGCCGCACCTACCCGGAGCTGATCGTACGCATGGCCGACGGCGAGCGGATCGAGCCGCACGTGGGTGAGTTTCGCGCAGGGCTCACGTTTACGCGGTACTACTGGCAGCTCGAGCTCGACGAGCAGCTGCACCCCACCGGTCGTGAGATCGTCCCCGGGGGCCCACCGGCGCCGAATCGATGAAGTTGGGGGTAGACTGGGTGTGCAGTGAACACGTTGCTCGCCGACCCTCCGGCTGCGTCTGGTACCGAGCGGCCGCCCTCTTCTGGAGGCCCGCCCGGCCCGTCGGTCCCGCCCGAGGGGGCGCCAGACTCGGCGACCCCTGCGCAACCGGTCACGCGGGGACCTACGTGCGCGCACTGTGGGGCCCCGCTGCAGGAGGGCCAGCAGTGGTGCCTACAGTGCGGGGCGTGTGAGCCCGGCTCCCTTGGGGAGCGCCCCAACTGGCGGCCGCTGACCGTGCTGGCGCTGCTCGCCGCATTCCTCGCGGCCGGCGCCGTGGCGGCCGGCGCGGCGGCGCTCTCCAAGCACAACACGGCGGCGCCGCGCACGACGGCGCTCGCGCCGACTCCTGCGCCGGGAGCCGGCACGGCGACTCCCGCCGCACCGCTGCCCACGACGACGCCCGGCGCGGGGGCGCCCGGCACGCACACGTCCTCCAAAGGCTCCGCCAACAACCTCCTCTTCCCGCCCTCCTCCACCGCCAAACCGCCCAAGCTCCCGTCGCCCGCGCCGACGCCCACGCCCGTGCCCAAGGCAAGCGGCGGCTCGACTCCCGCGGAATCGACCGGCTCCACGACGACGCCCGCGAACACCAACACCACTGAAACCGGCACGACGACGACCGAATCGCCGAAATCGAAAGAAGGCTCCAAGAGCGAACAGCCCACCCCGATCCTGCTCGACACCAACGCGGCCACCACGTACAACCCCTACAACTTCCCCGAATCCGGCTTCGGCGACCCGGCGCTCGCGATCGACGGCGAATCCTCCACCGCGTGGACCGCACAGGTCCAGCCGAGCTCCTTCCCGAAGATGGCCGAGGGCCTGCTGATCAACCTGCGCAGCGCGACGAAGCTGGGGCGCCTCGAACTCGCCACCCCCACCCGCGGGATGACCGTGCAGGTGTACGGCGCTGACGGCGCCAAGGTGCCCACCACGATCACCGAACCCGGCTGGACGCTGCTGAGCGGTTCGCACGTGCTCGAGAAGAAGGTCACGCACCTGAAACTCCACACCGCGGGCAAGGCGTTCAGCCGGCTGCTCGTGTGGATCACCAGGGCGCCCGCCGCCTCGCAGGGCACCGCCACGGCGCCGGGCCACGTGGCGCTCAGCGAAGTCGCGCTCTACCCGCCCGCCTCGTAGTGGCGCGCGGGTCCGGCGGGCGTCCGCGGACTCCACCTGTGCAGGCTGGCTACGCCGCAGGACGCCGGCGGGCGCAACGTGGGCGGCTACGCGGAGGCCGGCGGTCTCGACGCGCGGGCGCTACGCCGCGCCGGGCGCTGTTTGGCGCGAGCCCTGCGTTCGTCCCACACCTCGTCCAGGAAGGTCGCGATCTCGTCGGTGAGCCGTTCGGGGCGCAGTCGCAGCTCGACCAGCGAGTCGGCCTCCAGCAGGCGGGCGTTGGGGAGCTCCTCGGCGAGCGCCCCCGCGTCGGAGAAGGGGTGCACCGGGTCGCGCCGGTGGCCGATCACCAGGGCGGGCGTCTGGAACGTGCGCCGCTCGGTGCGGTGGGGCGCGATGCGCCCGAAGAACAGGCCCTGCAGCACCGCCGCGCCCGGCCCGGGCTCCTGGCGGACTGTGTCGAGCAGCACGTTGCCGTAGTGGGGCAGCAGGCGCCGCGGGATCAGGCGCGTCCCGCGCGAGACGAGCTTCATGATCGGCTCCCCGAACGTCAGCGCGACGAGGATCGGGGTGAACGTGAGCGCGCTCGCGAGCAGCCCGTTGTCGAGCACCGGCATCTCGATCACCATCCCCCGCAGCCGCTCGGGCGCCTCCAGCGCGATCTCCAGCGCCGCGTTGGCCCCCAGCGAGGTCCCCATCACGACCGCCTGCTCGATCTCCAGGTGGTCCATCAGCGCGACCACCTGCTGGGCGAAGAAGCGCATCGAGTAGCGCCACATGTCGCGCGGGCGGTCGGACTTGCCGTGGCCCAACAGGTCCACGGTGATCACCCGGTTGCCCCTTGCCGCCAGGTCCCGCGCGAGCGGGCGGTCCATCGCCTGGGAGAGCAGCAGGCCGTGGACGAGGATCAGCGGCCGTGCCGACGCCGGCGCCGAGGTCGCGGTGCGTCCGCGACTTCCCGACGGGGTCACCGCGGCCGGACCGCCGCCGTACTCGGTGTAGGCGATCCGCTGGCCCTCGAACTCGAAGTGCGCCATGGTTCAAGGGTAACGGAACTTGCGTCCCCGATCTTCCTGTCTCCCCAATTCCCGGCAGGCGGTACCGGCCTCCGGGGGTGGCGCTCTACGCGACGTCGCCGGGCACGGAGGCCCGGCGCGCTCGGCCGTCGCCGGCGTGCAGGCCCGCGCGGACGATCCCCCACCCCACCATTCGCCTCACACACGCTCGGGCGATGCCGTGGATCGCCCGAGCAGTGTGTCCCCTCTCCCCTTGGACGTCCCTTCGCCCCCAGGTTCGGTGGGACGTTCGAAGGTTCAAACCCTGCGCGTGCGCGAAAGGTGCGCTAGCTTTTCTGTCGTGGCGAAGCCTCCCCGCATCCTCGCCGGACAGTCCGCCGCGATCACCGGCGGCGCGCGGGGGATCGGGCGGGCGACCGCGAGCGCGTTCCTGGAGGCCGGCATGAGGGTCGCGATCGGCGACGTGGACCTGGCCGCCGCAGAACGGACCGCCGCCGACCTCGGCCCGCGTACGGTGGCGCTCCCGCTCGACGTGACCGACCGCGACTCGTTCACGCGCTTCCTCGACGCCGCCGAGGAGCAGCTCGGGCCGCTGGACGTGCTCGTCAACAACGCCGGCATCATGCCGGTCGGCCGCTTCCTCGACGAGGACGACCTCGTCGCGCGGCGCACCGTCGACATCAACCTCCACGGGGTGATCCTCGGCACGAAGCTCGCGCTCGCGCGGATGCTCCCCCGCGACCGCGGGCACGTCGTCAACATCGCCTCGCAGGCAGGCAAGTTTGGGATCGCCGGCGGGGCCACCTACTCGGCGACCAAGCACGCCGTCATCGGGCTCACCGAGGCCGTCCGCGGCGAGCTGCGCCTGATGGGCGCCCACCTCGACGTCTCCTACGTGATGCCCTACGTCGTCAACACCGAGCTCGGCGGCGGGCTCGGGACGGCGCGCGGCTTCCACAACCTCGAGCCCTCCGACGTCGCCGAGGCGATCGTCGACGCGCTCCGGCACGGGACCGTGGAAGTGTGGGTGCCGCGGTCCACCCGTCGCACCTTTCAGCTCTCCACGCTGCTGCCGCGGTCGGTCACCGAGGGCATCGGCCGTCTGACGAAGACCGACCGCGTGCTCGCCGACGCCGACGTCTCCGCGCGCCGCGACTACGAACTGCGCGCGGCTCGCTCCGAGCCAGCGCTCGCCTCGGCGCCGGAGCCCCCGCAGCTCACTGAGTAGCCCTATGCTGGCCGGCCTGCGGCCGGGAAGACGGGTATTGGGACTTCGGGCTCAGGGTGGCCGCGGGCCGGTGGGGCCCTACGCGGTCAGCCACTCCGCGACGATCGCGCCGATCTCGGGGCCTTTGTCCTCCTGCAGGAAGTGGCCCGCGTCCTCGATCGTGCGCGGCGTGGGCTTGCCGATCGCCCCGGCGAAGTTCTCTGCCACCGACAGCGGCAGCACCGGGTCGGAGTCGCCCCACAGCATCAACGTGGGGCGCGTGTCCTCGCGCAACGCGTGCAGCGTGTGCCGCCCCTCGACCGCGCCGGGGGCGTCGGGGTCGAACGGGATCAGCGCCGGGAACGCGCGCGCGCCGGCCTTCGAGGCCGCGTTCGGGTACGGCGCCTCGTACGCCGCCACGACCTCGTCCCCCGGGTCGTTCTTGCAGCCGCCCCGCACGAGGAAGCCGACCGGCAGATCCTCCGTGCGCGCGGTGAAGTCCTTGAACGCCATCCACGCGTCGGTCATCCGCTGCGTGCCCGTGAACAGACCCGTGTCGAGGATCACGAGCCGCTCGATCCGCTCCGGGTGCGCGACCGCGAGGCGCAGCCCGATCGGCCCGCCCCAGTCGTGCACCACCACGGTCGCCCCGTGCAGGTCGAGGTCCTCCAGCAGCGCCTCCGCCCACGCGTAGTGGCGGTCGTAGGAGTACCACCCCACGTCCGTCGGCTTGTCCGAGCGCCCGAAGCCCACCATGTCGGGAGCCACGCAGCGGAAGCCGGCGTCGCGCACCGGCGGGATCACCTTGCGCCACAGGAACGACCACGTCGGCTCCCCGTGCATGAACACCACCGGCGCCCCCTCACCCTCGTCGAGGTGCGCGAGGCGCAGGCCCTCCACCTCGCGGTAGTGCGCCGCGAACGGGAAGTCCGGCAGGCCCTCGAACCGCTCCTCCGGTGTGCGCACCACCTCGTCCACTTGGGGGAGCATAGGGTGTGTTACGCTCGCCCGCGTGCACGCGGCCGTCCTGCAGCTGGCGCCCGTCCTCGCGGCGGCGAAGAGCAAGGTGCCCTACTACATCGCGGGTGGCCTGCTCGTCTCCTGGGCGCTGCTGCTCTCCCTCGGCCTGGGGCTGCGCAAACCGGAGTTCCCCGGCTCCGCGTCGGGCCAACGCGCGGTGATCGCGGTCACGGTGCTGCTCGTCGTCGCGACGATGTCGATGGCCGTGGTCACCTCCGGCGGGCCCGGGTAGCGGCTCTCCGGGGCGATCGCCGTGCGGATTGGGCCGGCCCGGTCGGCGCTCGTGGCGCCCTACGATTGTCCGGTGTCCCACGCCTTCCCCGCCGGGCGGCGATCCCATGCAGGGCGCTCTGTGCGCACAGGGCGCGTCGCCTCTCTTGCCGCGCTCTGCGCGGCGCTTGCGGTGAGCCTCGCTGCCGTGCCTTCCACGCTCGCCCTGCGGTCCGCGCCGACCTCTCCTTCGCTCGTCCCGTGGTCCGTGC
The DNA here is from genome assembly GCA_963842005.1 of uncultured Solirubrobacterales bacterium. Lineage (GTDB taxonomy): Bacteria > Actinomycetota > Thermoleophilia > Solirubrobacterales > Solirubrobacteraceae > Palsa-744. Next base: position 2,560,666 of record CAWJEV010000002.1, on the reverse strand, counting down.
CGACCGTCCCCCCGCGGACGGTCGTGGTCGCCGTCGGGTACCTCGGCGACCTCGCCGTCGCCTCCCCGGTCCGCTCGCCGCGGGGCAGTTGGTCGATCGCGCTGCGTTTTCGGCGTCACTACAGCTCTTCGCTCGGCTTCCCTCAACTCGTGCCTGTGGGCACTGGCCCGGTGGAAGCTTTCGCGGTCGCGCTCGACTACCGGGCCGAAACGCTCCTTGTTTGGGCAGCCGGCGGCGGGGTCTTCGCGCGTGTGCTGCCGGCCGCCGGTGCCGCGGGCGCCATTGGCGCGCCGGCACCTGTCCACCGACTCGGCGCCACCCCCTCGGTCCCGGAAGTCGCGGCGGTGTTCTCCGACGACGGCCACGGGATCGTCGCGTGGCGGACCCGCTCCGCGACGCCCTCCGGGGCGCAGCTCACGAGCATCGAACTGGGCCTCCTGCGGATCGGCTCCCACGGGCCGCCGACGCGCACGCCGCTTGTGGTCGAACGCTTCCGCGACCCCCCCTCCTTCCCGCCGCCCGAAGGGTCGCTGCGCCTCATCCGGCTCCCGAGCGAGGCCGTCAGGATGGCGTGGGCCGGACTCGAAGGGGGCCGCTACGTGGTGCGCGCCTCGCCGGTCTCGCTGCGCCGCGGCGCGTGGGCGCCTGTGGTTGTCTCGCCAGCCGCGGGATCGCTGGCGGCGGGCGAAATCCCGCCGACCGCACTCGCCTGCTGCCTGGGTCTTGCCCCGCTCTACGCCAGCATCGAGAGCAGCGCCATCCGGATCGGGACGCCGTTGGCGGCCTGCTTGAAGTAGAGGGCCTCGGGGAGGGCGTCGACCTCCTCGGCGATCTCGTGAATGCGGGGGAGGGGGTCGAGCAGCAGCTTGATCTCCGAGCTGCGCACGTCCTCGGCGGTGATGCAGTACCGCTCCCGGTAGGCGGCCGCTGTCTGCGGATCCTCGATGCGCTCGACCTGGAAGCGGTTGACGTACACCACCTCGCGGGCGAGCAGCTCTTGCATGTCGGTGCTCTGCGCCACCCGCAGGCCGCGCTCGCGCAGCGCTTGCAGTTCGTCCTCGCCGAGCCACAGCTCGCGGGGGCCGACGAGCAGCACGTCGTTGTCGGGGTAGTGGCTGAGGCCGCGGCACAGCGAGTGGACCGAGCGGGAGTGGCGCGGGTCGAAGCCCATCCCGACCCGCAGCGAGTGCAGGCGGCCGAGCTCGCGCTCGATCGTGTACATGTCGATCAGCGCCTGCGTGGGGTGCTCGTTGGGGCCGTCGCCGCCGTTGATCAGTGGCACGGGGCTCACCTCCGACGCGCGCCGGGCGACGCCGGCCGCCTCGTGGCGCAGGACGATCAGGTCGGCGTAGCTGCCCACCACACGGACCGTGTCCTCGATCGACTCGCCCTTCGACAGCGAGGAGGACTCCACGCCGCGGTGGGAGATCACCGCCGCCCCGAGGCGCGCGGCGGCGGCGCTGAAGCTGAGGATCGTGCGCGAGGAGGGCTCGAAGAACAGCAGCGCCACGACTCTCCCGCTGAGGCTCGAGAGGCGCGTGGGGATGCGCAGCGCCGCGGCCATGTCGTCCGCAGTCTCGAAGATCTCGCGCGCCAGCGCGTCGTCGACCTGGTCGATCGAGATCAGGTGACGGGGCACGCGGGGGACTATACGTCCCTTGACTGGGAGAAAGAGGGGCCCGGCTCGCCGGCCTCCGGCCGGCTGCGCCACCCTCTATGCGAGCGCCTCGACGCCAGCCTCCAGCGCGAGCAGCTGCTGCTTGCGGGGCAGGCCGCCGCCGTAGCCGGTGAGCGACCCGCTCGCGCTGATCACGCGGTGGCAGGGGACGACGATCGCGATCGGGTTGCGGTTGTTCGCGCCCCCCACCGCGCGCGCCGCGCTCGGCTGGCCCACCGCGGCCGCGATCTCCCCGTAGGAGGCGGTCTCCCCGTAGGGGATCGCGCGCAGCTCGCGCCACACGCTGAGCTGGAAGGGCGTCCCGGTGGGGGCGAGCTCCAGCTCGAACTCGCGGCGCTCCCCCGCGAAGTACTCCTCCAGCTGACGGCGCAGCGGCGCGAGCGCCCGCTCGTCGCGCACCCACCCCGGGTCGGGTGTGGGCGTGCGGTGGCCGTCGAAGTGCAGGCCGGTGACGCGCCCCGCGGCGTCCGCGCTCGCGAGCAGCTCCCCGACGGGGCTTTCGAGCACGGTGAAGCTGGTCGTCTTGGGTGATCCGTTATTTGTCATGCCGTCACTTTGCCACGTCCGCGCGTGGGAGTCTGGCGGAAATCGGACGGGGTAGCGGGGGAGAGAGTCGCTGTCCGAAAACCGCCAGGTCTAGTGTTCATACTCTGCGGGTGTGCCAACCAAGCGGGTCGCTCACGATGTGCTGGATCGACAGGCCACTGACGAGGCGCTGGACCGGCAGGCCACTGACGAGGCGCTGGGCCGGCAGGCCACCCCCGAGATGCAGGACCGGCAGGCCACCAACCCTGGGGACGCGGCTGACTTCGAGGCGCGCTACCGCGTGCTCGGCAGCCGCGACCACCGCTTCGACGGGTGCTTCTTCGTGGCCGTCACCTCCACCGGGATCTACTGCCGCCCGAGCTGCCCCGCGATCGTGCCCCGCCGCCGCAACGTCCGCTTCTACCCGACGGCCGCGGCCGCCCAGTCCGCGGGCTTCCGCGCCTGCCTGCGCTGCCACCCCCACGCGTCCCCCGGCTCGCCGGAGTGGAACCGCCGCGGCGACCTCGCCGCACGCGCGATGGGGCTGATCGCCGACGGGCTCGTGGACCGCGAGGGCGTCCACGGCCTCGCGCGCCGCCTCGCCTACTCCGAGCGCCACCTCACGCGCCAGCTCACAGCGGAGCTCGGGGCAGGCCCGCTCGCGCTCGCCCGTGCGCAGCGCGCGCAGACCGCACGCGCCCTGATCGAGACCACCTCTCTGCGTCTGATCGACGTCGCGCACGCCGCGGGCTTCGCGAGCGTGCGCCAGTTCAACGACACGATCCGCGCGGTCTACGCGCGAACCCCGACGGAGTTGCGGCGCCGGGCGTCCGGGTCCCGCAACGGCTCGGCCGCACCCGCCGACGGCGGTCCGCGGGTGGGCGGGCTTCCCATCGTTGTGCGCCTCGCCTACCGCGAGCCGCTCGACTGGGGGCGGCTGCTGGGGTTCCTCGGCGCCCGCGCGGTTCCCGGCGTGGAGGAGGTCGTGGGCGACTGCTATTGGCGCACCCTGCGCCTGCCCCGTGGCCACGGCGTCGTCGCGCTCGCCCCCGCCGGGGGCCACCTCGAGTGTCGTCTGCGCCTCGCCGACCTGCGCGACCTCACCGCCTCCGTGCAGCGCTGCCGGCGGCTACTCGACCTCGACGCCGACCCCACCGCGCCCGCGGAGCACCTCGCCGGCGACCCGCTGCTCGCGCCGCTCGTGCGCGTCGCCCCCGGGCTGCGCATCCCCGGGGCCGTGGACGGCGCGGAGCTCGCCGTGCGCGCCGTGCTCGGCCAGCAGGTCTCCGTCGCCGCCGCGCGCACCGCGGCCGCGCGCCTCACGCTCGCGCTGGGGGAGCCGCTCGAGGGAGTTGAGGGGGTTGACGGAGACCCCTCGACCTCACCCACCCTCACCCACCTCTTCCCCTCACCCGCCGCGATCGCTGCGGCGCCGCGCGATGTGTTGCCCGGGGCTCCCGCCCGCCGGCTTGCCACGCTGCAGGCGCTCGCCCGCCTGCTCGCCGGAGGGGATCTCGCGATCGACCCCGGCTCCGACCGCGCCGCCGTCCGCGCCCGCCTGCTCGCGGTGCCCGGGATCGGGCCGTGGACCGCGGACTACATCGCGCTGCGCGCACTTGCCGACCCCGACGCCTTCCTGCCCACCGACCTCGGTGTGCGCCACGCGCTGGCCCGGCTCGCCGCTGCCCACCCCGGTCGCGCCCCCCTCGCCCTGCGCGACGGGTGCTCACCGCGGGACGTCGCGCGCACGGCGGAGCGCTGGCGGCCGTGGCGCGCGTACGCGCTGCTGCACCTGTGGGGTTCGCCGGCGGAGGGTTGACCCGCGCCCGCGGAGGACCGACCCGCGCCCGGGGAGCCTTTCACGCGCGCCTGCGCGCCCGTGCCGGGTGCGGCGCGGGTGTGCCGAACGACCGGCCCGGCGCGCCCGCCGGCCGTGGCGGGGCCGGCACCTCTACACTGCCGGTGTGGGTCTGACCGACGCGATCCAGGGCACCGCCCTGAGGCTCCACCAGCAGCTCTACGAGCGCTCCGACGGGCGTATCGGCCACCGCGTGATCGGGGTGCCCACGCTGTTGCTGCGCTCCACCGGCCGGCGCTCGGGGGCGTCCCGCTGCAACGCGCTCGTCTACGCTGCCGACGGCGCGGACTACGTGCTCGTCGCCTCCAACGGCGGCTCTGACCGCGCGCCGGGGTGGCTCTTCAACGTGCGCGCCGCGCCTGCTGTCGAGATCCAGATCGGGCGCAGGCGGAGCCCGGGGGACGCGCGCGTCCTGGAGCCCGGGGACGCCGACTACGACCGGCTTTGGCGGCTCGTCAACGACAACAACCACGGGCGCTACGACGCCTACCAGCGCGGCACCGCGCGCCCGATCTCGCTGGTCGTCGTCAGCCCCGCGTAAGGGGCGCGCGCGGAGTCAGCCGGGAGGCGTGGGTTTCTGCGGGTGGAGCGTCTCGCCTCGGGCGAGCCCCGCCACGAAGCGCTCGATGCGCCGCGCACGGGTGTCCGCGCGCTTGGCCTGCTCGATCCGGAACAGGACCGCGTAACGGTTCTGGCTCGAGAGCTTGTCGAACACCGCCTTTGCCGCCGGCTGTGCGTTCAACGCTGCCGCGAGGTCGGCCGGCACCTCGATCGTGGCCTGGCCCGCGTACGCCGCCTCCCACCGCCCGTCGGCCTTGGCGCGCTCGACCGCGGCAGCTCCCGCCGGCTGTATCCGGCCTTCGTCCGTCAGTCGCTCCACGAGGGCGACGTTGCGCTTCGACCATGCGCTGCGCGCCCGCCGTGGGGTGAAGCGCTGGCGGTAGGTGCGCTCGTCGCCGCGGCGCACCTGGCCATCGATCCAGCCGTGGCACAGCGCCTCCTCGAGCGCCTCGTCGTAGGTGAGGCTGGTCGGTTCGGTCGTCCCCTTCTTCGCGAGGTTCAGCCACACTTCCTGCACCTCCTCGTGGCGCTCGGCCAGCCACGCCCGCCACGCGGCGGCGTCGGGGACGGTCAGCGCCGGTTGTTCGTCTCTCACGGGCTCCTCGTCGGGCGCAAGCTCGACTGGCGCGGCCGCTCGTCGTCACGTCTCTCGCCCATGAGGAGAAAGAAAGCCGCAGACCCACCCCAGGCCACGCCCGCCGCGTCGTGCGAGCGCGCGAAGGCACCGGCAGCCAAAGCGATGCCGGCGCCACCCATCACCACGCACCCCACCATCGCGATACGGAAGGACGGAAATCTCGCAAACCGGCGCCGACGCTCACGAGCGAGAGCGACCGCGTAACAAGCGACCGTCACGTCCTCGGCGGCTTCGCCCCGGCGAATTGACCGTTTCGCGCGATGCCTGTCTCGGCCAGACGTGTCGGCCATTGCGGCGACAAGCTCCTGCGACGGGGTCTCGCCTACTCCCGACCTCAGCCAGATGCGCCATCTGCTCACGAAGAGCAAATTATCGGATCGTCGGGTCGTCGACAAGTAGCGTCGTCGGCCGGTGGCCGGCCGAGTAGGCGGTCGGGTCCCCGCACACCACGGCCTCCGGCCTGCACACCGGGGGCCAGCCCGATTCCCCGCAAAATCGGCCCGAGTGTGGTACTGGCAAGTGGTACTCGCCCCCAAATCCGAGTACCACCCGACGCAACCGGCACTGAGGGGCTCCGCTGCCGGCGCTACCTCTGCGGGAGCCTCCCCAGCGCTGGACGAGCCTCTCGTCCTGAAGGTCGTCGCGCCCCTCGCGCAGACCGATCCGGTCAAGCAGGGCGAGACTCCGAGTGTTGCGGCGGTCTACGCGCACGAAGGTGCGCTGATGGCGGCCGAGGCGCTGCATCTGCTTGAAGATGGTGAGCACCATGAAATGTCCGAGGGAGATCGGCTCGGTGTTTGAAAGCTCGACGAGCGTCCCTCGCGCTCCCAACGCGACAGCAATGACCTCGGTGTAGCCGACGTCCGGCGACAGCAGGGGCTCGATGTGGTGCGCTCCGACGATAAGTAGCTCGCCGCGACCATCGAAGCCGACTCGGCTTCGGTCACTACGCCTCACGCGCTGGCTCAGCCCGCCGACACGGAACCCGACCTCACCGCCGCGATCACAGTGGAGCCAGACCCAGAGAACGGGTCGATGACAATGACCTCTCCGCAGGCCGGCTACGGCAAGGGAGGTAGGCCGAGCTGCTTGCAGATCACTCGCGCTGTGGTCCGGGGAATCCGGGTATGGCGGGGAACAGTTACGGGCCTGGCCGCTGTCGGCGCGATCCAGACGTCGTGCTTCCCACCATGCCGTGGCAGCGTCGCGCCGTGCTGACGCAGATGGGTTTCCAAGTCGCGGCGGCGAATCATCACCAAATCCCTCCGGTGGCCACAGTCGCGATACCGTGGACGCTCATTCCCTGCCGAGGGAATTGATTGCGGGGTGTGGGTTCGTTCGGTGGCCGCATATCCTCCTTGGAGCGTAAGGACCCGATACGACATACCTGTTCCAGGCAGGTGCAGCTCACCAGGGGCGCTCACGCTTGCTCTAACCTTCTTGGCGTGGTACGACCGGTGACCTTCACAGCGCGGTACGAGACGGTCGAGGACGGTTGGGTGCAGGCGACGATCGATGAGCTGCCGGGGGTCATCACCGCCGCCCCGTCGTACGACGAGGCGAAGGAACTCTTGGCCGACGCCCTGCACTCGTACCTGCTCGCGCTTGGGGATCTGGAGGGCTCGGAGACTCCCCACCGCGGCGAAGCCGGACCCGCTGCAGCTCACGGTCAGCGCCTGAAACCAGTGCCGACATGGCCGAGGCCGCGGGGCACCCACAACCCCCGGCCTGCAAGCCGGAGGCAGCACGATTCCCGCAAAATGGGGCCGAGTGTGGTACTCGCCCGCGGTACTCTCGCCCAAATCCGAGTACCAATCGACCACCACAACCCAAAGAAAAAGCCCCGATTACCGTGACTGTTCAGGTCGCTGCGTGGGTGTCAGGGTCCGGCGGTGGCGGGGAGCCAGGGCTGATGCGTGGCGAGTCGCGCGAGGGTGTTGATCGTGTCGCGGCCTTGCTTTCGGCTGGTGCTGATGTAGGCGCGTAGGGCGAGGAACCGGTCGGCTCCGGTCGTGGTGCGCCAGCAGCCTGAGGTCTTCTGCTGGATCTTGATCATGCGGAGGTCGCGCTCGGCGAGGTTGTTATCGAACGGGACCCGGAAGTCGTGAGCGAAACGTAGGACGTGCTCGCGTTGCTCGTCGAGACGGCGCGGCAGGTTCGCCGAAGCGCTCCGTCGGATCGGGCCGCGCTTGCCCGTCCGCTTGGTTGGTGGCGGGTTCTGCTGGTGGCCGAGCGCGATGATCTGCTCGTAAGCGGCGCGGTAGCAGGCGAGCGTCCATGGGTCAAGCGATTGCTCCCCGGCGGCCTTTGCGTCTTCGACGGTGGTGTGCAGCGCGCGCAGCAGCGCGTCGATCTTGCTGGCCCAGGATTGCCCCTCGGGGTCTGCCTCGATGATCGCCAGCAGCTCGCGTAGGTGATGGGCGTTGCAGAGAGCATGGATGACGCTGGTGTAGGCGCGGTATTGCGGCCAACCGTCGTGGACGGCGATCCCCTGGAAGCGCGGGAGCACCCCGGCGTGAGCGATCCCTTCGGTGCCGCGACGATCGTGCAGCGCATAGAAGGTCAGCGTGCTGGTGCTGGAGCTGTGAAGCCACCGCCCCCTTCCGCCAGCACGAACGCCCGTCTCATCGAAATGCACGACCGGCGAGCAGATGATCTGCTCGTGCACCCGGTCGAGGAACCCGCCGAGATCACCGGCGCCGTCCTTGACGAACGCCATCAGCGTCCCGGGCGACAGCGGCGCACCGAGCCAGTCCGCGAGCAGCCCAGCGGCCCGCTTATACGGCAGATGCTGAGCCGCGATCAGATAGATCCCAAGCGCCCGCATCCGCGGCCCGTACTGCGCGGGGGCGCTTACCCCCGCTGTGGAAACCCGGCACTCGTCACATGCCCGCAGGCGCAGTGGCCGGCCCCCGTTTTTCGGTCCACCGCGTGTGAGAGTGGGTGGGTGGATGGACCGTCCCGTTCTCGTGGACACGGGTCGACTTGTGGAGTGTACGTGGTGTAGCGGTTGGGCCTGTGGGCATGTGGGCAACGCGAAGCGTTGTCCAAGCGTTGTGGGCAGCTTGCTGTCCACAACGCGGCATGTCCACAGGCTCCCGCTCCCGGGTTATGCCGCTGCGCGATCGATCGTCTCGGCGGCGGTGTACGCGGCGGCGAACGCGACGGGGGCGCGCATCCCGAGCGCGGAGTGCGGACGGCGGCGATTGTAGTCCTCTTGCCAGTCGCCGATCACCACACGCGCCTCGGCGAGACAGGAGAACTCCTCGACGTCCAAGAGCTCGTCGCGCACACGGGAGTGGAAGCTCTCGACGAACGGGTTCTGCCACGGTGAGCCGGGCTCGATGAACGCGGTCCCTGTGCCCGAGAGCGTGCACCAGTCCCGCAGCGCGTGCGCGGTCATCTCCGGGCCGTTGTCCATCCGCAGCAGCTCCGGGGCACGCCGTTCGCCGCATAGGCGCTCCAGCGCCCCGACGACCATCTCAGCGTCGATGCTGCGCTCCACCAGCATCACCAGCGACTCTCGGGTGAACTCGTCCACGATGTTCAGCAGCTTCAGCGCCCTGCCGTCAGCGGTCTGGTCGAACTGGAAGTCGAACGCCCATACGTGGTTGGGACGCTCGGCGCGCAGCCGTGCCGCGGGAACGGTCGACTCCCCAAGCCGGCGACGCTTGCGCTTACGCACAGGGACCCGCAGCCCCTCCTCGCGCCACAGCCGTTGCACCCGTTTGCGGTTCACATCCCAGCCCTGCTCGCGCAAGTGGTGGTGCGCGCGCCGGTACCCCCATCGCGGTCGCTCCTTGGAGAACTTGCGTAGCTCGGCTCGCAGCGCCGCGTCGTCCTCGGCGCGCTTGGGCTCGTAGCGCTCCGTGGAGCGGTGCTGGCCGACTACCCGGCACGCCCAGCGCTCGCTGACGCCGAGACGGTCGCGCAGCATCGCGACCGCCCGGCGCCGACGGGCTGGGCCTACCAGTTTCCCCGGGAGATCTCCTTCAACGCCCGCACCTCGAGCGCCTGGTCAGCGACGATCGCCTTCAGCGACACATTCTCCCGCTCGAGTTCCTTCAGCCGCTTGACGTCCTGCGCCTTCATCCCACCGTACTGGTTACGCCACCGGTGATAGGTCTGCTCGCTCACCTGGAGCTCCTTCGCCGCCTCTGGGATCGTCTTGCCCTCGCCGAGCATCCGCTCGGCCTCCCGCAGCTTGCGGATGATCTGCTCCGGCGTATGCCTGCGTCGCTTCATCAGAGTTCCTTTCTCGCCCACCATCGCGGGCGCAAGAAACTCTCACAAGGGTCGGACCGAACTCAGGGGGTCAGGCCAACGCCTCTTCAACTCCGCGATCTCCGACCGCAACTCCTCGATCAACGCCGCCTGCGAAACAACAAGCGCCTCGAGATCCTCATACGACAGTCGCCCCTGAGACACATAACAACGTTCGCGGCCCCGCTCCCACCCCCTGCCCCACGACCTGAACAGTCACGATTTGCAGGGCTTTCTGAGGCGGGAGCGACGGGACTCGAACCCGCGGCCTCCGGCGTGACAGGCCGGAGTAAGGGTGCTGAAGCCAGCGTTTTCAGGGGCTTTAGATCGCTCAAAGTGGCGTTATAAAAGCTGATTCTGGCCCATGCGGTACTGAAACCGGTACTCGCGGAGGTGTGGTACTCGTGTGGTACTCTCTGTAGATCATGCAAAATGATGGTGGCACGACTCACACCGATCCGACCGGCGCGCTGGTCGTGGTCGAGCGCAGCGACGGGCCGGTGTACGAGGCCAAGTGGCGCCGTGGCCGCCGGCAGGTCAAGCGGCGCGTTGGGCCGGCGTGGCTGGACCGGGGCGCGGGCGGCAAGGGCTGGCGCCCGCGGCGCGGGCGGATGCCGGAGGGGTTCCTGGACGAGAAGCGCGCGACCGTGCGGATGGCCGAGCTGATCGCCGAGCACGAGGAGCGCGAGCGAGCGATCGAGTCGGGTGAGCGCGAGCGCCGGGAGCAGGGCGTCACCTTCCGGGAGCTATCGGCGGAGTGGCTCGATCACCTGGAGCGCGAGCGCGGCGCGAAGCCCTCGACGCTGAGCGACTACCGCTACATGCTCGCCGAGCCGGGGGCGCCGCACCAGCGCGGGAAGGGCAAGAGCCCAGGTCCCGTGATGGCGGCATTCGGCGACCTGCCCGCCGCGAAGATCGCTACCCGGCATGTGTCCGCATTCCTGCGCCAGCTCGACGACAGCGAGGTCTCGCCCCGCACGGTCAACAAGCACCGACAGCTCCTCTCCGCGATCTTCAACTACGGGCGCCGCGAGGACACCCACGGCCTGCCCGCCAACCCTGCCGAAGCAACGACCAAGCGCCGCGAGCCCCCGCCGGCCGTGCTCGACTTCTACGAGCCCGAGGAGATCGAGGCCCTCGCCCAGGCAGCCGCTGATGGCGGACACCGTGGCCCGCAGCCCGCGAACCTCGAGCCCGACGAGATCGCGTGGCGGGCGCGCGAGGACGCCCAGGACGCCGAGTTGGTCCGCCTCGCGTCCTACACCGGCCTGCGCCTCGGCGAGTTGCTCGCGCTGCGCTGGGAGGACATCGACCTCGACACGCGGCGGATGGTCGTCCACCGCGCCGTCTCCGCCGGGGTGGAGGGACCGACCAAGAGCTGGCAGGCGCGGTTCATCCCGCTCGCGGACCCCGCCGCCGAAGCCCTCACCCGGCTGCAGGCGCGCGGCGACTACACCTCACGCGAGGACTACATCTTCTGCTCACGCCTCGGCCGGCGCCTGGACCCCTCCGCCGTGCGCAAGCGCTTCAAGCGCGCCCGCGACGCCGCCGGCCTGCGACCCCTGCGCTTCCACGCCCTGCGCCACGCCGCCGGCAGCCTCGTCGCACGCCACGCCGACGCGCGCTTCGTACAGGACTTCCTCGGGCACTCCCGGATCACGACCACCGAGCGCTACATGCATGCCAAGGCCCGGCCAGAGGACGTCGAACGAGTCAATCTGGCCTTCGCTCTGCGGGCTTCTACAGATGCGCCATCCGTTGGGCCGATATAATGTCCAACCAGATCGCCAAATATACGGCCAACATACAGGCAAATAGTTCGTCAACTGTGCGGGCAGCTCTCGAATAGAAGGACAGACCACGCCAACCGACCACCAGCAGAGGGAAACCATGCCGCAGCTCCGCTCAGCACCACAGGACGCGCATAGGAAAGCGGTCGAGTCAACGATCCAGGACGTGGTCGGATACATGCAGGAGGTTCTCGGTCAGAAACTGGTCGCTTACATCGCCGGGGTATCCGACCCCCGAACGGTGGGCCGCTGGGCGGCCGGCGAGCGCACACCCCGGGCAGAGCACGAGCAGCGATTGCGCTGCGCCTACCAGACCTTCCAGATGCTGCTCGCCGAGGAGTCCCCCCACACCGTGCGCGCATGGTTCCTCGGCCTGAACCCGCAGCTCGATGACCAGTCCCCCGCGCAGAGCATCCGCGAAGGAGCCTTCCGCGACGTGCTCGTAGCCGCCAAGGCGTTCCTCGCCGGGGGATGAGTGGCACCGAGTCCGAAGGTCGTCGAGCCTCCCAAGAGCGGCCTCTGGAGAGTCGGCCGCTCACCTGACCCACTGCGCTACTCCGACCCGCTCGACCCTGGCCTACTCGAAAGCCGCGCCACCGGAAACCGCTTCGACAGCCCCACCGGGGACTATCGCGTCTGCTACTTCGCCACGACGCTCGACGGATGCTACGGAGAGACGCTCTCCCGCTTCCGACCCGACCCCGGCCTCAGCGCGATCGCCGACGAAGAGGAATTCATGGCGCTCGGGGAGGTCCCCGCCGACTGGCGCCACCGGCGCCTCGCTGTGCGCGTCGTTCCGACATCGAGCGAGGCAATCCCAGCCATTGGGTTTCTCGACGTCGAGGCAGCCGAAACCCGCGCCGTGCTCCGTGGCGAACTCGGCGAGCTGCTCGCATTCCACGGCTACAGCGACCTCGACGTACCTACGGTCCGCGGCGGCGATCGTCGCATCACCCGCTGGATCGGACGCTGGGCCTACGAGCAACGCGACGCAAACGACCGCATGAAGTTCGCGGGCATCCGGTATCTGTCCCGGCTCTCCTCGGAGTGGGAGTGCTGGGCGCTCTTCGAGAACGTCGCGCTCTATGAGCAGGAGCGACGCCCCATCCCACGCGACGACGAGGCGCTGCTACGCATCGCCGACCTCTATGGCCTGACGGTGTTCTGATGCGGTGTCAGAGCACTGCTCGATGTCGGCCGCACTAACCACGCCTTGCCACTCCCATCAAGCCTAATTCTGCCCACCTGGTACGTGTCGTGTGGTCGGTAGAATCGCAGGCATGACGGCCAAAGAGTTGCTGCGCCTACGCATCAATGAGCTCTCCGAAGCGGAGGCAGAGAGTGCGTTGCGCCTGCTCGACGCGCGGCGCAAGGGCGAGGACATCGGCGAGGTAGGTGAGCCCGAGATGGCGCCACTGCCGCAGGGATGGGGCATGACCCTCACGGGTGAGCCGATGCCGAACGTGGTGGCCGCCGTGTCCCGCTCGCGCGAGACGTACTGAACGTGCTGGTCCTCGACGCGAGCCTCGCCGTCGAGCTGGCACTTGATCGGATCGGTGAACGAGCAGGCGAAGCGCTCGGTGGCGAGCAGCTCGTCGCCCAACCCCGCTGTGGAGCGAGGTGCCCTCCGTACTCGGCGAGATGGCCTTCCGGAGCGATATCTCCGCCGAACGGGCGCTCAAGCGCTTCCTGGAAGGCGAGATCAAGGTCGCTGAGCGCCGGCCGGAGGGACTGACGACCCCGCAACCTGTATATGCACAACAACTGGCCGTACATCGATCTGCGCCTTCCGCCGAAGGTAGCGCGCGACCTGTCCTTTCTGTTGCGTCAAGAGCGCCCGCCGCCGCTTACTATCGCACCGCTTTTCGCTTGGCTCGTAAAAATCAAGATCCTCCGATAACAACACCGCGCGACAATGAAGGTCGCGCACCACGGCACAGCTTGTAAAGATGTACCAACTATCGCAGCTATCTTTAGGGAACCCCCATTTTGCCTCGAGTGCTTTGACCAACTCATGTTTGCGATCTATATCAATCAGTTCAACCGCACCCGAATCCAGCGCCCCTGCATACCATGCTACAAACCACTCTGGCTCGACAAGCGATCTCCACTCATGCTCGATCTTGCCTTCGCCATCCACAAAGGCAGCACTAGTGCTGCCTAGTTTTTGTATTACCGTGGCCATTGACGCAGTGCACTCTGGAGTACCTCGCTGTTGATCTTCTTGAAAGAATGCCTTGATGAGCTGGGCGTCAATCACCAGGGGCTGTAATGTGCGCGTCACGACGGTCCTTTCGGATCAGCGCTAGGTTACGGGACTCTTCCAACCGCTCCGGGAAAAACCCTTGGTCAAGTGGCCGGTCAAAGCGTCCTTCGCTATCTACTACAAGCGGTTGAATCCGCTTCTCACTACCGTCGGCATACACATAGTAAAACGCAATATCATCTGAATCCAGGGTGCCTGCAGCTATATGCTGCTGCAGCCGGAGAATGAGATACTCACTATGCGTCTCCACCACCGTCGCCACTCCTCTCTGATGCAAACTCAGCAAAAAATCGCCGAGCTGACCTTGGGCTTTGGGATGAAGATGAATCTCGGGCTCCTCCACGAGGTAGGTACTTCCCATAGGCAAACGATACCCGCCAACCAGGACCGGGATAATTTGACTATTTGCTTGGCCTACGTCGGCAAGATTCTCATACTCCTCAGTACTTAAATGTTGTAGTTGAAACTCATAGTGGCGATCTGACAGATAGCTCAGCCTGACATCAGCGGCCAGGCCGGCGGCTTTTAGCCACTCAATAAGATGAGGAACAATCATACGATCGCTTGGTGCCCGTGCCGTGTCTAGCGCAAATAGGCCAGCCCAGTTCTCACCATAGGGTCCGATCTTTGCACTAGCAGTACCCGTCTGATGGTAAGTTCGTTCTGGCGCTTGGCGCTTGGCGCATTGCGCTGATGTAATCCACCGTATCAAGCGCACGCCACCAATTAAATGCTGATTGGTCAATTGCGTCATCGAGCACACTATATACCTCAGGGTCTATCAATGATTTTAGATTTTGGCGATTGGCTCTGCTCGGTAGAAAGCCCAAGCGAGGAATAAAATTTCGCATTTCAAGTAGATTTGAGATCATAGACCGATGCGGTCCAGATATAGACTTCTGCCCCAAACGGGTAATAAGATAACGTGAAAAGTCGTTTGCAATATTTACTTTAATAAGGGGTTCCTGCTCGGATGAAAGCACCGATTCTCGCAGGACTAGCTGACGGCGGACAGTCCGATACTTGTATTCAAGTGCTAGGTGCCTGTATGTTCCATCCTGAAAGTCTGCGAGCTCAAGGTGCACGGGACGACCGCGATAGTTGCCATGAACGAGATCGCGGTAGGTGCCAAAATCGCCAAACGCGCCATCGAGTAGCAACGGGAGCCCAGGGTCGCGGCTCTGTAGGGTCTGTGCGAGGAGACAGATCGCGGCGAGTATCGACGACTTGCCGGAATTGTTGGGCCCGATCAATACCGTGATAGGCTTTAGCTCAATAGTGGCACGATGAAATGCTTTGAAGTCGATGAGTCTGAGTTCTGAGAGCACTGTGTAGGCCGCCTAGTGAGATATGGTGACTCGGTCAGCCGCCGAGAAATGAGGACAGCTTCGGGCGCTCGCACCGCACCAGCTGGGGTCTCCCGGCGGGTGCGAGTCGGACGTCCAGGCCGCGCGGTGCGATTTCAAGACGGCGTTCTCGCCGAGATCGTTTTGCTCGACATCGGTGAGCGCGTTCGAGGTCATGCCCAAGGATGAGCAACGTATGGCGAATGCCGGCGCCGACGACCTCTCGATGTGCGAGCGATGATCCCTCATGCCAGGATCGTATGACATAGAGCGGCAGTGTCGCTTGTCGCCGTCTCAAGCCCAGGAGAACGGCGAAGCGCGCAAAGGCCACAACGGCAGTCGCCGACCATCGATATCGAGTAGCCCAGGACGTTGTCGGATCTCTGGATGAGCCCCGCCAGGGCGTTCCTCGCCTGACGTCGCAAATCTAATCCCCGGTCAGTTCGATGATGCCCCCCGCCCACTCGACAGCAGAAGCGGCCCAGCGCAACGCTTCGTCGCGGTCCAGATCACCCGGACTGATCGAGCCGTAGCGCAGCTGAACGCCGTAGGGCGAAAGACGATCCACATTGGAAAGCGCCTCCGGGACCTCAAGGCCATTCTTCTCGCAGAGCTCAAGCAGCCCGTCGAGGTCGTGGGTGTACGGGAACTCGACCCCCCGAAGCGCCAACACCGCCTTCAACGACTTCTCGACCGCCTGCTGAGCGTGGAACCCAAGGATGGCGTCGGTGACGCCCTCGACCGGCAGCAAGGCTCGGGCGGCGAACTCATCGTCTCGAGCAAGCCCGAGCAGCACCCGCGGAATATCGGCCGGATCGGGCATCAGGCGGCCAGCGGGCGGCCCTCCGACAGTGCGGCGTGAATCAGGCTCCCGCGCACATCGCCCCACTTCTCGGCATCGCGCTCGCTCACGACGATCACGTCAGCGAACAGGCCGAGCCCCCGCAGGGTCCTCCGCAGCCTGACCGACTCCTCGGTCGGGTCGTCGACCGATGGCTCGACCACCAGGAAGTCGAGATCGCTGTGAGGTCCGGCGTCACCTCGTGCGTGCGAGCCGAACAGGATCACGCGCGCCCGCGGGGCCGCCTCGGCGAGTCGCCGGCCAGCCTCGGCTATCAGCGTGTCGTCGAACATGTTCTCCCCACGGTAGCTGTCTGACGGGACGGAGTTAGAGGCCCCGCAGCAGCTCGCCCGCCGGAATGCCGAGGCCACGGGCGAGCTTGACGACGGTCGATATGCGGAGGTCCCGCGTGCCGCGCTCGGCTCGGCCGACCTCGACGGGGTGCATGTCGCAGCGTTCGGCGAGGGCTTCTTGGGTCAGCTTCAGGCGGCGACGGTTGGCGCGGATGTTCTTGCCGACGACGACCTTGGCCCCCACGGAACTGATCCTCCGCGATGCAGCCAATAACGTCCAGAACCAATAGCGTTCTATTCCGTGTATGCTGTCCGGTCACTATCAACGAATTGGTCCCGACGACAGCCGTAACTGCCGCCGGGACCTTTGCACGGAAAGGTAGGGCCTTCCCATGCAGGACGAATCCAAGCAGTTTCCCGACGGCGAGCCCGCCACGGAGCGCATCATTGTCTTGCAGCTCCTCCGCAAAGACCGCTCCGAGTGGTGGTCCCGCGCGAATGTGCTGCGCAAGCTGCACGACATCGACCCCGACGCGGTGCGGGGGTCCTTGGCGCACCTGGAGCGCCTCGGGTTGCTCGACCGCGCCGGTGGGCGCTTCAAGGCGTCCGACGGGCTGCGGTACATCGACGACATCCTCGACCTCATCGCCATATGAGGGGGCGAGCGATGACCGAATACGAACAGGAGTTGATCGCGCTCGGGCAGGCTGTCCGCCGCCACCGCCACGCCAAGGGCCTCACGATCGGAGCCCTCGCCCGCAAGGCCGGGGTGTCCACGGGGCACCTTGACCGGATCGAGCGGGGGCACGGCAACCCAAGGTGGGACACGTTGTGCGCCTTGGCGTCCGCTCTCGACATGTCCGTCTTCGTGCTCCTGCGCGCAGGCCTGCGCGTGGAGGCGATGCTTGCCCGCCACGGGGAGCGCAGACTGACCCCCGAGGAGTTCGAACAGCACTTCGGGGGCCTTCCCAACGACGGGGAGGGCTGAGCATTGACCACCTACACGGCCGAGCGCGCCCTGGTGCTGAGCGTGTTCGGAGGGCAACTGCGTGGCCTGCGCGAGCAGCGGAATCTCGCGCAGGAACGGCTCGCGGAAGTCGCCAACGTCCACCGCAACGAGATCGGCATTCTTGAGCGGGGACAGTGCGAGCCGGGCCTTCTCGTGCTGCTGATCGTCGCCGACGCGCTGGAGGTCCAGCCGGCCGTCCTGCTCGACGGGCTGCCCGTACCGAGGGAGCGCAGGCGCCGACGACGCTGACTGGGGGGCGCCACGTCGCGGGGCCGGGCGTTTGGCGCCTACGCTGCCAGAGGAGACGAGGGATCCGCCAAACGCGGACTCCTCAAACCCTCGTCGCCCAATGGGCGCTCGATGCTCCGATCGGAGCCTGCCGCACCGCCTGCTCCACCTCGTCGCGCAAGAAGATCCAGCGCCGGCCGAGCTTGCGTCCAGGGAGGACCCCGCGCCGGGCGTATTCGAGCACGGTCGAGATCGGCAGGTGCAGCAGCTCGGCGACATCGCGGCCGTCGAGGACATCTTCGCGCGTCAGCCGCCGAGGGGTTGGGATGGATGTGGGGATCGTACTCATCGACCTCTTGGGCGTAGTAGTGGGCCCTCCGTGTTAATGACCGCGAGCCGCCCGAAACGGCCAACGAGTTCACGAACCCCCGGCTCCGCCTGAGCAGCAACCCCCAGCCTCGTCCTGCTCCAACGACGCTTCAGCGGCGTCTGATGGCTCTCCAGCAGCGGGCCGATCGACACCAACCACGGCCTCCACCTGAGACACCGGACCTTCTGCGCGCCTTCGGGTCGCTTCGCTCCCCCTGAAGCACAGACTAGATGCACTGTGATGCTTCGGCACAGTGATTGCTGTGTCGTGAGGTGTTGGCGATCGGTGGTCGCTGTGTTGTCGACGTTCCCCCGCGGGGGAACGTCGGGCCTGGTGTTCAGGCTGGCTCCCGGTAGCGATGGACGTGACTCCCACATGCACTGGCCTCGCGTCTTGGCGTGGGTGCCTTACAGCCGATTTGTCCGTCTGTTGCTGCCGGTCCCGGCCTGGCCGCCGCTGGTGGCCTGATCAGAAGCCTGTCCGCCCCGGTGGTTCGGGGCGTGACTCATCACAGTCTTGCCCTTCGCGGTTCCTATTGCCCAGGCCGAGTACCGACAGTCAAACCCCCAGAACAGGAGGTCGTATTCCATGCTGGCAGACCAAGCCGACCATGTGCTCGGCGTCGATACGCACCGCGACTCGCTGAGCGCCGCAGTTCTCGCAGCGGACACCGCGGTCGTGCAGGGACAGACCACCGTCGCCGCGAACGAGCGGGGCTACCGGCGGCTGCTGCGCTTCGCGCGGGAGAGCGCGCCGGGACGCCGTGCGTGGGCGGTCGAGGGCACCGGCAGTTACGGCGCCGGGCTCACCGCGTTCCTGCATGGTCAGGGAGAGCTCGTGCTCGAGGTCGACCGTCCTCGCCGGCCGGCCCGCCGTGACCACGCGAAGTCTGATGAGCTGGACGCGATCCGCGCGGCACGCGAGGCACTCTCCCGGGAGCACCTCGCGCAACCCCGGTTGCGTGGTGAGCGCGAGGCGCTGCGCGTGCTGCTCGCGACCCGTGACAGTGCTGTGCGTTCAAAGCGCGCAGCGATCCTGCTGCTCAAGGCGCTGCTCGTCTCCGCCCCGCCGTCGCTGCGCGAAGGATTGCGCGGTCTGGCGACCCGCGAGCAGCTCGCAAAGGCCGCACGCCTGCGGATCAGCCCGACACTCAGCAGCGAGCATCGCGCAACGACCATCACGATCCGCGCGAGTGCCCGCCGCGCGCTCGCCCTCGAAGACGAAGCGAGCGAGCTTCAGCGCGAGATCGAGCCGATCGTCACTCGCGTCGCGCCCAGGCTCCTGGACGAGATGGGGGTCGGCTCGATCGTCGCAGCCCAGATCCTCTGCGCCTACTCCCACCCTGGGCGCATCCGCTCTGAGGCAGCATTCGCGGCTCTCGGCGGCGTCGCCCCAGTCCCGGCGTCCTCCGGACAGACCGTCCGGCATCGCCTCAACCGCCCAGGCGACCGCCAGCTCAACCGTGCGCTGCACACGATCGTGCTCTGCAGGATGCGCGACGACGCCCGCACACGCGCCTACACCGCCCGCCGCGAAGCCGAAGGCCGCAGCACCCGAGAAATCAAGCGCTGCCTCAAGCGCTACACCGCCCGGCACCTCTACCGCCTCCTCAACAGCCACCCAAAACCCGCAAATAGCGAACCTTGACAAACATAGAAGCATCAGCTGTGCAAGCACTGTGTGATCGCTGTGTGACGAAGTCGATGGCCGTTTGGCCGTGCTCACGGTCAATAACCATGTGATGACTGCGGCGAGCATAGGTGCGTCCCGGGGCGGCGGGTACGCGCGCTACCTGGAGAGCAAGACTGTGGAGCCCGAGCGCGGGGACTACTACTTGACGCCAGATGGGGAGATGGCCCAGGCTCCCGGCCGGTGGCTGGCCGATGCCGAGACCCTTGAGAGGCTTGGCATCGAGGTCGGCGGGCCGGTGGATGGCGCGGACTTCATCGCCCTGATGGAGGGCCGCCACCCCGGCACCGGCCGATGGCTGCGACCCGAGGGCGCCGGCGGCGGCCGGGGCGGCGGGATCGACGTGACCCTCAGCGCCCCGAAGTCCGTCTCGACGGTGTGGGCGCTCGGCGACCCGTGGCAGCGCGAGCAGATCGAGAGCGCGCACGCCAGGGCGGTTGAGCAGACGATCCACCACCTGCGCGAGCAGGTGCCTGTTGTGCGCCGCCGCTACAGCGGTCAGGTCGTCGAAGAGCACGCCAAGGACGTGATCGCCACGGAGTACCGGCACACCACCGCCCGCGGAGTCTCCGGCGCCCAGGCCCCGGACCCCCAGCTACACAGCCATGTCGTGATCACCGGCGCCGTACGCGAGGACGACCGGATCGTGGCGGTCGCATCGCGGCCGATCTTCCGCTCCGCACGGGAGCTGGGAGCGTTCTACCGCGCTGCGCTCGCCGAGGAGCTGGTGCGGGAGGGGTACGCGATCGAGCAGGGCACCGGCAAGGACGGCCGGTACTTCGAGATCGCCGGTGTCCCCCGCGAGCTGTGCGAGGCGTTCTCCGGGCGCTCCCGTGAGGTCGCCGGGGCAGCAGAGCGCTTCCGTGCCCGCCACGGCCGCGCTCCCGAGCGCGGGGAGCTGCGCAACCTCGCGCTCGAGAACCGCCGCGCGAAGACGCTGACCACACGCTCAGACCTACAACGAGCATGGGCAGAGACGGGACGCGCCCACGGGTTCGGTGCCGATGAGGCCGTCCGGCTGATCGGCGCATCCGAGCATCCTGCGGGCGAGCGCGTGATCGAGGATCGCGTCGAGGGGAAGCTGACCGAACACCACGCCGTCTTCGAGGAGCGCGACCTGCGCGCGGTCGTGCTGGAGCAGGCCGCCGGCGAGCTGGCACCAGACGAGGCGCTCGCCGTCGCGCGGGAGATGGTCCGCGACCGGCGGGTACTGACCTTGGAAGGCGGGCAGATGACAACGCAGGCGGTCCGCGCACAGGAGCAGGCGATCGAACGCCGCGCCGCCCAACTCGCGCAGCCCGCAGGCCGAGACGTCGGCGAGGTTGCATGCGAACACGCTGCCCGTGGGGTCGCCGAGCGCATCAGCGGACCACTCAGCCCCGAGCAGCACCACGCCCTCGGAGTCCTCACCGGCCCCGAGCGCGCCGTGGTACTCGTCGGCCCCGCCGGGACCGGCAAGGGAGTCGTGATCGACGCCGCCGCCCGCGCGGAGCAGCACGCCGGGCGCGAGACGATCGGGGTCGCCGTGTCCGGCTCCACCGCTGAGCGACTCGGAGCGGACAGCCCCGCGCTGGCCGGGCAGACACTCACCCTGGACGCGCTGGTCGCGCGCGCGAACACGGGCACCCTCCACGTGGGCAGGGACACGACGGTCATCCTGGACGAGGCCGGAATGGTCGACCACAAGCGCCTCGACGCCTTGACCGCGCTCATCGATCGCTCAGAGGCGAAGTTGATCGCTGTCGGTGACGGTAAGCAGCTCCCCTCGATCGGACCCGGTGGCATGTTCGATCGGCTCGCCGGCCACGCTCCCACAGCCGAGCTCACGGACATCCACCGCACCAAGGACCCCGCTGAGCAGCGCGCATGGCAAGCGCTACGCGCAGGAGAACCCGAGCGCGCGATGGCGCACTACGCCTCACGCGGCCAGCTACACCTCTCCGACACCCGCGACCAGGCAGCAGAGCACGCAGTACAAACATGGGCCGCGCTCACGGAGGGCCGCGATATCCGCGAGGTCGCGTTGATCGCCGACGCGGCGAACACGGAGATCGACCGGCTCAACGCCCGCGCACAACACCTACGCGCCCAGCGCGGCGAACTCGGCCACCACGAGATCCCGCTACCCGGCGTCCACTACCGGCTGCGCGAAGGCGACCTCATCGCATTCACCACGCAGCACCGCCCGCCAGGGCAGCCACGAGTCGAGAACGGCACCCGCGGCCAGGTCAGCGCCATCCACGACCGGAGCGTAACCATTACGCTCGACGGGTCACAGCGCAAAGTCCAGCTCGCTGGCGAGCATCTCGACTCGCTGAGGTTGGCCTACGCGCAGCACGTCTACCGCCAACAGGGTGCGACCGTCGAGTGCTCCGTCGTGCTCACCGGCGGCTGGCAGACCAGCAAGGAGACCGCCTACGTCGAGGCAACCAGGGCACGCCATCGCACCGACTGGTTCATTGCACGCGACGACCTCGGCAACGACGGACAGGACGCCGCGCGTATCACGAGTCTGGCCCAGAAGATGTGCAACAGCCGCGCGCAGACACCCTCGCTCCCCTATCCCGAGCTACCCGATCCCCGCTGGGGACCACGATTCGACCTCGCCCGGCTTCAGCCGCTGCGCCTCGCGCGCTGGCTCAATCCACCGACATGGAACCTCGATCGCACGCCCGGCCACAGCGCGGATCGCGGGCGCTGAAACGCCGCGCTCCCCGTTCCCAGGCTTGCACCCCGATCTCGACCGGCCCCCGCCCGGAGCGCGGCCTGACGCAGAAGAGCTTGCCAGCCGCGCAGGCACGACGTTCGCCGCCTTGAGTCGGCAAGAGCACGCCCGCATGAGCGACCATCCGCGCCGTCGCCACAGCGCTCGACATGGCTCCGGGCGAACTGGCTGCCGCGATCGACGCCGAGGAAGGCTGAGATCCTCCTATGGAGACCGGCCGGCGAGATAGGCCGAGGCATTCGCTCCGGGCATCGCTTCTCCGGTCTTCATACCCAGTCGTTTTGTCAGTTCTGCGCTCGCCGCCAAGAGAACTTCCAGCTCCGCATCCGTCCCCTTGGCATCGAGGTGCTTCGTGCGACGCACCAATCTCTTGACGCTGGGGCTCTCATAAGGAGCGAGCAAACGCCAGAGCGCTTTTGTCCCAGGCTTCTCCGGGCCAGCTTCGATTTTACGGACGAGTCGCTTCGTGCTTTTTGGGAGCGTGCGGTAGCCGCTCGCGGCCCACGCCTTGAGGTCCGCACACAGGTTCGGCGTACCAACCCTGACTTCCGCCTTATCCCGCAAGTGCTCGCCGTGGACGATCCGGTTGAGCTTCGGACTTGTCCAGTGCAGACCTCTGATGGCACGAACATACGCTTGGATCACGCTCGTGTCGGGGCGACCAAAGGCGTTCCCCAGGACATAGATGTCCTCCTGAAAGAAATGGATGCTTTGTTCGCCGCCCGGCGCGTCAGCTAGAACGTTGGGGCATTCGCCGACGACTTGGTTCACGTAGTCCTTGACGGCCCGCCGTGAGAGAGCGAGGTTCTTGGTCACCACCTGAGCCAACGTGTAGCGCGCCCGCACGTATGCCTGAGTCGCCGCTGCGTCGCCTTGGAGCGGCATGGCTGTCGCTGGCAGCAGCAGCGAAACAGCCACGACGACCAGCGCGCAGATTCCACTTGTCCTCATAGCGCGACCAGTCTGGCATACGGAGCTTGCAGAGGACCAGCGGACCCGTCTCGTGCTGAGCACGACACGCTGAACTACTTGCAGGGTCCTCAGTCGAGGTCGCGCACGCGCTGATACTCCGCAGCGGACCGGCGGTCTGATTCCTGATCGCGCGACCGCGCAGATACGATGCCGATGACCGCGGCGATGGCAGCCCCGGTTGCGCCTGACAGTCCCCCTGACAGGGCCTTTCCCGAAGAGGGCGACTCGCCATTCAGCAGCAGCGTGGTGAAGCCGCCAACCGGGATGATGATGGCCACGTATACGGCAAGCGAGCACGCGACCGCCAGCGGGGGCACGTACACCGAGATCGGAGGGCCACCGGGGACATAGGGCGCCCCCGACCGACGCAGGAATTCCCGGTTGACCTGCTCGGCCGCGCCGACGTTCCTCCTCTCCTTCCACGCCCAGCAGCCACAGTAGACGAGAAAGAAAGCCGCAGCCCCACCCCAGGCCACGCCCTCCACGTCCCGCGAGCGCGCGAAGGCATCGGCAGCCAAACGCGATTCCGGTGCCACCCATCACCACGCACCCCACCGTCGCGACGCGGAAGGACGGAAACCTCGCGAGCCGGCGCTGACGCTCACGAGCGAGAGCGACCGCGTAACGAGCGACCGTCACGTCCTCGGCAGCTTCGCCCCGACGAGTCAACCGTTTCGCACGACGCCTGTCCCGGCCGGACGCGCCGGCCATTGCGGCGACAAGCTCCTGCGACGGGGTCTCGCCCACTCCCGACCTCAGTCAGATGCGCCATCTGCTCACGAAGAGTAAATTATCGGATCGTCGGGGCGCCGACAAGTAGCGTCGTCGGCCGGTACTCGGCGGAGTAGGCGGTCGAGCCCGCACACCACGACCTCCGGCCTGCAAGCCGGGGCCAGCCCGATTCCCCGCAAAATGCGGGCGAGCGTGGTACTCGCCCGCGGTACTCTTGCCCAAACCGAAGTACCACCCGAGTACCAAACCCAAGAGAAAAAGCCCCGATTACCAGGGCTTTTTCTCGACGGGAGCGACGGGACTCGAACCCGCGGCCTCCGGCGTGACAGGCCGGCGCTCTAACCAACTGAGCTACGCCCCCAACGTGGAGGGACGCGGGAGGAAAGGGCCCCCCGCGGCAACGCGAGACCAACAGTATGCCAAGCATCATCGGGGAAGGCGGGGGCAGTCTCGGAGGGCAGGCCTGGGGAGCGGGCCGGAAGGCAGCCCAGCGGCAGACCCGGGCACCCGAGGAGTAGTCCGGGAAGGCCGCAATGGCCCGACACCGAAACTGGCCGGGCAGCCAAGGAAATCCGGGGAAGCGGTAGGCTACCCGCGTGACGCTCACCGGCCCCCCGCCCCCAAAGCCGTACAACCCCTTCGCGGTGGCGGTGAGCGACGTGTTCAAAGACCGCAAGAACAAGGTGCCGTACCCCCCGGGCGAGACGAGCTTCAGCTGGGCGCGCACCAAACGCTTCGCGCGCGAACCGCTGGAGCTGCTGCTGGAGTGCTACGAGCGACACGGCCCCGTGTTCACGATCAAAGTGCTGCACGGAAACGTGGTGTTCATGATCGGCCCGAAGGCGAACCACTACGTGACCGTCTCCCACGCGGCGAACTTCACGTGGCGGGAGTCGCACTTCCGCGACCTGATTGGCCTCCTGGGGGACGGGCTGTTGACGATCGACGGGGAGTTCCACCGCCGCTCGCGCCAGGTGATGCTGCCGGCGTTCCATCGCGAGCGGATCGCGGCGACGACGGAGGTGGCGTGGCAGGAGACCGAGCGCGCCCTGGAGCAGTTCACGGAGGGCGCGCGGGTGGACCTGTACACGTGGACGCGGCACCTGGCGATGCGGATCGCGGAGCGGGCGCTGTTCGGCCTGGACCCCGACGGGGAGCCCGCGCGCGGCACCGACGCGGCGGCCACGTTCGAACGGGCGCTGTCGTTCTACGCCACGGAGTACACGACGCGGTTCCTGCGCGGCCCCGGCACGCCGTGGGCGCGCATGCAGCGCGCAGCGCGGGCGCTGGACCGGGTCGTCTACGCGGAGATCGCGCGCCGCCGCGCGACGGGGGAGCGGGGCGAGGACGTGCTGAGCCTGCTGCTCGACGCGCAGGAGGAGGACGGGAGCGCGCTCAGCGACCGCCAGGTGCGCGACGAGGTGGTGACGCTGATGTTCGCGGGCCACGACACGACAACGTCCACGGTGGCGTTCATGTTCTACGAGCTCGCCCGCAACCCGCAGGCCGCGGCGCGCGTGAGAGCCGAGCAGCACGAGCGGCTGCGCGGCGAGCGCCCTAGCGCCGCACAGCTGGCGGGGGGCGAGGGCCTCCCGGAGCTCGAGAAGGTGCTCGCGGAGACCCTGCGGAAGTACCCGCCCGCGTGGATCGGCCCGCGGCGGTCGAAAGAGCCGTTCGAGTTCGAGGGCCACAGGGTCCCGGGGGGAGCGTACGTGAACTACTGCTCGTGGGCGAGCCACCACCTCCCCGAGGTGTTCAAGGAACCGGAGCGCTTCGACCCCGAGCGGTTTGCCCCCGAGGAGCGCGCAAAGCTCCCGAAGGGCGCGTACGTCCCGTTCGGCGGCGGCTCGAGGACGTGCATCGGGATGCGCTTCGGGGAGACGGAGGTCCGCACGATCGCGACCGCGATCCTCAGCCGCTTCGAGCTGGAGCTGCCGGACGACTTCACGCTGACGATCCGCCAGATGCCCACGATCAGCCCCGCGGAGGGCCTCCCGGTGGTGGTGCGCGAGCGCGCCCCCGCGCGCGCCGCCGCGGCAGCGTAAGCCCGTGCCCCGCTGAGAGACGGCGGCTGACGGCGCGACGACTCAGCGCAGCTGCGCGGAGAGCGTCACGAGGTAGACAGGGTCCCCAGCCGACCCCCCGCCCGTCCCCGCCGCGGGCGGGAGCGCGGTGAGAGCGAAGCCCCGAAGATAGAGGTGGGGGGCGGAGAGGAGGGTGAGCCGCAGCGCCCCCGCGAACGGGATCCCAAGCGGCTGAGCGACGAGCCGGCCGTCCTCGACGGAGAGCAGCGCATCCAAAGAGGTGGCCGCCCCAAAGAGGGGCCCAGTAACGCGCACCTCCACCCCACCGGGGACGGACCCAAGGGGCTGCACCGCGACGCTCCCGGGCAGCGCGGCGCGCAGGTCAGACTCCGCGAGGGACCCCTCGATGTGAAGCTCCGAGCCACGCTTGACCAAGCTCACGCGGTGCAGCGCAAACGAGTCCAGCCGCATGAGCTGCGCGCTCACGTCGAGCCGGTCGACCCCGCGCGCCTCCCCCAGCAGCGCACCCGCCTGGGCGAGGCTCATGGTGAGGCTTCCCGCGCGCGCAGTGGCGGACTGCGCGTGGCCCCAGAGCAGCTCGATCGCAGGAAACGCAGAGACGGAGGTGCTCTTGACGTCCCCGTACCGCCCGAGCTGGGAGCGCACGCGCTGAGCGGCGAGCACAGGCAGCAGCAGCTGCGCAAGCCCAAGCACCGCGACGACCCCGCCGGTGCTCACCAGCGCAATCCGCAGGCCTCTGCGACGGACAACGGGCATGGGTACAGCTTGGCAGGGAAAGTTTTTTTGAAGGAGCGCCCCCTCCGGGGCGCTTGCGGGGTCGGTCAGCTCAAAGACACGCGCAGCTCGCGGCGCCGGCCCGTGAGGTGGCGAGCGCGGGTGGGCGCGTTCGCGTGGTCAGCCGGGGGAGACCGCCAGGAACACGGGTGGAAACACGCGCAGGACGAGGGCCGCACGCGGTGCGGGGGAGCTCGGGCGCGGCAGGTGGGCGCGAAAGGCAGTGCGTGGCGGGCGTGGAGGCCGCGGAGGATCGGCGGACGAGCTCGAGCTCGCCGACGCAGAGAAATCGAGGCGTGAAGACGCTAGCCTTGGGGTCCGCCGAACCCCCGAGCGCGTCGGGGCGCGTAGCTCAGCTGGTCAGAGCACCTCGTTTACACCGAGGGGGTCGCCTGTTCGAATCGGGCCGCGCCCATCAGAAAGACTGCGAGCATCGCGGATAGGATGAGGGCAATGGCCACCAAGCGACAGAACTCCGCCAGGCACACAGCCCCCAAGGCTGCACAGGCGGCCGTCAACAACGGGTGGCGCTCGAGGGTTCACAAGCCCACCGAGACCGACCCGAAAAAGCGCGTGGAAGCGATCCACCAGGCAGCGTCACTGATCAAGACCGACGCCCGGTCGACACGGTCACGCTCGGCCGGGATTAGCTGAGCCTGGATCCACCGCGTAACCTCGTGGAGGGCGTCGATCGGGTGGTTGGCGGCCTGGATCGGGGGTGAGACCGCCGGGCTGGGGTGCTGGTGGCTGTTGAGGGGCGCCGGTGGGGTGTCGGGCGAGCGCGAAGTGTTGTTTTCGCCCAGCCGTGGTTGGCCGGGGCTGCCGGGCGGGACGCTGCGGGGTATTCGGTGTGGCCGGGGGTGTTCAGGTTGCGGCTGGGAGCGCGCGGATGCGCTCCAGCGCTTCGGTGAACTGTTGCTGCCAGGGCCAGCGGGCGGGTAAGGTGAAGAGTCCACTGCCTGGCGGTGCGGGTCAGCCGGCCGGGAATCTGGAACAGCCTGCGGCGCCGGGTGGCCGCAGTGCGCCCCACTTGGTCGGGTAGGCCGATCATGGAGGTCCAGCGGCCGAGGTTGTGCGCCAGTGCAGAGATCACGCACTAGGCGCTGTTGGCGTGAAACTTCCCGGGAGGGAAAATGCGCGAGTGCTTGGTCCTTGAGGTCGCGGATCGCGAGCTCGACGACGGCGTGCTCGCGGTGCTCTGCCTCCACGAGGGCCAGGGGCTCGGTGCGGTTGCTCGCAAACGCGAAGTGCTGCCAGGTCGAGAACAGCTGCTCTTGCTTGCCGAGGGTGCGTACGCGGCGCACGATCAGCCGCCACTGCCCGTAGGTGGTCTCGGCGATCTGCGCCTCGCCTGTCTTGGGTAGTCCTCCAGCGGCTGCCACTCATCCTCGGGGATCTGCTCGATCGCGTTGCCTACGCCCTTGTGCTGCTTGACACCGATCGAGAACTCGACGCCCTGACTGTCGAGGCGCTTGAAGACCTTCTTGTTCTCAAAACCCGAGTCGGCGCGCAGGAGGATCGTCCCGGACGCCCCGGCGCGGCGCACCCGCGCGAGCAGCTCACCCAGGAAACGCTGCTGGCCGCGCTGGGTGTTCGCCGAGCCTTTGCGGTTACGGATGTGCAGCACCTCGCCGCTCCCCGCCCGGGTTGCGAGCAGCGGGTGGTAGCCCAGCTTCCTGGTGTACCCGTAGCCCGCGCCCTGCTTCTCATAGCCGCACACCTCGCCGATGAAACTGTCGATGTCGATCACCAGGCGCTGATCGCCGGGGCCCACACCCGTCTGCCACGCCCGCGCGAGGGTCTGGTCGAGTACCCGGTCGAGCTGGCGCACATGCCCGAAGGTGAACGCGCGCAAGAACGTCCCCAGCGTCGAGGGCGCCATCACATCGTGCCCCAGGACCAGCCCAGTGCTGCCAGAGCGCAACACGTCCATGTCATCGATGCAGTCCCCGCCGGCGAGCATCCCGGACACCAGGCTCATCACCTTGCGGCCTGGGGACACCCCGCCCGTACGACCAGACAGATCGACCGTCTCGTTGACCAGCGCCTCTAGGCCACGACGTCCCGCCAAGCTCGCCGGCAGCATCAGCCCCGCATCGGAAACCAGCCGCTCGTCATCGAACGCGACCCGCAACGAACCAGCCTTCACAACCGGCAGCTCATCCATCACCATGTGAGCGACCTCCTGACGGGGCCGTGGTTGCCCATTACAACCACTAAAAGTACTCTGGTAGGTTGTTACTCTCGTTGAGGTTGAGGGTGGAGGGGTAGATCGGCGAGGTTGATGCTCTGACGGCAGGTGGAGCAGCGGCCGGTCCAGCAACGTAGGAGTGGCTGGAACAGCAGGACTGCCTGGGGGAGGGTGAGGCCGGCCGCTGGTGATTTGGGTGCTGGCGCTCCAGGGTCAGGAAGCCGTGGACGGCGGTCACGATCGCGCAGTGGTGGTGAAACCCTTTGTAGCTGCGGCCCTCGTAGTGGTCGAGGCCGAGTTCTCCCTTGAGCTGGCGGTAGTCGGGCTCGATCATCCAGCGTAGTCGTGCGAGTTTCGCGAGGCGCTCGAGCGGCGTGTCGGCCGGGAGGTTTGAGATCCAATAGTCGCTGGGCTGCTCCTCGCCCTCGGGCCACTCGATGATCAGCCACTCCTCGCGTGGCTCACAGCGGTCGCGATCGACGGGATGCGCGGCAATCACGCGCACCATCGCGAACCGCGAGCAGACCTCCTCGCCATCACGGGTCCGGTAGGCGAGCGTTTGGTAGTCCTCGGTGCTCAGCGAGGACGCGAGATCGCTGACCGCGCGTGGCTCACTCTCGGTGGCCAGAGCGCTCGGCGCCGGCCCGCGTGAACCGGCCCTTCGCGCGGGCACGCTGAAGAGCGTGTCAGGGTCATAGACGAGGGCATCAGCGTTGAGGCTCAGCACGTACTCGATACTGGCCCCGTCAAGCCGTGTCCGCAGCCCGGTGTTCTTGCCGTACGCCTCGTCACCGAGCACCGGCGCCCGGGGGATCTCCCACGTCGCGGCCCGCTCGATCAGACCAGCGGCCTGCTGGGGCTTGGTCTGGAACTCCACGCCCTCGGGGATCTTCGCATCGCGGCGACGCACCGGGTCCTCACACCACTCCTCCGGTAGATACAGCGCAAAGTCAAGCGGCACGGTGCCTTGATCTCCGACCGCGTGCACAGACACCGCGATCTGACAGTTACCGATCTTCCCGAGCGTCCCCGAATACTGACGCTTGACCCCGGGCGAGCACTTGCCGTCCTTCACGACCCCCGTGTCATCGATCACCCACGCCTCCACGCCGATCTCGCCCACCACACGCTCAGCTACCGCGCGCTGGATCACGACCGGATCCCACGGGCTATCAGCCAGAAAATGCTGCAACGCCTCGTAGTCACCATCCTCGCCCAGCCTGGCGACCATCGGTTCGAGGGACTTACGCGCACCTGCCTCCAGCAACCCACGCGCATACAGTTCCGCGCAACGACGCTGCTCCGAGCGCCTCAAGCCCCGGGCGACATAGCCCATAAACAACACAAGACGCTCCCTGACCTCGGGCGCCACACCGACCACGCCCGCAACAGCCCCCTCCCCGTCCTCGCACTCCGTGACACGCTCCATAACAGTGACCATGCCACGACATTCGCCGCACCCCACCCACACTCCTCCAACTACCTACCAGAGTACTACTTAAAGCCCTGCTCAGGAGGTCATTTAAGCAACGTCACCGAACGGACCGACCCCCATCTATGCGGTGGATCCAGGCTCAGCAGCGCGAGACCGGCCGCCGTTAGAGCAACTCGGCGATGCGCTGAGCGGCGTTGGCGGCGCCGTCGACCTCCACGTCGCGGTAGTGCACATCGCGCCCGATCTCCGCGGCGATCGCGTCGGCGATCGTCTCGGGCGTCTCCGAGTCGTAGTCCATGAAGCGCGCGGCGCCATATCGCTGCACGCGGTGGCGGACGTGAACCTGCTGCTCGAAGTGGTGCTTGAGCGGGAAACTGAGGAACGGGCGCCGGTTGGCGGTCAGCTCCATCGACGTGGTGAGACCGCCCTGGACGACGGCCAGGTCGCAGGCAGCGAGGTTGCGGTACAGGTGGTGGACGTAGGGAAGGACCTCGACCCCGTCAGGCGCATCGAGCGCGTGGCGGTCGATGCGCGGGCCGGCGACGACGATCATGCGCAGGTTCGGTACGCGCTCGCGGGCGAGGGGCGCTGCGGCGACGACCCGTCGCAGAAGGTCGATCCCCACGTTCGTGCCACCGACGGTGACGATGCACACCTGCTCGTCCTCGCCGTACCCCAGCTCGGCGCGCAGCGCATCGCGGTCGGCGAACTGGGCAGGGTCGAAGCCGGTGATGTACCCCGCGCACTGGAAGTTGGCCTGGGTCCAGTCGCGGATGCTCGGCAGGTCCGGGCCGAGCGGCTCGCGAATGAGGTCCTCGGGCTCCCCGACATAGATCGAGCGGTCGCGCAGAGTCGGGTGCGCGGCGATGTGCTCGACCATCTGGGCGTTGTAGTCGGCGGCCAGGAACGCCTCGCGCTCGCCCCCGTCGGACATCGGGACGAAGCCGACGAAGTCAGTCATCCACACGTATGGCGCACGCTTCTCGCGCGGGTTCTCGTGCAGGTAGTAGTCGATGTCCCACATCTCGTCGGCGACCCACAGGTCATAACGGGTGTCGGCGACGACGTCCCGGAACATCATGAAGTTCGCGGCGAGGATCTCGTCCATGCGGCGCATCGCCTCGAAGGCGTGCAGGTCGTGCTCGGCGCACTCGGACTCCCAGTGCTTGGACTCGCTGGCCAGATGCCTGCTCGCCGGATGGATGTGCTCGCCCTCTGCCTCGAGCACGCGTGTGACCGGGTCCTGAGCGAGCCAGTCGACCTGCAGGTCGGGCACGAGCTTGCGCAGCTCGCGCGTTACGGCGACGTCCCTCTGGACGTGCCCGAGGCCGATCGGCGCGCTCACGAACAGCGCCCGCGGCCGTCCGTCACTGGACCGATGGACGGTCGGGTCGCGACGGAAGGACCGATCCACGAACTCGCGCAGCGCCAGGTTCACCTGGACGGGCTCGCGGACGTGCAGCATATGGCCCCCACCGCGAACCACCTCCAGTCGCGCGTCGCTCAGCCGTGCGAGCGCGCGAGCATCGCGGTGTGGAGCGATCTTGTCGCGGTCGCCAGAGATCACGAGCACCGGGCCGTCGAGGTTCTGTGCCAGCTCGCGTAGGATCCTGCGCTTGCGATGAACGTGGCCATACGCCGTCGCGGTCAGCGTCTCCGGGTCGATGTCCAGCGCCCATTCGATCCCGTCTTCGATGCCCTTGGTCGAGTGGGGCTCCGGTAGGCATCGGGAGATGAACCAGTTCGCGAACTCGGGGTAGCCCCCGCGCCAAGAGGCCGGGCTCATGCGCAGCCACCAACGGTGAACGCTCGTGGGTAGCTGAAAGGCGCGGGAGAAGGCCAGGGTCAGCGGGTGAGTCAAGACCGTCCAATGCGACGGGGTGTAGGGAAAAAATGGAGCGATGAACACGGAGCCCGTGACCCGCTCGGGGGCGAGGCGTGCGAGCTCCAGGGTGTATTGGGCGCTGCGAGAGAGGCTCACGATCACCGCCCGCTCGGTACCGGTCGCATCCATCACCGCGAGGCAGTCGCGGGCAGATTCGGCGGCCCCATAGCGCCGGGGGTCACGGCAGCGATCCGAGCGCCCGTAGCCGAGACCGTCCATGCTCAGCACCCGGAAATGATGCGCGAGGTAATGGATCTGCATCTTCCAGTGGCGAGAGTGGACAAGCCACGGCTGAGTCAGGAAGAGGGTCTGCTCCCCCTCGCCGTAGAGCTCGTAGAAGAGCCGCTGGCCGTCGCGCTCCACGAACCCTTCGCTGTCGGGGTAGCGAGCGCGGCTCTGCTCCGGGGTTCCGCGGAGCGCCTCCCCGTCGGGCGGCGGTGATGCCGTCGTAGTCTGAATAGCCATTTAGCCTGCTCCCTTCACTAGGTTGCCTGTTTGCGACATCGTCGTCAAGCTCG
Source organism: uncultured Solirubrobacterales bacterium (assembly GCA_963842005.1). Taxonomy (GTDB): domain Bacteria; phylum Actinomycetota; class Thermoleophilia; order Solirubrobacterales; family Solirubrobacteraceae; genus Palsa-744. Next base: position 2,528,035 of record CAWJEV010000002.1, on the reverse strand, counting down.
GCGTTCTGACGGGATCGCCGCTCTATGCCTTGAGCTCGTAGAGGACCGAGCAGGGGTTCTCGATCGGGAGCTTGCGGAAGTGCCTGAAGCCGGCCGCGTAGGCCAATGCGCGCGCCCTCTCCTCCCCCTTGCAGGGACCGCTGCCCGCGCCGCCGTGTGAGAGCGACATCGTCATGCGGTAGAGCTTGCTCGCCCCGTGGAGGAGCCCGCCGAGCGGGTTGTGGTTCTCCTCATCGCCTGATGCGTTCATCTCGAGCATCAGGTATGTCCCGCCCTCCCCCAATGCCCCACGGATCGCGCTCATCAGCCCGATTGGGTCCACGGAGGCGTGTACGACGTCAAACGAGGTGATGAGATCAAACCGGCCCCCCGGCGGCGCGGTGCCGTCGCCGATTTGCTCGACGAACGCTGCGAGCTTCTCGTGGTCACGGCGCGCCCTGGTAGTCATCTTTGTCTCCTTCATGGTTGGGGCTTCTGCAAGCAACTGTCCCACCCCTCCGTGGCGCCAGCGCGAAGCGCCCGCGAAACCTCCGTGAATCCGCGTAGGCTTGGCCAATGCTGCGCCTCAAGCTACTGGGAGAGCTGACGCTCGAGGTCGACGGGGAGCGGCAGGAGTTGCCCGCGAGCCGCCGGGCACGCTCGCTGCTTGGGCTGCTGGCCTTGGAGCGGCGCACACACCCTCGCGGCCAGCTCGCGGGGCGACTCTGGCCCGACGTGCTCGACGAGAGCGCGCGCACGAGCCTGCGCAGCGCCCTATCCGCTCTGCGTCGCGCGCTGGGCGCCGACGCCGACCGCTACCTACTGGCCACCCGCGACGGGGTTGTCCTCGCCGGCCCGGACGAGGTCTGGACGGACATAGGCGAGTTCCAGCGCCTCGTCGCGGAGGGACGGCTCGAGGACGCGCTCGAGCTCTCACGCGGCGATCTGCTTGAAGACCTTGACGACGAATGGGTGTACGAGCGGCGTGACGAGCAACACACCCGGCTGGTCGGGTTGCTGGAGCGGATGGCTGCTGCCTCGGAAGCTGAGGGGGATTTCGCAGCGGCGATCGCGCTCACCCGGCGGCAGGTCGCGCTCGAACCGCTCTCCGAGGAGGCCCATCGCGAGCTGATCCGACGCCTGGCGGCAAACGGGGACCGCTCGGCGGCGCTCACGACGTATCGGCGCCTCTCCGACCGATTCGCCTCAGAGCTCGGGATAGTGCCCTCACCGGCCACGCGCGACCTTGTCGAGCAGATCCGCGCGGGCGCAACGACACCGGCGCTCGTCGAGTCGCCTCTCGGAGACCCCTCGCCGGCTGTGCCCTCGGCACCGGCGGTTGAGCAGGCGACCGGCACCGTGACGCTGTTGTTCACCGACCAGGTCGGTTCGACAGAGACGCTCCAGCGACTTGGAGACGAGGAGGGCGAGCGTCTGCGGCGAGCGCACTTCGGCCTGCTGCGCGAGGCGGCGAGCATGCACCGCGGCGAGGAGGTGAAGAATCTCGGCGACGGGCTGATGGTCGCGTTCCTGAGCGCAGTCGACGCCGTCGCTTGCGCGATCACCATTCAGCAGGCCGTCCACCGTGCCCGTGTGGGCGGCGAGGGCGCTTTCGCGGTGCGCATCGGCTTGAACGTCGGCGAGCCGATCCGCGACGAGGGCGACTACTTCGGGACCCCGGTTGTGATCGCCAAGCGGCTCTGCGACGCCGGCGCGCCGGGGCAGATCCTCGCCTCGGAGCTGGTGCGGGGGCTGGTCGGCACCCGCGGCGGGTTCACCTACCGCGCGCTGCCGGCAACCGCGCTGAAGGGTGTCGCCGAGCCCGTGCCCGCCTGTGAGGTGGCCTGGGAGCCCTCGACCGAGCAGCGCGTCCCCCTTCCCCCACTGCTGATCAGCGAGGACCGCGGCACGTTCGTCGGACGGTCTGGGCCGACAGCTGCGCTCCAGGCAGCGTGGACAGCGGTGGGCGAGCACGGCCTGCGCGTCGTCGTTGTCGCCGGTGAGCCCGGGATCGGCAAGACGCGCCTGGTCAGGGAGTTCGCCCGCACGGCGCACGAGCGGGGCGCGACGGTGCTGGCGGGCGGCTGCAACGAGGAGACCTTTGTCCCCTACCATCCGTTCGTCGAGGCGCTGCGCCACTACATCGCCTGCTGCCCTCCCTCCGAGTTGGCCGTGCAGGTCAGCCCGCGGCGCGAGCAGCTCGCCGCGATCGTGCCGGGGCTCGAGGACGCACGAACCCCCTCACGGCCGACCGGCCTTGACGCCGAGCAGGAGCGCTTCCGCTTGTTCGAGGCGGTCTCCTCGTTGCTCGCCGCCGCCGCGCATCTTCGCCCGCTGGTGCTGTTCCTGGACGACTTGCACTGGGCCGACCAGCCGAGCCTGCTGCTGCTACGCCACCTCGCACGCTCGGCGAAGGAAGCGCCGTTGATGGTGCTCGGCACCTACCGGCCAGTGGAGGTCGGAGAAGAGCATCCGCTCGCCGAAGCGCTCGCAGAGCTGCGACGCTCGCGGACGGTAGATCGGGTTTCGTTGTCGGGGCTCGGCGAGGCTGAGGTCGCCGAGTTGATAGAGGGCCGCGGCGGGCAACAGGCGCCGCGCGGGTTCGTGCGTCGCCTCACCGACCGCAGCGAGGGCAACCCGTTCTTCATCGAGGAGCTGCTGCACGACGTCGGTCCGGACGCGGACTACGATGCGGCGGCGGGCGGCGTCCCGGACAGCGTCAAGGACCTGTTGCTGCGTCGCCTGCGTGGCCTCGGTGATGACTGCCGCCAGGTGCTGTGGGTGGCTGCGGTCGCGGGCCGTGACTTCGAGCTCGACGTGCTCGAGCGCGTCCTCGAGCAGCCACGCGATCGCCTGATCGACCTGGTCGAGGAGGCACTCGACGCTGACGTCCTGGTCGAGCCTGCCGGGGCGGTTGGGCGGCTCAGCTTCTCCCACGCGCTCTTTCGCGAGACAATCTACGAGCAGCTCTCAGCCACAAGGAGGGCAACGATCCACGGCCGGATCGCGGCTGCGATCGAGGAGACGCCCACAGACCGCCCCGACGAGCGCGCGGGCACGCTCGCCCACCACTACCGTGCCGCCGGCGAGTTGCGCAAGGCGTTTGACTACCACCGCCGCGCTGCCACAGCCGCGGAACGGGTCTACGCCCATGAGACGGCGCTCGAGAACTTGGACGGAGCGATCGTCGCGGGCGAGATGCTCGGTATGACCGCCACCACGGAGGAGAAGATCCGCGACCTCTATCGCGCCCGCGCGTGGACGCTCCAAATGCTCGGCGAGCCCGACAAGGCAGTGGCTGACCTGAATCACACCCTGGAGGGCGCGCGGGCGGCGGGCGACCACGCGACCGAGATGCATGTCCAGAACCGCCTGGGAGCGCATTGGCACGTGCTCGACCCACAGGCCTCGCGACGCTGCCACCAAGAGGCGCTGCGCATCGCCGAAGACCTGGGCGACGAAACCGGTCAGGTCAGCGCGCTCAACCGCCTCTCACTCGTGCTCGCCAACGACTTGGAGTTCGCGGAGGCTGTCGAGTTGGGCGAGCGAGCACTCGAGATCGCACGCTGCGCCGGCGACGAGCTTGCCATCAGCCAAGCGATGGACAGCCTCAAGTTCGCTGCGCTGCAGCTCGGCGACATCGAGCGCCTCGAGGAGCTCTGTGTGGAGCTCGAGCGCGCCCAACGCAAGCGAGGCGACCTCTGGTATCTGCAATTCACGCTGTGCGAGTCCTGCTACGTGTCGTTGGAGCGCTGCGACTGGGAGCAGGCCGAGGAGCGCATCGCGGAGGCGCTCGCGATCAGCGAGCGGATGGGCGAACCCAACAGCGCAGTGCTGATCCGCGACACGTCGAGCTTGATCGCGCGCTGCCGAGGCGACTACGCACGGTCGCTCGTGTTCGGTCGCGAGGCGGTTGCACGTGCGGACACCCCCGACGCCGACTGGCTCGGCTGGGCCACGGCGGGCCTCGCAGGCCCTCTCTTGGACCTGCGCGCCACGGGCGAGGCTGTCGCTGTCCTGCAGCGCGGTCTTGCGGCAGCCGAGCGCAACCGGGCCCGCGGGCAGATCTTCCGCTGCCTCGGAGCGCTCTCTTCGGCCACGCGTCTGGCGGGTGACGAGCCGCAGGCGCGCGCTCTCGCGGAGCGTGCGCAACGGATCGCCGAGGAGATCACCACGCCGCCCGGCAGAGTCGACTTCTGGGGAGAGCAGGCTCACCTCGCGATCGCCGAGACCCACCTCGCCAACGGCGACATCGAGCGCGCCGAGGAGGCAATGCGAGCGCGGCTGCAGGCGTGGGAGCACAGCGGAGCGCGGCGGTCGATCGCAAGCACCGCCCGTCTCCTGGCCCGCTGCGCCGAGGCCCGCGGTGACTGGGACTCGGCGGCGCAGATGCTCGCCCGCAGCTCTCAGGCGGCCGGCGATGACGGACTGATCTCCGAGCGCTGGCAGATCGAAGCCGGGCTTGCCCGAGTGGCCACCGCGACGGATAGGCTCGAAGAGGCCGAGGGCCACAACCAGCGCGCACGCGAGCTGATCGCCACGATGGCCGCATCGGTCGCAAACGAGGAGATCGCCACGCGATTCCGCGAGCGCGCATATTCAGAGATGGGCCGTCAAGGATCGACGCTACCCGAATAGCGCCAGACGCCACTCGACCTCGAAGCCGAGGAGCTGAGGATCTTCCAGCGAGCTTCCGAAGACATGCTGCAGCGGCGCTGTCTGACTGGCGTAGGTGAGCACCGCCTCGAGCTTGGCGGCATGGTCCTTCGAGGACAACCGGTGCGTGGCGGCCACCATCCGCTCGACCGGGACGCCGGTGGCTTGAAGATCGCTCGCCCAACGCTCGCTTGCGGGATCTGCGCTCCTCCCGGATGAGCCATCGTCAAGCACCCACCGGGGCCATCCGTTCACGATGGCGTGAGGCAGGTCGGCGTACAGCTCGACGTCGGCGCCCTCTGCGTGGAGCGCCAGTGCCGCGGCGCGCACGGCGGTATGGTCGGGATGGTGATCGCCCAGACCGGCCGGCGCGTATATCCGAGCGCCCGCGACGAGCACTCTGCGCAGCGCCCGCACGATCTCTCCCGGCGCCTGATGGGACGGGCGGTACTGGCCATCCAAGAACGGCAGGTTGACAGCCGCGCGGCCGGCCAGCGCGAGCGCCTGACGGTCCTCCTCGATGCGCACGCGAACCGTCGAGGCCGAGTCGCTTGCGCCCGCGAGCCGGTCCCACCAGCCGAGCGTTCCCGCGGGAGGCTCGCCCGCAAAGACGTTCACGACGAGCACCTCGCCGGCGCCTGCCAGCACATGCCAGCACGACAGCACCGCGTCGTCGAAGTGGGGCGAGAGGACTACCGTGTCTGGGCTCACTGTTAGCCACTATCGCGCGCGTGCGTGTAGCCATCGTGAAGCCGTCGCGAAAGCTTGTGAGCCGGCGGAGTATTTTGTCGTGCGGCAGGCTCCAGGACGAAAGGCACATGGATGGGCGATGACGTGTTGGGTATCAGCCTCCTCGGAGCTTTCTCGATCACCGTGGGCGGCCATGTCATCCCCGACGACGCCTGGCGGCTGCGCAAGGCGAAGACCCTGATCAAGCTGCTCGCGCTTGCGCCCGAACGTCGCCTGCACGCCGACCGGGCGACCGAGCTGCTCTGGGCGGGGCGCGAGGAGGCCTCCGCCCGGAACAATCTGCACCAGGCGATCTTTGCGGCGCGGCGGGCGCTCGACTCGGCCGGGCTGGAGGGCCGCGACTGCCTGGAGCTGCACGAGGACGTGATCGTCCTCTGCCCCGACGATCCCGTGCGGATCGACGTACTCGCCTTCGAGGAGGCCGCCGTGAGGGCGCAGGTGCAACGCGACCCCGCCGCCTACCGGGACGCCCTCGATTCCTACGACGGCGAGCTGCTGCCCGAGGACCGCTACGAGGAGTGGACGGCATCGCGGCGCGACGCCGTCCACGAGCTTCGCCTCGCTCTGGGGATCGAGCTGGCCGAGCTCGAGGCGCCGGAGGACCCCGCCGCAGCGATCGACCGCCTGCGATCGGTGTTGCTCGGCGCGCCGCTCCACGAGCCCGCCCATCGGGCGCTGATGCGCCTCTACGTGGGGGGCGGGCGGCGCCAGGAGGCGCTGGCCCAGTTCCAGGAGCTGAAGCTCGGTCTGCGGCGCGAGTTCGAGGACGAGCCCGACGAGGTGACCCGCCGCCTCTACCGGGAGATACTTACGCGCGGCGCGAGGGAGGGGGAGGGGAAGGGGGAGGCGGAGCCGGCGCGCCCACCCACGGCCGCGGTGCGATCGCCGGCCGAGAGCCCGGACAACCTCCCGCGGCAGCTGACCAGCTTCATCGGCCGCGAGCGCGAGCTGGCCGAGGCCGCCGCGCTCCTGCGCAACTCGCGGCTGCTGACGCTGACGGGGGCTGGTGGCTGCGGCAAGACGAGGCTCGCTCTGGAGCTGGCCGGGCAGCGGTTCGGCGATTTCTCCGACGGCGCCTGGCCGGTGGAGCTGGCCGCGCTCGGGGAGCCCGAGTTGATCGGGCCGGCGATCGCCCAGGCCCTGGACACGCGGCTTGCCTCCGACCGCGCCCCGGAGGTCGCGCTCGCCGGGCACATCGGCGATCGCCAGCAGCTGCTTCTGCTCGACAACTGCGAGCACCTGGTGGACCCGGTCGCGCATCTCGTCGACGCGCTGCTCCGGCACTGCCCCCGCCTCACCGTGCTGGCGACCAGCCGCGAGCCGCTCCGCGTTCCCGGCGAGGTGACCTGGCGGGTCCCGTCTCTGTCCCTCCCGGAGCTGGTCGATCACTCCCCTTCGGAAGGATCGCTGGAGGCGGAGTCAGTGCGGCTATTCACCGTTCGGGCCGGTCAGGCCGCCCCCGGCTTCGAGCTGGACGACGAGAACGCAGTCGCGATCTCGACCCTCTGCCACCGCCTCGACGGGATGCCGCTGGCAATCGAGCTCGCGGCGGCCCGGGTCGGCGTCCTCACCCCAGCCCAGATCGTCGAGCGCCTCGACGACTCCCTCGACCTGCTCTCCGGGGGCAGCCGCACCGCGATGACCCGGCAGCAGACGCTGCGGGCGACGCTCGCCTGGAGCTTCGACCTGCTCGATGCCGACGAGCAGATCCTCGTGCGGCGCCTCGCGGTGTTTGCCGGGAGCTTCGGCCTGGAGGCGGCCGAGGACATCTGCGCGGAGGATCCGCTGCAGCGCCAAGAGGCGGTCGCTCTCCTCGGCCGCCTGATCGACAAGTCGCTCGTCCACGTCGAGGAGGGCCCCGGCGATCGCCGCTACCGCTTGCTGGAGACCGTGCGGCAGTACGCCGCGGAGCGGCTCGAGGGGGCTGGCGAGCGGGAGGCCTTCGAGCGCCGCCATCGCTACTGGTACATCGAGCTCGCCGAGAGCGACCCGACGCCCGACGGCGACCTCCCGGCGAGGGACCGGCTCCGGCGGCTGGACCTGGAGCGCGACAACCTCCGCGCCGCGCTCGCCTCGGCGCTGGTCGCCGATCCCCAGGCGGCGCTGCGTCTTGCCGTCGCCCTCTGGCGCTTCTGGCTGATGCGCGGCTACCTCGCCGAGGGGTACCGCTGGCTCACCACCGCCCTGGCCGCGGCGCCCGAGTCGACGGCGGTGCGCGCCCGCGCCCTGCTCGCCGCCTGCGTGATCGGGCTGCGCCGCGGCGTCCCCGTGCATATCCACGAGCTCGCGGCCGAGAGCGTCGCGATCTTCCGCGAGCTGGAGGACCGGGCCGGGATGTTCGACGCGGTCGAGATCTCGGCGGCCTACCGGGCGATCGTCAGCCCCGCGCAGGACGTCGAGCTGCTCGTGCGCGAACACGAGACGCTCCTCGCCGAGGACCTGCCGCCCGCCCGGCCGCCGATGTGGGCGGCGCACACGCGCGGCATCGCCGCCTGGCTTCGGCGCGAATACGGCCCCGCACGGGAGCAGCTGCAAACCGCCCTGGAGCACGCCGGCGCTCTCAGCGCCGAGCCGCGCCCGGCGCTCTGGCTCCTCAGCTACGGGACGATCTCGGTCGAGCCCGAGACGGGCTACCCGCTCTTCCTGCATGAGGAGACTGGGCTCGTCGCCCGCCGCGTCGGCGGCGCCGCGGCCGCCGCTCACATCCTCGTCAACCTCGCTGCGGTGGATCGCGCCGAGGCCGATTTCGCCCACGCGGAAGAGCTGATCGAGGAGAGCCTCGCGCGTTTCGAGCAGGCTCGGTGACCCCCAGGGCGAGGCCTTTGCGCTCAACGCCTTCGGCAACCTGGCCCGCTCCCGCGGCGACTTCGAACGGGGCCGGGCGCTGCTCGAGCGCAGCCTCGCCCTGCGGCAGGAGATCGGCGACCGCCGCGGCGCCGGGATTACCCTCGGCTGCCTGGCGATGCTCCTGGCCCGCTCCGGCGACGCGGACGGCGCCCGTATCTCGGCCGCGCAGAGCCGGACCTGGTTCGTCGAAAACGACGACCTGATCGGTCTCGGAGCCGCCGAGCTGAGCCTGGCGTGCGTGGCGCTCTGCGCCGGGGATCGCGCGGATGCCCGGGCTCACCTCGAGGCCGCCGCCTTGGTCTTCGGAGGGATCGAGAAGACCCACCAGGAGGGGTGGGCGTTGGCGGTGCTGGCGGCGATGTGCGCGGAGGACGGCGAGGCGGCGACGGGTCGCCGCTGGCTGGACCGGGCGAGCCGGCACTTCGAGCTGCTCGGCGCCGGCCCCGGCATCGCCTACTGCCGGGAACTGGAGGCTAAGACGCTGCAAAGTGAGCGCTCCCTCTCTGCCAAGGTGAGGTGAGACAGATCATCCTGCTGGATTACTGAGCCTTGAGGGCGAGAACGGAGCTGTAGCGATGTTGGAGCCCATGCGGTCTGTGGAGATGAAGGAGATGCCTGGCGCCGAGCGTTTCGTGGAGGGCGCCGGAGGCGAGCGGAGCGAAATGCTCGGCGCGCGCGCCGCGGCCGGGGGGTCCCGGCCGGACCCGGAGCTCGCCGAGCGCCCGCGGCGGCGGCGGTTCTCCGGCGAGTACAAGCTGCGGATCTTGCGTGAGGCGACTGGGTCGACGCGGTCGGGGGAGATCGCGGCGATGTTGCGCCGTGAGGGCCTTTACACGTCGCATTTGACGGCGTGGCGTAAGCAGCAGGACGCGGGGGCGCTGCGGGGCCTGGAGCCGCGTAAGCGTGGGCCGCGCGGACCGAGCGTGGAGCAGGTGGAGTTGCGGGCGGTGCGCGCCCGGCTGGAGCGGGCTGAGGCTGAGCTTGCGACGGCGCGGCGGGTGATCGAGGTGCAGGGAAACGTCTCAGCGCTCTTGGAGGATCTGCTGGCGCCCAAGAGCGCGACCGAGACCAACACGCCGCGGCCAGAGCGATGATCGAGCAGGCCGTCGGCGAGGTCGAGCCGCACCTCGGTACCTTGCCGGCGTGCCGGGTGCTGGGCGCCAGCAGGGCGTCGCTTTACCGCTGGCGCTCGGAGCCGAGGGTGCGCGCGGCACGCTCGCCGGCGGTGTCGCCCAGGGCGCTGTCTGAGCCCGAGCGCGGGGCGGTGCTGGCGCGGCTGCACGAGGAGCGGTTCGTTGACTGCTCGCCCGCGCACGTCTACGCCACGCTGCTGGACGAGGGGACGTATCTCGCGTCGGAGCGCACGATGTATCGGCTGCTCGCCGCGCAAGGCGAGGTCCGCGAGCGTCGCGACCAGCTCACCCACCCGCCCTACGCCCGACCGGAGCTGCTCGCCCGCGAACCGAACCGTGTTTGGTCGTGGGACATAACGAAGTTGCTCGGCCCGGCAACATGGACGTACTTCTACCTGTTCGTGATCCTCGATATCTACAGCCGCTACGTCGTCGGCTGGACCGTGCAGCACCAGGAGACCGCGCCGCTCGCTGAGCGGCTGATCGCCGAGACGCTCACCAAGCAGCAGATACCCCGCCACCAGCTGACGATCCACGCCGACCGCGGCTCAGCGATGCGCTCCAAGCCCGTCGCTTTCTTGCTCTCGGACCTCGGGGTCACCAAGACCCACAGCCGGCCGTACACCTCGACCGACAACCCCTACTCCGAGGCACACTTCAAGACACTGAAGTACCGCCCCGGGTTCCCCGCCCGGTTCACCTCGATCCTCGAAGCCAGAGCGTTCTGCCGCGACTTCTTCCCCTGGTACAACGAGCAGCACCGCCACTCCGGGATCGGCCTGATGACCCCATCCACCGTCCACCACGGCCTCGCCGAGCAGACGCACACCGCCCGCGCTGCCGTCCTCAACGCCGCCTACGCCGCGACCCCGGACCGGTTCATCCGCCGGCCACCCCGACCACCCGCGCTACCAACCGGCGCGTGGATCAACAAACCCACCGACACCGAGGAGACCACTCACTAAATTCCCATCCAATCTGTCTCACCGAGCTTGACAGGCTCCGGCTAAGAGGCGTCCCGTAGCCTGGCTGAGCGTCGTCGAAACGCGACGTCAAACAACTCAAAAACTGAGAGGGAGGCCGGCATGGCTACGCAAGGAGTGCTCGGAGCGGCGACGCTGAAGGAGTTCGAGGACGGGCTGCACGGAGAACTGATCCGGCCCGGCGACGGCGCCTACGACGAGGCTCGTTCGATCTGGAACGGCGCGCACGACGCCCGCCCGTCGGTGATCGCCCGCTGCGCCGATTCCTCCGACGTGCGCCACGCGGTCGGCTTCGCGCGCAGCGAGGGGCTCGACGTCGCCGTGCGCGGCGGCAGCCACAGCATTCCCGGCTTCTCGACCTGCGACGACGGCATCGTCATCGACCTCTCGCCGATGAAGGGCATCACGGTGGATGTGAGCGGCGCCACCGCCACCGCCGAGGGCGGCGTCACCTGGGGGGAGCTCGACACCGCTACCCAGGAGCACGGCCTCGCCACCATCGGGGGCCTGATCTCGACCACCGGCGTGGCCGGCTTCACGCTGGGCGGCGGGATCGGCTGGCTGATGCGCAAGTATGGCCTGGCCTGCGACAACCTGCGCTCGGCTGAGGTGGTCACCGCCGACGGCCAGATCCTCACCGCGAGCGCGACGGAGAACCCCGACCTCTTCTGGGGCCTGCGCGGCGGAGGCGGCAACTTCGGCGTCGTCACCTCCTTCGAGTTCGACCTGCACCCGGTCGGCCCGACCGTGGCCGCCGGCCCGGTCTTCTATCCCGGAGACCGCGCCAAGGAGGTGATGCGCTTCTACCGCGATTTCGCGCGCGACCTCCCCGACGAGCTGACGACCCTGGTCAACCTGATCACCGCGCCACCCGCCCCGTTCCTCCCCGAGGACTGGCACGGCAAGAAGCTCATCGCTCTGGTCGGCTGCTACTGCGGCGACCCCGATGCGGGGATGAAGGTGCTGCAGCCGATCCGCGACCTGGGCGACCCGGTCGCCGACCTGGTCGGCCAGATGCCCTACGTGCAGATGCAGAGCCTGTTCGACGCGCTCTGGCCGAAGGGCACCCAGGCCTACATGAAGGCGGGCTACTTCCGCGAGCTCGACGACCACGCGATCGAGACGATGGCCCGCTTCCACCAGAACGCGACCTCCCCGTCCTCGGAGATCCACATCCAGCACTTCGGCGGCGCGATCGCCCGTGTCGGTGAAAACGAGACCGCCCACGGCGAGCGAGGGGCGCCGTTCGTGCTCAACGCGATCGCCACCACGCACGAGCCGGGCGGGGGTCTGGAGACCCACATCGAATGGGCCCAGCGGTTCTACGCCGAGATCGAGCCGTCGCTGACCGGCGGCGCCTACATCAACTTCCTCTCCTCCGAGGGCGAGGATCGGGTGCAGGCAGCCTACGGGACCAAGAAGTTCGCCCGGCTTCGCGCACTCAAGGACCACTACGACCCGACCAACCTGTTCCATCTCAACCAGAACATCCCGCCATCGTGAGGCCGGGATGTTCCGGTCACGACTTGCTGGCGCCCCCTCCCGGCACTACCGGGTTGCTGGGGATCGCGACGTGTCGTTGAGTGGCACGAAGCGCTTGAGCTTGCCGGTGTCGAGCCGTGGGAGTTGCTCGACGAGCTCGGTTGTGACTGCCGGGTGCGGGCACCCGAGCCGCTCCAGTGCGGCCTGGAGATCCTGCTCAATGCGGGTGGCGTCCACGGGCTCGTGTGCGCGTAGGAGTATCTCCGCGCCGGTCGGAGTCTGGTGCACCTGGTACTCGGTGACGGCGGCCTCGCGCGCGAGGACCGATCGGAACACGTGCGGGTGGATGGTGAGCTCGTCGTCGTACACGAACACGTCATCGCAGCGTCCCTGGATGTCGGCGATTCGCCGGTGCGCTGAGCCGCACGCGCACGGATCGTCGAGCAGTGTGACTTCGCCGGTGATCTCGTAGCGGATCAGCGGCAGCAGCGGATTGACGAGGTTGGTGAGGTACACCTTGGCCGAAGGCGTGCCGGGCGCCACGGGTTCGCCGCTTGAGTCGACCGGCTCGACGATCACGAGGTCGTCGGAGAGGTGCATGCCGCTGTCCTGGTAGCAGCCAAGGGCCGTGGTGCCGCCCTCCGATGTCCCCCAGACGTTCGCGATCGGCGCGCCCCACGTCTGCTGTGCGGCGCGACGAATCTCCGGTAGCAGCGGCTCGGCCGTCGTGGCGATGCGCTGCGGCTGGATCCTCAGCCGGCCGGCCTGCGCCTCCGCTGCAAGAGTTGCCAACATCGAAGAGTAGGTGACGAGGCTGTCGCCACCTACACGATTGAGCCCCTCGACGATCTCCTCCAGCGGCAGGCTGATCGGGAACCTGTGCACCTGCAGGTCTTCGGTCGCGAATGTCTGCGCAAGCGCGCTGGTGAAGTGGGTGGCGTTATCGGCGGCCACGAGCATCATCACTGGCGGACGCGAGGACAGGGCCGGATCGCTCATGCGGTCCTTGAGCTGGCGTCGTAGAAGGGCCAACCGGGCTGTCGCCCAGGCATCCCATCCCCATACGAAAGCGCCGCGCACACCACTCGATCCTCCCGAGGCCACCGCGTGCAGCTCATCGAGGAAGTAGGCGTCCGAGGTCAGCCCGGCGATATGCGCGTCGACACGCTCGAGCGTCACACGCGGATCGGTGACGATCGCATCGAAGTGCGCCATCAGCTCGGCCTTGCTCATCACCGGCAGCTTGCGCAGCACGTCCTCGTCGACCTTCTGCGGATCGACGTCCTTCAAGCGGTGGCGATGCCAGGCAGAACGGGCCTTCGCGACGGTAATCAGCTCCCGCAGGCGCGCCGTGCGCTCCTCACGAAGCCGCTCAGCGGACCATGTCAGGCGGTCGAGATGCTCCCCGACTCGCCCCAGCATGTGCTCGATGTGGCGCTGGCGCGTCTTCTCGTAGCTCGCCATCGGAACCGTAACCCTACGAGCACCGGCTCCGCCGGTCAAGGCGCTCTATCCTGCCTCTCGGGGATCGACGAGAGGACACGTGGAGTCGGTCATGGATCTGGCGACTGACGTCGCGTTCAGAGCGCATCCATTCGATGCTCGAGGTGGGCAACTGCTGCCGCGATGCCGTCTTCGTCGCCCATGCGTCGGGCGACCTCGCGGGCGCGGGCGGCGACCTTGCTCTCGAGTACTGCTCGCAGTCCACTGGTCAGGCGTTGGGTGTTGAGCCTGGCGAACGGGACCGTCGCGCCGACGCCGAGGTGCCGGCACTGTGCTCCCCAGAAGGGCTGGTCGCCGAACACCGAGCAGATCAGGGTCGGGGTCCCGGCGGCGAGGCTGGCGTGGGTCGTCCCCGCTGCGAGCCGCGCCCGCAACTCTGGCCAGGGCGCGAGGAAGCCGACGGGACGCGCGCTGCTTGGCCAGTCCCCGGGGGTAGGGAACACGGTCGGTTTGACCACCGACACCGCGCCCACGTTGGGCGTGCCGGCTCACCGGCTCACCGGCGGTTTCTAGCGAGGACTCCGAAACGCAGCGTGACGCACGACATGAAGGTGGCTTTTGTGGTTTGCTTGCCATACCGGCGGCCCAAGACCAGCGGTCGTCACGAGATTGGAGGTGCTCTGATGAGTGCGACGGAGATTGACGAGGCAAAGCTCGAAGCGTTCATGGGGCAAGCGGTGACGGACATGGGCGCGATCATCAGCGGGCCGCTGATGCTGATCGGCGAGAAGCTCGGCCTCTACAAAGCGATGGCTCATGCGGGGTCGCTGACCTCGCAGGAAGTCGCGGAGCGTTCGGGTGCGGCTGAGCGATACGTTCGCGAGTGGCTGGGAAACCAGGCCGCGGGGGGCTATGTCGCCTACGACCCCGAGAGCGACCGCTACACGCTGCCGGACGAGCACGCGCTTGCGCTGGCCGACGAAGACAGCCCGTTCTACATCCTGGGCGTCTATGACTCGATCGCATCGTTGTATGCCGACGAAGATCAGATCATTGAGGCATTTCGCAGCGGCAAGGGGATGGGCTGGCACGAGCACGACCATCGCCTGTTCCGTGGCACCGAGCGATTCTTCCGGCCCGGCTACCGTGCCCACCTTGTCGCTGAGTGGATTCCGGCCCTGGACGGAGTCCAGGAGAAGCTGCAGCGCGGTGCCAAGGTCGCCGACGTGGGTTGCGGGCACGGAGCATCGACGATCATCATGGCCGAGGCATTCCCGAACTCCGAATTCTTCGGCTTCGACTACCACGCCCCCTCGATCGAGCGCGCGCACCAGGCGGCAAAGGAAGCGGGCGTCGATGATCGGATCACGTTCGCGACGGACGCGGCAAAGGAATATCCGGGCCACGGCTATGACCTGGTGTGCGTGTTCGACTGCCTGCACGACATGGGCGACCCGGTGGGTGCCTCCGAACATGTTCGCAAGACGCTGGCGCCCGACGGAACGTGGATGATCGTCGAGCCGTTCGCGAATGATCGCCTCGAGGAGAACCTCAACCCAGTCGGGCGCGTCTTCTACGGCGCTTCGACCGTCATATGCACCCCGGCGTCGCTCGACCAGGAGGTCGGCCTCGCGCTCGGCGCCCAGGCCGGCGAGGCCCGGCTGACCGATGTGCTCAAGGAGGGCGGATTCACCCGCGTGCGGCGGGCGACCGAAACGCCATTCAACCTGATCCTTGAGGCACGACCGTAAGAGATCAGGTGAGCCCGTGAGACGTCCTGTGTCAACCCCCAAGTGTCGTAGCGGATGTCGGCTTGCCGTCAAGCGCTTCGCGCTCGGCCCTGCGGGCCGCCCTTCGGGTGACTGCGGCGCCGGCCATCCGCTGGGTGGCGATCGTGTCGGGCCGGGGGCCCGACTGGCTGGGAATCGTGACGGTGATGTGTTGCTGCAGGCCGCGGTGGAGTGCGGGGTCGTAGGGCATCGCGTCTTGCCAGCAGCGCCACAGCACGCGGCACCAGGCGCGTCCGAGGGTACGGATCGCGCGGGGGTGGTCGTGTCCGCGTGCTCGGGCGGTGGCGTAGCGGTCTTGGGCCAATGGGTGCCAGTGGCGGGTGGAGTCGGCGAGGGTGCAGGTGGCTCCCCGCAGGCGCTTATCGCAGCCCCGGCGGAACGCGGCGACTTTGTGCTTGCCGGACTCCATTGCGACGGGGCTCATGCCGGCGTCGGCGGCGAGCGCTTCGGGGGTGGGGTAGCGCGCGCGGCAGTCACCGATCTCGGCCAGCAGCGCGGCGGCGCAGACCACGCTCTTGGGGTCGCGGAAGAGCGAGAGGAATATCTGCCCGTCGGGGTGTGTGCGGACGCGGCGAGCGATCTCGCTGGTCAGCTCGCCGATCTTGAGGACGACCGGGCGCAGCGCGGCTACGAGCGCGAGCACGACCTGTCTGCGGGCCTCGGTCTCGCTCTCGCCGGCGCGTCCTTGTGGGGCGTCGCGGAGCTTGGCGAGCAGCTGCGCGGGATTCTTGCGCCCGGAGTAGGAGTGGCGTGCCAGGAACGCGCCGAGGCGCTTCTCGCCGAGTCCTTTGGCGTCGATGGGGCTGGGGTAGCGCTCCAGGAACGCGAGAGCGATCGGGCTGTCGATGTCCGCGAAGATCAGCGTCGCGCCGGGCCAGAAGCGCTCGAGCTCGGCGCGCAGCTGGTTAGCGAGCGCCACGCGGGCCTGCACGAGGTCTTCGCGTGCGCGGCTCAGCGCCCGCAGCGCCTTCGTCTCGTCGCTGTCAGCGACCAGCACACGGAAGCGGTGGCTGTCGGTCCTGGCCAGCTCGCACAGCACAAACGCATCGAAGCGATCGGACTTCCCTCCGCTAGCGCGGAACCGCGGCCGGGCGGCGTGCACCTGGTTGGGGTGGATCGGCATCACTCTCAGGCCGGCGTCGAGCAGTCGCTCGATCAGCAAGCCATCGGGACGCTCGATCGCGACCCGCTCGACCTCCAAGCCCACCAGAGTCCGACACAGAGCGGTAATGCCCGCCTCGTCGTGCGCGAACATCCCGCTGAACAGCTCACCACCGGTCTCGTTCTGCACAAGCACATCATGCTTCTCCGAGGCCCAGTCAACTCCCGCGCATACGCCCACCACTCATCCTCCTTATTCGGGGTCAGCTCTTCACAGCGCCCCGACCAAGAGGTACCGTTGCGGGTGCTCATAGACGGGCCCTCACCGGGGCTACGTCCTGTTGCCGCTTGCGGCACCTCGCCCCGCCGGGAGGAGCTGGTCTCACGATGGCCCTCAAACGGGCAAGCGACTCCGGCTCTCACCCGGCGGCGGCCGAGGCAAACCAAGGATGCCCTATGAGCGACCCTCCCCGCGGGCCCGTTACCATGTCACACGTGGAGCAGCTCACGTCTGCCAACGAGGAGGCGATCCGGGCCTGGGACGGGCCGCTGTTCGACGCGTTCGTCCGTTTTCGCCATCTCATGACGACGGGGCTGGGCGCGCATGGCGAGGAGGCCCTGCGCCTCGTTCCGCCACGTGCCGGCGAGTGCGTGCTGGACATCGGCTGCGGCTTCGGCGACACGACCCAGCGGATAGCGGGCCTCGTCGGACCGACGGGGGAGGTTCTCGGCGTCGATGCCGCGCCGCGGTTCATCGAGACCGCGAGGCACGAGGCCGCGCAAGCCGGCATCGACAACGTGCGCTTCGAGGTAGCCGACATCGAGAACGCGGCCTTCGGCGAGCGCTTCGAGCTCGCGTTCTCGCGGATGGGGACGATGTTCTTCGCCAATCCGGTCGCGGCGCTGCGCAACGTGCGCGAAGCGCTGCTCCCAGATGGCAGGCTCGTCATGGTCGTGTGGCGCGCCAAGGTCGAGAACGACTGGCTCTATCGCGCCCAGACGATCACCGAGCGGTTCGTCACCAAGCCCGAGGAGTACGACGAGCCGACCTGCGGCCCCGGGCCATTCTCGATGGCCAACGCCGACACCACGAGCGGGATCCTGCTGAGCGCCGGCTTCAAGAACGTTGCGCTGCGACGCTGTGACATACCGATCACGATCGGCTCCGACCTCGAGGAGGCCGTGGAGCTCGTCATGAGCATTGGACCCGCCGCAGAGATCCTGCGTCTTGCGGGCGAGCGAGCGGCACACCTCCACGAGCCCGTCGCGGATGCGCTGCGCGAAGGCTTGGCAGAAGAATGGGACGGACCCGACGGGGTCACGGCCCCGGCATCGACGTGGATCGTTACGGCGGACGTGTCGTCTTGAGTTTCAGGCTCGCCCACACTTGAAGACTGCCCGAGCGCGGACGGCGCTAGGACGTGCTGCCCGGTAGATTCGCGGTCAGCTCGGCAAGGATGTCACTCGCGGGCTGTGGGCTGGGCTTATCGGAGACGCTCGGATCTCGCGCGATGGAGTCACCAGTGGTACGTATCTGTCGGGCCTGCGTATAGTGCGAACGCTGAGCGCGCCGCCCCCGCGAGGCTAGCGAAAATCAGGATCGCAGCCATCAGGATCAGAATCGCACCTATCAGGAACTCGATACGGCGAGCCACCGGCAGCGGCAGGCGCCTGAGCAGCAGTTCGAGCCACGTGCCGGGGCCGACGAGCTGCTCGGGACGGGGGCGCCACGATGAGCGCCCCGGCGAAGGTCCAAGCGATGGAAGCACTGATCGACGCGCACGCCCGCGAGCTTCACCTCCCGGAGCGCCCGAACAGCGTGGCATCGACAGCCAGGCGGATCGGCGCGCCCACCTTCACGAACACCGACACCACGAAGTCCAACAGGCTCAGCCTGAGCTCATCGTGCTCCCAACGCCGATAAGCGAAGAAGTCGTGCGCACGGCTGTGATGCCAGTCCCCGGCCAGCCCCGCGGCCTGCAGCATCCCCGTCACCGTGCAGTCCCGCACACGACCGACGAACCCGACCATCAGCATGCTGAACGTCTGAAACGACGGTTGCGTAAAGCACGGGGCCAGCAGGGACAGCAGCCCCGCGAGCGAAGTGGGAACCTGCGGCATGGCGGCGACCCCCCGATGGGCAGGCCGTGGGAACGCTTGCGACGCCCCACGGCCGATGGACTTTGTCGCCCACCGGATTCGGGGTCGCCGCCAACCCTCCTTGTGCCCGCCCAAGCACCCAAACGACGCTCCTCAACACCACCCACGACGGCCACCACCCGAGCACCCCCAAACCCCCGAAACCCCGAAACTCGAGTCCCACCAGAGCACTAATTAAGTCGCGAGCCCTATGCAGTGGATCCAGGCTGAGCAGTGGCGTCCAGAGGTCGCCCGCCGCTCCCGCGCGGTGTGCATGCCTTTGACGCACCCGATTGGCAGCCGCCCAAAGCCGTTCTGTTGTGCCGGCCGTAGCTTCGCGCCGCGCGTAAGGAGAGGGGGCTTGTCACAGGCGAGCGTGTCACGCAAGGTATTGGTGGTGGGTTCGTACGACGATCCTCGGGACGACGACGAGTTGCTGCTCGCGACGGCCACTGGCGATGGTGCCGCCTTTGCGGCGTTCTATGGTCGGCACGTCGCCGAGGTGCTGGCGTTTCTTGTGCGTCGGGTGGGCTCCCAGGAGGTCGCGGCCGACCTCGCCGGCGAGACGTTCGCAGCGGCGCTGCTGGCCTGCGAGCGCTACCGGGCCGCCGAGGCGCCGGCGTTGGCGTGGCTGCTCGGGATCGCGCGCAACAAGCTGCGTGAGAGCGCGCGACGCGGAAGCGTCGAGATCGAGGCCCGGCAGCGCCTGGGGATGCCTGCGATCGCGTTCGACGACGAGGACCTCCTGCGTGTGCAGGAGCTGGCGAGCGTGGGCGAGGAGGCGCTTGGGCTGCTCGAGCAGCTCCCCGCCGCGCAGCGGGACGCCGTTCGCGCACGAGTGCTCGACGAGCTGGACTACGAGCAGCTCGCGCTGGAGCTCGGGCACTCCCAGCAGGTGGTCCGCCAGCACGTCAGTCGAGGACTTCGGCGACTGCGAACACTGATGGAGGAGCAGCGATGAACGATCACCTCAGTCAACTGCAGCAGGCGTTGAGTGACGCCGCCAGGCGCGAGTACGGCGCTCGTGCCGGTAGCCGCGGACCGCAGCAAGAGGCGGTGCTCCCGGCGGGCGGCGCTGGTTCCGAGGCGCGCCGGGCCTGGGTGGGGTCGTTGCGTCGCTGGCCTCCGTTCGCGTTGGTGGCCCTGGCGCTGGCGGTCAGCGCGACCGCTGCCGCGGCGATCGGCACGGCGATCGTGGTGCTCGTCGATCGCGGCTCGGCGCCTTTGAGCGGGACCGTGCCCAGTCTGAGCGCGCTTCACTACGAAGTGCCCCTGACGCCGGACCTGGAGGCCGGCCACGCCGGGTGGTGCAGCGACCCGCGCTTCTCGATCGCCAGTGTCCGCTCGCCCTACTCGGGCGGCGGGACGTGCTCGCCGTCGTACCGGTCGGGCACCCCGATCCTGCTGGCGGGCGGGGAGCCGATCAGCAACGCGGAGAACCTCTTGCGGTCCTCGCACACGCCGGTGACGGCGCAGCAGGGCCACACGAACCTGTTCTGGGCGATCGTCACCTCGCGCGTGGCAGCCGTGCGCCTGAGCCCGGGGCACGTCGTCTTGGCGCGACGCGATGACCGGCTGCCCTCAGGGTGGAGGGCGGTGGTCGCGTTTGTGTCCGGGCAGACCGACCCGGTGGCGTTGGACAGCGCCGGCCGCGTGATTCGCGAACCACCGAGCGGCGGCCTGCCGACGACCACGCGAGCGACGACACACCCCGTCGAGCCCGGCAGCCCCGTCGCGTCGAGCCCGTGCTCGATCCGTCCACCACGCCTCCCCGACGTGACGGCCTCATGGGGGGTCCTCGCCACGCGTGTGCCGACGCTGGGCTCCACCGTGACGGCGAACGTGCTCTTCAGCTGCGCGCGCAGCTGGTACTCGATCAAGGGCTACACCGAAGCGCCCTCGGCCGCGATCCTCCTCGGCGCGCGGGATCCGCGTCGCGCAGCACCTGCGCTGCCCGGTCTCACGCCGACTGGGCGCCCCGGGGTCTTCGCCGAGGATGGCGGGGCGGACGGGCCGCTGCTGGCCACACGCGTCGGACGCGCGTGGCTGGTCGTGCAAGGGCCGTCCACCTCGATCGACGCGTTGCTGCTCGGCGCGCTGCGCGCCGAGGGCACGGCTGTTGGCTCTACAGGGCAAAGGTGAGGTCGGGGTCCGCCTCAGCGCGCGCCGCTTTGCCGATCGACGAGACTTCGGACGTGCTACCACTGCGTCTCTCGGATGCGCACTCGCTCAGGCTGCTGGAGGACTCCGACGCAGTGGAGTTGCACGCGCTCGTCGAGGCCAACCGTGCGTACCTCAGCCGCTGGATGCCTTGGGCGTCGAGCCAGAGCCTCGGTGACACCTCCGCGTTCATCGAGGGCGCGCGCCGGCAGGTCGCGGAGGACGACGGCTTGCAGGCGGCCGTCGTCTTCACGGGGCGGATCGTGGGCGTCGTGGGGTTCCACTCCGTGGACTGGCCTCACCGCAAGACGAGCCTCGGCTACTGGCTCGGCGAGTCTCACCAGGGCCACGGCACGATGACCCGCGCCGTGCGGGAGCTTGTCGACCACGCGCTGGGCACCTGGCAGCTGCACAGGGTCGAAGCTCGTGTCGCGCTCGAGAACCTCCGCAGCAGGGCGGTGCTGGAGCGCGTGGGCTTTCGCCCTGAGGGCACGCTTCGCCAAGCCGAGCTGGTCGGTGGGCGGTTTCTCGACAACGTGGTGTACGCGGTTTTGGCGTCCGAGTGGGATGCGCCCACTCGGAGTCCCGCGCGGTGAGGGTGCGAATCTCGCAATAAGATGGTGGCTCACGGGCGTCGGTGCAGGCACCGGCCCCTCACACCCCACGCGCCCACTTGCGCCACTGCGCGACCCGCTCCAAATCCCAACCCTCACCACCAACTCTCACCTCACCACCTGCGCGCTTGAGCTGACCCCCGCTCCGTGCGCGAACTCCTCCCTTTGTACGACGGCCCGGCCCCCGTGCGCGAACGCATTCAGCTGGTCCCCACCCCGGCCTCCGCTCGCGCCCCCATGACCGACTCCCCGACCGACGCTCCCGTGCGCATCGCCGTGATCGGCGCCGGCCCCGCGGGCTTCTACGCGGCGGGCCACCTGCTGAAGGACTCCGCGGGGCGCCTCGAGGTGGACATGCTCGAGCGCCTGCCCACCCCGTGGGGGCTTGTGCGCTCCGGCGTGGCGCCCGACCACCCCAAGATCAAGTCGGTGACGCGGATCTACGAGAAGACCGCCGCGCACCCGCGCTTTCGCTACTTCGGCAACGTCGAGCTCGGCCGCCACGTGAGCCGGGAGGAGCTGCGCTCCCACTACCACGCCGTCGTCTACGCCACCGGCGCGCCCGCGGACCGGCCGCTCGGGATCCCCGGCGAGTCGCTCCCCGGGAGCTGGCCCGCGACGGAGTTCGTCGGCTGGTACAACGGCCACCCCGACCACCCCCACCTCGAGTTCGACCTCTCGTGCGAGCGCGCGGTGGTGATCGGCAACGGCAACGTCGCGCTCGACGTCGCGCGCATGTTGACCCTCTCGCACGAGGCGCTCGCGCGCACCGACATCGCCGACCACGCCCTCCACGCGCTCCGGGGCTCCGCGATCCGCGAGGTGGTGGTCGCGGGTCGCCGCGGGCCCGCACAGGCCGCGTTCACCAACCCCGAGCTGCTCGAGCTGCGCGAGCTCACGGGCGCGGAGGTGGTCGTCGACGTGGACGAGCTCGAGCGCGCGCTCGCGGTCCCCGGGCCCGCCTTGGACCGCACCGCCGAGAGCAACGTGCGGATCCTGCGCGAGTACGCCCAGCGGGGGGCGCCTGAGGGTGGGACCTCCGCCCCAGACCTCGCCGCGGGAGGGCCGCGGCGGATCGTGCTGCGCTTCCTGCTCTCCCCCGTGGAGCTCCTCCCCGACGCCCACGGACGCGTGGGCGCGGTGCGTTTCGCCCGCAACGCCCTCGTCCCCGGGCCCGACGGTCGCCTGGGGGCGCAGGCCACAGGTGAGCTGGAGACGATCCCCGCGGGCCTCGTGCTGCGCGCGATCGGCTACCGCGGCACCCCCCTTCCCGGGGTCCCGTTCGACGAGCGCCGCGGGGTGATCCCCGGCGAGCACGGCCGCGTAACGGGCCCCGAGGGGCCGTGCCCGGGGGAGTACGCGGTGGGCTGGATCAAGCGCGGCCCCACCGGCGTGATCGGGACCAACAAGAAGGACGCGCAGGAGACCGTGGACGCGATCCTCGAGGATCTCGCCGCGGGGCGGCTGCCCGAGCCTCCCGCCCCCGACCCCGACGAGCTGCTCGCGACCCTGCGCGCGCGCCGGCCCGAGCTCGTCACCTACGCGGGCTGGTCGGAGATCGACCGTCACGAGCGCTCTCGTGGCGAGCCCGTTGGGCGCCCCCGCGTGAAGCTCACGCGCCTGGAGGAGCTGCTGCGCGTTGCCGCCGGTGAACTGCCCGAGGGCTGAGCCGCCTTCCGTTCGCTGCGTGCGCTCCTGCCTTTCCCCCGCCCCCGGGCTCTCCCCGCTTTCGCACGCCCGTTTGCTGGCGCCCTTATG
Organism: uncultured Solirubrobacterales bacterium; assembly: GCA_963842005.1. GTDB lineage: Bacteria > Actinomycetota > Thermoleophilia > Solirubrobacterales > Solirubrobacteraceae > Palsa-744. The sequence continues at coordinate 2,505,200 of CAWJEV010000002.1, read as the reverse complement.
TGCCAGACTGTTCCGCTGCGCGCCGTTAGCTCATCGGGCAGAGCGCCGGACTTTTAATCCGGTGGGGCGGGTTCGAGTCCCGCACGGCGCATGGTGTTGATTTGCAGGGCTTTTGTGGGGCTTTGGCTCGCAAATCTTGTCAGCAAAGGGGCTCGTGTTCCCAAATCGTGTTCCCTGTGCGCCCATAAATCGGCCGAACTCTGTCCCGTACGGGCGCGCCCGTACGTCTATGCGGCTCGGTTGGCGACCGCCCGACCAGACCGGCGGCGCGGCGGCCGTGGCGCCGCCTGGGCGCGGCGGCCGCCCGCTCGGCGCGGACGGGCGTGCCGTCGGGGCGGCACGGTCGCCCAGCAGGAAGCTCGCCATCCCGAGCAGGCCGGGGTCGCCGAGCAGGCGCTCCAGCGCCTCGCGCTCCTGCTCGAGCAGCACCGCGGCGCCGTGCGCGTGGCGGGCCGCGAGAAGGTCGCTGTGGTTGAAGATCTGGCCGGACAGCGCGAACGCATAGCCGTGGTCGATCAACGACAGCCGCTTGCTGCTTACGAATGGTCGCCCATTTGCTCCTCGGGAATCTCTATGATTTCGACTGACACCCGAGATTCGCGAAGTGCCACCTGCTTCGCCGCCTCGCTCAAAGTACCAGCAGGCACGACGATTGCGAATTTGCAGGTTGGGGCTCGGTCGATCCCTCGTACGGTTGCTGCGGCCTCGAGGGCCCGACGGATATCGGCAGCACTAAGCCTTGAGCGTACCTTGACCTCAACCAGCACGGCCTCACCGCTCTTCTTTGCAATGAAGTCGCCGAAAGGACCGAAGGGAGAGTCAGGCGGTCCGACCTGCCAACCGTTGGCCCGGAACCAGTCCATTGCCCGCTCCTCGAAGGCGAGGTAACGTCGGATCCCCCTGTGTGGGTCCATCCAGGCACGGCTCGTACCGGCTCGTCCCGCGATCTGAGCGTGTGTACCTCGCTCGACCATGCGAACAAGCTCATCGCCCTTCTCTTCCAAAGTCAGATCCTCACGCACTGCCACGGCAATCAGCTTCCCCTTCAAGCCTGTGGCACTTAGCTCGAAGTCTCCTTCAAAGCGTGCTGCCAAGATTCCTAGAACAACCGACGCAACGCCAGTAAAGGCGAAAATCGGCGCAATCGTCGTCTTGTTCGCGAATATGCACGCGAGGACTACCAGTGCGACGCCCCAAGCCACGAGCATCCAGCCACCCCGCCGCGCGAGGAAGTCCGGCTTGGTCCCGCCTTCGTCGGTACTCATGCTGCATTGGTATCACCTCCTAGACCGAGGGCGCCGACGCCCACCAGGACTCGATCGCAAGCCCCACGCCGCCTAGCGCCCCGCCTCCCACGCGCAAGCCCTGGCGCGGTCGAGCAGCAGCCGGCGCTCGCGCGCGTTACCCGTGAGCGAGGCGGCGTGCTGGAGCTCGGCCTGCGCCTCCTGAAAGCGGCCGAGCCGGGTGAGCAGGTCTCCCCTCACGCTCGGCAGCAGGTGGTAGGCCTCGAGCGAGGGCTCGCCGCGGAGTGCGTCGAGGAGCTCGAGACCCGCGGCCGGACCAAACGCGCTCGCGACCGCAACCGCGCGATTGAGCTCCACGACAGGCGACGGGGCGAGCTGGGCGAGCGCCTCGTACAGCGCGGCCACGCGCACCCAGTCTGTCTCCTGCGGCGTGGCGGCTCGCGCGTGACAGGCGGCGATCGCGGCCTGCAGCGCGTACGGACCGAGCGTGCCGCCAAGCTGCTCGGCCCGCTCGAGGGCCGCCAGGCCGCGCTCGATCAGTAGGCGATCCCAGCGCGTGCGGTCCTGGTCGAGCAGCAGCACCGGCTCTCCGTCGGGGCCGATGCGGGCCTCCAGACGCGAGGCCTGGATCTCCATGAGCGCGACCAGGCCGTGCACCTCGGACTCTCCCGGAGCGAGCTCAGCGAGGATACGGCCGAGGCGCAGCGCCTCCTCGCAGAGGTCGGCTCGCACCCACTGCTCGCCGCCGCTTGCCGTGTAGCCCTCGTTGAAGACCAGGTAGACGACCTCGCACACCGAGGCCAGGCGGGCGCCGAGCTCCTGCGCGTCGGGCAGCTCGAACGGCACGCGGGCCTCGGCGAGCGTCCGCTTGGCCCGGACGATCCGCTGGGCCACGGTGGACTCCGACACGAGGAACGCCCGCGCGATCTCCCCCGTCCTGAGACCGCCGAGCAGGCGCAGGGTGAGCGCCACGCGCGCCTCACCGGACAGGACGGGGTGACAGCACATGAACATCAGGCAGAGCAGGTCGTCACCGAGGAGCTCCTCGACCGACTGCTCCAGCTGCGCCTCGACGGCGTCGCCCCGGAGCTCGAGCTCGCGGGCCAGCTCCTCGTGCTTGCGTTCGAGCCGCGTGCCGCGGCGCAGGAGGTCGATCGCGCGGTGCTTGGCGGTGGCCATGAGCCAGGCGCCGGGGTTGTCCGGGACGCCCGACTCGGGCCACCGCTCGAGTGCGACCACGAGCGCGTCTTGGGCGAGGTCCTCCGCGACGCCGACGTCGCGCACGATCCGCGCAAGACCGGCGATGAGCGCTGCCGACTCGATCCGCCAGACGGCCTCGATCGCGCGGTGCTCGCGGGGTGGCACTCGCACCACCCGCGCCCCTACCGCGCTGCCTCCTGGACCTCCGCGGGGTACTCCGACATCTCGTAGACCTGGCGAACCTCGATCACGTCGCCGTCGGCCGCCGGGCAGCGCGAGGCCCACTGGACCGCCTCCTCCTTTGACTTCGCCTGGATCAGCCAGTAGCCGCCGACCACCTCCTTGGCCTCGGTGAAGGGCCCGTCGGTCACGGTGGCCCTGCCGCCGGAGAACCCGACCCGCGCGCCCTTGGAGCCCGGGTGCAGGCCGTCGAGTCCGAGCAGCACGCCCGCCTTGGTCAGCTCCTCGTTGTACCTGCTCATCGCGGCCACTGCCTCTGGGGCCGGCGCCCAATCGGCTTCGTCGGGGATGTTCGGGATCATGATCATCATGAAGCGCATCGCTGTGACTCCTTCTTCTCGGTGATTGTGCGCTCCGGTGCGCCGGTCGCTTCGACAGGTTCGCACCTCGGCTCTGATGAGACGTCGAACGAGCAGCGGCGAAATCGACATGGCGCGCGGAGCCGGTCCGCCGCGGCGAGGTCGTGGGACTGCCGGGAGCCAGGCCCACGGCGTGGCCAGCCCACGCTGAGCGCGTACTCGGCCCACCCTCGACGCTCGCCGTCGGCTCGCCGGGGGGCCGTGAAGCCCACGATGGGCTCCGATGCGTCATGCTTGTGCGGGATGGGTGAGTTGCTGGCGCTGCAGGGGGTGGGCAAGAGCTACCGGCGCGGGGGGCGGCGGCTGCGCGTGCTGGTGGACGCATCCCTCGAGGTCGCCCCCGGAGAGGTCGGAGCGGTCGTGGGCTCGCGCGACGAGGGCAAGACCACTCTGCTGAAGATCGCGGCGGGCATCGAGCAGCCGGACACGGGCGAGGTGTGGCTGGGCGCCCTGAACCTGGCCGCGCTCCCCGACGGGGATCGCTCGCGGCTGTTGGGATCCGAGATCGCGTGGACCAACCGCGAGGGCACTGGCGTGAAGCTCGAGGTGCTCGACTACCTCGCGCTGCCCCTGGCGATGGGGCGCGGCCGTGGGCGGCGCGAGGCGCAAAGTCTCGCGAGGACGGCGCTCGAGCGGGTCGGAGCGTCCGGCTGTGCGCAGCGGCGCTGGTCGGAGCTCTCCGACTGGGAGCGGGTGCTGGTGGGGTTTGCACGGGGAATCGTCTGCAGGCCGCGGCTGATGGTCCTCGACAGCGTGATCGACGGCCTCGGAATGCGCCGCACGCGCGAGGCCGGCGAGCTACTGCTGGCGCTGACGGCGGAGTTGGGGTGCGGCGTGCTGCTGAGCTGCACCGACCTCGAGGCGGCGCTGATCGCCGACCGCGTGTGGTCGCTGGAGGACGGACGGTTGAGCGTGCTCGCCGAGCAGCCCCTCGTCCAGGCGGAGATCATCGATTTCCCGAAGCCGGCCCAGGCGGATGGGTAGGCCCCGGCGGCTGTCACGAATCCCCGGTCGCCAGCCTCCCATCTCGGCACTGCGCGCGGAGTCCCGGCTGATACGATGACAACTGTCTCCCACATCCGGAGGATCAGGACTGTTCAGGAAGAAGTACGCCGAGCACGAGATCGAATAAGCTTTGATGACGATGGCACCACCCCGTAGAGGCGACCTCACCGCCAGCATGGCGATCCTCGGCTTGGTGGTGCAGAAGACCGATACCGTCAACGGACTGGGGACGCGGCTGGTCGAACGGTTCCCCCACGCGCAGTGGTCGCGATCGGTCGCCCACAACAGCCTGCCCAGCCTTGAAAAGCAGGGGTTGGTCCGCATGATCGCGCGGGGCGCCGAGCGCGCGCTCGACCGCTACGAAGCGACGACCGAGGGCGTCGAGGAGTTTCGCGATTGGCTGCGCACCTCCTCCGCTGCGCCGCTCGCGCTGCGCGACGCGGTGCACGCCAAGCTCGAGCTCGCCGGAGAAGAGGACGTGCCCGATCTGATCCTCGCGATCCGCGAGGAGGAGCGCGCGTGCGCGCTGGAGTTCGCGGCCGCGAGCTCGCGCCTGAACCTCGAGTGGCAGCTGAAACGCCTCGGCCCGCCGAGCGGCACGGACCTGCCGGGCAGGGTGCAGAGCGCCCTGATGACCGACGAAGCGATGCTGTGGGGGATGCGAGCGAGGCGCCTGCGGCGCCTGCGCCGAGAGCTCGAAGACCCCGGAGAGGACGACCCTCCGAGCGACGGCGATGAGTGAGCTGCTGGCGCTGCGAGGGGTCTGCAAGGGGTACGCGCGCGGCGGGCGGACGATGCGGGTGCTGGTGGACGCCTCGTTGGCTCTCGCCCCTGGGGAGGTCGCGGCGGTCGTCGGGTCGCGTGAGGAGGGCAAGACGACGCTGTTGAAGATCGCCGCCGGCATCGAGACGCCGGATGCGGGGGAGGTGTGGCTCGGGGATTTGGATCTCGCGCGACTGTCAGACGAGGAGCGCTCGCGGCTGCTGGGGCGCGAGATCGCATGGACCAACCGCGAGGGCACGGGGGTCAAGTTCAGGGTGCTCGACTACGTCGGGCTGCCGCTGGCGATCGGCCGCGGTCGCCGTCAGCGGGAGGCGCAGGATCTGGCGATGGAGGCGCTCGAGCGGGTCGGGGCGGCGAACTGCGCAGGGCAGCACTGGGCAGAGCTCTCCAACTGGGAGCGGCTGCTGGTCGGGTGCGCGCGGGGGATCGCCGGCTCGCCGAGACTGTTGGTGGTGGACGACCTGATGGACGGCTTCGGGATGCGTCGTACGCGCGAGGCGGGCGAGCTGCTGCTGGCGCTGGCGGGAGAGCTGGGGTGCGGGATGCTGATGAGCTGCAACGACCTCGAGGCGGCGCTGATCGCCGACCGCGTGTGGTCGCTGGAGGGCGGGCGGTTGAGCGTGCTCTCCGAGCGGGTGGACGGACAGGCAGACGTGATCGACTTCCCCAGCGGCATTCGTCAGAGCCACAGCTCGCGCGGGGTCGGAAGCTAGCCAGTGTCCGCGCCGGTGCTCGAGCTCCGGGATCTCGTCAAGCACTACCGCGTGGGGGAAGGCGAGCCGATCCGCGCCGTCGACGGCGTCTCGATGACGGTCGCCGCGGGCGAGTTCGTGGCGCTCTACGGCCCCTCCGGCTCGGGCAAGACGACGCTGCTGGAGTTGATCGCCGGGCTCTCCCCGCCGGACGGCGGCGCCGTGCTTGTGGGCGGCCGCGACGTCTGCGCGATGTCGCTCAAGGAGAGCGACGAGTACCGACTGCGTCACCTGGGGATCATCGGCCAGCCCCACAACCTGATTCCCGGGGCACGCGCGATCGAGAACGCCTCGTTGAAGCTGTGGCTCTCCAACAAGCGCCAGGCCAGGGACATAATCGAACCGCTGCTCGAGCGGCTGGGCCTCGGCGAGCGGATGCAGCACCGCACCGAGCAGCTCTCGATGGGCGAGCGCCAGCGCGTGCTGATCGCGATGGCGCTCGCGACCGACCCGAAGCTCGTGCTCGCCGACGAGCCCACGGGAACGCTCGACACACAGCGCACCAGGGAGGTGCTGGCGTTGCTGAGCGAGCTCTGCCGCGAGCGCGGCGCCGCGATCGTGCTCGCCACGCACGACCCGCTGGGCGCCGGCTACGCCGACCAGGTGCACGAACTGCGCGACGGGCGCCTCGGTGAGTACAGGCCCGACCATGGGGGGACCCCCTGTCAGACCGTCTCGCCGCGAGAGCTGGTGTGAGATGGCGCGGATGAGCTTCTCGGACATCCTCTGGCTCTACCGCGCGCGCCTGCGAGCGAGGGCGGTACTTGTGCAGGAGTGCTTCGCGATCCTCGGGATCGCCATCGGCGTGGCCCTGCTGTTCGCCTCCCAGGTCGCCAGCACGAGTCTCACCCACTCGGTCTCCCAGCTCAACAGCCAGTTGGTCGGCAATACGCAATTCCAGCTCGACGCGCGCGGCCCTGGCGGCTTCGACGAACGACTGCTCGGAGCGGTGCGGCGTGTGCCGGGGGTGTTGAGCGCCCAGCCTGTGCTCGAGCAGCAGGCAAACGTGATCGGCCCCGGAGGCACCCAGCGATCGATCGATCTGATCGGCACCAACCCGCGCTTTGCGCACTTCGCCGGGCCGCTGCTGAGACGCTTCTCCGCCAAACAGCTCGCCGCGCAGCAGGCGATCGCGCTCCCGGCCCCGCTCGCCGACGAAATCGGGGCCGGGCCGCTGGAAACGATCAAGATCCAGATCGGCGCGAGTGTCGTGCAGACGCTGCTGGGCGCCACGCTCGGGGAAGCAGACATCGGCGGACTGGTCCACAGCCCCGTCGCGCTTGCGCCCGTCGGATACGCACAGCGCCTGGCTGGAACGACCGGCAGGATCACCAGGATCTTCGTCCAGTCCAAGCCCGGGCGGGAGCGCGAAGTGCGTACGGGGCTGCAGCGGCTCGCCGCCACCGCACCGCTCAACGTCGAGCCGAGCGACTACGACTCGACGCTGTTCGCAGTGGCGGTGGCCCCCGAGAGCCAGAGCGAGACACTGTTCTCGGCGATCAGCGCGCTGGTCGGCTTCATGTTCGCGCTGAACGCGATGCTGGTCACGGTGCCCTCGCGGCGCAAGCTGATCGCGGACATACGCCCGCAGGGCGCAACCAAGTTCATGACCGTCCAGATCCTGCTGTTCGACGCAGCGGTGCTCGGTGTGCTGGCGTGCCTCATCGGGCTCGCGCTCGGCGAGCTGCTGTCGATCGCGGTCTTCCGCGCGATCCCCGGTTACCTCTCGTTCGCCTTTCCCGTCGGCAACGAGCGGATCGTGACGTGGAACAGTGTGGCGCTTGCCATCGGCGCCGGGCTGGCGGCTGCGGTTGCGGGAGTGCTCTGGCCCCTGCGTGACATCCTTGCGCGGCCACTCGAGGAAGACCGGTCTTCGACGCGGCGCCGCCGCAGATCGGTCCAGGCACGGGTGGCGGTCGGGCTTCTGTGTCTAGCCGTCACGACCCTGGTCCTGCTTGTTCGTCCACGGAGCGGGTTCGTGGGAATCGCCACCCTCCTCGTAGCGCTGGCCTGCCTGCTGCCGCCGCTCTTCGACGGGCTCGTGGCGCTCTTCGAGCGTACCCAGCGCGTCCTCAACGGCGCAGCGACCGTGCTTGCGGTGACCGAGCTTCAGACTCGGGAGACCCGTGTGCGCTCCCTGGCGATCGCCGCGACGGCGGCGGTCGCGGTATTTGGCACAGTCGAGTTCCAGGGCACGCAGTCGAACCTCCAGCGCGGTCTGGACACCTCCGCGCGCCAGCTCGACGCAAGCGCTGATGTGTGGGTGACACCCAAGGGTGAATCCAACGCGTTCGCGACGACGCCCTTCAGAGACCTCGACTCCAGGGCGCTCGCCCGCCTGCCGGGCGTCGGCACGCTCGGCCTCTACCGTGGCAGCTTCCTGAACTGGGGGGACAGGCGTCTGTGGATCCTGGCACCGCCGAGCAACGCGCTCCAACCGGTTCCCCCGAGCCAGGTCGTGCGCGGCAGCCCCGCCCTTGCCGGCAGCGGAATTCGCCAAGGCGGCTGGGCAGTGCTCTCGAGCGCACTGGCCTCAGAGCACCACCTCAGGGTCGGTCAAATGTTCACCCTCCCCTCGCCACGACCGATCCGCCTGAGAATTGCCGCGTTGATCACGAATCTCGGCTGGCCGCCGGGCGCAGTCATCCTCAGTTCCGACGACTACGCACGTGCGTGGGCCAGCAGCGATCCGAGCGCATACACGATCGAGACACGGCCGGGTGTCTCCTCCTCATCCGTGCGGAGCGTCATTCAGCGCAGCCTGGGGCCAGAAACGGGACTTACGGTGGAAACCTCGGCTGAACGCGAGCAGCGCCACTACGCTCTCGCGAGCCAGGGTCTCTCACGGCTGACACAAATCAGGCTGCTTGTGCTGATCGCCGCCGTGCTGGCCGTAGCCGGAGCGATGGGGTCGATGATCTGGCAGCGCCGCGATCTTGTCGCGTTCATCAAGTGTCAGGGCTACCAGAAAGGCGTGCTGTGGCGATGGCTGCTGTGTGAAAGCGCGGTGCTGCTCGCAGCAGGATGCTCGATCGGTGCCGCCTTCGGCCTCATCGCGCAGCTGTTGGGAAGTCACTTCCTGGCGAGCGTCACCGGATTCCCGGTTGCCTACGACGTCGAAGCCTTTGCAGCACTGTCAAGTTTTGCGCTGCTCAGCGTCGTCGCCATCGCAGTGGTGGCCCTGCCAGGATATCTCGTAGTGCGTGTGCCTCCGAGGACAGCCAGCCCGGCATTCTGAGGGGCGCTCGGCCCGCGCCCGCCGGGGCGCAGACGACCCGGCGCCACTCTCGGCAAAGCAGTTACGGGCCCTTGCCGCAGCCGCCACACGCGAGCTCGTGGGGGGACTGGCAGCGGTCGCACGCGAGGCGCACGTCTGGAAGGCCCAGGCGGTCCAGATTCCAGACCCGCTGCTTCGTGGCGATGCTCTTGATTCACTCACTCGCAAGCGTGGGCACACGGACGGAGCGGCACTGCTCTGGACCATTCCTCGCACCCGCGATCCGAACCTCCTCCGTCTCCTAGTCGCCTACGAGATCATCTGGGACTTCCTCGATTGTGTCAACGAGCGCGGGGCAGCGGTCGGGCAGACCAACGGCCGGCAACTTCACCTCGCGCTCGTCGATGCTCTCGACCCCACCCGGCCGATCTCCGACTACTACAGACACCACCCGTGGAAGGACGACGGTGGCTATCTGCGAACGCTCGTCGAGGTCTGTCGTGAGTGTGCTCGCAAGCTGCCTTCGTATTGGGTGATTCGCCCGTTGCTCATCCGGGAGGCCGTCCGCGCCCAGGTGCTCGCGATCAATCACGACCTCGACTCGACTCGGCGCGACACGGATCTGCAGAAGTGGGCCGCAGACGGCTTTCCGAGCACATCGGATGCAACCTGGTTTGAGCTCACCGGAGCGGCCAGCGCATCGCTCACCATTCACGCGCTGCTCGCACTCGGCGCAGAGCCGACCTGCAACGAGGCTGGCATCGCCCAGGCCTGCGCTGCCTATTTTCCGTGGATCTCAACTGCCACGACGATGCTCGACAGCTACGTGGATCAAGCCGAAGACACCGCAAACGGCGACCACAGCTACGTATCTCACTACTCCACACCCGAGCTCGCCGCGACGCGCATACGCGAACTGGTCGAGCGCTGCCTCCTGGAGGCACGCTCTCTGCGCGACGGCGAGCGACACACCGTAATCGTCGCGTGCATGATCGCCATGTACCTGTCAAAGGACAGTGCACATACCGAGACGATGAGTGAAACAACCAGAGGCCTGGTACGCGCCGGCGGCTCGCTTACGCGCCTGCTGCTTCCAGTCTTGAGGCTGTGGCGAATCGCCTACACCCAACGCTGTAACTGACCGACAAAGGAGACACATGCCACCCACGATCCCAGCCTCACTCCTCACCCGTCTCAGGGGCGAGCTTCCACCCACCGCGCCCATCCCAGCGGCGCTCCAGACGATTGCGTGCCGGTGGAGTCCCTTCGCTTACCTCGAATGGTGTCGGGCACGCTACGGCAACCGTTTCACCGTCTATCCGGTGGATATGCCACCGCTTGTGTTCCTTTCAGACCCAGATGATATCCGAGATGTGGTCGCCGCCCCACCAACCGTGCTGCATCCGGGAGCGGGAGCGGCGGTGAGCGCCCCGCTGATCGGCGAGAGCTCCTTCATGTTATGCGAGGAAGACGAGCACAGGTGCGGACGGAGCGCGATATTGCCGTCCTTCCACCGCAAGGTGGTGAAAGGCCATACGACCATGGCTGCGGACACCATCGAGCGCGAGGTCGCGTCCTGGCCACTCGACACCGCCTTTGCGCTTCACCCACGCCTCCGCTCGCTGACGTTGAGGGTCATACTGAGAACCGTCTTCGCCGATGAGGGCCCCATGCTGGACCTCGTGCACGAGCGGCTGCTGGAGTTGCTGTCCGTGACGGCGAGCTTCGTCCTGCAGGAGCCCCGGCTGCGTCACCTGCCGGGCTGGCGTGCCACTTGGAGGCGATTCGTCGAGCGTCGCGCCGAGGTCGATCGACTGATCTCTGCGCTCATCGCCAGGCGGCGCGGGGGAGCGGAGCGGTGCGGCGACCTGCTGGACACGCTGCTCGCAGCGCACGATGCCGACGGCCTGCCGATGGGCGACCGGCAGGTGCGCGACAACCTGATGTCGATGATCGTGGCGGGGCACGAGACGGCCGCCGCGGAAGCTCGCGTGGGCGTTTCAACTCCTGGCTCACAACCGCCCCGTGCAGAACCGTCTGCTCGAAGAGCTCGACGACGGGACGGAGGAGGAGTATCTGACGGCGACAGTCAACGAGACGCTTCGGCACAGGCCGGCGTTCCTGTTCCTCATTCCGCGCGCCATCGCAGAGCCAGTCGAGATCGGCGGCTGGAGCTATCGCCCACCGGCCCGCCTGCTGGGGTGCACGTACCTCATGCACCACGATCCTGAGCTGTTCCCCGACCCGCAGGCGTTCAGTCCCGAGCGCTTTCTGGGCGAGGCGCGCCAGCCGTACACGTGGCTGCCGTGGGGGGCGGGACCCAAGAGCTGCCTGGGCCGTCACTTCGCCCTCCTGGAGATGCAGGGGGTGCTGCGCGAGGTGCTCTCCGAGCGGCTGGTGCTGCCCGCGAGCGACCGGATCGAGCGGGAGCGGTGGCGCAGCGCGGTTCTCGTGCCCCACGCCGGGTCCCGAGTAATCCTCCAAAGACGCACCCCCCGCAAGAAAAGTGTTCCAATCGGAACACATCTGTTCCATTCGGAACGGATTACTGGCTATCCAGCCGAGCAGGCGTCATGATCGCCCGAGATGGCGAACGATCCACAGAGATATGCCTGAGCGCAGATATATGCCCAAGCGACCCCCGCAGACACAGACGTGCCCAGGCTAGGAACGCAACCGCACGTGGCCGCCGACGAGTGGGCGCCCGCGATCCCGGTCCTGAACGAACCGCGCTACTCGCAATCGCTGGAGCGCGGCCTCGCGATCCTCGGCTGCTTCACGCCCACGCGGCCGGTACTCGGGATCGCCGACCTCGCGGACGAGCTCGGCATGAGCCGCTCGACGACCCACCGGTATGTGATCACGCTCGCGCGGTTGGGCTACCTCGAGCAGGGCGCCAGACGCAAGTACAGCCTCGCGCTGCGTGTCACGGACCTGGGCATCTCTGCGATGAGCGCCACGGACCTCCGCGAGCACGCCCACTTCTACCTGGAGGAGCTGTGCACGCGGACCGGCTTCACCGTCTCCGTGACGGTGCTCGACGGCCCGGAGATCCTGATCGTCGACCGGCTGCGCGGCGCCCGCCGTGGACAGCGTCTGATCGACCTCGACCTCACCCCCGGCTCGCGACTGCCGGTGTACTGCACTGCCGCGGGCAAGCTGCTGCTCGCCAACCTGCCCGACCAGCTGCAGCGCGAGTGGTTGGCCGACCTGCAGCTCACCAAGCGCGGACCCAACACGATCAGGAGCAAGACCGCCCTGCGCCAGGAGCTGGGGAAGGTCCGCGAGGAGAGCCTCGCCGTCGCCAAGGAGGAGTTCGCCCCTCACCTGTACGCGATCGCCGCCCCGATTCGCTCCAGCACAGGCGAGGTGATCGCCTCGACGGCGATGACCGCGCACAGCTCGATGATCTCGATGGAGGAACTGGTCGACGCGCTTGGCCCACACCTGATCTCCACCGCCGACCGCATCTCCGCGCGCCTGGGGTACCGCCGGGACGACGAGCGGGTGGGGGGCTAGGGGCCCCCCACCCCGTCTCCCTGGCAGGGGCTCGAGGTCCCGGAGGGGTAACCTCCTCTCCGCCCGGACAGCGACAAGGAGGCGGAGGGAAGATGTTCGAGAAGGCGATCGTCGGAGTGGACGGACGACCGAACGGCCGGGACGCGCTCGCGCTCGCGTCCCGCCTCGTGAGCCCGCGGGGCGGGCTGACGCTCGCGAACGTGCACGCCGGCGAGCTGCGCCCCGTGGACGCCGTGACGCCAGGGAGAGCCGCCGAGGAGCGCAGGGCCTCGCACGAGCTGCTCGAGCGCGAGCGCGCGGAGGCCGAGGTCCAGGCCGAGCTGGTGAGCTTCCTCGCGACGTCCCCGGGACGCGGCCTGCACGACCTGGCCGAGGAACGGGGCGGGGACCTGCTGGTCGTGGGCTCCTGCAGCCGCGGGGTGGTGGGCCGGGCGATGCTGGGAGACGACACCCGCGCGGCGCTCAACGGGGCCCCCTGCGCGGTGGCGGTCGCCGCCCGCGGCTACGCCGAGCACCCGCTGCCGCTGGCGCGCGTCGGCGTCGGCTACGACGGCTCCCCGGAGAGCGAGGCGGCGCTCGCCGCGGCGCGCTCCGTCGCGGCACAGCACCGGGCGAAGCTGGTGGCGCTGGAGGTGGTGTCGGTCCCGACGTACTCCTTCACCGGGCTCACACCCCCCGCCCTGGGGGACGTGATCGACGCGCTGCTCGCGGACGCGAAGGAGCGGGTGGGAGCGCTCGAGGACGTCGAGGGGCGTGCGGTGTACGGGCTGGCGGGGGAGGAGTTGGCGTCGTTCGGCGACGACGTGGACCTGCTGGTGGTGGGCTCGCGCAACTACGGCCCGCTGCGGCGGCTGGTGCTGGGCAGCACCTCCGACTATCTGGAGCGCCACGCGCGCTGCTCGCTGCTGGTGCTGCCCCGCCAGGCTCGCCGCGCGCAGGACGCCGCGGCCACGGGCGTGACGGCCTGAGCCCTACGTCAAGCGGCGCTGGGCGCGGTAGTGCTCGCGCCAGATCACCTTGTAGAGCGGAACCCAGCGGGGGATGCGGTTGATCCCGGGGATGAAGGGGACGCAGATGAACGCGAGGCTGAGCACGCCCATCACGATCATCACGAGGAGGTCCGCGTTTTCAGATTCCTTGAAAGGTTCCACCTGGTACCAGAGCGCGTACAGCCATAGCCAGGGCTGGCCCGGGTAGGAGCCCGTCTCGTTCATCATGCCCCACTGCTCGCCGAGCAGGTGCAGGCCTTCGGCGCGTTCTTCGAGCAACCCACCGTCGGCCATGAACAGCAGCGGCTTGGTGTAGTCGGTCTGGAAGAACTGGCTGCTGGTCACCAGGCCCCCTTCGAGGCCGCCACTCTTGGCGAGGCTCAAGAGACTGGCCATCATCGTCGGCACGGGCCCGGCGCCGCTGGCCTGCACCGTCACAGTGCCCGTGCTGGAGTTGACCGACACCGTGGCGGGCGGTGTTTTATTTTCTTCCACCGCCGTTGCATATTCGCCAAGCGGCTTGGAGTAGGCTTCCGCCCATTCCTGTTTCTGCTTTGCCGGCGCGGTCTTGTATTCGGCGAGCGCGCTCTGCAGCGCGGGGTCGCCCGGGACCGTTTCCAGCGGTTTGACGACGAAGTCGTCCGCCGCGTTGATCGGGTGGCTTACGCCGAGCCATTTCTGTGGGCGCAGGATCCAGGCCTGCGTGCCTTCGCTGTTGTGGTTGTACGGCGGGCCGTACGTCGCCGTCCCGCTCGTGCCGTCGAGCTCGGTCGCGGCCGTGGTGAGGAAGTTAGCCGGCAGTTCGTGCGACCACTGGGCGATCGTGGAGGGCCGGTCGTCGGGCGAGGAGAACAGGACGGTCAACACCACCGCCAGCAGCCCGATGATGCCGACGGCGATACACAACTCCTTGACAAGGTCGTAGGGCTGGTAGGAACCCTTCCAGGGTCGCGTGTCGTCCGCGGGGCGTAGGAAGCTCATGAGGGTGCCCCACTCGCGGCGGTGGCGGAACCGTCTCCGCTTGGACTCGCGGCCTGGGCGGAGCCGTCCCCACCTGGGCTCGCAGCCGCCACGACCGCCAGCTTCTTGTCGAGCTCGAACGGCGGCACGACTCCGTTGCGGCGCACGAGCAGGACGTGTGCGCTCACGAGCGCCACGACCGCGAGCGGCAGCAGCAGGACGTGGTAGGAGTACATCTGCCCGAAGTTGGTGACGTTGAAGAAGGCGCCGACCCCCGCCGCGTTGAGCCCGTCCTTGGCCTGTGTGGAGATCCACTGCGCGTCGAAGTTCTGCTGGGAGACGTAGCCGGTGAGCGCCGCGGGCACCGCCACCAAGAACGTGACAGCGCCCGTGACCCACACCCGCCCGCGCCCGCCGCGCCAGGCCGCCATCCAAAACTTGCCCCACAGGTGCACGACCATCACGAAGAAGAACAGCTCCACCGACCACATGTGGATGGAGTTGAAGAAGTGTCCGACGCCGGTGAAGTGCCACCACGCAGGCCCCTTCAGCGCGAGGATGCAGCCGGAGCCGATGATCACGATCAGCGAGGCGAGCGAGGCCACGCCGAACACGTAGATCCAGGAGGCGACGTAGGTCGGCTGGCCGTCGGGTAGAAGTCTCTCGGGCGGCAGCGCGTCAACGCCTTTCTCGCGGACTTTGACGGTCCAGGACTTGGACGGGATCGTCGGCGGGGCCGCCGGGGGGGTCGTCGGGGCGGCGCTCACGGGGCACCTCCGCCGCGACGCGCGGCGGCTCGGGCCGCGGCCCCGGGGAACGGCAGCAGGATCGCGAGGAAGAAGACCACGAACATCAGACCGATCACCACGACGTTGGCCACCGAAAGGTGGATGAAGTTCCAGTCCACCGTGTGCGCGGGGTGGTTCAGGTTGAACACCGCGCCCATCACAGTTGCGCCTACGTGACTCAAGGCCAGCCTCCTCGTCCGCTCGCTGTCGACCGACGGCCGACAGCGAGCAGCCTATTTCCCGGCCCGGACACCACACATCCGTACTTTTCCCCGGTCTCGACGGCGGCTTGGTAGGAGGAAGGCCCGAGGCAGGCCGACACACACCACCGTTACGCCGCCGCCGCGCGCCCCGGAGAGCCACAGCCGGGAACTCCACAGAGTCGGCTATCCTCAGTGGTGGTGCCGCGGCAAGATCCGCGGCGAAATCGTGCAGGTCGCCGGTCGCTGCCCCAAAGCATCTTCCGAGTCCCCCAGCACGGGCGGAAGGCAAACATGAAGACGATGTGGGAGCGACAGGAAGAGCGCAGGGCCGAGAAACTCGCGGAGATCCGCGAGCAGGTGGCGCAGGGCACGCTGCGCATCCGCCAGATGACCGAGAAGGAGCGCGCCGAGAACCCGCCCCGTCCGCGACGCCCCGGGTCGAAGGGCGCCCCGCGGCGACCGCGCAAGGCACCGGCAGACTGATCGGCGGTAGCTCAGGCGGGGACCGGCAGCTCGAAGCGAACCCCGGTGAGCTCTTCAGAGACCGCCCACAGCCGCGCGCCGACCGACTCGTCGCGCGCCGCGCGGTTGGGCGAGACCGGCCGCGGCGAGCCGCGAAACTCACCCGGCCCGTCGGGCCCGACGTAGAGACCGCCCTCGAGACCGGGCTCGGTGGCCGCGTACAGCGGGGGCAGCGCACCACGGTCGGCACTCTGCGCCAGCAGCGCATTCGTCACGAGCATCACGAGGCGGTCGACGGTGGGCACCGCGGCCGACTGCAGGTTGGTGGCCGCGTAGCCGGGGTGCGCCGCGAGGCTCTTGACGGTCGAGCCGGCCGCACGCAACCGCCGGTCGAGCTCCAGGGCGAACAGGAGGTCCGCGAGCTTGGACTGCCCGTACGCACGCCAACGGCTGTAGCGGCGGGCGGACTGCAGGTCGTCGAAGTCGATGCGCCCCGTCCTGTGGGCGATGGAAGAGAGCGTCACGACCCGCGCGTCGGCGCGCCCCTCCAGCGCACCGAGCAGGCGCCCGGTCAACGCGAAGTGGCCGAGCAGGTTGGTGCCGAGCTGCAGCTCGAAGCCGTCGGCGGTGAGACGCCGCGGAGGCGCCATCACGCCGGCGTTGTTGAGCAGCACCTCGAAGCCGTCGTGGGTCGAGCGGAAGCGCTCCGCGAACGCCTCGACGGACGCGAGGCTGCCGAGGTCGAGCGAGGCCAGCTCCAGCTGCGCCCCGGGCACCGCCTGCAAGATCGCCTGCAGCGCGGCCGCGCCCCGCTCGGCGGAGCGGCAGGCGAGGACCACGGACGCCCCCGCGCGCGCCAGCTCGCGCGCACACACCAACCCCAGGCCGCTGTTGGCCCCCGTGACGACGGCGGTGCGGCCCGTCTGGTCGGGGATCTGCTCGGTCGTCCACTTCGCGCTCATCAAGGCCCCTCTTCGGCGGTAGGACATCGGCGTAGCCTCGTCCAACCCTTGACGGCAGCCTGGATCGAGCGTCGCAGGGCGAGCATAGCCGCCGGGGAGCAGCGACCAGCAGGAGGTCGCCTCAGTCCTCCCCAGGCCCCAGCGGCCCGGCGCCAAGTCGCGCGATCACCTCGTCGCGGTCGGTGCCGTGGGCGAGCAGCACACGGTCGAAGGAGTCGCCGTAAACGTCCATCACGGCCAGCAGCACGTCGGTCGTCGCGACGGCTGGGGCACCTCGCCGCGCGGCGAGCAGGACGGCGCGGGCGGTGACCTGCGCAACCGCGTCACGGTCCTGGGCCTCCACGCCGGCGGGAGCCAGGTCGCGGTCGGGGCTCTCACCAAGCGACCCCTCGCTCACACCGAGCCCCTGCAGCGCGGCTCCGACGGCGCCGTGCTGGCGCATGATCCGCAGCCAGCGCTCGGCCTCGGCAGCGGGAGTACGAGCGAACGGCATCGCGGTCGAGGCGATGCCCAACACGATCGCCGCGTCGGGGGCGAGCGCCGACCCGGGGCTCATCGCGCACCCTCAGTATGCCGCGGCCACCGCCAGGGGAGAGCCATCGGCGCTCGGCTCATCGCGACACCCCGAGACCCGCTCGCCGCAGCGCGCGGGGAGCGTCGAGCGGCGTGACGTTGTCGCGTTGCAGCGCGACAACGGGCGGCCCGTCGCCAAAGCGCAACTCGAGCAGGACGGTGCCGGAGCGACCCGCGGCGGAGTGCGCCGAGCACACGAGCTCGGGGATCTCGCCAGCGGGTACCCCGCAGGCGAGCAGGAACTGCTCGGTCCGGGCACCGGCGGCGGCCTCGCGGTCGAGCTCGAGCTCCTCGACCAGCACCGCCGGCCCGCCGGCGCCTCCTTCGACGCACAGCAGGCACGCGGCCATGTCGTCGGGCCGCGCGTCGGTCTCGGCGGCCACCCGCTCCAGGAGCGCCGCAGCCGTCGCCCGGGGCCCGAGCTCCGCGAGCGCGCGCGCGAGACGCTGCTCGCCGTACAGCTCCGGCCCCACCCGGGCGTCGGTGACGCCGTCGGTGTGGAAGCAGACCTGCGAGCGGCCCGGCAAGGACACCACGGTCTGACGAGTGCCGGTCCTCATACCCACTCCGATCGGCGGTGCGGAGCAGAGGGTGACTGGCGCAAGCGACTGTGCGCCGAGCACGACCGGCGGCGGGTGACCGGCGCAGGCGTAGACCAGCAGGCGGTCTCGCGGCTGGTAGGTGGCCGCTGCGACAGTGGCGAACGAGTCCCCGAGTTGGCGCTCGAGCACCTCTCCCGCCGTCTGCACCGCGCTGCGCGGGGAGAGGCCGGCCTCGAGGTAGGCCCGCAGCGTAAAGCGCACGAGTGCCGTGTGGGGCAGCGCCTGGCGCCCGTGCCCGGAAACGTCCCCCACGATCACAGCCAGCCGGCCGTCGCCAAGCGCGAACACGTCGTAGAAGTCGCCCCCCGCTCCGGGACCGTCCGCCGGCCGGTAGGCCGCGGAGGTGCCCACGGGTCCGAGCCGGGCGGGTGGAACGGGCAGCAGGGCGGCCTGCAGCAGGCCCACGTCTTCGAGCAGCTGCGCACGCTGGCGCTCCAGCCGCCGGGCGCGCAGCGCGACCAGGCGGGAGCGCAGCCCCAGCGAGAACGCGAGCGCAAGCAGGACGCCGAGGAGAATCCGCAACGGCACGGGGACGACGTCGACGATTCTGGTGATCGTCGTGACCAACGGCGTAGAGCGGGGGGGCAGCCGGGGCCGCTGTGCCGCTCCCGACGCGCGCCGAGCGCGTGCGGGGGCGGCCGGAAGCGCCGTCGCAGGAGCGGCCGCCCCCGCGGACAACGCGGCCGGAGCGAGGTTCCCGCCGGTGACACGAGCGCGCGCGTGCCGAGCGTGCTGCGTGCCGTGGCGCCCGGGTGCGCGGCGCGTCGGCGCCTGCGGCAGACGGCGGGTGACCGCGGGCGGCGCGCTGGCCACTGACGGCGAGGACACCGCCACAGGTGTCGCCGTAGCCGTCGTGGTGGTCGAGGGGGCGAGCGCGGGAGTGGGGGTCGGTGGAGCAGAGGCAGCCGCGGGCACGGCCGTGGCAGCGCCCGACGCGCTTCCGGGGGCCTGCTGCCCGCGGTTCCCAGCGCCCGACTGTTCGCGGCCAGAGCCCTGGCGTTCGCGGCGCCCGGCGCTCGTCTGCGGTTCGTGACGCCCAGCGCCTGTCTGCGTTTCGTGGCGCGCAGTGGCCGGCCGTACACCGCTTTCAGAGCCCGACTGTTCGTGACCGGAGCCCTGCGGTTCGGGGCTCCCGGAGACCGGCTGTTCGCGGTTAGGCTGTTCATCGCCTGAGTCAGGCTGTTCGCGGCCACGGGGTTCGCGGCCAGAGCCCTGTTCGTCGTTCCCAGAGCCCTGCTGGCGCCCACCCGGGGAGCGGTCCGGCGAGGCTACGGCGGTGGGGATGCACCCCAAGGCAAGCGCACAGCAGCAGACAACGAGGACGAGGGCTACCGCCGGCGGGCGTGGAGAGGGCGGAGGGGGTGTGCGCGGGTAGTTCGCCATCAGCAGGCTGCACCGGTCAGCTGACCCGAGCGATGTGCCCCCTCGTGTAGGCGAGCGCCTCGTCCGCCGTCGGGAAGATCTCGAACGCTCCGTCCATCCCGGAGAACTCGAAGATCTTCAACACGGCGGGCCGCGCGCAGACGATCGCCAGCCGCTCGTCGGGGTCGAGCCTGCGCTTGACACCGACGAGCACGCCCAGCGCGGTCGAGTCGAGGAAGCTCACACGTGCGAGGTCGACGACGAGCCGAGTGCAGCCGGCCTCGAGCACGTCGATCAGTACCCACTTCAGGCGCGGGGCCGTGGCGAGGTCGAGCTCCCCCTCGACTGAGATCACGCTCGTGAGACGGTCGAGCTCGCGCTGAGAGATCCCGAACGCCGACGAGCTCGGCTGCGAACGGTCGGGGGTGTCGAGTCGGCTGAGCATCGGGGTCCTCGCTTCACGCGCAGGCAGGGTCGGGGAACGTAGTGCAGCGCCAACGCGTCCGTGCGCTCGCGCGTGCGAGAGTGCCGTCGGCTACGGCAGGCCCGCCCGTGAGGCACACGACGGAGAGTCGAACAAGCGTCCAGTGAGGGGCCGCTCTGGGCGACCCCGAGCGGTCATGCAAGGGCGCCGGTACAGTGGGCTCGATGGACGGCCGCGAGGTGATCCGCACGGTGGAGCTGACCAAGGTATATGAGGGCACTGACTTCGCCGCGGTGGACAGGCTCGACCTGAGCGTGCACGGCGGGGAGATCTTCGGCCTGCTCGGGCCCAACGGCGCCGGCAAGACGACGACCGCGGGGATGCTCACCACGCGGGTGGTCCCCACCTCGGGCTCGGCGTACGTGGGCGCGATCGACGTCGTCGCCCACCCGGCGCTGGCCAAGCAGCTGCTCGGGACGGTCTCGCAGACGAACACCCTGGACCGCCAGCTGACGGTGTGGGAGAACCTCTACTACCACGGCCGCCTGTTCGGCATCTCCGCAGCGCGGTCGCGCAGCACCGCGGACGAGCTGCTCGAGCAGTTCCAGCTCTCCAAGTGGGCCAAGGCCTCGGTGTTCGCGCTCTCCGGAGGGATGGCCCAGCGGCTGATGGTGGCGCGCGCGATCTTCCACCGCCCGGCCGTGCTGTTCCTGGACGAGCCGACCGCGGGCCTCGATCCGCAGGGCCGCCTCGCGCTGTGGGAGACCCTCGGGGAGCTCAACCGCGAGGGCCAGACGATCCTGCTCACCACCCACTACATGGAGGAGGCCGACCAGCTGTGCGACCGGGTGGCGATCATGGACCACGGCAGGATCCTCGCGCTCGACACACCGGCTGAGCTGAAGCGGTCGGTGGGCGCCGACACGATCGTCACCGTGCGAGCCGACGGCGATCAGAGCGCGCTCGCGGAGCGGTTGGCAAGCGCGATCGAGGGAGTCACCCGCACGCGCGTGACCGACGGCGGCGTGGAGCTCCACGTGCAGGGCGCCGAGCGGCTCGTGCCGCGCGTGGTGAACGCCGCCGAGAGCGGGGGCTTCGAGCTCGCCGACCTGTCGGTGGCCGAGCCAAGCCTCGAGACCGTGTTCATCAACCTCACCGGCAAGGCGTTGCGCGACTGATGGCCGCCACGACCCACCCGGCCCCGGCGAGCGCCCACGTGGAGCTGACCCCGACGCGCTCCACGGTGCAGGCCAGCCGCGCGGCGCTGCGCGCGCTGATCCTGCGCGACCTGCTGGTGTTGCGCAAGAACTTCGCCGAATTCCTGGTGCGCACGCTGATCCAGCCGTTCCTGCTGGTGTTCGTGTTCCTCTACGTGTTCCCCTCGATCGGTCAGGGCGTCGGCGGGGGCGGAGGCGCGCACGAGTCGGACTTCGCGACGGTGCTGGTGCCCGGCGTGGTAGCAATCTCGATCATGTTCCAGGGGATCCAGGCTGTCGCGCTGCAGCTCTCCACGGAGTTCGGCTACACCCGCGAGATCGAGGACCGCGTCCAGGCTCCCTGCCCGATCTGGCTGGTGGCCGTCGCGAAGGTGCTCTCGGGCTCGGTCCAGGGCGCGCTCGCGGCGGTCGTGGTGTTCCCGATCGCAGCCGTGATCCACGCCCCCGGAGTGCAGACCCACCTGTCGATCACGTGGTGGATCGTCCTCACCCTGATACCGCTGGCGTGCGTGGCGATGACCTCGCTCGGGCTGCTGCTCGGAACGGTGTTCGAGCCGCGCAACATCGGGCTGATGTTCGGCTTCATCGTGCTGCCGCTGACGTTCCTCGGCGGAACGTACTACCAGTGGACGAGGCTCGCGCCCGTCCAGGTCGACGGCGTGCACTGGCTGCAGATCGTGGTGCTGGTCAACCCGCTGATCTATGTAGCCGAGGGCATGCGCGCCGGGTTGACGAACATCTCGCACATGCCGCTGTACGTTGTCTACCCAGTGCTGGTCGGCTTCTGCGCAGTCTTCCTGACGCTCGGCCTGCGCAACTTCAGCCGCCGGGTGCTGTCGTGAGGGGTACTTTGGGTCGCATCCGCGCAGGCCGTGGGGGCGACAGAGCGCGTGGGCGCGAGGCGTCGTGCCTCGCGTCCGGGGCAGGTGCTCGGCCGAGCCGCTTGGACAGCCACCGCCGCGGCGGCAGCGCGAGCTTGACGATCTTGCGCACCACGCTGCCGAACTGGGAGTGCAGCGGGCCGGTGTTGTAGGGGATGCCGTAGCGTCCGCTGACCTCGCGCACCTCGACGGAGATGTCGGCGTAGCGGTGGGCCGGGAGGTCGGGGAACAGGTGGTGCTCGATCTGGAAGCTGAGGTTGCCCGCGAGGACGTGGAACAGCTTGCCGCCGGTCAGGTTGGCCGAGCCGAGCTGCTGACGGTAGTACCACTCCCCGCGCGTCTCGTTCTCGGACTCCTCCTCGGTGAACTCGTGCGTCCCCTCGGGGAAGTGCCCGCAGAAGATGATCGTGAACGCCCACAGGTTGCGCACGAGGTTCGCGGTCGCGTTGCCCGCGAGCGTGAACGGCAGCGAGGGACCGGAGAGCAGCGGGAAGAGCACGTAGTCCTTGAGCGTCTGGCCGCGCACCTTGCGCCACAGCTCTCCCAGCATCCCGCGCTTCTCCTCCAGGTTCCAGTCGCCGGCGGCGAGCCGCTCCGTTTCGAGGTCGTGCAGCGCGACGCCGTACTGGAAGAAGCTGGCCAGCAGCGCCGCGTAGAGCGGGTTGCCGAGGTAGTAAGGGCGCCACCGCTCCTGCTCGGACATGCGCAGGATCCCGTAGCCGATGTCGCGGTCCTTGCCCACGATGTTGGTGTAGGTGTGGTGCATGAAGTTGTGCGAGTGGCGCCACTGCTCGCCCGGGCAGGCGGTGTCCCACTCGAACGTCTTGCCGTTCAGCCGCGGGTCGCGCATCCAGTCGTACTGACCGTGCATGACGTTGTGGCCGATCTCCATGTTGTCGAGGATCTTCGACAGCGACAGCGCGGCGGTGCCGGCGAGCCACGCGGGCGGCAGGAGGCTGAAGAACAGCAGGCCGCGGCCGGCGACCTCGAGCCCGCGCTGGGCGCGGATGACCCTGTTGATGTAGTCGGCGTCGCGCTCGCCGAGGTCCGCGACGACGCGCGCACGGATGGCGTCGAGCTCCTGGCCGAAGGCGTCGAGCTGCGCGGGGGTGAGGGAGGGTGCGGTGCTGGACATGGGGGGCTCCTTGTCGAAGGTGGGTTGGTGCGAGTCGGGAGGAGTTCTGGGGCGGAGTCGAGGAGTGGTGGTCTTGGAGGGTCGGGGAGCAGGGGTAAGGGAGCGGAGTGGAGGTTCAGAGCTCGAGCGCGACGTCACCGACGGGCACGGACACGCAGATGCGGATCTGCTCCTCTCCGGCGCTCGAGAGCTCGCCGGTGATGACGTTGCGCACGGTGCCGGCCGTCTTGACGCAGCTGCAGGTGTTGCAGATGCCCATGCGGCAGCCGTGCTCGGGGGCCAGCCCGGCGTCCTCGGCCTGCTCGAGCAGCGGCAGGCCGCTGTTGGCAGCCTCGCGTCCGCTGGCGGCGAAGCGGACGAGGCCATTGGCGCCGTCGGTGTCGAACGGCAGCGCGGGCGGCGTGAAGCTCTCGAAGAGCGGCTCGGCGAGGCCGTCCTGCGCCCACACGGCGCGGACCGAGTCGAGCAGGGCCGGGGGGCCGCAGACGACCGTCGCGGCGCCGGCGTGCTCGGAGGTGACGGCGCGCAGGTGCTCGCGGCAGAAGCGCCCGGTGAACGGCAGCCCGCCTCCGCGCGTGAAGCCGCGGGCGACGCGGAGCCCCTTGTGGCGCTCTGCGAGCCGGCCGAGCTCGGCCCCGTAGAGCGCGAGCTCGGCCGAGCGCGCGTAGTTGAGAAAGCCGAGCTCGCCCGCGAAGCCCTCGTCGCAGAGGGTGCGGAGCATCGCCATCACCGGCGTGATGCCGGAGCCGCCGCTGATCAGCAGCACGCGAGCGGGCCGCGGGTCGGGCAGTACGAAATCACCCTCGGCAGGGGTCAGACCGACGATCAGCCCCGGCCGCGCGCGGTCGCGCAGGTAGCGCGACACCAGGCCCTCCGGGTGGGTCGAGACGGTCAGCTCGAGCGCTCCGCCGGCGGCGTGCTCCGAGCCGGCGGGGGAGTAGGGCCGGGTCTCGCGGACGCCGTCGATCTCGACGGACACCCCGACGAACTGTCCGGCGCGCAGGCCGCGCCAGTTCTCGTTCGGGCGGAGCGTGAGCGTGACGCTCCGCGGCGTCTGGTGGCGGACGGCCGTCACCTCGGCGCGTACGTCGCGCTTGAGCAGCAGCGGGCGCACGAGCTCGACGTAGCGGTCGACGCCGTGCGGGTAGGCGAGCGCCTCGAGCAGGGGGGAGTGCAGCAGACGGCGGCCGAAGCCGCGGGAAGGGGTGGCGGTAGGCAGCGTTCTCGACTCCACGTTGCAGTGTACGACTGTTCACAGAGTACACTACTTGGGGCGCCAAAAAGGCGCAGAAGAGTGAACCTCATCACACTGTGACCGTGCACGCCCGTACTCCAGAAAACGGCACCACGCGCCAGGAGCGCAAGCAGCGCACCCGCCGGGCACTGCTCGACGCGGCGCTCGCGCTGCTCGAGGAGCAGAGCTTCTCCAGCCTCAGCCTGCGCCGGGTGACGCGCGCGGCGGGCGTCGTCCCGACGGCGTTCTACCGCCACTTCGACGACATGGAGGAGCTCGGGCTCGTCCTGATCGACGAGTCGTTCCGGACACTGCGGGCGATGATCCGCGCAGCGCGCGCGGACCCGCGGACCTACGAGCGCGCGATCCGCAACTCGGTCGAGGTGCTCGTCAGCTACGTGCACGAGCACGACACCCACTTCCGCTTCATCGCGCGCGAGCGCTTCGGCGGCGTCGCCGCGTTGCGGCACGCGATCCGGGGTGAGATCCGACTCTTCGCGAGCGACCTCGCGACCGACCTCGCGCGCTTCCCCCACCTCGACGGCTGGAGCACCGAGGACCTCCAGCTGCTGGCGGGACTGCTCGTGAACGCAATGGTCTCCACGGCCGAGGCGATCCTCGACGCCCCACCGAAGGACCCGACCGCCGAGGCCGAGATCGTCACAACCGCGGGGCGCCAGCTGCGGATGATCACGCTCGGCATCCCCGAGTGGCGCAGCGTGGGGGCGCAGGCGTTGCAGAGGAGCACGTGAAGCGAACTCGGGGCATTGTGGTTCATTCCGGCACAGACGCCAGGAACCGTTCGGGACCGCATAATCCCCAGCTTCCTGGGATAGACTCTCGACGTGCCCACGCCCACGCTCGCCACCCGATCCGGGTTGTGACCGCCCAGGAGTAGAAGGGATGGCGGTCAAGCTGCATCGCTGCGGTGTCACCTTCATCAAGGGACCTCATCCCTGTTGGCGGGTGCAGCACGCGCTCGACGAGGCGGGTGTCGAGTACGAGATCGTCAAGCACCCCATGATGCGCGGTCGGCGCAGTAAGTTGATGGAGAAGACGGGCCAGAAGCTGCTGCCGGCGATCGAGCTGGAGGACGGCACCGCGATCCGTGAAGAGTCGGGGCAGCTCGTGGCGCGTATCCGCGAGGGCAAGCTCGTCGACGCCTGACGGCGGCGGCACTGCTCCCGGTCGCGGTGCCCCTACGATTGGGCTCATGGAGCGCATACCCGCCGTCCGCGTCGAGTTCCCTGCCGATGACCCCGAGCGCGCCCTGCGCTTCTGGGCTGAGCTTCTCGGTGTCGAGTTGGGAGTCCGCCAAGCTTCAGAGGGAGAGGGCTGGCAGACGCACTCGGGGGGGCCGGCGGTCGGCGTCCATGCCCGCGGACGTGGACCAGGCGATTCCTTTTCGCTGCCCTACTTCGCGGTGAGCAACCTCGCCGAGGCGCTGGAGACAGTCCAGGCACTCGGGGGGAGCGTGGTCCACCCAGGGGAACGATGGGCGGTCTGCAAGGACTCAGAGGGAAGCCCGTTTGGGCTGGCCCAGGGATCGCTCGGCCAGTAGCTCGCTCGTCGCGACCAGCCGCGTCGGGGCACGAAGCGCTGAAACTCCCCAACGCCCGTGCCTGGACTCCCCATTTGTCCGGGTACTAATTCCCCATCTGTCCCGCTTGGCGATGCTGGCCCGGCACAGAGCTGCCTCGCCCGGCAGGGCATCCTCCCCAGAGACCTACACGCCCTTGGGATCGGCCCGAGGGCTCATCAACGCGACCGGGATCGCAAGGCCCGCCGAGCGGCGTAGCGTGGCGATCCTCCGGCCCGGCTGAACCGCGGGCCGAATCGAGCCGACGTGCGCACCGAGGCCCTCCACCGCGCGGTCGAGGTCCTTGGCGAGCAGGGCAAGCCCCCACAACCGCGCGGGGCGGGCGGCTCCACCCCCACGCTCGACGGCAACGTCGGGCTCCTGGACGACCTCGAGGATCTCGGCCCCGAGCCGGAAGAACGCCTGGCGTGGCGCCCCGGCCGGAGTCGGCTGCTCGCGGATTCTGCGCAGATCCAAACCGGCCGCCTGCAGCGCCCGCACGCTGCGATCGAGCGCGGGGGACATGGCAACAACGTGATCGATCGCCAGCGCCCCGTTGGGATGTGCGGGCGCGACCTGCGGCACTGGCGACTGCGAGCGTGTCGTTGGCAGCCCATCGAGCTCGACGCTGGCGATCGCTCGCAGCGACCAGCCGACGATCCCCCGCCCGGCTCCACGCCCCGCGAGACGCAGGCGGACCCTGCCGACCTGACAGCACTCCCCTTCAACCGTGAAGCCAAGCGCGATCCAGCGCTCGGGCTCATCGGCGATCACGAGCTCGTCGATCGTGGGCGCGGACTCGGGCGGGCTCTGAAGATCGGCGCTGGACATCGCCTGCAGCATGTCACGCCTCGTAAACCCATCGCGCTCACAGGGGCAGCCGGCTCGGTCGATCGCAATCGATCATTTGGGTCGCATCCGCGCAGGCGGTGTGGCCACGTCGCGCGTAGGCGCGAGGCGTCCTGCCTCGCGTCCGAGCGTTGAGCGGTCGTCCGCGGCTATTCCTGACGGATGTCGGGAACAAGGCCAAGTTGGCGCATCGCCTTGATGATGGTCAGGTCGAGATCGTCGGGCCCGACACCGTCG
Organism: uncultured Solirubrobacterales bacterium; assembly: GCA_963842005.1. Lineage (GTDB taxonomy): Bacteria > Actinomycetota > Thermoleophilia > Solirubrobacterales > Solirubrobacteraceae > Palsa-744. Next base: position 2,478,424 of record CAWJEV010000002.1, on the reverse strand, counting down.
CTGCCGCCGTCAACACGGATCACGATGTCCACTTCGACGAGCGGGTTCGCCTTGGCAAGTGGAAGGACCGCTCCGCGCACGACATCGACGAGGCCGAGGTCGGCGGCGAACACCGACTCGTCGAAGGAGCCGTCGGCGACCTCCTTGCGCGGGAGCGCGACCTCGCGCCAGGGCTTGAGGGTGTCAGCCGGCATTGAACAGTGTCAGCTCTTCAAAGGACGCGGTCGACGTCGCGGCTGCGCACTCCAGTGTGTCACGGTTGCCAGACATGCCGAGCAGCATTCGACGCTCGGCGCTGTCGGCGGGAAGCACCTCCGCGAGGACGCGAGCGACAGCCCAGAAGGCAGGCTCGCCACCCATGCCGGTGGCGCCGAGCAGGTCGGCGAGCTCAGCCCGCTTGCCCGCGTCCCAGAGCCGGCAGGCGAGGTGCAGGACGTCGATCAGCGCCGGTGCGACCGACAGCTCGAGGTCGCGCCGCTCGTCCGGCCCGAGCACGCGGAACGAGCCGCCGCGGCGCTCGACCAGGCCCCCGTGACCCGAGAGGTCGCCCATGTCGACGTCGAACGCCCGCTCGAGCTTGTAGGCCTCGTCTGCGGGGACTCCGCGGTGAGATAGGCCCAGCGCCAGGTCAGGTAGAAGAGGGAGGTGCTGTCGAGCGCGGTGAGAGATTCGTCGCCGACCAGCTGGCGCATCGCGCGGCGCGCGACGACTTGCCGGGCGAGCACCATGAGCTCGCCCACGGTCACCTCCTCGCCGGAGAGCTTGGTGATCGAGGCGTAGCGCGCGAAGACCTCGAACGCGGGGCCGACGGCCGAGGCGAAGTAGTCGGTGCCGACGAGGCCCATGTGCTCGAAGGTGTCGAGGCGCTTGCCGATCCGCTCCTCGAGTTCGCGGACAACGTCGTCGTAGAAACCCACCGCGTCAGCGTCCTGGCGGCGGCAGGTGAGGACGACGGAGGAACCAAGGGCGGCCTTGACCAGTGCCAGAGGACGGTTGGGCATCTCCGAGCGCATCGGCCACGAGGTCGTGACGACGAGACCCACCTTGCGCAGTGCGTTGAGCAGCTTCTCCCAGGCCGCGACGTCCGTGTGCGCAAAGACGATTGAAACCATGCCATCGTCCTTGACGACCCGGGCAATCTCCCGTAGCGAGTGCTCCAAGCGGAGCTCGAACTCCTCTCCGGAGATGTGCCGGGGATCACTGGGTCGCACACGATTCTGGATGACCTCCTGGGCCTTGGGTGTCCACTGCGAGACACGGGGTATAGGAAGCCAATACTCCACTTGAGCCACACGTAGAAGAAGTCGGACAGGTCGGAAAACATGACGGAGTAGTAGTAGGGTGGGCCTGTGGCCGCAAGGAGCCCCCTCGGTCACGGTGATGCGGCTGGAGGAGATCGCCGCCGAGAAGACCCTCGGCTGGTGCGCGCACCGGCTCTACAAGCACCTCGCCGACCTCGCATTCATCGCAGAGCGCCTCCACGACCGGCTCGACTCTCGGCTTCTGCGCGATCTCACCGACGGCAAGCTCGACACCATGCGAAAACTGCAACCCGCCATCTACCAAGACCTCCACAGCCTCGCGGACATCGTCGCGGCCCTTGAGCGTCCCGGTCCCATCACGCCTCGCCAACAACAGGGCGTCCGCTTCCCTGCGCAACCCCTACACCCCAGAGCAGGTCATCCGCATCGTGCGCGAGCGGGTATGTGCCGCTGCTCAAGCCGTCCCAGCGTAGGCGAGCCTGACCCGCTGTGCGCAGCCCTCAGGCTCGCGGTCGATCTCATGGCCCCAGAAGCGCAGGACTGTCCATCCAGCCGCTTCTAGCCTCTGCGTCTGTTCGACGTCACGCTCCATGTTCCGGTTGAGCTTGGCGTCCCAGTAGTCGACGTTGGTGGCCGGGCGCCTACAGCATTCGGGGCATCCGTGCCAGAAGCAGCCGTCAACGAAGACGGCTATCTGGAAACGCGAAAAGACGAAATCAGGTCTCGTCCGTTCGACCCGGATGGAACGCCGCCAGCCTCGTATCCCGATGGCCCACATCAGCGAAGCAAAACGTTGTTCTAGCGAGGTGCGGTCGCTCGTAACTGCCGCCATCGTGCGACTCCGCTGCAGCCGCACGGCGAGGCTTCCGACGGCGGGCGGAGGTGCGGGCGGCACCGATTTGGGTTTACGCGACGGCATCGGCGAGAGTGGCCTCCATTCCATTGCTTGCGAGGATTTCCGCACACATCTGCGCCAGTGCCGCAGAGAGCAGCACAGGCACGGCATTGCCGACATGGCGCATCTGCTGCTCGGCCTTGCCGAATAAGATGTAATCATCATCGAAGCTTTGGAATCGAGCCGCCTCACGAACGGTGAGCGCGCGCAAGTCACGATAGTGCGTAAAGCGTCCGCTGCCGGGGTTGTGGAAAAAGGTGGTGATGGTCTGCGCAATGCCGTGGCGATGTAGGCGTCCGTACGCCTGGGAGAAATACTCGCGCTCTGGGTCGGCACGAAGGCGCTGGTCGTCCGGCAACTCCTGGTTGCTTCCACCCTCTTGGATCATCGCCATCTTCTTGAGCATGGCCGGCGAGTGTGAGCGAGACCCTGTGGTTGAACAACAGCGTCGCGCTGGAGCGTCGCGCACGTTGATAGTCGGAAAGCTCGCTCGCAGGCGGGTACTGCATTGCTTCAGTGCCGCCGCCCGCTGGTATAGCTGGAAGATCCCCGATCGCTTCCTCGACCGACAAGCCCGGTGGGCACTGAGGGTCGTCGATGTCAGCAGCCTTGATGAGCTCCTGCGCCTTGAACTGAAGCGACTGGTCGCCTTCGGGAAAGGGAGCGGTCGGTGCTTCGACATCCTCGCGCACAGCAAGCACAAACAAGCGCCGTCGTAACTGAGGCACGCCATATCGCCAGGCATCAAGGATCTTGGGAATCGGCACGTAATCGGCGCTGTGGAGCATGTCGCTGAGCTCGTCGAAGAGTGAACTTTGGCCGTCCCAAAACAGCGATGGAACGTTCTCGATGATGGCTAGCTTCGGCTTGATGGCATCGATCAGCTCGCACGTGTGTCGCAGCAGCAGATTGCGCTCGTCATCGAGCTGACGGGACCCGATCTTCGATAGACCCTGACATGGCGGTCCGGCGGTTAGCACGTCCAGCTCGCCTGCCCGCAGCTTGATCAAACGAAGCAGCTCATCAGCTTCGACCCTACTGAGATCCTTGGGCCAGAACGGCACGCTGGGCCTGTTGCGCTTGAAGGTTTCTGCTGCGGCACGGTCGGAGTCCACCAGCAGACGAGTCTCGTAGAGGTCGGTGGCCTCGAACCCGAGGGTGAACCCGCCGACGCCCGAAAACAAGTCGATGTGTGTGAGATGGCTCAAGCTTGGAGCTTCTCGTCGAAAAGAAACCCGGCTAGGTCTTCCTGGGCCTGGTTGTGGATGCTGGTGTACAGCTCGTTGATGTGAGCGTCGATGCGGTCAGCGTTAAAGCTGCCCTCCTTGCGCTCCAGCTCGTGGATCGACTCCTTGAGGATGATCTCTACGTATCGCTGGAACATGTAGTCCCGCCATCGTGTGCTGTGCGAGCCATAGTCGTCGAGGATTCGTTGCGCGAGCGGTCGGCTCGTGTTGATCCAGTAGATGCCCTCGGGAACATCTTGGTGGCGTTGATAGACCGCTGGGTGGCGAGGCGAACAATCCACAGGTCCGCCGAGCGGATCCAGTGGATCCGCGTTTTGGCTGGAGAGCAGCACCCGCGGCGCGCGGCGCCCCTTTCGCTCCTCGTCACCGCCGCCGCCCTCCTCGCCGGAGCCTTGGTCGGAGTCGGTTTCGTTGGGCACGCCGTCAGGGGTCGGCTCGTTGTCTCCTGTCCCCCCGCTGCCCGCGCCCGTGCCCCCGAACCCGCCGCCTTCGCCTGGGCCGCCGAACAACGTGCTCATCAACGTCGGCATGAACTTGTTCTTCCACTCGTTGAGAAACTCGTTGAACGCCGAGGACTGGCTTAGATCCTGCGCGCGGCGTTCCTTTGCATCGGCTTCGGCGATCCGATCAGCTAGCAGTGTGATCTGACCGCGAATCCAATCCAGCAGGGCTCGACTCTTTTCGCCCTCGACGAGCTTCTCGCGGTCGTTCTTGACCAGATCCTCCTCCGGATCCTCCAACTTAGGACAGAAGCACTCGCCGTAGATGAACTCGGCAGCGGCGGGCACGTTGCCGCCCAGCTCGTGGACTGCGTAGGAGCCGATGATCCCGACAGCACCGGCGATGTCGACGCGATCGGCACTCTTCGAGCGCAGTGCGTCCTTGGTCACCCGCAATTCCAAGTGAGCATCGGGGTACTTCTTGTCACGGAACACATGCTCGTCGCCGTTGGCGTCTGTGAGCGTTGCGGGCAGCTCGACTATTTGCGTTTCGCCGAAGTCGGGGCGACCCTCGGGATCACTGACCTGCAACGGCGCATACTCGCCGCCGATGGCTCTGCCGAAGCGCGCGAACACTGGCCGATGGGCGATGACCCGGCGCGCCTGCGGGTGGGCGAGGAGCTTCTCGACGATGCCGCGCGCCGTGGCGCGAGCTGCGAACTGCTCTGGCCGGTGGCCGATGACGACGGTGAACCCGCCGCTGACGCCGAGACGCTTGCGCGCCTCGTCAGGCAAGACGTCGAGGTCGACCTCGGCATACTCCAGCGCGTCGGCGAGCGGCATCGCACGATCCTCGTCGCCCTCCATGAATCCGTACCTGCGATCCTCGTTGAAGCCAAACACGTTGAGCTTGCCCTCGCTGTATGTGATGAAGTGGCTCGTCTTGAAGCTCTGGCGCATGTAGAACTTGCCGCCATTTCCATGGCCGCCCAGCGTTTGCTTCTTGGTGCCGCGTTTGGCGGCTCGAATGTCGCCCCACCGCTTGAAGGCCTCTTCGATGTCGTCGTGCGTCATCCCGACAAAGTCAGTGACGCGAAAGGTGGAGTTGCGCTTCGGAATAGCCTCATGGAGGTCGATCAGGATGACCTGTTCGTCATCGGGAATCCCATTGCGGATGTACGCGTCGGCGCAGTTCTTGATCCACTCCGCCAACCCCTTGGGGTGGTCGAAGCGGAACTCTTGACCGACGACATCAAGCAGCGCATCGTCGAACACGTTGGGCTGGGGCTGGATTTGTGGCATTGCGGTCAGCTCCGAATCTTCTCTTTGGCGGCGCTGCGCAGCGAAATCAGCTCGCCGAACCTCGCCTTGAGCGCGTCACGAGTCGCGACAACCATCGCAACCTTCTCGAGCTCTATGGACGGATCCTTGGCCTTCACGGCTGCGTCGATGGCCGCGTCGACGGTCTTCAGGCGCCCAACGAACTCCGCAGGCTTGGTGCGGACCGTAACGCCGTAGAAGTCGTACAGGTCGGTGTCGAGCAACTCCTCAGCGTTGGGTAGCAAGCGCAAGGCTGGCCGATCGACCAGCCGCAGCACCTCGGCCTTCTGATCGCGCTCCAGCCGTCCGCGGCCCGCAAGTCTCGGCCCTGTGCTGGAGCGCAAACGCTCGACGGCCGCTAGGCCCCGCTCGGTCAGGCCAAACTTCTTGTTGGCGCTTCGCACGAGACCTTCGCGCTTGAGCGGACCATAGAGCGGCTTATGGAGATCCGACGAGTCCGGGTGCTCATGCACGTAGCCCCGCAGTCCAAACTCCTCAGGCCACATCTTCCACGCTTGCACAACGATGTCCTCGTAAGCGCACACGCGCGTGGTGCCGTCCGCGACCTCGAAGATAGCTCGCAGGATCTTCTCCTGGCGCTCGCGACCCTTGGTGGCCGTAGCTGTACTCACGCGGCGACCGCCGTGCTGCACTTGAGACGCACACGGCCAGCATCGCTGATCTCCCAGATTCCGCGAGACGAGCCCTTCTCGAGCAACCTCGCCTCAACGAGCCGCAAACGGGCGACCTCAACCCACATCTTCGCGCTTCTGTCCGGCAGCGACTCGGCCATAGCTCAATCATGCCAAGAGACCAGGCCGTCTGGTTGCCAGACCCCCTGGCCATAGACAGCCGTCTGAGCATCATCGCGGGTCGAGCGCACAGAGCGTCGATCCCCTTATCGCGCGGGCGCGAGCGTCACGCCTTCCACTTGATCGAGCAGCCGACCGGTGGGGTCTCGGGCTGGTCGGGGTCGCGGCCGTCGAGCACCGCGTCGAGGGCGGCGCGCAGGAAGGCGGCGTTCTGCGCCGGGTCGTCGTAGTCGCTATCCGGGGCGCCGCGGTAGCGGAGTACGCTGCCGGCATCGAGCACGAACACATCCGGGGTCGTCTTCGCACCGTAGGCCCTAGCGACGTCCTGGGACTCGTCGCGCAGGTACGGAACGCCGTCGAACTCCCCGCGCTCGACACGGCCGCGCATCGCCTGCGGCGAGTCGCCCACGTACCGCTCGGCGTCGTTGGGGTTGACCGCCAGCATCCGCACTCCGCGGCCGGCGTAATCCCGCGCGACCGTGACGATCCGCTCATGCCACGCCAGCGCGTAGGGGCAGTGATTGCAGGTGAACACGACGACCGTCGCGGGGGCGCCGCCCGGCTCGTGCGTGGCCCCCTCGGTGTCCGGCAACGCGAACGTCGGGGCGCGTTCGCCGATCGCTGTCATCCAAAGCTCCTCTCGGTGGCAGTCGCGGTCTGGGCGGCCCGCAGTGCGTCGCGCACGTCGGCCGGGTCCGGTGTCGGGGAGATCCGTCCGTCGCGACGATGGTAGACGCGGCACGTCAGCCCGAACGGTTCCTCGCCGGGCGGCTGGATGTCCACGCCGTCGATGCGGATCGTCGGCGACCCCGCGAAGCGCTCCTGGGCCGCCTCCGCACGTGTTCGGACCTCGCGGAGGACGACCGTGCCCGGATCCAGCGCCACATCGGCCATCGCCGCGCGCAGCTCGACAAGCGCCTTGGGATGCGAGGGACAGCCCTCCCAGAACAAAAGCTCGACGCGCACTCCTTCAGGCTAGTTGGGCTGCCCGCGGGGCGGGCGGTCGCTGCGCTGGGCGGCGCCGGCCGGCGATCACGGCGCGATACCCGCGGTCGCACGCGGATACACGTGGGTTTTGGACGGAAAAGGGGTCGTCCGTCCAAAACCACCGGAGCCCATGCGAGCGTTCCGATGCCCGCAGATTTGGCGTTCTCCAGGGGTCGGTTCAGTCTGCGGCAGACGGGACGACCTGCTCATGCTCGCGTCCCTTTCTCGGCAGGCGCTTCGAGAGCGCCGTCGAGCGGGTAGCGACGACGCATGAACGGCGAGAAGTGCGGCACCGTGAAGTCCACATCGCCGTGGTCGGGGCTGTAGATGAGGCCCTTCTTGATCAGCGAGTCGCGGACAGCCGACGTGGCTGAGGCGCGGCTTGAGAGCCGCTTGGCGATGTCGCTGGTCCTGTATGGGCCGTTCCCGAGATCGGCCATCGCCGCCATGTAGCGGCGCTCTCTCGGCGTGGCCTTCTCGAAGCGGACGTGGAAGAACTCTTCGTCGAGCTTGCTCTGCACGATCGGCTCGGAGGCCAGCACGTCGTCGAGTGCGATCGTGGCGCCGGGCGCCATGTTCCACGCCTCCTTGCCGTATGCCTGGATGAACGTCGGGTAGCCCCCCGAGCTCTGCACGATCCGATCGAGGGCGTCCCCGTCGAACGTGACACCCTCTGCTTGGGCCGGCTTGAGCAGCGCCTCACGGGCGGCCAGGTCGCTGAGCGGCCCGAGCTGCGGATAGGAGAACAGCCGCTCGGCATAGGACTTCGCCTCAACCATCAGCCCGGGTAGCTGCGGCAGACCGGCGCCGACGAGCGCGACGGGCAACTTGAGCTGCGACATACGGTGCATCGCGGCGGCGACGGCCTCCATCTCCTCGCGGCCGAGGAACTGCATCTCGTCGATCAGGAAGACGACACCCGTTTCGTGGTCCCTCGCTGTCTCGCCGAGCTCCACGAACAGGTGCGTCAAGTCACGCTCGAGGTCGCCCGTGGTCCCGCTGATCGCGCTGGGGTCGAAGGAGAACTCCAGCTTGCCCTCGGTGGACACTCCAGCCTTGAAGCCGCTGAGTAGCCCCGTGAACGCCTTGAGCCGCTCTCCGATCGCCTTGCGGCGGTTCAGCCGCAGCAGCGCTTCGTAAGCTGCGTCGGCGAGCTCGGCACGGAAGTTCGTGTCCGAGCGGATCTCTATGGGGTCCGGCGAGGTCCAGCCCTCGTTATCGGCAATGCTCTCGAACTCCAAAAGAAGGACGGTCTTGCCCACGCCGCGCAGGCCCCAGAGGATCAAGCTCTGTTCGTTGAGGCCGTTGCGCAGGCGAGCCAGCAGGTGCCTGAGCTGTTCGGTCTGCTCCTCACGCCCGGCCAACGCGGCCGGCGGGTTCCCGGCGCTCATCGAGTAGGGATTTCGCAGCGGGTCCACCGGGCAACGGTACCAAAGCTATCGGAAAGTATCCGATGGTATCCCAAAAAACGGATATTAGCGTAGACATCCCGATAGACGCGCACTGCAGCGTCGAGTCGAGCCCGGCCACTACATCCTCTACAGTGTAGATCGTGGCCGCAAACCCCGCCAAGACACAGCCCTTCTCGATCCGGCTCGGCGCACAGGCGAACCTGCTCGTCACCGATGAGGTCCGTCGCTCCGGGCGCCCGCGCAGCGCCGTCGTGGAGGAGCTTGCCGAGGAGGCCGCCAAGACGCGGCTGCATCCCGGCATCGCGTTCCGCGACAGGCCCCGCCGCGCGTGGGTGATCGGCAGCGGTCTCGACGTCTGGGAGATCATCGAGATGCTGCGCTCTTACGGTGGCGATGAGGAGTCGTTGCTGGCAAACCACCCGCTTCTCAACGTTCGGCGTCTGCGTGCGGCACAGGCCTACGCAGAGCACTTCCCCGAGGAGATCGAGCCGCTGATCGAGGAAAATCATCGGCCTCTCGAGGAGCTCCTTGAGCTCTACCCCTTCCTGCGCAGCGCACCCTCGCGGTAGCCACGCCGGTGCGGCTTCTGCTCGACGCGCACGTCTCCGGGCCCAGGGTCGGGCACCGGCTGGAAGCAGAGGGACATGACGTGCGCGCGCTCGACCAGGAGCCGGCGCTCGAGGGCCTCGAAGACGAGGACGTGTTCGCACTCGCAGCCCAGGAAGAGCGCATCCTCGCGACCCAGGACATCCGCGACTTCCCCGCGATCCTGCGCGAGTGGGCGGGGGCGCAGCGCTCACACGCCGGTGCAATCCTCATCTACGGTATCGCTCACAGCGAGTTCGAGCTGATTGCCCGCGGTATCCTGCGCTGGCTGGAGCTGTACCCAGAGCCCGCAAGCTGGATCGACCTCGCCGCCGTCCTCGACCGCAACTTGGCCTCTGGGTGAGGCGGTAGGACTCGGACGTGCCCTGAAGCTCGGCGCCGGACCCCGCGTGCAGCATGTCCCGAGTTGGTTCAACCCAAGCAACGGCTCTACAAGGAGCGGACCGGCTCGGTGCTAACCGGTGGTCACGGCCCCAGCCGGAATGGCGGGTACTGGTCGGTGACGAGGATCGCGGCGTAGCCGACGACCCGGTTGTGCCAGCGGATCACGCCCTCCACGTAGTCGAAGAGCCCTGCGGGTAGCGACCCGTGAACAGCACCGCGAACCACGCGGCGATGACCGCGAAGAGCGCGCCGAGGTCGAGGAAGAACAGGAGGATGTAGTGGGGTACCGCGAGCAGCCACTTCACCAACGGCAGCCAGCGGTTGAGCTCCCGCTCCGCGTCGGGGTAGGGGAAGTCCAGGTGTACCGACTGCTGGGCGTCGGTTGAGGGGTAGCGGTCGTCCATCAGCGCGAGGTAGACCCCCACGCGGTTCGCGAACCGCAGCAGTTCGAGATTCCAGTCGTACCACCACCGCGGGTACTTGCGGCGGAACAGGATCATCAACAGCGGCGGGATGAACAGGAGCCCCGCGCCGCTCACCGCGATCGAGCGGCCCGACCCGGCGTAGGCGCCACCCGCGTAGCCGCCGAGGCTCCCGAGCACGATCGCGATCGGGATGACCGTGAAGATGCGCAGGGCCGTCGTGAGACGGTCAAGGTCCCTGTCGGGGTAGTCGACAGAGAACCGCACTGGGTACTCGTCCATCGCTCCTCCCTTCGTCGGCTACCATCGCCGAGGGATGCTCGGAGCAACGAGCTTACGGCACTTCGCGGCAGACCTTTGCACGCCAGGGCTGCCGCCAGCGCGTGCGGCAGACCCTCGCACACCGGGACCACCGAGCGCGCGTGCCGCAGCTCGCGCACCGAGGCCACCGAGTGCGCGGGCGGCAGACCCCCGACGCGGCAGCGCGGCACCGCCGCCCCTGCGGGCGCGGCGAGTCTGAGGTGTGCCGGCTGTTCGGCATGAGCGCGGGCGCCCGGCGGGCGCGGGCGACGTTTTGGCTGCTGGGGGCGCCGGACAGCCTGGAGGCGCAGAGCCACCGCGAGCCGGACGGGACGGGCCTGGGGTGGTTCGACGAGCGGGGCGCGCCGCAGGTGCGCAAGCAGCCGCGCGCGGCGTACGGCGATGCGGCGTTCGCCCGGGAGGCCCGCGAGGTCTCCTCGAGCACGTTCGTGGCCCACGTCCGCTTCGCCTCGACGGGCGCCCTGGCGTTGCGTAACACGCACCCGTTCGAGCAGGACGGGCGGCTGTTCGCGCACAACGGGGTGATCGAGAACCTCCCGACGTTGGAGGCGCACCTCGGTGGCGCGCTCGCGACGGTGCGGGGAGACACGGACTCCGAGCGGCTGTTCGCGCTCATCACCCGCGAGACTGCCACGCACGGGGGTGACGTGAGCGCAGGCATCGCGGCGGCGTGCGGGTGGGTCGCGGCGAACCTGCCGGTGCTGGCGCTCAACCTGGTGCTCGCCACCGAGCAGGGCCTGTGGGCGCTGCGGTACCCGCAGACGCACGAGCTCCACATCCTCGAGCGCGAGCCCGGGGCCGCGCTGGAGCACTCCAGCAGCCTCGGCAGCCGGGTCCACTCCGAGCACGGCGCGAGCCGGCCGCTGGTCGTCCTCGCCAGCGAGCGGATGGACGACGACCCCCGCTGGCGAGCGCTGGAGTCAGGGGAGCTCGTGCACGTGGACCACACGCTCGGGGTCAGCTCGCACAAGATCCTCGACGGCCCACCCGCGCGGCCGCTGACGCTCGCGGACCTGGGCGCGCGAGCGCAGGCGTCGCAGACGGGCACGTGACGCAGTGCAAGGCGAGGGGGGGGGTGCCGCATGCGGCACCCCCAGCAGGGCCGCATGCGGCCCTGCTTCACGAGCGTGCATGCACGCTCGTACCGTTGGCGCATGCGCCAACGGTAGGCCAGCCACATGTGGCTGGCCCCAGGGCCGCGCATGCGCGGCCCTGCCCGGAACAGCTTTATTAGTCGCATGCGGCCCGGCCTTACGGCGCGTGCGCCGACCGGGACCCCTACGCAGCTGCGTCGCCGACGCGTCTGGGTGGCGAGCGCCTGGAGAGCACCGCGCCCCAGTCGGCGTCCTCGAAGGTGGCGGGCTGGGTGCTCTGGAGGAACTCCCGCAGCACTTCGGAGAGTCCGTCGGGGTCTTCGAGGTGTGGGAAGTGCGCGGCGCGGGGCAGGGTCTGGAAGTGGCTGTTGGGGATCGCCTCGTGTGCCCGGCGTCCGTGCTGCAGCGGGATCGTGTTGTCTCGCTCGCCCCACACGATCAGCGTGGGCATCGACTCGAGCAGGTACAGGCGGTCCGTCGCGGAGACTCGTTGGCCGTGCACGTCGATCACCGCGCGGAGCGTCTGCAGGAATGCGTGGCGCGCTTCGGGGCTCTCCAGTGGGCGCAGCGCTCGAGCCAGCGCCTGCAGGTACACGCCGAGGCGCACGTTGCGTTCGCGCAGGCACCGGCCGGTGTCCGTCAGCGCGCCGAGCAGCCGCCGGTGGAGGGTCAGCGACAGCAGGGCGGAGACGCCGGGCAGCGCGGCGGTGCGCAGCACCGGGCTGACTTCGTGGCCAAGGCCGCCGGAGGAGATCAGCACGAGTCGCTCGGTACGTTGGGGGAACTGGTAGAAGAACTGCATCGCCACGCCCCCTCCAAGCGAGTGCCCGACGATGCTCGCGCGGTCGATCCCCTCCGCGGCCAGCAGGTCGCGGATGCTGGAGGCGTGCGCCCCCAGGGAGTAGTCGCCGCGCGGCGCCGCGGAGTCGCCGTGTCCGATCAGGTCCGGCGCGATCACCGTGTACTCGCCGGCCAGGTTCTCAGCCACCGCCCGCCAGTGGTTGGAGGAGTTGAGCATCCCGTGGATCAGCACGACCGGCGGTCCGCTGCCCGCGACCCTGTAGACCACGCGGCGCCCGTGGAGCTCGATCTCCCACTCGTCGAACCGCGGTGGGAGCGCGGGCACCGACACGGGCCGCGGGGACTCCCGCGCGCGGTCCCTGGGCTCTGCGCTGGCCTTGCTGGATGTCACGGTACGACTCTGACGCTACCCTAAACGATCTGGGCCGGCAGCTTGGGGGTTCGTGTGTCACTGCCGGCCTTTGGCGCCGAGCAGCCGCGGGCCCAGCGCCTCACAAGCCTCGGAGGCGGTGGCCCGCAACTCCTCGAGTTGCTCCTCCTCGACGGCTGGGTCCCGATCTCGACCCGTGTGTTCCAGACGCTGGCAGGCAAACTCCAAGCGCGTTGCGCCGAAGGTGGCGGCGGTGCCCTTCAGTATGTGCGCGACGCGTCTGAGCTCGAGCTGGTCGCCGCGTTGGGCCGCACTGACGGTGTCAGCCAAGCATTTGGGCAGCGACTCTTCGAGTTCCTGTATCAGGCTTTCGCGCATCTCGAGGGTCAGTGTGTCTCGGAGCTCCACGATGGTGGCCTGGTTGAGCACCTCGTCGGCATCGCTCGAGCCACGCTTGACAGCGGGCGTCGCGTCGTTGCCTGCGCCCCGAGGCCTGACGCCGGGCTCGCCGTGAGACTGGGTGTCTGGCTCCTCGCCGGATAACCACCGTTTGACGATGACCTCGAGTTGCTCCGCTCGAACGGGCTTTGAGAGATAGTCGTCCATTCCGGCGGCCAGGCAGCGCTCTCGGTCGCCTGGCATCGAGTGGGCGGTCATCGCGATGACCGGTACGTGACGGCCGCGCTCCTGCGCACGGATGCGCCGGGTTGCTTCGTATCCGTCGAGCTCGGGCATCTGGCAGTCCATCAGGATGGCGGCGTAGTCGCCGGCGAGCGCCATCTCCGCGGCCTCGCGACCGTTGAGGGCCGCGGCCGTTCGCAACCCGTGCTTGTTCAGCAGCGCGGTGGCGACGGTGCGGTTGATCTTGTTGTCCTCCGCGAGCAGCACAAGGGGGCCATTCGGCTCTGCGCGCGTCTTGACCGGGGGTCCCGGCTCTATGTGGGCAGAGGGGCCGGCGATGGCGGCGGCGATGGCCTCGTATAGCTGTGACTGGCGAGCGGGCTTGGTCAGCAGGGCGGCGATCTCGATGCCGGCAAACGTCTCGCGCTCGAGTGGGGAGGAGCTGAGTACCAGGATGTGCAGCGCGCGCAGGGCGGGGCGCTCGCGGATGGCGCGCGCGAGCTCTACGCCGTTCATCTCCGGCATGTGAAAATCGAGCAGGGCCAGCTCAAACGGCTCTCCACACCGTGACGCGTGCTCCAGTGCCGCAAGTGCCGCACTGGGCCTGTCCACGCTCTCGCACGTGAGGCCCCAAGCCTTCAGGTACTGCTCGAAGATCGTGCGGTTCGTGGCGTTGTCGTCGACGATCAGGGCGCGCAGGCCCAGGAACTCACGCTGAGTTCGAACCGGTTCCTCGACCGTCCCCACCGCAGTCAGCTTGGCGGTGAACCAGAAAAGGCTGCCCCCACCGTCCCGAGGCTCAGCGCCGATCGCACCGCCCATGCGGTGCGCGAGCTCGCGCGAGATTGCCAGACCGAGGCCGGTGCCGCCGTAGCGCCTGGTGGTGGATTGGTCGGCCTGGACAAACGCCTCGAACAGGTGCGACGCCCGATCTCCCTCGATGCCGGCTCCAGTGTCTGAGACCTCGAAGCGCACCGTCTCGCCACCGCCGTCGGATACGCGCACCACAACCTCACCCGAGGCCGTGAACTTGACGGCGTTCGAAAGCAGGTTGAGCAGGATCTGGCGCAGGCGGCCACGGTCACCGGTGACTGTCCCGGGTAGATCCGCGTCCACCCAATGGTTGATCTGCAGACCCTTGGCGTGTGCCTGCTCGGCGAGCATCAGACACGCCTCCTCGACAGCGCCACGTAGGTCGAAGTCGGTCGGATCGAGCTCGAGATGCCCCGCTTCGATCTTCGAGAAGTCCAGGATCTTGTCGATGACTCCCAGCAGCGCCTCGCTTGACGCCGCCAGGGCGTCGGCGTACTCCCGTTGAACCGGATCCAACGGTGTGTCGCGCAGCAGATTGGTCATCCCGACGACGCCGTTCAGGGGTGTGCGTATCTCGTGGCTCACATTGGCCACGAACTCGGACTTCAGCCGGGACGCGTCGACGGCCCGGGTCAGCGCATCCCGTTGGTCGGTGATGTCGGTTGAGAAGCCGGCGATGGCGGTCACCGCGCCGGCCTCGGTTTGAACGGGGAACTTCACCGAGAGGAAGGTGCGCTCACCGTCCGGCGTGAGCAGCCCCTGCTCGGAGGACATGGGAGTGCCAGACTCGATCACCGCTCGATCGGCGGCCCTGACTCGCTTGGCCAGCTCGCCAGAGCCGATCTCGTCCTCGCTGCGGCCGAGGATCTCCTCCGCTTTCAGGGAGCGGATGCGTTCGAACTCGCGATTGACAAGCAGGTAGCGGCCGTCTGCGTCCTTGACGTAGATCACCGCGTTGACGTTGTCCAGGATGCCCTGGAACAGTTCGTCGCGGACGGACTCGGTCAGCCGGGCGGCATACCCGCGTCCCCGCGCGCTCGCACTCGCCTCCGAGGAGTGCTCAGGCCGCGTGGCGCCCATGAGCGTGCGCCTCGATCGACTCGGTCAAGGACGCTGTGAGAACGTGTAGTGCCACACCCTTGCGGAGGTATGCGATCGCTCCGGCCTGCATCAGGTCACGAACGAGCCCGTCCGACTCATCGGCGGACAGCACCACGATCGCAGTGTCGGGCGCAACTTCGAGGATCCCGCGCACCGCAGACAACCCTCCGCCCTTGGGCATCTCGACATCGACCACGGCGGCGTCGGGCTGGGTCGCCCTGGCGAGTTCGACGGCCTCCTCGCTGTCGGCTGCCACGCCGACCACCTCGAATCCGCCGCTGAGGGACATGCCCAACATCGACTGAACCACCGGGTTGTCGTCGGCGATCAGCAGTCGCGGGCGGTCCTTGGCGGGAGCGCCATAAGACAATAACTCGTCGCCAGCGTCCCTTCGAACATGTTTTGGCCAATGGAATCGAGGCATCCGCGTACCCCATCGTCATCTGGCGGCCTTGACTTGAGTGGATCGGCGGCGGAGAGCGCTCGGAGTGGGTGCAGGCGATCTGAGCGTCGTCCGTCGGGACGGGATTCGCGGGACCAGCGGGGTTGGCGGGTCTCGCCGGATCTGAAGGATCGTGATCCAACAGCTGGGCTGAATCTCGACATGTGTCCGGCCGCTCCCGCCCGGCTAACGCTGAGGCGGTGAGCTGTCGGTTTACATCACAGGTCGACGAGACCGGGGAGCCATTCCCCTTCTATCGCGGTGCTTTGACGCCGCAGCGAGGAGACGCCGATGAACCATGGCGTCCCGCTGAAGTACGAGTCGCCTTCCAGCGACTCCCTCGCCGTAAGCCGGCGTTCCGCCCTCCGAGCCGGCCGCAGGACGTTTCGAGCAGGGCTCCTCCTGCTCGGATCGCTGTGCGCTCTGCTGTTCGCGAGCAGCGCCCTGGGCGCCACCGCGACTGTGGGCCTGGGAAAGGCCGCCAGCTTCTCTGTGCTGGGCGGCTCGACGGTCACCAACACAGGCCCGACGACGATGTTCGGCGACCTGGGGCTGGCTCCCGGCTCGTCGGTGACCGGCGCTCCGCACGTGCTCGGCCAGACACATGTCGACGATGCGGTCGCGACCGAAGCCAAGAACGCCCTGACGACCGCCTACAACGAAGCGGCCTCTCGTCCGACCACTGGCTCGGCTGGGACGGACCTCGCTGGGCAGACGTTCTCACCGGGCGTTCGCACCGCCAGCAGCTCGTTGCTGCTGTCATCGGGGAGCGTCACGCTCAACGCCGAAGGCAACCCCAACGCAGTGTTCGTCTTTCAGATTCCAACCACGTTGATCACGGGATCGAACACCACTGTCTCGCTGGTCAACGGCGCACAGGCGTGCAACGTTTTCTGGCAAGTCGGCTCTTCCGCGACGCTGGGGACAGGTACGCACTTCGTCGGCACGATCGTGGCCGCGGAAAGCATCACCGCAAATACGGATGCCACGATCCACGGCAGGCTGCTGGCACAGACCGCCGCGGTGACCTTGGAAGCGAACACCATCACCACGTCCAACTGCGCGTCCAGCGTAAGCGGCAGCGGTGGCGGCACGGAAACGACCACCCCTGAAGAAACGAAAGCGCTCGAAGGAGCGACCACCGGCGGAGAAACGACCCCCACCGGCATCACCACTGCCCCCCGGACGATTGGACCGAAAAGCACTGCGAAGCACCACACACGCCACAAACACCATCGCGCACGGAAAGCCTCCCCGCGCTCCCCCGCACGGCCCGCGCTCCCGCACAGGAGGGGCACGTTCACCGGCTGAGTGTCGCGCTGGCGGTCTGCCTACTCGGCCTCACGGCCGGCTCGGCGGCCGCCGCCGGCACCCCGCCGCGCGTGCAGGCGACTCAGCAGCTCGCGGTCCTGCTCACCGCGCACGCCGCGCACCGAGCGCCCGCAGCAGGATCCCCGCAGGTCGCGCTCGTGCCCGCCCGTAGGCCGATCACCGGTGAGCAGACCACCCTGCCCGTGATCGGCCACTCGGGCGGTCCCGGCGGAGTGCGGTGGCTGCAGGTGATGCTCCCCGGTCGCCCCGACGGATCGACCGGCTGGATCGTCCAGAGTGCGACCCGCAAGCTCACGACGGGCTGGCGTATCCTGGTCGACCTCGCCGCACGGCACGTCAGGGTCTACCGCGACGGGCGCACAGTGAGAACCCTTCAAGCGGTGGTGGGCAAGCCCTCCACGCCCACGCCGACCGGCCAGTTCTTCGTCGAGGAGACCGTCCAGATGGAACCCGGCCAGGCCGGCGGCCCGTTCGCGCTCGCGCTCAGCGCACGCTCCAACGTGCTGCAGGAATTCGAAGGCGGCCCAGGCCAGATCGCGATCCACGGACGGAACGACCTCGGAGGAACGCTGGGCGCCGCCGAATCACACGGCTGTATCCGCCTGGCCACCGCGAGCATCGACTGGCTGGCCGCCCGCATCGGCCCCGGCACACCGGTGAAGATCTACGGGAGCTGAAGCCCAACCCCCGTAGTCCACGCGACTCAGGACACTAGGCTCTGCCGATGTTGCAGCCCGCCAGCAGCGAGCAGGTGGCCGTGCAGCGACGGACGACGCTCGCGTCGATCGCCGCGGCAAGCCTGCTGGTGATCCTGAAGCTCGGAGTGGGATTGATTGCGGGCAGCCTGGCGTTGATCTCGGCCGGGATCGAGTCAAGCGGAGACGTCCTCGCCGCGATCATGACGTTCTTCGCTGTGCGGTTGGGCCGCCAGCCAGCGGACCCCGAGCACCCCTACGGGCACGGTCGCGCCGAGAACCTGGGAGCGCTCGGCGAGGCGGGCATCCTGCTGGCCGGCGGGCTGATCGTCGCGGTCGAGGCGATCAGACACCTCGCCAGTCCCAGCGGCACGCCTGACACCCATTGGTATGTCTTCGTGGTCATCGCGATCGCGCTGGCCGTGGACCTCACCCGCACCGTCATCTCCTTGCGTACCGCACGGCGCTACGGGAGCCCCGCCCTGCGCGCGAACGGGTTTCACTTCGCCGGGGACATGGCCGGCTCGGTAGCTGTCCTTATCGGGTTGCTGCTCGTGCGCGCCGGGTTCGCTGGAGGCGACGCGAGCGCCGCACTCGTCATCGCCGCGATCATCCTCGCCACCGCGGCACGGCTGATCGCGGAGAACGCAAACGTGCTGATGGACCGCACGCCGGCCGAGGCCAGAGAGGCAGCCGAGCGCGCGCTCGCGCGCCTTGAACCCGACATCGAACTGGTGCGGCTGCGCCTGCGCGAGTCCGCCGGACGCTACTTCGCGGATGTCATCGCCGCCGTGGCGCCCGGAGCAGCGGTAGTCGAGGGCCACCAGGCCGCGAACCGCATCGAGGCGGCAATCGAGACCGCGCTGCCCGGCAGCGATGTCGTCGTCCACGTCGAGCCTCGCCGCAGCGGCCTGGACCTCCGCGACCGGATACTGGCAATCGCGCTAGCCGAGCCACTGGTAAAGGAAGTACACGACATCACGATCTACGAGCACGACGGGTCAGCCAGCGTCTCTTTGCACCTGAAGTTCCCCGCCGATCTCGCCCTACACGCCGCGCTCACGGTCACTGAGCGCATCGAGCAAGCGATCCGCGCCCGCCCCGGCGTGAGTGAGGTGCAGACACACCTGGAGCCCCTGGAGCGCCCGCTGATCGCCCGCCCAGCCACTACGAGCACGGACCTCGACGCTATGCGGGAGATCGGGCGCATAGTCCTTGAGTGGACGGGAGCCGAGCCGCGCAAGACGAGGCTGCTTCGCACCGAGGCCGGCCGGGTCATCTTCCTCACGCTCGGCGTCGGTGCCGAGACACCCCTGGTCGGTGCTCACCAGCTGGGCGGCGAGCTCGAGGAGGAGCTGCGCCAACAGGTCCCCGACATCGCCGATGTCATCGTCCACACCGAAACCTAAGATCAAACAGCTCACCGTCCGGCCTGCCCCAGTCGAAGTTGCCCTCCGCGTCCTCGACATAGCCGTCGAGCGACGTGATCACCCTCGCAGTGAGCGATCTCGAGCGCTCGCTGGAGTTCTACCGCGACGGCCTCGGACTCGACTCGTGCGAGCTGGTCGGCACGGAGTACCCCGGCGACGATCTCACGCCGGCGGGAGCGGCGGCAATGTTCAAGCTCGCGGGTGGGCTGATGCTGATGCTGTACCCGCGGAGCGAGCTCGCGAAGGACGCAAACATTGCGCCCGGCTCGGCGCAGAGCGGCGAGTTCAGCATCGGCCACGCGGTTCCCAGTCGGGCGGACGTCGACGCTCTGCTCGCCCGGGCCGAGGCCGCCGGCGCGACGCTCACCGACCGGCCGCACGATCGTCCATGGGGCATCTACTCCGGCTACTTCCGCGACCTCGACGGGCACCTGTGGGAGATCATCTGGAACCCAAGGCTGGCGCGCCCGGGGGCGTGAGGTCGGCAACGCGCGGGGAGCAGGGCGGCAATCCGGGGGCCTCCGACCGGTTTGCCAACTCGCCCCTGAAGCGGGACACCTGGCGGCGTTTGCCCTGTCTTGAGGAGGTCCGGCATGCAACCGGCGATCACGCCGCTCCCACTTCTTACGATTGCGGGAGTCTTCCGGGCGGGCGCCCTGGCTCCTGAGATGGACGAGTTTCGACCGCGTCGGGCGAGCGCCAGTACACCCCTTGCGCCGGGCGAGGCGGAAGCGGGCGTACCACCGCGGCCGAGACCCCGTCGTCGTCCCTTGCGCAACGCTGTTCCGGCGCCGCCGAGACTTTCGCTCTCCAAAAGTGGCGTTGGATAGTCGATGCCCCAATACCCGTACCCAAGGGTGCAAAAAGTCCATAGCCTCGAATGCGGGCAACTACGGGGTCATGACTGGCCCTGGCTGCCGATGCACGTCAAGAATACCCTCACCGCTGCGTTGCGGAGATAGGATCGCCATGACAAGCACGCGAATACGCGCCCTGCTGTTGGCCGGTGCCGCTGGGATGCTCATGCTCGGCCTCGCCGGTCCCGTCTCGGCGGCGGAAACATCCGCCACCGTGACCGTCACGGGCGGAGCGCTGTCGATCACCGTACCCGTCAGCGCCGGCAATCTTGGCACACGGGAAAACACTGTTTCCGGGGGGACCATCAGCGGCCAGTTGGGGCGAAGTTCAGGTCAGCGACGCGCGGGCTGCCGCCGCGGGCTCCGGCTGGGTCGCGACCGTCATCTCCACGGCCTTCACGCCGCCCTCGGGCCCGACGATCGGCGCCGCCGAGGTCGGCTACACCGCCGGGGCGAATCACGAAGGTTGGAACGGCGACCTTCACGGCGAATAATCCGACCAACCTCACCGGTGTCGTCGCGCGGAGCCTGTCAAGCTCGGTGAGACAGATTGGATGGGAATTTAGTGAGTGGTCTCCTCGGTGTCGGTGGGTTTGTTGATCCACGCGCCGGTTGGTAGCGCGGGTGGTCGGGGTGGCCGGCGGATGAACCGGTCCGGGGTCGCGGCGTAGGCGGCGTTGAGGACGGCAGCGCGGGCGGTGTGCGTCTGCTCGGCGAGGCCGTGGTGGACGGTGGATGGGGTCATCAGGCCGATCCCGGAGTGGCGGTGCTGCTCGTTGTACCAGGGGAAGAAGTCGCGGCAGAACGCTCTGGCTTCGAGGATCGAGGTGAACCGGGCGGGGAACCCGGGGCGGTACTTCAGTGTCTTGAAGTGTGCCTCGGAGTAGGGGTTGTCGGTCGAGGTGTACGGCCGGCTGTGGGTCTTGGTGACCCCGAGGTCCGAGAGCAAGAAAGCGACGGGCTTGGAGCGCATCGCTGAGCCGCGGTCGGCGTGGATCGTCAGCTGGTGGCGGGGTATCTGCTGCTTGGTGAGCGTCTCGGCGATCAGCCGCTCAGCGAGCGGCGCGGTCTCCTGGTGCTGCACGGTCCAGCCGACGACGTAGCGGCTGTAGATATCGAGGATCACGAACAGGTAGAAGTACGTCCATGTTGCCGGGCCGAGCAACTTCGTTATGTCCCACGACCAAACACGGTTCGGTTCGCGGGCGAGCAGCTCCGGTCGGGCGTAGGGCGGGTGGGTGAGCTGGTCGCGACGCTCGCGGACCTCGCCTTGCGCGGCGAGCAGCCGATACATCGTGCGCTCCGACGCGAGATACGTCCCCTCGTCCAGCAGCGTGGCGTAGACGTGCGCGGGCGAGCAGTCAACGAACCGCTCCTCGTGCAGCCGCGCCAGCACCGCCCCGCGCTCGGGCTCAGACAGCGCCCTGGGCGACACCGCCGGCGAGCGTGCCGCGCGCACCCTCGGCTCCGAGCGCCAGCGGTAAAGCGACGCCCTGCTGGCGCCCAGCACCCGGCACGCCGGCAAGGTACCGAGGTGCGGTTCGACCTCGCCGACGGCCTGCTCGATCATCGCTCTGGCCGCGGCGTGTTGGTCTCGGTCGCGCTCTTGGGCGCCAGCAGATCCTCCAAGAGCGCTGAGACGTTTCCCTGCACCTCGATCACCCGCCGCGCCGTCGCAAGCTCAGCCTCAGCCCGCTCCAGCCGGGCGCGCACCGCCCGCAACTCCACCTGCTCCACGCTCGGTCCGCGCGGCCCACGCTTACGCGGCTCCAGGCCCCGCAGCGCCCCCGCGTCCTGCTGCTTACGCCACGCCGTCAAATGCGACGTGTAAAGGCCCTCACGGCGCAACATCGCCGCGATCTCCCCCGACCGCGTCGACCCAGCCTGCCTCACGCAAGATCCGCAGCTTGTACTCGCCGGAGAACCGCCGCCGCCGCGGGCGCTCGGCGAGCTCCGGGTCCGGCCGGGACCCCCCGGCCGCGGCGCGCGCGCCGAGCATTTCGCTCCGCTCGCCTCCGGCGCCCTCCACGAAACGCTCGGCGCCAGGCATCTCCTTCATCTCCACAGACCGCATGGGCTCCAACATCGCTACAGCTCCGTTCTCGCCCTCAAGGCTCAGTAATCCAGCAGGATGATCTGTCTCACCTCACCTTGGCAGAGAGGGGCGGCCGTCACCGCGACCGGGATCACGGGTGATGACTCCGCGACGTGGGACCCCACGATCAATGTCTTCGTCGCGGGAGGCATGGCCGCCGGCGTTTATACCGGAACGATCACGCAGTCCGTGTCGTAGGTATGAGCGTTCGGTCGTCTAGGCGTCTGCGCGGACGGGCGGGCGAGCGCTTCATCCAGGTCACGCGACGTGTACTGATATGTCGGGTCGTTTGTCAAGTGGGCGTGTTTGATCGCGTCCGTGTGGCGGGCGGTTTTGGAGTGGTCGGGAGAGCGGGGCGCCGGGCTCGGTGTCGGCGTTGCCAGTCTGATGATGCGGGGGTTGGGTACCCCAGGGCCCGGTTTCGTGCTGCCAGCGTGCGCTGTCTAGGTGACGGCCGCCAGCACATCGTTTACATCGAGCCGCCAGCACATCGTTTACGCGGGCTGAGCGTGTAGCCGCCAGCACATCGTTTACATCGGGCGGGATGGCACCCTCGCGCGCTCTTGTCGAGCGAGCGTGGAGGTGTTCATGTCGGAGGTCGAGGTGGCGTTGCGTCGGGAGGCCGCGCGGCGGCGGCTGGCGGGCGAGTCGCCGGAGGCGATCGCGAGGGATCTGGGGCGCACGAGGCAGTGGGTGGCGAAGTGGGCGAGCCGCTATGACCCGCAGAATCCGGCGTGGGCTGAGGGCCGCTCCAGGGCGCCCAGGCGCGTGGCGAACCGGACCTCTGAGGATGTCGTGGCGCAGGTGCTCGCGGTCCGTGCGCGCCTGGAGGAGAACCCGTGGGCGCAGGTTGGCGCGGACGCTGTCGCGTGGGAGCTTGAGAAGCTCGGCGGGCCGGTCGCGCCGCTGCGCACGATCGAGCGGATCCTCGCCCGTGCGGGCGCTACCCGCCGGCGGCGCTCCGGCGGACGCCGTTCCTCCAAGGGCATCCCCTACCCGGCGCCAGGCGCAGAGTGCCAGGGGGATGTCGTCCAGGTGGACTTGGTCGGCCCGCGTCACCTGGACGGCGGCGTGCGCTTCCACGCGCTCAACCAGATCGATGTGGCCTCCCACCACGCCGGGATCGTGATCATCCAAGATCGCGAGGACCACACGGTTCTCGGGGCGCTGCACGCCCTGTGGGAGCGCCACGGGGTACCCCACCGCGCGCAGTTCGACAACGGTGGCCCGTTCGTCTCGCCGACCGGCCTCGGGGAGGTCGTGCGGGTGTGCCTGCGCCAGGGCGCCACCCCGGTGTTCATCCCACCCCGCGAACCGTGGCGCAACGGCACGATCGAGCACTTCAACGACACCTTCGACAAGCGCTTCTTCCGCCAAGAGCGCTTCAACGGCCTGCCGCATCTGGTCGAACGCGCCGCGGCGTTCGAGCGCTTCCACAACACCCAGCACCGCTACAGCGCGACCAGCGGACGCACCCCCGAGGAGACCACCGCCACCAAGCCGCGCACGTCGCTTGCAGCCGAGAAGATCCCCGCCGGCTGGCCGGAGCGCGGCCACGTCGAGTTCATCCGCTTCATCCGCTCAGACCACCGCCTACGCATCCTCGGCCGCGCGATCCCGATGCCCGACGGGACCGCCTACCAGTACGTCACCGCCACACTCGACCTCGCCCTCACCGACCACGAGAACCTACTCGTCAACGACACCGACGGGCAGCTGCTCACCACCGCCCGGCTGCCCACCCCGCGCCGCTGAACCCCGCCGGACGGCGCGCCGCGGGTTCCTCATTCCACTCCGCCCTACGGGCTCCGCTCCATGAGGAACCCGGGAAACCACACACTCACCACGTAAACGATGTCCTGGCGGCAACAACGCACAGTAAGAAGTCAACGATGTCCTGGCGGCTGTGATCTAGGAACGGGCGTGGCACTCCTTTCGGGGTGCTGCTCATAGAACAATCGCGCGTGCTGGCCGCTGTTGGCCCGGCGCCCCGGTCTCCCGGCCGGTAGGGCTGTCCGTGAGGGTCAGTCGGCGGTCGCTGCTGCCCAGAGGAAGCACGCCAGTTCGCGGGCACACGCGACGACGGTCACGTTGTGTGGCTTACCGCGGCCACGCATCCGGTGATAGACCCGGTGCAGTCTGTGCTGCGCGCGGTTAGCGATCTGCAGGACATGGTCGGGCTGGCCTTGCTGGCGATTGCTGAGGGTCACACCGATCCGTGGTGGGCGTCCGTAATGCCAGGCCGACTCGACGAGCAGACGGCGAGCGAAGCCCGATCCCGTCTTGGTGATGGAGCCCTGGTGCGATGACTCGCCGGACTGGTGAAGGGACGGGATCAGCCCGAGCCATGCGCTCAGCGCGTTCGCTCGCGCGAAGCGCTGCCAGTCCCCGCCGAGCTCGAGGTGAACCGCGAACGCGGTCAGCGTGTCAACGCCCCGGAAGCAGCGGAGCCTCGCGACGGTCGGCCACCACTGCTCGTCTTCTGCCAGGCGCGAGAGCCGCTCCGCGATCGCCGCCTTTCGCGCGCTCAGGCCATCGACGGAGGCGATCAGATCAGCGAACACCAGATCGCTGACAGCCTCCTGGAACTGTTGACGGGCGAGCCAGCGCCGGTGAGCGACAGTCCAGGTCGAGGACTCGGGATAGACCCGGCCGTGGCGCAACAGCATCTTCGAGACCCGGTGACGAGCCGTCATGAGATCACGCCGGCACGCATCGTGGGCGCGCATCATCTCGCGGGCGGCCTCGACCTCGACAGGCGGGACCACAACACTCGTCAACGAGCCGGCCAGCAGCAGCCGCGCGAGCAGACTCCGCGTCCTTGCGGTCAGTCTTCACCCGATCCGACGGGCCCCTCGGCGTCTTGCCCGGCGCGATCACCTCCACGCTCACCCCGGCCGCGCTCGCAGCGCGATAGAGCCCAAAACCGGTCGGCCCGGCCTCATAGCAAGCACGTACCGGGCCGGGCAAACCCAAAAGCCACGCGACCGGCTCCTCGACGCCCGGCCCGAACCGTGCACGCAGCAGCTCACCCGTCGAGACGTCAATCGCCGCAGCGTGAGTGGAGCGGGCATGGACATCGAGCCCCGCATAAGTCACCATTCCGGTCATGGCCGGACCTCCTCATCGAATTGGGGTCAGCCGGAGCCATTCTCCGGCCAGACAAACCCCCGCGAGGAGTGTCCGGCCTACCCCGGCGGTCAACCCAAAAGGGCGACCTACGGCATAGGGTCTAGCAGCCGTCGCCTTTACCGCCGCGGTGGGAGCGCCAGTCAGCGTGTCCACAGCGGCGCAAGTCGCGAGGGCGCGAGCAGTCTCGGTCGGCAGCATGGGTGTGCAACTGCTCGAAGTCCCTCTCAGCGCATACAGCGATCCTAGAGCGCGCCTCTACATAATTGATCACCTGCACCCGGGGACGACCATCCATCGCCGGATCGAGATCTCCAACACGACGGCTTCAACCCTGCACATCGTCATGTACCCCGCCGCCGCCGTCGTCACCCAGGGCGCGTTCGTCGGCGCCGCCGCACACACCCCGAATGAATTGTCCACCTGGACCTCGGTTCTTCCTGGCTCCTCCGACGTCCCTCCCAGTGGGCACGCGATCGCCACCGTGACCATCGCCGTTCCTCGCGACGCGCCCCCCGGGGAACAGTACGGCGTGGTCTGGGCCGAGACGCGCTCCTCCGCGCCCGCTGGTGGCGGCATCACCCAACTCAGCCGGGTCGGCGTTCGCCTATACCTCTCCATCGGTCCCGGGGGTGCGCCCGCATCAAGGTTCACGATCGAGTCGCTTACCGGCAAACGCTCATCCGACGGTCAGCCGGAGGTTCTCGCGAGCGTGCACAACACAGGCGGACGAGCACTCGATATGAGCGGAACCCTGCAACTCTCGGCCGGCCCCGGTGGACTCAGCGCCGGCCCGTTCCCCGCCAACCTCGGTACAACCCTCGCGATCAGCGCCACCGAGCCAATCATGATCATGCTGGACAGACAGATACCCGACGGCCCGTGGCACGCGCTGGTTACCCTCCGCAGCGGACTGCTCGAACGCAGCGCACGCGCCACTATCAACTTCCCGGCGACTGCGACACCTCACCGGTCGTACCATCTGATCGCCGGCCTCGTCATCCTCCTCCTGCTCGTTGGTATGTTCGCGGCGCTCGTCATGAGGAGGCGTCGCAATCAGCCACCGCCTGAAGCGCTCGGACTGGCTCTGTTACCGGGGAGCCCAGCAGTGTCGGTACCTTTCGCGCGGGGGCGGCACACGCCCTGACCGAGGATGGCTGCGAGGATGAGGCACGCGAGGCCGAGGAGACCGCGGGGCGCCGGGACGACACCACGATCCCAACACGTGGTCGGCCAAAGCCGACCCGAGCCCTCAGCGACGAATCACCAGTAATCAAGCCAAATCCGGGACGGCCACCCAACGATGTAGGGCCACAAGGCAGCCAATCAGGGGCACGAAGGAGGATTCCGAGGCGAAAACGCCTCGAGCAAACCCTCTTAAAAAGTGCCCTGAGCAGGCAAAAGCAAAGTGGCCAGACCCAGATTCGAACTGGGGACACCACGATTTTCAGCCGTACCGAAACTAGCCCTGAAAACTGCATATTTGCAGGGTATATGTGAATGTCAACATCAAGCCAGCTGCCGCTCGTTTCCGGTGGTTTACCGGGGGTTTTGGACCACGGATGAGGGTCGTGGTCCAAAACCTTGGACGGCCCCGTCGGAGAACAGCCCGATCAAGGTCTATGGCTGGACTCGCGGAGTTATACGGAGTTATACGAGGTTTATCGTGATCGCGTAAACCTCTAACTCGCAGAGCAGGCGTCGTGGAATCTACCCGGACCACGCCCGGATGCGTGGCGTCAGGCGCGTGCTCTTTCTGGGTTGCCATGTCTCAGAAGGCGACAATGTATCTGGGGGTGAAGGGCCGGTTGGTGGGACGTGCGGCGGCAATGCGGTCGATGCGGTAGGTGCGAGTTTCGCCCTGGCCGTTGACGGCGAGCAGCACGAGGTTGCCAGCGCGAGTGCGCCGGAGTTCATAGGGCTCGACTAGGCGGCGTCCTGGGTATCCCTCGGCGGGGCGGTAGTCGATCTCTACCTTCAGGCGGTTGGCGCCGGCATAGCGGATCAGCTCCAGGGGTGCGCCCTGTCGCCAGGAGGCGATCGCGTGTGGAGGACGCCACGTATCGAGTTGGTCTCTGGAGGGCACGCGGCGAAGCCTGCGACGCGTTAGCGTGCCTGCGAGCCAGGCGAACACTTCCTCCAGCGCCTCCCAGAACATCTCGAATGGGGGGAGCGGCCGCGGTAGCTGGTGGCCGAGCATGTTCTCCCACTCGCGCTCGATCTCCTGGGCATAGGGCGAGGTGCGGATCGAGTCGGCGTCGGGGACATTCACGCCGGCGTGGGCACACTTGGCGGCGAGGACCGTGCGTACGCGCTCGGCTCGGCCGATCAGGTCGGGTGGCGGTGCATGTGTACGACGTCGTAGAGATCGCGCGGGCGACAGCGAGTAGCGAGCGCGCGCGTCTTCTCAGCTAGCAACTCCGTAGGTGAGTAGCACAGGACGCCGACCCCGGGGAGTGGCTGGTCGCTGTATGAGTGCACAATTATGCGGCGGTGCGGCCGTTCGACGAGCACCTCGTCGCTGGTCAGATCGAACTTAAGCTTCGGGAGAGTCCCACGCGGGGCGTTCGGTCCGCGGTAGGCGATCCGCGCCTGTGTGGTGGGCTGGCCGCGTAGGTTGCGTCGCCGCGCGAATGTGCGCTGGTCGATCTCCAACTCCATGCCCGTTTCGCGCACGAGCCAGTCCGAGACTCTCTTGAAGATCTCGATCATCTCGTCGGGCTCCTCCGGGCCGCCATCGACGACGGTGAAGTCGAGATCCTCAGAGAATCGGTAGGTCTCGTAGTAGCACTTGCGCAGGCAGGTACCGCCCTTGAAGATCCAGGTGTCGGCGAGCGCGGACTCTGCAGAGATCGCAGCAAGCACCCAGCCGAGCACGTAGTCCTTCTCGATCACGCCGACGTCGAGTTGCCACTCGCCACGGAGTCGCATCAGTTCCTGCTTGGCGATCACGACGGCTCCTGCGGCTCGAGCACCACGTTGGCGCGCAGCCGCCATGCCGGCACGCGCGGCCCCATACGGGGCCCGTCGGGGTCAAGCAGCGAGATGCCGCTGGAGAGCTCCGCGCGGCACGCCGCGATCAGCTCGGGGGTGCCCCAGCCCTGCGACTCCAGCAGGAAACCCAGGCGCTTAAGCACAGCACGGTTGCCGAGCCGCAGCGCGTACTCCACCAGGCGCTCACCCTCGTGCTCATCCAGATACGCCCGCAGGATCTCTGCGGCGTGGCGGATACCACCGCCGATTCGCGGTGCGTCGAGGATCTCCACTACCGTCCGTGCGGGGTCGGCGAACAGCATCCGCACCTCCTCCTGCCACGCTGTCTCCAAGCCCCACTCGAGCGTGTCCTCTGCTACGTGCATTAGTAGGTACTCGGCGTCCAGCAGGCTCGCCGTCGCGGCGCGCACACGCTGTGCGGTCTTCACGATCGTGGTGCGGAACACCTGCTCGGTCAGACCCCAGTGGCGCGCTGCCGTGAACCCGCTGAAGTAGCACGGCGACCACACCGCGCTCGCCAACACCAACGTGTCCTGTGACCAGCTTCGCGGAGGAGCCTCGACTGGCACGGCGATATACAGACCCCGCCGCACCCTACGCAGCCACCCCTGTTCCGCCCAATGCGCGAGCTTTCGCGCCGCGACCCTCGCGTCCACACCTAGCACGCGTGCGGCGATCTCTGGAGAGACAAACCTGCGATCGACAAGCACCGCCGACAATTCGGCACGTCCAGCGCCTGAGATTCCACGACCATCTTGCGTCATCAGAAAGCCAATAGTTCATTCGACATCGGATCTAGCGGCTACATGATAACCGATGACCGATGTCATCGCACCAGAAACTTCATCTCGAAAGAAACTACCGGCCCACTACTATCGACGGCATGGTCTGTCCCTCAGCGATCCACTTAGGTCACAAGTGGTCCCACCTCTACATAGCGGTCGAACCAGTCGAGGTAGTCAGCTACGCACGCCGTAGCATCCTCGGAGCGGGCCCAGAAATGCGTCGGAAGCTTGTCGCTGTCGAAGATCTGCTTTGTGCCCTCCTGCGCGGAGATCACCACTCGGCGTGGGCGGCCGAGAGCGTAGCCGAGCTCCATCGTGCAGTTGGGGCGCATGCCGGTGAGGTCGACGAGAACCACGCCGGCGCGATGCAGCCGCCGGAAGATCTCGACGTTCATGAACATGCTCTCTGGCTTGCCTAGACCCATCTGCACCGGCGTGTAGCCGCGCTCGGAGATAGCTGGGGTCACGACCTCCGAGAAGAACCACTCGACCGCCGCGTGGTCGCGATTGCTCGAGTCGAGCAGTCGGACGTAAAACGCGCTCGGCGGCATCAGGTCTTCGAGCATCCGCACGGTCGCTTCGGCGAGCGAACTCTGGTCCGACTCGGCTTCGAGCCGGAGGGCCTGCAGGCGAGCACTGTCGCCGCCGGCGCCTGGCGCCAGCCTGAACAGTGCGCCCGGATCGCCCAGAGCCTTCTCATATAGCGCTCGGCTACCTCCAGAGCCATCGTCGTTGAAGGCGCCCAGCTGCGCCCACACGGGGACCACCGGCTTCCCGTCGCGCCAGTAGAGCTCGGCGAGATGCTCCACGCCAGCCCCGCCGCCGAGCACGACCAGGATGTCGCCATGGGAGAGTTGGCGCTCGCGGATGATGCCAGCCATGCGCCATCCGGGCGGCGCGGTTACGAGCTCGAAGTCTGTACGTGCGCAGCACCGCTGCCACGCCTCGGTCCGGTTTGCTGGGATCCGCTCCAGCCCTCTCTGGCTGGCGACTGCGACGAACCTTCGCGGCCGTGACGGGGGCCAGCCGCCTGCCGGGAGCGGGGCGGCGCTGACCTTCTCAAGTGCTGTCCAGTCGAATGTGCACGGTAGTCCCGCGGCACCGATCGGCTCCGTGCCCGCACCCACGACGAGTCCGGCACCGTGCTCGATTAGGTGCGTCGTGAGGCGACCGACGTAGTCGTGCGCCGCCGCGAGCAGTTCCGCGCTGCAGTCCTCCGCCGCGCTCCCAGTAACGTGGACGCGGCGGCCAGCGAGGCTCAAGCTAGATCCTCAGCCATTGCGGGTGAGGCCTCGATCTGTGCGGCGGCGGCGAGCAGGTGCTCTGCGGTCAGAGCGTGGTCGGGGTAGGCGTGGGCGATCGCAGCCGGTACCAGGCGCGTTTGAATATCAGAGAAGGTGAACCCGGGAACACCGTCGCGGGGCCCCGTTGCGGCAACGAGGCTCGTGAGTGCATCCTCCCCGATGTGGATGCTGGCGAGATCTGCCCGGAGGAGCTCCCGGCGCTCGTCGTCGGATGGTCGGTCGAACCGCTCGAGAAGGCTCGCGCGTCGCATCATTGCTGGGTCGAGCGCGCCGACGCGGTTGGTGCAGAGCATGATGAAGAGCCGCCCCCGAAGTTGCCTTGCGTCGTCGACCTTCTGGATCAGACTGTTGACGCCAACGCGGTCCTCGTGGTGGGCTCGCTCGGCCCCGCGGTTGAATGCGAGTGAGTCACCCTCGTCGATGATCATCGCCACGAAGCGTTTCTTGCCAGCGAGAACGCTCGCCTCCGCGAATGCGTCGCCGATGAGCGAGCTCATCTCGCCTACGTGACCGACGCCGCGTACGCGCGTGCTCAACTTCAGTAGGAACCCGTCTGTATCCGTAGTTTCGCAGAGCGCGTTAGCGGCGGCTTCGGCGGTCGCGGTCTTTCCGGTTCCAACGTCGCCGTGGAAGATCGCGAGTGGGTAACGGTCCCCGAGGACGGCAGTGAGCTTCTGATCGGCGCCGTGGTGCCGACTGGCCCAACGTTCAACCCCGGCGGCGTCGGCCAGCAGCCGCATCTGCTGGCCGATCCGTGCGAAGCGCCGGCCGAAGCCGATGAGGCGACTGGCAAGACTCGCCAGGTCGCTGTTGGGCAACTCGCGCTTCAGCTCGAACTTTGTCTCCTCGGCCATAGTCAGGTTGGGCGGCTGTGACGGGTACGCTGCAATCCGTACGCGCGGCTGGAATATTGGCGATCGGCGGAGGTTGTCATGCCGTCGTAGTGGCCGTCGAAGCTTGACGGTCCCCAACCGGGCAGATGCTCCTTGTCGAAAGCTTCTTTCTCCGCCTGTGTAAGCGCCGCCCAGTTCGCGTTGTGGATTATGGTCAACTGCAGTTGGTCGCCGGATTGGGCCTTCCAGTACATGTCACCGGGGCGTTCACTGGTCCAGCCCGAGGCGTCAGTCGATACGTCGTAGACAGCGGCCTCGCGGACGGAACCATCGGATCCCACCAGCCGCATGTGGACCGCCTTCAGGTATTGCTCTTCCGCGACGGCCTTGATGGCGGCAACGTTCTGGTCCACGTATTTACTGGAGTGCAGCTTGGTTGACTCCGCGGCGATTCGGTAATCGGCGGCGAAGGCTGCGTGGACGCGCTTGATGTCTTCGCGGTTGAAGGTGGTTGAGTAGGTCTCGGTCATGATCAGTCGATCGCGAAGCCTTCGCCGAGGATCTCCTTCCAGGCTGCCACGGTCTCGCCCTTGCCGGGGAGTTCCTGTGCCCATGTGATTGTCTCGTAGGCTGTGCGTGCGGCTTGGATTAGCTCGTCGCGCTCACTTTGCTCGATCCTTGCGGCCAGGTTGTTGTCGTCATTCGCCGGGTCGATGATCACAACCGGGTGCGTAAACTTGCTGGCGTTGCTTTTGTCGAAGGCGACGCCGGCAGACAGGTCACCTGTAACAAAGAGAAAGAGTCGTCGAAAGCTCTCTTCGAGCGTGAGTGCCGGGCCGTCCCGCACGACGAGGAAGGTGAGTATCAACTCGAGGTGGAAGGACTGGATGCCGCCGAGCTCCTGCCAATGGCGCCAACGCTTAGCCATGCGCAAGGTTGGAGCGAGAAATGGGTCCTTGGCTGAATGGCTGCGGAAGTGCTCGAGATGGACCTTGACGCTGGTCTTCACCCGGTCGCCGGTGCGAGAGTATTGGTAGCCGTAGTCCGCGTGGTCGTCGAGTGAGACAATCGGGACTAGGTCGACCTCTAGACCGGTGCCCTTGAAGACAACCTCGAAGATGCGGTCGCCGGAGTCGTCGAAGTCGTCGGGGCTCTTCTGGGGATACGCGGCTTCGAGGAGCTGCTTGATCAGTTTCTGGAGGTCCGCGACATCGAAGTGCTCGGGATCGTCGACCTCGAAATAGACGCCGACATCTCCGTCAACGGGTTTGCCCGCACGCGGACGGGTTGCTTGTGCCCTTCTCCAGCGATCCGGCACGGCGGAACTTCTTGATTCTGTAGGAGCCGTCTTCGTGTACCTTCGCTTCAAGCTTTTCCAGCAGCCGTCCAATCTGCTTGCGGAACTCGTTGCGCTGATCGCCTGGGAGGGCGAGCTTGCCGGCTACATAGTCGCCCAGTTGTTTGTCCGTTAGTTTGATCGCTGATCACCACCCGGCTGCCACTGCCATAGTCGGTTGAAGATTTCGGCCTGCTCGATCGCATCGTCGAGCGCGTTGTGGGTGTGCGGATGCGAAGCCTGCAACTCGGCGGGCAGGTCGTTGCGCCCCGCGTCGTCCATGATCACGTGCGCCTTCTGGTGGTACATCGTCTTGATGTCCAGCGCGCCTGAGAAGCCAAACGGCGACTCTCCTACAAACCGAACAAAGTACCAGTGCAAGAACATCCAGTCGAAAACGACTGGGTAGCCGACGAGGACCGGCCGTGCACCCCCCGCCCGCTCAACCTGGGCAGTGACCCAATCGACCGCATCACGCATAGCGGCTTCGGGCTCGGCTCCGTCGCGCGCCAGCGCCTCGCGGTCGAGGCGTGCCGCCTTCAACGCCGCCGGGTCGAAACCCTCGGCGATCGGCTTCAGTTCGCGATAGAAGGTCTGCTCGCTCGGAGCATGGCTCGTGAACGTCTCTCCGTCGAAGGCGGCAGCGACCGCTAGTCCGAAGGCGAGCATCGAGAATTCTCCCGGGATCGGGCCGTCGGCCTCAATATCAGCGGATATGTAGATGTCAGGCACCATCAAGGAACCCTCTCTGGCGACGAGCCTTTAGTTCAGGTAGCTGCGTATATACAGCGTTGCAGGGCGCTCGGACAGATGTTCCGCAAAGAGCGGGATGGGGTACATAGCGGTCCCTTAAGCGTGTCCGGGGCTCGCTGTAAGTTTGCCACGCGTGGACCCCGATCTTCAGCTCGCTGATCCTGCCGAGATTGCTGTTGCCCAGGAGTACCTAAGCCTGAAGGCACGGATCGAGGAGGCTCGCACAAGAGCCGATCGGCTGCGAACGCTCGCCGAGCATCTGGACGAGCAGGTCGGTCGGGACGAGCACATGCTCCACGAACTCGAAGGCACTTTGGTGCTAGCGGCACAGCTGCAGATCGAACAGCTAGATCGTGAGCTGGGGGGCAAGCGGCTACAAGAGATCGCGATCGTGGTTCTCAAGCGCGAGATACAACCGGGTCAAGCAGTCCACTACCGCGACTGGTATGCGCTGCTTTGCGCCGCCGGCTACCGAGCCCGTGGGAAGGACCCGCTGGCCAGCTTCCTGGCCCAGATCAACCGCGCCGAGCAAGTCGAGCCCATCGGTGGACGATCAGGCCGCTATCGCCTTCGCACGGCCTAGATCACAAGCGCCAGCACGACGATCCAGCTACCCGCGCAGGGCGTCCTTGCCGTCCAGGCACGCTACATCGACCCCTACGACACCGGACGAGCGAGCGCCTGGGCGCGCATATCGATGCCATCATCCACCGCGTGAGCCGACCAGCCCGACTCGCCGCAAGCCTCGCAGCGACAGCCCTCCTCCTTACCGCAGCGCTCCCCGCCGTCGCGCACGCCGGCACCTACAAGGT
Source organism: uncultured Solirubrobacterales bacterium (assembly GCA_963842005.1). Taxonomy (GTDB): domain Bacteria; phylum Actinomycetota; class Thermoleophilia; order Solirubrobacterales; family Solirubrobacteraceae; genus Palsa-744. Next base: position 2,444,719 of record CAWJEV010000002.1, on the reverse strand, counting down.
GATCGCGTGCAACGCCGCACCCGGCGGCGCGAACAACTCATGGGTGCCGTTCAACACCGACACCACCCACCTCCAAACGCGCCTCTCCTGCCCCTACACCACAAACCAAGGGCAGCAAGCCAACCAGGAAAACGGCATCGCCACCACCGACATCCTGGAACTCCCAAATGGCGCGTCCAAAGGCGCCGAGGCAGGATGGGACTTCGAGGTACGCCGCCCCGACGAGATCACCGGCATCTCCTACGACCGGATGCTCTCAACCCAAGACCAATACTGGATACCCGCCCTCCGCGCTGATGGCGCGATTCTCCCCGGGCAGACATGCACCCCGCCAATATCCGGAAGCTGCCTCGTCGGATCGGGGCCAGGAGGCGAAAACGAAGCCACCATCACCGGTCTATCGGCACAAACGCTCACCCTCGGCCTGGAATGCACCGCGCCCACCGGCCAAGAATGCATCACCGGCGCTGACGGCTTCCACGCCGCGGTCGCAACGATGTACGCCGCGACAGTCACGATCGAAGACACCGCGCCACCCACGCTCGAACAACCAACCGGGCCCCTCTGGGAAAACAGCGGCTACCACGAGGGGGCCGAAAGCGTCACGGTCTCCGCGCAGGACTCCGGCGGCGGCATACAGAGCGTCGTCCTCGCAGCCGACGGGCATCCCGTCGAGACCTACCCCGCCCCGTGCGACTTCACGTTCGTCCAGCCCTGCCCATCCTCGACCGGGGCGCAGACCTTGACACTGCCGACCACCGAGCTCTCCGACGGCACACACACGATCACGCTCACCGCGAGCGACGCCGCGGGCAACCAGTCGACGGTCACCAGGCAGATCACGGTCGCCAACGACCCGCCGCCACCGCCCGTCGGCCTCACTGCCACCGCCGCCCAAGCCGGCGCCTCCACCTTCACAGCGACCTGGAGCGACCCGACAGGCCAGGTCGCGCCGATCACCGCCGCGACCTACCAGGTCTGCCCCGCCACCGGGCCGGGGGGGTGTACCGCTCCGGCGCCCGCACCCGCAGGCGGACCCATCACGGTCACCGTGCCCGGCCCGGGGACCTGGACGCTCCTGGTCTGGTTGACCAACGCGACCGGGGACAGCAGCGCAGCCAACGCCGCACGCGCGACACTGGTAGTCCCAGCCGGCGCGCAGGGCGGCGGCTCCGCCGGAACCGCTGGCACCAGTGGTTCCGGTGGGGGCAGCTCGGGTGGCGGTGTTGGCGCGCCTTCGCCGAAGCCAGCGCTTCGGGTCTCGGAGGCGCTGCACGGACGCGAGCTCGCGGTACGTGTGACGGGGCCCTCGCGCGGAACGGTCTACATCACCTACACCGGCCGCTACCACGGCAAGCTGATCGCCAAAGGGGCCAAGAAGGCCGAGCTGCGCAACGGCAAGCTCCGCGTGACGTTCAAGCTCTCCGTGCTCGCCGCTGCACACGCCACCATCCGCGTCAGCGCGAGGCTCGGGTAACCCGAAGCTACCGTGGGCAGGGCACGGCAGTGTGGGCGGTCGCGTGGGTGGCGTCCTGGAAGGTCAAGCGGGCGGCGAACTCGAAGCCGCCACGGGGGCAGGTGCGAGGCAAGACGATGCCCCTGGGGTGATAGGGGAGGTAGCGACCACGGACGCGTTCGTAGTAGGTGATGTGCTCGGGGCCGATCGTGGTCGAGAGTTTCACAACCGCGGCGTCGGGCGCCCCGGGGAGCGTGGGGACGAGCGGGATCGTGGTGGAGAGGTCCCCGCCGTAGGGGTCGGAGGCGGGGAGCACAAGCCCGGGGAAGACGATTTCCGCGGCGACCGGCGTGGCGCCGACAGCGTAGAAGATCAGCCCGAGGTGCCCGTGGTTGAGCTGGGCCATGAAGACTCTGGTGGTGGCTGTCTCGTGCAGGATCTCGGGACCGAAGGGAACCTCCACGAGCCCCGTCCCGTAGCCCATCTGGGACTCGGACGGGCAGCCTTCGGGGCCGAGTTCTTCGAGGATTCCGGCGGTGCAGGTGGCGAGGCCGAGGCCGCTGGTGGCGAGGCCGAGGTTCGCCGGGTAGAGCAGTTCGACGCCGGTGAGGGGGGAGGGCACGCGGCCGGTCGTGGTGGAGACCGTGAACGCGAACGCGATCGTGGCGCCCGCGCCGAGTCGCTCGGGCGTGAGCGAGGCGTGGAGCTTGACCTTTTGGGCAGCGCCGGCAGCGGCCGGCAGGCACGCGCAGGCCGCGAGCACGAGCGCGGCGAGGGTGTAGCGCATAGCTGGTCGCACCAAGAGCGTCAAAGGGCTTCCCTGGACGGTCGGCGCTTCGGTCTTGCGGCTCATCGGGTGGTCATCGTCCTTCTCGCCCCTACCTGTCGCGTCGTTCTGCAACATGGAATTAGTGGAAAGAAGCGTACTGTATGGGATGTACCCTCGTCCGCGTCCTGCCGGCGCTCCAGAAGGAAAGGCAAGATCCGCAAGAAGGTTCGCGGCTGGCATCTCCAGGAGCCGGCGCCCGCCAGCGCGTAAGCCGTCCTCGGCAAACAAACGCTCTACCCTGTAGGCAGCTGCCGACCGGAGGTTCTAGTGGGTCAGTCGTCGTCGTTGTTGGAGGTGGTGGGGGTGTCGCAGGGCTTCTCGCGGGGGAGGGCGAAGCGTTGGGTGCAGGTGCTCAGTGGGGTGTCGTTCGATGTTGAGCGGGGCGAGGTCGTGGGGATCGTCGGTGGCCGGCTGTCGGGGAAGACGACGCTGTTGCGGATCGCGGCTGGGCTGAAGGCTCCTGAAGACGGCAACGTGCAGTTTGGGGGTCTGGAGTTGACGGGCCTGTCCGGGCGCAAGCGGGCGCGGTTGCGGGCTCAGGGGCTGGTGTGGGTCAACCGGGCTGGCATGTCGCAGAAGCTGCAGGTCGCGAAGATCGTCGGTTGGCCGTTGGCGACGCGCCGCCAGGGGCGTCGCGAGACCGAGCGTCGCGCGGGCGAGATGCTTGATCGGGTTGGGGCGAGTCAGCTTGCGCGGCAGCGGTGGGATGACCTCTCGCGCTGGGAGCAGGTGCTCGTCGGGTACGCGCAGGGCTTCGTGTACGCCGAGCCGAGGATCGTGGTCATCGATGATCTGCTGGATGGGCTCGGCGAACCGTGGACCCGGGAAGCCTCTGACCTGCTGCGGTCGTTGATCCAGGACGCCGGCGGTAGCTGCGGGGTCGCGATGAGCGTCTCTGATCGGGACTCGGCGTTGTACGCCGATCGTGTGTGGTCGCTGGAGCAGGGCGGCAGGCTGATCCCGACCGCCGGCCACCACGACACGAACGCCGACATCCTGCCCTTCCCACGTCCACGAGCCGAGGCGGACAGTTAGCCTTCGGGGAGTCGGAAACAAAATACATCAACTGGCACGGACTGTCCCACCCAGCCGTACACAAGTTAGGATACGATTCCCGGTTGTGAAGCGTGCTGGCGACATGACGCCGCAGATGGTGGTCCTCGGGGTTGTCGCCGAGGAAGCGGGCACGGTCGCAGACATACAGCGTCGCCTCTCAGACCTCTTTTGCTCAGCCGACTTCCCCAAGAACTCGGCGCACGGAAACCTCCCGACTCTCGCCAGCCGAGGGGAAGTCCGGCTCATCGAAAAAGGAGCCGAAGAATCCGGGGACAGATACGAGGTCACCGCCAATGGGCTTGAGCGCCTACGCAAATGGGTCATCAGACGGCCGCCGACTCCGGCGTTTCGGGAGCCCATCCACGGCAAGGTCGAGTTCGCCACCCTCGATGAGCTGGCCGAAGTCGTGATAATCGTCCGTGCGGAGGCGAAGGCATGCCAGGTCACCAGCGACGAGGCGCAGAAGCGGATGCTGACTGAGCAGCGCAGGCGAATCGCGATGCGCCGGGAGCCGAGGGGCTGGGCTGAGGAGCTTGACGGCGAGCTCAGCGCCGCCCACCTGCAGGACGTGACGCTGATGTGGGACAACATGGCCACCCGTCGTCGCAGACTCGGCGACCGCCTCGATCAGATCCACAAGCGCTTCGCTGCCAAGGCGAGGTAGCTGTTGTGCCTGTGTTGGAGGTGGTGGGGGTGTCGCAGGGCTTCTCGCGGGGGAGGGCGAAGCGTTGGGTGCAGGTGCTCAGTGGGGTGTCGTTCGATGTTGAGCGGGGCGAGGTCGTGGGGATCGTCGGTGGCCGGCTGTCGGGGAAGACGACGCTGTTGCGGATCGCGGCTGGGCTGAAGGCTCCTGAAGACGGCAACGTGCAGTTTGGGGGTCTGGAGTTGACGGGCCTGTCCGGGCGCAAGCGGGCGCGGTTGCGGGCTCAGGGGCTGGTGTGGGTCAACCGGGCTGGCATGTCGCAGAAGCTGCAGGTCGCGAAGATCGTCGGTTGGCCGTTGGCGACGCGCCGCCAGGGGCGTCGCGAGACCGAGCGTCGCGCGGGCGAGATGCTTGATCGGGTTGGGGCGAGTCAGCTTGCGCGGCAGCGGTGGGATGACCTCTCGCGCTGGGAGCAGGTGCTCGTCGGGTACGCGCAGGGCTTCGTGTACGCCGAGCCGAGGATCGTGGTCATCGATGATCTGCTGGATGGGCTCGGCGAACCGTGGACCCGGGAAGCCTCTGACCTGCTGCGGTCGTTGATCCAGGACGCCGGCGGTAGCTGCGGGGTCGCGATGAGCGTCTCTGATCGGGACTCGGCGTTGTACGCCGATCGTGTGTGGTCGCTGGAGCAGGGCGGCAGGCTGATCCCGACCGCCGGCCACCACGACACGAACGCCGACATCCTGCCCTTCCCACCGCGAAAAGAGGGCGATGGTTCACGCAGCGTAGGCTGGAGCTAGTGCTCGAGCTGAACAACGTTGTCAAGCACTACCGGGTCGGTGGCGAGAACCCAATCCGCGCGGTCGACCGTGTTTCGATGACGGTTGCCGCCGGAGAGGTCGTCGCGCTCTATGGGCCGTCCGGCTCCGGGAAGACGACCCTGATCGAATTGATAGCCGGCTTGAAGAAGCCGGACGGCGGGAGCATCCTCGTCGGCGACCGGGATGTCGTCCGCATGTCTCGCAGGGAAGCCGACCGCTACCGGCTGAACGACCTGGGGATCGTGATGCAGCCGAGTAGTCTGCAGCCCGGCGCGAGAGCGATCGGGAGTGCGTCGATCAAGCTGACGATGGGCGGCAAACGCTCCGCCTACGCGCGCATCGAACCGCTGCTTGCCGAGCTCGGCCTCGGCGATCGGATGTACCACCGTACCGAGGCCCTGTCGATGGGGGAGCGTCAGCGCGTGCTGATCGCCCTCGCGCTCTCCCGCGACCCGAAGCTCGTGCTCGCCGACGAGCCGACCGCGAGCCTAGACAGCGAGACCACGCGCCATGTCCTCGGCCTGCTGCGTCGTATATGCACGGAACGGAACACGGCGCTCCTGTTGGTCACGCACGACCCCGAGGCGGCGGCCTATGCGGACCGCACCCACGAACTTCGCGATGGGCGCCTCGGGGAGCGGCGGATGGACGGCGGGTCGGTACCGGCCGTCCAGACACCTGCAGGCCAGCGGTGATGATCCGCCTCGCCGGCATCCGCTACATCTACGAGGCGCGTCTGGCGACCAAATCCGTCCTCGTTCAGGAAGGCTTCGCGGTCCTTGGGATTGCTGTCGGGGTCGCCCTGCTCTTTGCCTCCCAGGTGTCCAGCACCTCGCTGAACCGCGCGGTCTCCCAGCTCAACAGCCAGCTCGTCGGGAATGCCCAGGTGCAGCTCGAAGGCACGGAGTTTCCAGGGCGTCCCGGAGCGCCTGCTCGATGAAGTCCGTCGCGCTCGCGGAGTGACAACCGCCCTGCCGGTCCTCGAACGCCAGGTCAACGTAATCGGCGCCCGCGGCGAGCGGCCGGTCCTGCTGATCGGGGTAGAACCGAAGGCCATGAAAGTCGGCAGCGACTTCGACCATCGTTTCTCGGCCAAGCAGCTCGCGCATGTTCCCGCGATCGCGCTTCCCGTCCCCCTCGACAACGAAATCGGCGAGGGTCCCCTTGAACCCGTGCATGTCCAGGTGGGGGCGCAGTTCACCGAAACCCTCGTCGGCGCGACCCTCGGGTCAGCAGAAATCGGCGGGCTGATCGGTAGCCCGATCGCGGTCACCTCCATCAACTATGCGCAGCAGCTGACGCACGAGCCTGGCGCGCTGACACGGATCTTCGTCCGCTACGACCCGGCCGACGCCAGCGAGGCTCGGGCTGCGCTCGCGAGCCTCGCCCGGAAGTGGAACGTGAACTTCCAGCCAAGCACCTTTGAATCGCGGCTGTTCAGTGTCGCCGTCTCGCCAGAGAACAAGAGCGAGCAGCTTTTCTCGGGGATATCGGCCCTCGTTGGGTTCCTGTTCGCTCTGAATGCGATGCTGATTACCGTGCCGTCCCGGCGCAAGCTGATCGAGGATCTGTACCCGCACGGGTCCACCCCTGAGATGACCATACAAATCTTGCTTGTGAACGCGGCGGTGCTCGGGACCCTCGCCTGCGGACTCGGGCTCGCCCTCGGCGACCTGCTGTCGATCGCCGTCTTCCACGTGACGCCCGGCTACTTGACGTTCGCGTTCCCCATCGGCTCGCAGCGCGTGGTCGACTGGCAGACGATCGTGCTCGCGGTCGCCGTCGGCATGACCGCGGCTGTGGCCGGAGTGCTCTGGCCCGTCCGGGAGATCCTTTGGGGGCCGCGGGAGCCCACCGAGGAACCGCTGCAACATCGAGGACTGTGGACCGCTGGGGTGCTGCTGACCGCGGCGGTGTGCTTGGCGTTCACGACGTACACCCTGTTCGCAGACACCAAGGCCGCCGTATTCGGAAACATCACGCTCATTGTCGCCCTCGCCTGCCTGCTGCCATTCGTCTTCGACGGTTCGGTCGCATTGTTCACGCGCCTATCGGACCTTCTCGATGACGTCGGGTCGGGTTTCGCGGTCTCAGAGCTCGACGCGCCACCGGCCCGCGTGCGATACCTCGCGATCGCCGGGACTGCCGCCTTGGCGGTTTTTGGCACCGTCGAGTTCGGCGGAACCCAGGCAAACCTGACCCGCGGGCTGGACTCGTCAATACGCAGCATGGACTCAAGTGCAAACCTATGGGTCGTGCCCAGCGGCAGGCTCAAGCCTCCAGACAACGGTGCCTTTTCAGGCCATCGACACGGCGCGCCTGGCATCGCTACCGGGAGTGCGCAGCGTGTCGGCCTACCGTGGCAGCTTCCTCGACTGGGGCGAACACAGGATTTGGGTGATTGGCCCAAGCTCCACCATCGAACACCCGATCCCCCGAAGCGAGGTTCTGACCGGCTCTCCGGTGACGGCGACCGCCCAGGTCCGCGGCGGCGGCTGGGCCGTCTTGTCCCAGGGACTTGCCAGCGAACACCATCTCCAAATTGGTCAGCGATTCACGCTCCCCACTCCACACTCAACACCACTGCGCCTTGCTGCCACAACCACCAACCTCGGCTGGCCGCCGGGCACGGTCATCATGAGCGCGACCGACTACGAAAAAGCTTGGGGAAGCCCCGTCCCGAGCGCCTACCAAATACAAACCTCCCCGCGATCCTCCCCGACGCACGAGCGCCAGCTTGTCCGTGTCGCCCTGGCAGGGCTTGGGTTTTCCGTGCAGACCGCCGCTGAACGCGAGCAACGCCACTACGCCGCCGCAACCCAGGGCCTTGCCCGCCTGACACAGATACGGCTGCTCATCCTCGTCTCCGCAATCCTCGCCATGATCGCTGCGATGACCGCAATGATCTGGTCACGCCGTGAACAGATAGCGACCCTCAAGTGCCACGGGATAGAACAGGGCGCCCTTTGGCAATCCCTGGTGTGGGAGAGCATCGTCATCCTCGCCACAGGGTGCTCGCTAGGTGCGGTCTTCGGCCTGTACGCGCAGCTGCTCGGCAGCCACTTTCTCTCCACGGTCACAGGTTTTCCGATCGTGTTCAACGTCGAACTCACCGCGGCGATCACCAGTTTTACGCTCGTGATCGTCGTTACGGTCGCGGTATTGGCGATCCCCGGTTATCGGGTAGTGCGTGTGCCGCCGAGCACCGTCAGCCCAGCGCAGTAGCCGTCACACGCCAGCGTCTGACCGCGCCCAATCCAATCCTGCGCCGGTCACGGCCCGGCAGGCGCGCGCTCTCCTGTCCGCCGTCGTGCGGGAGCTCACGTGGGGTCTGCCGGCCGTCAGCCAGGAGGTCCGCCACTGGCGCGAGTTGGCAGACCGCATTCCGCCCGGCCCGCTGAGGCAGGACGCGCTAGACGCGCTGCAGCGCAAGCGCGGCCAGAGCGACGGCGCGGCGCTGTTCTCGATCCTGCCGCGCTCGCGAAACCGAAGCTACCTGCGGTTGCTTGTCGCTTACCAGATCACATGGGACTACCTCGATAGCGTCAGCGAGCGCGGCGCCTGCGCTGGTCTCACGAACGGCCGCCAGCTACATCTCGCGCTCGTCGACGCGCTGGAGCCGGATAGTCCCACCCGCGACTACTACCAGCACAGCCCCTGGCAGGACGACGGGGGCTATCTCCAGGCGCTCGTGGACACCTGCCGCCAGTGCTGCACACGCCTGTCCTCATACGAGCGGGTGCGCTCGCTGGTGCTCCGCGATGCGCAGCGCGCCCAGGTGCTCGCCCTCAACCACCACCCCGGCCCGGCCGAGCGGGATGCCGTGCTGAAAGCATGGGCCGCCACAGAGTTCCCCGCCAGCCACAATGTGACCTGGTATGAGCTCACCGGCGCCGCGAGCGCCGGCCTCGCCACGTTCGCACTACTCGCGCTCGCGTGTGAACCGCAATGCAGCGAGGAGGAGATCGAGCGCACACACGCCGCGTATTTCCCGTGGACGTCGGCGGTCGCCTGCATGTTGGACAGCTACGCCGACTGGGCCGAGGATGCTGTCAACGGCGATCACAGCTACATCGCCCACTATCCCACGCCGGAGATCGCGGTCACACAAACATGCTGGCTCGTGCGCCGCTGCCTGTGTGAACTTCACACATTGACCAACGGTGAGTCGCACGTGCTCATCGCCTGCAGCATGGTCGCGCTTTATCTCTCAAAGGACAGCTCCCGCGCGGACTTCATGCGCTACTGGAGCGCCCGCCTCGCCGTTGCCGGCGGGTCGCTGACCCGTGCCCTGCTTCCCGTCCTGCGGCTCTGGCGAGCCGCCTACTCGCTCCGTTCCTCTTAACCACCCAAACAAAGGAGACACCTATGTCACCAATAGCAACGTCGTCACTAGCGACACGACTCAGGGGTGAGCTACCGCCTAGCCCGCGACATCCAGCGATAGCGCAGACTGTAGGAGGCCGGCGATGGCCTTACAGTTACCTTGAACACTGTCGGACCACGTGCGGGGATCGCTTCACGCTTTATCCGCTGGACAGGGAACCGATGGTGTTCTTGGCAGATCCGCAGGACATACGTGCGGTGCTCACGGGGGACGCGGCCGAGCTTCATCCGGGCGCGGGGGGCGAGGTCATCGCCCCTCTGATCGGCGATCGCTCGTTCATGCTGCTGGAGGAAGACGAGCATGTTTGGGGCCGCAAGGCGATCGCGCCCGCGTTCCACAAGCGGATGGTGGCAGAGCAGACGGCCGCGCTGACCGATGTGGTTGAGCGGGCCGTCGCGTCATGGCCACTGGCGCAGCCGATCGCGTTGCATCCGCACATTCGCTCTCTGACGCTGACGGTGATCCTGCGGATCATCTTCAGCGACCAGGACACGGAGTTGATGGAGCTTCACGGGCTGCTGATTCGGATGCTGACGGTCTCGGACAGCCTTCTTCTGCAGGGCCCCAGGCTGCGGTACGTCCCATGCTGGCGAGGCACGTGGCGTAGGTTCCTAGAGCAGCGGGCCGAGGTCGATGCGCTGATCTACAGGCTCCTGCGCGGGAGGCGTTCCGGTGGCGCGGGCGAGCGGGGCGACCTGCTGGATCTGCTGCTCGCCGCCGAGAACCGGGACGGCTCGCCCATGTCCGAGCAGCAGATACGCGACAACCTCATGTCGATGATCCTCGCGGGGCACGAGACCACGACGGGCGAGCTGGCGTGGGCGTTCCAGCTACTCACCCACAACCACCGAGTCCAGCAGCAGCTGGTCGAGGAACTGGACAGCGACCAGGACGAGGACTACCTCACGGCGACGATACACGAGACGCTGCGTCGCAAGCCGGTGTTCGTGTTCGCGATCCCGCGCAAGGTCGTGGCGCCCATCGACATCGGCGGCTGGACGTACCGTCCGCCGGTCCAGCTCGCCGCATGCACCTACCTGCTGCACCACAACCCCGAGCTGTACCCGGAGCCGCATACGTTCCGCCCCGAACGGTTCCTGGGCACCTCCGCACAGCCCCGGACATGGCTGCCGTGGGGTGGCGGTCGTAAGCACTGTCTCGGCCGGCACTTCGCGCTTCTCGAGGTCAAGACCGTCCTTCGCCACGTCCTTGCCACGAGGACCGTGCTGCCGGCAAGCAGCCGGATCGAGCGACCGCGCTGGCGCAGCGCGATCCTCGTCCCAAGCGCAGGAGGACGGGTAGTTTTGCGGGCACGCGAGAGGTAGTCACGGGCGTTGGGCACGTAGCCGGCGGCCTCGCCGGCACGCGACCTCCGCCGCTACCGCCACCAGCCGATGAAGCTCGGGGCCGCCTGTCGCGGGTCCCGAGTTCGGTGCCGAACGTTTCTATTTCGGTGCCGAACGACTTTCGACCAAATCCCACAAATCGGACCGTTCGCATGTAAAGGTCGAGCCGCGATGGAGCACCGAACTGTCCAAGCCGGAGGATGAGTGATGTGCGAAAAGCGCTCCAGGAACTGATCGAGGATGGTCTGGTGAGCGAACATGATGACCGTTACACTGCCACCCCGCGCAGCGATACAAAGGCGACGAACTGGGCTTCTGATGGCTGACGCCGTACCAGCCCATGCGCGGACTCACTCCCGAGACTTCCAACGCGCGGCGGCGCCCTGGCGCGCGAAGGGGCAGGGGTCAGTTCGGGTGCCCGCCGTGGGAGAGGCGGCGGGCACCCGGGGCAACCGGCGCGTTAGCACCCCAGACCACGGTTATCTGAACAAGCTGCTCATCATCGCGCTGGCCGGACAGGACCCAATGATCCATAGGCACCAGCTAACGGCATAGGCACGCACATGTCGAAGCCAAGAGTACAGACAGAGAGGTTCGATAGTGATGGAGAGCGTTGGCCGTCGGTTCCGATTTTGATTGAGTCGCGCTACTCCCAGTCCCTGGAGCGTGGTCTTGCGATCCTTGCGTGCTTTGCGCCGGGGCGGCCGGTGTGGGGTATCGCGGAGCTGGCGGATGCGCTCGGGATGAGCCGTTCGAAGACGCACCGCTATGCGTTGACGATGGTCGAGTTGGGGTATCTAAAGAGGGCTCCGCGGCGGAAGTATCGGTTATCGCTCGGGGTCACCCGGTTGGGGTTGGGGGCGTTGAGTGGCATAAGTCTTCGGGAGCACGCCCGGCCGTACGTGGAGGGGTTGTGCGAGCGGACTGGGTATACCCTCGCGGTCGGGGTGCTTGATGGGCCGGAGGTGTTGCTAGTTGATCGTCTTCGTGGCCGTCGTCGTGGTCTGCGGCAGATCGAGGTTGACCAGGCGCCCGGGGTGAGGCTGCCGGCGTATTGCACCGCGATCGGCAAGTTGCTGCTCGCTCATCTGCCCGAGCATGAGCAGCGGACGGTCATCTCCGAGTTGGAGCTCACCAGGCGCACGCAGAGCACGATCGTAAGCAAGCAGGCGTTGCGGGCGGAGTTGCGGGGCATCCGTGAGCAGAACCTCGCTGCTGCCGAGGAGGAGCTAGTGCCTGGCTTGTATTCGATCGCGGCGCCGGTTCGCTCGGTCTCCGGGGAGGTGGTCGCGGCGCTAGGCATGGATGCGCACGAGTCGGTGATCTTGATGGTGGACCTGGTTGACGCGCTCGGCCCGCACGTGGTTGCTACTGCCGACCGGGTTTCCGCGCAGCTGGGGTACAGGCGAGCCGATGAGCGTGCCGTGGGCACGTTGGGTCCCGTGACGCCCGGGGTGGTCGCGTGAGGGCTTGGGACAGGCGCAGCGGAGCTTGCGACCTTGCACTCTCGGGGCTCGGGTCCGCGCGGGCGCCCGCCGTAGGAGAGGCGGCGGGCCGCCCGCGCGATCGATGCACTCTCGCCCACACCCAGCTTGGCCACCGCATCGCTGACGGTCAACCGGCCCGGCGTTCTGACCCGCAACCCCGCTGGCGCCGTGCCTGACACGGATTGGACATAGGCGGTGTCTAAGCCACTGGATCCCGAGCATCCCGGTAGGTTCTCCTCCTCGCTAGTCGCCGGCTTGGCGATGCTGAGGTGTTTCACCGCGGAGCACCCGGTGCGCGGGATCGCCGACATGGCCGAGGAGCTCGACCTGGGCCGCTCGACCACTCACCGTTACGCGACCACGCTGGTGACGCTCGGCTACCTTGAGCAGGGGCCCTCGCGTAAGTACCGGCTCTCCTCGCGCGTCTCGGACTTCGGGCTCTCGCTGCTGGACTCGATGGTGGTCCGCCGGGTGGCCCGCGAGCACCTGCGGGAGTTGCGGGCGCGGACTGGACGCACTGCAAGCTTGGGGGTCCTGGGGGGGACCGAGGTTGCCTACATCGACCGTTGGCAGGGGTCGCGCCAAGGGCAGTACGCGGTCGACGCGGGCATCGGGCTGGGCACGCGCCTGCCCGTCCACTGCACCGCCGCGGGCAAGGCGCTCCTGGCGCGCCTGCCCGAGGCGGAGCAGCGGGAGCTGATCGCCAACCTGCGCTTGACCAAGCGCGGCCCCAAGGCGATCGTGACCAAGACCGCCCTGCGCGAGGAGCTTGAGCGGATCGCCGTGAGAGGGGTGGCGGTGGAGGACGAAGAGCTGCTTGCCGGCCGGCGAGCGATTGCTGCCGTGGTCGTGGACGGGGAGGGCGCCCCGGTCGCGGCCGTGGAGATGGCGGTTCCCGCGCAGGCGTACGCCCGTGAGCGGCTGCTGAAGGAGCTCGGCCCGAAGGTGACCACTACGGCGCAGCGCATCGCCGCGGCGTTGGGGTGAGTCGTGAGAGAAATGTCCACAACAGACATTGTGAACACGAACGCAGGAGGCAGGAAGCAGCATGATTGATGGTGGTTATGTTGATTGCGGTGCTGTAGAAGCGATGGAGGTTGTTTGGCCCTCCAGCGTCGGCCTTCGGGGGCAGGCGCTAAATCGCCCACATCTGCATTGGCTGGAGACCGTTGTGGAGAACGTCGTGACCGCCAGGGATGGGCAGACGCTGACGGCGAGCAGCGGGTCGTGGGCGGGCACAGAACCAATCACCTACGCCTCCCAGTGGCAGAGATGCAACAGCTCCGGCGAAGGCTGTTCGAACATCTCCGGGGCGACCAGCTTAAGCTACTCGTTGGGGCCGGGCAACGGGCAGGTGGGCACACACCCAACCCTCTGCGTCGACCTCCGTCAGCGCCATGTGGTAGGTTCCATATCGATGCCCAGTTCCTTTCCACGGTCCCCCAAGCCTGTGCGCCGAGCGCAGCCAAGGATCGCGCCCAGGGTAGGGCGGTGCCCAACCAAAGCGCCAGCTCATCGGATGGACCCATCTGATAGACTCACCCGCCAAGCAGAACAGCGTGCCGCAGATGGAACCATTTCTCAACTCCTCGAACGAAGGGACGCACGGAGGTAGCGAATCAAGATGCGGACAAAGCACAATCCCCCGCCCCACGCCCTTGGCTGCTATGCCGGGGGCCGCGACGCACGTCAAACTCAGCGGCTATCTCTCCGGCGACTACGTGGTCGAGGACCATCGTGCCGACAGTCGCGGTCGGTGCGTGAGGACTGGTTTCGAGTATCTGATCGAAAGGAGAACCAAGGGGTGCGTAAGATCCTACTATTGATCGCAGTCGTCATGCTCTTGCTGCTGCCGTCGGCCGCACAAGCGTCTTGGGGTCCGGACGGCGAATGCGCGAGGCCGAACAATTATCATTGCTATTCGCTCTCAGAAATTAAGCCCCTAAAAGAAAACCGGGGCACAATCCTCCAGGTCGTAGACGAAGGTTCGGATGTCGTTGACTGGGCCGAAGGAGGCTTTGAGACCCAAGAGGAGTGGATTCTCTGGCCGAGCAAATGGGGTTCAAACGCCTGGGAGGAGATGGGCCAAATCATTGGGCACGGCTCTGACTGCTGCACGCCTCATCCTTTCCAGTTCGAGCATACCCCCCAAGGCTACGATTATGCGTGGTGGCCACAAGTCGTGCCAAACCCTGGCTATGCCGACTACCTGATTTACAACCCCGCAGGAACGACATGGAGCTTTTACTGGGGCAGCCCCGGGGGAACCAATACGAAAGGTCAACCAAGCCCCGTCGAAGCCTGGTATCAAGAGGGATATCAGTGGGGGGGCTGGCCGACGCGCTGGCAAGAAGCGAATTCAGGCACCGAGATCGCGAGCGAATCACAGCCGATCGACCACGGACGAGACGCCGTCGCTCGCTGGATCGACAGCTCTAGTCCTTGGTACCCTTGGAACGGCGCCTATTGGAACACAGTGACGGTGTTTTGCCGTAGTCCCAATGCGTACCTACCCGCCGAAGGCAACCAAGAATGGTCGGTCGGATGCTTCAAATAAGGAGTAACAAAATGCGTAACCATGTAGCTATCGGGGTCATTCTGGCTGTAGTGCTCGTTGCTAGCACCTTGCTGAGCCACGGTCGAGCCAGCGCGACCAGCAACAGTGAAGCGGCGTCCAGCGAAGCGGTACCTGGGTTCACCTACACCCCGCCGACCGGACCAGAAATGGAACCCGCGCAGATTCGGGAATTGGCGGTCGCTTTCGCACGTCAATCCGGTGTCAACGGGACGCTCAAGGTGTCTATCGCACACGCGACCGCACGCGAAGCGGCCAATGTCCTAAACCACGAGTCGCCTACAACGCAGACCGCGACGGTCGAAGGCGAATGGGAACGCGCGTCTTCCTATGTCGTTGTGATGGAGGCACCTGCTGGCGAAGATTTCAGCCCTAACGAGCCAGAGCCTCGGAAGGCGACTCCTATTCACCAGAAGTATTGGGCCATCGTGCTGAACTCTCAGGATGGCCAGGCCATAGCTGAATATGGTGGCCCCACACCACCAAAGATCGAAGAACTAGGGCCAGTGATCACCAGTACGGTTGCCGCATCGCCAATTGTCGCCACTACGTCTGAACCGTCGAACGGCGGAATTATCGTGTGGCTCAAGCCGTCACACGTCGGATGGCCGGTAAACGTCACTAAAGTCGGTGATCATGGGTCGGTGACTCGCAAATACACGACTGAAGGCGCGCGGTTCCGCGTCCAGGGCGGCGAGTTCATAGTCGATGCTCGTAAATGTGGCAGGCGCCGCGTCTACGTGCCGCGGAAAAGGTACGTCACCGTCACGCTGCACTGTCACTAAATGGCGTACATTTTTTGCGCTCGTGGTTGATCCTGCTCTTGTGCTTGCGGCTATCGTCGCAAGCACGAGAGCTTTTTATTGGGTTTGTGCTTACAAAACAGGCACAGTGTTTGGTGGCTGACTCTCTAGCCCGGGGCGTGCAGTAACGACCGCGCCCCCGGGAGGCGGGGGCGCGGATACGTCCGGTTGAGCAGGGATCCTGGGCTTGTCGAAGGTTCTTGATCCCGAGCTTGGAGGTTCACCTTGAAGGTGATGCGTGATGGACGCCCGGTAACCGTAGAAGTCACGTCGGACGGAGCGGGTTCGGTCTCGCACGCGGGCAGCGCACTGGTCGCGCAGGTCGCTGAGGAGGTCGGGCTCACCAACGCGCTGTCGTTGGGTCTGGCCGGGATCAAGCAGCGGCGTCGGGGTCATAACCCGGGCCGGGTGGTCCGCGATCTGGCGGTGATGTTGGTCGATGGCAGCGAGTGCGTCTCTGACCTCGGCGCAGTCCGTGAGCAGGACGCGTTGTTCGGGGCGGTGGCGTCTGATTCGACAGCGTTTCGGATGATCGACCGGATCGCCTCGACGCCAGGGTCCTTGGACGCTCTGCGTATCGCGCACGCGCGCGCCCGAGCCCGGTTCTGGGAGATGCATGGTGTGCCTGGGTGGTTGACGCTCGATGTTGACGCGACGCTGATCACTGCGCATTCGGAGAAGGAGAGGGCGGCTGGGAACTACAAGGGCGGCTATGGGTTTCACCCGTTGCAGGTCTACCTTGATGAGACGCGCGAGGCGATGGGTGGGCTGCTGCGGCCGGGGAACGCCGGCTCGAACACCGCCGCTGATCATGTGGCGGTGCTGGACCGGGCGCTTGAGCAGATCCCGGCCGAGTACGTCGAGTCGCTGGAGATCTTGGTGCGCGCGGACTCCGCCGGCGCCACCCACGGGTTGGTTGACTACTGTAGGGAGGGCAATATGCGCTTCTCGGTCGGCTACGAGCTGAGGCATCTACATCCTGCGGACCGGCCTCACCAAGGATGAGATCTCCACCAGCGATGTCGTGCGCTCCTACAAGAACCTCGAGCAAGCCGAGCGCGCGTTCAAGACGTTCAAGGGCCCAGAACTACAAATCCGTCCGATCCACCACCACGTCGAAACCAGGGTCCGCGCCCACGTCTTTCTCTGCATGCTCGCCTACTACCTCACGTGGCACCTCAAGCAGGCCTGGGCGCCACTCCTATTCAAGGACGAACAACCGCCCACCAGCAGCGACCCCATCGCCAAGGCCACCCGCTCCACCACCGCCCTGCGCAAGGCACAAACCAAGCACACCAGGACCGGAGAACCTTGCCACAGCTACAAGAGCCTACTCTCCGAACTCTCCACCCTCACCCGCAACATGATCCGCCTCCAAAACACCGACGCCACCTTCCAAAAGCTCACCGAGCCCACCCCCCTACAAGCCCACGCGCTCGACCTCGCCGAACACACCCATCAACACGTAGACACAAGCCAAACAACACGCTCAACGCGAAAACCCAAGCACAGAGCCAAAACCCCCACACCCACCCACGGGAACTTCGGGCTAGTGGCGGATGAACAGGCGATGGTGTATGTGAGGCCCGCTATGTCTCCCTCGCTCGATCGGTACGAACCCGAAGAAATCTTTGGCTGCGCATACGGGAGCGCCCACCCATATCCTCTTGGTCCCGTGCCGGAATCTTCGCCGCCAACAGAGACGCTGGGAGGCCCTATCGTGGCCTATGAAGAATCTTTTGTGGCGTCAGATAAGTATCTGGAAGGTGGAAGCAGTAAATGGTTCGTAGTCGTGCGAAATCTTCTCACTGGCCGCGTGCTGCACAAGATACCCACGGGAGCACGCAGCGCCCCGCCGTCGAAAGAAGACGTAGGTGTGGGTCCAGCCTTGGCGATCGTCGTGAAGAGCGACGGTGCAGTAGCCTGGATTGCGGAAAACGAGTTCCAGAGCAGCTCGACAATAAGCTACTACGAAATGCACACGCTCGACGAATCCGGGAGTCAGATCCTAGCATCCGGCACCGAAATCGACCCCTACTCGCTCGCGCTCGCCGGCAGCACTCACAGCACGCTGTACTGGACGCAGGGTGGCAAGCCGTCGTCTGCGGTGTTGAATCGAGAGCCGCGATAGCTGCAGGATGTCTGCCGTGACGCTTGGTGTGGGGCGGCTGTGGCGGGAAGACCGCCCCGACGACCGTGACCACCGATCGCGCCCATGTGGTTCGGCCAGCTGCGTATCGCGTCGGCCAATACTGCCTCGTGAGCAAGGACGCAAGGTACCGAGTTGCAGGACTTGAGTGCGGGCGCCATCATCTAGCGAGACGGTAGCTGCGGTGGTCGATCATGCGACCGTCATTGTGATTGCGCACGGAGAGGCTTCGCGCTGGGCACCCCGACGCGAGGGGCCAATGTCGAGGGGCGTGGGATGGCCCTGCGGGTTGCGTGCGAAGCCCCTCACTCTCCCCGGTTGGATCGAGGCGGAGTGAGGGGCGCGCACGGTGCGGTCAGGCCGCGAGGCTGTAGCGACGGGGCTTGTCGCTGTCCTGGCGCACCTGCTTGGCGCGGGCCAGTCGGACGAGACAGTTGCCCACCGCGCCACTGGACCGCTCAAGGGCCTTTGCGACGGTCGTCGGCCCATGCGGGCCGCTCTCGGCGTTCTCCTCGAGGTAGGCGAGCACGAGCGGCTCGAGCTGGCCGGGACGCAGCCGCTCGGCGTCTGCTGCGGGTGCGGAGGGCTTGCCGTCGGCCGCGCTCGCGGGCTTCGCGTTGGCGGCTTTCGTGGGTTTGGCAGTGCGGGACTGCTTGGCACCCTTCGCCTTGGTCGCCGAGCCGGTAGTCGTATGCGCGGCGTAGGCCGGCGGCATCTGGACTCCGGCGAGCGCGAAGCGGTCGGGGAGCCGCTTGCCCCTGTCGCGCCCGCCCTCGTAGCGGGTGATCTCGCCGGCCTCTCGCAGCCGGGCGAGCGCCTTGGTCGCCGTTGAGCGGCCGATGCCGGCGGCGCCCACGACGCCCTCGGCCGTCGTGCCGGGGTGCTTCTCGACGGCCGCCTTGACGGCCTCGTCATCTGAGGGCTTGGGGGCTGGTTTTGTCCTCTTGGTCATCGTGATTCTCCTTTGTTGGTCGCCTTCTTCGGCGTTGGTCGGTGGACGTGGTAGCTCGATCCCAGGGAAAGCGCAAGTCTTTTCTTTCGGGGCCCGGGGAGGCCCTCGCCGGGTTCGCTAGCACCGGCCCGCCATAGGCCGCTCACGGGCCTCGACAGGCGAATCGGGGCTCTCGGCGGGGCATCTCAGGCGCCGGGGCGCGCTTCGGCGCGAAAGCCGACGGGGCACGGAGTAGAGGCGCCCCGGGCCCGCTGGTCGCGTCCGTCGCGGCCGGCTCGGGGATCTCGGCGAATGGACTTGCGCTTTCCCGCGGATCGAGCTAGACGTGTGCAGCGACGCCGCCAACCCGAGCAAAGGAAGCCAGCAAATGACCACCACCACCGAGCAAGACGCGGAGCTTTGTGTCGGAGAGCTTTACCGCGACGAGGACGGCCATGAGGTATGGCGCATCAAGGAAATCGAGACCGGCAAGGTTCTCCGCGACGGCATCGCCTCAGATCACGACTATCGGTGGCTGCTCGACGCCATCAACCGCGGTGGTGACTACGCCGACGAGCAGGAGGCCGCGCGGGACGCTGCGCTCGGAGACCCGCCCAAGCCTCGGGAGGCATGATGACGGCAGCGCTCAGCCTCCTCGCGAGCGGCATCCTTATCGCTCTCGCCGTGTGGCTGCTCGGCGGGCTTGTGCTCCGTGTCGGCGGGGCGGTGCTCGCGATCGGCGGGCTGTTGAGCACCGCCGTGACGGGCTCGCCAGGAATGGCCGCAGCCACGATCCTCGGCGGCGTGGCGTGGCTCGCTGGGCACTGGCTGTACGCGGTACGCCACCACGAATACGCCTCCCCGCTCGCACGCCGCGTCTTCAACCAGGTGCTGCCCAGGACGCTGAACGCGGCACGCCGTTGGGGGGTCCGGGTTCTCCCGGCCGCCCGCCGCTAAGGGGCCTTCCCGCTGGACTCCCGCAACGGTCTTGAGATCCCTCGCGGATCGAGCTAGACGTGTGTGCAACTGCAGACAATCAACGCGATAGGAGAGCCAATGAACCGTGAGGATCGAGGAGCGATGCAGCGAGCCGGATACCCAGCCGCCGCTGGGCACGGCGTAGCTATGCAGCACTGAAAATGGCCAGTCGTCTTGCAGGGCGACGGGGGACATACTCAGTTCCGTTCCCCACGGAGCACCTCCGTCGCCCTGCAAGACGACTCGCCCGCGCACCCATCTACTACCAGGACTACTACCTGTGCGAGCACGGAGAGGCACCACGATGAATGTTTCGACTCCCATCCATATCAAAGCCGGGGAGCTGCGGCTGGGCGACCAGGCGCTGGCAGCCCCGACGTGCTGCCTGAGCGCCGGTAGCGGCCCAGCAGGGGCCTTGGGGGCGCTCATAGCGGGCGTAGCGCGCCGACGTCGCGCTGTCGCGCGCGCAGGCGGGCCGGGCTCACAACGCGCCCCGCGACAGCGACTTGAGGGGTAGACGTGTGCTCGCGGCAGACAACTCAATACGAAAGGAGGTGCCTATGCCGGCTGCCGAGCAGCGAGTCTCAGAGCGGGTAACGACGTTTGATCGGGAGGCTGTTCTGTGTGCCCATCGGTTGGATGTAGACGATGACGTTTTCGGGGTCCTCGCGAAGCATTCCGAGCCGTTGGTCGATACGCCCAACACAGTCCTGCGGCGCCTGCTCGGCATCGATCAAGCCACGAGCCGGCCGGCTCCGATCCGAGATGAGGCCGGCAAGAGGGCCCGGCGCGCTGCGCCGGGAACGCTCTTGCCCGCGTCGGAGTACGAGATCCCGATCTTGCGCTACCTCGAGGAGTGCGGAGGGTGGGCACCGGCTTGTGAGGCCATCGAAGCCGTCGGTAAGGCATTGGACGGCAGGCTCACCGAGGTCGACAGGCAACCACTGAAGTCCGGCAGAATCCGCTGGGAGGAGCGGGCGGGGTTGGTACGGTTCCGTCTCGTCCAACGAGGCGAGCTTGCCAAGAACTCCCCTCGGGCAGCTTGGGAGATCAGCGACCAAGGGCGCGAGCGGTTGAGGTCCGAGGACGGGCGTTCATGAAGCGAGGCAAGTCGCCGAGGACCACCATCCGCGAGTTCGCCGCCGCGCACGCCGAGGGTCTGCACGGCGAGCTGGCGCGCGAGTTCTGCCCGGAGTGCGAGGCCGGGCGATGAACGTCCCGCGCATACCGCGCCTGACCGGCCCGCCCACGCTCGGCGCTGACGCCGAGGCGCTGCTGGCGAAGGTCGTCATACCGACGTTCACCTGCCGAGCTTGCGGTGCGCGGCGCACACGGGCACTCGCTGGCGCGTGCGACGAGTGCGGCTCCCTGGACGTTGTCGAGTTCCGCGAGGAGGAGGCCGAGGGCTGATGGCTGAGCAGCTTCCCGAGCACGGGCCGGGCTGCCGGCCGCTGACGGGGTTGCGCTCCGCACGGTTCCCCGAGGAGCCTCGCTACATCTGCAACCCTAACTGCCCGCGCCGCGAGGCACTCGCGCGCGAGGTCGGCGCGAAGGCAGCTCACGCTCAACCCGGCGAGGGGGATCGAGAGTGAGTCTCCAGGCCGCACCAAATCACCACCGTCTCGATTCCCTCGCTGCGATCGTGCGCAGGCCGGGATCGACGGCCGCGGAGATCGGGGACTCCTATCGTGTCGGAGCGAGGCTGCGACGTCTACGCGAAGCGGGGCTTGTAGAGGCCCACGGCCCGACACCGTCACGCTGGTATCCGACCGCCGCTGGTGAGCGAAAGTTCAACCGGCGACGGCTGCCGATACTGCGCCAACGCGCCCGGGAAGCTCGAGCGCAAACCCTCACCACCATGCGTCGAGCCGAAGAACTGTTCGCCTTCGCCGAGACACTCACCCACCCAGCACGCCCGGTGTTGTGCGCGCCGCGCGGACGTCGCCGGCTGTCATTCGGTGAACTCGCCTGCAAGCTCGAGCAGAGCGTCGGATGCGAGGTGCTGGTCTCGACCGATGCCGGTAACGTCCGGCCGAAGGTTTCACCGATTACGGCCGTGGGCACGATCGGCTACATCGAGGAGGAACGCGAGCGCGATATCGGAGACTGGCGAGTGCTCGTGAGCTTGGCGATCTCGCTGTTGTTGAATTCTCCCGGCGCCAGTTCGCCGAGGCCGAGGAAGATGCCGCGATGAACGAGCTCTACATCCGACAGGCATCACAAACAACGGTGATCTGCTTCGAGTTCTGAGAAGGAGTAAGCGCCTCGCTTGACGGGTCAGTGTCTCGCTAGCCCGGAGCGTGCAGTAACGACCGCGCCCCCGGGGTGAGCGGGGGCGCGGAAGCGTCCGGCTGGGCTTGGAGGATTGGGCTTGCTGAAGGGCCGATTCCCGAACTCAGGAGGTTCACCTTGAAGGTGATGCGTGATGGACGCCCGGTAACCGTAGAAGTCACGTCGGACGGAGCGGGTTTGGTCTCGCATGTGGGCAGCGCGCTGGTCGCGCAGGTCGCTGAGGAGGTTGGGCTCACCAATGCGTTGTCGTTGGGGCTGGCCGGGATCAAGCAGCGGCGTCGGGGTCATGACCCGGGCTGGGTGGTCCGCGATCTGGCGGTGATGTTGGTCGATGGCGGCGAGTGCGTCTCGGATCTCGGCGCGGTCCGTGAGCAGGACGCGTTGTTCGGGGCGGTGGCGTCTGATTCGACAGCGTTTCGGGTGATCGACCGGATCGCCTCGACGCCTGGATTGTTGGATGCCCTCCGTGAGGCTCACGCGCGCGCCAGAGCCCGGTTCTGGGAGATGCATGGTGCGCCTGGGCGGTTGACGCTCGATGTTGACGCGACGTTGATCACTGCGCATTCGGAGAAGGAGAAGGCGGCTGGGAACTACAAGGGTGGCTACGGGTTTCACCCGTTGCAGGTCTACCTCGATGAGACGCGCGAGGCGATGGGCGGGCTGCTGCGGCCGGGGAACGCCGGTCTCGAACACCGCCGCTGATCATGTGGCGGTGCTGGATCGGGCGCTTGAGCAGGTCCCTGCCGAGTACGTGCAGGCGCTGGAGATCTTGGTGCGCGCGGACTCCGCCGGCGCCACCCACGGGCTGGTTGACTACTGCAGGGAGGGCAATATGCGCTTCTCGGTCGGCTACGAGCTGACCGAGACGGTCCGCTCAGCGATCCTCCAGGTCCCCCAGGACGCGTGGGTTGTGGCGCTCGACCAGGACGGCTCGGCCCGCAAAAACGGCGAGGTCGTGGAGATCACCGACATGGTTGATCTGTCCGCTTGGCCCGAGCGCTCCCGGCTGATCGTGCGCAGGGAGCGTCCGCACCCCGGAGCACAGCCTGTCCTTCACCGACCACGACGGCTACCGCTTCCAAGCGATCCTCACCGACCAGGCCGACCAGGACATCGCCGTGCTCGAGTGCCGCCACCGCCAGCACGCGCACGTCGAGGACCGCATCCGCGATGACAAGGACACCGGCCTTTCCAAGTTCCCGTTCAAAGAGTTCGCGCTCAACGAGGTATGGCTTGAGATCGTGATGTTCGCGCACGACCTGCTCGTCTGGACCCAAGCGCTCGCCCTCACCGGAGACCTCGCCAACGCCGAGCCCAAGCGCATCCGCTATCGACTGCTGCACGTCGCCGGCCGGCTCGCGTTCTCCGGCCGCCGCGCAAAGCTCCACCTCCAGAACACATGGCCGTGGGCAGCCGAGCTCCTCGCCGCCTTCGAGAAGCTCAAAGCGCTCCCAGCCCTCACCGGCTGACAGCCGCCACCGGCCGACCACACCCACCAAGCAGCTTTCCGGCCGCGGCCTCGCTCACCGCTACCCGCACACCGGCCGCACAAGCATCGCGCTGCCGCGAAACCCACCCGCACGGCCACCATCACCGGACAACGCCACCCCCACAACCCCCCGGATCGCCGCACGCGGGCTCCTCGGTCACTCTCCCACGCTTACTGCACGTTCTGGGCTAGGGCGAGGAAGTTGGCTGGTAGCTGCAAGGGATGACGGACCCTCACGCAGGTAAAGCCAGCGGTCTTGAGCATGTCGTGTAGCTCCTGCGGCTGGTAGCAGCGTCCCTCGCCGAAGGTGTGAAAGAGCAGCGAGCTCAGCGCACCGGCACGGGTGCCGCGCTGGCCCCGGGGCGCTCGCTCGATCTCAAGGATTGCGAGAGTACCCTCCAGCGCGAGCGCCTCATGGGCGCGTCGCAGGAGACCCAGGCAGCGCTCGGGTGAGAAGTTGTGAAGGAGCGCGTGCGCCGTGATGAGATCCCACTCCGAGCCCAGGTCGGCTTGAAAGATGTCGCCCTCGACGTGCAGTACCCGGTCTGACATGCCCTCCTGCGCGATGACCTGCCGGCCGAAGCGGGCCGCGGGGGGAAGGTCGAGCACGGTCGCGTGCAGCCCTGGGTGGCGGCGGCACATCGCGGCGGCGTGCAGGCCGTGCGAGCCGCCGAGGTCCAGCAGACGCCGCGGCGAGCGGGCCGGGATCGCGCGTGCGAGGGGGCCGGCGGCCTGCCGGGCGAGCTGTGTCATCGCGTGCTGGTAGCGCTCCCACAGCGGGTCGTCCTCGGGGCGCTCGTGCCAGCCCACCGGAGGTCGCCCCTCGAGCCGCTCGTCCAGGTGGCCGATCAGATCCCACCCGTCGGGCGCGAGCCCGCCGATCACCGCATCCCAGGTACCCGGTGTCAGCCAGCGCCGGGCAGTTCCCCGCAGCGCATAGCGCCCGTCCCGGCGCTGGCGGGTGTAGCCGAGGTTCAACAGCGCGCAGAGCACCAGCTCGACCGTCTCCTCGTCAAGCTCAAGGCTGCCCGCCAGCTCGGCAGGGTCGCGGGGTTGCTTGGCGAGCGCCGCGATCAGCCCCAGGCGCGTCGCGGCGATCAGCGCACGCGCGGCGATCGGCGCCAGGTAAGCCTCGTAGAACGGCTGCGGGACCGGCGGGAGGGTGAGCCCGATGGTGCTGAGCGCCAGCCCGGCCCGCTCTGCGATCCCGACCACGTCAAGCGATATGCGCCGCATGAGCGACCCCCTTTGCCCGCGCGCTCCGAGCGCGCCTGTCGGGCGATGTGAGCTTCAGGGTGCGTAGGGTATTGGTCGTGCGCGACGCGAGCATCGACTACGACCGCTGCGCGCCCGCCTACACCCTCGGGCGACGCGCGGACCCCCGGATCGCGGCTCGTGTCCACGCCGCGCTCGGCGATGCGCGTACCGTGCTCAACGTCGGCGCCGGCACTGGCTCCTACGAGCCCGAGGACCGCTATGTGCTCGCGGTCGAGCCCTCAGCCGGAATGCGCGCCCGGCGCCCCACGCACCTGGCGCCCGCGATCGACGCGCACGCAGAGGCCCTGCCGTTCGATGACGACGCCCTCGACGCCGCGATGGCGATCATCACCCTTCATCACTGGTCCGACCCCGCCGCTGGCTTGAGAGAGCTGCGCAGGGTCGCGCACGGCCCGGTCGTTGTGCTCACCTTCGATATCGACGTGCTCGCCGGCTTCTGGATGATCGACTATCTCCCCGAGGCCCTCGCCGATGACCGCGCGCGCTTCCCCACGATCGAGGCGATAGTCGAGACCCTCGGCAGGGCGAGCGTCGAGGCGATCCCGATCCCCGCCGGGTGCGAGGACGGGTTCTTCGAGGCTCACTACGCGCGGCCGGAGGCGTACCTCGACCCAGCCGTTCGTGCCGCGCAGTCGGTCTGGCCGCGCCTGCCGGCCGGCGTCGAGCAGCGCGCGCTCACCGCTCTCGCTGGTGATCTCGCGTCTGGCGCCTGGGACGCCCGTCACGGCCAGCTACGCGCCCAGCCCGCCTACGAAGGCGGCCTGCGGCTCATCACCTCACTCCCGGGCCCGCTCCAAGCGTCCGATCAGCCCTCGGGCTCACTGCGCCCAACGAGGGTGTCCCAGCTGACGTAGTGCGCGCGGCTCGCGCGCCCGACCTCATCGAATCCAACGTGCTCGGCCTTGAGCCGGCTGATGCACTTCTCGGAATTGGGTGTCGCGCCTGTCTGTCCCTTGCAAGCTCGCCCTCCCGGCCAGAGCAAGCGATGCGCCGCGGGGAAGTGCGCCAGCGCCGCGGCGGCTCGCGCGATAGCACGCGCCGCTGATCTGTCGCGACGCACAGCGCCCCTTGTCGGGCGAGGGACGGGACGTGTAGCTGGTGATGCTCATCGTCGCGTGGCTCCGTGGACCCGAGATGGTTTCTCAGGCGGCTACCTTGAGGACTTCGCTGAGGCGGCGTACAAGCTGTCGCTGGGATGCGACTTCGCTGCAGAGCCGGTCCAATTCGGGGCCCTGTCCTTGGAGTTCGCCGATGGGTTGACTGAGAGGGTCGAGGGGTCGGTTTCGCGCGAGCAGGCGATGCTGGCCCGTAGGCGCTCCATCTTCTTGGCGATCCAGCCGGCGTGGGTGTCGAGCTTCTCCAGGAGCTGGTCGTAGTCGCGTGCGGCGTCGCGGAGCAGGTCGGCGAGCCGGTCGCGGTTGGGGTTGATCGCGGCGACGAGCTCAGCATGGTTGAGGGTGGCGGGCATCGTGGGCTCCTTTGGATGATCGGTTGTCTGCATCGAGGACACACGTCTAGCTCGATCCCGCACGAAGTCAAGTCCTTTCTCGAAGAACCATCTTGGCCCGCGCAAAAGGACCGGATGCGCTTCGGCGTACCGACGGCAGCCTTGCCTGGACCGCCCCTGGTCCCGGCGCCCGACGGCGCCCACCGGGGCCGCCCCGACCCAGCCGCAGACGCCGCACAGCGCCCCGCACGGGCGCCCTACATCGCCCCAACCCCGTGCCGGACGCCTGAGCTGACATGCGCTAACAGAGCGGAGGCTCAGATGGCGCGCGCCGGGCCAGTGCAACCGCCGCGCCCGGCCACGCTGCCGTGGCCCTCCTCACATCGCTGATCCTTTCTATCTTGGCGCCCCCCCAATTGGGGCTGCCAGGGGACACACGTCTAGCTCGATCCCGCACAGTCAAGTCCTTCTCGAAGAGCCGTCTTGGCCCGCGCGCCGAAGCTCAGGATGCGCTCTGGCGCAGGGCGGTAGCCTGGCCAGATGCCGTCTTTGAGCCGACGCTCCCGGACCGTCCATTCGACTGGAACGGGAGCGATTCGCGTGTCAAGGCGCTTGAGCGCAGATCCAGACTCTGGTCATCGAGAGGCCGGCGAGACGACTGGGCGGCCAACGTCGGGGCCGGCTTCTCATCGCGCGATCGTAGCCGCGGCGATTCGCGTGCCTGGGCACGCCAAGCGAGCCCGGCGAGACGACCTATCGAGCGCCCACAAGAGCCGCCGACTGGGGGCCGCCGCAGCCCGCGCCGTAGCGGCTAAACCCCCGTCGAGGCGCTAGGATCGTGGTCCTGGCGAGATAGCTCAGTTGGTAGAGCATACGACTGAAAATCGTAGTGTCCTCGGTTCGAATCCGAGTCTCGCCATCGGGCAAACAGGCCCTCTGGCGGCGGCTCAGGGTTTAGGACCACGAACCCCGCCCATTGTTGGCCGTCGGGATACCTTGGCCGCTGCTGGTGCCGACTCTCATCGCCTGTCTGGCGTTGCTCTGGGCTCCCACGGTGCTCTCGCAGCACGCCGGCGGCCCGTGGGCGCGCGTCGCGGTCATCGTGGCGGTCACGTCTGCCGCTATTGCGGCGACGCTTTACGCGCGCGCCGCGCCAGAAACGTCCCTCGCTTTAGGGGTGACGACGGTGCATCACGAGCCGGGACCGTCTCTCTTTCTGGTCGAGCGCATCGACTTCGAAGGCTGCGAGAATCCGGTGACGGCGGAAGTCTATTGGGGGATGTCCCCGCCGTTTCACTGGGTCGCGGGCGGCGGGCCCAAGGCTGATCGGGCCTCGGCCATGCTCGCCGCATGGGGCGACAGCCAAGTGGTCCTTGAAGCGGGGACGAACACGATCCTGGTTGAGCATTTCATGGAAGGGAATCTTCTGCAAACCGGAAATGCTATTGACGAACCTCGCGCGCTCGAGTATCTGCAGCCGGTCGCAGGCGGCATCGGCAGCTGCTACCTGGTGCTGCCCAGGCTGGTCGGGCCCGACACCGCATCGTTCTTTTTTGGGGTGTCGAGGGCGCTGCCGCTCAAGTCGGCCGTGAACGAGCTGTCGCTGGGTGGCGCAGGGATGTCAGTGGCCGCGGGCAATGGACCAACCTACTCCGGCGACCCCAGTCGTTGGCAGTGCAGCTCGGAAGGGGAGTACTCGCTCGCGCCCAGCGGACTCGCGCCGACTGCGTCTGGCAGCGACTGCGGGGCGGTCGTGACGCTGACCGATCGCTGGTATCAGACCTTTCAGAACGTGATGCTGCTCGCCATCGGCGGGCTCTTCGCCGCACTCGTTGGACTCGTCGGCCACGCTGTCACCGGGTCCCGCGAGGCGGCGGAGCAGTAGCTCCATGCTCCTATCAACGGGCATACTGTCCTTGTGATCGGCCCGGCTGAGCCGCCCTGGGTTCCACGGAGACCGTTTTGTAGGTTCCCTACGTTCATTGCGTGGGTGTGGTTGCCCGGTTTTTCGCAGCGTATAGTTCCTCGACCTCTCGGGGTGGCCGGTCGCCGAGAGATTCGTGCAGTCGAGTGTTGTTGAACCAGGCGACGTATCTGACGATCGCGAGCTCGAGCTGGCTTCTGCTGGCCCAGGTGCGGTCTGTGATGAGCTCGGTCTTGAAGGTGTCGACGAAGCTCTCGGCGGCTGCGTTGTCGTAGGCGTCGCCGACTGTCCCGATCGAGGCGAGTACGTCGTGGTCGTCCAGGAGCTGGGTGTAGTCGAACGACGTGTATTGGCTGCCGGCGTCCGAGTGTGCCACGAGCGAGACGTCTGCTCCGGGGGCTCGCTGATGCAAAGCCATCCTGAGAGCGTCCAAGACGAGATCGGTGCGCATATGCCCAGCGAACTGCCAGCCGACGATCATCCGGCTGTAGGCGTCGATCACGAAGCTGAAGAACACCAGGCCCTCCCAGCACCTGAGATACGTGAAGTCTGCGAACCACTTCTCATCCGGCCGGGACGCTGTGAAGTCGCGCTGCACCCTGTCAGGACTGCGCAGCGCCGCCGGGTCGGCCGTGGTGGTCCGCCACGGCTTGCCCCTGCGCTTGGCGCCCTGAATGCCGTTCTGGCGCATCAGGCGTTCCACCCGGCTGCGGCCGGCCTGCTCGCCCTCGCGAAGGAGCGCCTTCCACATCCGCCGCGACCCGTAGGCGCAGTAGTTCGCGGCGTGCAGCTCTTCGATCACGCCGAGCAGCCGCTCATCCTCGACGGCCCGCGCTGAGCGCTCTCCGGTCGCCCGCTGGTAGTAGGCGGACGCCGACACGCCCAGGGTCTCGCAGATCGGCTCGACCCCGAAGCGCTCACGATGCTCGTCGAGGAACGCGCTCACTTCGGACGGTGTGGATCGAGCTCGCCCGCGAAAAACACGCTCGCGGCCTTCAGGATCTCATTCGCTCGGCGCAGCTGCGCAACCTCACGACGCAAGGATTTGATCTCCTCGCGCTCCTGGCTGCTCAGGACGTCTTTGCGCCGGCCCTCATCAGCTTCGGTCTGCCGGACGTGTTTGCGAAGCGTCTCGCTCTCGATCCCGAGATCCCTCGCGACGTGCGCGATAGGACGCCCAGACTCGAACACCAGACGCGCTCCGCGATCCAGCAACTCCTTGAATACTTCCTCGCATGTGCCATGAGCCGAGACTTCTCCCTCCACCAGGCAAACCCTGGCCCCGAAGTCTCCGTCAAACACGGGATGGCTCACGGCCATACCGCAGACCCTATGGAGCGTCGCGGACAGCTCCACGGACTCGCTGCGCCACGGCGACGTGACGCCGGGAAGGGACGGCGGCGCGCCGCCGTCCCTTCCCGCCAGGACGCGCGCCGGATCACCGGCTGAAGCCGGGGGGGGCTCGCCGGACTGCATCTGGTCCTGCGCCTTGCGGACCGCGTCCTCGCTCACGGACACTGCCTCCTCCGCCACGGCGCAGGTGTACGTGCAGGACAGGCGGCCGCACGTCGCCGCACAGCTCTCACCGCACGTGAACGTGCAGCGCGCCAGCCCGAACTCGACGTACATTGGGGTCGGGTCGGTCTCGGGGAGCTGCTGCAGGTCGGCCACGCTGAGGATCGTCATTCGTCATCACCTCCTTTCCGCTGATCCAGATCGGATTCTGCCTCACGCACACCGCGCGTGTCAAGGTCCCGGCTGCCGAGGACGTCCGCGACGAAGCCGGCAATCACGTCGGCGACCTCGTCGGCCGCCTGGCCGTCGAGCAGGTCGTGGCCGGCGCGCGGGACCTCGACGTAACGCGGCGCGGGAAGCGCCCGTGCGAGGCGGCGGCCGTGCTCGACCGGGATCACATCGTCGTCGCGGCCGTGTACGACCAGCACCGGACGCGCAAGGCGGTGCGCGATCGCCGGCACCTCCGGCGGCTCGCCGACGCCGCCGCCCACCAGCGCCGCGATCGTGGCGCGCACCGGCGCGCCGCCGTCGCGGCGCAGCAACCGCGGGGATACCAGCGGCGCGACCGCCACGCACGCGGTGACCCACGCGGGCGCGCTGCAGGCCGCGAGCAGCGCAAGATAGGCGCCATAGCTCACGCCGAGCAGGACCGGCGGCGCAAGCCCGGCCCGCGCCGTCGCGAGGTCGTAGAGCACCCGATGGATGTCGGCGAGGTCGCGGCCAGCGAACGCGTGCGCGGCAGCGTCCGTGCGCCGCGTGGCGTAGCCGGCGCTGCTCGACGGGTTGAGCGCGAGCGAGCACACCCCGGCGTGCGCCAGCAGGGCGAACAGCGGGTCGTGGCGGTAGTGCCAGCAGTCGGCGGGGCCGCCGTGCAGCGCGACGAGCAGGCGGCGGGAGGTCCGCCAGCGCCTGCCGCCATAGGCGATTGCCTCCAGCGGTGCGCCGGCGCCCGCCACGCTGACGAGCCGCGTGCGCACGTCGACCCGCTCGGCGCCGGATGCGCCGAGCGGCGTGCCGTCGTCATCGAAGCGCCGCAGCGCGAACGGCTCCTGCGGCGTCGACCACGGCACGGCGATGCCGTCCGCGCTCCACGCGGCGCGACCGGCGAGGCTCCCAGCCGGCACGTCGACAGCAGTGCGCCGCTGGCGTGCGACATCGAACACGAACAGCGACGAGCGCGCGCCGCGCTGTTCGTGCACGAGCACGCGCGACCCGGACGGGTTGAGCGCCAGCGCGGACAGGCCGGTCGGCGAGGCGGTCGCATCGGGAAACCAGAAGGGCTCTCCCTCCCGCAGGTGCGCGAATCCGAGGCGCATCGCGCCGCCCGCGTTCGTCCTGACGACCAGGAGCGACGACGCGAGCGAGTGCAGCTCGGCGCGCTCGTCACTGCGCTCGCCGATCGAGAAGAACGGGGAGACCTCGCCGCGCTCGAGGTCGACGAGCACGACCGCCGACCTGCGGCTGGGCGCGGCGGTGGTCACTAGCAGCCGCCCGCCGCAGCGGTCCAGCCACACGCCGCCCGCACACGGGCCGCGCAGCTGGGCCGTCGCGCCGGTAAGCGACCCCGTGCGAAACAGGCGGGCGAAGCGCGTCACGGCGCCGTCAAAGACGGCGAGCGTCGCAAGGTTGCAAGGCTCCCCGCCGGCGGGCGCGAGCAGCCTGACGCCCGCGGCGCGGATCCGCGCAACGACGTCCGCCGCCACGGATCCGACTTCGAGCCGCGAGATCACCTGCTCAGCCGCGCGAGCGCTGCGGATGAGGACCGTGCCGTCGTCGAGCGGCAGGAGCTGATCCTCGATCGTCACGCGCGAAGACGTAGGCTCGGACGTCCACGCACTCCCGGCGGCGGCCCAGCGCTCGACGCAGCGCGCGCCGCCCGGCGCGCGCCACGCGGTCGCGCCGCGCGTGCCGGCGGCGCTCGTGACGAAGCCGTGCCGGGTCCCGACTGTCACGGCGACCGCCGCGCTCCGTTCGCGCTCGGAGGCCCGGCGTCGAGGTGAAACAGGCGCGGGCCACCGTCGCGCAAACGAACAAGAAACGCGAGGTGCCCCGCGGTGCCTGTCCCATAGCCGCCGGTCACAGCGGTGCCGGTCTCGTCCGGGACGAGCGCGGCACCGTTCCAGTACACGCGCCGCGCCCACAAGAGGCCGCCGAGTGCGCCGGCCCACGCGCGGTACCGGGCGTCCCCGGACGCGCGCGCGAGGTCGAGCAGGAACTCACCGTTGCCGGCCAGGCCGTGGCACTGCGGGGTCCCCAGCCGCCAGCGTGTGGCCATGACAGCGACCGCCGCCGCCTCGGCGGCGCGCAGGAGCCGACCCTCGCCGGTGGCGGCATACAGCCGGCACAGGAACGTCCCGATGCCCGACGCGCCGTTGCACCAGTGGGCGGGGCTAGGCGGCCCGCCCGGCGTCGCTGGCCACCACGCGCCGCCGCGGTCGACCGTCGCCGACGCCAGCAGCGCCTCCCCACACGCCTGTGCGGCGACGAGCAGCTCGTCCTCGCCGCTAGCGAGGCCCGCGGCGAGGAGGAAGGCGCCGATCCCCGCGGTGCCGTGAGCGAACCCGTACGACCGGTAGCCGGCGAGCTCGGAGTCGAAATCCTCGGGCACCCGCCACGACGGGCCCCCGGGACCGCGATCCGCGGCACGGAGGATCTCGCGCGCGCACACGAGGGCCCGCTCGAGGAGGTCGGCGCGCCCGCTGCGCTCCGCGAGGTGCAGCAGGCACGTGCCGAGGCCCGCGAGGCCGTGAGCGACGTCTGGATTCGGCCACGCGGTCGGGAGCGAGCTTGCGAGCGCGAGCGCGCGCTCGGTGACGTCCTCGCGCCCGAGCGCCATGCCGGCGTCGAACAACGCCCACGCGATCCCCGACGCGCCGAAAAACAGGCCGGGGAGGCGATGCGGCTCAGCACGGAGGTGCCCGAGAATGCGCGCGCACATCGCCTCCTGCAGCCCGGCCACCGCCACGTCGTCGCGCAACGCGCGCAGCCGCGTGACCGCCGCGAGCACACCGGCGAGGCCGTGCTGTACCGCACACGGCTCCATGTCCTCGCCGAAGGCGGTCTCCGGCCAGAACCGCAGCGCGTCCGACGCCGCCCGGTGGCTCGAGAGGTACAACACGGCGCCGTTAACGAGCTCGGTCCATTGCCGGTCGCCGAGCTCGCGCAGCCTGGTCGTCGCCTCGAGCGTGGTCGGCGTGCGCCACAGATCCGGTCCGCGGGTGGCGCCGTCCTGCCGCGCCGACCAGGCGGCGACCTCGCGAGCAGACGTCCGCGCATGCGGATCCTCGCGCATGAGCCCCAGCAGCGTCCGGCGTAGCGCCCGCGGGATGGAACCCGGGTGCAGGGGCGGGGCGAGGAGCGCGGCGAGGCGTGCCTCAGCGGTCCGCGCATCGCTGTCGCTTGCAGCCAACAGCGGGCCCGTCCGGGTGGCGACGAAGAACAGCGTTGCGCCGAGCGCGTAGTGGTCGGCGGTGACGTCGGGCGGCGCGCCGCGGAACTGCTCGGGAGCACTGACGCCGGGCGTCCCGCCGCCCTCGCCGAACAGCACGTGGCCGCCGGTGGCCGGATCGCGGAGGGCCGCCATCTCGAGGTCGACGAGGAAGACGGCGCCCTCGTCGGAGAGAATGACGTTGTTTGGGCCGAAGTCGCGCACGATGACGCCGGCGTGGTGTACCGCGTCGAGCGCCCGCGCGAGCGCGCCGGCCAGCGCGACGAGCACCCCCCGGCGCAGGGCGTCGCCCGCCTCGACCCACGCGCGCAGCGGGGTCCCATCGATGCGCTCCTGCACGAGGAAGCGGTGGCCCTCCTGCTCGAACTCCTCGACCACGCGCGGCGTGACCCGCAGCGGGGCGAGGCGCCGTAGGACTATCGCCTCGTGGCGCAACATGTCCGTAGCGTCGCGGCCGCGCGCGTCGGTGCCGACGTGCGGACGTGCCTCCTTGATGACGACGTGGGCGCCCGTCTCGGTGTCCGTCGCCTGGTACACGCCGCCCTTGTTCGCGTGCCGGATCGCGGTCGCCACTGCATAACGGCCGTTCAGCAGCGCGCTCCCGTGCGGCCGGGCTCCCTCTCGGGCGCACGCCCCCCAAGGCGAGGCCGTCCAGTCCGGCACGCGGAGCCCAATGCCGCGCACGTCCTCGACGTAGGCGCCGTGCGCGTCGATGATGCAACTGCGGTAGCGCCCGTCGTGCGAGAGCGTGCGGACGCCGTCGAATGCTCCGTAGCGGCAGTGGACGAGGCTCCCGTCGCAGTACCGCGCGTCGGAGAGGATTGCCGGACCGGACAATCCCGCCGTAGCGGCGTGGAGCTGTCCGGCGAGCGCAGCGACGTCCGCGTCGGCGCGCGGGTAGACAGTGAGGAACTTACCCGACCGCCCGCGCGGGAAGCGCAGGTCATTGAGCAATGTCAGATCCTCGCGCGTCGACGCGAACTTGAACTGGACGCCGACGTCGACCAGGACGGGCAGGCAACGCGCGAGGACGTGCGCCGCCGACAGGATCGTCGCGGCTACGTGGAGCTTCCAGCCCTGCACGCGCGCGAG
Organism: uncultured Solirubrobacterales bacterium; assembly: GCA_963842005.1. Taxonomy (GTDB): domain Bacteria; phylum Actinomycetota; class Thermoleophilia; order Solirubrobacterales; family Solirubrobacteraceae; genus Palsa-744. The sequence goes on along the minus strand of CAWJEV010000002.1, from coordinate 2,410,773 downwards.
CGGCACCGCGGGCGTGAGCAGCGTCCAACCGTCACGCTGCTCGAGCGTCCAACCCTCAAGTAGCAGCGCCGAGAGACACTCGGCGATAAGCGCCGCCGGCTCGAGCACGATGGGCTCCTCGGGCGCGCGCGCCCGAGCGTCGGCGGACTGCGGCGCGTGCGCCGCGTCAGCCGCAGCGAGCACGGTGCGTAGTAGCTGGGAGCCGACGCCCGCGTGCGCCACCGCGCCGTCGAACCGGTCAGGCACGACTCTGCACCCCCCGGTTTCGGCGTTGCGAGCCGGTTCGGGCCCCGAACCGGCCAGCGCTCCGCCCAGTAGTCAGCGTTTCCGGCATAAGGCCTCACCCTCCTCGCTTAGCTCTCTAACTGATACGCCAGCCCAGTCAGTGAACGCTACACCGGGGTTGCATCGCGTCTCAAGGAATCTGGCCAGTCAGCCCCCGCGTTGACCGCCGTCGGGCTGCTGCTTCATGCGAGAGGAGGAACGCCCGGCCTGTCGATCAGGAGGCCAGAGGGGGCGCCAGACGGAGGCGGTCAAAGGCGAGGGACCTGGCCGAGATAAGCGGGAGCGGACGGCGTCGAGCCGACCGACCAACAACCACACCGAACGATTCCGAGTCTCGCCATTCGGCTCGATCACCCACAACGGCGGTGCTGCCCGCCGGGGGCGGGGTTTTGGACAACGACCCCCACCCGTGGTCCAAAACCCAACGGAATCCGCAGGAAACAAACGGCATCTCCCAGCGAACCGCCAACAGTAAAATCGCTGCAAATCGCCTAGTTTTCGGGCTCATCGGCTGACGTTTTTCAGTCGTGTGCTCTACCAACTGAGCTATCTGGCCGGCGACTTCAATCGGGGTCCGATGCTAGCGCCTCCCGCGCGCGGAACTCCTCGACCAGCGCGGCGTACGTGCGGCGCAGGCCCTCCTCGATCGGGACCTCCGCGCGCCAGCCGAGCTCGCGCTCTGCCCTCCCCACGTCGAGGCAGCTGTGGCGCAGCTCGCCCGGACGCAAGTCCGCCAACTCGGGGTTCACCACCACGCACGCCGCGGCGCGAAGCGCCTCCCAAATACTTTTGACGTCGGTCTCCACGCCTGTGGCGACGTTGTACGTGCCCCGGCGTCCTGAGGCGGCGAGCAGGGCGCGCACGACGTCCTCGACGTACACGTAGTCCCGGGTCGGGGTGCCGTGGCCGTACAGGGTTGGCGCGCGGGCAGTGTGGAGGTGGTGGCTGAAGATCGCCACGACGCCGGCCTCGCCGTGGGGAGACTGGCGGGGGCCGTAGACGTTGCCCAGGCGGCACACCGCGTGGGGGACGCCGGTCGAGAGCGACCACGTGTTGACGTACGCCTCCGCCGCCCACTTCGAGGCCCCGTAGGGGGACAGCGGAGCGGGGATGCGCTCCTCCGGGGTGGGCCGCGGCGCCTCGTCCCCGTACAGCGCGCCGCCGGTGGAGGTGAACACCACCGGCACTCCGAGGCGGCCCGCGACGTCCACCACGTTCAGCGTGCCCCGCACGTTGACCTCGCAGTCGCGTCCCGGGTCCTCGACGGAGGCCACCACGCTCGCCTGCGCGGCGAGGTGGAAGATCGCGCTGGGGGCCGCCCGCTCGACCGCCGCGTGCAGCGCGGCGCGGTCGGTGACGTCGAGCGTGTGCAGCCGCGCGCCCTCCGCCACGTTGCGCGCGTCCCCGGAGGAGAGGTCGTCGACCACGTCCACCTCGTAGCCCTCCGCGAGCAGGGCGTCCACGAGGTGCGAGCCGATGAAGCCGGCTCCGCCGGTGACGAGCGCGCGGTTGGGCACGGCGGAGAATCTACCTGAGATCTATACAGGCCTGAAAAGAGAGGGGCACGGACCCGCCAACCTCTAGGCGACGGCCTGCGGATCGGGCTGCGCCTCATCGGGCTGCTCGTGTCGCGACTCGCCCTCCGGCGCCGCGCGCTCCAGCAGTCCCTCGACGCGCTCGCGCGCCTGGTCGATCCGCACCAGCGCCTGGGGCTCCTCGTGGCGGCCCTGCACGTAGCGGCGCAGCGTGGCGAGCACCCGGTGCGCGATCCCCGCCGCCGCCCGCTCACGCTCGCCATCGAGCTCGCCTCGCTCCCTGAGCTCCGCCACCCGGCGCGCCGCCGGTTCGATCACCTCTCCCGGCAGCGCCGCCGCCGCCACGCCGTCCTCGATCGCCTGAGCGATCGCGCCCTCCGCGGTCTCCGCGTCGCCGCGGGTGAGCGCCGCCAGATAGGTCTCCAGCACCCCCTCCAGGAGCGCCTCGGGATCGGCGGCGAGCTGCCGGCGCGCGTCGGGGCCGGAGCTCGAGAGCACCTCGAGGAAGGCGTCCAGCAGCTCCGGGTCGAAGTGCAGGCCGCGCTGGCCGCGCATCATCTGCACCGCCTGCTCCACCGAGTACGCCGTGCGGTACACGCGGTCTGAGGTGAGCGCGTCGAACACGTCGGCGACCGCCACGATGCGCCCCTCGACCGGGATCTCCTCGCCCGCGAGGCCACGTGGGTAGCCGGAGCCGTCCCACTTCTCGTGGTGGCTCAGGGCGATCGTCGCGGCCATGTCGAGGATCGAGGAGGAGGAGCCCCGCAGCAGGCGGTGGCCCTCCTCGGCGTGGGTCTCCACGATCGCGCGCTCCTCCGCGCTGAGCGGGCCGGGCTTCAGCAGGATCGCGTCGGGGATCGCCACCTTGCCCACGTCGTGCAGGGGGGCCGCGTAGCCGAGCCGCTCGCACAGCTCGCGCTCGAGGCCGGCCCGCTCGGCGAGCAGCGTCGAGAAGCGCCCGATCCGTTCGATGTGCGCGCCGGTGTCCTCGTCGCGGAACTCGACCGCCATCGAGAGGCGCCGCACGGTCTCCGATTGCGCGATCTCGAGCTCCGTCAGCGCGCGGTGCAGCTCGCCCGAGCGGTCGTCGATCTCGCGGAGCAGCGCCTCGCGGCGGCCCTCCCCGACGCGCCAGCCCGCCAGGCCGGCGGCGACGACGAGCACGGCGGCGTAGAGCGCGACCGCGGTGGGGTCCGAGGCGAGTACCGCCCCGAGGGCGGCAGCGAGGAGGACCGCCGCAAGCGGCGCCCACACGAGCAGCGCGCGGAGGCGGCTGCGGGTCGAATCCTCGGCGTCGGGTCGCGTCCCCACGCGTTCGAGGTTACTCCACCGTTCGGGCATTTCCATTGGCTCTCGACGTTCCTCCCCCACGCGCTCGGTGCCCCCCGAACGCGGTTTGAGCGTGGCGGGGCTCGGTGGACGAATTGCCGGCCGCCGTGCCGGCCGGACCCTCGGATAGAGTTTTAAGCCTCGTGCCTCTTCGGCTCCCGTTCGTGACAGGCCTCTCGCTCGTGCTCGCCGTGGCGGCGCTCGGAGGGTGCGGCGGCTCTTCGGGTAACGGCCTCGCGTCGAAGTCCCCGACCGAAATCGTGGCGGCGGCGAAGGCGGCGGCGGACGGGGCGAGCGCGGTGCACGTGTCGGGCTCGACGGTCACGGGCGGCAGCCCGATCACCCTCGACCTGAGCCTTGTCACCGGCAAGGGTGGCCGCGGGCGGCTCGCGGAGAACGGGCTGAGCTTCGAAGTGATCGAGATCGACGGCACGATCTACATCAACGGGAGCTCCGCCTTCTACACCCACTTCGCGGGCGCCGCGGCGGCGCAGCTGCTCCACGGGAAGTGGCTGAAGGCGTCGGCCTCGAACGCGAGCTTCGCGGGGCTCTCCTCGCTGACCGACCTGCACAAGCTGCTCGACGCGGCGCTCACGACGGATGACAAGGCGCTGGTGGCGGCGGGCACGAGCACCGTCAACGGGCAGGCCGCAGTGGGCGTCAAGGACACCGCCCAGAACGGCATTCTCTACGTCGCGACGACGGGCTCCGCGTACCCGCTCGAGATCACCAAGAGCGGCGTGGGGGGCGGCACGATCACCTTCAGCGAATGGAACCGGCCGGTCACGCTCACAGCGCCCACAAACGCCGTGGATATAGAACAGCTGCAGAAAGGCTAGATCGCCAGCGCCACGTACTTCGTCTCGAGGTACTCGTCGATCCCCTCGAAGCCCCCCTCGCGCCCGAAGCCCGACTGCTTGACGCCGCCGAAGGGCGCCGCGGGGTTCGAGACGAGGCCCTGGTTGAGGCCGACCATGCCGGTCTGCAGGCCCTCGGCGACGCGGAAGGCGCGGGCGAGGTCGCGCGTGTAGAGGTAAGCGACGAGGCCGTACTCGGTGCGGTTGGCGGCCTCCAAAGCCTCCTGCTCCGTCGAGAACGCGGCGACGGGGGCGACGGGCCCGAAGATCTCCTCGGCGAGCACACGCGCGTCGGGGGGCACGTCGGCGAGAACGGTGGGGGCGAAGAAGTAGCCAGGGCCGTCGAGCGGCCCACCGCCGGTCAGCAGCCGGGCGCCGCGCGAGCGGGCGTCGTCGACGAGCTCGGTCACGACGGCGCGCTGGCGCTCGTCGATCAGCGGCCCGAGGTCGGTCGAGGGCTCGGTGCCGCGCCCCACCCGCAGCGCACCCATCCGCGCGGCGAGCCGGGAGGCGAACTCGTCCGCGAGGGACTCGTGCACGTGGAAGCGGTTGGCCGCGGTGCAGGCCTCGCCGACGTTGCGCAGCTTCGCGGTGAGCGCCCCCTCGACGGCGGCGTCGAGGTCCGCGTCGGCGAACACCACGAAGGGGGCGTTGCCCCCCAGCTCCATCGAGACGCGCAGAACCTGGGAGGCGGACTGTTCGATCAGCGTGCGACCGACCTCTGTGGAGCCGGTGAAGGAGAGCTTGCGGGTGCGGGGGTCGCGCAGCAGCGGCTCGACGACCGCGCCGGAGTGGCGGGCGGTGATCGTGTTGAGGACCCCCCCGGGCAGCCCGGCCTGCTCGAGGATTTGTGTCAGCGCGAGCATCGAGAGGGGGGTCTGCTGGGCGGGCTTGACCACCATCGTGCAGCCCGCGGCGATCGCGGGGGCGAGCTTGCGGGCGCCCATCGCCATCGGGAAGTTCCAGGGCGTGACGAACACGCAGGGCCCGACGGGCTGGCGCATCGTGAGGATGCGCCCGGAGCCGGTCGTGTTGACCATGTAGCGGCCGTGTACGCGGACGGCCTCCTCGGAGAACCAGCGCAGGAAGTCGGCGGCGTAGGCGACCTCGGCGCGCGACTCGGCGAGCGCCTTGCCCATCTCGAGCGTCATCAGCAGCGCGAGCTCCTCGGTGCGCGCGGTGAGCGCCTCGTAGGCGCGGCGCAGCACCTCCCCGCGCTCTCTCGGCGCCCACCCGGCCCACTCGGCCTGGTGCTCGGCCGCCGAGGCGAGCGCCGCGAGCGCGTCGGCGGGCTGCGCGTCGGCGACCTCCACCAGCGTCTCCCCGGTGGAGGGGTCCTCAACGGGGAGCGTCCCCGAGCCGGTGGCGGCCCGCCAGCGCCCGCCGACGTAGAGCTCGGTGGGAACCCCTTCCAGCACGGCCCGCTCGGCGGCGCTATCGGCCATCGGTCGAGCTCATCTCGTGGAGTTGTTGGGATGGAGGAGGGCGTTCGCAGCTCATGGTCTTGGTCGGTCCAGTCGATCCAGGGTACATGCGACCCCTCGCGGCAGCACTGCTCACTGCGGCCCTCGCCGGCCTGTGCGCGGCGAGCGCGACTGCGACCCCGACGTTGGTGGTCCAGGGCGCGGGTGACGGCCACGGCGTCGGCATGAGCCAGGAGGGAGCACTGGGGTACGCGCAGCACGGGTACGGCTACCAGGCGATCCTCGCGCACTACTACACCGGTACGGCCCTGGGGACGGTCCCCGCGGGGACCGAGGTGCGAGTGCTGGTGAACGGGAAGGTCCACAGGATCCCCCTGGAAACGTACGTACGCGGAGTGGTGGGAGCGGAGATGCCGGCGAGCTGGCCGGAGGCGGCGCTGGAGGCCCAGGCGGTGGCGAGCCGCACGTACGCGCTCACCGACCACGCGGGGGGAGGGCGCTTCGACGTGTACGCGGACACACGCTCCCAGCTGTACCTCGGCACGAGGGCGCAGACCGCCCAGACGGACGCGGCGGTCGCCGCGACGGCGGGCCAGGTGGTGACGTACAACGGGCAGCCCGCGATCACGTGCTACTTCGCCAGCTCCGGGGGCGCCACGGAGAGCGTGCAGAACGCCTTCCCGGGCGCCGCTCCGGAGCCGTGGCTGGTGGGGGTGGCGGACCCCTACGACCAGGGCCCGGAGCACAGCTGGACCGTGAGCATGAGCTTCTCCACGGCGACCGCGCGCCTGCGTGGCCTGGTGCGAGGCTCCTTCCGCGGCGTCGAGGTGCTGAGCCGGGGCTACTCGCCGCGGATCCTCTCGGCGTACGTGGAGGGCTCCGCCGGACGCACCGAGGTGAGCGGGCCCGAACTGGCGAGCCGCCTGGGCCTGAGCTCGACGTGGACGTACTTCAACGTGCGCACCGCCCACGGCACGCAGCCCGAGCAGGATCTGAGCCACCACGCGGCGCCGGCCCCCGGAGCGGCGGGCTCGGAACCCCCTGCTACGCCCGGTGCCACCCCGCCGGCGGCGACCAGCCCTCCCGCCTCGGCCGGTCCCGAAGGCGGGACGACCGCCGGCAGCAGCCCGAGTGCGGGGGAAGGTGGCGGCACGACGCCTCCGTAGGCGGCCGCCATACGCTCTACCGGTGAGCGCCCCGCTGCTGATCGCCGACGTCCCGTGGCTGCTGTACCGGGCGTACTTCGCGCTGCCCAAATCGATTGTGGACGGCGAGGGGCGCCCGGTGAACGCGCTGCTGGGCACCGTCAACGCGCTGCTGTCCGCGATCGAAGCGCGCCCGCCGCGCGCGGTGGCGGCGTGCACGGGAGCGGAGCAGGCGGCCTACCGCGTGAAGCTGTACCCCGGCTACCACGCGCACCGCGACCCGATGCCGCCGGAGCTCGCCCACCAGTGGGAGCGCGCCCCGGAACTGCTCGCGAGCCTCGGGTGGACGGTGACGGGCAGCGACGATCTGGAGGCGGACGACGTGATGTGCTCGTTCGCGCGCGTGGAGGCGCAGGACGGCGGCCGTGCGCTGCTGCTCACGGGCGATCGCGATCTCTTCCAGGCAGTGGGCGAGCGCACTGCGATCCTCGAGCTGCGCAAGGACGGCAAGCCGGTCGAAGTGGGACCGGAGCAGGTGCGCGAGCGTTACGGCATCTACCCGGAGCAGGTGCCCGACTTCATCGCGCTGCGCGGCGATCCCTCCGACGGCCTGCCGGGCGCGCCTGGCATCGGCGCGAAGACGGCCGCGGAGCTGCTGGGACGCCACGGCTCGCTGGAGGGCGCGCTGCGCGCGGTGCAGAGTTCCCCCACGTGCGAGCGCCTGCGGGTCGTCGCCGCGCTGAGCGAGAATGCAGAACTGCTGCGGACGTTCAAGGAGATCGCCACGCTCGTGCAGGTAGAGGTGCAACGCCCACCGGATCGCGATACAGACTTCGCGGCGGGTGCCACTGCGGCCCGCGAGCTGGACATGAACCAGTTGGCGCGCCGGCTGGAGCTGCGTATATAGAGGTCTGACCGCATATAACGATCGCTATAGGGCATTATCCCGACCTCGGCATAATGCCCTTTATGCCGACATTGTCTTATGCCGATGTGGGGTGGGGAGTTCTTGCGTATGCGGTGAACGGGGGGTGAGGTCGGCATAATCATTGGAGGAGCCGCACCACCACTAGCAAGCGAGAACACTCGGCGCGCTCTTTTCATCTCAGGCGTGTACGACGACGACGCGAGTGAGCGTCACCGCCGCGCCATGTTGTGGTGTGAGCGTGATCTTCACCGTCAACGCCAGGCGCCGGTGGCGGCGCAGCGCGGCGTTGCCCTTGGCGCCCAGGGGGACGGAGAAGGACACGTTGCCCGCTTTCAGCGATGAGCTCACCAGCCGCCCGACATGCACCTGTGCGGGGTGACCTGCCTTGGCCAGCGAGACGGCGGCGGCGAACAGGCCGACTTCCAGCCGCCCGCCGGAGCCGGCCTGGGACACCTTGACCTGCCCGTGCACTGTCGATCCGTGTTGGCTGCCGGCGAGCTTGAGTGCCCTGGATCCTCCTTCGACGCGACCGCCTCCTGAACGCGCATTAACCGCCGGCCTGACGGCGGCGAGGAGGATCGAAACCACGCCGGTGTTCGGGAAGGTTCGCGGCGTGGCGGTGTCTATAGGAGATAGGTGGAGATGACAGTCACGCGCCCGAGCAACCCGACATTCGGAGGAACCATGAAGCGAACCTACATTTTCTTGGCCGTTGCATTGGCAAGCGCGGCGAGTGCCGCGACGGTCGCCAGCGCACAGAGCAACCCCCCGGCCGCTCACTCGAGCCGCGCCGCCACGGTACAGCTACGCCACATTAGCCTCGGCAACATCCTCGTCAGCAGCTCGGGCCGCACGCTCTATGAGTTCACGAGGGATCACGCCAACAAGAACAGACTGCGCGGCGATCAGCGGGTGCTCAGCAGTATGGCCGTCGCTGAAGGCAAGCGGTCGCCCGACGGCCGGCTCAGGCACCAAGGCTTCGCTTCTGTCCACGACCAGCGGCAATCAGGTCACCTACGCCGGTCACCCGCTCTACACATACAGCGGCGACAGCGGCCCAGGCCAGACCTCCTACGTCGGCGTAAAAGCGTTCGGCGGCACGTGGTACGCGATCAACGCCGCTGGGCGCGCGGTCAAGTAGCCCTGCGCAGAGGACCCGGCGCCGGTGTGCTCAGGCGCCGGGCAGTCGCCCGCCGCCGATATTGGCGCGTGCGTCTCGTTTTGCGTGAGCTTCGCTTGCGATCTAGCTGCCCAGCGCGAGCGCGAGGTGCACAACGGTAGAGATCGCGTATCCGAGACCGACCAGGTGGCGGAACCAGTTGACGCCGTGTAGTAGCTCCTCGTAAGCCCATATGCCAAATGCCAGGAAGGAGATTGCGGCGAGATAGGCGTGGCCTGGGTCGTCTAGCTGCCGTTGGGAGACGGTGCGATCTCACCGCGGCCTGCCTGTTGGAGGTCGGCCGGCAGGGCCGCGTCGGCGGCGCGGGCGAGGACGGTCAGGCCGATACGCCAGCGGATGATCGCCGCGCGCTGAGCCGCCTGCGTGTTGGGCAGGTTGGTGAGCTCACTGTCGGCGAAGCCGGCAACGAGCGCGCTCAGGTAGGCATCCTCGAACACGTAGGTGTTGGCGTAGGGGGCGTTGAGAGCACGTAGCTGGGCGGTCGGCGGATCGACTGCCGCGATATCGACCGCGTAGGCCGCGAACCGCCGCTCTAGCTTGCCCATGCGCCGGGCGGCCTCGCCGGGCGTGATGCGTCGGTCGTGGAACGCCTCAACGATCGGGTCGGCGCTGCCCAGGAGCTTGTTGACCGCGAGCCTGATCGGCTCGACCTCGCCCATGTAGCGCTCGATCGCTGCCCGCCCAGCACGTTGCGTGCTGGCCGCCGACCCGGTTTGGCTTCCGCAGCCGCCGAGCACGACCGTGCACAAACAACTGGCGGCCAGCGCGCGGGTGTGGCGTGTCACACCCACGCGCGCCGTGCCGCGCATCCGCCGCAGCGCTCAGTAGCCGTAGCCGCCGCCGCTTGAGCCACCACCGCTGGACTTTTCTGGTTCTGAGGAGCTGCTTGTGCTTGACGGGGTGCTGCTGGTGCTGGTCGTTACGGCGCTCCAGGTGCCTACGTCTTTGATGCCGTGGCCCTTGGCTTCACCGGGCTGCTGGTCTCCCGTGAAGGTGTAGAGCGGCGTTCCCTTGTAGGTGATCTGCACAGTCCCTTCGGGACGTTTCACGGTGCCGAGCGAGCCGACTTCGCCGCTGGGAGTGCCGCTGGATGGTGCGATCAGCGGGTGCCAGACACCGAGACAGGCGGAGCTGGTGCAGATGAACTTGCCGTTCTGCTCGCCGCTGAGGTGGTACAGCGTCATCCCCTGGCTGTCCACCAGGATCGTGCCGAGCGAGCTGGAGGCGCTCTTCACGACGACAGCACTTGACGAGCTGCTGCTCGTCTGCGCAGCGGGCTGTGTACTGGCCGCCGAGCTGGTCGTGCTGCTGGATGAGCTGCTGCCGCACGCGGCGAGCAGAAGGGACGCGGCGAGTGCCGGTAGAGACAGCTTCAGTAGATGGCGCATGTGTTCACTCCTATGGATAAGTCGGGGCACCGCACTGTCGCGTGAGCCTCTGTACTTAGAGAGACTCCGCGCAGGCGTATTCCCTTCCGGCAGGACGTTCTTATTGCGTCGTGATGACCTTCCCGGACGGTGCGATGACGTACCACCGGCCGCCGTTGGCTTCGAGCGCCTGGCCGTTGTCCTGGCCGGCCGCCGAGTCGGCCGCGTAGGTGTAGAGCGGCCAGCCCGCGTAGGTGACGACACTGCCGCCTTCGGGGTCAGGGTCGCTGCCCAGCAGCGACGCCTTCAGCTGGGGCGACCCGGCGGAGGTTTCACCGCTCGCGAGCTTCAAGGGCGGCCACAGCGTCGCGCACGAGGACACGCACGTGACCTTGGAGTGCTGGTCGGGCGCGAAGGTGTAGAGCGTGTGGCCTTCGGCGTTCACGAGGACCGCCCCAACGGTTGGCAGGGTGCGGACGGCGAGGCTGATCGACTTCGTCGCAGGAGACGCGGTCGTGGTCGTCGCGCTCGTCGTCGTGCTCGATGGCGTCGGCGTCGCCGGCTGGCCTTCATGCAGCAGGTTCAGCGTGTTTTCGCCGTCGTCTACGAAGTAGATGCCCTTGCCTTCGGGGGCCACGACTAGGCCGAATAGCGATCCGGCTCCGGTCTTCTTGTCGGCCGTCCGCACGGCTACCTGCTGGCCGGCGGGTGTGGTCTCGACCATGTTGCCGTCACCACCGTTGCTCGTGATGATGTTGCCGTTCGGTGCGAGCACCATGCCGAGTGGTTCCTTGAGGTGGCCGCCTTCGGCGAGGACCGTGCCGCCTTTCGCGGCGGGCGTCGTGCGCGTCATTGCTTCGGAGATCGCGAGGATCTTGTTGTCTTCGGCCGAGGCCACATACAGCGTCCCGTTGGAGGCGAGTGCGAGTCCGGTCGGGCCGAGCACGAGGGCTTCCGCTGAATCAACCCAGGGGATGCCATTGGCGATCACCGTTTCGTTCAGCACCTTTGGCGTCTGGTTTTCCCCGGATTCCAGTTCGATCCGCAGCACGGTCGAGTTGTCGATCGTTTTGATGCCCTTCGCGGCACCGCCATTGAGCGCGTTGCTGACGAACAGCGTGGTCTTGGAGCCTTCGCTCTTAGCGGTCGAGTCCCAGGAACCCTGGATGTTCTTGCTGGCTATCGTCTCGACCGTCTTACCTTCGCTGTCGAGCACGATCAGGCAGCCGTACTTGGCGGTCGCTGACTTGCCGTTGGTCGTTGGCAGGCTGCCCACGACGACGTAGCCGCCCGGCAGGATGTTCAGCGCCGTCGTCAGCCCAACGCCGCCTGGGCATGGGCCGGGGAGCGTCTTGGCATCGATCGTCGCAAACGGCGAGACCTTCCCGGTCCTCGCGACCTGCACGATCGTCGTGCCGGTGCCCTGACCGTTCTCCGTTGCGCTTTCCTTTGCGTTGAAGTTGCTGATCAGCATCCGGCCCGCCTGGAGCTTGCCCACGCTGGTGGGAACGAACACGATGCCATACGGATTCACGTCGCCGTTGGCCGGGACCGTCGAGGCGACCTTGCTGACAGTCCTCAGTTTCGCCAGAAAAGACGAAGAGCTTGCGCTAGAGGTCGTGGTCGCCGTACTCGCAGCGGCCGACGTGCTGGAGGAACTGCTGGTGCTGCTGGAGCTGCCGCAGCCGGCGAGGACAAGCGCAACACCAGCGAGAGCAAGGATCGACGTTCTAGGCACTGGGGTGTCTCCTGTGGTTCGGGGTATCGGACGAGACGGCTTTCCTGCTCGCAGCCCCGCCCCCGACCGGAATTTCGCGATCCCTTCGTCGGCTCTGCGGCAGCGATCAACGCACGGCCCGCCTATCGCGCGCATCCTGTATGACTCCGCCATCGCGGGATTCCTTCCCGGCGAGCTTCTCACCGAGCGAGCAGGCCCACCAGCAGACCCACTGTTCCCAACCAGCCAAGGCAACAAGCTCAGCCGCGACACCCTCGAGCACCGACTCGCCAAACACGTGACCATCGCCACCCGCACCGCCCCGACGCTCGCCCAGAAGAAAATCACAATGCATAAAGGGCACAAAAACATCACCTCCAAGCCTTCCCTACGGCGTGAACTTGACGGTGATGACGTCCCCGTCGCGCATGAGGTAGTCGCGTCCCTCCAAGCGCAGCGTGCCGCGTTCACGCGCCCTGGCGTAGCCGCCGGCGTCCACGAGCTCCCGCCAGCCGATCACTTCGGCGCGCACGAAGCCGTGCTGGATGTCGGAGTGGATCTCACCCGCGGCGTGCCAGGCGGTGAGACCCTCGCGCAGGTGCCAGGACTGGGCGGGCTTGGCCTCCCCGGCGGTGAAGAAGGCGAGCAGGCGAAGCAGCGCAAAGGCGCCGCGCACGACACGCTGGAGGCCAGACTCGCTGACGCCGAGCTCGGTGCGCATCGCGGCGGCGTCCTCGTCCTCGAGCTCGGCGAGCTCGGACTCGATGCGCGCGGAGACGGCCACGACCCCGGCCCCCTGAGCAGCCGCGTGGGCCGCGATCTCCGCGGGAATCTCGTCGGAGCCCTCGTCGACGTTGGCGAGGAACAGGACCGGCTTGGCGGTGAGCGAGCCGAGGTCGCGCGCGGCGCCCGGAGCCTCATCGGGCAGCGGCACAGAGCGCACGGGGCGCCCGGCCTGCAGCGCGGAGATGGCCTCGTGCAGCCAAGCCTCTTCCGCGACGGCGACGCGGTCCCCGCTGCGGGCGTTTTTGGCGACCCGCTCGACGCGCCGTTCGGCCTGCTCGAGGTCGGCGAGCGCGAGCTCGGTCTCGACGGTCTCGACGTCGCGCAGCGGGTGGACGTCGCCCTCGGGGTGCACGACGCCCGCGTCGCGGTGGGCGCGCACGACGTGGACGAGCGCGTCGGTCTCGCGGATGTTGGCGAGGAAGCGGTTGCCGAGGCCCTCCCCCTGGTGGGCGCCGGCGACGAGCCCGGCGATGTCGTGAAAGTCGACGGTGTCGTAGACGATCTCCGAGGCGCCAAGGGTGGCGGCCACCTCGTCCAGGCGCCGGTCCACGACGGGCACCACGGCGACGTTCGGCTCGATCGTCGTGAACGGGTAGTTGGCAGCCTCCGCCCCCGCTTTGGTGAGCGCGTTGAAGAGCGAGGACTTACCTGCGTTGGGCAGCCCGACGATGCCGATGCGGGTGCTCACCGCGCCACCGCGGCCACGGCTGTCCCCAACAGAGCGCCAGCCAGGATGTCGGAGGGGTAGTGGACGCCAAGGTACAGGCGGGACGCCGCAAGCGACCCAGCGAGCGCGTAGAGCGGGCGAGCGGGCAGCCCGAGGCGCGTATAGAGGCGCGCCCCGGCGAACGAGGTCGAGGCGTGAGCGCTGGGGAAGCTGAGCTGCGTGGGCGTGCTGGTCAACGCCGGCAGCCCGGGCAGCTTCGGCCGCGGCCGGCGAACGAGCAGCTTGAGCGCGGTGTTCAACGCGAACGTCCCCGCCACCACCCCGGTCGCGCGGCCCCAACGCGCGCGCCGCGGGCGGTCGAGCGCCCAGCCGGCGGCACCGAGCGCGAGCCACACCGCGCCGTGCTCGCCGAGCCGCGAGAAGCGCGACACGGCACGCTCGCAGCGAGGACCGTGCCCCCGGGTGCGCGCGAGTCGCAGAATCCGCTCATCCAATCCCATCGCCATAATTCTCCGCACTACTAGGGGGCCGCTGAGCAAGCAAGGCAAGGACGCAGGAAGCGAAATGTGCTTTAGCACATGAGCGACCGAGGACGCAGCATGGCGCTGGCCGAAACGGGGATGCGAGCCACAGGCGAGTGTCTCCCGGCTTCGGTCAGCGGCCCCCTAGGCGCCGAAGCCTACGCGCTGGTCCTCTTCCTCGGAGCGCACGTAGACCACCTGCGCGAGGTCGAGGCGCACGGGGCCGTCCTCGGTCTGCAGCTCGTGCCAGCCGCGGTCCCCGAGCGCCTTGTACAGCTTCTGCAGCTGATCGTCACCGACCCGCAGCGCGAGCACCTGGCCGCCCTGGAAGCCGACGCTCATGCGGCGCATCCTCGCCATCAGCGACCAACCTCGCCCGCGGTGCCGGCAGCCGGGGACCCTGTGCCGTGGTGGGCGGGCTCGACGAGCTCCACGAGCACGCGACCGGTGGACCGGGGCTCGAGGAAGGCGACGCGCGCGCCGCCGATCCCCACGCGGGGAGTCTTGTCGATCAGCTCGAGTCCTGCTCCCTGCAGCTCGGCGAGCGCCGACTCGATGTCGGAGACCTGGTAGGCGACATGGTGCAGGCCGGGCCCGCGCTTGGCGAGAAACTTGCCCACCGGCGTGTCGGGGCCGAGCGGGGCGAGCAGCTCGACGTGGTTCTCGCCGACGTCGAGCAGCACCGCCTCGACGCCCTGCTCGGCGACGATCTCACGGTGGGCGACGTCCAGCTGAAAGCCGCTGCGCCACAGCTCGAGCGCAGGCTCGATCTCGGCGACGGCGATCCCGACGTGGTCGATGCGGTCAAGCACTCGGAGGAGTGTATATCTGTCCCGCCCGGGCGGGACCGTCCACCGGGGTGGCGGCGACGATCCGCAGGCCGACGCCGGGCGCGCGCTCCAGGCGGGGGGTGCCGTCCATCACGCGGTCGATCGCCTCGCGGTCGAGGATCTCGTGCTCGAGCAGCTCGCGGGCGAGCTCGTCGAGCTGGCGGCGGTGGCCGAGGATGATCTTCAGCGCCGCGCGCCGGCCTTCTTCGACCAGGTCCTGGCGCTCCTCGTCGCGGATGCGCAGCGTGGTCTCCGAGAGGCGCACGTCACCGTCGGGGGAGCGCCCGACGGCGGCGTTGCCCATCGCGAAGTCGTGCACCATCGAGTGGGCGATGTCCGCGACGCGCTTGAGGTCGTCGGAGGCGCCGGTGGTGATCGCCCCGAACACGACCTGCTCGGCGACGCGCCCGCCGAGCAGCACGGTGACGTAGTCGAGCAGCTCCTCGCGGGTCTTCAGGTAGCGGTCCTCGGCGGGCAGGTTGAGCGTGTAGCCGAGCGCGCGCCCGCGCGGGACGATCGAGATGCGGTGCACGCGGTCCACGGAGGGCAGCAGCTCGCCGCAGAGCGCGTGGCCGGCCTCGTGGTAGGCGACGACGCGCTTCTCGTGGTCGTTGAGCACGCGGTGGGACTGCACGCCGGCGATCACGCGCTCCAGGGCACCGTCGAAGTCCGCGTCGGTGATGCCCTTGGCGCCGCGGCGCGCCGCGAAGATCGCGGCCTCGTTGCAGATGTTGGCGAGGTCGGCGCCCGTCAGGCCGCTGGTCTGCTGGGCGACCATCGAGAGGTCCACGTCGCGCAGCGGCTTGTTGCGGGTGTGCACCGCGAGGATACCTTCGCGGCCCTTGACGTCGGGCGGCGCGACGAACACCTGGCGGTCGAAGCGCCCGGGCCGCAGCAGCGCGGGGTCGAGCTTCTCCAGCAGGTTGGACGCCGCGATCACGACCAGCCGGCCGGAGGTCGCGAAGCCGTCCATCTCGACCAGCAGCTGGTTGAGCGTCTGGTCCTTCTCGCCGGAGACGTCCATGCCGCGCCGTCCCCCGACGGCGTCGAGCTCGTCGATGAAGATGATCGCGGGCTCGTGCTTACGGGCGATCGCGAACAGCCTGCGGATGCGGGCCGCGCCGAGCCCGGCGAACATCTCCACGAAGGCTGCGGCCGACTGCGCGAAGAACTGCGCACCGGACTCGTGTGCGACGGCCTTGGCGAGCAGCGTCTTGCCCGTCCCCGGGGGGCCGTGCAGCAGGATCCCCTTGGGGACCGTGGCGCCCAGCTTGTGGAACTGCTCGGGGTCGCGCAGGAACTCGACGATCTCCTGCAGCTCCGCCTTGGCCTCTTTGACCCCTGCGATGTCGTCCCACCCCACCGACTGGTCTGAGGACGGCTTGATCTGCTGCGGCTTGACCCGCGGCATCACCTTCAGCATCCGCCACATCACGACGATGATCGCCGTGAAGAACAGAATCGCCACGACGGGCTCCCACTGGAGGGCCCAGTTTTGGATTTCCTGCACGATCGAGACTTGCGGGCTCTGGGCGATCGTGTGAACGACGGGCACCACGTGGTGGACCACAGGCACCCTCGCGTGACCCACGGACGCCGCCGCGCGGCCTACGGACGTCGTCGCATGGCCAACTGGGGCCGCCGCGTGACCCACAGGCGTCGTCGCTCCGTTCACGGACGCCGTCGTCGAATGCCCCGCCGCCGGTTGCGCCGCCGTCGTCGCCCCGGTGTACGTGCCGGTCGCGCCGGCTTCCAATCCAACTTCCCTCGCTACCTGAGGCGTCACTACCTGCGCACCGTCCTTGGCTTGATCGAGTCCAATAGTACCCCAGGGCCGACCCTGGCCGGCTATGGGCGGGTGGGGCGGGTGGGGTGGGTGGGTCCCAAGACACAACGCGCGAGGTCTCTGAAGAATTCCGCGGCGAACGCCACGTCGCGCACGTCGATGCGCTCGTCGGTGCCGTGGATCAGCGGCATCATCTCGGGCAACGTCTGGTGGCGCTGGGGGAAGAAACCGTAGGCGACGCACTCGGGGAAGGCCGCGCGGAAGTGGCGGGAGTCGGTGAAGCCAGGCAGAACCACCGGCACGACCTCGGCGCCCAGGTCGCGCCCGGAGACCCAGGCGGAGATGGCGTCCATCAGGGGCGAGTCCGCGGGGGAGCGGTTGCCGACGACGCGCTCGGTGAACTCCAGCTTGAAGTCCGGAGCGCTCCCCGACGCCGCGGACTCGCCGAGCACTTCCGCGATCCCACGGAGCACCTCCGCTTCGCCGAGGCCGGGGGGCACGCGGCAGTCCACCTTCAGCTCGGCGCGAGAGGGGATCACGTTGATCTTCTCCGAGGCGCGGACGCGGGTCGGGGCGAAGGTGACGCCGAGCATCGGCTCGAACATGCTCGCCAAGCGGGGGTCGGCAGCGAGCAGGTTGGCGACCGCCCCGGCGGGGTCTTCGGGGTCCTCGCCGATCCCGCGCAGGAACGCGGCGGGCTCGGCGGTGAGCGTGTAAGTGGGCTGGCGCTCCGCGAAGCGCTGGAGCAGCGGGCCCATCTTCAGCAGCGCGTTCTCGGCGATCTTCGGCATCGAGGCGTGACCCGCGACGCCCTCGGTGGTGAGCGTGAAGCGGAAGACGCCCTTCTCCGCGCAGCAGACCCCGTAGCGGCGGAGGCCGCCGTACTCGAAGACGGCGCCGCCGCCCTCGTTGACGAGCAGCTCGCAGCGGACCTTCTCGGGGTGCGTCTGCGTGAGCCATTCGGCCCCGAGCCCCCCACCGGTCTCCTCGTCGACGACCGCCACGACCAGCAGGTCCCCGCGCGCGGGCCGCCAACCCGAGCGCGCCAGCGAGACGGCGGCAGCCACCTCGGCGGCGACCTGGGACTTCATGTCGAGCGCGCCCCGGCCCCACACGCACCCCTCGGCGAGCTCCCCCGACCAGGGGCCCCGACTCCACTCGGAGGGGTCGGCGAGCACGGTGTCGACGTGGCCGAGATAGCAGAGCGTGGGACCGGGCGCCGCGCCACGCAACCGCGCCACGAGGTTCGGGCGCTCGGGTCGCGCCCCCAGCAGCTCGCACTCGAAGCCCGCGGCGGCGAGGCGCACCTCGAGGTGCTCCTGCGCGGCCAGCTCGTTGCCGGGCGGGTTGACCGTGTTGAAGGCGATCAGCCGCTGGAGAAGCTCGACCGCATCGGTGGCCAAGTCGGTGCTGCTCACTCCGCGATAGTACGCCCATCCCGGCGAGCGCCGGGCACCGCCGCGAGCAGCTCGCGCGTATATGGGTGCTGCGGGGAGACGTAGAGCGCGTCGGCGGTCGCGAGCTCGACGATCTTGCCGGCGCGCATCACGGCGACGCGGTCGGCCAGCTGGCGCACGACCGCGAGGTCGTGGGAGATCAGCAGCAGCGTCAGGCCCAGCTCGCGCTGCAGGTCGCGCAGCAGGTCGAGGATCTGGGCTTGGATCGTGACGTCGAGCGACGACACCGGCTCGTCGGCGATCAACAGCTTCGGGCGCAGCGCGAGCGCCCGCGCCACACCGATCCGCTGGCGCTGGCCGCCGGAGAACTCGTGGGGGTAGCGGTTGCGGTGCTCGGGTTGCAGGCCGACGCGGTTCATCAGCTCGCCCACGGCGCGCGCGCGCTCCGCCCGGTCGCGGTGCAGGCCGTGGATCGCAAACGGCTCGCCGATGATCGAGCCGGCCGTCTTGCGGGGGTTCAGCGAGGAGAAGGGGTCCTGGAAGACGATCTGCATCTCGTGGCGCGCGGCCTTCAGAGCGGCGCCCTGCAGGTGGGCGAGGTCGTGGCCCTGAAAGCGGATCTCCCCGGCGGTGGGCTCGAGCAGGCGCATCAGCAGGCGCGCAGTGGTGGACTTGCCGCAGCCGGACTCCCCCACCAGCCCGAGCGTCTCGCCGCGGCGCAGCTCAAAGCTGATTCCGGCGACCGCCTCGACGGCGGCAACCTGGCGCTGGAACACCACCCCGCGCGTGACCGGGAAGCGCTTGACGAGGTCGCGCACCTGCAACAGCGGCTCGGCCACGGGCTCGGCCACCGTCTCGCGCTCGCGTTGAAGCTCGAGCGTCGGGGCCGAGCGCACGAGCTCCTGCGTGTAGGGGTGCTGAGGCGCGGCGAGGACCTGCTCGGCCGAACCCCGCTCGACGATCCGCCCAGCGTGCATCACCACGAGCTCGTCGGCCACCTCGGCGGCCACCCCGAGGTCGTGGGTGACGAGCACGAGCGCCATGCCGAGCCTGCTCGCGCAGGCGGTGCAGCAGCGCGAGGATCTGCGCCTGCACGGTCACGTCGAGCGCGGTGGTGGGCTCGTCGGCGATCAGCAGCCGCGGCTCGTTGGCGAGCGCCATCGCGATCATCGCGCGCTGGCGCTGCCCCCCGGAGAGCTCGTGCGGGTAGGCGTCCACGCGCCGCGACGGCTCGGGGATGCCGACCAGCTCGAGCAGCGCGACGGCCTGCTCCCGCGCGGCGCGCCGGGAGACCTCACGGTGGGCGCGGATCGCCTCGACCACCTGCGCCCCCACGCGGTACAGGGGGTGCAGCGAGGAGAGCGGGTCCTGGAAGACGATCGCCAGCGCGTTGCCGCGCAGCGAGCGTAGGCGCTCCTCGGGAAGCGTCACGAGGTCCACGCCCTCGAACAGGACGCGCCCCGAGACACGCGCCCCCTGCGCGCGGGTGAGCCCCATGAGGGTCAGCGCGGAGACCGTCTTGCCCGACCCCGACTCCCCCACGATCCCGAGCGTGCGCCCGGGGTACACCTCAAAGGAGACGCCGTTCACGGCGTGCACCACCCCGTCTTCGGTGGGCAGCTCCACGCGCAGATCCTCCACACGCAGCAACGGCTCGTTCATTTGAACCGCACTCGCGGATCGAGGTACGCGTAGGAGATGTCCACAAGGATGTTGGCCACGACGATGAACAGCGCGGCCAGCAGTACCGTGCCCTCGATGATCGGGAAGTCCGCGTGCAGGAGCGCGTCGTAGTTCAGCCGCCCGACTCCGGGTATGTCGAAGACCGTTTCGATCAGCAGCGCGCCGCCGAGCAGCGCTCCGAGGTCGAGGCCGAGCACGGTGACGATCGGGGTGATCGCGGCGCGCACCCCGTGGCGCAGGATCACGCGCTGCTCGGAGAGCCCCTTGGCGCGCGCGGTGCGGATGAAGTCCTGGTCGAGCACGTCCAGCAGACTGGAGCGCAGCAGGCGTGCGTACACCGCGGCGAAGGTCGCCGCGAGCACGAGCCACGGCAGGATCAGCGAGGCGAACCACTTCCCGGGGTCGCTGCTGAAGCTGACGTAGCTGCCGGCGCCGGGGAAGATCTTGAGCTTGCCGATGTCGGAGGCGAACAGGAACAGCGCGAGCAGCCCGAGCCAGTATTCGGGGGCGGAGATGAACACCAGCGCCGTTCCCATCGACGCGCGGTCGAGCAGTGTGCGCCGTCGCACCGCGGAGACGACACCGATCGCCACGCCGCTTACAAGCCATATAACCACCGCGCCGGCGGCGAGCGAGATCGTGGCGGGGAGGCGTTCGGCGATCAGGCTCTTTACGGAGGCGCTGGTGTAGTAGCTGTAGCCGAGGTCGAAGTGCAGCACAACCCCCCGCATGTAGTCGTAGAACTGGGTGTACAGCGGCTTGTCCAGTCCCAGCTCGTGCCTGATGTAGGCGACCGTGTGCGGGTTCGGATTCCGTCCCGCCCGCAGCTGCGCCGGGTCGGCTGTGGGCAGGATGTCGAACAGCACGAACGTGAGCGCCGACACGATGAACAGCAGGGCGACGCCCCACAGAACCCGGCGGATGATGTAACGGGTCAACTCACTTCAGCGAGGTGAAGTCGTAGTCCCACGCGCCGTTGTTCCACAACTGGTCGACGCCGGCGACGCCGGTGCCCTCGATGTTGGCCTGACTCACGAACACCCCCGGGGCGGCGACGGCTTGCGTGACGAGCATTTCGTCGACCTTCGCCCACGCCTGCGCGCGCGCCGGTTCGCCGACCACCAGCGCCGCCTTTTCCATCGCGGCGTTGATCTGGGGGTTGTTCACCTGCCCCCAGTTGGGGTTGTGGCTGGGTGAGATCACGGGTCCGTAGAACGGCACGAACAGCACGGTCTGCGGATCGGCGAAGTCACGCGTCCAGCCGGCGTTGGGGCAGACGTCGATCTCCTGGGAGGGCACGCCGCAGTACTTTTCGTACATCACCGACTTGGTCACGAGGGAGAGGTGGGTTTTGAAGCCGAGGGACTGCAGCGCCTGGTTGACGATCTGCGCGGTGCCGCTTTCCGGTTCGCCGCTCACACCGACCACCTGGAGCGTCTTGGTGCCGGTGTACCTGCCGGACGGGTAGCCGGCGAGCTTCATGTACTTCGCGGCGACCGCCGCGTCGCCTTCGGGGTGTTCGTTGTAGTCGAGCTTCGTGCCCGCGAGCCCGCCGGCCTCTTCGAAGCCGGCCACGCCGGGGTAGAGGAAGTGCGTCATCGGCTGGGCGACCAGCGCGCCTCCGCGCACCTTGACGAGCGCATCCCGGTCGATGGCAGCCCACACGGCCCTGCGCGCGTTGACGTTGGCGAGCGGCCCGTGCGCGTTGTCAAGCGCGGAGTAGTACGTGCCCGAGCCCGGCGTGAAGGTGATCTGCTGCGGGTAGTGTTCGTA
Source organism: uncultured Solirubrobacterales bacterium (assembly GCA_963842005.1). Classification (GTDB taxonomy): domain Bacteria; phylum Actinomycetota; class Thermoleophilia; order Solirubrobacterales; family Solirubrobacteraceae; genus Palsa-744. The sequence goes on along the minus strand of CAWJEV010000002.1, from coordinate 2,389,563 downwards.
GGCTTCCTTGACGATCGACTGCGCGGGCGGGTCGTTCTGCAGGACGTGTTCGCCCTTGAGCACCTGCTGGCCGATCACGGCCTTCTGGCCACCGATGTTGATGTTGATCTGGTCAAGGTACGCGGGCCGGTAGTCGGTGTGCGGGTTCCAGCGGGGGTTGCGCACGAGCGTCGCCGACTTGCCCTGCTGGTAGCCGATGCCGAGGAACCTGCCCGCGCTGTCGGACTTCAACATGTACGGCCCGGTCGCGACCAGGTATTCGGTGCCGTACGTCGAGGGTTGGTGGGCGTCGAGCGGCTTGGCGAACTCGGGCGGCACCGGGGCGGAGAGGGGAAGGCTGAGCGCGCCTGCGAGCAGCCCGGCCGTCGGCTTGGTCAGGTGAAAGACGATCGTCGTGGGGTTCGGGGTTTCGATTCCGGGAATCGGACCGCCCTTGGCGTGTTCCGCCCCGACGATGTCGCCGAAGTAGGGTTCGAAGTAGGGGTTGGCGACGTTCGGGTTGGCGCCGCGCTCGATCGCGTAGGCGACATCGCCGGAGTTCACTTCGCGGTTGACGGGCGGGCTGAAGTAGATGCGCGGCTTGATGTGCACGGTCACGGTCCTGCCGCCGTCGGAGACGACCGGGGCGCCCGCGGCGACGTCCGGTCGCAGCTGGGAGGCGGTGTTGGGCGGGTAGGAGTAGAGCGGTCGCTGGGTCGCGTACAGCACGGTGTAGTCCTGGTCGGAGTACGTGCCGCCCGGGTCGAGGTTTTCGAAGTCCTGTTCCTCGTAAACGGTCAGCACCCCACCGCGCTGCTTGCCGTCGAGCTGCTGGCCGGCGGGGGACTCACCCGACTTGAGTGGGACGGTGCTCGTGCTGGACGAGCCGCTGCCGCCGGAGCCGCAGGCGGTGAGTGCGATCGCGAGCAGTCCAGAGATCGCCACACATACCGACGCCTCTCTCCAACTGTGCTGGTTGAGCATCTTCTTTCTCCTCATCTGATAGGGGTCCTCCGCGGGTTGAGCGCGTCCTGCAGGCCGTCGCCGAGCAGGTTGAAGGCGAGCACGGTGAAAAGCAGCGCGAGGCCGGGGAACAGCATGTACCACCAGGCGGTGTTGAAGATCGGGGTGGCGTCGGCGAGCATCTGCCCCCAACTGGCGGTCGGCGCGCGCACGCCGACACCGAGGAACGAGAGGGCGGCCTCGATCAGGATGTTGGCGGGGATCAGGAGGCTCGAGTAGACGATCAGCGGCGCGGTGAGATTGGGGAGGATCTCGCGGAAGACGATGCGCGCGTCCGAGGCCCCCAACGAGCGGGAGGCCTCGACGAACTCCCGCTCGCGCAGAGAGAGCACCTGACCGCGCACGATCCGTGCGATGTACGTCCAGTTGAACAGCGCGACGATCGCGACGATCGTGGAGGTGCCGGGCTGGATCGCCCCTTTCACGCAGCCGCGCACTCCGCACGCGGCCCCCAGCCCGAGGCCGACGAGCAGCAGCGGGAAGCAGAGGACGACGTCGATCGCTCGCGAGAGCAGGGTGTCGGTGAGACCGCGGTAGAAGCCGGCGAGCAGGCCGACAACGGTGCCGAGGAGCGTCGCCAACGCGGTGCCGATGACCCCCACCTCCAGCGACACGCGGGTCCCGTAGACGACGCGCGCGAACACGTCACGCCCGAGTTGGTCGACGCCGAAGGGGTGCGCGGCGGAGGGACCGAGGGGGCTGCCAAAGGCGTCGAGGGCGCCGGGGTTCTGGACGTCGGGGCCGGGCACGCCGGCGAGCTGGACGACAAGCGGCGCGGCGAGCGCGACCACCACGAGCAGCACGACGAAGCCGAGCGAGGCGAGCGCCACCCGGTCGCCGCGCAGGCGCGCCCAGAAGAGCTGCCAGGGTGAGCGCGCGGCGAGCGCGCCGCCCGCGTCGAGCAGGGGATCGAGTTCCCGCCCGTCGAGCCCCCACCCACCGGGTGCCAGCCCGCCCCCCGGCCCGCCAACGGCGGGGCCCTGCAGGAGGAGGTCGGCGGCGCCGGTGGTCATACCACAACGACCCGGGCCGGAGGGGGCGTGTTTCTGATTCTGATGTGGTGCATCAGCCATAGAGGTTCGACGCCATCCGGCCGGCGACCTCCCGCGGGCTTCCGTTTCCTGAGAGCCTTCCCGATATGGACACACTCTTCGAGCCCGAGGACGCGGCCGAGGGCGCCGCGGAGGGGGAGGACCGCCCGCTGGCTGCACGCGTGCGTCCGCAGCACCTCGAGGAGCTCGTGGGCCAGACCCACCTGCTGGGCGACGGCTCGGCTCTGCGCACCGCGATCGAGCAGGGCCACCCCCACTCGATGGTGCTCTACGGCCCGCCCGGCTCGGGCAAGACGACGCTGGCGCGGATGGTCGCCGAGCGCTCCCGCGCGGTGTTCGAGGAGCTGAGCGCGGTGCAGGCCGGCCGCGCAGAGGTCCGCGCAGTGCTGGAGCGCGCCGCCCACCGCCGCGCCACGAGCGGGACGGGAACGGTGTTCTTCCTCGACGAGATCCACCGCTTCAACAAGGCCCAGCAGGACACGCTGCTGCCGGCGGTGGAGGAGGGCGTGGTAACGCTCGTCGGCGCGACCACGGAGAACCCCGCGTTCGAGGTCAACGGGGCGCTGCTCTCGCGGATGCGGGTGTACGCGCTGCAGGCACTCTCCGCCGAGGAGGTCGCAGAGGTGCTGCGCCGCGCGCTCGCCTCGGGGGAGCTCGACGGCGCAGTCACGGTCGAGCCCCAGACGCTCGAGTTCTTGGCAGCGCGAGCGGAAGGCGACGCGCGCACCGCGCTGAACGCGCTGGAGCTGGCGGTCGCGACGGCGGCGGAGCGGGGGGAGACCAGCGTGGGCATCGCGCGCGCAGAGGACGCGCTGCAGACTGCGGGCGGTGCTGTACGACCGCAAGGGCGACCGCCACTACGACTACATCTCCGCCTGGATCAAGGCGACGCGCGGCTCAGACCCCGACGCCTCGCTGTACTACCTGGCAGTGATGCTCGAGGGCGGCGAGGACCCGCGCTTCATCGTGCGGCGCATGGTGATACTCGCCTCGGAGGACATCGGCAACGCCGACCCCGCCGCGCTCGCCGTCGCCGTGGCAGCGGCGCAGGCGGTCGAGCACGTGGGGATGCCCGAGGCCAAATTCGCGCTCGCGCAGGCCGCCATATACCTCGCCCTCGCGCCGAAGTCCAACACCGCAGGCCGCGCGCTGGGAGCGGCGCAGCGCCACGTGCGCGAGCACGGTGCAGCGCCGGCCCCGGGGTGGCTGCGTTCTGGGCCGAGGCCGGGCCAGGAGGTAGGCGGCTACGACAACCCGCACGAGCGCTCGGGGCACGTCTCCCCGCAGGAGCTGCTGCCCGAGGAGGTGGCGGGCGCGCGCTTCTACCAGCCCGACGAGGCCGAGGCGGAGCTCGCGAAGCGACTGGAGAAGGTGCGCCGAGCCCGAGGGCGATAATCAACGGTATGGACACCGCCTTGACCGAGAGAGCCGAGCCGCAGACGCTGCACTCGCGCAACCCGGCGACGGGGGCGGTCCTCGGAAGCGTGCCCGTGACCGCGCCGGAGCGGGTCGAGGAGGTCGTCGCGGCGGCGCGCCAGGTGCAGCCGCTGTGGGCGCTGCTGCGCGTGGAGGACCGCGCGCGCTACATGCGCCGCGCGGCGCAGGCGGTCATCGACGAGTTCGACGAGCTCGCAACCCTGATCGCCCGCGAGCAGGGCCGCCCGCGAGCGGAGGTCGCGAGCATGGAGTTGCTGGCGGCGCTCGACGCGCTGGTGTGGGTCGCAGACGAGGGCGCGCGGGTGCTGGGCTCGCGGCGCGTGGGGGCGCACCGCTCGATGGCGCTCTCCCGACGCGCGCGGGTCGCGTACGAGCCGTTCGGGGTGGTGGGGGTGATCGGGGCGGGCTCCGCGCCGTTCGCGCAGCCGCTCGGCCAGATCGCCGGCGCGCTGCTGGCGGGCAACGGCGTGGTCTTCAAGCCCGCGCGGCGCGCGTGCCTGGCGGGCGAGCGGATCGCCCGCGCGCTCGCCCGGGCCGGCTTGCCGGAGGGTCTCGTGCGCCTCGTGCACGGCGGCACCCAGGTGGGGGTGGCGCTGGCGCGGGCGCCCGTCGAGAAGGTGCTGTTCACCGGCTCCCCCGCGGTGGGGCGGGCGGTCGCGCGGGCCGGCGTCTCCCAGGAGCGGGAGGTCACGGTCGAGCTGGGGGGCAAGGACGCGATGGTGGTGCTCGCCGACGCGCACGTGGCGCGCGCCGCCGCCGGGGCGCTGTGGGCCGGCTACGCGGGCGCCGGGCAGGCGCGGGGCGCGGTGGAGCGGGTCTACGTGCAGCGGGAGGTCCACGACCGCTTCCTCACCCACCTCGTCAACGGGGCGCGGGCGCTGCGCGTGGGCGACCCCGAGCGCCCGGGCGTGCAGGTCGGCCCGCTGGCCTCCGCGCGGCGCGTGGCCCACATCCGCGAGCTCGTCGAGGAGGCGGTCGCGCAGGGTGCGCGGCTGCACTGCGGCGGGCCGCTGGAGACGCCCCCGGAGGGGTGCGCGCCGGGCGCGGCCTTCTACGCGCCGGCGGTGCTGAGCGGGGTGACGCACGCCATGCGCGTGCAGCGCGAGCCGCTCGACGGCCCGGTGCTCACGGTGCAGGCGGTGGACTCGACCGACAGCGCGATCACGCTCGCCAACGACGGCGAGTACGCGCTGGGGGCCTCGGTGTGGACCGCCGACCGCCCCCAGGGGCTGCGGATCGCGCGGGAGCTGCACACGGGGATGGTGTGGCTCAACGACCACCTCCCCGCGCCCGCCCTCGCGCGCGGCCCGTGGGGGGCGGCGGCCGGCGGGGGGCTCGGGCGCACGCTCGGCGAGAGCGGCCTGCGCGGCTGCGCGCAGGAGAAGCTGATCGCGTGGAGCCCCTCCGGCGCGCGCGGGCTGTGGTGGGCCCCCTACGACGACCTGCACGCCCGCGCCGCCCGCACGGTCGCGCAGCTGCGCTCCTCCCGCGACGCCGACCGCGAGCGCGCCTGGCGCCACGGCATCGGCCCGCTCGCGCGCGTGGGCCTCAGGGCGCTGCGGCGCTAAACCTTCTCGGGTCGGCCGCCCAGATGGGCCGCGAGGGACCCCCACCCACCTTGGCTCAGAAGGTCGTCGGTCGGGCTGGCGGCGGGCGCGTGCCTGGGCTTCCGGGCTCTACTTCTTCTTGTGTGTCTTGTGTTTGCGGTGGTGTGTGTGGGTGGTTGTGTGTGGGCAGCCGGTGGTTGTGATGGGGGTGCTCTGGTGGATTGTGGTGCCGTCCTGGGCGAGGAATTCGGTGGGCATCGCGAGCTTTGCGGTGCAGAGGTTCCCGTGGGCTGCGAGGGCGGAGTAGGGGCCCTCGGGGAGCGCGAGCTCGAAGGTGTAGACCGGGACGTCGGGGACCGACTTGAACGTGCTGCTCGTGATGCCGTGTTTGCTGATGAACGTCGAGCCGACGAGGTCGACTGTGACGCCGTAGCCCTGTAGGACGACGATCAGGCTGGGGAATGCTTCGCCGCCGTGTGATACGAAGTAGGCTGGGCCTTCCAGGGGGACTGGCAGGATCGGTGTGACTGCCTTGGCGTGCCCGACGACTGATGCGGCGGGGCAACGGGCGGGGTTCGCTTCGAATGTCGCGGCGGCGCATGCTTTCTGTAGGGTCTTTAGGCGTGAGGGTAGCTGGCGGGGGAGTTCGACTTTGACTCTCGCGATGTTCGACTGGCTGGATGCCTGGTTGGCGCCGAGCGGGCCGGTTGGGTAGACGAGCTTCGCGTCGAGGCTCGCCCCGTTCGCCCGGGAGGTCTTCCCGGAGGTGGAGACTTTGAAGTCGGGTTTGAACTTCAGGCTGCGGCAGGAGCCGACCTGGAGGCGGCTTGTGATCGGGGCGCTCGCTCCTTCAGTGCTCGTCGCGGTTCCGCTGAAGGACATCGGGCTGCAGTTCGTCGGGTTGAACATGAACCCGGGACGGTCGATCACCGCGTCGATCGACCGCAGGTCGGAGGGGACCCCGTCGATGATCGACGGTAGCGGGCTCGTCGTGACCGTCAACTGTGCAGTGTGGGGGTCTACTTCGATCCTTGCGCGTGTCACGATCGTCCCCAGGTTGAACGGGCCGACGACCAGCGGCACGACGATCGACAGGCCGTACGGGGCACCCCTGTAGCTCCCGGTGAGGTAGATCGGTGCGGGCGGGGAGCCCGGCTGCGGGACGACCAGCGGGTAGGGGCCCGGGCCGGCCTCCACGACCGTATGACCGATCTGCGACGCAGCCGAGCATTCGCCTTTCGCGGCCTGCGGTTCGCCGCACAACGCTACCTTGCTGATCATCCCCAACAGGCCCTCCGGGGTCTTGAACTGCAGCGTCGAGATCCGCTGCTGCCCGTCCGCCCGCGTCAGCAGCAGCGAGAAGTCCGTGAAACCCCCCGCCTGGTCGGTCGTGGGGCCCGCGATCATCGCCGGCGCGAACGGCGCCGGGGAGGACGGGCACGCCGAGCCCCCCGGGCCTTCGCTGACCGCGAAGCTGCTCGTGGGGAACACTTCGCTCACGAACGGTGTGCTCCACGGAACAAAATCCGTGCTCGTCGTATACACCCCGCATTGCACCGGGGTCGCGAGCGCTGCCTGCGCGCCACCGCTGAAGGACAGCTTCAGGTCGCTGAACGGCAGCTGCGGCGTCCCCTGGAACGTCGTCGTGAGCCGCCCCGTCGCTTCGTTCAGGTGTACGTCCCCGACGAACTTCACGTAGATCCCGTCCTGGGGGTCTTCCGGGGCGACGAGCAGCTTCAGGTCGGGGGGGTTGGACTGCAGCACGTACACGTTGCCTTCCAGCTTGTTCTTCAGCACAGGCGTCTGGACCGCGACCTGCCCGACCTTCGAGTCCAACGGGCACGACGGCGGTCCTTCTTCACCCACACGAGCCTGCGCTTCCTGGCACGCGCCGAGCCCCGCGGCCTGCCCCGGGTTGACCACCACGCCTTCCGGGAGCGTCACCGTCGTATCCTGGATGTCGGACTCCGAGTTCGCACCCGCGTTGACGAGTCCTTCCTGGCCCATCTTCACTTCGAACGTCAAGCCCGCCGGGGTATCCGCACGCACAGTATCCGGCGACACCGCGACAGCCGGTGCGAATTCCAGCAGGCTGCAACCCGTGAACGGGCCGATACTCGAAGGCACATTCACCTCCCGGCCCGGTTCTTCCCACGAGTTCACGCTGAACGTATCCTGCAACGGTTCCGCGGTGCAATCCGTCGGGCTCGTCAAATACGGCACCGCGGGATTCGTCACCGGCTGACCTTCGGGGGCTTCTTCGAGCGTAACCGGGTTCCCCTCCCCCCTCGTTTCATTCACATAAAAACAATCTCCCGCTTCTTCACATTTTAGTCCTCGCATCAGATCGTGCGGGGATTCCGCCGGGACACCCCACACAGTCAGCGAGATACCATCGATCGTCGGCGCGCTGTCCTGGATTTTCGTGAAGTTCGCGCGCACCGCATCATCGCCAGGCGTCAGCGAGATCGTGCCCTGAATACCAAACCTTCCAAGCGTGAAACCGAACTTCGCGATTTCACCAGGGTTGGTCGTCAAATTCAACAACGGCAGCACAAAAGCATTCCGCCGAACACCCACATTAACATAAAGAATCACCGAGCCGACGATTGCGCTCAACGAGCAGTGAAGCGCGCCGTCGCTCTCTTCGCTGAAACCCGCGATCTGGCACTTCGGGGTATCCGCAAGATCACCAATGAACCCCGCCGGCAAAGTCGCACCGCTTTCCTGCACATTACCCGCGAACAACCCTGCACTCACACTATTGAACTCGAACGTCGACGTCAGATTGGGGTGAGCGCCAGCCTGGGTAGTCGACAACGCGCTCGCCGTCGAACCAGCAGCAATACCAAACACAGCCGCAGAAGAACTGACCACAGTCGGCACTCCCTGGCTCACTTCCACCCCACCCCCGCCCGATACCGTCGCAATATTGGTCACACTCGACCCCTTCCGAACACCGCCTTCCACTTCAACAGGAACCACCATTTCAAGAACGTCACCAATCCCAACCACACCCGAATACACACACGTCAAACCCGTACAACTCATCGGCGCCGCCGTCTCAAAATACAACCCCGAAACAGGTTCGGCCCCAGCCCTCAAACCCACTGGCAACACATCCGTAACACTCACTGTTTCACCATCACTCGGAGCACCACCAGTATTCTGCACCCGCACCGTATAAAAACCCGAACCCCCAGGCGTCAAATTCGTCGGAGTAGAAAACCCAGTCACCGTCCACTGCGGAACCCCCTCAACACCCAACGCCGACACCGGCACACACAACACCAACACCACACACAACACCCCAACCAACGACACAGACCGCTTACACATAACTACTTCCCCCTTCTCGCCGAACGCTTAACTCGCTTCTTCGAACGCTTAACTCGCTTCTTGACCTTTACGCATCTACCATGCCTCCTGACCAACCCAGACCTGCACTTCCTCGCCTTCGGGCCGGTTTCCGCCGCTGTTTCGGACGGCGAGAAGTTCCCTACACCTTCAAACGTCACGCCCGCCGGCGTCGCGAACACCGGCGGCGCCGCCGGCACACCCTGACAACCCGTACCCGTACACGCAGGTGGCACAAAACCCGCAAACCCACCACCCACGCGCGCATCATAAATATCCGCCGCCTGATCAGTATCCATCGCAGAAAGCTGAGCATGCGTCACAAAAAACACATTATTCCCATCCGCACTCGAACCAAGAAAAAACGCATTACCCGGATCACTCGGCGAACTAATCAACGAAATCACACCACCATGCCACTCATACACATGATTCCTACCCGGCAACACCTGCGGCACAAGCACGCTCGCCGATTCAAAAAACACATCTTCGCCGTCTTCAGAGATCGGACGCGGCGGCCCCACCGCGGCAGATTCGAAGTAGGTGCGGGCGAAATACGCACCATCAACCGGATCCACCCCACCACACGACACACACGCAAGACCACCCGACGCCGCATCATAACGATAAAGCTCAAAACACCCTTCAGGCGCTGGTATACCAGTGTAGTTGTTCGGGCAAGCTACTCCTGGGGCGTGAGTATTATCAAACCCGGTCAACGGCAGTGCAGTCCCAAATACCAAAAACTGCCCATCCTTCGTCGTATACCACTCCTTTACGTCGGACACGCCGTCGCCTTCCGTACCTTCGGGTCCACCGAATTCAGCGGAATCCCATTCCGAAAACCCACCGAATTTTCCCGGATAGTCGTACTTATTGAGTTTGGTGACGTATGTCGTTTCTCCGGTGACCGTGTCGTAACGGTACAGGTTGACCGGGTACTGTCCGAGGAATTTTTCCGTTTGTCCGGGCGGGTATTGCGACGCTCCGCTGGCGAGGTTGCCATACGCGCTGAAATACACAGCCGAGCCGTCGCTGGAGACCGCTGTGACGTTCTCGACGTCGCCTTCGAGCGTTTCCGACGGCCCCCCGGAGATGAGCCTCAGCGCTTTTTCCCCTTCGCGAGGTTCCATGTTGTACTCATACAACTCCGGGGCGTGCCCCACATCGCCGTCCACGGCGCCTTTGGTCAGATCCATCTTCGTCATGAAGAACACCTTCGACCCGTCCGTAGACGCGCCCACGAACACCGACAGCAACATTGGGTTTTCCGTCGTGCCGACTTTCACGCCCGCTTCAGGCGCTGAGATCTCAACCGTCTTCGAGACCGTCTTCGCGCATATACAGCTCAGGCGGGTTTTCCTCCGGGCTCCCGGGATTCCAACAACCCACACCGCTCGCTTCCGGCTCCGGGGCTGTGAAGAAGATCCGCGAGCCATCACTCGAGACCGCGCTGTACGCTTTACCTACGGCGAGGTTACCCCCCTGTCCGAGGGTCGCACCGCAGGGCATCGCCCGGCCTTCGACGTTGATATCGACGAGCCTACAGCTCGAGGTCCCCTGGCCGCATTCCCCGCCACCGGCCGTTTCGTAGATCGCGTCGGTTCCCGTGTCCTGACCTCCCGCGCCCGCCGCCAACGAATGATTCTCGCCCTCCAACACCACACGACTCAAGTCTTCAGAGCCCCCAACCATCTCGACCTGGTCTTCACTGTTCAACGCGGCGAACCCGCTGAGCGAGAACAACGGCGCATACGGGCCTCCCACAGGGCCAACCAGCTCCATCTGCCGAAAGGCCGATTCCTCGCCGTCCAACAACTCGCTGAACGTCCCAACCTCATCATTGAAACCAACCGCAGAGAGATCCCGAGGATCAAACAAAAATTCGGGATTTTCTCCGACTTCCTGAGACGCCGCGATCGACGGCGCCAGAACATTCATACCCCACCCTCCAGCCCCGCGGGAGAAAACATACGCCGACGCACTCGCCGTCGCATTCGCCGCGAACGAACCATCCGTTTTGACCAGAATCGCATCCCCATCTTCCGCTACATACGCCTGGTTACCTGGAGCAACAACGATCCCTTTATTGCCCCCCCCGAGTCCGCGACCGAAGATGTCGACAGCGTCGCCCTTGTCCACCGGCGTCACCTGCTCATAGACACGACATTCAGGCAAGTCAACAGACGGACCCTGGCGCGAGGCTTCATTTGGGCACACTTCGGCAGCCCGCGCACTCCCCGCAAGAACCCCCACAAACCCCACTACGAGCAACGCTGCGATCAACCCGACCAAAACCGCGAACCGCGCGAACTCCGCCCGGCGCCCCCCACCCACAAACACAGAACAGACGCCACCCAACCGCACCCGATCGACCTCGTCTCCCCACTCCCTCATCTCATCTCCCATCCCTAGCTCCGTTGAAGACGCAAGACAGAACTCTCACCCGCGACACCCTTACCAGTCGGAGTGAGACCGACCCACGCCGGCCCCACCCCAACACTCAACGACAATCAAGCACTGCTATTTGGAGACTCGAAGCGCCCGGCCACTCGCTAGTAATGTCGCGACACTCCCTGATATGTTACCTGTTTCTTTTCCGGTGCTAAAGGCCGTGCAGTTAGCCTTTGGTTTATTCGGGTTAATAAAATTAGCTAATACTAATAACGCAGCTAGATTACCCGGAGTATTCTTATTTTCCATGACCACTAACCCCGGTCCGGTACATACGTTTGTTTCAACTTTACCGAGAACCTTACAAGTCACTTCATAGCCAGGTTCGCCGTTTCCACCATTTCTGATTGTGTCGTGTATTGTGCCTTCGGTTTCCTTCAATTCCGAATTCCACGGCAGATCAACCGCTGTAGCAGCTTTTTCGAGTTTTTCGCAGTTCGTGCCTGCTTCGCATTTGTCTGTTGTAACGGTCGTGGTCTGATCTGTGCCGTTTGGGCCAATCCACCCTGTGTCTAACCCGGCGCATTTGATTTCTACCTCGCCGGCGAGAGATGATTTGGCTTCCAGTTTCAGCGACCCCGCAGTTCTGGTCGCTTCGGTAGTTTTTGGTTCGCTCCATTCCCATGTACCACTTGATGATGCGGTGGAGCATTGACTTTCCGTCCACTTCGTGGTCGTAGTACCGGTATGTGATGGTAAGCACACTAACCAGTGCGGTGCTGCCGAAGCGGTCCCCGCTGCGACCATGCTCATCACGAACACGGCCGCGAGGCAGAACCCCGCGATACGTATGAACCTCATTGTCTACAACTCCTTTGTATCTCGATTTGAATGTTCGTCTGATGATTCGTTGATGTTGGTTGAGGTTTGGTCCAGATCCGACTTTGTAACTGCCTGTCACAATGTCTTCTCGATCCCTCGAGCGCTGTTGCGATCGTTAGGATCGATTCAAGTAGTACAGCACAATTCTACGAGCTTTTCAAGGGAATTGGAAGCATTGTCTCTGACTCGCGCAGATCACCCGAAATGTTTCTTACTAAGGGCCGCCCGGGAGTCTCCCGCGCGCTCACGGAGACCGCCATCGGCGCCCAGAACACGCACCAATACAAGCTTTGCGCGGCTGGGCCCCCGGCCCTAGCGGCTTTCGAGCGCCAGCTTCCCCACGAGCAGCAGCGAGGTCGTCGTCGGATTGCTCTGGTTCGGCAGCGTGAACGTGCTGGGGACCGGGCGCAGTTCGAACCGGTTGACCCCCGGGGAGAGCCGCACGGCGGCGCGCACCAACCGTCCGCCGGGAGGCACAACGTAGCTGGCGGGCGCCTGGTTGGGACTCAGGAGGGTCACGCTCACGGCAGCGCCCCCCGGTTCGATCCCACGGGGTGTTTCGAGGCCCGGGCTCATGCCCAGCACCAGCGCGGCTGTGCGGGTGTCGGGGGAGGCGACCACGATGGTCGCCGGTTCGGCGGCCCCCAGCCAGAACGATTCCTCCGCGTGTACGTTGAGACTGGTGTAGGTCACCGGCGTGTATTCCTTGACGTTCTTCGTGAGCACTTCGGCCAGCACGGGGCGCCCGGCGAGGCGCGCGATGAGGGCCGTGAGCGGCGAGCCGGCGTCCTGCAGCGTGTTCCACTCCCCGTGGTGTTCGACGGCGAGGAAGTCCCCGTAGCCGATCGAGTCGACGGCGAAGCCCGTCACGCAACCCCAGGCCACGAGCAGGCCGCCACCGACCCGCACCAGCCGGCGGAGGCCTCCACGCGTCCAGTGGCACAGGGCGAGCCACGCCGCCAGCGCGCCGAGCAGCAGCAGCGTGGAGAATTCCACCTCGTAGCGCTCGGTCGTGGAGGTGTTCTCGTACGACAGGAGCAGCAGAATGGCGATCCCTGCGCCCGCGAGCACCAGCAGGGGCAGGGCGAGCGATCCGAGCCACGTCGGGCGGCGCCGCCAGATCCAGGGCAGCGCCAGGAGGAAGACGACGACCGGCGTCATCGGCAGCAGCCCCCCGGTGATTTCCGGGCCATAGTTGGCGGGCAGGCTTGCCGGGTACGCGAGCGGTGGCGGGCCAAGCACGAGGAACGGGAACAGGGCCGTCGGTCTCGGTGGAGACAGCGCGTAGAGCCAGGCTCCCGGCGTCACGGAGCTGAGGTTGCCAAGGGGCGCGTGCAGCAGGTCGACGCCGGCCAACTGGTGACGGGTGCCGAATTCCAGGGGATCGCCAAAGCGCGCCTGGTTGTAAGCCAGCAGCAGCAGGAAGCAGACCCCGAACGGGACCGCCAGGGCCATCAGCAACTCTCGGCGGGGCCGGGTCGGCCGCAGCGACAGGTAGACCGGCACGAGCACCACCGCGACCGCCGTCAGCGGCACCCTCGAGCCGGCCGCCAGGCCGAAGCAGAGGCTCATCGCCACCAGCCGCCGCAACGACGCCTGGTGGTCCACCAGCGCCGAGGTGGCGAGCCAGATGCCGGCCATCGTAAAACAGAAGCCGCCGGCGAGCGTGTCCGCCGTCACGGCCGGGGTGCGCAACAGGAAGGGCATCGTCGAGCAGAGCGCCAGGGCGGACCCGGCGAGCACACACACCCACAGCGGCGTGTCGCCGATCTGCCGCAACACCGCACGCAACGCCCCCAACGCAAAGCCGAGTCCGGCGATCGCAAAGAAGGCGACGGTCACGCTCGCCGACGGTTCCAGGCCGAGCAGGTGCAGAGGGACCAGGAGGACAAGCGCCGGCGCCGGCCCCCACAGGAAGTACAGGTTCCCACCGGACAGCAGGTCGTCGTGGAGATTGGTGGCGTCGTTGACGCCCGTGTCCACGAACGGTGCGTTCTGCGCCGGGTTGTAGGGTTCCGCAAGGCGCAACAGCCCGGCGGGCGCGCGGCCGACCGAGAGCCGCAGGTGAAGAAACGCGTTGGCCAGCAGGTTGTAGCGATCGACTCCACCATTCTCGAAGGTGAACGGGGTCGACGTGGCGGCGGTCCACAGGTAGAGCGCGGCTGCCAGCACGAACACTGCGCCGAGTGCCAGGCTGACCCCACCGACCGGCCACGAACGTGCCCGTACACGCAGGTGAGCTGTGCTCGACAGGTGGTTCACCGCTTCACGCTCCGAGGTTCCCGCTGGTCGCGCTCGTCCTGGTGGCCCACTAACCCGGGGGCCGGTCGATGACGATGATGCCCTGGCGACCTCGCGCCAGGAGGCGCCGTCGCCGCTCCAGCGACCGGTCGATCCGGTCCGCGAGCCGCATGAGTCCGTTGTCCTCAGAGGAGAGCACGAAGCTCGAGAAGACCGCGACGGGGAACGAGAGCAGGTTGACGGGTACGACGTGTGCGGCGAAGCGCTGCTGCAGCCACGCGACGTCCGCGGGAGTGAGCGGCCACTCGTCGGGAGTGTGCGCCGAGCGCACGAGTCGGTGAAAGGCTAGCGTGAGGGGGTGGCTCATCGGCTCTACGAAGACCATCCGTCCACCTGGCCGGAGGTTGTCCTCGAAGAGCGTCGCCAGGGTGACTCGAAAGTCGAGGTGGTGCAGGATCGCGTGACCCACGATGACGTCGAACCGTCCCGATATCGGGTCCTCGGCGCTGTGCACGTGGAAGGTGACTCCCTCCAGCCCGCCGTACTTGGCGCGTGCCTCTTCGACTCGACGCCGTGAGATGTCAAAGCCGTAGACCGCGCTTGCGCCCATCGCGTGCAGCTGGGCGCTGAGGTCGCCCGTACCGCAACCGACGTCCATCACACGCCCGCCCGCCACTCGCTCGCTCAGCAGCCCCAGAAAGCGTCGATCGCCGAACTCCGAGTTGGGGCCGCTCATGACGTGCGGCACCAGCGCAACCCAGCGGAAGTACTCCTCCACGACGCGCCCGTCGTCGTAGACTTCGGCCTCGCGCGCTGTCCGGGCCTGCGGGCTGTCCGCTGCTGATGTGTGACGGGGTGTCATGCGCCGGGCGCGAATGATGGGCACGGGTCCAGCTCGCTGTCAAAGGGCCTGGCGGCCTGCCGCTGCAGCCGTGCGGCCATCGTGTGGGCGCTGTCTCCCACTGAGAGGCGACCGCGGATCTCGATCGATGTCTCCGTCTGCGTGCCGCTTCGCACCGGGGATCGCCCCGCTGCCTGGCGGGAGGCCCCAGGGCCTATCCTGTCCCTCATGCCCGCCCAGGCCTACGCTGGCAAGGAGTGCGTCTGCCAGTTGCGCAGGGGGACCTGCGACCAGTCGTGCGTGCGGGACATGCTCGACACCCCCTTCTACGTCGCCTGCCTGAAACTGCGCGGCCGCCGCTGCGTGGTCGTCGGGGGCGGGGCCGTCGGCCTGGAGAAGGTCGAGGGGCTGCTCGCGTGCGCGGGCGAGGTCACGCTGATTGCGCCCGTCGCGCTGCCGGCCCTGCAGGAGCTGGCGCGCGAGGGCTCGATCCGCTGGGAGCGGCGCGCCTACACCGGTGCGGGCGACCTCGAGGGGGTGTTCCTGGCGATCGCGGCCACCGACGACACGGAGGTCAACATCCGCGTGTGGGAGGACGCCGAGCGGCGCGCGATGCTCGTCAACGTGGTGGACGTGCCGCCGCTGTGCAACTTCATCCTGCCCGCGCTCGTGCGCACCGGCCCGCTCGCGATCGCGATCTCCACCGCGGGCGCCTCGCCGGCGCTGGCCAAGCGCATGAAGCGCGAAGTCGCCGCGCTGTTCGGCGAGGAGTACGCGCGCCTCGCGGTGCTGCTCAACGAGGCCCGCGGCTGGGCCAAGGACACGCTGCCCACCTACGCCGCCCGGCGCGACTTCTTCGAGGGGCTCGTGAACGGCGACCCCGACCCCGTCGAGCTGCTGCGCGCCGGTGAGGAGGCCGCGGTGCGCGAGCTGATCGCAGCCGCGCAGGACGCGTGCGCGCTCCAGGCCGCGGGCACCTGAGGGCAGGGGGCGCTTGAGCGCAGAGCGAGTCCCACCGTGCGACCCCCTGGCGGCGGTAGGCGAGCGGGAGGGGATATGACGGCACTCGAGCTCGAGGATCTCACGCGGCGCTACGGCGAACGCGAGGCGCTCGGCGGGGTCTCGCTGTCGCTGCAGGCCGGCCAGACGCTGGTCGTGCTCGGTCCCAACGGCGCCGGCAAGACGACGCTGCTGCGGGTGTTGGCCACGCTGCTGCGTCCCCACGCAGGGGAGGTGCGAGTGTTGGGGCACAAGCTGCCGGGCGAGGCGTGGGCGGTCAGAGGTCGGATCGGCCTGCTCGGCCACGAGCCGTTGCTCTACCGAGAGCTGACCGCGCGTGAGAACCTGCGCTTCCACGCCCGCCTGCACGGGGTAGGCATGAAGCGAGTCGAGGAGCTGCTGGAGGCGGTAGGTATGGCCACTCGAGCCGAGGAGCCGGTGCGTACGCTCTCGCGGGGGATGGTGCAGCGAGTGGCAACCGCGAGGGCGTTGCTGCACGACCCCGAGCTGTTGCTGCTGGACGAGCCGCGCGCCAATCTGGACCCTGCGGGGGCGGAGCTCGTCGAGCCGCTGATCGGGCTCGGGTGTGGCCGCACACGGGTGGTGTGCAGCCACAATCCGGAGGTGGACCTTGATGGAGCGGATCTTGTGCTGGGCCTGCGCGGGGGTCGTCCGGCGCTGCTGGCAAGCCCCGCGGCGCTCAACGGCAAGGCGATCAAGGAGCTCTACACGTGAGGACCGTTGGAGCGCTCCTGCGCAAGGAGCTGCTCGTCGAGCTGCGCACGCTGGAGTCGGTGCCGGGGATGTCGCTGTTCGCGGTGACTGTCTTCGTGATCTTCCACTTCGCGCTGAACCGCACCGGGGTGAACGGAGACGAGGCGGCGGGGATCCTGTGGGTGACGCTGCTGCTCGCCGCGCTGCTCGGGATCAACCGGCTGTTCGTCGCCGACGCCGAGGAGGGGGGGTTCGACGGCTTCCTGCTCGCGCCCGTGGACCGCTCCGCACTGCTCGTGGCGAAGGCGCTCGCACTGTTCGCCTACCTGGTCGTCCTGGAGCTCGTCGCGGTGCCCGCGTTCGCGCTGCTGCTGCTGGAACCCTCGCTCGGGCCCGCCCTGCCGGACCTGCCCGGGGTGCTGCTGCTGGGCGACGTGGGGGTCGCGCTGATCGGCACGCTGGTGGCCGCGCTCGCGGTGCGCACCCGCGCGCGTGACCTGCTGGGGCCGCTGCTCGCCCTGCCGCTGCTGGTGCCGGTGGTGATCGGCGGGGCGCGCGCCACCGCGCCGCTGCTGACGCTCGCCCATCAAACTGGCCCCCCAATCCGCTGGCCGCTGACGCTCGCACTCTATGATCTGGTGTTCGGGCTGATCGCCTACGCTGTTTTCGACTTCCTTCTGGAGGACTGAGCCCATTCCCCCCCACACGCACGGAAAGGGACTGCGTACGCTCACCGTCGCGACGGTCGCCGCGATGGCGGCCTCGCTCGGCCTCGTCTTCTTCTACGCCCCCCTGGAAGCCGAACAGGGCTTCCTGCAGAAGATCTTCTACGTACACGTGCCTCTCGCGATCGTGGCGCTGTGCGGGTTCGTGCTCGGGGGGCTGTTCGCGATCCAGCACCTGCGCACGCGCGAGGCGCGCTGGGACCTGCGCTCCTACGTGACGATCCACATGAGCCTGATCTTCGCCGTGGGCACGCTCCTGACCGGCTCGATCTGGGCGAAGGGCTCGTGGGGGCACTGGTGGGTGTGGAGCGAGCCCACGCTCGTGTCGTTCCTGATCGTGTTCCTGCTGTACGCCACCTACCAGCCGCTGCGCTTCGCGATCGAGGACCCCGAGCGCCAGGCGCGCTACGCCTCGGTGTTCGCGATCGTCGCGGGGGCGTTCGTGCCGGTGAACTTCATCGCGGTGCGCCTCTCCACCGCCTACCTGCACCCCCGTGTGCTCGGCTCCACCTCCAACCTCCCCGGCCCGATGGCGCTCACGTTCCTGGTGTCGCTCGTCGCGATCGCGCTGCTGTTCGCGACGCTCTGCAGGTACGAGCTCACCGCCAAGCACGCTCGTGCGCAACTGCGTGCGCTGCGCCGGCGGCTCTCCGGTGAGGCCCCCGCGGCCCGCGCGCGCAGCGCGGCCCCCCACCCCGACCGATCAGAGATCGGCCAGCCGGGCCGGCGGCTCGCGGAGGCCTCCTGATGCTCGGCGAGCTGCCCGCACTGCCGCTGCACACGGCCGGCGGGTACGTCGCCGCGGCCTACATCGTGCTGTTCGCCCTGGTGCTGATCTACGTGGCGATCATGGCGGTGCGCTTGAGCCGCATCGAGCGCGAGCTGGGGGAGCTGCTGGCGCTCTCCGAGCGCCCCCCCGGCGGGCGGGACGACGCGCGCGAGGGCGCCTCGCAAGCCGGCGAACTCGACGCCGTCCGCGCGGAGGCGACACCGGTATGAGCGAGCTGCTGGCGCTCGGGATCTCGCACAAGACCGCGCCGGTCGCCGTGCGCGAGCGCCTGGCGTTCACGGAGTCCGAAGCGGTCGCGCTCGCCCAGCGGATGACCGCCGGCGCGGAGGTGCGCGAGGCGGTGGTGCTCTCCACGTGCAACCGCACCGAGCTCTACCTCGTGGTCGGCGACCCCGCGCGCGCCGAGGCGGAGGCGCTGGCGATGCTGGCCCGCCACGCGGGCCTCGACCCCGCGGAGCTCGCGCAGGAGATCTACACGCCGCGCAACTGCGACGCCGCGCGCCAGCTCTACCGCGTGACGGCGGGCCTCGAGTCGATGATCGTCGGCGAGGCCGAGATCCAGGGGCAGGTCAAGCGCGCCTTCGAGGCCGCGCTGCGGGCGGGCTGCACGGGGCCGCTCAGCAACCGCCTGTGGGCGGCGGCGCTGAGCACAGGCAAGCGGGTACGCTCGGAGACGGCGATCGGCGCGAGTCACGTGAGCGTCCCCTCCGCGGCGGTCGGTCTCGCCGAGGACGTGCTGGGCTCCCTGCGCGAGCGCCACGTCGTGATCCTCGGGGCGGGCGAGACGAGCGAGCTGACCGCGCAGGCGCTCGCCGACCGCGGAGCGGGCACGATCTTCGTGGCCAACCGCCACGCCGACCGCGCGCGCAGCCTCGCGCAGCGCTTCGGCGGCTCGGTCGTCGGCCTCGACGGGCTGCCCGAGCAGCTCACGCGCGCGGACATCGTGGTCTCCTCCACCTCCTCTCCCCACCCGATCGTGGGCCACGAGGAGCTGGAAATGGTGCTCGCCCAGCGCGGTGAGCGAAGCCCGCCCGCCCGGCGGGATCTGATCTTGATCGACATCGCGGTGCCCCGCGACATCGAGCCGCGCTGCGGGGAGCTCGAGGGAGTGACGCTGTACGACATCGACGACCTCCAGGCTGTGGTGGCGCGCAACCTCGACACGCGGGCGGGTGAGGTGCCGCGCGCGGAAGCGATCGTGGAGGAGGAGATCCACCGCTTCGCCGGGTGGCTCGGCCAGCTGGAGGCGCTGCCCACGGTCAGCGCCCTGCGCGAACACGGCGACGCGATCGTCGAACAGGTGCTCGCCGAGAACGACGGCCGCTGGGAGTCGGCCTCCCCACGCGACCTCGTCCGCGTGGAGGCGCTCGCGCGCTCGATCGCCAACCGCCTCCTGCACGAGCCCACGATCCGCCTGCGCAGCCTCTCCGAAGCGCGCAGCCACGCGAGCCTGCAGCTCGTGCGCGAGCTGTTCGGCCTGCACGAGGACCCCGAGGAGGAAGGGTTCGGCGAGGACGCCGCCGGGCGACCTTCGCTCGGCGGGCCCCCCGACGGACACCTCGCCGAGGTGCACGACCTGCAGCGCCGTCGCCGCAAGGGCCCGTAGAGGAGGCCGGGGAGGACAGATGCGCATCGGGACCCGCGGCAGCGCCCTGGCGCTCGCGCAGACGCGGTTCGTCGCGCAGCTGCTGGCCGAAACGGGGATGCTGGCCGAACGGGGGATGCTCGCCGGAGGCGAGTGTCTCCCCGCTTCGGTCGGAGGCGCGTGTCTCCCGGCTTCGGTCGGCGCGGAGGTGGTCACGATCGCCACGAGCGGGGACCGTGAGGCCCCGTACAGCGACAAGTCTCGCTGGGTGCTGGAGCTGGAGCGCGCACTGCACGCGGGAGAGATCGACCTTGCGGTGCACTCCGCCAAGGACGTCCCCGGCGAGCTGGCCGACGGCCTGACTCTGCTGGGCGCCCCCCCTCGCGCGGCGGCCGAGGACGTGCTCTGCGGAGGGAGCGACCTGGAGCAGCTCGCGCCGGGCGCTCGTGTGGGCACGAGCAGCCTGCGGCGCGCCGCCCAGCTGCGCGCCGTGCGCGAGGATCTGGAGGTCGTGCCAGTGCGGGGCAACGTCGACACCCGCCTGCGCAAGCTGTGCGAGGGCGACCTCGACGCACTGGTGCTGGCCCACGCCGGCCTCCTCCGCCTTGGTCGGGAGGCCGAGATCGGCGCGGTGCTCGACCCCGCCCGCTTCGTCCCCTCCCCCGGCCAGGGCACGCTCGCGCTGGAGGGCCGCGCCGACGACGAGCGCACCCGGGAGGCTGTGCTGGCGATCACCGACGCCACCGCCTTCGCCTGCCTGCGGGCCGAGCGCGCCGTGGCGCAGGCGCTCGGCGCAAGCTGCAACACCCCCCTCGGGGCGCACGCCGTCGACGACGGCTGCGGCTGCCTGCACCTGCGCGCGTGGGTCGGCCTCCCCGACGGCTCGGCGTGGATCAGCGACGAACTGCTGGCCGAAACGGGGATTCGCGCCGGAGGCGCGTGTCCCCCGGCTTCGGTCGGCTTCTACGACCCCGACGCGCTCGGGCGCCGCGTGGCCGAGCGTCTGCAGAGCGCGGGAGCCGACGACCTGCTCTCGCACGCGGAGGAGCTCGCTGTTGAGCACGCCTGAGACAGGACGGGTGTACCTCGTCGGCGCCGGCCCCGGCGACCCCGGCCTGCTGACCGCGCGCGCGCTCGAGCTGATCGCGCAGGCCGACGTGATCCTCTTCGACCGCCTGATCCCCACGGAGGCGCTGGAGGGCGCGTGCGCGGACGTCGAGCTGCTGTTCGTCGGCAAGGAGGGCGACGGGCCGTCGGTGCCGCAGGAGCGGACCGAGGCGCTGATGGTCCAGCGCGCGCAGGAGGGACGCACCGTGGTACGGCTGAAGGGCGGCGACCCGTTCGTGTTCGGCCGCGGCGGCGAGGAGGCGCTCGCGCTGCGCGCAGCGGGCATCCCGTTCGAGGTGGTGCCGGGCGTGACCGCGGGCGTGGCCGCCCCCGCCTACGCGGGCATCCCCGTCACCCACCGCGGGCTGTCGGCCGCAGTGGCGCTCATCACGGGGCGCACCCGTGCGGACGGTCCCAGCGGGAGGGCCGACAGCGGCGACGACGGCGCAGTGGGCCGCGAGGACGCGGCGGACGGCGCGGAGGACGAGACCGACCTCGACTGGCCCGCCCTCGCGGCCTTCCCGGGGATGCTCGTCTTCTACATGAGCGTGCGCCAGCTCCCCCACATCGCCGCCTCGCTGATCGACGCCGGCAGGCCCGCCTCAGAGCCCGTGGCCGTGGTCGAACGGGGCACGCTGCCCGACCAGCGAACCGTGACCGGCACGCTCGCCACGATCGCCCAGCGGGCACTCGACGAGGAGGTGCGGGCCCCCTCGATCACCGTGGTGGGCGCCGTGGCCGAGCTCGCCGAGCAGCTCGCCTGGCGCCCGCCACTGCCGCTGCGCGGGCGCTCCGTGGCGGTCACCCGCGCCCGTGCTCAGGCCAGCGGCCTGGCCCACCGACTGCGCAGGCTCGGGGCCCACGTGGTGCAGGCCCCCGTGATCCGCACCCGGCCGCTGGCGGGGCCGCCGCTCGACCCCACTCCCTACGACCTGATCTGCCTCTCGAGCCCCACCGGGGTCGCCTGCCTGTTCGAGCGCATCGCGGCGGCAGGGCTGGACACGCGCGCCCTTGCACGCACGCACGTCGCGGCGATCGGCCCGAGCACCGCGCGCGCGCTGGCCGAGCACGGGATCGCCGCGGACGTCGTCCCGGAGCGCTTCGTCGCGGAGTCGCTCGTGGAGGCGCTCGCCGAGCTGCCCATCCGGCGCGCCCTGGTCGCACGCGCCCGCGAGGCGCGCGACGTGCTCCCCAACGCGCTGAGCGCCCGCGGGGTCGAGGTGAGCGTGCTGGCACTGTACGAGACCGTCGCCGAGCCGCTCTCCGCGTGGTCGCTGGCGGCCACGCGCGAGGCCGACTACGTCACCTTCACCTCCTCCTCCACCGTGCGCTTCTTCCTGGAGGCCGCGGGCGGCCTCGCCGGCCTCTCCCCCGCCACCCGGATCGTCTCGATCGGCCCCGTCACCTCCGCCACCCTGCGCGAGCACGGCCTCGAGCCCCACGTCGTTGCGCGCCGCCACGACGTCGAGGGGGTCGTGGAGGCGCTTTTGGCGGACGCCGCCACGCGGGCGCACTGAGCGGCCGTAACTCGAGCTGTTTTCGCCGCGCACCGGTCCCCGGGCGGTGCGATCGAATTGTCCGCGACCGCACCCCGACCTGATAGCACTCGGGTGGTGTCCACTTCCGCGGGTGCGCTCGGTCGTCCCCGCGTGCACCTACGCCGCACCGACTCGACCAACGAGCGCACCCGCGCGCTGGCGCTCGCCGGCGCGCCCCACGGGACGCTTGTGACCGCCGCCGAGCAGACCGCCGGGCGTGGGCGCCAGGGGCGGCGCTGGAGCGCGCCGGCTGGGAGCGCGCTGCTGATGTCGCTGCTGCTGCGTTGGCCGATCTCCGATCGGTCCCCCGCGCCGCTCCCGCTCGCCGCGGCCGTCGCCGTCTGCGACGTCGCCGGAGCCGACGCGCGCGTCAAGTGGCCCAACGACGTCGTCGTGCCGCGCGGGGACACCCTTGCCAAGCTCGCGGGCATCCTCGTCGAGGGTCGCCCGCAGGAGGGCTGGGCGGTGCTCGGCATCGGCCTCAACGTGGCGGTGCGCGTCGAGGAGCTGGCGCCCGAGCTGCGCGCCACCGCGGCGACCCTCGGACTGCCACGCGAGGAGATTGAGCCGCTGCTCGCCCGGCTGCTCGCGGCGCTCGGGCGGCGCCTCGGCGAACCGGCCGCGCCGATCCTCGAGGCGTGGCGTGCGCGCGACGCGCTGTACGGACGCGAGGTCTCGTGGGCCACGGGTCACGGGCGCGCCGAGGGGATCGACGGCGACGGGCGGCTCGTCGTGAGGCTCCCCGACGGTGGTCACGCTGCGCTCGACGCGGGCGAGGTGCACCTCGCGCCGGGACTCTAGTTCTTGGCGGGCGTCTTCGCCCGGGCTGTTTTTGCCCTGCCCGCTTTTTTCGCGCCGCCGGCTGGTTTCGCGTCGCTGGGTTTCGCGCTGCCGGCTGGTTTCGCGCCGTTCTCCCCCTCCGCGCCGTTTGCCGCCTGGGCAGCCACCGTCTCTGGGTTTGAGCTCGGGGGTGTGGGGGTCGGCACCCTGCGCTTGCGCTTGTTGGTGCGCGCGCGGCGCTTGGGGAAGTTGCGCAGCAGCTCGCGCGCGAGTGCGGGGGGCTTGCGCGCCATGCGCGTGCGCGCGCCGCGCAGCGCCTCCTCCGCCTCCGGGGTGTGCGCCAGGGCCGCCGCGAGCAGCGCCGCCGCGAGGCGTCTGTCCTGCTTGCGCGAGGCGTGTATCAGTCGCCGCGCGTTGCGCGCGTGGGCGCCGCCGGAGGAGTTCACCAGCAGGCCCAGCAGCCGCTTGGTCTCCGGCCAGCGCTGCACCGCGTACTCCTCGTGCAGCTCGCGCGTGTACTCCGCGAGGCGCCAGATCCACGCGCTCGCCTGGTCGCGACTGCCGATGCGCCGCTCCACGAGCGCGCGCAGCAGGATCTTCGACGCCTCCCGCCGTTCGGCCAGCGGCCACGCGCCGATCTCCTCGACGGCGGTGTCGAACGCGTCCGCATCGCGGCCCGCCGCGATGTCCGCGAGCGCTCGTAACCTCAGCTGCGGGCTCTTGTTGCGCTGCACCGCGGTGACCAGGAAGCGGCTCTTGAGCTCCCCGGTGCCGTCGTAGTGCAGCATCGCCCGTGCGCGGCGCCACCCGGTCGCCGTCACGCGCGCCCCTGCGAGCGCCGCCCACACGTGCTGCTCGCCGTAGTCGAGGTTCTCCACCGCGATCCGCCACAGCTCGCGCTCGAAGACCGCGAAGCGCCGCTCCTCCTCCGCGCACACCGGCAGCACGCGACGCTCCACCCGCATTCTGCGGCCCCGGCCGCGGCGCACGGGCCCCACCACGATCGCGCCGCCGCGGTACACGTCGCGGTCGAGCAGCGAGTGCAACGTCACCACGGGGTCGTCGTGCTTGGTCGCGGGGTGCACGAAGTCCACCACGAGGCCCGCCTCCTTGCCGGGGTGGCGGCGGGTCACGCGGCCCACGCGCTGCTGGTAGATGCGCTTGGACGCCGTCGGCGCGAGGTGCACACAGACCGTCGCGCGCGGGCTGTTCCAGCCCTCCGCGAGCAGCTGCGCGTTGATCAGCACGTCGATCTCGCCCCGCTCGTAGCGCGCGAGCACCCACGCGAGCTCGCGCTTGGGGGTCTCCCCCGAGACCGCCTGCGCCTTGATGCCTTCCGCGCGGAAGGCCTCCGCGAGGTTGTACGCGTGGCGCACCCCCGCCGCGTACACCACCCCGGGCACCCCGTTGAAGCGCGTCTTGTAGAGGTTCGCCATCGCCACGTTGAAGGGCTGCTGGTCGAGCAGCTGAGCGAGCTCGTCCTGGTCGAACTCCACGTCGACCTCGCCCCGGCGCAGCGGCACCTTCGCGATCGTGCGCACGCCCACGCCCGGGGGGATGCGCACGCAGCGCAGGGGTGAGATGACCCCTCGGCGCGCCGCCTGGGCGAGGTCGAAGCGGGAGGTTTGCGTGGGGAACAGGTCGGTGACGTGGCGCGCGATCAGCGCCCCCGTGGCGGTCATCCCGATGAAGATCGGGCCCGTCCACGCGCGGATCGCGCCGCTCGTCTTCTCCCCCAGCGCGGTGTGCGCCTCGTCGCAGATCACGATCGTGTAGGCGCTCGAGATCGTCCCGGCGTTGCGCACGAACCACTGGTAGGTCTCCACCGACACGGGGCCCTTCGTGGAGTCCTCCCCCTTGTACAGCGGGCGGCTGATGCGCTTGGAGTAGCCGCGGTCGCGCAGCTCGCCGAGGAACTGGTCCACGAGGTTGCGCCGGTGGGTGAGGATCAGGATGCCCCCCGTCTGCGAGCCCTCCACGAAGCCCAGCGCCGCCACCGTCTTGCCCGCGCCGGTGGCGTGCTCGAACCAGAAGCGCTTCGCCGCGTTGGGGTCCTCCGGCTGGTCGGGGAGCGCCTCCTCCTCGTCCTCGTCGACCCAGTCCCGGGGCTCCTCCTCGCTCTCCTCCGCCTCCTCGGCGTCGCTCTCGGGCAGCGGCTCGAGCTCGTCCTCCAGGTCGCCGAGCTCCTCCTCTTCCTCCTCCTCGTCCTGCTCGCGCTCCTCCTCGTCCTCATCCTCATCCTCGTTCGCCCGCACGTCCCCGTCTTGCTCATCCCCAAGCTCCCGCTCCGCGAGCCCGTTGGCAGCGGGGGCTCCGTTCGTACGGCCGACGCCCGCCTCCGCGCCGAGGATCGCCGCCGAGGCCAGCAGCTCGGGTGAGGCCATCGCCGCGGCGGCGCGGCCGTTGCCGTTGCCGTTGCCCACACTCCGCTCCGCCTCCGCCAGCAGCGCCGTGAGGGTCCCCGAGAGGGCGTCCACCTGGTGCGCGGAGAGCACTGTGCCGTCGGCCAGCCGCGGCTCCTCGTCGGAGAGCACTCTTTCCAGGCCGAGCAGCAGCGAGAACTCCCGCCGCCACGCCGTCGAGGGGTACTGCGCCTGTTCGTCGAGCTCTGCTAGCGCCGCGTCCAACGCGCGGCGGCGCGCGCTGCCGGGCGCCAGCGCCACCCCTGACTCCTCACCCTCGTGCAGGAACCGCTCGCGCACGAACTTCTCCGCACGCGTGACGTCGGCGGAGCTTGGAATGGACGCGGCCGCGAGGGCCACTGGGGTGGACTCGGCCATTGAGGCTCTGGACTTCGAGACGGAGCCGTCGCAGGAGTTCTGCGTGGCTCGGAGCGCCGGCACCGTGCCGGCAGACCCCTGGGTACCCTGAGCAACACGGCTCTGGGTCCCTCCAGGATATAGCACTCCCCGGCCGTATTGAAGGGGGCGCGACCGGGCGGCGATCTGGCACCCTTAGAACGTGTTTCGAAAACACGTTCTCACCGCGATGACTCCGACGCGGTTGCTCACGCTCGTTGGCGCGCTGGTGCTCCTCGCGCTGCTTACGGTCGGGCTCGTCCAGCTGGCGGGGCGCTCGAGCTCCCCCGGCGGCGCGGCGGCGGCGCGGCTCACCCCGGCGCAGGTGCAGGCGCTGCTGGCCGGCTCCCCGGCCCCGCTCGCGGCGCTGCACGCGCAGGCCGACGCTCTGCTGGGTGGAGGCGCACGAGCGCTACGAGCACGCCTCGCCGCGCTGCGAGGGTGGCCGGTCGTGATAAACAAGTGGGCCTCCTGGTGCGAACCGTGCAAGGCGGAGTTCGGCGCCTTCCAGCGGGTGGCCGCTGACCTCGGGCGCCGGGTGGCGTTCATTGGGATCGACTCCGGCGACACCTCCCGCTCTGAACCGCTCCGCTTCCTACAGGTCTTTCCCGTGAGCTACCCCTCCTACTACGACCCCTCTGGCTCCCTCGGCGTGGAAATCACCGACTCCACCAACGTGCCCGTCACCGTCTTCTTCAACCGCCGCGGCGAAGCGTTCCCCCGCCAGGGGGCCTTTCCCTCCGCCGCGAAGCTCGAAGCCGACATCGAGCGCTACGCCCTGGGCGCGTGATCCTTGCCTGAGATCCGCGTCGACCCGCTCTCCGGGCACAAGACGATCGTCGCCGGGGAGCGCTCTCGGCGGCCCGGGGGCGAGCCGCGGTGCGTCCCGCCGGACCCCATCGACCCGGAGGGTGACCCCTTCGCGGAGGGCCACGAGGACCGCACTCCGCCGGAGCTGTACGCGGTGCGGCCGCAGGGTGGCCCCCCGGACTCGCCCGGTTGGCGCGTGCGTGTGGTGCCCAACCTCTTTCCCGCGCTCACCCCGGCCCCCTTGCAGTGCGACCCCGCTGTTTCGAAGCCGCTCGCCCCGGCCTCCGCACCACGCGACCCCGCTGACGGCGGGACGCCGTCCATCTCAACTCCCCCCACACCCGACCGCTCCTCCTCGGCCCCCGCCCGTGAGGTCCACCCCGGGGACGCACGACGAACTCCCGGCCCACACGCGGAGGCGCGACCCGACCTGTTCACCGCTGTGCCGGCCTTGGGGGCGCACGAGGTGATCGTCAACGCGCCCCTCTCGGTGTACTCGCTCGCGGAACTGCCCGTCGAGCAGGTCGCGACGGCGGTCGAGGTGTGGCGCGAGCGGATGCGCGTGCACGCGGGGTGCGCGTACGCGCAGCTGATCGTCAACGAGCGCCGCGAGGCGGGGGCGTCGCTGCCGCACACCCACGCGCAGCTCTACGCGCTGGACTTCGTGCCCGCCGACGTGGCGCGCGAGCGCGAGCGCGCGGGGGCGTACGCGACGCGCACGATGGGCGGTGACCTGCTCGGGGACCTCGTCGCCGAGGAGGTGCGCCGCGGCGAGCGGGTGGTGGCAATCGACGACGAGGCGGTGCTGCTGGCCCCGTACGGCTCGCGGGTGCCCTTTCAGCTGCTGCTCGCGCCGCGCCGGCCGCGCGCGCGCTTCGAGGACGACGGCCCCACCGGCGCGGCGCTGCTGCACGACGGCCTGCGCCGCCTCTCGCGCCACCTCGGGTCGAGCCCGCCTTTGAACCTGTGGGTGCGCACCGCCCCGCAGGGGGCCGAGCGGTTCCGCTGGCGCATCGACGTGCTGCCGCGCCTCACCCACCTCGCGGGCCTCGAGCTCTCCACCGGGGTCAACCTCCTGATCGTCGCCCCCGAGGACGCCGCGGCGGCGCTGCGCGAGGCATAGGGGCCGCGGAGGAGCGGTCTGCTGGGGAGCGGGTTGGGATGGACGGCGTCCCGCCGTCGGATGGGTCGCGCCGCACGGGGACGGGGTCGGCTGGCTCCGCCCGGAGGCTGCCGCGCGCGGCATGGGTTTGTTGTTTTTTCGGGACCCTATATGTGGGCCTATATAGGGTCCAAAAAGAAGGACAACCACCCCCATATATAGGGTCCGAAAGAAAGACCAGCGTGCCCCATATATAGGGCCCCAAAGACCACCGCCCCCCCTATATAGGAGGCTTTGGCGAAACGCTTGGCGAAAGGGGTTGCGCTCATCGCTGAGGGAGTCTAGCTTCGGCTGATCCCTACAAGTTGGCCCCGGCGGTGCGCTAACACCCCGGGGCTGTGGCACAGGAGTGTGACCTCCCATGCACCACGAATCCAAGCAGGTCCCGCAGGCCAGTCCCCTGGTCGAAAACCTGATCGTCCTACAAGTCCTCCGCGGCGACTGCCCGGACGGCTGCTCAATCACCGAGCTGCACGCCGAGATCGGCTTTGAGCGGGAGGACATCACCGAGGCCGTGGACAGCCTGAAGGCTGTCGGGGTGGTGGTCCTCAACGGCGAGCAGGTCCAGCCGTCGCAAGCCACGAGACGCATTGACGACCTCAACATGATCTGCATTTGACATGGCGCCCCCTGCAGTCTTGAGGGAACGGCTCGCCGCTGCGCGAGCCGATGGCGTGAGCTTCGAGGAGGCGTGGCCCGTAGCGCTCGAAGCGGCGGTGAGCACCGTTCAGTGGGAGCGCGAGGAGTGGATCGAAGCTCTCTCGGGCACTGTCGAAGCGTGGCGCGCAGCGTGGGAGCGACGGGACACCACACGGCCGGAGTGGGCGTTGGCCGTGGTCGTGAGGCCCGGCGGGGAGCAGCTACCCGAACGCGCGTGCGAGGGCTGCGGCGTAGAGATCGCGGCCGACCGCAACCGCAACACGCGGTTCTGCTCGGAGCCATGCCGCCGCCACATCACCCACCTACGCGAACGCGAAGCGGCGTAGCGAAGGTTTGGCGCCCCGGGTGACCGCCCGGGGCGCCGCCAGCGATTGGAGCGCGCAAGAAGCGCGTGCCCATCCTCCCAAGCCCAGCGGACGCCCCCTGATTAGTTGACAGTACGGAGCCGTCCGACCCCCTTGACAGACTCGCCAGGACCCTTCGGGTACCCAATGCTCTGTGACCGCAGGCAGCCCGACGGGAGATTGGAGCAGACCCAGTATGGGACTCATTCCTGCGTTCCACACCAACTCGACGCTGTACCGTGCAGAGGACCGGCTCGTCTTCCACGACCAATCCGAATGCGGCTACGGTCAGCGGATCAAGCGGGACGGCAACGATGAGCCCGGCCCCGCCGGTCGGGAACGCTGCGACCGCTGTGAAGACCTGGCGAGCTAGCACTTCGCGCCTCGCCAGAAGACCAGTTCCCAGTTGGGGCCTTGCGGGTTGCCGTCGCTATCGACGGTCCAGATACGCCGCACGGCCCTGACCGGGAATCCATGCTGTAGGGCGATGGCGAGGGCACGGAAGCCCTCGCCTCGCACGCCGTAGAAGCGCACCGCAGGCTCCGCGTACGTGTGTCCCTCGCCACCCTGGCAGGACTCGTATGTCTCCACTCCGGCTGCGTTGAGGACGTCCACGTACGGGGCGACGTCGGGGTCCAGTGAAGCAAGCCAATCAGCCCTACTTGGCCGGTTTTTCCGTCCGATGCGACCTGTAGTTTTCCTTGTAAGGAAGCCAAAAACGACCCCCGCGAGGCTGGAACCTCCGGGGGTCAGGATCAAGGAGATAGCGCTCCATGACCACGCCAAAAGTACCACGGCGATCCGTCGCCGCTGACCTGTCGGAAATCCTCGCCTCACCTGAGGTCTCCCGCCTCATCGATGAGCTTCAAGCGACCCGCTGCACCGGCCGTCCCGGCTACCCGCTGCGTGCCATGATCGGCATGGCGCTGGCGAAGTCCATGTATGCCCTGCCGACGTGGACACGCACGGTCGCGCTCGTGCGCGAGCACCCGGCGCTCGCGGCCGTGATCGCCCCCGACGGCAACGTGCCGTCTCACTGGGCGTGCTACCGCTTCACGGCGAAGCTCCGCGCCCACACGACCATGCTGGAGGCGTGCATCGCGTCCGTCCTCCGCGCGCTCAAGAAGGCCAACCCGCTCCTCGGGTGGGACGTGGCGATCGACGCCTCCGACATGCCCGCGTACGCAAACGGGCAGCGCTACAAGTACAAGGGCGGACCCGAACGGGAGAGCTACAGCGACCCGGATGCCTCGTGGGGCCACCGCTCCGCCATCTCCACGCGGAAGGGGGGCGGATTCTACGGCTACAAGCTGCACCTCGCCGTGTGCGCCAAGACAGACCTGCCGCTGGCATGGAAGGTCGAAGCGGCCCGGGTGAGCGAATCCACGACCGTCGAACCCCTGCTCGACAAGCTCCGGGGCCTCGGGATCAACCCGGAGACGTGCGCGATGGACAAGGGCTACGACCTCGGCCCGATCTACGACGTGTGCGAGAACCGCGGTGTGCGGCCCGTGATCTGCCTGCGGGAAACCAAGGGAGTCAAGAAAGGCTGGGACAAGCCCCCGAAGTGTGAGCACGGGGAGTGGCGGTTCACCGGAGCCGACTACGACCGCAAGGCAACCAAGTGGCGCTGCCCAACGGGCGAGTGCCAGCCCGCGTCGGTGTGGATCAAGGCCGACCGGCTCCACCCGCAGATCCCGCGCGAGACGCCCCGCTGGAAGGCCCTGTATCGGGGTCGTGCGTCCGTTGAGCGGGGCTTCGGCAGGCTGAAGCACGAATGGGGCCTCGCGCCGCTCCGGGTCCGCAGGATCGAGCGTGTGCGGCTTCACGCTGACCTCACGATCCTCTCCCAGTTGACGTGTGCGCTGAACCGGGAGCGGGGCGTGGCGCTGGCGGCGTAGGCTTCGCGGGGTGGCCGACCCCATCAAGGGCATCCGTGCCAAGCTCGACAGGGCAGACGAGCACCTGCGCACGATCGAGAACGTCGCGCAGCGGTGGAGCGAACGAGACCCATGCGAGCTTGTCATGGATTGCGACGTGCAGAGCCATGAGCATCGCTTTCGCCTCGCCATCTTCGAGTCGCCCCCCGACGATCTCAATATCCCGATCAGCGAGTGCGTCCACAGCCTCCGCAGCGCCCTGGACCACATCGGCTACCGACTCGCCGTCAACGTCGGCGGGGACCCTCCCCCCAACGAAACCAACAGCGGCTTTCCGATTTGCCGGGACCCCACACACTTCGCCCGCTCTCTTCCCAACAAGATCGGGAAGCCCAAAGCCATCCCAGCCGCCATGCGAACAGCTTTGGAGGCTGCGCAGCCATACAACGGAGGGGACGCGGCGAACCTGCCGATCCTGGAAAACCTCCACGACTGCGACAAGCATCGGTTTCCCCCGCTTCTCGCCGCCGTCGGCGAGGTTCTGGAACTCCACATCGGGACCTTCACCGGCAGCGCCCTCCAAGGCCCCCTCATGGGACCCCTGGAACACAACGCAGTAGTCGTGCGCTTCACGCCCGACCCGCTTACGGAAGTGGACATGAATCTCCGCATCCGCTTCGACGTAGCGTTCGGGAGCGGCTATCCAGGTGACGGCCGAAACGTCATCTCGTTCCTGACGACGACGCTCGACTACATCGGCGCCAGCATCTTGCCGGCGCTGACACCGTTCCTGTAGCCGACCATCCCCTTCCGGTTCTTCGGGGCCCCCGTCGTCATCCCCGCCAGACCCCTGGGTTTCCGTGGGGTAAGATCGACCCGAAGATGGGGTACCCGCCTGCGAGCCGCCCACGGACCCGGCATGGATAGGCGTGCCTGGGGTTTCGCCAACCCCTCATAGGGTCCAAAAAGGAAGACCGCCTGTAGCCCCGGTGGGGTCCAGTAGGCTGCCCGTCGATGCCGCCCGTCGAGCGCCCCGCCCCACGCTTCGCCGCGGAGCCCCCCCAGGAAGGGTTGCCCTACGGCCGCTGGGCCGAGCGCCTCGGCCGCGAGCTGCTCGCGGCGTGCCTGACCCTGGAGCAGGAGCACGAGGACCTTGGGGAGCCGGGGGAGCTCGTGTGGTTCCCCGACCGCTCCTGGCACGGGCACACCTACGTGCCCGCCACCGCGTCCACCTCGGGGGGCTACGAGCTGTTCGGCTACGTGCGCTTCGTGCCCTCCGACGAGCAGGACGGCGAGCCGAGCGGCTTCTCCGCGTACGTGGACTTCACCGAGGAGACCGCGGCGGCGAACCCGCAGTGGACCCTCGACCTCTGCGACGAGGTGGTTGGCCGCTGGCGGGGCCCCGGCGGCGCCGAGGCCGCGATGACGCTTGTCTGGGGCCGCCCGCTTGTGGCCGGCGGCTCCATGGTCACCGCGGAGCTCGGCCCAAACACGGTGGACCAGTGCCAGCTGCTCGAGTCCCGCTTCACGCTGCTCGCCCCCGACGACTTTCGCCACGACCTGCTGGAGATCGCCCTGTGGAGCGCCCGGGGTCGTGAGCTCGCGCGGGAGTCGCTGTACGCGGGTGAGGAGGACGGGGATGGAGACGAGGACGGGTAGAGCAGACCGTCGCCTACCCTGACGGTCGTGCGAGCGCTCGTGCAGAGAGTCACCCGCGCCGCCGTGCGCGTGGAGGGCCGCGAGGTGGCGAGCATCGGCCCCGGGCTGCTCGTGCTGCTGGGGGTCGCCCACGACGACGACCCCGCCACGGCCGAGCGGTTGGCGGCGAAGGTCCGCGCGCTGCGCGTCTTCGCGGACGCCGCCGGCCGCATGAACGAGCCGCTGGGCGCCCGCGAGATCCTGTGCGTCAGCCAGTTCACCCTCTACAGCGACGCCGCGCGCGGCAACCGCCCGAGCTTCGCCGCCGCCGCGGCGCCGGCGCACGCCGAGCCGCTCTACGAGCGCTTCTGTGACGCGGCCGCCGCGAAGCGGGGTGTGTTCGGCGCGCACATGTTTGTGGAACTGGTCAACGACGGACCGGTGACGCTGCTGCTGGAGGGGTGATTACACTCACCCGAATCCGTTGAACGGCGAGCATAAAGATCCAAGGAAGCAATGCCGGTCACGAGGGTCCCAGGCTGGCAGGGGGAGCGGTCACCTCTCCTGGCACGCCCGCGCGGGTGTCTGTCAGTAAGAACGCACAACGTCACGTGGACGATCCCCAAACAACCCACTGGCGACTACGAGCGTGTGGGGGGGTTCTCGGGGGGCCGGGTTCCGTGCTGGCGCAGGAACCGCTGGAACTCGCTCGCCAGCAGATCCCCTGAGGGCAGGTCGTCCATCGAGATCGGGTCCCGCCCGCTCCACCCGTTCTGCTCGCCCTCGTCCTCGTCCTCCTCCCCGTCGCTTTCCGCGTCCTGCTCGAGGCGTTCCACGAACGCCTGCACCTCCGGGTTGCTCGACACCGCCAGGCCGACCTGGCGCTCGTAGTTCGCGGTCGCCTCCTCCAGCTCCTGCGCGTCCACGCTCACGCCCACGAGATCCTCCAGGCGGCGCACCAGCGCCAGCGCCGCCTTTGGGCTGGGGGCCGCGGCCACGTAGTGGGGGACGCTCGCCCACAGGCTCACCGAGGGTAGGCCGGCTTCGGTGGTCGCGGTGTGCAGGACGCCCACGATCCCCGTGGGCCCCTCGTACCTGCTCGGGCGCCCGGCCGTTCCCATGCGCTCGCTCAGGTCCGGGTTCGAGGAGAATCCGGTCATCGCCACCGGGAGCGTGTGGGGCACGTCCGCCAGCAGCGCCCCCACGGTGATCACCAGCTGCACCCCCAGGGCTTCCGCGAGCTCCACGATCGTCGCGCTGAACGTGCGCCACCGCAGCGACGGCTCCACGCCCTGCACCAGCACCAGGTCCCGCTGCGCTTCGGGGGCGAGCGCTGCGAACACCTCCACCGACGGCCACTCGATCTCGCGGCGGGTGGGCTCCTCGCCCTCCGCGGAGAAGCGGATGCGCGGGCGGTTGGCCTGGAAGTCGTAGAACTCCTCCGTGTCGAGCTGCGCGAAGCGCCGCGCCCCCAGCGCGTTGGCCACGAACTCCACCGCCGTCGACGCCGCGTCCCCGGCGTCGTTCCACCCCTGGAAGGCGCACACCATCGCTGGAGCCCGCAGGCCCTCCGGGCGGTGGTCCCAGATCAGCGGCTGCATCCGCTCCACCGTACATCATGCGGGCATGGCCACCCCCGGGACCGGTTCTGAGGAGCCCCTTACGGTTGCGACCCTGCGCGAGGGCGACGTTGTCGCGGGGGTGTTCGCGTGCTCGCGCAAGGAGCGCCTGCTCACGCGGGCCGGCACCCCCTACCTGACGGTCGAGCTGCGCGACCGCACCGGCTCGATCCCCGCGCGCGCCTTCCGCGACGCCGACCTGCTCGCGGGGCGCTTCGAGCGCGGCGACCTCGTGCGCGTGCAGGGCCGCGTTGAGCGCTACCGCGACCAGTTGCAGCTCGATCTGCGCACGATCGTCCGCGCCGAGGGCGACGAGGCCGACCCCGCCGGCTTCCTGCCCGTCGCCCACCGCGACCTCGACGAGCTCGAAGGCTTCTTCGAGCACCTCTCCCGCGAGCTCTACGAACCGGGGTTGCGCGCCCTGCTCGAGCGCGTGCTCGGTGACCGCCCTCTGCGCGCTGATCTGCGCCGTGCCCCCTGCTCGATCCCCGCGCGGGCGGGCGCCGGCGGCACCGCGCGGGCGGGCGCCGGCAACCACCACGCCTACCTCGGTGGGCTGCTCGAGCACACCGTCGCCGTGGCCGCTCTGGCCCTGGAGTTCTGCACCCTGCACCCCCGCCTCGACCGCGACCTGCTGCTCGCCGCCGCCCTGCTGCACGACCTCGGCAAGACCCGCGAGTTCACTTTTGGCGCGGAGATCGCGCGCTCCGATGAGGGGCGGCTGCTCGGGCACCTCGAGCTGGGGCTGCGCCTGCTCGCGCCCCGCTACCCCTCCTCGCTGCCCGCCCCGCGGCGGCTGGCGCTCGAGCACTGCATCCTTGCCCACCACGGCCCCGACGCCCTGCCCGGTCAGCGCTTCGGCTCCGCTGAGGCGATCGCTCTCTACCGCTGCAACGCCCTCGACGCCCACCTCCACAGCGCCTTCGAGCACGGGCCCTGAGCGCGGACGCCACGCGGTCAAGCGCGGGCCGCCCGATGCCGATTAGAGATTGATGAGTTGGTTCAGACGCCGACGCGCCAAGGCGGCCGGTGACGAGGAGGCGATCCCGCCGCAGGTGGACGGGTCTCCAACCCCCGAGCCCGTTGTCTCCGTTCCCGCCTCCTCCGCCGCCGCCGAGCCCGCGGCGTCGCCGCCAGCTGGGCCGCCGCCTGCCTCCGCTCCCGCCGCACCCTCGCCCCCCGTCGCTGAGCCCACGGCTTCGCCGGGTGGGGGCGGCACGGAATCCCCGCCGCCTGCCCCCGTGACCTCCGAGCTCTCAGCGCTCGAGTCGGCGGTCTCCGGTTCCGCCACCGCGGTTCTCGAGCGTCCCACTGCCACCCTGCTCTTGGAACCGCCGGCCCCGAGCCTGGAGGAACCGCCGCCCCAGAGCTTGGAAGAGCCGCCGCCGAGCCTGGAGGAGCCCCTCGCTCCGGAGCCCCCCGCCCCAGACCCCGTCGTGCTCCTGGAGCCTCCTGTTCCTCCCGCTGGCGGCCTGGGGAACGGGGTGGGGATGGGTGGGGGGGGTATCCCATCAACTCAGGTGCGCCACCCCGCCAACGGGCTCACCTCGCCCACGCGGCCCCTGCGCCCCGGGCGGCGGATCGGGGAGGTCGTCGTCGACCTTGGCTTCGCCGACCGCTCGGCCGTCGAGCAGGCGGTCGCCGCGGCCCGCTCCCAGCGCAAGCCCACCGGGCAGGTGCTGGTCGAGCAGGGGGTCCTGCGCCAGGACCAGCTCGCCCGCGTGGTCGCCGAACGGTTCGGCCTCGAATACATCGACCTCTCCTCCTACGAGCCCGACATGGGCGCGGTCAACCTGCTGAGCGCCGAGGCCATCAAGCGCTACCAGGCGGTGCCCGTGCGCTTCATGGACGACGGGGCGCTGCTGCTGGCGATGGCGGACCCCACCAACATCCTCTCGATCGACGACATCGCGATGCTCACCAACCGCCGCGTGCGGGTCGCCGCCGCCTCCGCGGAGGACGTCAAGCTGCTCGCCGGGCGCCTCGGGCGGTTGGAGGGCGCGATCGAAGACATCGTCGAGGGGGAGGACGAGGGCGCGGGCGACCTCTCCGCCTCGCTCGCCGAGGAGGCCGACCAGGACGCGCCGGTCATCAAGCTGGTGCACTCGATCATCGCTCAGGCCGTGCAGCAGGGCGCCTCGGACATCCACGTCAACCCCGAAGAGGGCGACACCCGCGTGCTGTTCCGCGTCGACGGGGTGCTTTACCCGGCGGCCACCGTGCGCCGCCGGATGGCCGCGGGCATGATCTCGCGCATCAAGATCATGGCCGACATCGACATCTCCGAGCGGCGCGTCCCCCAGGACGGGCGCCTCGCGCTGAACGTCGAGGGCCGGCGCATCGACATTCGCGTCGTCACCCTCCCGCTCGTCTACGGCGAGGGCGCGGTGCTGCGCATCCTCGACAAGGGCGTCGTCGTGCAGGACCTCGAGTCGCTGGGCCTGCAGCCCGCCGAGCAGGAGCACTTCGCCCAGGCGATCGCACGGCCCCACGGGGCCGTGCTCGTCACCGGGCCCACCGGCTCGGGCAAGTCCACCACGCTGTACGCCGCGCTCGCCGTGCTCAACGACGGCGCCCGCTCGATCCTCACGATCGAGGACCCCGTCGAGTCGCGCATCGCGGGGGTCAAGCAGATGCAGATCGCCCCGAAGGCCGGCGTCACCTTCGACGTGGGCCTGCGCTCGATGCTGCGCGCCGACCCCGACGTGATCATGGTGGGTGAGATCCGCGACCGCGAGACCGCCCACATCGCGGTCGAGGCCGCTCTCACCGGGCACATGGTGCTCTCCACGCTGCACACCCGCGACGCCCCCTCCGCGCTCGGGCGGCTCGTCGACATGGGCATCGAGCCCTTCCTGATCTCCTCCGCCGTCGACTGCGTCGTCGCCCAGCGGCTCGTGCGCAAGCTCTGCCCCCACTGCAAGCGCCCCGCCTCGCTCCCCGAGTCGGTGCTGCTCGAGCTCGGCCTCGCCGGCGCCGAGCCCTTTGAGGCCGTCGGGTGCTCGCGCTGCTCGGGCTCCGGCTACCGCGGCCGCGTGGGCATCTACGAGGTGATGACCGTCTCCGAGGAGATCCGCACCCTGATCCTCCAGCACGGCTCCGTCGACGAGATCGCCGCCATCGCCGCCCGCCAGGGGATGCGCCGCCTGCGCGACGACGGCCTCGAGAAGATCCGCGCCGGCCTCACCTCTGTCCACGAGGTCGAGCGGATGTCCACGAGCCTCGTTTGATCTCACCCGCCTACCCTGGCCGCCTGCCGGCGGCCGACGAGCGAAGATTCCTCAGCTCGCCGGGTACAGCAGCGAGATGCGCAGCTTGCCTGAGGGGAACGCTTCGGCGTCGAACGAGTACGCCTGGTAGGGCACGCCGCGGTAGACCACCCTGCCGTGGTTGGGGACCTTGGTCGGTCCGGGGCTCAGGGTGCCTTCCACCTGGCTTGTTCCCTGCCGCATCAGCACCTGCGCCCCGGTGAACGCCTGCGAGAGGATCTGGAAGCCCTTGTCGTCCTGGATCGCCAGCAGGAAGTGGGCCGCCGCCCGTCCCTTGGCGTTACGGATCACGCCGGGGATCGGCGCCAGCACGTGGGGGCCGCCCACGTCCACCAGCAGCTTGCCTGCGCGGATCACGCGCACCCGCACGATGTGCAGGTGGCTGCGGAAGAAACCGACGATCGCCGCCCGTGTCGCCGTGGCGTTGCCCGCGAGCGCCGCTTCCCGGAAGGCGCGCGAGCGCTCCACATAGCCGAGGAGCAGTTCCGCTTTGCTGCCTTCGTGCTCCGCGTAGTACACCCGTTCGGCCACCTTCCCGAACGTGTTCGCTCGCGCCTGGGCCGCAGCGGACGCCGACGGAGCGCCCCCGGGGCAGACTCCCGCGAGGGCGGTGGGGGACACCAGCAGCGAGACGCTCAGCGGCCGGTCCGGGAACGCTTTGCCCGCGAACGTGTCCACGCGGTAGCTCACCCCGTGGGAGCGCACTTCGCTCTGGTCCCGCGCGAGGGCCGGCGCGGGGTGCAGTGTCGAGTGCAGCAGTCGCCCGCCGCTGCGCTCCACCACGTGGGCGTCGAGCAGGCCCGCCAGCGTCTGGGCGTAGCCGTTGGCGCCCTGCACCGACACCGTGAACGTGCCCACCTCCACGCCGCCCGCGCCCACCACGCGCCCGCTCGCCGGGGCGATCCCCTCCCCGCGTTCCACCTTCGCGAGCGTGCGGCCGTTGCGCGTCACCTCCACGCTCACGATCTGGTTGAGCAGCAGTCCCTGCAGCACCCGCCGCGCCGCCGCGGGTTCGTCGCGTTCGACGGCCGCCGCGAGCGCGCTCGAGCTCCCGAGGCGTTGGACGGCCTCGGTCACGATGCGCCCGCTCGCGGACTCCCGGTAGACCCGGCCGGCCACTTCTTCGAGGGCTTCCACCGCCGCGCTGGGGCAGCTCGTCGAGGCCGGCGCCACCGCCGCGGTGTCAGTGACCGTCGTGGGCGCCCCCGAGCCGCCTGATCCGCAGCCCGGGAGCGCCGCCGCGAGCAGAAGGGCGCCACCGAGGGCCCACGCTCGCTTCCGTAGTCCTGGGGCCGTGGCGATCCACATGGACCGCCCAGCCTAGTGTGTCAGGAGCTCTCGCTGCTCTTGCCGTTCTTCTTACCGTTGCCCTTCTTGCCCTTCTTGTGCTTCTTCAGTTTCGGTTCCGGGCCCTGGTAGGCGTCCAGACCGGTCTTTGCCCGACTGCGCCGTGGCCGGGCAGCCTTTCGGGCGGCCGAGGTCGAACGGTCCTGAGATCGCCTGCGTGATCACGCCCTTTTCCAGGTACGCGTACGTCACCGTCAGCAGCGGGTCCACGCGCGGTTCGGTGCACAGCTTCCAGCCGATCGTGAACTGCCCCGTGACGTGCTCGTTCGCTTCCGTGGTGCTCGAACCCACGCAGTTGACCGCGTACCCCGGGAACGTTCCGCCGCAGGAGAACGAGTCCTTCAGCGGTGTGCCCTGGTAGTTCGTGACCAGCGGCGCGCCTTCGATCCCCGTGATCGGGAGCTGTGTCTGCAGCTGGTAGCCCGTGATCTGCCCGTTGCATTTGAATTCGTACTGCACCGGCGTTTCTTCGCCGCCCGCTTCCGCCTTGCCGGGGCCGATGCCGCCCAAGCATTCGTAGTCGTTCGGGTTCGACGCCACCTGTGGGGCGGTGCTCGGCGGGGCCGCTTCGGCCGCCTCCCCCAGGGCCGGGGTGGCGAGCGACAGGGCGACCGCGCCCATCAGCGCGGTGAGCCACCACGTGGCTCGCCGCCCGTTCGCTTTCAGGGCGCTGCTGTAGATCGACTTCAGTGAGTGCACTGGGCCTCCGTTTTCGTTGGTGTTGGGTTGGGTCCGTCGTGGGTGGGTCAAGTCTTTAGCGCTCAGGCGCCCGCGGCCTTGGCCTGGAGGAGCCCTTCCAGGCTCGTGCGGGGCGTCTGGGGGTCGAAGGCGCTCGCGACCCGCTTGCCCGGGTGGCGCAGGAAGGGCGAAAGCACCAGCGCCCCCGCCGGGGCGCCCGCCGCCGTGAGCGTGGTCGTGAGCGTCCCCGCCGGGTACGCCACTTCGGCGCCCGCCCCTTCGGTGCTCGGCGTCCCCGTCGAGGGTGTGCTCGCCGCGCCCGTCGCCGTCGCGAACGTGATCACGATCAGCCCGTGTTCCTTATAGGTCGCGCTAGCCACGATCTTCGGCACCACTTCCGCCACGAACGCGTTTGCCGCCGCCACGCCCGCCGGTTCCCCCGACGGGCAGGGTGTGGCCGCCGCCTGCCCGGCCGCTGCCGTTCCCTGGTCTGCTGCCGTAGTCGTTCCCTGGCCCGTGGCCGCCCCCGGCGCGGCGGCCGTGGCGCACGCCGGCGGGGAGACGGTGCTCACGCCCGCCGCCTCCTGGCCCGAGAGCAGCGTCGCGGCGCCCGCGAGCTGCCCCGCCGCCAGGGAGGTGTAGGCGCTCAGCACGGTTCCCTGCCCCGCCAGCTGCCCGTCGATGTAGGGCGCCGCCGCGCTCTGTCCCAGCGCGCTGGTCACGCTCGTCCCGTAGGGGAGCACGATCAGCCACACGTGCGCCACCGGGGGCAGCGGCGTCGTCGGCTTCGTCGTTTCGCTTTCCCCGCCGCCTGCTGCCGCTGGCGTCTTGGAGTGAGTCGGAGACGCCGAGCCTTCGGAGGACCTCGACTTGGGGGAGGAGGAGGCTGTGGACGGGGACGACGAGGAGCTGTTCGCGGCCCCCCCACCTGCTCCCCCGCCTGCTTCGCCCTGGCTGCCCGCCCCTGCCGTCGCCTTGCTCGCGGAGGACGGCGCCGGCTGGGACGCCGGCGTGCCCGGCGTGTGCCCCGCACCGGAGGAGAGCAACAGCCCGCTGCCGCCGCCCGCTCCCTCGCCCAGCGCCAGCAGCGCCAGCACCCGCCCCACCGCGGCCGCCCGTGAGGTGCTCGCCAGCGACGCCGCCGGGCCGGGGCCGATCAGGGCCCCTGCCGCGATCCCCGCGGCCACCATCAATGCCGCGAGGATCGCGCTCACCCCGCGGGAGGGCAGCTTGGGGGCCTGGGGGTGGGGGGGGAGTGGGGGAGTGGTCATTTGGGGGTGGGATCGTCGGTGCAACTTTGGGCGGTCGGGGTGCGTTATGGCCAAGGACACAATCTTGACCTTCTCGACCTTCTCAATAAAATAGCTAATCTTGATCCTCTTTGTGATGAATATGGTAGGGTGCTCGTCAACAACTTGTCAATACGTCCCAAAACGGAGGCCCCTCACATGTATCGAATCCGCCGTATCGCCGCCTCGTTCGCGGCTGTGACCCTCATTGGGAGCGCGGTGCCCGCGATCGCCTCGGCTTCGAGCGTGATCACGATCAGCGGAGCCACCGCCTCCTTCCCGCTCGTCCAGCTGCTCGCCCACAAGTACTCGAAGCTCAACCACAACAAGGTCGCCTTCAGGATCTCCCAGGGCGGCACCACGATCGGCATCAACGACGTCGCCTCCAGCCGCGTCGAGATCGCCGACGTCTCCCGCGACCCCCTGCCGACCGGGACCGGCGAACCCTCCGGCTTGGTCTACTACCCGATCGCCGAATACGGGATCTGCATCGTCACCAACAAGTCCAACACCCTCTCCTCCCTCAACGAAGCCCAGGTCCAGGCGATCTTCGAGGCCAAGGACAAGGAATGGAGCCAGGTCTCCGGCGCTTCGGTCTCCGGGCCGATCGACCTGATCAGCCGCACCTCGACCGCCGGCGTGCTGACCAACTTCAAGACGCTGTTCCTCAACAACAAGAGCGTCGCCTCGACCGCGGCCGAAGAGCCCTCCGAGGGGCTGCTCGAGCAGCAGGTCGCCAACACCCCCAACGGGATCGGCTTCCTCTCCAACTACCGCGCCGACCAGGGC
Organism: uncultured Solirubrobacterales bacterium; assembly: GCA_963842005.1. Taxonomy (GTDB): domain Bacteria; phylum Actinomycetota; class Thermoleophilia; order Solirubrobacterales; family Solirubrobacteraceae; genus Palsa-744. The sequence goes on along the minus strand of CAWJEV010000002.1, from coordinate 2,348,289 downwards.
ACCGTCAAACCGGTCGTCTACAACGGCGTCCCCTGCACGCTCGCCAACATCGCCTCCGGGCAGTACACCGCCACCGCGCGGTTCTACGAGGTGACCAAAGGTCCCGCCACCGGCGCGGCTGCCAAGTTCATCTCGTGGATCGAAAACAGCAAGGCCGCACGCAAGATCATCTCGACTCAGTGGGTTCCGATCAAAAAAACCAAGTCCTAGAGGCCCCTTCTTAGGTTGGCTGGGCCTTTCTTCTAGGTCAAGACAATGCTCCACCGTCTACGCAATCCCTGGACCGACCACCGCGCCGAGCGTACGCTCGGCGCGGTGTCGTTCCTCGTCTGCCTCTGCGTGCTCTTCATGATCGCGTTCGTCGCCGTGCGCGCCTGGCCCACCTTCGAGCACAACGGCCTCAGTTGGCTCGGCCCCGGCGGCAGCCTGAAGGTGCAGTTCGAAACCATGCTGAACGCCCCCACGCACCCCCCCGCCTCCGTCTACCACTTTCGCGCCTGGCCGATCGTCTACGGCACGCTGCTGATCACCTCGCTGGCGGTGCTCCTCGCGCTGCCGCTCGCGGTGCTCTGCGCGGTCTTCATCGTCGAGCTCGCGCCCGTCCGCCTGCGCCCCACGATGATTCGCGTCGTACGCCTGCTCGCCTCTGTGCCGTCGGTCATCTGGGGCCTGCTCGGGATCCTCGTGCTGGTGCCGTTCGTCGGCAACCACCTCATCACTCTCTCCGAGCGGACCTCGTTGGAGGGCACCGTCCAGCTCACCGGCGCCGGCTTGGCCATAGCCGTTGTGCTGCTCACCCTGATGATCTCCCCGATCATGATCGCGCTCATCTGCGACGCCCTCGGCGCGGTGCCCGGAGCCTGGCGCGAGGGCGCCGTCGCGCTCGGCGTCAACCGGCTGCGCGCGATCCGCGCCGTCACCCTGCGCGCCGTGCGCCCCGCGATCGTCGCCGCCACCGTGCTCGCCACCGCCCGCGCGCTGGGCGAGGCGATCATGATCTCGATGGTCTCCGGCTCGAACTTCTTCGCGCCCCGGCCGAGTGACGGAGTGGCCTTCTTCTACGAGCCCCTGCGCACCCTCGCCTCCACGATCGTCGACTTCCGCGAAGGGCTCGGCGGCGCCCCGGCGCTGAGCTCCACCCTATACGCGTGCGCCCTGCTGCTGCTGTTCTCCGTGTGCGTCCTGTCGGTCGCCGCCTACCTCGTCAAGCTGCCGTTGCGCCGCTATCAGGTGCGCGGATGAGCCCTGGGGCTGAGTTATGAGCACGTTTGTCTCCGATCCCCGAGCGGGCGGGCTTCCATCCAACCCGCGGCGCGGCCGGAGCTCTTCGATGCGCACCTGGCGCTGGAGCGACCGCCTCGTGTGGCTCGCCGCCTGGGCCGCCGGCCTCTCGCTGTGCGTGGTCGCGGCCTCGATCCTCCTCTACATGGGCTATCGCGGCATCCAGTACCTACGTCCGGAGCTGATCTTCAGCCGCCCCCAGGCGAGCCTCGACCAGGCCGGCTCGGGCGGCTTCCTCGATCCGCTGTTGGGGACCGTGCTGCTGACCGTGATCGGCATTGCGATCGCCGCTCCGCTGGCGATCTGCTGCGCGCTGTGGATCGTCGAGTACGGGCGTCCGCGCTGGCTGACGCGGGTCGTGGAATCCAGCATCGAGGTCGTGGCCGGGACCCCCGACATCCTGATAGCGGTCTTCGGCCTGGCGGTCTTCCAGCTGCACTTCCTCGCATTCGCCTCCTCCGCTCCCAACGGCGTCGCCACGGGCACGTCCTTCTTCACCGCCGGCGCGATGATGTCGCTGATCGCGCTGGCCCCGATATTCGTCGCCACCCGCGATGGCCTGCAGTCGGTGCCCGCCCACATGCGCGAGGCCGCGTTCGCGCTCGGCAAGACTCGCATCGCCACGATCCGCCGCGTGGTGCTGCCCAGCGTGCGCCCCAACATCGCCACCGGCGTAACGCTCGGCGTCAGCCGTATCGTCGCCGACACCGCGATCGTGATCGTGATGCTCGGCGATGCGCTGCGCATCACGCCCGAAGGAGGGGTTCCCGGCCTGAACGTGCTGCGCGGCGCCGGCTCCAGCCTCACCAGCTACATCTACGACAACTCCCCCGCCGGCGAATCGCTCGCCCCGCAGAAGGCCTACGCCGCCGCCGTCGTGCTGCTGCTGTTCGTGCTGCTGCTCAACCTCGCGGTGGAACGGTTCTCCCACCGCTCCCTTGCGCGCACCGGGGTAATCGCCGCCGCCGAGGGGATCGTATAAAGATGCCCACAACACCATTTCAGTCTTTATAGTGTGGAAGGTGAGGAACCGATGACGAGTCCTACGATGATCGAGCTCGAGCAGGCATTCGACCCACCGAGTCGCCAGCAGGTGCAGCAGGTGCCCCCCGTGCGTACGATCGTGCTCGACCGGCCCCCCGAGCCCGTGCGCCCCCCCGAGCAGCGCGAGGCGCTGCGCCCGGTTGCCAGCGCTGCCGGTCCCGAACGGCTGCGGCTGGAGGACGTCAGCGTCTCCTACGGCGGTGCCAGCACCCTGGGTCGGCGTGGCGCCAACGCCGTGCGCTCCGTCTCGCTCTCGATCCACCAGGGCGAGGTGCTGGCTCTGATCGGGCCCTCCGGCTGCGGTAAGACGACCCTGCTGCGCACCCTGAACCGGCTCACCGAGCTGACCCCGGGCGCCCGTCGCGGCGGGCGCGTGCTGCTTGACGGGGACGACATCCACGACCTCGAAGACACCACCCTGCGCGCCCGCGTGGCGATGGTCTTCCAGCAGCCCAACCCCTTCCCGATGTCGATCTTCGACAACGTCGCGTTCGCGCTGCGCGAGCAGTCCCGCCGCCGCCCCCGGCGGCCCGAGCTCGAGCCGCTCGTGATCGACGCGCTGCGGCGCGCCGGGCTCTACGAGGAGGTCGCCGACGATCTGCACCGCCCCGCGCTGCGCCTCTCCGGCGGCCAGCAGCAGCGGCTCTGCATCGCCCGCGCGATCGCGCCCCGGCCCGAGGTGCTGCTGATGGACGAGCCCTGCTCGGCGCTCGACCCGATCTCCACCGGCGTGATCGAGGAGCTGATCCACGAGCTGCGCCGCGACCTCGCGGTCGTGATCGTCACCCACAACCTCGCCCAGGCGCACCGCGTCGCCGACAAGGTCGCCTTCATGTACCTCGGCGACCTCGTCGAGTACGGGACCGTCGAGCAGGTCTTCGAGGAACCCCGCGCCACGCGTACCCGCGACTACGTCCGGGGGGCCTTCGGATGAGGTCCTCGTGGAGGCTCCCATGGACGTGATCCCGCGAGAGACGACGGGGCCGCCAAGCCCCTCCAACGGCGCCTCGACTGGCCACGATCAGGTTGCCCCGTGCGCCAACTGTGGCGCTCCGCTCGTCGCCGACCAGCGCTACTGCCTCGCCTGCGGGCGCCGCGCTTCGACCGTGCTGGCCGATCTTCGATCGGTCGCCTTCCTGGATGTGCTCAAGGCCGAGCCGGGCACGGCCGCGACGGCGATCCTCGGTGCGCCCTCCGCCGCCGGCTATCAGCCGCCCCCCGATCCTCCCGGCACACTCGGCTCGCTGCGCCGCTACTCCGGCCTCTTCGGCCTGCTCGGGGTGCTGCTCGCGGCGCTGCTGATCGGGCTGCTCGTGGGGCACTGGCTCACCGGGAGCGCGCCCACCGGCAAGCAGGTCTACGAAGTGAAGTTGAACACCCCGCTCGCCGCCGCCGCGGCCGTGAGCCCCTCCGGTAGCGCGGGTACGTCCACCGGCTCCGGCTCCGGCGCCGGCTCCAGATCCTCCTCCAGTCACCACTCCTCCAGCGGCTCCTCTCAGTCTCACAGTGCCTCCAAGAGCGAAGGCGGGGTTTCGGAAAGCAGCGCCGAAGAAGCCGAAGCGGCCAAGGAAGTCCAGTCCACCAAGGCGCTGCCCGCCGCCCACAAAACCTCTTCCGCCACCCTGCAGAAACTCGAACACACAACCGGCAAGCAGCACGCCAAAGAAGTCAAGGCAGCGCTCGGCAACGGCCCGATCGAAACCCACTGAGCCTGCATGGCCACCGCCGGCTCCAACGGACAGCCTCACCCCGGCGACGGCGGCCCGCCCCGCGAGGAGCGCGTCGCGCCCTCCTCTGCCGAGCCCGTGGAGGCGCCGTCCCCCGCGGTCTGGAGCGGCTCCTCCGCCGAGCTGCGCCGCGAGCGCGTGCGGCTGGCCGAGCGCGTCGCCGCGCTCACCTGGGACCTTGGCGGGCTCGCGTACGAGATGGCGATTCGCGACCACTACCGCCTCGACGTGCTCGCCCGCCGCGCCGCCGAGCTCCAGCAGGCCGACGCCCAGCTCGGCGAGGTCGAGCGTCTGCTGTCCGCCGCGGAGGATGGGGTGGGTGGCACCTGCCGCTCCTGCGGAGCCGTGCACAGCCGCGGCGCCGCCTACTGCTGGCGCTGCGGCTCGCCGCTCCTGGAAGAGGCGCGCCCCTCGGTGCTGCCCTCCACCCAGGCGTAGGGCCTGGGCTCTTACGGCCGGGCTCTTACCGACCGAAGGTACTTTCGTCTGGCGGCTGGGCCGGAGCCTGCGGTGGGGCCGGGGCCGGAGTCGCGACGGGCTGCGCCACCGGTGGCTGGGGCTGCTGGACCGGGGGTTGGGGTACGGCTTGCGGCGGCTGCTGTGCGGTTTGGTTCAGCGCCGGCTGTTTGGACTCCCCGCTGATCGAGTCCTTGAACTCGCGCATCCCGCTGCCCAGCGAGCGGCCGATTTCCGGGAGCCGTTTGGCGCCGAACACCAACAGCAGGAGCACCACGAGGACCGCAATATGAAGCGGATTCTCAAGTCCCATAACGCTCAGTCTAGAAGCCTTTTCGGCTGCCACCCGCGTTCTTGCGCTCACCGCCCGCGCCAGTGCCTACGTTCTTGCGCACCAGCTGGCCCGCCACGAACAGCATGAACAGCGCGAAGCCGACCTGCAGGGCCTTGCCCGAGAGCGCGTTTGCCAGTGCCACTCCGGCCGCCGCTCCCACGACCGAGAACAGGCCCAGCTGCAGCGCGTCCTTTCTGCGCACATTGCCGTAACGGTCCTGCACCACCGCCCCCACGATCGCCACCGGGACGATCGCCAGCAGCGAGGTCGCCTCCGCCTGATGCTGGGTGAGGTCCATGAAGATCACGAGGCCCGGCACGAACAGCACGCCACCGCCGACCCCCAACAGGCCCGCCACGACCCCCGCTGCCAGCCCGATCGCGACCGCGCCGATCACCGCACCAACAGCTCCACTGCGCTGGCCACCAGCACCACCGCGAACAGCAGCGCGATCGTGCGACCCTGCAGGCGCTGCTGCAGTCTGGCCCCCACCAGCACGCCTGCCACCGCCGGCACTCCCACCAGCACCCCGTCCACCACCCGCACGTTGCCGTAGCCCGCCTGCGCCGCCGCCGCGAAGGCCGCAATGAACACGATCGCCGCCAGCGAGGTCCCCGTCGCCTCCCGCTCCCCGTAGCCCATCCACAGCACCAGCAGCGGCACGATCACCGTGCCGCCCCCCACCCCGAAGATCCCGCTGAACAGGCCCGCCAGCGTGCCGATCGCCATCAGCTTCAGTGGCCTGCTCGGCGACAGGGTCATCGGCATGCTCGGGCATACTAAGGACTGTGTCCCCCGTCGCCCAACGCTTGGTGGAGGCACTGGAGCCGCTGCGCTCCGATCCCTCCCGCTCCGCCGTGCTGCTCGACATCGACGGCACGCTCGCCCCGATCGTGCGGCACGCCGACGACGCCCACGTCCCCGAGGCCACCCGCGCGCTGCTGATCGAGATCGCCAAGCGCTACCGGCTCGTCGGCTGCGTCAGCGGCCGCCGCGCCGCCACCGCGCGCCAGATCGTCGCGATCGGGACGATCGCCTACGTCGGCAATCACGGCGGCGAGCTGCTGCGCCCCGGCGCCACCCGCCCCGAGCTCGACCCCGAGCTCGCCGCCTGGAGCGGACGCGTGGGCGCCTTCGCCGCCCGCGTCTACACCCCCGCCCGCCAACGCCTACGCGTGCGCGCCGAGGACAAGCAGACGATCGCCGCCTTCCACTGGCGCGGCGCCCCCGACGAGGACGCGGCGGCGGCCGCCGCGCGGGAGATCGCCGCGAGCGCCGAGGCGGAGGGTTTCGCGGTCCACTGGGGTCGCAAGGTGCTCGAGGTGCGCCCCCCCGTGGAGCTCAACAAGGGGCTTGGGGTCACTGCCCTGCTCGACGGCCGCGCCTCGGATGCCGAGAGTCTCGCCCTGCGCGCCGCGCTGTACGTCGGGGACGACGCCACCGACCTCGACGCCTTCCGCGGACTGCGCTCGCTCGTGCAGCGCGGGGCGCTCGCTTGCGCGGTGTGCGTGGCGGTCGGCTCCGACGAAGCCCCTCCGGAGCTGCTCGCCGAGGCCGACCTGGCGATCGACGGTCCCGACGGCGTGCGTGAGCTGCTCGAGGCCCTTCTTTAGATCGGCCTCCGCCCGCCCGTGCGCTTCACCGAGTTCCTCAAGACCACCGTCCTGCTCTCAGCCGGCGCGGCCACCGCGCTCGCGCTCGTAACGGTGCTCTCCGCCGCTGCCTCCTCGCAGTCGCAGCTCGCGCTCATCTCTGTCGCCTGGTGGGCGATCTCTGCTGTGATCGGCCTCACGCTCGGCCGGGGCGCCGACACGAGCCCCCCGATCGCACAGCTGCTCGCGGGCGCGCGCGCTACCACCACGCTGCCCGAGCACCGTCCCGCGGCGATCCTGGTCAACCGGCTGTGGCCGCTGTTCGCGTGTGCGCTGGTTGCCGGCGGCCTCTCCTTCCTCGCTCCCCAGATCCCCGGGATCGGCGCCGGCTTCGCGATCATCTGGGCGCTCGCCTGGCGCCACCAGCACGCCGCGGTGGCGGCGATCGAGGAACGCGACGGGATTCGCTTCTACGTGCGGCCCACCTCGCCCGTCCGCCGCATCGCCCTGGAGCGCGCCCCCGGCTTCAAGGCGCTGCGCCCAGAGCAGGCGCGTTGAGGTGGCTTGATGATCTGGGAATCGCTCGAGGACATGGACGTGCTGCTCGTGAAGCTCGGCTCGACGAAGGGACTGCGCGTCGCCGAGGACGAGCTCCACAGGCTCTCTGCGGCGCGCCGGCGCGCGCGTCTTTATCGCGAAGGCTCAGCATCCCGGCGACGTCCGCACGATGATGCTCACTGACCTCGCCTGGGCGTACGCTGCCCGCCGCGCCGCCAAGGACGTGCTCGATCGGGTGAAGGACCGGCCGCCCCGGTCGGTTATCTACTCCACCGTCACCGCCGCCCTGCTCTGGCCGCGGCCGGGAGCGATCCGCTTCGACGCCACCGCCGCCGCCAACCGTCCAGGCCGCCACGGCCTCTGGCAGCGCCCGCTCGAGCGCCGGCGGCTCCGCCAAACGCCTCTGCTGCTGCCCTCGAGCGCCGGCGCGCTCGAAGAGGCTGACGCCGCGGTCCCCGACTGCGCCGCCCGCGCCCTCGTTCTGCCTACCCCGATCGGTCCGCGTCCGTCTGAGGAGGACATGGAGCCCGCGCTCGAAGCGGAGACCAATGACCACATCCCCGACTCCGCCGAGCGCGACATTGCCGCCATCACCTACGCTGCCAATCCCCATAAGAAGGGGTTCGACCGCGTGCTCGCCGCCTGGCGGCGCGTGCGCCGGCCCTCTGAGCGGCTGGTGGTGACCGGCGTCACGAGCGAGCGCCTGCGCGAGAACGGGTTCGACGTCCCCGACGACGACGTCCACGTCGTCGGGTTGCTCTCCCAGCGCAGCTACCTCGCCCTGCTGCGGCGCGCTCGCGTGTTCGTGTGCGCGCCCCGCCGCGAGGACTACGGGATCGCCCAGCTGGAGGCGCTCGCCGAGGGGTGCCTGCTCGTCACCACGCCCGCACCCGGGGCCTACGTCGCGCTGCCACTCGCCCGCGAGCTCGACCCGCGCCTCGTGGGCGAAGACCTCGGCGCCGCACTGCGCTGTGCGCTCGACACGCCCGCCGCGGGGTATGCCGCGCGTGCCGCGGCGCTTGTGGAGCCATTCACCACCACCGCCGTCGATCGCCTGGTAGCCGAGACCCTGCTCCCACGGCTGCTGGGGGAACGAGGGGTCGGAGACATCTCAGGAGTGAGCGGGCCGCACGGCCACTGAATCGATCGGGAGACGCTGGTAGTCGAAGCGACCCCCGACTACGTTTTCAGCATGTCGAGCCGCCACGGTGTCCGGGCCTCCGCGCGCGGGGTCTCTGCCGGCGGCTCCGCGTCCACGCGCGCCTCCGGGGGGCCGGTGTGGCCCGAGCTCAGCGTCGCGAACGTACGCGCCGCCGTGTCGCAGTGGAGCGCCTATGCGTGGGGGGCGATCGGTGCCACGACGGCCTTCATCGCGCTCACCTGCTGGTGGCTCACCCAGGATCGGAGCATCCCGATCTACGACGCGGGCGACCACCTGGAAACGGCGTTCCTGTTTCACCAGATGCTCAAGTCCGGCGAACTGCTCGGGCCGCTCAACCACGAATCGCCCTACCCGCCCTTCGCGCCGCTGGTCGGCGCGGTGGCCGTCTTCATCGGAGGCGTCCACGTCGCACCGCCGATCATCGGCGAGAACCTCGTGTTCGTCTCGCTGATGGCGCTCGGCTGCTACCAGACGGGGCGCCTCTTGTTCGGGTCCAGGGCGGGCCTGCTGGCGGCGGTCTTCGTGCTCGGCTCGGCCCTGCTGATCGCCCAATTCCACGTGTTCATGCTCGATGCACCCGAGGGGGCGGTCGTCGCGGTGTCGATCTGGCTGATCCTCGCCTGCGACGACTTCGGCCGGGTCGGAACCGCCGGCGTGGCGGGCCTCGCGGTCGGGGTCGGCCTGGTCACCAAGGTTCAGTACCCGGGCTTCGTCGCGGGCATCCTGGCGGTGGCCCTGCTGCGCGGCGGTTGGCGCAACCGGCGTGGCCTGTTGACGTTCGCGGCCGTCGCGGTGGTCGTGGCGGGCCCGTGGTACATCGACCACCTCTCCCAGTTCTCAACCTTCCTGAAAGTCTCCACGGAAAACCCGATCGTCGTGCCCGGCGACGTGCCGCCGACGCTCTCGTTCGCGAACCTCACGTGGTACTTCTGGAACATTCTGAACTCCCAGCTGACGGTGCCGCTGTTCGCCCTGCTGGTGGGGGGGACGGCCTGGACGGCGCTGACGCTCTTGCGCCACCGCCGCGAGGCGTGTGGTGCGCACCTCAGCGGAGCGCCATCGGCCGCCGGCGCGCAGGCGGCGAGGCGCTCGTCGGCTGTGGGGACCGATGAACGAGCGGGCGCGAGGCGCTCGTCGGCCGCGGGGACGGGAGAACGAGCCCCAACCGGAGAGCGAGCCCTTGGCGCGCGGCTCGAGTTCTTCGCCGGGGCGGTCGTCGCGTGGTTGGTGATCACCGCGACACCCTCCCACGACATCCGCTACGCGATCCCGATGCTGCCCTACCTGGCGGTCCTCGCCACTGGTTGGATCGTCCACCTGCCGCGCGCGGCGAGCTGGGCGGCGATCGCGGTGCTCGCGCTCGGCGTGATCGCAAATACGCTCGGCACGACGTTCGGCGCCGGCAAGACCGAGCAGGTCGTGCTCGTGAATCCGCCGCCGCCGGGGGAGGACTACCCCGACACCATCACGTTCTACTCGACCGCCGGTTTCCTGGTCGCCGGGCCGCACCGTGACGGCGACGTCCCGGGCCTGCTCGAAGTCCTGCGCCGCGACGGCGTGCGCACCATCGTGTGGAGCGGCCAGCAGAGCCGGGAACCCGACTTCGACACCGAAGGGCTGCTGCCGCTGGTGCGCATCGCGGAACTCTCGCCGATAGTCACCGGCCCAACCGAATTCAGCAACTCGAGCAACACCGCCACCCTCATCCACCAGCCGGTCTCGGCGCACCTGCCACCGGCCTGCACCCGGTTGACTGACGGCACCGGCGTGTGGGTGGGCCGCTACAACCCCGCCTCGGGGAAAGTCGAACTGTACTGTCCCTTCAGGAATCCGCAGTTCTACGGCGGGCTACCCCCCGGCGCGTAGGGGTTCTGGGGCGTGGACCCCTGACCTGCGGCTCCCGCGTCAGCGCCCGGGCTCTCCTGCGTTTGCGCAGCCGCTCGAGCTGCGGCCACGGGCGCGTGTTGGCCACGTCCGCCTTGCTCAGCCACCCGCGCCGCGCGGTGAGCACCCCCCAGCGCATGTTCTGAAGGGTCTGCGGGCGGTGCGCGTCGGAGTCGATCACGATTCCGACCCCCGCGCGAACGGCCGCGCGCGCGTGCGCCTCGGAGAGGTCGCGGCGGTCCGGGTTCGCGTTGATCTCCATCATCGTTCCGGTCCTCGCCGCTGCCGCGAAGACCGCCTCCAGGTCCACCGCGTAGGGCTCCCGCCGCACGATCAGGCGGCCCGTCGGGTGGCCGATCGCGTCCACCAGCGGGTGCTCGATCGCGGCGATCATCCGCTCGGTCATCGCCGCTTCGCTCATCCCGAAGGCCGTGTGCACGCTCGCCACCACCCACTCCAGCCGCCCCAACAGCTCGTCCTCGTAGTCGAGCGTCCCGTCCGGCAGGACGTTCACCTCGCTGCCCGCCAGCAGGCGGATTCCCTCCAGGCGCGCGTCGACCTCCGCGACCCGCTCGATCTGCTCGCGCAGCTGCTCCGGAGAGACGGCGTTGCCAAAGCCGTGCGAGGCGGAGTGGTCGGTGATCGCCAGGTACTCGTACCCCAGCCCCTGCGCCGCGAGCGCCATCTCCTCGATCGTGGCCTTCCCGTCCGATGCCACCGTGTGGCAGTGCAGGTCGCCGCGGATGTCCTCCAGCTCGATGAGATTTGGTAGCCCGGTCGCGCCGCCAACCGACCCGCTCAGCCCGCCGGCTCTACCGGAACGGGCCAATCCAAGCCCCTCCCCAAGCCCGGCCTCCAGCTCCCCCGGTTCTCCCGCAGCTCGGGCTCGATGTAGGGGAGACCCAGCAGCCCGTACACCTCCGCCTCCGTGGCGCACGTCCGCGTGGACCCGTCGGCGTCGTCCTTGACGCCGTACTCCGACACGTGCAGCCCGTCGCGCACCGCCAGCTCCCGCAGCGCCGTGTTGTGGGCCGCGGAGCCGGTGAAGTGCTGCAGCAGGTTCCCCAGCTGCTCCGGGGCGGCGATCCGCAGGTCCACGCCGAGGCCCGAGTGCGCACGGCCCCTGGCGCCTGCCGGCCCGCTGGCGGAGACGCGCTCGATCTGCTCGAGGGACGCCAGCACCCCGGCTAGCTGCTCCGCGTCCGCGGTGACCGCGACGAGGTCGATGTCCTTGACGCTCTCCACCCCCCGCCGCGCCGAGCCCGCGAGCTGCACCTGTGCGTCCTTGGGTCCGTGCTCGCGCAGGCCCGCGGCCAGCGCCTCCCCGAGCTCGATCGCCGCCGGCAGCAGCACCCGCCGCGGTCGAGCCGGCAGCTCATCGATGGACCCCCCCTCGGCGGCCATCTCCCCGAGAACCTCGAGCACGTTCGCCTCGAACTTCGCCCCGAGCCCCCGCACCGCGCGCAGCCGCTGCCCCAGCGCCGCCTCGCGCAGCGCCTGCAGGGAGTCGATGCCGAGCTGCTCGTGCAACAGTCGCGCCCGCTTCGGGCCCAGCCCCGGGATCCGCGTGATCGCGATCAGGCCCGGCGGGAACTTCTCCCGCAGCCGCTCCGCCGCGGGGATCGCGCCGGTGTCCGCCAACGCCACGATCTTCTCCTGCAGCGTCTCCCCGATCCCCGGCAGCGTCGTCGCCTGCCCCGCCCGCGCAAGGCCCGCCACCGACACCGAGGACTCCCGCACCGTCTCCGCCGCCCGGCGGTAAGCCAGCACCCGATGCACGATCGCCCCGTCCAACTCATACAGATCCCCCAGTTCCTCAAGGGCATCGGCGATCAAAGCATTGGACAGCTCAGCCACGTCACGCCATTCTCGTGGTTAACGAGCTCCCGCGCTCATCTCGTCACTGGTGACTCGAGCTGGCGGGTAGCAGACCACAGACCGTGGCCGGCAAGCCCACACGAGCCCCGTCTCTCCACGCGCCTGGCGGCGCAGGTCAACCCGCGTGTCGTCACGCAAGCCCATTCTCAAGGTCACCCACGAGCCTCGTCTCTCCACGCGCCTGGCGGCGCAGGTCAACCCGCGTGTCGTCACGCACGCCCATTCTCAGGGTCACCCACGAGCCCTGTCCCTCCACGCGCCTGGCGGCGCAGGCCATACGATAAGCCCAGTGGACGGCACCGCCTGGCTCATACTGCCCACCTACAACGAGGCCGAGAACATCGAGGCCATCGTGCTCGCCGCCGGGGAGGCCCTCGCGCGCGCGCCCTGCGAGGACTTCCGCGTGCTCGTCGTGGACGACAGCTCCCCGGACGGCACGGGTGAGATCGCCGATCGGCTGGCCGCCGAGCACTCCTGGACGCGGGTGCTGCACCGCGCCGCCAAGGAAGGCATCGGTCCCGCGTACCTCGCCGGCTTCCGCCACGCCCTCCAGAACGGGGCCGCCTACTTGCTGGAGATGGACTCGGACTTCTCCCACGATCCCGCAGACCTTGTCCGCCTGCTCGGAGCGATCGGCGACGGCGCCGACCTCGCGCTCGGCTCCCGCTACGTCCCCGGCGGAGGGGTCCGGGACTGGGGCCTGCTGCGCCGCTTCATCAGCGAGGGCGGGTCCACCTACGCGCGGCTGGTGCTCTCCCTGCGCGTGCGCGACCTCACCGGCGGCTTCAAGTGCTTCCGTCGCGAGGTGCTCGAAGCGATCCACTTCGACTCCGTGCGCTCGCACGGGTACGCCTTCCAGGTCGAGCTCACCTACCGCGCCGTGCGCACCGGCTTCAACGTCGTCGAGGTCCCGATCGTCTTCCGCGACCGCCGGCGAGGGCAGAGCAAGATGTCCTGGCGCATCGCCGCCGAGGCGATGTGGCTCGTGCCCCAACTGCGCCACGGCCGCCAACCGCCCTCCGGGGGTGTGCCCCGCCGGGTTGGAGACACCGCGGTCGGTTCCCCCAAGTAGCCACCGGGGGGGAGGGTACACCCTTCACAACTGAGCACCCGAACCATCTACCCTGGCCGACTCATGGAGGCGCGGATCAGCCAGCTGCGGAGCGCTGTGCGGCTACCGGACCGCGTGCGCGCGCTGGCGGCGGACCGGGTGACCCTGGCGCTCGGCGCGGTGTTCGTGCTGGGAGCCGTGTTCTACCTCTGGACGGCGGGCACGTCCTACACGCTGGAGCTGAACGGCTCGCAGACCGACCCCTACAACCTGCTGGCCACCGCGTTTCTGCACCTGCACCTCTCGGTCGGTCGCCCGCCCGCCGGACTTCTGAAGCTGCCGGAACCGTACAACCCGGTGGCGAACTCGACCTTTCAGCTCCACCCCAGGGACATTCACGACTTCGCCCTCTACCACGGAAAGCTGTACCTCACCTGGGGCCCGACGCCGGTGCTCGTGCTGCTCGTCCCGCTGCACCTGTTCGGCCTCGAACCGTCCACGAGTCTGACCGCCGCCATCTTCGCGGTCCTCGGGCTCGGGTTCGCGCTGGCGGTGCTGCGCGTGGTGGTGAGGCAGCTCGGCAGGGCGCCGCTGTGGATGTGCGCGCTCGCCGCGCTCGCCCTGGTGCTCTCCTCGGTCGTGCCGTTCACGCTGCGCCGCCCGGAAGTCTACGAGGGGGCCATCGCCAGCGGCTTCTGCTTCGCGATGGCCGGCATCTGGCTCGCCGTCTCGGCGCTGCTCGAGCGGCGGGTGTCGCTGCTGCGCCTGGCGCTTGCGAGCCTCTGCTTCGGCCTCGCGGTCGGCGCGCGGCCCCCGCTTGTGGCGGCGGCGCTGGTGCTCGTCCCCGTCTACCTGGCGTTTCGGGGGACCCGCCCGCAGCGCGGGCTGCTGATCGCCCTGCTCGCCCCGCTCGGCGTGTGCGGCCTGCTGCTGGTGCTCTACAACCAGGTGCGCTTCGGCAGTCCCCTGGAAGTCGGCACGAAATATGCGCTGGCGGGCTTCAACCAGCACACCGCCCACTTCGGCGACTCCAGCTACGTGGTGCCCGGTGCGTGGTACTACCTGCTGTCCCCACCGCGACCTTCGGTTCTCTTTCCCTTCCTCAACGTCGCTCCACCGCCGGAATCGTATCCCGGCACCCTGCCCGCCAACTACCAGGCGTTCGAACTCACCGCCGGGCTGCTGCCGATGACGCCGATCGTGGTCTTCCTCGCGGCGCTGCCGTGGATCTGGCGACGCCGCCCGAAGCTGCTCGGCTCGCTCGGCGCGCCGCTGCTGATCCTCGCGGGCGCGGGCGCTTTCGGCCTGCTGTTCCTCTCGTACGAGTTCTACGCCACCACCGAGCGCTACGAGGTCGACTTCGCGACGCTGTTCCTGCTCGGCGCCCTCGCGACGTGGCTCGCCCTCTCTGTCCACCTCCGCGGGCGCTACCGCTGGCTGGTGCGGATCGGCGGAGCGCTGCTGGCCGTCTGGGGCTGCTTCGCCGGCCTCGCCATCGGCTTCACCGGCTACGCGGGCCTGCTCGAGGTCAACTACCCCTCCACCTGGAGTGCCCTGGAACACATCTCCTCGCCGCTGTCGAGAGCAATCGCGACCATCGCCGGACGCCCTGTACTGGCGGAAGTGAACGCGACCAAAGTGATACAGGCGTCTCCCGTCACCTACACCACCCTCACCGCCCCCACCACGGCCTTTGGGCTGAGCGTCGGCGAACGGGCCATACTCACGATCGTCTCACCCGACTCTCGAACGGCAGCGCTGGTAGCGAGGATGACGCCGGTGATCGTAGCCGCGGGCAGCGCCACTGGGTCAACCAGTCCCGCGATACTGCTTGTGCGCGGTCCCGGGCGCGTGAGTAACACCTACACGATCCCGCCGGGCACCGAAGAAAAGCGAATACCGGTGCAGCTCAGCCCCGGTGTCGACCATCTCGTGCTCCGCGCGCTGGCCGCCCCGACGATTGCGGGCAGGCCTGCGATTCCAGCCACGCAGCAGGCGCTGGTTTTCACAAACCTGTCGCTTGCCGGCCACGACTGACGGCGACCGGTGAGCCCCCTGCGCGTCGCCGTCATCGGACTCGGGCTGATCGGGCGCCAGCGCGCCGAGGCCATCGCGCGGATCGAGGGCGCCACGCTCGCCGCGACAGTCGACCCGGCGCTCGACCGGGGGGGTGGAGGCCCGTCCACCACCGGCGCCCCCCACTACGCGACGCTCGCAGAGCTACCGCGCGACGCCTACGACGCGGCCGTGGTGGCCGTGCCGCACGACCGCGCCGTCTCGCTCGCGGCGAGCGTGCTCGCAGCTCGCCGGCCGGTCCTGGTCGAGAAGCCGTTGGGGGTGTGCGGGGCCGACGCGCGCGAGCTCGAGGCGCTCGCGGCGGGCCTCTCGGGACCCAGCTTCGTCGGGTACAACTACCGCTACCTGCCCGCCGTCGGCGAGCTTTTGCGCCGGGCCGGGGCCGGCGAGCTCGGCGAGTTGCGCAACGTCGACATGCTCGTCGGACACGGCGGGCACCCCGGGTCGGCCGTCGGCTGGAAGCTCGACCCCGCGCGGGCCGGCGGGGGGGTGCTGCTCGACCCTGGCGTGCACCTGCTCGACCTGCTGCTGCGGCTCGCCCCCTCCTCGGTCTGCGTGGCGATCGAGGCGACCCGCGGGTTCTGGCCGACCGGGATCGAGGAGGACGTGGTCGCGACCTTCCGCGACGAGCGCCTGATCGCCACGGTCCGCGTCTCCCACATCCGCTGGGTCAACACGTTCCGCGTGGAGGCGTTCGGCGAGGACGGCTACGCGATCGCCGAGGGCCGCGGCGGCAACTACGGCCCGATGACGCTGCGGCTCGGCCGCCGCTGGGCGTGGACACGAGCCGGCGCCGTCTCCCAGCGCGAGTCCGAGGAGGTGCTGAGCTTCGGCACGCGCAACGACAGCCTGCGGGACGAGCTCGCGAACGTCGTGGCCCGCTGGCGCGGCGATGAGACACCCACAGGCGAGCCCCAGCCGGCGAGCATGAGCGAGGCGCGGCGCGTCACCGAGCTGTGCGAGCAGCTCTACCCACGGATCGAACGGGTGGCGGCGTGACCACCGTGGTCATCGGCTCCGGCCCCGCCGGCGTCGCCGCGACGCAGGCGCTCTGCGATGCGGGGCGCCACGTGACGGTCCTCGACGCCGGCGGGCAGATCGAGGCGGGGCAGCGGGACGTGTTCGACGCGCTCGCCCAGTCCGAGCCCGAGCACTGGGAGCCAGAGCTCGCTCAGCGCGCGCGCGGCGCGTTCCCGGTGGGTCTCAAGCACGTCCCGCTCAAGCCGTCCTACGGCTCGCTGTTCCCCTACGCGCTCGAGGACCCCGACCTTCCGGTCGCGCGCGAGGGCGCCGAAACGCTCCCCTCGCTCGCGTACGGCGGGCTGAGCAACTCCTGGGGAGCCTCGGTCCTGCCCTTCCGTCAGCGCGACATCGAAGCGTGGCCGATCTCGCTCGCCGAGCTCGGGCCCCACTACGAAGCCGTGCTGCGCTTCGTGCCGGTCGCGGCGGAGCCGGACGAGCTCACGGAGATCGTGCCGCTCTACACGGACTCGCCCGGCGTGCTGCGGCGTGGCCCGCAGACGGAGAAGGTGCTGAGCCACCTGCGCCGCCACGCGGCGGCGTTGAGCAGGGCCGGCTTCGCCTTCGGGGCCTCCCGGCTCGCGGTCGCCACCGCGGAGGATGACCCCCGCCGCTGCCGCTACGGCGGCCTGTGCCTACACGGCTGTCCCTACGGGTCCATCTACAACGCGGCGCACACGCTCGAGGCGCTCGTGCGCGCCGGTAAGGTGGACTACCAGGGGGGCGTCTACGTCGACCGCCTGAGTGAAACCGGAGACGCTGTCAAGGTCGATTTCCACCGGCGCCGGCGTCCCACCGAGAGGGGCGAGCTGACCGCTTCCCGGGTGTTCGTCGCGTGCGGCTCGATCTCCTCGACGCGGCTGGTGCTCGAGTCCCTGGGACACGCACACTTCAGCCGCCGGCTGCGGGACAGCCAGTACTTCGTGGTGCCGATGTTGACGGTGCGCGCCGCGCCCGTCAGCGTCAAGACACAGGGCAATACCCTCGCGCAGGTGTTCGTGGAGCTCGAGGACGAGCGCATCTCCGAGCGCACGGTGCACCTGCAGCTGTACGGATACAACGACGTCCTGCTCTCCGCGTTGGCGCAGCGGCTTCCGCTGAAGGCGTCGAGGGTCGAGCGGCTGCTGCGGCCCTTGCTCGGACGGATGGTCGTCATCCAGGGCTTCCTGCACTCCGAGGACTCGCCCGGGCTCACCGTCGAGGGCGACGCGGAGGGTCTCCGCATCGTCGGCGACGACGTGGGGCCCGCGGCTGCGCGCGTGAAGCGACTCGTGCGCCGCCTCACCGCGAACGCGCGTCTGCTCGGCATGGTCCCGCTGCCCGGCCTCGTCCAGGTCGGACGCCCCGGCAAGGGCAACCACCTCGGCGGCTCGCTGCCGATGCGCCGCGAGCCCGGCGAACTGGAGACCGACACGCTGGGACGCCCCCGGGGCTGGGAGCGCGTACACGTCGTCGACGCCGCGGTCTTCCCCTCGTTCCCCGCGACGACGGTGACGCTCTCAATAATGGCCAACGCGCACCGGATCGCCACGGCTGCGGTCAGGGGTTAGCGGGCACCGCGTACATAGCCTCGATCTCGGAGGAATACTTCTCCGCGATCGGCTTGCGCCGGAGCTTCATGGTGGGGGTGAGCTCGTCCTCGCCAGGAAGCCAGTCACCGGGAACGACGGTAAACCGCTTGATCTGTTCGACGCGTGCGAGACGAGAGTTGGCCGCGTCGAGCGTCTCCTGAATGGCCGCAAGCACGGCGGGCTCGCCGGCGAGCTCCTCCAGGGAGCGACCCTCAAGGCCGTGCTGGGAAGCCCAGACGGGGGCGAAGTCGGCGTCGAGGACGATCAGGGCCGTGTTGAAGGGCCGCCCGTCGCCGATCGCGCAGGCCTGGCCGATCAAAGGGGAGACGGACTTGATCGTGGCCTCGATGTTGGCCGGCGACATGTTCTTGCCGGAGGCGTTGATGAGGAGTTCCTTCTTGCGGTCCACGATCCGTAGGTAGCCGTCCTCGTCGAGCGTGCCGATGTCACCGGTGTGCAGCCAGCCGTCGGGGTCGATCGTCTCCGCGGTCTTCTCGGGCGCGCCCCGGTAGCCGAGCATGATGGTCTCGCCCCGCACGAGCACCTCGCCGTCCTCGGCGAGTGAGAGCTCGATGCCCGGAGCGGCCGGGCCGACGCTGCCGATCTTGATCCGCTCGGGCGGGTTGACGGTGGCCAGGCCGCAGGTCTCGGACATCCCCCACAGCTCGGCGAGGGGGACGCCGAGGGCGTGGAAGAACTCGATCACCTCGACGGGGGTGGGGGCGGCACCGACGTAGACGGCCTGCAGCTGGTCGAGGCCGTGCATCTGGCGCAGCCCCGAGAACACCTGCTCGTCGGCGGCAGCGACCTCGGCGGCCAGCTCGGCGGGGACGGCCTCGTCGCGCTGCTCCAAGCGCACCTTGCGCAGCGCGGCGGCGAGGGCGCGCTCGGTGGGCAGGCGCTGCTCCTCGGGCTGCCCCGCGAGCACCGTCTCGAGGCCCGCCTTGAGCTTCTCCCAGATGCGGGGCACGGCGAAGAACACCTGGGGGCGGACGTCGGGGAGGTAGGCCAAGACCTCGCGGGGGTCCGCGCAGCAGGTGACCTGCAGGCCGTAGACGATCGGGAAGTAGTGGTGGGAGCCGCGCTCGGCGATGTGGGCGGCGGGCAGCCAGGAGATCACGCGGGAGCCCTGGGGAAGGTTGACCAGGTGGTCGATCGCGGCGACCTGCGACATCAGGTTGCGGTGGCAGAGCTGCACGCCCTTGGGCGGCCCGGTGGTGCCGGAGGTGTAGATCAGGGTGAGCACGTCCTCGGGGCCGACCTGCGCGGCGGCTTGCGCCACGGCCGCCTGCGTGGGCGCGTCGCACCCGAACGCCTCGACCTCCGCGAGCGTGAGCACCCCGTCGTGCAGCGACTCCCCCTCGCGCGGGTCAACGAGGATCACGCGCTCGAGGTGGGGCAGGTGCTCGCGGGCCTCCAGCAGCCGGTCGAGGTGCTGGCGTTCGACCACGACGATGCGCGCGGCGGCGTCGGAGACCACGTACTCGATCTGGGGGGCGGCGTAGGTCTGGTAGATCGAGAACGGGGTCGCGCCGAGCGTGACGGCGGCGAGGTCGACGACGTGGAACTCGGGCCGGTTGCCGAGCAGGATCGCGAGCGTGTCGCCGCGGCGCAGACCCAACCGGTGCAGGCCCCCGGCGAGGTTGCGCGACCGCTGGCGCCACTGCGCCCAGGTGAGTGTCTGCTCATCGCCCTTCGTGCGGATCGCGACGCGGTCGCCAAGGGCAGAGCTGGTGATCTCGAACGCCTCCACCATCGTGGCGGCGCTTGCCGCGGGTGTGGTGTGTGTGGTGGACGTGACGCTCGCGCCGTTCGGGACGGCCTCGGCGGCGGCGGTGTGTGCGGGCCCTTCGGATGTGGTGGTGCTCTCCATCGGTATCTCCTCCGTGCTCCCCAGCACTTATGCAGCACTCGTAGCGACAACTGCAAGGTAAACAGAATGGAAGCTACTCCGCCGCGCGTCGGTACCACGCCACCAGGTCGGCACCCTGCAACTGCGGCTCCCAGGCGCGCGTCTGCTCCGGCCCGACGAACCCGACGAGCAGGTGGGAGGCGGTCGTCACGTGAACGGGCTCGAGTCCGGCCGCCTGCGCGGCGGCGGTCAGGGAGTCAGCCGAGAAGAAGCTCAGATGCTCGCGCTTGAGTGAGTGGTAGTGGGGCCCGAACACGGTGGCCTCGGGGCAGTCGAGGTTCGGCGTCTTGACACCGAGGACACCGCCGGGCCGCAGGACGAACGCGACCTGCGCGAGGAAGCGGGCGGGGTCGAGGAGGTGCTCGATCAGGTCGAACAGCGTCACAACGTCGTAGCGCGACTCCCACGCCGCCCAGTGCTCCTCGAGCGTCCCGCCGTATGTCTGAAGCCCGTAGGAGTCGGCGGCGACACGGCGGGCGAACTCCGATACCTCGAGGCCGTCGTGCTCGTAGCCGGCCTCGCCGAGCGCCACGCGGAAAAAGCCGTAGCCCGAGCCGATGTCGAGCACTCGCCCGGCGTCCACGCCGGTGCGCTCACGCATCTCACGAACCTGCCGCGCGGCCTTCTCCAGCCGCCAGCCGGCCTGGGCGGTGTAGTCGCCGTAGCCGCCGGCCTGCAGCTTGTCGCCCTCGAAGTAGTCCTCCTCGTAAGAGGGCGGCTCCACCTCACGCACGAAGCGCTCGCCGTCGAAGCGCACCAGCCAGCCGTGGTGCGCAGCGTCCGAGACAGCCACGCCGTGCGAGGGCGTCTCGGCGATCGCCGCGTGCCAGAGCCGACCATCGAGCCCCCCCGGGCCGGGCCCGACGGGTCCGCGGGCGGGCGCCGGGGGCGGAGGGCGCAGCAGCGACCAGCCCTCGCGCAGCCGCTCGAGCACACCGGCCTGCCCGCTGCCCGCCGCCAGCTTCAGCCAGCGGTCGAACTCCCCGCGGCTCAGGTTCATCAGGCGCAGCAGGCCGTTCTCGAAGTGGTCTGCAGTGTCGCTGTAGCGCAGGCTGCCGTCGGGGGAGGCCACCGCGACGCTCATCGCGAGTCCCACTACCGCTGCACCCGGCTGCGAGCACCCATCATGTGCAGCAAAAGCGTGAAGCCGAACGTCTGGAAGCCGAGGATCAGCAGCAGCAGGCCGAAGACCGAGGGGTACTGGATCGAGGACAGGCGGAAGTCGTTGTTCAGCCAGTGAACGAACAGCACCGCGTTGGGGACGAGACCCGTGAGGATCATCAACCCGCTCGCCAGCACGCCGCGGTTGTAGGTCAGCGTCGTGAGCAGGCGGTCGGTCTGGCGGCGGTCGAAGTCGTAGAAGACGCGGGCGAGCAGGGCGAGTTGCACCGCGCTGTAGCCGACGGTGGCGGCCACGACCCCCAGCAGCATCCAGTGCAGGTCGAAGCCGATGCCCAGCGCTACGAACCCTCCGGGGGCGAGCGCTCCGGCCACCAGCAGGCCGAGCGCGAGCAGCACGAGGCCGGGGCGCAGCAGGAAGAAGTCGGGCGCGTAGAGGAACATCACGCGCAGGCTGTCCCAGCCGGCGATCCAGGGTGTCCGCCAGCCTCCCCGGCGCAGGTGGCTCTCCCGTCCGGCGCGGTCCTTCCAGAAGCGCACGGGGACCTCGGTCGTGCGCATCCGCAGCTTGTGCGCCTTGAGGATCATCTCCGAGGCGTACTCCCAGCCGGGGGACTCGAGCTCCATCCGCTCCAGGGCCTCCCGGGTGATCGCCCGCATCCCGCAGTGGATGTCGCTGAACCGCGTGCCGTAGATGACGTTGAACAGCAGGGTGGTCAGGGGCGAGCCGAAGTAGCGGTGCAGCGCCGGCATCGCGCCGGGCTCGATCTCACCCTTCGTGCGCGTCCCCATCACGAAGTCGTGGCCGCGGCGGATGGCGGCGATGAAGCCGTCGAGCTCGCGGAAGTCGTAGGTGAGGTCGCAGTCTCCCATGATCGCCATGTCTCCCCGCACGTGCGGGATCGCGTCGATGTACGCCCGCCCGAGCCCCCGCTGCGGCACCCTCAGGACCCGCGCGCCGTGCTCGGCCGCGATCAGCGGCGAGCGGTCTCTGGAAGAGTCCACGATCAGCACCTCGCCGCTGACCCCCGCCGCCGCGAGCCCCTCCGTGCACCAGTCGACGAACTCGCCCACCGTGAGCTCCTCGTTCAGACAGGGCACCACGATCGAGACCTCGACGGCCTCCTGCGCAGTCTCGCCGGTGGGCTCCCGCAGCGCGGTGACGCTCACCGGGCGTCCCTCGTTCGCCTCGGCCGCTGCCACCCCGAGCTCCTCAACGTCTCCGTAACTCGGCTGGCGTGAAGGAGCCGGGCACCGTGGCCGGCAAGCCGCACAAGCCGTGGTGGTCCAGGCGAGTGATTGCGCAGCCCACGGCGCCCCCTCCTCACTGGCGCACCTCCCGCGTGGCCTCGGCGATGTTGGCGTCGATCGAGTCGAGCAGCGCCTCGGTCGAGCTGTGGGCGCAGCGCCAGCCCAGGGTGGCGAGCTTGTCGCTGCGAAAGCGCACGACCGGCACGTCGCCCTTCCAGCCGCGCGGGCCGCCCGTGTACTCGTAGCGGACGCCCTCCAGCCCCATCCGCTGCACCACGAGGTCGGCGATCTCGCTGACCGTCACGTAGTCGCCGGTGCCGGCGTTGAAGATCTGAAAGCCCTCCCAGCCCCGGTCGAGCAGGGTGAGCATCGCCGAGACCACGTCGGAGACGTGGATGTAGGACTTGCTCTGGTGCCCGTCGCCGTTGATGCGCAGCTCCCTGGGGTCATCGAGCAGCCGGCGCACGAAGTCGTAGGTGACGCCGTGGGTCTGCCTCGCGCCCACGACGTTCGCGAAGCGGAAGACGACGGCGTGGATGCCGAACATGTGCGCGTAGGCGGCGAGCACCGCCTCGCAGCCGAGCTTGCTGGCGCCGTACGTGGACACGGGCACCAGCGGCCCGAACCCCTCGTCGACCTCCTGCACCCCACGGTCGCCGTAGACGCCGGAGCCCGAGGCGTAGGTGATGCGCGAGACGCCGTTGAGGCGCGCCGCCTCGATCACGTTGTGCGTCAGGTAGGTGCCCTGCCAGAAGTCGATCCCCGGCTCCTCGACGGCGGCCGCGATGTCCGGGTTGGCGGCGAACAGGTACACGTGGTCGACGCCGGCCATCGCCTCGACGACCCGCTCGAGCTCCTGGAGGTCGGCTTCGACAAGCCGCAGGCGGGGATCGTCGAGCAGCCCGTTGAGGTGAGAAACGTTTCCAGAGACCATGTTGTCGAACACCACGACCTCGTGATCAGGACGACGCAACAGCTCGTGGGTGAGGTGGCTACCGATGAACCCAGCCCCACCAGCAACGAAAAACCGACTCATAATGCTGGCATTATACGAGTTCCTCGAAGTCCGAAAAAGCACTTGGGCCAGCGCGATCGGCCGGTCCGTCGGGTCCGGGACCGGTTGCGGACGCCTGCGTGCAGACCTACTACACTTTGTATAGTATTAGGCGAAACCACGCAGTAGTCGAGAAAGAGGAGGCCCACATGGCAGGCGCTTTGAACGAAGTCACCGACGCCGACTTCCAGGCCGAGGTCATCGAATCCGAGACCCCCGTGCTCGTCGATTTCTGGGCGCCCTGGTGCGGACCCTGCCGTGTGGTGGGTCCCGTGCTCGAGGAGATCGCCGGTGAGAGGGCCGACCTGCGCATCGTCAAGCTCAACGTCGACGAGAACCAGCAGACCGCCGCCAGCTTCCAGGTGCTCTCAATCCCCACGATGATCCTCTTCAAAGCGGGCCAGCCCGTCAAGACCGTCGTCGGCGCGTACCCCAAGAAGAAGATCGAAGCCGAGCTGGAGCCTGCGCTGGTCTAGCCAGGTCGGAGACATTCGCGCCCGCAGGCGATCGTCGAATCGCCTGTAGGTGAGCGGATTCGGGACTCGGCGGACCGACCACGTGCGGCGCGCGCAGAGCCGCGGCGCGGCGCGCGTATGGTTCGCCGCATCCAGGACGAATCGACCATCCGGCGGATCGCGGTCGGCCCCGTCAAGTGGGTCTCGGTCGCTCCCGTGGTGCGCTCGCCGGCCCTCGTGGGAGGGGCGGCGGTGCTGCTCGTCGGTGTGCTCTCCTGGCCGGTGGTCTTCTCCAGCGCGACCTTCAACGGCGACTGGATGGGCCAGGTCTGGTTCCTGTGGCAGCAGAGCCTGGCGATCCGCGCCGACCACGTGCCCAGCCTGTTCCTCAACTACCCCTACGGGGTGTTCTACCCGCACTTCGCCTTCTACGGCGGGACCCTCTACGCCCTGACCGGCACGCTGTCGCTGGCGCTGGGCAACGCCCCGATCGAAACCTACGACCTCTCGTACGTGCTGTGCTTCGCCGCCGCGTACGGGGGGTGGTACTGGCTGTCGCGCATCTGCGGACTGGGGCGCTGGCGGGCGCAGGTTCCCGGCCTCGTGTTCGTCACGTCCTCCTACTACCTCACGGAGATCTACGCGCGCGGGGACTGGCCGGAGCTCGTCGGAATCTCCGTGGTCCCGTTGATGGTCGCGGCCGGGCTGAGCGTGCTCCGCGCCGAGCGGCTGCGCGCGTGGCCGGCGCTCGCGCTGACGGTCAGCAGCGTCTTCTTCTTCGGCAGTCACAGCCTCACGATCGTGTGGGGCTCGACGATGATCGTCTTGGTCGCCCTCGCGCTCGTCGCCTGCGTGCCGCGGGCCCGCCAGGTGCTCACGCGCTCGGGCGCGATCCGCGTGGCGGGCCTGGTCGTGCCCGCGGCGCTCCTCAGCGCCTGGTTCCTGCTGCCGGCCGCCGCCTACCAGTCGAGCACGCTGATCGCCACCGAATTCCCCCACTGGGCGGCGCTGCTGCGCGCGACGCAGTACCTGGTCTCGACGAGGCACCTGTTCACGCTCTCGCGCGCCTCGGCGTCGACGCCCGGCGCCGCGTTCGCGCTCTCGCTGCCGATCCTGGTGATCGCCTGGGCGCTCGTGAGCCTCGCGATCTTCCTGCGGAAGGGCCTGCGGGGGACGTGGATCAGGGTGCTCCTGATCTGCGCGGCCCTGACGACGTTTCTGATCGTGCTGATGACGCACGCCGGGCTGATCCTCGCGCTGCCGCGCGCCTACGCCACGCTGCAGTTCAGCTACCGCCTGGAGAGCTACGTGCTGCTGGCTCTGAGCGGCACGGTCCTCGCCGCCCTCGTCCTCGCCAAGGGCCGAGACCGCGGGGCACGGTTCTCGACGTGGGCGCTCGTCCCCGTCCTGGCCGTGTCGGTGGTCGGCGCGATCCAGCAGACGGACGCCCACCCCGTGGGAGGAGAACGGTACGCCACCCTCACCGCTCTGTATCACACCCCGGGTGCCGGAGAAGTGCTGTCGGACTACGTCGACGTGCACCTCCGCGGCCTGACCGACCCCAACGGGCGGCCCACCGAAGTCCACTTCAACCCCGCCGCGGTGCACGACAACCACACCACCAAGGTGGTGCACCTGGCGCCGGGCCAGCTCGTCTACTCCAACCTGCAGGGTTCCCCGAGCCTCGTGCACGTCACGGGAGCAAAGATCGCGGGCGTCAACAACGAAGGCTACGACGTGCTGGAAATCGGCCCCGCCACACGCCCGGCGGGGCAGAGCGCCGCGAAGGGCACGGCTCCGCCGACCGAGACGATCACAATTAGTCAGGCCGATCCGCTGCCCGTGGTGGCGGGGCGCGTGCTCACTTTCGCCGCGGCGCTGGCCCTGCTCGTGCAGTTCGGCGCGCTCGCGGTCCGCGGCCTCCGTCGCCGGCGTTCGGGGTCGGAGCGTCCAGAGCCGGAGCTCACCGCGCGCGCGTGAGCGCGATCTCAATGGCGAGGCCGTCGATCTCGGCCCGCTCGCGGTGCGCCCCCGAGGCGCTCGCCGCGCCGTCGCCGTCGAGGGTCAGGCCGACCGCGAGCGTCTCGCCGGCTAGGTACTCGCGGTGCGCGCCCGCGGCCTCCAGCAGCAGGGGATCGCCCGAGAGGGAGAGGACGATGCGGTCCTCGACGGCCAGACCCGCGCTCTTGCGGGCGTTCTGGACGGCGTGCACGATCTCTCGGGCGCGTCCCTCGCGGCGAAGGTCCTCGTCGATCGTCAGGTCGAGCGCCACGGCGTGGGCGCCCTCGCGCTCCACGCTGTAGCCCTCCGGCGCGCGCATCGTGAGGATCACGTCCTCGGCGGTGAGCGTGTGCTCGCGCCCGGCGACGGAGATGCCGAGACCCGTCCTGCCGTTCTCATCAAGGCCCCGCACCGCCGCGGCGACGGCAGCCGGGTCGAGCGCCGTGATCGCCTCCGCCGCGAGCGGCATCTGTTTGCCGAACAGCGGCCCGAGACGCCGGTAGTTGGCCTTCACCTCGTAGTGCCCCAGCTCCTCGGCGCCGGCGACGAACCGCACCCGGCGCACGTTCAGCTCCTCGCGCACCACGTCCGCGAGGCGCTCGATCGCGGCGCGCTCGCGGCCGGCGGCGACCACCACCGCCTCGGCGAGCGGCTGGCGCACCTTGATCTTCGCCTGCCCGCGCGCGCCGAGGCCGAGGCGCACCGTCTCGCGCGCGATCGCCATCGCCTCCTCCAGCGCGGGGTCGCGGCGGGGCAGCGCGGCGCCGACGGGGAAGTCGCAAAGGTGCACGCTCGCCAGTGTGCCGTCGAGGTTGTCGTAGATCTCGTCGGCGACGAACGGGCAGAAGGGCGCCAGGAGCTTGGCGATCGTGAGCAGGCAGCTGCGCAGTGTGCGGAACGCCGCCGGGTCGCCGTCCCAGAAGCGCCTCCGCGAGCGGCGCACATACCAGTTGGAGAGCTCGTCCACCAGTTCCCCGATCGCGCGCCCCGCCGCGGTCGCGTCGTAGGCGTCGAGGCGCTCCGCCACCAGGTCCGCGGTGCCTCTCAGACGGGAGAGCGCCCAGCGGTCGAGGTCGTCGGCATTTGCACCCCGGCCCGGCTCGTCCGCTGGCGCCTCGCTCAGCGCGCTGTGGTTGGCGTGCGCGTAGAGCACGTAGAAGAAGTATGTGCTCCACAGCTGCTTGAGGAACAGTCGCACCCCCTCGCCGATCGCCTCTTCGGAGAAGCGGTAGCCGTCCCACGGCTGCTTGGCGGTGAAGAAGTACCAGCGGAACGCGTCCGCGCCGTAGCGCTCGATCACCTGGTTGGGCTCCACCGTGTTGCCGCGCGACTTCGACATCTTCTGGCCCTCGCCGTCGAGGATCAATCCGAGGCACACCACGTTCTTGTACGGCGGATCGGGGAACAGCTGCGTCGAGACGGCGAGCAGCGAGTAGAACCAGCCGCGCGTCTGATCCTGCGCCTCGCAGATGAAGTCTGCGGGGAAGCGCTCCTCGAACATCGACCGGTGCTCGAACGGGAAGTGGTGCTGGGCGAAGGGCATCGCACCGGAGTCGAACCACACGTCGATCACCTCCGGCACACGTCGCATCGACTGCGCACACCCGGCTTCGGGGCAGGGGAACTCGATCTCGTCCACATACGGGCGGTGGTGGTCGGAGAGTGGACTGCCCGAGAGCTCCTCCAACTCCGCAAACGAGCCGATCACGTGGAGGTGCCCGGCGCCACAGCGCCACACCGGCAGCGGCGTGCCCCAGTAGCGCTCGCGCGAGAGCGCCCAGTCGACGTTGTTCTTCAGCCAGTCCCCGAATCGACCCTTCTTGATGTGAGGCGGGTGCCAATTGACGCTTTCATTGGCTTCTAACATCGCATCGCGGATGGCGGTCGTACGGATATACCAACTCGCCTTGGCGTAATAGATCAGAGGCGTTCCACAGCGCCAGCAGTGGGGGTAGGAGTGCTCGTACTCGGCGGCCTTGAACAGCAGTCCTCGATCTTTCAGGTCACCGATCAGATCGTCTGCGAGCTTTGGGTCCTTGACGACACGGCCCTCATAGGAGCGTCCGTCGCCGCCACGCACGCGCTCGTCGTAGGTACCGTCGGGCCTGACGGGGTTGTAGAGGCTGCGGGGGACGAGGGGGTCGAACAGCAGCTCGGAGGCGGCGGCGGCGGCGTTGAAGTCATCCTCGCCGAATGGCGGGGCGATATGCACGATGCCTGTGCCGTCCTCGGTGGTGACGAAGTCGGCGGCGATAACCGGGTGATGTCGACTTGGGTTTAGACGGCCTTCGCCAAGCTCGAAGGGTGGTTCGTATTCGGCGCCGACCATCTCCTCGCCCTTGAATCGCTCGGCTATGTCGGGGTGCTCGCCGAATAGTGCCTCGACAAGCGGCTCGGCGACGATCAGGGGCTCGCCTTCGTGATTGACGCGCACGTAGGTCACGGCGGGTGCGACTGCCGCGGCGGCATTGGCCACAAGCGTCCACGGTGTCGTGGTCCAAACAAGCAGCGCGTCATCGCTTCGCAAGGCGCCACGCGGCTGGGCGATACGGAAGCGGACGTACACCGACGGATCGACCACGTCCTTGTAGCCGAGCGCGACCTCGTGCGAGGAGAGCGCCGTGCCGCAGCGGTAGCAGTAGGGCACAACCTTGTAGCCCTCGTATAGCCGATGGTCTTTGTTGATCTGCTCGAGCGCCCACCAAACCGACTCGATGTAGGACTCGTCCAGCGTGCGGTACGCGTCGTCGAGGTCGATCCAGAAGCCGATCCGCTCGGTGAGGCGGTTCCACTCCTCCAGGTACTCGAACACCGACTCGCGGCACTGCCGGTTGAAGGCCTCGATGCCGACGACGTTCTCGATCTCGTGCTTGCTGTTGATCCCGAGCTTCTGCTCGACCGCGATCTCCACCGGCAGCCCGTGGCAGTCCCAGCCGCCCTTGCGCTCGACGCGATAGCCGCGCATCGTCTGAAAGCGCGGGTAGATGTCCTTGAACACGCGCGAGAGCACGTGGTGGGAGCCCGGTGGACCGTTCGCCGTGGGCGGGCCCTCATAGAACACCCACTGCTCGGCGCCCTCCCGCCTGCGCAGCGACTCCGCGAACACGTCGCGCTCGCGCCAGCGCTGGAGCACCTCCAGCTCGAGCGCCGGCAGCTCCTGGCGAGCGTCCACCTTGCGGCGCGGGATCAGCTGGTCTTGCTCGGGAGCCGTCACGGGCGGCCCATTGTATGAGCCCATGTCGGCGCCCTCCCGCGGCTCACGCGCCAGACGGAAACACCGAGCGCACGGGTACTCCCGGCGGGCAGTGCCGTCGGCTCCAGGCGCTCGATCTTTTGGAGCCGTCTAGTTAGCTTGACCGAACATGAAGGCGGTGATACTGGCCGGCGGACTGGGCTCGCGGCTCAGCGAGGAGACGACGGTCCGCCCGAAGCCGATGGTGGAGATCGGCGGCAGGCCGATCCTGTGGCACATCATGAAGATCTACGCCGCCCACGGCGTCGAGGAGTTCGTGATCTGCCTCGGCTACAAGGGCTATGTCGTCAAGGAGTTCTTCGCGAACTACCACCTGCACACGGCCGAGGATCTCTCCTTCGACCTGGGGGGCCGCGGCGTCGAGATCCACCGCTCCAGCACCGAGCCCTGGAGAGTGACGCTGGTGGACACCGGCGAGGAGACGATGACGGGGGGGCGCCTAAAGCGGGTGCTCCCGTACGTGGGGGACGAGGACTTCTGCTTCACCTACGGCGACGGGTTGGCCGACCTCGACGTGACCGCGCTGATCGCCTACCACCGCGAGCAGGGCGCGCTCGCCACCGTCACCGCCGTGCAGCCCCCCGGGCGCTTCGGCGCGCTCGAGTTGAACAGCACGCACGTGCAGAGCTTCGAGGAGAAGCCGCGTGGGGACGGGGTGTGGCTGAACGGCGGGTTCTTCGTCCTCTCGCCGAAGGTGGACCGCTACCTCGACGACGATGAGAGCACGTGGGAGCAGGAGCCGCTGCGCCGGCTGGCCGGCGAGGGGCAGCTCGCCTCCTACCGCCACCGTGGGTTCTGGCAGGCGATGGACACGCTGCGCGACCGCCACCAGCTCGAGCAGCTGTGGGAGTCCGGCGACGCCCCCTGGCGGGTGTGGGCATGAGCGGGCTCGCGGCGGGGCGCCGTGCCCTGATCGCCGGGGATGCGCGGGGCGAGCGCACGGGTCCGGCGCCTGGCGACCGCCTGGACACCGAGGCGGCTCTCACACCGTGTCGGTTCTGCGGCGCGCCGCTACGGGACGTGTTCGCGGACCTCGGCTCCTCGCCGCTGGCCAACTCCTACATCCCCCCTGAGCGCCTCGGCGCGATGGAGCCGTTCTATCCGCTGCGTGCGCTGGTCTGCGGCCGCTGCTTCCTGGTGCAGCTGGAGGAGTTCGAGACGCCCGCGCAGATCTTCTCCGAGTACGCCTACTTCTCGTCCTACTCGACCACCTGGCTGGAGCACTGCCGCCGCTACGCCGCCCAGATGGTGCAGCTGCTCGGACTGGGCGAGCGCAGTCGGGTCGTGGAGCTCGCCTCCAACGACGGCTGCCTGCTGCAGTGCTTCCACGAGCGCCACATCCCCGTGCTCGGGGTCGAGCCCGCGGGGAACGTCGCGCAGGTGGCGCTCCAGAATGGCATCCCCACGCTGGTCGAGTTCTTCGGCCGCGAGACGGCGCGGTCGCTGGCCGCCGAGGCCCGCGCCGACCTGCTGGTGGGCAACAACGTCCTCGCCCACGTCCCCGACCTCGACGACTTCGTGGGCGGCATGAAGATCCTGCTGGCCCCCGGCGGGACGCTCACGATGGAGTTCCCGCACCTGCTGCGGCTGGTCGAGGACGGGTTGTGGGACACCATCTACCACGAGCACTTCTCCTACTTCTCGTTCCTCACCGCCACGCGCGTGTTCGCAGCCCAGGGCCTGCGCCTGTTCGACGTCGAGGAGCTGCCCACACACGGCGGCTCGCTGCGCGTCTACGGCGCGCACGAGAACGACGAGGAGCGGCCCGACACCGCGCGGGCGCTGGAGCTGCGCGAGCGCGAGCGGGAGGCGGGGTACGAGCGACTGGAGACCTATACCGCGTACGGCGCCCGCGTCGAGGCCGACAAGCGCCGCATCCTCGAGTTCCTGATCGGGCTCAAGGACGCGGGCCGGCGGGTGGTCGGCTACGGCGCGCCGGCGAAGGGCAACACGCTGCTCAACTACTGCGGCGTGCGGCGTGACTTCCTCGACTACACGGTGGACCTCAACCCGCGCAAGCAGGGCTGCTTCCTGCCCGGCAGCCACATCCCGATCCGCGCGCCGCAGGCGATCCGCGAAGACCGCCCCGACGTGGTGTTGATCCTGCCGTGGAACCTGAAGGACGAGATCGCGGGGCAGCTGGAGGAGGTGCACGAGTGGGGGGGCCGGCTCGCCACGCGCTCGCCGGAGCTGAAGCTGATCTCGTGACGGACCTCCCGGGGACCGCCGCGCGCCGCCCGGAGGGGCGATCCGGCGAGCCACTGAAGGGCCGCGTGCTGGTGACCGGGGCCTCCGGCTTCATCGGCCTGCCGCTGGCCTCCGAGCTCGCCCGCCGCGGCGCGGAGGTCCACGCGCTCTCCCGCCGGCGCTCGCCGCCGCCGCTGCCCGGTGTGCGCTGGCACGAGGCCGACCTGGCGGACGGCGCGAGAGTCGAGGAGCTGCTGCGCGAGCTGGCTCCCGAGCGGCTCGTGCACCTCGCGTGGTGCACGGAGCACGGCCGCTACCGGCGCGCGCCGGAGAACGTCGCGTGGGTCGAGCGCAGCCTGGGCCTGGTGCGCGCCTTCGTGCGCCACGGCGGGCGGCGGCTGCTCGTGGTGGGCACCTGCGCGGAGTACGACTGGTCGAGCGCGGACGGGCCCCTACGCGAGTCCCGCTCGCGCGTCGCGCCCGCCACCCTCTACGGCGTGGCCAAGGACGCGCTGCGCCGAGTCGCGGGCGCCTACGTCGAGCAGGAGGGCGTCGAGCTCGCCTGGGCCCGGCCGTTCTTCCTCTACGGCCCGCGCGAGCGCCCCGAGCGCCTGGTGGCCTCGGTCGTCCGCTCGCTGACGGCGGGGGAGTCCGTGTCCACCGGTGAAGCCGCGCGGGTCCGCGACTTCCTGCACGTCGAGGACGCGGCCGGGGCGCTGGCGGCGCTGCTCGACAGCCCCGTGACGGGAGCGGTCAACGTCGCCTCTGGGGTCGGGGTGAGGGTGGACGAGGTGGTCGCTCGCCTCGCGCGGCTGCTCGGGCGCCCCGAGCTGGTCCGTCGTGGAGCGCTGCCCGACCGTCCCGGCGAGCCGCCGCTGCTGGTGGCCGACGTCGCCCGGCTGCGCGAGGAGGTCGGCTACCGCCCGCGCTGGGAGCTGGCCGACGGGCTGGCGGCGACCGTGCGGTGGTGGGCGGAGCAGGGGACAGCCCAGGCGGCGACCGGGTGACGGTGGAGGACTGGTCGGGCGGCGACTGGGCGGTAGGCGGTGGAGGGCTGGTCAGGCCGCGACCGAGCGATGGGCGGCCAGGGCGAGGGGAGGGCGCCCGTCAGGCGCTGCGGCGCTCGTAGACCCCGCGTCGCAGCGCCAGTGAGTCGCGAAAGCCGATGCGCCGGTCGATCGACTCGGTCGGAGGCAGCGGCAGGTGCGGCTGTCCACACGCGGCGCGCCACCCCGCGACCCTTCCCCGCAGCGCCGCCAGGTCGTGCGAGAGGACCAGGTCGCCGAGCACCACGATCGTCTCGGTGGCCACCGTGCGCAGCGCGGCGCCGCCGCGCAGGAGCTCGTAGCGGCGCAGCATGTAGCCTCGCCCGAAGCCTCCGTGGCGCCGCTGGAAGGCCGAGCGGTGTCCGTAGGTCGCCGAGCCCACGTGCACCCCCACGGCGTCGGGGGCGGCTGCCGTGCGCCAGCCGGCGATCCGTAGGCGCAGCGCGAGGTCGAAGTCCTCCATGTAGGCGGTGATCGTCTCGTCGAGCCCGCCGACCTGCTCCCACGCCGTGCGCCTGTAGGCCGCCACCGTGCCCGCCGGCCCGACGAGCACGGGCCGCGCGTCGCGGGCGTGGGCGAGCGGCAGTCCCTGCAGCCGCGGGAAGCCGGCCAGCGTGCGGTCCACGGTCAGGCCCACGCTGTCGATCCGCTCACCCCCCGGCTGGAGCATCAGCGAGGCGACCGATCCGACGCGTGGGTCCGAGAGCGGGGCGAGCAGCCGCTCGAGCGCCTCTGCGCGAAGGTCGACGTCGTTGTTGACCAGCACCACGTACTCCCCCGACCCGGCCGCCACGCCGAGGTTGCACGCTTCGGGGAAGCCGTGGTTCTCCTTCAGGCACGCCACCTGCACGGCGGGCCATTCGCCGCGCAGGCGCGCGGGGGTGTCGTCGGTCGAGCCGTTGTCCACCACGAACGTCCGGTGCGCGAGGGTCTGCGCGCGCAGGTGGCGCAGGCAGCTCTCGGTGAGCTCGTACCGGTTGTAGGCGACGACCACGACGTCCACCGTGTGGGACATGCGAGCACCGTAGTCGCGCGCCCGCGCGCCGAGGGCCGCGAGCGAGCGAGAGAAACAGTTCCGCCGATCTCGGGGCCGCGAATCCCCGCTGGTGGGGCCGATCCACCGCTCGACCAGCGTCAGAAACAATTCGGCAGAAGTGAATCTCGTAAGGTCGCCGCCAGGGTGATCGACCAATGCTCGACCGGATCTCCACGCGCATCTTCGCCGACGGGGCCGACCTCGACGGCATCCTCGCGCTGGCCGCCGACCCGCGGATCGCGGGGTTCACCACCAACCCCACGCTGATGCACAAGGTCGGTCTGACCGACTACGCCGAGTTCGCCCACCGCCTGCTCGAGCGCGTCACCGTCCACCCGATCTCCTTCGAGGTGTTCGCCGACGATCCCCCGGAGATCGCCCGCCAGGCGCGCCTGATCTCCTCGTGGGGCGAGAACGTGTACGTCAAGGTCCCCGTCACCACCACCGCGGGCGAGCCGCTCGCGGCGCTCGTGCGCGAGCTCTCCGAGGAGGGCGTGAAGGTAAACGTCACCGCCCTGTTCACGACCGCCCAGGTGGAGGTGGTCACGGCGGCCGTGGCCGACGGCGCGCCCTCCTGCATCTCGGTCTTTGCGGGGCGCATCGCCGACGCCGGCGTCGACCCGGTGCCGATCATGGCCCGCTCGGTGGAGATCATGGCCAGCGCCCCCCGCGCGGAACTGATCTGGGCCTCGCCCCGGGAGATCCTCAACGTGGTGCAGGCCGACCAGGTGGGGTGTCACATCATCACCGTCACCCACGACCTGCTGAAGAAGCTCGACTGCCTGGGCAAGAACCTCGAGCAGTACTCGCTGGAGACCGTTCGCATGTTCCACGGCGACGCGGCTGCCGCCGGCTTCACGCTATAAGCGATGAGGCGAGTCTGCGTCACCGGCGGCGCCGGGTTCATCGGCAGCAATCTCGTCGACCGCCTGAGCGCAGACGGGGTCGAGGTCGTGGTCCTCGACAGCTTCCGCACCGGCCGGCGCGAGTTCGTGGCCGACGCCCTGCGCCGCCCGCACGTGCGCCTCGTCGAGGGCGACGTGCTCGATGCGGCGGCGCTCGCCGACGCGTTCGAGGGCTGCGACTGGGTCTTTCACCTGCAGGCCAACGCCGACGTGCGCGAGGGCTTGAAGCACCCCCGCTGGGACCTCGAGCAGAACACGCTCGCGACCGCCGCCGTCCTGGAGGCGATGCGCGCGCGGGGCGTCAAGAGGATCGCGTTCACCTCCACCGGCTCGATCTACGGAGAACCCGAGGTGTTTCCCACGCCCGAGGACGCCCCCTTCCCGGTCCAGACGTCCCTCTACGGCGCCTCCAAGGCGGCCGGCGAGGGCCTGATCGCGGCGTACGCGGCCGGCTACGGCTTCACCGGGGTGATCTGCCGGCTCGTGTCGGTCCTCGGCGAGCGCTACACCCACGGGCACCTGTTCGACTTCTACCGCGCGCTGCGGCGCGACCCCTCCCGCCTGAGAGTGCTGGGCGACGGTCGCCAGGAGAAGTCCTACCTGTACGTACAGGACTGCCTCGACGCGCTGCTGTGCGCCGTCGAGCGCCACCGGGAGGAGCCCGGCGCGCACGTATACAACCTGGGCCTGGACGAAACCATCTCGGTGGAGGACTCGATCGGCCTCCTCTGCGAGCACCTGGCGCTCACGCCGCGGCTCGAGCGCACCGGCGGACCGCGCGGGTGGATCGGAGACAGCCCCCGGATCCACCTCGACACGGCTCGCATCCGCGGCCTCGGCTGGAGCCCGCGGCTCACGATCGCGCAGGCGGCGGTGCGCACCCTGGAGTGGTTCGACGCGAACGAGTACGTCTGGGGCGAGGAGGCCGGGGTCGGGGCGGGCGAGCCTCCGATCGTTCCCGCCGGGAAGGCACCCCGATGAGGAGGGCACGGGCGACATGGCGGTGATCTTCAGCCGCGCGCCGCTGCGCATCTCCCTCGGCGGAGGCGGGACCGACCTGCCGTCCTACTACAGCGCCCACGGTGGCTTCCTCGTGTCCGGGTCGATCGACAAGTACGTCTACATGCTCACGCACACCGTCTTCCAGCGCCGCTACCGGATGAAGTACTCCGAGCTCGAGGAGGTCGACGACGTCAGCCAGATCCGCCACCCGATCCTGCGCGAGTGCCTGCTGCGCCACTGGCGGGGCGCGCCCCTGGAGATCGCCTCGGTGGCCGACGTGCCCGCGGGCACCGGCATGGGCTCCTCCGGCGCGTACACCGTCTGCCTGCTGAAGGGCCTGGCGCGCGCGCGGTACTGCTCGATCAGCCCGGGGGACCTCGCGGAGGCCGCGTGCGAGATCGAGATGGGCGTGCTCGGCGAGCCGGTCGGCAAGCAGGACCCGTACGTCGCCGCCCACGGGGGCATCTGCGCCTACACGTTCCACACCGACGGCCGCGTCGAGGTGCAGCCGCTCGAGCTCGACCCGGCGGTGCTCCGGCGTCTGCGCGACCAGCTGCTGCTGTTCTACACCGGCGAGGCGCGCTCAGCCTCGAAGGTCCTCGCCGACCAGGACGCGCGCTCCAAACAGGGCGAGCAGGAGATGGTCGAGAACCTGCACCGTACGAAGGAGCTGGGGCGCAGCATCCACCGTCTGCTGGAGGAGGGGGATTTGGAGGGCTACGCCGCGTTGATGCACGAGCACTGGGAACACAAGCGTCGCCGTTCGCCCGGCATGACCAATGAGCACATCGACCGGCTCTACGAGCTGGCCCGGCGCTCCGGGGCGCTCGGCGGCAAGCTGGTGGGGGCCGGCGGGGGAGGATTCCTGCTCGTATACACCCGCCGCCCCGAGGACACCCGCCGGGCGATGGCCGCCGCCGACGCGACCGAGCTGGCGTTCGACTTCGAGTTCTCCGGCGCCTACGCGGGGGAGCACGCGTGATGCGCGAGGCGCCGGCGCCGTGAGCGCGGTGGAGCACGTGCTGCTGCCGCCCCCCGGAGCGGACGCGGTCCCCCCCTTCGACGGAGGCTGGCTCGGGCCGGGTGGGATTCCGGTCGAGGCGTCCGGGGCAGGCGAGATCGGGGCTCACCCACCCGCGCGCCGCGAGGCGTTCCTGACCTACGTCGAGCGCCCGTCGGTCAACTGGTCGGAGGAGCTCGAGGATCTCCACGAGGAGAGCTCGCGCGAGCATTTCCTCGACGTGTGGACGCGGCGCGCCCTGCTGAGCCGGCTCGGTCCGCTCCCCGACCGCCCGGTGCTCGCCGACCTCGGCTGCTCCACCGGTTACCTGCTCGCGGACCTCCGCGCGGCGCACCCCGACGCGACCCTGCTCGGCGTCGACCTGGTCGCCTCCGGACTGCGCAAGGCCAACGCGCTGGTCCCCGAGGCCCGCCTGCTGCAGGCCGACGTCTGCGCCCTGCCGCTGCGCTCCGCCACCGTGGACGCGGCGCTCAGCGCCAACCTGCTCGAGCACGTGCCCGACGACGTCGGCGCCCTCGCGGAGCTGCGCCGCGTGCTGCGGCCGGGTGGGCGCGCGGCGGTGGTCGTGCCGGCGGGTCCCGGGACCTACGACTACTACGACCGCTTCCTCGGCCACGAGCGCCGCTACGCACGGGGCGAGCTGGCGGGCAAGGCGCGGCAGGTCGGGCTGGAGGTGCTCCTCGACGCGCACCTGGGGGCCTTGCTCTACCCACCGTTCTGGCTGGTCAAGCAGCGCAACCGCCGTCGCTTCGCCCACCTCGAGGGCGAGGCGCTCGCCGCGCGTGTGGCCGGCGACATCGCCGCCACCAAGGACGCGCGCCTGGGCGCGCTGGCGTGCCGCCTGGAGGCGTGGGCGCTGGACGCCGGTGTGCGCCTGCCCTTCGGGATCCGCGGCCTCACGGTGCTGCGCCGTCCGGAGGGCCCTCGGTGAGTGCGTCGAGGAGTCACGTCGAAGCCGACGCGCCGGCGAGCCCGACCGTAGGCGTTGGGGAGGCAGAGGGTGGCTTGGGGATCGTCCACGTGAGGAGTGGGGTCGACCGGGCGCGTGCGCGTGGGGCCTCCGTGCCCCGCGTGTCGCTGCTCGTGGGAGCGGCCGCGGCGCTGCTCGTCGGGGTGCTCGCCCGGCCGCTGGTCTTCTCCGGTTCCTACTTCAACAACGACTGGCTGGTGCAGCTCTGGCTCATGTGGCAGCAGGCCCTGGCGATCCGCGCCAACCACGTGCCCAGCCTGTTTCTCAACTACTCCTACGGGGTGTACTACCCGCACTACGCCTTCTACGGCGGCACCCTCTACGCCCTGACCGGAGCGCTGTCGCTGCTGCTGGGCGAAGCCCCGGTCGAAGCGTACGTCCTCACGTACCTGCTGGGCTTCGCCGCCTCGTTCGGAGGGTGGTACTGGCTGGCGCGGAGCTGCGGGGTGGGACGCTGGTGGGCGCTGGCTCCCGGCCTGGTGTTCATCACCTCCTCCTACTACCTCACGCTGATCTACGAACGCGGCGACTGGCCGGAGTTCATGGGAGTCTCCGCGATCCCGCTGGTGCTCGCCTCGGGGCTGAGCGTGCTCCGCGCCGAGCGGCTGCGGACAGGGCCGGCGCTCGCGCTGACGGCGAGCAGCGTCCTGCTCTTCGGCAGCCACAGCCTCACGATGGTGTGGGGCTCCACGATGATCGTCCTGGCCGGCCTCGCGGTCCTTCTCTGCGTGCCGCGCGCCCGCCGCGAGATCACGCGCGCGGGCGTGGTTCGCGTGGCTGGCCTGGTCGTCCCCGCGGCGCTCCTCAGCGCCTGGTTCCTGCTGCCGGCGGCCGCGTACGAGTCGAAAACGCTGATCGCCACCGAATTCCCCCATTGGGCGGCGTTGCTGCGGGCGACGCAGTACTTGGTCTCGACGAGGCACCTGTTCACGCTCTCGCGCGCCTCGGCGTCCACGCCCGGCGCCGCGTTCGCGCTCTCGCTGCCGATCCTGGTGATCGCGTGGGCGCTCGTGAGCCTCGCGCTCTTCCTGCGCAGGGGCCTGCGGGACACGTGGCCCCGGGTGCTGCTGATCTGCGCGGTCCTGACGGCCCTGCTGATCGTGGTGATGACGCACGCCGGGCTGATCCTCGTGCTGCCGCGCGCGTACTCCACGCTGCAGTTCAGCTACCGCCTGGAGAGCTACGTGCTGCTCGCCCTGAGCGGCACCGTGCTGGCGATCCTCGTCCTCGCCGGCAGCGGCGGCCGCAGGGCACGACTGTGGACGTGGACGCTCCCCCCCGTCTTGGTCGTGTCGGTGGTCGGCGCGATCCAGCAGGCCGACGCCTACCCCGCGATACCGCACCGCAACACCGTGTTCGCCACCATGTACGGGCCCGCCCGAACGGGCTTCGGCGAAGCGCTGTTCGACTACACCGACGTTCGCCAGCGCCGCCTGGCCGACCCCACCGGGCGTCCCACGGAACTCGAATTCAACTCCGCCGCGGTCCACAACGACCGAGTCTCCAAGGTGGTGCACCTGCGCCCGGGCCTGCTCGCCTACTCGAACCTGCAGGGCCCCCCGAACCTCGTGCACGTCACGGGCGCCCGCGTCGCGGGCATCACGCCCGTGGGCTACGAGGTGCTGGAAATCGACCCGGGCGGACGTGCGGCGGGGCAGAGCGCCACAAACCAGGGCGCCGTCCCCGCGGCGGAGACGATCTCTCTGAGCCCAGCCGAACCCCTTCCCGTGGTCGCGGGGCGCGTGCTCACGCTCGCCGCGCTGGCGGCCCTGGCACTGCAGTTCGCCGTGCTTGCGATCCGTCGCCTCACGACCCTCCGCCGCCCGGGAGGCACCCGGTGAGCGCCTCCCGGTCACTCGACGAAAGGGCGGCGCCGAGTCCCGTGTCCTCCATGCGGGATCCCAACGGCTGGGAGCCCGCCGCGACGCTGAGCGTCGTGATCCCCACCTACAACGAGGAGCAGAACGTCGAGCGGATGTACCGGCGCCTCGCCGCCGTCCTCGACGGCCTCGGGCTGAGCTGGGAGGTCATCTTCAGCGTCGATCCCTGCACCGACCGCACCGAAGAGCTGATCCTGGGGCTGCGGGCCCGCGACCGGCGGGTGAAGGCGCTGCGCTTCTCCCGGCGCTTTGGGCAGCCGATGGCCACCCTCGCGGGCCTCGAGGCCGCCGCCGGGGATGCGGTGGTGGTGATCGACTGCGACCTGCAGGACCCGCCCGAGCTGATCGCCGAGCTCGTCGCGCGCTGGCGCGAGGGCTACGACGTCGTCTACGCGCAGCGGCGCAGCCGCGAGGGGGAGACGCTCCTCAAGCGGATCGTCGCGAAGGTCGGCTACCGGGTGATCGCGCGCATCGCCGAGATCGAGATCCCCCCCAACACCGGCGACTTCCGGCTGCTTTCCCGGCGCGTCGTCGACAACGTGGTGGCGCTCGAGGAGCACCACGGGTTCCTGCGCGGCCTGGTGGCGCTCGTCGGCTTTCGCCAGACATCGGTGCTCTACGACCGCGACCGCCGCGACGCCGGGACGAGCAAGTACAACCGCTTCTTCGGCTCGGTCCTGATCGGCCTCAACGGGGTGATCGGCTTCTCGCGCTATCCGCTGCAAATGATCTCGCTGACGGGGGTGGCGCTCTCCGGGCTCGCCTTTCTCGTGGCCCTTGCCTACCTCGTCCTGAAGCTCCTCGGTGTGGCCTTTCCGGTCGGCAACCCCACCGTCGTGATGGCCGTCGCCTTCTTCAGCGGCATCCAGCTGCTCTCGCTCGGCGTGATCGGGGAGTACGTCGGGCGCACCTACGACGAGTCGCGGCGTCGGCCCAAGTACATCGTCGAGTCCCGCTACGGGTGGGAGGACGAGGGCCGCCAGGACGGCCACGGAGGCGGTGGTTGAGCGTGCCCCGCCGCAGACGCCTGGGCGCCCTGAGAGCGGCCGACCTGCGCTCGGCCCGGGTGCTGCTCACGCCCGCCTCGGGCCTCGCGGGACAGGGGGTGCGCTACGCCGCGGCGGGCGTGGTCGTCGGGCTCACGTACCTGCTCACCACGACGCTGCTCGCCGAAGTGGTCGGACTGCCCTTCGAGGTGGCGCTCCCGATCGGGTTCGTGCTGGCGCTCTGTGTCCACTTCACGCTGCAGCGCCTGTTCGTATGGGTGCACGAGGAGGACTTTGCGCTGCCCTTCCCCCACCAGGCGCGCCGTTACCTGGTGGTCGCCGGCGCGCAGTACGCGGTGACGGCGACCACCACCTCGCTGCTGCCCGGCGTGCTGGGCATCCCCACGGAGGTGGTCTACCTGCTCACCGTCGGGCTCCTGGCGATCGGCAACTTCCTGCTGTTCCGCAACGTCGTCTTCCACCCCGAGCGCGCCGGTGACGGCCTCGGTGCATAGGCTTGCTTACTCGATGCGCGTCCTCGTAACTGGTCACCACGGCTACATCGGCTCCGTCCTGGTGCCGCTGCTCGTCGAGGCCGGGCACGACGTGGTCGGCCTGGACATGTTCCTGTACGAGGGCTGTGACTTCGGCGAGGACCGGGCGCCGGCCGTGCCGGTCATCCGCCGGGACGTCCGCGACGTGAGCGCCTCCGACCTCGACGGCTTCGAGGCGGTCGTGCACCTCGCCGCGCTCTCGAACGACCCGCTGGGCGACCTCTCCCCCGAGTGCACCTACGCCGTCAACCACCGCGCGTCGGTCTCCCTGGCGCAGGCGGCCAAGCGGGCGGGCGTCGAGCGTTTCCTGTTCTCGTCCTCCTGCAGCCTCTACGGCGCCGCCGACCGGGACTGGGTCGACGAGACCGCCGCCTTCCACCCCGTGACCCCCTACGGGGAGTCGAAGGTTCTCGCCGAGCGGGACCTCGGGGCGCTCGCCGACGACTCGTTCAGCCCGACGTTCTTGCGCAACGCGACCGCCCACGGGCTCTCCCCCCGCCACCGCGGCGACCTGGTCGTCAACAACCTCACCGCCTTCGCCTTCGCCACCGGTGAGGTTCTGCTGCAGAGCGACGGCACCCCGTGGCGGCCGCTGGTGCACGTGCAGGACATCTCGCGCGCCTTCCTCGTGCTGCT
Source organism: uncultured Solirubrobacterales bacterium (assembly GCA_963842005.1). Taxonomy (GTDB): domain Bacteria; phylum Actinomycetota; class Thermoleophilia; order Solirubrobacterales; family Solirubrobacteraceae; genus Palsa-744. The sequence goes on along the minus strand of CAWJEV010000002.1, from coordinate 2,307,387 downwards.
GCAGGCGCCGCGGGAGCTGGTGCACGGGGAGGCCTTCAACATCGGCGGCGACGAGGAGAACTACCAGATCCGCGACGTCGCGCGGATCGTCGAGGAGGTCGTCCCCGGGTCGCGCGTAGCGTTCGCCGCGGGCGCGGGCCCCGACAAGCGCAGCTACCGCGCGAGCTTCGCCAAGCTGCGCCAGGCGTTCCCGGAGCTCGAGCCCCGCTGGACCGTGCGCGCGAGCGCCGAGGAGATGCTCGCGGCCTACCGCGCCGCCGGACTGTCCATCGCGGACTTCAAGGGGTCTCGGTTCCAGCGGATCGCCCGCCTGAAGGAGCTCGTGGCCGAGGGGCGGCTTGACGGTGCGCTGCGCTGGGAGGACCGCGACCTGCTCGCCGCGGGGTGATGGCTGGTCACCCGGTGTAGTCGGCGAAGCCGCGGTCGCGCGCGGACATCGTGCGTATTCCCTTCGGAGGCTCGGGCCAGCGGATCGCGAACGCAGGGTCGTCCCAGCGCACGCCGCGGGCCGCCTCGGGCGTGTAGGCGGTGGCGATCTGGTAGTGGACCTCGCTGTCGTCCTCGAGCGTCTGAAAGCCGTGCGCGCAGCCGCGCGGCACGTACAGGCACTGCGTTCCCTCGCCGGTCAGCTCGACGCCGACCCACCGCCGGTGGGTGGGGGACTCTGGCCGCAGGTCCACGGCCACGTCGAAGATCCGCCCGAGCGTGCAGCGGACGAGCTTGTCCTCCTCGTGGGGAGCGGCCTGGTAGTGCAGCCCCCGCAGCGTGCCGGCCCGCCGGTTGAAGGAGACGCTGCACTGCGCGACCCGCGCCTGCAGGCCGTGCGCGGCGAACCACTCGGCGTCGAACGTGCGGGTGAACGACCCGCGCTCGTCCACGTGCGGTTCGAGCTCGACGACGACCACCTCCGCGAGCTCAGTCGGGTGCACGTTCACGGCCGTGCCCGGCTCAGCCGCTGGAGTGGGCGAGCGCCGGGAGCCTTGGCAGTTCCTGCGCGTACCACTCGTACGTGGCCTCCAGGCCGCGCCGCAGATCCCACGTCGACGTCCACCCGAGCTGCTCTCTGATGGCGCTGGAGTCCAGCCACTGGCGCGATATCTCGCCGTGCGGCGTCCCACGCCCGCGCACGTCCGGCTCGTCGCTGCGCCCTGCCACCTCCATCAGCTGCCCGACGACCTCCAGGACCGACACCGGTCTGCCGATGCTCGCGTTCCACGCGCGCCCGTACAGCTCCGGGCGATCGAGCGAGCCGGCGACGGCCAGGTACGCCGCGACCGCGTCCTCGGCGTACAGGAAGTCGCGCTCCATCCTCCCGTCCGAGCGAATCGTCGGTCGCTCTCCCGCCAGCAGCGCCCTGGCGGTTCCCGGGATCAGGCGGGAGAAGTTCACGTCCCCGCCGCCGAACACGTTGCCGAACCGCGTGACCGCGACCGGCAGGCCGAACGTGTGGGCGTACGAGCGGGCGACGATGTCCGCGCACGCCTTGGAAGCGTCGTAGGGGTAGCGTGGCTGCAGCGCGCTGTCCTCGCGGTAGGGCAGATCCTCATGGACCCCATACGCCTTGTCGGTCGAGGCCACCACGACCCTCTGCAGCGGCTCGCCGGCGAGGCGGCACGCCTCGAGCAGGTTCCACGTCCCGCGCGCGTTGACCTCGTAGGTGCTCAGGGGCGAGGTCGTGGCTGCCCCGACGATCGTCGCTGCCGCGAGGTGGAAGACCGCCTGGACGGCGTGCTCGTCGATCGTCCTGCTCAGCGTCTGCGCCTCCAGGAGATCGGCCGCCACGGGGGTGCAGCGCTCGTGCAGCCCGCGCAGGCGGTAGCGCGAGTGCTCGGCGGCCGGCCGGTCGAGCACGAACACCTCCGCGCCCTCGTCGAGCAGCCGCTCGGCGACCCACGAGCCGATGAAGCCCTGGGCGCCCGTGAAGAGCACGCGCGTCCCCGCCCACGTGCCGCCGTCGTTGTGCTCGCTCACGCTCGGGATGGTACGGAGAATCGGTGGCCGGTTCACGCGCCTCTCTGGTGGACGCGGCCGCAGGGTCTCGGCGGGGGGCGGGCCCTCAGGCGGGGACGAAGAACTGGCCGTCGATGCGGCGCACCGTGGCGAGGTCTGGCTCCTCGCGCAGCCGCTGCTGGAAGTCCGGCTCCTCCCACGGGTCCCACGGGGCGCTGACGAGCTTCCCGGTGATCCCCCGCGCTTGCGCGCTGAGCAGGAACGCGGTCAGCTCGGCTGCGCGGCGCGCAGGCACCCCGCCGTTGTCGAGCCGGCGCTCGGTGCTCGCGTAGTAGCCCTCCCCGGCCTTTCCGGGGCCGGCCTGCAGCGTGGCGGCGTGGATCTCGGTGGCGACGAAGCCGGGCGAGACCGCGTTGACCCGCACCCCGCGCGAGGCGAGCTCGAGCGCGAGGTTCTCGGAGAGGCGCACAACGGCCGCCTTGGACGTCGCGTAGGCGTCGTAGCGGGGCTGGGGCGAGGTCGCGCCCCCGCCCGCGAACGTGACCACGGCGCCGCCCGCCGCCTCCAGCGAGGCGAGGCAGTGGTGCACCGCCAGCAGCGTGCCGAGCACGTTGACGCGCATCGTCGCCCAGAGCTCCGCCGGTGCATAGGACCCGATTGGGCCGACGGGGGCCAGCACGGCGGCGGCGGTGACCACGCCCGAGATCCCCTCTAGCACCCCCTCCTCCGCGGCTGCTCTCCAGCCGTCTTCGTCTCCGACATCGAGCGCCACGGCCCGGTGGCCCTCCCCGGGCAGCCCCGCAACGGCGTCCTCCACCGCCGCGCGGCTGCGCGCCACGACCACCACGGCGGCTCCGCGCTCTGCCAGCAGGCGCGCGCACTCCCGGCCGATCCCCCGGCTGGCGCCGGTGACGAGTACCTGCCGACCTTTGAGCTCAGGGTGCTGGGACACGGCGGACACGTTAGCCAGGACGGAGTCGTCTGTTGGCGGTGCTCCCTCCGCCGCCGACGGTTGTCTGGTGCGCGCCGCGTTGGGTGCCGGTGGGTTGGATTGGCGGGGCTTGGGCCTACGATGCACGGGTGGTCCGATACCGCGCACGTGCGTGAGGCTGCGCCTCTACCACCACCCCGACGGCGCCCGCGTCGCCTACCGCGAGCTCGGCGCCGGTCCTCCGCTCGCGCTGCTGCACTCAGCGATGCTCTCCCACCTGGAGTGGGAGCCCGTCGTGCGGCGGCTCGCCGAGCGCTTCCGCGTGGTGCTCCCCGACCTGCCGCTGCACGGGGACTCCGAGGACCGACCCCGCCACCCCTACACGCTCGATTGGTTCGCCGACGTGCTCGGCGGCTTCGCCGCCGACGTGCTCGGCCCGCGGCCGCTGCTTGCCGGCCACGACCTCGGCGCGGAGATCGCCCTGCGCGCGGTCGCCTCCGGGCGCGTGACGCCCTCCCGCCTGGTGCTGCTGCCCAACCGCCTGCACCGCCCCGAAGAGCACGCCCGGCTGCGCGCCGCCTGGCGCCTGGCCGCCCGCGCGGGCGCCGTCCCCGGCGCCGACCGTGTGCTCACCCACGCCGCGCCGCTCGTGTTCTCCCCCTCACGCGGGCTGCGCCTCTCCGCGCGCGCGGAGCCCGCCGCCCGCGACCTCGTGCGCCACGCCTTCGCCGACGTCCCCGGCAACCCCTCCCTCGCCCGCTCCTGGGCGAAGTTCGCGCGCCGCTGGCCGTGTGGTCCCCAGTTGCAGTTGCTGGAGCTCTATCCCCGGCTGGATATGCCCGTGCTGCTTCTCTGGGCCGACCGCGACCGCCTTTACCCGCTGGCCTTCGCCGAAGAGACGCTCGACCTGCTCCCCCACGGGCAGCTGCGGGTGCTTTCGGGCACCGGCTTCCTGATCGCCTACGACGACCCCGTGGGCTTGGCGCGGGAGCTTGTGGCGTTCTGTGGGTGAGCGCGCTGCGCCCGAGGAGTGCGCGACGCGTGTTCTGTGGATAACGTCTCCTCTCGCCACGCGAACGCCGCTGCGGCCGGCTAGGCCGCTCTTCAAAAAACACCTCGAACGGCCACGTCCGGCCCAAAGGAGCACCGCATGACCGAGAAGCAGTTGTGGGGCGGGGAGACCGCCAAGGCCGTCGAGAACTTCCCGATCTCCGGGGAGACGGTGCCGGTCGCGGTGGTGCACTGGCTGGCGCGCATCAAGGGTGCGGCGGCGGCGGTCAACGGCGAGCTCGGGCTGCTCGACAAGCGGCGTGCCGCGCGTATCGAGCGGGCCGCCGCGGAGGTCGCCGCCGGGCGGCACGACTCGCAGTTCCCGATCGACGTCTTTCAGACCGGCTCGGGCACCTCGACGAACACGAACGCCAACGAGGTGATCGCGGCGCTGGCCGGCGAGCAGGTCCATCCGAACGACCACGTCAACATGGGCCAGTCCTCCAACGACGTGTTCCCCTCGGCGGTCCACCTCGCCGCGCTGGACGTCGCCCAGAACGAGCCTGCTGCCGGCGCTCAAGCAGCTGGAGCGTGCGTTCGCGCGCAAGGCCCGGAGCTTCCAGGGCGTCGTCAAGGCCGGGCGTACCCACCTGATGGACGCGGTCCCGGTCACGCTCGGCCAGGAGTTCGCGGGCTACGCCGCCCAGCTGACCCTTGCCCAGGAGCGCGTGCAGGCGGCGCTCGTACACGTCGGCCAGATCCCGCTGGGGGGCACGGCGACCGGCACCGGCCTGAACACCCACCCGCAGTTCGCCGAGCGGGTCCGGGCACGGTTGAAGAAGGAGTCGGGCCTGCGCCAGATCGCCCCGCCGCTGGACCGCTTCGAGGCGCAGGCCAACCGCGACGCGCTCGTGGAGCTGTCGGGTGCGCTGAAGGTGATCGCGGTGTCGCTGACCAAGATCGCGGGCGACCTCGCGCTGATGGGCTCCGGTCCGCGCGCGGGGATCGGCGAGCTGTACCTGCCGGAGCTGCAGAAGGGCTCCTCGATCATGCCGGGCAAGGTCAACCCGGTGATCCCCGAGGTGGTGCTGCAGGTCTCCGCGCAGGTGATCGGCAACGACACGGCGATCACCGTCGGCGGGATGCAGGGCCAGTTCGAGCTCAACGTGCGGATCCCCCTGATCGCCCGCAACCTGCTGCAGTCGCTGCACCTGCTCTCGAGCACCTCGCGGGCGTTCGCGGAGAAGTGCGTCGAGGGCATCCGCGCGAACCGAGCGGGGACGGACGCCTCGGCCGGGGCCACGCTCGCCGTCGCCACCGCGCTGAACGGCGCGATCGGCTACGACAAGGGCACCTTGATCGTCAAGCGGGCCACCGACTCCGGACGGCCGCTGCGCGAGGTGGCGCTCGAGGAGGGCGTGGACCCGAAGCTCTACGACGCGACGATCGACCTGCCGAAGATCGCGCGTGGCAATCAGGTCAAGTAACCGCGGCCGGCCGGCCGGCATCCTCCCCTGCTGGTGCCACCGATAGTCGAGTGGGCCACTATTATTCCGGCCTATGGTATTTTAGCAAAACATTTGCTACCATCGCCCCGAGGCAAGCGGATGCGAGACGCAGACGACCAGCCGAAGGGTGCAGATCCGCGAGAGGCTGTCCTCGGGGAGCTACCGGACAGCGTTGACGACTTGGTTCTGGGTGCCTTGGACCAGACGGCCTCCGACCAAGACCAGTCCGCCTCCGACAGCGACCAGACATCCGCGGATCGCGACCAGACCGCTTCCGACAGCAACCAGACGGCCTCCGACCGGGACCAGCTCGCCTCCAGCGAGGACCAAGCCGCCAGCGATCAAGAATCGGCCGAGGGCGCCGACCAGCGGGTCCGTGACCTGGGCAGCGTGCACCGTGAACACGCAGCCACCCTTCGAGACCAGCAGGCTCGCGATCGTGAGCGAGCCGGGGTGTTGCGGGAGGTCGCCGCGGACACGCGTAATCGGACGGCATCGACGCGCGACCGGATGAGCGAGGCGCGGGACGCCAACGCGAAGGCCCGAGGCCACACGGTCGAAGGACCTGGGTTGGTAAGACAGGAAGAACGGGCCCTCAAGGCAGCGCACGACCGCCGGCAGGCGGCTGACGATCGCACCAGGGCGGCGAGCGATCGCAAGCGAGCATCCGAGGAACGCACCCGCTCCGCCCACGACCGCGCCCTGGCGGCGCAGGACCGCGCTCAGGCCGCGCTCGACCGCGCGGTGTCCGAGACCGACGAGCTGACCCACGTCCGGCGGCGGGGCCCCGGCATGAGACGCCTCCAGCAAGAGATCGACCGAGCGCGTCGCGACTCCGGCGAACTGGTCGTCACCTTCATCGACGTCGACAACCTGAAGGCGGTCAACGACACCGAGGGCCACCTGGCCGGAGACTCGCTGCTCATCGCCGTCACCGACTCACTCCGCAGATGCCTGCGCTCCTACGACCTGATCATGCGCTACGGGGGCGACGAGTTCGTGTGCGCGCTGCCCAACGCCGACGCCGACGACATCCGCGAGCGCCTCGCCGACGTGTCCACCGCCCTGGCGGCTTCCCCCGCCAAGGGCTCGATCACGGTCGGCTTCGCGGAGCTCGACGGCGGCGACGACACCCCCGAGGACCTCATCCGCCGCGCCGACGCCGACCTGCTTGCTCGCCGCGGGCTTCGCTGAGCCTCACACCGCGGGCAGTGCTTTGAACAGCCGCGCCACAACGCGCTCCGCGGGCTTGGGCTGCCCGGCGTAATCGAACAGCCCCTTGCCGTTGATCCCTTCGATCAGCTTCACGTGCGGCAGTTCGGCACGCACGGAGCCGCCCTCGTAGGTGGGGGTCTCGGCGAAGTCGCGCAGCACCCAGATCAGCATCCCGCTGAGGTGGGGGTCGGCCTTGTAGATCCTGATGTGCTGCGCCAGCAGGTGCGATTGGAAGGCGTATCCGCCGGGTCGCTTCGGCCGGTTCAGCGCGTTGGCTTCGGCGCCGAACTCGCTGATGATCTGGACTTTGCCGGCGAACGTCCGGTTCATCGCCACGAGGCGTTCGCGGATGAGCCGGCCCAGCCGCCGGGGCCTGTAGTGGACGCCCTCGTACCAGCCGGAGTAGTCGGTCTCGGAGACCGCGTCCACGTAGCGGTACAGCGGTCCCGCGACTCGGGGAGGGTAGATCCCCCACACGTCCACTGCCACCATCCGCCCCGGGTCGTAGGCGTGCAGCCACTGTGAGGCCGCCTGCACGTACTGGGCCTGGCCTCCGGGGTGGCCGTTGCCCGCCAGCTCGTTGGTGAGGTTCCACGCGATCACCGAGGGGTGCCACTGCTCCGCTTCCGCGGCGGTGCGCACGTCTTGCAGCGCCCGTTCGGCGAGCGCCGGTGTGGTCCCTGTCCAGTCCCCCGAGGGGTCGTTGGGGCCGACTCCCTGCCACACCATGATTCCCGCCGCGTCGAGGCGTTCCAGGAAGCTCGCGGGGAGCGGGTGTTGGGAGCGCGTGGCGTTCGCCCCAATCGCCTGCAGCTCTCCCACCAGCGCCCCTTCTTCGGCGGGCCCAAGCGCTTCGCCGTGCCCGGGCGCTTCCCACTCGATCGAGGCCCCGTGCAGCGTCAGCGGCTGCCCGTCGAGGTACGCCCGTTCCCCGCTCCACGTCAGCTGGCGCAGGCCCACGCGCACGGTGTAGCTGCTCTCGCCGGGCACCGCGAGCTCCAGCGCGTACAGGTTGGGGCTCCCCGGCGCCCACTCCGCCGGTTCGGGGACCGTCACCGTCGTGCTCGCGCGCACCGTCTGTTCGGCGCCCACCGCCAGCGCGGGGAAGCTCACCGGGATCGTGTGGCCCGCGCCGCTGAGCGTGCCTTCGGGGGTGATCGTGCGCGCCGGCCCGTCGTTGCGCACGTTCACGCTCAGTGCCACGGTGGCGCTCTGCGCGTGGGGGCCGTCCGGGGTGAGGGTGGTTTGGATCGTGGGGTCTGAGAGCTCGCTCGCCGCGACCTCCCGTACGCTCACCGCGCCGTCGAGCCCCCCGAAGTTGAACCACGTGCGGTGAAAGCCTTCGTGGATCTGCACCAGGGGGTCGCGCCAGTTCACGCGCACCACGAGGGTGTGCGTCCCCGCGGCCACCGTGGGGCGCTCCTCGAAGGGCAGGTCGAAGCCCACGTGTGAGCCCACGGGCTGCCCGTCGAGCCACACTTCGGCGACGTAGCTGACCGACTGGAAGCTCAGCGCGTACACCCCCGCGGCGGGGGCGGTGAACGTCGTGCGGTACCACGCCACCGAGCCTTCGAAGGACGGCACCGCCGTCTGCCCTTTGACGGGGGTCGGGTTCGCGGTGTTGGGCACCGTCACCGCCGTGCCCGCGAAGCCCCCCGCGGGGTACCCCTCGAGCACCCCCAGGTCGCCCGGGTCGGGGCTCATGGTCCACTGGGTCAGCGCCACCTGCCCGGCTGGGCCTTCGTCGAGGCCGGCGTGGCTCGCCGGCGCGCTCGCCGCTAATGCCAGGAGGACCGCTACACCCGCGACCGTGCTCTTGCCGAGGAAGCCGTGGGACACTCGCCCACCATACCTTCCAGCAGGCGCCGCGCGCCGGCCTTCGCGAGCGGTTCGTTGAGGTTGCCGCACTTGGGGGACTGCACGCAGGAGGGGCAGCCTTTGTTGCACGGGCACTCGGCGATCAGGCGGTGGGCGTCGCGGCAGAGCTCCTCGAAGCGCAGGAACGCGGCGCGGGTGAGCCCGACGCCGCCGGGGTGGCCGTCGTAGATGAAGATCGTCGGCCCCCCGGTCTGGGGGTGGAGGTTGGTGGAGAGGCCGCCTACGTCCCACCGGTCGCACATCGCGATCAGCGGCAGCACCGCGATCTGCGCGTGCTCGGCGGCGTGCAGCGCGCCGAGGGTGTCGGCGTCAAGCACGTCGGGTCCGAGCGCCTCGGGGTCGAGCTCGAACCAGAGGGCCTGCGTGGAGAAGCTCGTTTCGGGCAGGTCGAGCGTGACGAGGTCGATCTGCGCGTGATCTGAGAGCCGTCGGCGCTGGTAGGCGAGCACGGTCTCGGTGACGGAGACCTCCCCGAAGGAGAGCGTGGCGCCGAGCGTCTCGCGGCGGTCGAGCACGCTCTCGATGGTGGTGTCGGTCTCGCGCTTGGGCTGGGTGTACCAGCCGCCGTCGAACGGGGCCACGAGCGCGCGGCGGCGCTGCAGGTCGAGCTCCTGCACTTCGTAGGAGCGCCCGAGGTGCAGGTAGATCGCGCCCTGGTGCACAGTGGAGTGGGCGCGCGCGGCCTCGGTGGTGCCGAGCAGCTCCCCGGAGGAGGTGTCCACGATCGCGAAGCTGTCCAGCGAGGCGGAGCGCAGCGAGACCGCCGCGGCGGGGTACTCGCCGGGGTTGCGTGGCACGTAGGCGGGTGGGTGGGTTCCAGATCTTCGGCGCAGCCGGCCGCTGCCCACGAGCATCTCTGCGTAGGCCTCCCACCGCGGGCCGAGCACCCCGGCGTCCTCGCCGGAGAGGGGCCCCTCATAGGCGGCGCAGAGCAAATGGGCGAGGTGGATCTGGGGGCTCTCGTGGTCGAGGATCGCGGCCTCCACGGGCCGCTCCAGGAACTCGTCGGGGTGGCGGCAGAAGAACTGGTCGAGCGCGTCCTCGCCGGCGATGTAGACCGCGAGGCCCCGCCCGCGCCGCCCGGCGCGCCCCCACATCTGGCGCAGGGAGGCGACGGTGCCGGGGAAGGTGACGACCACGGCGGCGTCGAGCTCGCCGATGTCGATCCCGAGCTCCAGCGCGTCCGTCGTGATCACCGCGCGCAGCTCCCCGCGCACAAGACGGTCCTCGAGCTCGCGCCGCTGCTGGGGGGTGTACCCGGCGCGGTAGGGCACCACCAGGTCGGCCAGTGCAGAGTCCTCGGCCTCCAGCTGCTCCCGCACGAGCCGCGCGAGCAGCTCGACGCCCTTGCGGGACTTCATGAAGCAGATCGCGCGCGCGCCCTCGCGCACGAGCCGCGCGAGCAGCTCGGCGGCCTCGCCCAGCGCGGAGCGCCGCGCGCCGAGCGCCGCGTCGGTCAGCGGGGGGTTCCACATCGCGATGAGCCGCCGCGGGGCGGGGGAGCCGTCCTCGTCGATCAGCCCCACGCCCTCCAGGCCGGTGAGCCGCTCGGCGAGCTCCACGGGGTTGGCGATCGTGGCGGAGGCGAGCAGGAAGCGCGGTTCGGTGGCGTACGCAGCGGCGACGCGGCGCAGGCGGCGCAGGACGTTGGCGACGTGGGAGCCGAACACACCGCGGTAGACGTGGGCCTCGTCGACCACGACGACGGCGAGGTTGGCGAAGAACGTGGCCCACGCTTCGTGGTGGGGGAGGATGCCGAGGTGGAGCATGTCGGGGTTGGTGAGCACGACGTTGGCGCGGCTGCGCACCTGCGTGCGGGCCTCGCGGGGCGTGTCGCCGTCGTAGATCGCGGGCCGCAGCCGCTCGCCGAGGCCGAAGCGGTGCAGCGCGCGCGCCTGGTCCTGGGCGAGCGCCTTGGTGGGGTACAGGTAGAGCGCGCGCGCGTGGGGGTCGCGGCAGAGCACGTCGAGCGTGGGGAGGTTGAAGCACAGCGACTTGCCCGACGCGGTCCCGGTGGTGACGATCAGCGGCCCCTCCCACGCGGCGTGCAGCGCGCGGGCCTGGTGGGAGTAGAGCCGCTCGATGCCGGCGCGCTCGAGCGCCGCGAGCACCTCGGGGTGCAGCTCCGCGGGGGGGTCCACGAGCTCTGCCGGATGGGAGCCCGCCTCCCCACGGCCCGACCCTTCGCGGGCCTCGCGCACGAGCCGCCCGTCGGCGCGGCCCTCGTCGAGCAGGGCGCTCCAGGGCTCGATCGTGCGCTCTATCGCCACCGGTTGCGATAGTAGACGGCGATGGCCGGCTCAACTGCGCAACAGTGGGCGCGAGAGCGCACTTTCCACCATTCGCTCTACTCCGTGGAGCGGATCGCCCGCGAGCGCGCGGGGTCGGTGTCGGTGTGCCTGCCGGCGAAGGAGTGCGCGGGGACGGTGGGGGCGATCGTGGGGGAGCTCGTGAAGCTGGGGGAGGCCGGGGCGATCGACGAGATCGTGGTGGTGGACGCCGCCTCGGCAGACGGGACGGCGGCCGCGGCGGAGCGGGCAGGGGCGGTGGTGTACCAGGAGACGGAGCTGCTGCCTCAGTTTGGGCCGGTGCTGGGCAAGGGCGACGCGATGTGGCGAGCGCTGTCGGTCGTGGAAGGGGACGTGGTCTGCTACCTGGACGCGGACACCGAGGGCTTTCAGAGTCACTTCGCCACGGGTCTGCTCGGCCCGCTGGTGTGCGAGCAGGGGGTGGAGTTCGTGAAGGCGTTCTACCGGCGGCCGTTCGAGCACGGCGGGGTGGCCGTGCCGGAGGGCGGGGGGCGCGTGAACCACCTGATGGCGCGCCCGGCGCTCGCGCTCTTCTACCCGGAGCTCGCCGGCGTGCGTCAGCCGCTCGCGGGGGAGGTGGCGGCGCGGCGGGAGCTCCTGGAGCGCCTGCCGTTCGCGACGGGCTACGGAGTGGAGGTGGCGATGGTGATCGACGTGTGGAAGGAGGTGGGTCTGGAGGGGATCGCGCAGGTGGACCTCGAGGTGCACCGCAACCGCCACCAGTCGCTCCAGGAGCTGACCCCGATGGCGTACACGGTGCTGGCCACGATCGCGCGGCGCCTGGAGCGGGAGGGAAGGCTCGCCGAGTTGGAGTACGAGCAGGCGCTCGAACGTCCGCCGCTCGAGAGCGTGCGCGTGGGGTGAGCGTGCGCTGCCTGTACCTGGACCTGGACAGCACGCTGCTGGGCAGGGGTGGCTCGCTGCTGCACGACGGGGAGGGGACGGTCTCGATCGAGGGGGTGCGCGCGGTGCAGGCGTGCCTGCGGGCGGGGGTGGAGGTGACGCTGATGTCCGGCCGCCGCCGCACATCGCTGGCGGAGGACGCGCGCCTGCTGGGCCAGGGCTCCTTCATCTACGAGGCGGGGGCGTGCGTGGTGCTCGACGGGGAGGAGCACTGGCTGACGGGCGCCATGCGCCCGGGGGAGGAGACGATCGCCCAGCAGATCGAGCGCTCGGGGGCGCCGGCGCTGCTGCTGGAGCACTACGCGGGCCGCCTGGAGCACCACGACCCGTGGCACACCGAGCGCGAAGTGTCGCACCTGTTCCGCGGCCTGGTGGACGCGAGCGAGGCCGACCGGGTGCTCGCCGAGCACGGCTACGAGGGCCTGCGACTGGTGGACAACGGCTCGGTGAGCCCAGGGCGCTCCACCGCCCTGGAGAACCTGCCCCAGGTGCAGGCCTACCACCTGGTGCCGGCGGGAGCCTCGAAGGCGGCGGCCGTCGCCTTCCACCGCCGCGCGCGGGGGTACGCGCGCGAGGAGACGTTCGCGGTGGGTGACTCGCGCGAGGACCTGGCGAGCGCTGCGCACGTGCGCACCTTCTGGCTGGTGGCCAACGCGGTGGCGCGCGACCCGACGATCCGCGAGGCGCTGGCCGGGCACGAGAACGCGCGCGTGTGCGAGGCGGCCCACGGCGCAGGGGTCTACGAGGCCGTGGTGAGCACACTGATGGAGGGGTAGGTAAGAGACAGCGCTGCGCAGCTGCACAGATCGTCGCCCAGCACGGTGAAAGGCGGCCACGTCGCGCTGTTACTCGCATGGCGAAGGCACCCGTGCCGGGCGCTGGGAGTCGGGAGGCGGCCCTGTAGTTCGGTGGTTTTGTTTCTGAGAGCTCGCACCGTACGGTGCCGGCATGGGAGATGTCGACTGGTCTAACCGGTAAAGAGGGGATGAGCCTCCTCGACGACCCGCGCGTCTACGACCTGCTGCAGGTCGTGGCGCTGCGCCACGTGACTGCGCGGCGACTGGAAGACGTGTTCAGCGCCGCGGCGGGTCAGACGGTCCTCGACGTCGGAGCGGGCACGGGCAATCTCGCGCGTGTGCTGCCGCCGGACAGAACCTACTGGGCGCTCGACCCCGACCCGGAGAAGCTGCGGCGCCTCGAGCGCAAGATTCCAGGTACACGCTGCCTGCAGCGCTCGGCGGTCGACACGGGACTGGAGGACGCGTCCGTCGACTGGACCGCGCTGATAACGGTCGCCCACCACCTCGACGACGCCCAGTTCGAGCAGACGATCGCCGAGATGGCTCGCGTCACCCGTCACCGGATGGTCTTCGTCGACCCGCTGGCAGCCGACTGGTGGGGTGTACAGCGGTTGATATTGCGGTATGACCGGGGATCCTACGCGCGTTCGATGGAAGCGATGGTGGACGCCCTGCTGGTGCACTTCGAGCTCGAGCGAATCGCACACTACCGGACGGTCCAGGATCTGTTTCTCTGCGTCTGTCGGCCGATTCGCAAGACCGAAGCGCGCGCGGCGCCGCACGTGACGGCCGACAGCGCCACGGCGTGAAGCTGAGCCTGGTCGCACGCTCTGAAAGCCACGCCGCCCACCGGCCGGCTCCCGTGGAGGCGGCGCTGAGCTGGTGGATTGGCCGGTGGGCCGGTTGGCTGGCGGCGCTGCTCGTCGCGTCCACCCTGCTGGGGGTCTGGCTCGTCTCGGGAGTCCCCGTCGGAGACGTAGCGAAGTTCGCCGCCTTCGAAGCGCTCTACGTCGTGCTCCCGGGCTGCCTGCTGTATGCGCTCCTGAGCCCCGCGTCGGGGGCGCTGAGCCCGGCGCCCGGAGGGCGGCTGCGTGCCCTGGCGATCGGGTGGCCGCTGGGGTACGCACTCGAGATCGGCGCGTTTGCGCTGACCGCGGCGCTGCACGCGCGGGGCGCGTTCGCACTCCTCCCGCTGCTCGCCGCGGTCACGCTCGGGCCGGGCGTCCTCTACCGACGCCGTCGAGCCCGCGCGGGGGCTGCCGGTGGGGACGGCGTGCTGCGCCGCGGCCTGCTGGGCGGGTCCGGCCTGAGCCTGCGCGGTCAGGGAGCGGAGCCGCTGCTCGCAGCGGGCGCGATCGCGGTCGCCCTGCTGCTGCTGGGCTTCAGGTTCTTCGCGACCTACCCCCTCCCCGAACACGCCGGCAGCGTGTTCTACTTCGTGGACAACGTGTGGGACGTGTCGCTGGCGGCGGAGGCCCTGCACCACTGGCCCGTCACGGAGCCCTACCTCGCGGGTCACCCGCTCCGGTACTACATCGGCCTGTTCCTCCACGTCGCCGCCGTCAAGCAGGTGACCGGCGTCCCGATCGCGATGGCGATCTTCAGGCTGGCCCCCGCCACGTCGACGGTGGTGGCGATGCTGCAGTTCTGGTGCCTGGGCGGCCTGCTGGGACGCTCGCGGTGGGCTGGTCCCGTCACCGTCGCGCTCCTGGTCGTGGTGGAAAACGTGAAGTTGTTCCCAACGCACACCAAGGCGTTCGGCGTCGCTCTGTTCAGCGAATTCACCTGGAGTCCGACGTACGGGATGGGGGTGGTCTTTCTCCTGGGTCTGTTGGTCCTGTTCAGAGCGCAATTCCTCGGCATGGGCGCGGCAGGCTCCTCGGTCCGCGCGGCACCCGCCCGTTCGACGCCGTCGGGCACCGCGGGTTCGCTCGTGATGCTCGGCGTCTTGGTCCTCGGCGCGGGCGCGGTGAAGAGCACCGTCCTCGCAACCTTCGTGGCCGGCCTGGGCCTCTACTGGCTGTGGCGGCTGGTCAGGGGGAGGGTCGAGCGGCTGCTCACGTACAGCCTGGCCCTTTCGCTCGCGTGCTTCGTCGTCATGTACCTGCTGCTGCTCGCGGGCCACGGCGCCCCGGCCGCCACAGAGATCGAGCTCGATCCGCTGCACTTCCTGAAATACACCGTCTTCGCGTCCACCCTCGTGTCGCACCCGGGGCTTGCGCCGCTGCTGGGTGTGGCGGTGGTGATCTCCGTGTGGAAGCTCCTGCCGGTGGTGGGGGTGCTCTGGCTGCTGTGGAGACGGGGCGCCTGGTCGCCGTACGCGAGCTTCGCGTTGGCGGTGTTCGTGGTGGGGTTCACCGTTTACGTGACGATGGGCAGTGTCAACGACGGTGAGATCTACTTCATCTGGTACGGCTACATAACACTCATTCCCCTCGCGACCGTGAGTCTGATGGCCGTGTGGAGTGAGCGGCGCCTGACGCTCAGGACCTCCCCGCGTGGAGTGCGTGCGGCCGTGTGCGGCATCGTCCTGATCGGGGTGTTCGGCTGCGCGGAGTCGCTTGTCCTGACCGTGCCCGACACCTGGAGGACCATCCAGGACCGGCAGGTGGTGCCGCGGGATTCCGAGCGTCACCCTGGGATGACGGCAGCTCTCTACCGAGGGCTGACGTGGGTCCGCGGACACACCGGCACGTGTGACGTCCTGGCGGTCAACACCCACGACTTCAGACCCGCGGGGGCCACGAGCGCGACGGTCGATTCGGGGTACTACTACTACTCGGCGTTCACCGAACGGGAAGTCTTCTTCGAAAGCTGGATCATGGCGACCGAGGCGCTGCGCCGTGCACAGCCCTACCCGGCGCTCTACGCGCTCAACAGCGCGGCGACGCTGCGCGGAGAGCCGACGGCTGTGCGCGAGCTCGCGCGCAGGGGAGTGAGTTACATCCTGATCGACAAGACTCACGGTGGGGACGTGCGGGAGCCCGCGAGTGTGAGCCGGCTCGTGTTCGCCAACAGCGCCCTGGACGTGTACCGCCTGACGGTGCCGGTGGGCCCCCACGGGTGCTGAACGGTGGGATCTACCCTCAGAACAGCCGCCGCCACAGCCGCCGCCAGAGCCCCGGTCGTGGCCGTCGGCGCCAGCGAGCCGGCGGGGGCACGGTGGCGCGCACCAGGGCGACCCACTCCTCCAGCGGCAGCTCGCCGGAGATCAGGCGACCGAGGGCGCTCGTGACCACGACCTGCCCGCCCGCCCGCTCCAGGGCGCGCGCCAGCAGCGGCACCGACTCCAACGCCTCCACCGCCTGGCCGATGCGGGCGGGGATCTCTGCGGCCGGCACCCCTGCGGCGAGCAGCTCGCCCGCGCGGCGGTTGCGGCTCTCGGGCGCCAGCGCGGTGGCCACCAGGTCGCCGGCGCCCGCCAGGCCGATCATCGACTCCGGTCGCGCCCCTAGTCCCTCCGCGTAGCGCCACACCTCCGCGAAGATGTGCCCCGCCGCGGCGCCCGCGGCGTTGAGCCCCTGCCCCTCGGTGGCCCCCGCGGCGAGCGCCGCGGCGTTCTTGGCGGCCCCCGCGAGCTCCACCCCGAGCGGGTCGTTGGAGCGCTCGCACACCACGCCCGCGCGTGTGAACACCTGCGCGAGCTGGCCCGCGAGCTCCTCCTCGGCACAAGCCGCCACCAGCCCGGCGCCCGCGTGCACCATCTCCTGGGCGTGCGCCGGCCCGCCGAGGCACGCCACGCGGTGGGCGCCGAACGCCGCGCTGAGGATGCTCGTCGGGGGCACACCCTCCGGCGGGACGAGGCCCTTGGCGACCGACACCACCGCTGTGCGGCGTCCGAGCCCGGCCTTCTGTAATCCCGCAATCACTCCGCCCATCGCCTGCGAGGGCACCGCCAGGAAGACATAGTCCGCGCGCGCCACCCCCGCGGAGACCGGCTCGATGCGCAGTTGCGCCGGCAGCTCCACGCCGGGCAGGTACACGCGGTTCTCGCGCTCGGCCTCCAGCCTCTGAGCCTGCTCGGCGGTGCGTGCCTGCAGAGTCGTGCGCAGCCCTCCCCGCGCCAGCACCACCGCGAGCGCGGTCCCGAACGAGCCCGCCCCGATCACAGTCGCACGCTTCGCGCCCGGCGTCGGCAGCGAGCGCGCGCGGGGGACGCGTGCGGCGCTCGCCTCCGTCGCTGGTACTGGCGGCGGAGGGGAGGTAGGCTCATTCATCCGGTGAGCGAGCCTAGCGATCGACCTAGACGGTGGTGCAGTCGGCCGACGGTCAGGCCATGACGGTGCCGGGTGCGGGCAACGCCGAGTGGCGCAACTGGGCGGGCGACCAGCGCTGCCGCCCGGCCGCGCTCGAGCGGCCCGCCTCGATCGGCGAGATCGCCGCTGCGCTGGAGCGCGCCGCGGCGCGGGGCCAGCGGGTGCGGGTCGCCGGCGCTGGGCACTCATTCAACGACGCCGTGCTCACCGACGGGCGCCTGCTGACGCTCGAGCGCATGAACCGCGTGCTCGACGTCGACCGCTCCTCGGGTCTCGTGCGCGTGCAGGGCGGCATCACGATCCGCGCGCTCAACCGCCACCTCGCCGAGCACGGCCTGGCGCTGGAGAACCTTGGGGACGTCGACGCGCAGAGCGTCGCCGGGGCGATCTCCACCGCCACGCACGGCACCGGTGCGCGGCTGCGCAACCTCTCCTCGCTCCTCGCCGCGCTGACGCTCGTGCTCGCCGACGGCTCCACCCTGCACTGCTCCGAGGAGGACCCCGAGCTGCTGCGCGCTGCGCGTGTGGGGCTCGGCGTGCTCGGGGTCGTGGCCGAGGTGACGCTGCGCTGTGTGCCCGCCTTCCGCCTGTGCGGCGTCGACGCGCCCGCGCCGCTGGAGGCGACGCTGGAACGCTTCGAGGAGCTCTCCGCCGCCAACGACCACTTCGAGTTCTACGTCTTCCCCCACGCCCGCACCGCGCTCACGCGCGCCAACAACCGCACCGACGAGACCCCCCGGCCGCGCGGGCGCAAAAACGCGTACCTCAACGACGTGCTGCTCACCAACCGCACCTTCGAGCTGTTCTGCCGCCTCGGGCGGCGCGTGCCCTCGCAGATCCCCCGCATCAACCGGCTCGTCACGCGCCTCGCGGGCGCCTCCCGGCGCATCGACCGCTCCGATCGCATCTTCACGAGCCCCCGTCTGGTGCGCTTCACCGAGATGGAGTACGCGCTCCCGCGCGAGCGCACCGTCGAGGCCGTGCGCCGCGTGCTGGAGCTGGTGGAGGGCGGGGGGCGGGTGAGTGGGACTCGAAACAGGTTCGCCGTGCCCTTCCCGATCGAGGTCCGTACCGTCGCCGCCGACGACGCCCTGCTCTCCACCGCCGCCGGGCGCGACAGCGGGTACGTCGCGGTGCACATGTTCGAAGGGATGGCCTTCGAGCCGTACTTCCGCGCCGTCGAGGCCGTCATGGACGAGCTCGACGGCCGCCCCCACTGGGGCAAGCGCCACTTCCAGAGCGCCGCCACCCTGCGCGGGCGCTACCCCGAGTGGGACCGCTTCCAGGCCGTGCGCCGGCGCCTCGACCCCGATGGGCGCTTTGCCAACGCGTATACAGACCGAGTGCTGGGACCGCTCGATGCCTGACGACCTCGATCGACTCGAACGGGCCACCGCGTCGCTCGATCCGCCCTTCGCGGTCGTGGATCTCGACGCCTTCTGGGCCAATGCCGCCGATATGGAACGGCGCGCTGCGCCCAAGCCGATCCGGCTTGCCAGCAAGTCCGTGCGCTGCCGGGCGCTGCAGGAGCGCGTGCTTGCGCGGCCCGGCTTCGCGGGGACGCTCGCCTTCACGCTTCCCGAGGCCCTGTGGCTCGCTGGGCACGGGTTTCGGGACACCGTTGTCGCCTATCCCACCGCCGATCGTCGCGCGCTGCGCGAGCTTGCTCTGCTCGCCGCCGAGCGGCCCGAGGCGCGCGTCTCGATCATGGTCGACTCGCTCGCCCAGCTCGACCTGCTCGACGCTGCCGTCGGCGGGCGGGCGGACGCGGCCCGGGCGCCCGTGCGTGTCTGTCTGGAGCTCGACGCCGGCCTGTGGCTGCTGGGCGGGCGCGTGCGCGTCGGGGTCAAGCGCTCCCCCGTTCACACCCCCGCGCAGGCCGCCGCGCTCGCCCGCGCGCTTGTCGCTCGCGAGGGTGTGCGGCTCGTCGGTCTGATGGCTTACGAGGCTCACATCGCCGGCCTCGGCGACGCGCCTGGTGGGCAGGGGGTCGGTCCTCGCCTGAACGCGCTCGCCGTGCGGCTCCTGCAGGCTGCGTCGGCTCGCGAGCTCGCCGTGCGTCGCGCCGCCGCGGTCGCCGCCGTGCGGGCCGTGGCGCCGCTGGAGCTCGTCAACGGCGGGGGCACCGGCAGCCTGCAGGGCACCGCCCGCGAGGCGGCCGTCACCGAGGTCTCCGCCGGCTCCGGGCTCTACGGGCCCGCCCTGTTCGACTCCTACCGCGCCTTCACCCCCCGACCCGCCGCGCTGTTCGCGCTGCCGCTCGTGCGCCGTCCTTCCCCCGGTGTGCTCACCGCGCTTGGCGGCGGCTACCTCGCCTCCGGTCCTGCCGACGCCGCCCGCCTGCCCCGGCCCTTTCTGCCCCGCGGGCTGCGGCTCGACCGCCGCGAGGGGGCCGGGGAGGTGCAGACCCCCCTGCTCGGCGCCCCCGCCCGCGCGCTCGGGGTGGGCGATCGCGTCTGGATGCGCCACGCCAAGGCCGGTGAGCTCTGCGAGCGCTTCGACCGGCTGTTCCTCGTGGATGGTGACCGCGTTGTCGAGGAGGTCCCCACCTACCGCGGGGAGGGGCGGTGCTTTTTGTGAGCTTTATGGGTCCTATATAAGCCCCGCCAACTTCTCACCCGCCTGCCGCAGCGCCCGCGTGGTGCCCGCCTCCACGATGACCTGCAGGTCGAGGATCCGCGCGTCGAAGAGGCTCAGCGCGTTCTCCCCCGCCACCGCGTACGCCGGCACCCCCGCCTGACGCGCCCGCGTTGCGATCTCGAACACCGCGCTGGCTCCTCCCCGATCGGTGACCGAAGCCGGGAGACACGCGCCTCCGGCGCGAATCCCCGTTTCGGCCAGCGTGCGCTCGTCCAGACGCGCCGCGCCCACCACCACGGCTCGCGCTGCGCGCATTCGCCGATCGAAGTCCAGCGCATCCAGCAGCTCTCGTGCATCCTCCCCGGCCGGCTCGATCGGGCACACGTCCACCTCGAGCGTTGGGTCTTCCGCTCGCAACCCTCGCCCGATCGCCGCCCCCGCGCGCTCTGCGCTGAGCTCTTGGCAGAGGCGCTCCGTGGCGATCAGCACCGTCCTCGAGATCACGGTAGGGCATCCTTACAGGCATGGCTGCGGAGAAGGAGTACGTCACGATCGAGGCCGCCGGGCAGGAGCTACGGGTTTCGAGCCCCTCCAAGCTCTACTTCCCCGAGCCCGGTCTCATCAAGCTCGACCTGATCGCCTACTACGTCGAGTGCGCCGAGGCCGTCCTCGTGCACCTCCGCGAGCGCCCCACCGTGATGAAGCGGTGGGTCGACGGGGTCGAGGGTAAGCCCTTCTTCCAGAAGCGCGTCCCCGACCACGCCCCCGAGTGGCTGCAGACCACGGTCGTGCAGTTCCCCTCCGGGCGCACCGCCCGCGAGCTCGTCGTCAGCGACGCCGCCCACCTCGTGTGGGGCGTCAACCTCGGCGTGATCGACTGGAACCCCTGGCCGGTTCGCCGCGCCGACCTCGACCACCCCGACGAGCTGCGCATCGACCTCGACCCGCAGCCGGACATCCCCTTCGCGCAGGTCCGCGACGTGACGCTCGGGGTTCGCGAGGTGCTCGAGGAGCACGGGCTGCGCGGCTTCCCCAAGACCTCTGGCTCGCGCGGGATGCACGTGTTCGTGCGGGTCGCCCCGGTCTGCACCTTCCGCGAGGTGCGCCGTGCCGCGCTCGCGCTCGCCCGCGAGGTCGAGCGGCGTCTGCCCGGTCTCGCCACCACGCGCTGGTGGAAGGAGCAGCGCGAGGGGGTCTTCATCGACTACAACCAGAACGCCCGCGACCGCACCGTCGCCTCCGCCTACTCCGTGCGCGCCGTCCCCGATGCCCGCGTCTCCTGTCCGCTCGAGTGGGACGAGGTCGCCGACGTCGAGCCCGACGCTCTGCGGCTCGACACCGTCCCGGCCCGCCTGCGCGAGCGCGGCGACCCGGCCGCTGAGATCGACCTGCACGCCGGCTCGCTCGACTCGCTGTTGGAGCTCGCCGACCGCGACGAGCGCGAGGGCCTCGGGGACGCCCCCTGGCCCCCCCACTTCCGCAAGCAGCGCGGCGAGCCCCGGCGCGTGCAGCCCTCCCGCGCGCGGGAGGCCGAGGGGAAGTCGTGACCCTCCCGCTCACCCCTCCGCTCAAGCCGCAGCTCGCGCTCTCCCGCAAGGCGCTCCCCGTGGGTGAGGCGTACCTGTACGAGATCAAGCTCGACGGCTTCCGCTGCCTCGCGTTCGTCGACGGGGAGGAGGTGTTCCTGCAGTCCCGCAACGGGCGGCCTCTCGGGCGCTACTTCCCCGAGCTGCGCTTCCCCGCCGGGCGCTACGTGCTGGACGGGGAGATCGTCGTCCGCGGCGCCGACGGGCGCGAGGACTTCGACGCGCTCGGGCAGCGCGTCCACCCCGCCGAGTCGCGCATCCGGCTGCTCTCCGCCGAGACCCCCGCGGTGTACGTGGCCTTCGACCTGCTCGCCCGCGACGACGAGTCCCTGCTCGCCCGCCCCCTCGCCGAGCGTCGCGCCGCGCTCGAAGCGCTGCTCGCGCAGCGGCGGTTCGCGAGCGCGCCCGTCGAGCTGATGCCCACCGTGGACACGCCCGCCGAGGCCGAGCTTTGGCTGCGCAAGGCCGAGGGCGCGATGGCCAAGGAGCGCTTCGCTCCCTACCGCCCGGGGGAGCGCCGCGGGATGTTCAAGGTCAAGCGCACTCGCACGCTCGACGTCGTCGTGGTGGGTTGGCGCCCCGGCAAGGAGCCCGACACCGTCGGCGCGCTGATCCTCGGGCTCTACGACGGGGACCGCCTGCGCGTCGTTGGGCACTGCTCCGGCTTCACCGCCGCCGAGAAGCGCCGTCTCGTCGGCTTCCTCGCCCCCTACGAGACGGGCGAGCGCGGCTCCGCCGACCCCTCCCGCTGGAGCTCCGGGCGAGACCTCGAGTGGGTCGCCCTGCGCCCCGAGCTCGTCGTCGAGATCGACTTCGACCACGTCTCCGCCGGGCGCATTCGCCACGGCGCCAAGCTGCGGCGCTGGCGCGATGACAAGGACCCTCGGCTCTGCGCCTTCGATCAGCTCTCCCTCTGAGGCCGGGCGCCGGCACGGCGGCTCCACTAGCATCGTCTACTCGATGACTGGCGACACCGCCACCGTGGGAGAGGAGGAGTACCTCCAGATCCTCTTCTGGCTCCAGGAGGCCGGGCTGCCGATGACCGGCGCCAACGTCGCCCGCGCGATGCAGCTCTCCGCCCCTACCGTTCACGAGATGGTCGGGCGCCTGGAACGCGACGGCTACATCACGCGCGGGCAGAGCCGCGCGATCGCCTTCACCGCCGACGGCGCCGCTCAGGCCGAGGGCATCGTGCGCCGCCACCGTCTGATCGAGCGCTTCCTCACCGACATCCTCGGGGTCCCCTGGGATGAGGTCCACGAGGAGGCCGAGCGCCTCGAGCACGCCATGTCCCCCGTGCTCGAACAGCGCATGCTCGCCGCGATCGGCGACGCGAAGACCTGTCCCCACGGCCACCCCCTCGTCGCCGGCGCCCGCGAAGCCGGCGTGCCGCTCGCCGACGTCGCCCTCGGCGCCGCTGTGCGCGTGCTGCGCTTCGAGAACGAGGCCGAGGACCTCCTGCACTACCTCAAGGACTCCGGCCTGGAGCCCGGTCTGGAGGGTACGCTCGCCGCCCACGACCGCCGCGAGGTCGTCGTAGAGACAGCGGACGGGCGCCGCTGCGCCGTCACCCCTTCCGTCGCCGAGACCGTCTCCGTCGCTGCTGACCCCTCCCCGCCTCCGCGTACTGCGCTGCCGGAGCAGCTCGTCTTGGGGCAGCAACGCTTTGGAAAGTGAACCTGACGCGCGAATGCCGGCGCCTGGCGGCGTCCTCGGTCGCTCGTGTGCCAAGCACACTTCGCGGGTGGGTGGGTCCCGATCGATTGGCCATGCTTGGCCTTCGCGCATCAGGGGGCGAACGACTTACGCCGGTGCTGACTGCAGTGACCGAACGGCCGCGGCCAAGCGCCCCACGCCCTCCTCGATCTGCTCCGGCGTGACGCCCGAGTAGGCGAGGCGCAGTGTGTTCTCGCCGCCCTCCAGCAGGAAGTCGGTGCCCTTCACGAATGCCACTCCCAGCTCCGCGGCCGCGCTGTGCAGGGCGCCCACGTCGGTGCCCTCCGGCAGCGTCACCCACATGAAGTAGCCCCCCTCGGGCGCGACGAACTCGGCCTCGGGCAGCTCTCGGCGCAGCGCGACGTCGAGCGTGCGGGCGCGCTTGGCGAGGGCCGTCCGCACCGTCTCGATCGAGCGCTCCAGCGCCCCCGAGGCGCAGAACTCGTACACGATCGACTGCGCCACCATGTTGGGGGAGATGTACGTGTTGGTCGCGAGCTTCGCGATCGCCGCGATCGTGGCGGGCGGCCCCACCAGGTAGCCGACGCGGATGCCGGGGCACACGGTCTTCGAGAACGACGAGGCGTACACCACGCGCTCGGGGTCCATCGAGAGCATCGTGGGCAGCTTCTCGCCGCTGAAGTGCAGCTCCACGTAGGGGTCGTCCTCGAACACCGTGAAGCCGTGCTCGGCCGCCAGCGCGAGCAGCGCGCGGCGCTTCTCTGCGGTGAGCGTGTACCCGGCGGGGTTCTGGAAGTTGGGGATGACGTGGGCGAGCCTCGGGCGCACCGCCGGTCCGGACCCTCCCCCGAGCAGGGCGGCGAGCGCGTCGATGTCGATCCCGTCCGGCAGCAGCTCCACCTGGTGCACGTGCGCGCCGCGTTCGCGCAGCGAGAGCAGCGTGCGGTCGTAGGTGGGTCGCTCCACCACCACGTCGTCTCCGGCGTGCACCAGGTGCTCGAACAGGAACGCGTCCGCCTGCATTGAGCCGTTGGTGACGAGCACTCGCTCCGGCTCGACCTCGTGGCGCGCGGCGATCCACGCCCGCAGCTTGGGGTAGCCGATCGAGGTTCCGTACGCGGTCGTCCCCGCCGGGTCGTTGGCGAACGCGCGAGCGGCCGCCTCGCTCAGGCCCTCCACGTCGACGATGTCGAGCGAGGGGGCGCCGCGGGCGAAGGAGATCGTGGAGTCCGCCACGTGGGGAAGCTTACGCGAAGGCGCGCCTCGCGCCGCCGGCCGACCGCTCAGCCTTCGTCGAACGTCAGCAGGATGCGCCCGTCCGCGACCTCGCGGACGTTGAAGTCGGTCTCCCCGGCGCGGCGCAGCTCCAGCACCAGCGCCACCGGGGCCGCCAGCTGCACGTCGACCACCGCGTGACTCGCCTCGAAGCGGCGCACCGACGCCTCGGCCACGTGGGGCAGGCCCGCGAGCCGTCGCTGGAACGCGCTCAGCGAGGCGATGTCATAGAACGGGCCGACTCCCAGCTCGATACGACCCTCGAACAGGGCTTCCTCTGGCGATGGGGGGGCGGGCGGAGGTGGCGGGGCCGCGGGGGGCGTCGGGGGAGCGGGCGCCGCCGCGGGCGCTACGGGCGCAGCGGCGGCCGGGGGGGAGGCCGAGGTGAGCCCCGACATCACCCGGCTGAGCAGCGCGTCGTACTCAGAGGCAAGATCCTTCGCAAAGCGCTCCAGCCGATCGCGAAAGCGCCGCAGCTCCGCGAGGCTCGCAAGCTGCGCTTCGGTCGGGCGCGGGCGCTCGCCGGGTTCCCGCGCCGGCCGTGGCTGGTGCTCGGTGTACGGCTCGCTCGGCGCGTGCGGCTCGCCCTCGGTGGGCGTCTCGTTGCGAGAGGCTGGCTCGCGCAACGCCGACTGCCGCGCCGACTCCAAGGGCCTCACGAACTTGACCGGCTGCCCGCTGCCGGCGGGCTCGGCTGGGGCCGGTGGCTGGATCGAGGCCGGAGGCTGGAGTGGGGTGGGAGGTCCAATCGGGGTCGGAGGCTCGATCGCCTCGTCCACCAGCCTCCCGCTTGTCTGCGTCGGGGCGACCGACGCCGCGGCTGCCGAAGCCGAGGCCGCCGACCCAGTGTCCGACGCGGCGTTCCCGCCTGCCAACTCGCGGCGCCTTCCGATCGACGTCAGCTCCCGCTCGAGCTCCCGCAGCTTGCGCTCCAGATCCGCAAGGGTGCCCGTCACGTCACCCGTCTGTTGAGAGGCGGCATCGCCGGGCGCGCTGGGTCCATTGGCGAACGTATCGGTCATCAGCATCCAGGGAGGGTCGCTACTCATCCTACTCGGGCCGGGCCGGCGGCCGCACAAGCCCTGGGCCGCATATTGCGTGGATGTCCTACCCTCGCAGGATCTGCACGGCGAGCTCGGCCACCTCGGTGGGGGTGCGCCCCACGCGGACGCCGCTCTCCTCGAGCGCCTGCGCCTTGGCGGCCGCCGTGCCCGAGCTGCCCGACACGATCGCGCCGGCGTGGCCCATCTGCTTGCCCGCCGGCGCGGTGAAGCCCGCGATGTAGGCGACCACCGGCTTTGTGACGTGCTCGGCGGTGTACTGCGCCGCCTCCTCCTCGGCCGAGCCTCCGATCTCGCCCGCCAGCACGATCAGCTCGGTCTCCGCGTCGGCCTGGAACAGCTCCAGGACGTCCACGAACGAGGAGCCCGGCACCGGGTCTCCGCCGATCCCCACGATCGAGCTGTTGCCGAAGCCCGCCTGGGCGATCTCGTTGCCGATCTGGTAGGTCAGCGTGCCCGAGCGCGACACCACGCCCACGTTGCCCTCCCTGAAGAACGACGCCGGGATGATGCCCACGTTGGCCTTCCCCGGGGAGAGGATGCCGGGACAGTTGGGGCCCACCAGCCGCGTCCCCGGATGATCGCGCTTCAGTGTGTTGTAGACCCGCAGCTCGTCGTGCGCGGGGATCCCCTCGGTGATCGCGATCACCAGCTCCACCCCCGCCGCCGCGGCCTCGAGGATCGAGTCGGCCGCGAACCGCGGGGGGACGAAGATCATCGCCGTGTTCGGCTGCGTCGCCTGCGCGGCCTCGGCCCAGCTGTCGAACACGGGGACGCCCTCGACGTCCTGGCCGCCCTTGCCCGGGGTGACCCCGCCCACCACGGCGGTGCCGTAGCGGCGGTTGTTGAGCGTGTGGAAGGAGCCCTCCCTGCCGGTGATGCCCGCCACCGCGAGGCGCGTGTCCCTGTCGACCAGGATGGACATCAGGCTTCCCGGCCTGCCGCGAGCGCGACGACCTTCTCCGCCGCCTCGTTCATCGTGGCGGCGGGGTGCACGTTGGGCAGCGCCACCCGCGCAAGCAGCTCGCGCCCCTGCTCGTCGTTGGTGCCGTCGAGGCGCACCACGAACGGTATCGAGCCCCCGCCCGCCCCGACCTCCCCGAACGCCGCGATCAGCCCCCGCGCGACCTCGTCGCAGCGGGTGATGCCGCCGAAGATGTTGAACAGCACCGCCTTCACGCGAACGTTTGAGAGGATCAGCTCGACCGCCTGCTTGATCTTGGCCGCGTCCGAGCCCCCGCCCGCGTCGAGGAAGTTGGCGGGGCGCCCGCCGGCCTGGGCGACCACGTCGAGCGTCGACATCACGAGGCCCGCTCCGTTGCCGAGGATGCCGATGTCTCCGTCGAGCGCCACGTACTGCACGCCCTGCTCTTTGGCCCGGCGCTCGATCGGGTCCTCGTTCTCCACGTCCGAGAGCCCCTGGTTCTCCGGGTGGCGGTAGAGCGCGTTGCCGTCGAGGGAGACCTTCGCGTCGAGCGCCTTGACCTGCCGCTCCGGGGTGACGACCAGAGGGTTGATCTCCGCCAGCGTGGCGTCCTCTCCCGCCCACACCTCGTACAGCGCCGTGAGCGCGTCCGCCACGCCTTCGACCACATCCGGGTCCGCGCCCCCCTCGGTGGCGATCCGCACCGCCTCCTCCCGCGAGAGGCCCGCCAGAGCGTCCACGTGGTGGCGCACCAGCTTCTCCGGGGTCTTCTCCGCCACCTCTTCGATGTCCACGCCGCCCTCCGTACTGAACATCACGAGCGGCTGCTTGGCCGAGCGGTCGAGCAGCACGGAGGCGTAGTACTCCGTGGCGATGTCGCTTGCGTGCTCGATCCACAGCTTGCGCACGGTGTGGCCGTGGATGTCCATGCCGAGGATGTTGCCGGCGTGCTCGCGCGCCTGCGCCTCGTCCGCGGCCAGCTTCACGCCACCGGCCTTGCCGCGTCCTCCGATCAGCACCTGGGCCTTGACCACCACCGGGTAGCCCACCTCGTTTGCGGCGGTCACCGCCTCCTCCACGGTCGTGACCACCCGACCGGGCGAGACCGCCAATCCGTGGCGGGCGAACAGCTGCTTACCCTGGTACTCGAGCAGGTCCATCGGCGGCGCGGGACTCTACTGAAAGAAGATGGGCCCCGGCTCGCCGGCCTCCAGCCGACTGCGCCACCCTCTAGGCCGAAGTAGGCAGACCGCGCCGCGAACCCGGCGCAGGGCATAATGCCCGCGCGATGCCTCTTCCAAAGAACGTCACCTTTGTCACATTCGACGTGTACGGCACGCTGATCGACTGGGAGACCGGCATCTACGAAGCGTTCGCCAAAGAGGCCACGCGCGACGGGATCACGCTCGACCGCGCCGAGCTGCTCGCCCTCTTCCGCGAGATCTCCCGCGAGATCGAGGCCGGCTCCTACGAGCTCTACGCCGAGGTTCTGCGGCGCACCGCGCTCGAGATCGCCAAACGCCTCGACTGGCCCCTGGAAACATCGCGCTCTGGCTTCCTGCCGGACTCGGTGCAGCGCTGGAAGCCCTTCAAGGAGACCCCCGTCCAACTGCAGAAGCTCGCCAAGAAGCACAAGCTCGGCCTGCTCTCCAACATCGACGACAAGCTGCTCGGCCAGACCCGTCGCCACATCGCGACCGACTTCGACCTCGTCGTCACCGCCCAGCAGGTGCGCTCCTACAAGCCCGACCTCGCCCACTTCACCGAGTGCGCGCGGCGCATGGGGGGCAAGAAGGGGTGGGTGCACGTCGCCGCCAGCCACCACCACGACGTGGAGCCCTGCCTCAAGCAGCGCGTCCCCGTGATCTGGGTCAACCGCAACAAGGAGACTCTCGACCCCTCTCAGAAAAAGCCGACTGCCGAGGTCCCCAACCTGCGCGAGGCCGCCAAGCTCTTGGGCGTCGCCTGACGCCGTGCGGGTGCGCGCGCTGCACCCGGACGTGCTTCTCGCCACCAGCGCGATCTGGCAGACCAACTGCACGGTGGTGCGCGGGGCGGTTGAAGCCAACGGGCACGAGACCTTCATCGTCGACTCCCCCGTCCTGCCCGAGGAGCTCGAAGCCCTGCCGGCGCTGCTCGAGCAGGCCCATTTCCCCTCGCCCAGCGGTCTGCTTGCCACCCACGCCGACTGGGATCACCTACTCGGGCGTCTCGCCTTTCCAGGGGTGGCGCTGGGGTGCGCCCAGAGCACCGCGGAGCGCATGCGCTCCGCGCCGGGCGAGGTCCAGCGCGAGCTGCGCGCGTTCGACGAGCAGTACCTGATCGAGCGTTCGCCACTTGCGCTGGGGGCGGTCCAGTCGCTGCCGGTCCCCGGGCGCTGCGCGATCGGGGCCCTCGAGCTCGAGCTGCACCCCGCCGAGGGCCACACCGGGGACGGGATGGCTATACGGGTTCCCTGGGCGCATGTGCTGCTCACCGGCGACTACCTCTCGGCCGCCGAGATCCCCACCCTTGGCGATGGTCCCGAGGCGCTGGGTGCCTACATCGCCACCCTCGAGCGGCTGCGCCCGCTGGTGACGGACGCCCTACACGTCGTACCCGGCCACGGACCGGTGCTCGACGCCGATCGCGGGCTCGCCGTGCTGGAGGAGGATCTCGCCTACCTGTGCGCCCTGGAAGAGCACGGCGTCGAGGCGGAGCTGCCCCCCGGACGGCGCACCGCGTTCCAGCGAAACCAGCACAGGGAGAACGCCGCCCGCGCTCACCCGTAGTAGCGCGAGATGACCAGGAGCTGGCTGAAAAGGTCGTGAGCCAAGAGGAGGGTGACGATCAGCACCCCGACGACGGGCCCCCAGCGCCGCCCGGCGCCGCGCGCGGCCAGCGCCAGCACGGGGCCCCACAGCGCGAGCAGCGGCAACAGGTACCGCGGCTCGGCGTACTCGGTGGGCAGGTGGTGGATGTAGTCGTCCACTCCGATCACGCCCACCACGCTGAGGCCGATCGCCAGGTAGACGCAGAGCTCGACCAGCCGGGCGCGCAGCGCCCCACGGTATCTGTAGAGCGCACGCGCGAAGAGCGCTGCGATCAACCCCGCGGGGACGAGCGCGGCGGTGTAGACCCAGTTTGGAAAGGTCGTGTCCAGCCAGCCGTAGAGCCCCACAAGCCCGTTGAACCAGAGCACGCGGGTGGTGAGGAAGCCGTGGAAGTAGTGGTGCATCCCGGGCAGTGGCGGCAGGTAGAACTGCCAGATGTAGCCGAGCTCCTTCAGCACCGACCCGCTTTTGCCGCTCAGGTTGAGGGCGCCGGCGAGCGCGCCGAGCACGGGACGGCCCGAGAGCGTGTTGTAGATCGCGTACAGCAGGATCGGGCTCGCCCCGACGCCGCCGGCGAGCGCGAACGACGCGCAGGCGGCCCGCTGACCGAAGCCGGGAGACACGCGCCTCCGGCGCTGGCCGATTCGGGGATGCGAGCGGAGCGAGTGTCTCCCTGATCGGTCCCCGTTTCGGCCAGCGCGCGCCTCGCGCAGGCACAGCGCGAGCAGCCCGAGAACGGCGCCGGGGAGGAGGCTGAGGAAGGTGAGCTTGGTCAGGATGCCGGCGGCGAGCACCGCGCCGATCGCGACGGCGAACTCCGGTGTGAGGCCCCGCCGGAAGCCCCGCGCCAGGCAGTAGAAGAGTGCCGCGGAGACCGCGAACAGCAGCGCGTCGGGGTTGACCGAGCCTGACATCAGCCCGAGCAGCGGCGCCAGCGCGACGCCGAGGCCGCCGACCGTCCACGCCCACCGCGCCCCGGGGAGCACCTCGCGCAGGAAGAGGAAGGCGAACAGCGCCGTGAGGCCGCCCATCGCCGCGGAGAGCAGCCGCATCAACGCGAGCTGGTCGAGCAGCGTGCCGGGCGACGCCAGCTTGTAGGGGACCGTCTCGAGCGCGTAGTACAGCGGCGGCTGGGAGGTCGCCACCCCCGCCTGTGCCGAGCCGGTGCGCGAGAGCGGCGCGGCGAGGGCGTGCTCCAGCGTGCGCTGCTCGGCCGGCGAGGAGATGGTGCCGGCGCTCGGGTCGAACCGAATGTTCGAGTAGAGCAGCGCGTTCAGCGCGGCCTTCTCGGCGTGCGGAAACGTTTCGCTGCTCCCCGACGGCAGGTGCCCGGTTTCGGCGAGGTGTTGCACGTAGGCGAAGTGGGAGGGTTCGTCGGGCACCTCGAACGGTGGGGAGACGATCGACCAGCACGCCGCGTTGAGGAACGCGACCAGCGCGCAGATCCACGCCGCTCTGGGTACGCGGCGGAGCTCCGCGGGGAGGTCTGCGAGGAGCTGCCGGGCTCTGCCGAGCGCCTGGTGGTGCGCAGGCTGGCCGACGTCGCCGGGGGTGGGCGTTGCCGGGGAGCTCTGCTCGACGGCGGGCGCGGCGGTGCGCCTGCTCATGAGAGCTCCCTGACGACCAACCAGGAGGAGAGCGCGATGAACGCGAGCGCGAGCGCCCCCACGAGCAGTGCGTCCCAAAGGCCGCCGGCCGCGTGGCCGTAACCCAGCCGCCGAATCGTCGAGGCGACCGAGGACCACCACGAGTGACGGCTCGGCCGCAGGTACTCGATGCCCATTCTGCCGGGCAGCGGGCCTTCGCTGGAGAGCGCCGCGACAGCGCGGCGCGCCTGCCATCCCCGCAGCGTGACGGGCGCGTTCATCGAGCTGAGCGTGAAGCAGACCTTCACCGGGGCGGCGGCGTGGGCCACGGGACTGACTGGGACCGTCACCGAGTCGCTCGACCACCCCGGGCGGTAGGAGCCCCGGGTCACGACGCGCGAGCCCGACAGCACCCGCACCGTCACCTTCGGACCAAGCACGGTGAGCAGGGCCAGGCGAATCGCCGAGGTGCCCTGCGGCAGCGCTTCGTCGGCCTGGCAGGCGCTGGCCGGCAGGTTGGTGGTCACGAGTCCGCCGGCCGCGGAGGAGTCTCCTCGGGCGACCGTGAGCGGCGAGTGCGACAGCGTCGCCACGAACGCCGCCACGACGACCGCCAGCCCCACTGCCAGCGTGATCCGCACAGAGGGTGGGGCAGGCGGCCGGAGGCCGGCTGGCCGAAACGGGGATGCGAGCCGAGGGCGAGTGTCTCCCGGCTTCGGTCGGGCTCCTCTCTTTCCAGTCAGGGGTGGTGCAGGCGGCCGGGCCCTTCTTTTCGAGTTGCGCGCGCCTGAGTCTGAGGCCGATCGCCGAGCGCTCATCAGCCGTAGTAGCGCGAGATGTCAAGCAGTTGGCCGAAGATGTTCTGGGCCAGGACGAGGGTGACGATCAGCGCCCCCGCGACCGGCCCCCAGCGCCGCCCCGCGCCGCGCGCGGCCAGCGCGAGCACGGCGCCCCACAGCACGAGCAGTGGCAGCAGGTAGCGGGGCTCGGCGAACTCCCCGGGCTCTTTGTTGATGTAGTCGTCCGAGCCGACGATCAGCAGCACCCCCAGGGTCATCGCGAGGTAGACGAGCGCCTCGACCACGCGGCTGCGCAGCGCGCCGCGGGAGACCAGCAGCGCGCGGACGAAGAGCACGGCGATCAGCGCCGTCGGGATCAGCGCGACCTCGTAGACCCACCGCGGGAACGCCGCGTCCAGCCAGCCGTAGATCCCCACCAGGCCCCGGAACCAGTACACGCGCGTGGTGAGGAAGCCGTGGAAGTACGGCGTCTGGCCCGGCAGCCGGGGGAGGTAGAACTGCCAGATGTAGCTGAGCTCCTTCAGCAGCGACCCCCTGCCGCTGAGCGACACGGCGTCGCCGAGCACGCCGACCGCGGGCCGGGAGGAGAGCAGGTTGACGAGGATGTACAGCAGCGCCGGAGTCCCCGCCACCCCGAGCCCGAGTCCCAGGCAGCGCAGGGCGGCCGGCCGGGAAGTCCGCCGCGCCTCGCGCGCGCAGAGCGCGAGCAGGCCGAGCAGCGCCCCGGGAAGCAGGCCGAGGAAGGTGAGCTTGGTCAGGAAGCCGACGGCGAGCACCGCGCCGAGTGCGATGGCGAGCCGCGGCGTGAGGCCCCTCCGGAAGGCTCGCGCGAGGCAGTAGAAGAGCGCCGCCGAGACCGCGAACAGCAGCGCGTCGGGGTTGACCGAGCCCGACATGACCCCGAGCAGCGGCTCGAGCGCCACGCCGAGGCCGCCGACCGTCCACGCCCACGGCGCTGCGGGGAGCGCCTCGCGCAGGAACAGGTAGGCGAAAAGCGCCGTCAGGCCGCCCATCAGCGCGGAGAGCAGGCGCATCAGGGCGAGCCGGTCGAGCACCGTGCCGCCCGACTCCAGGTCGTAGGGGACCGTCTCGAGCGCGTAGTACAACGGTGGCTGCGACGCCGCGACACCCGCCCCTCCGCCCCCCGTGCGCTTTTCGGGCACGGCGAGGTCGTGTTCGAGCTTGCGCTGTTCGGCCTCCGTGGAGATCGTGTCGACCGTGGGGTGCTCGAGCACCGCCGCGCTGTGCAGGTCGTAGAGCGCCCGTTCCTCGGCCGGCGGGAAGGTTTCGCGCGCCGAGGAGGGCAGGCGTCCGGTCTCGGCCAGGCGCTGCACGTAGGCGTAGTGGGCCGATTCGTCCACCACCTGGAAGGGCGGTGAGATCACCGACCAGCAGACCGCGTTGAGGCAGGCGATCAGGGCGCAGACCCACGCAGTCGTGGGGATCCGGCGGAGCGCGGCCCACAGGTTGGTTGACGACGTCGCCCTCGCGGGAGCGGCCCGCGCGGGCCGGCTGCGCCCACGGGCGGCCGGGGCGCTCACGGTGGGCGCGCGCGAGGCCCCAGCGGCGGTCGGCTGGGCGGTCTTCGCGCGCTCCGACCCACGTCCCTGCTTCACGGGCGTCCCCGGCGTGGTGCGCCTGCTCATCTCAGGTCCCTCAGGACGAGCCAGGAGGAGAGCGTGAGGGCCGTGAGCGCGAGCGTCAACACGAGCAGGGCGTTCCAGGTGCCGGCTGCGGCGCGGCCGAGACCAAGGCGCCGGGCGACCGAGACGGCGAGCGACGCCCACGAGCGAGGGCCCGGGTGCAGGTATTCGATGCTGATCCGGCCGGGCAGCGGCCGCGCTCCTCCGACGGTCGCTTCGGCCGGGGGCGTCCGTCTGCCCACCATCGTGACTTCCCCGGTCACGGATTCCATCGTGAAGCAGACTCGGACGGACGCCACCGTGCGGGGGAGCGCGCGCACCGGCACCGTCGCCCCCTCGCCCGACCAGCCGGCGGCCAGGGTGCCTTCGGTGAGGACGCGCGAGCCCGCGAAGACCCGCAGCGCCACTTCGGGGGAGGTGACTCCGAACAGGCCGAGGCGGATCGCCGTGGTGCCGCGTGGCAGCACTTCGCGCGACTGGCAGCCGCCGATGTTGTGGGTCGTGGCGACCAGCTGCGTTTCGGGCGGGACCGATCTCGCCTTGTCGGGAACCAGCGGCGCGTGCGAGAGCGTCGCGACAAGCGCGAGCGCGATCAACGCCAAGCCGCCGGCGAGCGCCAACCGGATGCGCATCAGCGGCGCCGCAGCCCGAGGATCGAGAGCAGGAACGAGGCGAAGACGATTTGGATGCCGAGCACCAGCAGCGTCGCGGCGAAGATCGCCAGGCGCTCCTCGGAGAGGGAGCCGAAGCCGCGGTGCGCCCACTCGAGCACGATCGCGACGATGAGGGCCAGCCCCACGAGCGCGACGGCGCCGCCGAGCAGCAGGCCGTGCTCCAGGCGCCAGCGCCGCCGCTGGCGCTCGAACCAGGGGTCGCGCTCGCCCATGAAGTAGACCGCGTACGTCTGCGCGCAGAGGCCGAGGGTGACGACCTGCGCGCCGACGATCAGCAGCAGCGAGCCGCCGATCAGCGTGTGCACTTCCCAGCGACGGCCGAGCACCGAGACGTGCGCGAGCACCGTCGCCGAGATCAGTGCGCCGAGCGCGGCCAGCACGGCGCCGGGGATGATGAAGAGGTGCCGGGGGGAGTGCAGAACCAGGTAGCGCAGGTGGCGCCAGCCGTCGCGGAAGCTCGACAGCTTCGACTCGCCGCCGCGCGGGTGGTAGGAGATCGGCAGCTGGCGGATGTCGAGGTCCGCCTTCGCCGCGCGGACGACCATCTCGGAGGCGAACTCCATGCCGGAGGTGCGCAGTTCCAGGCGGGTGAGGTGCTCGCGGCGAAACGCGCGCATCCCGCAGTGCGCGTCGTTGACGCCGGTGTGGAAGAGGAGGTTCAGCAGGCGCGAGAGCAGCGGGTTGCCGATGTAGCGGTGCAGCCACGGCATCGCGCCCGGGCGGATGTCGTGCATGCGGTCGCCGATGACCATGTCCGCGCCCGCTTCGAGCTCCGCGAGGAACCGCGGGATCTCGTTGAAGTCGTAGGTCAGGTCCGCGTCGGCCATCAGGATGTAGCGCCCGCGGGCCGCCGCGAACCCGGCCAGGTAGGCGTTGCCGTAGCCGCGCACCGGTTCGTGAACGGTGCGCGCGCCCGCGAGCTCAGCCAGCGCGGCGGAGCCGTCGACCGAGCCGTTGTCGGCGACGACCACCTCCCCGCGGATCCCCGCCGCGGCCATCGCCGCGCGTGCGGTGTGGACGCACTGCTCGATGTTGAGGGCCTCGTCGAGGCAAGGGATGACGACCGAGACGAGGCACGCCGGCTCGCTCACGTCCCGGACGAGGGCCCTCTCGACGCTGGTGCTCATGGGCAGTGCAGGCTGGCAAGTGGGTCCGGGGGGGTCAAGCGGTCCAGGCGCCCGCCCCGCGGGCAGGCGGTTTGCGGCCCACACAACGCCCGTCGTTGTTTCCGACAGCACCGTCAGCGGGACGTCGCGCCCCGACGCGCGACCGCGTGCAGCATGTCGCCGCCCCCGCCGAGGCGGTCGAGCGTCCATACAAGTGGCACGGAGAGGACGCACGCGCCGGCCGCGACCCGCAGGCGCAGCCCGCCGGGGAACAGGCAGCGGCCAGCGAGGCGGTACTGGAGCGAGCCGGCGAGGCCCACCGTGCTCGAGGAGGTGGATACGTGGATGTCCTCGAAGCCGGCGCGCGCGAGCGCCCCGCACAGCGCGGCGGCGTCGAAGTGGAAGCGGTGACGGGGGAGGTCGAGGTGAAACCAGCGGCCCCCGAAGCGCCGCCGCTGCCAGCAGCCGAAGTTCGGCACCGAGATGGCCAGCAGGCCACCGACACGCAGAGCGGCGTGCGCGCGGGCGAGGTCGGCGGCTGGGTCGGGCACGTGCTCGAGCGACTGGCGGAAGACGACCGCGTCGAACGAGCCGGGGGCGAGCGCCGCCTCGGCGAGGGTGCCCGCGCGCGCGTCGAGCCCCCGGGTGCGCGCGAGCGCGCAGGCAGCAACGGAGGGCTCGACCCCGACGACGCGCCACCCGCGCCGCAGAAACCAGGTGCCGAGGTCGCCCCGTCCGCAGCCGACGTCGAGCAGGCGTCCGGCGGGCCGGCCCGCGAGGGGCGCGAGGGGAGCCGCGCGCAGCCCGCTCCGGGCCTGAAGGCGCCGGATGAGCCGCGAGAGCAGGCCGGCGAGCCCCGCGGGCAACTGGTAGGCGCCGTAGGTGGTCGGGTAGAAGGCCGCGAGCTCGAGCGGCCCCGACAGCGACGGGAAGCGTGGCACCCACCCCGCAGGAGCCGCAGCGGACGACCGCGAAGGTGCCCGGCGAGCCGTGGAAGCGGTCGGGTGAGCGCAGCAGCGGGGCGCCGAGCGAACCGCCGCACAGCGGACAGCGCTCGGGTGCCGCGCGAGTCACCGCTCGAGGGCCACGGCTGCGGGCTCGGTCTGGGTCGCGACGCGGCGGGAGCGGTCGAGCTCGCCCTGCAGACGCTCCAGCAGACGCACGACACGCAGGCCGTTGGAGCCGTCCGAGCGCGGCGGGACGCCCGAGCGCAGCGCCTCGAGGAAGTGCTCGCACTCCAGCCGCAGCGGCTCGACGAGGGAAAGCTGCGGCAGGAAGATGCCGCCGGAGCGGGTTCTGAAGTCGCGGGGGTCGTGCGGGGCGGGGTCGAAGCCCTTGTCGTAGACGGTGAGCTTGCCTTCGACGGCCATGTCGTCGAACGTGGCCATCTGCCGCGAGCCGACGACCGTGAAGCGCCGTTCCTTGCGGGGGTGAAGCCAGGAGAGGTGCAGGTGGGCGGCGACGCCCGAGGGGAAGCGCAGGAAGCCGAAGACGACGTCCTCCACGTCGGGGCGCACGTAGCACTCCCCCCGCGCGGAGACCTCGTAGGGCTCCTCGTCGACGAGGTCGAGCAGCACGGAGACCTCGTGCGGGCCGAGGCTCCAGAGGGCGTTCTCGTCGGCGCGCAGAACGCCGAGGTTGACCCAGGAGCAGGCGAGGTAGCGAACGTCCCCCAGCGCGCCGGAGTCGGCGAGCTCCTTCAGCCGCCGCACCGCGGGGTGGTACATGAACAGGTGGCCGACCATCAGCGTGCGGCCCGTGCGCTCGGCCGCCGCGACGGCCCGCTCGGCGTCGGCGGCGGAGTGCGCGAGCGGCTTCTCCACGAAGCAGTGCTTGCCCGACTCCAGCACTCGCACGACGAGCTCGGCGTGCGTGGGCACCGGCGTGGCGAGCGCGACGGCGTCGAGCGTGGGGTCTTCGAGCAGGTCCTCGAAGCGCGCGGTCAGGCGGGCGGCGGGGAACTGCGCGGCCGCCCGGGCGCGCGCGTCCGAGGAGGCGTCACAACACCAGACGAGCTCCGAGCCCGCCAGCCCGTGGAAGGACCGCGCGAGGTTGGGGCCCCAGTAGCCGAGGCCGGCGACGCCGATGCGGAAGGGGGGGCTCATCGAGGGGTGGTCAGGGGGGATCGTCCGCGTGAGTGGGTGCCGCCACCGGGCGGGTGTGCGCTGGGGCCTCCGTGCCCCTGCGCCAACGCGTGGCGCTCCGATCCGAGCGCCTCGCGGACCGCGGCGGTCACGGCGAGCGCCTGCGCGGCGGTGAGGGTCGGGCTCATCGGGAGCGCGAGGGAGGTGCGCGCCAGAGCATCGGTCACGGGCAGGTGGGTGCCCGCGCTCCAGGGTGCCATCCCGGGCTGGCGGTGGTTGGGAGTGCGGTAGGTGGCGCGCGCCTGGATGCCCGCCCGGGCCAGCGTGTCGATCAGCCGGTCGGCGTCGGGGTGGTGCGCGACGTAGAGGTGCCAGGCCGGCTGCACGTCGGGGGCGGCGCGCGGGATGGTGACGAGCTCGCCGAGCCCGGCACGCTCGTAGGCGCGAGCGGCCGCACGGCGGCCCTCGGTCCAGGTGTCGAGGTGCGGCAGCAGGACGCGCAGCACCGCCGCCTGGAGCTCGTCCAGGCGCGAGTTGTAGCCTGCCTGCTCGAAGACGAGCTTGTCGCGGGAGCCGTGGTAGCGCAGCAGCCGCGCGGCGTCGGCCACCGCGTCGTCGTCGGTTGCGATCGCGCCCCCGTCACCCAGGCAGCCAAGGTTCTTGGCGGGGAAGAACGAGAACGTGGCGGCCGTCCCGAGCGAGCCCGCGGGATGCCCGTGGGAGCGCGCGCCGGTGGCCTGCGCGGCGTCCTCGATCACGGGTAGTCCGAAGGTCTCGCGGAGCTCCGCGACCGGGGCGGGGTTGCCGAAGAGGTCGACCGCGAGGATCGCTCTGGTACGCGGGGTGAGCGCCGCGCGGACGGTCTCGACGGTGACGTTGTGCGAGTCGCGGTCGACGTCGCAGAAGACCGGCGTGGCGCCTGTCGGGAGGACCGCCTCGGCGCTCGCGTAGAAGGTGAACGAGGGCACGACCACCTCGTCGCCCGGGCCGACCTCCGCGGCGGCCCGCAGGGCGATCGTCAACGCGTCGGTGCCGTTGGCGACTCCAACCACGTGGCGGACGCCCAGGTAGGCGGCGAACTCCCGCTCGAACGCCTCGACCTCGGGGCCGAGGATGTAGCGGCCGCCGTCGATCACCGCGGCGACGCGCTCGTGGACTGCGGCCCGGAGCGGGTCCAGCGGGCCGGTGATTTCAAATAGTGAGATCGTCATCGAGCCGATGGTAGGCTCCGGGTCAAGCCCAGAGGTGACCCGGCTGCGATCTCGAAGTGCCGAGTCCCGCTGCACCGCAGGCGATACCCGATGCTGGGAAGTCGGAGACACGCCCGCTCGAGAGCCCCACGGACGGCCCTGCAAAAGGTGGGCTACGGGCCCGCCGTGATTTCGAGGCATCTTCCGGGAGGTAGCCTGCGCCGAATGTGTGGCATCGCTGGAATTGTCGGGGCAGGCAGGCCGGACGTGGCGGCGCTCGAGCGCATGGCCGGTGCGATGGTTCAGCGGGGGCCCGACGGCCAGGGGGTGTGGCGGGACGAGGAGGCCGGCCTTGCCTTTCGGCGTCTGGCGATCATCGATCTCGAGGAGCGCTCCAACCAGCCGCTTCACCTCGGTCACCTGCATTTGGTGTTCAACGGGGAGATCTACAACTACATCGAGCTGCGCAAGGAGCTACGGGAGCTTGGGCACAGCTTCGAGACCGAGGGGGACGGCGAGGTTCTGCTGCACGCGTGGGCCGAGTGGGGGGAGGGCGCGCTCGATCGGCTCAACGGCATGTTCGCGTTCGGCATCTGGGACCACGAGCGGCATCGACTCGCAATCGCCGTCGACCCATTCGCCGAGAAGCCCCTGTTCTACCACCCGCTCGGCGGGCGCCTGCTGTTCGCCTCCGACGTGCGCGCGCTGAAGGCCTTCGATCCGACGATCGGCGTGGCCGACGAGCGGGCGGTGTGCGACTTTGTGGCGCTCAACGTCATGCCCTCGCTGCCGCGGACGTTCTTCGAGGACGTGCTGCGCCTGCCGCCCGCCCACGTGGGGCGGTGGGAGCGGGGAGGTCTCTCGCTGCGTCGCTACTGGCGACCCCAGATGGTGGGCGTCTCCCCCGATCCGACCCTCGCCGCCGCGCGGTTGCGGGAGCTGCTCTGCGACTCGGTACGGCTGCGGCTGCGCAGCGACGTCCCCGTGGGTACGTCGCTCAGCGGCGGCGTGGACTCCTCCGCGATCGTGGGAGTTTGCGCGAGCCTCGCGGGTGAGCACGTCCGTCACGCGTTCACCGCCACGTTTCCAGGATTCGAGCGCGACGAGTGGGGCTACGCCGAGGACGTCGCGCGGGCGGCCGAAGTCACGCGCCACCACGCGGTGCGCCCGCGGCTCGAGGATCTGTTGGAGGATCTCGAGCTGCTCGTGCGCGACCAGCAGGAGCCCTTCGGCGGCACCAGCATCTACGCGCAGTGGTGTGTAGCGCGTGCCGCGCGCGAGGCTGGAGTGGTCGTGCTGCTCGACGGCCAGGGAGGGGACGAGCTGTTCGGAGGGTACGCCGGCGTCGCCGGCTGGGCGCTGCGTGCCGCCGGTCCTCGAGCCGCGCTCAGCGCGCTCGTCGAGGACCCGGCCGTCGCGGGCGATCTGGCTGTCGCCTTCGCGGTCGGTCGCGCCCCACGCGCGCTGGCGCGCCGTCACCGCCTGCGGCGCGCCTCACCCTACGTTACGCGCGAGATCGCCCGCGAGGCGGCTGCTGTTGAGCGCCTCCCGCCGGATTGGCGTCAGACACGCTCGCCGCTGCGGCGTGAGCAGCTCGTACAGACGTTTCACACGAGCCTCCCCAACCTGTGCCGCTATGGCGATCACAACAGCATGGCCCACTCGGTGGAGATGCGGATGCCGTTTCTCGACCGGCGCATCGCCGACTACGCCCTGTCGTTGCCTGCGAGCCTCGTGTTCGCAGGCGGGGTCACCAAGCGCGTCCTGCGGGCGGCCGTTCGCGGGATCGTCCCCGACAGGGTGCTCGACCGGCGCGAGAAGGTTGGTTACGAGACCCCCGAGCGGGCGTGGTTCAACGACCCCGCTGGCCGCACGAGCATCGCGCGGGTCGTTCTCGACCCAAGCGTGCGAGCGAGCGGGCGCTACGACACCGCGGCTTTGGAGCGTGACTTCGCTGCCGGCTCGTGGAGCGACGTGAGCGCGCTCTGGAGGGTGGTCAACGTCGAGCTGTGGCTGCGGTCCTTCACCGCGGCCGATTGCGTCGCTCAGGCTGTGTGAGTCGATGCGCGCCCGGCGTTTGAATGGGGGCCGCCCTCCGCTGCGAGGCGTCATCGTTGGCCTCGGCGCGATGGGCGCCAACCACATCCGCATCCTTTCCTCGCTGCCCGACGTCGAGGTTGTCGCGGCGGTCGAGCGGGACGCGGCGCGCAGGGAGGGGCTGCTGCGCATGTATCCCGGCGTGCGGGGGCACGCGGCGCTCGAGCACGCGCTGGAGGAGCACGAGAAGCTCGATTTCGCCTGTCTCGCCACACCGGTTGAAGTGCTGCCCGTTTGTGCCGGCCTCGCGCTCGACGCTGGGCTGCACGTGTTCGTCGAGAAGCCAATGGCGCTGACCGAAGAGCAGGCGTGTGAGATGGTCGCCGCGGCCGCCGAGCGCGAGTTGGTGCTGAGCGTCGGCTACGTCGAGCGCTTCAATCCAGCGGTCGTCGCCCTCAAGCAGAAGCTCGACTCCGGCTTAATTGGGCGCATCATCGAGATGCACGCTCGCCGAGTCAGTCCCTTCCCCAATCGCGATCGCATGGCTGGCGTGGCCCTCGATCTAGCCACGCACGACATTGACATCATGCGCAATCTGTCGAACTCGGAGGTCGAACGTGTCTACGCCGAGTCCATCGGGGGGGACAGCGAGCACTCGGACGACCTGATCTGCGCCGTCATGCGGTTTGACTCGGGCGCGACCGGCCTGCTCGAGGTCAACTGGATCACGCCGACCAAGGTGCGTGAGCTGAGCATCCTGGGAGAAGGCGGGATGTTCGTCGTCAACTATCTGACCCAGGATCTCACCTTCTACGAGCACCCGACGAAACTGACCGAGTGGGACCAGCTTGCCAGCATGCACGGGGGCGGCGAGGGGGACATGATCCGCTACGCGCTCGAGCGCCGCGAGCCGCTGCGCCTGCAGTGGGAGGTGTTCATCGACGCGGTCGGCCGGCACGGCCCGGTGCTCGTAGATGGCGCCGCCGGGCTGGCGGCGCTCTCGACGGCGCGAGCGATCTATACGGCGGGTGTCGAGCACCGGACTGTGACTCCGAGTTATCGAGAGGTCGACCGCGTATGAACGTGAGCGCGAAGCGCTGAGCGTGTCGATGGACGAGGAGCAGCAGTGTGCCCAAGTTCCCACGCGGCGGTGAAGGCAGCCGCGGACTGATTGCGCTCGTTCTCAGCTACGTCTGGGACATTCAACGGACCTCCCACCACGCCGTCGCGTGACACGCGCCGGTGCTCCCACGGCGATGGCTCCTGGTGGGATCTCGCCGGTCACCACCGAACCGGCGCCGATCTGAGCGCCTGCGCCCACGCGCGAACCCGGAAGTAGGATGGAGGCGATTCCGACGTCGCAACCCTCTCCGAACTCGACCGGCGCGAACTCGAGCGGCGCATCGATGATTGGAGTGGGAAACGGTGTTGCGGAGTGTGTGGAGGTGATCACCATCACCCGCGGTCCGAGTCCGGCTCGGCGACCGACCCGGATGCCGCCCGCGCTGTGCATGTAACAGTCTGGGCCAATCCAAGCGCCCTGCTCGATGTGCATCTCCCCGCGCGTATCGCCGCAGAGCATCGTGCGATGGCCGATGTAGACGTCGCTCGCGATATGCACATGGGCTGGGTTGAAGATCAGTACGCCCGCCTCGATTACCGCGCCATCCCCGAGCGAGCCGAGTTCCTCTGGGGCATAGCGTCCGGTGCCGTACGATTTTGCGATCATCGCGGGCAAGGCTAGCAACGACTCGATCCCAAATGCTGGCACGAACCTGCCAATATCCGCGGCAGATCACCTGATGCTGCGACTTGCGAACCCAATCTTTGACGAGGATGCATTGAACGCCGTCGGGCGAGTCCTTGCCAGCGGACAGCTCACTCAGGGGCCGGTCGTGGCCGAGTTCGAGGAGGCCATCGCCCGGTTCTGCCGTGTCAGGCACGCGATCGCAACGACATCGGCGACGACCGCGATCGAACTGGCGCTCGCGGCCCATGACATCGGACCTGGCGATCTGGTGCTGGCGCCCGACTTCACATATCCCGCGACCGGCAACGCCGTGCTCCAGCGCGGCGCCCGACTGCGTCTACTCG
Organism: uncultured Solirubrobacterales bacterium; assembly: GCA_963842005.1. Classification (GTDB taxonomy): domain Bacteria; phylum Actinomycetota; class Thermoleophilia; order Solirubrobacterales; family Solirubrobacteraceae; genus Palsa-744. The sequence continues at coordinate 2,265,516 of CAWJEV010000002.1, read as the reverse complement.
AGATCGATCCGGCCACCTACTGCGTGGACCTCGCCGCGCTCGAGCACGCGCTCGAGGAGTGTCCCAAGGCTGTGGTCACCGTCGATGTGTTTGGCCTGCCGGCCGATTACGGCACGATCGAGCCGATGCTCGCCGAGCGGGGCGTGATGTTGATCTGCGATGCGGCCTGCTCACTCGGTGGCGCGGTGAACGGCCGGCGCACGGGCGGCTTTGGTGCGGCATCGTGCTTCAGCTTCCACCCTCGCAAGTCACTCACCACGGGCGAGGGCGGGATGGTGAGCACCGACGACGATCGCTTGGCGGCGAGGCTGCGCCGGCTGCGCAATCACGGCGTCGAGCGCCAGGGATGGCGCTCTAGCTTCGTCGAACCCGGATTCAACTTCCGCATGAGCGACATCAACGCGGCCCTCGGCCTTGCGCAGGTTGCCGGTTACACCGATGTGGTGGCTCGCCGCCGTGCGCTCGCGCGGCGACTGACGGAGCGGCTCGAGCACATGCCGGGTGTGCGTCCTCAGCGGGTTCCGAATGGGCATCTGCATCCCTATCAGGCCTACGTCGTGACGCTCGACGCGCGAATTGACCGCGACGTTGTCATCTCGGCTCTGCGCGATCTCGGCGTCGAGTCGACGTTGGGAACTTATGCGCTGCACGCCGAGCCCGCATTCGCCCAGCGCGGTTGCACGGAGCCGGATGGTCTGCCACACAGTCGCGCGCTGGCCGAGCAGACGCTCGCGCTGCCACTGCACGAGCATCTCGCGGATGAGGACGTCGAGGTCATCGCCGGAGCGCTCGAGCGGGTGCTGGACGCTTCGCCACCGCGACCAGCGCCGCCGGCTGCCTGCCGGGTCGTATGAACCTGCTCCAGGCAGCGTGAGTCCGTGCGCGCCCGGCGGCTCGTGGTCTTCAGCTACTACTTCCCGCCCGATCCGTCGATCGGCGGCGCTCGCTGGTCGGCAATGAGCGGCTGGCTGCGGCGAGCCGGTCACGAGGTGACGGTGATCACATCGAGGTCAAGCGGCTCCCCCGACGGCGAGGAGCCCTGGGTGCTGCGCACCTTCGACGTCGGCGCCGTCGGCTCGGTGCGCCGGCTGTTGCGCCGTTCTGCCGTTCCGCCCTCTGAGGCGCTCGGATATGTCCACAAGCCTCCCCCGTGGTGGTTCACCGACGTGGTGGTGCCCGACGAGTGCCTCTTGACGTGGGTTCCCGCCGCGCTCGCCCGGGCACGGCGGCTGCTGCGCGAACGCGAGATCGATTGCGTGATAACCAGCGGTCCGCCCAACTCTACGCATCTGCTCGGGCTTCTTCTGGGTGAATCCCGTCCCGCCTGGATCGCGGACCTTCGCGACGGATGGCGCTTTGAGGCGCTGCACTCCTGGCCGACGCGCGCACAGGACCGTCTGGACGCTCTGCTCGAGCGGCGGACGTTGCGCTCAGCGGAGGCGGTGGTCGGCGTCACCGGCCCGATCGCCGCGGACGCTTGTGCCAGGCTTGGTGTGCTGTCCGCGCACGTACCCAACGGCTGGGACCCTGCGCTCGAGGCCGAATTGATCGACGTGGCGCGCCCAACGCTCGACCACGACAGGGTCAATGTGGTGTACACAGGCACGCTCAGCGGACCTCGCGGGCGCGACCCCCGCCCGCTGTTTGCGGCTTTGCGACGGCTTGCCGCCCAGCGTCCGGCGGTGGCCTCGCGTCTGCGCGTGGTGCTGGCGGGTCGGTTGGACACCGACGAGGAGCGACTGCTGGCGATGCTCGATCTTGGGGACGTCGTCGAGCACGTCGGCAGCCTGAGTCGCGCCGCCGCGGCCGCCCTGCAGCGGGATGCGGATGTGCTGCTGCTGCTGAGCGGCCCGGGGCACACCTCGGAGGCGACGGGCAAGCTCTTCGACTACTTGACCGCGGGCCGGCCGATCATTGCGCTGGCGCAAGGCAACGTGGCCGCGAGGACCGTCCAGGAGACTGGCACTGGCGTTGCGGTGGCGCCCACTGACCTGGACGGCATCGTACGCGTGCTCGAGGACGCTGTGGACGGGAGGCTCGCGAACGCATACGCGCCGCGCGGGCTCGAGCGCTATGTCTACCCAGCGCCGGCCGAAGAGTTCGCCGCGCAGATCGAGCGGGCGATCGCACAGCGAGCGCGGCGAAGGGGGCCGGTCGGCGACACTCGCTCACGACACGACTTGACATACCCAGTGAGGAACATTCATGTGTGAATCCTCAGCCGATCGAAGGCGACTGCCGAGCGATCGCGGATCGTATGGTCACAGCACGATAGATTGGATTGCTCGTGCTGTTGGATGAGGCGCATATCCTGGTCACCGGCGGGGGAGGCTTCGTCGGTGTTCCCACAGTACGCGCTTTGCTGGCCGACGGCGCGCGAGTGCGAGTGCTGGATGTGACGTACTCGCCACGCCTGGATGGGCTGAACTGTGAGGTGCTCGTCGCCGACATCGCCGACGAGGCCGCGGTGAGCCGCGCGTGCGAGGGGATCGATGGCGTCGTGCACCTGGCCGTCGTGCCGCTACTGGTTGCCGATACCGAGCACGAGGAGGCCTTTCAGACCAACGTGCGCGGCTCGTTCAACGTCTTCCGCGCGGCGGGAGAGCGGGGTGTGAAACGCGTGGTGTACGCCTCCGGGGTCGTGGCCTATGGACCTCCGCTGGGGGTGCCCATCCCCGAGCGCCATCCGCTGCGGCCCAACGCCTTCTATGCGGCGACGAAGGCGGCGGGCGAGATGCTGCTGCGTGGCCTCGCCGGGTTCTACGGGTACAGCTTTACGATCCTGCGCTACATGAACGTCTATGGCCCGGGCCAGCGGACGGGCGTCATTCCGGCTGTCGCGAGCCGCCTGCTCGCCGGAGAACGTCCGCGTCTGACGGGGGACGGCAGCCAGGGGTTCGATTTCGTGCACATCGAGGATTGCGCCCGTGCGAACCTCTTCGCGCTGCGAGCCGACGTGGACGGCGAGGACTTCAATGTCGGCCACGGAACGAGCGCCTCCCTCAACGAGGTCGTGGGTCTCATGGGTGAGCTGCTGGATATGCGTTCGGATCCGATCTACGAGGGCCCGGTGGTCTCGGCGACCCCCCGGGTGGGAGACGTGACCAAGTCACGGGCGATGCTCGGCTTCTCTGCGGGGATCGCGCTGCGCGATGGGCTTGCCGGCCTGCTCGACGAGCTCCGTGAGGCCCAAATGGCCGACGCCCGTTGAGATTTCGATGGTCCCCCGCTCGGGCGCCACAGCTCCTGTCCCACGTGTGTTGCACGCTACCGTAGAGATCGGCGGCCAGCTCATGCTCTCGGTGGTGGGTCAGCGCGAACTGGGGATACGGGCGACCGGCTTCGCTCGGCCTCACTCTCTTTGCTACGAACCGGCGCCGGACATCGTGCCGCCGCGAAATCGTCTCGGCTACCTGCGCGCGGCGGTGCGCGCAATACGTGCCCACGATCTGATCCACTTCTACTTCGGCGAGAGCTTTCTGCCGTACCAGCTCGACGCGCCCTGGCTGCGTCGCCTGGGCAAGCGGATCGTGATCGAGTTCTTGGGGAGCGATGTGCGGATGCCTTCCGTGGAGTCAAAGCGCAACCCGTACTACGTGCGCAACGAGATGGAGGACGATGCCCGCGCCACCCGTCTGATGCGGCACTGGAGCAACGTCACCGAGGGTCACGTCATCGTATGTGACCACGCCATGGACCCGTTTATTGCGCCCCATTTCGAGCACATTCATGTGGTTGGTCAGCGAGTTGACGTGCGGCGGTTGATTCCGGCCCCGCCCGATCCGCTGGCCCGGCGCATGCGGATCGTCCACGCCCCGACCGATCGTTCCACCAAGGGCACCGCATTTGTCCGCCTTGCGGTCACCGAGCTCGCGGCTGCGGGGGCGCCGATCGACTACGTAGAAGTCCATGGTCTCCCACATTCGCGGGCACTGGAGGTCTACCGCGGTGCGGACCTCATCGTTGACCAGTTGTGCGTAGGAGGGCACGGTGGCTTTGCGGCTGAAGCGATGGCTCTCGCCAAGCCAGTCGTCTGCTATCTGCTCCCCGAGATGGAGGCGGCGTATCCAGCCGACCTGCCCATCATCAACGCGAACCCGATGACGCTCAAGGACGTGCTCGCCGATTGGGTGGACCGACCGCGCGAGCGTCACGAGCTGGGTCTGGCCTCCCGCGCCTACGCAGAGCGCGTCCACGACCACCGCGTCGTGGCCAGGCAGCTGCTGGAGGTCTACGAGACACTCCCCTGAGTGCCGCCAAGCGGTCGCCGCAACAGCTCCCAAGCTCGCACGAGCTCGCCCCTGCGCACAAGCAGCGCCACAATCGTCACACTGCCAACGCCGGCGAGGGTTGCTTTCTCCGTCAGCGCCCATGCGGCCAGCGCGTCGGCGCCGGCGATCGGGATCACAGCTCGTTCCAGCGCCAGGAGCCCGATCGCCACCGCCAGCGCGGCGCCGATGCGCGTCCAATCGTGCTCCACCGGGTAGTGGCGCTGGCTGAAGATCATCGTCAGCAGGAAGAACCACGCCGACGAGGCAATCGTTGCAAGACCGGCACCTCGGATTCCGAGTGAGGGTACGAGCGCCAGCGCAAGCCCCAGGTTCAGCAAGCCCGCGGAGAGGCTGACCAGTGCGATGGTCCCCGTCCGCTTGACGATCGTCAAGCCGGGGGCGAAGATATAAACGCCGAATAGCAGGGCGGACATGAACAGATACGGGATGAGAGTGTCGGCGCGGGCGTATGAGGCGGAGGCCAGCAAACGGACCTCGACGTCGGCGAAGAGCGACACCACGAGGAAGGCGACCAGCGCAAGTGCGCTGAACAGGCGAAAAATGCGCTCGAGCTCGCCAGGAGTCTCGGGGTCATTCCGCCGCGCGAGGATCAGCGGCGTGGCGGCCCCCTGGAGGCCGGCCAGCAGCAGGGTGACGACCGTGGCGATGCGGAAGGCGACGCCGTAGACGCCGACCTCGGCGAGCGAGCGGGTGTGCTGAAGTACGAGCCGATCGGCGAAGCCGTTGAGGAACAGGCCGATGCTCGATGGCACGAGCGGCAGCGAGAATGCAAGCATGGCGCTCAGCTTGCGAGGATCGAAGTGCAGCGCGTAGGCGTGCCTGGAGAGACCGAACACCACGAACGCCGCGGCAAGCGCGCCGATGAGCTGTCCGACGAGCGCCCCGAGGACCCCGAGGTCGAAGCCGAAGACCAGCGCGGCCGTCGAGCCGGCGGTGACCACCGCCGTCGTCACCGCCACGACGGCATAGGCGCGCGGCCGTGCGCGCCAGCGCAGCTGATCCTGCGCAAGATAGACGATCCCGGCGATCCAGATCCACACGATCGCCACCCGGGTGATCCAGGGATCGACGCCGCGCGCGAGCAGCACGTGGGTCAAAGGCACCGCCAGTGGCAGCGAGATCGCCGCGAACATGGTGTAGGCGCCGACGGTGAACAGCAGCGCTGTCGAGGCGTAGCTCACGCGATCCTGCTCGGAGGCGTCGACGAAGTGACGTCCAAGCCCCTGGTTGACCTCCAGGGCGACCGTCAGGCTGGTGACGATCGCCACCAGCGTGAGGATGTCGAGGATGCCGTACTCACGCGGTGAGAAGCGGTGCGCCAAAAAGGGAAACAACAGCAGGCCGATGCCCTGACCGAGCAGCGCGGCGACCGCGTACACCGCACTGTCGGCAAAGAATCGACGCATCATTTAGAACCAACGCCATAGCACACCACGCGTCGCAGCTCAGACGCCGAGAAGCTCGTGGCCCGATTTGGCAAGTACAGTCGTCGTCGCGGCGGCCACCAGAGATAGAGACATCTGCCACCAACCGCTCGTGGATCGCGTCACTCAACTTGACCGCAGCTCCTTTCCGCCGGCCGTCATTTTGTCTCTTACTCGTGTGTCGTGCAGCGCTTGCCTCGGTGTTTCAGGGTTGGCATACTCCGATCTGATCGCAATGGAGCTACCTGATTTCTGTCTCGCCGACTACGACCGTTTGCTGGGCCGCCTGCTCGCCGCTGGATATGAGTTGAGTCCAGTGGAGGATCTGCCGCGGCTTGACACGGGTCGAGCCGCGCTCCTGCGCCACGATATCGATTCGCACATACTGGGCATCGAGCGCATGGCCGAGATCGAGAGCCGCCATGGGGCGAGTGCAACCTACTACGTGCTACTTACGTCGCACTTCAACCCGTTTTATCGGGAGAACAGAAACATTCTCCATAAGATCGTCTCGGGAGGTCACAGGATCGGCCTGCACTACGACCTGCAGACCTATCCGAGGGACGAACAGGCCGCATGGGAGCATTTGGACGACGAAGTCTCCGCCCTGGGAGCGTTGGTCGGCGTCCCGGTCGAGTCGATCTGTATGCACAATCCATGGGGGGGACGTGAGGACGTCTCCGGCTCTCCGATCGCTATGTGCATCCTCACGATCCACGCTACGCAGACCGTCTGGTATATGTCAGTGACAGCTGCCGGGCGTGGCGCGACGAGACTCTCCTGCGCTGCTTCGGTGAGGCACCTCCTCGGCTGTTGCTGCTCAACACGCACCCAGAGCTCTGGCTGGGAAAGTCGGGCATCGGTCGCGATGAGTTCGTGCGCGGCACCCTGCTCGAGAACGCCATAAGTCAGCACCGCGCGTACATCGTCGACTCCGTGATTCCAGCATGGGAAGAACACGCTGGGCCGAAGCTCCACGACGAGCGCGAACGCGGTGGTCATCTGCATGCGGGGGAGCGGCGGCGGTGGTAGAGGTCGACGGGGTCCTCGATCTGCTCGGCACCCGCCCGGACGCCGTCGGGAGCCTGGAGGTGGTGGGCGTCGTCACGGGCGTCGCGTCGCTCGACCGCGCTGGCCCCGGCGATCTCAGTTTCTGTGCGGCCACCGCTCCTCGGGCCGGCGAGCGCCTGCGTGCGAGCCGCGCGAGCATGTTGATCATCGATGCGCCTCTCCTGGAGGGGATGCCGCGCGGGTCGCTGGCGGCAACCGTCGTATGCAGCGAGCACGCACGTCTGGATTTCATCAGGGCACTGGGCCGGTTCTTTGCACGACCACGGCTCCAGCCCGGCATCCATCGGAGTGCCGTGATCGCTCCCGGTGCGCGCGTCGGCGAGAACGCCACGATCGGGCCGCTGTGCACGGTTGCCGACGGCGCGGAGATCGGCCCCGAGTCAGTGCTGTATGCGGGTGTGCACATCTATTCAGGAGTGCGGATCGGAGCGCGGGTGACAATTCACGCCGGCACGGTGATCGGGGCCGACGGCTTCGGTTTCGAGCGCAATGGCGCCGGCGAACTGGAGCGTTTTCCCCATCTCGGGGGCGTCGTCATCGAGGACGACGTCGAGGTGGGATCCAACGTCTCGATCGACCGCGGAGCGTTGGAGGACACCTGGATCGGGCCGCGTGTCCGCATCGACAACCTTGTTCACGTGGCCCACAACGTCCGAATCGGCGCCGATGCGGCCATCATCGCGCACGCGATGCTCGCCGGGAGCTCTTCGGTTGGTGAGGAGGCGTGGGTTTCGCCCTGTGCTTCCGTGCGTGACGGGGTGCACGTCGGCGCCAGCGCCTTGGTGGGCATGGGCGCCGTGGTCATCCGGACGGTGGCCGACGGAGTGACCGTGATCGGAAACCCGGCGCACAAGCTGGCCTGACCTCCCCAAGCGTGGGTCGGTGTGAGAGAGCGCCGGGGGCGAATGAGAGCGGCGGGGTTCCAGTCCGCTGGAGGGTCCTCAACCCCCCGCGCCCTCGGCGCTCCTGATCGTCGCAATCGGCGCGCCCGCCGTGATCGGGGCGCCCTCCGTGATCGGCAGCTCGGCGATCACTCCCGCCTTGTGGGCGGTGATCTCGTTCTCCATCTTCATCGCCTCGATGATGCACAACAGCTGGCCCTCCGCCACCGTGTCCCCCTGCTTGACGAGCACCTTCCACATGTTTCCCTGCAGCGGCGAGGCGAGGGTGTCCGGGCCTCCCGCCGCCGCCGAGCGGCGCTCTCGCCGCTGGGGCTTGCGGGCGGCTGGGGCGGCGGAGCCGTTCAGCGCGCCGGAGTCGCCTGCGCCCGGGGAGGGGGGGCCTACGACCTTCACGTCGAAGCGCCTGCCCGAGACCTCGACCGTGTAGGACTGCTCCAGGCGCTCGTGCTCCTCCTCGGCCGCGGGGTCGGTGGCCTTCGGCGGTGCCTCGAACGCCAGCGTCTTCAGCCACGCGCGGTCCTCCAACAGGTCCCTGCAGGTCTCACCGCGGGCCCACTGGTCGGTCGCGAGCAGCGCTTTGTGGAAGGGGATCAGGGTCCTCAGGCCCTCGATCTCGTACTCCTCCAGGGCCCTCCTCATGCGCCGTGTGGCCTGCTCGCGGTCGGCGTCCCACACGATCAGCTTGGCGACCATCGGGTCGTACGCCGGGGACACCTCGCCGCCTTCGCCGACGCCCGAGTCCACTCGCACGCCGGGGCCCGCGGGCTCTCGGTAGCGCCCGATCCGGCCCGGCGCCGGGGCGAAGTTCTTCGAGGCGTCCTCGGCGTTGATGCGGCACTCGATCGCGTGGCCGCGCAGCTGCACGTCCTCCTGCGTGTAGGAGAGCGGCTCGCCCGCCGCGGCGCGGATGCCCTCCTTGACGATGTCGATGCCGGTCGTCATCTCCGTCACGCAGTGCTCCACCTGCACGCGCGTGTTCATCTCCAGGAAGTAGTACTCCGGCTGCGCGCCGCCGGCTGCGTTCGCTCCGCCGCTCGCGCCGGTCCGCCGCCTGCCGCCGCTCCCCGCCGCGCCGCCTGTCGCCCCGACGCCTGCCGCCGGGGCGACGGCTAGCAGGCCCTCGATCGTGCCGGCGCCCACGTAGTCGACGGCGCGCGCGGCCTCCACTCCGATCTTGCCGATCCGCTCGCGCATCTCGGCGTCCACTACCCACTCCGGCGCCGGGGACTCCTCGATCACCTTCTGGTGGCGGCGCTGGATCGAGCAGTCGCGCTCGCCGAGGTGGATCACGTTGCCGTGGCGGTCCGCGAGCACCTGCACCTCCACGTGGCGCGGGTCGGGCAGGTAGCGCTCCAGGTAGACGGTGGGGTCTGAGAAGAACTTCTCCCCCTCGCGGCTGGCGCCCTCGAAGGCGCCCTCCAGCTCCTCCTCGGAGAGCGCCACGCGGAAGCCCTTGCCGCCGCCGCCGCCCGCTGCCTTGACCGCGACCGGGAAGCCGATCTCGCCCTTGGCGAGCTTCAGCGCGTCCTTGACGGTGGCCACCGGCTCGGTCGTGCCCGGCACGATCGGCACCCCCGCCGCCTGCATCAGCTCACGCGCGCGGGTCTTTGAGCCCATCGCCTCGATCGCACTCGCCGGCGGGCCGATGAACACCACCCCCGCGTCCGCGCACGCCTGCGCGAACGGGGCGTTCTCCGCGAGGAAGCCGTACCCCGGGTGGATCGCCTGCGCTCCCGCCCGCGCCGCCACGTCGAGGATCTTCTCGACGCTCAGGTAGTTCTCCGCCGCCGGCCCCCCGCCGAGGTTGTAGGCCTCCTCGGCGCGGCTCACGTGCGGGGCGTCGCGGTCGTGCTCGGAGTACACGGCGACCGAGGCCACGCCCAGCTCCTCCAGGGCGCGCACGATGCGCACGGCGATCTCACCCCGGTTGGCAACAAGTACCTTCGTAAACATGCGAGGTGCGGCAGATTACCGCGTCCGGCAGGCGCTCGCGCCCGGGGTAAGCGCTCCACAGACCCCTTGGCGCGAGCCGGGTGCTGCCCTGGCGTGCCTCTCGGCACTCAGCACCCGCCCTACCGGGGTGGGCGGCCCTGACGGCCGCCTCACCAGCTTGGCTATCGACTGTCCTGTCCCAAGAGTTCTACTTATCCAACAAAGATAGGATGTCCGTCGAACCTTTTTATCAGACCCAGCCGGACATGGCCGAATATACGAAATATCGGTGCGCCTCGCGTCGCCGGGTACGCGCGTCGGAGGCGTTCCTGGACCAAGCTGGGCGACGCGGGTCGGTGAAGCCCGTGCTGGTGGCACGGGCAAGCCGGCACGTGGCGATCCAGCCCCGTGTCCAGGGACGCCTCCGTCAGTCCTCGGTTGAGCCCACCATCCCGGCGCCAACCGTCTCGTTGGTCGCCTCGTCGATCAGGATGAAGCTCCCCGTGCGGCGGTTCACGCGGTAGGGGTCGAACGCCAGCGGCGAGCTTCGTGCGCAGCCGCACCGCGCCGATGTCGTTCAGGGCGAGCTCCGCCGGCGCCGGCACGCGCTCGAGCGTGTGCACGTCCACCCGGTCCCCCAGCTCCTCCACGATCGCGGTGGCGCCGCGGGTCGTGTGCTTGATCGCGTACCGGCCCCCCGGGCGCAGCGGGCGCTCGTTCAGCCAGCACACGTCGGCGCGCAGCTCCCTGCCGACCGTCGGCGCCTCCTGTGCCCGGCAGATCAGCTCCCCGCGCGAGACGTCCAGCTCGTCCTCCAGGCGCAGCGTCACCGACATCGGCGCGAGCGCCTCCTCCAGGGAGCCGTCGTACGTGTCGATCGCAGCGATTCGCGTGCGCCGGCCGCTCGGCAGCGCCACGACCTCCTCGCCGACGCGCAGCGCTCCGCTCGCCAGCTGGCCGGCGTAGCCGCGGTAGTCGCCGTCCGCCGCTCCTCCGGCGGGGGTCGGGGCGGCGGAGCTGGGGGTCGCGGGTCGCACCACCCACTGCACCGGGAACCGCGCCGGGGTGTCGTCGGGGTGGTCGTAGGCGACCTCGACCTGCTCGAGCAGCTCCAGCAGCGTGGGCCCCTCGTACCACTCCATCAGCGGCGAGCGCTCGACCACGTTGTCGCCCTCCAGCGCCGACATCGGGATGTAGTCGAGCTTCGCTCTGCCGCCCAGCTTCGCGGCGAAGCCGGCGAACTCCACGACCAGCTCGTCGAAGCGCGCCTGCGAGCGCTCCATCAGGTCCATCTTGTTGACCGCCACCACGAGGTGGGGGATCCCCAGCAGGGCGCTGATGAACGCGTGGCGCTTCGACTGCTCCAGCACGCCCTTGCGCGCGTCGAGCAGGATCACCGAGAGGTCCGCCGTCGAGGCGCCCGTCACCATGTTGCGCGTGTACTGCTGGTGGCCCGGGCAGTCGGCGATGATGAACCGCCGCTTGGCCGTCGCGAAGTAGCGGTACGCCACGTCGATCGTGATCCCCTGCTCGCGCTCGGCGCGCAGGCCGTCGGTCAGCAGCGCGAGGTCCAGCGCGCCCGACCCGCCGCGCCGCGCGCTCGCCTGCGCGACGTGCTCGAGCTGGTCCTCGAACACCTGCTTGCTGTCGTACAGCAGCCTGCCGATCAGCGTGCTCTTGCCGTCGTCCACGGAGCCGGCCGTGGTGAAGCGCAGCAGATCGAGGGTCATGGGCGCGTCGTCCCCGCGCCGAGCGGTCGGCGAGCGCTACGCGACCCCTCCCCGCCCCCCCTTGTGGGGGGCCTCATCAAAAGAAAAACCACTAGAAGTACCCGGCCTTCTTGCGGTCCTCCATCGCGGCCTCCGACGTGCGGTCGTCCGCGCGCGTCTCGCCGCGCTCGGTGATCCGCGTCGCCGCGATCTCCGTGACCACCTCCTCCAGCGTCGCTGCCAGCGAGCGCACGCCGCCCGTGCAGCTCATGTCGCCGACCGTGCGGTAGCGCACCGTCTCGGAGAACACCTGCTCCCCGTCGATCAGCTCGACGCCCTCGCGCCACGCGTACAGCATCCCGTCGCGGCGGAACACCTCGCGCTCGTGCGCGAAGTAGATCGAGGGCACCTCCAACTGCTCTTGGGCGATGTACTCCCACACGTCGAGCTCCGTCCAGTTCGACAGCGGGAACACCCGCACGTGCTCACCCTTGCGGATCCGCCCGTTGTACAGGTTCCACAGCTCCGGGCGCTGGTTCTTGGGGTCCCACTGGCCGAAGTCGTCGCGGAAGGACATGATGCGCTCCTTCGCCCGCGCCCGCTCCTCGTCGCGGCGCGCCCCCCCGAACGCCGCGTCGAAGTCGTGCTGGGTGATCGCGTCCAGCAGCGTCACCGTCTGCAGGCGGTTGCGCGAGGCCCGCGGGCCCGTCTCCTCGACCGCGCGGCCGCTGTCGATCGACTCCTGCACGCTCGCCACGATCAACTGCTCGCCCAGTTCCGCCACCCGTCGGTCGCGGAACTCGATCACCTCGGGGAAGTTGTGGCCCGTGTCCACGTGCATCAGCGGGAACGGGAACGGCGCCGGGCGGAACGCCTTCTCGGCGAGACGCAGCAGCACGATCGAGTCCTTGCCGCCGCTGAACAGCAGCACCGGGCGCTCCAGTTCCGCGGCGACCTCGCGCATCACGTGGATCGCCTCGCTCTCCAGTGCCCGCAGGTGGCTCAATTGCGGGCGCGCCGCCACGGTCACGGTCGCTCCCGTCTCACCGTACACGCGTCCTCGCTTTTCATGTCGTGATCACGTGCAGACCGCACTCGGTCTTCCCTGTTCCTGCCCACCGGCCCTCGCGGCCGGAGCCGGGCTGGGTGCACGGCTCGCATCCGATCGAGGCGTACCCATGATCGTGCAGCGGGTTGTACGGGAGGTTGCGCTCGTGTATCCGCCTCCACAGGTCCTTCTCGGTCCAGTGTGCCAGCGGGTTGTACTTCCACAGGTTCCGTCCCTCGTCGCGTTCGATCGGCTCCGCCTGCTCGCGCGTCGGGCCCTGCTCGCGGCGGATGCCGGTGATCCAGCCCTCGGCGCCGTCGAGCGCCCGCTCCAACGCCGCCACCTTCGCCTGCGAGCAGCAGTGCTCCGGGCCGGTCCAGCGGTCGCCTTCGGGAGCGCTCGCGTCCTGCACCTCGATTGCCACACCAAAGCGCTCCTCGAACGCTCGCCATGTCTTGAGCGTCTCCTCGAACAGCACGCCGGTGTCGATCGTCACGATCCTCACGGCGTCCCCGTTCTCGATTCGCAGCAGCTCGTCGATCAGCACCGACTCCTCCTTCTGGAAGGAGCACAGCAGGACCGCCCCGCTACCGTGGCGAGCCGCCTCGCGCAGTGTGTCGCTCAGACCGCGCACTCGCCCTCGCCCCGGATCACCTGGAAGGGCACGTCGCGGTTCCAGTCGATGAACTGGCCCATCGTCTCCAGGCCGAACTCCACCGGCAGCGAGAGGTCCTTCACCAGGCCCTCGAGCTCGGGGGTGCCGACGCGCTGCACGAACGCGCCCCACTCCTCGCCGTCCTCGCGCGCGGACTCGTAGTGGCGGATCCAGCGCTCGACGGCATCCGGCACCCGCTTGGACGGCAGGCGCGCCTTCAACCGCTGGCCGAATTCGATCTCCTTGCCTTCGAAGGCCCCGCCGACGTGCGGGATGTATGCGGGGATCGTGTGCTCGCCGACTTTGATCGACGCTCCCGTGAAGCCGATGCTGCCGACGTGGTGCTGTCCGCACCCGTTTGGGCAGCCGCTGATCTTGATGTGGATCGCGCGGGTCAGCGGGTCGTCGATCCCCATCGCCTCGATCCGCTCCTGGACCGCCTGGTTGAGGCCCATCGAGCTTGTGATCCCCAGCTTGCACGAGTCGGTGCCCGGGCAGGAGACAACGTCGTCGATCTCGCGCGAGCCCGCGTCGCCGAGGCCGAGCTCGCTGAGCGCGCGCCACACGTCGTAGGCGCTCTCGTGGCGCACCCACCGCAGCACCACGTTCTGCTGCACCGTCGTGCGCGCGTAGCCACCCGAGTGGTTCCGCACGATCGCCGCCAGCCCGCGGAACTGCTCCGGGGTGAGGTCGCCGCGGATCACCTTCGCCTCGACCGTCACGAAGCCCTCCTGGCGCTGCTCGCGCACGTTCGCCGCCCGCCAGCGCTCGAACTCGGAGACGTCGCCGTTGGGGGTCCCGTAGGTGGTGGGCGGCGCCGGCGCGCTCTCGCGCTCGTCGTCGAGGAACAGCCGGTGCTCGACCGAGAAGTCCCGTTCGTGCACCCACTCCCCTTCGAGCTCCTCCTCGACCTGGCGGCGCAGCTCATCGATCCCGTACTTGTCCACGAACACCTTGATCCGCGCCCGCGCACGGTTGGAGCGCAGCCACTCCTGGCGGTCGAAGATGCGGAACACCGCCTCAGCGATCTTCAGGTACTCGCCGTTCTCGAGCTCCACGAACTCGTACAGCACCGGCGCTTTGCGCGGCATGATCGAGGTGCCCCCGCCGACCAGCATCTGCGCGCCCCGTACGGGTCCCCGACCATCGATCTCGTGCACGCGCGCCCGGTAGGCGATGTCGTGGATTTCGCTGATCGCCCGCCCCGGCTCGCTCGCGTCGAAGGCCGTCTTGATCTTGCGCGGCATCGCCTGCGTGGTCGGGTGGCGCACGAAGTAGCGCACGTACGCGCCCGCGTAGGGGGTCATGTCGAACAGCTCGTCGCTCGCCACTCCCGCCCACGGGTCGCCGGTGACGTTGCGCACGGTGTTGCCGCACCCCTCGCGGCTGGAGAGCCCCGCCTCACCGAGCTCGCGGATCGCCTTCTCCGCCTCCGGCAGCGGGATGTGGTGCATCTGGATGTTCTGGCGTGTCGTGATGTGGCCCTTGTTCAGCGGCACGTACTTTTCGACGACGTCCGCGAAGGACTCCAACTGCTCCGGGGTGACGCCGCCGAACGGCAGCTTCACGCGGATCATCTGCACGTCCGGCTGGCGCTGGCCGTACACCCCCTGCTTGAGGCGGAACTTGATGAACTCGTCTTCCGGGGTCTCGCCCTCCAGGAATTTGGTCGCCTCGGTCTTGAAGTCGTCGAACTCCCGCCGCAGGATCGGGATCACGTGCCCGGGCACGTTCTGCAGAACCTCGGGATCCTCCAGTGTGCCGCGCGGTGCGGGGGGTACGGTGGTTGGCTCCATCGACTAGACCTCCTGGGCTTCTCGGGCTGCTTGCTGGTGTTCGCGGGGTTTGCGGGGGACGGCCTGCTCGTGCTGCGTGCTGGTTACCGGCTGACGGGACGGAGTTTAGCCCTAAAGGCTAGCGACTTTTGGGTATTTATCCAGAGCCGCCGGCGTTCGCCCATTCCCACGGGTCGCGCCGCTCATTCCCAGGGGTGCGGATCGCCCCAGTCGGTCGGCCACTCGTCCTCGCGCCCGACGTCTTCGAGCATCGCCATCCGCGTCCACAGGTCCCGCCGCTCCGCCGGCGGCGCCAGCCGCGGCGCGGTGTCTCTCATGAACCGCTCCAGCGCCGCCACGATCGCCGCCGCCTCCTGGGGGGAGGCCGATGGTGCGATCAGCTCCAGCTGCGGACGGCGGTTGACCATCTTCGCCCCACAGTGTAGGTGTCCTGTTGGGTTACGGCCCCGGGCTCCGGAGAGCAGGCCCAGGCGCAGGCGGTTGTGGCTCCTTGGTGGTCCGTTGGCTGGCTGGCTGGCTGGCCAGGCCGGTGGTACGCTCGCGGGCGTGTCCCATGAGCTCGACGGCTTCCTCGCCGCGGCCCCGTGGCCCCAGCGGACGGGGCTTCACCTGCTGGTCGCGCTCGGCCGGCGCCCGCGCGGTGTGTCGCTGCTCAGGCGTCTCACGCCCGCCGACCAGCTCGCCCAGTCGATCCTCGGCATGGAGCGCTACGAAGAGCCCGGTCTCGCCCGTGCGCTCGGGTGGGACGCTGCGGCAGTCGTCGCGCGCGGGCGTACCCTGCGCCGCGCCGAGGGGCGGCCGTGAGCCCTACCCGCAGGCTCGAGGCCGACGTCTGCGTGATCGGCGCCGGCGCCGGCGGGGCCGTCGTGGCGGCAGAGCTCGCCGAGGGCGGGGCGCGCGTGGTCGTGCTCGAGCAGGGCCCCCACCACGACCCCGACGGCTTCACGGCCAGGCCGATGGAGATGATGGCCCGCCTCTACCGCGACGGGGGCCAGACGGTGACGCTCGGCTCTCCCCCGATCGCGCTGCCGCTCGGCCGCGGCCTTGGGGGCACCACGCTCGTGAACTCCGGCACCTGCTTCCGTACCCCCGCCCACGTGCTCGAGCGCTGGCAGCGCGAGCACGTACTGGAGCTCGACGGGGGCGTCCTGGACCCCTGCTTCGAGCGGGTCGAACGCGCCCTCTCGGTCGCCGAGGTCACCCCCGAGCTGGCCGGCGCCAACGCCGCCGTGGCGCGCCGGGGGGCCGAGCGGCTCGGCTGGTCGCACGGCTACCTGCGCCGCAACGCCCGCGGCTGCGTTGGCTCTGGAGTGTGCGCCTTCGGCTGTCCCACTTCGGCCAAGCAGCACGTCGGCATCACCTACGTACCCCGCGCGAAGGCCGCCGGGGCCACCGTGCTCACCGGGACGGATGTGCAGAGCATCCTTGTCGAGGGCGGCCGCGCGCGGGGGGTCCGGGCGGCAGCTCTGGAGGTGCATGCTCCGCAGGTCGTGGTGGCGGCCGGCACGATCCACACCCCGCTGCTGCTCGCCCGCAGCGGCCTCGGGGAGGCCTCAGGGCAGCTCGGGCGCAACCTCGTGATACACCCAGCCACCGCGGCCTTTGCGCTGATGGACGAGGTCGTCGACATGGCCCGCGGGGTGCCCCAGAGCTTCTACGTGGACGAGTTCGCCCGCGAGGGGATCATGTTCGAGGGCGTCGCCGGCCCGCCCGCCTACGTCGCGCTCTCGCTGCCCCTGACCGGCGCCCGCCACGCCGCGGCGATGGCCAACTACCGGCGCCTCGCGCAGTTCGGGCTGATGGTCAGCGACAGCTCGCGCGGAAGCGTGCGCCTGCCGCGCCGCGGGCGTGGTCAGGCCGTCATCCGCTACGACGTGGTCGAGGAGGACGTCGCAAAGTTCCGCGCCGGCCTCGCCCGCCTGGAGGAGCTCTTCCGCGCGGCCGGAGCGCGCGAGGTCTACCTGCCGCTGCCCCGCGGCGTGGCCCCCGCGCGTGCTCGCGCGCGCGACTTGAAACTGTTGGCCTTCCACCCGCTGGGAACAGCCCGCGCCGACGCCGACCCCACGCGCGGCGTGCTCGACCCCGACCTGCGCGTGTACGGCGTCGAAGGGCTGCACGTCGCCGACGGGAGCGTGATGCCGAGCTCGCTCGGGGTCAACCCGCAGATCACGATCATGGCGCTCGCGACCCGGCTGGCCTACCATCTGCTGGAGCGCCCATGTCCTTCCTGATCGACCCCCCTTGGCTGTACGCCACCGGCCGCGCCTACGGGCGGCTGATGCCCGAGCGCACACCGGCCGCGCGGGCGGTCAGCCGGGCGACCGCGGGGGCCTTCCTCGCGACGAGCATCTCGCTCTACCTCGACCGCCCCTGGACGCGGCGCCTGTGGGAGGCGTGCCGCGCGCAGAGCGGGCGCGACTGGATGCTCAACTCGGGCGTCTTTCGCGTCGACGCCCGCCGCGCGGGGCGGCGCACGCACCTCGTCTCGGCGCTGCTGTTCGCCACCTACCCGCTCTGGCTGGCGCTCGGGGAACGAAGGAGTCGGCGCTAAAGCGGGATGTTCCCGTGCTTGCGCTTGGGGTTCGGTTCGCGCTTGGTCTGCAAAGTGCGCAGCGCGGTGACAAGCCGCGGGCGGGTCTCGTGGGGGACGATCACGTCGTCGATGTAGCCGCGCTCGGCGGCGGTGTAGGGGTTGGCGAAGCGCGCCTTGTAGTCGTCCATCAGCTTGCGGCGACGCTCCTCGGGCGTAGGTGAGCCCGCGAGGTCGCGGCGGTAGATGATGTTGACCGCGCCCTCGGGCCCCATCACCGCGACCTCGGCGGTGGGCCACGCGAGGTTGAAGTCCGCGCCGAGGTGCTTGGAGGACATCACGTCGTAGGCGCCCCCGTAGGCCTTGCGGGTGATGATCGTGACCTTCGGCACGGTCGCCTCGGCAAATGCGTAGAGCAGCTTGGCTCCGTGGCGGATGATGCCGCCCCACTCCTGCGCGGTGCCGGGCAGGAAGCCGGGGACGTCGCAGAAGGTGAGCAGCGGGATGTTGAACGCGTCGCAGGTGCGCACGAAGCGCGCGGCCTTCGCGGAGGCGTCGATGTCGAGCACGCCCGCGAGCTGGGAGGGCTGGTTGCCGACGACCCCGACGGTCCACCCGTCGAGGCGGGCGAAGCCGCAGACGATGTTGCGCGCGTGGTGTTCGTGGACCTCCAGGAACTCCCCGTCGTCGACGATCAGCCGCACGACGTCGCGCATGTCGTAGGGCTTGGTGGGGTTGTCGGGGACGACGTGGTCGAGCGCAGGGTCCATCCGCAGCGGGTCGTCGGTGGGCTGCACGCGCGGGGTGGTCCCGAGGTTGTTGGAGGGCAGGAAGGAGAGCAGGTAGCGGCAGTCCTCCAGGCAGGCGTCCTCGTCGACGGAGGCGAAGTGGGCGACGCCGGACTTGGTGTTGTGCGTCATCGCCCCGCCGAGCTCCTCGAAGCCGACCTCCTCGCCGGTCACGGTCTTGATCACGTCGGGGCCGGTGATGAACATGTGGGAGGTCTCGGCGACCATGAAGACGAAGTCGGTGATCGCCGGCGAGTAGACCGCCCCGCCGGCGCAGGGGCCCATCACGAGGGAGATCTGGGGGATGACCCCCGAGCAGCGGACGTTGCGCAGGAACACGTCCCCGTAGGAACCGAGCGATACGACGCCCTCCTGGATGCGGGCGCCGCCGGAGTCGTTGATGCCGATCACGGGGCAGCCGATCTTGGCGGCGAGGTCCATGATCTTGCACATCTTCTCGCCCATCACCTCCCCGAGGGAGCCCCCGAAGACGGTGAAGTCCTGGCTGAACACGCACACCTGGCGGCCGTCGACGGTGCCGTGGCCGGTGACCACCGCGTCGCCCCACGGGCGGGAGCGCTGCATGTCGAACTCGTAGGTCCGGTGGCGCACGAACGTGTCGAGCTCCTGGAAGGAGCCGGGGTCGAGCAGCCGCTCCACGCGCTCGCGCGCGGTGTACTTGCCCCGCGCGTGCTGCTTCTCCTCTGCCTCCGGCGCGGAGTGCAGCGCCGCCGCGCGCAGCTCGTGCAGTTGGGCGAGCTTCTCCTCGTAGGTCTCCGGTGCCTTGGCGCGCATCATCGTAGGGCGCCCGATGTTATCCGCGCCACCTCCGCCGTGGCTCTTACGCGCGCGCGTAGGCACAAGTTTTTTTCACGTGTTGGCAGGCCCAGTCCCTGAGCTGGAGCGTGTTGCGCGGGGCCCACGCCGCGCGGAGAGTCGGTTCGCGAGAGCCTCAACCGCGCGAGAATGGCCGGTGGTGCGCCGCACCGAGGCGGTCGAGCACGGCGCTGAGCAGCGCCGCGTCCTGCTCGGCCATCGCCTCCTCGACCCGCGCGAGCTCCGCGGCGAGTTCGGCGGCGAGGTTCGGGGGCGGCTCCTGCGCCTCAGGCGTCGGCTCGGGCTGCACGGGCTCGGCCTCGACCGCCGGGGGCTGTTCGAGCTCGACGGCGCGTGCCCGGCGGCGGCGGAAGAGGCGGGCGAGGAGCAGGCGTATACGTTTTGGCTGAAGACTCTCCTCCGCGGCGGGCTCGGTGTCGTCTGCGGGGGGCTCAGCCTCAGCGGCAGGCCGGGCGTCGTCCGGGGCTTCGGTGGTAGCTTCAGGCTCCGGGTCGGCGGCGCTGGCGATTGGCTCGGGCTCCGGCTTCGGCTCAATGACCAGCGGCGCGGGAGTCTCGCGGACGACCGTGAGCGTGACCCGTGTGCCCCAGCCGGACGGCTTGAGCTGGACGGCGCCGGAGGCGTCGGGGGCCTCCCACCTGAGGCTCTGCTCGGGCTCGATGTGCACGATGCGGATCTCGCCGAGCTCGCCGAGGTGTCGTGCGAGCGAAGCAGGGTCGCTGAACTCGGCCCACAGCTCTGGCGGGGACTTCACGAGGGTTCGTTGCGCTTCGGTGGAGGGCATGGGCCATCTTTCGAGGGCGGTGGCGTTACTCCTCCTGGCAGCGGCGGGCAGCCTGGCGTGCCAAAGGCGGTCAAATTAATAAGCAAAGTATATTTCTATATAGTTTTTTTGGATATACTATTTGCAAATGAAAAAACCAAGTATGTCATTCGTTGGCCGCAAGCTCGAGCTCGATGCTTTGAGCGACGAGCTTTCCGCCGTGCGATCGAACGGCGAGGGGCGATTCGTCTGGATCTCCGGCCGGCGCCGGGTGGGCAAGTCTCGGCTGGTGCAGGAGTTCGTCGAAGCTTCGGAAGAGCGGTATGTCTTCTACCAGGCCCCCCGCCGATCGCGCTCCGACGGGCTGGAGCGCTTCCGGGAGGCGCTGGAGGAGTCGACGCTGCCCGCCGCCGAGCAGGTGCTCGAGGGGGCTCGCTTTCAGAGCTGGCCTGCCGCGTTGCGACTGGCGTCCGCGGATGCCACCGCCGAGCACCCGGCCGTGATCGTGATCGACGAGCTGCCCTACCTCGTCGAATCCGACCCGGGGATTCCAGCGGACATTCAGCAGGCGTGGGACCGAGACTTGCAACACCGTCCCGTGCTGCTGGTGTGCATCGGCAGCGACGCCCGCATGATGAGCGCGCTCACACAGCACCCGGCGGAGCTGTTCGGCAGGCCCACCCGCGAGCTGGTGGTGCAGCCCTTCAGCCCCCGTGATCTCGCTGAGCTGAGCCACCTCGCGGCGGTGGAGGCGTTCGATCGCTACCTGATCGTCGGGGGGCTGCCGATACTTGCCCGCTCCTGGCCGGATCGCGCCAGCCGGCGGCATTATCTGAAGGACGAGCTCGCCAACTCGTCCAGCCCGCTGGTGGTCGATGGCATGCGCATCCTTGACGCTGAGCTCCCCGCGGAACTGCTGGCCCGCGGTGTGCTCGAAGCGATCGGTCACGGCGAGCGGACGTTCGGCGCGATCCGCGCTCGCAGCGGCGTCGCCAACAGCTCGGCGCTCGCAACGGCGTTGAACGCGCTGGTGGCGAAGGGGATCGTCGAGGCGCGACTACCGTACGCCGCGCCGCCCGGCCGCAAGAACAAGCGCTATGTCGTGGTCGATCCTTATCTGCGCTTCTGGCTGCGGTTCGTGGCGCCTGGGGGGGTGGAGGAGGTGGATAGGGGTCGCGGCGACCTGCTGCTGGCCCGTATCGAGCGCGACTGGTCGACGTTCCGAGGCGTCGCGGTCGAGCCGCTCGTGAGGCAGTCGGTGGAGCGCCTGCTGCCGGACGAGCGCTTCGGCGACGCCCGCTACGTGGGGGGCTACTGGACGCGCACCAACGTCCCCGAGATGGATCTCGTGGGGGCCGCCGAGCGGGAGCCGCGCACAGTGTCGTTCGTGGGCTCGATTAAGTGGCGTGAGAGCGGTGTGTTCTCGGTGCGCGACACCCATCGCCTGGTCGAACAGCGCGGCGATGTGCCGGGCGCCGCCGAGGCGCGCCTGGTGGGGGTCTCTCGGGGAGGTTTCGAGGCCGAAGCGGGGCTCGACGTCGAGCTGTCGCCCGAGGACCTGTTGGACGCCTGGCCGGCGCCCTGAAGCGCCGGCGTCGGACTCCTTCAGCAATTCGTGAACAACCTGACGCTTGAAGGCCAAGACTGGCAAGGACGCAAGGAGCGTGGCGTACCGATAGGAGATCAGATGCGATCTCCTATCGGCCAGCACGCGAGCGACTGAGGACGCCGCCAGGCGCCGGCATTCGGGCGTCAGGCCGGATCAAACCCCGCTCGTGCAGCAGCTCCGCGATCTGCACAGCGTTGGTGGCCGCTCCCTTGCGCAGGTTGTCGGCGACGATCCAGAGGTCGAGCGCGCGCTCGTGCCCGGGGTCGCGGCGGATGCGCCCGACGAGCACGGCGTCGCGGCCGGCGGCGTCGATCGCCAGCGGGTAGAGCGCGGCTGCAGGGTCGTCGAGGACCTCGACGCCGGGCGCCGCGGCGAGCAACTCGCGCGCGCGCTCGGGCGCGAGCGGCTCGCGGGTCTGCACGTTGACCGCCTCGGAGTGGCCGGTGAGGACGGGCACGCGCACGCAGGTGGCGCTCACGCGGATGGCGGGGTCGCCGAGGATCTTGCGGGTCTCGTTGATCAGCTTGCGCTCCTCGTCGGTGTGGTCCTCGCCGGCGGCGAACGAGCCGGCGTGGGGGAGCGCGTTGAAGGCGATCTGGTGGGCGTAGGCGGCGGGGGGCTCGATCTCGCGCTGGTGCAACAGGGCGTGGGACTGATCAAGCAGCTCGTCCACCGCGGCCCTGCCCGTGCCGGAGACCGCCTGATAGGTGGAGATCACGAGCCGCTCGATCCCGGCGGCGTCGTGGAGGGGCTTGAGCACGACGACCATCTGCATGGTTGAGCAGTTGGGGTTGGCGACGATCCCGTGGTGCGCGGCGAGCGCGTCGGGGTTGACCTCGGCGACGACGAGCGGCACGTCCTCGTGCATGCGCCAGCGGGAGGAGTTGTCGACCACCACGGCGCCCGCCTCGGCGAAGCGGGGGGCCCACTCGCCGGAGACGGCGCCCCCGGCGGAGAAGAGCGCCAGGTCGAAGCCCTGGATCGCCTCCTCGCTGAGGCCCTGCACGGTCAGATCCTCACCGCCCGAGCCGGCGCCGGCGAGCTCGCTCCCGGCGGAGCGCTCCGAGGCGAACGGAACGACCTCGCGCGCCGGGAACTCGCGCTCGCGCAGCAGGCGCAGCATCAGCGAACCCACCTGGCCGGTGGCCCCCACGACAGCGATGCGATAACCGTCTCTCATCGGCATTCAGAGTACCGCGAGCGTCGGGGCGGATTCGAACCTGGGTTGAGGCTGGCCCTCGCGGATGGCATGGTCAGAGACACGAGCTGGCGCCGGAGCGCCTTGCGGAGGCGCAGAAGTCTGCCCCGTTGGGTCGATCGATTGCACTCCGTCGACAAGGTGACATGCTTGTTGGATCGGACTCCTTGTTCCATTTCTCGGACTCATCCCGCCTAGCACAGGAGGATCCACCGTCCGTGCCTGCGTGGCACGGTCGCGGTCGGGGCGAGCGGGGCGCGGGCATGCCTGACGCGCCCACCATCGCCCAGCCCACGCTCTCGCTGCCCCGCGGCGGCGGCGCGCTCAGGGGTCTCGGCGGGACGCTCGGCTCCGGCTCCTTCAGTGGCGGCGCGACGTTCGCCGTGCCGGTTCCGGTCACGCCCGCGCGCGAGCTGACCCCCGATCTCGCCGTGTCCTACTCGTCCGCCGGCGGGAACGGCCCGCTCGGGATGGGGATGGCGATCGACCTGCCGCGCATCGCGCGGCGGACCAGCGCAGGTGTGCCGCGCTACGAGGAGTCCGACACCTTCGCCCTCTCCGGCGCCGGCCCGCTGACCCCCGCGCTGCACGAGGGCCCGGACGGCTGGCGGCCGGCGGTGCGGACCGAGGTGCTCGACGGCGTGCCCTTCCAGGTTCGCGTCTTCCGTCCGCGCGCCGAGGGCGAGCTCCCGCGCATCGAGCAGTGGCAGCGCGCCGGCGACGCCGTCACGCACTGGCTGGTGAGGACCGCGGACAACGTCACGAGCCGCTACGGCGTCAGCGACGACGGCCGCGTGGCCGATCCCGCCGATCCGGCGCGCGTGGCCGAGTGGCTGATCGAGGAGAGCGTGGACGCCAGGGGCAACCGCATCGTCTACGACTACCGGCGCGAGGACGGCGCCGGCGTCGCCGAGCGGATCTTCGAGCAGGGCCGCGTCCGCGCCGCGCAGCGCTACCCGGCGCGGATCCGCTACGGGAACCACCTCGCCGACGGGGACGAGCGGTTCGCCCTGGAGGTCGTCTTCGACTACGGCGAACGCGACCTCGAGCACCTCGACACGTCGGGTGCGGACCCGTACGCACCGGTGCGCCCATGGGCGCAGCGGGCCGACCCGTTCTCCTCCTACCTCACCGGCTTCGAGATCCGCACCTCGCGCCTCTGTCGTGCGGTGCTGATGTTCCACCGCTTCCCCGAGCAGCTCGGCTCGCTTCCCTGCCTCGTCGGCGCGCTGCGCTTCACCTACGCCGAGGGCGCGGCGCTGGCGCGGGTGACCCGGATCGTGCGCAGCGGCCACCGCCGGCAGCCCGACGGCTCCTACCTGACGAGCGCACTGCCCCAGCTCGATCTCACCTGGTCGGAGTGGGCGCCGCCGCCCGCGCCCCGGTTCTCCCCGCTGCGCGTCCCCGGCGCGGCGCCGCCGCCTGGCTACCTGGAACGCGGGGACTACCAGCCCGTCGACCTGGACTGCGAGGGACTCCCCGGTCTGCTCTACAGCGACGACGCGACGACGCTGTACTACGAGCCGCACGGCGAAGGCGCATACGCGCGGCCGGCGGCCCCGTGCTCCTTCCCGGTCCTGCGCGACCTGCGCGACCCACGCCTGTCGCTGGAGGATCTCGACGGCGACGGGCGGCTCGAGCTGGTCCTCACGACCCCCTCCGACGCCGGCTGCTACCCCCGCGAGGAGGACGGCCGCTGGCGGGCGTTCACCCCGTTCGCCCGGACGCCGACGGCGCTGGCGGGAGCGCGCGGCGAGCTCGTCGACCTCGACGGCAGCGGCAGGTCGGACCTGATGCTCGTGCAGCCGCGGACCGTCGTGGTGTACCCCTCCGAGGGCGCTCGGGGCTTCAGCGCCCCGCTTAGCTCCGCGCGCGTGCGCGGCTTCCCCGCAACCGCCGCAGAGCCGGACCGCCAGCTCGTGACGTTCGCCGGCATCTTCGGCGACGGCCTGACCCACCGCGTGCGCGTCGCCGACGGCGAGGTCGAGGTGTGGCCGAGCCTCGGTCGCGGGCGCTTCGCTGCGCCCGTCCGCCTCGCCGGCGCGCCCGCGTTCGCGCCGGCGACCGCCCCCGAGCGGATCTTCTTCGCCGACGTCGATGGCTCGGGGACCGCGGACCTCGTGTTCGCGTACGCCAACCGCCTGGAGATCCACATCAACCAGGCCGGCAACGCCTTCGGCCCGGCGCTGACGGTGCCGCTACCCGTCGAGCTCAGCGCGCTCGGGCGCGTCTCGTTCGCCGACGTCCTCGGGACCGGCACCACCTCGGTGCTCCTCACGGGAGCGGCGCCCGAGCTGCGGCACTGGTTCTGCGACCTGTGCGAGGGCGGCAAGCCCTACCTCCTCACCGGCCTCGACGACAACGTCGGCGTCTCGACGCAGGTCACGTACGCGCCATCGACGCGGTTCTACCTGCAGGACAAGCGCGCGGGGCGGCCGTGGTCGACGCGGCTGCCGTTCCCCGTCCAAGTGGTTGAGAAGGTGACGATCCTCGACGAGGTCGCCGGCACGCGCACCGCCCGGCGCCACCGCTACCGCGACGGCTGGTTTGACCCGGTCGAGCGCGAGTTCAGGGGCTTTGGCTTCGTCGAGTCCTGGGACGCCGAGACGTTCGCGGAGCGCCTCGCCGCCGCTGCGGCCGATCTCCACTCGGTCGGCGCGCGCGCCGCGCCGCCGCGCGCCGAGCTGCACGCCCCGCCCGTCCACACGAAGTGCTGGTTTCACGTCGGCTCCCTGAGCCAGAGCGCCGCGCTGCGCGCCGCCCGCCACCGCGAGCAGTTTGCGGGCGATCCGGACGCGTACGTGATGCCCGACAGCGTGCTCGACGCCGCGGCGCGCGCCGCAGGCTCGAAGACGCTGCGCGAGGCGTACGCGGCACTCGACGGGCGCACGCTCCGCGCCGAGCTGTACGGCGAAGACGGCACCGAGGCCGCGGCGGTGCCCTACGCGGTGACGGATTCCAACTACACCGTGCGCACGGTTCAGCCCGCCGCCGGCACCCACGGGTCGTTCCACGTGCAGGCCCGCGAGACGCTCACCGCCGACTACGAGCGCGACGCCTGCGACCCGCGCATCGCTCACGCCTTCGGGCTGGAGCTGACGCTGTTCGACGACGACGCCACAGACGCCTACCGCGAACTGAGCTGCACGATCCACTACCCGCGTCGCGCGGGCGCCCCGGGACCGGGACGCGTCCCCGAGCAGGAGCAGCTGGTGGCGAGCGTCGAGGAGTCCCTCCACACCCGCGTGCTCGAGCCGTTTCGCCTCGTCGGCATGGTGTTCGAGCAGCGCACGCTCGACGTCGGCGGGATCGCGGCGGCGCCCGGGGCGTACCTGTCCTTCGACACCGTCCGGACGCTCGTCGAGCGGGCGCTGGCGGCGCCGATCCCCTACGGCGCGCCGTTCACCGGCGCCGCGCCGCAGTCGCGCCCGGCGACGTGGCAGCGGCGCCTGTTCTGGGACGACGCCCAGACCGCTGCGCTGCCGCTCGGGCAGATCGCTGCGCGGGCGCTGGCGCACCACGACGAGCACGCCGTGTTCTCCACGACGTGGCTCGACGCCGTCTACGCCGCTCGCGTCACCGACGAGGATCTCCTCGCCGCCGGGTATGTCCTCGACGCGCCGAGCTCGACGTGGTGGAACCCGGGGCTCGTCGAGCGCTACCACGGCCCGGGGGAGCCGGGAGCCTTCTTCCTGGCGCTGGAAACCGTGAGCCCGGCGGCGCTGGACGGTGGACCCGGGCCCTTCGCGCGCATGACCGTCGCCCACGACGCGCCCTACGCCCTGCGGCCGGTGGAGGTCGGCGCGTACGTCGACCCGACCACGTCGCTGCGCACCGTCGCCGAGATCGACTACCAGGCGCTGCACGCGTGGCAGCTCACCGACGCCAACGGCATCGTCCACCAGGCGCTGCTCGACCCGCTCGGCGCCGTGCTCGCCGCCTCGGTGTTCAAGCCGGCCGCGGGGGGCGACCCGCGCGTCGGTGACGGGAACCTGCGCGACTACGTCGTGCCCGCCAACCCCACCTTCGCGGACGTGCTCGCCGAGCCGGCGCGCTACCTGCAGGATGCCGGCGCCTACTTCTTCGCCGACCTGCACCCGTGGGCGGCCGCCGAGCGGCGCCCGCTCACGACGGTCGAGGTCCAGCGCCCGCGCTACGTCAGCCAGGGCGCCGTCACGCCGCAGGAGCTCGCCATCCGGATCGCCTACTGGGACGGCACCGGACGCGAGGCGGCCACGCTCGACGCCTGCGACCCCGGCGAGCAGGGCGCGCCGAGCGGCGCCCGCTGGATTCTCAGCGGCCGCGTCGTCTACGACAACAAGAACCGCCCGGTCGAGGAGTTCCTGCCCCGCTACGCCGCGACACCCGAGCTCGGCCCATGGGGCGCGGGCGGGCCGCCGCCGCCGGCCGAGCCGCTGGCCGAGCCGCCGCCCCAGGTCACCCGGTATGACCCGCTCGGTCGCGCCGTGCGCGTGGACACACCGAAGGGCTTCTTCTCGAAGGTCGAGCACACCGCGTGGGAGGAGCGCCGCTACGACGCGGACGACACGGTCCTCGAGTCGCGCTTCTACGCCGAGTTCATGGGCAGCCTGCCGCCCGACCCGACCCCCGACCAGCGCGCCGAACGGGACGCGCTGGAGCAGGCGGCGCGCGCCTACAACACGCCGGCCGTCACCGTGCTCGACGCCGCGGCCCGCGCGGTGCGACACGTGCAGGACAACCTCGGCGAGGTCCAGCCGGAGCGCTTGGAGGCGATCGTCCACGGCACGCCGGTGAGCGCCCGGGAGCTGTGGACGCAGCTCGTCGCCCAGGGCTACCTGGTGACGCGCACAACCGCGCCGCTCGGCACGTGGCTGGGCGAGCGCTTCGATCCGTACGCGCCCGGCTTCGTCATGCGGCTGGACGCGCCCTACGAGCAGTTCGCGGACGCGGCGACCGAACTCCTGCGCCAGGGTCGGCTGACCGACCTGCGCGAGCTCGACCCGCAGGGCCGCGCCGTGCGGATCGTGGACCCGCGCCTGTACCTGCGGGAGGTCCGCTCAGGCACGCCGGCGGCCACCGTGCGCTGCGCCTACGAGATGGGCTCGCTCGAGCCGGCGCTGAGCGTCAGCGCGGACGCCGGGTCGCGGTGGGTGCTCCTCGACGTCCTCGGCGGCGCGGCGTCCAGCTGGGACAGCCGCGGCCTGCGCGTCACACGCAGCTTCGACGGCCTGCGCCGGCCGTGCACGGTGAGTGTCACCGGCGAGGCGACCCGGCTGCGCGAGCGCCTCACCTACGGCGAGCACCAGCCCGAAGCGGCGCGCCGCAACCTGATCGGACAGCTCTACCTGCTCGAGGACGGGGCCGGCGTCCTCACCACGCCGGAGTACGGCCTCGACGGGCGCCCGCTGAGGACGATCCGCCAGTTTGCCGCCGACTTTCGCAGCGAGCCGGACTGGTCGACCGACGTGCCGCTCGCGCCCGAGACCTACACGACCCGGCTCGCCCACGACGCTTTCGGCGAGCTGGTCGCCCAGAGCACACCGGACGGGTCGACCGCGCGCTGGAGCTACCACCGCTCCGGCCGGCTGGCCGCGGTCACGGTGGACCCGGCGGGCGGCGGGGCGCGGATCGCGCTCGCCGGCGCGATCGGCTACGACGCCCTCGGCCAGCGCAGGACGGTCACGCTCGGCAACGGCGCCGTCCAGGCGAGCACCTACGAGGACACGACCCAGCGCCTGCTCGCCCTGCGCACGACCGGCCCGGCGGGCGCGACGCTGCAGGACGTCCGGTACACCTTCGACCCGGTCGGCAACGTCACGCTCGTGCGCGACGCGACCGCGACGCACGCGTTCTGCACCCCGCAGCCCGTCTCGCGCTGCGACTGCTCCTACGACCCGCTCTACCGTCTGCGGCGGGCCACCGGACTGCAGCTGCCCGGCATCGAGGCAACCACATACGCGACCGGCTTCAAGCAGACGGTGTTCGCCCCCCTCTGCCCGACGGGCACGCCGGCGGTGGCGCTGGAGGCGTTCGTGGAGCGGTACTGCTACGACGACGCCGGCAACCTCCTCGCGCTCGAGCACACCGCGCCCTCGGCGTCCTACTCCCGCCGGATGCCGGTCCTCGCCGACTCCAACCGGCTGCAGGGCGTGCCCTACGACGAGACCGGCAACACCCTGCAGATCCAGCTCACCGGCCCCGTCGAGCTCGCCTGGAGCGAGCGCGGCGCGCTGGCCTGCGCGACGCCGGCCGCCGGCGCGCGGACGTTCATGGCCTACGACGCCGCGCAGAGCCGGGCGCGGAAGGTGCTCGACGACGGCACGACGCTCACCGAGCGGCGCTACCTCGGCGACTGCCTGATCGACCTCATGACGAGCGCCGGCGCGAGCACGAGCACCGCGACGCTGCGGATCGGCGACGGCGCCGGCACGATCGCGGTTCTGGGTGGCGCCGGCGCGCCGGGCGTGCGCTTCGAGCTCGGCGACCGCCTGGGCTCGGTCGCCGTCGAACTTGACGGCGCGGCCGCGGTGGTCGGCTACGAGGCGTTCCTGCCCTACGGGGGCAGCGCCGCGATCGCCGCCGCCGACGAGGCCGCGATCGCGCCCAAGACCTTCCGCTTCATCGGCAAGGAGTGCGACGACAGCACCGCCCTCTGCTTCTACGGCGCCCGCTACGCAACCAGCTGGCTGGGGCGCTGGCTCAGCCCCGACCCCGGCGGCCCGGCGGATGGCCTGAACCTCTACGCCTTCCTGCGCGGCAACCCGGTGACGCTCGTCGACCGTGACGGGCACAACGGTGAGCAGCCGGACTGGGCACGCTGGGTCTCGCTGTACCGCACCTTCCAGCGGGCGGTGCTCAGCTCGATCGTCAACTCGCCGCGGGTGTTCGCAATGGGTGTCGTCGCCTACCTCCAGTGGCCGTTTCTGACGCAGGAGCAGCGCCAGCCCTACGAGCGCAGGCGGATCGAGCGCCGCCACTTCGCGCGCGAGTCCCTGAGCGCTCTCGGCCTGATGCCCTACGTGCCCGCGCTGATACGGCGGCCCCTGGAGGCGGGCCCGCGCCCGCTCGCCATGCTGCCGGCCGGGTCCCCGTACTCGCCATTGCAGCTCTACCTACGCTACGCCTTCGACCGCGAGGAGTTCGCGGCCGCATACGCCGGCGGGTGGATCGGGCAGTGGTTGACGGTGAGCACCGGCCTGAGCTGGCTCTCGCAGGCGGCGCTTGGGACGCCGCGTACCTGGGGGCGGTACTTCGGGCGTTGGGGGGTGGTCGGGGCGCTGAGCTTCAACATCGTACGCGCCGGGCGCGCGGCCCAGGCGCTGGAGGACGAGCGGGCCCAGCAGCAGCGCCTCGCGCAGCTGCCGCTCGAGCGGGGGGTGAGCGGGTTGACGGGATGGTTCACCGGCCTGCCCATCACCCTCGCCTACCGCGCAGGCGAGAGCGAGCGCGGTGCGCCGTACGCCAACGTCGGCCCCGGGACCTTCGTGGCGCTCGTCGCTTTGCTCGTGGGCGCGCGCTACGGCGCGCCGCGCCTGCTCGCGCGCCTCTGGCGCCAGCCCTCTCCCGTGCGGCCGCAGAACGCGCTCGCGCTCTACCAGCCCCCGGTGCGTGCTCTGGTCTCTTATCGCCCGCCGACGAGCGCCCCGGCGGCGAGCACGCCCACGCGCAAAGCCCCCGAGAAGTAGTGAGCTCCGCCGCCATGCACCCGACGTCCCTCGACAGCGCCCTGTTCACCGCGGACGCCGAGCTTGCGCAGCTCGCTCGGTACCACCCCGGCCTGGACGTCGGCGAGCTCGACCTCCACGACCCCGAGACGATCGCCACGCTGACGCTGCCCGCCGAGCGGGCCGAGGCGGTCCTGGAGAAGCTGCGCGACCGTCAGCGCGTCGCGCGCGTGGCCCCCGACG
This sequence comes from uncultured Solirubrobacterales bacterium, assembly GCA_963842005.1. Classification (GTDB taxonomy): domain Bacteria; phylum Actinomycetota; class Thermoleophilia; order Solirubrobacterales; family Solirubrobacteraceae; genus Palsa-744. The sequence goes on along the minus strand of CAWJEV010000002.1, from coordinate 2,235,073 downwards.
CCGCGGCGGCGGCGGGCCTGCTCGAGGCCGGGCTCGACTCCGCGCAGCGCATCGCCGCGATGCCCGAGCACCGCTTCGTGCGCGAGCACGCCGGCATCTTCGGCGGCGACGAGCACGCCACGCGCGAGACGCACCGCCGCGCGGTGGCCGTCAAGACGCTCGTCACACACGCCTACGCGAACCTCCGCGACGTCCTCTCGCCGCACCTGCGAGCGCTGCCGTGCGACCCCGTGGGCGGGGCGCTGCGCGAGTACCTCACGCGGATCCCCGACTACCAGGAGCTGTTCGGGCCGCTCGATGCCCGTGCGTGCAGCCACTGCGCCTCGATCTTCGGTCCGGCCGCGTACTTCCTCGACCTGATGCGCGTGACCGACGACTACATCACCGACACCAACACGCTGCCCCTCGGCCGCTCGCTGCGCGAGCGCCGGCCGGACCTGTTCGAGCTGCAGACTCACCTGCGAGAACACCGAGCAGCCGCTGCCCACGCTCGAGATCGTCGGGTCGGTCCTCGCCCGGCGGATCATGGAGGAGCAGCCGCTGGCCACCGGCACCGCGGTTGCCGGCGCCCCCACCAGCATCACCCTCGACGCGAGCGCTTCGAGCCGGGACGGGGCGTACACGGGGATGCTCATCACCATCACCGCGGGCACCGGCCGCGGGCAGACGCGCGCGATCGGCGCCTACGCCGGCGCGACCCGGCTGGCGAGCGTGCTCAGCGCCTGGGCCGTCGCGCCGGACGCCACCTCGCAGTACCGGATCGCCCGCGACCCGTTCGCCGCGCTCGCCGCCGCGCCGTACCCGTTCAACCTCTCGTGGAACCTGCCGCTGGAGCGCACGCGCCGCTACCTCGGCGTGCTCGGCACCAGCCTCGCCGACGTCTACGACGCGTTCTGCGAACCGGCCACGACCGGCGCGGCGCAGGCCGGCGCGGCGGACTCGATCACGTTGGCGAGCTCGGCGTCCGCACAGGACGGCGCTTACGTCGCGATGCGGCTCGCCCTCGTCGGCGGCACCGGCGCCGGGCAGACGCGGCCGATCGTCGCCTACGCCGGCGTGGCGCGCACGGCGACGGTCAACCCGCGGTGGGCGACCGCGCCCGACGCGAGCACGCGCTACGAGGTGCTCGACACGCGGCCGGCCGCGCGGGAGACGCTGGGCCTCTCGATCGAGCAGGAGGCGATTATCACCACCCCGCGGCAGACCGACGCGGCGCTGGCTCCGTACTACGGCCTGCCGAGGATCGACCTGGCCGACCTGGGGCGCGTCGAGACCTTCTGTGCCCACACGGGGCTGACGAGCAGCGAGCTGGTCGACCTGCTCACGCAGGGCCTCAGCCGCGCCGAGCTCGACGCGGGCCTCGCCGCGTCGCTGTTCATCAACGCGACCGGCGAGACGCCACCCGCGATGCGGATCGTCACCGACGCGAGCGACCCCAACCATCCCGTCCAGCGGATCGCGGGCCTCACGCTCGACCGGCTCGACCGGCTCAACCGCTTCATCCGCCTCGCCGCCAAGCTCGGCTGGGGCTACGAGGCCCTCGACTGGGCGCTGCAGTCGGTCGGCGCCAGCGAGATCGACCTGCCGGCGCTCGGGCAGCTCGCGGCGCTCGCGCGCCTGCGGGCGGCCACCGAGCTGAGCGTGCTCGAGCTGTGCGCGTTCTGGTCGGACATGAAGACGACGGGGCGCGGGGACGGGCCGCATCCGGCGGACCTCTTCGACCGCACGTTCAACGCGCCGGCAGTGCTCGGCGGCCACGATCCCTACACCAGCGCGATGCCGATCCCCTTCGACCCGGCGCGTCCGCTGTCCTGGAATCCGGCGCGCTCAACGGGGCAGGACGGCGTGATCCGCGGGCGGCTGCGCGCCGCCCTCGGGATCGGCGACGACGACCTCTCGCGGATCGCGACGTTCGTGGCCGCGCAGCTCGGCTTCGTCGTGCCGCTGACGCTCGACCTGACGACGCTCACCTGGCTCTTCCGGCTCGCCGCCGGCGCACGGCTGCAGGGCCTGCCCGTCGAGCAGTCGCTGGTGCTCCTGCGCCTCGAGTTCTTTCCCGACAGGGCGCTGCCGCAGCCAGACGTGCTGGCGCCCACGGTCGAGGGCGTGCTCGCGCAGTGGGAGTACGCGACCTGGCTGGGCGCGTCGCGGCTCACCGTGTGGTCGCTGGCCTACGTGGTCGCCGGCGAGCGAACCCCGGGCTTCCGCGCGCCGTACGAGCCCGACGACGTCGGAGCGCTGGTGGCGAGCCTGGCCACCCTCGCGGTCCCGGCGCGGCTCGGGCCGGGCAGCTTCGCGGACGGGCGCATCACCGACGCCGGGTCGGCAGCGCTCTTCGCCCAGCTCCTCGCCACCGGCTTCCTCACCGCGGAGGGGATCTTGCTCGACAGCGGCGCGCGCTACGTCGCGGCCGCACGGCGCTTTCCGCTCACGCCGGCGTCGCTCGTGGCGCAGGACATCGACCCGCAGGAAGCAAGCGCCGCGTTCACGGCGCTCGAGCAGGCCGAGCCGCCGCTGCTGGTGTCCTGCGGGACGAAACCGCCGAGCGCCGTGCTCAGCCCGTGGTTCACCGCCGACACCGACCTCGGCTTCCTGTTCGCCGGCGATCCCCACGCCCCCAACAAGCGCAGCCACGTCGCGGGCGTCCTGCTGCGAACCCGCCAGTGCATCGCGGTCAGCGAGCTCGCACCGCTGTTTGCGCTGAGCGCGCGCAGCTTCGAGACCGCCGACATCGACCGGGCGGCGGCCGCGCGGGTGCTCGAGGGCCTCATGCAGGCTAAACCCGCGATCGTCGAGCGCGCCGCGGCGGCGGGCGAGGAGCGCACGATCGCCGCGTACGAGGGCCCGGCCCGGAGGATCACCGTCGCCGAGAGGTGGACCGCGATTCCGACCCCCGGCGCCCCGTACGCGGTAATCCAGAGGGTCGCAACGGGGACGGCGAGGGCCGGGACGCTGTGGGAGATCGAGCTCGCCGCCGGCGCGGCGAACGTCGACGGCGCCTACAACGGCATGCGCATTGCGCTGCGCGCCGGCGCGGGCGCGGGCCAGGCCGAGACGATCGTCGCCTACGACGGGGAGACCAAGGTCGCGCGCTGCGCCGGCGCCTGGGCGGTGCTGCCCAACGCGACGAGCGCCTACGAGATCACCGCCGTGTTCGCCGAGGGCGCGGCGCTGGCCGCCGACGCGACGCACATCGAGCTCGCGGCCGACGCGTCCCCGACCAACGGCGCCTACGACGGGATGACCGTCCGGCTGCTCCAGACGGGCACGCTCAGCCCGCTGTTCACCGCGGCGAGCAACCTGACCTTCCTGTTCGCCAGCGCCGGCGCCGGCCAGTCCCGGCTCGTCACCGCGTACACGGGCGCCACGCGCGAGGCGACGGTCGCCACCGCGTGGTCGCCGATCCCCGACGCCACCTCCGCCTACCGCGTGACACGGATCGTGAACGCGGGCGCCGCGCGGGGCGCGAGCGACACCACGATCGTGCTCGCCGCGACGGCCGCGCCCGACGACGGCGCGTACGACCGGATGACAGTGCGCATCGCCGCCGGCGCCGGCGAGGGCCAGCAGCGGACGATCGCGGCCTACGCGGGCGCCACCCGCACCGCCGAGGTGACGCCCGCGTGGACGACCGTCCCCGACGAGCGGTCCTCCTACGAGGTGATCGCCACCGTCGCGAGGGGCACCGCGCGCGGCGGCGGCGCGAGCGAGATCCTCCTGCAGCCCGACGCCTCGCCCGACGACGGCGCGTACACCGCCATGACCGTCGAGATCGTTCCCGACCCGGACGCCGACCTCGAGCGCGGCCAGGTCCGTCAGGTGCTCCTTGCCTGCCAGCAGGAGATCGAGCACACCGCCGGGGTCATCGGCAGCGCAGCGGCGATGCAGCACGGCGTGGCGATGCAGGGCCTGGCCGACTTCCTGCGCTCGAGCCTCGAACGCCTGCAGGCGCTGATCCCGATCGCCACGCAGGCGGCCGACCTGTCCGACTACCTGGCCGAGCTGCTGACGCCGCCGGCCGGGGGCCAGGTCCCCGCCGACCTGACGCTGCTGATCGAGCGGCTCGCGCGCCTGCACGTGCTGTTCGAGCAGCTCGACACGAGCGTCGCGCAGATGCGCGGCGTGGCGGAGCTCCCCCGCGCCTTCAACGTCGTGGACATGCGCGACCCCTCGTTCGCCGACGTCCGCGCGCTGTCGACGCTGAGCACGCTCGAGCTGGCGTTCGGCGACACGGGCGGCGCGCTGGTCAAGTACCTGCGCCGACCGCCCGATCCCGCCCCGCCCGGGCCGAAGGTCGACGCGCTCAGCGCGCTGAGCGGGTGGCCGCCGGCGCAGATCGCGCAGCTCACCGCGCAGCTGTGGCCCGGCGGCCCGAACGTCAGCGACTACGACGCCGGCACGGTCGCCGGCGTCGCGCGGCTGCGCCGCTGCTTCGAGCTCTGCGCGCGCACGGGCCTGGACGCCGACTCGCTGCTGCAGCTGTGCGAACTGGCCACGCTGGGCGTGCTCGGCGGCGACGGCGAGGTCCTGGCCTCGATCTGGCAGACCTACGAGCGCGTGGCGACGCTGGCGCTCGGTGCGGTCAGCGCGCGGTTCGCCGGCGGCGATCTGGCGGGCGTCGAGGAGGCGCTCAGGGCCGCGCTGAACGAGGCGCGCCGCGACGCGCTGCTGGGCTACGCGATCCACCTGCTGCGGGCCGAGGACGCGGCGATCGACTCGCCGGGGGCGCTGTACGAGTACCTGCTGATCGACGTCGAGATGGCCGGGTGCGACGTGACCTCACGCATCGCCCAGGGGATCGCGTCCGTGCAGCTCTACATGCAGCGCTGCCGGATGATGCTGGAGCCCGGCGTCACCGACCTCTCGCAGATCCCCGAGGCGTGGTGGGAGTGGCTTTCGACCTACCGCGTGTGGGAGGCCAACCGCAGGGTCTTCCTGTACCCCGAGAACTACCTGCGGCCGGCGGCGCGGCGCGGCGCGACGCCGGCGTTCGAGCGGCTGGCGCGGTCGCTGCTTGAGACGAACGTCACCGATGCGACCGTGAGCGCCGGGCTGCGCTCCTACGTCGAGGACCTCGCGACGGTCTCGAACCTCGTGCTCTGCGGCGCCTACGAGGCGCGCCAGGCCAAGCCCGGGACGAGCGTCGTGCAGGCGACCGGGGTCGCGGTCGCGGGCGGGACGATGACGATCGCCCTCGCCGCGAGCGCCTCCCCCCTGTTCAACCACTACGTCGGGATGACGGTCGCGATCACGGCCGGCGCCGGCGCCGGCCAGAGCGCGCGCATCGTCGGCTACGACGGGGCCGTGCGCGAGGCGACCGTCGCGCAGGCCTGGAAGACCGCGCCGGCGGCCGGGTCGCGGTACGTCATCACTGGCCCGCGCACCGTCGAGACGCTCGTCCTCGTGGGACGCACGGCGGCCGACCCGGACGTGTACTACCACCGGCGTCTGGAGACCTCGACAGGCTGGACGCCGTGGCAGGAGATCCGCGTGACGATCCCCACGCCGCTGGTCTCGCCCGTACTGGCGTTCGGCCGTCTGCTGCTGTTCTGGTCGGAGCTGAAGACCGTCGAGGGCTCGCGCATCTCCTCCGGCGAGGCGGCCAGCCCCGCGGGGCCGCGCTCGAGCACGCTCACCAGCCGCAGCGCCGCCGTCCGCTTCTCCTTCCTCGCACCCGACGGCACGTGGTCGGCGCCCCAGACCGCGGCCGAGAACGTGGTGCTCGACTACGAGCAGGACTACGAGCTCGACCGCTACGTCGAGCTCGTCCTCGGCGGCTGGCGGGCGTACTTCAGCGACACGCTCGTCGTCTGGCGCAAGGTCTACCCGCTGCACGTGCCGGCGCTGAAGCTCTCTGCGCCCCAGACGGCTCTCAGCGGCGAGCAGCTGCTCGTCAACCACGGCTTCGCGGCCCCGTGGAACCCCGACCAGCCCTGGCCCGTGCCCGACGCGCCGCCGAACAACGTCCCCGCGGACCGCCACGCGCTGGAGCGCAACACCTACGAGTTGGTGCTGCGCAACAACGCCCTCGCCAACGCGAGGCTCGAGCCCTACGCGGGCTCGCTGCCGCTCGTCCCCTCGCTGGCGATCGACGCCGGCCTGAGCCGCGCGCCGCTGTACACGGCGCTGTTTCGCTACCTGCCGAGCGCCGCGCAGCCCTACGGCCCCGTCCTCGAGCGCGACTCCGGACGGCTGGGCATCGCCGCGTCGAACACCGGCAACGTGTTCCTCGACGACTTCTACGGCGATGACTATCCCACCGCGTCGATGCCGGACCGGCCGGCGCCGACAGTGGCGCTGCTGGGCCGGGTGGCGGGCCGGATCGCGTCGCTGAGCACCGTCACGAACCGGCCCGGCAGCTTCCTGTTCGACAACGGCGACGAGGCGTTCCTCGTGCGCTCCTCAGACCCCGGGCTGCTGACGATCTCCGAGACGCTGCTGGCGCAGTCGCCCACGCCGCCGCTGCCCCCCGGGAACGTCTACCTGACCTCAGAGCTGCTCACGACCACGCAGCCGCCGCCCGCGCCGGGCGAGCTGCGCTACCGCTTCGCCCGCATCAGCACCGACGCCGGCCGCCGCCTGGCCGAGCGGCTCGCCCAGGGCGGCATCGAGGACCTGCTCAGCGTTGAGGCGCAGCGCACGCCCGAGCCGCCGTTCGCGCGCCTGGAGCCCGCCGCCGCCGCCGTCGCGCCGGCCACCGACCAGCTCGACTTCGACGGCCCCTACGGCGCCTACTTCTGGGAGCTGTTCTTCCACGCGCCGTTCCTGCTCGCCGACACGCTCGGCGCCGCCAAGCGCTTCGCCGAGGCCAGGACGTGGCTGGAGCGCGTCTTCAACCCGACGCAGCAGCCCGACCCCGCCGACGCCGAGGGCAGCGAGCGCTTCTGGCGCTTCCTGCCGTTCCGCGACATGACGCTGCCCTCGCTCGCGCAGACGCTGACGAACCCGGCGCAGATCGAGGCCTACAACGACGATCCGCTCGACCCGGACGCGATCGCGCGGCTGCGCATCGCCGCCTACGCCAAGGCGGTCGTGATCCGCTACGTGGACAACCTCCTCGACTGGGGGGACTTCCTGTTCACGCAGGACACGCGCGAGGCGATCGACCAGGCCACCAACCTCTACGTGATGGCGGCTGACCTGCTCGGCCCGCGGCCCGCCACGCTCGCCGCCGGTGCACCGCCGCCACCGGCCTCCTTCGATGAGGTCAAGCGGTCCTACAGCGACCGCACCGTCGCCACCGGCACGGCGCGGGGCGCGACGCCGACGTCGATCACGCTGGCGAGCGACGCCTCGCCGCTCAACGACGCCTACACCGGGCTGTACGTGGCGATCACGGCCGGGCCTGGCGAGGGGACGCACTCCTACGTACTCGCCTACGACGGCGCGACGCGCACCGCCACGGTCGCGACGCCGTGGAGCACGCCGCCGAGCGGCGCCTCGACCTACCGGGTCTTCGCCCAGGGCATCCCGCAGTTCCTGATCCGCCTGGAGAACACCGCGCTGGCGCGCGGCGCGCTCGACACCGGTACGCAGCTGCGGGAGATCCCTTTCAACGACGTCAACGCCTACTTCTGCGTGCCGGAGAACGAGCGACTGAGTGGCTGCTGGGATCGGGTCGAGGACCGCCTGTACAAGATCCGCCACTGCATGAACATCGCCGGGCAGGCGCGTCCGCTGGGGCTGTTCGCCCCGCCGCTGGACCCGCTCGCGTTGATTGCTGCTCGCCGTGCCGGCGCGGCGGGGTTGCCGGTCGCCGCGCACGCCCAGATGCCGGTGCCCAAGTACCGCTTCACCGCCCTGCTGGAGCGCGCGCGCGGGGTGACCGCGGCGGTCTCGCAGCTCGGCTCGGCGCTGCTCGGGGCCCTGGAGCGCAAAGACAGCGAGGCGCTCGCGCTGCTGCAGTCCTCCCAGCAGCGGCGCCTGCTCGAGCTGACGACGCTGATCAAGCAGCAGCAGGTCGAGGACGCCACGCAGACCGGTCTGGCGCTCGCGGCCAGCCTCGCCGCCGCCGAGGGCCGCAAGGCCTACTACGCCGAGCAGGTGGCCAAAGGCCTGTCGCCCGCCGAGGTGGCCAACATCGCGACGATGACGCTGGCGAGCGTGTTCAACGTGCTCGCCACCGCCACACGCACCGGCTCGGCGATCGCCTACGCCGTGCCGCAGGTCGGCTCGCCGTTCGCGATGACCTACGGCGGACAGCAGCTCGGCGCGGCGCTGTCGGCCGGCGCCGGCGTGTTCGAAGGTCTTGCGATCCTGTCGAACTTCGGCGCGCAGCTGAGCATGACGCTCGCCCAGTACCAGCGCCGCGAGTCCGAATGGGGGATGCAGGCGACGCTGGCCGGCCACGACGCCGACCAGATCACCGCGCAGCAGGCGGCCAACGCCGCCCAGCTGAAGATGGCCGAACAGGACCTGCTCGCCCACCGCGCGACGATCGCCCAGAGCGAAGCGATGGAGACGTTCCTCAAGGGGAAGTTCACCGACGAGGAGCTGTACCAGTGGATGGCCGCGCGGCTCTCGACGCTGCACTTCCAGACGTACTCGATCGCGCTCGAGCTCGCTCGCTCGGCGCAGCGCGCGTACCAGTACGAGCTCGGCTCGGACGCGAGCTTCGTGAACTTCGGCTACTGGGACGACGGCCGCCGCGGACTGCTCTGCGGCGAAGGGCTCGCGCTCGCGCTGAACCAGATGGAGCAGTCCTACCTGGAGCGCAACGGCCGCCAGCTGGAGATCGAGAAGACGATCTCGCTGCTCGAGGTCAACCCGCGCGCGGTGCTCGACCTGATCGCGACCGGGGAGTGCGTCTTCGAGCTGCCCGAGAGGCTCTTCGACGACGACTTCCCCGGCCACTACGCGCGCCGGATCAAGACGCTGGCCGTCTCGATCCCGGCGCTCACGGGCCCCTACCAGAACATCCACGCGACGCTGACGCAGCTGACCAACCAGCTCGTCGTTCAGCCCGACGCGGGCACGGTCAGCTTCCTACTCGGCACGCCCGACGCGCCGCTGCCGGGGCCCGACACGCTGCGCTCGAACTGGTGGGTCAGCCAGCAGATCGCGCTGTCGAGCGGCGTGTCGGACGACGGCGTGTTCGAACCCAGCCCCGCGGACGAGCGCTACCTGCCGTTCGAGGGCACCGGCGCGGTGTCGACGTGGCGCCTGAGCATGCCCAAGCAGACCAACCGGATCGACTTCGCGACGATCTCCGACGTCGTCCTGGCGCTGCGCTACACCGCGCTGGACGGCGGGGCGCGCCTGCGCGAGCAGGTCGTGCGGCTGCCCGCCATGCGGAGCACCGCCGGGAGCGTGTTCCTACCGCTCGCCCAGCGCTTCTCGACCGAGTGGTACGCCTTCCTGCACCACGCGCCGCGGGGTACGCGGCAGGTGCTCACGTTCGAGCTCGAGCACCTGATCCCGCCGCACATCGAGCAGGCGACGCTTACCGGCCTGTTCTTCCACCTCGACGTGCCGGCGGGCACGAAGACGAGGGCCGGCAAGCCCTACCTGCGGCTCGAGCTCGGCGGGACGGTCGCAGTCCCGTTCGACCTCGACACCGGCGCCAGCCACACGCACATCTTCCCCACGCCCCCCGCGGCCCGGGCGATCGACGGGCCGGCATCGCTCGGCTTCGTGCTGGCCGACACACCGGCGGACCTGAAGACCAAGGGTTCGGACTCGGTGCTGAACCCCGCGGTGATCGAGAACGCGGTGCTGATTCTCTTCTACGAGGGGCGGGTGGCGTGGTGAGGACCCAAACGTAGACAACCGGCGTCTGAAGGACGCCCTTACCAAAGGAGCAGCAGCCATGTCCCCCGTGATCACGAAGACGCAGGCCGAGCCCTGGTGGCTCCCCCCGTGCCGCGCCGCGGTCCAGCAGATGAAAGGCACTCTGTGCAAAGAAGATCACTGCACCAGCAAGCAGGTGATGGACACCGACCACAAGATCTGCTACTGCGAAGACCCCTACTTCGACGGGTGCAAGAAGCCCGGGAGCTCGCGCCCGGACTGCTGCACCTACGACGCGACCTCGCCCATCTTCGTGTCGGGCCCGACCCCTTGCTTCTGTTGTTGCGGTTGTTTTGCGGGTGACACGATGGTCGCGACGAGTGGCACGGGTGTGAGGGAGATTCGTGAGTTGCTCGTGGGGGACATGGTGTGGGTGGCGATGGATGCGGATTTGGGGGCGTGGGCCGATGTGCCGGTCGCGTTCAGTTCAGGCACGGGAGACACGGCGGGTGTCAATGGGTTGATCCGTGTGCGTTTTGGTGACCCGGCTGGGCCGGAGAGCGTTTATGCCAACCGCGACCAGCTGTTCCTGATGGGGGATCGTAAGCTCAAGCGGGCGGCGAAGCTTGTGCCTGGTCGGGATGTGCTTATGCGTCCGGATGGTTCGAGTGCGCCGGTGCTCGACTTGGCTGCCGGTAAGTACGCCAAGGGTGTGCACCATATCGCGACGAGTGACAGGCCCGCTGAGGATCTCGGGGGGCATTTGATCGTCGCCAATGGTGTGGTCTGCGGCGACTACGCGCTGCAGTTGCGCGACTTGGACAGTGTCAGGCCGGAGTTGATGGTCGCCGATCATGCGGGGCTGCCCGATTTTGGCACCGATGAGTATGCGGCTCTGTACGAGCATCTCAAGGCTGATGCTTTGAGCGCGGCTGTCGAGGGCCGGGACCCGACGGAGGCGACCGCCGGGTTCGAGCCGTTTGCGGGCGCCCGGGCGGTCGCGGTGCCTGAGGGTGCGGGGTCGTTCGTCACCTACCAGCAGGCGTTGGATATCCAGAAGAACGGGGAGCGCTTCGCGGCGTACACCGGCTCGGCGGGCTCGATGGTCGACTACCTGTTCTCGTTGTTCAGCGGGTTCAACCCGCAGGTGATGTTCCGCTCAGACGAGAGCAACGAGCTGCCCAACGCGTATGCGTTCCGCCAGTTCGACGTGCCGTTCGTTGTGCTCAACGGCGGCCTGGCTCGCATGAGCGTGTTGAGCCTCGAGGGGCTCGCGCTCGTGCTGGCGCAGGCGTTGGGGTACCTCTACGGCGGCGAGCCGAAGAGCGCGCCGGGTTACAGCTGCACGGGCGTCGCCGATTTCGCGGCGACCGCCGCACTCCTGCCGGAGGCGTTCTTCGCCATGCGGTCGCGTCCCGTCGTGCTCGCGGGGCTGGAGCAGGTCGGCGAGCTGTTCGGCCTGATCGACCTCGACCACCGCGGCGGGCGGCCCGGGGACACCTGTGTGGAGATCCCGATCGACTGCCGTCTGGAGGCGATGCACGCCGGCGCCAACACTCAGCCGCTCCCGGAGTGCGCCGGCGGCCCGCCGACCGCGACGCTGAAGGTCCTCCGCGCGCGCGGCGCGTGGAAGGGCTCCCAGGCGCGGGTGAAGGTCGAGTTCAACGAGCCCATCGACCCCGCCACCGCCGTGCTCGGCGCGTTCGACTTCGACCCGGTCACCGCGGCGAGCAGCGCGACCGTCGAGCAGGGCGCCAAGGCGGTGAGGATCGAGGCTGACCTGAAGGCAGACACTGAGTACACGGTCACCGCCGTCGAGGTGCTAAGCGCCCACGGACACCCCCTCGTCTCCGGCCACGACAGCGCACGATTCACCCTCCCACCAACACAGGGAGCGTGAGCACATGATCCAGCAGCTGCTCGACCTCAACGGCGAGGAGACCGTGCCGGATCTGTGTGCGCGCCTGGGCGACGTGCTCGGCCTCGACGGCCCGGCGCCCGAGGCCGCGCTCAGGCGCGCCTGCGAGGATCCCGCGTTCGCGGGCGACCTACTGACGTGCCGCGGCGCGCCGGGATTCCTGCAGGCGCTCCTCGACGCCCCCGCGACGCGCGCCTACGAGCGCGAGCGCCCGGCGCCGGGCAACCGCGAGCTCGTCGGCCGGGCGGCCGCGGCGTTCGTGCGCTGGGGCCGGGCGGGCTTCTCCACGGTGGACGAGGAGGCGCTCGCACGGCGCGAGGCGGCGTGCCTGGCCTGCCCGCACCTGCGCGAGCCCGCCTCGGCCGTGCAGCGGCTCGTCCCCGCGCGCGAGGAGGACCGCCTCGGGGCGCGGACGGGCCGCAGGGTCTGCGAGCTGTGCGGCTGTAACGTCGCCAAGAAGATGCGGCTCCCGAGCGAGTCCTGCCCGGGGCCTCACCCGACGCGCGCGGGCGTGACGCGCTGGGGGGAGCCGCTGCCGCAGGCCATCGGCGCGCAGTGAGCACCACAGACTGCGATCCGGCGAGGCAGCTGTGGCCCCCGGCCCAGCCGCCTCGCCCGGCATGCGCCTGGCCGCGGGCCGGCAGCGGCCCTGCTACGCCCCGGCACGCGTGGCCATGAAGAAGATCGTGAGCACCACAAGCACGTCCATCAGCGCGCCGATCCCACCGACCCGGCGGACGAGCGCCTTGTGCTCGGCACCGGCCGTGAGGGGCCCGTCGCCGGCGGCGGCGAGGTCGCGGTCGGCGGCCTCCACGAGGCGCCGCTCGGAGGGCCCGAGGAGCATCCCCTCGATCGCGCCGATCACGAGCGAGACGCCGAGCCCCCACTGGACGTAGAAGGCGCTCCACATGTGGAGCTTGGAGGCGAGGTAGATGCCGCAGACCATGACCACGGCGAGTCCGGGCATGATCACCCGCTGGCTGACCGCGTGGAAGGCCCGGTACAGCGAGGGCAGCGAGCGCGAATCAGCCTTCGTGACCGCGGCGAGGAAGACGGGGTAGGCGAAGGTCGCGCCGAAGGCGACCACGACCGCGAGGATGTGGACGGCGAGGACCAGTTCGAAGAAGGCGACGGCGGGGCCTACGGTCACGCGGACACCCTAACCGCTGTGGCTCGTCTGGGGGATGAGCTAGCGTTGGCCGGTGCCCGAGGCTGGCGATTTGCAGGTAGATCATGCCCCTTGACATAGAGGGGCGGCGCCGCGCCACCCGGGCGGCGATCGAGCAGCTCGGCTACTCGGGCGAGTTGATCCTGGAGGACTATCCCGTATATACGCAGGAAGGAATCTCTCGCTGCGGCTATGCCGCGTTCGGGCAGGCGATGCCGAAGGATATGAATACCGCGACGCTCGTCGCCGACGTCGTGGAGTCCGATGCGCGGCCCGACGGGCTCGCTGCGCGCGCGCTGGCGACGCCCTTTCGCTTGGCTGCGGCGCCGTCGGCGCTGGAGGTCTGGACGGTGAGCAGCGACCCTGGCAATGAGAAAGTGATCGAGTGTCTGGAGTATGAGCAGGGTGGTGTCGCATGGCCGGGACGACTTGTTTCCGGCCTGGCCCCGGAGGTGCTGCTGGGCGCCAAGCGAGAAGGCCGCCAGCTCTCCCTGCTGCCAATCGACGTATCGTTGCTGCCCACCGCCAGGGGACGGTTGAGCGCGACCCTCACCGAGCGGGTCGAGGAGGCGCTGGGTGAGCTACTGAAAGGACCTGCGGGGAGACGCAAAGGCGCGCTGGCGTGGGCGGCGCGGCTGGTTGTGGGCGCGCTCACGGCGTTGATGGTGCGCGACAAGCGCGCGGAGGCCGGGGAGTCGATCGCCGCGTCGGCCGTGCTCGCCACCGCCGGGAGTCGCTTTCCCAAGCAGTTCAGCTGGATGACCGACCTCTCTCCGGAGGATCGTATCGCGATATTGGATCTGATCGGGGTGCTCGGCTCGGATGTCAACTATGCAAGTCTCGATCCGGCTATCGTCAGCCACGTATACGAGGAGGCGGTCGTCTCCGAGGCTGTACGAGCACGGCTGGGGGTCCACTACACGCCCCTCGATCTCGCTCGGCGAATCACAGACGCGCTGCCTTTCGAGAAGTTTCCGCCGCACGAGCGATCGGTGCTCGATTTGGCCTGCGGATCGGGCACGCTCCTGCTCGCTGCGCACGACAGGCTCGGGTCGCTTGCCCCGCGTGCGCTCGACGCAGGTGGGCGGCACGATTACATCCGCTCGCACCTGACCGGGTACGACATCGACGGCTTCGCCGTGCAGATTGCGCAGCTCAGCCTGCTGCTGCATGCGCTGCCCGAGGGAAATGGTTGGCACATCGAATGTCGCGATGCGTTGCAGTCCGGCACGCCAGACGACGAGCAGTTCTCGGTGGTGATGACCAATCCGCCGTGGAGGCAGCAGCGAAGCGTCGATAAACAACGCAAGAAGGGCGCCGACGATTTCGTCATTGCAGCGCTCGACAGGGTGGCGCCCGGGGGCCTGCTCGCCCTCATCCTGCCGGCGACTTGGCTCGACAGTAACGTCAGTAGGAAGGCAAGGCAAGCGCTGACCGAACGAGCGGACGTGTTCGAGATATGGCGACTTCCTGACAACACGTTCGGCTCCGCTTCGCTGGCGCCGTGCGTGGTGTTTGCCGAACGCCAGCGGTCGACGGGCGGACGTACGTTGTTTCGGAGAGTGCTTGGGCGTGGGGACTGGCGCACCCGCTTCCTGGTCGATGGCCGCGCCGACGAGCAGCATCTCAGCGCCCTACCGCGGGACGGCACGGGCTTTCTCTCGGGGGCGCTGGGGCCGGGCAGAGGCGTGGCGGCCGGGGCCGAGCCGCTGTCCACCTACGCCTTCGTTCAGCAGGGACCTGTGCCCGAGCCACCGGTCGACGCGGTGGGGTCGCGGGGGGGCGATCATCGGTGGCTGCGCGAAGCGGAGGCACTGCCCGCGTTCTCGCACCCCGATGAGGAGGCGATCATTCCGGTCCGCTACCCCGCGGACTTCCACCGGCGGATTCGCGATCCCACCCTGTTCGCTGCGGCCAAGCTGCTGGTCTCGGCCAAGCGCTCCCCCGCCAATCCATGGCGCGTGAAGGTGGGGTACGACCTGAGCGGTGTGATTCCCCGCGAGACGCTTTACATGGTGGTCCCGCGAGATCGGGACGACCGCGAGATGTTGTGGGGGCTGCTCGCGGTCCTCGGCAGCTCGATGGCGGCGTGTTGGGTGGACACGTACGCTCCCACCCTGTCGATCCCGAGACGGGTGCTGACCTCGATGCCGATGCCCTCAGAGGCCGCGATCCGCGGCCTCTCCGACGTCGGCGAACGCGTCGCCGAGGCAGCCGCCGGGGGGGACGTCCCGCGTGTGCTGACGACTGAGCTCGAGGAGCGTGTGTCGAGGGCGTACGGGCTGGACGAGGTCACCCGTGGGCATGTGGTGGCTCAGCTTGCGGGCTTTCGCGCGCCGGAGGGAAGGACGAGGTTCGATGTCGACGTCGCCGCGCCCGCCGGCGCCGCGAGCGGATACACGCAGCGCTTCGGCGCCACCCTGAAGGTCGACGACGCGAGCGATCGGGTGCGGCTGTGGGTGCCGGGCGTCACACCCCCCGAGGGCGAGTGGCAGCCGCTGCCCACGCGCTTCCTCGGCTGGCTGTGCCGTCCCGAGGTGACGTTTGACGTGCGCATGCAGGATGACGACCTGCACGGCGCGGCGTTTGCGTTTCAGGCAAAGACCTACCTCGGCGCGGAGGAGCTTGCCGAGAAGCTCCGAGGCGGCCCTCGCCGTCAGGGGCTGGAGGCGGCCGATGAGTGAGGTCGCGTCGGTGAGCTTTGTGGATGTCGCGCAGGGCGACTGCATCGTGGCGGTCGATCGCGCGAAGGCCGAGGCGATCGTGGTGGATTGCCCGACGAATACCGCCGATCTGGTCGAGCATGCGCTGCGCGCCAACGGAGCACGACGGATCGGCGCGTTCATCCTGACGCACCCGCACGAGGACCATATCGGCGATGCGCTCGAGCTGTGCCGGCGGTTTCGCGTACGGAGAGTCCGCACCAACGTGAGTGCCACGCCCAAGCGGTCTCCGCAGGTGGTGGCCGCCTTGCGAGCGATGGTTGAGTTGGAGGACGACGGCGTGCAGGTGGAGCCGGCGACGAGGGGCGAGACCGACACGGTGGGCGTGCTCCGGTACGAAATCCTCGCGCCCACGCACGCCCGGGCGGTGAAGGCGGCGACCCTGTCCAACCCCAACCACGGCAGTGTCGTCGGCCGTCTCGCGGTATCCGAGCGAAGCTGGCTGCTCAGCGCGGACGCGACCGGAGAGGTGTGGCGGTACCTGCTGGCGCGAGATCGCGAAGCGCTGCGCGCGGATGTATTTCAGCTGCCCCACCACGGGGGCCGGCTGGACACCAAAGAAGACGTGAAGCTGCTCGAGCGTCTGCTCGCGGCCGTCAAGCCTGACGACGTGGTCGTAAGCGTGGGTACCGCCAACGCCCACGGACATCCACGGCCGGAGCATTTGCAATGCGCGGCCCGGCATGGCCGCGTAATGTGCACGCAGGTCAATCGCGCCTGCCTCGGGAGCAGGCCACTACCACGAGAAGCCGCGCAGGCTCTTCCCGGCGCCGAGACGGCGGCGGGGGGAAGGCGCAACCAGGGATGCTCGTGTGCGGGCACGGTGACCTACGCGGTCCATGCGTCGGGGAGCGTTGGGCTCCGTCCCTCCGCTGAACAGCACACCGCCGTCATGCGGCATCTGGAACAGCCGCTCTGTCGCCTGCCGTAAGGGCTCACGCATAAATAATTGAAGGGTTTGGGGTTGTGGTGTAGAAGTTGGTGGTGTGGTTGATGAGGCTGGGATCGCTGAGCGGTATCGGGCGTTGCGTGAGCGGCGTGTGTTGGATGAGCGGGGCCGGCGGTTGTGGGTCGCGGTGGAGGCTCGTTCGGCGGGGCGTGGTGGGATCGCGGCGGTGGTTCGGGCGACCGGCGTCTCGGAATCGACGGTCAGGCGGGGCCTTGCTGAGCTCGATAGCGAGGAGGTGCTTGAGCCCGGTCGTGTGAGGCGCCCGGGTGGGGGTAGGCCGCCGCTTGAGCGTTCGGACCCGACGGTGATAGAGGATCTTGAGCGTTTGGTGGACCCGGTCACTCGCGGGGACCCGGAGTCGCCGTTGCGCTGGACGTCCAAGAGTGCCGCCAAGCTCGCTGCGGCGCTGCGCGCGATGGGCCATGAGATTGTTGATCGCACGGTGCTCTTGCGGCTGAAAGGCCTGGGGTATCGCCTGCAGGCCAACCAGAAGACCAGGGAGGGCGCAGACCACCCCGATCGCGACGCGCAGTTCGCGCACATCAACGAGACCGTGAAGAGCGCGATCGAGGCCGGCCAGCCGGCGATCAGCATCGATACCAAGAAGAAGGAGCTGATCGGCGACTACAGAGCTGTTGGCAGGGAGCTCGAGCCCACAGGGCGCCCCGTGCAAGTGCAGGGCCACGACTTTCCCGCCCCCGAGGTCCCCAGGGCGTTCCCGTACGGGGTTTATGACATCGCCAACGACGAGGGGTGGGTCAACGTCGGCATCTCGGCCGACACCGCGCAGTTCTCGGTCGCCTCGATCCGCGCCTGGTGGGAGCACCTCGGCTCAGAGCGCTTCCCCGACGCCACGACCCTGACGATCACCGCCGACTGCGGCGGCTCCAACAACCCCCGCGTCAGGCTGTGGAAGACCGAGCTGCAACGCCTCGCTGACGAAACCGGCCTCCAGATCGAGGTCTGCCACTTCCCGCCCGGCACCTCGAAGTGGAACAAGATCGAGCACCGGCTGTTCTCCTTCATCAGCCTCAACTGGCGCGGCAAGCCGCTCACCAGCTACCAGGTCGTCATCGAGCTGATCGCCTCCACCACGACCAACACCGGCCTGACCGTCTACGCCCGACTCGACGAAACCACCTACCCCCAAAAAATCAAAGTCACAGACGAGCAGCTCGCCGCCGTCAACATCACCGGACACCAATTTCACCCAGAGTGGAACTACACCATCTCACCATCAGTTATTAATTCGTGAGCCCTAAAGCTGTGCCCTTGGCGCATGCACCGGACCGTACATGCACTCCGACCCGCACATCTGACTATTGAAGCGTCGGCGCATGCGCCGACCGAGAAAACGGCCACATGTGGCCGTTTCAGGCAGGGCCACATGTGGCCCTGCTCGGACCGTACATGTACGGTCCGGTGCGAACCCGCACATGTGCGGGTTCGAAGGGTGGCCACATGTGGCCACCCTGGCCATGCCGCATGCGGCATGGCCCACCCACGCTTTGCAGAACATGTGGGCCGGCGGCGAACGCTCAGAACGTCGGCGCGTAGGCCCCGAACACGTCCTGCATCGCCCCGCAGACCTCGCCGATGGAACAGCGGTCCTTGAGCGCGGCGCGGATCGCGGGCAGCAGGTTCTCACTGCCGCGCGCCACCCCGCGCAGCTCCTCCAGGCGCCGTTCCACGAGGGCGTGGTCGCGGTCGGCCTTGAAGGCGGCGAGGCGGTCGAGCTGTTCGCGCTCGGACTGGGGGTCCACACGCAGCAGGTCGGGGACCTCGACGTCGTCCTCCTGGAAGGCGTTGACGCCGACGACGACGTCCTGGCCGATGCGGTAGCGCTCCTCGTAGCCCCACGCGGACTCGTCGATCTCGCCGGTGATGAACTGCAGCGCGTTCACGGAGCCGCCGAGCGCGTCGACCCTGCCGATCAGCTCCTGCGCGCGCGCTTCGATCTCGTCGGTGAGCGCCTCGACGAAGTACGAGCCGGCGAAGGGGTCGACGGTGTCGGCGGCGCCGGACTCGTGGGCGAGGATCTGCTGGGTGCGCAGCGCGACCTTGGCGGCGTGCTCGGTGGGCAGCGCCAGCGCCTCGTCGAAGCCGTTGGTGTGCAGCGACTGGGTGCCCCCGCAGACCGCGGCGAAGCCCTGCAGCGCGACCCGCACGATGTTGTTCTCGGGCTGCTGGGCGGTGAGCGTGACGCCGCCGGTCTGGGTGTGGAAGCGGAGCATCTGCGCGCGTGGGTCGGTGGCGGCGAAGCGCTCGCGCATGATCCGCGCCCACATCCGCCGCGCGGCGCGGAACTTGGCGACCTCCTGGAAGACGTTGTTGTGGCCGTTGAAGAAGAACGCGAGGCGCGGGGCGAAGTGCTCGACGTCGAGCCCCTTGTCGATCGCGGCCTGCACGTAGGCGATCCCGGAGCAGAGCGTGAACGCGACCTCCTGCACCGCCGAGCAGCCCTTCTCGCGGAAGTGGTAGCCGGAGATCGAGATCGTGTTCCACCGCGGCACCCGTTCGTGGCAGTACTGGAAGAGGTCGGTCGTCAGCCGCATCGTGGGCTCCGGCGGGTAGATGTAGTTGCCGCGCGCGATGTACTCCTTGAGCACGTCGTTCTGGGTCGTGCCGCGCAGCTCGTGGGAGGGGACGCCCTGCTCCTCGCCGACGAGCTCGTACAGCAGCAGCAGGCAGGCGGCGGGGGCGTTGATCGTCATCGAGGTCGACACCTCCTCGAGCGGGATGCCCTCGAACGCGGTGCGCATGTCGTCGAGCGTGTCGATCGCCACGCCGGTGCGCCCGACCTCGCCGAGGCAGCGGGGGTTGTCGGAGTCCAACCCCAGCTGGGTGGGCAGGTCGAAGGCCATCGAGAGCCCGGTGGAGCCCTTGGAGAGCAGGTACCGGTAGCGGCGGTTGGACTCCTTGGCGGAGGCGTAGCCGGCGTACTGGCGCATCGTCCACAGCTGCTTGCGGTACATCTCGCGGTGGATGCCGCGGGTGTAGGGGTACTCGCCCGGCTCGCCGAGCTCGGGCTCCGCGGGGAGGTCGGCCTCGGTGTAGAGCTCGGCGACCTCGATCCCGGAGTCGGTGAACCGCCGTGGGTCCTCGGGCCCGACGATCGGGGCGACGGTCAGGCGCTCGGGGTCCTCGTCCCCGGCGCTCCCGCCGGGACGGCGCGCGGTGGTGGCCATTGGTTGGATGATACGGACCGGTAGACCGGGGACTACTGGCCGGTGGATCGGTGACCCGCCCGCCGGGGTATCCTGCGCGCATGGCAACCTGTCTGGTGACCGGCGGCGCGGGCTTCCTGGGGTCCCACCTCTGCGACGAGCTGCTCGCCAGGGGCCACCGCGTGATCTGCGTGGACAACTTCGAGACGGGGTCGCTGGCGAACATCGAGCACATCCGCGACCCCGAGCGGTTCGTGCACCTGGGGGTGGACATCATCGACCCGTACTTCGTTGAGGAGCCGGTGGACTTCGTCTACCACCTGGCCTCACCGGCGTCGCCGATCGACTACCTGCGCCTGCCGCTGCACACGCTGAAGGTCGGCTCCTACGGCACCCACCACACCCTGGGCCTCGCGAAGGCCAAGCGCGCGCGCTTCCTGCTGGCGTCTACGAGCGAGGTGTACGGCGACCCGCAGGTGCACCCGCAGCCGGAGTCCTACTGGGGCCACGTCAACCCGATCGGCCCGCGGGGGGTGTACGACGAGGCGAAGCGCTACGCGGAGGCGCTGACGATGGCCTACCACCGCCAGCAGGGGGTGGACACGGCGATCGTGCGGATCTTCAACACGTACGGGGCGAGGATGCGCCCCCGCGACGGTCGCGCGATCCCGACGTTCCTGCGCCAGGCGCTGGCGGACCGCCCGCTCACGGTCTTCGGCGACGGCGGTCAGACGCGCTCGTTCTGCTACGTGGCCGACCTGATCCGGGGGCTCGTCGCACTCGCGGAGTCGGGCCACCACGAGCCGGTGAACGTCGGCAACCCCGACGAGTTCACGCTGCTGGAGCTCGCACAGACCGTCAAAGAGGTCACGGGGTCGAGCTCGGAGATCGTCTTCGAGGCGTTGCCGGTGGACGACCCCAAGCAGCGCCGGCCGAACATCGCGCTGGCGCGCGAGCTCCTGGGCTGGTCCCCGGAGGTGGCGCTGCGGGAGGGCCTCGAACGCACGATCGACGAGTCGGGCGTCGAAGTTCTGGTGGGCTGAAGGGAGTCGAAGGTCGGCTCGGCGGCCGCTGCGCAGGGTCGGCGAGGGCGGGCGGCTGACACGCGACCGCTCCATCTGCGAGTCTGAGGCGTTGTGAACGGCGAGATGGCACACGCCACGCGGACGCCGGCCGCCTCCCTCGAGACCTCGCCCCAGGGGGCGCCTCCTGTTGAGGCCCCCCCTCTGGAGGCTCAGCTTGGGCCGGCCCAACCGCTTGAGATACCGGTGCTCTCGGAGGCGACGGTACGCAGGGCCCCCTCCGACCGGGACATGCGCCGCAAGCGCTCCCCGGCGATCTCGTTCCTGCTGCGCGTCGAGACCGCGCGGCGCGCGGTGCGGGTGCTGACGCTGCTGGCGCTCGACTTCGCGGGGCTCTCGCTGGCGATCTTCACGGCGCTGGTGCTGAAGGCGGCGGTGCTGAGCGAAGTGAGCGTGCACGGCGCGTACGAGGAGACCAGGAGCATCCTGGCATTTGCGTACCTGCTGACGGCGCTGCTGTTCGCGCGCTCGGGGCTGTACGCGGCGGGGGCGCAGCGGCCGGGCATGGCGCGGATCGTGGCCTCGCTCTTCCAGGTGACGTTCGTGGCGGCGCTGTTCGCGCTGGTCAGCGGCGAACACTTCCAGAGCTACTACATCTTCTGGGGCTCGCTGGCTTTCGCACTGTTGTACGTGCCCCTGCTGCGCTACCTGTACGAGCGGGCCACGGGCGCGGTCCTGCGGATCGCCGGCCACGAGCGCCGGGCGGTGCTGGTCGGCACGGGCTCGCACATCCGCGAGGTCGCGCGCGCGCTCGCGGACGCGCCTCACTCGCGCGTGAACGTGGTGGGCTACGTCTCGCTGCGCGCCCTGCCCGCGAACGGCCTGCGCTCGCTGGGCACCCCGCGCGACCTGGAGCGGGTGCTGGCGGCCGAGCGGGTCGACGAGGTGATCATCGCGGACCCGGACTTCCCCCAGGCGGACGCCGTGGAGCTGGTGGACCGCTGTCACCAGCGGGGGGTGCGGGTGCGGATCGCGCCCTCGACGATGGAGATCCTGATCCACCGCGCGGAGTTCGTGCCGGGGGAGTCGGTGCCGCTGTTCGAGCTGAAGCCGCCGGTCTTCGAGGGGATCGACTTCGCGCTGAAGCGCACGTTCGACGTGGTCGGCGCCACGGTCCTGCTGCTCCTCCTCAGCCCGCTGCTGGCGGCGATCTGGGTGGCGGTGCGGGCGACCTCGCGGGGCCCGGCGGTGTTCCGCTCGATCCGCCAGGGGATCGGAGAGCGGCCGTTCGCGTGCCTGAAGTTCCGCACCATGTACGTCGACGCCCAGCACCGCCAAGCGGACCTGGAAGCGCTCAACGAGGCGTCGGGGGCGCTGTTCAAGATCCGCGACGACCCGCGCACGACCCCGGTGGGCCGGTTCCTACGGCGCTTCTCGCTGGACGAGCTGCCGCAGCTGGTCAACGTGCTGCGAGGCGAGATGTCGCTGGTGGGGCCGCGCCCGCTGCCGGAGCGCGACTTCGAGAAGCTCGAGGAGTGGCACCGCAAGCGCTACCTGGTGCTCCCGGGGATCACGGGTCTGTGGCAGGTCTCAGGCCGCGCGGAGCTCGACTTCGACGACCTCGTGCACCTGGACTTCCTCTACCTGGAGCACTGGTCGCTGGCCGTGGACCTCACGATTCTGCTCAAGACGATCCCGGCAGTGCTTTCGCGGCGCGGCGCCTACTGATTCCCCGGGGGGAGGTCGGGAGGGGGGCCTGCCCCCTTCCCGCTCCGATCACGATCCTGCTGAAGACCATCCCTGCGGTGCTCTCGCGGCGTGGCGCTTACTGAGCCCCCGCCGGCCCCAGCCGGTGACGCACGGCCGGTGGGGGTGGGCGAGCGCCCGTTGGTAGACGCGCCACGTCTCGCGCGCGGCGTCCTCCCAGCCCCACGCGGGTGGCGCGGGGTCCGGCGCCTCGGGGATCACGGCCACACGCTCGCGCTCGAGTCCGAGCTCGGCGACGGCTTCGTGGGCGACGACCTCGCTGGGGACGATCACGTGTGACGCACGCTGCAGCGCGAGGTGGCGCATGCGCAGGTGCATGCCGCCACCGCGCAGCCGCTCGGAGGGACGCTCGAGCGCCGCGAGGTCGTAGAGGGTGACGACCATCGGACAGGGGCTGTGCAGCATCGCCCCCTGGATCCACGGTGTGTGGAAGAGGTCGGCCCCGCGCGGGCGGTGGGTCTCGAGGATCTCGTCCTGCTCGTCGGCGGTCTCGCGCAGGGCCTGCAACAAGCAGCTGGCATACCGCCCAAGGCCCTGCGGCTCGGCCGTCGGGCGGCTGTCGAACGCCAGCCTCACAGGCGCTCGCAGTCCTTCACGTCAGTCCCCCGGACGTGCACGGGTGGGACCTTAGTCGGTTTGGGACGGGAGCGGTAGAGATGACAGCGGAGTTGCCGCTCTCTCCGCGATTCTCACCTCGCGTAGGCGTCTGGTGGCCTAGCCTGCGCGGAGTGCCAGCGCGCGAGTACCACGAGAGCCTGTGGGAAGGCATCCCGGAAGGTCTCTCTCCGCCGTACTGGGCGGCGCGTCTCGCTTTCCTGCTCGAGCGCGTGCCCGCGGGGGCGCGGGTGCTGGACGTGGGCTGCGGCGAGGGACGCTTCACCTCGGCGCTCACCCGGGCGGGTAGGGAGGCGGTGGGGATCGACGTCGCCCAGGAGCCCGCTGCGCCGCGCGCGCGCCCGGGAGGGGGAGGACCTGGACCTGCGCCTCGTCCCCGCGGAGGGCCCGTGGCCGCTGCAGGACGCGAGCTTCGACGCGGTGTGGGCGGGGGAGGTGCTCGAGCACGTGGCGGACACCGCGGGGTGGCTCTCGGAGGTGCGGCGCGTGCTGCGCTCGGGGGGCGCGCTGGTGCTGAGCACGCCCGCGCACGGCCCGCTCACCCGTCTGTCGCTGGGTCTCTCGAGGCGGGCGTTCGAGGCCCACTTCGACCCCCGCTCGGACCACCTGCGCTTTTACACCCCCAGCAACCTGGCGGCGCTGCTGGCGGACTTCGGCTTCGAGCGGATCGAGACCGGCGGCCTCGGCGGCTTACCGGGAGCGCGCAGCGTGCTGCTGGCGGCGGCGCGCCGCACGCGCTTTTGACGCGGCCGCACGCCTCGCCGCGATGACGCCGGCAGGTACGACCGAACGTCTCACCGCCGCGGTGCCGCGGGGCCAGTTGGCGTAACCGCTCCCTTCGCGGCTGGGGCGGCGGTGGCCGGCACGGCGGTCCCGCCGTTGCTGCCGGTGGCGCGCAGCGCCTGCAGGTAGGCGTTCTGGATCGAGAGCAGTTCGCCTTGTGCGGCGAGGTCCGCGCGGGGGGCGACCGCCTCGGGGTTGAGGTAGACCGCTGCCTGCAGCGCCTGCAGTGCGGCCTGGGGCTGACCGGTGCTCAGGTCGTATTCGCCGAGCGCCTGCCAGGTTTTGAAGTTGGAGGGCTGCAGGTGTACGGCCTGCTCGTAGGTGGCGGTGGCGGCGGCGGACTGGCCGGCGCCCTCCTGGACGGCGGCGAGCGTGAGCAGCGCTTCGGCGGAGAGGGGGTCGCGGCTGACCGCTGTGTGTGCGGCCGCGAGGGCGGCGGTGGACCGATCGGAGATCGGCCGGCGTGCCACCAGCAGCGCGAGCGCTTCGTTGGACGCGTCCACCGAGCGCTGCGGCTGCCACTCCGCCCAGGCGGCGAGCAGCGCGCAGACGACGACGGCCGCCGCGACGCCACCGCGGAGTGGGCCGATCTCGCGCGGCGAAGGCAGGCGCAGCCGTCGGGAGGGAGGGACCGGATCTTCGAGGCGGCTGGGCTCGAGGCTGCCCGCCGGGGCACCCGTCGCGGCGAGGGCGCCAGGCAGCGGCCCGCGGCCGCCGACCCACCCGGCGCAGAGCAGGGCGGTGCAGGCGAGGCCGGGGACGTACCACGTCCAGTCCACGAAGGAGTGCACGCCGAACGTGGCGACGAGGCAGACCATCGTGAGCAGCCCCACGCGCTCGGCGGAGTAGAGGCTTGCTCCGCCGACGACGGGCCGCCAGCGCCAGCCGCTCCAACGCCGGTTGAAGGGATGGGTGGCGCGCCCCGCGGCGGTGAGCCACGAGCCGAGCAGCGCGAGCACCACCAGCAGCCCAACGAGGCCGAGGTCGGCGAGGGTCTGCACGATGAAGCCGTGGGCATGGCTGACGTTGATGATCGCTGTGCGGTAGCGCAGACGGGCCGTTTCGTAGCCTTCGGCGCCAACCCCGAGCAGGGGGTGGTCCTGGAAGATCTCCAGGGCTTCGTTCCAGTAGCGCGCACGCACGCTGCCGATCGCCGTGAGGCGCCCCGGGCCGTTGGCGGGCAGAGCCGCGTTGGGGTTCGTGAGCGTGCCGGCGGTGTGGGAGATGCTTCCGAACAGGCCGCGGTGACTCACGGTGAGCGCCCCGGCGACCGCGATCACAGCGATCACGGGGAGGCTCAGCAGCACCGTGCCGACGCGCCGGCGCAGCACAGGCGAGAGGGCGCGTCGGCCGGTGAGAAAGCCGACCGCCAACCCGACGACGGTGAGCGCGAGCAGCACCGCGACGAGCAGCACCCCGAGCTGGTGCCCGGCGCTGAGGCGTGCGGCGAGCGGCGTGTTGTCGGTGGTGAGGGCGTGTTGGGAGAAGTCCCACGCGACCACCACGCCGGCCCCCACCACGCCGGTGCAGAGCACGGCGACGCCGCGCAGGCGCAACGGGACGAGGCACAGCCACAGCGCGAGCCCGACCACGAGCGCGGCGAGGGCGCCGCGGGAGTAGGCGAGCATGACGGTGATCAGCACGAGCCCCATCGCGGGGTAGGCGAGCGCGTTCAGCAGCGCGTGTCCGGCGCGGCGGGCGCCCAGCCACATACAGCCGATCGTGCCCAGCGCGCCTGCCAGCCCGATTGCGTTCCAGTAGCCGTACGGTTCGCGCAACCGCGCGTAGACAGGCCCGTAGTCCTGCTTGGCGCCGATCGCGTCGGGGAAGATCTTGGTGAGCAGCGCGTAGCCGCACACGGCCACGGCGGCGAGCAGCACTCCACCGAGCACCGCCGACCACTGTGCGGGCGCTGCCCGAGCGAGCAGGACCGCGAGGGCGAACACCCCGCTGTAGGCGAACAGGCGCGCGGCGTCCTCCCAGCTGCTGTCGGGCTTCACCGACCACACCACCGACAGGGCGGAGAGCGCGGCGAAGGCGAGCAGCAGACCGACCGACCACAGCCCGTAGGCGGGGCGCCCGACCGGTGCGAGCAGGATCGCCGCCGCGATCCCCGCGCCGCAGCCGAGCGTGAGGGCGATCTCGACGGGGGTGTTCGCGCTGAGGTTCAGGCCGCCTCCGGCGCTGAAGGTGATCAGGCAGAGGACGCCCGCGACCAGCAGTGTCGGTCCGGCGACCTTGACGGACATGTCAGGCCCGGCGGGCGCGGACACGGTTGCGGACGGCCCGTCCGAGGAGCAGCAGGGCGCACGCGAGCAGGAAGGCGAGCAGCGCGAGCAGCGGCGTCGGGAGTGTGCTGAGTGCGGAGGCGATGTCGACGTGCACGACCCCGGGGTGGATCACCTCGCCGCCCACGTGGACCGGGGAGCTCGAATGGGGGACGCTTTCCAGGGTGCGCTGTTCGGAGGGGGTGGGGGGCGCCACCGCGCCGGCGGCCCCGCTGGATGCGCCGGGGCCCCCATGGGAGCCGGCGGCGCCGGCAAGCTGCGCTTTCTGGATGAGGTCGGGGCAGTTGTCGTACTCGGCAAGTTCCGGCGGCATCTGCTTCATCGCCTGGCTGTAGGCCTGCTGGCTGAAGCCGGTGGGCAGCTTTTCAATGCCGCAGTCTTCATAGATCTTCGTGACTTCGCTCGCGCTCGCCGGGACGGCGATGAGCAGCGAGAGCGCCAGCGCCGCGGCGACGGCGAGCGCCGGTCTGATGGTGGCGGGCAAGTCAGGCACGCTACCAGCGCCCCCCGCGGGAAAGTCCGAGGCTGTGCAGCGCCTGGGAAAACCCCTGCGCCCAGGCGTCGTGGGTGTAGGCCTGCACGTCGCTGTACCCGGCTGCGCCGAGGCGGGCGCGCAGCGGCGCATCGTCGGCGAGGCGCCGCAGGGCGTCGGCGAGCGCGCGGGAGTCTCCGGCGGGCACGACGAGACCGTTGCGCCCGTCGCACACCAGGCCGCCGGCCACGGCCCCCACGGCGTCGCTCGCGATCACGGGGAGGTTGCGGTTCATCGCCTCGTTGACCACCAACCCCCAGGGCTCGCGGAAGGTGCGGGTTGCGATCGAGGGCACCACGAGGACGTCGGCCGCCGCGTAGAGGCTGCGCAGCTGCACCGGGGGTACGGGGTCCGTGCACACCACCTCGTGGCCGGCCGCGCCGCCGGCGGGAACCCAAGGGGGGGTGGGCCCCACGCCGACGAGGACGAGCGCGGCTGAGGGCGCGAGGAGGCCTGACTCACGCCAGGCATCGATCAGTGCCCCCACACCCTTTTCCCGGACGGGGCGGCCTGCAAACAGGAACTTGACGGCGGTCTGCGAAGGCCACGGGGACGTCGCGGGTGGGCTCACCCCCGGGGCGGTGAGCGGGTGCGACCAAAACTCGTTGTCGACCGACTGGGGCGCGACGTACACGTTGCGGGCGCCGCGCGCACGCACGTAGGCGCTGACGTGGGGCCCGTAGGTGACGACGGCGTCCGCGGAGCGGTAGAGGCGCCTCAGCGCCAAGTAGCTGAGCGAGTGGGCGGCGGTGCGGGGGTGCGCCCACAGCGCGCTCCACAGCACCACCGGGACCCGCGCACGGCGCGCCCCAGCCCACGCCCCGGGCAGCGCCAGGCGCCCGCCGGTGGAGCACACCACGGCCCGGTAGCGCCCCGAGGCGGCGAGCGCCGCGGCCTCGCGCTGTCGAAGGTGCCGGTGGGGGAACGGCAACTCCTCCTCCCCCGCGATCCCGCCGTGCTGGGAGCGTCCTCCGAAGAGCGCGAACTCAACCCCCTCGCGCTCGTGCAGACGGGCGAACGCTCCCACCCGATCAAAGGGGGCGTGCCCGGTGACAAACAGGACAGGCCTCATTGGTCTCCCCTGTTCCGTCGATCGCAAGGACATCGCGCCCACGCGCACCGTATGACTGTGTAACTCGGGCTGGCGTGTAGGAGCCAGCAACATCGGCCGGCAAGCCTCATCGGCCGCGGTAGTCCACGCGCCTGGCGGCGCAGCTCGGTACGTAGCGACCTCGGCCCCTCACCTCAACGCCTCCTCATACGCCGCGAGGGTCTGCTCGCCACACCGCTCCCACGTGAAGTGGGCGGCGACGGTGGCGCGCGCGCGGCGGCCGGCCTCGCGCAGCCGCTGGGGATCGGAGAGCAGCTCGTCGATGCGCTGGGTGAGGCGCTCGATGTCCCCGGGGGGGACCAGCACGAAGCCGTCGCCCGCGGCGGCGATCTCCTCGGGGCCGGGCTCCCCGCGGCAGCCGATCGCGGGCAGCCCTCCGGCCATCGCCTCGATGTAGGCGACCCCGAAGGCCTCCTCGGTGGAGGGCATCGCGAACAGCGTGCAGCGGCGCGCGCGCTCGAGCGCCTCCTCGGGGGGCAGCTGTCCGCACAACTGCACGCGCTCGCGGACTCCGAGGCGGACGGCGAGCCCTTCGAGGGGCACTCGCTCGGGGCCGTCGCCGACGATCGCGTAGCGCAGGGTGGGGTGTCGAGGAGAGAGCACGGCGAGGGCGCGCAGCACGTCGGCGTGACGCTTGCGGGCGACGAGGTGCCCGACGGTGACCAACGACGGGGGCTCTCCTTCGGCACGTCGCGCGCTGGAGCGGGGGAGGTCGGTTCCGAGGTGCACCACCCGCACCTCCCGAGCGCCGTGGGCGCGAGCGAGCTCGGCGATGCCGCGGCTGTTGGCGAGCACGAGGCGGGCGGCGCCCAGTCCGCGTGCGACGGCCTTGCGGCCGGCCGCGGAGCGGGGGGCGGTGTAGAGCACGTCGCCGCCGTGCACGGAGACCACGAGCGGCACGTCGAGCCGGGCGCGGCGCACCGCCTCGCCGGCGGGCACGGCGTTGTGGGCGTGGACCACCTCGAAGCCGCCGCGACGGCGCAGCCGGCGCAGGGCGACCGCCAGCGCGGGCGCCGCCCACGCGCTCCACGCGGGGTAGTGGCGCCCGCGCGGCGGGGAGACGTAGGGGACGTACGTGACGGGCAAACCGTCGAGGAGCTGGTGGCGGCCCCCGCCCACGCCGTCGCGCAGCAGGCTTCCGAGCTCCCGCGTGGCGGCGGCCGCGCCTGCCTGCAGAGAGGCGCGCGGCGGCACGAGGCGGTGCAGGACGAGCACGTGCACCTCCGCGCCGGCGGCCTGCGCGGCGAGCGCTTGGCGGTGCGCCCACACCCCCAGCACGGGGTCCCCGCGGCGAGGGTAGAACTCGGCTACGACGGCGACTCTCATCGAGGGCTCGGTGTTGGCTGAGGGCCGGGGTGCGGGCGCTGGCAGCCGTGTGCGTGGGCGGGCACGGCGTGGCTACCAGCGGCGGTGGGTGACGAGGGTGGTCTGCGCTTCGCGGGCCTTCACGTACGGACGCTCGGCGAGCAGGGCGCGGGCCTCGGCGACGGCGTCCCGGCGCGAGTAGGCGCTTCCGGCGGGGGCGGCGCAGTGGCGGATCGCGACGGCGTCGAGCACCCCGCAGCGCCACCCGTGCCGGCGGGCAAGCGCGGCCCAGTGCAGGTCGAGGCCCCACCCCATGCGCACGTCGGGGAAGGGCAGCAGCGTGGCGAACGTGGTGCGGGCGAAGGCGGTGACGGGGCCGATCTCGACGAACGGCGTCTGGCGTGCCACGGCACCCGCGCGGCGGCGGGTGACACGCCAGGCGGCGTGGGAGCGCGCGCGGTGGGCGGGCTGGAGAAGGTCGAAGTGCAGGCGCTCGGCGAGGAACAGCAGGCGGTCGAGGAAGCCGCGGGGGAGGACGACGTCGTCGTCGACCACGAGCAGCCAGTCGTAGCTCTCGACCGGGTGGGCGGCGAGCAGCAGGTTGAGGTTCTCGAACTTCCCGCGGTCTCCGGGTGTCCCGAAGCGCAGCTCGACGTCGTGACGGGAGCGCTCGAGCTCTGAGCGGATCGCGGCGGACAGATCGCTCCGCTCGGGGCGCTCGACGCCGAGCACGAGCACCCGCCGACGAGGCGGGGAGCGGCGGGCGGCGCGATCGAGGCGCAGGCGCCGGCCGCTGAGCAGCTCGCGGGCGTCGAGGAGCCTGTCGTACACCCCCCGCCGCACGGCGTCGAGACCCCCGACGGTGCCGCTTTCGCCGGAGAGGAAGTCCTCCTCGGCGCCTGCTCGCACCGCCTTTGGAGTGCCGCGTTCGCGCGCCGTCTCCTCGACGCGGCCGACGCTGTGGGCGACCATCGTGAGGCCGGCGGGGCACCGGCGGCGCACGACGTGGCCGAGGCACCCCGCGAGCGTGCGCAGCTCGCGCGGGAGGCTTGGAGCTTCCCCGCGCCAGGCGTCGAAGCGGCGGCTCGCCCGCCCCCGGGCGCGGGCGGCGCGGGCCAGCGGGCGCAGCCGGGCGTCGGCGGGGGAGCGCCGGTGGTCGAGGGCGGCTGTGGCGACGTATAGAACGCGGCCATCCCCATGCGAACGCAGTCGGTCCTGCCACTCCTGCTCGTCGCCGTAGATCCCGAGGGTGGCGTCGAAGGGGCCGACGCGCTCCAGGGCGCAGCGGCGCACGGTCATGTTGGCTCCCCACGCGTAGCGCACGCGGTCGGTGTCCTCGGGGCCGAGGTCGAGGGCGGTGATTGGGGGCCCCTCCCGTCCGCACGAGCGGGGCGGATTGCCTTCGAGGCGGGGGTGGATGGGCCCGGTGAAGACCTGCGCGCGGGGGTGCTCGCGGGCGGCGCGCAGCAGCGCCTCCAGCCAGCCGGGGTGGACCTCGACGTCGTCGTCGACGAACACGAGGAGCTCGCCGTGGGAGTTGGCGACGCCGGTGTTGCGGGCGGCGTTCAGCCCGAGCGGCCGGTCGTGGGAGAGGTAGCCGACGCCGAAGCGCTCGGCCACCGCGCGTACGGCGGGCGAGGGCGGATCGTCGTGGACGACGAGCACCTCGGCCCCGGCGGCCGCGGCCTGGGGGGCGATCGAGGCGAGCGCGACCTCCAGGTAGTCGGGGCGCTCGCGGGTGGGGATGACGATCGACGCGGTGGGGTTCGTGGGGTTCAAGAGGAATACTCGGGGTGCGAATACTCGCGAAGAGAGTATTCGCAACGCGAACATTCTAGGTTTGGGTGGCGATGGTCCTGTTTCTGCACAACCGCTACCGCGCACCGGGGGGTGAGGAGCGTGTGGTGGATGACCTGCTGTGGCTGGTGCGCGAGCGCCTGGGCGAGCCGGCGGAGCTCCTGGAACGGGATTCGGCGACGGTGGGCCGTACCCGGGCGGCGACGGGGCTGCTGCGCGGGGGCCTCGATCCCGGCGAGGTGGCAGATGCGGTACGGCGCGGAGGTGTGCGGGTGGTGCACACGCACAACATCCATCCGACGCTGGGCTGGCGGGCTCTAGCGGCGGCGCAGAGCGCGGGGGCGCGGGTGGTGGTACACCTGCACCAGTACCGCTTGGTGTGCGCGGTGGGGGTGTGCTTCACGCAGGGGGAGGAGTGCACGCGCTGCCACGGGCGCAACACGCTGCCGGGGGTGCTGCGGAACTGCCGTGGCTCCCGCGCGGAGGCGCTGGCCTACGCGGCGGGCCTCTCGCTGTGGCAGCACCGGCTGGTGGAGCAGGCGGACGCGGTGATCGTGCCGAGCGAGTTTGCGCGCGAGCGCCTGCGGGAGTTGGGGGCGCCGCTGCCGTGGGAGCGCGTGTACGTGCTGGCGCCCCCGGTGCGAGCACTCGCCGATGGTGCGCCCCCCCGAGGCCGGCACCGGAGGGGTACGCGCTGGTGGTGGCGCGCCTGTCCCCGGAGAAGGGGCTGGACGTGGCGATCGAGGCGTGCCGCAAGGTCGGCATCCCGCTGGTGGTGGCGGGTGAGGGCTCGGAGGGTGGGAGCGCGGTCTCGGATGGAGGAGCAGTCCGCTTCGTGGGCCGTGTCGACGATGTGCGCCTCGCGCAGCTGCGCGCGGGGGCGGCGCTGGCGGTGGTGCCCTCACGCTCGGCGGAGACCTTCGGCCTGGCGGCGGCGGAGGCGATGGCCGCGGGCCTGCCGGTGGCGGCGAGCCGCGTGGGGGCGCTCCCCGAGCTGGTCGGTGAGGAGGGTCTGGCACCACCGGGCGACGCCGGCGGGCTGGCCGCGGCGATCGAACGCCTGCGCGGTGACCCGCGCGCCGGCGAGCGGGCGCTGGAGCGGGTCCGCGCCCTGTGCGCCCCAGAGGTTGTCGCAGGGAAGCTTGCGGACGTGTACGAGGCGTGACGCCCCTACACTACGCCCGACCATGACGACCGTGGGCATCGTCGGGCTGGGCTACGTGGGGCTGCCGCTGGCGGTGGCGTTTGCGCACGAGGGTTGCGAGGTGGTCGCGGTCGACGTGGACGCCCGCAAGGTCAAGGCGGTCGAGGCGGGCGAGTCCTACATCGAGGACGTGCCCTCCGCGCAGCTCGAGGCGGTGCGGGAGCGCATCCACGCCACCACCCGCTACGCCCGTCTGGAGCGGGCGGACGCGGTGCTGATCTGCGTGCCCACGCCGCTGACGCGCAACCGCGAGCCCGACCTCGGCCCGCTCCTGGAAGCCACGCGCGAGCTGGCGAAGGTGCTGCAGGCGGGGCAGCTCGTGGTGTTGGAGTCCACCACCTACCCCGGCACCACCCGCGAGCGCGTCGCGCCGCTGTTGGAGGAGTCGGGCCTGGCGGCGGGCCGCGACTTCCACCTCGCCTTCAGCCCGGAGCGGGTGGACCCGGGCCGCACGGACTTCACGCTGCGCAACACCCCGAAGGTGGTGGGTGGGTTGACCGAGGCGTGCGCGGAGCGCGCGGAGTCCCTGTACGGGCTCGTGTGCGACCGACTGGTGCGGGTCTCGGGCCCCGAGGCGGCGGAGCTGACCAAGCTGCTGGAGAACATCTTCCGCTCGGTCAACATCGCGCTGGTGAACGAACTGGCGATGCTGACGGACCGCATGGGGATCGACATCTGGGAGGTGGTGGACGCCGCCGCGACCAAGCCCTACGGGTTCATGCGCTTCGAGCCGGGGCCGGGCATGGGCGGGCACTGCCTGCCGGTGGACCCCTTCTACCTGAGCTGGCGCGCGCGGGAGTTCGACATGGCGACGGAGTTCATCGAACTGGCGGGCAAGGTCAACCAGCAGATGCCCTACCACTGCGTGTCGAAGGTGGAGCGCGTGCTGAACGACGCGGGCCTGCCGGTGCGGGGCTCGCGGATCGCGGTGCTGGGCGTGAGCTACAAGCCGGGCGTGGGCGACGTGCGGGAGTCCCCGGCGTTGAAGATCCTCAGCCTGCTGGGGGCGCTGGGGGCTGAGCTCGTCTACCACGACCCGCACGTCGCCGAGCTGCCCGACCTCGGCCTGCGCAGCGTGCCGCTGGAGGACGCCCTGCAGGACGCCGACCTCGCGCTGATCGTGACCGCCCACCCCACGGTCGACCACGGCCTCGCGGCCGAGCGCGCGCGCGTGGTGGTGGACCTGCGCGGGGTCACGCGCGGCGCGGCGGTGGCGAACACCGTGCGGCTGTGAGCCTCACGCCCGACCCGCGGGCCCCGGGCCTGCTGCTGGGCGACGGCGTGGAGATCGGCGAGGGGGTCTCCTTCGGCGCGTACGTGGTGGTGCACGCGGGCACCGTGCTCGGCGCCGGCTGCGTGATCGAGGACCACGTGGTGCTCGGCAAGCGCCCGCGTCTCGCGCGGAGCTCTTCCGCGAAGGGCGAGGTGGGTCGTCTGGAGCTGGGCGAGCGGGTCACGGTGTGCGCGGGCGCGGTCGTCTTCGCGGGGGCGAGCATCGGCGACGAGGCGATCCTGGGCGACCAGTCGTTCGTGCGCGAGCGCTCCCACGTGGGCCCGGGCTCGGTGATCGGCCGCGGCAGCGTGGTGGACAACGACGTGCGCGTGAGCGCCCGCGTGAAAGTGCAGACCGGCGTCTACCTGACGGCGGGCACCCTGGTCGAGGACGACGTGTTCGTGGGCCCCGGCGCGAGCACGACGAACGACGACACGATGGCCCGCCACGACGACGCGACCCCCCTGCGGGGGGCGACTCTGCGCCGCGCCTGCCGCGTGGGCGGCGGCACGGTGCTGACCCCGGGCGTGGAGATCGGCGAGGAGGCGTTCGTCGCCGCGGGCGCCGTGGTCACCCACGACGTCCCCGCGCGCGCGGTCGTGATAGGCGTCCCCGGCCGTGTGGTGCGCGAGGTCCCCGCCGAGGACCTGCTTGAGCGCTGGCGGTAGCGCCTCATTTGATCTGCAGGATCTGCGGGTGGGTGGCGAGCAGCAGCCCCGTGAAGACGTAGTCGAAGGTCCCGAACGCGAGGAAGGAGACGACAACCGCCTGGTTGACTGCGCGCCCGACGCCCTCGGCGCCACCGGAGGCGGTCATGCCCTTGTAGCAGCAGATGACCGAGATGATCGCCCCGTAGAGGGTGGCCTTCAACGCGGAGCCCCACACGTCGGTCGTGTCCGCGTTGGCGAACAGCGTGTCCCAGAACGGCCCCAGCGGGTAGCCGTTGACGAACTCGGCGAGCAGCCCGCCGAAGAGGCCGAACAGGATCGCGTAGACGTTGAACAGGCCGGTCGCGAGCATCAGCGCAAGGAAGCGGGGGACGACGAGGTTCTTGACGGGGTCCACGCCCAGCACCTGCAGCGCGTCGAGCTCCTCGCGGACCTTGCGCGCGCCGAGGTCGGCGGTGATCGCGGTGCCGGCGACCCCGGCGATCACGATCGCCGTCACGAGCGGGGCGATCTCGCGGATCACGGCGAGCGTGAAGATCCCGCCGAGGCGGTCGAGCGCGCCGAAGAGCATGAGCACGTTTGCGCCCTGCAGGCCGGGTGCTGCGTAGCTGAAGCAGACGATCGAGAGCATCAGCGGGAACCAGCAGAGGCGCAGCGTGAAGAGGAACTGCGAGACGAACTCGCCCCCGTAGGGGTAGGGAGGCCGCAGCGCGGAGGAGACCGTCCTGCCGGTCAGGAGCACGATGTCGCCCATTTCCTCCAGCAGGCTCCTGGAGGGGAGCAGGGCCCGCTCGAGCTGAGCCTTGGTCGGATTGTGCCTCTGCTGGGGGTTTGTCCGCGTACCCGAGCGGGACCACAGTGCCATTGCGCCAGTGTACTAGTTCACTAGCAAATTGTCTTGCCGGGCTCGAAGCCGCTAACGTAAGGGCGTGACTCGCCAGCCTGACACCGGGGGTTTGGGCGGCCTGGGCGGCCTGGACTTCGCGATCGACCGCCGCGCGGAGGTCCCGATCGGGGTGCAGGTGGCGTGGGCTCTGCGCGCGCGCATCCACGACGGCCGCCTCGCGCCCGGGCAGCGCCTGCCGGGTCTGCGGGACCTCGCCCAGGCGCTGAAGGTCAACGCGAACACCGTGCGCGCCGTCTACCAGCGCCTGGAGCACGAGGGCATGATCGAGAGTCAGCAGGGCAGCGGCACGTACGTCACCGACACCGCGCACCGGCCCTCCGCCGCGGGCGCGATCGCGGCCAACGCCGCCCGCGAGGCCCACCAGACGGGCGTCGACCCGCGCGAGGTCGCGGCCGCCCTGTACGTGGACCCGGGGCCCCCAGCGCATCCCGACGAGGGAGCGGCGCACAGGCGCGAGCTGCGCACCCAGATCGCCGCCCTGGAGCGGGTGCTCGTGAAGATCGAAACCGAGCACCCCGGGCTCGTGGCCCCCTCGCGCAAGGCACTGCCCGCGCTCGGCCCGCGACTGCTGGACGTCGAGGAGCTCGAGCAGGTCCAGACCTACCTGATCCGCCGGCTCGCCGCGATCCAGAACGCAAGGGACGAGCTGGAGCACGGGCGGGAGGCTCCCGCCGAGCCGGCTCCCGCCAAGCTGGCACCTAAAGCAGCTACGGCGCCGAAGCGCGCCGCACGACCCCGACGACCTCCTCGGCCTGCGCCTGCGTAAGGACGGGGCTCAAGGGGATCGCCAGGTGCGTGCGGGCGGCGTGGTCGGTCGCGGGCAACTCCACGCCGGCGCCCCAGGGGTGCATCGCCGCCTGGCGGTGGACGGGGGTGCGGTAGTAGGCCCTGTGGCCTATGCCCGCAGCGGCGAGCGCCGCTTCCACGGGCGGGGGGTCGGGGTGGCCGATCACGTACAGATGCCAGGCCGGCTCCGACCCCGCAACGGGCTGCGGCAGCGTGACGAGCTCACCGAGGCCGGCCTGTTCGTAAAGCGCGCCCGCGCGGCGGCGGCCATCGGCCCACGCGTCGAGCAGGGGCAGCTGCACGCGCAGGATCGCGGCCTGCAGAGCGTCGAGGCGTGAGTTGTAGCCCACCTGCTCGTAGGTGACCTTGTCGCGGGAGCCGTGGAAGCGCAGGGTACGCACGCGCTCGGCGAGGGCGGGGTCGGAGGTCGTGACGGCCCCGCCGTCGCCGAAGCACCCAAGGTTCTTGGAGGGAAAGAAGGAGAACGTGGCTGCCGTGCCCAGCGCGCCGGGGCGCCCGGCGGCGGAGCGCGAACCGGCGGCCTGCGCGGCGTCCTCGAGCACGGGCACGCCCAGCGCCTCGATGTCCGCGACGGGGGCCACGTTGCCGAACAGGTGCACCGCGACAACCGCCTTCGTGCGGGGGGTGAGCGCGGCGCGCACGGTGTCCGCCGTCACGCAGTACGTGTCGGGGTCGCAGTCGCAGAACACCGGCACAGCCCCCGTCGGAGGAACGGCCTCGGCGGAGGCGTAGAACGTGAAGGAGGGCACGACGACCTCGTCGCCCGGCCCGACGCCCATCGCGCGCAAAGCGATCGTGAGGGCGTCGGTGCCGTTGGCGACCCCGACCGCGTGCGCGGCCCCGCAGTAGGCGGCGAACTCCTGCTCGAACGACGCGACTTCGGGGCCGAGGATGTAGCGCTCGGAGTCGAGCACCCGCGCCACCGCCGCGCGCAACTCGCCGTGCAGGGGGGCCAGGGGAGTGGAGGTGTCGAACAGGGGAACCGCCATCGCGCGGACCCTATCGGCGCGCGAGGTCGGCGGGATTAGCGGTGCCCTCCCGCTCGCGCAGCCACGCGACAGTCGCGGCGAGGCCGTCCTCGACTCCGATGCGCGCCTCCCAGCCGAGGAGGGTGCGGGCCTTCTCGACCGACGGCCAGCGGCGGGGCACGTCCACGGTGAAGGAGGGCAGGTGCTCGAGCTCGAAGGTGGCGGGGTCCTCGCCGCAGGCGGCCCACACCAGCCGCGCGATCTCCGCGACCGTGAGCTCGCGCGAGGCGGAGATGTTGAAGTCCTCGTTGAGCCCCGCCGGGGAGCCCATCGCAGTGACGATGCCGTCGGCGATGTCGTCCACGTGCGTGAGCGTGCGCGTCTGCTCGCCCGAGCCGAAGATCTGCAAGGGTCGCTGGCCGGAGAGCACCTTGCGGATCAGGTCGGGCACGGCGTGCGCGATGCCGGGCTCGGCGTCGGGCACCTCGCCGGGGCCGTAGGCGTTGAAGGGGCGGCAGATGGTGTACGGCAGGCCGTGCTCGGCGTGCGCGGCGCGACAGTACACCTCGCCGGTGAGCTTCGAGAAGCCGTACGCGGAGAGCGGCACGGGGCAGTCGGGTAGGTGCGCCTCGGTGGTCGGGAACTCGGTGGCGCGCTCGAAGACCATCGAGGACGAGACGTACGTGAAGCGCTCGAGCTCGACCTCCAGCGCCGCGCGCACGACGGCGTTGTAGAGCGCGGCGTTGACCTCCGTCAGCGTGTGGGGCAGCCGGTGGAAGTTCGCGATGCCCCCGACGATCGCCGCGAGGTGGATCACGTGCGAGCACCCGTCGGTCGCCCGCCGCGCCTGCGCGAGCTCGCGCAGGTCGCCTGTGTGCACCTCGCACCCCTCGCGCATCCACTGCGGAGCGGGCCGCTGGTCGGAGACCCGCACCTCGTACGCGGGGTCCGCGAGCAGCCGGCGCACCACGGCAGAGCCGACCGTCCCCGCGCCTCCGGTGACGAGTACCCGGCTCATGGGCGTCCGGGGGTGGGGGAGGGGGATCGTCCACGTGTGTCCGTACCGCACCGAGCGTGTGTGGGCGGGACCTCCTGACCCGCCACCGCGGCGGGTGAGGCCGCCCAGCGCGTCGGCCCGCGGCGGGGCGGGAGCGTTGGTTCGCGTCCCGCGGCCTCCGGCGGCGCGGGTGCCCTGCGTTCAAGCCGATCGTGGCGGATCACGGGGGCATCTTGCCAGACGGGGCGGTTGTTCGTCGCGCTTACCCCGATCCACGCTGAGCCAGGCGACCGGCAAGTTGGCGCCGTGTCACAACAATGAATGTCTCCTAACAGAGTCGAGAATGTCCTGCTCGCCAAACGATAGTTCTATTAGGGCGTCGTCCTCCTTATCGTCTGTCAAGTAATGGTGCCCCCCGCCTTCGGCGCAGAGGGGCTGCGTGAGGTCCGCGATGTACAGCCACCCCTCTCTCGTCGCCGACCATACGAAGGACTCATTGTCACTATCTCGCTGCTTCAGAGTAACTTGCGGCCCCGAATATCTGCTGGTCATTTCAATATCATCAAGATGCGCAATATATACCTTGGGATCAGACGTGAGCATCTTTGGTGGTCCACCATCCCCCAACTCGCGGAGAATTTCCTGGAACCAGGCTCCTGCGGCGCGGGACATAAGAATGAGAATAATGGTTGGTCCGTAAGCCCCAGCGTAATAATCACCCACTATCAGTGGCTCAGCTAGATCCCCGGGGCGGTTCAATCCGATTGCATCATCAAGCTCGGCCGCGAGTCTGAGTGCATCCTTCGGTTCTTGGCCGAGTCTGATAGGAAACTCCCACGCTTCAATATCTGTACCACTCGCAAGGTCGCGTAGCGCACGGCTCATCGATCCGATCTGTGCGGGAGTCAGCCACACGGATATTTCGGGCGGAGCTTCCGAGGAGTCACCTTGATCTGGCCAGACGCTACGGTGCCTATCGATGAGATGATCGTAAAGCGATTGCAAAATCGATCGTCTGCACCCCAAGCGACGTTCGAGCTCATCTTCGGTGATGTGCATACCGTTTATGAACTCATTGAGCACATTACCCATCAAAATAGACTCTGATCTGCTAAGGTCAATAACCACGGAATGTGAATTACTTGACACCGGTCTCACCTTATTTTAGCTGTTCTTCAAAGTAGGCTTTGCCGGTTTCCCGCTTGAATATCGTACCACAGTTCGGAGAGACCGTAGATGAGGTACACCGCGTTCAATCCCCGTCCTCCTGTATCGACCGCACGCTGTCCAGAACGCCCTGCTCGCCGAACGACAATTCGATCAATGCCGCGTCGGCCTCATCGCCAGTGAGGTATTGATGGCCGGCGCCGTGTTCGCAGAGGGCTTGCACAAGATCGCGCAAATGCAGCCAACCGTCGTCCGTGGCTGACCACTCAAACGCTTGCTTGGAGTTAGCACGAGTGCCAAGCTCTCGAATCGATACGGGGGGGCCACTCGACCGGCGAACCAACGTAATCTCGCCTATATTCGCCAGACAGATCTCCGGCTCAGCCGTGAAGACACGTGGCTCTCCTCGTTCAGCCAGGTCACAAAAAAGTCCCTGTAGCCATATACAAGCGGCAGATGACATCATGACTAGCAATATTGTCGGTCCATAGGCGCCATCATAATAATCACCCCTGATCAAGGCTGAACGGCGACTGCTGGATTTATTGCCATCGGTCATTGTGCAACTATTCAATGGGGATTTCGTCCCACGGGGCTAGCTTGCCTGGAAGCCGTTTGTAATCCCAGTGGGGCACATCATGGTGTCTGTCCGGTGCGTGATAGTGCCACTCGCCACCTTCGGGGTCGTAATAGTTTTCGTTAGGCTCTTTCGGTCTTGATGCCGGACCTTTGGTCCACGTTTCGGGGTCATAGCCCGGGGGTGTAGGCTCACACGCCTGCTCACTTTCTTTGGCGGCTTCTTCTGCTTGGCTCTGCTTGATGAAAGCTTCGCCTTCGTCGTTGCCGGCTTCTTCACCGGCCCACGCATTGACGATCGATTTGACGCCTTCGACGATGACGTAGCCACCACCACCCACGACGGCGCACGGGCCGATCGTCTCTGGTGTGAGGCACGCTGGTGCCTCGGGCCCATCGATCGGGATCGGTATCGCCTCAAACCCGCTGGGGTCGATGTTGTTCAGCGGGTTGTCGGAGGCGTAAGCGTAGGGCTCACCCGTCAGTGCCGTCAGCGGATCGACGCTCAAGAACTGTGCGGTCGCCGGATCGTAGACGCGCGCCTGCATGTAGATCAAACCACTGTCAGGACTGGTGTACTGACCGTCGTAGCCGAGCCGGGTGGTGATCGAGCCCGTGCTGCCGGTCTCGCTGCCATACGGCGAAAATGTCATGGTCGCTTCTGTTTTGCCGGTCGAGCCAGTGAGCAGCCGCGTCGATCCCTGCTCGTCGTGATGGAGGTAGTAGGCTTTGCCTGCGCTGTTGATCTGCTCGACCGGCAGGCCGCCAGGCCCATAGATGTAGCTGTAGGTCCCATTGCTGAGGATCGAAGGTAGACCTTCAGCGAGATCCCAGGCAAGGTAGTTGGTCGTCCCGGAGATGGTTTCCGAGACCCGCAGCCCATCTCCGTTAAAGGCGTAGGTGTCTTTGATCGCCGCGGTTTTGCCTTCTTCGGGCCGTTCGACGGAGGTCAGATCGCCCGCCTGGTTGTAGCCATAGGTCGTGGCCGCACCGCTGGGAGTGGTTTTGATGCGTTCTCCATCTTCGTTGAACGAATAGGTCAACCCCGTCCCTTTTTCCAGTTCGTCAGCGCTGTCATATGTGTAGGTGCTGCTCCCGATCTTGGTCGGGTTGTTCGCGGCGTCGTATTCGTAGGCCGTGCTGCCGGCTTTGGTGAGCCGGTTGTTTTCGTCGTAGGTGTATTCGGTGGTTTCTTCGCCGGGCAATCCTTTCGAGACGACCTTTTTGACCTGCCCATCGTTGTCCAGAGTGTAAACCAGCGAGGCGAGAGTTTCCGTGCTTTTGACCATCTTGGCTTCGGCTATCTGGTCAGCATCGTTGAAGGTGTACTTGTCTTCGTCTTTCGTTTCGCTGGGGAATGTGATGGTCGTCACGTCGGAGTCCGGGTCATACGCGAATTTGGTGCTGTGCGACGACCAGTCCGTGACTTTTTCAAGCCGATCGTCTTTGTCGTAGGCGCGCGTGACCGCTTTGGTGTTGGGATAGGTGATCTTCGCCTGCTCGTTCCCGAGGTTGTATTCGTATTTGACTTTTTCTTTGTGCCCGTTTTCGGTTTCGGTCAGCCGGTCGAGCTGGTCGTACGTGTAGGTCGTCGTCCCGCTGCCGTCGATCATCTTCAGGCGGTCGCCATCTTGGTCGTATTCGTATTCGACCGCGTGGGCCCCTTCTTCGGAGTAGCTGATCTTGGTGAGCCGGTTGGCCGGGTCGTACGTGTTGGTCGTCGTGCGCCCCATGGGATCGGTCACGCTGACCAGGTTGCCGGCTTTGTCGTATTCCTCGTACGTCGTGCGGCTCAGCGGGTTGACGACTTCCACGACCCGCTCCAGCGCGTTGCGCACGTATTTGGTGGTGTGTTTGTTGCCGTCGATCTGCGCGATCACCTGCCCCGCGCCGTCGTATTCGGTTTCCGTGAGCGTGCCGTTGGGCTCTTTGACGGCGATCTGCTGGTTGTCCGCGTTGTATTTGTAGGTGGTGGTGTGGCTGTTGCCGTCCGTGACCGTTTCGACGTTGCCGTTCCCGTCGTAGGTGTATTTGGTCGTATGCCCCAGCGGATCGGTGATCTTCAGCACCCTGCCCTGCGCGTCCCGTTCGATTTTCGTCGTGAATTTTGACGCTTCGGCGCCTTTGACGTTCCCGCGGGGGCTCACCGTCGCCGTCACCCGTGAGTCTTCGTTGTATTCCCAGGTGCGCTTGTTGCCTTCGGGGTCGATTTCCGCGGTGCGATCGCCCTTGGTGTCGTATTCATATTTCCACGTGTGTTCCAGCGGATCGGTCATGCTTTCGACTTCGCCGTGACTGCCGTATTTGTATTTCGTGATCTGCGTTTTGCTCCCTGGCGCCGGCCGTTCGACCGTTTCCGGATCGCCGTCGCTGTTGCGTTTGTATGTGGTGGTCTCGCCTTTCGGCGTGGTCACCTTTTCCACGTCGTGCGCGCTGTCGTACGTCCATTTCGTTTCGTCGCTGTCAGGGTTGATTTCGAACGTGCGATCGCCGGCGCTGTCATAGCCGTAGACCGTTTTGTGGCCGCTGCCGTCGATGACCGCGGTCTCCTGACCCCCTTCGTTGTAGATGAATTCTTCGGTGGTTTCGCTCGACGTGCCGGCGCCGCGGGTGATCGAGCTGGGCTCGCCGGAGCTCGTGAGGAACTCTTCGGTCACGGTGCCGGTGTTGACGTTGGTGATCTTGGTGTAGAGCGGTTCGTATTCGAAGGTCAGCTTGCGTTCCGCGGGATCGGTCTGCGCGATGACCTGATTGGAGCCGTTGTATTCGTTTACGGTTTTGCCTCCGCGACCGTCGGTCATCGTCGTGATCTCGTGGGAGCCGTTGTATTCGAATTTCCAGCGGGTTTTTTCTTCCCCCGGCTCGGTAACGCTCGTCAGATTGCCCGATTCGTAGGTGTATTTCACGACGTGTCCCATCGGGTCTTTCGCGCTTTCGACGAGACCTTCACCATTGTAGGCGAGCGTGATTTTGCGGCTGGCGGGATCGGTGATCGTTTCCAGGCGCCCGGAGCCGTTGTAGGCGAGGGTCGTCGCGTTGCCGTTGCGATCGGTTACGCTTTCGAGCTTTCCGGTGGTGCCGTTGAACTTGTATTTCGTCTGATTCGCCATGGTCAGGGTATATCCCGATTCGGAGGTGCCGCTCAGCGTGTCCTGGGTCCAGTTAGGCGCAGTAAATTTGCCTTCGCTTTCGGTGAAGACCACAGTGCTGCCGGTGGCCTGATACAGAGTGGCCTTGTGTGCGGTTTTTTCAACGACGAGGTGTTCGCTGAATGAGCTGGTCCACCCATAGCCGAACGGCCCCGGCGAGCTGGCGGCGACCGCCGCCTGGGAGTTGTATGTGCGCGTGAGGTCGAGACCGACGCCCCGTCCGCCGATCGAGAGATCCGCCTGCGACTCCGAGAAGTTGCCGGTCGCACAGGTTATCGGGTCCGCGCTGTGGCAGGAGTTGTGGCCCGGCGAGGACGACGGATTGCCGGCGGGACCCCATTCGATCGGTAGTTCGACGGTCGTCGCGTCCAGGAAGTCGAACCGCCCGTCCCCCGGCAGAACCTTGACCGTCCCTTGATTCGAGAAGGGCACGGCAACCGTGGTAACACCTTCTTTATAGCCGACCGTTTTCTCAAACAGCCCCCTGTTCACGATCGAAGAGGAGCCTTCCCCGGCTTCTATCGGGTAAGGTTTTTCTTTTTCATCGGAAGGGGTGACGGCGAACGTTCCGAAGTTAACTATCTGGGCGCCTTTGGTCATCAAAAGATCCGCGCTGAGTGTGGTCGCTCCTTCGTTGACGAATTTGCTTTCCGCAAGCGTTGGGGTCCCTTCGAGTTTCGACACCACATTTTTGCCGGTCACAATTTCGCCGTGACCTTCTATCTCATTCGTTGAGTATTCCGATAGCACCATTTCATGTGTGATGCTCAAATACCCCGAGATCGCGAGCGTCCCCTTGTACATGCCCAGCTTGTAAATGGAGGAGTCAGAGGAGGCTCCCGTCAGGTCGAGCGTACTGCTTCCTTCGATCCAAAGCGGAGTAGCTTCGTCTCGGAGCGCCTTGGCTGTGGCGTTGGATATGATGCGCATGCTGCTAACGGTGTTTGGAATGCAGGCGATTTCCGATTCCGTCGGCGGATGGCGGTCAGACCACTCGGAGCCTTCTTCCCAATTGAGTGTGCCGTAGGCGATGGTCGTATCGCCACATTCTTCAGCCAAGGCGCTCGCCGGCATCGACACCCAAACCATGAAGAGCATCGCCACGACGAGCAGGCCGAGGCGCGG
The DNA here is from genome assembly GCA_963842005.1 of uncultured Solirubrobacterales bacterium. Classification (GTDB taxonomy): domain Bacteria; phylum Actinomycetota; class Thermoleophilia; order Solirubrobacterales; family Solirubrobacteraceae; genus Palsa-744. Next base: position 2,191,358 of record CAWJEV010000002.1, on the reverse strand, counting down.
AGAGCCGCTAACGGCCTGTGGGCGGGATCGCGACCAGCGAGACGTCTGCGGCGACATGGTGTCCTCCTCGACCATCAAATCTCGGTTTATGGGGAAGATCCAACCACCGCTATACAAGGCAGGTTCGATCCAGCCGGATCATAACTCGATTGAACGGAAGGCTACGATGTTCTGGAAGAGGTTTCGTCCGCAATTTGCGGAGTCGGAGCGCGCCCATCCCACCACGACTAGGCCCGTCATCCGTGCAATCGAAACCCCAGCTCGAGATTTACGCAGAAGATCCGGGTACGTCGGGGACCCCCAGCGCGGCGAGCTCCGCGGTGTACCCGAACACCTGCCCCGCGCCCCAGCAGTTCCAGGGGTCCGCGACCAGGCAGTCGTCTGAGGCAAGCGCGCCGATCGCGGCGAGCGTCGCGGGCTCGCGGAAGACCGCGTGGGGGGCTGCCACGACGACCGCGTCCGCTCCCTGGAGAACCTCCTCCAGCGGTGCGGTGGGGGTGGGGACAAGGGGGTCGTGCACGGCGACGTCGGCCAGCTCGCGCTCGAGCAGCCGCACGAGCTTGTGCGCGAGCGAGTCGCGCTCGTCGTCGGTGTCGGCCTTGAACGCGAGGCCGAGCACGGCGACCTTGCGGTCGGCCAGCGTGCCGAGGCGCCGGCGCAGCCCCTCGACGAGGAACAGCGGCACGGACTCGTTGACGCGCGAGACCGCGAGCAGCATCCCGGGCGCGGGGGAGCGCTCCTCGGAGAAGGCGAAGTCCTTGCGCAGGCACGTCCCCGCGGTGAACCCCGGGAGGGCGAGGCCGCCGCGGGGGTAGTCGCGGTTGACGAGGTCGATCACCTCGAACACGTTTGCCCCGTGGCGCTCACAGTCCATCATCAGCAGGTTGGGCAGCGCGAACAGCGTGTAGCGCAGGATGTTGGCCCAGATCTTCGCGAGCTCGGCCTGCACGGGCGTGGTCTGCACGATCGGCGCGTCGAAGACCCCGAACAGCTCCGCGGCCACCTCGCCCGAGCGGGCGCCGACGCCGCCGATGAGGCAGGGCAGCGTGTCGATCTCCTCCAGGAACCGCCCCGCAGCGATGCGCTCGGGGGCGTGCGCGACGAACACGTCCTCGCCGGGGCGAAAGCCGCGGTGCTTGGCGAGGTAGCCCGCCACGAAGTCCGTCGTACCCGGGGCCACGGTGGAGCGCAGCACGAGCGAGTGCCCAGGTGCGAGCACCCCCAGCAGGTCGTCCAGCGCGGAGCGGATGTCACGCATGTCGATCTCGATGTGCGAGAACGAGGGAGTGCCGAGTGTCAGCACGAGGTGGCGCGCCCGCGCGGCGTCGGCGACGCGCTCGGAGAGCTCCAGCCGCCCGCTCTCGCGCACGCTCTCCAGCAGCTCCTGCGCGCCCGTCTCCTGGAAGGGCATCACGCCCTCGCGCACCGCGCCGAGGCGGGCAGGGTCGTTGTCGACGCCCACCACCCGCAGGCCGCGGTCGGCGAAGGAGAGCGCGAGCGGCAGCCCGACGCGGCCGAGGCCGATCACGGATACGTCGGCGGTGTGCTCAGGCGGGGTCACGGAGGTGAGGTTAGCGACGCTCGTGCCAGTACTGGCGGGCGAACCCGACCACGAAGCGGGGGTTGTAGCGGACGTAGCGAGGCCACAGCCGGCGCGGCTCGCGCGCGAGCCGGTAGGTCCACTCCAGGCCGCTGCGCTGCATCCACGGGGGAGCCTGGGGGACGAGGCCGGCGTGGAAGTCGAAGGCGGCCCCCACCCCGACGAGCAGCGGCGCACGCAGGCGAGGGCGCATGTGCTGCATCCAGCGCTCCTGCCGGGGCTGCCCGGTGCCGACCCACACGACCTGGGCGCCGCAGCCGTCGATCTCGGCGACCACGCGTCGCTCCTCCTCGGGGGTGAGCTCCCGGAAGGGGGGCGACCAGCCGCCGGCGAGCACCAGGCCGGGGAAGCGCTCGCGCAGGCGGCGGGTGAGCAGCTCGAGCGCCTCGGGCGTGCGGCCGCCGTAGAGGTAGGCGGGGGTCCCGCTACGGGCGGCGCGCGCGCAGAAGGCAGCCATCAGGTCGGGCCCGTACACGCGGGTGGCGCGCTGGTGCCCGAGCAGGCGCAGCGCCCACACGAGCGGCTGCCCGTCGGGCACCGCCAGGGTGGCGTCGAGCGTCGCGGCGAGTGTCGCGGGGTCCTCGCGGGCGCTCATCACGAGGTTGACCGCCGCGGCGGTGACGTACCCGCGCTCGCCCGCGGCGATCACGGCCTCCATCCAGTCGAGCACCTCCCCGTAGTTGGAGACCGCGAGCGGGATGCCGAGCACCTCCGCGCGGGGGGGCGCCGGCACGGTGGATGTGGGGGCGTGGGCGATCGGGTGAAGATAGCCACCTCGCCGCGAGGTCGGACCTCGGTGGCGAACAGGCCGTCAGACAACTGTCAGTCACCCGAACGATTCGACGGACTCACAAGCCAGCCCGTAAGCTCCCGAGCCGTGAGCCCATCGACGTTGCGCCGCTACCGTGCCGAGCGCCTGCTGCGCCAGGAGTTCGGGGGGCTGCGCGAGGAGGTTCTGGGGAGCGTGCGCGGGCGGCTGCGCGCCCGCGGGGTGCACCTCGATCGGGGCGACCTGGAAGCGTGCTACGCGGTGGCGTGGCAGGGCCTCTACGCCGCGGTGGCGGCCGGTGAGGAGGTCGCCAACCCGGGGGGGTGGCTGACGGTGGTGACGTTCCGGCGCGCGATCGACGAGCACCGCTCTGCACCCCGGCGGACGCCGGCGGAGCGGGCCGCGGCCGAGCCCGACCTGGCGGCGGAGCTCGACGACCGGGCGCGTCTGCGCCAGCTGTTCGAGGCGCTGCGGGGCCGCCTCAGCGCGCGCGAGTGCGAAGCGGCGAGCCTCTGCTACCTGCAGGGCGTGACTCGCGCGCAGGCCGCGGAGCGCATGGGGATCAGCGAGGCGCGCATGGGCAAGCTGATGGAGGGCCGCGGCCCGGGCCGGCCGGGAGTGGCGGGCAAGGTGGGTGAGCTGTTGGAGGCGATCCGTGGCGGCGAGTGGTGCGAGCAGCAGGGCTCGCTGATGCGTGGTCTGGCGTTCGGTATCCTCGACCCTCGCGGCGAGCGCTACCGCCTTGCGCGCCTGCACCAACGGGAGTGCCCTGCGTGCCGCGCCTACGTCCTCTCGCTGCGCGGCCTCGCCGCGGTGCTGCCCCCGCTGCCGCCCCCGTGGGGACTTGGATTTGAAGTCCCACCCACCCACGCACCACCCACTCACGTGGCGACGGGCGCGAGCGCCAGCACCGGGACGATCTCGGCGTCAGGCGCTGCCGGCGCCGGCGGTGCTGCCGGCGGGGGCTGGTTGGTGGGTGGCTCGGTGGGCGCGAAGCTGGCGGTGAGTTGCGTGCTGGCGCTGAGCGTCGGGTGTGTGGCCCTCACGGTGGCTCCGCACCATGCGGCAGCTTCCAATCGCCGACGGCTCCATCGTGAGGTCCCGACGAGGAGTGCATATATAGCGGGCACTGCGCAGTTGGCGACGAGCTCGGCTCCGCTGAGCGGCGCCCTCTCGGGGAGGCCATCTTCGACGCCCGCTCCTCGCATCTCACGGGCGGCCGTCGCCGCCGCTTCACGCCGTGCCTCTGCGCGACACGCCCAGCGCGAGTTCGGCCCCGAACAGCCCGCCGCTGCAGGCTCGACGGCCCCCGCCGCCGGCCCGGCGCCGGTGACGGCACGCGCTGCCTCACGTCATCCGTCGAGCGGTACGGCCAGCGAATCATCCGCCACACCCGCTCCGGCGGGTCCTCCAAGCCACGCGGAACGGGAGTTCGGCCCGGAATAGTGCCCAGGCGGGCAGGGCGGCGCGGGGCCCACACTCACCGCGTCCGGCACACCGGCCCCGCGCCCTCAGGCCCGCGGGAAGACCTTGGTGAGCCGTTTGAGCGCGAGCGGGTTGCCGCGAGGGCGCATGCGCCCGGTGGCGAGCGCGCGCACCGGGTTGAGGCGGTCGCCGACGATGTCGACGAAGTCCTGGTAGGCGACGCGCAGGCGCAGGTCGGCGTGGGGTGCGTCGCCCTGGTGGACGGTGGAGGAGCCGTTGTTCACCGTCAGGTGCCACGTGGGGACGTCGGGGTCGGTGAACTCCCACTGGAAGGTGGTGGGGCGGCGCAGGCCGTGGGCGGGGTTGACCTGGCGGCGGATGGTGTCGAACAGCAGCTCGACCGTCTCGGGGTCGCGCGCGGAGGGGCCCTCGCGCACGCCGATGACCCCGGCCTGGGCGAGCCGGCGCCCGCGCTGGGAGAGCTCCAGCGGGGTGAGGCCGGGGGGCATGATCGGGGGTCCGGGCAGCGTCTCGGGGGCCAGTCCGGCGGCGCGGAGCTTGGTCATCAGCGAGTTGACGCCTTCGGGACCGATCTTGTCGAAGGTGTAGCCGAAGCACGTCAGGTAGCTCTCGTCCCAGCCGGGGGGCATCAGCACCTGGGCGGTGTAGCGGGTGACGTCGCCCAGCAGGCGGGCGACGGCCCGGGGGACGCCGACGGGGTCTTCGCGGCGCAGGTCGGCCAGCAGCTTGACGCCGAAGCCGATGTGGCGCTGCTCGTCGGCCTGGATGTTCTGCATGCCCTCACGGAACGCGGGCAGCACGTCGCGCTCTTCGAGGTAGCTGCAGATCAAGTGCTGTCCGGGCTGGGCGAGGGCGCCCTCGATCACGAGGTGGTAGAGCGCGACCGCGGCCGCGAGCTTGGCGGGAGAGCGGTCGGCGCGCAGCTCGTCGGCCATCGTGTCCAGGCGCGCGAAGATCTTGCGGAAGCCGGGGGAGAGCTGGGGCACCACGGCGGACAGCCCGCTGGCCATGGAGCCGTCGCCGACCCCGCAGACCTCGTGCATGAAGCGCTTGAAGAACACGGCGTGGCGGGCCTCGTCGACCTGCTGGGTGGCGAGGAAGTACTTCTGCTCCTCCAGGGGCGCCGCGTCGATGTAGGGAGACAGGTTGTCGGCGACCGCGTCCTCGCCCCAGAAGAACAGCGCGTAGTTCCACAGCGCGGCCTGGCGCTCGAAGTCGGTGAACCGCTCGCGCCACTGGCGGGCGTCCTCGGTGAAGTCCAGCTCGGTGGCGCTCCAGTTGCCGCGCTCCCAACGTGCGTACAGGTCTGTGTAGGAGAGGGAGTCGGCGGGGAGGCTGCCGAGCTCCGCGGTGGCGGGAGGCCCGTCGCCGTTGGAGGTGGAGCCGGAGGTGGTGGGGGTCGCGCTGCTCGCCATGTGGTCTGCTCCTGTGGTCGGACTGGCTGCGGAACCAACATTATGCCGACGGTCGAGCACGATCCCGGAGTGGCGCTCCACGTGGCACCAACCGACCCATCCCCCGAACCCCCTTGTGGGGGTCCTCATCCAAACCCTTTCCCTCGACACCCCCGGCACGGCTCCCACGCGAGGGTCCCTGGAGCGGCCTGTAGGCTGAGGCCGGATGACCGCGAGGCTGACTGCGCCCCTGCGCGAAGCCCCCGCCACCGTACCGGCCCTCGGCGCACTCGCGCTGATGGTGGTGTGGGCCACCAGCCAGACCGGCTACCCGCTGACCCACTGGGCGCCTGGCGGCCTGGTCGTGCTGGCGCTGCTGGCGATCGCGCTCGCGGCGGTGCGCCCGCGCCTGAGCGAGATCCCGCCGGCGGTGCGCCTCGCGGTGGCGTGCCTGGCGGCGTACACGGCGCTCAGCTTCCTCTCGATCCTGTGGGCGGGGGTGCCGGGCGACGCGTGGGAAGGCGCGAACCGGACGCTGCTGTACCTGCTGGTGTTCGCGCTGTTCGCCTGCTTCCCGCAGCGGGGCGCGACGGCCGCGCTGCTGGTGTGCGCGTGGACGGTGGCGCTGATCGGGGTGGCGCTGTTCACGGCGCTGCACGTCGATGCGGCGGCGGGGTCCGCGGCGCGCCTGACCGCGCTGCTGCCGGGGGGCCGGCTGGTGTACCCGGCGGGCTACGTGAACGCGAACGCGGCGCAGTGGCTGATGGCGTTCTGGCCGGCGCTCCTGTTGGCGCGCGAGCGGCGGCTTCAGTGGTGGGTGCGGGGGCTGCTGGCGGGCGGCGCGGTGGTGCTAGCCGAGGTGGCGCTGCTCAGCCAGAGCCGGGGCTCGGTGTACGCGACGGCGGCGCTGGTGGTGCTGGTGTTCGCGCTGCTGCCCGGGCGGCTGCGCACGTTCGCGCTGGCGGTCCCGGTGGCGGCCGGTATTGGCGCGGCGGCCCCGGCGGTGTTGCTGGTGGGCGACCGGGTCAGCGCGCTGGAAGGCGCGTCGCACCGCGCGGCGGCCCTGCACAGCGCGGCGGCGGCGGTCCACGGGGCGACGGCGGCGACACTGCTCAGCGCGCTCGCGGTCGGCGCGGTGGTGGCGGCGGGGGCGGCGCTGGAGAGTCGGCGCACCCTCGCGCCGGCCGCGGCGGCGCGGGTCCACAGGGGCGTGGCGGCCGTCGCCGTCGCCCTGCTAGTGGTGCTGCTGGCGGGCGGTTGGGCGGCGGCGGGCGACCCGCTGACGCGGGTGCGCCACGCGTGGGACACGTTCAAGAGCCCCCGGGGGTACGGCGCCGACACCACCACGGGCAGCCGCCTGACGAGCGGGCTGGGGAGCAACCGCTACGACTTTTACCGGGTCGCGCTCGACGAGTTTGCCGCTCACCCCGTGGGTGGAATCGGGGCGGACAACTTCGCCGAGCCCTACCTCGCGCACGGGCGCAGCGACGAGACCCCGCGCTACCCGCACTCGGTGGAGCTGCGCACACTCGCGGACACGGGGGCAGTGGGAGCGTTACTCGCGGTGGTCGGCCTGGGTGCGGCGCTGGTGGCCTGCCGGTGGGCAATCGTGCGCAACCCCGACCCCCTCGCACGCGCGGTCGCGGCGGCCGCGGTTGCGGGCTTCGCGTACTGGGCGGTGCACGGCTCGGTCGACTGGTTCTGGGAGTTCGCGGGCCTGGGGGCGCCGGCGTTTGCGCTGCTCGGCCTCGGGTGTGCGCTGGCGCCGCGGGCCGTCTCCGGGGCCTCCTCGTCCCCACCGCCGCCTTCACGAGGGGGCGCGGCCCCGCAAGCGACTCTCTCGGGCGAGGCACAGAGCGACCGGTCGGCTCGCGAGGCGCCCCGGCCTCCCCGAAGTGGGAGGTGCGCGCGCCGGTGCGCGCACCTCGCGGGCGCCCTCGCCGCACTCGCCGCGACGGCCTCCCTGACGGCCCCGTGGCTGAGCACCCTGCAGGTGCAGAGCGCGGCCCGCGTCTGGCCCCAGGCTCCCCAGCAGGCGTACGCACGGCTGAACAGCGCGGCGCGGCTGAACCCGCTGAGCGACGAACCGTACGTGGTGGCCGGCTCCATCGCGCTGCGCCTCGGCGAAGCCGACCGCGCGGACCGCGAGTTCGCACTGGCGCTGCGGCGCACCCCGGGCGACGCCTACGCGACGCTCGAGCTGGGGGCGATCGCATCCGCGCAGGGCAGGCGCCGCGCGGCCCTCGTGCTGCTCGATCGGGCGGTGCGCCTGAACCCGCGCGATCCGCTCACCCGCGAAGCGCTCCGGCTCGCGCGCGCCGGCCGCAGGGTGGATGTCGGGGAACTGAACCGCTCGATTCTGTTCAACGCTCGTCAATTCTCATAAGACGAACGAGCTGTAGGCAAAAATACGGACCAGCTGTGCTGCTTTCTGCTCGACAATGCTCGTGGGCTTCGCTAGTTTGTGTGGTGAAGCGAACGTCGGTCTCGACGCTGCGACGGCCATGGACCCCGACCGTGGGCAAGGACGGCGAGGCGATGCAGGGCAGGCAAGGAGGCGGCATGATGTCGCTTGAGCCGAAAGGACCCCAAGGTTGGGAAGCATGAAGCGCCGTCGCACAATCCTCTACACGCTGACCCTCGTGGTGGGCTCGTGCGCGCTCGTCCCCGTAGCCGCGATGGCGGGGGGGCCGCTGCTCAGCGGCTATGGCGGCCCCGGGGCCGGCGCCCAGACGATCGTCGGCGCGACACTGCTGAACGGTCCCGGGGGCGCTGGCGGAAGCTCCTCCGGTGGCGGCTCCACGGGCAGTTCCGCCGGCGGCTCCCCCGGCGCGGGCGCTCCCTCGAGCGGCGGCTCGCAGAGCGCGGCCGGCACAGCTTCAGGCGGTGGCAGGAGCGCACGGGAAACGAAGGCGGGCCCCCGCTCCAGTCGCCCTCCCGGCTCCGGCGCCCGCGCGGAGGGCTCTGGCGCAAGTCCAACCTCGTCACGGCCGGGAGCGTCCGCTGTTGCTTCGATCGGAACGGGAGCCTCGTGGTTCTCCGGCGCCGACCTGCTGGCGCTCGTCCTCGCGGCCGGTGCGCTTGCGCTCACGACCGTCGCGACGGTGCGGTTGGGGAGGACCCACGATGACGAGGGCTAGCGGAATCTGGCCGAGGGTGGCGTCGAAGGCGTCGTCGGGACCGGTGGCGGGAGCGGCCGTACCGGCGAGACCGGCGGCGGGATTGGCCGCGCAAGACGGCAGGGGGCTGAAACGTAAGAAAGACAAGGGATAAGGATGCCCTCTCCAATGAACGGATCCCGCCTCAGCCAGCAGACGACCACTCCCAGTCTGCCTCTTCACCGCCACCCGGGACGGCTCGCGCACGGGCCGCGGGCGGCCCGCGCAGGGAGCTTCCGCGGTCCGCTTCAACTCCTGTTGGAGGAGCCAGGCTGGAGCGTGCTGCGCCCGGCGGTGGACTTCGTGCTGCTGTGCATCGCCGTCGTGATCGCGCTCGGTGGTGCAAGCGCGGCACTGCACCCCCCGGCCGTGCGCGCGCCCCTACTGGCGCTGCCTGCGCTGACACTGCTGGCGCTCTACGTACGCGGGCTCTACCGCTCGCGGCTGCGCGCCCTGGTCCTGGACGCGCTGGCGCCGGTGGTGGCCGGGGTGTCGGTCGCGGCGATGACGGTGGCGATGATCGGCCTGTTCCTCAACGGGCGTGTTCCGACCCAGTCCGACTGGGTGCGAGCGTGGCTGTTCGCGCTGCTGGCGTTGACGTGCGGCCGCGCGGCGCTGGCGCTCGCGCAGCAGTGGGCGCGCAGCCGCGGGCTGGTGGGTCGGCCGGTGCTGATCGTGGGCGCGGGCCTGGTGGGGGCGCAGGTGGCACGCCGTCTGGAGGACCACCCCGAGTACGGCCTGTGCCCGGTGGGCTTTCTCGACGACGACCCCCGCCCGCTCGCCGAAGTGGGCGGACGGGACGTGCCGGTGCTGGGCACCGCGGAGGACATCGACGAGGTCGCGGGGCGTACCGGCGTGAGGAACCTGATCGTCGCTTTCTCCTCCGTGGCGGACGCGCGGGTCAGCCGCCTGATCCAGCATTGCCAAGAGCGAGGCATCGAGGTCTCGGTGGTGCCGCGGATGTTCGACACGATCAACAACCGGGTCGGCTACGACACGGTGGGCGGGCTGCCGCTGCTCTCGTTCACGACCGTGAACCCGAAGGGCGTGCAGTTCGCGCTCAAGCACGCCTTCGACCGCGTGTTCGCTGCGCTGCTGCTGTTGGTGCTCTCCCCGGTCCTGGTGTGTACGGCGCTGGCGGTGCGCCTGACCTCGGAGGGGCCGATCCTCTTCCGTCAACGCCGCGTGGGCCGGGACGGGACGTTGTTCGACCTCTACAAGTTCCGCTCGATGCGCGTCGAGCACGCCAAGCTGGAGCTGACCGGGGACGACGAACGCGCACTCGACTTCATGCTCGGCGGGGACACCGCCCCCGGCGGAGTGGAGGGGACCGACCGCCGTACCTCGATCGGGCGGTTCCTGCGCCGTACCTCCCTGGACGAGCTTCCCCAGCTCTTCAACGTGCTGCGCGGGGAGATGAGCGTCATCGGCCCCCGCCCGGAGCGCCCGGAGTTCGTGGAGCTCTTCCGCCAGGACGTCGCCCGTTATGGGGACCGTCATCGGGTCAAGTCGGGGATCACAGGCTGGGCCCAGGTGCACGGCCTGCGCGGCCAGACCTCCCTGGCCGAACGGGTGGAGTGGGACAACTACTACATCGCCCACTGGTCGCTGGCGCTGGACGTGAAGATTCTCGCGCTCACCTTCGGGGCGCTGCTGCACCACGCGGAGTAGCCGCCGCCCTTCGGGGACCGCCGCGCAGCGCGGGGCCGCGGAGCGCTCAGATGCTCCGCTGGGCGTCGCGGCCCCTGCCGGCCCAGTACTGGTAGACGCGCACGGTCAGCCCGTGTGTGCCAAGGGCTCGTGGCAGCGGGATCGAGTAGCGGTTGAAGCGGTCGAGAGTGAACAGCGCCCTGTAGCGCAAAAGGCCTCCCTGGAGGGCTTCCAGCTGCATGTAGTCGCCGACCGGCCCGGAGCCGCTCGCCAGCACGCCGCCGTGGCGCCTGACGAGGTTCAGGGTGACCGGGCTCAGTCTGCCGAACGGGGAGGAGAGGACTCGCGAGAGCGCCGCGAACGCGGGCTTGCGGGCGCCGTTTGGAGCGAGCGCCCCGAAGTCTTCGTGGGCGCTGCTCTGCAGCTCGTAGAGCGCCTCGGCCGCGACGTACGGGGTGCGCGCCAGGGAGCGGAAGAGGTTGGTGATGTTGCTCGCCTGGGCCTTCGGGGTCACGCACCCCTGTTCCTGCTGGATTCTCTGGCGCGGCCAGCAGCTGCTCCAGCCGAACTCGTCGAGCCACAGCGGCGTGCCGTCGTCGTTGGCCAACTGGACTTCGTGGATCGCTCGCAGCGAGGCGAGCGTGAGGTTGTAGAAGTGGACCGCCAGCCCGTCGTAGTAGCCCTTGATCCCGGCCGCGTAGAGGGCGCGCAGGAAGACTCCGTTGGAGCCGACGAGCGAGCCCGCGAGCACGGGTACAGCCGGGTTGGCCTGCTTGACGGCTGTGTACGCGGCCCGTAGCACCGCGGCGTAGCGCTGCGGTTTTTCGGGCCCGGCGAAGTACGCTTCGTTGGCCTGGTCGGGCTCGTTCCAGACCTCGATCGCGGCCAGCCGCGTGCCGTAGCGCGCGGCGAGGTAGGCGACGAAGCCGGCGTAGGCCGAGGGGTCGGCCGGCGGCCAGGCGTTGGCCTTGCTCAAGTGTCCCGGCACGCACTTGCGGAGCAGCCTGGCGGGTGCCGAGGAGGCCCAGCACGGTGCACTGTCCGCGGTGGCGAGCACCCGGATGCCGTTCGCGGCTGCATCGCCCACCAGTCGATCGAGGTAGGCTAGCGCGCGTGGGTCGACCTGGTTGGGCCTGACGGGCTCGAACGCCGACCACCGCACCTCGATTCGCACGAGCTTGGCGTGCAGAGCCCGCGCATTCGCGACTTCTCGATCTGCCGCCGTCAGCGGCAGGCTGTCACCGACTCTCGCGACGTTCACGCCGCCCAGGGGGGCTGCCGAGGAGGCGCGCGCTCCGGTCGGTCGCTCCGCTCCGCCGGCTGGCGCGATCCACGCCGCGACACACAACCCCAACACTATGATGGCCGCGAGTCTGCGGACGCATCCAGCCGTGAGCTTGCTTCGGTGCCCTGCCATCCCTACACGATAGTCGCGCGCCCCGGCGCCTTCGCAGGTGGAAGTACGCTGTTGGGTGTGATGTCGCCGACGTGGATCTGGATGCAGGCCGCGATCGTGGTGTTCGTGGTGATCGGGATGATCATCGCGATCACCAAGCTCGCTTGACGCCTCAACCGCGCTGCCACCAGTGTCCGCTCCTCGCGCGCACCGATATCGCGACCTCTGGGCGCGGCGGGATCTCCTCGCCGCCCAGGATCGCCGCGGGAACGGCTTCGGTCAGCCAACTCGCGAGCTTGTCGAGGCCGGCCTCTCGCAACTCGGCGCGCATCCCCGGGGGGCGGCCGGCGAGATTGTGGGCATCGGAGGCGACGTTGTGAAGCAACTCCTCCTGCGCGAGGCGCAGCGCAAAGCGCCGCACGTCGCTGCCGAAACGACCCACCAGGGAACCGGCGGTGACCGAGGCGAGCATCCCCGAACGTACGAATGCGCCCAGCATCTCGGGGTCTCGATGAAACATCGGGGAACGCTCGGGATGAGCCAGCACGATGCGATGACCGCGGCTCTGCAGGCCCAGCAGCAGGAGGTCGAAGCCCGTGGTCAGAGGCGTGAACGGGCACTCGATCAGCAGCCAGGGTCCGCCCCCCAGCGTGAGCTCTCGAAGGTTCTCGGGAGCGAGGCCGGCGGCCATCGTCATGGCTATCTCCGCTCCCCGGCAGACCTCGACCTGAAGGCCCTCCTCGGCGAAGCGCCGGTTGACGCGGTCGGTGAGCGCGGCGATCGTGGGGGCGTCGTTGCGGTACTCCCGGCTCACGTGGGACGTCGCCACGATCGTGCGGGTGCCCTCGGCCAGCGCCGCGCGCCCGAGGGCGACCGACTCCTCGATCGTCGCGGGCCCGTCGTCGATGCCCGGCAGTACGTGGCAGTGCAGGTCGATCACCGGTTCGCCGGGAACGTTAGCCGTCGAGGTCCGCTGGTCGCGGATATGATCAGCCCTGGGCAGCTTGCTCGCCGAGACTGAACCGCGTCCAAGGGAGAGTCATGTTCAAATCGATCGTGGTTGGTACCGACGGCTCCGAGACGGCCGGCGAGGCCGTCCGTCAGGCGACCGACCTGGCCCGCACGCTGGGGGCGGCGCTCGAGATCGTGAGCGCGTACGAGCCCGTGCCGGCGCAACGGCTGCGCGAGGAACGCCGCGACGCCCCGGAGGACCTGCAGTGGGCGATCAACCCGCGCGAGGACGTCGACCTCGCTCTGGAGGCGGCCGCCGCACCGGCGCGCGAGGCGAGCGTCGACGTGAATGTCTACGCCCGCCAGGGCGACCCCGCCGACGCGATCCTCGACGTGGCGGAGGAGCGTGGCGCGGACCTGATAGTGGTCGGCAACAAGGGCATGACCGGCGCCAAGCGCTTCCTGCTCGGCTCGGTGCCGAACAAGGTCTCCCACCACGCGCCCTGCTCTGTGCTGATCATCAGGACGACGTAGGGCGCGTCGGCGGGCTGTGCACGTCACTCTGGTGAGGGGCGACCTAGCGGGGCTCGAGTCCGACTGGGGCTCCCTTGCGGGCTCCGATCCTGCATCCACGCCGTTCTCCTCATTCCAGTGGGTTGGCGCCTGGCTGGCGCACTGGAGCGCTGGGGGTAATCCCTGGGTCTTGGCGGTACACGAGGGAGGGCGCGTGGTGGGCTTGGCGCCATTCGTGTTGAACCGGCGGAGAGGGCTGCGACTGCTGCGCGGACTCGGAGTGGGTGTCGGCAACTACTGGGACGTCCTGGCTGCGGAGGACGCCCGCGAGCACGTGCTCGCCGCGGTCGGCGGGGCGCTGCGGGACCGCAGCTCGGAATGGGACGCGCTCTTCGTTGACAAGCTTCCGGAGGGGTCGAGGACGGAGGCGGCGCTGGCGGCGGCGGGCCTGCGGATCGGATGGCGGGCCCGATCGCCGTCTCCCCGCATCGAACTCCCGCGGACGTTCGATGACTACCTTGCGCGCCTCTCGCAGAACCGACGCCAGAAAGTGCGGCGCAATCTTCGAGTCATCGACAGCGGGGAGTTGACTGTCGGCGTGGTATCCGATCCGGACGAGCTGAAGGCGGCAATCGCTCGCTGGCAGGCGCTGCGCGTCGCGTGGTGGGCCCAGCGCGAGCAATCGATGCAGGCCGAGCACGGCAGCCCACGGTTTCTCGCCTTCACCCAGGAAATGGTCGCGGCCCTGGTTTCCACTGGGCAGGCGGTCGTTTGGGAGGTGCGCCATCGCGGCGAGGTGATCGGCATCACGATCAACTTCCTCGATGACACCGCCTTCTACTACTGGCTGTGGGGATTCGATCTTCGCGTCGAGAGGCTGCGCCCTGGGCACACCCTGATTGCATACGGCATTCGTTGGAGCATCGAAACGGGTCGCCGGTACTTCGACTTCATGATTGGCGACGAGGCGTACAAGTACGACTACGCTCCGGTCGAGCGCGCGGTCCTCACGATCGACGTCGGGAACCGCCGCCTGAAGTCTCGCGCTGCGCTTGGCCTCTCGCGCCTCAAACACGCGGTGTAGCGCTCGGGCCACGCGTGCGGAGGTCACCGATGGCAGAACCGCGCGGAGCGGGGGCCACCTCGCCGTAGACATCCGCCATGTGGCCGATCATCGCGGCGAGCGAGAACCGCCGGCCCACGCGCCCCAAGGCCTCGGTGCCTATCCTCGCCATGTTGTCGGGGTGCTCGAGCAGGTCGTTCAGAGCGTGCGCCAGGGCCACGGCGTCGTGCGGGGCGACGAGCAGCCCGCTGCTGCCGTTCACCAGCGCCTCGCCGACGCCCCCGACGTCGCTGGCGACGATCGGCAGGCCGAGGGACATGGCTTCGAGGATGACGTAGGGGAACGCCTCGGCCCACGAGGGGTGAACGAAGATCTCCATTCCGCGTAGCGCACTCAGTGGCTCATCGCTGGGGCCGAGGAAGTGCACGGCGTGGCTGACGCCCCTCCGGTGCGCTCGCGCGGTCAGGGCGTCGAGGTCCGGGCCGTCGCCCACGATCGCCACCTGCGCCCGGGGGTTGCGCGCGAGGACGTGTGGAGTCGCGTCGATCAGCGTCTCGAGGCCCTTGCCGGGACGTAAGAGCGTCAGTGCGCCGATAACGGGACCACTGGCAGAGAGCTTCCTCGTGCGTGGATCGACCGGGCCGTCGCTCGCCGGTGGGATCCCGTTGTAGACGACTCGCACTCGGGAGGAGGGGCCGACCGAGCGCGCCAGACGGGCCTCGGCCTTGCAAACGCAGACGACGCGGGTCGCCGCGAGCGCCAGCAGGCGCTCCACCTCACGGTAGGCGCGACGCTCGATGGCTCGATCGAAGCAACCGGCAAAGGCGTAGCCGTGCGGGCTGTAGAGCAGTGGGACTCGAGGGTGGCGGAGTCGAGCCGCCCGGGCGATGGCCCCCGCCTTCGAGCTGTGAGCGTGCACGACGTCGGGTCGCACGGCACGGACGATCCGGGCAAGGGCGGCCGCGGCTGCCAGGTCTGCGCGAGGGTTGATCGCTCGCTGCAGGGCCAGGTGGCAGTGGCTGACCTCTCCCGCCACACCTTCCGGGAGCCCTGGACCGCAGAGCACGACCTGGTAGCCCCGGGTTGCGAGGCCGTGGGCGAGGTCGTGGACATGCCGGCCCACCCCTCCGTCGGTGGGTTGGTGGACGAGCAGGATGCGCGTCATGAGAGGCGAGCCGGCGGGAAGGTACGGTGGGCCAATGGGGGTCCAACCGAGGGCCGGGCGCGTCGAAACCAGCCCTGAAGTGGGGGGTTATCGGAAGGGTCGCTGTGGTCTTGAGGCGTGCATTCGATTATCCGTCCACGGGGCCCACGGCAGGTTGGGGGCAGTGGCACGCAGTCGATGCTGAGGGCAACCAAGCAAACAATCAAAGCGCCATCTCCCGAAAAGGCAAACCTGTCTAAAGATGGGGACGCAAAGCCACGGGACCTCCTCCAGAGGTTAGCCGGGTTACCGAAGGATCCGCAGAGCAGGGCGGTGGCGAAGACAGATCGAGGTCTTCCCCATGCCGCTTCTCGTACGTATTCGTTCAGCGGGCCCACCGTCCGCCCTCTCGCTCCGCAGACTCGCCTTGACGGCTGTCTGCACGGTGCTCGTCTTTGCCGCAGGTGCCTCGGCCGCGCTCGCGCGTCCCGAGTACCGTGGGGCCCAGGTGCACTCCATGTGGTCCACCGTATCCAGCCCCGAAATGATCCGGGAGCTGGATGCGCTCCAGAGCGCGGGAGCCAACGTACTCCGCGTCGATGTCGCATGGAGCACGATCGAATGGGCCGGCAGGGGCCAGTACGACCCGACCAATCTCGCCAAGCTCGACACGCTGATGAGCGAAGCGAGCGTCCGCGGCCTCGAGGTGATCGCCACGCTTGCCTGTACGCCCCGGTGGGCATCGACCGGAGGGGCCTGGAACGACGCTCCGTCCAACCCGGCCGACTACGGCACCTTTGCGCGGTTCATCACTGCCCGCTATGGCACCGAGCTGGCGGCGGTCGAAGCTTGGAACGAGCCGGAGATCAACAACAACCTGATCTCCTCCAACCTGCCCGCCATATACACTCAGATGGTCAAGGCACTCTACGTTGGAGCCAAGGAAGGCAATCCCAATGTCGATGTCCTCGCCGGTTCGCTCGCCTACGCCGACATCCCGTTTCTGCGTGCGCTGTATGCCAATGGCATCAAGGGCTTCTACGACGGGATCTCAGTGCATCCGTATGCGGATGGCGCCAACCCCGCGGACACGTCGGTGACGCACAGCTTCGTGGGCGGCATCCAGACGCTTCACGCCGCGCAGCAGGCGGCTGGTGACAGCACTCCGATATGGGTAACTGAGTTCGGCTGGCCAACTGGTACCAGCAAAGGCGCCAGCAGCGAACAGCAGCAGGCCGAATACATCGAGGAGGCGTTCGGCATTCTCGATGGCGTGCCGTATGTCAAGGGCGCCACCGTCTACGAGCTCCGCGATCTGGGCTCCGAACCGGCAGATCCGGAGGACAACTTCGGTCTCCTGCGGCAGAACTTCACCCCCACTCCGGCTTACGCCGCGTTCGCGGCCGCCATGCAGGCGGCGCCGGGGAAGATTCCGGGCACGCCGCCTTCCTTTCAGCCCCCGCCCGAATCGGGCGCGGGCTCGACGGGGTCGGGCAGCACGGGCTCTGGCTCGGGTACAACGGGGTCGGGTACAACAGGGTCCGGCAGCACGGGCTCCGGCTCGGGCAGCACCGGCCCAGGCTCAACGAGCTCTGGCAGCACGGGCTCCGGCACCACGGGCTCCGGCAGTACAGGTTCTGGCTCGGGTACAGCGGGGTCGGGTACAACGGGCCCGGGGGGCGCGGGCTCAGGCCACCAGTCCCACCACCACCGCGGATATGTGACGGCGGGGCGGCGCGGTAGGGAGGGTGCGGTCGCATATACAGCTAGGACGCGGCGGCTGACGGCAAAGCATCGGCATGAGCTGCACGGCCGCCGGCAGTAGCCGACTCGTTGGAGCGCCGCGTACGCATGTGGCGCTCCAACGCGATCAGTGCGCCCACCTCGATCATCAGCGTGCCCATGACGGCATCCTGGCCCGGCGGGTAGTCGACCAATGAGGCGATGAACAACCCGAACAGGGCGGCGCACAGACCGAGCGCATAGGGGTACAGCTCGCTGCGCCGATCGCGCAGCGCGTCCACGCCGGTCCTGCCCACCGCGGCGAGGAACCAGATGAGCATCGCCAGGGCCCCAAGTCCTCGCTCGGCGGCGATCGTCAACGCGAGGTCGTGGGCGTGTTCGAACGGCTGCCCCCCTTCGCCCAGACCGTATTCGAGCGAGACCGTATTGAAGTTCCCCGCTCCGACGCCCAGCAGAGGATGTGCAGCGATGATCCTCGGAGTGGTCTTCCAGATCTCCACCCGCTTGCCGCCGGTCTGGGCTCCCTGAGCGACCGTGCTCAGGCGCGTGCTGAGCACCGATAGCTCCTTGGAGTGGGTGATCGCGTTGAAGTTGAGGGCGGTGTAGACGGCCCCCAGCAGGAGCAGCGCCACCGCGTAGCGCCGGAACGGCGCCCAGAAGACGAGCACAAGCAGCGAGCCTGCAAAGCCGACGATCGCTCCCCGTGTCAAGGTGAGCGCCAGCGCCACAACCGCCAGCGCCGCCGCCGCGAGTATCAGCGGCCGCAGGGAGGGGCGGCCCACGATCGAGAGGACGAGCGCGGGCGAGATCGCGAGCACCAGCCAGAACGCGAGCTGGGCGGGATGCGTGAAGGCCCCCTGCGCGCGATCGGTCGCCGCCGACCCCCCGCTGACCAGGCTCTGGCTGGTGCCGTGGGCGATCGACTCCAGCGCGAGGACCGCCCCGGCGAAGGTCAGGCAGTGGAAGATGGTCTTGATCTGGTGCTCCTGCGCCGAGGCGACCAGCATCGCTACGGCCAGGAAGGCCGACCACGTGACCCAGAGCTTCAGCACCACGAACGTATCCCTGGCGACGAGCAGCCCGAGGATCGTGATCAGCTGGCCGACCAGGAAGGCGACGAACGCGGGGTGGGGCTTGCGAACGTGGCCGACCATCAGGAAACGGAGCAGGACCGCCCCGCCCACCAGCAGCAGGATCGCCTTGGTCGGCGTCAGGCCGAAGGAGCCGAAGCTGAGATTGAGCGCCTCGGCCGGCACGCAGAGCACGGCAGCGTACACTCCCACCATCGGTCGGTAGAAGAAGTAGACGGTCGAGGCTACGACGAACGGCAGTCCGAGCGCGACCGCGGGCGAGATCATATACGCGATCGTGGTGTCTGCCGCCGCGATGGTCGCCATCGCCAGGCCGCAGGCCATCCACGCGAGTATGCGCAGAGGAGGTGCTATCGCGGACAGTCGGCTCATCCCCGCAGCGTCCACACTCTGGTTCTATCCAGCAGCGTCTTGATATGACGTTCGAAGCGAAACCTGCGCCTGCCTCCGTACAGGATGGGGTAGAGCAGCTTGCGGATCGCTGACATGTCCGACGCCCGCCTGTGGGCCTCGAGCTCTGCGAACAGGCGCGGATGTTCCCTGCGCAGCATCCGGTAGATCGCCCTGTGATCGGCCTTGGCGCCTCCGAGCCTACGCTCGCCGTGTAGACGCCTACGAAACGTGAGTACCCCGCGCCCCAGATGGATCCCCCGGTGGCCATATTCGGCGAGCGTCATCCAGAGATGCCAGTCCTCGTAATCCGCGCGCCGCTCGTCGATGTGTCGCCACCCACCCACGACTTCGAGCGCGCTGCGTCTGAACAGGGCGGTGACTGGGTACTCGTTCGTGTATGCAAGCCGAAAGGGGTCGATGGTCTGGGGCACGAGACGGGTGAGCTCGGAATCGCCGAACTCCTGGTAGTCGCCGTAGCAGACCGTGGCCCCGGGGTCGGCGTCGAGGCGGTCGGCCATCGCCTGCAGCACGCCCGGTACGGCCAGGTCGTCGGCATCGAGGTTGTAGACGTAAGGAGCTTGCGTGGCTCTC
The DNA here is from genome assembly GCA_963842005.1 of uncultured Solirubrobacterales bacterium. GTDB lineage: Bacteria > Actinomycetota > Thermoleophilia > Solirubrobacterales > Solirubrobacteraceae > Palsa-744. The sequence goes on along the minus strand of CAWJEV010000002.1, from coordinate 2,172,456 downwards.
ACCCCGGCCATCCTGGCGACGGCGGGCCCGGCGTTGTCCTGGCGCAGGACCGTCACCCCGCGCTCGATGAGCTCATCGAGCGCCCGCTGCGTGTCGGGATCGGTCGAGCCGTCGTCGATCACGACCACCTCTACGCCGTCGGCACCCTGCGCCGAGGATACGGCCTCGGGGACGAGCGCGCCATCGTTGTAGCAGGGGATGACCACCGCCACCCGGGGCCGCAGAGTTGGGCCGTCCTTACACGGCTCATCGGGATATCGCTTCGGTACCGACATCGATGGGGATTTCGTCCCTGAAGGACAGGGATCCAGGTTCAAGTATCGGTCGAACCCGGCGCGGCTCAACCCTTCTAAGATCAAGACCGATGAGTGCCCTGTGAGAGATCGCTCGACCCTGGGGATACTATGGCGCCGGCGGTGGGTCGTGGTGGCGACCTTTGCGATCTTCGTCGTCTTCGCCGGCGTGCTCTCGAAGGCGCTGCCGAAGGTCTATTCGGCGTCCAGCACGCTGATCGTGGTCCCGAACGAGAACGCGGCGACGTTCGACGCGGTCCAGGTCGCGCAGGTGACCGCTCGCACCTACTCGGACGTCGTCGGTGCCCCTGCGATTGCGGCGCAGGTGGCGCGCCAGCTCGGCGGAGGCGCCACCACGACCTCGGTCGGATCGGCCGTCTCGGTGAGCCCGGTGCTCGAAACGCAGCTGTTGCGGATCAGCGCCGAGGATCGCAATCCTGGCAAAGCTCAGCTGCTCGCCAACACCTATGCCGCGACGGTGATCCAATACGTGCGCCAGAACTTGGGGAGCACTGCGGGGGCCAACGTGGCCCTCGCTGCGAGCGCAACGCGCCCAACTGCGCCGGCCCGTCCGAAGCCCACGCTGTACGTACTGGTCGCCGCCATTCTCGGCCTGTTCGTGGGCGTCGGCTCCGCATTCCTGCTGGAGCGCCTGGATACCCGGCTGCGCACGGGCGATGAGGTGCGCGAGCACTTCGACGAGGCGATCCTGGCGCGCATGCCGCGGCGGGGCCGAACCAGCGCATCGCTCAACGCGTTCAACGAGGCGTTCGGGCTGTTGCGAACGAACCTGAGATTCGCCAGCCCCGACGGGTCCCCGGGGCTGATCGCGGTGACGAGCGCCCGCGACGGCGAGGGTAAGACGACGTGCGTGGCGCAGATGGCGCTGAGCATCGCGGAGGTTGAGTCGCGTGTGATCGTGGTGGACGCCGACTTTCGCCGACCCATGCTCCAGCAGGAACTCATGCCCGATACGCCTGAGCCGCTGCGCCCGGGACTCTCCAACTACCTTGTCGACGGCTGCTCCCTGAAGGAGATCGTCCACGACACGGGCCACACGAACGTGGAGATCGTGCCCACCGGCCCGCTCCCTCCCAACCCCTCCGCGTTCCTGGAGTCTCAGCGGGTCGAGCCGGCGCTCCGGGAGCTGGCTGAGCAGGCGGACCTCGTGCTCGTCGATTGTCCCCCACTGTCCGCGGGCGCGGACGCCCTGACCCTCGCGGGTCGAGTCGACGGGGTGATCGTCGTGGTCGACCTCGACCGCTCCAACGAGCGGGCCGTGCGCGACGTGCTCCATCAGCTCAAGGCTGTCCGCGCGCCCATTCTCGGCTTCGTGCTCAACCGGGATCGCTCGGCCGAGTTCGCGTACGCATACGAGTACGCCGGTCAGTCATCGCGGTGACGTGAGCCGGCGTTCCCCGACCCGGCCGACCGATCCGGTCGATGCGCCACTCGAGACACCGATCCTGATCCTCGCGCTGGCCGGACTCTCCATGCATCACGGTGCGCTTGGGATTGTTCGAAGCGCCGGCAGCCTGGGGATCCCGGTCTTCCATGCCCACGCCGACCGGCGGTCTCCGATCGACCGCTCGCGCTACAGCCGTGGCAGCCTGATCTTGCCGCTTGACGCCAGCGCCGAGGAGCGCCTCGAGCTCCTGCGAGAGTTCAACTGCGAGCACGGCCGTGCCGTCCTGGTGGCGGTCGAAGACGCGAGCGCGATGTTCGTCGAGGATCACGCCGGCTCGCTCGAGGACGCGTTCCTGTTCCCCCGCCTGCCCTCCGGCCTGGCACGTGCGCTGGCGGACAAGCGCGAGATGCACCGACTCTGTCTGCGACACGGCGTTCACACGCCCCTCTCGGAGTTTCCCAAGTCCGAGGCCGATGTGGCCGAGCACGCCGATCGGGCCGTGTTCCCGGTGGCGGTCAAGCGCATGGATGCCTCTCTGCCGGCGGCGCCGACCGCGCCCAACGTGCGGATCGCCCACAGCCGGGCGGAGTTGCTCGACGCCTATCGACTGATGGAGTCGCCCACCGGCGCCAACGTCATGCTTCAGGAGTACGTCCCGGAGGCAGCTGGGGCAGACTGGATGTTCAACGGCTATTTCGACGCGCGAGGGAAGTGTACGGTGGCGTTCACCGGTCGCAAGCTCCGGCAGTGGCCCTCCGGCGCGGGAGCGGCGACGCTGGGGGTCTGCGAGGCGAATACTGCCGTCGAGGAGATCACCAGGCGCTTTATGGAGGCGGTCGGGTATCGGGGGATCGTCGACGTCGACTACCGCCTGGATCGCCGGGACGGGCGGTACAAGCTGCTCGACGTCAACCCGCGGATCGGCGCGTCGTTCCGGCTGTTCGCAGTCGTTGACGGCATCGATGTCCTGCGGGCCATGTACCTGGATCTCACGGCCGGCCGGGATCTGCCTCCAGCCGCTCAACGTGACGGTCGTCGGTGGATCGTCGAGCCCCAGGATCTCCACACGTCCCTGATCTGCATCCGGCGCGGCGATCTGGCGGTACGCGCCTGGGTGCGCTCGCTGCGTCATGTCGACGAGGCCGCGTGGTGGTCGCGCAGGGATCCGCGGCCATTCGTCGCAGTGTTGGGGGCGCTGCTGGTCGAGCGCCTGCGCAAGCGTCTGCGGCACCGTCTGAGCTCTGCCGTGCCCACCCGCGGACGCGCTGGGCGATGAGGGTGCTCGCCATCTCATCCTATGGCGTGCTCGGCGGCGCAGAGCTCTCGCTGGCCGAGTTCCTCGCACATCGACCGGCGAGCGTCGAGGCGGCTGCACTGCTCGTGGAGGACGGGCCGTTGCGAGCCTGCCTGGCGCAGCGGGGAGTGCCGACCTGGGTGGCAGACGGCTATCGGGGACGGCCGACGCCGGTGCGGTTGGCGCGCTTCACCCGCTCGCTGCTAGGCCTGCTGGAGCGGACCGATCCCGACGTCGTGTGGGCTACCGGCCTGAAGGCGGCGAGCATGGCGGCGCCCGCCTGTCGTCTGGCGCGTGTGCCGGTTGTGTGGCAGAAGGTCGACTTCTCTCTCGACACAGTGCTCACCCTCCCGCTGGGAGCCGCGGTCAACGGCGTGGTGAGCGTGAGCGAGGCCGTCGCGGCCGCGCTCGGGCCTCTGCGCAGTCGCCGGCTGATGGCCGTGATCGCGCCGCCGATTCGGCTGGCGCACGACCTACGTGTCGTTCCCCGCGAGCGGCCACCCACGATCGGAACGCTGGCCACCCTGACCCCGATCAAGGGCCAGCGGCACATCATCGAAGCGGCCGCCCTGCTGCTCGACGAATTTCCCGACCTACGAGTCCTCCTGGCCGGCGCCCCCGCCGCGGGCCACCACGACTATCCAGACGAGCTGCGTCGGCTGGCAGACCGTGTGGGAATGGCCGACCGGGTGGAGCTCACCGGCTTCGTCGAGGACGTGACTGAGATCCTGGGCAGGCTGACCGTGTTCGTCAACGCCACCTATCGCATCGACCGGAGGTTCGGACGGGAGGGGTTCGGCGCCGCGATGCTCGAGGCGAGCTGGGCCGGGCTGCCGGTCGTCGCCACCAGGGGTGGAGGCTCGCCCGAGGGCATGCGGGACGGCCTGACCGGAACGCTCGTCGATCCGGCCGATCCCGCCGGTCTCGCCCGCGCGATAGCTCCCTACCTTCGCGATCCCGAGCACGCTCGCATGACCGGTGAAGCCGGATGGCGCTTCGCGCGCGAGCACTTCGCCCCTGAGAGGCTCACCGCGCAGATGTTCTGCACGCTGGACGCGGCGGCCGAGAGGTGGGGTGGCTCATCCGGTCAGGCGCAGCGGGAGGCGTCTGCGCAACATGTCCGCCGCGAACTTCACGTCTCCGGGGCTGACCAAGCGCTCGACGACTAGCAGGATAATCAGATAGACGGCTCCCCCCAACGCAAGCGCGGTCCACAGGCTGCTGTCCAGCATCAGGGTCACGACAATCATTCCGCCCCCCGCCATGAGCGCTCCGGCGGCTGTCCGCGTCCACTGAACACCGCCCACGGTACGGGAGGCCATACGCATGATCCAGGCGGCGTATATCGCGGCGGTGGCGAGCATCGCCGCCGCCGCCCCCGCATCGCCGTGGGAGGGGATCAGGGCGAGGTTGAGCGCAATGTTGATCGCGGCCATCGCAGCCGCCACGGGCACCATCCGCGCTGGGTTTCCCCGTGAAACCATGAGTGAGGTGGTGAGGATCACGATGCCCATCAGCACCACGCAGGGAGCTAGGATCAGCAGCGGCTGAGCGGCGGAGGCGAAGGTGTCGCCATAGATCAGCTTGCAGATTGGATCTGCCAGCACCGCGAAGCTGACGGCGACCGGCGTGAGCAGGACCAGGGACAGCTTGACGGACCGCTGGAACACGAAGCGCAGCGGAGGATCGCTGTGCGGCCCCAGGTAGGTGTACATCGCGGAGAACGCGCCGGTCAGGGCGTAGGTGATGAAGAAAGTCGATTCGAACAGCCGGTAGGCCGCCCCGTAGCGACCGACGGCGGCCTGGGTGGCGAGCAGCGCGAGCAGCAGGGTGTCCATCCTGGCGAGCAGCACTGCGAAGGTGTCCTGCGCCGCGAAGGGAATGCTGCCGCCCGCCAGCCCCCGCCATCCGCGGCGGCTGATCGCGCGCGTCGGAATGCCGAGCGTGCGGTGCAGGAGCACGAAGCCGATGGCCACGCCGATCAGCGAGCCGGCCGAGTAGGCGGCTCCCACGCCGACCACGCCATAGCCCGCCTGCAGCGCCACGATCCCGAGCGCGGCCGAGCAGATGCGCTGGATGGCGTCGGCCAGCGAAGGCGGGCCGCCCCGTTCGCGCGCGGCGAAGAACGATCCCTGGGTGCGGGCCACCGAGTCGGCGAAGACCCCGGGCGCCAAGACCAGCGCGGTGGTCTGGGCCTGGGAGCTGTAGCCGACCAGGTGCAGGCCCACCAGGCTCACGGTGAACAGCGGCGCGGCGAGCGCCAGCTTGAGCGCGATCACGTTGAAGAACACGTGGTCGGCCGCGGCGTGCTCTCGTGCGATCACGCGCAGCATGTAGCGGTCGAGCCCGAGGTCGACGGCAACCATCACGAACCCCAGATAGGCCATCGCGAACACGAACGCGCCGAGCCCGTTTTCCCCGAGATGGCGTGCAACTGCGGCGAATAGAGCGAGCGAGGCGAGTCGCCCGACGATCTCCCCCACGCTGCGGTAGAGCGTGTTGGCGACCGCGCGCTCGCCGACCTCGCGAGCTTTGGATGTCTCGGCTCGCCCTGCCCCCGGCCGGGCCGATGCGGGCGTGGGGCCCACATCGTGAGCCTCAGCGGGTGGCGATGGACCCGTGGGACGATCTTCGGGCGGGTGATGGGACGGCGGGGACAAGTGGCGCCATTATCGGGCGTGGGCCCGACGGGCCGTATGGGTCTAACCTGACGCCTCTCAACGCACCTTACGGCGTTCGACGGTCAACTCGATGAAACCTGCGCTCATCCTTGCCTACCACGGTCTCGGGTCCTACTCGCGCTCGCTGGACCCGCACAACCTGATGGTCGCCCCGGCCCGGTTCAGCAGCCAGATCCGAACGTTGAAGCGGCGCGGCTACGGCTTCACGTCGCTGGCTCGGCTTGCCGGGTACTGCGACGGGGGGGCTCCCCCGCGAGGCGTGTGCGCGGTGACCTTCGACGACGGCACGGTGGACAACCTCGAGGTGCTCGCGCCGCTGCTCGGCGAGCTGGGCGTGCCCGCCACGGTCTTCGCCTGTCCGGGCCTGCTGGGTCGCGAGCACTTCGCGATGCCCGCGGCGGCTGGGGTACGGCTCATGGATGCGGGCGAGCTGCGGGAGCTGGCGTCCAACCCGCTGATCGAGGTTGGCTCGCACACCAACGAGCACACCGATCTCTCGTGTGCGTCGGCCGAAGAGGCGTACACCGAGATGGCGAGCTCCAAGCTGGCGCTCGAGGAGCTCCTGCAGAGGCCGGTCGAGTCGTTCGCCTACCCCAAGTGCGGGTACTCTCCGGAGTGCCCGGACGCGGCGCGCAGGGCGGGATACTCGGTGGCCGTCACCTGCGGGGGGCGGGGTGGCTGGAGTAGGTTCGAGCTCGCCCGGGAGAGCATCGACTCGCTCGACCGGGGAGTCGGCTTTGCGCTGAAGTCCCGCAGGTTCTTCTTCCCGTTGCGGGAATCCGCGCCGGGTCGAATCGTCCGCGCGGCGGTGCGGCCGTTGCGCCACGGCGGCGCGAGCGAGCCGATCGATGGTTGACCGCCGCAAGCTGGAGGGGCCGAATGCCGTTCTTCAAGAGGGCCTCCATAACCTCGATCGAACGGTAAACTTCACAAAGCTCATGTCAAGGACGACAAGCCCTATGAGGCGTTTCCCCCGCGCGAGCGCCTCCGCGGCGCTGACCTTCGTGCTCCTGCTCGGCCTGCTCTTCGCCGACGTCACGCGCCCAGCGCGGGCCTCCGGCGCAGAACCGCTGCTGCCGAACCTCGTCGCCGATCCGCCGGACAACGTCAGCCTCGCGACCGACGGCTCGACGGGCGTCAACCGGCTGCTGCTGCGGTTCAACGGCTACGTCCACAACAAGGGTCCCGGGGCGGTCGACTTCCGGGGCTCGCGCGAAAAGCCGAAAGTGAGTAAAGCCGTCGAAGAAGAAGTCGAACGCGCCCGAGAAAAAGCGGAAGGGTTGCCGCAGAAAGTCGAAGAAGAACTGGCCACGCCCCCGATGAAAGTCTTCCAGCGGCTGTTCACGACGAACGCCGAAGAAACCAACATCGAACGGCCCCACGTCGACGAACCGAGCTCGGGCGAAATGATCTACGTCAGCGCCGACGGACACCACCACTGGCACCTGCAGCGCGTGGCGAAGTACTCGCTGTGGAACTCGGCGAAGACCGCGGAAGTCGCCCCGGCGGCCAAGGTCGGCTTCTGCCTCGAGGACAGCCAGCACGTCGAAACCAACATCGGGCCCGAAAAAGCGGTGTACGCCGACAACGTCGCTCCCTACCGCGACTTCTGCCAGCAGTACCGCCCCAACGCCACGGGCCTGTTTGAGGGGATATCCCCAGGCTGGCGCGACGTCTACAGCCACGAACTGGCCTTTCAGTGGGTGGACGTGTCCAGCGTGCTGCCCGGCGAATACTGGCTGCGCGAGGACGTCAACCCGCTCGGGGTGATCAAAGAAACCGGCGGCGCCAACGCGCCTGCCTACGCGACCGGCCCGACAATCGTCCCCGGTTTCGATGCGCTGGCGCAGTCGACCAGCACACAGGTCGGGGAAGCGAGGACGGTGGCCCTCACCTCCAAGGCTTGGAACGACTCGGCCACTCCCAAGTACGCGATCGTCTCTCAACCCCAGCACGGCAAACTGAGCGCGGTGAGCAACAATCAGGTCACCTACACCCCGAACGCCGGCTACACGGGGCTCGACTCCTTCACCTTCTCGGCCGCCGATCCGAATAGCCAATTCCCGCTGAGCCCCGCGGTGGCCACCGTCTCGATCGAAGTCACCACGGCCGCACCCAGGGTACTGCTCGCCGGCGACGCGACGAGCACCTACTCCGTGGGCGATCAGACGACGGCCGGCCGGGAGGAAGCGTTCCAGTTCACCGCCACGACCACGGGCACGGTGGAAGAAATGCAGTTCCGCACGAACGCCCTGGCCAACACGGGCGTCACCGGCGTCGTGCTCGGGGTCTTCGCCGAAAGCGGCGGCAAACCCGGCGAAGTGCTGGGGCAGGCGACGGTGGTGGGTGAACCTGCGGCGAGCTCGTGGGTCAAAGCGGCGGGTCTCTCGGCCCCGGTGGTGAGCGGGACCAAGTACTGGCTCGTGCTGCTGGCGCTGGGCGAAGGCTCCAAGAAGCTTCACTACAACGTGGCGGTCGCGGCGGGCGGCGCGGGCAACGTGGAGAGCAAAGCGGGGGGGTTGAGCTCGCTGACGGCGGAGTCGTCGTGGGAACCCTACAACCAGGGTCCTGTGGGGTTCCAGGCGCTGGGCCGCAGCACAGCCCAGCCGAGCGTTACGATCGAAGGCGCACCCGCGAGCATGACCGCCGGCACGAGCGTGCAGCTCTCCGCGAAAGTGCTCAACGACAGCCCTACGGTCACCTGGAAAGCCAGTGCCGGCTCGATCACCACAGGCGGGCTGTACACCGCTCCCTCCGAACCTCCAGCCGGCGGCACGGTTGTGGTCAGTGCCACCACCTCCAAGGGAGCCAAAGACCAGCGCACGATCGAAATCACGCCTGTCAGGGGTCTGCTCGCCGGCGACGCGACGAGTACCTACTCTGTGGGCGATCAGACGACGACCGGCCGGGAGGAAGCGTTCCAGTTCACTGCCAAATCCACGGGCACGGTGGAAGAAATGCAGTTTCGCACGAACGCTCTCGCCGACACGGGCCTCACGGGAGTTGTGCTCGGCGTCTTCGCCGAAAGTGGGGGCAAACCCGGCGAAGTGTTGGGGCAGGCGATGGTGTTTGGTGAACCTCCGGCGAACTCTTGGATCAGGGCGACAGGCCTCAAAGCAGCTGTCGTGAGCGGGACCAAGTACTGGCTCGTGCTGCTGGCGCTGGGCGAAGGCTCCAAGAAGCTTCACTACAACGTGGCGGTCGCCGCGGGCGGCGCGGGCAACGTGGAGAGCGTCGCCGGAGGGCTGAGCTCGCTGACGGCGGAGTCGTCGTGGGAACCCTACAACCAGGGTCCCGTGGGCTTCCAGGCGCTCGGCGCCCTCTCGGGCGCCGCCGGTCCCGCCGTCGCGAGTGCCGCTGTCCTGCCACATGCGCCAACGTCGACGAGCTCGGCGCAAGTGACCGCCGCCGCTCCCGTCGAAGTCGCGCCGGCATCGGCGGGGTCGGACAGGCTTCGCCCGAGCGTGACCGACGCAGGTGTGCAGCCCCTCCCGAGCGTGGCGATCGCAGGCGCACCGGCGAGCGTGATCGCCGGCACGAGCGTCCAGCTCTCCGCGGACGTTGCCAACGACAGCCCCGGGGTCACGTGGAGCCAGAGTGCGGGCTCGATCACCTCCGGCGGCCTCTACACCGCCCCGTCCGTCCCTCCGGCTGGAGGAACGGTGACCGTCACCGCCCGCAGCACGAGGGGCGCCCGCGATCGGCGCACGATCGCGATCCTGCCCGTGCCGCCCGCCGAGCCGGCGCCCACGGCGCCCCTTCCCGCAGAAGCAGCGCCGACGTCGGTACCGGGCACGGGCCGCCCAAAGCTCGGCGGTCCCGCGTCGGCCTCGCCCGCTGTCTCCCGCCCGGAAGCGGTGCTGGTCGGGCACACACTGGTCATGACCGCAAGCGCGACGGCGGCTGGCCGCGTTCGTCTCAGCGCATACCTTGGCCAGCGCCCGCTTGGCGGTTGCGCAGTCCAGACCCCGGCCGGTCGCAGCTTCACGTGCCGGCTGACGCTGGCGAAGCAGATCTCCCTGCACGCACCCATCAGCGCCTCGGCGAGTTTGCACGCCGGAGACCGAACTCTGCAGAGCCTGCGCGTGGCTGCGCCGGTGGCTCCGATGAAGATGGATGGCATCTTTGGTGCAACCCAGATCGTCGTGCACGGGCAGCTGGTGGCGGCGTCGCAGTTCCTGTGCGACGGTTCCTCGCTGGCACAGCTTCATCCGGCTGCCCTGCGGTAGAAGCCACGTGGCCCTCTCGGCCGCGCCGCGATGGGTCGCGGGGCAGGGACGCCCCGCGCCTACGGCCGGGTGGCTCCGCACCAACCTGCGCGGATGCGACCCAAAGAACCCCAAGTGCGGGTCCCACCTCGACATGGAGTTCCTCACCACGAACGTCCGCCATCCCATGTTCGCCGACCGTCGTCCTCCCCACTGACACGGGGCGTCAGCGCTACGCGAACAGATCCGCGGCCGACACGAGGTGTACGCCGTCCCTCGCCGCGCGGCGGCGCAGTGCCGGGTGAAAGCCGCGGGCGAACAGCCACACCGAGGCGTCGCCTGCGCCGCGCACGGCGCCACGGAGCTCGAGCAGCCGGTCGAGATCGTGGGTGTCGGCGCTGGTGGACCACTTGCAGGAGCCGACCGCGGTGTAGCGTCCCCTGGCGCGTGCCACGAGGTCGAGCTCCACGTCGTGCGTGCGCGTCCAGTACGCCCCGACCTCCTCCGCCTCGGCGAGCTCGGGGGCACGGGCGTAGCGGCTGGCCCACTCGCGACAGACCCGCTCGAAGGGGGGGCCCATGAAGTTGTCCAGGTCCGCGAGGATCGCTCCCAGCGTCTCCTGCACGCGACCCCGCTGGAGCGCCGAGCGGTGGGGGTAGACGTAGCGAAACCAGAACGCGAAGTAGGGGTCGGCGAGCGCCCACACGGGCCTGCCGTTGCCGCCCACGGGGCGCCGCTCCTCGAGGTAGCGCAGTTGTGAGAGCCGCGCGAGGCGCTTGGTCAGCAGCGAGCTCGAGGTGATCTTCGACTGCGACTCGATCTCCGCGAAGCGGGTCGCTCCCCCGGCGACGGCGCGCAGGAGGGCGTAGTAGCTGCCGGGCTCGCGGATCTCGTCCTCGCCGCGGATCAGCTGCAGGGGCTCTTCGAACAGCGCCCCCCCTCTGGTGAGGATGCGCTCGGCGAGAACCTGCTTCAGCGCCCCGCGGCCCGCCCACACCTGGTACTGCGCGGTGCCCCCGAGGACCGCGAAGCGGCGCAGCTTCTCCTCGGCGCTGAGGCGTCCGCTGCCGAACTCCGCGGCGTTGCGGAAGTCGAAGGGCTCGAGCAGTGGGCGGTACGCAGCGCGACCGAACAGCGGCTGGTTGCCCTCCAGCAGTTCCTCCATCAACGTCAACGCGCTGCCGCTCAGCACCAGCGTGAGTGCCAGCCCCGCTCGCTCCCAGCGGTCGAAGTGGCGCACGATCACCGAGTCCAGCCGTGGCTGGGCCTTGCGCAGCCACTGGTACTCGTCGAGCGCCACCACCAACGGGGCGTCCTCGGCGAGCGAGCCGAGGTAGCCCAGGGCGGCCTCCCAGTCGGCGAAGCTCAGGGGAGCGTCCACCAGCGCGCCCACCTCCGCGGCGAGCAGGTCCAGGTGGTCGCGCTCCTCGCCCTCGTCGGCCTGGAAGTACACGAAGCGCCGTCCCGTGAAGCTGTGGTCCAGCAGGTAGCTCTTGCCGACGCGTCGGCGGCCGCGCAGCACCACGAGCTGTGGCGCCTGCGCCGCGGCCTGTTCGAGGCGGGCCTGCTCCTGCTCGCGATCGACCATGAGCGACGCATCTTAGCCACTTATGAGTTCGTTACCCACGAGTTCGTTACTCGCGGGGCATGGCGCCCACCCGCGCAGTACACAAACTCTGTGTACTCTGCTCACATCCAGCGTGTACTACCGGCAAGTACACACCAAACGTGTACAATGCCCACATGAGCCGTGTACAGCCGGAGCGCCGCCAGGCCAGTGGGGATCTCTTCCCCACCGACGAACCGATCCCGGCGAGCCAGATGATCGGCCGCTCCGAGGACGTGCGCCAGGTGGCAGCGGCGCTGGAGAACGGGACGAGCCTCGTGATGGCGGGTCCCCGGCGGACGGGCAAGACGAGCGTGTGCGACGCCGCGCTCGCCCGCCTGCGCGCGCGGGGCGTGTACGTGGCGGCGGTGGACCTGTTCGCGATGGCCGACGACGCCGAGCTCGCGGAGACGCTGGCGGGGGCGGTGCTGCGCAACCGGCCCGCCTTGCGCAAGCTCCTGCCCAAGGCGCGGCGCTTCGGCCGGCAGGCCCTCACCACGGCGCAGGGGGCGGTGGTGGTGAAGCTGAAGAGTCAACTGGGGGACGCCGTGGAGCTGGCCCTCACCCCGGGGCTCGCCGCGCGGGACCCCCAGCGGGCGCTGGCGCAGGCGCTGGAGCTCCCCCAGCGGGTGGCGGTGGCGGACGGGAGGCGGTGCGTGGTGTTCTTCGACGAGTTCCAGGAGCTCGCGGGGGAGCGGCGCCCCTACGGAGATCCGGACGCAGTGACCAAGCGGATGCGGGCGATCTTCCAGCGCTCCACCCAGGTGAGCTACCTCTTCACAGGGAGCCTGGAGCACGTGATGCGCGACCTGTTCGCTCCCGGGGCCCGCGCGCTGAGCGGCTTTGGCAGCTTCTACCACCTGCGCCCCGTAGCCCCCGAAGAGTGGGAGCAGGGGCTGCGGGAGCGCTTCGCGGCGGACGGGTGCGAGATCGTGCCGCAGGCCCTCGCGCGGCTCGTGACGCTCGGAGAGGGCCACCCCCGGGTGACGATGCTGATCGCCCAGCAGGTGCACCTCCTCAGCGTGCTCCTGGACCGCCGCGAGATCGACGGGGCGCTGGTGGAGCAGGGGTACGACAGCGCCTACCACGGGGACTCCGCGCTGCTGGACCAACTGGTGGAGCAGATCCGCGCCAGTCACCGTCAGGGGCTGAAGATCGCGCGGAGGGTGGCGACGGGGGGGACGCTGACCGGGGGCATGCACCGGGGGGACGCGGCAAGGGCGCTGAAGAAGCTGACCGAGGCGGGGCTGATCGGCCACGTGGCCCGTGGGGAGTACCGCATCCTCAACCCCCTGCTGCGCCGGCGACTGGTGGAGCAGCAGCCTCTTTGACTACCCCCCGACGGCCCCCGGCCCCCCGGGCGCGGTGGCGGCGGCGGCGTCGAGCAGGCCCGCGCCGTACAGGCGGCTGTCGGTCGGCCCCCCGAGCGGGCGGGCGGTGGCGGCCAGGCGCGCGGCGACCTGCGCGGGGGTGGGGTGGTGGCCGAGCACGCCGGAGGCGATCACGAGCGCGGCGGCGGCGGCGACGTGGGGGGTGGCCATCGAGGTGCCTTCGTACCCGCCGGGGATCCCGAAGCGCCGGGGGGAGGTGCTGGCGAAGGTGACTTGGTACACGTCGTGCCCGGCGGGCAGTTCGGGGTGGCAGTTGGGGTCCCCGGGGAGGCTCGCGTCGGGCCCGCCGCCGGGGGCCACGAGCGTGACGCCGGAGCCGAAGTTGGAGTAGGAGGCCAGGCACCCGTGTTCGGTGGTGGCGCCCACCGCGATCACGTTCGGCGCGCGCGCGGGGTACGCGGCGGCGGCGTGGGCCTCGTTGCCGGCGGCCGCCACCACGACGACCCCGCGGCGGTGGGCGTAGCGCAGCGCGGAGATCAGCTCGGGGATGTCCGCCGCGGTGATGCCCCCGGGGAATTCGAGTGACAGGTTGATGACCCGCGCGCCGTGGTTGACCGCGAAGCGCACCCCGCGGGCGATCGTGGCGGCGTCGCCGTTGCCTTCGCCGTTGAGCACCCGCACGGGCATCACGCGCACCCCGTAGGCGAGACCGGTGAGGCCGACGCCGTTGTTGGTGGCCTCCGCGATCGTGCTCGCGACGAACGTTCCGTGGCCGTTGCGGTCGTTGGGGTACGCGTTGTGGGCGACGAAGTCGTGGCCCTTCACGAACTGGTAGCCGTAGAGGTCGGTCGAGCGGCGAAAGCGCCCGCGGTTGGTGTACGCGACGCCGGTGTCGAGCACCGCCACGATCACGCCCCGTCCGCCGGGGGCGTGGTCGGCGATCAGGTTGGCCCACGCCCCCGGCGCTTGCACCCCAAAGGTCCCCACGAAGTTCCACTGCAGTTCCCGCCACCCCCCGGGGACTCCCGCGAGCCCAGGGTCGTCGGGGAACGGCTCGCCGGCGGCGCTGGTGGAGGCCGTGGTGGAGGCGGTGGCCGTGGCAGAGGCGGTGGAGGCCGTGGCGGAGACGCTCGCGGTGGGCGGGGGCGTGCTCGGGCCGAGCGGGCCGGCGACGTGGGCCAGGTAGTCGGGCACCGCCCACGCGACGCCCCGTGTGTGGCGCAGGCGGGTGATGGCGTGGGGCACGGAGGCGTGGGGCGCGAGCGTGAGCAGCTGCGGGGGGGTGCTCCCTTCGGCCTGCGCTTCGGCGGAGCTCGCTTCCGCCCCCGCTTCGGGGGTGCTCCCTTGCGTCTGCGCTTCGGCGGGGCTCCCTTCGGCCTGCGCTTCGGCTGCCCCGCTCGAGCCCGTGGCGCCGGCGGCGCGCGCAGCGGAGGCCCGCGCGGCGGGGGAGGCGGAGGGGTGGTAGCCGACCACCACCACGCCGGGCGCAGCGGGGGCTTCGGCGGCGGGTTGCTGTGCCGGTGCGCCGTTGATTTGGATGGCGGGCCCGCCCGGAGGGCGGCCCGGGGCGGGGGCGGCGTGGGCGGAGTGGGAGCTCGACGCCAGTGGCGCTGCCGCGCCGAGCGCGAGGGCCACGCAGACGAGGCCGAGCACGCGACGCCGACGCGGGTGTGTGGTGCGCGTCGCGGGAGGAGTCGGTGCGGGACGGGGGGGCATGGGTTTGGTAATGATGGTGGCCCCGCGCCCCTCAGGATTGCACCTCGGGCCGGCGGGGGCTTCGAGGCAGGCTATGAACGGCTTTCAAAAAGACCGGCACGTCTGGATGCGCCCCTACCGATCAAAGATCGGCCAGCGTCGCCCAGCTTGGTCCAGGGACGCCCCACCGATCGGAGAGCGACGGGCTCCCCGATCGGCCAGCACCGCCTATTTTGAAAGACGTTCTATGGCTGACCGCTTCTTTCCGCGCGACGAGTACTTCATGCGCCTCGCCCTGCGCGAGGCCGAGCACGCGTTGAAACACGAGGACGTGCCGATCGGCGCGGTCGCGGTGCGCGCCGGGGAGGTGCTCGGGGCGGGGCACAACGAACGGGAAGTGCGCGGCGACCCCACGGCGCACGCGGAGCTGCTTGTCCTGCGCGAGGCTGCCCGCGCGGTGGGCGGTTGGAGGCTGCTGGAGACCGTGCTCTACGTGACGCTCGAGCCGTGCGCGATGTGCGCGGGGGCGATCGTGCTGGCGCGGGTCCCCCGTGTGGTGTTCGGCGCGTGGGACCCCAAGGCGGGGGCGGCGGGCTCCGTGCTGGACGTGCTCGGCGAGCCTCGCCTGAACCACCGCCCCGAGGTCGCCGGGGGTCTCTTGGCGGAGGAGTGCGGGGCGCTTTTGAGCGAGTTCTTCGCCTCGCGGAGGTAGCTGGTACAGGGAGTACGGGGAGGGAGGGACGAAGATCGAACCCCGGTGTTGCCTGGCAGCCCGTCAGGGAGCTTCACGCCTGGCGCTTCAGACATCGACTATGAGAGCAGCGCCAACAGCACGAAGATGCCGGTGGCGGCGATCAGCATCGCTGGCAGGACCGCAACCGCAGCAACGGCCGCCAGACGACGCGATGCGCCTGAGCGGCGCACGGCGACGTAAGAGGCCAAGTCGACCGCCACGGGGACGCCGGTGAAGATGATGTCGCCTTCGACCCAGGGCCCTGGTGAGTTGCCTACCGATGTGTCGCCCGCGCCAATAGCGATCGTCAGGACCATCACCGGCAGGCCGCAGACGGCCGCGAGCACCGCGATCCAGACGGCGCGTCTTCGGTGCCTTGGTTCATTGGTGGGCGCCATGCGATGCGTCGGTGTCGGTGGGTAGGTCAACACTCTTATCGGCCGAAGGCTTGTGTTTGCAAGGCGTAGCGCCAGCATGACGCTGACAGTGCTGTCCGAACGGGTGGGCGGCCGGCGAGAGACTGAGTGGCGATGACAGTCAGGCGACCCTTGATATCAGCCCACCCTACCTTATGCCCTACACTGTTTCCCGATGCGCAAGACCAGCGTCTATCTCGATGACGAGCAGACCAAACGGCTCGCTCGACTGGCCCGCGAAGAGGGCAGATCGCAGGCTGAGATCCTGCGCGAGGCCGTGGCCACCTACCAGCCGCGGCCGTCGCAGGACCGCAATTTCGCGCTGGCCGGCTCCGGGCACGGTGACGGGACGTCCATCGCCGACGTACCCGACGAGGAGCTGCTCAAGGGCTTCGGCGAGTGACGGTCGTCGTCGACGCCGGGCCGCTCGTTGCATTTGGCGACGCCAACGACCCGCGCTTCGCATCCGTCGACCACCTGCTCAAAACCGTCGAGGGTCCATTGGTGATCCCAGCACCGGTCACCGCCGAGGTGGATTACCTGCTCGGCCGGCGCTTGGGTCGCGGGCCTCGCCGCAACTTCATCGCCGACTTCGCCGCGGGCCGCTTCACGGTGGCCTGCTTGGAGCGCGACGATTACGCCACCATTGCCGAGCTCGACTCCCGCTACGCGGATCTCGAGCTCGGCCTCGCCGACTGCGCGCTCGTGGTGCTCGCCAGCCGTTATCACACCACCCGCATCGTGAGCTTCGACGAACGACGCTTCCGTGCCGTGAAGCCGCTGCAGGGCGGCGCCTTTACGATCCTCCCCGCGGACAGGCTCGAGCGGTCAAGCACCAGCAAGGTGCGGACGGGTCGATCGGGACGACCTGCGAAACCCCGCCGCCCTTCTGGACTGCCTCCTTGAGCATCTCATGGAGCCGGTTGGGCGGCAAGCGCGGCGGCGGGCGGCGGAGGCGATCGGGGCTACCAACCGATAGGGGGATCGACGCATCGTCCAATGGGTTCGATCGGTATTCCGAGCCTCGGTTGAGGGTGGGCGCACTATACCGTCGCAAGCGATGGATACCGTCTCCGCATGGATCAGCGGAAGCTCCTCATGCGGCTCGCACGTGGCGAGGTGGCGAACGTCGCATTCGATGACATGCGGAGACTCGTGGAGGGTCTCGGCTTCGCGCTGCGCCGGGTCAGCGGCAGCCACCACGTCTTCGCTCACCCGAGATCCCGGAGCTCATCAACCTCCAGGCCGTGCGCGGTCAGGCCAAGCCATGCCAGATCTGCCAGTTCCTGAGACTGGTCGAGCGCTACGATCTGAAGCTGGAGAGCGAGCGATGAGCGACTACCACATCAACGTCTTCTACAGCGATGACGACGGCAGCTACGTCGCCGACGTCCCGGACCTGGAGGCGTGTTCTGCCCTCGGATCGAGCCCCGAGGAGGCACTAGCCGAGGTTGAGCGAGCCAAGGAGGCATGGCTCGCCGCCGCGCGGGACGCTGGTCGTCCTATACCCGAGCCACGGTACCGCCCAGCGATCTACGCACGGTAGCGAGCATCGGATGGGACTGTCCCCAGGTGTTCGCGCCAGTTGGGGGTTCGGACATGACCCAAATGCCCCTGTCCCGTCGACCGCTCGTTTTCGGCTTCACAGAGCCAAGAACGACCCAAAATCGCTGTCAGCGGGGAGGGAGGGACGAAGATCGAACCCCGACGCTGCCTGGCAGCGCATCAGGGAGCTCCACGCCAAGCGCTTCCGGGCACAGTCATAGACTGTGCCTCCATGGCTGGTCGCAGGCCGCGAGTATCTCGTCGGCCGCGTCTCGTCCCAGCCTGCTGTCCGGGCGAGATCACGGCGCCACATTAGCGGCGGCTCAGTGGAGTGCCGCCGAGCGGGGAGCCCCGCCTTCAGTCCAGTACAGCGTCGATCCAGCAAGGGCAAGAGACATCGGGTCGATGTAGCCCAGAGACGTCCCGAAGTTGGTGCCGACCGCCACACTTCGATCGCCTGACGCGTCCACGGCACGGACTTCGTATTGAATCGGGTTTCCGGTGAGCCCCTCCGTGAGCTGAATGGTCCAAGCGACTGCACCGTCGCTCTTCACCACTATCTGCAGCGCATGTGGCCCGAGACCGAGCCTGGGCGCTCTCGTGACGAATCGGCCTGTCCGCAGGTCCCGGACGACGATCCAGCCGGGCGCTGGTTCTATGGTGGGGACCATCGGTCCAGCGACCGACTCTTCGAATGCGACCATCGACCCAGCGAGCGTCGGTGCACCTGCAGCGCCGGGCGCGAAGAGCGCGCTGCCGGTCCGCAGAGGTCCCAGATCGTAGGAACGCAGCCCGGGCACACAGCCGAATACATGTTCCTGCTGCCGGTACAGCACAGCCTCACCGTCCGCCATCAACACCGGCCGGCTCCCCAGACATCTCGGTGGATGGGATCGCCGTGGCGCTCGTCCCGCGGCCGCCGTTGGCAGAAACGCGAGGCCCAAGGCAAGTGCAGATACAAGAAAGCCCCTCACCGTTGTTCCAAACACCCGCGTTCCGCATAAAGTTGCGGCTGTCTCGATCTCTCACCGCAGGGGAGCTCGTACGGCCAAAAACGGGGAGGGAGGGACGAAGATCGAACCCCGATCTTGTGTGGAAACGCATTAGCGAGCTTCATACCAAACGCTTTGGCGGAGGCCAAGTGCCCGTGCGGGATCGCTGACTCGCCCAGATCCATCGAGGTCATGGTTGGAGTCCGGAACATTTGGTGCGATCAATCCAACTGCACGCCACCATCGATCTGCGTGATGCGCAGCGTCTCGCCCTCAGTGAGTCGAGAGGCAGCGTGCTTGCCGATCCCAAGAACACCAGACCGCTCACGATCAGGCCCAAGACGCGGGTCCCATCGCACCTCATGTAGGGACATGCCGCGCAGCACGATGGCGAGCTGAACTCGTTCGGCGGGGAACAACGGCTTGCTGCGCGACGGGACGCGCACGATTCCAGCCTCGCGGTCGCCTGCCCTCACCGGCTGCGTCTGAGCCGGGGCCTCGATTTGATCCCGCGCCCACACGATGATCTCATCGGCAAGCGCCAAGGCCTGCTCGCGCTCCAGCAGATCCTCGATCGTCTCCCCGTACCGAAACTCGACAGCCCACGGGATCAGCACACGGACCTCGCGCAACGACGCAGGCAGCGGCATTCCCGCTGCCTGGAGCCGGTCCATGAGGTGCCGCAGGTCGTGTGTCCATGGAAAGTCATCGCCAGAGGCTGCGAGTACAGCCTTGAGCGCCTTCTCTGCTGCCTGTTGTGCGTGGAAACCCACGACGGAGTCTGCGATATCGGTGTCCGGCACGAGCTTCCTTACGGCGTCAGCGTCCTCCTGGGCCTTGCGCAGCAGGAGCAGCGCCTCTTCCAGCTCAGGCCGGGACAAGGATGCGGCCTTCGCGGAGCGCGCGGTGCACGAGCGTGCTCGGAACAGGCGACCGCCGTGCGACCTCCTCCTCGGACACAACGACGACGTCAACAGGCACAGCCAGCGGCGGGAGCGCGTCGCGCAGGCGCACCATCTCGCTCAGCTTGCTGTCCAGATGCTCCTCGATCACGAGGAAGTCCAGGTCGCTGTCCTCACGCGCATCCCCCCGCGCCCTTGAGCCAAAGAGCACGACTCGCGCAGGGGAACGCGCGGCTGCCGCCAACCGCTGTCCTGCATCCACGATCATCGCGTCGCTGACCACGAGCCCTACGGTACCGAATGATGTCCCCGTACTGGCCTCACGAGAGCGGCTCCACGTCGGTGAGCCGGTCTCCAACCCGCCCAAAACGGAGGGAGGGACGAAGATCGACCCCGAACCTTGTGTGGAAACTGCGCTGCTTGCGTGATTAGTTGCTTAGGAACTTGCTTAGCCTTATGCTAAGGTAGATGCCATATGGAAATCACGGGCCTCGACCCAGATCTCATCGCGGCGAACGTTCAGGCTGCCCGTGATCGCAAGGCCCAAGCGCTTGCTGAATACGAGGCGGCGTCTGCGGAGCTTTCTTGGTGGCTACAGGGCGCCAAGCTCGCAGGGATCGCAACGCCCTCTGACGAGGACGACCAGAACAATGTTCCAGACGATCTTTTTCCGCGCGCTCGGTACTTCGATGAAAGCGGGGATCGCCCGACACTACGTCAGGCGATCATGGCGCATCTGGGCGAGACGCCCACGACCGACTTTACGGTCGCAGAGCTTGCGCAAGCGCTCGTCCGGCGAGGATGGTTGTCAAAGGACGGTGCACCGAAGCGCGTATCCGACCTCGCTGGCGTCATGCGTGGGGACGAACAGACTCCAGCGCGTTGATCGTGGTGTCTACAGGCTCCATCCCCGCTTCGCGCTTGCCTTTGAGCGCCGGCCACGGGGGGCTCCTGAACCTCCGACGGATCGGGACCTGCTCGGTGAGCGTGGATGAGGCACGCTGCCAGCCGAGCATGTGGCCGCACCTGACATTCCCCGAGATCGCGACGCTCGCCGGTCTTCGGGCATTGTGGAAGGCGCCAGATTGGGGGTTCAAGCTCCTCGGCTTGGCGGCTGCCTTGAGGAGATTTCGAAGAAACGATCTGTAGTGCGGCTGCCTGGCCTTATCGATAGACGGGGGAGCAGGATGAGCCCCGCTATCGAGGGTTCGAACATCGAGCAACAACGGAGGGGGAGGGATTCGAACCCTCGTCGGAGGAGAAACCCCCGAAACGGTTTTCGAGAGTCGCGCAGATCCAGCGGCGAGCGCATGGATACTGAGGATTCCGACCCCAAGACGCTCGGTGGGGTAGGGATTGGGGTAGGCGGGCGGCTACTCGCCCTCCAGGTAGGCGTCGAGGAGGGCGGCTGCCTCGCCCTCGCTGCCGGGGAACAGGTGCCCGTAGCGGTCCAGGGTGGTCGTGATCGAGCGGTGTCCCATGAAGGTCGCCAGGGCCTTCGCGTTGACCCCAGCCGCGATCATCAGGCTGGCGTAGGTGTGGCGACCCTCGTGGAAGCCGATGGGGGTCATGTCTGCCTGGGTCCAGATTCGTGTGGCTCGGGATCGCAGCGTACCGTCTGAGAACGGTTGCATGGGCGAGCGCCCGAAGACGAGTCCGGCCTGCTCTGCCGCTCTCTCGCAGTGCGTCGTCAGGTGGTCGTGGAGAATCTTTGGGATCGGCACGGAGCGTTTCCCGGCTCGGGACTTGGGCAGCACCCTTCCCGCCTTCTTGTCCCATGACCACTCGACTCGGATCAGGTCTCCGTCGAGGTCGATGTTCTCCCAGCCGAGAGCCTGCAACTCGCCGAGGCGCAAACCCGCGTACATCGCCGTCGCCCAGACTGCGCGATCTTCAATCGGCAAGGTGCCGATGAGTTCTGCTGCCTCCTCGGGGCTGGCGATGCGATCTCGGACACCCTCGACGGCTGGGAGGGCCACACCCTCGGTGGGATTGACCTGCACCACGTCTCGCATAAATGCTCGACGGTAGATCGCCCGGACGGGCATGATGGCGTTGCGAACCGTGCTCGGGTTCCTGTCCAAGGCAATGCGATCAACAAGTTCCTGCACGTCTCGTCGCCTGACGTTGACGAGCTTCATTGACCCGATGATGGGTAGGACGTGAAGCCGCAAAGAGGTCTCGTAGCTTCGGATCACGGATGGCTTGTATCGCTTTCCCGAGCGATTGAGCGCCTGACCGGATTCTGCCATCGCCAGCCAGTCTGTGGCCGCTTCACGGAGAGTCAGCTTTGCGCCCGAGGAGAAGGTGCCGTTTCGCAGAGCGATTTCGGCGCTGGCCTTCCAGCCTCGGGCTTCGGCCACCGACTTGAAGCTCGGGGACTTCCTTGGACGCCCGGTCTGAGGGTCGTGTACCTCGGCCCTATAGGATGGCTGGCAACTGCACGACTCGCCTGAGTGTGAACGGCAGTGCTTACCGTGGCGTGCTTCTATTCCTGTAAGGGCCGGGTTGCGCCTCTTGGTGCTCACCAATCGCCTCCGGCCCGACACGAGTTCTCATCAATGAAGCGCTGGAGTTCGCACATGGGCACAAGCTTTATCGTGCCCAATCTCAACAACTTCAGTTGGGGCTCGACATAGCGCTCGAAACTCTCGACACTGATCCCGAGGGCTTGCGCCGCCTCTCTAAACCGAAGAGCTAGCTGCGGAGCCGTCTGCGCAACGCCTGTCGCCTTGCGCGCGGCGATCGAGCCTGTGGATGCGTCATGGATGCGGGCCTTCGCCCGCCCGCTTCGGTCCTCGCTCGCAAGGACTGCCTCCACAAGCGCTTCGTCTGACTTCATTGCCATTTTCGTCACCTTCCTTGGGTTTGTTTTGTTGGCCTGTCTCCAGCCTCCGTAAGGCATCTGCGGTCAGCAGAGCAGGCAGGCTCGATAGATCGACGGTAGCAGCGCATGTGGAGGTTGACGAGATCGCGCTACAGCACCGGATCGAGCGGGTCTGTTCTGGCGTGGTTTACGGCCCTGGACACACTCGCGTAGTCGCAGGCCGCGACGGTCAGTCAGCAGTGATGAAGCAGATGGCTTCATGGGAAGTTCTTTCTCTGGCCCCATCCGTTTGCCGGATAGGAAGTAAAGACTTGTCGTTCGCTGTGTCGGTTTTGAGGGAGGGTGTCTGTAATCCTCCCTAAAGCACAGACATACACATGTTGTACTTCCTATCCGTTTACCGGCTAGGGTCATCGTCCCGCAAGTTTCCCTGACGCCCTAGCTCGTTGCAGTAGCTCGGCTCTGAATTGCTCCAACTCAGCCGGGTTCACAGCTTCGTTGCGTTCCTTGGCTTGCCGCACCTGGTGTCGGTTCTCATACCGTTCGCGATTTTCTCGACGGACTCGTTGCTCTGCCGTCTCGGTCGGGACGTGCTGATTACTCTTTGTTTTACTTCCTATCCGTTTCCCGGATGGGGTCTGGTCGCAGCCATCTACAAGGGCGGGGATCGTGTAGAGGTTGGAGCCTCCTTTGGCGGTGCGGTCGAGCCAGTCGAGAATCCCACCAGCCTTGAGGCGATCGATTGACTCGGAGACGAATGTATGGCCTCGATGCGCGCGTTTGCCGACTGTCTCGTTAGACGGCCATGCTTCGCCCTTCTCATTCGCGAACGACGCAATGGTCATCGCTACGGCGATGTCTCCGGGATTATCAAGCTCGGGATGTGAATAGACGAGCCACGCGACCTTTTCGGCGGCCTCCCGATTCGGCTTCATGACGCGCCCTCTCTGGCGGGTAACGTTACCCGCTGGCACAAATGATGAGCGCCGGTCATTACTCGACGCTCGTTGCGATGGCCTTCCGGCGCTGAACCTCGGCGTAGACGAGACCGTGCGATCCACGCGGATGGGGTTACACCATCAAGTGCTGCGTACAGACGAACCTGAGCGATGACATCCGGGCGGATACGGCTCCCAACGGTTTTCGTCAGTGTTGATTCGGTAGACATGGGTTTCCTTACGGTGAGTCTAGGCGAGAGTCATTCCCGCCACCGCATATTCTAGCAACCGGATGGTGAACGTTTACAGGTAGGAGCCTCGGGGCTGGCATCAGGTGGCATGACGCATGACCATCCACGTGCCATAGCTCAGGCGGGCAGTCCCCGGCCCGGAACCTAGATCACGGTCTTCATCCCTGATGACCAATCCCGTCCGACTGATCTTCAAGGTCGCACCGAACGGGATCGCTGCTTCCTCCCCACGCTCGCACCATTTGACAACTGCGACAAAGCCTGATAGCCTATGCGGTCATGGTGAAGCTCAAGCTACGAATGATGAGCTTTACTTCCTCGCTCGGTCTTGCTAGTCGCGCTGGCCGAGCGTCACGGCATCAGGGTCGGTCGGAGCGAGCGTGAAGGCTCTCGGCTACATACGGGTCTCCACGGCGGAGCAGGCTTTGGACGGCATCGGCCTTGATGGCCTGACCCCCTGAGTTCGGTCCGACCCTTGTGAGAGTTTCTTGCGCCCGCGATGGTGGGCGAGAAAGGAACTCTGATGAAGCGACGCAGGCATACGCCGGAGCAGATCATCCGCAAGCTGCGGGAGGCCGAGCGGATGCTCGGCGAGGGCAAGACGATCCCAGAGGCGGCGAAGGAGCTCCAGGTGAGCGAGCAGACCTATCACCGGTGGCGTAACCAGTACGGTGGGATGAAGGCGCAGGACGTCAAGCGGCTGAAGGAACTCGAGCGGGAGAATGTGTCGCTGAAGGCGATCGTCGCTGACCAGGCGCTCGAGGTGCGGGCGTTGAAGGAGATCTCCCGGGGAAACTGGTAGGCCCAGCCCGTCGGCGCCGGGCGGTCGCGATGCTGCGCGACCGTCTCGGCGTCAGCGAGCGCTGGGCGTGCCGGGTAGTCGGCCAGCACCGCTCCACGGAGCGCTACGAGCCCAAGCGCGCCGAGGACGACGCGGCGCTGCGAGCCGAGCTACGCAAGTTCTCCAAGGAGCGACCGCGATGGGGGTACCGGCGCGCGCACCACCACTTGCGCGAGCAGGGCTGGGATGTGAACCGCAAACGGGTGCAACGGCTGTGGCGCGAGGAGGGGCTGCGGGTCCCTGTGCGTAAGCGCAAGCGTCGCCGGCTTGGGGAGTCGACCGTTCCCGCGGCACGGCTGCGCGCCGAGCGTCCCAACCACGTATGGGCGTTCGACTTCCAGTTCGACCAGACCGCTGACGGCAGGGCGCTGAAGCTGCTGAACATCGTGGACGAGTTCACCCGAGAGTCGCTGGTGATGCTGGTGGGGCGCAGCATCGACGCTGAGATGGTCGTCGGGGCGCTGGAGCGCCTATGCGGCGAACGGCGTGCCCCGGAGCTGCTGCGGATGGACAACGGCCCGGAGATGACCGCGCACGCGCTGCGGGACTGGTGCACGCTCTCGGGCACAGGGACCGCGTTCATCGAGCCCGGCTCACCGTGGCAGAACCCGTTCGTCGAGAGCTTCCACTCCCGTGTGCGCGACGAGCTCTTGGACGTCGAGGAGTTCTCCTGTCTCGCCGAGGCGCGTGTGGTGATCGGCGACTGGCAAGAGGACTACAATCGCCGCCGTCCGCACTCCGCGCTCGGGATGCGCGCCCCCGTCGCGTTCGCCGCCGCGTACACCGCCGCCGAGACGATCGATCGCGCAGCGGCATAACCCGGGAGCGGGAGCCTGTGGACATGCCGCGTTGTGGACAGCAAGCTGCCCACAACGCTTGGACAACGCTTCGCGTTGCCCACATGCCCACAGGCCCAACCGCTACACCACGTACACTCCACAAGTCGACCCGTGTCCACGAGAACGGGACGGTCCATCCACCCACCCACTCTCACACGCGGTGGACCGAAAAACGGGGGCCGGCCATTGACTCCCAGCGTGGTCGCATTGCTGCGTGGGCCGAGGCAACTAGTACTGACCTCGCGGAGGTAATTACCGACGCGGGGATCAGTGGGACCCGCCCGCTTGCAGACCGTCCGGGCGGCGCTCGTATCGCCTCGTTGCTCACGGAAAGGAACCCCGAGGTTGAGACGGTCGTGGTCGCCCGCCTGGATCGTCTGGGGCGAGATGCTGCTGAGACTCTGACCTGCCTGCGCCAGTTCGCCAAGGGCTTGGTGGGCTTGGTGTCGGTTGCCGACAGACTGGACCTCTCAACACCACAGGGCCGCGCACTTGCTCAGATGGGTGCTGTGTTCGCAGAGCTTGAGAGGGCGCTGATAGCCTCACGAACTTCTGATGCTCTCCGTGAGCTTCGTTCGCAGGGGAAGGTATACGGAAGTCTTCCCTACGGATACGCGCGCGTCAGCGACCGCCTAGTCCCCGATGAAGCCGAGCAGCAGATCGTCGCTCGTATTCAGGCCATGCGCCGTCACGGTCACAGCTACGACAAGATCGCGCGCACCTTGAACGGGTCGGGTGTTCCTGCAAAGCGTGGGGGTAACTGGTCAGCGATGAGCGTTCGGTCGATCACCCTGACTGCTCCAAAGGTAGGGCGTATAAACGCCGAGGTTGCAGCGTGATCTCCAAGAATCCGATACCGACAAGGGATCGATGTGAATGTGGGGCACACCTGGCGTGGGAGAGTCGAGAGACGCGCACCGGGAAGCGATGGTTGGCTCTCTGCTCAAGCCCTGCGTGTGGCGTCATCACGCCGGACTCACCGCGCGTAGCTGAACCTGAGAATCGCTTGCAGGCTTTTCTCTTGGGTGAGATGCCTGCTGTCCGTTATCTCCAACCGTGGACTCGCTTCTACTTCAGGTCATCCGGCTGGGGTTACACATGGTGTCCGCACGTGGAGAGTTGTCGAGATTGTGGCAACGAGTTGGTCGTTGCGCTCGATATCGAATGGAGGCCGGACAGGCGCTTTGACCCGTGCCACGTTGCGCTCTGCGTGCAGTGCGGCTCGACGGAGACGACCTTCTGGATGGAAGGCGAGCGTGTGGGCCTCTGGACGAGCGGGAGCGCATGGGACGATCTCACCCCGCCAATCCAAGCGCTCAGACGTGCTCTTTCGGACCGGGCTCGTGAACGGCAGCCAGGATATGAGTGGGACTTCAATGAGCCTGCCTGATCTCGATGTCCGTAGCGAAGGCGGGCAAGGAGAGCGTATCTGTGTCGTGTGCGGGGGCTCGCTGAAGGGTCGCCGCAAGGATGCTCGCTGCTGCTCGGCCTCGTGCAGGGCGGAGCAGAGCCGCATCAGGGCGATCATCGACGGGACCTACGGCCCGTATCGGTCTCTCGCAGAACGGCTCGCTAAGCGGAGAACTGGCCGACCCTTGCCGTTCCCTCAAAGAAAGGCCGAAGAGGTCACAGAAGCGCACACAGGCGCTCTCGTGACACTCCCTGCTGCTTGATCCCAACCACCAATATGGCCGGGGCGCGGCTGTTACCGCCCCCGACCGTGGCACCGAGAGTTCAAGGCTCCCGACGCAGCGGACACCCTACAGACCGTGACCCGGTGTCTGCGTCGCCAGAACCAGTCCTCCCGGAGCCTCCAACCACAAGGAGGAACCGAAGATGACACGCAGGCCCCCCAACCCACGCCAGGAGGACGGCACGCAGTGTGTGATCGTTCTCCAGGTGCTACGCGACGATCACCCGCAGTGGACGCGCGCACAGATCAAACGCAAGCTGGCCGACATCGATCAGGATGCGGTCGCGGTCGCGCTCGAACGCCTCCACGAACAGGGCGTCATCCGCATCGAGGGCAATCAGATCGAAGCGTCCCCATGCGCGCGGCACCTTGACGACCTCGGGTTCATCTGTATATGACCATGACCGAGCAGGAAATAACCATAAGTAAAATCGCCCTTGGCGTGGCGATCCGTCGTATGCGCCAGGCCAGAGTTCTCACGGTTTCAACGCTCGCTGACAAAGCGGGGATGTCCGCAGGGCATCTACGCAAGATCGAGCGGGGAGACGGAAACCCAAGGTGGGACTTGTTGGGCGCCATAGCGTCCGGTCTCGACACGCCCCTTTCCACGCTTCTGCGCTCAGTGGCAATCGAGGACGGAGTGGTTAGGTTCATCAGGAGAGGCGAGCGCAGGCTGACACCAGAGGAGTTCGAGCAGCATTTCGGAGACCTCCCCACAGACGGGGAGGGCTGAACATTTGACTGCCTATAAGTCCGAGCACGCCCGGCTGCTGCTCGCGTTCGGAGCGAAACTACGCGCCGAGCGCGAGCGGCGGAACGTCTCGCTCGAAGCGTTCGCGGACATCGCCAACGTCCACCGGACGCACTTCGGCGCGCTTGAGCGGGGGAAGCGGGACCCCCGTATGTCGATGCTGCTCGTCCTCGCGGACGCGCTGGAGGTCGCGCCGGGTGTCCTGCTCGATGGTCTGCCGGTGCCGAGGGAGCGCAAGGCCCCGACGCATTCCAAGAGCGGGAGGACAGCATGATCGAAGCAGCCGCCGCGCTCGCTGGTCGCAACCCGTCGGACCCGTTCCCGCCTGCTGCCCTCGCCAAGCTGTTCTGTGGGGACGGCAGGCCGGGAGTGTGGAGATCGACCACCTACACCGGCTTCGCGCCGTATGACGACGGGCACACGGCGCTGGCGGACCTCGTGAACCACAGATGGCTGGCGCTGCCCTCAATGGGCGACTGGCCGCTTGTGATCTACCTGGCATGGCCGCGCAAGGATGAACCTGCACTCGTGCAGATCATCGAAGGCGACGTGAGGCTGTGGGTCTTCCCGACCCGCGATGCACTCAAAGCTTTCGCGCGCTGGCTGGCATCAGTCGAGTGAGCGACGACGCCCCTATCCTGGTGGTAGAGCACGAGCCCGAGATCGGCCGTCCGGTCATCGCTCAGCTTGCTGCCGACGGCTACCCGGCTCAACTGGCGCGCACCGTCCAGCACGCGCGGACCCTGGTGCGCGAACGTCCGCCGCTGCTCGCGGTGCTCTGCGACCTTGAGCAGTCGCACGCCGCGCTCGATCTGCTCGTGGAGATACGCGAAGGCAACCCCTGGCCCGCCAACCTGCCGGTGATCGTCGTCAGTTCTCAGGCCCAGGGGACCGGACGTGCTGCGAGCCTTCGAGGCAGGAGCCGATGACTTCCTTGCACGGCCAGCGAGCTACCTTGAGTTGCGTGCTCGCCTGCGTGCGCTCCTCTGCCGCGCCGGGGGTGGACGCAACAGGCGGCATGTGGCGGTTGGTCCGCTTGAGATCGACCAGCGCACTCACACCGTGAGCGTCAACGGAACGCCCGTACCGCTGCGCCACATGGAGTACAAACTGCTCCTGTACCTGGCCCGTGACCCTCAGCGCGTGTTCACCAAGTGGGAGCTAATGAGCGCCGTATGGGGTTACGCCTCGGAAGGGTCCACCCGAACACTCGACAGCCACACCAGTCGCCTGCGTCACAAGCTCCGCACAGCAAGTCATGAGCTATGGGTAGTCAACGTGCGCGGCGTGGGTTACAAGTTGATATGAGACCGCCAAGCGCAAATGACATCATTGTCGGAGACGGGGGCAACACGACCGTTTATCGTCGCCCAGACGGGTCAGAATACGCGCTCGACCGAGAGGGTCGCGGCGGAGAAGGTAGCACCAGAGTCTACGGTCCCGCCGAGTTCGACTCGCGCTCTCAGGCCGAGGGCGGCGCAGGCGGCAATCCGCTACTCGCAATCGCTTTCTTCGTGTGCCTCATTCTACTCCCGGTGGCAGTGTTGGCCGGAGTGCTGTGGGTCATCGCGCTCGCTCTCGGAAAGGTGACTGGACATCCCAATCTGCATCGCAACTCTGAGGTTCGAGTCATCATCGTTGTCATCGCCTGTATCGGCGGCTTCGTGGGGCTGTCGGTAGTCTTGAGTGGCAACCACTCACCATCCACCGCGAGGGAACCCTCATCAGGGTTCAGTCGTCCTTCTGCCGAGGGCTACACAAGCACCGAAGTTGCCGCGATGGTCAAGCAGAAGGTCACTCAGGAAGGTGTCTTCGATGCAGCGCGGGAGTCGATTACATGTCCAGAAGGCAGCTACGCGACTGGCGCTGTGCTGACCTGTACGCTCGACAGCCCTCGGGGCAGCGGCAACTTCGATGTGGAAGTAACCGCAGGCGGCATCAACATCAAAGTGCCTGATGAAGCCAAGTGACCGGCCAATCTTCGTGCCGACCGTCGATTGGAAACGCTGCGCCCTCTATACGCCGGGGCACCAGCCACACCTCATCCAAGCAAAGCTGGCCCGCGATGTCCACCCCACCGAGTACCGCCACGGGAGTGTCGTGTCTGTGCAGGACAACGGCTGGATCGCGGTAGCTGTGGGCAGCGAGCTTCTTCGCTTCTGGAACCACGACGCCGCACGGGCGCGTCGTTGCTTCGAGGAGTCGAGCGGGCAGGTTGGATTGCCGGGCTACGGCCTGCTCCACGCCCATCACGCACACGGGCGCTACTGTATCTCTGTCTCCCATGACGGGCCTACGCCGTGCGCTCCTCCATCGACTGCGGGCTCTGGCCCGACGGGCTTGTTCGAGCAGGTGATGTCACATGGAGGATTCATCATCTCCGGCATCGAGGCAGTGCGCCACCTGCACGACGACGATGACGCTGACACCGACGACGGGGCATGAACACCTGCCTGGACGGACAAACGACGCCTTCTGCACGCTCGCTGCACTCTCGCCCGATGGGTGCCGACACGAGCGTCACCTTCGATCGAATTAGCATATATCCAACCTGACGGGGGAGTATACAAAAGTCCCGTATATACAAGGTCTCGTACGAAGTAAGTTGACGCAAGGTGACATCACCGCCGTCATTATCATATTCCCAAACCGCCAGCACACACCGCCCGGTGATCTACAGGTGTCCTCCCATTTTGCCGCAGAATCCCCTCCAGATCGCCCCAAGGAACTCATCGCCTCGCGGGAGGGATAGCATAAACACCTTGACCGTCAGCCCGGTCGGTCAGAAGTCGTCCAAGGTTTAGGGAGTTCCCTACGATCCCGAGAGAATGGTACTACCCCGACGAATCAAAAAGTGGAAAGCGAAAGGCGAATTAGCATAAAAGGGGTCCAACGAGGCTCTTGGCGGCGAGACTCCCGCGTCGTACGCTGCGTCTGTGACCCATCGCGTGGTCAGTCGATCTGAGATCGGGAACCACGTCCGGACCACCGACGAGGACTTCGAGCAGATCAAGGAATGGCAGGCAACGAACGTGCCTGAGGTCTAACCCGGAGCGTGCAGTAACGACCGCGCCCCCGGGGTGAGCGGGGGCGCGGAAGCGTCCGGCTGGGCTTGGAGGATTGGGCTTGCTGAAGGGCCGATTCCCGAACTCAGGAGGTTCACCTTGAAGGTGATGCGTGATGGACGCCCGGTAACCGTAGAAGTCACGTCGGACGGAGCGGGTTTGGTCTCGCATGTGGGCAGCGCGCTGGTCGCGCAGGTCGCTGAGGAGGTTGGGCTCACCAATGCGTTGTCGTTGGGGCTGGCCGGGATCAAGCAGCGGCGTCGGGGTCATGACCCGGGCTGGGTGGTCCGCGATCTGGCGGTGATGTTGGTCGATGGCGGCGAGTGCGTCTCGGATCTCGGCGCGGTCCGTGAGCAGGACGCGTTGTTCGGGGCGGTGGCGTCTGATTCGACAGCGTTTCGGGTGATCGACCGGATCGCCTCGACGCCTGGATTGTTGGATGCCCTCCGTGAGGCTCACGCGCGCGCCAGAGCCCGGTTCTGGGAGATGCATGGTGCGCCTGGGCGGTTGACGCTCGATGTTGACGCGACGTTGATCACTGCGCATTCGGAGAAGGAGAAGGCGGCTGGGAACTACAAGGGTGGCTACGGGTTTCACCCGTTGCAGGTCTACCTCGATGAGACGCGCGAGGCGATGGGCGGGCTGCTGCGGCCGGGGAACGCCGGCTCGAACACCGCCGCTGATCATGTGGCGGTGCTGGATCGGGCGCTTGAGCAGGTCCCTGCCGAGTACGTGCAGGCGCTGGAGATCTTGGTGCGCGCGGACTCCGCCGGCGCCACCCACGGGCTGGTTGACTACTGCAGGGAGGGCAATATGCGCTTCTCGGTCGGCTACGAGCTGACCGAGACGGTCCGCTCAGCGATCCTCCAGGTCCCCCAGGACGCGTGGGTTGTGGCGCTCGACCAGGACGGCTCGGCCCGCAAAAACGGCGAGGTCGTGGAGATCACCGACATGGTTGATCTGTCCGCTTGGCCCGAGCGCTCCCGGCTGATCGTGCGCAGGGAGCGTCCGCACCCCGGAGCACAGCCTGTCCTTCACCGACCACGACGGCTACCGCTTCCAAGCGATCCTCACCGACCAGGCCGACCAGGACATCGCCGTGCTCGAGTGCCGCCACCGCCAGCACGCGCACGTCGAGGACCGCATCCGCGATGACAAGGACACCGGCCTTTCCAAGTTCCCGTTCAAAGAGTTCGCGCTCAACGAGGTATGGCTTGAGATCGTGATGTTCGCGCACGACCTGCTCGTCTGGACCCAAGCGCTCGCCCTCACCGGAGACCTCGCCAACGCCGAGCCCAAGCGCATCCGCTATCGACTGCTGCACGTCGCCGGCCGGCTCGCGTTCTCCGGCCGCCGCGCAAAGCTCCACCTCCAGAACACATGGCCGTGGGCAGCCGAGCTCCTCGCCGCCTTCGAGAAGCTCAAAGCGCTCCCAGCCCTCACCGGCTGACAGCCGCCACCGGCCGACCACACCCACCAAGCAGCTTTCCGGCCGCGGCCTCGCTCACCGCTACCCGCACACCGGCCGCACAAGCATCGCGCTGCCGCGAAACCCACCCGCACGGCCACCATCACCGGACAACGCCACCCCCACAACCCCCCGGATCGCCGCACGCGGGCTCCTCGGTCACTCTCCCACGCTTACTGCACGTTCTGGGCTAACGCCCCGGTGCGCGGCTCGCTGGCGAAGATTCTGACTTCTGTGCCGCGCTGCATTTATATTCCTGTTCGCCTGGGCCGACACAGGTTTCGCCGGGATACTTGTTCATCGAGCCGGGGGCAGTGGATTCTTCGGTGCGCTCTTTCGCCATTCGCGCTTCTTGCGCTTCTTGCTGCGAGCGCACGGCTTCCCGTGAACGCGCTGCTTCTGCTTCGTCTGCTTTAGCTTGTGCCCTGATTTCTCTTTCTTTAGCGGCTTCATCATGTTCTCTCGTGCGGCGATCTTCTTCCTCTTGCTTTTCTTCCGCGTGCTTGTCCTGGGCTGATGTTTCGGTTGGTTGGGATGTAGCTGGCGTCTGTGCCGAGTGTTCAGCACCGCCTTCATCGGACATTTTGATGCTGATGCCGCTCCCGGTCACTTCGACATCGAAGTTGCCGTTGCCCTTGGAACTGTTGAGGGTACAAGTCACGACCGACCCAGCCGTGTAACTACCTTCCGGACACGTAATTGACTCCTGCGAAGCGTCGAAAACTCCTTCCTGGACGACCTTTTGTTCGACCATCGCCACAACTTCGGGGCTTGTGTAGTTCCGAGAGGCCGGTGGAGATTCGGTGGCGGTAGTACGAGAGGGATGACTTGATAGCGCCACGAAGCCCAGAAGAATAATAAGACAGGCGGCGAGGCCAACGATGATCTTTGTATCTCGGTGACGGTGCAAAGTGGGGTGCCCGGTCATCTTCCCCAATATGAACGCGACCGAGTACAGTACACCGAAAACGATGACTAGCGGAAACAGAATGAGGCAGGCAAAGAAGGCAATTACGGCCAGAGGATTAGGACTAGCACCGCCCGTACCCCCCGTACCTTCAAAGTTCCCGACGCGACCTTGGCTGTCGAGTCCGTATTCCGACCCGTTTGGGCGGCGATAGACGGTGACGCCGCCGCTACGTCTTACGAACCTGTCGTTTAGTCCTGGTCGCATCACATCCCCGTCCTTGACTGCCAATTGGTGTCAGATTGACACGAGGAGAATAGCTAGTCATAAAGAGCACAGCCGGGCGTTAGTCCGTTAGTGCCGCTTGGGCTTGGGGCCATACCTCTTCTTGGCCCGCTTTTCGCAAGCAACCTGCTTACTGTGCTTCTTCAGCTTCTTGCACTGCTTGAGAGCCTTCGCCAGCTTCGACATCGGCTTCATAACGGGTGTCACCACCGGGGCTACCGGCGCAGTCGCAGGGGGCGTCGAGGCGGGCGTCACAGCTACGGGAGACTACCGGAGCAGCTACCGGGGTCGGCGGCGCGGAGGTAACCGTGAAATGGATCGGTATAAGCCTATACCAACTCGACTTTCGGGCGTATATCCAATAAAAGCACACAGCGTATATTCTCCTACCACAGGATAGTCCGCCAAAGGTAGTTCAACGGTTTCTTCAAATGACCCTTCATCTGTAACCGGATGAATCTGTTCAAGCAACTCAACGTTTTCCGGCTTGCATGGTTCACCAAACCCAAAAGGCATCAGATAGACGCCATGCGTGTTCTTGGCTCCATCGACGCCATGAAGAGTGTATCCCCGAAGAGTGTATGTGGCGGCAGAGCCACCAAGCGTAGTTTTGGTTGCAGAGGCTTCTAACGTACCTTCGTTAGCCCAGAACGTGCAGTAAGCGTGGGAGAGTGACCGAGGAGCCCGCGTGCGGCGATCCGGGGGGTTGTGGGGGTGGCGTTGTCCGGTGATGGTGGCCGTGCGGGTGGGTTTCGCGGCAGCGCGATGCTTGTGCGGCCGGTGTGCGGGTAGCGGTGAGCGAGGCCGCGGCCGGAAAGCTGCTTGGTGGGTGTGGTCGGCCGGTGGCGGCTGTCAGCCGGTGAGGGCTGGGAGCGCTTTGAGCTTCTCGAAGGCGGCGAGGAGCTCGGCTGCCCACGGCCATGTGTTCTGGAGGTGGAGCTTTGCGCGGCGGCCGGAGAACGCGAGCCGGCCGGCGACGTGCAGCAGTCGATAGCGGATGCGCTTGGGCTCGGCGTTGGCGAGGTCTCCGGTGAGGGCGAGCGCTTGGGTCCAGACGAGCAGGTCGTGCGCGAACATCACGATCTCAAGCCATACCTCGTTGAGCGCGAACTCTTTGAACGGGAACTTGGAAAGGCCGGTGTCCTTGTCATCGCGGATGCGGTCCTCGACGTGCGCGTGCTGGCGGTGGCGGCACTCGAGCACGGCGATGTCCTGGTCGGCCTGGTCGGTGAGGATCGCTTGGAAGCGGTAGCCGTCGTGGTCGGTGAAGGACAGCTGTGCTCCGGGGTGCGGACGCTCCCTGCGCACGATCAGCCGGGAGCGCTCGGGCCAAGCGGACAGATCAACCATGTCGGTGATCTCCACGACCTCGCCGTTTTTGCGGGCCGAGCCGTCCTGGTCGAGCGCCACAACCCACGCGTCCTGGGGGACCTGGAGGATCGCTGAGCGGACCGTCTCGGTCAGCTCGTAGCCGACCGAGAAGCGCATATTGCCCTCCCTGCAGTAGTCAACCAGCCCGTGGGTGGCGCCGGCGGAGTCCGCGCGCACCAAGATCTCCAGCGCCTGCACGTACTCGGCAGGGACCTGCTCAAGCGCCCGATCCAGCACCGCCACATGATCAGCGGCGGTGTTCGAGCCGGCGTTCCCCGGCCGCAGCAGCCCGCCCATCGCCTCGCGCGTCTCATCGAGGTAGACCTGCAACGGGTGAAACCCGTAGCCACCCTTGTAGTTCCCAGCCGCCTTCTCCTTCTCCGAATGCGCAGTGATCAACGTCGCGTCAACATCGAGCGTCAACCGCCCAGGCGCACCATGCATCTCCCAGAACCGGGCTCTGGCGCGCGCGTGAGCCTCACGGAGGGCATCCAACAATCCAGGCGTCGAGGCGATCCGGTCGATCACCCGAAACGCTGTCGAATCAGACGCCACCGCCCCGAACAACGCGTCCTGCTCACGGACCGCGCCGAGATCCGAGACGCACTCGCCGCCATCGACCAACATCACCGCCAGATCGCGGACCACCCAGCCCGGGTCATGACCCCGACGCCGCTGCTTGATCCCGGCCAGCCCCAACGACAACGCATTGGTGAGCCCAACCTCCTCAGCGACCTGCGCGACCAGCGCGCTGCCCACATGCGAGACCAAACCCGCTCCGTCCGACGTGACTTCTACGGTTACCGGGCGTCCATCACGCATCACCTTCAAGGTGAACCTCCTGAGTTCGGGAATCGGCCCTTCAGCAAGCCCAATCCTCCAAGCCCAGCCGGACGCTTCCGCGCCCCCGCTCACCCCGGGGGCGCGGTCGTTACTGCACGCTCCGGGCTAGATGCGTTCGCAGCCGCAGGAGCAGCTAGGACAAGACAAGACAGAACGACGGTCGAGATACGGCACAGTGTTTTCATGGGACGCTCCTATTCGTGGTGTTCTTCTTGCCCTCGGCTGACCGGCTTATTCATGAACTTGGAGTTCGCCGCTTTCTATTTGCCGCTGTCTATTTTCAGCGTTGGCGCGTTCTTCCTGTCTCTGATGTTCAGGGCCGTTGCATTCTGCTTCTGTTCGTCCAGTTTCGTAGCACGCTTTGTCCGCTTCCCGGTGGGCCTGTTCGATTTGAGGTTTGTCTTTTTCTAGAGATCGTTCAACCTCTTCGTGCGCCTGCTTCTGACTTTCTAGGCTCCTTCGGTGCCTCGCATTTTCTTCAGGCGTATGTTCGGATTCTTCCGGGGTGTGTTCTTGCGTCGGCGTTGTGGATTCTTCGGTCTTGCTCTTTGGGCCGAGGTAGCAGTCAGAGCCGTGACAGGGCTCTGCGACTTCGCAGACCACGCCGTGGGGTTGTTTGTCGGAGGCCGTCGCAATCTCCGCTTGGCAGGCTCTCACGGCGAGGGAGTGACAGATCAAGGTTTCGGCACTCGTTGGATGGGCTCCTCTAACGTTAGCGGCTCGTTCCTTTTCGGTGCATGTCTCCCAGGCGTGCTCTGCGGCAGCGAACGACGTGCCGCTGCTCCCGCATCCGGCCAGACCTCCGAGCAGGACGAGCACCATCGCGAGTGTCGTGAGTCGCTTCCCGTTCTTCATGGTTGGTGCCTCATGGCGGGTGCAGACATTTGTCGCGTGTTGTATCGGCGGCGGTTGGCTACTCCTTGAGCGGTTGGGCTGGGTAGACATGCCCACGACGACTGTTCAAGGTAGGCGTCAAGGTCTCCGAGTTGGCCTCGCTCGCAGAGGAGATCGAAGCCCAATAGCGACCGGCACCCCACCCTGCGACGAAGAACGAGCCTCGGGCCTGCTGACTGCCCTCACGAGCTTTCGATGCGTCCAGGGCTGTAAAGACCCGGTGGGCCGTTTACAACGCCTACTCCTCGGCCAGCCAGCGGAGAACCGCCGATCTCACCAGATGGTCGGTACCAGCCGCGTTTCGCGGATGGCGTCATCTCTGGTGACAAGCGGCAGGGCAAGTGCGAGGGCGGTCCCCACGATGAAACGGTCCCACGGGTCAGCGAGATCGTCTCGTGAGATCGACGTAGTGGCGTCCACGACGGCGAGATCCACCGACTGAAGGGTGAACGCGGGCGAGGAGAGGAGCACGTCTCGCAATGCGGCCAGGTGGGCGGGCGTGACCTTGCGGGTCGTCTGGGTCACGTACCACAGATCGACCAGGGTAGCGACCGAGACCACCACGCCGTCGGTCGCTTCAGCCTCGGCAAGCGCCTCTACTGCGGGAGCCGAGAGACGCCGGGAGCCCTGTAGATGCCAGACGACGGCGTGCGAGTCGGCGAGAACCCTCACGTCGCCGTGAGGTCACGCTTTGCGAGCGCGCTTGCGTGCTCGAACTCCTCCCACGTCAGATCCGGGAAGTCCGCTAGCGACCCAGCGAGCGTCCCAGCCTGGCTTGTCTGCACTACGCGGAGATGGGCGCCAGGCGCGACGCCAAGACGCGCTAGCTGATCGGCGGGAATGCTCCCGTCGGGGGCGACGACCAGATCGTGGCCTGCGGGCTCGCTCGCTGCACTCATCCTGCAAGCCTACCGCTCGTTCACGACGCCGCGGGCTTCTGCGCAGATGCCCCCGCTATACGGGCTCCCGGCCCGACATCGGACAACTGGCCTCACGACGCCATCCGGGAAGCCGCTCGAAGCCTTCATCGGCCCTCCAGCCCCTCCCCGCACGGGGTAGCCGTGGGGTAGCCAGCACCCCTCAGGAGCCCCCCTCAGCCCCTCCCAGCGGTTGACGCAGCCGCTCGAACCTTCAGCTCAGAGCACGTCGATCTCGCTTGTTAAAGCCAAATCTGGCTCTATCAACGGAGGGGGAGGGATTCGAACCCTCGTCGGAGGAGAAACCCCCGAAACGGTTTTCGAGACCGCCGCATTCAACCGCTCTGCCACCCCTCCAGGTAGGCGTTTCCAAGGCTAGTGGATCGACGCAGATCGAGGGATGCGGCCGGAATCGGCTGGCAATGGGCGGGCTGGGAGCGTCGTCTACTCCGTCGCCGAGGCCCCCGCGGTCTCTGTTTCGCGATCGGCCGCCAGTACTCGGGCTCGTCCGGCGGCCTTGGCGCGGTAGAGCGCCTGGTCGGCGGCGCGGGAGACCGTGCTGAGGTCTTGTCCGTCGCGTGGGTACTCGGCGATGCCGGCGCTGAAGCTCACGTGCAGTGTCTCCTCGCCGCTCGAGAACTGCTCCTCGCGGAAGCGCTCGAGCGTGTCCGTGAGGCGTCGCACGGCGTCCTCGCGTGTCATGCCGTACAGGCCGACGATGAACTCCTCGCCGCCCCAGCGTCCGATGGCGTCGATGCCGCGGAAGTCGCGCCGCAGGTGCTTGCCGAGGCGTCGCAGCACGCTGTCCCCGACGGGGTGGCCGTGGCGGTCGTTGACGAGCTTGAAGCGATCGACGTCGAGCATCGCCACCGACAGGGGCTCCGAGAAGCGGTCCGCGAGCGCGGCGAGATGCGCCAGGTCCTTGTCTGCCTTGGCCCGGGTGGCCAAGCCGGTGAGGTAGTCCGTCTCCGCCTGGGCGCGGTAGAGACGGATGCGCTCCAGCCGGTTGGCGACTCGACTGACGAGCTCCGGCCCGACGACCGGCTTGGTGACGTAGTCGTCGGCGCCGGCGCTGAACACCTCTTCGACCGTTGCGATGTCGGTGTGGACGGTGGCGAAGATCACGGCGATGCCGCTCCAGCGGGGATCGTTGCGGACGGTGCGGCACAGCTCGGGGCCGTTCACGCCGGGCATGTCGACATCTAGGATCAGCAGCTCGGGCGCCACCTCCTCGAGCTTCTCCCAGAAGCGCAGGGGATCGGCCAGGGTCGAGACCTCGAGATCGTGGGGCTCCAGGAGCACGCGCATCGCGTCGAGCACCGCGGGATCGTCATCGACGACGAGCACCCGTGTGGTCGCGAGGCGATCGCGCGCGAGGAACTGCTCGACGGCGTCCAGCACCTCGCTCGGCAGCAGCGTCTTGGGCAGGAACGCGCGGCTGCCGCGCCGCGCCGCCTCGACACGATCGGTGAAGACGCCGGTGCCGGTGAGCACGAGCACGGGGACCGGGGGCCTCGCCGCGCTCAGCTCCGAGAGCAGCGCGTAGGCATCGGTCATGCCGTCGGGCGGGAACGTCAGGTCGAGCAGCACGATCGTCGGCGGGCGCTCCGCGCACACCGCACGCGCCTCCTGCGGGCTGGCGGCAGTGTCGCAGCGCACCCCTCGCAAGGTCGCCTCCGCGGAGATTCGCTCGCACAGCGCGCGGTCGTCGTCGACGACCAGGACGCGCAGCTGCTCGCCGGCCGGCTCGATGCGCCCAGTGCCCTGGGGCGCGAGCGCCTCGCCCTGCAGCTCGCTGTAGATGACGGCGACGAGCCTCGACATCTCGCCCGCGCGCGCGGGCGTGGGATCGGCGAGCTCGAGCTCGAGCTCGCGTGCCGCCTCGGAGGCGCGGGCGAAGCCGAACGTCCCGACCGACCCGATCAGCGAGTGCGCCTCGCGGCTCGCCTCGACGCGCAGCTGCTCGTCGGGCTCGGCCACGGTCAACGCTTCCACGGCATGCTCGATCCGGGCGACACGCTGCAGGGCTCCCGCACGGTGCTTCTGCCAGATCGCGCGCAGGGCGTCTTCGGTCGTTCTCGCGGCGGGATCGTCGGGATTCATGGCCTTGCGGTCAGACTCTAGGGTACGCTGGCGAGCAGTTCGCTGATCGCCGCGTCGACGTCGCGCGCGAAGTGTCCCGCGTCCGGGACCGCCTCGCGGTCGGTGTAGATCCCGAAGCAGGCGCGGTCGCGCACGCTCGTCATGCCGACCGAGAGCGCGTGGCGATCGGCCAGCGGGACCACGGGGTAGGCGCCCTCCAGTGGGCAGCCGAGCATGTACATCGGCTGTGCGGGACCGGGAATGTTGGAGACGACGAGGTTAGAGGTGCGCGGGCTGGCGACGATCCGGGAGATCGCGTGCTGGACGGCGCCGGGCGTATGCGCGGCGGCCTTGAGCGCCAGGTCGGCGCTCTCGGGCTCGCGGTCGTGCTTGCGCTGGGTCATCGTCGCGTGCACGTGCTGCAGGCGGCGAACGGGATCGGGCTCCCCGCACGGCAGCTCGGCGAACACGAACGAGACGTGGTTGCCGAGCACGTCGTGCTCGTCGCGGACGCTGACGGGGACCATCGCCTTGAGCGCGACCGGCTGCTCGCCTCGCCGCGCGAAGAACGTGCGCGCCCCGCCCGCCACCGCGGCGAGCAGGACGTCGTTGACGGTCGTTCCGTAAGCGCGCTTGACCCTGCGCAGGTCCTCGAGCGGACGCTGCCCCCACACCAGGCTTCGCAGCGGCGACAGCGGCCTGTTGAGCAGGCTTTCGGGAGCGGCGCACAGCGAGTGCTCGAGCGCCCGTGCCATGCGCGGGACGGCGCCGGCGAGCTCGCACGCGGCGCGCGAGGGGGAGGCGGCGGCGCGCAGTGGCCAGCGCAGCAGGCCGAGCTGCTCGCCGAGGAGGTCGCGCACCCCCCGGGTCAGCAGCCCCACCCCGTCGGGCTCGGGCTCGGCGCGCCAGCCGTCGAGCTCACAGGCGGCCGGCTCGGGCGTGGGGTCGAGCAGCAGCGAGGCGAGCTCGACTGCGGCGAGGCCGTCGACCATGCAGTGGTGGGTCTTGCCGACGATCGCGAACTGCCGCTCCTCCGGGCTCTCGCAGATCCACATCTCCCACAGCGGGCGGTCGCGGCGCAGCGGCACCGACATCACCTCCTCGACGAGCTCGTGCAGCGAGCCGGGCGCCCAGTAGACGTGACGGTCGACGGAGAACGCACGGTCGTCGGCCCACTCCGGTGCGTGCAGGCCGAGCGGAACGGACGCGAGCTTCTGGCGGTAGCGCGGCGCGCGCGCCTGGCGGCGCTCGATGTGATCGCGCAGCTCCGAGAAGCTCGGCAGCCGGCCGTGGGCGTCTGGCGAGAACACCGCGACCCACCCTGCGTGCATGTGCGCGGTGGGCGTCTCCACTGAGAGGAACGACGCGTCGAGCGCCGACAGGCGTCCGCCGGTCATCGCGCGAGCACCAGTGGTGCTCCAGGTGGGC
The DNA here is from genome assembly GCA_963842005.1 of uncultured Solirubrobacterales bacterium. Taxonomy (GTDB): domain Bacteria; phylum Actinomycetota; class Thermoleophilia; order Solirubrobacterales; family Solirubrobacteraceae; genus Palsa-744. Next base: position 2,131,952 of record CAWJEV010000002.1, on the reverse strand, counting down.
GGACTGCTGTCCTCGCCCGTCGGCCGGAAGAGGACTTCGGGCGGTCGTAGGCGGGCTCCGTCTGGTCGTCGGAGGGCTCCGCCCGGTCGTGGAAAAGCTTTCCTCGATCGTCGGTTGGTTCTCCCCGGTCGTAGCACGGCTCCGCCTCTCTCCAGGTGGTGTGGGCGCGTGGCATCTGCCGGCGGCCCCACTCGGCGGCGAGCGCGAACTCGACCAGCCGCTCGAAGTACGTGCGCAGCGGTGGGGCCTCGATGCCGGTTCCCCGCAGCGCCACGCGGGAGCGGCGATCGTCGTAGTGGACGCTCGTCGCGAAGTACGGGAAGAAGACCTCGCTGCGCTGGAGCGCCCGCCGGTAGCGCTCGTCGCGGCTCGAGCGCACGAGCAGTGGGTGCACCACACGCCGGTACACCGCGGGCTCGAGCAGGCGCGGCGCCGGGCGCTTGAAGAACGCGCTCGCCAACTCGACGAGCTCGCCCACGCTGCTCGCGTTCGCTCCCGCGGTGAGGTGGAAGGTGGCGCCCTCGGCCTCCCGCGCCCGGCTGAGGTGGAAGATCGCGTCGGCGACGTAGTCCACCGGCACCACGTCGACGGGCGCGCTGCGGCGGGCCGGCAACGCCAGGTAGGCGCCGCGTGCAAACGCGCGCAGCGGCCAGTAGAGCACGTTGAACGACGCGGTCCAGCCGCTCTCGCGCTCGCCGACGACGATGCTCGGGCGCAGCACCGTGATCGGCAGCCGCCCGCGCGAGCGGCTGACGAGACTCTCGCCCTCGAACTTCGACTGCTCGTAGGCGTTGCGAAAGCGCTGGCCCACGTCGAGGTCGTCCTCGCTGAAGCACCCCCCGTGCTCACCGGCGACGTACGCCGTGGAGATGTGGGAGAGGCGTCGCAGGCCACCGCGCGCGGCGCAGCGCTCGGCGAACTCGAGCACTCGCCTGGTGCCCTCGACGTTGATCGCGCGCGAGTCCTCCAGCCCGAGCTCGAAGGAGACCGACGCTGCGCCGTGCACGATCTCGCTTACCTCCTCGGCGAGCGCATCGCGCCTGCCCTCGAGGCCGAGACCGGGGTGCGTGATGTCGCCGCGAACCGCGACCACGCGCTGCGCATAGGGGTGACCGGCGCCGAACAGGCAGTGCAGTGTGCGTTCCATCCTGGCCGCCGCCTCGCGGTCGTCCGCTCCGCGCACGAGGGCGTACACACGGCGGTCGGTACGCTCCAAGTAGCGGGCCATCAGCTCCGTGCCGATGAACCCGGTCGCACCCGTCAGCAGCACGCCGCCGGCTGTGGGATCCTCGATCTGCTCCTCGACGGGGTACTTCAGGCCAAGGATTGCGCCGGCTTCGCAACGGTCCGTCGTTGCCTTGGGGGTTATCTCATCACTCCTCTCGATCCTTCGAGTAGACGTCTCACCCCCGCGGAGTCCTCCCGCCTGCTCTTCCCACGTGGTGGCCACCGCAAACGTCCACGTCCCAAAAAGTCCGCAAATAGCGACAAAAACGTGAGCTGCGTGGTCGCAGACTGCGAAAGAAACGTGGGCGTGCTCCCGCCGACAGCGGGCTGTCGCACCTGTGCCGCGATGCCCCGCTCAACGCTCAGACGCGGGGCACGGAAGCCCCGCGCCCACGCCCGTCGTGGCCGCACCCACCTGCGCGGATGCGCCCCAAATGAACGCTCGGGGCTCTACGAGGCGCTGTCGGTCACGATCACGTAGCCGCCGGAACGGCTCCCCGCGAGGCGACCGCCGCGCCGTGGCGGATCAGGTCGGCGGCGCGCTCGGCTACAGCAATCGTGGGGGCGTTGGTGTTGCCGCGAGGGACAGTGGGCATCACCGAGGCGTCCACCACGCGCAGCCCCTCCACGCCGCGGACGCGCAGCTCGGGGTCCACCACGGCCTCGGCGTCCGCGCCCATGCGGCAGGTGCCCACGGGGTGGTACAGCGTGAAGGTCTGCTGGCGGATGTGCGCGCGCAGATCCTGCTCGGAGTCCGAGGCGGGGGTGTAGTGGGGCCGAGTGGTGTACGGGGCGAGCGCGGGCTGGCGGGCGATCTCGATCGCCAGGCGCATGCCCTCCACCATCCTCGCCATGTCGGTCTCCTCCGCCAGGTAGTTGTGGAGGATGTAGGGCTTGGCGGTCGGGTCGGGGGTGAGCGGCACGACGTACCCGCGGCTGGCGGGGGTGAGCACGCACGGCGCCAAGCCGAAGCCGTGCTCGAGCACGGGCTCGTCGACGTACATCGCGGGCGCGGCGTGGAACTGGATGTCGGGCGCGTCGAGCGCGGCGCTGGAGCGGACGAACCCGCCGGCCTCGGCGACGTTGGAGGTGAGTGGGCCGCGCCCTTCCCCGACGAACGCGGCGAGGTTGGCCTCGGTCAACGGGTTCAGCAGCGACACCGGCTCGTCGTGCGCCCACGTGAGCCCCGACGCGGGGTGGTCCTGCAGGTTCTGCCCGACGCTTGCCAGATCCTGGACGACGGGGATCTGCAGCACCGTCAAGAGCTCGCCGGGGCCGACCCCGGAGAGCATCAGCAGATGGGGCGAGTTGTAGGTGCCCCCGCAGAGGATCGTCTCGCGGGTGGCGCGCAGGTCGTGGAGCTCCCCCAGCCGTGCCCCCTGCACGCCGACGGCGCGCTCGCCCTCGAACAGCACGCGGTGGACCTGCAGGTACGTCTCCACGGTCAGGTTGGGGCGGGCCATCGCGGGGTGCAGGTAGGCGACCGCGGCGCTGCAGCGCCGCCCGTCGCGCTGGGTGCGCTGGTAGCGCCCGAAGCCGTCCTGCGCGGCGCCGTTGAAGTCCTCGTTGGCCGGTAGGCCGGCCTGCGCGCAGGCCTCCAGGAAGGCGTCGGTGATCGGGTTGGGTGCGCGGTCCTCGCAGACGCTCAGCGGGCCGCCGACGCTGTGCAGCTCGGAGGCGCCGCGCTCGTTGTCCTCGGCGCGCTTGAAGTAGGGGAGCAGCTCGTCGTAGCCCCACCCCTCGCAGCCGGCCTCGCGCCACCCGTCGTAGTCGGCGCGGTTGCCGCGGATGTAGACCATCGCGTTGATCGAGGACGAGCCGCCGAGGGTCTTGCCGCGGGGCAGGTAGATGCGCCGCCGGTCGGTGCCCGGCTCGGCGGCGGTCGAGTAGTCCCAGTCGACCTGCGTGCGGAACAGCGCGGGGAACGCGACGGGCACGTGGATGTTCTCGATCGTGTCCGGTGGGCCGGCCTCTACCAGCGCGACGCTGACGTCGGGATCCTCGCTGAGCCGGGCCGCGAGCACGCACCCAGCCGAGCCCGCACCGACGATCACGTAGTCGTATTCGTGCATGCTGACCTCCCTCGTTGCGACGAGCGGTTTGCTCGAGCTGCGCTCCATGCTACACCGCTGCCGGTGGCGGTTGAGCGTCTGTTTCGGGCCCGGCGATCTCCACGACCGAGGCGGGGGCCGAGCACCGGACCCGGCGCGCCATACAGTAGGACGATGGGTGCCGAGCGCCGGTTCGCGGACCGCCACGACGCGGGCCGCCGCCTGGCGGGTCTGCTGGAGCCCCTGCGGGCAGCGCGCCCGGTCGTCTGCGGGATCCCGCGCGGGGGGGTGCCGGTGGCCGCGGAGGTGGCCAGTGCGCTGGGCGCGCCGCTGGACCTCGTGGTCGTACGCAAGATCGGTGCGCCGCTGAACCCGGAGTACGGGATCGGGGCGCTGGCAGAGGGGGGAGTCGGGGTGGTCGACCGCGAGGCGGTGAGGGCGCTGGGCATCGGGCCGGAGCAGCTTCAGAAGCTCATCCGGCGTGCCGAGCGGGAGCTCGCGGAGCGGCTTGCGAGGTACCGCGCCCCGCTTCCCGCCTCCCTCCCGGAACGTCCGCCGCTCCCGGTGGCGGGACGCACGGCGATCGTCGTGGACGACGGCCTGGCGACCGGGCACACCGCGCAGGCGGCGGCGCGCTCGCTGCGGGGGCGCGGCGCGACGCGGGTGGTCCTCGCGGTGCCGGTGGCGGCGCCGAGCTCGGTGGCGGAGCTCGCGGAGGAGGTGGACGAGGTGGTGTGCGTGGAGGAGCCGCCGAACCTGGTGGCGATCGGCTTCTGGTACGAGGACTTCGCCCCCACGCCCGACCGCGAGGTCTTGGACCTGCTGGAGGAGGCCGCGGCTCGCGTGGGCGGCGCATCCTGACGCGGCGCCCCCTGGCTTTCGGATCACCCGCTGGAGTGCGCGCAGCGGGAATCTCCGCAGTCCGCGTGCAAGTTGTGTTGCAGGTGTGCGCTTGGCGCTAAACTCGTGGTAGTGGAAAAGGTCCGAGGTATGGAACTTCGGTCTGAATATCGGTCTCGGTTCCATATTCCAAATCACGGAAGGTGCGGAAGAAAACGCCGGAGAGGTCCGGTGCAGGGGAGCGCCGCGCGGCGCACGAGGCGGGAGGCCCGCCGTGCAGCTTGAGCTGACCACCCAGGCCACGCTCTTCGAGCTCGCCCCGGACGCGTTCGTGGGGATCGACCGCGACGGGGAGATCGTGTTGGTCAACGCCCAGACCGAAGCGCTGTTCGGGTACCCGCGCGAGTCGCTGCTGGGGCAGCCGGTGGAGCTGCTGGTCCCCGAGCGCTTTCGCGAGGCGCACGAGGCGCACCGCGCGGGGTACTTCGACGATCCGCGCACGCGGCCGATGGGCGCTGGCCTCCAGCTGTTCGGCCGCCGTAGCGACGGCAGCGAGTTTCCCGCCGAGATCAGCCTGTCGAGCATCGAGACCGGGGACGAGCGGCTCGCGATCGCCGCGATCCGCGACGTCAGCGACCGCGTGGCGGAGGCGCGCGAACGGGAGCGGTTGGAGGCCGAGGCCGAGCGGGAGCGGCTGCAGAACCAGCTGCACCAGGCCCAGCGCCTGGAGAGCCTTGGGCAACTGGCGGGCGGCATCGCGCACGACTTCAACAACCTGCTGGCGGTGATCATCAACTACGCGGCGTTCATCGCCAACGACCTCGACGCGGCGGCCGGCGTCGACGGCGACGGCCGCTGGCAGGGAACGCGCGAAGACGCCGAGCAGATCCGCCTCGCGGGCGAGCGGGCCGCGCACCTGACCCACCAGCTGCTTGCGTTCGCGCGCCGCGAGGTCGTCCAGCCGGAGGTCGTCGACGTCAACCAGGTGGTCGGCGGCGTCGAGCAGCTGCTGCGCCGCACGCTCGGGGAGCACGTGCAGCTCGTCAGCTCGTTGGCGAGCGAGCTGCGCCCCGTGCTGATCGACCCGGGGCAGCTCGAGCAGATCCTGGTCAACCTCGCGGTCAACGCCCGCGACGCGATGGTGGACGGGGGGATGCTGAGGATCGACACCGCCAACGTCGACGTCGACGGGGATTACGCGGCCTCGCACGCCGAGCTCTCCCCCGGGCTCTACGTCCGCCTGCGGGTCAGCGACAGCGGGACGGGCATGACCCGCGAGGTGCTGGAGCGCGTGTTCGACCCGTTCTTCACCACCAAGCCGCCGGGGCAGGGGACCGGCCTGGGCCTGGCGACCGTGTACGGGATCGTTCAGCAGGCCGGCGGGCACGCGCAGGTCTACTCCGAGCCCGGCGTCGGCACGACCTTCACGGCGCTGCTGCCGGTCACCGACCGGGCGACCCCGCCTGTCACGCGCCAGCTCAACGGCGCGCAGCCGCGGGGCGACGAGACGATCCTGCTGGTGGAGGACGAGGAGGCGCTGCGCGAGGTGACCCGCCGCATCCTGGTCGCCGGGGGCTACCGCGTGATCGCGGCGGCGAACGGCCCGCAGGCGCTCCAGGCGGCGGCGGCCCACGAGGGCCCGATCGACCTGCTGCTCACCGACGTGATCATGCCGCAGATGCCCGGCCCGCAGCTCGCCGAGCACATCCAGCAGAGGCTTCCCTCGGTGCGCGTGCTGTTCATGTCCGGCTTCGCCCAGCCGATCCTGGACAGCAGCGAGCAGCTGGGCAACGGCGTGCCACTGGTCGAGAAGCCGTTCTCCGGCAAGACGCTGCTTGCCAAAGTCAACCAGGTCCTGCAGCGATGACGGAGCTGCTGATCGTCGACGATGACGAGCCGCTGCGCCGCTGGGCGCAGCGCGTCCTGGAGGGCCGGGGCTACTCGTGCGAGACCGCCGGCGACGCGGCCGCCGCGCGCGAGCGCCTGCAGGCCGTCGAGCACCAGGTGGTGCTGCTCGACGTCAACATGCCGGGCGAGTCGGGCATGCAGCTGCTCTCCCACATCCGCAGCGAGCACCCCTCCGCGGCGGTCGTGATGATGACCGGGGAGGACAGCCTCCAGCTGGCCACCGCGGCGATCGAGCAGGGGGCCTACGGGTACATGGTCAAGCCGGTGGGCGACGGCGAGCTCTCGATCAACGTGGTGGGAGCCATGTACCACCGCCGCCGGGAGCTCGAGTACCAGCGCCTGCTGGAGCGTCTGCAGAGCACCGCGCAGGAGCGCGGCGAGCGGCTGGAGGAGGCGCTGCAGGAGCTGCAGGTCTCGGAGACCAAGGTGTTGGTCTCCCAAGCCGAGACGATCTTCCGCCTGGCGCGCCTGGTGGAGTTCCGCGACGAGGAGACCGGCCACCACCTGCGGCGGATGAGCTCCTACTGCGAGATCCTCGCCCGCCGGATCGGGCTCTCCGAGGAGCGCTGTGAGCTGATCCGCCTGGCCAGCCAGCTGCACGACGTCGGCAAGGTCGCGATCCCCGACCACATCCTGCGCAAGCACGGCAAGCTCACCCCGGAGGAGCTCGAGGTGATCAAGGGCCATGCGGAGATCGGCTTTCAGATGCTCGCCGACTCGGCCTCCGAGGTGGTGCAGGTGGGCGCGGTGGTCGCGCGCAACCACCAGGAGTGGTGGGACGGCGGCGGCTACCCGCGCGGGCTCGCCGGCGAGGCGATCCCGCTGGAGGGCAGGATCGCAGCGGTCGCCGACGTGTTCGACGCGCTCACCTCCGACCGCGTCTACCGCCCCGCGTTCCCGGTTGGCTCGGCGGTCGAGATGATGCGCTCAGAGCGCGGCACGCACTTCGATCCCGAGCTGCTCGACGCGTTCCTGGCGGCGCTGGGAGAGGTCGAGGCGATCCGCCGCGCCCTCGCGGACTGAGCCCCTGCTGATGGCCCGCCCGCTGGATTGAGAACACTGGTGGCCCGCCCGCGAATCCTGGTGGTGGACGACGACGAGCTCGCGCGCGCGGCGCTGCGCGGCGTGCTGGAGGGCGCGGGCTACGAGGTGCGCGAGGCCGAGGACGGCCGCCGCGGGCTGCGCGAGCTGTACGCCGCCCCCGCGGACCTGGTGATCCTCGACGTCACGATGCCCGAGCTCGACGGGTGGGCGACCCTCGAGCGCATCCGCGACCTGAGCGACGTCCCGGTGCTGATGCTGAGCGTCCGGGAGACCGAGCTCGAGCGGGTGCGGGGCCTGCGCGGCGGGGCGGACGACTACGTCGCCAAGCCGTTTGGCCACCAGGAGCTGACCGCGCGCGTACACGCGCTGCTGCGCCGCTCGCGGGCGCAGGAGGGCGCCGAGCAGCAGACCTACGCGGACGCGCTCCTGGAGATCGACGTCGCACGACGCACGGTGCTCTACGCAGGCCGCGAGGTGCAGCTCACCCCGCTCGAGTTCAAGCTGCTCGGCGTCTTCGTGCGCCACCCCAACCAGGTGCTGAGCCGCGAGCAGCTGCTGGAGCTGGTGTGGGGCGACACTTGGGGGGTCTCCTCCGGGCAGGTGAAGCTGTACGTCGGCTACCTGCGCCACAAGCTCGACCCCGACGCGCCCGCCTCGACGCCGATCGAGACGGTGCGCGGCTTCGGTTACCGCTACCGGCGGCTCGCGTAGAGCGCGTCGAGCCGCTCGAGCACGGGCGCGAGGTAGCGCGCGGAGATCTTGACGGGCGGCGACCAGGTCGGCGTGTCGGTCAGCTCGGAGCTGAAGCCCTGCCCGCCGGTGATGCGCGCGCTGAGGTAGCGCGGTGCCCCGCCGGTGAGCAGCAGCCCGTGGATCACGGGGTGGAAGGGCTGCGGCTCGACCGGGGCGCCGGCAAGCGCCGCGATCGATTCGGCGGCCGCGTCGGCCTGCTGGGCCGAGACCCCCCCCTGCTTGACCGCGAAGTCGACAGCGTCCCCGGCGGCGTACACGCGCTCCACGCCGCCCACCCGGCCGTGGACGTCGACGGGGATGAACCCGTGGCTGGAGGTGTGCAGGCCGCGCACGGCGGGGCCGTAGAGTTCGGGGAGGGCGACGATGTGATCGACCTCCAGGCGCCGGTCGCCGGGGTTGACGACGACCTGCCCGACGTACGGGACCTCGGCGTAGGCGGAGGTGACCGTCTCGATGCCCGCCTGCGCGAGCAGCTCGGCGATGGCGCCGCTGGCCCCGAGCCCGAAGATCGCGAGCGGGCTCTCCTCGGGCGTGACGACCGTCACGGCGAGCTCGACGTTCGCGTCGTAGGCGCGCGCGGCGGTCATCAGCGCGAGCTCGTAGATCGGCAGCGGCCACGCCATGCGTCCGGGGATGACGAACGCCACGCGGTGCACGTACCCTCCCTCGATGTCCTGGATCAGACCGTGCAGGGTCTCGTCCATGCGATGGTCGTCGATCGTCAGCGCGTGCTCGTAGCGGGGGTGCGCGCGTGCCCCGAGCGCCAGCACCAGCGCGTCGTAGGCCAGCTCGGCGCCCGCCTCGGTGTGCGCGACGCGGGCGTCCGCGTCCACCCACGCGAAGGCGTCCTGCACCAGCTTGGCGCCCACCTCGCGCGCGATCGGCTCCAGCGGGTAGCGCTGCGCGACGCCGTAGGCGAACGGCTCGCGCACGGTCATCGGGCGGTAGACGAACTCGGGGACGGGCGCCAGGAGCGTCAGCGTGACGCGCTCGCCGGCGAGGTCGCGCAGCGCGAGAGCCGCCTCCAGGCCGGCGACGCCGCCACCCGCGATTACGACCTCGAAGGGTTTTGTGGGAGAACCCGAGGGCGCCGTAGGCTCCTCCGCACGGGGGGCTCCAGGGGCGTCGTCGGGAACCGCCGGGTCAGGGGCGGGTGGGGAGTCGGAGTCGGGGGAGCTCATGGCGCCAGCGTACGGTCTGCCCACGGGTGCGCCAGCCGCGCAACCCCGCGGTCCTGGCGTGGAGAACTACGGATAACCGCGTCTTGCGCGGACTGTATACCTTGAGAACGATGGCGGAAGAGAAGGCCCCCCAGCGCGGATCGGGCGCGGTCCACGAGGACGCGCCCCCCGCGACGATCCGGATCGTCCTCGCCGACGACCACGCGGTGGTGCGCAGCGGCCTGCGGCTGCTGCTCGACGGCGAGGCGGGCTTCGAGGTCGTGGCCGAGGCCGGCGACGTGGAGGCGGCGCGCCGCTACGTGCGCGGACACCACCCTGCGGTGCTGGTGCTCGACCTCAACATGCCCGGCGGCTCGAGCCTGGAGGCGATCCCCGCGATCCGCGCGGAGTCCCCGGACACCCAGATCGTGGTCCTCACGATGCAGGAGGAGCCGGCCTTCGCCCGCCACGCGCTCAGCGCGGGCGCGCTCGGGTACGTCCTCAAGGAGGCCGCCGACGACGAGCTCGTGCAGGCCGTCCGCCGGGCCGCCGTGGGCGAGACCTACATGAACCCGCGGCTCGGGGCGCGGCTCGCCTCCGAGCCACCCCCGGGACGCCCCGACGACCTCTCCGAGCGCGAGGTCGACGTGCTGCGTCTGATCGCCCTCGGCCACACCAACGCGGAGATCGCCGAGCAGCTGTTCCTCTCGGTGCGCACGGTCGAGACCCACCGCGCGCACATCCAGCAGAAGCTGAGCCTCTCCTCCCGCGCGGAGCTGGTCAGGTACGCGATGGAGCGCGGGCTGATGAGCCTCTGACGAGCCTGTCCTATCTGCCACTGCGGATGTCGCGCACCTCGGCCCCCGCCGCGGCAACGCGGCGCTGGACGGGGAAGCTCGCGCGCACCGTGGTGCCGCGGCCCGGGGTGGAGTCGAGCTGCAGCGTGCCGTCGAGCAGCTCGACCCGCTCGCGCATGCCGAGCAGGCCGAAGCCGTCGGTCTCCGCGGTCGGGTCGAAGCCGGCGCCGTCGTCGCGGACCTCCAGGTGGAGGGTCTCGTCGTCCTCGTGGATCTCGACGACCGCGCGCCGCGCGCCGCCGTGCTTGGCGGCGTTGGTGAGCGACTCCTGGACGATCCGGTAGATCGCGGTCTCGAGCTCCGGCGTGTGGCGCGCGCTCTCCTGTCCACGCTCGTGAGCGAGGTCGATGCTGACGTCGACGTCGATGCCGTGGCGGGAGGCGCGTTCGGCGAGCGCCTCGACCGCGGCGTGGGCGCCGAGCTCGTCCAGCGCCGCGGGGCGCAGGTCGGTGATCAGCGCGCGGAGGTTGGTGATGCCCTCCTCGAGCTGCTCGATCGCCTGGCGGTAGGCGTCCCGGAGCGCCTCGGGGCGCTCCGAGCGCGACGCCGTGGAGAGCCCGATCCGCAGCGCGGAGAGGCTCTGGAGGGTCTCGTCGTGCAGCTCGCGCGCCCACCGCTGGCGCTCCGCCTCGGCCGCGGCCAAGCGCTGGCGCTGGCGCTCGGTGGCGACCGACTGCGCGGTCGCCACCGCGGTGGCGGCGCTCGCCGCGAACGCCCCCAGCAGCCGTTCGTCCTCGGCGGTGAAGCTCGGCCCGTCCTCGAGGCGGTCGAGCGCGAGCAGCGCGCCGTAGGGGCGGCCCTGGAAGAGTAGCGGGACCACCAGCCCGCCCTTGGCGTGCACGCCCATCTGGCCGGTGCCGTGCTCGTCGAAGCGGGCGCGGTTGAGCTCGTCGTCCAGACGCAGCGTGTGCCGCGCGCGCAACGCCTGGCCCGCGATCGAATCCTTCATCGTGACTCGCCCGCCGATCAGGTCCGGAGGTATCTCGCCGGCGCCGGCGGCGACGAAGAGCTCCTCGCGGTCGCACAGCTCGATCAGGAGCACGCGCGCGCTGACCAGCGCGCGGCCGCGCTTGGCGACCAGCTCGAGGATCACGTCGAGGTCGGTCTCGCCGCCCACCGCCAGCGCGATCTGCGTGGTGGCGTCGAGCGTGGCGACCATCCGCTCCAGCTCGTCGCGGCGCTCGCTCGCGCCGGTGTAGCGGCGCGCGTGGTCGATCGCGAAGCCTGCGAGCTCCGCGAGGACCGTGAGCGCCTCCTCGTCCTCCGCGGAGAACTCCGCGCCGCCCGCCTTCTCTGTCAGGTAGAGGTTTCCGAAGGGTTGCCCGCGGACCAGGACCGGCGCCCCCAGGAAGCTGCGCATCGGGGGGTGCCCGTGGGGGAACCCGTACGAGCGGGGGTGCCGCCCGACGTCGGCCAGGCGCAGCGGAACGGGGTTCTCGATCAGCGCCCCCAGCACGCCGCGCCCGCGGGGCAGCGCCCCGATCGCCGCGTGGGCCGCGTCGTCGATGCCCCGCGTGAGGAACCGCGAGAGCGCGCTGCGCGACTCGTCGAGCACCCCCAGCGCCGCGTAGCGCGCGCCGGTCAGCTCCTGCGCGGACTCGAGCACCCGCTCGAGCACCACGTCGAGGTCGAGCTCGGCAAGGACCCCGCGAGCCAGGTCCAGCACTCCGCGCGCCGCTTTGTCCATCAGTGGGAATGCTACAACGAATGACTGGGTGAGCCAGGCGGCCAGATATGCAAACGCAAGCGAGGCGGACGTCGCACTGCGCGACCTCGGTGCTTTGCCGCAAGGTGTGAGTGGGTTTACCCGGTAGGCGGAGCGCCTCGCCGAGGGTAGCGTCGGGGGATGCCCCCGCGTCTACGAGTGGCGGGCGCGCCGGAGGCGACGCGACCCGCGGAGGAGAGGCCCGTCAGCGTCGTCTTGGCCGACGACCACGCGGGCGTGCGGCGCAGCCTGCGCGCGGTGCTCGACGGCGAGGAGGGCGTGGAGGTGGTCGCGGAGGCGAGCGACCTCGAGGAGACTGTCCGGGCGCTGCGGGCACACCGTCCGCGCGTGCTGGTGGTGGACCTGTGGATTTCCGACGGGGCCGGCCCCGTGACGATCGGCGACCTGCACGCGCGAGCGCCGTGGACGCGGATCGTCGCAGTGACGATGAACGACAGCCCGGCCTCCGCGCGGGCGCTGTTGGGAGCGGGCGCGGCGGGCTTCGTACTGAAGGAGCTGGCCGACTCCGACCTGCCGCGGGCGGTCCGCGCGGCGGCGGGCGGCGGAGAGTACGTGAGCCCCCGCATCGCCGGGCGCCTGCGAGCACCGGGCGGCGGGCGGGCTGCGGTAGGCCCCAGGAGCGGCGAAAGAGATAGAAACAACACTTGACAACACCAGAGCATCCCGCCTACATTAGACATGCAGTGACAGGCCGCAGGGGCCATCGCAGGGGCCGTAAGAATCGGAGGGTTCGTGGACAGGACCAGCAGGCGCGGAGCTCAGGACGGCGCGGAGAACGGGCACGGGGCGCTCGCGAGTGCCTCTCCGCGCGCCCGCGCCGCGCTGGAGCGCGAACGCGTGGCGGAGATCCAGCGCGTGCGGATGTTGGGCGCGATGGTCGATCTGACCCGCGAGCGCGGGGCGGAGCGCGTGACGGTCGCGCACGTGGTGTCCCGCGCGGGAGTCTCGCGGCGCACCTTCTACGAGATCTTCGCGGACCGCGAAGCGTGCCTGCTGGCGGCGCTCGACGAGGCGATCGAGCAGATCGCCGCGGCGGTGCTCCCGGCGTACCAGCGCGACCGGGCGTGGCTCGCGCGAATCAGGGCGGGCCTGACGGCGGCGCTCAAGTTCTTCGACGAGCAGCCGGCGATGGCGGCGCTGTGCGTGGTCGATGCGCTCGGCGCGGGCTCGGCGGCGCTGGAACGCCGCGCGCGGGTCCTCGACGCGTTGGTGAGCGCGGTTGACCGCGGCCGTCGCGACGCGCCCGCAGGGAACGGGCTGAACCGCGTGACTGCTGAGGGCGTGGTGGGGGCGGTGTTGGGAGTGCTGCACACCCGACTGCGTGAGCCCGACCCCAAGCCGGTGCTCCCCCTGCGGGGCCAGTTGATGAGCATGATCGTGCTCCCCTATCTCGGCCCCAAGGCTGCCGCGGCCGAGCTGGCGCTGCGCCCGCCGCGCCCGCGCAGAAGCCGCGCGCCGGAGGACCCGCTGAAGGATCTCGACATGCGTCTCACGTACCGCACGATGCGCGTGCTTACCGCGGTGGCGGACTGCCCGGGCCTGAACAACCGCCGCGTGGCCCGCGAAGCGGGAGTGGTCGACCAGGGCCAGATCTCGAAGCTGCTCGCGCGCCTGGAGAGCATCGGCCTGCTCACTAACACGGGGGACGCCGCGCGCGGCGAAGCGAACGCGTGGAGACTCACCGAGCGCGGCTACGAGCTCGAGCAGGCGATCCGCGTGCGCGTGGAACGCTGAGCGCGTCGAGGCCACTGCCGACCGACCGAGGTACGTACCCCTACACACGACGCTGGACAAACCATCGCGCTGGCGTCTATAATCGGGTTGTCGCGCGGGTCGGCGCGATCGAGGAGATAGGGTTTGGGGGAGGATCGTGCCGATGCGTACAACAGCTGGCGGTCGTACCGCGCTAACGGGCGCCTTCGCGGGTGCCGCCCGGCGCTACTGGCTGGGGGTCTTTCCGCGCGTCTGCGCAGAGCGCCGCCGGCGGGAGGCGCGCGCCCAGGAGATCCCCGACCCGCTGCTGCGACGGGTGGTCGTCGACGCGCTGCACAAGTGGGGCAACATCGAGGGGGCCGCCGCGTTCGCGGCGTTCGTCCCCCGCCGCCGACGGGCCGCCGCGGTGCGGGCGATGGCGTGCTTCCAGGCGGCCTACAACTACCTCGACCAGCTCACCGAGCTGCCGAACACCGACCCCGAGGCCAACGGGCGGCTGCTGCACCGCGCGCTGCTGGTGGCGCTGGACCCCTCGGCGGAGCACCTCGACTACTACGCGCACCACCACCTGCACGCCGACGGGGGCTACCTCGCCGAGACCGTGGACGACTGCCGCGCGGCGCTCGCGCAGCTGCCCTCCTACGCCGCGGTCGCGCCCGCGGCGCGCCGCGCGGCGGAGCGGATCGTCGCCTTCCAGAGCTGCAACACCGGCGAGGTGCAGGGCGACCACCTGGCCCTCGAACGGTGGGCGCGCGCCCACACCCCGCGGGGGACCGGCCTGCGCTGGTGGGAGACCGCCGCCGCGGGGGGCTCCTCGCTGTGCGTGTACGCGCTGCTCGCCGCCGCCGCCCGGCCCGACGTCGACCCGGCGGAGGTCGCCGCGCTCGAGGGGGCCTACTTCCCCTGGATCGGGGCGCTGCACTCGCTGCTCGACAACCTCGTCGACGCCGCCGAGGACTACGCCACGGGGCAGCGCTCGCTCGTCGGCTGCTACGCCTCCCCGCTCGACGCCGCCACGCGGATGGGCCTCCTCGCGGAGCGCTCGGCGAGCGCCGCACGCGCGCTGCCGGGCGGTCGCGCCCACGTGATCCTGCTCGCGGCGATGGCGAGCTTTTACCTCTCCACGCCCGAGGCCCGCGCGCCCGAGACGGCGCCGGTGGCCGCCGCGGTGCTCGCTGCGCTGGGCGAGCCCGCGGAGCTCTCGATGCGGGTCTTCCGCGCGCGGCTGCGCCTGCGGCGCTTCGCGCCCGCGGCGCCCGGGGCGCCCGCGCGGCGCGGCGGCGGCGCGGAGGTCGTGATGCCCGCCGTGGTCGGAGAGCTCACGCCCGGTGCCGCCGCCGGGGCGGGTGCCCTCGCGGCGCCGCCGCTGAACCACGAGGCGCATGGCGTCAAGTAGAGTCTTGTCTGATCGGGTCCCCTGGGAGGCGGCCGATCGGTATCGTCGTCGTCACGCCCGCGGGTCCGAGGGAGAGTCGTCTTGCTTGAGCTGCGCGATCTCGTAAAGCACTACCCCGAGGTCGGCGGGGAGCCGGTGCGCGCCGTCGACGGCGTCTCGATGACGGTCGAGCCGGGCGAGATGGTCGCGCTGTACGGCCCGTCCGGGTCGGGCAAGACCACGCTGCTGCTGATGGTCGCCACCCTGTTGGCCCCCACCTCCGGCGCGGTGCTGATCGGCGGGCGGGACGTCTCCTCGCTCTCCGAGCGCGAGGCCTCGCACTTCAGGCTCTCCGAACTCGGCTTCATCCGCCAGAACTTCGACCTCCTTCCGGGGGTCACCGCGATCGACAACGCGGTGCTGAAGCTGCTGAAGTCGATGCGCTGGCGGGACGCCCACCGCCAGATCGCGCCGCTGCTGGAGCGCCTCGGGCTCGGGGGGCGCCTGGAGCACCGCGCGGAGACGCTCTCGATGGGCGAGCGCCAGCGGGTGATGATCGCGCGGGCGCTCTCCACCGAACCGCGCCTGCTGCTCGCCGACGAGCCGACCGGCTCCCTCGACACGCAGCGCGGCCGGGAAGTGCTCGAGCTCCTGACCGAGCTCTGCCGCGAGCACCAGGTCGCGATCGTGCTCGTCTCCCACGACCCCCAGGCGGCCGCGTACGCCGACCGGGTGTACGCGCTGCGCGACGGCAAGCTCGGCGAGTACGAGCCCGACCAGTGGGCCGCGCGGGTCTCCGCGCAGTAGGCCGGGTCGCAGCTGTGAGATCCGTGAACGTTCTGCACCTCGGCCCGCGCGACGGGGAAGGCTGCTCGCGGCCGTGAAGTCCGGGAACGTCCTGCACCTCTACCGCGTGCGGCTGCGCGCGCGGCTGCTGCAGGAGCTGTTCGCGGTCGTGGGCATCGCCGCGGGCGTGGCGCTGCTGTTCGCTTCGCAGGTCGCGAGCGAGAGCCTCTCGAGCTCCGTGGCGCAGCTCTCGCACGGGATCGTCGGAAACGCCACGCTGCAGCTGATCGCGCGCGACGCGGGGGGCTTTGACGAAGGTCTCGTGCGGCAGGTGCGCGCGCTGCCCGGCGTGCGCGTCGCGGCGCCGCTGCTGGAAGGGTCCGCTGCCGCGAGCGGTCCCCGGGGGCACGAATCGGTCGAGCTCGTCGGCGCCGACGCGAGCCTCTCCGCGCTCGGGGGCACGCTCGTGCACCACACCCAGCTCTCGCCGGTCGCCGGCATCGGCGCGATCGTGCTGCCCTCGCCCCTCGCGCGGAAGCTCGGCGTGACCAAGTTCGGCGAAGAAGCCACCCTCAAGCTGGACGGGCGGGTGGCGCAGGCGCCGCTCTACGAGCAGCTCGGCGCGCGGCAGATCGGGCCGCTGATCTCGAGCCCGATCGTGATCGCTCCGCTCTCCTTCGCCCAGGAAATGACCGGCCTCTCCGGGCGCGTCTCGCGCGTCCTCGTGGAGCCCGTGCCGGGCCGCGAAGCTGAGGTGCGCGCTGGGCTCGAGCGGCTCGCAGCGGGGCGGCTGAACGTGGAGCCGGCCTCCTACGACGAAAAGTTGTTCGCGCGCGCCGCCGCCGCGACCAACCAGTCCACAGCGCTGTTCGCGGTGATCTCGGCGCTGGTGGGCTTCCTGTTCGCGTTCAACGCGATGCTGCTCACGATCCCCCAGCGCCGGCGGCTGATCGCGGACCTGCGCCGCGACGGCTACCCGCCGCGGACGGTGATCGGAGTGCTGATGTTCGACGCGGTCGTGCTCGGGGTGCTCGCGTGCGTGCTCGGCCTGGTGCTCGGCGAGGAGCTCTCGATCCACCTCTTCCACTCCAACCCCGGCTACCTCTCCTCCGCCTTTGCGGTCGGCTCCCAGCGGGTGGTCTCCGTGCAGTCCGTCGGGGTCGCCGTCGTGGGCGGGATGCTCGCCGCGTCGGTCGCGGTGCTGAGCCCCTTCAAAGACATCGTTTCCCGCCAGCCGCTCGCGGCGATCACGGAAAAGGCCGGCTCGGGCGCGGGGGGCGGCGGGCGCTGGCTCGGGCTCGCGGGGTTCGTCTGCCTGGCCGCGGCCACCGCGATTCTGCTCGCCGCGCCCAAAGCGGCGGTGCTCGGCATGGTCTTCCTCGTCGCCGCGCTGCTGCTGCTGCTGCCGATCCCGCTGGCCGGCACGCTTACGCTGGTGCGGCGCCTCGCGCCCTCGATCACCTCCGCGGTCCCGCACGTCGCGGTGATGGAGCTGCGCGCCGGGCGCGCGCGCGCGGTGGCGATCGCGGCGACCGGCGCGGTCGCGGTCTTCGGCTCCGTCGCGATCGAGGCGGCCCACGGCGACCTGCTGCACGGCCTCGAAAACGCGGCGCACGACATGAACGCCTTCACCGACGTGTGGGTCTCCCCGGCCGGCTCCTACAACCTCCTGAAGACCACGCCGTTCACGCCCACGCCCGAGCAGCAGGCCGCCCTCGCGCGCCTGCCGGGCGTGAGCGCGGTGCGCCTGTACCGCGGGGGGCTGCTCGACATCGGCGAACGGCGCGTGTGGGTGATCGCGCCGCCGCGGGCCTCCACGCCGCTACTGCCCGCGAGCCAGATCGTCGAAGGCGACGTGGCCCGCGCCGAAGCGGAGGTGCGCGCCGGCGGCTGGGCGGTCGTCTCGCAGGCCCTCGTCAACGAACACCACCTGCACATCGGCAGCCCCTTCGTGCTGCCCACGCCCGTCCCCACGACGTTCAGGGTCGCGGCCGTCGGCACCAACATCGGCTGGGCGCCCGGCGCGATCATCGTGAACGCCACGGACTTCGCGAGCGCGTGGGGCTCGACTGACGCGAGCGCCTACAACGTGCTGCTCGCGCCCGGCGTCTCGGAGGCGCAGGGTGCGCGCGAGATCCGGCTGGCTTTGGGGCCGAACTCGGGCCTCGCGGTGGAAACGGCCGAACAGCACGCGGGCCAGCAGCGCGCGCTCAGCCGTCAGGGCCTCGAACGCCTCACGCAGATCGCCACGCTGATCCTGCTCGCCGCGGTGCTCGCGATGGCGGCGGCGATGGGCAACATGGTCTGGCAGCGCCGCCCGCGCCTGGCGAAGCTGAAGCTGGAGGGCTTCCCGCGCGCGGAACTGTGGCGTACGATCCTGCTCGAGAGCCTGCTGCTGCTCGGCGTGGGCTGCCTCTCCGGCGCGGTCTTCGGCCTCTACGGCCAGCAGTTGCTCGACCGCGCGCTCGCCAACGTGATCAACTTCCCCGTGGTCTACTCCTTCGGGGCGCTCGTCGCGGTCTCGAGCCTCGCGCTGGTCACCGCGGCCGCGGTGGCGATCGTCGCGATCCCGGGATACCTCGCCGCCGGCGTCTCCCCCGCGGTCGCCCTGCAGGATTAATCGACTACCTGTGCCGGTGCCGCACGGGCGGCGGGCAGGGGACGGTGGTCGCCGCTTCGGCGGTCGAGCCGTCCTGGAAGACGAAGTTGGCGGTGAACGGGAAGCCACCGGGCGGACACCGTTCCGGGACGGCGATGCCGACCGGGTGGAAGGGCACGCGCCGACCGTGGACTTTCTTGTAGTACGTCAGGTGGCTAGGGCCGATCGTGGACTGCACACTGACGATCGACACGTCCGGACCGTTGGGCACGCTGGTGATCGCCGGCACGACCGTGGACAGCTGTGAGCCGAAGCGCCCCGTCGAGGGCAGCAGTTCGCCTCTGAAGACCAGCTGCGCGAAGACCGGGGTCTGGCCGTTTGCGTAGAACAGCACGACGATGTTGCTGGCAGGGCTCGGCGGCCCCATCAACGCCTGGATTTCGGGAATCTCCTGCCCCGAGCTGGTGCCGAACGGGACTTCGACGAACGCTTTGCCGGACCCGAGGCGCGAGTTGGCCGGGCAGCCGCCGAGCCCGTGCTTTTCAAGCTCTTCGGGCTGGCAGATCGCCAGGCCGAGCGTGGTCGCCGTGTAGTTCATGCCGGCCGGCATGTGCAGGTCGATGTTCGCCAGGGGCGGGGGCGCCAGCCCTTCCGTGGTGGACAGGTGGAAGCCGAACCCGATCGTCGTGCTGGCGCCGAGTACGTCCGGTGAGAACGACGCCTGGAGCGTCGCGTTCTCCGTGACGGCGCCGGCGGCGGGCGCCCCCACGCACCCGCCGACCAGCAGCGCCATCGCGACGATCAGGGTTCTGGGCTTGAGCATGGTGTCCCCCCGCTGCCGCGCGTCAGACCGAGAGGTGGCCGTTGACGTGCACGTTCACCGCGCCGCTCGCGCGTTCGATCGAGCCGCTGAAGCTGATGCCGGACCCGTGCGCGTGGGCGTACTTGCCGCTCCCGTGGGTGATCGACAGTGAGCCCGAGAAGCTCGCGGTGGCGCCGTTGTTGCGGTAGCTGCCCGACGCCGTGCCGCTCATCGAGCCGCCGCCGCTGGCGTAGACGGTGAGTTCGGCGGTCACCCGGTTGGTGGAGACGACGTCCAGGTGCAGCGAGACCGTGCCGCCGATCGTGCCGTTCGCCTTGCCGCTCTCGTACAGGTTGAAGCCCTTGTGCGACGTCTCGCGCAGGTGCCCGCTGTCGTTCAGTGTGATCGTCCTCGCCGCCACGGCGTGCGACCCCGACGCCCCGGCTGCGCTGCTGAGAGCAAGTGTGCCGGCCGCTACTGCGAGCGTACCCGCCACGGCGAGACTGCGGTGAATGCGATTCCTCGAGACCACGATACCCCTCTCCTCCTACGTTTTTGCATTAAGTAGTGTAGACCCCAGTCCGAGCCTACCAACCTATAGGCTCGCCGGGCTTCTCGTCAAGCCCTTGTTTATTAGGGGACTCGTCTGATCAAACCCGCGGCGGCGGGGCGAGTTGCTGCTTGGCGGAGATCTTTCTCCGGGCGGCGCGGGCGCTCGGCTGCGTGGGGGAGATGTTACTCAAGTAGCGCGGGCTGTTGCCGATAGACGAAGGCATGTCCGTCCAGGGGCGAGACCACGACCTGCGCCGTCTCGGGGAAGCGCTCAAGGGGGGGACCGACGAAGTGGTTGCGGGGATGCTGCGCCGCTCGGCGGGGTCCGGCGCGGTGCTCGACGCACTGGTGGAAGACAGCTTCACGCGGGTGGGCTCGGTCTCGACGATCGCCGTCGCCAGGTGGATGGCCGGCGACGGCGAGGAGGTCGCCCGCGAGGTCGGCCGCGAGTCGTGGCGCATCTTCGGCCAGCTCGCCGCCCAGCGCGCGGCGCCGCTCAACGAGGTCACCAAGCGTTGTCTGCGCTGGCGCGACGCGGCCGAGGAGATCGTGCGCGAGCACGCCGTGGCGCTCGCGCTGGAGGAGGAGGTGCTGGACAGGGCGCTCGCGATGCTGCAGCGCAGCCTCGACGTGACGCTCGTGCGGATGTGCGAGGCCTTTGAGGAGGAGCGGCGCAAGGCGCACGAGGAGCTCTCCCGCCGGCAGGACGAGCTGGCCTTCCTCGCCACCCACGACCCGCTGACCGGCCTGCCGAACCGCACCCTGGTCCTCGACCGCGTCGAGCAGATGCTCGTGCGCTCGCGGCGCAGCCGCACGCCCGTCGCGGCGCTGTTCGTCGACCTCGACAACTTCAAGGGCATCAACGACACGCTCGGCCACGGGGCCGGCGACCGGCTGCTGAAGGCGGTCGCCGCGCGACTGGGGGCGGCGATCCGCGAGACCGACGCGCTCGGGCGTCTCGGCGGCGACGAGTTCGTGGTGATCGCCGAGGGCATGTCGCTGGCCGCCGGCCCCGAGCTGATCGCCGAGCGCCTGCTGGCTGCGCTCGAGCAGCCGTTCAAACTCGACGGCTCCGACGCCGCGCGTCTGGCGGTCAGCGCGTCCGTGGGAATCGCGATGGGCGACCGGGAGTCTGCCGAGGAGCTGCTGCGCGACGCGGACATCGCGATGTACCGGGCCAAGTGGGACGGCAAGAACCGCTACGTGGTGTTCGAGTCCGCGATGCAGGACGCCGTGCAGAACCGCATGGAGCTCGAGATGGACCTGCGCGAAGCGTTCGAGCGCGATCAGTTCTTCCTTGTCTACCAGCCCACGTTCGACCTCCAGAGCATGAGCCCCACCGGCGTCGAGGCGCTGCTGCGCTGGGCCAGTCCCCGCCGCGGGGAGGTGCAGCCCGACGACTTCGTGCAGCTGCTCGAGGAGACCGGCCTGATCGTGGACGTCGGACGGTGGGTCCTGTACGAGGCCTGCCGGCAGAGCGCGGCGTGGCGTCGAGCGGGGCACGCGATCGGCATGTCGGTCAACGTCTCCGCCCGCCAACTCGAGACCGATGAATTCGTCGGCCACGTCCGAGAAGCGTTGGAGGAGAGCGGCCTCGAGCCCGGCGCGCTGACGCTCGAGATCACCGAGACGACGATCATGCGCGACGCCCAGCACACGGTCCGCCGGCTCGCCGCCATCAAGGAGCTCGGCGTGCGCATCGCGATCGACGACTTCGGCACCGGCTACTCCTCGCTCTCGCACCTCCAGCAGTTCCCGGTGGACGCGCTGAAGATCGACCGCTCCTTCATCGCGCGGCTGACGCAGTCCCCCGAAGGCGAGACGCTGATCCGCACGCTCGTGCAGCTCGGCAAGGCGATGTCGATCGAGACGCTCGCCGAGGGCATCGAGCGCCACGGCGAGCTGAGCCTCTTGCAGGACGAGCAGTGCGACTCCGGCCAGGGCTTCCTCTTCGCGCGCCCGCTCGACGCCTCCACCGCGGAGGCGTTCTTCCGGACCTGGAGCGGGGACCTCCCGGAGGCTTTCGCGCAAGAGGTGGTGTAGGCGTGGGGCCCCGGCTCAGGACACCGCGGCCTTCGCGTCGTGGTTGAAGGAGCCGACCTCGCGCTCGCTCAGCGAGGTGCTCGGCGGGTGGTCCTCCAGCGTCTCGAGGCTGCGGTGCACGTCGGCTAGCAGCAGGTCGGCCATGTCGCGGCTGAAGCCGTGGCGCACCAGGATCCGCTGGATCGCGAGGCCCTCGAGGTGGGGGGGCAGCGTGTAGGCGGGGACGAGCCAG
Organism: uncultured Solirubrobacterales bacterium; assembly: GCA_963842005.1. GTDB lineage: Bacteria > Actinomycetota > Thermoleophilia > Solirubrobacterales > Solirubrobacteraceae > Palsa-744. The sequence continues at coordinate 2,110,284 of CAWJEV010000002.1, read as the reverse complement.
CCGTGGGCGCGCAGGCGGTCGGCGACGTCGAACAGGTTGAAGGGGTGCTCCTGGCCCTCGGTCAGCTTCCACGAGACAGCGGCGATGCCCTCCTGGGGATCCCCGCCGTGGACGAGCTCGAACGGGCCGAGCTTGGCGATCGCGCGCGCGAGGTAGGCGCAGGTCTCATACGTGGCGCTGTGGACGCGGGCGTAGCCCTCGCGCCCCAGGCGGATGAAGTCGTAGTACTGGGTCACGACCTGGCCCCCGGGGCGGGAGAAGTTGAGGTTGAACGTGGGCATCTCCCCGCCGAGGTAGTTGACGTTGAAGATCATCCGCTGTGGCATATCCGCCTGCTCCCGCCACACCGCCCACCCGCAGCCGAGCGGGGCGAGGCCGGTCTTGTGCCCGGAGGCGTTGACCGACTTCACGCGCGGGTTGCGGAAGTCCCACGCGAGCTCCGGGGCAGTGAACGGCGCGAGCAGGGCGCCGCTGGCGCCGTCCACGTGGAGGGGGATGTCCAAACCCCGTTCGGACTGCAACCCGTCGAGTGCGACGGCGATCCCGGCGACGTCCTCGAACAGGCCGGTGAACGTCTGCCCGAGCGTGGCGACCACCATGATCGTGTTCTCGTCGCAGCGCTCCAGGCACTGCTCGGCTTCCATCAGGTAGCGCCCCGCGTCCATCGGGACCTCGCGGATCTCCACGTCGAAGTAGCGCGCGAACTTCTCCCAACACACCTGCACCGGCCCGCACACGAAGTTCGGCCGTTCGGCGGGCCTGCCTTCGGCCTCGCGGCGCTCGCGCCAGCGGAACTTCGCCGCCAGCCCGGCCAGCATCGCGGCCTCGCTGGAGCCGGTTGTGGAGGTTCCGAGCGTGGTGTCGGGGTGCGGGGAGTGCCACAGGTCGGCCAGCATCCGCACGCAGCGTGCCTCGAGCTCCGCGGTCTGGGGGTACTCGTCCTTGTCGACGATGTTCTTGTCGAAGCTCTCCGCCAGCAGCGCCAGCACCTCGGGCTCGGCCCACGTGGTGCAGAAGGTCGCGAGGTTCATGCGTGCCACTCCGTCGAGCAGCAGCTCGTCGTGCACCAGCGCGTACGCCAGTCGGGGGTCGCTCTCGTGTGCGGGGAACCGGCGCTTGGGCGCTCCCCGGCGGGCCATCAGCGACTCGTAGGGGTCCTCCTCGTCGGGCTGCGGGCGGGTGTGCGGGTGCTCGCTCATGCGGGGGCTCCTTGCAGTTGGTGACTCCGAGGAAAGGTGGTTCCCCGAAGGATGGCGGACCCGGGCGTTCACGGCGGTGAACGCCCGCCTCCCGAAGGATGGCGGATCGAGGCGTTCACGGCGGTGAACGCAAGTCGGGAACTGCGGGCGATTGTGAGCGCTCCGCCGGCTCCCCATCATCGGTTGCCGAACCCCTTACCGGCCCTCTTGACGCACAGCGTGTGAGGCCGGCGACGCTCGGAGGAGCGTGAGGGGGGTCGCCAGCAGACAGCAGGCCAGCAGGGTCCTCAGCAGACCGCAGAAAACAAGGAAACGCCGAACCAAGGATGGAGGTGCCTCCGATGCTCACAAGTGTCAAGACCGTTCAGGAGAACCAGCGGATCGGGTTGCGTGCTCGCGCGACCCTCGACGAGTCGCCCGAGTCGATGCGCCAGGTGCGTCTCGCGATCGCGCGTGCCAAGGAGGGTGACCGCGACGCGCTGCGACTGCTGTACGTGCGCTACTCCGAAAACGTCTACGGGTACGTGCGCTCCATCGTGCGCGACGAGAAGGAGGCGGAAGACCTCACCCAGCACGTCTTCCTGAAGCTGATCACCGCGATCTGCAAGTACGACGACCGCGGCATCCCCTTCTCGGGTTGGCTGCTGCGGATGGCGCGCAACGTCGCGCTCGACCACCTGCGCCGGCGCCGGGCGATCCCGACGGAGGAGGTCTTCGGGGCGGACACCCACGTCGACGAGACCTCGCTCGACCGCGCGCGCAGCCTGCGTACGGCGCTCGACGCGCTGCCGGAGGAGCAGCGTAACGTGGTGGTGCTGCGCCACGTGATCGGACTCACCCCGCTCGAGATCGCGGCGCAGCTGGGCCGCTCGGAGAGCTCGGTTCACGGCCTGCACCACCGTGGCCGGCGGGCGCTCCGTCAGGAGCTGCTGCGGCTGGAAGCCGCACCTGCGACCGTCGCCGCGGCGGGTTGAGGGCGCCGTGTCTGCCGCGCTGGCCACCCACGATCCTGTCCGTCCCGCCGAGGTGCCGTTCGCGCGCATGGACTGCGCCGACCCCGCGCTGCTCGAGGAGCTGCTGGGGGCCGTCCGCGAAGTCGCCGAGCACGGGGCGTTCACGCTCGGTCACCACGTCGAGGCCTTCGAGCGGGAGTTCGCCGACTACTGCGAGAGCGACTTCGCGGTCGGTGTCTCGTCGGGCACCGAGGCGCTCGTACTCGCCCTGCGCGCACTTGGACTCGACCCCGCCCACCCCGGCGACGAGGTGATCGTGCCGGCCAACTCGTTCATCGCGACCGCCGAGGCGGTCTCCGCGGTCGGCGCCACCCCGGTGCCGGTCGACGTCGATCCCGACTCGCACCTGATCACCGCTGAGATCGTCGCGCGCAACCTCAACCCGCGCGTGCGCTGCGTGATCCCCGTGCACCTGTTCGGGGGGACCGTGGACCTCGACCCGATCCTCGCGCTGGCCCACGAAGCCGGGGTGCACGTGATCGAGGACGCCTGCCAGGCGCACGGCGCGCGCTACCGCGGACGGCGCGTGGGCACGCTGGGGGCGCTCGGCTGCTTCAGCTTCTACCCCGCCAAGAACCTCGGCGCGTGGGGCGACGGAGGGGCGGTTGTGACCGCCGTGCCGGAGCTCGCCGACCGCCTGCGGCTGCTGCGCTCCCACGGGGAGCGCCCGCGCTACCACCACCGCGTGGTCGGCTCCACCGCACGGTTGGACGCCCTGCAGGCGGCGGTGCTGCGGCGCAAGCTCACGCGCCTGGACGGCTGGAACGACGAGCGCCGCCGGCTCGGCGCCGAGCTGCGCGAGCGGCTGAGCGCCCTCGGCGGGGCGGGCGGCCCCGGGGCCTCCGGCGGGGCGGTCGACCCGGTTGGCCTGCCGTTCGCGGGGGCCGACCACGTCTACCACCTGTTCGTGGTGCGCTGCGAGGCCCGCGACGCGCTGCGCCAGCACCTCGCCGAGCGGGGCGTCGCGACCGGCATTCACTACCCCGTCCCGATCCACCGCACCGCGGCCTACGCCGACCTGGGCCGGGGCCCGGGGAGCCTTCCGGTGAGCGAGGGCCTCGCGCAGCGGATCTGCTCGCTGCCGATCTTCCCGGGGATGAGCGCCGCCGAGCTCGAGCAGGTGGTCGAGGCGGTTGCGGCCTTCCCACCGTCGGGAACTGGCGCCCCACGAGGTTCGGACGAGCAGGTGACCGGGGCTGTTGCAGCCTTCCCAAACGACACGCCCTCGCTCACAAAGCGCAGGCTGACAGAAGACGGACCTGAGGGGATGCGTTGATGGTGTACATGGGCTCGACTGACTCGACTTCTACAGGCGAGGGGAACGCCTCGGGGACACGGGGCGATTGGGGCGCCCCGACGGGGGAGGTGCGTCGGCCGGGGCGGATCGTGCCCCGGCCGGCGCCGATCGGCGCCGCGGTCGTCGGTTGCGGCTACTGGGGCCCGAACCTCGCCCGCAACCTGGCCGAGCGCTCCGAGTTTCACCTGCACGCGCTGTGCGACCGCGACCCGGCCCAGCTGCGGACGCTCACCCAGCGCCACCCGCAGGCGCGCGCCGTGAGCGAGCTCGACGAGCTGCTGTGCGACGACGCGGTGGAGGCCGTTGTCTTCGCGACACCGCCGCAGACTCACCACCCGCTCGTCAAGCGGGCGCTGGAGGCGGGCAAGCACGTGCTTGTCGAGAAGCCGCTCGCCACCACGCTCGACCACGCCTACGAGCTGGCCGACCTGGCCGAGGACGCGGGCCTGGTGCTGATGCCGGGTCACACCTTCATTTACAGCCCGGCCGTCAACGCCGTGCGCGACCTGATCCAGACTGGCGTCATCGGCGACATCCACTTCGTCACGTCCTCGCGGATGAACCTCGGCAAGTACCAGAGGGACGGGGTCGTCTGCGACCTCGCGCCGCACGACCTCTCGATCCTCCTGTACTGGCTCGACCAGCCGATCGTGGAGGTGGCCGCGTCGGGGAGCAGCGTGTTCGCGCGGGGGGTGCCGGAGACGGCGTTCTTGACGCTCACCTTCGCGGGCGGCGCCACCGCCAACGTGCAGCTCTCCTGGCTGGCGCCGCGCAAGCTGCGCCAGATGATCGTGGTGGGCTCCAAGCGCATGGTGCAGTACGACGACACCGCCTCCGACGAGCCGGTGCGCGTGTACGACCGCGGCATGGACGTAGGGCCGCCCTCCAACTTCGGCGAGCACCAGCTGATCTACCGCACCGGCGACGTCGTGATCCCGCGGGTGGAACCGCAGGAGCCGCTGCGCCTGGAGCTGGAGGACTTCGCCCGCGCGATCCGCACGGGCTCCGAACCCCGCTCGAACGTGGGGCTCGGGATCGAGATCGTCGCCGCCGTCGAGATGGCGTCGGCCTCGATGCGCGACAACGGCATCCCGCTCGCGCTCGCCCCGCGGCTCGAGCGCGCCGCGGCGTAGCGCCGTCAGGTGGCGGACCGTGCTTGGGCTGCCGCCAGGCGCCGCTTCGGGACCGTGCTTGGGCTGCCGCCAGGCGCCGCTTCGGGACCGTGCTTGGGCTGCTGCTGCCGTCAGGTGGCGGACTGCGCTTGGGCTGCCGCCGCCGTCAGGTGGCGGACCGTGCCTGGGCTGCCGCCAGGCGCCGCTTCGCGCCGGGCAGCCGGTGGTGCCCGGGCAGGATGCGCTCCAGGACCGCGCGCTGACTGCGCCACGTCGCTGGGAAGCAGATGCGCAGGGTCAGCAGATAGGGCGGCACGGCCACGAGCCCGAGCGCGGCCAGCCAGAGGACTGCCGGCATGTGGGTGGCCGTTAGTGCGAAGCTCGCCGGCAGCGCGACTGCGACCAGCCCAAGGCAGGAGACGACGGCCGGGGCGACGTCATCCCACAGGCGGTGAAGCGGGCGTTCGCCCGAGCCGCGCAGTATCACGACGTAGGCGACGAGGAGAAACAGCGTGTGCACGACCGCGGCGTCGATGGCGACTGCGACGATGCCGAATCGCACGACCAGGAGCACGGTGAGCCCGTACACGATGAAGTGCGCTGTTCCGTAACCCAAGAGAGCGCGCGCGCGGCCGGTCGCCATCAGCACACTTCCAGCGGCATCGATGACAAGGGTCGACGCCCCGCCCAGCGCGAGAATCTGCACCGGCACAACCGCGGGTGCCCACCGGGAGCCGAAGAGGAACGGAACGAGCACCGGCGCTGTGATCGCCAGCAGCACCAGCACTGGAAAGAGCACGATCGTCAGCAGGCGAACCATCTGGCGGTGTAGGTTGGTCAGCTCGGCGGCGCTGCTCGTGCGTGCCAGCACGGGGAAACCGACCTGGGTCATTACCATGCTGACCTTGTTCTGGTATTCGACGGCCAGCGTGTAGGCGCGGAAGTACAGGCCGGTCTGCAACGCACCCAAGCGCGCGCCGATGATCGCGTAGTCGACGTTGCTGAAGCCGACCCAGCTGATCGCGGCCAGCGATGCGGGCAGGCTGTAGTCCAGCAGCTCGCGCGCGGCGGCCCGCTGCAGGCGTGGCGCCGGCGGTGGCGCGCTGATCCACGCGATGACCGCCATCGTCGAGGAGCCGGCGAGCACACCGAGCACCAGCGCCTCGCCGTTCAGGCCGACGAGCGCCAGGCTGATGCAGACGGCTACGCGCGCTACGGTGCCGAGCACTTCGATCTCGTTCAGGCGCCGGAAGGCCATCCGCCGACGCAGGGTGGCCGTCGGCACCGTGCTCAACGCGTTGACGAAGCACAGTGGAGTCATGAGCCGGACGAACAGAGCCGTGCGCGCACCGAAGATCGGGGCGACGACCAGGCTGGCCGCGCCCAGCGTCAGCGCCGCCAGCGCGAGACCGGTGAGCAGCCCCAGGGCCATCCCGGTCTGCAGGTGCTCACGGTTCACGGTCTTGCGCTGGACCAGCGCGCTGGTCAGCCCTCCGGCGACGATCAGGTACGCCGCTTCCTGGGCGATCAGCGCGACGGCGTAACGACCGAATTCGGCGGGCACGATCAGACGCGCCAGGATCACTATCGATCCCAGCTGGATGACCTCGATCACCGGGCGGGTGATCGAGGACCAGCGGACGCCGTGCGCCGCAGCCTCGCGGAGCTCGTCGACCGAGGACGAATCGCCGGTCACGCCGCCGCCGGCGGGCGCCCCTCTGGGGACAGTGCGCGCTTGACCGCGATCGCTCGATCGGCGAGCAGCCTACGGTGCCGGTCGGGCGCGGACAGCACGAGCACCCAGGCCAGCGCGCGCAGCGACAACCTGTGGCGAAGCGAGGTCAGGAACGCCGCCCGCGCCTCGCGCGCGCGGTCCTGGTCCCTGAGAAGCCGGCCCAGGACGAAGTGGTCGTGGGCCAGAACCTTCCGGACGAGCGACGGGCTGCCGGCGAGGTCCGCGTACCAACCGTGCACGAGCAGGTCTGTCTGCCTCATCGCGAGGTGGTTGCTCGAGGCGTTGGCCCCGTGCCGGCGATAGCGGACGAGCATCGCGGGGTCGTAGTAGAAGACGGCTCCTCCGCGCAGCGCGCGCATCCAGTACTCGTAGTCTTCGGTCGCTATGTCCTCCGCAAAGGGTCCCAGCCGCTCGTACAGGCTCCGCCTGATCAGCATCGTGGAAGGGCAGACGGGGTTCGTCCGGTACATCTCGCGCGCAAACGTGCACCGATCCATGATCCCGCCTCGCTGCTCAGCGGCGGGCATTCCCCAGCGGCCCTCGGTGTTGCCGAAGACCCGGGCGGCGCTGAACGCGATGTCGATCTCCGGGTGCGCCGTGAGCGCCTCGACCTGCCGCGCGAGCTTGTGGGGCTCCCAGATGTCGTCGGCTCCGCACTCCGCCACGAAGTCGCAGCTGGCCTCCCGGAAGGCGGTGTTGAACGCCGCGGCACAACCGCCGTTGGGCTGCCGGACGACGCGGATCCGGCCGGCGAACCGCTCCAGCTCGCGTGCCGTGCCATCCGTGGACCCGTCGTCGATCACGAGAACCTCATCGGGCGGGTGCGTCTGGGAGAGGATCGACTCGAGTGTCTCGGCGATGAAGCGCTCCGCCTGGTAGGCCCCGACGGCGACCGTGATCGATGGTCCCGGTTTGTCTGGCATCGCCTTAGCAACGGGCGGCTGCCGGTGGTTCTCGCACCGTTCCGGTCCTCCCGCGGTCATCTCGGAAATCCGGCGCACACGATGGCGTTACTTGGTGGTGAACGGAAGCGAACTCTTCCAGCGCGGTCGGATCTGGAAGTACCGGGGGCTCTCCACGTGCCGGCGCGTCAGCGGCTCCCCGATCGTCCGGCAGCCCGTGCTCTTCCTCGGCGAGGGCGCGATTGTCCTCGGACGCGAGGTCGAGTTCGGCTGGCCCACCTCGGTGCAGTTCCATGCGGGCTACTGCCACCTCGAGGCCTCCACTCCGGGGTCCGCGATCGAGATCGGCGACGGGGCGCAGATCAACAACAACGCCTTCATCAAGAGCGAGGGGCCGGGGATCCGGATCGGCCCCCGCGCGCTGCTCGGCTCGGAAGTCACGATCTACGACAGTGACTTCCACGACCTGCGCCCGGGTCGCCGGCGTGACGGGCAGCCACGGATGGCGGCGGTCGAGCTTGCCGAGGACGTGTTCGTCGGCGACAGGGTCCTGATCCTGAAGGGCGTCAGGATCGGCGCCCACTCGGTGATCGGCGCCGGCAGCGTCGTGACCGCCCCGATCCCCGCGGGCGTGATCGTGGCGGGCAACCCGGCGCGGGTGATCAGGGCGATCTCGGATACAGACGAAAAAGAACGAGCCGCGGCGGCCGTTCCGTCATTGAGCAGCCTGTGAGCAGACCTTGGGCGCAGGTCGCGGATCTGGCACGGGCACAGACATGGATCGAGGCACACGCACGGACATGAACTTGGATCGGGACACCTCACGGGCATGAACTTGGATCGGGGCACACGCAGGGACACGGATCGAGGCCTCGGCATCGGTCTCAGCGGACGCGGAGGCGCCGTCCTCGTCGCGCTCGTCCTCGCCGTGCTCGGCCCGACCGTTGCGGGGGCGGAAACCGCCACGGCCGGCGTGCTCCTGGGCAGCCAGACGGTCGGCGCCAGTCTCGACAACAACAGCCCGGGCAGCGCAGAGGCGTTCGGCACCGCCGCGACGAGTACCGGCACGGTCAGCTCGCTGACCGTCTACCTCGACGCCAGCTCGCAGGCCGGGAAGGTCCTCGCCGGCCTGTACACCGAAAACGCCGGCCACCCGGGCACGCTGCTCACGCAGGGCTCGACGACCGCACCGACCGCCGGCGCGTGGAACCAGATCACGGTGCCCGCCGCCGCCGTGACGGCTGGGATGAAGTACTGGATCGGCGTGCTCGGACCCACCGGGACCGGCGAGATCCAGTTCCGCGACGTGGCCGGCGGCTCACGCTCGGAGAACAGCAGCCAGTCGAACCTCGCATCGCTGCCGGCCACATGGTCGCCGGGACACGACTGGAGCGACTCGCCGGTCTCGGCCTACGCCAGCGGTACGGTCGCGACGGTGCCGGTGCTCTCGGTGTCGCCTGCGTCGCTCAGCCTAAATGCGACGGTGGGGACGTCCAATCCGGTGTCGGCGTCGCTGAGCGTGTCCAACGAAGGGTCGGGGTCGTTGAGCTTCGGTGCGGCGTCGGACGCGGTCTGGCTGTCGGTCTCGCCGCCGGGCGGAAGCGCACCTCAGAGCGTGAGCGTATCTGCGTCCCCCGCCGGGTTGGCGGTTGGCACGTACACCGGGCACGTGACGGTCACGGCGTCGGGCGCGCAGGGCTCGCCGGCGGTGATCCCGGTGACGCTCACGGTCTCTTCGTCGCCGCCGCCGAGCGGCGGCGACTGGCTCACGAGCGACCACGACGCCGGTCGCTCGGGCTTCGCGGCGGAAGAGACGAGCATCGCGACCGGCAACGTCGCGAGCCTCTCGCAGGCGTGGTCGACGCCGCTCGACGGGAAGATCACCGCTCAGCCGCTGTATGCGAGCGGGGTGCAGGTGAATGGCGCGACCCATGACGTCGTGGTGGCCGCCACCGACGCCAACTCGATCTATGCGGTGAACGCCGCCAACGGCGCCGTCCTGTGGCGGCGGAGCTTCGGACCGGACGCAACGACATCGGGGAGCAACTGGGCGATTCCCGGCGGATTCGGGATTGCCGGAATACCGGTGATCGACCGCCAGGCGGGGCGCATCTACACCGTTTCCGACGACGGACAGTTGCGCGTCCTCTCGCTCGCCGACGGCTCGGAAGCGGTCCCCCCGACTCCCCTCGTCAGCGGGCCGACGACCAACAGGGTGTGGGGCGCGCTGCAGTTGTTCAACGGCAACCTTTACATCCCCACCGGCAGCGACGGCGGCGATACCAAGCCTTGGCGCGGCGGCATCTACCAGGTCAGCGTAACCGGCGGCGCCCCTGCGGTGGTCAAGCACTGGGTCACGACGCCCAGCGTGCCCGAACCCGGTGGCGGAGGAGGGATTTGGGGCTACGGCGGCGTGTCGGTGGACAGCGCCACCGGACATGTCTACGCGGCGGCGGCCGACGACGAAAACGGGGGCTACACCGACTTCGCCGACCGCATCGTCGCCTTCGACTCCAACCTCAACCTGCTCGGCTCCTTTCACCCCACGAACCCGACCACCTTCACCTGCGCCTCCGCGCCATGCGACCTGGACTTCGCCTCGACCCCGGTCGTCTTCAAGCCCAGCGGCTGTCCGGCGATGGTCGCCGCCGGCAGCAAGAACGGCAACCTCTACGTGATGCGGGAGAGCGACCTCGAAAGCAGCGGGACGCCGATCCAGACCCTCGAACTCAACGCTGCCAGCGACGGCCCCGGCACGGGTGGGGTGAACGGCGTCCCTGCCTACTGGCCGGCGGGCCGGATGCTCTTCGTCGGAGACACCGGTCCGGGAGCGAGCGGGGTGTCCGCCGGGCTCGTCGGGCTGTCGATCCAGCCCGACTGCACGCTGAAGGTCGCGTGGAGTCAGCAGCTCGGCGGATTTGAAAGTCCGAACTCGACTCCCACCGTGGCCAACGGGGTCGTGTTCCTTGGCTTGGGCACGGGGAGCGTGCGGGCCTTCGACGCCGCCACCGGCACGCCGCTGTGGAACAGCGGCACCTTGGGCGCAGCTGTATACGGGGCGCCGATCGTGGCCAACGGCAGGGTGTACGCGGGCTCGTGGGACGGCTTCAGCTCGAGCGATGCCGGCACGCTGCACGCCTTCGCGCTCGGCGGTCCGCCTCCCCCCGGTCCGTTCGTGCAGCAGGTCTCCGCGCACAGGCCGGCGGTCGCCAGCCTGGCGCTGACGCCGGCGTCGAACGTGACGGCCGGCGACCGACTGGTCGTCGAGGTCGGCGTGTGGAGCGGCGGGGGAGCGAAAGCGGCGAGCGTCACCGATTCGGCCGGCAACCACTACGTGGAGTTGCTGCACTTCCAGGCTTCGGAGCGCACGGAGATGAGCGTGTGGACGGCCCCGGTGACCGCCGGTGGGGGTACGCGCCCGACGATCACCGTCAAACCGACGTCCACCGCCGACACGGGGGCGGCTGTGTTGGAGTACTCGGGTCTGTCGACGGTGGGCGATGCGACCGTGGTCGACCAGCTGGCCACCGCCAGCGGTACGACTGGAGGGGCAGCCTCGGTGGCCTCGGGGGCGACGGCGACGACAAGCGCTGCCAACGAGCTCGCAGTGGGGTTCTATGTGGATTCCGGGTTTGGCGACAACCTCGTCGGCGACCCCGGCTACACCTTGCGAACCAACGTGTCGCCGGCCGGCGAAATGGAGTTCCTGGCCGAGGACCGGGTGGTCGCGGCCGGGGCGACTCCCGACGCGACGGCGTCCACGGGCGCCAACACGACCTGGTTGATGGCCACGATCGTCTTCAAGACGGGGCCGTAGGCCGCGGCAAAGTGGGATCCGCGGAAAATCCCGAGCCGGGGAACGTTGAGTAATCGTGAGTGTTCATACGATGCGCGGTGAGCGTGTACTCATCACCGGCGGCGGGGGAGCCGTGGGCTCCAACATCGCCGACCAGCTTGTGCAGGCCGGCGCGCGAGAGGTCATCGTGCTCGACAACTTCGTGCGCGGCCGGCGCGAGAACCTCGCGTGGGCGCTTGCCAATGGGCCGGTGCGGATGGTTGAGGGCGACATTCGCGACCGTGAGCTCGTCGCCGAGCTGACACGTGGAGTCGACGTCGTCTTCCACCAGGCGGCGCTGCGGATCACCCAGTGCGCCGAGGAGCCGCGGCTGGCGCTCGAAGTGATGGTCGACGGGACCTACAACGTGATCGAGGCCGCGCTGGCCCACGGTGTGCGCAGGATCGTCGCCGCCTCCTCGGCATCGGTCTACGGCCTCGCGGAGCAGTTCCCGACGCACGAGTCCCACCACCCCTACGCGAACGACACGCTCTACGGCGCGGCGAAGACGTTCAACGAGGGCCTCCTGCGCAGCTTTCACGCGATGCGAGACCTCGACTACGTGGCGCTGCGCTACTTCAACGTCTACGGCCCGCGGATGGACATCAACGGGGTCTACACCGAGGTGCTGGTGCGCTGGATGGAGCGCATCGCCGCGGGGCGCTCGCCGCTGATCCTCGGCGACGGCTCGCAGACGATGGACTTCGTCTACATCGGCGACGTCGCGCGCGCGAACCTGCTTGCGGCCACGGCCGACGTCAGCGACGAGGTCTTCAACGTCGCCAGCGGCGCCGAGACGAGCCTGCTCGAGCTCGCGCGCCTGCTGATCGAGGCGACGGGCGCGGACCTGGCGGTCGAACACGGACCGGAGCGCGCGGTCAACAAGGTTCCCCGGCGCCTCTCCGACACGACGCTCGCGCGCGAGCGGCTGGGCTTCGAGGCCGAGGTGGGGCTCGAGGAGGGACTGCGCCGTCTGGTCGAGTGGTGGCGGTCCGAGCGCGCGGAGATGGCGCCGGCGGCGCTCGCGGTGGCGTCATGATGGAGATCCCGATCACGCGCCCGCACCTCGCCGGCTCCGAGCAGGCCGCGGTCGCGGAGGCGATCGCCTCTGGCTGGATCTCGCAGGGACCGCGGGTGCGGCAGTTCGAGGAGGCGTTCGCGGCCAGGGTGGGGGCGGCCGAGGCCGTCGCCACGACCAATTGCACCACGGCGCTCGCGCTCGCACTGCACGTCTCGGGCGTCGGGCCCGGCGATGAGGTGATCGTGCCCTCGCTGTCGTTCATCGCGACCGCAAACGCGGTCTGGCATTGCGGCGCGCGCCCCGTCTTCGCGGACATCGACCCGCGGACCTACAACCTCGACCCGACCGCTGCGGAGCACGCGATCACGGCGCGGACGAAGGCGATCATGCCTGTCCACCAGGTCGGCCTGCCGGCGGACATGGACAGCTTCTTCGAGCTCGCTGAGCGCCACGGCCTGGTGATCGTCGAGGATGCCGCATGCGCGATCGGCGCGCGTTACAAGGGTCGACCGATCGGCTCGCTGGGCCCCCTCGCGTGCTTCTCGCTGCACCCGCGCAAGGTGATCACGACCGGCGAGGGGGGCATGATCGCTGTGCAGGACCCCGCCGTGGCAGAGCGGCTGCGACGGCTGCGGGCGCACGGCATGGACACCTCCGATCTTGCCCGCCACGCAGCGCGCGACGTCGTGCTGGAGGCTTACCCGGAGCGCGGCTGGAACTGCCGCATGACCGACATGCAGGCCGCGCTTGGGCTCTGTCAGCTGCAGGCGCTCGATGAGATCCTCCGCCGCCGGCGGCTCCTGGCCGAGCGTTACACGGCGGCGCTCGCGCAGATCCCTCACATCGAGCCGCCCTACGACCCGCCATACGCGAGACGCACCTGGCAGTCCTACTGCGTCCGCGTCGGACCGGGAGCTCCGATCGGGCGCACCGAGTTGATGCGAGGACTGCTGCGCGACGGCATCTCGACCCGCCGCGGCGTGATGGCGATCCACGAGGAGGAGGCGTACAGCGATCGACCCGTCATCGCCCGCCGCCTCGGCCTCGAGCACACCGAGGCCGCGGCGCGCGAGACGCTGATGCTCCCGCTCTTCCCCGACCTTTCCGAGCAGGAGCAGGATTACGTGCTCGAGCGGCTTGCGGAGCACGTGCTCGCATGTGCTGCCTGATGGGAAAACCGGCCTCAGATGCCCCCAAATTGTGTACTGCACCAGCCTCCGCGCGTTCGCGGCGCGGACTGCCAACCAACCCGCGGCGAGGTGGCGCGTGTCGTCTGAGAAAAGGGCAAAAGTTGGGCTCACAGAGGAGCGTTCGTTCGTTATGGCGTCCAGCGCGATCGATCGGCGTGCGCGATGGCTCGACGGACACGGCTCAGCGCCCGCGATCTCCGGTCGCAGCGGCAAGCTCGTGGACGCGAGCTGCCGAGCGCTTGACGTGATCGGTTCGGCGCTTCTGCTCGTCGTCCTCTCCCCTCTGCTGCTGGTCCTGGCGATCGCGGTGCGGCTCGACTCGTCCGGCCCCGTGCTCTTTCGCCAGCGGCGGCTCGGGCGCAACCTCGAGCCTTTCACGGTCCACAAGTTCCGCACGATGCGCCACGGCGCCGCGCACGACCATCACCGCGAGTTCGTGCTCGGGCTGATCAACGGCGAGAACCCGCAGCCCGAGAGCTCCGGTCCGCGCTACAAGCTGGCCTCGGACCGGCGCGTGACACGCTTCGGTCGGGTGCTTCGCCGATCGAGCCTCGACGAGCTGCCGCAGTTGTGGAACGTGTTGCGCGGAGAGATGTCGCTTGTCGGGCCCCGACCGCCGATCCCCTACGAGGTCGAGCACTACCCGCCGCACTGGTTCGCCCGCTTCGCCGTCAAGCCCGGGATCACCGGCCTGTGGCAGGTCAACGGCCGCTCGGAGGTCCCGCTCGAGGAGATGGTGCGCCTCGACGTCGAGTACGCGCGGAGGCGGTCTCTATGGCTCAACCTCTCGCTCCTGGCGCGGACGGTACCCGCAGTGCTCAGTGGGCGGGGGGCGTCGTGAGCAGCGTACGCGCTGGCGGCCGCGATCGACGCCTGCGGCGCCCCCATGGCTGCGATTCCTCGCGCACCACGCGCGTGCGACACGGCGCCGGATGGCTGGCACTGCTCGCCGCACAGGCCGTGTTCGCGCTGCTGTCGGCCGCCCCGTCGATGGCGGCGGAAGAAGAAGATAAATGTGCCTCGGCGCCCAATCCGATTGTGTGCGAGAACGCCTTGCCGGGTGATCCTGGGACGAACTGGGAAGTGTCGGGTGTGGGGGACCCCACGATTCAGGGTTTTGCGACTTCGATGAGTGTGAATGTTGGTCAGACGGAGTACTTCAAGATCAAGACGCCGGCGACGTCGTACCACATCGAAATCTTGCGGCTTGGCTACTACGGTGGCGACGGTGCGCGCCTGGTTGCCTCTAACATCAAACCGACGGTCGAATTGCCGCAGGTCCAGCCGGAATGTTTGACGTCCTCGTCGACCGGTTTGATCGACTGCGGCAACTGGGGGGTGTCGGCGTCGTGGACGGTGCCGAGCAACGCCGTGTCGGGGATGTATATAGCTCTTTTGACGCGCGGCAACGGTGGGCAGAGCCAGATCCCGTTTGTGGTGCGTAATGACGCGAGCCATTCGGAAATCTTGTTGCAGACGTCGGATGCGACGTGGGAGGCGTACAACGATTACGGCGGTAACAGCTTGTACACGTGCACGGTCGCCTGTCCGCCCGGCAGCCCGCTGGCGTACAAGGCCGCGTATGCGGTTTCTTATAACCGGCCCTTCGACGGGGCGCTGGCGACCGATGGCGGTGCGTCTTATCTCTTTTACGCTGAATACCAGATGATGCGATGGCTGGAAAAGAACGGCTATAACGTGAGCTATACAAGCGAGAACGAAGTTGACAACAACGGCGCGCTGTTGAAGAATCACAAGGTCTTCATGTCCAGCGGCCACGACGAGTACTGGTCGGCCGGGCAGCGAGCCAACGTCGTTGCGGCTCGCGAAGCGGGCGTGAACCTGGCGTTCTTCAGCGGGAACGAGATCTTCTGGAAGACGCGCTGGGCACCGAGCAGCGAAGGCTCCAACACTCCCTACCGGACGCTCATCTCCTACAAGGAGACCCATTTCAACGCGCCCGTCGACCCGCAGGACCCGCCCACTTGGACGGGGGCGTGGCGCGATCCGCGCTTCAGCCCGCCGGCGGATGGCGGACAGCCCGAAAACGCGCTGTCCGGCCAGCAGTTCGAGGTCAACTCGGGGACCGCCGACATCACGGTGCCCTCGCAGTTCCGCAAACTGCGACTGTGGCGCAACACGGCCGTGGCCAGCCTGGAACCGGAACAGTCGCTGACGCTTGCCCCGGGCACCGGCACCCTCGGCTACGAGTGGGACGAGGACGTCGATAACGGTTTTCGTCCCGCCGGCGAGTTCGATCTCTCCTCCACGACCGTCAGCGGGGTGCAGGCGTTCACGGACTACGGCAGCATCCTCAGCACCGCGAGCACGGCGACGCATCATCTCACGCTGTACCGGGCTCCGAGCGGCGCGCTGGTGTTCGGCGCCGGCACGGTGCAGTGGTCGTGGGGCCTTGACAACACCAACGCATGGGCGGTCGGATCGACCGACCCGAGTCATAACCCGCCCGACCCGAACATGGAGCAGGCGACGGTGAACCTCCTGGGCGAAATGGGAACGCAGCCGGGCTCGTTGAGCGCGGGGCTCGTTGCAGCGAGCAAATCGACCAACACCACCCCGCCGACCTCGACGATCACCTCGCCGGCGCAGGGGGAAACCTTTGAAGACGGCAGCCAGGTGACGGTGTCGGGGACCGCGACCGACGCCGCCGGCGGGGTGGTCGCCGGCGTCGAAGTCTCCACCGACGGAGGTTTGACGTGGCATCCCGCGACGCTGACGACGCCGGCGGAACAGTCGGTGACGTGGTCCTACACGTGGGTGGCGCATGGAAGCCCCACCACGACAATCAGGTCTCGCGCGGTCGATGACAGCGCCAACCTCGAGACCCCCTCCGCCGGCGTGGCCGTCAACGTGTCCTGTCCCTGTTCGATCTGGGGTACGGGTGCGACGCCGCCGATCCCCGCCTCGGGAGACCCCCAGCCGGCCGAGCTCGGCGTCAGGTTCACCTCGGAAGCGTTTGGCACGGTGACTGGTGTCCGCTTCTACAAGTCGGCGGCCAACACCGGCACGCACATCGGTAGCCTGTGGAGCTCGAGCGGCCAGCGGCTGGCGACGGCGACGTTCACGGGCGAGACGGAATCGGGCTGGCAGCAGGTCAGCTTCTCCACACCCGTCTACATCTACCCAAACACCACCTACGTCGCCTCCTACTACGATCCGGCGGGCCACTACGCCGACACGCCGTACTACTTCGACACCCCGCCAGCGACCGGCGGCAACGCCCTCAACAGCCCCCCGCTGCACGCCGTCCCGGCGAGCGCCACCTCCGGGAACGGCGTGTATGCCTACAGCTCGTCGAGCACGTTCCCGAGCAGCAGCTATGAGGGCTCCAACTACTGGGTCGATCCGGTGTTCGTTTCCGCTCCCGTCCCAGGGCAGGTGACCAATGTGAGCGGCACGGCCGGTCCCGGCTCGGTCACCCTGACCTGGAGCGCGCCCTCGAGCGGCGGGGCGGTCACGACGTACACGATCACCCCGTACATCGGCTCGAGCGCCCAGCAGACCACGACTGTCACGGGGACCCCGCCGGCCACCGGCGCCACGATCACCGGTCTCACGCCGGGCACGGCGTACACGTTCACCGTGCAAGCGTCGAACCCCAACGGCGCAGGGACGGTCTCCTCGCCATCCAGTGCCCTCACGCCGACGCCGCTGACCGCCCCATCCGTACCCCTTGGCGTGACGGCCACCACGGCGACGCGCCAGGCGCAGGTCAGCTGGGGCGCCCCGGCCAGCAATGGCGGGGGTTCGATCACCGGCTACACGGTGACCCCGTACATCGGCGCGAGCGCGCAGACCCCGGTCGAAGTCCCCGCGAGCACGACCTCCACGATCATCAAGGGCCTCACGAACGCCACCAGCTACACGTTCACGGTCACTGCCACCAACGCCCTCGGGAACAGCCCGCCGTCCGCCCCGTCAAACGCGGTCACCCCCCAAGACACGATCTTCGACTACGCCACGCCCACCACGATCGACTCGGGCGACGGCTCCTCGGTCGAGCTCGGTGTGAAGTTCACATCCGAAGCGCCCGGCACCGTGACGGGCATCCGCTTCTACAAGGCCGCCACGAACACAGGCACGCACGTCGGCGGCCTGTGGAGCTCCACCGGGACGCTGCTCGCCTCGGCGACGTTCACCAACGAGACGGCCTCCGGCTGGCAGCAGGTCAACTTCTCGACACCCGTCACGATCGCCGCGAACACCACCTATGTCGCGGGCTACCTCGCCCCCAAAGGCCACTACTCCGACACCTCCTCGGGCTTCGCCTCCGCCGGCGTGAGCAACCCGCCGGTGTCGGCGCTCGCCAACACCGTCAGCACCAACGGCGTCTACGCGTACAGCGCCTCGAGCGCCTTCCCAACCAGCACCTACAAGGCGACCAACTACTGGGTCGACGTCGCCTTCCTGCCCACTCCCCCCCCGGGCCAGGCGATGAACGCGAGCGCGACCGCAGGCCCCGGGTCGGCGACCTTGACGTGGAGCGCGCCGTCGAGCGGCGGGCCGGTCACGACGTACACGGTCACCCCCTACATCGGCTCCGAAGCGCAGCCCGTCACGACCGTCACCGGATCGCCCCCGGCGACCAGCGCCACGATCCGCGGGCTGGCCGACGGCACCAAGTACACGTTCACCATCCAGGCATCGAACGTCAACGGCGCCGGGCCGGCCTCGTCTGAATCGAACCCGGTCATACCGACCGCGCTCACCGCCCCAACGGCGCCCGGCAGCGTGGCGGCGAGCGCCGCGACGCGCCAGGCGCTCGTGAGCTGGAGCGCTCCGAGCAGTGAAGGCGGGAGCCTGATCACCGGCTACACGGTGACCCCGTACATCGGCTCGACCGCGCAGACCCCGGTCGAAGTCCCCGAGAGCACGACCTCGACGATCATCAAGGGCCTCACGAATGCCACCAGCTACACGTTCACGGTCACCGCCACCAACGCCATCGGCACGAGCCCGCCGTCGGCCCCCTCCAACGCCGTCACCCCCCAGGACACGATCTTCGACTTCGGCACGCCGGCGATCATCGACTCGGCCGACTCCTCCTCCACCGAGGTCGGTGTGAAGTTCACATCCGAAGCGGCAGGCACCGTGACGGGCATCCGCTTCTACAAGGCTGTCGCGAACACAGGCACGCACAACGGCAGTCTCTGGAGCTCGACCGGGACGCTGCTCGCCTCGGCGATATTCACCAACGAGACGGCCTCCGGCTGGCAGCAGGTCAACTTCTCGACCCCCGTCGCGATCGCCTCGAACACCACCTACGTCGCGGCCTACCTGGCACCAAAAGGCCACTACTCCGCCACGCCCCTGGCCTTCACCAACATCGGTGTGAGCAACCCGCCGCTGCAGGCGCTCGCCAACACCATCAGCATGAATGGCGTCTACTCCCACAGCCTCACAAGCACTTTCCCCGTCAACACGTTCAACGCGACCAACTATTGGGTTGACGTCGACTTCACGCCCACGCCCGTTCCGGGACAGGTGACAAACGTGAGCGCGACCGCGGGTCCCGGGTCTGCGACCTTGACGTGGAGCGCGCCGTCGAGCGGTGGGCCGGTCACGACGTACACGGTCACTCCGTACATCGGCTCGGAAGCGCAGCCGGCGACGACGGTGAACGGATCGCCGCCGGCGACCGGCGCGAAAATCGGGGGGTTGACCAACGGCACCAGCTACACGTTCACGGTGCAGGCGTCCAACACCAACGGCGCGGGCCTGGGCTCCGAACAGTCGAACGTCGTCACGCCGACGGGGCTGACGCCACCATCCGCGCCGACGGGAGTGACGGCCAGCGCGGCGACGAACCAGGCGCTGGTAAGCTGGACGGAACCGAGCAGCAACGGTGGCAGCGCGATCACCGGGTACACGGTCACTCCGTACATCGGTGGAGCGGCTCAGGCGCCGGTCGAAATCGGTGCGAGCACCACCTCGGTGGTCGTGAAGGGACTCACCAATGGCACCGGCTACACGTTCACGGTCACGGCGACGAACACGGTCGGGAGCAGCCCGCCGTCGGCCGCCTCGGGTGCGGTCACCCCGCAGGACACGATCTTCGACTTCGCCACGCCGGCGACGATCGACTCGGGCGACACCTCCTCGACCGAGCTCGGCGTGAAGTTCACCTCGGAAGTGTTCGGCGCCGTGACGGGCATCCGCTTCTACAAGGCGGCGGCGAATACCGGGACGCATGTCGGCAGCCTGTGGGGCGCAAGCGGGACGCTGCTCGCATCGGCCACCTTTACAGGGGAGACCGCCTCCGGCTGGCAGCAGGTCAACTTTTCCACTCCCGTCTATATATCGCCGAATACGACATACGTCGCCGGCTATCTGGCTCCCAAAGGGCACTACTCCGTCACCTCCTCCGCGTTCGCCTCTGTCGGCGTGAGCAACCCACCGCTGTCCGCCCTTGCCAATCCGATCAGCGTGGACGGCGTGTTTGCTCATAGCGTCACCAGCACCTTCCCTACCAGCACCTTCAACGCGAGCAATTACTGGGTGGACCTCTACTTCGTGCCCGCACCGGTTCCGGGTCAGGTGACGAACGTGAGCGCGACCGCGGGCAATGGATCGGCAAGCGTGACGTGGAGCGCGCCGTCGAGCGGTGGGCCGGTCACGACGTACACGGTCACTCCGTACGTCGGTTCGGAAGCGCAGCCGGCGACGACGGTGAGCGGATCGCCGCCGGCGACCAGCGCGAAAGTCGGGGGGTTGACCAACGGCACCAGCTACACGTTCACGGTGCAGGCGTCCAATCCCAACGGCGCGGGCGCGGTCTCCGAACAGTCCAACGCCGTCGTGCCGACGGGGATCACGCCGCCATCCGCGCCGACGGGGGTGACGGCCGGCGCGGCGACGAGCCAGGCGCTGGTGAGCTGGAGCGCTCCGAGCAGCAATGGTGGGAGCTCGGTCACCGGTTACACGGTGACCCCGTACATCGGCTCGAGCGCCCAGACTCCGGTCGAAGTCTCCGCGAGCAAAACTTCGACAATCGTGAAGGGACTCGCGAACGGTACGAGCTATACGTTCACGGTTACCGCCGCCAACGCCGCCGGTAACAGCCCGCCGTCGGCCGCGTCAGGTATGGTCACCCCGCAGGACACGATCTTCGACTTCGCCACGCCGGCGACGATCGATTCGGGCGATGGCTCCTCGGTGGAGCTCGGTGTGAAGTTCACATCCGAAGCGCCCGGCGCTGTAACGGGCATCCGCTTCTACAAGGCTGCCACGAACACGGGCACGCATGTCGGCGGCCTGTGGAGCTCGGCCGGGACGCTGCTTGCGTCGGCGACGTTCACCAATGAGACGGCCTCCGGCTGGCAGCAGGTCAACTTCTCCACGCCGGTGGCGATCGCCGCCAATACGACATATGTCGCCGGCTACCTGGCCCCCAAAGGCCACTACTCCGACACCTCCTCCGGGTTCGCCTCCGGCGGCGTGAGCAACCTGCCGCTGTCCGCGCTTGCCAATACCACCAGCGTCAATGGCGTGTACGCGTACAGCGCCTCGAGCGCCTTCCCAAGCAGCAGCTACAAGGCGACCAACTACTGGGTCGACGTCGACTTCGCGTCCAGCCACTGATGGACACCCAACATCGGTTCCGCGCCCTGCTCGCCTACGCGACCCTGTTTGCGGCCGCGGCGCTCCTGATCGCCGCATGCGGCGGCTCTTCCTCGACACACACCGCCACCGCCTCGGACGGTCAGAGCGCGGCCGGCAAATCCGCTCATTCGACCGCGTGGCTCCATCGCGACGTGGTGAGCGACGGAGCGATCACGCAGCGGCCGATGCGCGGCACGGGCGGCCGTGCAATCAACGACGACAATCCCGGGCGGGCGGACAGCGGCGGCGGGCGGGCGACCGGCCAGAATCCATGCGCTCTCGTGCCCAGGGCGGAGGCACAGGCCATCGTCGGCAGGCCGATCGATGCCCCGGTGGAGGCGCCGCTAGGTCCGACCTGCATCTACCGGTCGCCGGGCGCCAAGACCCTCATCACTCTCGCCGTCGAGTCGGTCGACTTCCCGAAGATCCGGTCGCAGATTCGCAATCGCACGCGGATCGAGGTCGGGGGTCGCACCGCCTACTGCGGCGACTACGGACAGTCGACGATGTTTGTCCCGCTCCCCGGCGGCCGGGTCCTGAGCATCACGGCGCCCTGCGCGGTCGGAGCCCGGCTTGCCGCCAAGGCCCTGCCGCGATTGAGCGCTTGAGCCTGGATCCACCGGTAACGGGCTGGGCATCCGGGATGGGAGCCCGCCCACCCGAGCCCGCCCACCCGAGCTCAGCCCCTGTGGCCTGACTGTCTATGGTCCGCCGTTGCCGTGGTAGCCGGCTTCGAAGGGTAGGCTGGTGGGGGTGTAGAAGCCGGTGGGTGGGGTGGGTTCGGTGAGGGGGTTCCAGTTGGGGGTGGTCCAGTGTGGGGCCCAGTGGGTTAGGTAGTGGGTGGCGCCGAATTCGTCGGCGCTTGTGTCGTCGCTGGAGACGTTGTAGTCGAAGTGGCATTCTCCTTCGCAGGCGAAGTGGAAGTCGGCACTGTTTTGGTCTTGGTTTTCGACGTTGAGGTTGTGCGTCATCGTCGCTTTGGTGCTTTCGCCGCATCCGGAGTTGAGTAGCCCTGAGCCGTACATGGACCGTATGACTGTGTTGTTCTTGATTGTGACTCCTGCGGTGGTGTAGATCTGTAGCTCGTAGCTGTTGGCGGCGTCGATGAACAGGTTGTTTTCGATCACGGTGTTGGTCATCTTGACGGAGCATTCGCCTGAGCCGGCGCCGTTCTCGAAGATGAGGCCGTCGGTGGCGGCTTGTTGTGTCTCGCCGGGTCCTTGGCCGATCGCGATGTTGTCCTTGAACGTGTCGTTTTCGCCGCCGCCCCAGATCTGCCAGAGGTTGAGGTGCGAGCACGCGAGGAGGTCGTGGCCCTCGAACAGGTTGTGTTCGACGTCTACGCCTTCTGGTCCCGCGCCGCCTCCTTGGATGTAGTGCCATGCGGCTTCGTTGAATGTGTTGTGAGCGATGGTGACGCCTTCGGCGAAGTCGACCGAGACGTCCTGTCCTCCTGCGTAGCCGGCGGAGACGCATTTACCGTTGGTTTCTTCGGGTTGTTCTTCCAGGTGCACGTGGTGCATGTAGTTGCCTTCGATCAGGACTTTTTTGATTGGCCCCCCACCGGTTTCTCCGCCGTGGAGCACGATCCCGTAGACCGGTCTTTCGAAGGTGTTGTCGATGAACTGGTAGTCGTGGCTACCCGCGTAGGTTTCCGAGTCGCGCATGTTGAAGCCCGCGGTCATGCGCAGGCCCTCAAAGCGCAGGAACGAGCTGTTGCGCACTTCCACGCCGGCGACCGTCACCGTCGCGCCCGGCGCCGGTCGAATCGTCACATAGGACGCGTGGGTAGCGCCAATCGTGTCCGTGAACGGGTAGCTACCGGTCGCCATACAGAGCGTGTCGCCGTCGTGAGCGGAGACGATCGCGCTCGCGATCGCGCCGGCGCCCGTGCCGGGGGTGAGTGTGGTGGTGCAGGCGGCGCTGCGCGGCGCTGTCCTCGTGGTCGGGTTGCTCGCGGTAGCAAGCCTGACGCCGATGCCGATGGCGCCGGCGGCCACAACGACGGTTGCTATGACGATCCCGCGTGACACGTCCACCTTGTGCGCGTCCGCTGGCCGGCCTGTGATCGCTTATGTCGCGGCCACGGCTCGCGGGCGTCCACCGGCGATCTGCCGGACGAGCTCGCGCGAGGGCACCACGTTCCCCGCCGGCCCGGCTGAGGCGATGGTTGTCAGCGCTGCGACCAGGAAGAACATGTACGGCGCCTGCGGAAACGACAGCGCGTCGAACAGGACGCAGACGACGAAGAAGGCTATGCACCCGGCCGAGGTGGCGAGCGCGAGCGAGGCGACGGTCGGCCCGCGTGAGCGGATCGCTGCGCGGGCGCTGATCACCGGCGCGAGGATCATCCACATGAACGCGGCGAGTCCGAGGGCGCCGACCTCCCACAGCTCATCTATGTACTCGTCGTCGTTGATCCGGAACTGTGTCGGCTGATCCGGGTTGAGCGTCCCGAAGCCGCGGCCGAGCGCCGGATGGGCGAGCACGTCCGGGGCGACATCGGTGAAATCGCCGACGCGGTGGGTCGTAGAGTTGCTGTTGACGTCCTTATTGAAATTGAGGACCGTTCCCAGGGCCCCCGGCGAGGCAAAGTGCACCACGCCCACCAGCACCACCAGTCCGAGCGGCGCGAGCCGAAGCACCTGGCGCGGACGGTAGCAGGCGATGTAGAGCACGACCGCGATCGGGACCAGCAGCGCCGTCTTGCGATCGGTCGCCATCGCGCCCGCGAGCATCAGTGCGAAGGCGAGCGCGTTCAGCCACCAGGACTTGCGCGTGGCCGCATCGAAGACGCGCACCAGCGCGAACGGCATCACCACGACGAGCATGGTCGTCGCAGCGAGCCCGTGCTGTGTCGGACCCACGACGACGAGGCGCCCTTCGGTTCCGAACACCGGGTGGATGTCGGTCGGCGCGGGAGCGACGTTGGCGATCGGCCCCAGGATCGCGTTGCTCCAGTTGTAGAAGATGTTGTACCCCGTGCGGCGCTCGATGAGCATCCCGACGGACATCATCGTGGCGAGCCCGATCAGATAGGTGGCGAAGCCCCGCACGTCCTCGAACCGCAGCGCCGTGAGCACGAACCACGAGAAGACGAGGAACGACCCCAGCAGCGCAAAGCGCTTCCCGGCGAGTTCGAGATCGCCCAGGTTGATGATCCGTCCCACATCGAGCAGCAGGCTCGCGACGGCCAGTGCGAGGAACAGGCACGCCGCGGTGACGAACAGCTTGGATCGCCGAGTGCGTAGGAACGCCCGCTGATCGCCGCCGAACCAGAACCAGGCCAGCACGAGCCCAATGACCGCAAAGCGGTCGATCCGGGAGTCGACCGGCAGGTGGACCTTCAGTTCGGTCGAGGCGATCGGAACGAAGAACAGCATCGCCAGGAAGCCGGCCAGGATCCATGGCAGCGGGCGCCTGGTGTGGGGAAAGGCGTCGCGCGGGGTCGACCCTTCGGCGTGCGCCGGTGCGGCGGTCCGTCCGGGCGTCGTCAACGCCGCGGGCCCGCGGCGTGCGCTGACCGGCCGTGGCGCGGGCATGCGACCTGCGCCGGCCGGAGCTGCTGCTGTTGGTCCGCTCACGACCTACCAGGCCGGCTGCGAGGGTGACACGCTCATCGCACGCTCCGCGTCGGGACCCCGACGGGGTCGTCGTCACGTGAGGCGAGCGTCTCGAGCGGGGGGATCTCGGGGGCGCGGGCGCCGCCCCTCTGCTGCGTTCGCGCCTTGGCGGCGTCAGCGCCGCCCCTCTGCTGCGTTCGCGCCTTGGCGGCGTCAGCGCCGCCCCTCTGCGTTTGCACCTCAGCGGCGTAAGCGCCGTCCCTGGCGGCCTCACCGTTCTTGTTGTCCACTCCGGTGGTCCTGTGCTGGTCCACGCCGGCGGTCGTGTGCTGGTCTCCCAGTCCGCTCTGCAACTGCAGCGCGGCGCTCGCTCGCCAGTTCTCGCGGAACCGCGCCCCGGCGAGCATGAGTACGCACCACAGCAGGAGGACCGCGACAAACACGATCGCCATCAGCGCCTTACTGACTCCGCGATTGACCACGGAGCCGTTCGCCGCACCGAGCTGGCGGATGGTGACCCTGGACGTGGGTGGAACCTTGTCGTTGAGTCTCCGTGCTCGCGACGTATTGCTGCAGGCCGACGGCGGCGCCGTTGGCGAGTGCCACGGCCTGGCTGGTGGTCGGCGCCTGGGAGTAGATGCTGATCGTCGGCAGATTCGGCTGGCTTTCGAAGTTCAGGCGATACGGGGCGGTCTCGCCGGTGATCTCGACGTTGCGCTTGAGGGCCGTGGGCTCCACGATCACGCGCGGCTGGTTCACGTCGACCGGTCCGGCGGCGTAGATCTGTTCGCCGGAGAGGTGCACCTGCTGACCGACCAACTTCAGGACCGCGGGACTGGCCATGAAGTCCGCGTAGACCGAGGCACGCTGACTGAGCGGTTCGAAGGACTGCGAGAGATTGCCGACCACCGATGACGGCGAGTCGATCAGCACCTGCGTGCTCGCACTCGAGTACTGCAACGACCGAGACTCGAGCTTCGTGCCTTCGAGGCGGTACACGCTGAAGATCGCGGCGATCGCAGCGAGGAGCACTCCGGCCGCCAGCAGCCGCCGGCGTTTCAACAGCTCTCGTATTACCAGCGCAAACTCCATTTGAATTTGACCTCTCAGGCCGTTTTTTTCGCGATGTGCCTACGAGACTTCTTCGGCGCACCCTGAATGCAGATCACCTCTGCTGCTGTCCCCGCCGAGCGGACCGGCGGGCGTAGCACCTTCATTTCAACCAACGTCCCAGGCAGGCCCTTTTTTGCGGACCGACGGACCCGGGAAGGTTTGTGCAGGGTTGGGCAGTGTTTGGGCTTTGGGCTAGGAGCCGAGCAGACGCCGATACGCGGCCAGGAGCGCCTCTGCGGAGCGCTCCCACACCAGTTGCGGCAGGCGTCGTTCGGCCTCTGCAGCCAGCGCCTGGCGCACCTCCTGACTCGCGACGATCTCAGCGATCCGCGCCGCGAAGCAGTCGATGTCGTCGCAGGCGGCGTACAGCGCCGCGTCGCCCGCGGTCCGTCTGGTCTCGCGGAGGTCGAACGCGACGATCGGCTTGCCAGCGGCCATGTACTCGGCGATCTTCATCATCGTCGAGCGGTGGTTGAGCTCGTTGCACGGCGCGGGATCGACGCATACGTCGGCTCGGGCGAGGAGGAGCGGCACCTCCTCGTGCCCCACACGCCCCGTGAACGCCACGCGCTCCTCCAGGCCCAGCTGTGAGCAGCTCTCTTCGAGCGGCGCCCGGGACGAACCGGCGCCGACGACCGTCAGGTGCACGTCCAGACCATGGCGATCGACGAGGATTCGCAGCACCTGCGCCAACGTCACCACTCCGTCCTGAGGCTCGAGCGCGCCGAGGAACAGGAGCTCGACACCGGCTCGCGCCGGGTCTCTGTGCTCGATGCCAACCCGCGCCGGGTCTCGCCGCTCGGGCTCGGATGAGTCGGGAGCGCCGTGCGCGGCGCCCCGCCGGGGACCGTTTCGTACGACGACGACCGACTCGGGGTCGCGGCCCACGGCGTCGAGGACGATCTCGCGCTGTGACTCGTTCGTGGTCAGCACGAGATCCCCCTCCCGAAATGCCAGGCGTTGGAACACGCGCAGCAGACGCGTGGCGCGCGGACTGTCGTAGCGCAGCGCGAAGAGGTCTGGGAACAGGTCGTGGTTGTCGAAGACCGTTCGCCTCCCGAGCAGCCGCGCGAGCACGAGCAGGAAGGCCAGCGTATCCGGGGGGTTGTTGAGGTGCAGGACGTCAGCCCCGGCCAGCAGGCGCGCCAGCGCCAGCCGTGCGAGCTGCAGGTGTGCTACCGCATACTCGACGATGAAGCCGCCTGCGCTCTGGGCCGTCGCCGGCAGCCAGAAGCGAACTACCTCGACCCCGTCGACAAGCTCCCGCCGGCTCTGCCCGCGGTCTGCGCGCGGGGCGAGGACCGTCACCCGGTAGCCCGCGGCGAGGAGCGTCTCGGCCTCATTGCGAACTCTGACATCCTCCGGGTAGGGTTCGTTCTCCAGGAGCATCACCACCCAGCGGCGACGCTCGGGATCCGCCGGAGTAGTCAGGAGGGACGGCGGGCGTGGACGCACGAGCCCGAGTTTCTATCACGCGCCGGCGCGTCCACGCTCAACCTGCCGGGACCGGCCACGGTGGCCGGATCGACCCGGGCGCCCCGCGGGCCACGTTCGGAGGCGAAAGAACCCATGTCGGCGCTTCGTTTCATCCACGGACGGATACTCGGGAACGCGGACAAATGGAATCGTAAGGTGGAAGCGTATGAGAATACTCCTGGCGGGCGACGCGGCCTTCCTTCGCGGTGCGGCCCGCTGACCGGGACGTCCGTGTATCCCCTGCCCAACGGCCAGTCGCAGGCGGCCGACCTTGCGATCGTGATCGTTTCCGCCAACTCGGCTAGGTGGCTGAAGCCCTGCCTGTCCAGCGCGTTCGAGCACGCGGGCAGCGCCAGGCTCGAGGTGATCGTGGTCGACAACTCCTCGACCGACGGCACCCGCGAGCTTGTCGAGTCGAGCTTCCGTCAGGCCCGCGTGGTGAGCTCTCCCAATCGGGGCTTCGCCTATGGCAACAACCGCGGGCTCGAGCAGACCAACGCACGGTATGCGCTGCTGCTCAACCCCGACACCGAGATCACGAAGGGGACGTTCGGGGATCTGGTCGACCTGCTCGACGCTCGCCCCCATGTGGGCCTGGCCGGTGTGCGTCAGGTCACTGCCGACGGTACCCTCTGGCCGACGATCCGCCGCTTTCCCAGCGTCACACGCGCGCTGGGCGAGGCTCTGTTCTCCGAGGGCTGGCCGGTCAATCCCGCATGGGCCGGAGAGCGCGTGCTCGACTGGAGCGCATACGAGCGGGAGGAGGAGTGCGACTGGACCTCCGGCTCGTTCATGCTCGCGCGTCGCGAGGCGCTGTTGAGTGCGGGATTGCTCGACGAGCGCTTCTTCATCTACTCCGAGGAGCCCGACCTCTGCCTGCGCATCAAGCGCGCCGGGTGGCAGGTTCGCCACATGCCCCAGATGACGATCGTCCACCACGCGGGCAAGGACGGAGTGCGACCGCGGATGATCGCCCAGGAGGCCTACACGCGCAAGCAGTACGCGCGCAAGCACTTCGGCCCCGCGCGCCGTGGCCTCTACCTCTCGGCGCTCGGCGTGCGTCACCTGATCCGCGCCGCGGGCGCCCACCCCGCGGGTGCCGACGGGGCAGCGCGTCGCGCGGGCGCCCGGCGCGCCCTGCGCACGCTTGCCGGCCGAGCCGCACCGCCGTTCAGCGCGCCCCCGCCCACCGCGGTCGAACCTCTCGCGCTGCCGCTCACCGTGGTCGACTCTCTCGCGCCGCCGCCTACCGTGGTCGAGTCTCTCGCGCCGCCGCCTACCGTGGTCGAGTCTCTCGCGCCGCCGCCTACCGTCGAGCCTCTCGTAAGCAGGGAGACATGAGTCGCCCAACCGTCCTCGAGCGCGCGCGGCAGACGCGGCGGCTGCTTCGGAGCGAAGGGTATGCGGGCGTCACTGCCCGTCTTCTCAGCCGCGCGTCACTCCGGGTGTCCCCGATGGGCCACGAACGGCTCCGGGTTGCTCGTGAGGATCTGGTCAGGGCGGCGGAGATCGCGTCCCGCGGCTGGAGGCTCCCGCCGCCGCTCCCGCTGCGTGCCGGGGAGCCGCTCGAGGTTGCGTGGAGCTGTGTGCCGCCGGGCGAAGGAGCGGGAGGGTTCACGACCATGTTCCGCCTCGCGTCCTCGCTCGAGCAGGCGGGGCATCGGTGCACTGTCTACCTGCACGACCGCCACGGGTGGTCGCTCAAACAGCACGAGCGGACCATCCGGGCGTGGTGGCCCTCGCTCCGAGCCGAGATCCGCGACGCCGCCGAGGGCATCGAGGACGCCCACGCGATCTTCGCCACCTCATGGGAGACCGCGTACCCCGTCCTGACCTCTCAGGCGTTGGGAGCCCGCTTCTACCTCGTGCAGGACTTCGAGCCGTCGTTCTACGCCGCCGGAAGCGAGGCCCTGCTCGCGGAGGCGACCTACCGCTTCGGGTTCCACGGCCTGACCCCGGGCCGCTGGCTCGCGCAACTGCTGGAGCGCGAGTACGGCATGGCCGCGGATTACTTCGACTTCGGCTGCGACCTCGATCGCTACCGGCTCGATCGTGCGGCTGAGCGGACCGGGGTGTGCCTGTACTCGCGCCCCTCCACCCCGCGTCGAGCGTTCGAGCTCGCCGTGGCCGCCCTCGACCTGTTCGCCGAGCGCCATCCGGAGGTCGACATCCACCTGTACGGCGAGTCCGTGCGCGGCCTGCCGTTTGCGGCGACCGACCACGGCCTGCTCACCCCCGACGAGCTCAACGGCCTCTACAACCGCTGCATCGCCGGCCTCGCTCTCTCAGCGACCAACGTGTCGCTGGTGCCGTACGAGATGCTCGCCGCGGGCTGCGTTCCCGTGGTGAACGACGCCGAGCAGAACCGGGTGGTGCTCGACAACCCCGAGGTGACATACGCGCCGGGGACGCCGTTCGATCTCGCAAATGCGTTGGCTGGCCTCGTCGAGCGGCCCTCCGCCGCGCGTCGCGCCGCGGCGGAGGCGGCCGCGGCGAGCGTGCAGGGAGCCTCCTGGGGCGACGCCGGGGCGGTCATCGACCGTGTCGTTCGCGAGGTGGTCGAGGCCGCCGGTGAGCGGGCGACTGCCACCAGATCATCCACCAGCCCACGCTCGCGGGCGTGCGAGGCGCCGACGCCGGCGCAGGTCTCCCTGCGATGACCCAGCAACTGCTGCTCATCTCCCCGGTTCGCAACGAGGAGGCCCACATCGAGCTGATCGCCGAAGCGGTGGAGCGACAGACGCGCCCCCCGGATCTATGGGTCGTCGTGGATGACAGCTCCACCGACCGCACACCCGAGATCCTCGCGAGGCTGGCGGAGCGGATCGGCTTCTTGCGGGTGGTCAACGCCGCCGCGCGGCCCCGCAAGGGCCCGGTGAAGGACCGTCTGGCCACGGCCGCCGCGCCGCGAACCTTCAACCTCGGTCTGGGTAGCGTCGCGTGGCGGTCCTTCACGCACATCGCCAAGCTCGACGGAGACACCGAGCTGCCCCCGCGCTACTTCGAGCTGCTGCTGGCCGAGTTCGAGCGCGCCCCCGAGCTCGGCTTGGCCGGGGGGGTGTACGCGGACCCGGACCCGGACGGGGAGGGCGATGGCTGGAAGGATGGCTGGAAGGTGGTGGGCATCCCCTCTGAGCATCACGTCCCAGGCACCCTGAAGTGCTACTCGCTTCCCTGCTTCGAGGCGATCGGAGGTGTGCAGGAGCGGCTCGGGTGGGACACGATCGACGAGACGTACGCGCGCATGCGGGGGTACCGCACACGCGCGTTCGGAGATCTGATCGCCCACCACCATCGCCCCTGGGGCAGCGCCGACGGCACCCTCAGGGGCCGCGCGCGGCACGGCCAGTGCGCGTACATCGTCCAGTTCACGCTGCCGTGGGTCGCCCTGCGGGCGTTCAAGGTGGCGAGGACCCGACCGCGGGGGCTCTCGGGCCTGGCGTTCCTCTACGGCTACCTCCGCTCGGCGGTGCGCCGCGTTCCGCGGGTGGACGATCCGGAGTTCCGCCGGTTCGTCCGGCGCGAGCTGCGCGAACGCATGCGGGACAGGCTCGCTGGCGCGTGCGCCCGTGCAAGGAGCGGACCCACTCGACCGTTCGTCGAATGGGATGCCTGAAGCCGTCGAACAGTCCATCCGCAGCGTGCGCGTCGGGCGACGCATCTCCTCGGCCAACTGGCCCCGGCCGCTGGAGGGGCTGCGGACGGCGACGAAGAAGCTCGCGTGGACGGCCCTCGAGGCGCGCCTGGTGAGCAGTCCGGTCCGCTATGCGCTGCGCGAGCTCGCGGTTCCGCAGCGCGGTGACTACGCGCTGCGCGACGGTGGGGGCCGCTTCTCGGTGCGCCACCGCAGCGGGGACATCGACATCCTGCGCAAGTTCTACGCTTACGGCTACTACGACCTGCCCGAGGAGGTGGCGGCGCGGCTGCGTTCGCTCGGACGGGCGGTCGACGTGCTGGATCTCGGCGCGAACATCGGCTTCTTCGAGGTGTTCACACGCGATCGTCTGCCGGTCGGCCGCGTCGTCTGCTTCGAGCCGGACCCCGCCAACGCCGCGATCCTGGAGCGGGTGCGGGCCGCGAACGGCGCCGATTGGGAGATCGTCCGGGCGTGCGCGTCCAACCGGGACGGCAGCGCGTCGTTCAGCACCGGCCGCAAGAACTTCTCCCGCATCGGCAGCGGTGGCGATACCGATATCGCCACCGTGGACGTGTTCGGGCACATCGCCGAAGCCGATCTCGTGAAGATGAACATCGAGGGAAGCGAGTGGGACATTCTGCACGACGCGCGTCTGTCGGGGACGTCGGCGAGTTGGATCGTCGAGTATCACCGCATTGCCAATCCCGAGCCTGAGATCCACGGGCTGGCCAGAAGGCTGTTCGAGCGCGCGGGTTACACGGTGTGGCTGGCGGCGACGGGCGAGAACAACGGCCTGCTGTGGGCCTGGAAGGCATAACTGCTCCTCGACGAAAGAGCACGCCGCCGGCGCCCGGGACCATGCGAGTGGCATCTGGATCCTGCTGAAGATCGAGCTCTGGCGCCGCGAGGCGTTCGCAATCCTGCGGTCGCAGGCGCTGGGCGCGCCGGGCGCGAGTTCGCGTGCGAGCGCAGACCCATGTCAAACGTTTTGTAGGCATGCGTGGCAGGGGCATCATCGTGGTCTCTCCCACGTCTCCCACGGCCAGGTCGAGCGGACCCTGGCTCGACGCCAGGCGCGCGACGTCGCTGCAGCAGGTCGCCAACCGGCCGATCGTCTGTCACGTGCTCGATGCGCTCACCGCTGCGGGAGCCGCCGAAATTGGGGTGCTGACGCCTTCCGGGTTTGTCGAGGAGATCGCGACCTGCGTCGAGAACGAGGGGCCGTCGGGAGTGCGGGTGCGCTACCTGGTGTACGACCACCAGCTCGAACCTGCCGACGCGCTGCGCGCGATCGCGGATTTCGCCGACGACGCTCCGATGATCGTCCATCGTGCCGACGGTCTTCTTGGACAGCCGCTCGGGCCGTTCCTCGAGTTGCTTCACAGCGAGCAGGACGCTCCGAACATGGTGCTGCTCGTCGCCCAGGGTGCTCGCAATACCGAACCTGTCGGACCGGCGACGCAGCGCATGCTCCGCATCGCCGAGCTCGACCCGGCGAACGCGGCGCTCGGGGTCGCAGGGGTGTGCCTGTTCGGGCCGGGGGAGCTCCGCCACCTCGACGGGGCCGATCATCCTCTGCGAAGCATCGAGCCGGGGCTCCTGGCCGAGTCGCTGATCGCGCGCGACGGCAGTCGCGTTCAGACCCGTGTCGTGCGGGAGTGGCACGGCTTCGCGGGTGACGCGCTGGACATGCTCGCCATGAACCGGATCGTGCTCGACGGGCTCGCGGACCGGGCGCCCGCTCGGCAGACCGACGGCAACCGGTTCGAGGGACACGTTTTGATCGATCCCACGGCGTCGGTGACCTCAACCGTGATCTGCGGTCCGGTGATCGTCGGCGCCGGGGCGTACGTCGCCGACTCCTACATCGGCCCGCACACCTCGATCGGCGAGCGGGCCCGCCTGGAGGGGGTCGAGATCGAGCGCTCGATCGTCCTCACCGGAGCGAGCATCCTCCACGTGGGGGGCCGTCTCGTGGCGAGCGTCGTGGGCCGCGAGGCCCGTATCTTCCGGGACTTCTCGGTGCCGCGGGCGATGCGCCTGCAGGTTGGCGACGGGGACGAGGTCGCGCTGTGCTAGGCCTCGCCCCGGCTGGAGTGGCAGCGGTGGTGCAGGGCGACCGGGATCGACCGGGAGACGGTTCGGCGATGATCTGGGCCGTGCCCCTCTGAGAGTGCGGCATCCTTCTCCCTGGGAGCTACTACATGCCGCACGAGCTGATTCTGACCTTCCACGGTCTCGGGGAGCCCCCGGACGGGATCGCCGACGCCGAGCGCAAGGTGTGGGTTCCCGTCGAGTGGTTCGAGGCGATCGTCGATGCGCTGCCTCGCCAGGGAGTGGGACTGGCGTTCGACGACGGCAACACCTCTGACGTGGAGCTGGCGCTGCCGGTGCTTGCGCAGCGGGGAATGACCGCACGCTTCTTCCCCCTGGCGGGTGGGATCGGCGCGGCGGGGCACGTGAGCGCCGGGGGCATCTCCGAGCTGGACGCCGCCGGGATGGGGATCGGCAGCCACGGGTTGCACCATCGTGACTGGCGCACCCTGGGAGGTGACGAGCTCGAGGAGGAGCTCACAGCTTCGCGCCAGGTGCTCGCCGGGATCGTGGGCCGCGATGTCGTCGAGGCAGCCTGTCCCTTCGGTTCCTACGATCGCCGCGTGCTGCGAGCGCTGCGTGCCGCGGGCTATCGCAGGGTCTTCAACAGCGATGGCGGCACCGGCTCTGTGGGCTCCTGGCTCTCGCCGAGGACCACCGTCCACCGGGATCGTCCGCTGTGGCATTGGTTGGAGCTCGCCGCCGCAGGCGGGTCCGGGCGCCCCGGGCCGGCGCTGTGGGGCAAGCGGCTTGTGAAGCGCCTGCGGTGAGCCGCTCCCCTCAATCCGTGCTGGTGGGGTTCGCGGACGCCCTGGCCGCTCCGGAGGCCGCCGCGAGCCTGCTTGGAGCCGGGTATCGCGTCGTGAGCTTCGCTCGCCGGGGACGAGCCGTGGCGCTACGCCGGATGCACGGCGTGGAGATCGTCGAGGTGACGGCGCCGGAGGACGACCTCGAGGGGTGTGTTCGGGAGGTGGCCGTGGTTGCGGGCGCTCACGACGTGATCATGCCGCTGGACGACCAGGCGGTACTGGTGTGCGACCGAGGACTTCCCCCTGACGCGCCTGTGGCCGGGCCGCGCGGCGCTCGAGCACGGCTCGCGCTGGACAAGCGTGTGCAGCTGCGCGGCGCCGGCGCGGCGGGTCTGAAGGTTCCCTCGTGGACGGAGCTTGCCCCGGAGGCGGGCCTGCCCGACGGTTGGGCGTTGCCGGCGGTGTTGAAGCCTGCGCTGGCCGCCGAGGAGCTGGACGGCCGGCTGCGGCGCCTCTCGCCGCGCCTGATCGCCACGCCGAGCGAGCTCGAGGACGTGCGCCGCTCATGGGGGCTCTCGACGCCCGCGATCCTGCAGCGCTGGGTGCCCGGAGTGGGTGGCGGCGTCTTTGGACTCGCGGACGGGGGCACCGTGCACCATCTGAGCGCGCACCGTCGTGTACGCATGATGAACCCGGCTGGGTCGGGCTCGAGCGCGTGCGCCTCCTCCCCGGTGCCCCAGATGCTGTGCGGGCCAATCGAGCGCTTGTTGGGAGCGGTGGATTGGAATGGCATGTTCATGGTGGAGCTGCTGTGCTCGGAGGGCACGTGGTGGTTCATGGAGCTCAACGGGCGGCCCTGGGGAAGCCTCGCGCTGGCGCGAGCACTCGGCTACGAGTACCCGGCGTGGGCCGTCGCTCGTCTGCTGGATCCGGGAGCCACGCTCCCCGAGGCGCCCCCGTTCGCCGAGCTGTTGTGCCGTCATCTGGGCCGGGAGCTGGTCCACCTGCTGTTCGTGCTCAGGGGGCCCGGATCATACGCCGGCGCGTGGCCCGGTCGGGGCGAGACGCTGCGCGCGCTCGCGAGGAGCGGGGGGCGCACAAGTTGGTACAACCTTGCGCCGGGTATGCGTGGCGTGTTTGTCGAGGACACATGGCGCACGGTGGTCAATCAGACATTCCGAAGGCTGCGCTCTTGAGCATCGTCAAGGCAGCGTTCCATGTGCATTCGGAGTGGTCTTACGATGCCAAGTTGCCACTCGGCGAGGTGGCGGCGCTGTTCAGGCGTCACCGCTACGACGCTGTCTTCATGTGCGAGCACGACCGTGGCTTCAGCGCCGAACGCCTACGGGCCTACGTCGCGGCCTGCGAGGAGGCCAGCCTCGACGGCCCGTTGCTTGTTCCCGGGATCGAGTACGCCGACGCTGAGGATCGGGTGCACATACCGGTGTGGGGTCCCGTGCCGTTCCTGGGCGAGGGCGTCCCCACCACCGGGCTGCTCCAGGCGGTTGCCGAGCACAACGGCGTCTCCGTCCTCGCGCACCCACTACGGCGCGATGCCTGGGAAATCGTCGACCCCGATTGGCTACAGCGGTGCACCGGTATCGAGATCTGGACCCGCAAGTGGGACGGGTGGGCGCCGAACCGGCGCGCTTGCCAGTGGGCTGCGGACGCCGGCTTGGTCGGGGTGGCCGCGCTCGACCTGCACAGGCCGGGTCAGATCTTCCCCCTGGCGATGGAGCTGGAGATCGCGGCTCCGCTCACCGTGGAGGCGTGCGTGGATGCGCTTCGACAGGGATGCTGCCACGCCGTGATCGGCGGGTTGCCGGCCGCTCCGTTGACCAAGGGCGCTATCGCGGGCGCCGCGCGTGCCGTCGAGCAGCTGCGCCGGCCCGTTTGGCGGGGAGGCCGCCGCGTGCGTGACCGTCTCTTGGGCACGCATTAACTGTCTATGGTCCGCCGTTGCCGTGGTAGCCGGCTTCGAAGGGTAGGCTGGTGGGGGTGTAGAAGCCGGTGGGTGGGGTGGGTTCGGTGAGGGGGTTCCAGTTGGTTGTGGTCCAGTGTGGGGCCCAGTGGGTTAGGTAGTGGGTGGCGCCGAATTCGTCGGCGCTTGTGTCGTCGCTGGAGACGTTGTAGTCGAAGTGGCATTCTCCTTCGCAGGCGAAGTGGAAGTCGGCACTGTTTTGGTCTTGGTTTTCGACGTTGAGGTTGTGCGTCATCGTCGCTTTGGTGCTTTCGCCGCATCCGGAGTTGAGTAGCCCTGAGCCGTACATGGACCGTATGACTGTGTTGTTCTTGATCGTGACTCCTGCGGTGGTGTAGATCTGTAGCTCGTAGCTGTTGGCGGCGTCGATGAACAGGTTGTTTTCGATCACGGTGTTGGTCATCTTGACGGAGCATTCGCCTGAGCCGGCGCCGTTCTCGAAGATGAGGCCGTCGGTGGCGGCTTGTTGTGTCTCGCCGGGTCCTTGGCCGATCGCGATGTTGTCCTTGAACGTGTCGTTTTCGCCGCCGCCCCAGATCTGCCAGAGGTTGAGGTGCGAGCACGCGAGGAGGTCGTGGCCCTCGAACAGGTTGTGTTCGACGTCTACGCCTTCTGGTCCCGCGCCGCCTCCTTGGATGTAGTGCCATGCGGCTTCGTTGAATGTGTTGTGAGCGATGGTGACGCCTTCGGCGAAGTCGACCGAGACGTCCTGTCCTCCTGCGTAGCCGGCGGAGACGCATTTACCGTTGGTTTCTTCGGGTTGTTCTTCCAGGTGCACGTGGTGCATGTAGTTGCCTTCGATCAGGACTTTTTTGATTGGCCCCCCACCGGTTTCTCCGCCGTGGAGCACGATCCCGTAGACCGGTCTTTCGAAGGTGTTGTCGATGAACTGGTAGTCGTGGCTACCCGCGTAGGTTTCCGAGTCGCGCATGTTGAAGCCCGCGGTCATGCGCAGGCCCTCAAAGCGCAGGAACGAGTCTGTTGCGCACTTCCACGCCGGCGACCGTCACCGTCGCGCCCGGCGCCGGTCGAATCGTCACATAGGACGCGTGGGTAGCGCCTTCGACGTTGATGAACGGATAGCTGCCATTCGCCAGGCAGAGCGTTGAGCCGTCGGCTGCGGACACGATGTTGCTCGCGATCTCTTCAGCGGACGTGCCGGGGGTGAGTGTGGTGGCGCAGGTGGGCGGTGGCGGTGGAGGTGGAGGTGGAGGTGGTGGAGGAGGCGGAGGCGGAGGCGGAGGGGTCACGGTTGTGCCGGACGCATAGAACGACGCGGGCGAGTTGAGCCAGGACCGTCCGCCGGCCCATGTCGAGGGCAGAACTCTGAGCGAGTTGGACACGCTGTTTTGGGTTGGGCCGCCGCCGCTTGCGATGTCACGCAGCGCGAGTGTTCCGCTTGGCGCCAGCGCGGCCAGCCAGTAGGTCGCGTCTGCGCTGACCGCGACCGGCGGGACGTCCACGGTGTTCCACGCCCCGGCCCTCGGCGAGCTGACGGTGGCGCCGGTCAGCAGCGCGCCGGGGTGCCCCGAGGCGTCGATGTAGAGC
Organism: uncultured Solirubrobacterales bacterium; assembly: GCA_963842005.1. Lineage (GTDB taxonomy): Bacteria > Actinomycetota > Thermoleophilia > Solirubrobacterales > Solirubrobacteraceae > Palsa-744. The sequence continues at coordinate 2,073,196 of CAWJEV010000002.1, read as the reverse complement.
CCGACGACGATCGAGGAGGCGGTGTCGGGCGAGTCCACGTAGAGCGACAGGCTTTCCACGGTTCCACCAGCGGAGGCCCTGTACTGGAAGGCCTCGGCTGAGCCCGCGGAGTCGGTGTCGCCGCTGGGCTGGAGGGCAGTGCTGCCGACCAGCGGCACCTCGAGAGGCGGAGGCGGCACGGGGGGAGGCGGCGGGTTCGCGGGTGGCGTGACGATCGGCGCTTCCGCCGCGAGCGGCCCGACGAGGCTCAGCGTCAGCGGCGCGCTCGGGGGGCCCGGGGGCGCGCTCGGGGCGCTCGCGGGCACGCCCGGCTGCCCGAGCGAGCGGCGCGTGACCGAGCATCTCACGGGCTTGCGATGGCCCCTGCGCCGGCGGCCGTGCTCGTGAGCGGCGCGTCTGTGCTCGGCGGTCGCGCAGCGAGTAGGTTTGGGCTTGGTGGACCGGCGGTGGGTCTTCCCAGTGTCTCTACTGCCGATGCCTGCTGCAAATCCCGGATCGCCGGCGACCGCCGCAGCGACCACTGCCACCACGAGGATCATGAAGGATGTCAGCAGCGTGCGCCTTCGTGCTGTCACGAAGCCGTGCATCGTACCTCAAGCGGAGGACGATGAGATGTGGATGATCTCATGCGACCGGCAGAGCTCGAGCGGGCCCGAGCTGCACGAGGCCCCCGACCGTCCTTCGATTGGGCTTCGCTGTAGCCGTTCAGTTCAGCTCCCCGGCGCGAGGCTCAAGGTCCGCCGTTGCCGTGGTAGCCGGCTTCGAAGGGTAGGCTGGTGGGGGTGTAGAAGCCGGTGGGTGGGGTGGGTTCGGTGAGGGGGTTCCAGTTGGTGGTGGTCCAGTGTGGGGCCCAGTGGGTTAGGTAGTGGGTGGCGCCGAATTCGTCGGCGCTTGTGTCGTCGCTGGAGACGTTGTAGTCGAAGTGGCATTCTCCTTCGCAGGCGAAGTGGAAGTCGGCACTGTTTTGGTCTTGGTTTTCGACGTTGAGGTTGTGCGTCATCGTCGCTTTGGTGCTTTCGCCGCATCCGGAGTTGAGTAGCCCTGAGCCGTACATGGACCGTATGACTGTGTTGTTCTTGATTGTGACTCCTGCGGTGGTGTAGATCTGTAGCTCGTAGCTGTTGGCGGCGTCGATGAACAGGTTGTTTTCGATCACGGTGTTGGTCATCTTGACGGAGCATTCGCCTGAGCCGGCGCCGTTCTCGAAGATGAGGCCGTCGGTGGCGGCTTGTTGTGTCTCGCCGGGTCCTTGGCCGATCGCGATGTTGTCCTTGAACGTGTCGTTTTCGCCGCCGCCCCAGATCTGCCAGAGGTTGAGGTGCGAGCACGCGAGGAGGTCGTGGCCCTCGAACAGGTTGTGTTCGACGTCTACGCCTTCTGGTCCCGCGCCGCCTCCTTGGATGTAGTGCCATGCGGCTTCGTTGAATGTGTTGTGAGCGATGGTGACGCCTTCGGCGAAGTCGACCGAGACGTCCTGTCCTCCTGCGTAGCCGGCGGAGACGCATTTACCGTTGGTTTCTTCGGGTTGTTCTTCCAGGTGCACGTGGTGCATGTAGTTGCCTTCGATCAGGACTTTTTTGATTGGCCCCCCACCGGTTTCTCCGCCGTGGAGCACGATCCCGTAGACCGGTCTTTCGAAGGTGTTGTCGATGAACTGGTAGTCGTGGCTACCCGCGTAGGTTTCCGAGTCGCGCATGTTGAAGCCCGCGGTCATGCGCAGGCCCTCAAAGCGCAGGAACGAGTCTGTTGCGCACTTCCACGCCGGCGACCGTCACCGTCGCGCCCGGCGCCGGTCGAATCGTCACATAGGACGCGTGGGTAGCGCCAATCGTGTCCGTGAACGGGTAGCTACCGGTCGCCATGCAGATCGTTGAGCCATTTGCCGCGTCGATGAGCGCTTGCTCGATTTCCGTGGCCGTCTGACTCGCTTTGAGCGTGCTGTTGCACGTGTATTCTGCTCCGCCGACCACCGTCGCGGTGGACGCCGATGTGGCCGTCGTGTCGCCGGAATCGTTGCTCGCCGTTACGGCCACGCGAATCGTGTGGCCCACGTCGGTGCTGCCGAGCGTGTAGCTGGAGCTCGTGGCGCCGCTGATGTTCGAGCACGATTCGCCGGAGGTGTTGCAATCCTGCCACTGGTAGCCATAGCTCATCGGCGTGCTGCCGCTCCACGTCCCGCTGCTTGCGGTGAGCGTCTGCCCGACCTGGGCCGTGCCGCTGACGATCGGCGGCGAGGTGCTGCTTGGTGCGGTCGGCGGAGGCGGAGGCGGTGGCGGCGGAGGCGGAGGCGAGGATTCAGCGGCCACCACGACGTTCCGCTCGGTGGTGGCGGTCTGGCCGAGCACGTCGGTGACGAGCAGGCGCACGTACTTCGTGCCGGCGTCGGAAAACGTGAAGGTCAGCGTCTGTCCGCTGCCGAGCGGCCACAGGGGCGAGGCCGGACGTGTCGGGCCGCCGTCGTCGGACCAGGAGTAGGTGCAGGGGCCGTCCGGGCAGGTGGAGCTTCTGCCGTCGAAGGTGACCTGCTGTCCGGTGACCGGCGAGGTCGGGGAGGAGGTGAAGCTCGCGGTGGGTGCGGCCGGCGGGGGTGGGGGAGGAGGCGGTTCGACGGGCGGGCCGGGTTCGACCGGAGGCGCGGGTTCCGTGGGAGGTGCCGGTTCTACGGGTTCTGGGGGGTCCACAGGGAAGCTCGTCCCGGTCACGTAGGCCGAGATCGGGCACGTCCAGTAGGCCGTGCCGGTGCTCCACGAGGCCGCGAGCGCGCGGAGGTTGGTCTGAGCGCTGGTCTCGGCCCTGCAGGGCCCGTGCGCGCGGTCGCGGTAGCGCAGCGTTCCGCCTGTCCCCAGCACGGCGAGCCAGTAGGTCGTCCCCGATACGAGCTGTGCGGAGGAGACCGGCGCCGCATCCCACGTGCCCGCCACGGGGGAGGAGAGCGAGCCCGTGCTCAGCAGCGAGCCGGGGTGGCCGGCCAGGTTGGTGTAGAGACCGACGAAGACGGTTCTGGCGGCGTTGTGGGAGTCGATGTAGACGTGCACGGCCCCCGCGGCGCCTGAGGCACGTACCTGGAAGGGGAACGCTTCGGCCTGTCCCGAGCTCACGCTGTCCCTGTTCGACTCCACGGCTTCGTCGCCGAGCAGCGTTGTCGTGACCGCTGTCGCAAAGGCCGGTCCGTGGACTGCTGCGGACCCCGCGCCCGGCACGGTCGCCCCACGGCTGGAGTGCTGCCCGGCGTGGCGGTGGGTGGGGTGGTGGTGACCTGCACGCTTTGTCTCATTACGCAAGGCGCGTGCGCCGAGCGCCGACGAGGTGGCGAAGACGAAGAGAGGCAGTAGGAGCAGAGCGACGGCAGCGACGAGCGTGCGCGACGTGGACTTGAGCATCAAGGACCCTCCTGGCGGGGGACGTGGGGCGCGGGTCCGGTGAGGCTCGACGCGCCCTGACGGCTACTTGACCCCTTTGCGGGGCGGCTAAACGTTCGGTCCATGAAGGACCGAAATTTCCGTAGATTGGGACTTCACCGATGCGTGGCTGAAGGGACGACGAGGCGTCGGGCCGATGGGACGACGCCGGCTCGGCGAGCCGATGGGGACCTCTGGAAGCCAGCGAAGCGCGCCCGCAGGTCTGCGGGCGGCGGGCGATTCCTCTATTTTCCGCCTGTGACTATCCAGGACGGCGTGCTGCGCGTCGTGATCGCAGACGACCATCGCCTCTTCCGCGATGGCCTGCGCGGCACGCTCGAAGAGGCTGGCATGGAGGTCGTCGGAGAGGCGTGCGACGGGGCCGAGGCGGTCGAGCTCGCGCGCGAGCTCGACCCCGACGTAGTGGTGCTCGACCTCAACATGCCGGGGGTGACGGGCCTGGAGGCGCTGCGCCAGATCGAGCGCAGCAGCCCGCAGGTCCAGGCGGTGGTCCTAACCGTCTCGGCCGCGGACACCGACGTGTTGGAGGCCCTGGCGGCGGGAGCGTGCGGGTACCTGCTCAAGGACACGCGCGCGGACCGGCTCGCCGACGGTGTAAGGCAGGCGGCGGAGGGACACATGGTGCTCTCGAGCGACGTGGCGCAGGCGTTGACGGCGTACGTGCGCGCGGGCGCTGAGACGGCGGTCGCCGAGGCCGCGAGCTCACAGGAGGCGGCCGAGAAGCGGGGGGCGGAGGGGAAGCCCCTGGCGCTCACCCCGCGCGAGGAGGAGGTCCTGCGCCTGATCGCGGGGGGCGCCGACAACGTCGCGATCGGACTCGAGCTCTCGATCAGCCCGCACACGGTCAAGCAGTACGTGACGAACATCTTCGAAAAGCTCGGGGTGCGCAGCCGCGTGCAGGCCGCGGTGTACGCGGTGCGCACGGGCCTGGTCTGATCAGGCGATCGCGCGCAGAGCCTCGTCACGCCCGTCGGCGCCGAGCTTGGCCGCGCCGGCGGAAAGGTGGCGGCGCACGGTGACGGGGGAGAGCGAGAGGCGTTCGGCGATCTCCACGGTGGAGAGGCCGGAGCGCAACATGCGCAGGATCTCGGACTCCCTCGCGGTGAGCTCGACCCCGCCCGCGCGCACCGGGGCGCGGCCGGGAGCGGGGAGCTCGCGCATCTCGTGGAGCATCCGTCCGACGAACGTCCGCGGGAGCGCGGCCTCGCCCTTCAGCACTCCGCGCAGCGCGGCGGGGAGGCTGTCGGGGGACATGTCCTTGGGCAGGTAGCCCCGCGCGCCGGCGCGCAACGCGGCGAGCAGGTCCTCGGCGCTGGTAGAGACGGTGAGCATCACCACCGCCGTGGCGGGCGCGAGCTGGGCGAGTCGGGCGGCGGCCTCGATCCCGCCGCCGGGCATGCGGATGTCGAGCAGGCAGAGGTCGGGCCGCTCGCGCAGCACCGCCTCCACCGCGCCGTCGCCGTCGGCGGCCTCGGCGAGCACCCGAAAGCCACCGCGTATCAGTGCCATCCGTACACCCAGGCGGATCGGGGGGTGGTCGTCGGCGAGCACGACAGTGGGCGCGGCGGTCCTCGCAGGACGGCCTCCACTGTGGCTGTCGAGCGCGGGGGTCATCGCAGGACGGCCTCCGCCGTGGCTGTCGAGCGCGGCGCTCATGGCAGGACCGCCTCCACCGTGGTGCCCCCGTCGCTGCCGCGGCCCACGTGCACGGCGCCGCCGAGGACGTGTGCGGAGTGGCGCATGGAGGCCAGCCCGAAGCCTCCGCCGGCTGGTGCTTCGTCGAAGCCGCGGCCGTCGTCGCGCACCGTCAGCCGCCACTGACCGGCGTGCTCGAGGACCACTTCGACGGTGCTCGCGGAGGCGTGCTTGACCGCGTTGGCGACGGCCTCGCGGGCGATGTGCACGAGCGCGTGGCGGGTCGGCTCGTCGAGCTCCGCCGTGGAGGGCACGTGGGCGGCGTGGAACGCCAGTGGGGTGTGACGAGCAGCGGCCCGCACGGACGCCTCGACGGCTTGGGCGATCGGGCGGGTGTCGTGTTCGGCGAGCTCGCCGAGCAGCTGGCGGGCGCCCTCCAGCGCGCGTTCGCCGGCGTTGACGACCATGTTGGCCTGCTGCGCGCACGCGGGATCGTCGGTGAGCGCGCGCGCGCCCGCGAGCGCCAGGGAGAGGTCCTGCATGATCAGGTCGTGGACGTCCGCCGCAATTCGTCGCCGCTCGCGCGCGAGCGCGACGTCTGCGGTCCGCTGTTCTGCGAGCGACCGTTTGACGCGGGCGCGCACGAACAGCGCCCCGGCGGCCAGGGTCGCGGCACGGTGCGCTACGGGCTCGCTTGTGGCCGACGCGGCGTGGACTCGGCTCCGGTTACCGCCTGCGATGATCATCCATGTTCCTCGCTGTCCTCCATGTCCCCACCCGGGGTGCGTCGTTGAGAGTTCAGAATGGCCCCGCAAGTTTGACGTACCGGCGGCTACTCGACGCCACGCACGTCTGCCGAAGGTCATTCGAACTCAAGCTATCCCTGCCTGTGTCTCTGCCCGTCCCTAAGTCGTACCAGTACCTATTGTAGACTTTTCAGCCGCAATTTGCAGCCAAATTTGTGATATGGCAGCAAATGTTGCGGCGAACTACCGACCGCGGGCCATCCGCGCTGAACGGGGTACGGGGCGAGAGATGTGTCGGTGAGTGTGTCTCCGACTCTGATCGAGAACGGCTCGACCCGTGTCAGGCCTATCGTCAACCGTCCGGGAAGGGGCCCCGAGCTGCCGTCGGCGGTGCGGGAAGGGGGCCCGAGCTGCCGTCAGCCGTCCGGGAAGGGCGCCAGTGGCACGCCGTGGTCGCGCTCGCGCATGCCCAGCTCGTAGGCTGCGCCGTACGCGGTGCGCAGCGTGCGCGCGGGGCGCCCGGGGCGGCGCACGGTGAGCGTGAGCGCGGCGACGGAGCAGTTGCTCACGTCGTGTCCCGCGCCGTCGGGGTCGGCGTAGCGCCAGCCGGCGAGCGCCTCGCGGGGAGCGTGCACGTGCGCCTCGACCACGAGCCCCCCGGCGCCGGGCAGCGAGAGGAGGCAGCGCTCGGGACGCTCGGCGACCAGCAGCCCCCGCGCGCCGAGACTCCCCAGCCGGTGGCGGGCCCCGTCGAGGTGGAGCGCGCCGTTGGCCACCCACGGGGTGAGCCGCCCCGCCACGCGCACCCGCCCGAGCGCTACGTCGAGCCACGCGGCGGGGTCCTCGGCGAAGCCGAGGCCGTGCAACCAGATCCAGCGCTCGGCGTGCTCGGCCCCCCAGTTGTGCCCGACCATCCCGCGCCAGCCGTCGAGCTCGAAGGTGCGCTCGGCCAGCACAAGCGTGCCCTCGAAGCGCGCCGCGGGCAAGGGGCTCGTGAGCTTTGTGCGGGGCAGCGGGGCGCGGTAGAGGAAGGCGCGCGGGAGGTGGCGCAGTTCGGGCTCGTGCGAGGCGAAGCGCAGCGCCCAGCGGGCCTCCCCGCAGGTGCCCTCCGCGCGCCCCGGGCCGAGGGCCGAGTCGCCCACCGCGATCCACCCGCCGGGAGGGACGGAGAGCTCGTCGGTGGTGAGCTTGTGCTGGAACGGCCGGCGGTGGACTCCATCGAACACCGTGCACCACACCGAGCCCCGCGGGGGGGGACCCGACCCCCGCCCGGGCGGGCGGGCCTGTTTGTGGACGGTGTAGCGGATCCACACCCCGAGCGGCCGGTCGGGGGCGACGGCGCGCAGGTAGAAGGACTCGTACATCCCCGCACGCGACGGTGCGTCGGGGAAGACTGCGTGGACACCGGGCTGCCGCATGGGCTGCAAGTATCCCGGGTGTGGACCGCGACCCGCTCGTCAAGCTCCCCCCGGCGCTCGCTCACTTCGGCTCGGACTCTCCGGCGGGGGGCTCCCCGCGAGCCGGCGCGGGGGCGAGCTCTCTCGGAGCGCCTCCTCCCGGAGCGCCTATTTCGCGCGCTCGCGCGCGCACGCGAAATGGGGACCTTTTTTTGTTGGGTATCGACGGAGGCGCAACCAAGACGCTGGCGGCGGTGCTGGACGTCGAACGCGGCATGCTGCACGTGGGCCACGGGGGCCCGAGCAACCAGGACGCCGTCGGGGTGCAGGCCGCGGGGCGGGGTCTGTTCGAGGCGGCCGACGAGGCGCTCGCGGGGGCGGGCATCGCGGACGCGCAGCTCGACGCGGCGGTGCTGGCGGTGGCGGGCACGGACACCGACGCGGTGGAGGCGCACGTGCGCGCAGAGCGCTCGCGGGAGTGGATCGTGGTGGGCGACGTGGTGGGCGCGTGGGCGACGGCGACCGGCGCGCGGCCCGGGGTGGGGGCGATCTCGGGCACGGGCAGCAACGTGTTCGGAGTGGGTCCTGACGGGCGCGCGTGGCGGGCAGGCGGCTGGGGCCACCTGCTGGGCGACGAGGGCTCGGGGTACTGGCTCGGGGTGCAGTCGATCAAGGCGGCGCTGCGCGACCGCGAGCGCTCGGGCCCGGAGACCCCGCTGAGCGAAGCGGCGGTCGAGTTCTTCGGCGCCTCCAGCGTGGAGGCGCTGGCGAGCATGGTCTACAGCGTGCCGCTCACGAAGGACAGAGTCGCCGCGTTCGCGAGAAAGACGGCGGCGCTCGCCGAGCAGGGCGACCCGGTGGCGCGCGAGCTGTACGAGCGCGGAGCGGCGGAGCTGGCGCGGCAGATCGCCGCGGTGATCCACGAGACAGACCTGCAGGGCGCCTTCCCGATCGGGCTGATCGGCAGCGCGTGGAAAGCGGGCGCGGTGTTCGTGGACCCCCTTACACGGGCGATCCACGCGACGGCTCCCCAGGCGCAGGTGGCGGCCGTGGAGATGAACCCTGTGGGCGGCTCGCTGCTGCTCGCCGCACGCGCGGCCGGAGCGGAGGACGCGCTTGCGGGGATCGACCTCGCGGGGCTCATCGACGGCGCGCTGGCTGCGCGGACGGGGTGAGCGCCGCGTAGCGTACGGCGTGCCGGCCTGGGGAGCGGAGCCGGTGCGCGGGCGCCCCGACGCTCAGACGCGGGGTCGCAGGAGCCCTTCGCTCAAGCACCCAGCCGCGCCGCGACCGCGCGGCGGTCGCCGATCGCGCCCGGCCCCGACCCGGCGAGGCGCACGGCGGCGGCGGCGTTGGCGAAGGCCGCGGCAGCCGCGGGGAGGAGGCCCTCGCGCAGTGCGACGAAGAGGGCGGCGGCGAACACGTCGCCCGCGCCCAGGTCCTCGTGGGGGTGCGCGATCGCGGGCACGGGCACGGGCAGGGTCTTGCCACCCGGCAGGAGCATCGTGACGGGCTGCGCGCCGGCGGTCACCGCGACGAGCGCGCCGTCCTCCTGGGCCGTGACGAGGAAATCCTCGCAGTGCCCGCGCTCGCCGGCGGAGAGCACCACCGCGTCGCAGCGCTCGGGCAGCAGCTCCCGCGGCGGCGGGGCGAGCGTGAGGTCCCCCTGGGCGTCCCACTCGCGCAGGAGGCCCTGGGGGGTGAGCCCCACGAGCTCGGCGCGGCCTCGCCATGCACGGGGGGTCTCGCGGGCGACGGGGGCGAGGTGCAGGATCGCGGCGTCCACCTCGACTGGCCCCGCGAACGGACCGGCCCACGCGAGCAGCCGCTGGTGGCGGGCCGGGCCCTCGCCCCGAGTGCGAAGCGTGGTGGTGTGCGCGGCGGGGAGGACCGTCAGGTCGAGCTCGTCGCGGTAGGGCTTGAGCAGCCGCTCGATCTCTGGGGGGTTGCCTTGAGTCAGGATCAGCGTGCGCAGCCCGAGCCGCGCAGCCTGGAGTGCGCTGTAGAACGCGGTACCACCCGGACGGCTGGAGCCGTCGGCGAGCACGTCGACGGTGACGTGCCCCACCGTCACGTAGTCGAAGGCGGGTGGGTCCTTGTCCGGGTCGCGCTCCGTGCCGGCCCCCTGCTCGGCGCTCCGTCGTGGTGTGCTCGTGTGGTCCCCGTGCGCGGGAGTCGGCATCGTGCGCTCCCTCCGGGTCCCTCAGCGCGAGGGGACGCCCGGGTGCGACGGGGTCCGCGGCGGCTCCGTCACGCGCGGCGGAGTGCTCAGCGGCAGCTCCGCCCCCGCTACGGCGGCGGCGGCGAGGCGGCCGGTAAAGACGCAGCCGCCGAGGAAGGTGCCCTCCAGGGAGCGCTTGCCGTGCATCCCCCCGCCTCCGAAGCCGGCGGCCTCGCCGACCGCGTAGAGGCCGGGAACCGGCTCGCCGTCGGAGCTGCGCAGCACGCGGCAGGCGAGGTCGGTCTGGATGCCGCCGAGGCTCTTGCGCGCCATCACCTGCATTCGGATCGCGATCAGCGGCCCTGCCTTGGGGTCATTGATGCGCTGGAAGGCGCACGTGCGCAGGCGGTCCGCGCGCCAGTTGCGCAGACTGGGCGATGCGCCGCAGCTGGTCGTCGTTGAAGAGGCCCTTGCCACGAGCGATCGACTCGTCGTAGCGGCCGATCTCCGCGGCGAGCACGTCCGGGTCGATCGGGTCCTGGCCCCTGCTCGTCCCCGCGCCTGCGGGGGCCTCCTCGCCTTCGCTCCTCTCCCGGCGCGTCACCTCGTTCATCGCACGTGCCAGCTCGGGCAGCGTCCGGGCGGACACGAAGTCGGGGGAGCCCTCCAGGAAGTGGGTCACCACGCGGGGTTTGCCGAGCAGCACCCCCAGCAGGAAGCGCACCCGGCGGCGCTCGCGCAGGTGGGGGTTGTGCTGAGAGCCGGACACGTCGAGCTCGCGGCGGGCGATCTTCCAGTTGCAGATCAGCCACGAGTACTTGCGCTCGTCCTCGCACATCCGCTCCAGGGCGGCGTACGCGTCGTAGGTGGGCATCACCGGGACGGGGCCGTAGCGGCGGCCGTCGGGGTCGAGCATCACCCCGGAGCGGGGCGGGATCAGCTTGATCCCGTGGTTCTCCCGCTGCGGTGCGGGGTGGCGGACGGCGTCGGCGTAGTTCCACATCCGCGAGAGGTTCCTCACGGCCCCGCCCACGCGCTCCACCTCCTCGTGCAGGGCCCCGTCGGCGTAGGGGTGGGAGCCCGCCAGCAGCCGCCGCGGGGGGCTGCCCAGCTCCTCGGTCGGCCACACGCGGCGGACGAGGTCGTGGTTGCCCCCGATCCCGCCGGCGGCTACGACCACCGCCTTGCCTGCGCGTACCTCATAAGCCTCCTCCAGGGCTTCCGTCGATTGCCACGTGCCGAACGCCCTGGGTTCCCCGCCCCCCGCTCGACGGCCCCTCTCCAAATCCTCATCCCTGACCCTGCAGCCCACCACCCCGCTCTGTCCGTCGGTGACCAGCCCGGTGACGCGCGCTCCGAAGCGGACCTCCAGGTTCTCGCGACGCGGGTGGCTCTCGATCGCGCCCCACACTGCCTGCACGAGCGCCAGGCCCGTGCCCCAGGTGAGGTGGAAGCGGGGGACCGAGTTGCCGTCCCCGAAGTTACCCCGCTCCGCCCAGTTGACGACGGGGAAGAAGCGCACCCCGAGCTCCCGCAGCCAGCCGCCCACGTCGTCGCGGGCGCGGGTCACGTACTGCTCGGCCCACTGGCGCGGCCAGCGCTCCTCGGGGCCGAGCTCGGCGATGCGCAACCAGTCTTCGAGCGCCAGGCGCTCGTTGTCGCGGATCCGCGAGCGGCGCTGCTCGGGGGAGTCGACCATGAACACGCCCCCGAACGCCTCCCGCGCGAGGCCCCCCAGCTCGCGAGGGTGGCAGCGGTCGAGCAGCAGCACCGTGTGGCCGCTGCGCAGCAGCTCCAGCGTGCACACCAGCCCCGCGAGGCCCGCTCCAACCACGATCGCGTCGGGTTCTCTCAGAACGTTTTTCGAAACAGGCGGTGCGTCCGGGGGGCTCATGGACCAAGCTGGGCGACGCGGGTCGGTGAAGCCCGTGCTGGTGGCACGGGCAAGCCGGCACGTGGCGATCCAGCGCCGCGTCCATGGGCGCATCCGGGCGTGCCGATCGTTTCGAAACACGTTCTCAAGCCAGCGCCATCCCCGGGGCCACCTGCACCTCGACCAACTCCGGCTTCGGGGAGGCCAGCGCGCGGCGCAGCTCCACGCCCAGCTCCTCGGGGTCGCTCGCCCGGCGCGCGTTTACACCGTACCCCGCGGCCACGGCCGCGGTGTCGAGCGCGGGCAGGTCCAGACCGGGCGCGCCCGGGACTTCCTCCATCAGCGAGAAGAACTTGAGGATCGCGTACTCCTCGTTGCGCAGCACCAGGAACGTCACGGGCACCTTGTACGCGGCGGCGGTCCAGAAGCTCTGCACCGCGTACTGCGCCGAGCCCTCGCCGATCACGCACACGACCGGCCGCTCCGGGCACGCGAGCTGCACCCCCACCGCCGCGGGCATCCCGAAGCCGAGGCCCCCACCGGCGGAGAAGTAGTAGCTCTCCGGGCGCCCCAGTCGCAGCTGGTTACGCAGCGCCGGGGTCGCCGAGGGGGACTCCAGCACCACGATCCCGTCCTCGGGGAACACCTCCGCGAGCGCCCGCACCGCGGTGGAGGGGCTCATCGGGTCCGTGAGGGGAACCTCCTCCGGGGCCGCGCGTGTCGGCGGGGGCTCGCGCGTGGTCTCGGCCTCCCCCACCGCCTCCGCCAGCGCCGCCAGCGTGAGCGCCACGTCCGCCACGACGGCGTCTCCCATCGGCGCCCGCGCCGCCTCGTCGGGATCGGAGGTGACCGCCACCAGGCTCGTCCCCGGGGCCAGCAGGGGGCCGGGGATGTTGGGGTAGTAGGGGAACACCGACGTGCCCACCGCGAGCACGAAGTCGTGTGCCGCCAGCATTTCCCCGAGCGGCTGCACCGCCGGGGGGAGCACGGCCTGGAAGAGCGGGTGGTCCTCCGGGAAGCCCAGCCGCCCCCCGCCCGTCGCCGGGGTCGCGTACACCGGCAGGCGCGCGCGCTCCGCGAGCGCCACCGCCGCGTCCCACCCGCCCGCCGCGTCGATGTCCGGGCCCGCCACCAGGGCCGGGTTGGCGGCCTGCGTCAGGCGCCGGGCGAGGTCCGCGAGCGTGGCTCCGTCGGGGAGGCCGGCTCCGCCGCTCACCGCGCGCGTGGTCTGGTGGCGCACCTCCTCCTCGGAGCGCACCTCCGCGTACCAGTCGTCCATCGGCACCGACACGAACACGGGGCCCCGCGGTGGGAGCGCCGCGGTGTGCGTCGCGCGCGCCAGCGCGTGCGGGACGTCCTGCGCGCAGGGCGGCTCCCAGCTCCACTTCACCAGCGGGTGGGGCATCCGCGTGGCGTCGCGGTTGGTCAGGTTGGCCTGCAGCGTCATCAACGAGCGGTACTGCTGGCCCGCGGTCACCACCAGCGGCGACTTGTTGGCCTGCGCGTTGCAGATCGCCCCCATCGCGTTGCCCAGCCCCGGGGCGGTGTGCAGATTGACCAGCGTCGGGCGCCCCGTTGCCTGGGCGTAGCCGTCGGCCATCCCCACCGCCACCGCCTCCTGCAGGCCGAGCACGTAGCGGAAGTCCTCCGGGAAGGAGCTCAGCATCGGCAGCTCCGTGGAGCCGGGGTTGCCGAACAGCGTGGTCATGCCCCGCTCCCGCAGCAGCTCGTACGTCGCCTCTCGGACCGTCTTCATCGCGTCTCCTCGCACACGGTCGCCCGACACTACCAGCGCGCCCCCTGCAAGTTCTGTTTCACCACATCGAACACCCCGCTAGCCTGTTCTTGCCCTGAGCCGATGACCCCGCCCCGGCCCGCTCACCGACCCCTTGCGACCGCGGGATGCCTCGTGGTCCTGCTCGCGCTGCTCCTGTCCGCGCCGGCTGCGCTTGCCGCGCAGCGCAAGCGGAGCGCGCCGAAGGCTCGCCGGCCGCCCGTGCTGAGCCTCTTCGCCGAGCGCGCGGTGCTCGCCTACGAGGCGATGCAGCAGAACTTCTACGTCCCCTCTGCGGGGCTGTACAAGGGCGAACCCGAGTACTCGTTCCTGTGGCCCTTCTCGCAGGCACTCGCGGCGAGCGTCAGCGTGGCGCACATCCCCGGCCAGCAGGTCAGCCTCGAAGGCGGGCTGCGCGCGCTGGCGGCCGGCCTGCAGGTGTACGCGAGCTCGCCCCCCCCGGGGGAAACGACCGCGACGGGTGCCTCCACGGCCACGACGGCGCGCTCCTTCGACGACGTCACCGCGCCCCCCGTGGGCCCCGGCGGGGACAGCTACTACGACGACAACGAGTGGGTCGGGATCGAGCTGGCGCGCATGTACGAGCTCGACCACTCCTCCGCCGCGCTGACCCAGGCGGAGCAGATCATGGCGTTCGTGATGGCGGGCTGGCAGACCGCCGGCCCCGAAGGCCAGCCGCTGCCCTGCGCCGGGGGGGTGCCGTTCTCCAACGCCCCGACCAACACCCAGCGCAACACCGTCACCGACGCCCCCGCGGCGGAGCTGGGGGTGCAGCTGTACCGCATCACCCGTGAAGTCCGCTACCTGCAGTTCGCCGAGCAGGCCTACGGGTGGGTGCGCCAGTGCCTGCTGGAACCGGGCGACCTCTACGCCGACCACGTCGAGCTCGACGGCACCGTGCAGCACACGGAGTGGTCCTACAACCAGGGCGCGATGGTGGGCGCGGGCGCGCTGCTCTACCAGGCGACCCACGAAGGCGCCTACCTCTACGAGGCCCGCCAGACCGCGAAGGCGGCGCTCGCCCACTACCCCTACAGCCGGCTCTCCTCGGAAAACCCGTTCTTCGTGGAGGTCTACTTCCGCAACCTGATGTACCTGGACTCCCTCACTCACGACCCCCCCGGGGCCGGGCCGGCGCGCGAATACGCCTACTACGCGTGGCTCCGCCACCGTCTCAGCGACAACCTCTTCGCCTACGGCTCCCCGCCCACCGCCGAACTGCTGGGGCAGGCCGCGCTCGTGCAGATCTACGCGCTGCTCTCAACGCCGCCTTCCACGTACTTCTGATGGCGGCCCGTTCAAGGTAGGCTTCGAGCATGGAGGCGACCAGCCTGATGACCCCTGCCGGACTGGAGACCCTGCGCGCGGAACTCGAGGCGCTCGAGGGCGAGGGGCGCCGGGAGATCGCGGAGCGGATCAAAACGGCGCGTGAGTGGGGGGACCTCAAGGAGAACAGCGAGTACCACGACGCGAAGAACGACCAGGCTCACCTGGAGACGAAGATCGCGCGCCTCCGTGAAAAGATCTCGGCGGCGGTGGTGGTCGAGGAGAGCGAGGGGCCCGGCGCCGACGGCACGGTCGGCTTCGGCTCGACCGTGGTGGTGCGCGACCAGAACGGGGGGGAGCGCACGTGGAGGATCGTCAGCTCCCACGACGCCGCCCCCGCGGAGGGCCGCCTCTCGGTCGAGTCCCCCGTCGCCCGCGCCCTCGTGGGACGCCGCGCCGGCGACGAGGCCGCGGTGGTGCTGCCCCGCGGGCAGTCGGTGCTGAGGATCCTCAGCGTGGACTGAGCGTCTCGCCTGAGGCGAGCCCGTCCGAGGCTCGCAGCGGCAGCGCCCGCACGGGCGTGGCGGCCCGGATCCGCTCCAGCCCCGGCTCCAGCAGCGTGGCCACGAACGCCTCGACGACCTCGGGGTCGAACTGGGTGCCGGCGCACGCGCGCAGCTCGGCGACCGCCTCGGCGGGGGCGACGGCGCCGGAGTAGGAGCGCTCGGAGATCATCGCGTCGAACGCGTCGCACACGAAGATGATCCGCGCGCCCAGCGGGATCTCCTGGCCGTGGAGGCCGTCGGGGTAGCCGGTGCCGTCGTAGCGCTCGTGGCTCGAGCGCACGAGCTCCGCCACCGGGCGCAGGGCGGCGGCAGCTTTGAGGATGCGCTCGCCGAGGATCGTGTGACGGCGCATGAACAGCCACTCCTCGTCGTCCAGCGGCCCCGGCTTGTTGAGGATCGCGTCGGGGATCGCGATCTTGCCGACGTCGTGCAGCTCCGCGGCGCGGGCCAACACGTCGAGCTCCTCGCCGGCCATCTCCAGCCGCCGTCCGACCTCGAGCACGAGCGCGCCTACCCCGCGCTGGTGTTCGCGCAGGTCGGGGTGGCGCTCCTGGAAGGCCTGCAGCAGCACGTCGCGCAACTGGTGCACGGCGCTCGCCTCGCGCGTCTGGTCCTTGCGCTGGTAGAGGCGCTGGTCGGCGAGCTGCATCACCGCGGCGGGGTCGTCGAGCTCGGGCGGGATGCTCACCACCCCGTGGGCCGCTCCGATCGAGAAGCCCGGCCCCTGCTCGGAGAGCGCGGCCACGGAGGCCGGCACGAGCACGTCGAGGTGCTCGGTGGAGTCGCGCAGGAGCGCGCAGAACTCGTCGCCGCCCATCCGGTAGGCGGTGCCGTGCGGGGCGACGACCGCCCGCAGCTTGTCGGACAGGCGCGCCAGCAGAGCGTCGCCGGCGGGGTGCCCGAAAGTGTCGTTGTAGCGCTTGAAGCCGTTGAGGTCGTACAGCACGAGATCCCACGTCTCGCCCGCGCTCGCGCGGCGGCAGGCGACGGTGAGGTCTTCCATCAGCTGGCGGCGGTTGCCGAGGCCGGTGAGCGGGTCGGTCAGCGCCAGGCGCCGCGAGCCGGCGAGCATCGCGGCGTTCTCGCGCACGGTTGCCACCAGGTGCACGCACACCGCGAGCACGGTCGCCGCGGCGAGCACCAGCGCGGTAGGCGTGAGCTGGGTGTCGGGGAAGTTGCCGTAGACCAGCACCCCCAGCGCGGCGAGCAGCGAGAGCGAGGGCACCGACACCAGCCGCCACCCCTCCACCCGCCGGCGCGCGGGCCGCGGCCACGGGGTCCACGCGGCGAGCGCCAGCAGCACCGCGGCGAGCGGCCACAGGCTCTGCGTCCAGTTGTCCACGCGGTAGGTGTTGGTGGCGGTCTGGTAGAGGTACGCCGAGTCGGCCACCGCGGTGACCGCCAGGCCGGCGGCGAGCAGCAGCCACACCCGTCCGGGACGCCACCCGGTCACGGCGAGCGCGCTGACCGCGAACGCCAGCAGCAGCAGGTCCCCAACGGGGTACGCGAGCGCCACCCCCAACGAGGCGGCGTCCCCGTGGGCACTGTGCAGGATCGGCGGCAGCACGAGCGCCGCGCCCACCGTGGCGGCCGCGAGGCCGCCGATCAGCCCGTCCAGCCAGATCGCGATGCGGGTCTCGTGCAGGTGCGCTGTCAGCAGCAGCACGAGCGCGACGTAGCAGCAGGGGTAGAAGGACAGGTACAGCGCGTCGGCCGGCGAGAGGCCGCCGCCAGCCGCGCCGGGGCCCTCCAGGAAGAGGGTGTAGTAGAGGTCGCCGAGGCACCAGCACAGCACGCCCGCGCCCATCGTCAGCCACGCCGCGCGCTGTGCCCGCACGAGCAGGCCGCGGGCCAGCACCGTGAGGGCGGCGCCGCCCATCAGCATGTTGTAGATGCCCTGGTCGAACAGCCCTTCGCGTCCGTAGCCGCCGAGGCCGAGGGTGGAGTGCAGGGCCAGGACTCCCACTCCCCCCCAGAGGAGCGCCAGGAGGAACGTTATGGGTGTGGGCCGGGTGCGGGAGGCTTGACGGGACACCGTTTCTGCATCGGCGGCGCCCGGGGGGTTCTGAAGCCTGATTGCCGGAGTTGAACGAGTTGCCGAGGTTTGTCGCGCACTCCCGGCCCGTCTACTGCGCCCGCCTCAGACGGCGCACGAAGCGCCGCGGCTTGCGCCGGTAGAGGCGCTCACCCTCGCGCAGCGCGCCCTTGCGCAGCGACCGGCGCCGACGGGCGATGAGCGCCAGCAGGCGCTTGCGCGTCCCGCGCTCCCCGGCGAACTGACGGGAGCGCTCGCGCACCCTGGCCTCGAGCAGCGCGAGGTCGTGCTCCTCGCCGAGCGCTTCCCCCAGTCGGTCGGCGCGGCGCGCGACGCTGCGTGTGTACGTCGAGGACCCGTTCCCGCGGCCGCCGCGGTCGAGCGTCTCCGTGACGTAGCGGAGGTCCTTGACCCGTTTGCGCCATGCGTGCAGCGCTTCGGTGTTCCTGCGCCGGCGCTTCCCGCTCCCGCTCCCGCCCCGGCCCCCGCCCGCACCCCGGTGAGCGGTGCGCAGGCCTACGCGCCCCTCGCGGTAGGTGCGCTCCAGGCCGGGGGCGAGCGAGCGGAAGCCGCGCTCGCGCAGCTCCCACCGCTCGACGCGCGCGCGGACCGCGCGCAGCTCGCCGAGCACCTCCCCGCGCACGCGAGGGTCGCGGACGGCGAGCGCGGCGGCGGCTTCGCGCTCGGCGTGCAGTTGGGCGCGCAGCGCCCGCACGGCTGCGGAGCGGGCCAACCGCGCGGGGTGGCGTTGCACGAGGGCGTCGAGGGTCCCGACCATGACCTCCGCGTCGCGCGCGCCCGCGAGGTGCCGCGCGCAGTCGCGCAGGGCGGCGTTCTCGCGCGTGTAGCGCTTGCGACCGAGCTCGGGGCGCAGCAGTGCCAGCAGCGCGCGCAGGCGCTTGAGCGCCTTGCGGGTCTCGTGCACGGCCTGCTCGCCGTCCATGGGCTGCGCCGGGGGGCCGACCGGGGAACAGTTTGCTGCCCGGGTCGCCTCCCCGACCGGTTGGGGGTAGCCCTCCAGCAGCTCGACGGCGAGGTCGAGCCTGTCCGAGGATCACCCGCCGCACCCCCTCGACGTAGGGCTCGCCCGGGAGCAGCGCCGGCCGCCGCCGGCGCTCCTCCCGGGGGTGCGAGTCGCGCCGCGAGCGCTCGGAGCGGCGCTCCAGTTGGGCTTTCGCGAGGGCCACGCCCACCCCCAGGCCGACCACCGCCAGCGCGGTCACCAGCGAGCCGAGTCCCGGAGCGGCCACAATGGGGCGGTGCCCACGCGCCTTCCACCGGCCCCGTGGTGGACGGTGCGCCGCGCGGCGAACCGCAAGCCCGCGACGTACCGCTGCCCGCTCTGCGGCCATCACCTGCCCGCGCTCAGCGAGCACGTGTTGATCGCTCCCGAAGGCGACACCCGCCGCCGCCGCCACGCGCACACGGCGTGCGTAGCGCGCGCCCACGAGCGGGGGCAGCTGCGGTGGCGCGACGAGTGGCTGCGCACCCAGCCGCGCCCCACACCGTGGTGGCGGCGGCTGTTGAGGCTCGACCGCCCCGTCTGACCCACTCCCCCGCCTCAGGCTCCGTAGGTGTGCACGTACTCCGGCTCGACGCGGATGATCACGCGCTGTTCGCCGGGCTGGCGGTAGGGGTAGGTGTCCTGGCCGAGGTACTTCATCGCCATCGAGTCGATATGCGCATCGGCGCCCTCGTGGGTGCGCTCGGCGACGCGCCCGCGGACAGTGACGTACTCGTAGGGGTTCTCCGTGTTCTGCACCGTCAGGGTCACGCGGGGGTCGCGTTCGAGGTTGCGCGGCCACGCGCGCCCCTCGGCGGTGTTGAGCACGGCTCGGCCGTCCTGCACGTCTACCCACACGGGTGCGGCGTGTACGGAGCCGTCACCGCGGAGCGTGGAGACGGTGCAGAAGTTCTTGCCCTTCAGCAGCTCCTCGGCGTGGCCTTCGATCTTCGAGCTCATGGGGGTCTCCTTCTCGGTGGGGTGTTGAGCACCCATCAAGATAGGGAGAAATGAGCCGGTTCGTCCGACGGAACCTCCCCCCGCACGGAAGCCGCCGGGCTGGGCTGGGCGGGTCCGCCGCTCGTACCGTGGACCGGCGTAGGAGCCGAGGGAGGCGCCTCGCCGTCGCCGCGCTACTGCCGGGCGAGGCCCGTGGTGGAGCTGACCGGCGGCAGCGGCTGGAGCGGGACGAGGGTGCCGTTGTTGAGCTGGAAGTGCACGACGGCCTGGCCGCCGGAGGGGCAGCAGAGCGGGTCGTGGGCGCGGTAGAGCGCGTACGCGAGGGCGACTTCGGTGTCGGACTGGCTGACGACGTGTACGGAGGCGGAGGCCTGGGAGGAGTCGGTGCCGAGGTAGTGGCCGTCGAGGAAGAAGAACGCGCGCTGGGCGTACCCGTCGGCGGAGCCGGTGCGGGCGCCGACGAGCACTCCGAGGGTCTGGGTGGGGTGGTAGTCGGAGACGTCGGTGGGGGTGTACCCGTGCGCGGTCACCACGGCGGCGGCCGCCGTGGCCTGGGCGCCCGAGGCCGCTGCTCCGGACTGCGTGCCGGTCTCGGTGAACGCGGGCGCGGGGGCGGTGCGGGTGGTGCTCCCGCTCTGCCTCGCCGCCTGGCCGCCGCCAGTGGCCGGCGCGGGTGTCGTGGTGGTCGTGGTCGCGTGTGTGGGCGTACTCGCCGTCGTCGCGCTGCCCGCGGTCGTGGTGGGTGAGGCGGCTTCGGAGACGCTCACTGTCTTCGTGCCCCCGCCGCACCCTCCGAGTAGCGCGCCGCTCGTGGCGCCGAGGGCCAGCACGGCCGCGATCGATACTCCTCGCCTGCTCATCGTCCCACTGTATTTCGCCGCGAGCCGGATACGCACCTGCTTCGCAACACGGGGCGGGCCGCTGGGTTGCGCCAGGGGTCTGCGCTGCGAACGCCTCCCCGGCGAGTCCTTGCGTCTGCGTCCGTGCCTCGGCCGCACGTGAGTCTGCGCTGCGAGCTCCTCCGTGGCGAGCCGCGCGCGTCCGCTCGCGCCCACCCCGCGCGGGGACGCCACTACGCGACCCCTCCCCTCCTCCTTGACAAAGTTATTAGTCACTGCTAATCTCACTTGTGTTGACAATCACTAAGTTGGGAGCCGACATGAATGCCGAGCCGACCCGCGTGCGCGTCCCCGCAGCCGAGCGCCGTGAGGAGCTGATCTCGGCAGCGGTGCACGAGTTCGCCCACGGCGGCCTGCACGGCACCCCGGTGGAGCGCATCGCGCGCCGCGTCGGGGTGGCTCAGCCGTACGTGTTCACGCTGTTCGGCAACAAGCGCGAGCTGTTCCTTGCGGCGCTGGAGCGCTCCTTCGAACGGATCGCCGACACGTTCGAGCACGCGGCCGCCGAGTACCGCGAGGGGCGCGGGCCTGCCGACTGCGAGGACACCCTGGAGGCGATGGGACGCGCGTACGTGGAGCTGCTCACCTCCGACCGCGACTACCTGATGCTCCACCACCAGTCCTACGCGGCCTGCGACGACGAGGTGGTGCGCGCCCGCGTGCGCCACTGCTACTCCGCGCTCGTCGGCCTCGCCCAGGAGCTCTCCGGCGCGGAGGACGAGCGGATCGATGACTTCTTCCGCCACGGCATGTCCCTCAACGTCGCCGCCGCCCTTGGGGTCGAGAACCTCTCGTGCGGCGACGCGTGGGTCAAGGCCGAGCTCGCCGCGGGTGAGGTCGCCGTGGGGTGAGGCCGTTGCGGGCTGACGTCCTCGCGGGTGAGGTCGCCGTGGGGTGAGGGCGTTGCGGGCTGACGTCCTCCCGGGTGAGGTCGCCGTGGGGCGAGGCCGTTGCGGGGTGATGCCGTACTATGGGGGCGGGCCATGTCCGCCTCCACTCAGACCCCGGTGCCCTCCAAGCCCAAGCGCAACAACCGCGAGCTGGCCCGCACGGGCGGGCTCGTCGCGCTGGCGGTGCTCGCGACCCTGTTCGCTGTGTTCAACCTCGAAAAGGTCGAGGTCAACTGGATCTTCGGCAAGGGTCAGGCGCCTTTGATCGTCGTGATCGTGCTGTCCGTGCTCGTGGGGGTCGTGTTCACGCACTTCGCCGAGCGGCGTTCCGCTAAGCGCCGGTAGTCCTCCGCGGCTGAGCCAGACCCGTTCGTCCCGTTCGTGCCGTTGACCGCGTGGGCCCCGTTGGTCGCAGGTTTGCCGTTGACCGCGTGTGTCCCGTTGGTCGAGAGCGTGCCGTTGACTGCGTGGGCCCCGTTGGTGGCAGGTTTGCCGTTGACCGCGTGCGTCCCGTTGGGAGATCCCGGAAGGGGGCTTGCGGACGCGTCCGCGTCCCGGGAGCGCACGATCGCCTCCGCGGCCTCCTCGGGGCCGACGAACGGGGTGAGGATCACGTAGGAGACGTACTCGGTGAGCACAGGCAGCCGGTGGCCGCGGCCCGCGAGCACCTCGCAGGCGAGGATCTGCCACAGCGCTCCCGCGATGCCCTCCACCGCGATCCTGGTGCGCGGGCGCCGGGGCGCCCCCTCGGTCAGCAGGGTCGCGACCTCGTAGGCCAGGTCCCCCACGTTCGCGATCGCCGGCGACCCGGCCTCGAACGCCTTCACCGCGAGTGTCCTCAGGCGGGCGGGGGAGGACGCGAGGTGCGCGAGCAGGCGGGCGACCGTACGGCACACCGCGTCGGGCCACTCCGCGGAGACCAGGCCGGGGTCGGCGACCAGCTGCAGCACTTCGTCCCCGAGCACGTCCAGGGCTTCCAGGTAGCACGCTTCGGGGCCGGGGAACAGCTCGATGACGGCCTCGACGGGCAGCCTCGCGCCGTCGGCAATCCGCAGGGAGTTGAATTCGTCCTGCTTGCCCCCCCGCACCCGCAGTTCGATCGCGCTGCGCAGCAGCCGCGCGCGGGTGCTCTCGCCGCCGCACGCCCCCGGCTCGAGCGCCGCCGTCTCGGGGAAAGGGGGGTTCGCGCAGGGCCGCGGGCACAGGGCGGCCACCGCGGGCGCGGAGAACAGGAGCGCCCACTTCACCATCTCTCCCGTGAGCGGCCTGAGCTCGGCGGTCTCCCCGTCGCGCAGGCGCACGGACGTCACCCGACGCAGCCCGCCCACGATCGCCCGCACCACCGGCAGCGGAACCGCAGACGAGCGACCGGCTGACCCTCCGCTCGGTCCGCCGGCGGAGCCGGTGGCGGGACAGTCCCGCTCGGAGAGGACGCTCGACAGTCGGGCCTCGCACAGCGCTGTCACCCGCTGTAGCCGCCGCACCCCCTCGGGGCCTACGGTCTGGGCGTCGAGCAGCACCAGGTGCAGCGCCTTGGGGTTCTGTTCGAGTTCCGCGCCGAGCGCCTCCAGCACCACGCGCAGGCGCTTCTCGGGGCCGCCCGGCGCCGTGCGGTAGGCGTGGGTGAGCCGCTGGACCGCGCGCTTGACGATCAGGTCGAAGGTCGCAAGGAAGCACTCCTCCTTGCCCGAGAACTGCTCGTAGAACACCCTCCGCGAGACCCCCGCCAGCCCGATCACGAGCCTCACGCTCGTCCGCGGGTAGCCCCAGGTCGTGACCGCCTCGATCAGCCCCCCGTGCATGCGGATACGCTGGTTGCGGGCCACCCCCGTCGCCCCGATGGAGTGCGGACCCTTCGGCAGACGCGCGTAGATCGGCACGATCGCCGTCGTCTTCGCCTGCCGCTTCGGCTTGCCGTTCCCAAGCTTCCCGTTCCCGGCATTCCCGGCGCCGTTCGACGCCGCCCGCTCTCGCTCCGACCCAGACATTCGACCTCCCCGCATCCTCTCGCTCCCCAGACTGTCATGGTATACGGTAAACAAGACCATTCCATGTCAGCGATCTTTTGTCTACAGCTTACTGGATACAGCTTCCGCCGTCGCTGCCTCCACGCGCAGAAGAAGTTGTTTCCTCAGCAGCGACAGCGCATTTGAAGATAGCTCAGTGGCCGCACGAAGGCGTTCGCGGCCACCGCGGAGCGGCTCGGGTCGGGTTCGCGCGGGGCTCGTTGTATGGGCCACCGGATGTCTACGACTTCCTCGATCTCCGCGGCGAGCCGGCGGAATCGCACCCAACCTCAGTGCAGGACCGCCCGGAGGGCGATCACTGCCAAGCCCATGGTCGCGCCCACGCACACCTCGAGTGCGAGCTCCCCGGGCCGTGCCCGTGCGCGCAGCCCGGCGAGCAGCTCGAGCGCCACGAGGCTGGTGGCGCAGGTCCACAGCGCCACGGTGACCGCGGTCTGCTGATCGGCGCCCACCGCCCACGCAATCAGCAGCGCGAGCAGCGGCGCCGCGGTGCCTCGCACGATCGCCCAGTCGCGCCCGAGCGCCTGCCCCAACGCGCGCGCGGTGAGACGCCCGCCGGCGGCGAGGCGCCGGCCGAGCAGTTCGGCGTAGGAGTGCGCCAGCCAGTAGAGCAGGAGGGCCAGCACGACCGACCCCACGGTCTCGGCGTAGGTGTCGTGCAGCCCGTCCTCCGCCGCGAGCAGCGCCCCAAGGGTGATCGTCCCGTACACCGCTCCCGCAGGGTTCTCGCCGGGCAGCAGCCAGTCGAGCGCGCGGAGGGCCGCGTGCCGTGGGCGGGCCGGGCTCGTGGGGGCCGCGGGATCTCGGCGGGTCGGCGGCACGGACCAATGATGAACCCCGGGGCGCGCGTGGGTCGGCGGGGTCGCGCAGAGGGCCGCGGCTTCGAGGCGCCCGGGGTGCGCGTCGGTCGGCGAGCAGATTTTTTCGCCGACGGGGCGTCTACGGGCCTGCGCGCGGTTTAGTTGACACGAGCGGCCCGGATGTAACCCCCCGGGGTCTCACAGCGAACGTGGGTGCTGGTGCGGGGTTTGAGATGTGGGGCTTGGTCTCGGAGAGGC
Source organism: uncultured Solirubrobacterales bacterium (assembly GCA_963842005.1). Lineage (GTDB taxonomy): Bacteria > Actinomycetota > Thermoleophilia > Solirubrobacterales > Solirubrobacteraceae > Palsa-744. The sequence continues at coordinate 2,049,466 of CAWJEV010000002.1, read as the reverse complement.
CGAAAGAGGGCTTTTGGGTGCCATGTGGGAAACATTCGTGTGATTCGCCGAGCCAGAGACACCTTCAGATTTCCTTGAAAACGGGGTGTAGATCGACCTAACCGCGCAGCGGCTCGATCTCGGGCGAGCGCAGGGCGACGCCGAGCCCGCGCAGGGAGACGCGGCCGGTCTCCGGGTAGAAGCACATGTCGCCCGGCTCGCGGGTGCCGTAGGCGAGGTAGGTGAGGCCCTCTTCGCCGGCGCGCAGGGCGTGCGCGACTCCGGTGGCGGCGGGGCGCGAGATGACGTCGCCCGCACGCAGCGGGTGTTCCTCGAGACCCTCGGAGCTCCCGCCGCGGGGCCACAGCTGGAGGGTGCCGCCACCGTCGAGCACGACGAAGAGCTCCTCCTCTTCGGAGTGGCAGTGCGCGGGGGCGCCCTTTCCGCCGGGGGGGAGGGTGATGTGCTTGAGACCGGTGACACGCGCGCCGGCGGCCTCGCCGAGCAGCCGCGCGGCGCCGCCGAAGGCGGTGGGGGCGTCGGCAAGCGCCACCACGTTGCGGGGGCGCTCCGCCGGTGGCGGAGGGCAGTCGGGGGGACCGGCGGCGGCTTCGCGGGCGAACGGGGGATCGCCGTCGGCGAGCTCCACCCACCGGGGGAAGCTCCAGGCCACGCCGATGCGGGGCAGCGCGGTGAGGCGGGGGTCGAGGCGCTGGCCGAAGACGAGCACGTCAAGTCCGCCGTCCGCGGCGCGCAGGGTGTGGGCGCCGCGCAGGGGCCGGTGCACGATGCAGTCGCCGCCGCGCACCTCGCAGGTTCTGCCCTCCTCCCAGAGTAGCCCACTGCCGGAGAGCGCGAAGAAGATCTCCTCGTCGGCGCCGTGCTCGTGGGCGGGCGTGGAGAAGTGCCCCGCGGCAATCTCGATGCGCCGCAGGCCCACCGTGCGCGTCCCAACGGCGCGTCCAAGGTCGCGCCACACCCCCTTTATGTGGCCGAACGCGAGCTCGCGCGAGGGACTCTCATGCAGGTTCGCGATCTTCACGGGCGCGACCCTACCAGCGCCGACGAGCGCTGCGCCCCGTCGATGAGACCGTGGGAAGGGTCAACACCTTCCTGCGCGGCTGGGGGGGCTGCTGCCTTAGCCTGGATCCACCGATAACGGGCTGAGCATCGGTGCCGGTGGTCGAGTCAGGGGGCATCGACGGAGCATCCGCAGGGTGAACCCTCGGAGCGACGGCGATGGCGCCTGGCGAAGCGCCACCGGTGCCGAGGCGACCCCGGGATCGGTGGATTCAGGCTTAGCGCCGTTCCGTACTCGGGGAAGGGTTGCTCACGCCCCCGCCGACGGCTCGATGTTCTGGTTGACGCGGAAGGTGTTCACCGGGTCGTAGGTTGCCTTGGCAGCGGCGAGGCGGTCGTAGTTCTCGCGGTAGCTCGCGCGCACGCGCTCGTGTCCCTCGTCCATCATCATGTTCACGTACGCCCCGCCGGCCGAGTGGGGGTGTGTGGCCTCCCAGTAGTCGACGGTCCAGTCGCGGATGACGCCCGCGTTGGCGGGATCGGGGTCCACGCCGACGATCACCTCGGCCCAGTTGCAGTCGCGGTAGCTGAACGGTGTATCAGCGGCCCGAACGTCGTGCACGGCGCCGTCGATCGGGTAGAGGTGCATGGTCGAGTGCAGCGTCGGGAGCTTCTCTGCGAACGCGACGTGCTGCTCGATCGCCGCGTCCGGGAGCTCGCGGACGAAGTCCGCGCGCCAGTACCACTGCAGGCCTGGGACGTAGAGGCCGTCGAAGAGGCTCTGCAGCGTCGGGAACGGCATCGGCCCCACTCCGTGCAGGAGCGGCGTTCCGAGCGCCTGCACGGGCGCGAGGAGCTCGGCGGCCGCCTCCGGCTCGCCGGTGTAGCACCACACCACGCCGCACACTTTGCGCAGGTGCAGCTCGGCGGGAAAGAGGTCCGCGGGGGGCACCGTCATGATCGCGAAGAACCCGTTCAGCTCACGGGGCGCGGCCGGCAGGAACTCGCGGTAGAACCGCATCACCTCGGCTGTCTGCTCCAGTGGCCACAGCGTCGGTCCGGCGATCACAGTGGAGACGGGGTGCGCCCGGAAGTGAAACGACGTGACGACGCCGAAGTTGCCGCCGCCGCCGCGCAGCGCCCAGAAGAGCTCCGGGTTCTCCTCGGCGCTTGCGCGGGCCTGCGTGCCGTCGGCGAGGACGACGTCGGCCTCGAGCAGGTTGTCCACCGTGAGCCCGTGCTTGCGCGTGAGGTGGCCGAGGCCGCCACCCAGGGTGAGACCGCCGACGCCGGTGGACGCGACGATCCCCGACGGTGTGGCCAGGCCGGCCTCGTGCGTCGCGGCATCGACCTGCGCCCACGTGCAGCCGCCGCCCACGCGCACGGTGCGCGCGGAGGGGTCGACCTCGACGGCCTGCAGGAGGGAGAGGTCGAGCACCACACCGTCCTCGCAGGTTCCCAGCCCGGCGCCGTTGTGGCCGCCGCCGCGAACGGCGAGCAGCAGGTCGTGGCGGCGGGCGAAGGAGACGGTCTCCGCCACGTCCGCGTCGCTGGCGCAGCGGGCGACCAGCGCAGGCCGGCGGTCGATCATCGCGTTGTAGACCGCGCGCGCCTGCTCATAGCCGGAGTCTTCGGGACCGACCAGCTCACCCGCGAACTTCGCCCCCAGCTCCGCTCGTGCTGCCTGTGCCGCGTTGGTGGTGCTCATGTCGGCCTCCTGTTCTGCTTCGTTGGACTCTGCCGGGCTCCGGAAGGGACTCCCGATCGCACTGGCGACACTACCCGGGTCCACGCCCCCTGTCATGACCTGGATTGACACAGTTCGCCGCCCCCCTCACCAAGGCCTCGCGGAGCAATAATCAAATCTGACTACCGCGCAACTCTTCGCTGCAACACCAACAGCCCTGCCACACCAACCGCCCACTCCCACACGTGCAACCGCTGCCCGGCCCTCTGCGACTCCCGCCGTCCTCTCCGTTCGTCGGGCGCTCGGCGGAGCTCGCGGCGCTGCGAGCGCTGGTGCCGCGCGAGGCGGGTGAGCGTGGTCGGCTCGCGCTGCTGGGCGGCGAGGCCGGTTCCGGCAAGAGTCGCCTCGTGCGGGAGTTGGCGCAGGTGCTCGCCTCTGAAGGCGTGCGCGTGCTCTACGGCGCCTGCGACGCCGTGGTGCAGACTGCCTACCGACCCTTCGCCGAGGCGCTCGGCCAGCTCGCTCGCAGCACCGACCCCGACGCGCTCCGTGCGGACCTCGGCAGCGCGGGCGGCGAGCTGACCCGGCTCGTTCCCGACCTGCCCGCGCTCGTTTCCGGGCTCGCGGCGCCCGTCGCCGCCGACCCTGACACCGAGCGCCACCGTCTGCACACGGCAGTGACCGACGTCCTGGCCGCCGCGGGTCGCCGGCAGTCGCTGCTGCTCGTGCTCGAGGACGGGCACTGGGCCGACACGCCCACGCTCGTGCTCCTGCGCCACCTCGCCCGCGCGAGCACCGAGGCCCGCGTGCTCGTGGTGGCGACGTTCCGAGACGCCGAGGCCGACGTCCCGGCCGAGCTCGCCGACGCGCTTGCAGACCTGCGCCGCTCCGACGACGTCGTCCGCCTCCACCTGGGCGGGCTGAGCGAGCAGGACGTCGGGGAGTTCGTGCGCCGCGCCGGCGGCGGCGAGCTCGACCCCGCCGAGTCCGAGCTCTCCCGCGCGCTGCGCGACCTCACCGAGGGCAACGCCTTCCTGCTCTGCGAGCTCTGGCGCTCGCTCGTCGAGGCAGACGTGTTCGCGGTCGACCACGGCACGCTCCGGCTGACGCGACCGCTGCAGGAAGTCGCAACGCCGCAGAGCGTCCGTGAGGTCGTAAGTCAGCGCCTGAGCAGACTCGATCCGGCGAGCCGCGACCTGCTCGAGCTGGCCGCCGTTGCCGGCCCCGAGTTCGAGCTCGACGTCCTGCGCCACGCCGCGCCCGTCGAGCTCGAGCGGATCGACGCGCTGGAACCAGCGATGCGCAGCGGGATGATCGAGGAGCTGCCCTTCCCGGCGTTGGCGTACCGCTTCACGCACGAGCTCGTGCGTCGCGCGCTGTACGACCGGCTGAGCGTCCTGCGCCGCGCCGAGCTGCACCTGCGCATCGCCGAGGCACTGGAGGCGCTCGCACGTCCGCGGAGTGGGCGCGTGCTTGCCGACCTGGCCCACCACTTCGCCGCGGCGGCCCCGATCGGGGGGCGGCACAGGCGGTTGAGTACAACCTCCTTGCCGCCCGGGCGGCGTCGGCCGCACTGGCCTACGACGAGACCGCGGCCCGCCTGCGCACGGCGTTGGAGACGGGGATCGAGGACGAGCGGCGGCGTGCCGAGATCCTGCTCGACCTCGGTACGGCGCTGTTCTGTGCGGGTCGCTCGCTCGACTCGTTGCAGTCGTTCCGCCAGGCGGCGGCTATCGCACGCGAGCAGGGCGAGGGAGAGCTGCTCACCCGCGCGGCGATCGGATTCGAGACGACCTGCTGGCGGCCGGGGCTCACCGACGAGGGCGCCCGCGAGCTCCTCGAGGAGGCCTCGGCGATGCTCGGGCGGGAGGACTCCACGCTCCGTGTCGGTCTGCTGGCGAGCCTCGCTCGCGCGCTCGAGTACGAGAGCGACCCCGCCCGGGCTGCGCTCGCGCGCGAGGAGGCGATCGCGATGGCGCGCCGACTCGACGACCGCGCCGGGCTGGCGACGGTGCTCAAGGGGGTCTACTGGGCGCGCGCGACGACGAGCTTCACGGAGGCTCTCGAGATGCTCGGCGAGGCACGCGAGCTGGCCGAGGAGCTCGGAGACGTGGAGGGGCAGGCGGAGGCGACCGACTGGCGGGTCTCCGCACTGATGGCACTCGGGGAGATCGTGCGGGCCCGCGAGGAGCTTGCGATCGCCCTCGACATGGCCCAGCACACGCGCCAGCCCTTCATCCTCCACGTCGTCGAGCACTACCGTTCGGCGCTGGAGCTGCTCGAGGGTCGCCTGGCAGAGGCCGAGGCGGCCGCCGAGCGCTCACGCGAGTGGGGGCAACTGCTCGTCGGCCGCGACGCCTCGAGCGTCTACGGCATCCAGATGTTCGGTGTCCGGCGTGAGCAGGGCCGTCTCGCCGAGCTGGCCCCGGTGATCCGAGTCCTCGCGTCCGGCGATCGAGGCGGCGGAGCGTGGCGCCCCGGTCTCGCCGCGATGCTCGCCGAGCTTGCGATGGAGGAGCAGGTCCGTGGTGAGCTCGACCGCGTGCAGGCCGAAGGCCTCGAGCCGCTGCGCGAGGGGCTCTGGCTTGCGTCGCTCACCTACCTCGCCGACGCCGCCGGCGCGGTCGCGCACCGCGGGGTTGCGGAGCTTGTCTATCCGCTGCTCGCACCACTGGCCGGCACGAACGTCATGATCGGCCACGGTGTCGCCTGTTACGGCGCCGCCGACCGCTACCTGGGAATGCTCGCCGCGACGCTAGGGGACACCGACGGGGCGGCCGGTCACTTCGAGGCTGCCCTTCACCTCAACCGGGAGATGGGCGCGAGCACCTGGCTGGCTCACACCGCCTACGAGTACGGACGCCTGCTGGTCGGCAGGGGAGACTCCGAGCGCGGGCAGCAGCTGCTCGCCGATGCCGCACGTCTCGCCGAGACCGTGGGGATGCCCACGCTGCTGGCACGCGCCCGAGCCCTGGCGCCGGCGTCCAGCCCGCCGCTGCCGGACGGTCTCTCAGGCCGCGAGCTCGACGTGCTGCGGCTGGTGGCCGACGGCCGCTCCAACCGTGAGATCGGGGCTGCGCTGTTCATCAGCGAACACACCGCCGCGGCCCACGTGCGCAGCATTCTGCGCAAGACCGCGTGCGCGAACCGCACCGAGGCGACGGCGTACGCCTACCGCCGCGGGCTGGTTGAGGGTTGACCCGTGGTGTGCCTGCCGGCGCGTCCGGGTTGAGGGTCGAGCGGCGGCTTACGCCTGCGGGGGCGGTGGTTGAGGGTTGAGCGGCGGCGTGTGCCTGCCGAGCGCCCCGGTTGAGGTGAGCGATGGCGTAGCATGAGACCATGCCGATGTACGTGATCGAGCGTGCCTTCGCGGACCAGCTCGACCTCACGAGCGACGACGTCAAGTTGATCGAGGAGGTCAACGCCGACGAGGGTGTGCGCTGGCTGTTCTCGTTCCTAAGCGCCGACCGGCGTCGCGCCTACTGCCTCTACGAGGCGCCGTCGCCCGACGGGATCGTCGCCGCTGCCAAGCGCGTCGGCATCCCCGCCGACGCCGTGGTTGAGGTCGACCGCATCTCCGCGGACATGTACGCCTAGCGCGCGTCCGGCTGCGCGCTTGGCGCGGCCGCTCACGTCTCACCACGCGACATGGATTCGAACTCGCAAGCCAACCCCCCGGCCAGAGTGCTGAGCCTTGGCTGAGAGGGCACCCTGCCCCAACTGCGCTGAGCTCAACGACGCCGCGCAGCGTTTCTGCGGTCACTGCGGAACGTCCCTGTGGCTGAACTGCGCTTCGTGCGGCCAGGACAACCCGCCCGATTTTCGCTTCTGCGGCTCGTGTGGCGCGCCGTGTGAGAACCAGGGCTCCTCGACCTCCAGCGTCGGCGAAAGTGAGGAGGGGGAGCGGCGCTGGGTGACCGTTCTGTTCGCCGACCTGTCCGAGTTCACCTCGCTCTCGGAGCGGACCGACCCCGAGGAGATCCGCTCGATGGTCGACGGTTGCATGAAGGAGATGGGCGAGATCGTGGAGCGCTTCGGAGGCACCGTGGACAAGGTCATCGGCGATGCCCTGATGGCGGTGTTCGGGGCGCCGGTCGCCCACGAGGACGACTCGGAGCGGGCGGCGCGGGCGGCGCTCGAGATCCAGCACTGCGCGGTTGAGCAGGCGGCGCTGTTCGGCGGACTCGGCGTCCGTGTCGGCGTGAACACGGGAGAGGTCATCTTCGCTCCCGTGGGCCCGGGTCGGCGGGAGTTCACGGTGATGGGGGACGCGGTCAACACCGCCGCCAGGCTGCAGGCCGCCGCTCCGCCGGCGGGAGTGCTGCTCGGCGAGGCGACCCACGCCGCCTGCGCGCACGCGATCGCCTGCGAGGCGGTGGAGCCGATCCTCGCCAAGGGCAAGGAGGCGCCGCTGCGTGCGTGGCTCGCTCGGGGGGCCACGTCGGCTCCGGCGGACCGCCCGCTCTCCGCGGCGCCGTTCCTCGGCCGGGACGCGGAGCTCGAGCTGCTGGTGAGGGCGTGGGCGCGGACCTCGGGCGAGCTCCACCCGCAGCTCGTCACGCTGGTCGGTCCCCCTGGGATCGGCAAGACGCGCTTGACGCGGGAGTTCGCCGCGCGCGTGGAGGCGGACGGGGGACGGACCCTGCACGGCCGCCCGCTCCCGTACGGAGAACCGGCCGCGTACTGGGCCTTTGGGGCGGTCGTCAGGGAGGCGTGCGGGATCTTCGCAACCGACGCGCCCGACGTCGCGGCGCACAAGCTCGGCGAGCGTACGGCCTCGCTGCTGCCCTCCTCCGAAGCGCGTGAGCTGGCGAGGAACCTCTCGATCCTGGCTCGTCTCGCCGAGGACACGGTCGAGGACCGGCACGCTCTGTTCGCCTCCGCTCAGCGCTTCCTCGAGGGGCTTGCCCGCGAGCAGCCCACGCTGGTGGTGCTCGAGGATCTGCACTGGGCGGACGACAGCCTCGTGGAGCTCGTCGAGGCGCTCTCGGTGCGCCTTGCGGGAGTGCCGCTGCTCCTGCTCGCAATCGCCCGGCCGGAGTTTCTCGACGCACGACCGACGTGGGCGCGGCTCCCGACCAACGTCACCGTGCAGGTTCAGGCCCTCACCGACTCCTGCGCGCACGAGCTGGTGCGCCAACTGCTCGCCCAGGCGGTCGACCAGGAGGCGCTCGCCAGGCGCGTGGACGAGGCGGCGGGCGGCAACCCGCTGTTCATCGAGGAACTGGTCGCGTGGCTTTCGGAGGGCGGTGCCGCTGGTGCCGGCGGGCTCCCGGCGAACCTCAAGGCGATCATCGCCGCGCGGGTCGACCAGCTGTCTGCGCCCGAGCGGCAGGTGATCCTCGACGCGTCCGTGGTCGGCGACTTCTTCTGGTTGGGCAGCCTGCAGGCGCTCGGCGGCAACGGCTCCCTCGCGGATACGTTGCAGTCGCTCGAGCGCCGCGACCTGATCCGCCGCAGCCCGTCATCGCGGATCGCCGGCGACCAGGAGCTGATCTTCAAGCACGGGCTGGTCCGCGAGGTCGCCTACGCGACCCTGCCCAAGACCGCCCGCCGCGAGCGCCACGCGGTGGTCGCCCGCTTCGTCGAGCACGCGGCGGGAGACCCGACGGCCTATGCGGCGATCCTCGCCCACCACTGGCGCGAGGCCGGCGAGGGCGCGAGCGCCGCCGACTACCTGCTCATCGCGGCAGACCAGGCCGGCAGGGGCTGGGCGTCGCGTGAGGCCGTCGAGCTGTGCAACCAGGCGCTCGAGCTGATCCCCGAGAGCGACGGGGCCCGCCGGCGGCGGGCACGGCTGCGCCGGGCCATCGCGGTGCAGGCAGAATGGCACGCAAGCTTCGACGTCGCGTCGAGGGATCAGTCGAAGTCTGCGGGGGAGACGTCGCCGCCGATCTCGTAGATCCCCGTGACCATGTGGTCGCCGAGGAGCTCGGCGTGCTCCCGTATGAGCTCCGTGCTGGGCGAGGAGTAGACGCAGAAGGACTTCAGCTGACCGTCCTCGTCCATGACTATGTGACTGTGCTCCCACACGATCTGGGAGAACTGCCGATCCTCCGCCAGGATGCGCTTCGAGAGCTGGCCCTTCGCCGCCAGCTCCTCCTCCTGCATCGAATTCCAGGCCCTCTCGATTAGATAGCGGGGCATGTCTCCTCCTAGCGCTCGACGTCGATCTCAATCCTACCGCTTTGCGTTGCGGTCGCTGACTCTTGAAGCACATCGATACCGTGCCCAAGCAGCGCTCCCGCACCCGCACTCCGGTCAGCTTTCTGGCCTGAAGGGTGCCAATGTCACGACCCAGTTCGTCCGGGCCGAGCCCCCGCCAGACCCCTCGACGAACTCCCGCACGGACTCGCCTCCTGCCCAGGGGGATTTCGGGGTACTGAAACTCATTGAGGATCGTGGCGCTGGCCTGACCCAAGCAGAGCGGGCACTGTCAACCGCTCACCCGCGATGGGTGAATACCTGCGCGTCAAGGCGACCAGCGCGGACCTCCACAACGTCGAGAGGCTCGCGGCTTGGTCGGCGATCCTTGACGCAAGTACTGTAGGGCTCTCAGGGTTCGGCGAGCAGCGACGCCGTTTCCGGGACGCTTCCGAGCGACACGATTCGCCGCAGTGCCCCAGTCTGATGCTTGAGGTAGGCATCGAAGAACGCGATTGTCACTCGCTCGACGATCCCGAGCTGCGGCTGCTGGACGGAGTACGGCGGCAGGTGTTCGGCCCCGAGCAGACTGAGCAGGTACTTCGGCCGCTGCGCGACGTCGAAGAACGCGTTCGTAGCGCTGGGTAGGTTGACCGTGTCGGCTGTTCCCTGTACGGCCAGCAGCGGCGGGCTCCCGGTCGGGAATGTGAACCCTCCGACGCCGGGTATCTCTGCGCCCGAGAGGATCACCGCGGCGCTGACCCGCGGGTCGCGGAAATAGCGGTTGTAGGCCTCGGCAAGGGCCGTGTCGCCGCCGTCAGACTGTCCGGTGACCGCGATCCGCGTGGGATCGACGAGCCCGGCAAAGGGTCCCGTACGCGCGCTGCTGGCCGCGAGTATGCGAGAGATCACAAAGCGCATGTCGGCGGGCTGATTGGCCAGGTCCGACTCGTCCGGTCCACCTGGGGCGTCGGTGTTCTCCAGCGGGAACACGGGCGCGGCGACGACAAACCCCGCCCGCGCCCAGCTCTGCAGCAGGCGCGCGTAGAGCGCGGGCGTGACGTCAAAGCCGTGCCCGAAGACGACAAGCGGGAACGGGCCGTCAGTACGCGCCGCCGGCGCATCCGGCAGATCAGTTCGACCTGGCGCTCCGAGCGCCGGGTAGCGGACATACGTGAGGAGCGTTCGCGGCTCAGACGTCCCGTTCGAGAGCACGATCGTGCGACTGGTATCGACCAGCCGCAGGACACGCAGACCAACCGCGAACGATGACGGTCGCGGCTTCGCATTCGGGCTGCCCCTCACCGTCGCGTTCTGCCTGGGAGCGCCAGTCCCGCGGTGGCGCGTGGGCGCGGGCCCGCCGCTCGCCAGGACGACACCCAGCGCGACGGCCGCGGCGAGGAGCCCAAGCGCCAACAGCCGCCGGCGGCGGATGGCTCGTTCGCGTCTGGCCTGCTTGCGCTCTGTGGCGCTTCGACGAGCGCCTCGTTCGCCGGCGAGATCGGGTGGGCGTTGGGGTGTGGGCGCCACAAGGTCTCACGGTAACGACGAGTGGGGCGGCCCGCGCTCGGCGCGCACCGGATCCAGACGCGGGAGCATTCAGCGAAGCACGTGAGTAACCCTACCCAGAGCACCGGGCACTTCTAGCAGGTACCCGAATAGGCCGAGGTGCCCGGCCCGGACGATGGGTCGTCGACCGTGCCCGAATCGGTGGATCGCAGGATCGCTCCGAGGTGAACGACGTACCAGACGCCTCGCCAGGAGATCATCGAGGCGATGCCGAACGAGCGGATCTGACCACCCTCGCGGTAGACGACGCGCGCGTTGGGCATCTCGTAGTAGCCGATGCTGTTGTAACAGGCACCTGGCTGAATCCAGTGCCCGTAGCCGGAAGGGACATCGACCCTGACGAGCCGCGTGCGTGTGGCATCGCGGCCGAGCAGCGCGTGCGCGGCGGCGATGTCGAGGCGATAGTCGTGCACGAGACGGTCAGTCCAGTCAGAGCCCGCCGAGTTGATCGCCTTCAGCTGGACGTAGGCGCCTTTCGGGAAGAACGCGGCCAATGCCGGGGCGAGCGAGTCGCGCACGATGCCGGCCCACAGCGAGGCCATGAGCGACTTGAACTGAGCGCTGCTCCCGGAAGGATAGGCATGCGTCTGGGGAAGCGACCCCGGCGAGGCGGCTGACGGGTGAACGTGCGGGGCCGCGCGCGGGGTCCTCGTTCGCGCCGCGACGGTCCGCAGAGCCGTGGCTGCCGACCTCGGCTGAGCCGCGGGAGAGTCGCCGCTGCCACCCCCGATCCACACCGCCGCCACCGCAACTGACGCTACAAGCGTGAGTCCCGCGACGCAGCGTTGTCGAAGCACTCGGCGGCGCTCGCGCTCGCGCCGAGCACGGCGATGGTCTGCGTGCGAGTTCGCAGCCGGCCGGACAGGGTCAGCGCTGGTGGTCATACGGCCATCGAACTGTAGCCGAGCACGCGCTCACCGGCGTCGGATCGAGTTGCCGGCGAGGCCCGTACCGGAGTCCCCTCCGAGCCCAGCCGTGCGGCTTGGCTCGCTCATGGGTATTCCCCCTTGCCGCCGCGGCTGAAGACGGCGAAGAAATCGCGGTCGTCGGGTTCGAGGTAGCGGGTCGCTTCCCGGGTCATTTCGGGCAGCAGCTTCGACGGATCGCTCGCGCCCGGGGGCCCGTAGAAGTTGAAGGTGACCCATTCGGAGTTGATGTCAAGCTCCATCGCCCGTACAGCCCCGGCGCGCCGGAGGATCAGGGCGAGGCTTTCCGCTGTCTGGTCGTCGGCCGCTGAGCGGCGGCGGCGCGGCGCGACCCTGGGTGTAGCCGTACCCCTCGCGCGGGCTCCGCTGCGCCCTCTCGTAGGCAGCGCTCCGGGCCTCGTAGCGGGCGACGCTCCCGCGGTCGAGGGAGTAGCCGTTTTGCAATGCACGCGCCAATACGTAATGTCTATTCGTCCCACGGTGGGGCGCCCCTCCACCAAGGCATCGCTCACGAAGTCCTATGGGCGGATTCTCATTTTTATCACCTGCCGCGCGGGGGAGTGAGAGTGTTCTCACCACCACGTTAGGCGGACCTTACGCACGCCAGCGAGATTGATCGGATGGCAAACAGTCGGCCATTCCCGCGATCGTGTTTTCCAACCAAATCAGGTTCGCACTGAGCCCAGTGTGCACAAGCCGTGACCGGGCTGCTCACACAACGATGAAGCCGCCGCTGGTGAGGATGGTCGCGATGCTGCTCGCTGCGATGGTAGTGGGCGGCTGCGGAAGCCAGTCGAGCGCCGCCCAGAACGGCGACGGCCAGGCGTCTGTCGGCGGACATGAGGGTCGAGCGTCGACGGTCACGATGGTCAGGCGCGTCTCGAGCGTTCCGGTCGTCACCGGACCTGGCCAGCCGGGACCGACATGGAAGCCAGTCGCGAGCATAGGCGGGCAGCCCGCCGCTTGGATCGCCCAGCGATCGGGTGTGACGCTGCTGCGCTTCGAACAGCGAGTGGTGCACCTCGCTCTGCACGCAGGATCGGGCGAACCCGATGGTCAGGGCTGGACGTATGGGGATCGCATCGGCCCAAGCGAGATTCACCGAGTGGTGGCCGCCTTCAATGGTGGCTTCAAGCTGAGCTATGGCTCCGTCGGTTTCTTGGCGGACGGTCGCGTCGCGGTTCCGCTCACGGTGGGATTGGGCTCGATCGTGACCTACCAGAACGGCACGACCGAAATCGGTGCGTGGCACGAGGGTGTCCCGGCCCGCGGACTCGCGATCGCCTCGGTGCTGCAGAACCTGCACCTGCTGGTGGATCGCGGGGTGGCCGCGCCCACGGTCGAAAACTGCATCCTGAGCTGCTGGGGGGCAACGCTGGGAGGCGGACCCGACGTGGCCCGCTCGGCGCTGGGGATCACCGGCGCGGGCCAGCTCGTGTGGGCAGCCGGCGAGAGCCTCACCCCGGCCGCGATCGCCCACGCACTGGTCGATGCGGGCGTCGTGAGCGCGGTGGAGCTCGACATCAACCCGGAGTGGGTCGCAGGCTACCTCTACGTACACCACCCGGGTGGGCCGACCGCCGTCCCCGTCGTGCCGGGCCAGTTCGGGATCCCCGGTCGGCTGCTCGCACCCTACAATCGCGACTTCTTCACGATCCTCGCCAACTGACATGCGCCGGTCAACGCGGCCTACGGGTCCTTACGGAGACTCAGCCACAGACCTACTCCAGGCGCCGATCGGCGGATCTGCCGGGTGAGGGCGCGTGTACTTGAGATCTTTTTTGGGGCGCAGGTGGTGACTGCTTCCTGCGCCCTCTTCCTTACCATGGAGGGACTCCAGGAGCGCTCTATCGCTAGGCAGAGCTCCATTTTTGCTCCTGGGCTGATGATTCGTCGCCTCGTCCGAAGGACAAACGAGGACAACCTTGGACAAAAATGTGTATCGAGCTGCGGTGACGTTGCGGTAGAAATGTGGGCGTCGCTGGCCCAGCGAACCCGGTTGGCGGGAGCCTTGCTCCGTCGGGGTGCTCGGACCGGGTGGCGGCGCCCGGCGCGCGATGGAACGGGTCAATGGGCTCGCGGTGGCGCAGATCGTGACCCGCTACGCAATTGCCGAACAGCCCGGTCGCGCACGGGCTCGCGCCCACCCCGCGACGGCCCCCCTTCGGCTGCCACCACTCGGCCGCGGCGACCGCCAGCCGAATTCGTGGGGGGGCAGAGCCCTCCAGCACTGTGCCAGCCGTCGCGGAGAAGCTCGGCGTCAAGCCCAGTCTGGGTGTACCCGGGCATGCGGCGAGATGCTTTGTGGTGAGGCGCTTCATCCAGCTCGCAGCCGGTAACCCACGCCGCGCACGGTCTCGAGTCGCTGGGCTTCGGGTCCGAGCTTGCGGCGTAGCGAGCCGACGGCGGCCTCGATGATGTTGCTGCCTTCGTGGTCGGTCTGCCAGACCGTGTGGAGGATCTCCTGGCGGCTGACCACCGCGCCAGCGCGGGCGAGGAGCAGTTCTGCCAGCGTGAGCTCGATGCGCGTCAGTGGCACCCGCCGGCCATCGACGATCAGCTCACGCGCCTGCGGATCGAGCAGGCTGGTGTCGTCAACTCCGAGCTCGCGTGCTGCCAAGCCCGCCAGCCAGCCATCGACCGAGCCGGGACCGAAGTCCAGGCAGACGGGGTGGAACATGCTGGCGCCGACTTTGATCGGTTCGAGCGGCACGAAGCCGAGCTCGACCATGACTGGCAGATAAGGCTCGGGATCGCGCAGGACCGTGTAGAGGCGTCGCAGGTCGGGACGGAGCTCCATGTAGGTGCGCTTGACGTCCAACCAGAGCGCGGCCTGGGTGGGCGAAGGCGCCTCGCCCAAATCGCGGTCGAGCCAGCGGCGCAAGACGAGAACGATTTCGCCAGGGGCGACCGGGTTAGCGTGAAGGTGCTCGCGCCACGCGCCCACGACGGGGTCAGCCTGGCGGATCCTCGCCGAGATGTCGGTGATCCTCGTGGAGATCGAAAACCCACCAACGACGTCATCGGTGCGTGCAACCTGGCAAGCGTCCTCGGCGAGCTCGAGCCAGGACCGAAGCAGTTCGGCCTCGGGCGCGAGCTCGTGCGCTCTGACGATCGCGCGCATTTTGGCTCTGTCGGCCGGGGTGGCGGGAGCCACGCTGACACGTTGCGAGCTCGCGGGGAAGAACGCCTCGCGCACGACCGGGTTCTCAATCAGATAGAGCATGTCGGCCGTGTAGCGCCACAGCTCCTCATGGGTGATGGCGCGCGCTTCTCGCCTGAGCTGACGCCAGGCGTTGGCGCGGTGAGCACGGTAGCGCTCGGGGTCGGTCGAGCGCAGGCGGCGGGCGATCGCCTCCTGCAGCGCCTCGTGTAGCACCAGGCCGTCCCGGGCAACCTCCACGAACGGCAGGTCTGTGAGATCTTCGAACGCGCGCTCGGCCTCGACCTCGGTGAGCATTGCGGCCAGCAACGGCAACGTCACACGGCGTACGACCGACGCGGCGTCGAGCGCGCGGCGCGTCGGCGCTGGCAGGTCGGCGATGTACAGGCGCGTCAGCGCTTCGAACACGGCCGGCGCCGCCTGCTCGTCGATGTCGAGCTCCGGCTGCGCGAGCGCCGCCGCGGCCGCGAGGCGCAACGTGAGCGGATGGCCGCGGGAGAGCCGGCCGAGCCGCTCGGCCGCATCGTCACCGAGGCCGGCGCCGCGCAGGAAAGCGATGGCATCGGCGTCCGCGAGCCCACCAAGCGATAGCTGCGCGTAGAGCCCAGACGCCGGCGCCGACAGTGACCAGGCGGGCAGCGGCGCGTCCCTTCCGGCCAGCACGAGCTTGGCGCCGGCCGGCAGCGCGGGGACAAGCTCCTCGCGCACCCAGCGATCGATCAGGCGGAAGCGCTCGTAGGTGTCCAGCACGATCACGACCGGCTCACCACGACAAGCAAAGGCCGACGAAAGCCGCTCGGGGTCGTCCAGATCGTCGCCGAGCGCTCGTCCGAGCTCATCGAGGAACGCTCGCGGCGTCGGCTCGACATCCCGGCACTCGATCCCCACGACCTCCCAGCCACCAGTCGTGGCGTGCGTGGTGAAAGCGGCGAGCAGCGCCGACTTGCCCACGCCGGGCGCGCCGTATACGAACGTCACCGCCGGCCCGGAGTCAGCCAGGCCTGACACGAGGCGCTCGAGCTCGCGCCCGCGTCCGACGAGCCCGTGACGGCGGGCCTCCCGCTGCTTCTCCACGGCGTGTCCGATGGTGGCAGTCATGGGCTTTCCCGAGAGCACTCTACGCCAACCAGGAATCGTCATGCAAGCTTCAGGGTCCAAGCTTCAGGATCTCTTCAGGATCGAGCTCCGGGACGCGCCTATCGTCGAGCCAGGTATACGACGAACAAGGAGCAAACCATGAAGATCCAAATCGTCACCTTTCAGCTGGAAGGCATCAACGAGGAAGCCTACAATCACGTGTGCGACGAGATGGCGCCCGCGTTCGCCGCGGTGCCCGGCCTTCGGGCCAAGCTCTGGCTGGCCGACCGCGACACGAACACCTACGGCGGCGTATACGTCTTCTCCGACGCCGACGCGCAGGCCGCCTTCGCCGGATCGGACCTCTTCGCCGCCGTTGCCTCCAACCCCAGTCTCACCGGGGTGACCAGCCGCGCCTTCGACGTACTCCCTGGACCGACAGCGGTGACTAGTGGCGGCCGGGCTGGCAGCGGAGCGTACGCCGGCCTGAACCCGGCGGGTCATGAGCTCACAAGGATCGCTATGCGCCAGAAGGAGATACTCGAAGGTTGCAGCACGCCCGATGTGATGGGTGCAGGTGCCATTTGACTCGGAGGTGCTCAGACATGCATGCCAGCCACTCAACTTCTCATGCGACGGGACTCGGAAGGACCCGGAGGTTTTGGCTGTTGGTCGCCGTACTTGCGGGCTGGGGCCTGGCGCTTGCTTCAGATGCCGACGCATTTGTGTACTGGGACAACAACCGTAGCGAGACACCCGGAGTGATGGGCCGGGCCAATCTCGACGGTTCGGGCGTCGACCTGGGCTTCATCGAAGGCGCGGACAACCCGTGTGGGGTCGCTGTGGACGCCCATTACATTTATTGGGCCGTCGGTACCGGGACGACGATCGCGCGCGCGAATCTGGACGGGTCAAGCGTCGATCCAAACTTCATCACCGGCGCAAGTGACCCGTGCGGCGTCGCTGTGGATGGCCAGCACATCTATTGGACCAACGGTGGCGAGTACTCGGGTGCTAACGGGGGCAGTACAATCGGGCGCGCCAACCTCGACGGCACGGACGTCGATGAGAGCTTCATCACCGGAGCGGATAACCCAGACGCAGTTGCAGTCGACGGCACGTACATCTACTGGGCCAATCGGGGGCCGGAATACGCGGGCAACGCGACGATCGGGCGCGCGAAGCTGGATGGCACGAGCGTCAACGAGAGCTTCATCACGGGCGCCAGCAGCCCTTGCGGGATCGCTGTCGACAGCGGCCATGTGTATTGGACCAACCAGCCCGTGGTCCTCGTACAAATAGGGGGAGGCCAAGGGTTTAGATACGAAACCAACACGATCGGGCGTGCCAACCTCGACAGCAGTAACCCCAACCAGGACTTCATCACCGGAGACCCGGGCGTCCCGAATCCGCCCAGCTTGTGTGGCCTTGCGGTCGATAGCGCCCACCTCTACTGGACGGTGGAAGAACCCTTTGGTGCGTTTGTTCCGTCGATCGGCCGGGCGAACCTGGACGGCTCCGGCGTGACCCAGAGCTTCATAAGCATCCCGGGCTGGGGCGCGAGGGGCGTGGCCGTCGACTCGGTGGTTCCAAGTGCTACGGCGCTGACGCCTTCGCCAGGCTCGATCAGGTTCGGCCAGGCGATGTCGTTCACCGCGACAGTGGGAAGGGGAAATCCACCTGAAGGCTCCTCGGCCCCGACGGGCACCGTTAGCTTCACCGTCACGGGTGAACCGAGTGTGCAGACGCCGCTCAACGGAAACGACCAGGCTGGCTTCGCCCCCGAATATGACTTGAACGTCGGGGACACAGTGACGGCGAATTACGGAGGCGACTCGGCATACGGTACGAGCAGCGCAAGCCTCACGCCGACCATCCAGCCGGCTAACACGACGACCTCGCTGACCACCTCGCCCAACCCCCAGACCAGCACCGGGGAAGTGACCTTCACCGCGACGGTGACGAACTCGAGCACCGAAATAGCCCCGTTCGGGAGCGTGCAGTTCCTGATCAACGGTGAACCGGTGCTGGGCCCGTTGGCCCTGGAAAACAACGGCCAGGTTGCGATCACGGGCAGTGGCATACCGCCAGGCGAATACACCGTCACAGCCCTCTATCGCGAAGAAACGCGCCCGGTGCCCGACTTCACCGACAGTCAGGCGTCGGTGACCGAGCAAATCACGAGCCCGCCACCACCCGCGAATCTCGCACCTTCATCACTCGCGCCAGCACCTCGGACCCCTGCTTTCCAGGCGACGCTGAGCGTGTTCCCGCTGCGGCCCGCCATCCACGATCTGTTGCGAGGTCGCTTCAGCGACGGCGTCGCGCTCACCGGCCCTGGCAGCGTGAGCGAGGAGTTGTTCGCAGACAATGGCGTCGTGCCGGCGACGGCGTCGCGCGCATCGGCCGCGCGGCACAAGAGGAACAAGCACCACAAGGCCGCGTTGCTGCTGGCCACCGGTAGCGCGAGCACCGCGAAGGCCGGCACTGTGACCGTGACGCTGCTCCCGACGGCGGCCGGCAAGAAGGCGCTCGTGAAGACGAGCCCGCTCGCTGCCAGTCGTGCTCATCACCAGCGTCGAGGAAGCCAAGACCGGCCGTGTCACCAACCTCCCCTCCAAGACGTTCGCGCTGAAACGGCCCGGGAGCAACGCCGGGCCACGTTGAGTTGCATTGGACGGCACCGGCGAGGGCCACGCCATCGTGCTGTCCCAAGTCGGTGCTTCTTTTGCCGCAGCGATAACGGCTTGATGGGGGACCCCAGGAGCGTCAGCCGCCGGTCGCGGCCAAGGCGGCGTGGCACTCCGCGACTTCCCGTGTGATCCCTTCGGCGCCCATGCGGCCAGCAGTATCGTCAGCCTTCTCAAGCATGGGCTGTGCACGGTCGAGGTCGTCGGGCTGGCCGCGGGCAATGAGCGCACGGGCCCAGCCGAGGTGGGTGCGGGCAAGGAACAGCGGTGCGCCGAGGCTCGTCTCGATCTCGGCGGCGGCGGCGAAGTGGACCTCGGCCTCCTCGTAGCGCTCCAGGGTCGCGGCAAGCGCGCCGAGCGCCCACGCGATCGACCCGAATACATCGCCGCCGCCGGCGGCGGCGAGCTGACCGGAGAAG
Source organism: uncultured Solirubrobacterales bacterium (assembly GCA_963842005.1). Taxonomy (GTDB): domain Bacteria; phylum Actinomycetota; class Thermoleophilia; order Solirubrobacterales; family Solirubrobacteraceae; genus Palsa-744. The sequence goes on along the minus strand of CAWJEV010000002.1, from coordinate 2,030,792 downwards.
GGCGCCAGGAGCTCGTAGAGCTCGCCCGCGCGATCGCGCGCGCCCAGGCGGGAGCACACATTGGCCCAAAAAAACATGGCTGTGGACCATGTGTCGTCCCACGGGAGGCTATGGAAGTCCTCGGCGCGCGCCAGCTCGTGCGCCTCATCCGCCCGACCGCTTTCGATCAGGGCGAGCGCCGTGGCCGCGCGCCACGCCGGCAGGCTGTCCTGTGCGTCGACGAGCTGCACGACCTGCTCGACGAGCTCCCCCAGCCTGCCCTGGAAGGAGCGGACGTGGGACAGATCCGCGCCGAACAACATCACCGCGTCGGGCTCGCGGGCCACGGTCCCAACCTCGAACGCCGCGGTCGCCCAGCGCTCGGATTCCTGAAGGTCGCCCTGAACCAGGGCCCAACTTGCCTCGAGCCCCAACCGCATGTAGGCGATGGACGGCTGCGGCACGGAGGCGGCAAGCGCTCGCGTCGCCGCAAGGCCGGACTCGACCCGCGAGCGGTCCCCGGCTTCCAGGCCGAGAACCATGCGCCTAGCAGCCGCCCACATGCTCAGCCACGGGTCATCCAGGCGCTGCGCGAGCTCGACCAGCTCGTCGATCAGCCGTTGGCGTTCTCCCAGCGTGTCGGGTACCCAGATGGCCCAACTGGCGTTGAAGAGCGTGTGGGCGAGCGCGACCGGATCGCCGGCGGCTCGCGCGATCTCGATGGCCTCCGTGGCTAGCCGCCGGCAGCGGGCCGGGTCGCCCGCATAGTGAAGCTCGCAGGCCAGCAGCGCGAGCACCCGCGCCCGCCACGAGTCGTCGTCCAGGGCTTGGGCCGCGGCCTCGAGCGCCCGCACGCGCTCGGAGTCCACCGCGCCCGCCTGGCTGACCCATCCCCGGCTGTTGGCGAGCACGGCGCGGCGGAGCCGGTCTGTGTCGCTGAGATCCTGGGCGAGCTCTGCTGCGTCGAGCAGGGTCTGGCGAAACTCCGGGTTGCCGATCTGGCGTTGGGCCTCTCCCAGGCCGATCAAGAGCTCGCAGCGCTCGGAGGTGTTGCCGCCGGGTGCCTGGTCGCAGAGATCGAGCGCCTGGCGATACCAGCGCGCGGCCTCATCCGGAGCGAGCGCCGCGAGCGCGTGCTCAGCGGCCCGCTGGGCGTAGTGCAGCGCCTTGGCGGTGTTGGTGCTCACGACCGCGGCGGCCCGGTGGGCGGCCAGCTCGCCCAGCCGCTCACCCGGCTCCTCTCCGCACCACTGCTCCAGTGCCTCGGCCACCCGCTGGTGAAGCCGGGCGCGGCGGGTACGCCCGAGATCCTCATACAGGGTGTGCGCGACCAGCGCGTGGGTGAACGTGAAGCGTCCGGCTCGCTCTCCGTTCTCCCGCAGCAGCGAGGCCGCGACGGCCTCCTCGAGCAGATCGAGCAGCCGCGCCTCGGAGGACTCGAGCACCCCGACAAGCAGATCGAGATCGAAATCGCGGCCAATGACCGCCGCCGCGCTCAGAGCGGCGCGGGCATCGGAGCCGAGACGCTCCACCCGCCGGCCGACGACCTCCCGCACGCTCTGGGGCAAGCCCAGGTCGGCCACGTCACCCACGAGCCGCCAGCGCTCGCCGTCCTGCTGCACTGTCACGCCGGACTCCGCGAGGTGGCGCAGCAACTCGCCGGCGAAGAACGGGTTGCCCGCGGTCTCGCGGGTGATCTCCATGGCCAGCGCGCGTCCCTCCTCGTCCATCTCCTGCCCAGCGACCGACTCCATCAATGCGACCACATCATCGGCCTCCAGGCCGGTGAGCTTCAGGCGCTCGACACCCTGCTCACGGTGCAGGTCGGCCAACAGCGCCGTGAGCGGGTGCTCGCGCGAGAGCTCGGAGTCACGGTAGGCCCCCACCACGAGCAGCCGCATCGACGCGCCCGCCGTGACCACATGGCGCAGCAGCGAGAGCGTCGGCCCATCAGCCCAGTGCAGGTCATCCAAGATCAACAACAGCGGCTCGTGCTCACCCGCCCCCTCCAGCAGGCCAGCCACCGCCGCGTACAGCAGATAGCGCTCGGTCTCCGGGTCGCTGTGGCGCGGGGAGGGCAGGTCTGGCACACGTTCGCCCAGGGTCGCCACCAACCGTGCCAGCTCGCCGCCGTGACGTTCGACGTGAGCACGCAGGACCGCCTGCGGACCGTTCTGCACGAAGTGACCCAGCGCCTGCCCCCACGGCTGGTAGGGCACGCCGAGATCCTCGTCACAGCGTCCGTAGAGCACTGTCGCGCCCTGCCCATGCGCCTCCAGCGCCGTGTGTGTGGACAGGCGCGTCTTGCCCACACCCGCCTCGCCGCAGATCAACGCCAGCCGCAGCGACCCCCCACACGCCTCTGCCCACAGCTCGCTCAGCCGGGCACGCTCAGCGACCCGCCCGACGTAGCCAGTCGGTGGTACCTCGCACAGCCGCCCCGGCAGCACGATGCCGGTCAGTGGGAGTGGCTCCCACTGAAGCTCAAACGCATGGACGGGCTCGGACAGACCCTTCAACTCGAGACCGCCGAGCGAACGGAAGCGATGACCATCGCGTGCTCCACCGACCTGACGCACCAGATCGCTGACCACGATCTGCCCGCCCGTCGCCGCCGCGCACAAGCGCGCCGCCTCGACCACCGGCTCGCCGAAATGATCGCCCCCCTCTACCGTCGTGTCGCCCAAGCTCACACCGATCCGCACACCAAGCCGCTCCCCGGCCCGCCGGTTACGCGCCTCAAAGGCCTGCTGCATCGCCACGCCGCAAGCCAACGCCTGCGCCGCGCCTGCGAACACCACCATCAACCCATCGCCGAGATTCTTGACCTCACGGCCCCCCGTCTGCTCCAGCGCTCCCCGCAGCAGCCCAAAGTGCTCCGTGCGCAAGACCTCAGCGGCCACGGGACCAACCCGATCGGCCGTCGCCGTCGACCCAACCAGATCGGTCATCAACACCGACACCGTCTCTGTGGCGGTGGGGCTCATCGGAGCATCATCCGCCCTTCAGAGGACTGCCGCAACCCCGGCGCAGGTGCTTCAGGCTGTCCTTCTCACGATTCGATCGCGAGCGTGGCGACCATGCCCGCGTGATCGGAGGGCCAGATGAACGATTCCGGCGCCGAGCTCGGCGCGGTGTTGCCGACCAGGTGCTCGTCGATAACGGAGAAGTCACCGCGAGTGAGCACGTGATCGAGATCCTGCGTGTACGTCGCGGTCGGTTCGTCGACGAGGTCGCCGGCGCCCAGATGGCAGCACGTGAGCGGCGGGGCACCCAACCCGGCGGCGGTCCAGGTGTCCGAGAGACCTCCGGCGAGCAGCGTTTCGTAGGCGGCCGGCGCAGAGGTTAGACCCGAGTTCATGTCGCCCGCGAGGACCACGGGAAGCGAGGTGAGGATGGGTATTCACGCACCGAGTAACGTTGTCAACGTTGGAAGAGCCCACAGCCACCACATCCCCGGCGGTTGTAGGCGATCACGCGATGGTCGCGGGCGGCGGATGTGCCGCCTCAGCCCATCAGCATCCAGCAGTTTTCCGTCCACAGGAAGCGGTTCGGTCCGCTCAGCAGCGGAGCGGGCAACTCGATCGAGGCGATGTTGCCGTGAACCACCACCCTGGCTGCGGGGATCGCTCGCTGCTCGGCGTGCAGGCGCGAGCGCGCCCCCCGTTCATGCAACAGCTTCCCCAGGCGCGCGTTCCACCGCTGTTCGCAGGTGCGGTGGTGCTCGGTGGCGCGCAGGGGGGCGTTCAGCACCGTGCACGCCGCCGCGCCGTTCCCGCTGAGCTCCGCCGCCACGAAGTTGCCCGCCGCACGGCGTACCCACGCGATCTGTTCGGGGCTGCCCACCGAGTGCTCGCTGTACGCACCCGCCGTGGCCGCCGCAAGCAGGAGCGCGAGAGCGCAGGTGAGCGTGGCAGTGGCCTGGCGCGGGCTCATGCTGGGTATGTCGGCAAGCGGGCTGGCATCCAGAAGCATTCTGCGGCCTGGCGTGAGCGCGGCGGACACATATCGTAGGCAGGCCCCAGAGCTACATGAGCGGCTACATCACTGGCGCGGCAGGATCTCCAGCAGGTCAGCTGCTCCACCGTCCCGATATACGACCCGCGCGTTGGCTCCGGGCGCGCCGAGGAGGTCAGGGGTAGAGTTGCTCGCCGGTCTCGGCGTCGATCACGCTGATCGCGCTGGCGGGGCACGCCTCGGCGATCGCGACGAGCTGCTCCCGGGGCGCGGTCCCGATGACGGTTGCGAGGTTCTCGACGCGGAACACGTCGGGTGCAAGCTCTTCGCAATCACCGTGCGCTAGGCAGGCAGACTCGTCGATCACTGGTAGGTATGTCATCTGTCGTGTCTCGGTTCTGGTCGTGGTCGTCTCGGTGCGGGAGCTTCCTCGCCCGCCCCGCCGATAGTGCGGTTCACGCGGCGCGCAGCGCCTCCTCAGCGCTCGGGTGAGCGCCGGCGATCCAGCGGCGGGCTCGCGGGAGGGCGTCTGGGCGGTTCACCAGCAGCGCGGCCGCCGGCAGTCCGCCGCGCCTGATCCACGCAGTGAACGGCTCGCCGCTCTCGGGGTCTCCGTCGAGCTCGATCTCGCACTGCGGTGGCGCGTGGCCGACGAGCTGGATGCGCTGGCCGTGCTGGTCGCTCCAAAACATCGGTGGCACCGGCGCCGAGGGCTCGAGTCCTACGATCGAGCGGGCGACCGCCGCGCCCTGCCTGACGGCGGCCTCCCAGTGCTGGGTGGGAGCGCGCTCGCCGAGGTAGGGGTCCGGGAAGCAGGCCGCGTCGCCCGCTGCGTATACCCCGGGGAGCCGGGTGCGCCCGCCGCGATCGGTGGGGATCGAACCGGGCCCGAGACCGCTCGCGGCAAGCCACTCGGTCGCGGGAGCCGTGCCTGCGGCCACGAGCACCGTGTCGGCCCTCACGGTGCTCCCGTCGCTCAGCTGGAGCGTCGCGGTACGACGGCGCACCTCGACACGCTCGACGCTCCTCGCGAGCCTCACATCGACCCCGTGTCCACGGTGAAGCCGTGCCATCCACCGGCCGAGCGCCGGCGGCAGCGCGCGGCCGAGTGGCGTTGGGGCGGCCTCGATCAGCGTCACCTCCAGCCCGAGGGCGCGTGCCGAGGAGGCAACCTCCATCCCGACGAGCCCCGCCCCGAGGACGACGAGCCGGCCCCCGCCCTCGCGCAGGGCAGCGCGCAGCGCGAGCGCGTCGACGAGGGTTCGCAGCTCGTGCACCGTGCCCCCGAGTGCCACTCCGGGCAGCCTGCGAGGGCTGCTGCCGGTGGCGATCACCAGCCGCCGCCAGCGCAGTGCGCCGCCGCCTCGCGCGCTGCCCTGCGCGCCGTGTCGCGCCCCACCGCGCTGGCGCAACACGACCCTTCGCTCGGCGATGTCGAGGTCGCTCGCGGCGACGCCGAGCAGCAGCTCCACGTCGTTCTCCGGGTACCACTCGGCCGGCCGCAGGGCGAGCTCGTGCGGCTCGCGTCCGTCGGTGAGGACCGCCTTGGAGAGCGGGGGCCGGTCGTAGGGGGCGCGGGGCTCCTCGCAGAGCATGACGATCCGTCCGTCGAACCCGAGACGGCGCAGGGTCTCACAGCAGCGCTGCGCGGCGAGCCCGCCACCGGCGATCAGCACGTCCGCGTCGGGGCGTCTCATGTCGCCTCCTCCGCCAGCGCCGGCACTGCCGGCCGGGTGCCCCGGCGTCGCTTCGCGGCTCGCTGGGTGCGGCCCTGCAGGATGCGCAACACGGCCAGGTAGACGATCGGGATCGCGGGTAGCAACACGAACGCGCGCAGCCATTGCGTCGCGGCATCGCTGCCCGCACCGAGTGTGTGGACGACGCCAAGCACCCACACGAGCACGGTGGCACGGTGCAACCGGCGCCACAGCTTCACGCCGATCCGCCGCCGCGCGTAGAAGCTCAGGCCGAGCAGCGCCGCAAGATACCCCGCGAGTATGCCCAGGCCGGTGAACAGCGGCCGGTAGGACATCGCGAAGGGGACCGTCAACCCTCTCAGTCCGGGGCGCAGCCAGGGGTCGCCCAGCAGCGCGAGCCCGTGCACCGCGATCGCCGCGAGCCCCACGAGCGCGACGTGCTCGTGCAGGCGCACGAGGGTGCGGCCGACGCCGGGGCGGCGCAGCAGCTTCGTGGACATCGTCAACCCCAGCAGCACCGCGACGGTGACAAGGCCGAGCGCGACGATGCCCGAGGCGCGGCTGACCAGCCACCACAGGTACGGCGTGGGGTCGCGCGGCGCCATCAGGCGGCCCGTCCCGTGAGCTGGAACGCGCCGCGGGGCCGATCCAGCGGGCCGATCTCCTCGACCTCGCCGTCGTCGTGGACGATCAGGCCGCCGTGCTCGGCGAGAACGCGCCGGGCGCCGAGCGGCCCGAGCAGCAGGGCCGCCTTGGAGAGGGTCTCCGCCTCGAGCGCCGTGGGGGCGAGCGCGGTCACCCCGATCAGCCCCGTCCACGCCGGCAGGCCGCTCGCGGGGTCGAGCAGATGGTGCGCGAAGCGCCCCTCCGCGTCCTGCCAGACACGCACGTTCAACCCCGACGTCGCCACGCCGCCCGTCCCGACCCGCACAGTGCGGATCGCCTCGCCGGTGAGGGGGTGCTCTATCTCGACCTCGTAGGGCTCCAGCTGCGCGCCGACCCCGCCGATCGCGAGGTCCCCGCCGCAGTCGACCACGAAGCGCGTGTAGCCGCCGAGACGGTGCGCGACGGCATCCGCGCACAGGCCCTTGCCGGCGCCGCCGGTGTCGAACATGACGCCGACCGGTCGCTGCACGGTGGCGTTTCGATCATCGACCGATATTCGCTGCCAGAGCTGCTCGGGGTGCGGGCGCGCCGGCCGGCGCGGGGGCGCGGCCGCGAGCGCCTGCTCCAACGATGCCGGCGGGCTGCCATCGAGCGAGGTCGCATACCCCGCGCGCTCCAGCGCACCGGCCAGTGTGGGATCGACCAACCCTCCGCTGCGCTGCGCAGCCCAGATCCCGGCGCGCACCGCCGTGCGCAGCAGCGGCGAGGCGGGGACCTGCGTGCGGGGGTCGCGGTTCAGCGCGCTCAGCTCACTCTCGGGGCGAAAGCGCGAGAGACGCGCCGCGAAGTCCTCGACGTACGCCCGCTCACGCCACGCGGCCGCGGCCGGCGAGGCCGCCGTGCGCAGCAGTGGCGGTCCGATCAGCAGGCGCACGTCGCTGCCCATCGAGTGAAACGTGATGTCGTACGTCTCGCTCATGACGTGTGTGTAACGGGGGCCGCTCCCAGCGGCGAGCCCGAGCTCGAGCCCGAGACTGACTGGGACACAGAGGTGCCGCCCGGCCCGCCGACACCCGCCGGCAGAACCCGTTCGACCACAGTCGTCTTGTAGATCCGGCGGACCAGGACGCTCCTGCGCGCAGCGGCATGGTTGGAGCCCGCCTGGCTCAGCTGTGTGCCTAGCAGCGCGAGGACGAGCAGGAAGGCGGCGAACGAGAACAGCGCGACCGTGACGCGGTCTGACCCCCCGCGCGCACGTCGGACCGGGGTGGCGAGCGTCTGCTCACTCATCCCGCTCGCCTCCACCGGCGAAGCCGCCACTCGTACGGGTCACGACTGTGGCCGACTGAGCCCCGCCGCCTTCGACGCCCGCTCCCTGCTGCGCGACGCCGAGCACTCTGCCACTCGCCGTTGTGCGCACGACCGTGTGACCGCGATGCGAGACGACCACTGAGCTCGATGCGCTCGCGCGCAACGACGGGTCGGCGCCGCTCACCACGCGCGCGGTGAGCAGGGCCAGCACGACAAGAAAGCTCGCCGCCGCGGCCGCGATCACCGAAAGCGGGTTGCGCAGGAGGCTGGACTTCGCCACATACCGATCGGGTCGACGCTCAGTCATCGTGGCCTCCCCCGCCATCGCTGCCGCCGCTCGTGCGGGTGCGCACGGCGCCGCTGCCGCCCGAACCGCCACTGGTCGCGCCTCCGCTGGTGCGTGTACGCACGGGAGCTCCCGAGCTACTCGTGGAGGGCGCGCCGGCCACGGCAGTGCCGCTGGTACGGGTTCGAACAGGCGCCCCGACCGCGCCGGCGGACGGCGTAGCGCCGGTGCTCGCACCGCTCGTGCGTGTGCGCGGCGCGGAAACCCCGGTCGCGAGGCCCGCGGCGCTCGAGTGCGAGCCGCTCGTGCCGGTGCGCGGGGCACTGCTCGCTCCCGCCACGCCGATGGTTGCCGTTGAGCCCGCGGCGCCCCTCCCGGCCGTGGTGCGAGCACGGGGAGGCCGTTCGTGGCGGACGATATGGACGGTGCGCCTGATGACCTGCGTGCGGACCTCGGCCGCCTGCTGCTGCACGTGCGCGGTGGAGCCGGTGCTGGAGGTCGAGGGGCGCAGCGCGAAGGCGGCGAGCACGCCGGCCACCAGTGTTGTGGCGAGCGCGGCGATCCTGGCGTTGGTGGTGCGATTGGGCATCTGCGGCTCCTTGGGCGTGGACACACGCACTGTGCCCGGTGCTGATGCAGGCGCCACCCAGCGGCTGGTAAAGCTTTGGCAAAGGTCGCGGGGCGCTCAATCGTCGCGGCCGCCGCCGCGACCGCCGCTCTGAGCACCGCCCTGACTTTCCCGCTGGTTGCCCTGTCCGCCACCCTGACTGTCATGCCCGTCGTCGCCGGAGGACGAGCGCGAAGTGGGTGATGCCTGTGTCGGAGTGGCCGTGACGGCAGGCGCCGCAGGCGCGCTCGACACGACGGGTGGCGCGCTTACGGGCGGTGCGGGAGCTGGGCGGAGGCGACGAGCCGGCGGGAGTGGAGGCGCCCGCGGGAGACGTGGAGCTCCTCGCCGTGCTAGTGCCTGCCCGCCCACCGGCCCCGGGGCGCTTGTCCGCCGGCCGCGTTCTGACAGGTGGCGCCAGCCGGCTGCCGGCCGAGACCGGTTCGGAGGAAAGGCCGATGTGCTGACTGGTGAGCTGGCCGGTGGCCCACGTGATGCCGGCGGTGAGCGCGATGCCGAGCAGCGCGGCCAACACCCAGAGAGAGGCTTGACGGCTCATGTGCACCAGGCTAACTTGCGAATCGTCAAATGTTGGCAAGGTGCCGTCACAGCTGGCACTCGGGTAGCGTGAGCGTCGCGATGGCGCCGCCGCCCTCGCGGTTGCGCAGCGTGACCTCGCCCCCCCACTCGCGCGCGAGCTCGCGTGCGATCGCGAGCCCCAGGCCGCTGCCGGACGGGCCGCCCAGTCCTGCGCTGCCGCGGTGGAAGCGCTCGAAGATCGACTCGCCGTCCTCGGCCGCCAGGCCGGGGCCGCGATCGCGAACCTCGACCCGTCCCGGCGCGCTCGCGAGCGTCACGCGCGACTCGCGAGGGGCGTAACACAGTGCGTTCTCCACGAGCACATCGAGCGCGCGATCGGTGTCGGCCGCGGCGCACCACACCGTCCCGCCGAGCAGCTCACCGTTCTCCAGCGTGATCTCGCGCTCGGCGGCGGCGGCCCGCCACCGCACGAGCGCCCGCTCGATCGCGGCGCGCAGGTCGAGGCTCTCGCCGGGCAGCTCGCGCTCGCCGGCGCGGCTGAGTACCAACAGCTCATCGACGATCTGCGCGAGCCGGTCCACCTCGGCCACGCCGGCATCCAGCTCGGCCGCTGCGGGTGGGCTGACGCCGATCGCCCGAGCCTCCTCGATCCGCAGCTGCAGACCGGTCAGCGGGGTGCGCAGCTGATGCGAGGCGTCGGCCACGAACGCGCGCTGGGAGTCGAGCAGGCGCTGTACGCGGTCGGTCATCTCGTTGAAGGACGCCCCCAGAGAACGCTGCTCGTGGCTGCCCTCGATCGTCGCACGGGCACTCAGATCGCCACCCGCGACGCGCCTGGCGACGCGCTCCAGGCGCCCCAGCGGCCGCGCGATCTGCCCCGCGATCACAGCCCCAACGGCGAGTCCAAGGGCGAGCACGATCGCGCCGATCAGCGCCAACCCGAGCTCGACCCGCCGGACCGCGGCATGGACGGCGGCCACGCTCTGAGTCACGCGCACCGCGCCCACCGGCGCCCCGTTGCGGATGATCGGCACGGCCGTCGCCAGGATTTCCTCGCCGAGTGTGCGGCTCGGGCGCTGCCCCTGCGCCTGGTGGCCGGCGAGCGCGCTGCGGATCTCCGGGCGCGGGGCGTAGCTTTCCCCGAGCTGGGCCGGGCCGGCGCTGTCTGCGAGCACGATCCCCGAGCGGTTGACGACGAGCACTCGCCCGCGCACGGACGCTTCAGCGGTACGGGTCAGGGCGGCGAGCTCGCTGCGGCGCGCTCTGGAGAGCATGTCCGCGGCGGTGGCTGCAACCAGATCGGCCTGCCCCAGCGCCTGCGAGCGAACCTCATCGTTCACGCGCGCGCTGAGACTCGACGCGAGCGGCACACCGAGCGCGACGATCGCCAGCAGCAACACGTAGGCGAGCGCCGCCAGCAGACCCGTCCTGAGTCTCACGGGCCGCTTTACGGCCCCGCCTCCCGGTCCGCGGCGAACCGGAAGCCGACGCCGCGCACCGTCTGGATGTAGCGCGGTGAAGCCGACTGGTCGGCGAGCTTGCGACGAAGCCCCGCGATGTGCACGTCGAGTGTCTTGGTCGAGCCGAACCAGTTCTCGTCCCACACATCCGACATCAGCGTCTCGCGCGAGACCACGCTCCCCGCGTCGCGCACAAGGCGCGCGAGCAGATCGAACTCCTTGCGCGTGAGCTCAAGCTCGACGCCCGCGAGCAGCACCCGGCGCGCCCCAAGATCGAGCCGCAGATCGCCGACCGACATGACCGCGGGCGTGGGCGAGGAGCTGCGCGCGCGGCGCAACACGGCACGGATCCTGGAGATCACCTCGCCGACGGCGAAAGGCTTGACGACGTAGTCGTCGGCCCCGAGCTCCAAGCCGACCACGCGGTCGGTGACGGTGCCGCGCGCCGTCAGCATGATGATCGGGACGTCGGAGATGCGACGCAGCTCGCGGCACACATCGCGGCCGTCGCCGTCGGGCAGCGAGAGATCGAGCAGCACGACGTCCACACCGCCCTCGCGGCCTAGCCGCAGCGCCTCGCCTGCTGTGCGCGCGATCACCGGCTGAAAGCCGTTGCGCGCGAGCGCCTGGGCGAACGGGTCGGCAATCGAAGCCTCGTCCTCTACGAGCAAGACCCGACCGGCATCGCCTGCGTCCACAGCCATCGCGCCTCCCACGATAGGGGCGTCCGCGGCCAGACCGCTGCGCCCGTACTCCTCAAGAAGATGCTCGTGCAGTCACGTCGACGGCGACTCGATGAGATTTTTGCTTCCTCATCTTCGTACGAAGGCCGTTGAGCGTTAAGGGGATGGTTGCGGATGTTAATGGGTTTCCAGTGCCGGCTCCGCCTGCTCGGTGTTCTCGGCGTCGGTGATTGCCCAGCCCAATCGCTCGATGAGCTGCGCAGCGGAGTGGTTGTCGGCGAGATGCAGCGAGCAGACGCGCTCGTCGAGCAGTACGGGGGCGTCGCGCCGGTCGGTCGGATCGGTCGTCACGATGATTCTGGCCATGAGGTCTCCCTTGTCCTTGTTGGTCTTGTGGTGATGTTGACCCCCATCGGAACACTCCCACGCCATCTTGAGGGCGGAGTAAGGGCTCACGACTGAGCGTGTGAAGGAGCCACGGTGTAGTTCCAGTCGCCGTGGAATGGGTTGCGGGTGATGTTGATGGTGGCGAGCTGTTCGTCGCTGACTTTGATGCCTTTCTCGTATTCGCGGTCGTCGAGTTGGGCGTAGACCTTCAGACCGGTGCTAGTCGTGGTGCTTGAGATGAGGTTGATGATGACCTCGTGGCTGATGAGGGGCTTGCCACGCCAGTTGGTCGAGATGAAGCTGAACAGCCGGTGCTCGATCTTGTTCCACTTGCTCGTTCCGGGCGGGAAATGGCAGACCGCGATCTGCAGGCCGGTCTGATCCGCAAGGCGTTGTAGCTCGAGCTTCCACAGACGGGTGCGGCTGGAGTTCGAGCCACCGCAGTCCGCGGTAATCGTCAGCGTGGTGGCGTTTGGGTAGCGTGTTTTGCCGAGTGTCTGCCACCAATCGAGGATCGTGTTCGTGGCGAACGTCGCGGTGTCGCTGGTGATCCCCACGTTGATCCACCCCTCATCCGCGGTCAAGTCGTAGACGCCGTAAGGGATCGCGTGCCCGAGCTGCTTGTCCTTGAAGTCGTGCGTACGGACCTCGATAGGCTTGCCCTTCGGCTCAAGCTCCCGGCCGACGGCCCTGAAATCACCGACGAGCTCTCGCTTCTTGGTATCGACGCTGACCACCGGCTCTTTTGCCGCGATCGCAGCCGTGACGATCTGGTTGATGTGCTCAAACTGAGCGTCGCGATCGGGATGGGACTCGCCCTCCCTGGTCTTGCGGTTGGACTGCAGGCTGTAGCCCTTGACCTTCAACAACCGCAGCACCGTCCGGTCAACGACATCATGCCCCATCTCCCGTAGCGCCTGGGCGAGCTTCGCGGCGCTCTTCGAGGTCCACCGCAACGGCGACTCCGGGTCCCCACGCGTAACCGGATCCACGAGGCGCTCCAACGCCTCCCAAAGCCCCGGCTCACGCTCAAGGATCGGCGTGCGCCCCGGATGCCTACGTACCTTCCCCGGCGCCGGGCGCTCCTCAGAATCCAGATCGGCAAGACCGCGCAACACCGTCGACTCCGAGATCCCCGTAGCCCTCACCACCGCCGCGAGCCCCCCATAACCAGCCGAGCGCGCCTCCGCGGCCGCCCACAACCGCCGCGCACGCTCATCCAACAACCCCTGCGCGCTCAACAACCGATACCGCTCACCAATCGCGCGCTCATCGACCACAACCCCCAGTTCTACACAACCCGCCAAACCCCTTCACAAACTAAGTCGTGAGCCCTAAAGCCCGAATGAGACCGTCCTCACGGGTCACGCGGTCGAGTGCCACCGCCAGTGTTTGATGTACCCGGTGGCCGCCCGAGGGTGTGGTGGCGGCCACCGGGGGACCGAAATCGGGGCATGGCGCCAGGGCGTCCCAGCCCGCGGGCTCGCAGTCGCCTCGGTCCTGCAGAACCTGCACCTGCTGGTAGATCGCGGCGTTATTGCGCCCACGGTCAGCAGCTGCATCGTGGTCTGCTGGGGCAAAACGCTCGGAGGCAGGCCCGAAACAGCCCGCACGGCGCTGGGGATCACCGGCGACGGGCAGCTCGTGTGGGCCGCCGGCGAGAGCCTCACCCCAGCCATGATCGCCCACGCACTGGTCGATGCGGGCGTCCTTCGCGCGGTCGAGCTCGACCTCAACCCCGGGTGGGTCGCCGTATACCTCTACATACACCACCGCGGCGGGCCAACCGCTGTGCCGGTCGTGCCAGGCCAGCTGGGAATCTCCAATCGACTGCTCGCACCCTACACCCGAGACTTCTTTACGATCATCGCGAACTGACACGACCACCGCCCCTGGGTTTCTTGTCGGCAGCGGCCAAAGTCGCGCCGGATGGTTGGGCTGCGGGGAAGCGTCCCGCCGGCTGCCCGCCAGAGATCATCTTGAGGCCATTGTTCCGTAACGAAATCGCAATGTTTCATGACCAATGCTGTAACGGCCTCTTGGGTGTCTCTTAACCCGATCCCGTCTAGCTTGCGTGATGAGCTGACCGACGCGAGTGGGCAGTCGCGAAACAGATCGTCAAGCGTCCAGATGAGGAGTCTTAGCAATATGCCAAATTCACCCATTGGTTCCCGCGCGCCAGTGCTACCTGTCGCAGGATCGTCGCTCGGCGCTTGGCGGGACGCGTTGCCCGCGGCCGACGGCGCTCACATGGGGGCGCCGGCAACCTCCAGCGCGGGGATCGGCGAGCGACCGTCGGTGGTGCCGCGAACGTTGATGGATGTGTTCACGCAGACCGTCTCCTGTTTCGGTGACCGCACAGCCTTGGATGCGCCTGACGCGGTCCTCAGCTATGAGGAACTCTCGCGTGAGGCCGACGAGTTTGCCGCCCGGCTGAGGTCGGCCGGAACCGGGCCGGGTGATCGCATCGGCGTTCGGATCACGAGCGGCACTGCGCAGCTGTATGTGGCGATTCTCGGGGTGCTGAGTTCGGGTGCCGCGTATGTTCCGGTGGATGCGGATGACCCGCCGGCTCGCGCCGAGGCGATCTGGAAGGCCGCGCAGGTCTGTGCGGTGGTCGAGGAGGGCTTGGTCGTCGAGGAGGTCGCGCAAGGGTGTGGCCGGAGCCTGTCGCCCGCGGTCGATGACGACGCCTGGGTGATCTTCACCTCGGGCTCGACCGGTGCGCCGAAGGGTGTGGCGGTGAGTCACCGCTCCGCGGCGGCGTTCGTCGATGCGGAGACGCGGCTGTGGAGGGTGAGCGAGCGCGACCGCGTGCTCGCGGGGCTGTCGGTCGGCTTCGACGCGAGCTGCGAGGAGATGTGGCTTGCGTGGCGCAACGGAGCCGCGCTCGTGCCCGCGCCGCGCGCCGTCGTGCGCGCCGGCGCGGATCTCGGCCCGTGGCTGGCCGCGCGCGGCGTGAGCGTGGTCTCGACGGTTCCGACCCTCGCGGCGATGTGGGATGAGGATGCGATTGCCGGCGTGCGACTGCTGATCCTCGGCGGCGAGGCGTGTCCCGCAGAGCTCGGCTGGAGGCTGGCCGGCGCCCGGGAGGTGTGGAACACGTACGGGCCGACGGAGGCGACGGTCGTGAGCACGGCTGCGCGCATCCGTCCGGGTGAGCCGGTCACGATCGGCCTGCCGCTGGATGGCTGGCAGGCCGCGGTCGTGGACGAGCGCGGCGAGCCGGTGCCCATGGGTGAGCCGGGGGAGCTCGTGATCGGCGGTGTGGGTCTCGGCCGCTACCTCGACCCGGAGCTGGACGCCGAGCGCTTTGCGCCCCTGGGGGCGTTGGGTTGGGAGCGTGCGTACCGGACGGGCGACATCGTCCGGGAGCTGATCGACGGCTTCGACTTCGTCGGGCGCCACGACGAGCAGGTCAAGGTTGCGGGGCGGCGGGTGGAGCTCGGTGAGATCGACGCGCAGCTGCGCGCGGCCCCGGGCGTCGCCGCTGCGGCCGCCGCGGTCCGCGAGACGGCAGGTGGCAATACGGTGCTCGTGGGTTACGTTACCGGCGAGGTGGATCCAGCGCGGGTTCGCGCTGTACTCGCCGAGCGTCTCCCGGATGGCATCGTACCGCTGATCGTGGTGCTCGACTCACTGCCGCTGGCAAGCTCGGGCAAGCTCTCGAGGAGCGCGCTGCCGTGGCCTCCACCACCCCCGCGCGTGGCATCCGCTGACGGTGCGGCAGGCCAGAGCGCCGATCGAGCGGGTGCATTCACCGCAACCGCCGCGTGGCTCGCGGAGCGGTGGGCGGATCAGCTCGGCGTCCCGCCGCAAACGCCCGACAGCGACTTCTTCGAGCTCGGGGGAACCTCGCTCGCGGCGGCCAAGCTCATCTCGGTCATCCGCGAGCGCTTCCCTGCCGCCGCGGTCGCGGACGTCTACAACCACCGCCGCCTCGGCGAGCTCACGGCACGGCTCAGGCAGCTCGGCGAGGCCGACGCACTCACGCACACACACGCTGGGCCGGCACGCTCACGCTGGGGTGGGGTACATCTCGCCGGGGTGCTTGCGCTGCTGAGCATCGGCGCGCTGCAGTGGCTCGTCGGGATCCTCGCTTACAACCGCTGGCAGGGTGCGGGCGCGGGGCCGCAGGTCGGCTGGGGTTGGCTGATCGCGACGTGGCTCCTGTTCGCGAGCGCCCCCGGCCGCGCGGCGATCGTGCTGGGTGCCCGTACCGTCCTGCTGGGGCGCCTGCAGCCCGGTCGCTACCCGCGGCGCGGCTGGCTGGCGTGCCGGCTGTGGTTCGTGGAGCGCCTGGCGGAGATCTGCCGCTTGGAGCGGCTCGCGGGAACGCCGTGGGCGGCGCGCTACGCGCGAATCTGCGGCGCCGAGGTCGGTGAGGGCGCGCGCCTGGGAACGCTTCCCCCCGTGACGGGGCTGCTGAGCATCGGCGCCGGCGCGACGCTCGAAGGGGAAATCGACGCGCACGGCTGGTGGATCGACGGGGAGGAGTTGGTGCTCGGCGAGCTGCGCGTCGGCGCGGGCGCACGGGTCGGGGCGCGAGCGACGCTGATGCCGGGCGCCGTCGTCGGCGACGGGGCCGAGATCGAGCCCGGCGGCGTCGTAACAGGGCACGTCCCGGCGGGCGAGCGCTGGGCCGGATCGCCCGCGAGATACGTGGGCTCCGCCAGCGCGGGCTGGCCCTCGCGAGCACCCGAGCCGTGCCCGCGGCGGCGCACGTGGAAGGCGATGTACGGCGTCGCGCTGGCCGCGCTCAACCTGCTCCCGCTGGCCGCGGCTGTCCCCGGCGTGCTGCTGTTGAACGTGTTCGACCCAGGCCTGGGGGCCCTGCGTTTCCCGCTCGGCTCGATCCTGACCGGCGCGCTGGTGCTCGCCGCGAGCTTCCTGGTGAGCTACGCGCTGCTCGTCGCGGTCCTCGTGCGCGGCGTCGCGCGCCTGTTGCGCCCGGGATGGCATGGTGATGACGGCGGCGCCGCATGGGCGCTGTGGTTCACCGAGGCGCTCATGGCCGGCACGCGGGGTGTCCTGTTCCCGCTCTACGCCAGCATCTACACCCGCGGATGGCTGCGTCTGCTCGGCGTGCGCGTCGGCAAACGCACCGAGATCTCGACCCCCGTCGGGCTGAACCGGCTCGCCACGCTCGGCGAGACCAGCTTCCTGACCGACGACGTCGTCTTCTCGATCGGGCGCGCCCGCGGCGGCTGGCTGGCGCTCGCGCCGATCGAGGTCGGCAGCCGCACGTTCATCGGCAACAGCGCGATCCTGCAGAGCGACACCAGGCTCGGCGACGACAGCCTCGTCGGTCTGCTCTCCTCCCCGCCGGCGCGCAGCGCCAACGGGACTTCCTGGCTGGGACTGCCCGCGCTCGAGCTGCCGCGGGTGCCCGAGCGCCCGGATCCCACGCGCACGACGACCCCGCCGCGGCGCCTCGTGCTCGCCCGCGGCGCGATCGACCTCGTGCGCATCCTGCTGCCCGGCGCGGTATCGGTGGTACTCGGTCTGCTGGTCGTATTCGCCCTCGACGCGATCGGGCGCTCGAGCGGGAGCGTGTGGGTGACGGTGGCCGCAGCGCCGGCGGTGCTGCTCGCGGCGAGCGTCACCGCTGTGCTCGTGACGATCGCAGTGAAGTGGCTGCTCATGGGGCGCTACAGCGTCGGCGCGCACCCCCTGTGGTCGCTGTTCGTGTGGCGGGATGAGATCGTCAACACCTGCCAGGAACAGCTCGCGGGCGGGTGGCTGCTGAACCTCGCGCTCGGCACGCCGCTGATGTCGATCTACCTGCGCGCGATGGGCGCCAAGGTCGGCAGGGACGTGTGGTTTGAGACCCTCAACGTGACCGAGTTCGACCTCGTGCACCTCGGCGACGGCGCCACCGTCAACCGCGGCGCGTGCGTGGAGACACACCTGTTCCACGATCGCCTGATGCGCACCGGCCCCGCAACCCTCGGGCCGGGATCGACGCTCGGCCCCGGCAGCGTCGTGCTCCCTGACACGACACTCGGCGCCCACAGCAGCGTCGGTGCCCGCTCGTTTGTGATGCGCGGCGAGCAGCTGCCCGCACACACCCACTGGCACGGCGCCCCGGTCGTCGGCGCCCCCGACGAGCGACCGGCTCGGACGGGGCGACGTGCGGCGTTCGAGGGGATACTACGCGGCGGTGCGCGGTCGTTCCCCGATATGCCGTGTGTGGCCGCTGAGTAGCGTCTCGCGATCGCTTCCCGATCGACCACGGTGACCACCAATCGGCTGACACGGCGGACGTTCGTGAAGCGTGCCGCGGTTGCGGGCGGCGCCGTGGTGGGCGCCGGGGCGCTGGCGGAGCTCCTGGCGGGCAAGGGTTCGACACCAGCGAGGGCTCCCGGGCCGGGGGGCCACCGAGGGGCGCCGAACATTCTGGTCGTGATCGTCGACCAGCTGCGCGCCCCGCAGTGGTTTCAAGCTGGCGCGCCGGCGGCAGGCTTGATGCCCAACCTTGCGCGCCTGCGCGACGGCGGGGTCTCCTTCGATGGTCATTACACCGCGGCGAATGACTGCACGCCGGCGCGCAGCACCCTGCTGACTGGCCTGTACAGCCATCAGACGGGTTGTTTGGTGACGGACGGGAGCACCCTGACGCCGATGTTCCCGACCTGGGGGACGATGTTGCGCGAGCACGGTTACGCGACCGCGTGGTTTGGCAAGTGGCATCTGACCAGCCACGACAACAAATGGACCGCCGCGCGAAACCACGGGGCGCTCGAGCCGTACGGATTCTCGGGTGGCACCTACCCTTCGCCGGACGGCGGGCCCGGGCAGGGGTGGCGCGTGGATCCGCGGATCGCCACCCAATTCAAAGCGTGGTACGCGAAGGCGCCCGCGAACCGGCCGTGGTGCACGACCGTGTCGTTCGTGAACCCGCACGACATCGCGTGGTGGTATCGCTGGAGCGCCCACGCTGCCCCGGAGGCCTCAGCGCCGAGCCGCGTCCACGCGCTGCCGGCGAACTTCGAGACGCCTGCACAGCTGATCGCCAGACGCAAGCCGCTGCTGCAGCTCTCGCTGCAGCAGACCGCCGCGAGCGGCTTCGGGCCCGTTCCGTTCACAGGCCCGAGCGCGGTCAGGTCATGGCTGCCGTTCATGGATCTCTACCTGAAGCTGTCGGGCGAGGTGGACCGCCAGATCGGAGCGGTGCTCGCGGCACTGCACAGCAGGCCGCGGGTGGCCGCGAACACGGTTGTGGTGTTCACCTCCGATCACGGCGAGTACGGCGCTTCGCACGGCCTTCGCGGCAAGGGCGCCGGGGTCTACGAGGAGGCGATCAAGGTGCCGCTGATCGTCAAGGATCTCCGTGGCCAGCTGAACGCGGCGCCGGCGATCGCGCGCGCCGGGCTCACCTCGAGCGTCGACGTCGCACCGCTGCTGTTGACGATCGCGACCGGCTCGAACGCATGGCGGCAAGACTCCCGCTACGCCCACATCGCCGGCCGGCATGACATCGCGCGGATGCTCGCCGATCCCACGGCACCGGGCCGTGCGATGGTGCTGCACGCCACCGACGAGATCGTGAGCGAGTTCGCAATCGAGCCCTACGCGGCGAACGCGCCGCTGCACGTGGTCGCGATTCGCACCCCTACCGCGAAGTACGCGGTGTACTCCAACTGGGATCCCAACGCCAACACAGTGCAAAGCGCCGGCCAGGAACGCGAGCTCTACGACTACTCCTCCCGCAACGGGCTGATGGAGCTGGACAACATCGCGGGAGCAAGCCAGCTCGAGCCGGCGCTGGACGCTCAGCTTGCGAGCGCAGTGAGCAGCGAGCTGCGCGAACCGCTGCCCACTAGTCTGCAGCAAGCACAGCGTGACGGCTACGCCGACTACTATGTAACAGCGAAGACGACCGCGCTCCGGACCGCCAAACTGCGACGCAAGCTCGAGGAGGGCGAGCCATCTCGCGCGGCCGAGAAACTCGGGTCACAGTAGGCGGAGTGTCCGGTCCTGCCGCCGGGCTGGCCGGCCTCGAGGGTCTGAGCGAGCAGGAGGCGGCGCGGCGTCTGGCCGCGCGCCCACGATCGTCCGGGCGGGGCACGAGCCGCTCCTATGTGAGCATCGTGCGGGCGAACGTGCTGACGGTCTTCAACGCGATCCTCGCAGGCTTCGGCGCGGTGACACTCATCTTCGGCGATTGGCGAGACGCGCTGTTCCTCGGGGTGATCGTCGCGAACTCTGGTATCGGGATCACGCAGGAGGTCCGCGCGAAGCGCACGCTCGACCGGCTCGCGCTGCTCGTCGCGCCCCACGGGGAGGTGCTGCGCGATGGGGCCGCGAGGAAGGTCCCGGTCGAGGAGGTCGTCCCCGGGGATCTCGTGCTGCTCTCCCCGGGCGAGCAGATCGTCGCGGATGGGCGTGTGCTCGTCGCGAGCGAACTGAGCGTGGACGAGTCGATCCTCAGCGGCGAGTCCGAGCCGGCTCGCCGGGAGGCCGGCGAGGAGGTGCGCTCGGGGGCGTTCGTCGTGGAGGGGACGGGCGTCTGCGAGGTCACGGCCGTCGGCGCGGAGAGCTTCGCGGAGCGCCTGACTGGCCAGGCGCGCACCTTCCGCCACCCGCGCTCGCCCTTGGAGCGCGCGATCAACCGGCTCCTGTACGCGCTGGTCGCGCTCGTGATCTTGCTCGGGGCGCTGCTCGGGTACTCCCTCTACCACCGTCACGTGCCCGTGCACACGGCGGTCGCAACCTCCGCGGCGGGCGTCGTGAGCCTGATCCCGGAGGGCCTCGTGGTGCTCGTCAGCCTCACCTACGCGGTCGCTGCCGTGCGGATGTCGCGGCGGGGGATCCTTGCGCAGCAGCTCAACGCGATCGAGTCGCTCGCGTCCGTGGACACGATCTGCACGGACAAGACCGGGACGCTCACACAGGCGACACTGCGCGTCGTCGAGGTCCTGCCCGCGGCCGGCGTCCCCGAGAAGCGCTTGCGCGTCGCGCTCGGCGAGCTCGCCGCGAGCGCCTCAGCGCGCAACCTCACCCTGCGCGCGATCGCGGATGCCTTGCCCGCAGAGCCCACGACGCCGCTCGATGAGGTCCCGTTCTCGAGCCGGCGGCGCTGGAGCGCGGTCGCGTTCCCCGAGGGCGTCCTGTACCTCGGCGCGCCCGAGCGTCTGCCGCTCGGGGAGCTCGCCGCGAGCGCGCAGGAGCGCCAGCGCGAAGGGCGACGCGTACTCGCTGTCGCCCACGGCCGGGGGCCTCTGCGGCCAGAGGCGGGCGAGCTGCCGCCGCCCGACCTGGAGCCGCTCGGCCTGGAGCCGCTCGGCCTGGTCGTTCTCGCCGAGGAGCTCCGTCCGGGCGTGGAGGAGACGATCGCGTTCCTGCGCCGCGAGGGGGTCGAGGTGAAGGTACTCTCGGGCGACGCACCGCAAACCGTCGCGGCGATCGCGCGCGACGTCGGGATCCCGCTCGCGGGTGTGAGCGACGGCGAGGCGATCCCGGACGACTCCCTCGAGCTGCGGCGCTTCGCCATGAGCGCGACGGTCGTGGGGCGGATCTCCCCAGAGGGCAAGCAGGCGTTCGTGCGGGCGCTCACCGAAGAGGGCCGCTATGTGGCGATGGTCGGCGACGGCGTCAACGACGTGCCCGCGCTGAAGAGCTCGCGGCTGGCGATCGCGCAGGGCGCCGGCACGCAGATGGCGCGCAGCGTCGCGGACCTCGTGCTCGTAACCGGCGACTTCGACGCCGTGCCGATCCTCGTGGCCGAGGGCCGCCAGGCGCTGCGCAACCTCCAGCGGGTCACGAAGCTCTACCTCACGAAGTCCGCGTTCGCGGCCTTCCTGATCCTGACGATCGGCGTGAGCTCCGACGCCTATCCGCTGCTGCCGCGCCATCTCACACTCGCGGCGAGCCTCACGATCGGGATCCCGACGTTCTTCCTCGCGCTCGCGCCGAGCAGCGGGCGCTGGCGCCCGGAGCACTTCGTGGGCCGCGCCGCGCGCTTCGCGGTGCCGGCTGGCGTGGTGCTCGGCACAGGGGTCGTCTCGGGCTACCTGTTCGCGCTGCACGACCTCGACCTCACGCTCACCCAGGCGCGCACGGTGGCCGTCACGACGCTGATCGCCTGCGGTCTCTACCTGGTCCTGGCGCTGGAGGCCGAGGGCTCCACGCGACGCTCGACGCTCGTCGGCGCGATGTGCGCGGCACTCGGCGGCGTGTACGTCGCGGCGCTGCTGACCCCCTCAACACGCAGCTTCTTCGAGCTCGCGCTCCCCGACGCCCGCATGATCGTGACAGCGGCGCTGGCGAGCGCGGTATCAATCGGCGCGCTGATCCTCTGCGGATTCAACGTACGCACTGGACCTTCGACGACCCCCACCGGGGGCGCCACGTGAAGCCCTGGGCGCTCACTATCTCGCGCGGGCTCCTCGCCCACCGCGCGCGGATCCTCGCCGCGATCGCGCTGCTCGCGCTCGTGGCCGGCGGCGTGTTGCACCTCGCGGGCAGCGGCGGTACGGGCGACTCGGTCTGGCGGGCCGCGGTGGCGCTGCTGGCGGCCGAGCTCGCCGTCGAGGTCGCCCGGACAATCGTCGTAGACCGGCACATGGGCGTCGATACGATCGCGCTCGTCGCGATGCTCGGCTCACTCGCGCTCGGGGAAGAGCTCGCGGGGCTGATCGTCGGGATCATGTTCACGGGCGGCCAGACGATCGAGGACGTTGCCTCCTCGCGCGCGCGGCGGGAGCTGACGGCGCTTGTGCAGCGCGCGCCGAAGGTCGCGCAGCTGCGAGTCGCGGACCGCCTCGAAGAGGTCCCGGTAGAGCGGGTGGCGGTCGGGGACGTCGTGCTCGTGCGCACGGGGGAGGTGATCCCCGTTGACGGGAGCGTGCTCAGCGCGGAGGCCGTGGTCGATACGAGCACGCTCAGCGGCGAGCCGCTGCCTGTGAGGATCGCGCGCGGGATGGCCGTGCTGAGCGGCACGGCGAACGCCGGCGCGCCGTTCGAGGTCCGCGCGGATCGCCCCGCGACAGAGAGCGCGTACGCCGCGATGGTCCGGCTGGTGGAGCAGGCGCAGACTCAGCGGGCGCCGTTCGTGCGGATGGCCGACCGTTACGCCGGGTTCTTCCTGCCCGCCACGCTGCTCCTCGCGGGCGTGGCGTGGGCGGCGAGCGGGGACGCGGTTCGCGCGCTCGCGGTCGTCGTCGTCGCGACGCCGTGCCCGCTGATCCTGGCAGCGCCGATCGCGCTCGTCTGCGGCCTCTCGCGCGCCGCGCGCGTCGGCGTGATCGTCAAGGGCGCCGGGGCGATCGAGACGCTCGGGGAGGCCCGCACAGTCCTGTTCGACAAGACCGGGACGCTGACCGTCGGCACCCCGGAGGTGCGGGAGATCGTCGCGGGCGAGCGCGTGCAGGCCGGCGAGCTGCTGCGGCTCGCCGCGTCGGTCGACCAGATGTCCGCGCACGTCCTCGGCGAGGCCCTCGTGAACGCCGCGCGCGACGCAGAGCTCGAGCTCGACATGCCCGCCGGCATCCGAGAGGAACCCGGGCAGGGCATCGAGGGGGTCCTCGACGGCCACCGCGTCGCGGTCGGAAGCCACACGTTCCTACGCACCGCCGGGGTCCCCGCACAGGAGCTCGCCTCCGCCGTCGTGATGAGCGGACACGGCTCCGGGGAGGCGCACGTGCTCGTCGCCATCGACGGCCACCTTGGTGGCGTGATCGTGATGGCCGACGAGCTGCGCCCAGACACCGACCGCATCGTCGAGCGCCTCCGCGCCGAGGGTGTCCGCCACGTCGCGATGGTCTCCGGGGACCGCCGCTCGGTCGCCGAGCGCGTCGGGCACGAGCTCGGAGTGGACCGCGTCTACGCCGAGCAGTCCCCCGAGGAAAAGCTCGAGGTCGTGCGCAGCCTGCGCGCCGAACCGCGGCTGCGCCCCGTCGTGATGGTCGGCGACGGCATCAACGACGCGCCCGCGCTCGCGCTCGCGGACCTCGGGATCGCGATGGGAGCAGCAGGGGCGACCGTATCCTCGGAGACCGCCGACGCGATCATCACCGTCGAGCGCATCGACCGCGTCGCCGACGCCCTGCACGTCGGCCGCCGCGCACTCTTCATCGCACGCCAGAGCGTGCTCGCGGGCATGGGCCTCAGTCTCACCGCGATGGCCGTCGCCGCCCTCGGCTACCTGCCGCCCGTCGCCGGCGCGCTGCTCCAGGAGGCAATCGACCTCGCCGTGATCCTCAACGCCCTACGCGCCCTCCGCGGCTGACTCACGACCGCCACGAGCGTCACTGCCGCTCCGGTAGCCCAAGCGAGCACATCTGTGGACACCTCACCGTTCGCCCTCGGCTGAAGCCATCGTGCTCCCCGCGCAACCCAACAGCAAACACACGCTGAGCGTATGCTCCGAGGCATGAGCGATGAGGCCCACTTCACCGTCGAGGAGGCTCGCGCAGCCGGCCAACGGATCGGCATCGACTGGGCGGCATCGCCGTTCGACGTCGAGCAGTTTCGGATGGGAATGGACGTCGAGCTCGAGCACGGCACGCAGGATCCCGAGACCAACGTCACCCACGACGATGAGACCGTAACCGCGAAGATCGCGCGAGCGCACCTCAACGAGTTCCCGGACTACTACACCCGCCTGGCCGTCATGGAGGCTGACGCGGAGGCCCACTGGGCCTCACAGGGCGAGTAGCTTCCACCCGTGCGGATCGGCCACCGTCGCAGTGGGCTCAGGACTTGCGAGCGCGCAGTCTGCGAGCAGAGAGAACCGTGCGCCCCAGGCGCCCGCATGGTTCTGGCTGAAGTGGCAGGCGCCGGTCAAGGGGTCCTGTGTCCCGTACTGGGCGTCCGCGAGGTCGCCGGGGATGATGAAGTCCACCTCGCGGCGGGATGTCCCCACTGTCTCAGGGCTGCTCGCCACGCGGCGAGATCCTCGAGCAGGATGCCCGGGATCACAGTGCGGCGCGGGGTGCTGCGCTCGATCTTGCCCGATTCGTCGAGGCTCCCGCTTGAGAGAACCTCGCGGATCCACGCGAAGTCCTCTTCGAGGGACATCCAGCGTATCCCCCAGATCTCCTGGTTGCGCGCGGCGAGCCCGTACTGCAGGCTCACGACCATCGCGTCACGATGCGCCAGGATCTGGTCGCGTCCCGCCACCCGGGCGAGCATCTGCTCGCGGACCGCCTCGACGGCCTGCGGTGAAAGTGCCCAGCACGCCTTCAGCGGTCTGCGACGCGGCCAGCCCGGCGCTCGAGGTAGAGTTCGATGACCTCCCCGATCGTGCGTGCCTCACGCTCGTTGGCTTCCTTCGCGTCGAGGTCGAGCAGGAACCGCCGCAGGCTCTCCCGCCCTCGGCGCTCAGCGGTGATGTAGGCGTCCATCCACTCCCGGGCGTGGCGCACCGACGGAAAGGTCCGGCAGCGCTCGCGCTTCTCGTGGTCGTAGAAGCCGACCGTAGGAGCGCTTGCCGCTCTTGGCGACATACGGCCACGCCGAGCGCTTGGGCCACGGTCTAGCCATGCGTGCGCCCCGAAGGTGCCGAATCTCTAGGCATAGTGCCATTTTCGGCTCCTTCGTTGGCGTTTCGCCCCTGTCGGGATGGGGACAGAAGCGGACAACTACGGCAAAAAACTATACCGAACCGCTGGTAACGTTGCGGTAACGAAGGCGATACCATGCGGCCACGCCGACGTAGCTCAGTAGGCCAGAGCACGTGCATGGTAAGCACGGGGTCGCCGGTTCGAATCCGGCCGTCGGCTCTCCCCAAAGGCCCGCCGCGGGGCCGGATGAGGGGCTGGCTCAGCATCCGAGGGCGGCCTGTCCGTCCGGGTCTGCGGCGGCGCGTCATCCGCCTTGTGGGCCGGTCGGCCCCGAGCTGTAGGGTCCGGAGCACCCTCCGGATCGTGCTGGCGTGGCTGATCACGACGAACTCATCAAACGACTGGCGGCGGCGCTGGCCGTCTCGGACGCCCGCCGCTCCGGTGACCCGCAGACGCGGGTTCGCCTCGACCACTACCTGCCGTCCGTCGGTGCCCCTGGGAGCGCTGCGCGCTGGCGTCTGTACACCGCGCGACACAAGCTGATCGGAGTTCCGAGCCCTGAGCCGGCTCGGTCGGCGTGGCACCGGGCCGACGCGGCGAAGGGGCGCCGGCTGATCGCGGTCGACGTACGCAACTCAAACCGCGTGGCGGCCTTTCTGTCCTGGCACTTCGAGGACCCCAGCGTCAAGCCGCCGCGAGCGAAGGCCGGCCGGCGCCGCCCGCACCTGATCACCTCCGTGTGTGTCCGCCAGGACGTCAAGGGCAGACTCCGCGGGGAGTACATGACCGCCGCGCTACTGCTGACGCTCGTCGTATCCGCGATCGACACGGTGACCGTCGCACACGGCCGCGTCGGCGTGCTCGAGGACTCCGGGGTGGCCCTCACGCCCGGGGAGCTCGACGCGTTCGGGTTCACGCCCGGTGTCGGCGAGCCCAACGGCGGCTGGGCCGACCGGGGATACCGCGAACGGCGTCACCCCGTCTGATCGTCCAGATGGCGGCGGTAGATCGCCTCTGCGCGATCGGCCCACTCCCTGGGCAGCTCGCTGCGCAGCTCCGCGAGGAAGTCATCGCTCTCCGCAGGCTCAGGCGCAGGGAGCGCGGCGATGAACTGCTCTGCTTCCGCAGTCACCCACCCCGCGAGCTCCGGGGCTTGCTGCTCGGCCAGTTCGACCAGGCCCCCCGCGACCTCCTCGACGGCGTTGCGCCGGGCGTGAGTCGCGATCAGCAGCACGTCAGGGATCTGCAGGTAGCGCTCGCGCCGGCCCCACTCGACCGGCGTGATCCCGAGATCACGCACGGTGCGAGTGACAAACGAAGGATGCACGTCGATGAGCGCAGCTGCCTTGCGAAAGCTTGGGAGCACTCGCTGTAGATCCGCGCGGGGAATCGTCGGTGAGGTTGCCATGGGTGTCCCACCCTAGCAGCTCTCTGCAACGATTACAACCATCGCATTGGTAACAATCATATGCCCTGGCAGGTAGGGTGGGCGGCCGGACATCGTCCAAGTCCATAGTGTGCACGATGCGCACAGTTCGGTCTCCGGATCCGCAGTCGGCGCTAGGGTCGTCGAGGTGAGCTCCAAAGGACCAAGCACCGGGCCCTATATGACGCTGTTCGAGACGATTGCCGAGCAGCGCGAGCGCATCGCGTTCTTCGAGCCGGTGGTGTTTCACGCGCACTCGATCGATAGCCACGACTGGGCGCAGCGGGCAAACGCCGACACACAGCGCAACGAGGCGGCGCGGCTAGGGACCGAAACAGGCGTGCAGGAGTTCCTGGACGAGCTCGCGCGGCAGTACAGCCTCGTGTGTATCACCGATCACATGCGGTGCGGGTACGCAACGCGGCTGGCTCGGGGAGCAATGAAGCGTGGCGACATCACGGTGCTGCCCGGCATGGAGATTAACTGCCTGCCGCCGCCGCACTACGCAGACGCGATTCATGTGCTCGCGGTGTTCCCACCAGAAGCAGGGGAGGTGGCGATCGAGCGCATCTTCGCCGGCAAGTCGCTCGCGGAGCCGGGAGAGCGGACCGGCAAGGAGGCGGTAAGGTTCGACGACCTCGGGGAGCTGCGGGCCCGGATCCACGAGGCAGGCGGCATCTTCGTGCTCGCGCACCTCGAGAACGAGAAGCGCGGGCATCGTGCGCGCTTCCGGATTGACCGGGCGAAGACGCTGGCTCTCTACACGGACGGCAAGCAGCTCGAGCGCGACCTCGCGGATGAGTACCGCGTCTACCTCGCGAAACTGCAGCCAGCTGCCGTCGAGCTGCAGCGTGTCGAGCACCAGCACCACTACGCCCACTTCACCGCGGACGGTGAGGAGCATCAGGTCGCGTGCGTCGCGCCGGCTGACCACCACTCGTTCGAGGACTACGAAAAGGCGGACACCGCGACGCTGTTGAAGGTGCCACGGTGCGACTTCGCGTCGGTGCGCGAGGCGCTGCGGTTCCACGAGACGCGCGTGCGGCTCCCTGGGCAGGTGACGAATCACAGGGCGCCGCGGTTGATCGGGCTGCGGCTCAACTCCCCCAGCGGCAACGGCCTCTTCGCCGACACCACCATCGCGTTCAGCCCGAATCTCAACTGCATGATCGGGCCACGCGGCAGTGGCAAGAGCACGGTTATCGAGGCGCTGCGGTATGTGCTCGGGCGCAACGCGCAGCTCTCGGAGCGCGCCGGCCGGGAGGTCAAGAGCTTCGCCGACCTCGCGCAGGGCACGCAGGCGGCGAACCTCCGCGACACGCGCCTCGAGCTCGTCTACGAGCACGACGACGGGAAGCGTACGGTGCTGTCGGCGACGTTCGACGAAACCGAGGAGCTCAGCACGCGAGCCTTCACGCTCGAGGGCGAGGACCTGCGCATCGGCGTCGAGGCGCTGATCGACGACTTTCCGGTTGCGATCTTTAGCTGGAGCGAGATGGAGGTGCTCGGACGCGAGCCGGGACCGCAGCGCGACCTCGTCGACCGACTGCTTCCGGGTGTGCGGAGCCTGGCAACCGAGCGGGACGCCGTGCGCGAGCAGCTCCCGCTGAACCGCGCCGAGATCAACGACCTCGTCGCGCAGCTCGTGCGGGCGCGTACCGCGAACGGAGGGCGGCTCGGGCGCTGCCGGCAATACCACGAGGCGTACACTGCGATCAACACGCCCGAGGCCGCGGCGCTCTTCGCCGGGCTCGACACGGCGCGGCGGCGCAAGGAGCTCATCGAGGCGGTCGCCGGCCGGGTCGAGGCGGTCGGCGGGGCGGCGGAGACGCTCGGGGATGGGACGGTCTCCGAGGTTGTCGCGGAGACCGTCGAGGCCGCGGGCGAGACGATGCGCGAATGGTGGGCGGGCGGCCCCGCCGCGAAGTTGAACCTCGCCGAGCTGGACGCTCGGGTGAAGGCCGCGCGCGGTGACGTGGTGGGCGCCGTGAAGGAGCGGACGGACGCGCTCGCTGCGCTCCGCGAGTCCGCAGACGGCGAGACACAGTCCGTAGAGCAGGCGCTGCGCTCGAAGACGCGCCTCGACAACGCGCAGGATCTGCTGCGCGACCAGCGCGAGCTTGCCCGCGAGCGTTTCGAGCAGGTCGAGGCAGAACGCGAGCGGTACCTCGCGCTCGTCGAGGACCTGGACACGGCGCTCGCCGCGAGGACGGACCTCCTCGGGAAGCTGGCGGTGGCCCAGGACGCTCTCAGCGCGGCACGGCAGGAAGGGCTCGCGCCGCTGAACGAGCAGGCTGAACGAGGTCGGCGGGGACCGGCTGCAGATCACGGTCGAGCGCGACCGCCTCGCGGATCGGACGGCCGTGATTGAGTTCCTCAACGACTCGGTGCTGACGATGGAGCGTGCAGGCCAATACCTCCGGATGCAGATCGCCGAGCGGCTGGCGGACACGGCGCGGCCCGGCGAGTTGTCGACAGCGCTCGTGGCGGGCAAGAGCGAGCTGTTTGGCGTTGCTCGCGTGGTCGGTAGCGAGGGCGCTCTGACCGCCGCGGAGGTGAGGAAGTTAGTCGACGGCTGCGTTTGGCGGAAGGCGGACGAGGACGCGGGTGTGGATGTCGTCGAGGCCGCGGTGGGATCCCTCCTCGAGCTCGCCGAGCAGCCCATCGACGACCGTGTCCGGATCAAGCTCAATGGCAATCCGGTGGACGAGCTCTCACCCGGCCAGCGCAGCAGCGCCATGTTGCCGCTGATCGCGCTCGCCGAGACCGACCCGCTGGTGATCGACCAGCCCGAGGACAACCTTGACAACGCGATGGTCGGCGACACCCTCACGCGGATACTCACGGACCTCAAGGAGCGCCGGCAGATCATCGTCTCGACGCATAACCCGAACATAGTCGTCGGCGGGGACGCCGAGCAGGTGATCGTGCTGGACGCGTCCGGGACGCATCGCGCTGAGGTGACACGCACAGGCAGCATCGACGATGAGAACATCATCGATGCGGTCCTGACGATCATAGAGGGCGGGCGCGAGGCGTTCATCGCGCGGCGCAAGCGATACCGAGTGGACTGAGGTGTCACGGCTCGCGTCGTTGTCTCAAGCCTCAGGCTTCCCGTCGACGAGCGTTACGAGCATGATGAATAACCCCTCGTGGTTCGGCCACCACCCCGCATCGGGCGGTCGCCACCAGCTCGCCTGGCGCAAGCGGGCTTCTGCCGATCCGTGGCCGGTGCGCTCGGCAGTAGTCCGTTGGAGGAACGGTCGAGCTGTCGGTTTGGGTGTCTCCTCTCACACAAAAGCAGAAGCGGCTGCTATGGCGCCTGAGGCTCTCTGAAGCCGGCCTTCGGAGGTTAAAGGTCCCTCTTGAACGTAGGGCAGTCGATTCAGACGGGTCACAAGATCGCGGAAGGACCAACCTATGGGGTAGCACTCGCCGCTCGATGCGCCATGCTTACAAACCATGTCCAGTCCGCGTATCCCCGACTCCGCGATCCGATCCGCGATCGGCGGGATCGACGAGCTGGTGTTCATCGACCTCGGTGGCCAGGGTGACGCTTGGCGGCTCCGGCGCAACGGCGGAGGCAACGAGGTCCTCAAGGTGATCGTTGGGCAGCCCCCGTTTCCGTGGACACGGGTTGACTTGATGCAGTTTATTTTATCTGTGGTATCTGATCCTTCTCGTGGAGCCGGAGCCGTAGGCGGAGGCGGAACGAGGAGGATCCGCGCGCCGCGCGCGGCGCGGCCGGTGGCCTTCATGCGATGGTTGGGGCGCATGGTGCCGGCGTCTCGGGCGTTGTGAGCGGCTGGTGTTCGTGCTGGTGCTCGTAGTCGGCTGGGGAGAGGTAGTCGAGGGTGGAGTGTCTGCGGCGGGGGTTGTACCAGCCCTCGATGTACTCGAAGACGGCGGTCCGCGCCTCGGCGCGGGTCGGCCAGGTGTGGCGGTAGATGAGCTCCTTCTTCAGTGAGGCGTGGAAGCTCTCGCTGACCGCGTTATCGAAACAGTCGCCCTTGGAGCCGGTCGACGGGGTGATGCCGGCCTTCTTGCGGCGGCCGGTGAACAGGACAGCCGTGTATTGGGTGGATTCAATTGGTCGTCGCAACACCATTCGATTGAGAGGGGTTGCGATGAACGGGAAGCGGCGGAGGTCGGATCGGGCTGGGCGAGCGAAGATGCACTCGGCTAGTCGCAGCGACGGCAAAAGCTCAGCGGCAGCGACGTCTGGTCGGCTTGGTCAGCGACCGTCCAACAGCAACTCTACTCTCTTGTGCTACTCATTGCAAGTCGATTGCGCGGACCCGGCTGAGCCGAGGATCGGCGCTTGCTGAGCGAAACGAGATGCTATACCCGAGCCTGTGCTACGACGCCTCCAGCCGGTCCTGCACGCGCACGGACGAGACGGAGGGAAGTCATGAAGGTGCTGGTAGTCGCGACCGAGCCGATCTCCGCCGATCGTTTGCGCACGGCGCTTGGCGCCGCGACCGACGACGCCGAGATCATGGTCGTCGCGCCGGCGCTTCACCGCTCGGCCCTACGCTTCTGGCTCTCCGACGCCGACGAGGCCATCCGACGGGCAGAGCTGGTACAGCGCGAGACGACGGAGGGCCTCGATGACGCCGGACTGGACGCACACGGTGACACCGGCGAGGGCGATCCCGTCAAGGCAGTGGAGGATGTGCTCGTGACCTTCCCAGCCGAGCGCATCCTGCTCTTCACGCGCCCCAGCTCCGAACAGCGTTACGGCGAGGGCATTGACGCTGACGCCCTGCAACGACAGTTTGGCTTGCCGGTCCAGCAGGTCCAATGAGCGCCTGAGCGGCAGCGTACGTGCGTTCACCGAGCGCGACCCCAACCGCTCCCGACTGCTCCCTGCGGTGCGCTACATGTTGAGGATGTTGACCGCTCGTGCGGCGACCAGTCCGACGGTCAGAAATGACGCGATCGACTCGATCAGCATCAGGCTCTTGATGCGAACGCTCAGCGGCATGGCATCGGTCGGGCTGAACGCGCTTGCGTTCGTGAACGAGACATACAGGTAATCCAAGAACGCCGGACGCCAGCCCTTTAGCGATGGCTCCGAAGCGCCCATCTGGGGAAAGAGGAAATCCGGTGCGCGGGCCTTGGGCGCGGTACGCATGTGCGGACCGCCGCGATCGACCTCCCAGAACCACAAGCCGAAGACGGCCACGTTGGTAAACCAAACCTGGGCGGCCGAGAGGACCAGTGCTCGTCCGCCCGTCCCGCCGCCCTTGAGCAGATAGTGGACGAGCAGTCCCTCCGCCGCGAAGTTCGCTGCGGTCACGACCGCGATCAATCCGACCGACATACGCCGGCGAACCGGCGACTGGGTGTGGTGGCGATAGGGCGTGGAGATCACCAGCCCGAACAGCAGCAAACCCTCGAGGCAGGGCACAAGCCAGCGAGGACCAACCGTAAGCCTGCTCGGGAGCGCCACGTACAACACCACCGTTACCAGTACTGCGAGCTGAGCCTCCCAGAAAGGCTCAACGACACCCAACTCCTGGTGATATCCGCGCAGCGTGCTGAACCGTTTCGATATCACCTGCACAAGGCATATTCGCCATGCAGCCGTCAGTGCCTTCGAACCGAATCAGCCGATGACCGCTAACGGGCGTCGAGCTATGCTGGCGCGACCTCGCGCGTGCCCGGCAGCAGCATCACGAACCCGTTACGTGGCCATGCCGCGGGAGCGCGTCGCCGGGCGGAGCGTAGGTCCGACCCAGCGGCCCGGAGCAGATGTGCAGTTAGGGCAGTTGTGCTAGGATCGGCTGGTGAAGACCATGCATCTCGACCCGGATGCTCGTGACCAGGCTGCGCTCGTGGCCGAGGAGATCGAGAGGATGCTCGCCGACGGTAAGCATGTCGCGGTGACGCTCGCTGAGGAGCAGGAGTCGCTCTCCCCTCAGCAGGCGGCCGATCGGCTTGGGTTTTCCCGCCAGCACGTGATGCGGCTGATCGGCTATGGCGATCTCGTGGCGCAGCGGCTCCCCGGGTCGAGCCACTGGAAGATCCCGCTCTCCTCGGTGCTCGCCTTCGAGGAGAGCAGGGCCGAGCACGAGCGCCTCACGGTGGAGTGGTCGCGCGAGCTCGACGCGATGGGCGCACCGCCCGAGTGAGCGAGCGCCAGCGGCCACGAGCGGTCCTCGACACCGACATCATCTTCTCGCGCGTCCTGCACGAGCTGATGGGGCGCATCGCCGCCGAGCTGCGGCTGCTGGATCTCTTCTGGAGCGAGCAACTGCTGGCCGAGGCGCAGGGATCGCTCGTCGAGAAGAAGCGAACTCCCGGCTGACTCCGCACGGCGATGGGTCGGCACTGGACCTGGCGATCGCCGCCACCGCCAATGTGCACGGGGTCTCATTGCTGACCTACAACACCAAGGACTTCCAGATCATCGCCGACGAGATCGACCTCCGCGAAGCCTGAAGCGCCAGGCTCGCCAGCAAGACCGGAACGCCGGCACCGCGACGGGGATGTGGCGCTCGTCGGTGATCGTCTCTCCGCCCAGCCCACTCCCAGAACGATATCTGAGAAGATATTCATGCAATGATATATGGGTGAGTCATGGTCACGACCCTGATTTGGCGTTTCTGGGCGGGGAGACCGCCCGGATGGTCGCCGAGACGATGCAGGCGTTGTCCACTCCGAGCCGGGTGCGCATCCTGAGCCGCCTGGGGGCAGGAGCTTGCTCGGTGAGCGAGCTGACGCGGGATGTCGAGATGGAGCAGTCTGCGGTATCCCAGCAGCTGCGGGTGTTGCGTCACCTCGGGCTCGTCATCGGTGAGCGACAGGGCAGGAGCATTATCTACGCGCTGCATGACGATCACGTCGGTGTGCTGCTCGCCGAGGCCGTCTCCCACACCGAGCATCTGCGCCTCGGTTTGGCCTCCCGTCCCTCCGAGCGCCTTCTTTCGGCGTGAGCGCTGCGACCCCGGCTCTGGTGGCGGCTGCCGCTGGGGTCGGCTTCGGCCATGCCATCCTGCCCGACCACTGGGTGCCGCTGGCGGTGGTTGGTCGTACACGCCGCTACCCGCTTGCCCGTGTCGCGCGACTCTCAGGCATGGCCGGCGTTGCCCATGTGCTCGTGTCGATCGTGCTGGGAGCCGTGATCATCGCGGTGGGGTTCCAGTTCCGCTCGACCGTGCAGAGCGCGCAGGACACCATCATCGGCTGCGTTCTGATCCTCACCGGCGTGGGGTTCGCGATCCTTGAGCTGACCGGACACGGCCACCATCACGGGCACGACCACAGCAACACTCACGAGCACGGGCATCATCACGGGCATACCCACGAGCACGGCCACGGTCACGCGCACGAGCACCCCCACCTGCTTGCTGTGAGTGAGGTCGACGAGCGTGTCGCTGCCAAGGAGGGCCGGGTTCGTGGACTGGCGGCGGTGATGGTTCCCTTCGGTGCCGCGGCCTCCCCGGATCTGACAATTCTCCCGGTGTTCCTCGCAGCCGCCACGGCTGGATTGACGACTGCGATCGGCTCCCTGTTCGTCTTCGCCGCGGTGACGATCGCGACGATCGTCGGTCTCACGCTCCTGGCGTGCTTCGGCGGGTATCAGCTACAGGGCGAGTGGCTCGAGCGGTGGGGCAACGTGTTCACTGCGCTTGTCCTGATCGTCATCGGAGCGCTGGTGCTGACCAGCGTGATCTAAGGTCCTCGGCATGTTGCACTGGAGCGAATTCGTGCTGCGCCGCGACTCCCCGGCGACGGGTTCGGTTCGATCAGTGAAGCTGGTCGATGAAGGTGTAGATGACCATGAGGCTGACGAGGATGACGAAGACTCGTAGGGCCCACAATCCGGCTGTGGCTTGTGCGCCGAGCCGGGCTCGCGGTACGGGCCGGGAGGTTGCCGCTACGAACTGGTCGTGCTCCAGGTGCATGATCAGCTCGTCCTCGAAGCGCTCCTGCGGTTGCAGATCCTGCTCTCGGATGCCGAAGCCCTGGCGTGCGTCGTTGACGACGAGCGCTTCTGTCTTCATGAGCCGATGAGGTGGACGGTCTGTAGGAAGGAGTCGATGCCGTAGGCGGCTCCACAGAGTCCGACGAACGCGATGACCGTGATCCCGATCGCGTTGGTCGAGCGCTTGTTCACCCACGAGCCCATCAGCCCCCTGTCGTTGGCGAGCATGACCATGAAGACCAGGCTGACGGGCAGCAGTACGGTCGCGAGTACGTTGGCGTTGAGCGCGATCGAGAGCAGCGGCGCACCAGGGATCAGGATGACGACTGCGGCGAGCAGCGCGACCCCGATGTTCGCGGCATAGAACACGGCGGCGTTGCGCGGCGAACTGTTGAAGCTGTGGGATACCCCGACGCATTCTCCGGCGGCATAGGCGGTGCTCGCGGAGATCGTGAGGATCGCGACTGCTCCAGCCTCGATCAGTCCCAGTGCGAACACGGCGCCGACGGCGCTGCCGGCGACGTGCCCCAGCGCCGCGGGGAACCCGGCGCCCGCGAACCCCTGGATACCGGCTCCGTTGTGGGTGAGCAGCGCTGCCCCGGCGATCAGCGCCCCGACCCCGAAAATCGCGGCCAGAACCGCGCCGACCGCGGTGTCATAGCGGCCGTGCTTGATGTCGCGGGGAGTCATACCCTTGTCGGCACTGGCGCTCTGCTGGAAGAAGATCATCCACGGCGTCACCGTCGCGCCGATCGTTGAGGCCAAGAGCAGCAGCAGCGTGTTGAAGCTCCCGCCGGGGAAGGGGCTGAAGTCGAAGGACCGAACGACGGCCCCCACGTGGGGCTTGACCAGGATCGCGGCGAGCAGGAACAGGCCGTTGAAGAGGGCCATGCCGAGCACGATGCGCTCCCAGCGCCAGTAGCGCCCGCCGCTGAGCGTGAACAGGACCAGCGTCAGCCCAAGCGCGACGGCCAAGCCGGAGCCGAGGTGAAAGTAGGCCAGCCCGACGCGGATCGAGATGAACTCGGCGACGAGGGTCACCAGGTTGGTGAGGGTGAGATCACCGGCGCCGAACCAGCCCCACACTCTTCCGTAGCGCTGCAGGACCAGCTCGCCGTAGCCGCGGTGTGTGACCGCGCCGACGCGCATGCACATCTCCTGGCAGATGTACGCCATCGCGAAGAGCACGGGGATGAACGGGACGAAGAACCCGAGCCCGTACTGCGCGCCGTCGGCGGCGTAGGCGATCATGCTCGGCCCGTCGTTCTCCCCGAGCATCGCAAGTATCCCGGGGCCGACGAGCAGCCACAGAAGCCGCCAGCGCTTGCTGTGTCCGCGAGCGTGGTGTACGCGCGAGCGGTCCCACGACCGTGCCGCGTCCTCCGCGGTCAGCGGCGGCAGGGCGAGGCCGGGAACAGCGGCGGCTTCAGTCGTGGCCATCGCCCGGCTCCTTGCTGGTAAGGCCTCGGTGCTTCTGGGCGCTCTGATCGAGCTCAACGCGCATCGCACCCGCGAGTTGGCCGCCGATCGCGTGCTCGCGCTCTCCGAAGATGACGAACAGGGGTCCGCCGAAGGGCTGGCGCTCGCGGACCACGAAGCGGTCTCCCGGCGAGATCCCGCAGTCGGCGAGGTAGCGCAGCATCTCCGGGTCGGAGTCCGAGACGCGCACAAAGACCCCTTCCTCGCCCGGCTCCAGGGCCTCCATGCTGTGGGTCGAGGGCTCGTCGAGCTCGAGCTCAGCGTTGGGGATCGGGTCGCCGTGGGGGTCCACAGTGGGGTGCCCGAGCTTCGCCGCGATCAACTCCTCGAGATCCTCGGAGAGCACGTGCTCGAGGATCTCGGCCTCGGCGTGGACGCGATCCCACGGCATCCCCAGCGCATCGGCAAGGAAGCTCTCCAGCAGCCGATGGTGGCGGATCACCTCCAGCGCAAGGCGCCGCCCATCGTCGGTGAGCCGCACGCCCCGGTAGGGGACGTGAGTCGTGAGGCCCAGGTCGTCGAGCTTGTTGAGCATCGCCGAGACAGAGCCCGGCGTGATGCCCAATCGCTCGGCCAGCGCAGTGGTGGACACCGGCTCGTCGTCGCGAGACTCCAGTGCGAAGATCGCCTTCGAGTAGTCCTCGACCGCCGGCGAACGCGACATCTCTTTGGTGGGCATGGGAAAGAGAGTATGCCATACCAAAACTTTAATCAAGGGCCTTCAGAAACCCAAAGCCATACTGGGGCATCCGGGCAAAACCGCAGCAGCCGTCGGTCGTTGACCGCGCATTTGGAGAGCCTCGTCCACGCGCCGCCCACCACGAACTGGTAAACCACCCTTCCCGAGCGAGCAGGAGGTTGATGAGGAGCGTGTGCCTGGCCATCCCCGGTCGAATTGTCGAGATCCTCGACGAGACCAACCAACTTGCGCTCATCGACGTGGCCGGCGTGAGGCGCACCGTCAACGTCGGGCTGCTCGACGGCGAGGGCGACGCGGGCGCACTTGTTGGCCAGTGGGTGCTGATCCACGTGGGCTTCGCGCTCTCGAAGATCGACGAGCAGGAGGCGCTCGCGACGCTCGAGCTGCTCCAGCAGATGGGCGCCGACTACGACCAGGAGCTGCGCGAGCTGGAGGAGAGCGCGATCGAATGACGCTCCGGGAGTCCGGGTGAAGTACGTGGAGGAGTTCCGCGACGCCGGTCTTGGGCGCGCGCTCGCCGAGGAGATCCGCTCGCTGGTCGAGCCTGGGCGCACGTACAAGCTGATGGAGGTCTGCGGCGGCCACACGCACTCGATCTACCGCTACGGAATCGCCGACCTGCTGCCCGACGGCGTCGAGCTCGTGCACGGTCCCGGCTGTCCGGTGTGCGTGCTGCCGATGGGTCGCGTGGACGACGGCATCGCGATCGCGCACGAGCCGAGCGTGATCTTCACCTGCTTCGGCGACCTGCTGCGCGTCCCCGGCTCGCGCGGCAGCCTGCTCGAGGCCAAGGCCGAGGGGGCGGACGTGCGGATCGTCTACTCGCCGCTGGACGCATTGGGGATCGCGAGAGGCAACCCTGACCGCGAGGTCGTGTTCTTCGCGATCGGCTTCGAGACGACCGCGCCGTCCACGGCGCTCACGCTCAAGCGCGCGAAGGCGGAGGGCATCGCGAACTTCTCCTGCCTGTGCAACCACGTGACGATCGTGCCGCCGCTGCGGGCGCTGCTCGACTCGCCCGATCTGCGACTCGACGGCTTCATCGGACCGGGACACGTGTCCACCGTGGTGGGCGGGCGCCCGTTTCAGTTCATCCCCGCCGACTACGGACGGCCGGTGGTGATCTCGGGCTTCGAGCCGCTGGATGTCCTGCAGTCGGTCCAGATGCTCCTCGCGCAGCTCGCCGACGGCCGCTGCGAGGTCGAGAACCAGTACAGGCGCGTCGTGCCGTGGGAGGGCAACCCACGTGCGCTGGAGGTGATGGCGGAGGTGTTCGAGCTGCGAGCGCACTTCGAGTGGCGCGGCCTTGGCTTCATCTCCCAGAGCGCCCTGAAGCTCTCGGCCGCCTACGCCGAGCTGGACGCCGAGTGTCGCTACGCGATCCCCGGCGTGCGCGTGGCCGACCCCAAGGCGTGCCAGTGCGGGGAGGTGCTCAAGGGCGTGATCAAGCCGTGGGAGTGCAAGGTGTTCGGCACCGCGTGCACGCCGGAGCGCCCGATCGGGACGTGCATGGTCTCGCCCGAGGGCGCCTGCGCCGCCTACTACAACTACGGTCGGTACACGCGAGAGCGCGAGGTCGTGTGAGCTCCACCACGCGCGAGCAGCGGATCCTCGGGATCGTTCAGGGCGCCCGCGCCAAGCGGGCGAAGTTTCGCGACGAGCAGATCACGATGGCCCACGGCGCCGGCGGCAAGTCCTCGCAGTCGCTGATCGAGGGCCTGCTGCTGCCGGCTCTGCAGAACGAGGCGCTCGCGGCGCTCGGCGACGCGGGGATGGTGTCGGTGAACGGCGCGGGGCTCGCGCTCACGACCGACAGCTTCGTGGTGCGGCCGATCCGTTTCCCCGGCGGGTCGATCGGCGAGCTGGCGGTCAACGGGACGGTCAACGACCTGGCCGTCTCCGGCGCGCGCCCGCTCGCGCTCACGCTCTCGTTGATGCTCGAGGAGGGCCTGCGCGCCGAGGATCTACGCGCGGAGGTCGAGGCGATCGCGCGCGCCGCCGAGGAGGCCGGCGTGCGGGTGGTCGCGGGCGACACCAAGGTGCTCGAGCGCGGTCACGCCGATCAGATGTACCTGTGCACCACCGGGCTGGGCGTGGTCGATCCGCGTGCGCGGCTGGCGCCCTCCGCGCTCGCGCCCGGAGACCGCATCCTCGTCTCGGGCCCGATCGGCGAGCACGGGATGGCGGTGATGCTCGCGCGCGAGGAGTTCGCGCTGGAGGCAGAGATCGTCTCGGACACGCGCTCGCTGTGGCCCGCGGTCGACGCTCTCCTGGAGGCGGCCGGTCCGGACCTGCACTGCATGCGCGACGCCACCCGTGGAGGGGTGGCCTCGGCGCTCAACGAGCTCGCGCGGGCATCCAGCGTCGCGGCGCTCGTGCGCGAGGCCGACGTGCCGGTCGCGCCCGAAGTCGCCGGCGCGTGCGAGCTGCTCGGGATCGATCCGATGTACGTGGCCAACGAGGGCAAGCTACTTGCGTTCGTCGCCCCCGAGTCTGCCGAGAGGGCTTTGCGCGCGTTGCAAGCGGTCCCCGGATGCGAGCGGGCGGTCGAGATTGGCGAGGTTGTGGCCGAGCCGTCGGGCATGGTGCTCGTCGACACCGCGTTCGGCGGGCGGCGCGTGATGGATCTCCTCGCCGGCGACCCGCTGCCGCGGATCTGCTGAGGGAAAGACCGATGGCGCCACCGGCCAGCAGCCAGACCATCGCCTTCACGGGGCCCTGATGCACGAGCTGTCGCTCAGCCGTGCGATCATGGAAACGGCGACGCGCTACGCAAACGGATGTCGCGTGGTCCAGGTCGGCGTGACGATCGGCGCCCTGCGGCAGGTCGTCCCGGAGTCGCTCGTCTACTCCTTCGAGATCGTCGCGCGCGACACCGTCTGCGAGGGGGCCGTGCTCGAGCCGCGACTGGCCCCGGCGCGGATGCGCTGCGCCTGCGGCGAGGAGTGGGACCTGGAGGAGCCCTCGTTCCGGTGCCCGGCGTGCGGCGGCGGGCAGACAACCGTGCTGGACGGCGACCAGTTGTCCGTGGATTCGATCGAAGTGGAGGAGGCCCCGTGCACCGCACCAAGGTGAAAGTGGCGACGGACGTGCTCGACGCGAACGCGACGATCGCGCGGGCCAACCGCGCGGACTTCGACCGCGCGGACGTGCGCGTGGTGAACCTGATGAGCGCGCCCGGCGCGGGCAAGACGGCGCTACTCGAGCGCGTGCTCATCGACGGCCTCGGCGAGGTGCGGGTGGGGGTGCTCGAGGGCGACGTCCAGGGCTCGCTCGACGCGGATCGACTGTCGGCCCTGCACGTGCCCGTCACCCAGCTGAACACCGACCCGGGCTTCGGCGGCGAGTGCCATCTCGACGCCAACATGGTCCGCTCGGCGATGAGCGAGCTGGCGCTGGAGGAGATCGACCTGCTCGTGATCGAGAACGTCGGCAACCTCGTGTGCCCCGCCGAGTTCCGCGTCGGGGAGGACGCGCGCGCGATGATCTCCTCGGTCGCCGAGGGCGAGGACAAGCCGCTGAAGTACCCGCTCATGTTCCGCACGTGCGAGCTGGTGGTGGTCAACAAGATCGACCTGCTCCCCCACCTCGATTACTCGCTCGAGCGCTTCCTGGAGAACCTCGACCGGGTCAACCCCGGCGTCGAGCACATGCTGGTGAGCGCCCGCACCGGCGAGGGCGTGAACGCGTTCGCGCAGTGGCTCACGGGCGTGGCGCGCAGAGAGCCGCAGAGCGCGTGAGCGGCCCGGTCTCCGCGACCAGCGGCCGCGGTGGCGCCGTCGCGCGGCACGAGCGCCTGACCGGCCGTGTCGAGGAGCTGCTCGCGCTGCGCACGGACGCC
This sequence comes from uncultured Solirubrobacterales bacterium, assembly GCA_963842005.1. Lineage (GTDB taxonomy): Bacteria > Actinomycetota > Thermoleophilia > Solirubrobacterales > Solirubrobacteraceae > Palsa-744. The sequence continues at coordinate 1,990,392 of CAWJEV010000002.1, read as the reverse complement.
AACGAGCGCTTCTTCGCGGCCGCCGCCGAGCCGCTCGCGCGCCTCTGTCACCGCGTCGCCGAGCGCTTCTCCCGCGGAGGACGGCTGCTCGCGATCGCCTGCTCGCCCCAGGCGCGATCGGACGCGCACCACGTCGCGGTGGAGTTCGTCCACCCGGTGATCGTCGGCAAGCGCGCGCTCCCGGCGCTCGCGCTCACCGGCGAGGAGGAGGAGGCGCTGCGCGAGCGCGTGGCGCTGATGGCCGACCCGCGGGACGTCGCGATCGCGTTCGGCCGCGACGGGGAGACCGCCGCCGCGCTGGCCGTGGCCGCCGGGCGCGGCTGCTTGACCGTGGCCTTCGAGGCAATCGGGGCCGAGTGGGAGCTCGAGCCTCCGCTCGCCGACCCGCTCGCGCGCCAGGAGCTGACCGAGACCGCATACCACCTCCTGTGGGAGCTCGTGCACGTGTTCTTCGAGCACCGCGGCCTGCTCGCCGGACGCGACGCGGGGCCCGTACACGACCCCGGCGCGTCCAGCTTCCTCTACCCCTTCCTCACCGAGAGCGAGCGCGACCCCGAGCGCGTGCTCGACGACGTGCGCGGCTCGATCCTGCAGAAGGCGCACGAGATCGGGGCGCTGCGCGCGCAGACGCTCCGCGAGGGCTGTGACACGCTGATCGCGGCTGCGACGGAGGTGCGCGAGCGCCTCGACGCGGGCGCCACCGTGCTCGCGCTCGGCAACGGCGGCTCGGCGACCGACGCGATGGACGCGGTCGCCGACCTGCGCGAGCCGCCCCGCGGGTGGCCGGCGCGGCGCGCGATCGACCTCACGGAGGACACGGCGATCCTCACGGCGATCGCCAACGACATCGGCGTCGAGGCGGTCTTCCGCCGCCAGGTCATCGCCCACGGCCGCGAGGGCGACGTGCTGCTCGCCTTCTCCACCAGCGGCGGCTCGGCGAACGTGATCGACGCGCTCGCCGAGGCGCGCGGACGCGGACTGGCGACGATCGCGCTGGCCGGCTACGACGGCGGACGCATCGCTGCGGATCGCCTCGCCGACCACGTGCTCGTCACGCGTTCGCAGCACATCCCGCGCATCCAGGAGGCACAGGCAAGCGCCTGGCACGTGCTGCGCGAGCTGATCGAGGACGCCGCGTGAGCACGAGTGAGCAGACGCACGAAGCGATTACGCTGGGCAGGAGGCCCAGCGCCCACGCGCCCGTTGAGCAGCTGACTCACGTGGACGATCTCAAAAAATGAGTACGGTTGTACGCACGCGTGTACGCGCGCACGTGGAGGGCGTGGTGCAGGGCGTTGGCTTCCGTCCCTTCGCCCACCGGCTCGCCGGCGAGCACGCGCTCTCGGGCTGGGTGCACAACGACGGGCGCGGCGTGCTGCTCGAGGTGGAGGGCGCCCCATCCGCGGTGGAGCGCTTCCTGGAGCGCCTCGCGCACGACGCGCCGCCGCTGGCCGTCGTGGAGCGCGTGCGCGCCGAGCCGCTGCGCCCGACCGGCGAGCACGGCTTCTCGATCCTCGCCAGCGACCGGGCGGGCGCGCCTGCCGCGCTCGTGTCGCCCGACGCGGCTCCCTGCAGCGACTGCCTGGCCGAGCTGTTCGACCCGCGCGACCGGCGCCACCGCTACCCGTTCGTCAACTGCACCGCTTGCGGTCCCCGCTTCACGATCGTCCGCGGCGTGCCCTACGACCGGGCGCTCACAACGATGGCGGCCTTCGAGATGTGCGCGGCCTGCCACGCCGAGTACGAGGATCCGGCGAGCCGGCGCTTTCACGCACAGCCGAACGCGTGCCCGGCGTGCGGGCCACGGGCGCGCCTGATCGACCCCGCCGGCCGGACGCTGCCGGCGCGGGACGCGGTGAGCGCGGCCGCCACGGCGCTCCTCGCCGGGCAGATCGTCGCGGTGAAGGGCCTCGGCGGCTACCACCTTGCGTGCCGCGCTGACGACGAGCGGGTGGTCGCGGAACTACGACGGCGAAAGCGCCGCGAGGAGAAGGCGTTCGCGCTGATGGTCGCCGACCTGGCCGCCGCACGCGCGCTCGTCGATCTGAGCGCCGTCGAGGAGGATCTGCTGAAGGGCCGCGAGCGGCCGATCGTGATCGCGCGCCGCCGACCCGGCGCGCGCGTTGCAGAGTCCGTCGCGCCGCGCTCGCCCGACCTCGGCGTGATGCTGCCCTCGACCCCCCTGCACCACCTGCTGCTCGCGGACGTTGGCGTGACGCTCGTGATGACCAGCGGCAACCTGTGCGACGAGCCGATCGCCCACCTCGACGACGACGCGCTCGAGCGCCTGCACGGGATCGCGGACGCGCTGCTCGTGCACGATCGCCCGATCGAGATGCGCGCGGACGACTCGGTCGTGCGGTCGCTGGGGACGAGACCGACAGGGGCGGACCCCCTGGGCGGGGCCTCGCCGGGTGCGGGCTCTCTTGGTTCGGGCTCGCCGCGCTCACTGATGCTCAGGCGCTCCCGTGGGTATGCACCCGCGAGCACCGGTCTTCCCGTTCCAGCGCCACCGTTGCTCGCCTGCGGCGCCGAGCGGGGGAGCACCTTTTGCCTGGCGAAGGGGTCACGGGCGTGGGTCGGACATCACATCGGCGACCTGAAGAACTGGGAGACGCTGCGCTCGTTTCGTGACGGCATCGCCCACTTCGAAGCGCTCTTCGCAGTCACGCCCGAGGTGCTCGTCCACGATCTGCACCCCGACTACCTCTCGACCGGTTACGCGTTCGAGCGCGAGGACGTGGCGCTCGTCGGCGTCCAGCACCACCACGCTCACTTCGCCGCGTGCCTGGCCGAGCACGGGGAGCACGGCCCTGCGATCGGAGCGATCTACGACGGCGCGGGCCTCGGGACCGACGGAACGGTCTGGGGCGGAGAGCTGCTGGCGGGCGACCTCGAGCGGGTCGAGCGGGTCGGCCACCTGCAGGCGGTGCGGCTTCCCGGCGGCGACGCGGCTGTGCGCGAGCCCTGGCGGATGGCATGCGCTTGGCTGCTCGCCGCGCTCGACGGCGAGGCGCCGCAGCCCGCGGGCATCGCCGCGCGGATCGAGCGGGCGCGCTGGGAGCGGATCGCCGAGCTGGCCCGAGCCGGCACGGCGTCGCCGATCACCACGAGCGTCGGGCGCCTGTTCGACGCGGTCGCGGCACTCTGCGGCATCCGCATGACCGTCCACGACGAGGGCCGTGCCGCGGTTGAGCTCGAAGCCGCAGCCGAGCCGAGCGAGCACGGCGCCTACCCGCTGCCGATCGTGGGCGCTGACGTGCTGGCACTCGACGCGCGCGAGACCGTGCGCGCGATCCTCGACGACCTCGCGGCCGGCACCCCCGCGGCTGTCGTGAGCGCGCGCTTCCACAACGGGCTGGCCGCTGCGACCGCGACCGCCGTCTTGCTGTTGGCGCAGCGGCGCGGCGTGGGGACGGCGGTTCTGTCCGGCGGGGTCTTCCAGAATCGCCTGCTGCTGACGCGCACCGCACAGACGCTCGCGCAGGAGGGCCTGCGGGTCCTGGTCCCGCGAGCGCTGCCGCCGAACGACGGGGGGATCGCCTACGGCCAGGCGGCGGTCGCCGCCGCGCGGCTCTCAGGCCCGACGTAGCTCGATCGCCTCGCGCAGCACCGCGTCTGCGAGCTCGCCGGCGACCGCCTCGACCTCCTTGGACAGGCCGCTCCCCGCGTCGAAGCGGCGACCCTCGACGCCGAAGAGGACGACTCTCTCCGGCAGACGATGAAGCGCGCGGGCCAGCTCGATCGCCTCGCCGACTCCAACCGCATGCGTCGAGGAGGAGCCGCGCAGCCGCGCGGGGATTGGCGCGGCCGTCGCGTCGAAGCGGTGGATCGTGCCCGGCGGCCCACCGCAGCGGACCGCGTCCACGAGCACGACCGCGTCGGCGCCCTCCCACACGTCGATCAGGGCGAGCGTCTCACCCTCCTGCTCGTACACGGCGATCTCCGCGGCCTGCGCCCGCGCGCGCAGCCGCCGCACGATCTCGAGGCCGGCCGCGTCGTCGTGGCGGAGAGCGTTCCCCACGCCGATCACCACCACGCGCTGACGGCTCTCGGCCCACGGCGGCGGCGCGCACGCCGGGGGCGCACCGGCTGGCTGAACCCTCGCCGGCCGCGTGCGCTCAGACGCTGTCTTGGCCACGGTCGATGGTGAGCTCGAGGAAGTGCGTGGCGCAGGAGATGCAGGGGTCGTGGTTGCGGATCGTCTGCTCGCAGCGCAGCGCGAGCCGATCGTCGGGCAGGTCGAGGTTGGCTTCGACGACCGCGCGCAGGTCCTGCTCGATCGCGAGCTGGTTCTGCGAGGTGGGAGGCACGATCCTGGCGTCGAGAATCGTGCCGTCCTCGTCGATCTCGTAGCGGTGGTAGAGCAGGCCGCGGGGGGCCTCGGTGGCACCGTGCCCGACCGCGCGTCGCGGCGTGACCTCGACGGCGGGCGCATCGGGAGGCTCGTAGGACTCGATCAGCGCGAGCGCTTCGTCGCACGCCTGCACGAGCTCGACCGCGCGCACGAGGATGCTGCGAAACGGATTGCGGCACACCCCCCCGAGACCGGCCTCACGCGCCGCCTCCCTGGCGAGGGGGCGGAGCGCTTGCGAGGAGAGCGCGTAGCGGGCGAGCGGGCCGGTCAGGTAGACGTCGCGCTCACGAATGCGCGCGTGCAGGGCGTTCGAGTGCTCGACGTGCTCCTCGACCACGTGCTCGTCGAACTCGGCCGGCGCGATGTCGATCCCCCCGTCGGAGACGATCCGCCCACGGTCGATCGGATACGCGCCGGGGTCGGGGTCTGAGAGCGCGAGCAGCTCGACCTCGCGCTCCACCTCGGGGAACGGCAGCTCGCTCGCCCAGCGGACCGTCGCGAGCGCCGTCTCGCGTGCGCGCTCCAAAGGGTCTTGCAGGGTGCGCAACTGCGCCTTGGTGGGGGCGCGGTAGAAGCCGCCCACGCGCACGTTGACCGGGTGGACCTCCCGCCCGCCGACCAGCGCCATGACGGCATTGCCCGCCTTCTTCATCTGCAGTCCCTGCTCGACGATCTCGCGGTGCTCGCGTGCCATCTCCACCGCGCCCGGGTAGCCGAGGAAGTCGGGGGCGTGCAGCATGTAGACGTGCAGGCTGTGGCTCTCGATCCACTCGCCGCAGTAGATCAGGCGGCGCAGGTCGCGGATCGGGCCGTCGTCGATCTGCACCCCGCAGGCGTCCTCCATCGCCCGCACCGCGCTCATCTGGTAGGCGACGGGGCAGATGCCGCAGATCCGCGCGGTGATGTCCGGGGCCTCCGTGAACGCCCGCCCGCGCAGCAACGCCTCGAAGAAGCGCGGCGGCTCGTAGATGCGCAGGTTGACCTCGGAGACCGTGCGGCCGTCGAGCTTGACGTACATCGCTCCCTCGCCCTCGACGCGGGCGAGGTAGTCGGTGCGGATCACGCGCGTGCGGGTTGGGGTGGGCTCTCCCGGGCTTCCGCCCTCGCTCATGCGCCTCTCCCTCCTGGGTGGGGCCGGTCTCCCTCGTGCGCTTCGCCGGCCTCCCGGAAAGCCGGAGCTCCGGCGTTGAAGGTCCGGTACACGCGCACCAGGTCCACCTCGTCTGAGCCGAGCTCTGCCATGCGAGCGCTCAGGGCGGCGGTGTTCGGCGACTCCATCGGCCCGTAGCACCCGTAACAGCCACGGTCGTAGGCGGGACAGATGGCGCCGCAGCCGGCGTGGGTGACGGGGCCCAGGCAGGGTGTGCCGTGGGCGACCGTCACGCACACGGTGCCGCGGCGCTTGCACTCCACGCACACGCTGTGCGCGCGGACATGGGGACGGCGCCCGGCGAGGTGCGCGGCGATCACCTCCAGCAGCTGGCGCTTGTCGATCGGGCACCCGTTGAGCTCGAAGTCGACGGGCACGTGCGCGCTGATCGGCGTGGACGTGCCGAGCGTCGAGATGTAGTTCGGCGAGGCGTACACGATCGACTTGAAGTCCTCCACGTCGGCGAAGTTACGCAGCGCCTGGATGCCGCCGGCGGTCGCGCACGCCCCGATCGTGATCAACGCCCGCGAGCGGCGGCGGACCTCCTGGATGCGCTCGGCATCGTGCGCAGTGGTGATCGACCCCTCGACGATCGAGACGTCGTAGGGGTGGCCGGGCATCTCGACAATCGCGCTGCTGGCCTCCAGGAAGTAGGCGATCTCCAAACGGTCGGCGAGCAGCAGCAACTCGTCCTCGCAGTCGAGCAGGCTCAGCTGGCAGCCGTCGCAGGAGGCGAACTTCCACACCGCGAGCGTCTGCCTGTGCGGCGCGGCCATCACAGCTCCCGGATCGCCAGCCAGCGCTCGAGCTCGCTCCAGCGGTAGACCGGCCCGTCCCGGCAGACGAGCGTCGGCCCGAGCTGGCAGTGCCCGCAGTGCCCGATCCCGCACTGCATGTTGCGCTCCATCGACGCGTACACGCGATCGTTGCCGACCCCGCTCTGCGCGAGCGCCACAACCGTGAAGCGCATCATGACCTCCGGTCCGCAGAGCAGGGCGAGCGCGCGGGCGGGGTCGAGCTCGGCGCGGCGCACGAGCCGCGGGACCACACCGACGTGGCCGAGCCACTCGGGTCCCGCGCTGTCCACCGTGACCGTGACGTCCAACCCGCGCTCAGTCCAGTCCCTCAGCTCGGCGGTGTAGAGCAGCTGCTCGGGGGAGCGCCCGCCGTAGAGCAGCACGAGGCGTCCGTACCGCTCGCGGCGGGCCAGCAGGGCGAGGACCGCGGGCCGCAGCGGGGCCAACCCGATGCCGCCGGCCACGACGAGGACGTCAGCGCCCGCGAGGTCCCCCACCGGCCAGGGACGGCCGAACGGGCCGCGCACGCCGAGCACGTCGCCCACGGCCGCGTCGCAGATCGCCTTCGTCGCCAACCCGACCGCTCGCACGGTGTGCACGAGCGGGCCCTCTTCTCCTCCTCCGTCCCCGTCCCCGCCGCTGATCGAGATCGGCACCTCGCCCGTGCCGAACGCCGAGAGCATCGTGAACTGGCCCGGGGCAAACGCGAGCCGTCCCGCGTCCCCGCGCGGCTGCAGCTCGAGCGTCCAGGTGTCAGCGGTGTCCCGCCGCTTGGCCGCAACGGTGAACGGCACGGGCACCATCGGCCCAGGCTCGGGGGCACCGCCGCCGAAGGCGGTGGTCGGGGTCTCAGCCGACGCGGGCATGGCCGTAGACGTCGAGCAGTTGCAGTCGCGTCGCCTGAAGCCGCTCGATCACCGAGACTGCGAAGCGCCGCATCAGCTGATAGCCCAGCTCGTGGTCGGCCTCGCACTTGCCGCGCAGGCAGACGCCGTCGAACCCCACGACGCGCGTCAACTCTCGCGCACGGGCGTCGAACTGCCAGCGGTAGGGCTCGAACAGCCACGACCAGCCCACCACCTCGCCCGGATGGAGCGTCTCGATGACGAGCCTGCCGCGACCGGGCGCCTCGACCTCGAGCGCCACCGCGCCCTCGCGGATCAGGAAGAAGCGATCGGCCGGAGCGCCCTCGCGAAACAGCTCGGCGCCCGCGGCAAAGTGCTCGTTGGCTCCGCACCCGGCGATCAGCCGCAGATGCGCGGCCGAGAGACCCTCGAACAGTGGCGCGTCGGCGATCAGCTCCTCAAGCGTCCGCATCGCCGGGAGCCTCACTTTCGCGGATCGCCCGCGCCTCCTCGGTGATGTCGATGCCGACCGGGCACCACGTGATGCAGCGCCCGCAGCCGACGCAGCCGGAGCTGCCGAACTGGTCGATCCAAGTCGCGAGCTTGTGCGTCATCCACTGGCGGTAGCGCGAGCGCGTCGAGGAGCGGACCGCGCCACCGTGGATGTGAGAGTAGTCCACGGTGAAACACGAGTCCCAGCGCTGATGGCGCTCGACGTGCTCGCCGGCGAGGTCGGTGACGTCCTCCACAGTGGTGCAGAAGCACGTCGGACAGACCATCGTGCAGTTACCACACGACAGGCACCGCTCAGCCACCTCGTCCCAGCGCGGGTTCTCGTAGTTGCGGTAGAGCAACTCCCTGATATCGGTGACGTCCAGCTCGCGCCCCATCTGCGCAGCTGCGCGCGCGTGCGCGGCACTCGCGGCGCCGCGCTCCTGCGCGCCGGCACGAGCGTGCGGCAGCTCGCCCAGCACGTCCGCTCCGCGCTCGCTGCCGACGTCGAGCACGAAGTAGTGGCGAGGACCCTCCAACACCTCGGTGAGCGCGATGTCAAAACCGCTCTCGGCGGTCGGGCCGGTGCCCATCGAGAGGCAGAAGCAGGTGTTGCCCGCCTCGGCGCACTGGACCGCGACGACGAACACGTCCTCGCGCCGGGCACGGTCGGCCGGGTCGGTATGCGCGCCGCCGAGCAGCACGTGGTCGAGGATGCCCATCGCGTGCAGCTCACAGGAACGTGCACCCAGGAAGGCGTAGCGCGGAACCTCGCGCGGGGCCTCGGCGAGCTCGGTAAGGCCGCCGTGCTCGTCGCGCCGCGCGCGCCACAGCCGCACCTCGGGTGGCAGCTGGTAGCGCTTCCACGAGTGCGGGCCCACGTTGTAGCCGAACAGCGCCTCGTCCTCGCGGCGGCGCAAGCGGTAGTGGCCGCCGTCCTGCTCGTCGGTCCAGCCGATCGGCAGATCGGCGCTCGAGCCGATCTCGTCGTAGACGATCGCCTGATCGCGTACGGTCGGCCCGACGACGGTATACCCGCGACGAACGAGCGCCCCAAAGAGCTCGTCGAGGGCGTCGCGCTCCAGTGTGTAGCTGTCGGGCAGGCTCATCCCCGCTTGATTCTCGCGCCTGGAGACATCGCGTGCAAGCGCGAGGTCCCAGGCAGCCATGGGCACCTCTCAGACCCGGTGGCCGGTGGCGAGCTCGCTGGGCATGCGCTCGATGTCCGGCAGCCTGCGGCCAAGCCAGGCGGGTAGCCACCAGACGCGTGGGCCGAGGACCCGCATGATGGACGGTAGTAGGACGAGCCTGACGATCGTCGCGTCGAGCGCCACCGCGATCGTCAGTCCGACGCCGAATTGGCGCAGGGGGATGACGTCGGCTCCGGCGAACGCGAGGAACACGGCCGTCATGATCGCCGCGGAGCCCGTGATCACCCCCGCGGTGTGGCGCAGTCCGTAGCGGATCGCGCCCTCGGAGTCGCGGGTGGCGATCCACTGCTCGCGCATGCGCGTCAGCAGGAAGACCTCGTAGTCGATCGACAGCACGAACATGATCGAGAGGATGCCCGCGCCCGAGGCCGCGTCGATGTAGTCGAGCCCGCCCGCCCCACCGAGCACGTGCTCCTCGGTGAGCAGCTCGAGCGCCCCGAGCGCAACCGCGATCGTCGCGAGATTCAGCGCGACGGCGATCAACGGCAGCAGCAGCGCACGCAGCACCACGACCAGCGTGAGCATCGCGACAAGCGCGAGCGCGAGCACCAGCCATGGGACGCGGGCCGTGTTCGCGTTCTTGTAGTCGAGCAGGTACTGGGCTCCCTGACCGATCTCGACGCTGCCGCCGGTCGCTGCCGCGAGCGCGGGCAGACTGCGGCGCAGCCGGCTACTGAGAGCCGCGGTCGCCCGGGAGCTGGGCGGACTCGAGGCGACCACCATGATGCGCGCGGCCTGGCCGCCCCCGTCGACGTTGACGAGCTGGGCGACCTGTTCGCGCATCGGCGAGACCGTCCCGTCGAGCGCGGTGAGCACGAGATATCCGGAGTCGACCGCGTTCGGGGCCTGCGCGTGCAGCAGCCGGTAGTCCTGCTGGTAGCCGTTCAGCATCGTCGCGTAGCTGTGCAGCGGCCCCTGCGCCTGGCTGAGGCCGGCGGCGAGCGCCCCGGCGCGGCTGTCGCCGGCGGAGAGCCCGCTTGCCAGCCGCGCATCGCCGGCCGCCAGCCTGCCGAGCCCGCCGGCCAGCTGCGTGTTGCCGTTGGAGAGCTTGTCCAAGCCGTTGGCGAGCTGCGTGTTGCCGTTGGAGAGCTTGTCCAAGCCGTTGGCGAGCTGCGTGTTGCCGTTGGAGAGCTTGCCCAAGCCGTTGGCGAGCCGCGCATCGCCGTTCGTCAGCTTGCCGAGCCCGCCGGCGAGCTGTGCATTGCCGTTGGAGAGCTTGCCGAGCCCACTGGCGAGCCGGCCCGCACCGCCGCTCAGTCCGGTGAGCCCGCTGTTGAGGCTGTGTCCGCCCGCGGCCAACCGCTGCAGGGCGGAGTGAAGCGTGATCGCGCCTTCTTCGGATTCCCTCGTGCCTGTGGCGAGCCGGTCGCTGCCCGAGCGCAGCTGGTCCAGTCCGGCGGTCAGCTGCGAGAGCTGCCCCGGCAGACCCGAGAGCGCTTCCAAGCCCTGGCACAGTTGCTTCTGGATGCGGGCGAGCTGTGACAGTCCACCCTGTTCGCTCAGCTGCGTGATCGCGGCCAGATCCTGCGCGAGCGCCTGGTAGTGGGGGTCTTCGCGTCCGACGGTCATCGCCGCCAGCTGCCTCGTCGCTTCGCTCAGCCGGCTGCGCAGCTGTTCGTCGGAGGTTCGCAGCGAGGCGATCCAGCCGGCCCAGGCGTGGAGTTGTCCGGCGAGCAGCTCGATCGGCGCGAGGACCGCGTGGACGGTGTTGTCGAGCGTGTCCATGCCTTGCGCCAGCTGTGCCGCGCCGGTCGTGAGCTGACCGTCGGAGTGGGCTAGGCGTTCGGCGCCGGCGGAGGCTTCGTCGAGCCCTTCCGCGAGCTGAGCCGATCCGGCCGCCGTCTGGGCGAGACCCGTCTGCAGCTGCTTCGCGCCATTGCCGGCCTTGTCCGTTTCACTCGCGAGTCGCTTGGCGCCCGCGTGGGCGCGGCCCGTTTCGCTTGCCAGCCGCTTGGCGCCCGCGTGGGCGCGGCCCGTTTCGCTTGCCAGTCGCTTGGCGCCCGCGTGGGTACGGCCCGTTTCGCTTGCCAGCCGCTTGGCGCCCGCGTGGGCGCGGCCCGTTTCGCTCGCCAGCAGCTGCGCCCCGCTCTCGGCGCTCCCGGCGCCACCACCGAGCGCCTTGGCGCCGCTTGCGGCCGAGGCGAGGCCGCCGCGCAGCTGCGTGACGCCGTCGCTTGCGCGGCCCAGTCCCGAGCGCAGACCCTGGATGCCGTGTTGGGCGCCTTCCAGGCGCTTGGGCGCCGAGACGAGCGCGGTGTGGGCTTGGGCGAGCTTGACCTGCGCGCCCGCGACCGATGCCGGGCCGAGCACCGCCGCGACGTCGGGCGCACGGGCGATCGCCTCCTGCCACTTGATCAGCGCCCGCAGGCGTCCTGGGGTGGTGATCGCGCCGTCGCGGGCGCTCGCGACGACCACAAACGGCGCCGACCATCCCGGCCCGATCGTGCGTTCCACCATCTCCACCGCCTGGCGCGCCGGGCTCGATGCGGGAAGCTCCGCCGCATCCGGAGGGCCCATGCGCAGCGCCCCGGCGGGGGCCGCCAGCGCCAGCATCCCGGCGAGGATCAGCGGGACGGTGATCGCGGGAGTGGCGATCATCCGTTCGGCCAGCGCGCCCACGCGACCGCGCCGCCCCTCGCGGCGTGAGCCGGGGAGCCGGATCTCCCAGCGGTTGAGCGACGGGCCGAGCAGGCGCAGCAGCGCCGGCATCGCGCTCAGCGCCAGGGCGACGCTCAAGAGGCCGGAGATGACCACGCCGATCGCCACCGGGCCGAGCAGGCCCGGTGTCGCGACCGCGCTCGCCGCGAGCATCGTCAGCGCCAGCGTGCCACCGGCCGCGGCGATCGTGCGCCCGGCCGCCCTGGACGCGATCGCCACAGCCGCCTCGTAGTCCCACTCGCAGGCCAGCTCCTGGCGCACCCGCGAGACCATCAACAACGCATAGTCCACGCCGAGCGCGAGACTCATCATCGCGGCGATCGCAACCCCAAGCGAGTTGACCGGCGTGAGAAAGCTGGCGAGCCACAGCAGCCCGTGCCCGGCCATCACGGTCGCGCCGCCCATCGCGAGGGGCACCGCGGCAGCCACCGGCGAGCGGAAGACCAGCAGCAGCACGAGGATCAGCACCGGCAGCGCGATCAGCTCGGCCCGCACGGTGTCCGACATCGTGGCTTCCTGGAGCGCGTGTCCGATCACCGCCACGCCGGTCAGATAGCTGTGCACCGGGGTATGAACGGTTCGAGCCAGGACGGCTTCGGTGCTCGGCACCACCGCCATCGCGCCGCTCGGGGGCCGGATGTAGTTCACGAGCACGAAGGCCGCGCCGGGCTGCGGGCGCAGCGAGCTCATCGTGCTCCCTCGATCCCATGGCGAGAGCACCTGGACCTGGCGGATGCCTCGCAGCTCGGTTACCAGGCGCCGCCCCTGAACGTCGAGGAGCGCAGGCGAGCCCTTGAGCAGGATCGCGATCGGGATCGTGTTGCCGAACTTTGAGCGCAGCACCGCTTCGGCCCGCGAGGAGGGAGTGCCCGGCACTTCCAGCGACATCGGCGCGAGCCGCTGCGTGATGCCGGCGCCGAGGAACGCGAGCACCACGATCGCCACACCCCACGCGATCAGGGTGGACCACGACCGCCGCCTCGAGGCGACGCCGTCTGGCTCACGCTGTTCGCTCACGACCGCCTCCCCTGGCACACCGATCGTTGAAGAGCGATCCAAGCCAACATAACGCTAGCTAATGTAACATAGAATGACGTAACATTGATCTGTGCGCCATTTGGATCGGATACGCTTAGGGGAGATGGCAACTACGCAGAGCGAGCGGCGAGCGCGAGCGCCGGCGGCGAGTGAGCAGCGGGGGAGCGCCCCGCCCGAGCAGCGGATGACGATCGACCAGCTCGCCCAGAGCACCGGGCTCACCGTGCGCAACGTGCGCAGCTACCAGTCGCGCGGGCTGATCCCCCCACCGGAGGTGCAAGGGAGGGTCGGCTACTACGGCGCCGAGCACCTGGCGCGGCTGCAGCTGATCCGTGAGATGCAGGCCCAGGGGTTCAACCTCACCGCGATCGCCCACGTGCTCGAGCAAGCGCGCGGATCGGGGGAGGAGGTCCTCGGCTTCACACGCTCCCTGATGGCCCCCTTCGAGACCGAGGCACCGGAGATCGTCGAGCACGCCGACCTCCTCGAGCGTCTGGGCGGCGAGGTCGACCCGAAGCTGCTCGCCAAGGCCGAGAAGCTCGGCCTCGTGATCCCGATCGCCGAGAACTGCTTCGAAGTCCCCAGCCCAACCCTGCTCGCCGCCGGCGAGCGACTGGTCGCCCTGGGCGTGCCCCTCCAAGCCGCGCTCGACACGATGAATCAGCTCAAGCGCAACACCCAGCGCATCGCGCAGGTCTTCGTGCAGATGTTCCTGGAGTTCATCTGGAAGCCGTTCGACGACGCCGGCCGGCCGGAGTCCGACTGGCCCGCCGTGCGAGCCGCGCTCGACCAGCTGCGCCCACTCGCCTCCGAGGCGCTCGTCGCCGGCTTTGCGCCCACGATGACACAGGCGGTCGAGGTCGCCTTCGGCAAGGAGCTCGACCGCGGCCGCACACGCAGGTCGTGAGCGCCCGGTGGCGACCCGCGAGCGCCCTGATCACACCGCCTCGCTTCTCACCGCCGAGATCTCGAGTGCGATCTTCACCTTGTTGCCGAGGAGCGCTCCGCCAGTCTCGAGCGCCTGATTCCAGGTGAGGCCGAAATCTCTGCGGTTGAGCTCTCCGCGCAGCTCGAGCTCGATCCGTTCATCGTCGCCCGCTTCGCGTCTCGTGCCGCCCAGCTGCGCGTCGAGTGCGATCTCGCGGGTGACGCCGCGCATCGTCAGGTCGCCAACGATCCGGAACCGCCCGCCGTCGAGGGAGTCGATCCGGGTCGAGCTGAAACCGATCTCCGGATTGCGCTCGACGTCAAAGAAGTCGGGCGAGCGCCGCAGGTGCTCGTCGCGCACGAGCTCGTTCGTGTCGATCGAGGCGGCCGTGACCACTCCCGTGGCTCGGGGAGCGCTCGACCCTACCTCCAGCATCCCATCGAACTCGCGGAAGCGACCGCGCACGGTCGTGAGCACCATGTGCTTCACGGCGAACGCGACGCTCGAGCGCGAGGCGTCGACCGACCACCTGCCTGCGGGGACGACGCTCACGCCGCTGGTCCCATCCACAACTGACATTCAAGACCTCCTGTTCGAGTGATGAAGGTTCGCAGGCAGACTCGCGCCTGCGACGCGTCGGCGCATCGGTAGACGATCCCGCCGTCGGTCAGTGATTCTCCGCACAGCAGACGCCCGCGGCCACGCCCTCCGTCGTTCAGATCGTCTCGGGGATCATTTCGATCGCCCCGCAGGGGCACTCCTGCACGCAGATCCCGCAGCCCTTGCAGTAGTCGAGGTCGAACGTGTAGCCATCCGCCTCGTCCACCTTGAGGACCGCGTTGTCCGGGCACACGCCGTAACAGTTGTCGCAGCCGAAGCAGTTGCCGCAGGAGAGGCAGCGGCGGGCCTCGAACAGCGCGTTGGTCTCGTCCAGGCCCTGTGTGACCTCCTCGAAGGTGGACTGGCGGCGGATCGCGTCCAGGCGCGGCGCGACGGTCTGCGGCGCGTCGGCGTAGTACCAGGTGTTGAGCGTCTCGAAGCTCGCGAGCTCGGGCTGGGGCGGGTGCACGAACTCGGCGCCGCGCAGCCACGCGTCGATGTGGCGCGCGGCCTGCTTGCCGTGGCCGACCCCGACGGTGACGGTGCGCTCGGCGGGCACCATGTCCCCGCCGGCGAAGATGCCCTCGTGCCCGGTCATCATGTTCGGGCCGACCTGCACGACGCCGTCCTCGATCTCCAGGCCCGGTACGCCGTGCAGCAGCGAGAGGTCGGCTTCCTGGCCGAGCGCAAGGACGAGCGAGTCTGCCTGGAGCTCCTCTGTCTCGCCGGTGGGCCGGGGGAAGCCGCTCTCGTCGAGCTCCATCTTCTCCAACAGCAGCGTGCCCTCCTCGGCGTGGCGGATCGTGGAGAGCCACTTCATCAACACGCCCTCCTCGAGCGCCTCCTCGACCTCGAAGTCGTGCGCGGGCATCCGCTCGCGGGTGCGGCGGTAGACGACGATCGCCTCCTCGGCGCCGAGGCGCTTGGCGGTACGCGCGGCGTCCATCGCGGTGTTGCCGCCGCCGTAGACGACCACGCGCCGGCCGAGCAGCGGGCGCTCCTGCCCCTCCATGCTGCGCAACAGCGCCACCGCGTCGAGGATGTGCGCGGCCTCGCCGGCGGGTATGTAGGCGCGTTTTCCGATGTGAGCGCCGACGGCGAGGAACGCCGCGTCGAAGGAGCCCTCGCGCAGCGCGTCGAGGATGTGCGTGACCTTGGCGTTCAGCTCGAGCGTCACGCCGAGGTCGAGGATGCGCTGCACCTCCGCGTCGAGCACGTCGCGCGGGAGGCGGTAGCGGGGGATGCCGAAGCGCATCATGCCGCCTGCCATCGGCCCCGCCTCGCGGATCGTGACGGCGTGCCCGCGGCGCGCGAGGTGGTAGGCGGCGGACAGCCCGGAGGGGCCGGCGCCGACGACGAGCACGCGCCTGCCGGTCGGCTCGGCCTCGAGGGTGAGGCCCCAACCCTGGCGGATCGCCTCGTCACCGAGGAAGCGCTCGACTCCGTGGACGCCGACGGCGTCGTCAAGCTGCGCGCGGTTGCAGGCGGTCTCGCAGGGGTGGTAGCAGACGCGCCCCATCACGGCGGGCAGCGGGTTGTCCTTCACCAGCTCGCGCCAGGCGGCCTCGTAGTCGCCGGACTCCGCGTGGTAGAGCCACTGCTGGATGTTCTCGCCGGCCGGGCAGGCATGGTTGCAGGGCGGCAGACGGTGGACGTACAGCGGGCGCTCCTCGCGCCAGGAGCCGGTCTTGTTGGCCAGGCTCGAGCCGACGTCGAGCGTGATCGCGAAGGGCTTGTCCATCACGCGGCCCCGTTCGCACCGTCGGTGGGAGGGGTTGGGATGAGGCGCCCCCCTCCGGGGCGCCCAGCGGCGTTCGCAGCGCGAAGATCGGGCGTGTCGCACGGGCCGCGGTCCGCTCGATCGTCCTCCAGCAACCTAAAACGGCGGATGTTGCGGTCGGCGCCGGCCTGGATGCGGGCGATCACGTCCGTGCGCAGGCTGCGGTGCGAACAGATGCGCGAAGCGCCGCTGCGGGCGCAGGTACTCCTCGACGGGCACCTGCCGGCGGATCTTCGAGACCTCGACGACCTCGCCGTCGCGCGCCTCGAACACCGGGAAGATGCCCGACTCCTTCGCCAGGCGCGCGATCCGGATCGTGTCCTTCGACGCGCTCCCCCAACCAAGCGGACAGGGCACGAACACGTGCAGGTAGCGCGCGCCGCGGAGCTCCATCGCGGTCTGGACCTTCGCCTCCAGGTCGCGCAGCTCGGCGACTGTGGCTGTCGCGACGTAGGGGATCTCGTGCGCCATCGCGATCAGCGGCGCCGACTTGCCCTGGCCGAACACGTTCCCCGGTTCGGGGCCGACGGCCGGGGTGGTCGTGGTGCGCGCGGCGGGCGGCGTGGCGCCCGAGCGCTGCACTCCCGTGTTCATGTACGCCTCGTTGTCGTAACAGATGTAGAGCACGTCGTCGTTTCGCTCGAACATCCCCGACAGGCAGGCGAAGCCGATGTCCACGGTGCCGCCGTCGCCGCCCTGCCCCACGACGCGGATGTCCTCGCGGCCCTTCGCCTTCAGCGCAGCCGCGATCCCGGTGGCGACCGCGGGGGCGTTGCCGAACAGCGAGTGCAGCCACGGCAGCCGCCAAGACGACTCCGGGTAGGGGGTCGAGAAGACCTCCAGGCAGCCGGTCGCGTTGGCGGCGATCAGCCTCCCGTTCGTCGCCCGCATCGCGGCGTCGAGCGCGTAGCGCGCGCCGAGTGCCTCGCCGCACCCCTGGCAGGCGCGGTGCCCGCAGGTGATCGCGTTGGAGCGCTGCTCGTCGGCCTGCACCGCGCGCTGCGCGGGGTCGAGCAGGCGGTTGCCGACCGCGAAGGAGCCGGTCTGGTAGAAGCGGATCGCGGGGGCCTTCATGCTCGGACCCTCACACCGGCCCCGCCGCGACCGGTCCGACGTCGCGCAGGATGTTCTCCGCGTGCGGGCCCGAGGCGCGCGAGGCGCCCATCCGCTGCAGCTCGCGGTTGACCACCTCCCAGTCCATGTCGAGGAACGTGAGCGGCTCCAGTCGGTCGGCCGCCGCGTCGGCGAACAGGCCGCGCAGCGAGGCCTTCGTGATCGGCCGCCCGCCGAGGCCCGCGATCACCGTGTAAGCGTGCAGGTGGATGCCGGCGAGCGCCATGCGCACGTTCGCCGAGACGATCCCGCCGACGCCGACGGCGAGCGCCTTCTCGAGCACGACCACGCGCGCGGCGTGGCCGAGCGCGGCGCGCACCGCCTCCAGCGGGAACGGGCGGAACGAGGTGAGGCCGACGACGCCGATCTTCATACCCTGCTCGCGCAGCTCGTCCACAGTGTCCTTGATCGTGCCGAGCACCGAGCCGAGCGCGAGCACGACGGTCTCGGCGTCCTCGGTGCGGTAGGTGCGCAGCAGCCCGCCGGAGTCGCGTCCGAAGACCTCCCGGAAGTCGGCGGCGATCTCGGGGATCAGCTCCAGCGCCCGCATCTGCTTCGCGTGCGCGAGGTACTTCACCTCCATGAACGCCTCAGGCCCCACCATCGCGCCGATCGTGACCGGCTCGTCGGGGTCGAGCGCCTGGCGCGGTGCGAACGGCGGCAGGAACGCGTCCACCTGCTCCTGCGCGGGGACCTCGACGCGCTCCACCGCGTGGGTGAGGATGAAGCCGTCCATGCAGACCATCACCGGCGTGGAGAGCTCCTCGGCGAGGCGGAACGCCTGGACGTGCAGGTCGAGCGCCTCCTGGTTTGTCTCGGCGTAGAGCTGGATCCAGCCACTGTCGCGCTGGCTCATCGAGTCCGAGTGGTCGTTCCAGATGTTGATCGGCGCCCCGATCGCGCGGTTGGCGAGCGTCATCACGATCGGCAGGCCGAGCCCCGCGGCGTTGTACAGCGCCTCGGTCATGTACAGCAGCCCCTGGCTCGCCGTCGCCGTGTAGGCGCGCGCGCCGGTCGCCGAGGCGCCGATCGCGACCGACATCGCGGCGAACTCCGACTCCACGTTCACGAACTCGCACGGAGCGAGCTCGCCGTCCTTGACGAGCTGCGCGAGGTTCTCGACGATGTGCGTCTGGGGGGAGATCGGGTAGGCGCAGATCACCTCTGGGCGGCAGAGCGCCACCGCCTCGGCGACCGCGCGCGAGCCCTCGAGCTGACGCGGCACCGCTCAGCCCTCCCACCCGGCGCTCGCGGGAGCGGTGGGAGGGCGCGCGGTAGAGGTGGAGGCGCCCGCGAGGGCGGTGGACGACGACGGGGATGCCGCACAGTCCAGCTCCCGCAGCTCCTCCGCCACCCAGGCGTAGGCCGCCATCGCCGCCGCCACGTTGCCCTCCGCGACAGCCCCGCCGAAGCGCTCGCGGATAGCGCTCACCACGGCGTCGAGCGAGATCAGGCCGCTGAGCGCCGCGAAGCCGCCGAGCAGCGCGGCGTTGGCGACCGGCCGCCCCGTGTGTTCCCGCGCGAGGTCGCTCGCGGGGACGGTGAGCAGCCGCTCGTGGCGAAAGCCCTTCGCGAACTCGTCGAGGCCGAGCTCGTCGAAGCTCTTCGCGGTGGTATTGATCAGGATGTAGGCGTCCGGCTTGGCGCCGCCGAACACGTCCACCTGGTGCAGCAGCGTGGGGTCCTGGACGATCAGCGCGTCGGGCTCCCCCACCGGCTCGCGCGTGCGGATCTCGTGGTCGTCGATCCGGCAGAACGACACCACCGGCGCGCCCATCCGCTCCGAGCCGAAGCTCGGGAACGCCTGCGCGTACCGGCCCTCGTCGAACGCCGCGAGCGCGAGCATCTCCGCCGCCGTGACCACGCCCTGGCCGCCGCGCCCGTGGATGCGGACTCCGAACACCGCTATTCCCGGGCGCGCGCCGAGGGTGCGCGTACGGCCTGTCCATCGGCGCGGCCCCCGGAGGTGTGAGGGGCAGACCCCCGCGCGGCGTCGAGCAGCAGGCGCCGCTCCGCCGCCGCGACCAGCGCCCGCGTGCGATCCACGACGTCGACGCTGACCGAGATCGCGTCGATCCCCGCGCGCACCAGCAGCTCCGCGTACTCGGGGTGCACCGAGGGCGCCTGGCCGCAGATCGAGGTCCTCAAGCCCAGCTCCCGCGCGCGGGGGATCAGCTCGCGCAGGTACTCCGTCACCGCGGGGTCGCGCTCGTCGAACGTCTCGGCCAGCACCTCGTTGTCGCGGTCGGCGCCGAGCAGCAGCTGCGTGAGGTCGTTGGAGCCGACCGAGATGCCCGCCACGCCGAGCTTCGCGTACTCCGCGAGGTTGAACAGCACCGATGGCACCTCGGCCATCACCCACAGCTCGAAGCCGGGGCGCTCCAGCAGGCCGCTCTCGGCGATCAGCTCGCGGCAGCGGCGCAGCTCGCGCGTTGTGCGCACGAACGGCAGCATCACGTGGAGGTTGTGCTCGCCCGCGTCCCACACGCGGCGCACGGCGTCCAGCTCGAGCGCGAACACGTCCGGCTCGCGCGTGTACCGCAGCGCGCCGCGGTAGCCGATCATCGGATTGGCCTCCTGCGGCTCGAAGCGCTCGCCGCCGCGCAGGCCGCGGAACTCATTCGTACGAAAATCGATCGTGCGGTACGTCACCGGCCGCGGCGCGAACCCGGCCGCGAACGTGCCCAGCCCTGTTGCCATCCGCGCGACGAACTCCTCCCCGCGGCCCTCCTCCAGCAGCGTGCGGGGATGGTCACCCGCGAGTGCCTCGAGCACCATCATCTCCGCGCGCAGCAGCCCGACGCCGTCGACGGCCAGTCCCTTCACGCGCTCCACCTGCGATGGCTCGGAGAGATTGACGAGGATCTGCGTGCCCGTCACGGGCGCGCCGGCCGCCACAGCGATCGCAGTCGCGGCCGTTATGGGGCCACGCGCATCCGCCGCCGTGGAGCGATCGACCCCACCCGCAGGGCCGCCGGCAGGCGGGCCCCCCCTCAAATCCTCTTCGCCCTCGAGCACGACCCCGCGCGTGGCGTCCACTGTCACCCTCTCGCCGTCGCGCAGCACGCGCGTCGCCTCGCCCGTGCCGACGACGCAGGGGATGCCCAGCTCGCGCGAGACGATCGCGGCGTGGCACGTCATCCCGCCGGAGTCGGTCACGATCGCTGCGGCGCGGCGCATCAGCGGCAGCCAGTCCGGGGACGTCATGTGCGTGACCATCACGTCGCCCTCGCCCAGCTTGGGGGCGTCCGCTGAGGAGGCGAGGATGCGTGCGGCGCCGCTCGCGCTGCCGGGCGCCCCGCCCAGACCGCGCAGCAGCACGGTCTGCGCCTGGACGCGCTCGACTGCCGCGCTGGCGGGGGCCTCGTCGTGGAGCGTCGTGATCGGACGGCTCTGCAGCATCCACAGCGCGCCGTCGGGGTCGAACGCCCACTCGGTGTCCTGCGGAGAGCCGTAGTGCTCCTCGATGCGCCGGCCTAGCTCGGCCACCGCCACCACCTCCGCGTCGGTGAGCACCGGCCGCAGAGCCTCATCCTCGGAGAGGGCGCGCTGGGCGGTGCCGCCGCCGGGGGCGTACTCGATGAGGAGATCCTTGTGGTGGACCTCACGGCGGCGGATCGCCAGGGTGGCCTTCTCCACGATGTAGCGGTCGGGGGAGACCGAGCCCGAGACGACCGCCTCACCCAGGCCGAAGGAGCCCTCGATCACCAGCTCTCCGCGCTCCCCCGTGGCCGGGTTGACGGTGAACATCACCCCGGCGCGCGTCGAGCTCACCTGGCGCTGCACCACCACCGCGATGTCCATGTCGGCCTGCGCGAAGCCGTTCACACCCCGGTAGTAGATCGTGCGCGCGCCGAACAGCGAACGCCAGCAGCGGCGCACGGCGTCGATCACGGCGTCCGCGCCGCGGACGTTCAGGAAGGTCTCGTTCATCCCCGCGAAGGACGTCTCGGCAGTGTCCTCCGCCGTCGCGGAGGAGCGTACGGCCACAGGCGCTTGCGGCTCCTCGCCCGCCAACTGCTCGTAGCGTGAGCGGATCCCCTGTGCCAGCGGCTCGGGAATCGGGGTCTCGTCGAACAGCTCGCGCGCGGCGACGCTCGCTGCCTGCAGGGCGGCGGTGTCCTCGACGTTCACACCGTCCAGCAGCTCGGCCAGCAGCGCGCGCAGCCCCGTCTCGCTGCAGAACGCCGCGTAGGCGGGGGCGCCGACCACGAAGCCGTCGGGCACCGGCAGCCCGGCGGAGGTGAGCTCCCCCAGGTTCGCGCCCTTGCCGCCGGCGTAGGCGACGTCACCCTGGCCCAAACGCGAGAACGGACGCACCGGCTCGCCGGTCAAGAGTGGGGCATCGGCATCGGTGGCAACGCTCATCGGGTCATCGCTCCTCGGGTCGCTCCCTTTTTCGGGTGTGCAACCAGTCAAGCAGCGGAGGGCCTCGCCGACCACCGCGCTCGCCACTGAACCCGCTCCGTAGTTCTCACCGAGGCGGTTTTCTACGGAGCAGAGTGCGGCTTGACCCTGATGACTGCGAGTTGGGCTCGATATAGCTTGAGGGCATGTTCTCCGGAGGTTCAACGGCCCACGTGCGAGCAGCGAGCCTCGACCCGCAGCCTTGGCGCTGGGGCCACCCGCGGGTACTCGTCGAGCACCCGGACGAGGCGGCGGGCCTTGCGATCGCCTCCGGCCTGCGCTTCGCCGGCTACGCGGTCGCTGTCTGTCCCGGCCCACGGGGACGCGGGAAGTGTCCGCTGACCGGGCCCGCAGGGTGCGCCCCCGCTCACGACGCCGATCTCGTCGTCTGCTCCCTGGGCTACGAGCACGAGGCGCCCCGCGAGGTTCTGCGTGAGCTGCGAACGCGCTACCCCAGCGTGCCACTACTCGTCGAGGTGCCGTCCGACATAGACGCGGGTCTGCGCGAGCTCTTGGATGGCTGCCACCAGTTGCCGGCGCCCGCGACCCCGGAGCAGATCGTGGCCGCCGTGCAGGGCCTGTCCGGCCAAGCCGCCGAGGAGGGCCCTGCCGGTGCGTAGCCCCTTTCACAGCGAGCCGGAGGCCTTCCGCTTTCTCCTGGTGGTGGTACTGGCCCTGATCCCAGTCGTGCTCGCCGCCGCGCTCGGCCCGACGTGGCTCGCTCTCCTGGTGCTCGCGGTCATACTCGGCGCCCTGGCGATGCGTATGGCGCAACTGCGCGTGCGCAAGCTCCGCGGCCTCGAGCTGCCGGTGAAGATGGCCCCCCCGCACCTGGGCTCAGCGGCTGAGCGCCGCGTCCTCGTCGTCGCCAACGACACGCTCAGCGAGGAGGCTCTCCTCGGCGAAGTCGGGCGGCTGGCCTCGGTGCCGCGCACGCAGGTGCTCCTGCTCGTGCCCGCTTTGATCTCCCCTGGAGCGCGCCTGACCGGCGCGGTCGACAGCCTCCTGGGCCAGGCGCGCGTACGCCTGAAGGCCACCCTCGACCGCTTCGGCCACGACCTCGCTGTCACGGGCGAGATCTCCGAGGCCGACCCACTCGAGGCCATTGAGGACACGTTCGCCACCTTCGCGCCGGATGAAGTCATCGTCTCCACTCGCTGGGAGCAGGCCGCCGGCGGGCTCGAGCCGCGGCTCGCGGGTCTCGTGCGCGAGCGGTTCGCCGTGCCCGTTCGTCACCTCGTATTCGAGCCTGGCGCGGACGCGCAGGAGCCAGACAGGGACACCGAGGCGAGATATCGCCGCGAATTCGGGGACGTAGCTGCCAGGAAGTTCGGGCTGAAGGCGCTCGCGGGTGTGGGGATCCTGACCGCGGTGCTGCTCTCGATGGTCGCGCTGGTCCAGAGCAGCGAACGAGACGAAGCACACGCGGTGGCTCAGCTCGCCGCTGAGGAAGCTGCCGGGCTCCCGCGGGTGGCAAGGGTGGTCGACCTGTCGGTCGTCCCGGAATACAAGCGCGGTCCGGAAGGCGAAAAGCACGATGCCTTCACCATCACCGAATTCGCGGTCCGGGCGGGCCGGCCCCAGGAGCTGAGAATCGACAACACCGATTCCGTCCCTCACACCATCACGTCGCCGGCGGCGGGGGTCAACATCGTCGTGATGCCCGGCACTCACACCTACGCGCTGCTCGTGAAGCAGCCGGGAACGTATCTTTGGTACTGCACCGCCATATGCGACGAATGGGCGATGCAACACTCGGGCTACATGAGCGGCTACATCACCGTCAGCTAGTGTTCTGCTGTGGGTCTTACCTGCTGGGGACGTTGACTCAGCGGATGCCCTTGAGCAGCTCGGCGGGCGAGGAGAGTCCCAGACCCTGGGCGAGGATCACAAGCGTCTCCAGGCGAGGCGAGCGCTTGCACCGCTCCAGGAGGCTGATCTCGGTGCGGTGCAGGTTGCACGCTTCTGCGAGGGCCTCCTGTGAGAGGCCGGATCTTTCTCTGTGGGTGCGCAGGTTGTGCGCGAATTGGTTGCGTATGAGCTCTGTGGACATTCGGTAACTGTCGCTGGTCGCAGACGAGAGGTCTACAGACTTGTGTCTTCAGCACGATCTTCGCCCGGAGAGCCCCACCTCGAAGCTTGGCCGAATTATAAACGTCATCGAGGCGTAAACACAAGCCTGATGCCCGGCGCCTGTGAGCAACTGGGGCCGCTCGGCCGTCTTCGGGGCGTGCGCGGCGAGGGTCTCCCACGGGCGACGGTGTCACCGGCAGGCTCGTGCCCGTCCAAAGGTGACTACCCTGCGGGTATGCGTGTGCAAGTGTCCGAGGGGGCCGTCGAAGTGCTGCTCTCTCGCTGGGAGAAGGTGTTGGGCCTGCTCGGGAACATCACGGTCCCGCGCACCGACGTGAGCGACGTGCGGGTGCTGGAGGAGCCGATGCGGGACGTGCTGCGGACCGGCCTGAAAGCTGGACTGCGCCTGCCGTGGCTCTACTACGTGGCGCGCACCATCCGCCTCGACGAAGCGTGGGTGGTGCGCCGCGGCGTTCCTGCGCTCTCCTTCTCAGTGCGAAACCACGGCGCGCTACGGCGCGTGGTCGTGAGCACCACCGAAGCGCAGGCCCTTGCGCGGCGGCTGACGTCAGGTTAGGCGCCTCGCCGCAGGAGCGCAGCCCTTTGTCTGTAGATTCGCAGACAGAGAGCAGCGAGAGTGCCTGCTCGTGGACACCGACGAAGCCCAGCGGACCCGCTTCGACGCTGAGCGGGCCCGGATTCTGCGACAGTTCGGCGCGAGCCTCCGCAGGCTGCGCGGAGACCGCACCCAGGAGGACGTGGCCTTCAAGGCGAACCTGCACCCCACGTACATCGGCAATCTGGAGCGTGGTGAGCGCGAGCCCAAGCTGTCCGTCCTGCTTGTCCTTGCCGAGACCTTCGACGTCTCGCTCGACCGCCTTGCGCAGGGCCTCCCGATCCCCAGGGAGCGCAAGCCCCCGCCCGGCTCCAAACGCAAGGTCTCCCGCGGGTAGCGCCCAGCCCACTCGCCCACCCGTCGTGCGGAGGGCTCCCCTGGGTTCGTCAGATACAGATGAACCCGAGGGCGTCCAGGTGCCGGGCGCACGGAGAGGCCCAGACCTGCTTGCCCTCACGGTGCACGACGCCCTGTTCCTCGAGACGCTCGAGGGCCACGCCGATCGCGTCGGGGTCCACGTCGTGGAGCTCGCGTTCGATCTCCTCGCGAGACCAGGGCAGCTCGTGGTCGCTGCGCAGCACCTGCAGGACGACCACGCACTGGGTGCTCTCCTCCTGTCGCGGGTTGGGGCGCTCACCGGGCACGGAAGAACTTTCGGACCGCGGTCCCGAGAACCTTCGGATCGCAGCCAAAGTTGGCGGGAAATGGTCCATCGGCTCGACCGCGGAGCCGGTGAGCCGGGCCGTACTGAAGCGCTGTGGGCGGGGCGTCTTCCGGCTGGCTCCGCCCGCGTCGAGAAAGTGGTGGGGGCAGGATTCGAACCTGCGAAGGCAGAGCCAAGGCGTTTACAGCGCCTCCCCTTTGACCGCTCGGGAACCCCACCGCGGGGGACGGCGATGATAGCGGTCGCCCTGGGTCACAGGACGGCAGCGGCCCTCCGAAAGGCCCGTGGCGCTGAGCTGACTTGCCGTGCACGCCCCAAACATACGTTCGACGGAGGACGGAAAGCGAAGAGCTGGCTCCGAGGCCCCGGCTTCGAAGACCTGAGGCTCAGGACGCCTCGCGCAGCAACTGTGCCTCGGGGAGGGTCTGCAGCTTCTTGAGCGTGCGGTTCTCGATCTGGCGGACGCGCTCGCGGGTGATGTTGAAGGCGCGCCCCACCTCCTCCAGGGTGCGCGAGCGCCCCCCCGTGATGCCGTAGCGCATCTCGAGTACCTCGCGCTCGCGGCGCGGCAGAACGGCGAGCACGCGCACCACGCTCTCGCGGCGCAGGGACTCTGAGGCGGTCTCGAAGGGGGACTCCGCTGCGAGGTCCTCCACGAAGTCGGCCAGCGCGGAGTCGTCCTCGTCACCGACGGGCTTCTCCAGGGAGATCGGCTGTTGGGCCATGCGCAGGATCTCGCGCACTTCGCCGATCGGGTACTCGAGCTCCGCGGCGATCTCCGCGGGAGTGGGGTCGCGTCCCAGCTGCTGGACCAGCAGGCGCTCGGTGTGGAGGACCTTGTTGAGCTTTTCCGCCATGTGCACGGGGATGCGGATCGTGCGCCCCTTGTCCGCGATCGCGCGCGTCACCGACTGGCGGATCCACCAGGTGGCGTACGTGGAGAACTTGAAGCCGCGGCGGTAGTCGAACTTCTCCACCGCCCGGATCAGCCCGAGGGAGCCCTCCTGGATGAGGTCGAGGAACGTGAGGCCTCGACCCATGTAGCCCTTGGAGATCGACACCACCAGGCGGAGGTTGGCCTCCACCATGTGCTGCTTGGCGGTGACGTCCCCGCGCTCGATGCGCTTGGCCAGGCAGACCTCCTCGGCGGCGTTGAGCAGCGGCACGCGCCCGATCGAGCGCAGGTAGAGGCGCAGGGAATCCACACTGGAGTCGGCCCCCTCGAGGTCGAGCTCGCCGGAGTGCAGGTCATCGAGCGCCGCGCCGATCGTCTCGGAGGTCATGTACCCGCGTTCGTGGCCCTCCGCGATCAGCGCACGGAGCTCCTCGATCTCGACCATCGCGACCTCGGCGGCGACTGGTTCGGGCATACCCGCGACACCCGTGTCGTCAAGTCCTGCAACCTCTGCGACCTTCTCGCTCACTCCTGGACCCCCGGGATCCAAACGGCTTCCCCATCGTGGCGAGCACGCCCGCCACGACCTCCCCTGCCTGTGTGTTCGCGCCTCCTACGCGGTCTGCTTGGTGATCGGTGCCACCAACTGCCTGCTCCTCTCCTGCCTGAGCGTCCTTCTGCTACCCAAACCCGGCACGCCCCCCTACGTTGCGGCTTTCCGTGCGTTGCGGCCTCGACGCTGGTGCGCGGATTGATACCAGATCTCAAGGCCCCTGTGTGAAGGTTCTCGCGGGAGAGCCCTTTCGCGGGACCGCGGGGGCTCCCAGCGGGCCGGCTCGGTGTACTAGGCTGGTGGCCCGAGTCGGAGCAGGCGGGCGGTACCGACCACACGATGCACGTGACACTGACCCCGTTTACCCCCCCCCGTGTCGCAGACGACGTGCAGGCCCGTACGCCGGCGGTCCCGGTGGGACTCTCGCGGGTGGGGGTCACCGGGGTGGAGAAGGTGGTGCGCATTCGCGACGAGCTGTTCTTCGCGCGTTTGGAGTGCTTCGTGGACCTCAGCCACGACCAGAAGGGGGCGCACATGTCGCGCTTCGAGGAGGTCGTCAACGAGGCGATCGGGGAGGTGGTGCTCACGGAGTCCCCGTTTCGCGCGGAGACCCTCGCGCGGAACATCGCGGAGCTGGTGCGCGACCGTCAGGGGGCGGGGCGCGCGGAGGTGACGGTGGAGGCGCGCTACCCCGAGCACAAGCCGGCGCCCGTCTCCGGGGTCTCCACGCAGGAGATCTACACCCTCCACGGCCGCGCGGTGGCGCTGGAGGGGGGCAGCACCCGCCACGTGGTGGGCGTGTCCGCGACGGGCATCACCGCGTGCCCCTGCGCCCAGGAGCTCGTGGCCGCCCGCGCGCGCGAGCGCCTGGCCGAGCGGGAGGGGTTCACGGCGGAGCAGATCGAGCGGATCCTCGCGCAGGTCCCCGTCGCGACCCACAACCAGCGGGGCCTCGGGACCCTGCAGATCGGGTGCCTGGAGGGCTGCGAGGAGGAGATCGACGCGAAGACGCTGCTGGGCATCGTGGAGGGGTCGATGTCCTCGGAGATCTACGAGCTGATGAAGCGCTCCGACGAGGTGGAGGTCGTGGAGAAGGCCCACCGCCGCCCGCGCTTCGTGGAGGACTGCGTGCGGGAGGCGGTGGCCGGGGTGGTGCGCGCGTTCCCCCAGCTCGACGGCGGGAGCTTCGTCTCCGCGCGCCAGGAGAACCTGGAGACGATCCACCAGCACAACGTGGTGGCCGAACGCCACGGCCTGCTCGCCGAGCTGCGCGGCGAGCTCGACACCGGACGCCCCGCGGCGCACCAGACCACCCTGGAGGAGTGGCTCGAGTCGGGGGAGGGCAGGCGCTGAACCGCGCCCGCCCACCCGGGCAGGCCCGGGTGGGCGGGCATTCAAACCCCCTCCCTCTCCCCCGAAGCCCCCTCCCCTTAACCAGGCGGGTAACGAGGGGGGCTGAGGGTCTGCGCCTGTGCGAGGCGGCGGCGCAGGCCGAAGAAAAAGTCGAGGCCGGAGAGCACGGTCACGACCACGGTGGCGTACAGCAGCAGGGAGACCCACAGGGGTTCCCCGGGCACCGCAATCAGGGCGAGGACGGCGGCGATCTGCAGGCAGGTCTTGACCTTCCCGAACGTGCTCGCGGGCATCACCACTCCGGCCTGGGTGGCCCCGAGGCGCAGCACGGTGACGGCGAGCTCGCGGGCGATGATGACCATCGCCACCCACGCGGGCAGCCGCCCGAGGGAGACGAGCGAGAGCAGGGCGGCGATGATCAGCAGCTTGTCGGCGAGGGGGTCCATGAGCTTGCCGAAGGTCGTGACCGACCCGCGCGTGCGCGCGAGGTAGCCGTCGGCGAAGTCCGTGAGGGAGGCCAGCGCGAAGACGACCGCCGCGAGCACGTCCCCCTCCGGAGTGTTTCCGAGTAGCGCGACCACGAGCACCGGGACGAGCAAGATGCGCAGCACGGTGAGGACGTTCGGAAGGTTCAGGGGGAACATTTGATCTGAAAGACGAGGGGCCCGGCTCGCCAGCCTGCGGCTGGCTGCGCCACCCTCGTGGAGCATTATGGCGGCGTCCCCGCGGGCGGCCCGCTAGGGTGCAGCCATGCCCCTCGTCCCGATGGTCATCGAGCGCACCGCGCGTGGGGACCGCGAATTCGACATCTACTCGCGGCTGCTCAACGAGCGGATCATCTTCCTGGGCACCCCGATCGAAGACCAGGTCGCCAACCTGGTGGTCGCTCAGCTCCTGCACCTGGAGGCGGAGGACCCCGAGAAGGACATCTCGATCTACATCAACACCCCGGGGGGCTCGATCTACTCGGGTCTCGCGATCTACGACACGATGCAGTTCGTCAAGCCGGACATCGCGACGATGTGCGTGGGCGTGGCGATGTCGATGGGCTCGCTGCTGCTGGCGGGCGGCAAGAAGGGCAAGCGCGCGGCGCTGCCGAACAGCCGCGTCCTGATCCACCAGCCCTCGGCGGGCTTCGAAGGGCAGTCCACGGACATCGAGATCCACGCGCGCGAGATCCTCAAGGTGCGCGAGCGCATCGACGAAATCTACGCCGAGCACACGGGCCGCACCCAGGAGGAGGTCCGCCGGGACATGGAGCGCGACCGCTTCTTCACCGCCGAGCAGGCCCGGGAGTACGGCATGATCGACAGAGTGCTTGAGAGCCACTGAGCGAGAGCCCGCGCGCCCGGGTTCGCATGTGGGCAGTGGGGCGCGGCGCCTCGGCTCGGTCTCAGGCCACCCCGTGCTCGATCGCGCCGAGCCCCTCGATCTCGATGCGCACGACGTCCCCGGAGGAGAGGAAGGCGGGCGGGTCCTGGCCGAGGCCGACGCCCGAGGGGGTGCCGGTGAGGATCAGGTCGCCGGTGTAGAGCGTGCAGGTCTCGCCGATGAAGGCCACGAGCTCGGGGACGGTGAAGATCAGGTTCGAGGTGGAGGAGTCCTGGCGCAGGGCGCCGTTGACCCACGTGCGCAGGCGCAGGTCGTGGGGGTCGGGAACCTCCTCGGCGGTGGTGATCCAGGGACCAAAGGGGCAGAAGCCGTCGGCCCCCTTCGCGCGGGTCCACTGGGGCTCGCGGCCCTGCAGGTCGCGCGCGGAGACGTCGTCGGCGACCGCGTACCCGGCCACCCGTCCGCCGGCGCCCATGACGACCGCGAGCTCGCCCTCGTAGTCGAGGCGGCGCACCACCGCCGGGCAGCGCACCGGCGCGTTCGGGGGCGCGGCGGAGGAGGGGAGCTTCAGGAACACCAGCGGCTGCGCGGGCCGCTCGCCGCCGGTCTCGGCGACGTGGTCGGCGTAGTTGAGGCCGATCCCGAAGATCGCCCTGGGCGCGGGCACGGGTGCGAGCAGCGTGACCTCCTCCAGCGGCCAGGTGCGGCCCTCGCCAGTTTCGGCCCAGAGGGCGGCGATCTGCGCAAGTTTGGAGTGCTCCAACACGTCGAGCACGGTCATGTTGGCGTCGGCAAACGCCCGCACCCGCCCGTCTTCGACGGTGCCGCCGCGCGGACGCTTCTCACCGGGGACGATGAACGTAGCGAGCCGCACCGCGGCAGCGTAGCGGCCTGGCCACCCTCTATGCTCGCCCGGCCCGATGGCAGGCCTGACCAAACCAGAGCGCGTCCTGCTGGCGGCGGTGGCCGTGGCGACGGCGGGGGCGGGCGCGGCGAACTACGGCGCGTGGGCGGCGGTGCCCCGCTTCGCGCTGGCGACGGTGGCGCTGGCGGGCCTGGCGTGGGTGGTGGCGCTGGGCACCGAGCAGCTGGGGGAGCACGTCGGCGCCGCGGCCACGGGGGTGCTGCAGGCGACGCTCGGCAACCTGCCGGAGCTGTTGGTGGTGGTGTTCGCGCTGAAAGCGGGCGAGCTCGTGGTGGCCCAGACGGCGCTGGTCGGCTCGCTGCTGGCGAGCGCGCTGCTGGTGCTGGGGCTGACGATCGTGGCGGGCGCGCGGCAGGCGCCGGACGGGGTGATGCGCTTCTCCTCGCGCCTGCCCAACGACGCGACGACGCTGCTGCTGGTGACGGTCTTCCTGATCGTGCTGATCGGCCTCGCGCTCAGCTCGGGGAGCGCCGCGGGCGCGCACGTGGACACGATCTCGGTGGTGGGGGCCTGCTGCCTGCTGGGGGTGTACGCGACGTGGCTGGTGCCCTACCTGCGGCCCAAGATCTCCGCCACGGGGGCGCGCGCCGCGCAGCCGCCGCGGGAGCAGGCGCGCATCTCCCTGCGCGCGGCGCTCGTGCTGCTCGTGGCGGCGGGCGTCGGCGCGGGCTTCGTCTCGGAGTGGTTCGTCAGCGCGCTGCGTCCCGCGATCGAGATCCTCCACATCTCCACCGCGTTCGCGGGCCTCGTGATCGTGGCGATCGCCGGCAACGCGGTCGAGCACTTCGCGGGCATCACGCTGGCGGCGCGCGGCAAGGCCGACCTCGCGATCGCGGTCGTCAAGAGCTCGGTCGCGCAGATCGCCGCGTTCCTCTTTCCAGCGCTGGTGCTGATCTCCCTGGCGCTGCCGACCCAGCTGACGTTCGCGCTGCAGCCGGTCTACATCGGCGCGCTCGGCCTGATGACGATCGCGGTGTGGCAGGTCACGGCCGACGGCGAGGCGGCCGCCTTCGAGGGCTGGGCGCTGGCGGCGATCTACGCGATCGTGGCGGTGGTGGCGGCGTACCAGTAGCGCCTCAGCGGTCGTACGCGCGTCCGCGCGGCAGGACGTGGGTCACGTGGATTGTCCGCGCGTCGTCGTTGCGGGTGAAGCGCACGCGCCAATCACCGACGCGGATGCGCCACTCGTCCACGGTTTTGAGCTTGCGTGCCTCAGTCGTCGGGTCGTCGGCGGCAAGTCGCTCGAGCGCGGCGAACACGCGTCGCCGTATTGGTGCGTCGAGTCGCGCGATGTCCTTTTCGGCTCGTCTGGCGTAGCTGAGCGTCCATCTGCCTGCCCGCTCCTCGCTCATCCGTATTTACGGAGCATCTCCGCATGGGAGACCGTGCGCCCCGCAGCGATGTCGGCGCGACCTTCCGCAGCCGCGGCTTCCTCCTCCGGAGAGATCTCCTCGTCCTCCAGCGGCGCGGAGTCAAGCCGGCGGACGAGCGGGTCCTCCCGCCGCGAGGCGACGTACCGAAGCGCGTCGTCGGCCTCGGACTCGCTGAGCTCGTCCACGAGTTGGTGCAGGCGTTCCTTGGTGGTCACCGGTCGGATTGTAGTTGCCACTTACTCCTCATCCGACCCCGCGGCGCAGGTGGGACGGCGCCCGCCCTACCCCCGCGTGAGACCCCCGATCAGCGCCCCGGCAAGCCCCCCGGCGGTGGCCGCCTGCGCGTTGCCGCTCGTGTCGCCGCCCTCGAGGGGCGCGATGAACATCGTCTGGATCGCCAGGCGCCCGGGGCCGGTGAAGCGGTTCCAGGTGAGCTTGCCGCCTCCCCCCATGAGCCCCGTCTTGAGGCCCATCGTGACGGCCTCCAGGGAGACCGTGGGGTCCTTGTAGAGCCAGGCGCCGGCCTCGACGTCGAGCTGCTCGCCGGCGCCGAGGGACACGAGGAAGACGTTGCCGTGGCCGTGCAGCCACACGAGCGCGTCGCCGGAGGTGGCGCGGAACTTGTCCATGAAGAAGCCCGAGCCCCCCATCAGCATGTTCTGCACGCCCTTGATGCGTTCGAAGGAGTAGTCGAGGTTGTCGGTCGCGGCGAGGAACTGGTGCTCGCGCACGTCGAGCCCTTCGCCGGCGCGCAGGTGCATCGGGATGCACTGCCCGGGCGAGTCGCGCGAGAACGCGATGTGCCCGGCGCCGGAGGTGCGCGTGACGAAGAACTCCAGGCCGGCGATCTTGCGCTTGACCCCGCCGGGGAGCTTCTTCAGCTCGACGTTCACGCGCGTCTCCTTCCACAGCAGCGTGTGGTGCTCGAACATCACCGCCGCGGCGCCGACCTCGACCTGCAGCTCGGGGACGAGCTCCCCGCGGACGTGGTAGGTGACGCCCGCGAAGCTCTCGTCGTGGACGGTGGTGGGGATCGGCTCGGGCAGGCTGCATGGCGGGGCCTCCTCGTGGCGGGCTGGTTAGGGTGCGCGACGGCGCGATAAGGATTGCGCAGAGCCCGGCGGACGTGGCGCGCGGGGGCGGGTGAGCGTGGTTGGATGAGGGCCGCCCCGAGGCGGCCCCAGCGGCGTTCGTTGCGCGGAGGCCGAGCAGGGTGCACGCCCCGGGGAGCCGCTCGGAGCGGCTTCGCGTGCGCGGCGTTCGTGGCGCGGAGCCTGGCGATCGGCGCGGCCCGAGGGCTTCTCGACAGGGGGGACTTGACAAGTACCCCGCACTATGCTTATAGTAGTCCTGCCCCGCTACCCAGCGATGGGTGGCCGGGTGAAAGTTTCACCAAACATATCGGTCTCTGTTGGAGGTCGGGCCCTCTGTGGCGACCTTCGATACAGCACTGGCAGGTTGGTCTCTGCCTGGGAGAGGGATCGGGTCTATCGATGAGGGAGCTGTATTCAGCGTGAGTCAACGTTGTGCGCCGCTGTGCGCGTCGTCATGCAACAGGCGGGGGGTCGTCCCCTCCGATCTCGAGGAGGGGATGGTTCGATGAACGCTCGCAGGTTGACGCTGACTGCCCTGGTTTCGCTGTGCGCACTCACCGGCGGGCTCGCGTGGAGCGCGGCGGCGCAGGCGGCGGTGGTCCACGAATATCTCTCGCAGATCACGGAAGTCCCGGCCAAGGGGCCGCACGGCGAATCGGTCCCGCTCCCCGGCCCGCTTAGCGAAGTGACGGCGATGACGGTCGATTCGGGCCACCTGTTCGCGGCGGATTTTTTCTCAGGCAGCATACTTGAACCTCAAATCAGCCTGGATAGGTTCGGCGCGCAGTCGGGGGGTTTTGAATCGCAGCTTGGCCATTCGGTTGGCGGAGCTGGGGAACTCGCGCTCGAGCGCGGTGTCGCCGTCGGCCACTCGACCGGTGAAGCCGTCCTGTATGCCGGGGGGGTGGAAGAGGGTGCTCGCGGTGCCGAACCGGGCGTGGTGGCTGTGTTGGGGGAATCGGGTGGTCTGCTGGCGACCTGGAGGGGCGCCGACACGCCGAGTGGGTCCTTCGGCTCCTACGGGGTCATGGGCGTCGCGGTGGACAACAACCCGACCAGCCTCCTCGGTGACTGGGCCGCGGGTGATGTGTATGTGGCGGACAAAGCCCAGAACGTGGTCTATGTCTACAACAAGCCGGAAGCGGGGGGCAAAGATGGCGAAACCGCTCCTGTCAAGGAGATCACGGGCATCGAACCGAGTGTCCCGTTCAGCAGTTTGCACGGGGTGGCAGTGGATGAATCGAACGGCGAGGTGTTTGTCGCGGACGGAAAGGTGGTCGATGTGTTCAAGCCGTCGGTGCTCGACGAATATGAATTCGTGCGTCAGCTGACGGCGCCGTCGGGCGACGCCTTCAAACAGCCGGTCAGGGAGATGGCTGTGGATGGTGGGAACGGCGATGTCTACGTGTGGGAAGAGCTTGGCGCCGCCGTGTATGAGTTCAGCTCCGAAGGGGTTTACCTGGGTCGTTTGACGGGTACCCCGGCGGGTCCGTTCGTAGACGTGACGAGTGTGGCGGTCGACCCGATCAGTCATGACGTGTATGTCGGCGACCGGACCGCGGAAACCCGGGCGTACAGCATAGAGGTGGGAATGGTGGATGTCTTCGGGGGGGATATCACGATTCCGGATGTCGTGAGCGAACCGGCCTCGAACGTCGGAGCCCACAGCGCGACGCTGAATGGGACGGTCAACCCGGACGGCGCGGGCGAAGCGACGTGCTGGTTCGACTGGGGCACTAGCCCTGTCTTCGGCGAAGTCGCGCACTGCCCGACGCCGATCGCCAACGGCAAGAGCCCGGTTGAAGTGCACAAGGGCATCGAAGGGTTGCAGTCCGACACGACCTACTACTACCGTCTGCAGGCGAGCAACGGCCACACGAACTCCGGCGAAGCATCCCAGGACCAGCAGTTCACGACACTCGGCCCTGGCATCCACGGGGAGTCGGTCACGAATGTGGCGGCCACGTCGGCGACGCTGAACGCGACGATCAATCCCCACAATGCGCCGACGACGTACTACTTCCAGTACGGCAGGAGCACCAGCTATGAAGAACCGGACGTGCCCGTCGCGCCCGGGATCTCGATCGGCTTCGGGGAAGGCGATGTGGAAGTCGCCCCGCGCCATCTGCAGGGACTGGCGGCGGGCACGGTCTATCACTACCGCGTCGTCGCGGTCAGCGAACAGGAAGTGGAATCCGGGGTGTTCAAGCAGGAGGAGTTCGATGGCCCAGATGAGACGTTCACGACGCAGAGCGTCGGCGCGTTCGCGCTCCCGGACGGCCGGGAGCGGGAGATGGTTTCGCCGCCGAACAAACACGGCGCATTTTTCCAGCCAATAACCGAAGCGTCGGTGATCCAGGCCGCCGCCGGCGGTGATGCGATGACCTATGAAGCGTTTGGTCCTACCGAAGCGCAGCCGCAGGGCAACTCGAATGCAGTGAGTGTGCTCTCGACGCGGGGTCCGGCGGGCTGGAGCTCGCGGGACATCTCGATCCCCCATGAAACGGCGACCGGCGTAAGTGTTGGCACTGGGGAGGAATACCGGTTCTTCTCCGAAGACCTGTCGCTCGGCGTCGTACAGCCGTTCGGCAGCTTTACACCGTCGCTGTCGCCAGAAGCCTCCGAACAAACGGCATACCTGCACAGGGACTTCGTGGGCAGCGATGTCAGCGATCCGTGCGTGGAATCGTGCTACCGGCCGCTGGTGACGGGCGCACTCGGCTATGCGAACGTGCCCTCCGGCACCGTCTTTGGTACACAAGGTGGCCTACTAAAAGGCCCCATGTTCGTAGGTGGTACGCCCGACCTCAGTCATGTCTTGCTGGACTCAGACGTGGGGTTGAAGGTCCCGGATAAGAAACCAGCTCTCTATGAGTGGTCCGGCGGTGAATTGGCGCTCGTCAGCGTGCTGCCACCAAGCCTGGGCGGAGGCCCGGTGGACGGGGGCCTCGGGAGCGAAAACCACTCCGGCAGGCACGCGATCTCGAATGACGGTTCGCGCGTCTTCTGGTCCGCCGAGGTCCCCAGCGCTGGAGGCAACGAGCTTCACCTCTTCATGAGCGAGGTCGAAAAAGGGGAAACGGTGCAGACTGTGCTCGTCGATACCGTGCAGGGTGGCAAGGGCGTAGGGTCCGCGACGGCTGAATTCCAGACCGCCTCCAGCGGTGGGTCGAGGGTGTTCTTCAGCGACACGCAGGGGCTGACGAGCGGATCTTCGCAGGCGCGCGAACTATATGAATGCGAAATGGTGGAAGAAGCAGGGGGAAAGCTCGGGTGCAGGCTGACCGACCTCGGCGGGATCGAAGGCAGCGTGCTCGGCGCGAGCGAAGATGGCTCCTGGGTGTATTTCGTCTCCAACGGCGTGCTCGCGGAAGGCGCGGTCCCCGGAACGTGCAGCTCATCATCGCCGCCAGCCGCCATCTGCAACCTGTATGTGCGTCATGGCGGCGCGACGCGACTGGTGGCAATCGTCTCGGGTGAAGACAGGCCTGACTGGGGGCAAGAGCTTGCTCACCAGACTGCGCGTGTCTCTCCCGATGGTCGCTGGCTGGCATTCATGTCTCAGCGGGAACTGACCGGCTACGACACGCGCGACGCGATCAGCGGGAAGCCGGACGAGGAGGTGTACCTGTACAACGGGGAAGCCGGCAAGCTGGTGTGTGCGTCGTGCGACCCGACCGGAGCGCGACCGGTGGGCGTGGAATACGGAAATGTAGAACGGCAGGCTGAAGGGCACATCGTCGAACAGGCAAGAGGGTGGCCAGACACGACGTGGCTTGCGGCGAATGTCCCCGTGTGGACACCGTATTCATTGGGCAGGGCTCTCCATCAGTCGCGTTATCTGTCGGATGGCGGCCGGTTGTTCTTCAACAGCAACGATGCGCTGGTGCCGCAGGACGTGAACGGCACCGAGGATGTGTATGAGTACGAGCCGTTGGGCTACGAAAATGCGGAAGGCAAGCACGAGTGCACGGCGGAAAGCGCGAGGTACAGTCCCCGCTCGGGTGGCTGTGTCGGCCTGATCTCCGCGGGGACCTCGGATGCGGAATCGGCGTTTCTGGATGCGAGCGAAAGCGGCAGGGACGTGTTCTTCCTGACGAAGTCGAGGCTCGTGCCGCAGGATTACGACAACGCGCTCGATGTGTACGACGCGCACGAATGCACCACTCTGGCGCCGTGCTTCGCCGCGGGAGCGTTCACGCCATCGGCGTGCACGACGGGCGATGCGTGCAAGCCGTCGCCGACGCCGCAGCCGTCGATCTACGGGTCGCCGGCGAGCGCGACGTTCTCGGGCGCGGGCAACATCACGCCATCAGCGTCCCCGCCCTCTGTGGTGAGGTCGAAGTCGCTGACGCGCTCCCAGCGGCTCGCGCGAGCGCTGAGGGCGTGCCGCAGGAAACGGGGGACAGCGCGGGCGGGGTGCGAGCGGGCGGCCAGGAGGCGGTATGGGCCGGGGAGGTCGCGTAAGGCGAATGTGCGAACCGGGGGAAGGGGGTGATCGCGGTGCGTCTGTTCAAGCGGAGTATTCTCGGTGTGTCCGCTGTCGTGCTGCTGGCGGTGTCGTGGGGTGCGCCAGCGGCGTTCGCGCAGTCTCCTTGGTGGCATCTGGACTCGGGGTTCAGGCCGGCGAGCCTGCAGCCGGGGTTGGGCAGGGACGAGGTTCAGGAACTGAAGGTCAGCGCGACGGGTGGTGAAGTCTTCATGGTCGAACCTGTGAGCTTGAGCAAAGGCGTGTTGAAGTCCGCGGTGTTTCCATATGGCGCGAAACCCGAAGTGGTGCAGACGGCGTTGGAAGGCATCTACGGCGCGGGCAACGTCGAAGTGTCTGGTGGCCCGGGTGATGCGACGGGCAGCAATCCGTATGTCGTGACGTTCAAGGGCGCGCTGGGCAGTCAGCGGGTTCCGTTGATGAACACGGAATTCAGCGGATCTCCAGGCTGTCTCCTTTTCCCACATGAATGTCTCGAGGGTGAAGCGACCTCGACCGAGACCACGGCCGGCAAGCCGGATGGGGAGATCGTCGTGACGGCGGCCAATCTCGGGGATGCGAGCGCGAACACCGAAGCGTCCCCGGTGAGAATCCTCGACAAGCTGCCGGCGGGGTTGCGGGCGATGTCCGTGGAAGCCGCGGTCAACGGCAACGGTACTCCGGGCAAGTTGTCTGAATGCTCTGTCGAATCGCCCCATTCCACGGCGTGCACGCTCAGGGAAGGTGCGCTGAGGCCCTACCGGCAGATCGAAGCCGTCATTGGGGTGGTCGTGGAAAAAGGCGCATCGTCGAGTGAAGTCAACGAAGTGAGCGCCTCCGGCGGCGAAGCGCCGGCCGCGTCGATCAGGCGCCCGATCTCGGTCGGCGGACCGGTGTCGTTCGGTGTGGAAGATTACGAATTGACGCCTGAAGAAGAGGGCGGCGCGCTGGACACGCAGGCGGGCTCGCACCCGTTTCAGCTGACGACGACGATCGCGCTGAACCAGACCGCAGAAGGGTACCCGGTCGCGCTGACGAATGATCTGAACTTCAAGCTGCCCCCCGGGTTGATCGGCAACCCGACGTCGGTCCCACAGTGCGCCCTGACGCAATTCTTCAACACGAAAGCCTCCTGCTCGCCGCAGACTGCGATCGGGGTTGCGATGGTGACCGCCGACGAACCGAAGGCTCACGCTGTGGAAACGTACACGGAGCCCGTGTTTAACTTGGAACCGTCGGTCGGGGAGCCGGCGCGGTTTGGGTTCGTACCGGGGGTGCCGGTGCTCCTCGACACCTCGGTGCGTACCGGGGGGGACTACGGGGTCACGGTCAGTGTGGACAACATCACCCAGACCGTCGCGTTCCTCAGCAGCAAAGTGACGTTCTGGGGTGTTCCCGGTGATCCGCGGCACGATAACTCACGCGGCTACGGATGCTTTGGGTCCGGTGCCTGCAGTCCCCTGGAAGAGCACGATCCACTGCCGTTCCTGGCGCTGCCGACGTCGTGTGAAGCGGCGATGCAGACGAGCGTGGAAGCGGACTCCTGGGCGCAGGAGGGGGCGTTCGGATCGTTCCCCGCGAGCGAACCGATGGGGTTCCTGGATGGCTGTAACCGTCTGCCGTTCAGCCCGAGTATCAGGGTGACGCCGGATGGGCAGGCGGGGAGCACGCCGACGGGGTTGACGGTCGATGAGCACGTTCCGCAGGAAGTCGATCTGAACGCGACGGGGCTCTCGGAGTCGGCGGTGAAGGGTCTCTCGGTGACGCTCCCCGAAGGCGTGGGGCTGAACCCGGCGGGCGCGGATGGTCTGCAGGCGTGTTCGATGGAAGAGATCGGCCTGCAGAGCCCTGAAGCGACGTCGTGCCCGGAAGCGTCGAAGGTCGCGACGGTGAAGATCAAGACGCCGCTGCTGCCGAACGCGCTGGAAGGCGCGGCGTATCTGGCGACGCAGAACACGAACCCGTTCGGGAGCCTGGTCGCGTTGTATCTCTATGCGGAAGATCCGGTGTCGGGTGTGCGTGCGAAGGCGACCGGGGAAGTGCTCGAGAACCCGGTGACGGGGCAGTTGACGGCGCATTTCGAAGGCGACCCGCTGTTCCAGAAGGACCCCGCGTTCGCGGGCGAGCCGGAAGCGCAGGCGCTGCCGGAGACCCCGTTCGAAGACGTCGAAGTGCACTTCTTCGGTGGGGATCGCGCGCCGCTGGCGACTCCGTCGAAGTGCGGTTCGTACACGACGACGGGGACGTTCACGCCGTACTCGGGGAACCCGACGGTGGAATCGGCGTCGAGCTTCGAAGTGACGAGCGGCCCGAATGGGAGCCCGTGCGCGAACCCGTTGCCGTTCAACCCGAGCTTGACGGCGGGGACGACGAGCATCCAGGCGGGTGGGTTCACGCCGTTCGAGATGACGATGTCCAGGGAAGATGGCGAACAGCCGTTGCAGGGCATCACGCTGCACATGCCGCTGGGCGTGAGCGGGACGCTTGCGAGCGTGAAGCTGTGCGGCGAAGAACAGGCGGACGCCGGCACCTGCGGCCCGGAATCGGAAATCGGCGAAACGATCGTCTCGGTCGGCGTCGGCGGCGACCCGTACACGGTCAAGGGCGGCAAGGTGTACATCACCGGCCCGTACAGGGGCGCGGCGTTCGGCCTCTCGATCGTCAACCCGGCGAAGGCGGGCCCGTTCAACCTCGGTAAAGTCGTCGTGCGGGCGAAGCTCGAAGTCAACGAGGAAACCGCCGCGATCACGGTCACGACCGACGATGAAGGCCCGTACCGGATTCCGACGCTGATCGATGGGATCCCGCTGCAGATCAAGCACGTGAACGTGGACATCAACCGGCCCGGGTTCACGTTCAACGCGACGAACTGCGAAAAACTGCAGATCACCGGGAGTATTGTCAGCACCGAAG
The DNA here is from genome assembly GCA_963842005.1 of uncultured Solirubrobacterales bacterium. Lineage (GTDB taxonomy): Bacteria > Actinomycetota > Thermoleophilia > Solirubrobacterales > Solirubrobacteraceae > Palsa-744. Next base: position 1,950,757 of record CAWJEV010000002.1, on the reverse strand, counting down.
GCGCGACCAGCAACCTGCAGGTGCCCTACCAGGCGACCAACTGCGCGGTGCTCGCGTTCAAGCCGAAGCTCGAAGCGTCCACCTCGGGGAGGACCTCGAGGGCCAACGGGGCGAGCTTCCACGTCAAACTGGGCTACCCCGCGGGTCCCTACGACGCGAACATCGCCAAGGTCAAAGTCGAACTGCCGAAGGCCCTGCCCTCCAGGCTCACGACGCTGCAGAAGGCGTGCACGTCGGCCACGTTCGAAGCGAACCCCGCGGCCTGCCCGCCGGGGTCGATCGTCGGGCACGCGACGGCCACCACGCCGGTGCTGCCGGTCCCGCTGAGCGGCCCCGCGTACTTCGTCTCGCACGGCGGCGAAGCGTTCCCGAGCCTGATCATCGTGCTGCAGGGCTACGGCGTGACGGTCCACCTCGTCGGCTCCACGTTCATCGACAAGGCGGGGATCACCGAGCTCGACGTTCAAGACGGTCCCCGACGTCCCCGTCGGCACCTTTGAACTCACTCTCCCACAGGGTCCCTACTCAGCGCTCGGCGCGAACACGAACCTCTGCAAGACGAAGCTCGCGATGCCGACCGAATTCGTCGGGCAGAACGGCGCGCTGATCAAGACCAGCACGAAGATCGCCGTCACCGGCTGCGGCAAGAGCAAGAAGCCGCACAGGAAGTCGGCGCACAGGAAGACGCACGGGAAGAAGGGCAAGCGGAAGAAGGGGTAGCGGCGTGGCCGGCGGCGGTGGGTTGGCATCGGAGGCGCCGCCTGTGGGGGGTGCGCCGCCGCGGACCGCCGCCGGCGGTGTGCTGGGCCGCGAGCACGTCGCTGAGCTTCAGCGCGCGCGGATCGTCGCGGCGATGACCGAGCTCGTGCGCGAGCGCGGGGTCCCCAATGTGACCGTCGCGCACGTCGTGGCCCGCTCGGGCGTCTCGCGGCGCACCTTCTACGAGCAGTTCGAAGACCGCGAGGGTTGCCTGCTCGTCGCGTTCGAGCACGGGGTCGAGCTGGCCGCGGCGGCCGTGCTCCCCGCGTTCCGGGCCGCGCGCGCCGCAGGAGCCGCCTGGGAGGAGCAGATCAGGGCAGGCCTTGCGGCGCTGCTCGAGTTCCTCGACGCGCAGCCCGCGCTGGGCGGCCTCTGCGTCGTTGACGTGCTCGCCGGGCAGCGCCGGGTGCTGGAACGCCGCGCGCAGGTTGTGGACGTGCTGATCGGCGCCGTGCGCCGCGGGGGGCGCCGCCCGCGGATCGTCGCCGAAGGCGCGGTCGGCGCGGTGCTCGCGGTGATCCACGCGCGGCTGTGCGCGCCGAACCCCAGGCCGCTGAGTCCCCTGCTCAACGAGCTGATGGGGATGATCGTGCTGCCCTACCTCGGCTCCGAGGCCGCCGCGCGGGAGCTGGAGCGCCCCCTGCCGCGGGCGCGCCGGCGCCCCGCGGCGCCGGCCGACCCGCTGCGCAAGCTCGACATGCGCCTCACCTACCGAACCGTGCGCGTGCTGCTCGCGATCTCGGATCTGGGCGCGCGGGGCTCCGTGGGTGGGCGGGCACCCAGTAGCCGCGAGGTCTCCGATGCCGCCGGCGTCTCCGACCAGGGCCAGATGTCGAAGCTGCTCTGGCGGCTCGCCGACCTCGGCCTGATCGCCAACGGCGCCCCCACCCACGGCCGCGGCGAGCCCAACGCCTGGACCCTCACCCCCAAGGGCCGTGAGGTCGAGCAGGCGATCCGCGCGCAGACGGTATAGATATACGATCTTTACGTGAGGATCACGTCCAAGGGGCAGGTGACCATCCCCCACGAGCTGCGTGAGCGCTTCGGCTTGGGTCCGGGCGCCGAGGTCGAGGTCGTCGACGGGGAGGACGGGGCGTTGGTGCGTCCGCTCGCTCCTCGCGGCCGGGGGGCGGAGCTGGTGGCGCGCCTGCGCGACCGCGCGGACGGTGGGCTCAGCGCCGAAGCGGTGCTCCACCTGATTCGCGGCGACGGCGCGTGAGCACTCTGGTCCACTCCAGCGTGCTGCTCGACGTGCTCGCGCCCCCCCCGTGAAGTCGGCCTGCTGGCGCCAGACTGACCGGCGGTGTCCTGTTCGCCGAGTGGCTCAGATCAGCCGGCCGCCCAGGCGTGCAGCAGATCCTCGGGGCCGAGGGTGACGTCGAGCTTTGCTTGGGGTGAGAAGCCGCTCCTGGCGACGCCGACGAGCAGGGTCGCGGCGCTGGAAAGAGGAACCTGTGGGCGGATCGCGGCCAGCTGGGCGGCGTCCTCGCGCGAGAAGGGCGCGGCCTCCCGCCACTTGATCGATCCAACGAGCTCGACGTGTTGGGGTCGGCGGTCGTCGTCGTGGCCGACGAGGTCGACCTCGGGGTGGTTGGTGCGCGTCCAGTAGGCGCTCACGAAGTTGGCGTTGCCGAAGCGCTCGTCGGGGAGCATGCGCTCGATGCCGGCGCGTACGATCGGCTCGATCGCGCGACCCCGGAACGGGCCCCAGCGCTCGAGGATGCGCTGCGCGACCAGGTCGCCGCGGCGGCGTTCGATCAGCGGCAGGTTGGGGGCGATGAACCGCAGCCAGAAGCGCAGGTAGGGGTCCGCGATCGCGTAGCGGCCCAGCCGCGTCTCGTGCCCGCTGGCGAACGGTGTCTGGCGGCTGACGATGCGCTTCTGCGCGAGCGTCTTCAGCGCCGCGCTGAGGCTCGTCCGGCCGACGCCCGAGCGGCTCAGGATCTTGGTGAACTCGGTCTCGCCCGCGCCCACCGCGGCGATCACCGCGCGCGGCGCGGTGTGAGCCGGCAGCTCCGCGGCCGTCACCCGTTCACCGGTGACGACCAGGGGTGAGGTGGGGTCGGCGAGCTCGCGCTTCAAGTACCGGCGTACGGTGTCTCCGCGGCGCCACGTCGCCGCCAGTCTGCGGGAAGCCGCCGAGCATGCAGTAGGCGTCGAGCGCGCTCGCCGGATCGGTGTTGGTCATCGTGGACACCTCGGCCGGGTTGAGCGGCTCGACGACGAAGGGCCGCACCCTGCCGTGCAGCGGCCGGTCGTAGCGTTCGAGCGCCTCCATCATGTGCAGGTCCGAGCCGATCAGCACGAGCAGCACCGGCAGGCGCCTCAGTCTGGCGATCCCACGCGGCCTGCAGCAGCCCTACCATAAGTTCGGTCGAGTGAACTCCGGTCGAGCGAACTTCGGCGTAGCGAACTTCAGTGCCGCTCAAACGTACCTTCTGCGGTAGTGTGCTATACTACCTCCATGAGTAAGCGACTGCAGGTGGTGGTCGGGGACGCCGACCTCACGGGCTACGAGCGCACCGCCCGGGCTTCCGGGCTGAGCCTCTCCGAGTGGGTGCGCCAGGCGCTCAGGGCAGCCCAGCGCGAGACCTCGAGCGGCGACGTCGAGGCCAAGCTGGCCCTCATTCGCAGGGCCGCGAGCTACGAAATCGGCGGGAGTGAAGTCGACATCGACACGATGCTGGCCGAGACGGAGGCCGGGCGCCTCGCCGAGATCGAGGCGGGGCTCGCGGGCGCGGACGTGTGATCTACCTCGACGCGAACGTCCCCATGTACCTGGTGGGGCGGCCACATCCCCACAAGGCTGACACGCAGCTCGCCCTCGAACGGCTGGCCGCTGAGCGGCGGCGGCTGGTCACGAGCAGCGAGGTCTTCCAAGAGGTTCTTCATCGCTACACCTCGACCGATCGCCGCGACAAAATCGAGCCGGCGTTCGAAACGCTGCGGGGGCTCGTCGACGAAGTGTTCGCCGTCGAGGAGCCCGACGTGTTCGCGGCGAAGGATCTCCTCCACGCTCACCCCCGGCTGTCCGCCCGCGACGCTCTGCACGTGGCGGTCATGCGCCGTCACGGGATCCCGGAGATCCTCAGCTTCGACCACGGCTTCGACGCACTGGGCGAGATCAAGCGGCTTTCATAGGCCGCGCTGCGCGCTGCGGCGGGGCACGGAGGCCCCGCCCGCCTGCGCCCGGTCGGCGTGCTCACCCGCGCGGACGATCCCCAAGACCCACCCATTGTGTATATGCCCGCTCCTGCCGTCGGAGACAGCCGCCGGCAGGTGGCCCCCGGTCCCGGTGGGCGCGGCGGTCTGGCGTACAACGCCCGGCGATCCGCGCTAGACTTGGAAGACCTCGCGCCAGGCGGGGTTTTTCTTCGCCTGGGGCGCCCTTTCTGCACACGACGACGCTTGGAAGACTTGGACCCACCATGGCCCGCGGAGACGTTCGAATCGCCGTCACTCTCGCTTGCGAGGAGTGTAAGCATCGCAACTACCAGACCAACAAGAGCAAGCGCAACAACCCCGACCGGATCGCCCTGCGCAAGTACTGCCGCTGGTGTCGCCGGCACACCGGGCACCGGGAGACCCGCTAGCGCGGGAGCGCCTCCGTGGCCCGTGACCGCAAACGCGCAAAACAGCGCCGCGAACGGCGCGCCCCTCGGGGTGCCGCCTCCGCGTCGCACTCCGAGCTCCACCGCGCGGACCTTCCGGGCGCGCTCGAGCACGCCTCCTCCGAGGTCGACGAGTTCGACGCCGCGCTCGTCCGGGGCGCGCACGGGGTCCCCGTGCCCGACCCCCTCCCCGAGGCGCCCTCGGCGGAGGACGACGGCGATGAGCTCGCCCCCGGCGCCGGGGTCGCGACCGAGGTCGGCGACGAGCCGCTGGGCGTCTCCCCCCGTGGCGGGGGCAACGGCGCGGCGCTCCCCGCTGCCGACGCCGAGGCCGAGGAGGCCTTTGGCGCTCGCGCCGACACTGGGCGGGCAGCCGAGGCCCGCGAGCACCGCCGCCCGCTGCCCGCACGCGCCGTCGCCTTCCTGCGCGCCTCCTGGGCCGAGCTTCAGCGCGTACAGTGGCCCGACCGCCCCCAGGTCTCGCAGGCCACGACGGTCGTGCTCGGCTTCGTCGCCGTCGCCGGCGTGTACCTCGGCGCGGCCGACTGGGTCGCACAGAAGATCATCAATTTTATTCTCTGACGCCCCTTCTGTTCGTCCACTTCCCCTCTGGCTGCCCTAGGAGCCTGAATGTTTCGCTGGTACGTCCTCAACACTTACTCCGGCCACGAGAACAAGGTCAAGCACAACCTCGAGCACCGCATCGTCTCGCTCGGCCAGCAGCGCGCCGTGCGCCAGGTCGTCGTTCCCACCGAGTCCGTCTCCGAGATGAAGGACAACCAGAAGATCCTCGTCGAGAAGCGCACGATGCCCGGGTACGTGCTCGTCAACATGGAGCTCAACGAGGACTCGTGGGGGGTCGTCAAGGGCACCCCCGGGGTCACCGGCTTCGTCGGCGCCGCCCAGGAGCCCGTGCCGCTCACCCAGATCGAGGTCGACCGCCTGATGCACAAGGAGGTCGCCACCGCGCCGCGCACCCGCGCCCAGTTCGCGATCGGCGAGACCGTCAAGGTCGTCTCCGGGCCGCTCTCGGACTTCTCCGGGGAGATCTCCGAGATCAACGACGACGCCGCCAAGCTCAAGGTTCTGGTATCCATCTTCGGCCGGGAGACCCCGGTCGAGGTAGGTTTTGATCAGGTGAAAAAGCTCTAATGGCCAAGAAGGTCCTCACAACCATCAAGCTGCAGGCGCGCGCTGGGCAGGCTTCCCCTGCCCCGCCGGTTGGCCCTGCGCTGGGCCAGCACGGCATCAACATCATGGAGTTCTGCAAGGCCTTCAACGCGCAGACCCAGTCCGAAACCGGGACGGTCGTGCCGGTCGTCATCACCGTCTACGAGGACCGCTCGTTCACGTTCGTCACGAAGACCCCGCCCGCCGCCGTGCTGATCCGCGAAGCGCTGCGCCTCGAGAAGGGCTCCGGAGAGCCCCACCGCAAGAAGGTCGGCCGGCTCACCACCGCGCAGCTGCACGCGATCGCCGAGCGCAAGCTTCCCGATCTGAACGCCCACGACGTCGAGCACGCCTCGCGCATCATCGCGGGCACCGCGCGGTCGATGGGTGTCGATGTCGAGGTGAAGGCGTGAGCACTCACCACTCCCGCCGCCACGCCGAGGCGCGCGCCAAGATCGACCGCGAGCGCGAGTACGAGCCCGCCGAGGCCGTCGCGCTCGTCAAGGAGCTCGCCGCCGCCAAGTTCGACGAGTCCGTCGAGGTGCACGTCCGCACCGGGCTCAACGTCCGCCACGCCGACGAGCAGCTGCGCGGCACGATCGCCCTGCCCCACGGCCTCGGGCGCAACGTCAAGATCGCCGTCTTCGCTCAAGGGCCCAAGGTCGCCGAGGCCGAGGCTGCCGGCGCCGACGTCGTCGGCGCCGAGGACCTCGCCAAGCGGATCGAGGAGGGCTTCGACGAGTTCGACGTCGCGATCGCCACCCCAGACCTGATGTCCGTCGTCGGGCGCCTCGGGCGCATCCTCGGGCCCTCCGGCAAGATGCCCAACCCCAAAGTCGGCACCGTCACGATGGACGTCGCGCGGGCCGTCACGGAATCCAAGGCCGGCAAGGTCGAGTACCGCACCGACCGCACCGCGATCGTGCACCTCGTGATCGGCAAGGCCTCCTTCGAGGCGTCCCGGCTGCTCGAGAACTACGCCGCCGTCCTCGAGGAGCTGATCCGCGCCAAGCCGTCGGTCGCCAAAGGCCGCTACCTGCGCACCATCACGCTCGCCTCCACGATGGGGCCCGGCGTGAAAGTCGACCCCTCCCGCACCCGCGATATCGTTGAGGAGGCCTCGCCCGCGGCAGTCGCCGCCTAGAGGGTGGCGCAGCCGGCCGGAGGCCGGCGGAGCCGAGCCCCTCTATATTTCAGTCAGACTCTTCCCACCGGCAACCTAAGACCCCCGGCCGCTGTCACAGCAGAAGCCCGGGACAGGAGCCCCCCCGATGAACCGAGACCAGAAGGCCGTGGCGATCGCCGAGATCGCCGCCGACATCGAGCAGTCCCAGGCCGTCTTCGCGGTGGACTACCGCGGCCTCTCCGTGCCCCAGGCTGCTGAGCTGCGCGCCAAGCTGCGCGACGCCGACGCCACCTTCCGCGTCGTCAAGAACTCGCTCACCGAACGCGCCGCCGACCAGACGGGCACCGGCGAGCTCAAGCCGCTGCTCCAAGGTCCCACCGCGCTCACCTTCGTGCGCGGCGACGCCGCTTTGGCCGCCAAGGCGATCGCCGACTACGCGCGCCTCACCCAGCTGCTCCCCTTCAAGGGCGGCCTCATGGACGGCGCCGCGCTCGACGCCGACCAACTCCGCACGATCTCCCGCCTGCCCTCCCGCGAAGCGCTCTACGGGCAGCTCGTCGGCGTCGTCGCCTCACCCGTCACCGGACTTGTGCGCACCCTCGGCGCGCTCCTCGGCGGTCTCGCCGTGGCGCTCGGGCAGGTGCGAGATCAGAAAGAAACTGCAACTTCAACTGAAGGAGACTGAGATGGCAACCAGCACCCAGGATTGGATCGAGGAGCTCAAGGGCATCTCGGTGCTCGAGCTAGCCGAGCGCATCAAGGCGCTCGAGGAGGAGTTCGGCGTCTCCGCCGCGGCAGTCGCTGCGCCCGTCGCGGCGGCAGGCGCAGGGGGCGGCGGCGAGGCCGCGGCCGAGGAAGAAGGCCCCAGCACTGTGGACGTGGTCCTCACCGGCGCCGGTGACAAGAAGATCCAGGTCATCAAGGTCGTGCGCGCTGCCACCGGCCTTGGCCTCAAGGAGGCCAAGGCGCTCGTCGACGAGGCCCCCAAGCCGGTCAAGGAGGGCATCGAGAAGGACGAGGCCGACAAGCTCAAGCAGGAACTCGAGGAGGCCGGGGCGTCGGTCGAGCTGAAGTAGGGCCGGGCGTGCAGCGGCCTTTTTCGCGTCTTTATCCGCGCCTAACAAATCGGCGGATTTTCCGGTAGAATCGCGGATGCTGGCCGATAGCCGCAGCCGCTTCAGAAGCATGGAGACCGCGCATACATACGTGGTTCTTCGAAGCGGGGTCCGTGAGCGCTGGCTGCCCACTTGAGGGTGGCGTCGGCGTGTGCTATCTTAACGGGTCGCGCTTGCGCCTCGTGGTTTCGCACTCGTCGTGTCGTCTCTCTCCTAGAAGGAGTCTTTCTTGGCTGCTGCTGATGCTCTCCGGACGCGCCGGACTTTCGCGCGTCTGAACAAGTCCTGCGACGTACCCAACCTGATCGACATCCAGCGCCGCTCCTTCGAGTGGCTCACCGGCCCGCAGAAGGGCGGCCTGCGGGAGACGATCGACGACATCTCGCCGATCGAGGACTACACCGGCAACCTCGCGGTCCAGTTCGGCGAGCTCTCCTTCGACGAGCCCGTCGCCTCGCTCGAGCAGTGCCGCGAGAAGGATCTGACGTTCGCGCGCCCGCTGACGGTCACGGTCGCCTTCATCAACCGCGAGACCGGTGAGATCCGCGAGCAGTCGGTGTTCATGGGCGACTTCCCGTGGATGACCGAGCGCGGGACGTTCGTCATCAACGGTACCGAGCGCGTCGTCGTCACCCAGCTCGTGCGCTCCCCCGGGGCCTACCTGATGGAGCCCAAGGATCGCGAGAAGCAGGTCTTCATCGCCAACCTCATGCCCGCCCGCGGCTCGTGGCTGGAGCTCGAGATCGACAAGAAGGGCAAGGTCTACGTCCGCATCGACCGCAAGCGCAAGCTGCCTGTCACGGTGCTGCTGCGCGCGATGGGCTACGCCGCCGACGAGGAGATCCTGCGGATCTTCGAGGACTCCCTCTACATCCGCAACACGCTGGACTCCGACACCGAGGTCACCCGCACCGAAGAGGGCTCGCTGATCGAGCTCTTCAAGAAGCAGCGCCCCGGCGAGCCGCCGTCGGTGGAGAACGCCAAGGCGCTGCTCAACCAGCTGTTCTTCGACCCCAAGCGCTACGACCTCACGCGCGTGGGCCGCTACAAGCTCAACTCGCGCCTCGGCCTCGACATCGACATCGACACGCGCACCCTCACCCACGACGACATCCTCGCGCTGGTCAAGGAGCTCGTGTCACTGCCCAAGCGCCTCGGCCTGCCCGAGCACCCCGAAGGGGAAATCAAGGACTACGCCGCGGAGGCGCTCTCGATGCCGCGCGAGCCCGTCGCCGACCACCTCGACGAGTACGAGCACTTCGGCAACCGCCGCCTGCGCACCGTCGGCGAGCTGATCCAGGAGGCCTTCCGCATCGGCCTCTACCGCATGGAGCGCGTCGTGCGCGAGCGCCTCACGACCGAGGACGCCGACACGATCACCCCCCAGACGATCATCAACATCCGCCCCGTGGTGGCGGCGCTGAAGGAGTTCTTCGGCTCCTCCCAGCTCTCGCAGTTCATGGACCAGACCAACTCGCTGGCCGGGCTCACCCACCGCCGCCGTCTCAGTGCGCTCGGCGCGGGCGGCCTGACCCGCGAGCGCGCCCCGATCGAGGTGCGCGACGTGCACCCCACCCACTACGGGCGCATGTGCCCGATCGAGACCCCCGAGGGGCCGAACATCGGCCTGATCGGCTCGCTCTCCTCCTTCGCGGAGGTCTCCGAGCACGGCTTCGTCACGACCCCCTACCGGGTGGTCGAGGACGGCGTGGTGACCGAGAAGGTCGTGCACCTCGACGCCACCCAGGAGGAGGAGCAGCTGATCGCCCAGGCCAACACCCCGGTCGACCCCAAGACCGGCAAGCTCAAGGGCACGGAGATCCTCTGCCGCACCCAGGCCGGGCAGTACGTGACGGTCGGGCCCAAGGACGTCGACCTCGTGGACGTCTCCCCCGAGCAGATCTGGTCGGTCGCCACGGCGATGATCCCGTTCCTCGAGCACGACGACGCCAACCGCGCGCTGATGGGCTCCAACATGCAGCGCCAGGCCGTGCCGCTGCTGAAGGCCGACGCGCCGCTGATCGGGACCGGCATGGAGCGCCGCGCCGCGCTTGACACCGGGGACGTGCTGCTCGCCCGCGAGGCCGGGACCGTCGAGTTCGTCGACGCCAACCAGATCGTGGTGCAGTCCGGCGACGGCCCGAGCGAGTACGAGCTGCAGAAGTTCATGCGCTCCAACCAGGGCACCCTGATCCACCAGAAGCCCCGCGTAAACGCCGGCCAGAAGGTCAAGGCCGGCGAGGTGCTCGCCGACGGGTCCTCCACCGACCGCGGCGAGATGGCGCTGGGCAAGAACCTGATGGTTGCCTTCATGTCCTGGGAGGGCTACAACTTCGAGGACGCCATCATCCTCTCCAAGCGCCTCGTGCAGGACGACGAGCTCACCTCGATCCACATCGAGGAGTACGAGATCGACGCGCGCACCACCAAGCTCGGCGAGGAGGAGATCACCCGCGACATCCCCAACCGCTCCGAGGAGTCGCTGCGCAACCTCGACGACCGCGGCATCGTGCGCGTCGGCGCCGAGGTCGCCTCGGGCGACCTGCTCGTCGGCAAGGTCACCCCCAAGGGCGAGACCGAGCTGACGGCCGAGGAGAAGCTGATCCGCGCGATCTTCAAGGAGAAGGCGCGCGAGGTCCGCGACACCTCGCTGAAGGTCCCCCACGGCGAGGGCGGCGTGGTGATCGACGTGAAGACCTTCGGCCGCGACGCCGGCGACGACCTGCCGCCCGGCGTCAACGACCTCGTGCGGGTGTTCGTCGCCAAGAAGCGCAAGATCTCCGAGGGCGACAAGCTCGCGGGCCGCCACGGCAACAAGGGTGTGATCTCCAAGATCGTGGACGTCCAGGACATGCCCTTCCTGGAGGACGGCACCCCCGTCGACGTGATCCTCAACCCGCTCGGGGTGCCGAGCCGCATGAACGTCGGTCAGATTCTCGAGACCCACCTCGGCTGGGTGGCCGCGAAGGGCTGGTACGACGACGGCACCGACGCCTACCGCGAAGCCAGCGGCGAACGCAAGAACGGCGACCCCGCGCGCGTGTACGTCTCCACGCCGGTGTTCGACGGGGCCACCGTCGAAGACGTCGACCAGGCGCTCGTGCGCTGGCAGGACGAGCACACCGGGCGGATCCGCATGGACGTGGACAAGAGCCGCCGCGCCGGCGAGCAGGCCTCGGGCAAGATGACCCTCTTCAACGGGCGCAGCGGGGAGCCGTTTGCGCAGCAGGTGACCGTGGGGTACATGTACATCCTCAAGCTCCTGCACCTCGTCGACGACAAGATCCACGCCCGCTCCACGGGCCCCTACTCGCTGGTCACCCAGCAGCCGCTGGGCGGCAAGGCGCAGTTCGGCGGGCAGCGCTTCGGCGAGATGGAGGTGTGGGCGCTCGAGGCGTTCGGCGCCGCCTACACGCTGCAGGAGATGCTCACGATCAAGTCCGACGACACCGTCGGGCGCGTGAAGGCCTACGAGGCGATCGTCAAGGGCGAGAACATCGCCGAGCCCTCGATCCCGGAGTCCTTCAAGGTGCTGCTCAAGGAGATGCAGTCGCTCGCGCTCGACGTCAACGTGGTCTCCGAAGAAGGCCAGCGCGCGGAGATGCGCGACGAAGACGACGACCTGCTGCGCGCCGCCGAGGAGCTCGGCATCGACCTCACCGGAGTGCGCACCCCCACGCCGGGCGCGGCCGACGAGGCCGTCGAGGGAGAGGACGACACCGACGCCGTCGCCGCGGAGGTTGCCGAGGACTCCGAGCAGCCCGAGGCGCAGGTCGAGAACGAGCCCGAGTCCGAGGACCCACTCGAGGAGGTCGAGGATCTCGGCGTCGAGGAGCTGCTCGCCGATGGTGCGGTGGACCTCGACCTTGAGGCACTCGCTGACGGAGCGCTCGAGCCGGACGAAATCGCTAACGAAAGCTGACAGAGATGATCGACATCAATAACTTCGACGCCATCGAGATCGGCCTCGCCTCCTCCAAGCAGATCCGCTCCTGGAGCTCGGGCGAGGTGACCAAGCCCGAGACGATCAACTACCGCACGCTCAAGCCCGAGAAGGACGGGCTCTTCTGCGAGCGCATCTTCGGTCCCACCAAGGACTGGGAGTGCTACTGCGGCAAGTACAAGCGCGTGCGCTACAAGGGCATCGTGTGCGAGCGCTGCGGCGTGGAGGTCACGCGCTCGAAGGTGCGCCGCGAGCGCATGGGTCACGTGGATCTGGCGGCGCCCGTGAGCCACATCTGGTTCTTCAAGGGCGTGCCCTCGCGCATCGGCTACCTGCTCGACATGGCCCCCAAGGAGCTCGAGAAGGTCCTGTACTTCGCCGCTTCGATCGTCACGTGGGTCGACGAGGAGGCGCGCGCAAAGGACGTCGACGGGCTGCAGAAGGAGGTCGGCAAGGTGCTCGACTCCTACGCCGCCGAGCGCGAGGAGCGGGTGCTGGAGCTGCGCGAGAGCCTCGCGCGGCGCGAGAAGTACCTGCAGAGTGGCAAGCAGACGGGTTTCTCCGATGAAGACCACCTGTGGGCCGACTCGCTGGACGTCAACCTCACGAAGCTCTCCGAGGAGGAGCGCGAGAAGTTGCTCAAGGAGCTGCGCAAGATCTTCGACGCGGACATCGCCGACACCGAAGCGTACATCGAGGACGCCGCCGAGCGGATGCGCAACGTGTGGGAGCTCTTCAAGACGATGGAACCGAAGCAGATCGAGCACGACGAGACGACCTTCCGCGAGCTCAAGGAGCGCTTCGGCTCGCCCTACGGCTTCGGCGAGTACTTCCGCGGCGGGATGGGCGCCGAAGCGGTCCGCGACCTGCTCCAGCAGGTCGACCTCGAGGCCGAACGGGTCGAGCTCGAGGACCAGGTCAAGACCGCCAAAGGCCAGAAGCAGGCGCGCGCGGTCAAGCGCCTGAAGGTGGTCTCCGCGTTCATCCAGTCGGGCAACAAGCCCGAACAGATGGTGCTCGACGCGGTCCCCGTGATCCCCCCGGAGCTGCGCCCGATGGTGCAGCTCGACGGCGGGCGCTTCGCGACCTCGGACCTCAACGACCTCTACCGGCGCGTGATCAACCGCAACAACCGCCTCAAGCGGCTGCTCGACCTCGGCGCCCCGGAGATCATCGTCAACAACGAGAAGCGCATGCTGCAGGAGGCGGTGGACGCGCTGTTCGACAACGGCCGTCGCGGCCGGCCCGTGACGGGACCCGGCAACCGGCCGCTGAAGAGCCTGTCCGACATGCTCAAGGGCAAGCAGGGTCGCTTCCGCCAGAACCTGCTGGGCAAGCGCGTGGACTACTCCGGGCGCTCGGTGATCGTGGCCGGCCCCTACCTGAAGCTGCACCAGTGCGGGCTGCCGAAGATCATGGCGCTGGAGCTCTTCAAGCCGTTCATCATGGCGCGCCTGGTGGAGCGCAAGTCCGCGCAGAACATCAAGGCCGCCAAGAAGATGGTGGACTCGGGGATCGGCGAGGTGTGGGACGTGCTCGAGGAGGTCATCCACGAGCACCCCGTGCTGCTCAACCGCGCTCCCACGCTGCACCGCCTGGGGATCCAGGCGTTCGAGCCGCTGCTCGTCGAGGGCAAGGCGATCCAGGTGCACCCGCTGGTGTGCCACGCCTTCAACGCCGACTTCGACGGCGACCAGATGGCCGTCCACCTCCCCCTCTCCGCGGAGGCGCAGGCGGAGGCGCGGATCCTGATGCTGTCCTCCAACAACATCCTCTCCCCGGCCCACGGGGCGCCGCTGGCGACGCCCACGCAGGACATGATCCTCGGCGCCTACTACCTGACCTACGGCCCCGAGGCCGAGGAGCTCTCCGCCAAGCAGGAGCTGCTCGCCGCCGCCAAGTGGCCCAAGGGCGAGCCGCGCCCGCACGTCTTCCGCACCGCGCAGGAGTCCGAGCTCTCCTACGAGGCGGGCGTGGTCAAGCTGCACGACGTCGCCGAGTTCCGCCCCTTCGGGCGCGAGGGCGGCCACGTGCTCACGACGGTCGGGCGGATCATCTACAACGACCGCATCGAGCGCGCCCTCGCGGAGGCCCTGGGGGAGGAGTTCGACGCCACCAAGTACGCGTTCGTCAACCAGTCAATGAAGAAGCGCGACACCACCCGCCTGATCGACGCGCTCGTGCAGACCTACGGCGCGACCACGATCTCGCTGGTGCTCGACGCCTTCAAGGACCTCGGTTTCAAGTACTCCACGCAGGCGGGCATCACGATCTCCAAGAACGACGTCGTGATCCCCCCGGAGAAGGCGGAGATCCTGAAGAAGTACGAGCACCTGGTGGCGGAGATCTCCGACCAGTACGACATGGGCTTGATCACCCAGGAGGAGCGCCACGAGGCGGTGGTGGAGAAGTGGAACGCCGCCACCGACGAGGTCGCGGACGCGATGATCGCGAACCTCGACACGCTCAACCCGATCTTCATGATGGCCAATTCCGGGGCGCGCGGCTCGTTCAAGCAGATCCGCCAGCTGGCGGGGATGCGCGGCCTGATGGCCAACCCGAAGGGCGAGATCATCGAGCGCCCGATCAAGGCCAACTTCATGGAGGGGCTGTCGGTGCTGGAGTACTTCATCTCCACCCACGGCGCTCGCAAGGGGCTCGCCGACACGGCCCTGCGCACCGCGGACTCCGGCTACCTGACGCGCCGTCTGGTGGACGTCGCCCAGGACGTGATCATCCGCGAGCCGGACTGCGGCACCGAGGAGTACATCGAGATGGCGGTCTTCAAGGACGGCGGAGACCCCAACGACGACCTCGTGGGTCGCGTCGCGGCGCGCCAGATCGCCACCAAGCGCGGCCGCGCGCTGGTCGAGCAGGGCGTCGAACTCGGCCGCGCGGACCTCGCGGAGATCGTCAAGGCCAACCAGGACGACCACGACCGGGGCGCCCACATCGTCGTGCCGGTGCGCTCGGTGCTCAAGTGCGAGGCGACCAGCGGCGTGTGCCAGGCCTGCTACGGCCGGGCGATGGCCACCGGCCAGATGGCCCAGATCGGGGACGCGGTGGGGATCATCGCGGCGCAGTCGATCGGCGAGCCGGGCACCCAGCTGACGATGCGCACGTTCCACACCGGTGGTGTCGCGGGCGCGGACATCACCCACGGCCTACCGCGCGTGGTGGAGCTCTTCGAGGCGCGCAAGCCGAAGGGCCTCGCGCAGATCGCCGAGCAGGACGGGACGGTCTCGATCGAGGAGTCCGAGAAGGCGCTCACGGTCGCGATCACCGACGCGGCCGGCGAGGAGCACCGCCACACCTTCCCGCGGCGCACGCGCCTGTTCGTGCGCGCCGGCGAGCCGATCGCGGCGGGCAAGCAGCTCAACGAGGGCTCGCTGTACCCGCACGACCTGCTCAAACTGCGCGGGCGCACGGAGACCGAGCGCTACCTCGTCAACGAGGTGCAGGAGGTCTACAAGTCCCAGGGCGTGGACATCAACGACAAGCACATCGAGCCTGATCGTGCGTCAGATGCTCAAGAAGGTGCGGGTCGACCAGAAGGGCGACACCGACTACCTGCCGGGCCAGTTCGTGGACCGCTTCGAGTTCGCGCGGGTCAACGCGGAGGTGCAGGACGCCAAGGCCGAGACCGCGCAGTTCGAGGACATCATCCTGGGCATCACCAAGGCCTCGCTGAACACCGACTCGTTCCTCTCGGCGGCCTCCTTCCAGGAGACCACGAAGGTGCTGACCGACGCCGCCCTGGAGGGCAAGGTCGATCGCCTCAACGGCCTCAAGGAGAACGTGATCATCGGCAAGCTGATCCCCGCCGCGACCGGCCTCAAGCGCTACCGGCGAATCGAGATCGAGCCGGCCGAACCGCTCCCGCGCGCAATCGACGACGTCGGTCTGCTCGACCAGGACGAGATCGCCGCGGAGCTCGGACTGCACGGCGGCGACCCCCTGGTCGGCGGCTACGGCCAGGAGTTCGACGCCGACCTCGCCTCGCTGGAGAAGATCGGGGCCGGCGACTCCGACCCCGGCTTCGTCGAGGAGCTCGCCGAGCTCGAAGTGCCCGATGAGCCGCTCGAGGCCCAGGAGGAGCCGGCCGAGGGGTAGCCGGCGCGCGGGTCGGCCGCGGGGCGCGGGAGCCTCGCGGCTGGCCCCAGCCTGCGTTCGTCCGGGCTAGGCTGACGCCCCAAATGAGCGTTCACCATGACCTGCCCGTAGAGATAGTGCGCCTGCCCCTGGAGCGGCTGGATGAGTTGGAGTCGCTGTGGAGCGCTCTATACGAGCACCATCATTCGCTGACGCCACACCTTGCCCCACGCGCACGGCCGTTGAGCGATGCCTGGCGCGATCACATGGCGCTCGAGCGCCAGTGGCTCGCCGAGGAGCCCGGCAGCTTCGTACTCGGTGCCGAGCTGAATGGCCGGCTGGTCGGCTACGCATTCGTGCGGATCGTCGCCGAGAAGCTTGCCGTCTCCTGGACGATCTCCAACCCCTACGCCGACCTCACGGTGCTCTCCGTGTTGCCCGAGCAGCGAGGCCGCGGCATCGGAGCGATGCTCATGGACGCCACCAACGCCGAGTTGCGCCAGCAGGGCATACGCGACCTCGCCATCACCGTGATCACAACCAACGCCGACGCCGAACGACTCTACAAGCGCAGAGGTGCTACGCCGTACACAACCGTTCTGCTCCAACAGGTGCCAGCGGGAGCGTAATCGCAGGCTGCTCCGCTCCGAGCAAGCCGATACCCCCTTGCGGTAGGATCACGAGTATGAAGGTGAGTGTGAGCCTACCGGGAGATGACGTAGCGTTCTTGGATTCGTACGCCAAGGCCCACGACGCATCCCGTTCGGCCGTCGTGCATCAGGCCATCCGGGCGCTTCGCCTCGGCGATCTGCAAGAGGAGTACCGCGAGGCATGGGCGGAGTGGGGGGCGAGCGGCGAAGCCGAGACCTGGGAGACGGCCGTCGGCGACGGCCTCTGATGCGACGCGGCGAGGTGCGCATGGTCGACCTCGACCTCGCCCGTGGGGCGGAGGCCAACAAGCGCCGACCGGCCGTGATAGTGAGCAACGAAGCCGCCAACAGCACCGTGGCCAAGGTGGGTCACGGGGTGCTGACGATCGTGCCGATCACGTCGAGCGTGGAGCGCGTCCTCTCGTTCCAGGTGCTCCTGCCCGAGGGCTCCGGCGGCCTGCCCCAGGACTCCAAGGCGCAGGCCGAGCAGGTCCGTTCCGTCGACGCCGAGCGGGTCGGCGAGTGGCTCGGTCGGCTGTCCGACCAGCAGATGGACTTGCTTGACGACGCTTTACGTCTGCATCTGGCCCTGTAGCGCTGGCCGCGGGCTACACGCCGAAGCGGTCGTACTTCGTGCTCAACATCCTCTCTCCCCCAGCGCGAGCGCCCAGGCCCGCAGCCGCGAGGCCTCCCGCGCGGTGAGCCCGACCTCCGGCGAGGTCCGGACGAGCAGCGTCGGCGCCTCGCGCGAGGCGGCCCAGGCACGGCAGGCGTCGTCGAGGCAGTCGTCGATCCAGGCGAGTGGGCAGGCGCCGGCGTAGACGTCGATCGCGGCGAGCTTCCAGTGGCCGCGGAGCGAGTTGCGGCCGGCCCCGTCTGAGTCGGCTCCGGACTCCTCGGCCTCGCTGCCGGCGTGGTCACGTCCGTCGGTAGGGGTCGCGCGGCGCTCGAAGCTCAGGTGGGGCAGTCCGCGGGGGAGACCGAGCAGGTGGGGGAGGTGCTCGTCGGCTTTCTCCTCCCAGCCCGAGCACCAGACGAGCTCGAAGAGAGAGACAAGCGCAAGCAGGTGGCGGGCGGCGGTGGACGAAAGGAGGTGGGGGAGGCCGTCGATGAAGTGCAGAGACCCCTCGGGCGGTGCGTGCGGGGGAAAGCCGAACAGGGAGAGGACCCCGTCGATGTCAACCAGTAGCAGGGGCTTTTGGGCGAGACGGCCGGTGCGGGCGTCGATCGGGGGCGTCCTCTGTGGGGGTCGGAGGGGCTGTGCGGCTGGGTCCACGGTCGGCGGGCGGGGTCTTGCGTGTGCTGTTAGGCGGGCATTAAGAGGGCCGAGTGGAGCCGGCCCTTTAGCTTCCACACAGGTTCCCACGGCTAATCTGCTCGGATCGACTCGGCGCAGTAAAGCATCCATGGCCCACTGCCGATGGACCTGCGCATGGTCACCCACCCCCATCACCTCCCATGACTCTTGATCTAGGCATACTGCTGTCGCTCGCCTGCGCTTTCGTAGCGAACTTGGGCTTCTTCTACAAGTACCGGGGCGCCAACGAGGTGCCGGCGGTGACCGTGCGCCACCCGCTGCGCTCGGTGCGCGCGCTGTTCTCCTCGAAGTGGTTCACGGTGGGGATGATCGTGGCGGCGGCCTCGTGGAGCCTGCACGTAGCGGCACTGGCGCTGGCACCGATGTCCGTGGTGCAGGTGGCGCTCGCGGGAGGCGTCGTGTTGATCGCGGTGATGGCGGACAGACTGTTCGGCTTCAAGGTCGGCCGCCGGCAGTGGGCGGGGCTGTGGCTGATGGCGGGCGGCCTGGTGCTGCTGGGGCTGACGCTGCCGTCGATGCACGGGGCGGACTCGCGGTTCTCCGACGCGGCGATGATCTCCTTCGAGGCGGGCCTGTTCGGCCTCGGGGGCCTCCTGATCATGGGTCCGCGGATGGGCGGCCGGGCTGAGCACCACGGCGTGATGCTGGGGGCGGCGGCGGGCATGCTCTTCGGGGTCTCGGACGTCTCGATCAAGGCGCTCACGGGGATCGTCGGCGCGCACGGCGTGCTTGGGGTGCTTCTGAGCCCGTGGCTGGCGGTGGCGGTGGCGGCGTCGATCGTGGCCTTCTACGCCTCCGCGCGGGGCCTGCAGGATGGAGATGCGGTGCCGGTGATCGCAGTGACGGGCACCGCCGCGAACATCGCTGGGATCGCGGGGGGGATCGTCGTCTTCGGGGACCCCGTGGCCGGGAGCGCGGTTGGAATCGTGTGCCAGTCGCTGGCGTTCGTGCTGGTGATAGTGGCCGCGGCGTTGATGCCCGCTCCGGTCCGCTCGGCTGGCGTGGCCCCCGCCGCGGCGTAGGACAGGCGCCCGCCGGCTCCCAACCTTCCGCTCGGCCTCCTCCGCTCCCGCTCCGTCCCGCTCGGCCCACGCTGCTACCATCCCCGGCCGATGCCGACGACCTCTCAGCTTGTGCGCAAGGGCCGTGAGGCCCCGAAGAAGAAACTGGCCACCCCGGGACTGAAGTCGGGGAAGGGCCGCAAGAAGAAGGTCGCCGCGCCCCAGCGGCGGGGGGTGTGCACGCGGGTGTACACGACCACCCCGAAGAAGCCCAACTCCGCCCTGCGCAAGGTCGCGCGGGTGCGCATCTCGGGGTCGATCGAAGTGACGGCGTACATCCCGGGGGAGGGACACAACCTGCAGGAGCACTCGGTGGTGCTGGTGCGGGGGGGCCGCGTGAAGGACCTCCCGGGGGTGCGCTACAAGGTGGTGCGGGGCACGCTCGACGCGGCAGGCGTGAGCGACCGCAAAAAGGCGCGCTCGCAGTACGGCGTGAAGAAAAAGTAGATGCCCCGCCGCGCAGCCGCCCACGTGCGTCCGGTCGAGCCGGACCCGGTCCACCGCTCGAAGCTCGTGCAGCAGGTCATCAACAAGGTGATGCTGGACGGCAAGAAGTCGGTGGCGGAGCGGATCGTGTACGACGCGCTGGCGATCCTCGGGGAGCGCAGCGAGAAAGACCCGATCGAGACGCTGGAGGCGTCGGTCAAGTCGCTCACGCCGACGCTCGAGGTCAAATCCCGTCGCGTCGGCGGTGCGACCTACCAGGTGCCTGTCGAGGTGGCCTCCAGGCGCGCCCGCACGCTGGCCGTGCGCTGGCTGGTGGAGTTCGCCCGCCAGCGCCGCGAGAAGACGATGGCCCAGCGCCTGGCCAACGAGCTGCTCGACGCTCAGTCCCAGCAGGGCGGGGCGTACAAGCGCAAGGACGACATCTACCGCATGGCGCAGGCAAACAAGGCGTTTGCCCACTACCGCTGGTAGCGGGAGGGGGCACTGGGGGAGGGCCTGCCCTCCCCCAGCAGAAGGACGACATCTACCGCATGGCGCAGGCAAACAAGGCCTTCGCGCATTATCGTTGGTAGCCTGTTCCATCTGTGACGCATCGCACACCCGAAGGGGTTGAAGGGAAAGCTTTGGTGCCTAACCTTTAGGTACCAAATGTCTTTGGACACCGAATTCAACCCGGCCGCCTCCGATCGCATCGAGCGCCACGTGTGGGTCATCTCCGGCGTGGTGATCCTCGGGATGATGATGTCGATCCTCGACACGACGATCGTCAACATCGCGCTGCACACCCTCTCGCACGACCTGCACAGCCCGCTCGCCCAGGTCCAGTGGGTGATCACCGGCTATCTGCTCTCGCTTGCCGCCGTGATCCCCGTCACGGGCTGGGCCGCCCGGCGCTTCGGGGCCAAGCAGGTCTACCTGACTTCGCTGGTGCTGTTCACCATCGGCTCGGCGTTGTGCGGGCTCGCCGGCTCGATCACCTCGCTGGTGTTCTTCCGCATCCTGCAGGGCGTCGGCGGCGGGATGATCATGCCGGTCGCGATGATGATCATGGCTCAGGTCGCCGGGCCGCGGCGGATGGGCAGGGTCATGGGGTTCGTTACGATGCCCGTGATGATTGCGCCGATCCTCGGGCCGGTCGTCGGCGGGCTGATCCTCGAGAACCTGCACTGGTCGTGGATCTTCTTCGTCAACGTACCGATCGGCGTGATCGCGGTCGCGCTCGGCTGGCGGATGCTGCCCCGCACCGACTCCGGTGTCGCGGGGCGTCTGGACGTGCTGGGTCTCGCGATGCTTCCCGCCGGGTTTGCCGCCGTCGTCTACGGCGTCAGCGAACTCGGCTCCGGCGCCGCCTTGGGCTCGGGCGAAGTGATCCTGCCGACGGTCGCGGGTGCCGTGCTGATCGTGCTGTTCTGCCTGCACGCGCTGCGCATCGAGAACCCGCTGCTCGACATACGCATGTACGCCAACCGCGTGTTCGCCGGCGCCGCGTTCGTCAACTTCGGTCTCGGCGCGGCGCTGTTCGGAGCGATGATCCTGGTCCCGCTCTACTACCAGGAGGTGCGCGGGCAGAGTGTCGTCAACGCCGGTCTGCTCACCGGCCCGCAGGGGATCGGCGCGCTGATCGCGATGCCGCTCGCCAGTCGCCTCACCCAGCGCTTCAACGGCGGTCGCGTAGCGCTCGCCGGCATCTTGATCCTGTGTGCCAGCACCGTTCCCTTCACATTCGTCCGCGCGGACACCTCAATCGTGGCCATCTCCCTCGTGCTGGTCGTACGCGGGCTGAGCATCGGGATGTGCTTCATGCCCGCGATGACCGCCGCCTTCGGGGCGATGCGCCCCGAGCAGATCTCCGACGCCACCCCGCAGATCAACGCGCTGCAGCGCACCGGCGGCGCGATCGGCACCGCGGTGCTCGCGGTGGTCCTGCAGCGCGCCGGCGCGCACGCGCACTCCCCGGCCGAGCTCGCCGGCGCGTTCGACACGGCCTACTGGTGGGCGCTCGGGATCGCCGCGCTGTCGCTGATCCCGTGCACGGTGCTGCTCCGCGCGGAGCGCCCGCGAGCTGGTGATTCGCTCGCCGCTCACCCCGACGCGGAGGGCGCCGCGGACCACCACGCCGAGCGAGTCGCGGAGCCGGTGGGGGTCTGAGTCTGGAGTGTCATGGCGGTCTCTGTGAAGGTCTCTCAGGAGCAGTGGGCGGCGGAGTTGCTGGAGCTCGGCAAGGCGTTTCGCCGGACCGTCCGCAGCCTCAGCCGCCTGCGCGGGCGCGACACCCACCTGGGGTCCACCGAGCTGAGCCACGCGCAGTGCGAGCTGCTGTTCGAGCTGGAGGAGCGTGGCGAGCTGTCTGCGGGGGAGCTCGCCTGCGCGGCGCAGCTCACGCCCGCCACGGTCACGCAGATGCTCGAGCACCTCGCCGCCGGCGGGCACGTGGAGCGCGCGCGGCTGGAGCGCGACAAGCGCGTGGTGGTCTCCCGCCTCAGCCCTCGTGGGCGGCGCGAGATCGAGGCCAAGCGCGCGAAGTGGCAGGGCCGCTGGGAGCAGGCGCTCGCGGACGTGGACGTCGAGGAGCTGCGTGCCGCCACGCAGGTGCTCACACGCCTGCAGGCGGTCTTCGAGGACGGCGCGAGCGAACTCGATCCACACACCCCAGCCTTGCCGCTGCGGGCGGGCGAGTAGCTGAACCTCTGCTATAGTCGGCCTCCGCTCGGCGGGCGGCTTGGTTGTGCGAGCAACGCTGGCCGCGGGGCGCAAAGCCAACATGAAGACCCTGAGCACATAGCGACGCGAACCGGCCTCGAACCAGCAGCGCGCGTGGGCCCAGGGGGCCCAATTTTTTTGCCCAGACCCAGCCTGTCCCGACCCCGAAGCTTTCGTCCCGACCCCGCCGTCTCTCCCTGACCCGAAGCGCCCACCACCACAGCCCAAACCATGCCACGCAAGTTCACCCTCCAGAACACCCGCAACATCGGGATCATGGCCCACATCGACGCGGGCAAGACGACGACGACCGAGCGCATCCTCTACTACACCGGGCGCACCTACAAGATGGGCGAGGTCCACGAGGGCGCCGCCACGATGGACTGGATGGAACAAGAGCAGGAGCGCGGCATCACGATCACCTCCGCCGCCACCACCGCGGAGTGGAAGGGCCACCGGATCAACATCATCGACACCCCCGGCCACGTCGACTTCACCGTCGAGGTCGAGCGCTCCCTGCGCGTGCTCGACGGGGCGATCGCGCTGTTCGACTCCGTCGCCGGCGTCGAGCCCCAGTCGGAGACCGTGTGGCGCCAGGCCGACAAGTACCACGTCCCCCGGATCGCCTACATCAACAAGATGGACCGCACCGGCGCCGACTTCGAGCGCGGGGTGCAGACGATGATCGACCGCCTCGCCGCCCACCCCGTGCCGATCCAGCTGCCGATCGGCGTCGAGGGGGGCTTCGAAGGCGTGGTCGACCTCGTGGCGATGAAGGCCGTCGTCTACAAGGACGAGCTCGGCAAGGAGCAGGACGTGATCGAGATCCCCGCCGCGCTTGCCGAAGCCGCTGCCGCCGCGCGCGAGCACCTGCTGGAGGAGGTCTCCCACTACGACGACGGGCTGCTCGAGCTGATCCTCGAGGAGGCCGAGATCCCCGAGGAGCGCCTCAAGCAGGCGATCCGCAAGGCCACCCTCTCCACCAAGCTCACCCCCGTGCTGTGCGGCTCCTCCTTCAAGAACAAGGGCGTGCAGCCGCTGTTGGACGCCGTCATCGAGTACCTCCCCTCCCCGCTGGACGTGCCCCCGATGACCGGCACCGAACTTGTCAAGGGGGAGGAGGGCGAGCGCGAGGTCGAGCGCAAGCCCGATGACTCCGAACCCTTCACCGCGCTGGCGTTCAAGATCATGGCCGACCCCTACGTCGGCAAGCTCACCTACTTCCGCGTCTACTCCGGGCGCGTGGAGGCAGGCTCGCGCGTGCTCAACGTCAACAGCGGTCGCACCGAGCGCATCGGGCGCATCCTGATGATGCACGCCAACGACCGCGAGGAGGTTCCCGAGGTCTACTCCGGGGACATCGCCGCCGCGGTCGGCATCAAGCAGGTCATGACCGGCGACACGCTCGCCGCCCCCGACGCCCCTGTGCGCCTGGAGACGATAGTGTTCCCCGAGCCCGTCATCAAGGTCGCGGTGGAGCCCAAGACCAAGGTCGACCAGGAGAAGATGTCGATCGCGCTTGGGCGCCTCGCCGAGGAGGACCCGACCTTCCAGGTGCGCACCAACGAAGAGACCGGTCAGATCGAGATCTCCGGGATGGGCGAGTTGCACCTCGAAGTGCTCGTGGACCGCATGAAGCGCGAGTTCGGCGTGGAGGCCAACGTCGGGCGCCCCCAGGTCTCCTACCGCGAGACCGTGCGCGGCACCGCCGAGAAGGTCGAAGGCAAGTTCGTGCGCCAGACCGGCGGCTCGGGCCAGTACGGCGTGGTCTACATCAACATCGAGCCCGCCCCCGGCGAGGGCTTCGACTTCGTCAACAAGATCAAGGGCGGCGCGATCCCCTCGGAGTTCATCCCCGCCGTCGAGAAGGGCGTCGAGGAGGCGCTCGAGAACGGCGTCAAGGCGGGCTACCCGATGGTGGACGTGCGCGTCACGCTCGTGGACGGCAAGTACCACGAGGTGGACTCCTCGGAGATTGCCTACAAGGTCGCCGGCTCGCTCGCCTTCAAGGAGGCCGCCCGGCGCGCCAAGCCGGTGCTGCTGGAGCCGATCTTCGCGGTGGAGGTCGTCACTCCCGAGGAGTTCATGGGCGAAGTGATGGGCGACCTCTCGCGCCGGCGCGGGCACCTGCACGGCTCAGAGCAGCAGGGAAACGCGCAGGCGATCCACGCGCTCGTGCCGCTCTCGGAGATGTTCGGGTACGCCACCGACCTGCGCTCCAACACGCAGGGCCGGGCGACGTACACGATGCAGTTCGAGGGCTACGAGGAGGTCCCCCCCTCCATCGCGGAGAAGATCATCGAACAGCGCACGGGGGAGCCGGTCCCGGCCTGAGCAGGCAGCAGGCAACGAAAGCAGCATTCAGATAGATTTCCCCGGTTCGCCCCAAAGGTGGCGGACAACACAAGTCGATTCCAGAGGAGCAGAGCAAAGTGGCGAAGCAGAAGTTCGAGCGCGACAAGCCGCACGTCAACGTCGGCACCATCGGTCACATCGACCACGGCAAGACGACGCTGACCGCTGCCATCACCACGGTGCTGGCGGAGAAGGGAGGCGCCGAAGCCCGCAGCTTCGAGGAGATCGACAACGCCCCCGAGGAGAAGGAACGCGGGATCACGATCGCCACCTCCCACGTGGAGTACACGACCGACAAGCGCCACTACGCGCACGTGGACTGCCCCGGTCACGCGGACTACGTCAAGAACATGATCACCGGCGCTGCCCAGATGGACGGGGCGATCCTCGTCGTCTCCGCCGCCGACGGCCCGATGCCCCAGACGCGCGAGCACATCCTGCTCGCCCGCCAGGTCGGCGTCCCCTACATCGTGGTGTTCCTCAACAAGGCCGACATGGTCGATGACGAGGAGCTGCTCGAACTGGTGGAGGTCGAGGTTCGCGAGCTGCTGAGCGAGTACGACTTCCCCGGCGACGACATCCCGTTCGTGGTCGGCTCCGCGCTGAAGGCGCTGGAAGGCGACGAGACCTACAAGCAGAAGATCCTCGACCTCGCCGACGCGCTGGACGACTACATCCCCGAGCCGGTGCGCGAGCTCGACAAGCCGTTCCTGATGCCGGTCGAGGACGTCTTCTCGATCACCGGCCGCGGCACTGTCGCCACTGGGCGCATCGAGCAGGGGATCGTCAAAACCGGCGACACCGTGGAAATCGTGGGCGTCCACGACTCCACCTCCACGGTCGTCACCGGCGTCGAGATGTTCCGCAAGATCCTCGACGAGGGCCGCGCCGGCGACAACGTCGGCTGCCTGCTGCGCGGCACCAAGCGCGAGGAGATCGAGCGCGGGCAGGTGCTCTGCAAGCCGGGCTCGATCACGCCGCACACCAAGTTCAAGTCCGAGGTCTACGTGCTCAAGAAGGAGGAGGGCGGCCGCCACACCCCCTTCTTCTCCGGGTACCGGCCGCAGTTCTACTTCCGCACGACCGACGTCACCGGGGTAGCCAAGCTGCCCGAGGGCGTCGAGATGGTGATGCCCGGCGACAACGTCCAGATGGAGATCGAGCTGATCCAGCCGATCGCCATGGACCAGGGCCTGCGGTTCGCGATCCGAGAGGGCGGTCGCACGGTGGGCTCGGGCGTGGTCAGCGAGATCATCGAGTAGCGCCCAAGGGGCGTCTCCACCGAGGCGCCCCTTTCATTGGTAGACAGATACGACGATGCAGCTCCGCCGCAGCGCGGTGCGATGAAGAACGTACGCAAACCCGTCAAGACAAGAAAACTGAGCCTTTCCAGCACCTTTTCCAATGGCACCCGCCACCCAGAACAAGATCCGCATCCGCCTGAAGGCGTACGACACCTCCGCGATCGAGTCGGCCGCGAGGGAGATCGTGGAGACCGCCACCCGTACCGGCGCCACCGTGTCCGGGCCGGTGCCGCTGCCCACGGAGAAGAACGTGTACTGCGTGATCCGGTCCCCCTTCAAGGACAAGGACTCCCGCGAGCACTTCGAGATCCGCACCCACAAGCGCCTGATCGACATCCACCAGCCGACCCCCAAGACCGTCGACTCCCTCCAGCGCCTCGACCACCTGCCAGCGGGCGTCGACATCGAGATCCGCCTCGCCACCTGAGCCCGCTGCCCTTCCCGCCCACCTCAACCACCTTCAGCCCCCTCCGCCACCGACCGCCACGATGCCCGCGATACTCGCCAAGAAGCTCGGCATGACACAGCTCTTCAGGGAGGACGGCTCCGTCGCGCGCGTCACCGTGCTGGAGGCCGGGCCGTGCCCGGTGACCGCGGTTCGCGACCTCGAGCGCGACGGCTACGCGGCCGTCCAGTTGGCCTTCGGAGCCGCCCGCGAGAAGCACCTCACCAAAGCCGAGCTCGGCCATCTGAAGAAGGCCGACGCCCCCCCACTGCGCCACCTCGTGGAGTTCCGCGAGAAGGACGGTGGCCCACCCACCGACCGGTCAAAGATCGGCCAGCAGCTCGGCGAAAGCGTCACCGTCGCCGCGTTCGAGGTGGGCGCCCGCGTGAAGATTTCCGGGGTTTCCAAGGGCAAGGGCTTCCAGGGCACCATCCGCCGCCACAACTTCAAGAGCGGGCCCAAGTCCCACGGCTCCCACAACGTTCGCGCCCCCGGCTCGATCGGCGCGTCGGCCACGCCCGCGCGGGTGGTCAAGGGCATCCGCGGGCCCGGCCAGATGGGCAACCGCCGCGTCACCCAGCGCGGCCTGGAGGTCATCGCCGTGGACACCGCCCAGAACCTCCTGCTCGTGCGGGGCTCCGTGCCCGGCCCCCGCGGGGGGGTCGTGGAGGTGCGTGCCGATGCCTGACGCCGTGAGACGCTCCGTGCCCACCGCCGGAGCCGCCGATCTTCGATCGGCTACCACCACTACCTCCGCCGACCACGCGAGGGGGGCGCGTCGCGATGCCTGACGCGGCGCTGAACGCCCCCGTGCTGGGGGCCGCCAAGAAGGTCAAGCTCGACCGCGACGCCTTCGCCGTGGGCTTCCACGGCCCGCTCGTGCACCAGAGCGTGCGCGCCGAGCAGGCCGCCCGCCGCCGCGGCACCGCCGCCACGAAGACCCGCGCGATGGTCTCCGGCGGCTCCGCCAAGCCGTGGCGCCAGAAGGGCACCGGGCGCGCCCGCGCCGGCTCCAGCCGCTCGCCCCTGTGGACCGGGGGCGGCACTGCGTTCGGGCCCCAGCCGCGCTCCTACACCTTCAAGGTCAACCGCAAGGAGCAGCGCGCCGCGCTGCGCAGCGCGCTCTCGCTGCACGCCGGGCGCGGCTCGCTCGCCGTCGTCGACGCCGCCTCCTTCGAGGCGCCCTCGACCAGCCGTGCGCTCGAGCCTGCTCGAAGACTGGTCCGAGCCGCGTCCGACGCTCGTCGCGCTCGCCGCCGAGGAGTCCGACGTGGCGCTCTCCTTCCGCAACCTCGCCCGCGTGTCGGTGCTGGCGCACGAGAACGTGGGAGTCGCCGATCTCCTCGGCGCCGCTTCGCTGGTGCTCTCGCAGGCCGCGCTCGACGCGCTCACCGCCCGCGCCGGTGGCGGGAAGGAGGCGAAGGGGGTGGTCCAGACCCCGGCGCCGAAAGCCGCCGCCAAGGACTCTGGTTCGAAGGCGCCCCCCAAAGGCGCGGGCTCGAAGGCAGCGGCGGACGCACCCGCGGCCTCCGTTGAGGAAACCCCACAGGACGACCCCGGGGGCGCTGAGGCCTGATGGAGCACTCCCAGGTCATCATCCGCCCCGTGGTCTCGGAGAAGAGCTACGAGCTCTCCGCCGCCGGGCGCTATACCTTTCGCGTGCATCCCGACGCGCACAAGACACTGATCCGCCAGGCGGTTGAAGCACTATTCAACGTGCACGTCGTGGGGGTGCGCACGCAGAGCGTCAAGTCCAAGCCCAAGCGTCGCGTCAACACCAAGGGGCGCACCCGCACGTGGAAGAAGGCGATCGTGCAGGTCCGCGAGGGCGAGACCATCGCGATCTTCCGTAGCCTCGAGGGCGTCTAGGAGGAGCTCCCACCGTGCCCATTCGCAAACCCAAGCCCACCAGCCCCGGCCGGCGTTTCACCTCGTACCCCGACTTCGCCGAGATCACCAAGAGCGAGCCCGAGAAGACGCTCGTCGAGGGCCTCAAGAAGAGCGGCGGGCGCAACGCCCGCGGACGCAAGACCGCCCGCCACCGCGGCGGCGGCGCCAAGCGCCTGTACCGCCGGATCGACTTCAAGCGCCGCAAGGACGGGGTCCCCGCGAAGGTCGCCGCGATCGAGTACGACCCCAACCGCTCCTCCTACATCGCCCTCCTGCACTACGCCGACGGCGAGAAGCGCTACATCCTCGCTCCCCAGCGACTGACGGTGGGCATGACCGTGAGCTCCGGCGAGGACGCCGACATCGCGGTCGGCAACAGCCTGCCCCTCGCCCGCATGCCCGTCGGCACCGTGATCCACAACGTCGAGCTGCACCCCGGCCGCGGCGGCCAGATGGCGCGCTCCGCGGGGGCCTCCGTGCAGCTGATGGCCAAGGACGGCGACATGGCCACCCTGCGCCTCCCCTCGGGCGAGATGCGCCTCGTGCGCGCCGAGTGCCGCGCCACCGTGGGCGTGATCGGCAACTCCGACCACCAGAACGTGAAGGTCGGCAAGGCCGGGCGCAAGCGCCACATGGGCGTGCGCCCCCAGACCCGCGGCGTGGCGATGAACCCAGTCGACCACCCCCACGGCGGCGGCGAGGGCTCAACCACCGCGGGGCGGCACCCCGTCACCCCCTGGGGGGTCCCCACGCTCGGGTACCGCACGCGCAAAAAGAACAAGCCCTCCGACCGCTACATAGTCCGAGGTCGCAGGCGCGGAAAGGGTAAGCAGCGATGAGTCGCTCCAGCAAGAAGGGGCCGTGGGTGGAAGAGCGGCTGATGAAGCGCGTCGAAGCGCTCAACGCGGAGAACCGCAAACAGATGCTCCGCACGTGGTCGCGCGCCTCCACGATCTTCCCCGACATGGTCGGCCACACGATCGCGGTGCACGACGGCAAGAAGCACATCCCGGTGTTCGTGTCGGAGTCGATGGTCGGGCACAAGCTCGGCGAGTTCGCCCCTACCCGCCACTTCCGCGGGCACGCCGGGTCCGGGAAGGTGCGTTGATGAGCGCCGAGGACGAGAAAGAGGAGCCGAAGCCGGAGGAGACCCCCGAGCCGGCTGCCGAGGCGCCCAAGAAACCGGCCGCCAAAAAACGGGCCAAAGCGAAAGCCCCCAAGCCGGAGCCGGCCGCTGAGGAGCAGCCGCCTGCCGAGGAGGAGGAGACCGGTCGTCGAGGAGGAGCCTGTAGCCGAGCCTGCACTGCCGGCACGCAGAGACGCGTCGGTCGCACGCCGCGCGGTGGTCTCTGCACGGGCGCGCTACGTGCGCACCTCCGCGCGCAAGGCACGGATGGTGTGCGGGCACCTGCGGGGCAAGTCCGTGCAGGAGGCACGCGCTATCCTCGCCTTCACGCCCCGCGACGCGGCGCGCGACTGGAGCAAGCTGCTCGAGTCCGCGGTGGCCAACGCGGAGAACAACCACGAGCTGCTCGAGGACGATCTCATCGTTCGCGAGGCCTACGCCGACGAGGGGCCGACGATCAAGCGCTTTCGGCCGCGCGCGATGGGCAGGGCGACGCCGATCCGCAAGCGCACCAGCCACCTGACGATCACGCTGACCCCGCGGTCGTAGGGACGAGACAAGAGGAATCGAGAAGAGAGCAGATGGGACAGAAGGTTCATCCAGAGGCCATGCGCGTGGGGTACATCCACGACTGGAAGTCCAACTGGTTCAACGAGCGCCACTTCGCCGAGTACCTCGCTGAGGACATCCGCGTGCGCCGGCACATCACCGACCGCCTCGCCCACGCGGGCCTCTCCGACATCACGATCCGCAAGGACGCCGGCGAACTGGAGGTCAACATCCACACTGCGCGGCCCGGCATCGTGATCGGCAAGTCCGGCACCGAAGTGGACGCCCTGCGTCGCGACCTGCACCGCATGACCCAGAAGCAGATCAAGGTCAACATCCTCGAGATCAAGCGTCCCGAGCTCGACGCGAAGCTCGTCGCGCAGTCGATCGCCGAGCAGCTCCAGAACCGCGTCGCGTTCCGCCGCGCGATGAAGCGCGCGCTCACCAGCGCGATGCGCTCCGGGGCCAAGGGTGTCAAGGTGCAGGTCTCCGGGCGCCTCGGCGGTGCGGAGATGGCGCGCACCGAGAGCTACTCCGACGGGCGCGTGCCCCTGCACACGATGCGCGCCGACATCGACTACGGCTTCCACGAGGCCGCCACCACGTTCGGGCGCATCGGCGTGAAGTGCTGGGTCAACAAGGGCGAAATCATGCCCGAGGGCTTCACCGGCGCGGACCTCACCGACATGACCGCCCCACCCCCCCCGAGCTCCGAGCGCGACGGTCGCGGAGGACGTGACGGTCGCGACGGTCGCGGTCGCGGGCGTGGCGGCGGTGGCGGAGGAGGCGGTCGTGGCGGCGGCGGACGCGGGCCGGGAGGACCGGGCGGGGCCGGTGGTGGCCGGGGACCGGGAGGCGGGCGGGGATCTGGTGGCCCACCCACCCCCGGCGGCGGTGGACGAGGTTCTGGAGGCTCCGGGGGTGGGCGCGGACCCGGAGGACCTGGCGGC
Organism: uncultured Solirubrobacterales bacterium; assembly: GCA_963842005.1. Classification (GTDB taxonomy): domain Bacteria; phylum Actinomycetota; class Thermoleophilia; order Solirubrobacterales; family Solirubrobacteraceae; genus Palsa-744. The sequence goes on along the minus strand of CAWJEV010000002.1, from coordinate 1,920,146 downwards.
GGGCGTGGCTTCGGTGGGCCAGGCGGTCCGGGCGGCGGACGTGGGCCTGGAGGCCCCGGGGGTGGACGTGGTCCTGGAGGTCCGGGAGGCGGACGCGGGCCGGGCGGTCCGGGCGGCGGTCGTGGACCGGGCGGAGGCTCTGGTCGTGGGGGCGGCAGCCCCGAGGTGACCCGCTGATGCTCTCCCCCAAGCGCGTCAAGCACCGCAAGCAGCACCGCGGCCGCCGCGGCGGGATGTCACGTGGCCAGGTGAAGGTCCAGTTCGGCGAGTACGGCCTGAAGTCGCTCGAGCAGGGCTGGCTCACCAACCGCCAGATCGAGGCCGCCCGTATCGCGATGACGCGCAAGATCAAGCGCGGGGGCAAGGTGTGGATCAACGTCTTCCCCGACAAGCCCGTCACCAAGAAGCCCGCCGAGACCCGCATGGGCTCCGGCAAGGGCTCCCCCGAGGGCTGGGTCGCCGTGGTCAAGCCGGGGCGCGTGATGTTCGAGCTCGCCGGCGTGCCCGAGCCGCTCGCGCGCGACGCGATCCGCCTCGCCGCGCACAAGCTTCCCGTCAAGTCCAAGTTCGTGATGCGCGAGGACTGAGGGGTCATGAAGGCCAAGGAGATGCGCGACATGCCCGACGACGAGCTCGCCGAGCAGATAGCCACCCTGCGCAAGGAGCTCTTCGGGCTGCGCTTCGCCAACGCCACGGGGGAGCTCGAGAACACCGCCGGCGTCCCCCACGCCCGGCGCGGGCTTGCGCGTGCGCTCACCGTCGCCCGCGAGCGAGAGCTGGGGATCTGAACGACATGGCTGAGGAACAGGACAAAGAGATGACCGAGGAGCAGGAGCCGCAGGAGGCGCCGGTCGCCCAGGAGCCGGCCGCCCAGGCTGCCCCGGCGGAGTCCACCGAGCAGGCGCCGCAGGAGGAACAGGCTGTCCAGGAGCCGGTCGCGCCGCAGACCCCTGAGCCAGTGGCGCCCGAGGCCAAGGAGTCCGCAGGGCAGGCGGCGGGGCGGGCGGGCTCCGAGCCCGCCGCCGAGCAGCTCCCGCCCAAGGAGCGCCGGCGCAAGGCCCGCTCGACCCACACCGGAAGCGCCCGAGCACCGCGCTCGCCTGAGGAGCGCCAGGCCGAGCGCGAGGCCGTGCGCCGCACCAAGGCGCTGAAGCGCCGTGCGCGGCGACTGCAAGAACGCGCCAAACAGGCCGAGCGTCGCGCCTCGGCTCCGGCGCCGCAGGCGCTCGCTCCCGTCCACGCCCCCACCGAGGGCGTCCGCCGCGTCCGCCAGGGGGTGGTGGTCTCCAACAAGGCCGACAAGACGATCACCGTACGCATCGACGTCGCCCGTCGCCACCGGCGCTACGAGAAGATCCTGCGCAGCTCCAGCACGCTGCACGCGCACGACGAGAACAACGAGGCGCACGAGGGTGACGTGGTGCGCGTGGTCGAGAGCCGCCCGCTGTCGCGCACCAAGCGGTGGCGGCTCGTGGATGTACTGGAGCAGGCGCGATGATCCAGAACGAGACGAGGCTGCGTGTGGCCGACAACACGGGGGCGCGCGAGATCCTCTGCATCCGCGTCAAGGGCGGCTCCCGCCGCCGGTACGCCCACGTGGGCGACGTGATCACCGCCACCGTCAAGCAGGCCAACCCCCACGGGACGGTCAAAAAGGGCGACGTGGTCACCGCGGTGGTGGTGCGCACCAAGAAGCCCTTCGGCCGCGAGGACGGCACCTACATCTCCTTCGACGAGAACGCCGCGGTGATCATCGACGAGCAGAACAACCCCCGCGGCACCCGCGTGTTCGGCCCCGTCGCGCGGGAACTGCGCGAGCGCAACTTCATGAAGATCGTCTCCCTCGCTCCCGAGGTCATCTGAGATGGCGCGTGCTAGGGCACAGACAGGTGGATCGCGGTCTGGGGGATCGCGCAAGAAGGGCGGCAAGCAGACGGGCGGTGCACGCTCGGGCACGAAGAGCTCGAACAGGCAGGCGAAGGCCCCCGCCCGGCGTACCATGCGGGTCCGCTCCGGCGACCGCGTGCAGGTGATGGCGGGCAAGGACCGCGGCAAGAGCGGCCGGGTACTGCGTGTGGAACCCGACAAGGAACGCGTGTACGTGGAGGGGCTGAACATGGTCAAGCGGCACACCCGCCCACAGCAGATGCCGAGCGGGGGCGCCTTCGGGGGTACCACCACCACCTTGGGCGGCGGCGTGATCGAGCGCGAGGGCCCGATCCACGTCTCCAACGTGATGCTCCTGGACCCCAAAGGCGCCAAGCCGACGCGGGTGGGGGTCGAGCGCGAGGACGGCAAGCCCTACCGCGTCGCCCGCCGCTCGGGTGCGAGGATCGACTGAGATGGCGAGTACGAAGACACCCTCGGGTTCGGAGAGCTCCCCCAAAGGGTCCCGCTCTGGCGACTCGGCGGCCCCCTCCGTGGAAGCCCCTCCGGCGCGCCTGAAGGTTCGCTACCTGGAGGAAATCCGCCCGCGGCTGGTCGAACGCTTCGGCTACACCTCCTCAATGCAGACCCCGCGGATCGAGAAGGTCACCCTCAACATGGGCGTCGGCGACGCCAAGCAGGACTCCAAGGCGCTGAAGGCCGCCCAGGACCAGCTCGCGACGATCGCCGGACAGCAGCCGAGCGTACGTCGTGCGAGGAAGTCGATCGCGGCCTTCAAACTGCGTGAGGGGATGCCCGTCGGCGTCGCCGTGACCCTGCGCGGGGACCGCTCCTACGAGTTCCTCGACCGGCTCATCTCGATCGCGATCCCCCGCATCCGCGACTTCCGCGGGCTGTACTCCCGCTCCTTCGACGGCCGCGGCAACTACTCGATGGGGGTCCGCGAACAGATCATCTTCCCCGAGATCGACTACGACGCGATCGACCACGTGCGCGGCCTGGACATCACGATCACCACCTCCGCCCGCACCGACGTGGAGGCATTTGCGCTGCTCTCCGCACTGGGGATGCCCTTCTCCACCTACGGCCGGCCCGCGGAGTTCGACGAGGCCGGCGCCGCCGACACCGCCGACGGCAGGAACACCGACACCGCCGACCAGGAGGGGACCGACTGATGGCCAAGACCTCGCTGCGCGTCAAGCAGGCGCGGACGCCGAAGTACAAGACGCGCGCCTATACTCGCTGCAACCGCTGCGGGCGCCCCAAGGCGGTCTATCGCAAGTTCGGGCTCTGCCGGATATGCCTGCGCGAGCTCGCCCACAACGGCCAGATCCCGGGGATGACCAAGTCCTCCTGGTAGAGGCCCTCAGACCATGTCCATGACCGACCCCATAGCCGACTTCCTCACGCGCATCCGCAATGCGATCCACGCGGCGCACGAGACGGTGCAGATCCCTGCGTCGAAGCTCAAGGCGGAGCTCGCGCGGATCCTCACCGAGCAGGGCTACATCGAGTCCTGGTCGCTTGCCCCCGCGCCCGACGGCGGCGCGGGCGAGGTGATCGAGATTCGCCTCAAGTACACCGACGACCGCCGCTCGGCGATCTCGGGGCTGCGACGCGTCTCCAGGCCCGGCCAGCGCACCTACGTGCAGGCCGGGGGCATCCCCAAGGTGCAGGGCGGGATGGGCACCTCGATCGTCTCGACCTCACACGGCGTGATGACCGGCCACGACGCGCGCGCCGAGGGCGTGGGCGGCGAGGTTCTGGCCCAGGTCTGGTAGGGCGAGCGGAAACCACCATGTCCAGGATCGGAAGACAGCCCATCCCCGTGCCGGCCGGCGTCAGCGTGACGATCGAGCCGGAGTCGGTGCGCGTGAACGGACCCAAAGGAGAGCTCTCCGAGCGTGTCCACCGCGACATCGCCGTTGTGCAAGAGGGCGAGCAGGTGCTCGTCTCGCGCCCCACCGACCGCGGCGAACACCGTGCGCTGCACGGCCTCACGCGCACGCTGGTGGCCAACATGGTGCAGGGGGTCACCGCCGGGTACGAGAAGCGCCTGGAGATCCAGGGGGTGGGCTACCGCGCGCAGCTGAAGGGCAAGAACCTGGAGCTCGCCGTCGGCTACTCCCACCCGGTCCCGATCGTGGCCCCGGAGGGGATCGAGTTCGAGGTGCCGCAGCCCACGAGGATCGTGGTGAGGGGCATCTCCAAGCAGCTCGTGGGAGAGACCGCCGCGATCATCCGCAAGCAGCGTCCCCCCGAGCCGTACAAGGGCAAGGGCATTCGCTACGAGGGCGAGTACGTCGCCCGCAAGGTCGGCAAGCGCGCATGAGCCCGCATAGCTGCGCTGGATCGGCGTCCTCGATCGCTCGTGTACCGAAGCCGGGAGACACTCGCTTCGCTCGCATCCCCGTTTCGGCCAGCACACTTCGCTCACTGCGTCCTTGCCCAGCTTGCTATGCGAACTCATGCGGGCGTGGTTGGTATGAGAGGGCGTTGTTGGTATGACCCTCCTCACCAAGCCCGAGCGCCGGCTCAAACGCCGCCGGCGGGTGCGCGCGAAGATCGCGGGCACCGCCACGCGGCCGCGGATCTCGGTGTTCCGCTCCAACAAGGGGCTCTCTGCGCAGGCGATCGACGACGTAGCGGGCTGCACCCTCGCGGCGGTCAACTGGTTCGAGCCCGAGCTGGGTAAGCTCGCCAAAGGCGAGCGCACCCCCCGCGCCGGCGCGCTGCTCGCGGAGCGGGTCAAAGCGGCGGGCGTCTCCGAAGCGGTGTTCGACCGTGGGGGCTACCTCTACCACGGCCACGTGCGCGCCTTCGCCGAGGCGCTGCGCGAGGCGGGGATCACCGTCTAGGGCCCCCCGCACCAACCCGCCTCTCCCTACCAGCCAACCTCTCCCCCAAGACCAAGATCAGACCTCCACTCCACCCCGCTCCGCACCACACGCCTCCTTACACTCGTCACCTCGCTACCCTCTCGACGCCATGACCACCTTCTCCACAGATCGCTCAGTGAGCCCCGCCGGCCTGGACCTCCAGGAGCGGGTCGTCGAGATCAACCGCGTCGCCAAGGTGGTCAAGGGCGGGCGGCGCTTCTCGTTCACCGCGCTCGTGGTGGTGGGCGACGAACGGGAAGTGGTGGGTGTCGGCTACGGCAAGGCCAACGAGGTGCCCCTCGCGATCCAGAAGGGCGTGGAGCGCGCCAAGAAGGACCTCTTCCGCGTTCCGCGCCACGGCAGCACGATCACCCACCAGACCACCGGGATCTTCGGCGCGGGGCGCGTGCTGCTCAAGCCCGCGGCGCCCGGCACCGGCGTGATCGCAGGCGGCGGGGTGCGCGCGGTGTTGGAGCTCGCGGGGATCCACGACATCCTCTCCAAGAGCCTCGGGACCCAGAACCCGATCAATCTCGTGAAGGCCACGGTGACGGGCCTGCGCGGGCTGCGCCGGCCCGAGGAGGTCGCGCGGCTGCGCGGCCTCACGATCAACCAGGTGCTGGGGCTCGCCGACAAGCCCGCAGAGGCCACTGCCACAGAGAGCGTGGCGGAGTCCGTCGAGGCCGCCGCCGAGAACGAGACGGAGACACCGCCGGTCACCGAGACCCCCGAGGAGGGCGCGGCCTGATGAGCGCCCTGACGGTCATCCAGCGCCGCTCGGGCAACGGCTCCAACAAGCGCCAGCTCGACACGCTGCGCTCTCTGGGCCTGCGCCGCATCGGACACACCGTGCAGGTCGAGGACTGCCCCCAGGCACGCGGCATGTTGCACGCGGTGCGCCACCTCGTGGAAGTGAAGGAGGGCAAGTGAGCGAGAGCGAGCCCCGCGTAGGGCTGCACAGCCTCGCGCCTGCCCCTGGCAGCCGCAGACCGCGCAAGCGCGTGGGGCGCGGAGAAGGCTCGGGCACGGGCAAGACCGCGGGTCGCGGGCAGAAGGGCTACGGGTCGCGCTCGGGCGCCAAGAGCAGGGCGCGGTTCGAGGGCGGGCAGATGCCGATCCACATGCGGATGCGCAAGCTCCGCGGGCCCCACATGAAGAAGTCGATGCCCTTCGAGCCGTTCCGCACCCACACGCAAGCGGTGAACGTCGGCGACCTCGACGCCCGCTTCGAGGCCGGCGCGGAGGTGACGCTCGAAGCGATGAAGTCCAAGGGCCTCGGGACCCGCAAGGGCGTCCCCGTCAAGGTGCTCGCCAAGGGCGAGCTCGGCAAGGCGCTCACGGTCCACGCCCACGCCTTCAGCGCAAGCGCACGCGAGCGCATCGAGGCCGCGGGCGGCAGTTGCGTGGTCGACGAGACCACCCCGTAGAGACCTTTCAGAGAAGACCCGCGCGCGAGGCGCGGTCTCCGTCTAGAATCGGCCGCGGTGCTCTCCACGATCCTCAACGCCTTCCAGGTTCGGGACATCCGGCGCAAGATCGCCTTCACGGCCGCGATGCTGCTGCTCTACCGCATGGGCTCCCACCTGCCAGTGCCGGGGGTCAACCTCACCGCGGTCAACAACATCCAGAAGCAGCTCGCCGGGAACAACATCCTCGGCCTGCTCAACCTGTTCTCCGGCGGCAGCCTCTCGCGGATCGCGATCTTCGCGCTGGGGATCATGCCGTACATCACGGCCTCGATCATCCTGCAGCTGCTGCAGGTGGTGGTGCCGTCGCTGGAGAAGCTCTCCAAGGAAGGCGAAGTGGGCCAGGCGCGGATCACCCAGTACACGCGCTACCTGACGGTGGGCCTCGCGTTCGCGCAGTCGATCGGCTACGTCTTCCTGTTCCACTCGCTGCAGACGGGCGCGGGCGAATCAGTGGTCACGAAGTTCGACTTCCCCCACATCTTCCTGATCGTCGTGTGCCTCACGGCGGGCTGCGTGCTGCTGATGTGGATCGGCGAGCTGATCACCCAGAAAGGGATCAGCAACGGTATCTCGCTGCTGATCTTCGCCTCGATCGTCTCGCGGCTGCCGTCGGGGATCCAGACGTGGTGGACCAGCCAGAACCAGGTCTTCAAGGTGATGATGCCGTTCCTCGTGCTCGTGGTGGTGGCGTCGATCGTGTTCGTGATGGAGGGCCAGCGACGGATCCCCGTCCAGTACGCCAAGCGCGTGATCGGACGGCGGATGAGCGAGGGCGGCCAGACGTACCTGCCGCTGCGCGTGAACATGGCGGGGGTGATCCCGGTGATCTTCGCCGCGAGCATCATGGCGCTCCCCCCCACGATCGGGCAGCTTGTCAAAACCCACTGGGGCCAGCAGGTCTCGGACTTCTTCTCGCCGAACGGGTGGCACTACGTCGTGGGCGAGTCGATCTTCATCATCGTCTTCACGTACTTCTACACCGCGGTGACCTTCAACCCGGTGGACCAGGCGGACAACCTCAAGAAGTACGGAGGGTTCATCCCCGGCGTGCGCCCAGGGCGACCGACCGCGGAATTCCTCGACCGTATCCTCGCCCGCCTGACGTTCCCCGGTGCGCTGTTCCTCGCGGCGGTGGCGGCGCTGCCGACGATCCTGTTCGACCGCACCCACGTGCAGCTGCAGCTCGGGGGAACCTCACTGCTGATCGTGATCGGGGTGGCGCTGGAAACCATGAAGCAGCTCGAGGCGCAGCTGATGATGCGAAGTTACGAGGGGTTCCTGAAGTAGCGCCCGGCGGGGGGTGGTCGGGAGGGGGGCCTGCCCCCTTCCCGTGCGAGTGCGAGGGGTTCCTGAAGTAGCGCCCGGCGGGGGGTGGTCGGGAGGGGGGCCTGCCCCCTTCCCGTGCGAGTGCGAGGGGTTCCTGAAGTAGCGCCGGCGGGGGGTGTGGTCGGGAGGGGGGCCTGCCCTCTTCCCGTGCGAGTGTGAGGGGTTCCTGAAGTAGTCCTCGTCCGGGGGGAGGTTGGGAGGGGGCCTGCCCCCTTCCCGCTTGAGTGTGAGGGGTTCCTGAAGTAGTCCTCGTCCGGGGGAGGTTGGGAGGGGGGGCTGCCCCTTCCCGCTTGAGTGAGGGATTCCTGAAGTAGTCCCACCAGGTAGGCTGCGGGGGACGTGTCCGAGCTGAACCTGATCCTCCTCGGTCCGCCGGGCGCGGGCAAGGGCACCCAGGCGGACCGCCTGCAGAGCGACTTCGCCCTCGCGCACATCTCCACGGGGGACATGCTGCGCGCTCAGGTGGCGGATGGCACGGAGCTGGGCAGGGAGGCGCAGCGGTACATGAAGGCGGGGGAGCTCGTCCCGGATGAGGTGATCGTGGGGATGATCACCGAGCGCATCGGCGTGAACGACGCCCGCGACGGATTCCTGCTGGACGGCTTTCCCCGCAACGAGGGGCAGGCGGGCGCGCTGAAGGTCGCGCTCGACGGTCTGGAGCGGCGGCTCACGGCGGCGCTGCTGATCGAGGTGCCCGACGAGGAGGTGGTGCGACGTCTCGCGGGGCGCAGGGTGTGCGTGAAGAACCCCAGCCACATCTACCACGTGGAGCTTGACCCGCCCAAGCACGAGGGGATCTGTGACCAGGACGGCTCGCGGCTGGTGCAGCGCGAGGACGATCAGGAGTGGACGATCCGTCGCCGCCTGGAGGTCTACCACGCGCAGACGGCCCCGCTGATCGGCCACTACGACCGCGAGGGACTGCTGCGCCGCTTCGACGGCAGCCGCACCGCGAACGAGGTCCACAACCACATCCGCGCGACGCTTGCGACGCTGCGTCTCGAGGACGAGCTCTAGCCAACTAAGGGCCTATCTCGGTAGGCCCGCACACTGGATGCGACCGATGGCCTTCGCGAGGCTTTGTCCTCGGCCTCGACGTGGCCCACCACGCCTTCGGCCTTGCGTCCGCGCCTCGCTCGACCCTCGGCCGCCCCAGAAGCACGTCCCTACCGAGATAGGCCCTAAGCTGACCCCAGTGATCATCAAGAAGACCCCCGCGGAGATCGAGAAGATGGCGGCGGCGGGCGCGGTTCTCGTGCGGACCCTCCAACTGCTGGAGGGCAAGATCCGCCCGGGCGTGCGCACCGAGGAGCTGGACGCGGCCGCGGAGCGCTTCATCCGCTCCCACGGGGCGACCCCCACGTTCAAGGGCTTCCGCGGCTTCCCCGGCTCGATCTGCGCCTCCCCGAACGCGATGGTGGTGCACGGCATCCCCGGGCGCTACCGGCTGGAGCGCGGGGACACCATCTCGATCGACGTGGGCGTCACGCTCGACGGGTGGGTGGCGGACGCGGCTCGTACGTTCGCGGTCGGGGAGGTGGGCCCCCCGGAGGAGAACCTCCTGCGCGTCACCCGCGAAGCGCTGTTCGCCGGCGTGGAGCAGTGCCGGGGGGGCAACCGCATGGGTGACGTCTCGCACGCGATCGAGCAGGTGGTCGAGCGCGCGGGGCTGTCGGTCGTGCGCTCGCTGGTGGGCCACGGGGTGGGGCGCAGCATGCACGAGGACCCGCAAGTCCCCAACTACGGCCGGCCCGGCAAGGGCCCGCTGCTGGAGGAGGGGATGGTGCTCGCGATCGAGCCGATGACCACCGCGGGGCGCCCCGCGGTGCGGGTCGGGGGCGACGGGTGGGCGATCTTCTCCCAAGACGACTCCCCCGCCGCCCACTTCGAGTTCACGGTGGCGGTCACCGCTGACGGGCCGCGGGTGCTCACGCCGTGGCACCTCCAGGAGGGCGCCGGGGGGCAGCACGCGAACGGGGCTGCCGCCACGACCGCCGAGCCGGTGGCCGAAGGGGTCGCGGGCGCGAGCTGACCAGGGGCGAGACGCTCCGCTACAGAGCAATCCAGATCTGCTCGTAAAAAGTTGCTACTATCGAGCGTCCGCCCGCAGGCGAAGGCGATTCGCCGTGCGAGCGCTCACGCCTCGACCAGGTAGCGGCGGCCGTCCCGGCAGCCAGAGCCCGGTCGCCGGACCAGCCGAAAGGGATCATGAAGGTACGACCGTCGGTCAAGCCGATGTGCGAAAAATGCAAGGTCATCCGCCGCCACGGGGCGGTCCTGGTGATCTGCCAGAACAAGCGCCACAAGCAGCGCCAGGGCTGATCTGGTGGCCTCGGATGATCGCCATGCATTGTCCTCGGTCGGGTCCGTGGGTTGCCACTGTCCCCTCCCTGCGTTCTCGCCTGGCGACCACCGAGCCTCACCAGATCAGGGGCTGGTGATGAACTGATGGCACGCATCGCCGGGGTCAACCTGCCCCTCAACAAGCGCTCTGAGATCGGCCTCACGTACATCTTCGGCATCGGGCGCTCGACCGCCAACAAGCTGCTCGCCGAGGTGGGGGTCAGCCCGGACACCTACGTGCGAGACCTCACCGAGGACGAGGTCTCGCGCCTGCGCGACGCGATCGACGCCGAGATCACCGTCGAGGGCGACCTGCGGCGCGAGCGCTCCCAGGACATCAAGCGCCTGCAGGAGATCGCCTGCTACCGCGGCCTGCGTCACCGTCGCGGCCTGCCGGTGAGGGGGCAGAAGACGAAGACCAACGCGCGCACCCGCAAGGGCCCCAAGCGCATGCAGGTCGCCGGCAAGAAGAAAGCCGGTAAGAAGTAGTGCCGCTCGCACAAGGCAGCCCGTCCGTGGCGTGCGCCGGCTCGTCGCGTCCCTCGACGTCGGGGGCGGGCCGCTGATGGCTGCTCCGAAGCGCGCACGCGGGAAACGCAAGCCCAAGAAGAACATCCCCGTGGGGCAGGCCCACATCAAGACGTCGTTCAACAACACGATCGTCTCGCTCACCGACGTCCAGGGCAACGTGATCGCGTGGGAGTCCGCCGGCGGCGCCGGCTTCAAGGGCTCGCGCAAGTCCACCCCCTTCGCCGCCCAGGTCACCGCCGACGCGGCGGCCCGCAAGGGCCTCGAGCAGGGACTGCAGAAGGTCGAGGTCTACGTCAAGGGCCCCGGCTCGGGCCGCGAGACCGCGATCCGCTCGCTCTCCGCCGCGGGTCTCGAAGTGACGGGCGTCAAGGACGTGACTCCCCAGGCGCACAACGGGTGTCGCCCCCGCAAGCGGCGGCGCGTGTAGCGATGGCGCGAGACACGAGTCCCCAGTGCAAGCAGTGCCGCCGCGAGGGGCAGAAGCTGTTCCTCAAGGGCGAGCGGTGCCTGACCGACAAATGCGGCGTCGAGCGCCGCTCCTACCCGCCCGGCGAGCACGGCCGCGGACGCCAGAAGCAGAGCGAGTACCGCCTGCAGCTGCGCGAGAAGCAGAAGGCGCGCCGGTACTACGGGGTGCTCGAGAAGCAGTTCCACGGCTACTACGAGAAGGCCTCCCGCCAGCCGGGGATCACCGGCGAGAACCTGCTGGCGCTGCTGGAGTGCCGCCTGGACAACGTGCTCGTGCGCCTCGGCTTCGCCGCCTCGCGACGCCAGGCGCGCCAGCTGGTGCGCCACGGCCACTGGACGGTCAACGGGCGGCGCGTGAACATCCCCAGCTACCAGGTGCGCCCGGGCGAGGTGATCGCGATCAAGGCCGAGACTCCCGCCACGCAGGTGGTGCGCGACGCGACCGAGCTCACCGGGCAGATCCCGGCGTGGCTGCAGGCCGACCACGAGTCGCTCACCGCGAAGGTGCTGCGCCGCCCGGAGCGGCGCGAGGTGGCGGCGCCGGTGCAGGAGCAGCTCATCGTCGAGCTGTACTCGAAGTAAGGGTCCGTGCTGCGGACCCCACGAGCTTTGCCGGCATCGCCTCCCGCTTGCGCGGCGGCGGTGCCATGGAGCCGGTGTCCAACGGACGCCAGCGCAAGAACACAACGACGAGGACTCTGATGCTCGACTTCCAAATTCCCCGCATCACCAGCGAGTCGGTGGAGCAGAACCGCGGCACCTTCACGATCGAGCCGCTCGACCGCGGGTTCGGGTACACCTTCGGGAACTCCCTGCGCCGCGTGCTGCTCTCCTCCCTGGCGGGCGCCGCCGTCACGAGCGTGCGCATCGAGGGGGTGGCCCACGAGTTCTCCACCATCCCCGGCGTCAAGGAGGACGTGACCGACATCGTGCTCAACCTCAAGGGCGTCGTCTGCCGCATGCACTCCGACGCCACCGAGGTCGAGGCGCCGCTCGTGGTCAGCGGCCCAGGTGAGATCACCGCCAAGGACATCGACCTGCCCGCCGGTGTGGAGATCCTCAACCCCGACGTCCACGTCGCGACGCTGGAGAAAAAGACGAAGCTCGAGCTGTACATGACGATCGGCCGCGGCCGCGGGTACCGCCCCGCGGAGGAGAACAAGTCGCCGGACCAGCCGATCGGGGTGATCCCGATCGACTCGATCTTCTCCCCGGTGCGGCGCGTGGCGTACGCGGTGGAGCAGGCGCGGGTGGGCCAGAAGACGGACTTCGACAAGCTCACCCTCGACATCGAGACCGACGGCTCGATCGAGCCCCAGGCGGCGCTGCGCGAGGCCGCGGAGCTGTTGATCAGCCAGTTGGCGATCTTCACGGACGCTGACCGCATCCAGGAGCTGCGCGCCTCTCCCGGCGGCCAGCTCGACGGCCACGGCCTCGCGGTCGGCGGGGGCGCTCAGGCGGCTCTGCAGGGTGAGGAGTGGAGCATCCTGATCGAGGAGCTCGAGCTCGGGGTGCGCTCCTACAACTGCCTCAAGCGCGCGGGCATCCAGACCGTGGGAGACCTCATCTCCAAGTCCGAGGCCGAGCTCAACGCGATCCCCAACTTCGGCAAGAAGTCGATCGACGAGGTGATCGAGACGCTGGAAGGGCGCGGCCTGCAACTCCGCCAGGACGAGGAGCGCACCGCCTGAGCCGAGCGGCGCGCGGCAGGCAGGCTAGACTCCCCCAAGCCATGCGACACCAGAAGACACGAAACAAGCTGAGCCGCGACTCCGCGCACCGCAAGGCGCTGCTGATGAACCTCACCAAGGAGGTGCTCGAGCACGAGCGCATCAAGACCACCGAAGCGAAGGCCAAGGCGGTCAAGCCGGAGATCGAGAAACTGATCACGCTCGCCAAGCGCGACGACCTGCACAACCGCCGCCAGGCCCTCTCGGCGCTCGCGCAGGACAAGTTCGCGGTACACCGCCTGTTCGTGGACGTCGCCCCCCGCTACGCCGAACGTCCGGGCGGGTACACCCGCATCCTCAAACTCGGCCCGCGTCGCTCCGACGCGACCGAGATGGTCTTCCTCGAGCTGGTCTGAGCGCCCCCGCAGCGGGCGCTGCGCAACCGATGGTCACCAAGCTCACCCTCGAGTACGACGGGAGCGAGTTCGCCGGGTGGGCACGCCAGCCCGGGCTGCGCACCGTGCAGGAGGAGCTCGAGCGGGCGCTGCGCACGGTTCTCGGCGAGCGCGGCGCCGACGGCGAGCCGCTCGCGGTGGCCGTCGCGGGGCGCACCGACCGGGGGGTGCACGCGTGGGGGCAGGTCGCCAGCTACGCCCACGAGGCCGTCGATCCTGCGCGGCTCAACACACTGCTGCCCCCCGACGTCGCGGTGCTCTCCTGCGAGCCTGCCCCCGCCGGCTTCGACGCGCGCCGCGACGCGCGCAGCCGCACGTACTGCTACCGCGTACTCGCGCGCCGCGCGCGCGGGGTCTTCACGCGCGGGCACGCGCTGTGGTGGCCCCACCCGCTGGACCGGGCTGCGCTCGCGGAGTGCGCGCGGGCGCTCCCCGGCCGCCACGACTTCACCGCGTTCACCCCCACCGAGACCGAGCACAGCCGCTTCGAGCGCGAGATCCTGCGCGCCGAGTGGTGCACCGAGGGCGAGTTGCTGGAGCTGTGGATTGAGGCGGACACGTTCATGCGCCACATGAACCGCGTGCTCGTCGGCACCATGCTCGAGGTCGCCGGCGGGCGGCGCACGGTCGAGGACTTCACACGACTGCTCGAAGGCCACCCCCGTTGCGAGGCCGGCCCCACCGCTCACGCGCACGGCCTGGCGCTCGCCTCGGTCGCCTACCGCTGAGCCGCGGCTGCGCCACAGGCGGACCGGGGCGCGGGGGGGCGGGCCCGTATCCTGGGAGCAGTGCTCAACGTGCTGCTCACCAACGACGACGGCATCGGCGCCGAGGGGCTGCTCGCGATGCGCGCCGCGCTCGCCGCGCTGCCCGACGTGCGCCTTGCGGTGATCGCCCCCGACGGCAACCGCTCCGCGATGGCCCGCTCGATCACCACCCGCCGGCCGCTGTGGGTCGAAGAGGTGCCCTTCCCCCCCGACGGCACCGTGGGGTACGCCACCGACGGCACCCCCGTCGACTGTGTGCGCCTCGCGAGCCTCGGGGTCGTGGAGGACTTCGAGGCCGACGTCGTCGTGTCCGGCATCAACCACGGCGCCAACCTCGGCGACGACATCACCTACTCGGGCACCGTCGCCGCGGCGCTCGAGGGCGTCGTGCTCGGGCTGCCGTCGATCGCGGTCTCCCAGCAGTCCGGGGCGCGCGCGCTGGACTACCGCTTCCACGGTGGCTTTGACTTTGGCGTCGCCGCCCACTTCGTCGCGCGGCTCGTCGAGCGGCTGGAGGTGCTGCCGCTGCCCGCCTCCACGCTTCTCAACGTGAACGTCCCCGCCTGCCCTCCCGCCGGCGTCGAGGTCACGAGGCTCGGCAAGCGCATCTACCGCGACGAGCTCAAGCTCGAGCGCGAGGAGACCGGCCCCCCCGCGCGCCGGCGCTACTGGATCTACGGGGACGACCCCGGCTTCCACGACGAGCCCGGCACCGACCTCGCCGCCGTGGCCGCGGGTCGCATCGCCGTCACCCCCCTGCACTTCGATCTCACCGACCGCCCCGGCATGGAGGCGCTGAGCAGCTTCGACCTGCACGCCCTGCTCGCCTCCGCCGAGGTGGAGGCGAGTCGACGTGGCCGAGGGCCGGAGTCCAGGGCGCAGCCGCGGGGCACGGAAGCCCCGCGCACACACGCCTGGTGCGGAGCCCGCCCACGCGGACGATCCCCCCCTAACAACCGACCCCGCCGCGCGTGCTGCCGCCCTACGGCGCGAGGTCGAGTACCACTCGCACCGCTACTACGTGCTCGACGACCCCGTCCTGGGGGACGACGCCTACGACACGCTGTTCGCCGAGCTCGCCGCGCTGGAGGACGCGCACCCCGAGCTGCGCACCCCCGACTCGCCCACGCAGCGGGTGGGGGGCTCCCCGGTCGGCAGGCTGGAGAAGGTCGCCCACCTGGAGCCCATGCTCTCGCTCTCCAACGCCCGCTCAGAGGCCGAGTTCCGCGCGTGGGTGGAGCGCATGCGCAACCACCTCGCGCGCGAAGGGGCGACCCAACCGCGCTTCTCCTACGTGGTCGAGCCGAAGGTCGACGGCCTGGCGATCTCCCTCGTCTACCGCGACGGGGTGCTCGAGCGCGGCGCCACCCGCGGGGACGGGGAGGTGGGGGAGGACATCACCCACAACCTGCGCACCATCCGCGCGATCCCCCTGCACGTCGAGGACGCGCCCCCGCTGCTGGAGGTGCGCGGTGAGCTGTACATGTCGCTGCGCGACTTCACCGCGCTCAACGAGCGCCGCGCCGAGCAGGGGCTCTCCACGTTCATGAACCCCCGCAACTCTGCCGCCGGCACCGTGCGTCAGCTCGACCCCGCACTCGCCGCCGAACGGCCCCTCTCGATCTGGTGCTACCAGGTCGGGGTCACCGAGGGGCTCTCCTTTCACACGCACTGGGAGGCGCTGGAGTGGCTGCGCGCTCACGGGTTCCGCGTCAACGCTGACGTGCAGCTGCTGCGCTCCGAGGACGACGTCATCGCCCAGTGCCTCGCCTGGCAGTCCCGCCGGGGTGAGCTCGACTTCGAGATCGACGGTGTCGTCGTCAAGGTCTCCGACCTCGCCCTCCAGCGGCGCCTGGGCTCCGTCGGGCGCGACCCGCGGTGGGCCGTCGCCTGGAAGTTCCCCCCCACCACCGCCGTCACACGCCTCGAGCGCATCGGGTGGAACGTCGGCAAGTTCGGGGACCTGCGGCCCTTTGCGGTGCTCGCGCCGGTTTCCGTCGGCGGTGTCACCATCAAGCTCGCCACCCTCCACAACGAGGAGGACCTGCGCCGCAAGGACCTCCGCGAGGGCGAGGACGTGATCGTGCTGCGCGCCGGGGACGTCATCCCGCAGGTGATCTCCCCGGCGCCGCACGTCGTTGAGCGCAAGGGGCGCCCCCCCCGGCCCCGGC
Organism: uncultured Solirubrobacterales bacterium; assembly: GCA_963842005.1. Lineage (GTDB taxonomy): Bacteria > Actinomycetota > Thermoleophilia > Solirubrobacterales > Solirubrobacteraceae > Palsa-744. Next base: position 1,904,180 of record CAWJEV010000002.1, on the reverse strand, counting down.
CCCCCGCGCGCTGTCCCTTCTGCGACACGCCGACCGTCAAGCCGCGCGACTCGGTCTTCACCACCTGCCCCAACCGCGACTGTCCCGAGCGCGCGTGGCAGCTGCTCAAGCACTTCGTCTCGCGCGGCGCGATGGACATCGAGGGGCTCGGCGAGAAGCAGGTGCGGCTGCTGCAGCGGGAGGGGCTCGTGCGCGTGCCCGGGGACTTCTACCGGCTGGGCGCCCACCGCGAGCGGCTGCTGGAGCTGGAGGGCTTCGCCGAGGTCTCCCTGCGCAACCTTCTCGCCGCGATCGAGGACTCCCGGCAGCGCCCCTTCGCCCGGGTGCTCTTCGGCCTCGGGATCGAGGAGGTGGGGGAGGTCACGGGACGTAACCTCGCCTTTCGCTTTCGCGACGCCGACGCGCTGTTGGGAGCCACCGAGGAGCAGCTCGCCGAGACCCCCGGCGTCGGCGAGAAGATGGCCCACTCGATCCGGGCCCAACTCGACGACCCCCACATGCGCGAGGTCGTCGCCGACCTGCGCCTGCTCGGCCTGCGCTTCGCCGAAGCGGGCCCGCCGCCCTCAGAGGGCCCCTTCGCGGGCTTGACCCTGGTGCTGACCGGCACCCTGCCCACGTGGACCCGCGAGTACGCCACCGAGCGCATCCTCGCCGCGGGCGGGCGCGTCACCACCTCCGTCTCCCGGAAGACCCACTACCTGGTCGCCGGGGAGTCCGCCGGCTCCAAGCTGGAAAAGGCCCGGCGCCTGCAGATCCCCGTGCTCGACGAGGCCGGGCTGCGCCGGCTGCTCGACGACGGCCTGTCCGCCCCTGGTGGCGGCTGACCCAGGACCCGCGGGCGGGGCTGGCGGGGCTGGCGGTATGTTTATCTTTTTGAGCTGTATAGCAGTGGTTCTACGGGCGCTTGATCCTCGCGTCAGTAGTTCGCGAGCGTGATCGCCATGTTGTCCTGCAGCGTGTGTGCCGCTTCGATCGAGATGCCGTCCGTGAAGAACGCGAACGCCAGCTCGTCTCCGCCGGTGGCCGCGCAGTAGCCCACCAGGTTGGACACGCCGATGAGGGTTCCCGTCTTGCCCTCGCACCGCCCCTGCGCCGCGGTGCCCCGCATCCGTTCGGAGAGCGTGCCCGTGCGCCCCGCGACGGCGAGGTCCCCGCGCAGGATCGTGCCCAGCGGGGTGTGCGCGAGCTCGTCGAGCAGGGTCACCACTTCGTAGGGGGACGTCTGGTCTTCGCGCGAGAGCCCCGAGCCGTCGACCACCTGCGGGTGCAGGCCGAGCTCGGCGACGGTTTCGCGCACCACGTGCGCCCCCGCCGCGGTGGTGCCCGCGCCCCCGAAGCGCGCCCCCTCGTCCTTGAGCAGGGTCTCCGCGAAGAAGTTGTCCGACGGCGGCAGCGTCTCGCCAAGCAGCTGCGCGACCGTTGGGGAGCGCACCACCGCGAGCCGCACCGCCCCTGCCGGGGTCGTGGCCGCGCCTTCCGCGGGGTGGGTGGGACCCGAAACAACCACGCCCGCCGCCCGGAGCGCCGCGCGCAGCCGGCGGGCCGCGTACGCCGCCGGGGCGTGCGGGCCTCGTTCCGAGCCGGTTTCCCCGCGGTTGAACGCCAGCGCGCTCAGGGTCCCTTCGAGGAAGGGGTCCCACGCGTAGCCGCTCGAGGGCTCCCCGCGCAGGGAATCGAAGTAGGACTCGTCACCCTCCACGGTCCCCGTGACGCGGTGGATGCCGTCGGTGTGCGCCAGCTGCTCCGCGAGTGCCGACACGGACGCGCCCACGCCCCCGTAGTGGCTGCGGATGAACGACGCCGTCCCGAACGTCGGGTCGCCCCCACCGCGCAGGTACAGGTTGCCTCCCCACACGCCCCCCGCGGCGAGGTGGCCGGTGCCGAGCACCGTGGTTTCCAGCTGCGCCCCTGGGCCCCACCGCTCCAGGGCGGTGGTCGCGGTGTAGAGCTTCTCCACGGACGCCGGTGCCCGCCGCTGCGTCGCACGCTGCGAGAACAGCGTCTGCCCCGTGGACAGGTCGTACACGTACGCTCCCGACTGTGTCCCCGCGAGTCCCAGCTCGTGAGCCATGTGCCCCTGCAGCGCCGCCGCAGGGGTGCTCGCGAGCCCCGTCCCTGGCAGGAGAGTGCCCGCGAGCGAGAGCGCGCAGAGCAGGGCTGTGAGCGGTGCGAGAGGGCGCCGGGGCACGCAGCCCTACAATAAAGCGTGGTATGGGGCGCGTTGTCAAGTTGGAACCGGCACGAGCCAAGGAGCAGCGCCGCCGCCGCTCCCGCTCCGCCGCGAGCCCCGGTGGCCGCGACGGCGCCGTAGACACGTCGGCGAGGGGCGCTTCGAGAACCGGCGCCCGCCCGCGCCGAGGCCGCCGCAGGCCCTCCAAGACAGCCCTCGTGCTCGGCGGCGGGGGCTTCACCGGCGGGGTGTACGAGATCGGGGCGCTGCGCGCGCTCGACCTGCTTGCGGTGAACTCCACCGTCAACGACTTCGACGTCTACGTGGGGACCTCCGCGGGGGCGTTCATCGCGGCCCTCGCCGCCAACGGCGTCACTCCCGAGGAGATGATGCGCGTGGCCGCCTCCGAGGAGCCCCAGCCCTTCCGCGACATCGACCTCGGCGACCTCCTGCGCCTCAACCTCTCCGAGCTCGCGCGCCGCGGCGTGCAGCTGCCGCTGCACCTCGCCGGGATCGCCCGCCGGCTGATCACCCACCCGCGGCAGATGTCCGTGCTGGACCTCGTGCTGGAGCTCGCCCAGGCACTGCCCTCGGGGCTGTACACGGGCACCGGCATCGAGGGCTACCTGCGCCGGGCCCTCGGCGAGCCCGGCCGCACCGACGACTTCCGCGAGCTCGCGCGAGGTAGAGAGTTGTACATCACCGCCACCGACCTCGACACCTGCGAGCGGGTGGTGTTCGGCGCCGAGGGCTTCGACCACGTCCCGATCTCCACCGCCGTGCGCGCCTCGGGGGCGCTGCCGATGGTCTACGCACCCGTGCAGCTCGACGGCCGCGAGCTCGTGGACGGAGGGATCACCTCCACCACCAACCTCGACATCGCCGTCGAGGCGGGGGCCCAGCTCGTGGTCGTGATCAACCCCGTCGTGCCCTTCGTCAACGACTTCGCCACCGACGTCCGCACCTTGCGCGGACGTCGCCCCCGGCGCGTCTCGGACATGGGCTTCCCCCAGATCGGCTACCAGGCGTTCAAGCTGCTCGCCCACCAGCGGCTGCACGAGCTCGCGAGGGGCTGGGAGGAGCGCTACCCGGGGGTGGACATCGTGCTGCTCGAGCCCGAGCCCACCGACGAGCTGATGTTCCAGACCTCGATCATGAACTTCGCCTCGCGCATCGCCATCGCCCGCCACGGCTTCCAGACGGTCGCCTCTCACCTCGCGGGCGAATACGAGCGCTACCGCCTGATCTCCGAGCGCCACGGGCTCGAGATCTCCCCCGAGCGGCTGCGCGCCGTGGTCGAGCACTTCGAGGCCGCCGAGCCCGACCACGACGTGTCCGCCTGGCGGCGGATCCTCGAGGAGACCACCGGGGCGCTGCTGCGTCAGTCTGGGTCCGCTGGCGCCTGAGTCACAGGCTGCGAGTTGCCCGTGGCGTCGGGCTGTGAGTTGCCATCGGCCTCGGGCTGCGCGAGGGTGCCGTCGATCGCCGTGAGCAGACGGTCCGAGGCGGCGGGGTTGCGGAGGCTGATGCGCACGTGTCGCGGCTCCCCCAGGGCGGCTCCTGCCGCGACCAGCACACCCGCGCGCGAGAGCCGCGCGGCGAGCTCGCCCCCGTCGAGGGTGGGGTGGGCCGCCCACAGGAAGTTGGCCTGGCTGTCGGCCACCTCGAAGCCGCGTCTGCGCAGGGCGGTGCTCAGGCGGATGCGCTCCACCGCGACCCCGTGCACGTGCTTGTCCAGCAGCCCCTGGGCGGTGTGCAGCGCCTCGAGCGCCCCCGCCTGCGAGAGCTCGTTGACCCCGAGGTCCGGTTCCAGCTCGCCCAGCAGCTCCTCCGAGCCGGGGCCCCCGACGGCGTAGCCGATCCGCAGCCCCGCCATGCCCCACGCCTTGGAGAAGCTGCGGAACACCAGCAGGTGCGGGTACTCCTCAAGCAGTGCCAGCGAGGCGTCCAGGGGCTGGGCGTCGGCGAACTCGACGAGCGCCTCGTCGAGCAGCATCGCCACCCCGTCGGGAAGGCCCTCGAGCAGCCGTCGGAGCTCCGCGACTCCGAGCAGCTCGCCGGTGGGGTCGTTGGGACTGGCCACCGCCACCACCCGCGTGTCGTGTGCGGCCACCGCCTCGAGCAGGGCGTCCACCCCGCCGCTCACCGGCACCGCCTGACCGTGCGCCCGGCGGGCCATGATCGGGAACAGGGGGTACGAGGGCCACGTGGTGACGAGCTTCTGGCCGGGCTCGATCAGGGCGCGGGTGGCCGCGCTCAGCAGCTCGGCGGCGCCGTTGCCGAGGATCAGGCGGGGCGGATCGACCCCGTGGCGCTCGGCCAGCGCGTCGCGCAGTTCCGAGCCCCGCAGGTGCGGGTAGAGCTGCAGGCCGCGCCGCGCGATGTACGTGATCGAGTTGGCGATGTTCGGGTGGGGCAGTTCGGGCCACGTGGTCTGCGAGAGGTCGATCGTGCGCACACGCGTGAGCGCTTTGCGCCTGCGCTCCGCCGCCTCCTCGCGCAGCTCGCGGTTGACCTCCTCCTCGGAGAGGCCCTCGAACTGGCGGTAGTAGTCGAGCAGGCCCATGGCTGGCAGGGTCGTGAGCTGGGTCGCAGCGGTGGGGCCTACCTCACTGGCCCGATTCCACCATCTGGCCGGGCCCGTGGATCAGCACGAACCAGATCGCGAACAGCCCCGCGCAGATCGCGGCGGTGATCGCGAAGATGCGGCCCAGGGCTCCCCCGCGCTGGTCGTGGCCGGCGGCGCGCCGCACGAGGATCCACCCCTCGTCGAGACTGCGCATCAGCTTCAGCGCCCCGAACAGCAGCACGAACAGGGCCACGAACGCGACCAGGATGCCGAGGCTGACAGAGCCCGAGAGGTAGTCGACCTGCGAGCCGACCCACAGGCACGCGACCGGGATCGGGCCCCAACAGAGCAGGCTGAGCACGATCATGCTTGCCAGCATCGCCCCGGCGAGGTACGCGTCGATCCGCTGGCGCGCGGCACTACCGCGCTCGGGGAGCCTGCGGAAGTGCGTCGGCGCTGTGCCTGGCCGCCTGCCTACGAAGAGGCCGCCGTTATCGGATGGATCGCTGCGCATGGTTGGAATGGTCGCCGCTCTCGGAGGCTGGGTCCTCCCCCTCACCGGGGCCGGCACGGACGGCGACTCAACCTCCTTGTCTAAAGCTAGCGTGTTTTGGCGCGTTCACCGAACCGCCGGTGCGACCGGGAGCCCGTCCGCCTCGAGCAGATCCTACCGCTCCGCGTACAGCGAGTCGAGAAGGGCGGCGTACTTCTCTGCGACCACCCCCCGCTTGACCTTCAGCGTCGGCGTCAGCTCGCCGCCCTCTTGCGAGAGGTCGCAGTCGAGGATCGCGAACCTCTTGACCTGCTCCACCTGGGCGTAGCGGGCGTTGACGCGGTCTACCTCCCCGCCGATCAGCGCGCGGATCGCGGGCTCGCGCGCGAGCAGGGCGGGCTCCTCGGAGAGGCCGTGCGCGCGGGCGTAGCCGGCGACCTCCTCCTCGTCGAGCGTGATCAGCACCACCGGGTAGGGGCGCCGGTCGCCGTGCATCACCGCCTGGGAGATCCACCGGCACTGCTTGAGGTCGTTCTCGATGTTCGCCGGCGTGAGGTTCTTGCCGCCCGCGGTGATGATGATGTCCTTCTTGCGCCCCGTGATCGAGAGGTAGCCGTCGGCGTCGAGCGAGCCGAGGTCGCCGGTGTGCAGCCAGCCGTCCTCGACCGCCCCGAAGCTCGCGTCGGCGTTATGGTGGTAGCCCCCGAAGATGTTGGCGCCCTTGATCAGGATCTCCCCGTCTTCGGCGATTCGCAGCTGCACGCCGGGCAGCGCGCGCCCGACGGTGCCGAAGCGGTGGTCCTCGATCGTGGAGACGGTAGCGATCGTGGAGGTCTCGGTCATCCCGTAGCCCTCCAGCACGGGGACGCCGCAGGCCCAGAAGAACTCGAGGATCTCCGGCGCGATCGGGGCGGCGCCCGTGGCCGCCTGGCGGACGTGCCCGCCGAAGATCGAGCGCACGTTTTTGAACAGCCCCTCCTCGGCCTCCTCGAAGGGCTCGCGCAGCTCCTCGGGGATCGGTTCCTCACGGGCGATCAGGTCGCGCACCTTTGCGCCGAGTGCCAGCGCAGCCTCGGTCTTTGCGCGTTCCTCGGGCGGCTGCGCCTCGATCGCCCCGTGGGCGAGCGTGTAGATCTTCTCGAAGATCCGCGGCACCGAGGGCAGGAAGGTCGGCTGCACCTCCTGGAGCTCGCTGACGATCTGCTTGACGTCCCCCCCGAAGTAGGCGATCGTGGAGCCCCGGTCGAACGCCCCCAGCTGGATCAGCAGCGCGAACGCGTGCGCGAGCGGGAGGAACAGGTAGGAGACCTCGTCGTCGCGGATCTGCCCCACCTCGCGCACCATGTCGACGGTGTCGCGGTAGTTGCCGTGGGAGAGCACGCACCCCTTGGGGGGGCCGGTGGTGCCGGAGGTGTAGATGAACGTGTAGGGGTCCTCCGGGCGCAGCGCGGCGCGGCGGCGCTCGAGCTCCTCCGCCCCGCCGTTGGCCGAAACGGGGACACTCGCCGAAGGCGGGTGTCCCCCGGCTTCGGTCGCCCGCGCGCGCCCGCGCTTGCGCACCTCCGCGAGTGGGCGCGCCTCGATCGGAGGCCCGCTCGCCCTGCCCGCCCCGTTGGACTCCCCGGCGCCGGGCGCGCGGCCCGTCTCGCCGCTCTCAGCGAGGGGCGGGTCGATCACGATCACCGTGCGCAGCTCCGGCAGCTGCTCGCGCACCGCGGCGACCTTCGCGAGCTGCTCCGCGTTCTCACACACGATCGCGCACGCGCCCGAGTCGGAGATCACCCAGTGGCACTCCTCGGGGGAGTTGGTCGGGTAGATCGGCACGACGACGGCCCCGGTGGCGGTGATGGCCATGTCCACGTAGGACCACTCCGGGCGGGTGCTCACGAGGATGCACACTCGCTCGCCCGGTTCGACACCGAGGTCGACGAGGCCGAGCGCGATCTCCTCCACGATCTCCCCGAGCTGGGCGTAGGTGACGTCCCGCCAAGCGCCGTCCTGCTTGTGGCGAACCGCCACGCGGTCACCGAACTCCGCGACGGCGGTGGGGACCATGTCGGCGATCGTGCGTGCCGCCGCGGCCTGCTCGCCGGGGGCACCCGGCGTGTGCTCGACGGTCGATCCAGTGGCCTGCTCTGCGGTGCCTGCCTCCATGGCGCTCTCCTCTTCGGGTGGAGCCGCGGGTCCCCCTCAGGACCCCGGCTGACTCAACAGCCAAAGGATATGCCCTTCGGGCGAACTTTGTGGGTTGGCGCCGCCGCGTGGCGGGGTTGCGTCTAGCTCTCGGCGTGTGCGGGGCGCTGCGCCGAGGAGGACCCCTGGCGGAGGCTTGCGAGGAAGAGGCTCTTGTCGATGCGGCCCTTGAAGATCGGGACCCCCTGCTCGAGGCACTTCGAGAGAACCTCCCGGCGCCCGAGTCCGGACTCGCGGGCAAGTTCGGTGGGCGTCAAGTGATTGGCCATCGGCGACTCCTTCTGTCGGTGTTCGCGCTTGAGCTATGTCTACGCCTACATGCCCCTACATATACAGCTCGGAGCGGACGGTGGCAAGCGAACATTGCCCGCAACGTGCGGTCTCGTCGCGGACGGCCCCCGACACGGGCCCAGGCTCCCGCGTGCGCGGCCGAGCATCTGTCTGGGTGGGTGGGGATGTCCACGAACACCTATATGGAACACCTATATGGGGTTGGGGATGTCCAGGAACACGTGGCGCACGCCGAAGCGCTCGGCGAGCCGCTCGCCGAGGCGCCTGACGCCGAGCGTCTCCGTGGCATAGTGCCCGGCGGCGATGAAGTGCACGCCCGCCTCCTGCGCCTGCGCCATCACGCGCTCGGCAGGCTCTCCGGTGAGGAACGCGTCCGCCCCCGCGGCGACCGCGTCCGCGAGGTGATCGCCCCCCGCACCGGAGACGATCCCCAGGCGCCGCACCACCGGGGGCCCGCACTCGAAGGCGAGCGGCTCGCGCGCGGTGAACTCCCGCACGCGAGCCACCAGCTCGGGCGCGGGCAGCCCCTCCCCCGGGAACTGCGCCAGGCACCCGATCGGCTGACCGCGATGGGGCGCAAACGGCGCGAGCTCCTGAGCGCCGAGCGCGCGGGCGATCAGCGCATTGTTCCCGACTTCCGGGTGCGCGTCGAGCGGGAGGTGGTAGGCCAGCAGCGACATGTCCGCTGCGAACAGGACCCTCAGTCGGCGCGCAAGAGCCGCATCGATCGGCCCCGGCCCGCTGCCCCAGAAGATTCCGTGGTGGGCGAGCACCAGCTCCGCGCCCTCTTCGCGGGCGCGCTCGAACAGCTCCAGGTGCGCGCTCACCCCGGTGGCCACCGTGGTCACCTCCTCGCGCCCGGGGACCTGCAGCCCGTTGGGGCAATAGTCCGCGAAGCGCTCGGGCTCCAGCAGATGGTCCAGCTCTTTGACGATCTCGGCGAGTTGGGCCGGCACGCTGGCGAGGATAGTCGCTCAGGGTGGTCCCGGCGAGGGGCGGCGGCGGCCTCATCGCGGGCCGGATCGGCCTCCGGCGGGCCAGGTTGGCCCCGCGCGATGGGACGGATCGCTCCTTGTGGGATACTGGAGCCTATATCGGGGCGTGGCGCAGCCTGGTAGCGCGCGCCGTTCGGGTCGGCGAGGTCCCCAGTTCGAATCTGGGCGCCCCGATTTGTAGGTTGTTGGATGCTGGGGGACGCTGGGGGCGTCCTGGAGGGGCAGGGTTTGGCTCTGGTAGTGGGATTGCGTGGTCACACGGCCCAGAAGTAGCGAGACGGCGCAGTGCTCGTTTTTCGAGCGGACCGCCCACGAACCGCCCACGCGGGACGAGAAGTACCGCCCACGCTCTGGGCGATTTGTGGGCACATATCCTGGGTGTCGCAGGCAGGAGTTCTGCTGGAAAGATGGGTCAACGCGGGAGAGCCCACATTCCACGTCTCCCCTACGGACTCTTGTCGATCTCCTTCAGCGCCCCAATCATCTGCCACATTTGTTTGCCCGCGTCTCGCCGCAGCTTCGCCTCGGCAGCGGCTTTGCGCTTGTGATGTACGACACCGACGCGATTGGGGTTGACGAGTTTGAGCGTGTCGCCGATAACACGATCGGCGTGTGTCTGCTGGACGATAAGACCGTAGCGCTGAGCGAGGTCGCCCATTGTGAAGCGATCAATCTTCTTCTTGGTGAGATGCTCTTGATTGCCGCTCGCCGAAACGACTGCGATGCGCCCTGCCTTGACGCCTTTCCAGAGGTGTTGGCGGGCTGCATCCTCAAGGGCAAGGCAAGCCTCCTCGAAGCCCTCACGCCACTCGCCACGTTCGAAGTGCTCGTAGACGGGGCCAAGCGCTTTCTGGACGCGACGCGGGAGTCCATCGATCGCCGGCAGTTCGACGTTCAAGGCAAGATCCTTGGCTGGGATCGTCTCAACCGCCTTGCCGTCGCTGATGAGTAATAGACCGACTCCGAGTTCCGTCAGTTGTAAATCCTGCTTACCGGTACGCGCGGCGTGGTCGGGCATTGCGCACCAGACACGTGTGTCGGATCTCCGCGAGCGTCCGTAGGCGACCCATTCCTTCATGCGGTCGATCACTACTTCCGCGTCGACTTCGATGAGAGCGATGGCCATGTGTCGCTTGCCGTAGAGTGTGGGGGTGAAGGGATACCCGATCTCGTGGCGTTCGGGTGTTACTTTGTGGCCGCGGTTTTTGAGCCATGTCGATGCGGCGGATGCGATCCCGAGCAGCTCCTCCGGAACAGTCCGAAACTCGGGGGCGGCCATAATCTCAGCCGCGTAGGAATCGGCGGATTGATCTTGAGAGATCCTCTAGTGTCTCGCGCAGTGAGTCGGTCAGCGCGTAGTTCTCATTCGTGTGCTCCTCGATACGTGCAGCGAGCCGGCTGGCGAGCCTGCTCGGTGGCGTGGGCGAAGTCCGCCTCTTGGACCGAATTTTTATAGGCAGCCTCGACGGTGTATGTGGGATCGCGGATGATGCGCACAGCGGCACGATGTGCCACTGCCGGGGTGATCTCCTCGCGCTCAACCGCGCGCGCCATACGTGCGAGTAGGCGCGGCTCGACGGTACTTGTGAGTAAGCCCTCCTTGAACTTGTCGACGACCGCGCGGCCGAGTTTCATCTCCTCCTGGTCGTTGAGGACACCGCGCTTTGCGAGGGCGGCCGCGCCGCGGGTCGCCTCCAGAACGTGATCAACCGTTAGAACCTGCTCGGGGCGCGGCTTCTCAAGCTCGTCCATCAGCTCTGTGCGGTATTCCTTGGGCAATGCCAACAAGGCCTTGAGCCGGCGCACCTCACCGCGTGTGATCGATGCGAACTCGGCGAGCTCTGACTCGGTCGGCTGTCGACCCCAATCTCCCGCGATGCGGTCCTCCAACTCTTGCAGCTTGTAGGCAGTCGGCAGTGGGTCCCACTCCTGTCGTTGGTTGTGGATTGCGAACATCATCAAGAGGTTCTGGAGCGGATCGGGCTTGGGCTGCACGATCGCTGGGACCGTGTCCAGCGCGAGCTTCAGTGCGCAGCGCCAGCGGCGCTCGCCGTCGAGGATTACGTAGTCCTTGCCTTCGCGGTAGACCGTGAGCGGCACGAGGATCCCCTGATGCTTGATCGAGTCCTGAAGGACGCGCAGCTCGTCCAAGCGGAAGATGAGTCGCGGGTTCTCGGGGTTGGGCTGCAGTTTCTGCGGCTTGATTAGGGAGATTCCGGTGTCTGCTGGCATGACTACGTACGCTAAATGTTGTGCCGGGAGATCATCCCGAACGCGGTGGATGAAGAGGTGTTGGGGAATGCAGCGCGAGAGTGCTTGAGTGGTTTGTTCGAGTTTATAGACCAATTTGCGTTGCCGTGGGTGCGCATCAGCGTGCCACCCAAAGCAGCTCGTCAACAGGGTTGCGAGCGCTCCCGTGACGTGCGCCGAGCGTGGAGTGACTCGTTGGCTGGCGCATCAGGAGGTTGACATGGCTGAAATGGTCGTGGAGGAGATCCCCTGGGTCGACGCCGCACCCCGCGTTAAGGAGCCCATTGCTCGGGTAGCTCAGAACAAGTGTAGAGCCGCGCTCGGCCACGGCGCCGCATAGGTCGCTCATCGCCGCCTCGACCTGCGTCTTTAACGAGAATGGCGTCGCAAAGCGATCGGGCCGGTAGCGTCCTTTGCCGACTGCGCTCGGATAGTCATAGCGCGTCAGGGTCTCGAGCACGTGGTAGTAACGCGAGTAGTGGTCCTTGGAGTACGGTGGGTCGGCGTATACGATGCCATCTTCGAAGCCGAAGTTGTCAAGATGCTCCCAAATCGCGAGGGCATCGTGCTGCAGCACCGCGTTGCCTCTGCGCCAGTCCGGGCTGCCGTAGGGCGCAAGCTTCCCCACCTCGTGCAGAAGCTGCTTCCACATATCACGGCGACGCTGGCGCAGGATACGCACGAAGCCCTCGTCGCTTTCCGGTCGCAAGTACTGTGCGAAGTGGCCGGGGCTGGCCGATGCGCAGCTCGCGGCCTGTAGGAGCCCTACGAGTGCCCAGTCGGCCCCCGCTGGCGTCAGCCGCTCGCTCGCTCGCGCACGGTCGATCGCGAAGCGGATGCTGTCGATCGCGATTGCCTGGCGCAGGCCGAAGTAGCCCCAAGCAAAAGTGAGGGTTACGAGTCGGTAGGGTCGTTGGTCGGCGGGCCGAGCGATTGCGGCGAGCTCGGCGGCGATGTCCTGGTCGTTAGCGGCGTGGCGCCACTGGGTGTAGGCGTGACGGTATGCATTGGCGTCGCCGTCGGCGAGGATTCGGTCCTCTCGTTCGATGTCGTCCGCGAAACGCTCAAGCAGGCGACGATGGTTATAGACGTAGCTGCGCCACAGCGCATCCTTCAGCTTTGTCGGCGACGGTGGCGCCTCGGCAGTAGCGAGCAGACAGCGCGCCACGAGGACGGCAAAACTCTGGATGTCGTTGCCGATGACTCGGTTGCCTATGCGGGCGACTGCGCCGCCGACTGAGCAAAGGCCGCAGAAGACGTCCAAGAAGGGCCGGTCGCGACGGCGTCGGCGCACGAGCTGGGCCACGACGGGCGCAACGTCGTGCTTGTTACCCATGTAGCGGATACGTGTCGTCACTGAGCGATGGTGGGTTACGGGGTTGTAGAGCCCTGATGATGGCTCGTCACGATCGTAAAGGCGGCGGCGGAGGTCACCGTCACCTATTGTCCTCCGAGGCGCCGGACGGCACAGCAATCGCACAGCGCCAGCATGGCTGTGCATCTAGTCTGTGCGGCGGAGATTTTGGGTGCGGCAGGGCAGTGTCGGAGGGCTTGGAGGGCGCAGGCTCAGGGTGGCTCATGGGGCGGTCCAGCGCTGTTCGGTGGGGTTCCAGCGGCCGGTTGCGGTGCCGGCGAGCACCGGGTCGAGGAGGGTCGCGGCGTCGGTGTGCGCGGTGTCGAGGTCGGTTGGGAGCCCCACTTCTTCGGCGGCGTGGGCGTAGGGGGTCGTCCATCCTGGCGGGGGTGCGGGGAACGCGGAGGGGAGGGGTTGGCGCGCACGGTTGCGAAATGTCGCGTCGAGGCTGTCGCGTAGGCGGTCTGCGTGCGGGGTGGCGAGGTCGGCGATCAGGAGGAGGTCGATCAGATCCTTGATCCTGGTGCTCTGCTGTTGCTGTGGCCCGTAGGTGGCGGTGTAGGCGTGGACCTTCTCGGCGATGTGCTGCTCCAGCGCGATGACCGGCATCTCGGTGGGCTGGATGTCGGCGAACTCCAGCAGGTTGGGGATCGGTAGGCGCTCGGGCAGCGCGGTTGGTTGCTCGCTGAGCGCCACGTCGACGGGGAACTGCTCGAAGCGGCGTCCGGCGAGTTCGGCGGTCACGCTGTAGCGCACGGCGCGGAATGCCTCGGCGCGGTCAAGTGCGGGGGTGCGCGTTACGTCGAAGCTGAAGTGGTCGTGCAGATCGATCGCCTGGGCCGCGATGAGGTCCGCAGTTGCGATCTGCTCGTCGTCGGCTCCCGCGAGGTCGATGTCCTTGGTCGTCCGTGTTCGCAAGCCGAGTCGTAGGTCGAGCGCAAATGCTCCCTTGAGCACCCAGCGCTCCGGGTCCACGATGGCGATTCTGGCGAGGAAGCGCTCGAACGCGACGCGCTTGCGCAGTCGCATCACGGGTACGCCGCTGGTGGCTGCCTCGTTGCGGATGCGCTGGTCCAGCGCAGCGCGAAACGCCTCGGGGGTGGCGTACTTCATGTGGCTGTGGCTTCTTGGATCGTGCGTCGTATGAGGGCGGCGACGTGGCCGCCGTGGCGTTCTGCCTGGCCGGCGAGCTGGTGGGGTGTGGTGCGTCCCTGCTCAAGGGCCTGCCGGGTCGCCATCTGGATCTGCTCGGGTGCTGTGCCTGAGCCGGCCGCGTCGATGATCGCCCGCGACGGGGTGGTCACGCGGATACCGTGGCGGGCCGTGACCTCGTCACCGGGGATGGCCGCCGTGGCGGTGTGGAGGGTCACTCCGGCGGGGGGTCGGATTCCGCGATGTTCGCGGGAGACGAGCAGGTGCACGGTGTTGGGCAGCACGTCGGAGAGTCCGTGCAGCACGAGTGCGCTCTCGTGGGAGACGGTGGCGCGGTCCATGCCGACGGTGAGCCAGGCGGCGCGTATCTCCTCGTGCTCTCCTGTGGGGTAGTCGCTGAGGCGGTAGAGCCCGTGCCGCACTCGCGCGAACCGCCCCGCTCGTGTGTGGTGGGCGAGCAGCTGGGCGCTGAAGCCCCGCTCCTGTGCCTGCTGAGCCGTGAATAGGCCCTCCTGGGAGTAGGCGAGGCGGTGAAGCGCCGAGAGATCGGGGTTCCGGATCAAGTCAGACATAAGTCAAGCCTTGCTTTAGTGTATGCTGACAAGCAAGCGGTGTGTTCTGTGGGCATCCAGAGCGCAGCGTGACGGAAATCCGAAATCGCAAAGTGCCCCGGACGGCTGTCACCGCCCGGGGCGTACACAGGAGGTGTTGGCTCCCATGCAGGATCATCCTAAGCAAGTTCGCAGTGCCGAGGACCGCCGGGTCGAGCAGGTGATCGTCCTGCAGATCCTTCGCGACGACCACCCCGAGCGCTGGTCGCGCGTCGAGCTGGAAGCCGAGCTGGACCACATCGATCCATTGGCGATCAGCGACGCCCTTGCTCGCCTGGAGACGGAGGGTGTGGCGCATCTCTCCGGCGAGTCGGTCCGGGCTTCCCGAGCTGCCAGGCGGCTGGACGATCTGGACCTGATCTCCATCTGACCCCGAGGATCGGGATGGCTGTGGAAATCGTTCCGATGTTTGTGGCCCGGCCGGGCGCTGTGGTCTGGCCGGGCATGGTGCGTGGGTGCTCGCTCACCGGTGTTCGCTCTGGGTGTGGTTGGCGGGCGCGCAACTCGTTGGCCGCTTGCGCACGCCCGTGGTCATTGATGGGGATGAGCACCAACAGCCTGCCCATACGTCCCTCCGTCGAGCCCGCCGGACGGCTCGAAGTCGAGCGCTACGTCTCCCGCGCCGAGCTGGCCGCGATCATGGGCGTCAGCATCGCGCCGGTAGATCGGATGGTGGCTGAGGGGATGCCGTCGGTGACGTGGGGGCGGCGCACGCGCCGGTTCAGGCCCTCGGCCGCAATCTCATGGGCGTCGGAGCGGGGGAGGGCGGCGGCGTGAGCGTCATGAAGCTGCCCTCGGGGCGCTGGCGAGCGCAGGTTCATGACCCCGCGATTGGCGGGAACGTGAGCGTCTCCCGCGTCCTGGGTGGCCCTGGGACGTTCGCGACCAAGGCGGAGGCCAAGCGGGCGCGCGAGAGGGCGCGCGAGCGTCTGGGAGATGTCCGCGCGAGGGACCTGACGGTTCGCGAGTTCTGGGAGCGCTGGACGACCGATCCGCTGTTCGCGAGGCCAAAGGAGTCGAGCGACATCCGCCGCCGGGAGGCGACAAGGGCATTCGTGGGTCGCTACGGCGGTGTCCCGATCGCCCGGGTTGGGGATGAGATCGTCGCCGCGTGGCTCGCTGGCGGCAACCACTCGGGGTCGGTGCAGGGGTTGTGCTCGATGTTCAACGACGCCGCCTCGATGAAGGCCGGACGGCTGATCGACCGCAATCCATTCGAGAAGCTCGGCATCTCCCGCGACAAGGGCCGGCGCGACCAGCAGCCCCCGAGCGAGCAGCAGATCTGGGAGATCATCGGCCACGCCCGCAGGCTGACCGCCCCGTCATTCGCCGCGTGGCTTCAGGTCGCGGCGTTCACCGGTCTGCGACCTGGGGAGCTTGATGCGCTGCGCTGGGAGCGCATCGACTTCGAGCGCGACCGGATCGTCGTCGCCGAGCAGTTCAACGCAGCGACACACCGGTTCGACACCCCCAAGAACCATCTGCGACGCGAGGCGCCCCTGACCGCCCACGCCCGCGATGCGCTCCACGGCCTGGCACGCGAGGGCGAGTTCTGCTTCGTGTCGCTGCGTGGCGGACACTGGAGCCCGAGCTCCCGCGCCTACCACTGGAAGGCCGTCCGCGCCGCCGCGGGCTGGGACGGCAGCCTCTACCTGGCGACCCGGCACTTCGCCGGCTGGTACATGGTCAACATCCTTGAGATGCCATCCGAGGTTGTCGCGATCGCACTTGGCCACCAGGATGGCGGGAACCTCGTCCGCCGCCTCTACGGCCACCGCGACAAGCACCGCGCGCTTGATCGCATCGTCGGCGCGTACGCCACGCACGCCGACGAGCGCCGGCCCAAGCCGCAGGCATCACTGGTTGCCACAACGCTGCCGCAGCAGAGCTTGTTCTGAGCCGAGGCTCTATGTATGATGGCTGACGCACTCACCCGGCCCCGTCGTGGGCCGGGTCTTTTCGTTAACGGACGTGCCCGGCGCGAACAGCCCGCCCACAAAACCGCCCACGGACCCGAGAATCGCCAGCAACCGGGCCAAGCAGCATCAATCGCCCCGATATTTTTTGGCTGCAAACACAGGCGAACAGGGGCGAAAAGCCGCGCAAATAGCGACCTTGACGTCGCCTGTTTCGCGTCCGTTCGCGGCTCTGCACGCCGAACGACCAGCCGTACCCCCTCAACGACGCGTAGGTTGACCTCGAGGACGGTGTTCAGCGCGTCCGCGTCCGCAGCTCGTCCCGGGCGTAGCGGAACCCCGCCCGGGACATGACGGTTCCTTGCGCAACTCGGTTGTTGCCGCTCACGCTAGTTGAGAGCTGGTGCGCTTGTTGAGACTGGTGTTGAGAGTTGTTGGGCTTGTTGAGAGCGCTGCTGTCCGGGGGTGGGCGTAGCGTCTGGTTTGTGCTGGCTTCGGACGTTTGTTCGGAGGTTGCTGTGGATGGGCCTTTTGAGGTCGTGGTCCGGTTCGGCGAGGGCGAGGCGCGTGGCGCTCTTTCGGAGTTCTCGGCAGGGCCGCTTCGGGGTTGTTTGCCGGTGCGGCGCCGCGACCGACGGTTCGCCCGGGCACGATCGTCGTGGACCGCGGGCGCAACTACCAGTCGGTTGTGTTCATGGCGCCGAGCAGATCTCCGCCGATACAGTCCAGCAGTAACCTAACTTCAGGAGCGCTGCACTAGTGTCCCGAGTCACAAATTCAATGGCATTTCCCGGCGCCTGCCCGCGCCTGACGCCCGCCGGCATCGGCTCATGTGCTACCGGCACACGCCGATACCATCGAACGTCAGATCACGCGCGGGCACTCGGCAAATACTCACCGAATTTCCGACTCGGGACACTAGCGTTCGAGCAAGGCCCGGCGAGAAAGGGAGGCAATGCGTAACGACCCAAGCGACAACGGAGGCCTTTTTCTGGGCCGGCGCCCGGGTACCGCGCCGGCGCGCTACCGCAACCCGCTCCAGCGTGGGGGCCCCGCACGCCGGTGCGTCGACCGATGCCTGGCGGGGTTGGCGTTTGCGCTGACCACCTCGCTCGGACTGCTCTGTTGGGGCCCGATCCCGCTCGCCTGCCTGTGGGTGGGCTCGCGCGTGAACTACCTCACCGGCAGCATCAGCCTCGGCATCGCGACATCCTTCGCGACCCTGTTTGCGCTGCTCTTCGGAGCCCTGCAGACGATGCACGACATCGACCGGGCCTGGGTCATCCTCAGGCGTGCCGGCGGGTACGACCAGCGGCGGGGAGCTCTGGAGCGCATCTTCACCGTCACAGCCGCGGTCGGCGCCGCGACCTTCGCCTTCTGGTTCCTGGTCATCCACGGCCCGGGCTCGACGCAGTTCTCCGGGGTGCAGGTCGTGGGAAAAACATTCCCCCGCTAAGTGCAGCGCTCCGGAAGTAGGTTACTGCTGGACTGTATCGGTGGAAGTCTGCTCGGTGGCCGGCACAAACCCCCACTCTCAACTATCAGCCCGACTCTCAACTAGCGTGAGCGGCAACATCGGTGCAGGAGCAGCAAGACAGCGCGGTTATGCGCAGCGCTCTCGATCAGGCGAGGAACTCGATGATCGACCGCGTGAACCGCGGGTCGCCCAGCGCTTCGATGTGGTTGCCCGCAAGGGTCTGAAGCACGGCGTTCGGGATCGCGTCGGCGAGCACCTCGGGGCGCACAGCCAGCGGATCGTCCGCACCGGCCAGGATCAGCGTCGGCGCCGTGATGCGATCGAGCGCCACTCCGCCCCGGTAGACCGACCTCGCCTGCGCGACGAGCGCCTCCAGGTCGGCGCCCAGAGCGTCTGCCAGCGTCCGGAACGCCGCCGCCTCGGGACTTTCGATGCTCGCGGGGTCGGCAGCGTTGAGAGCGTCGATGATCGAGTCGTTGGAGACCGCGCGCCGGTCCACCCCGCCGCACTCGACCACGCCCGAGCCGACGCCCCCCACGATCAGCCGTCGCACCCGCTCGTCGTCGCTGGCGAACAGCAGCGAGACGACCGCCCCCATCGAGTAGCCAACGAGATCGACCTGCCCCGCGCCGACCGTGTCGAGCAGGACCGCGAGGTCGCGCGCCATGCGCTGCTCCCCGTAGCGGGCGGAGTCATGCGGCTTCTCGGAGTGACCGTGGCCCCTGGCGTCGGGAGCGATGACCCTGCGTCCCGCGGCGAGGAGCGCGTCGACGACACCAGTGGCGACCCAGTTCGCCTCCGCGTTGGCGACGAACCCGTGGTGCAGGACCACGGGCGCCAGCGTCGTGTCCTCGCCCCACTCCTGGTAGGCGATCTCGATCCCGTCCCAGCTCCTGAAGCGCGTCACCGGACCTCAGACTGACAGACACGCCGGAGAGCCGCTGACCCAAACCGATGAGGTAGGAGCCGGTGGGCTCCGATCGCGCGGGAGCCGACGGGTGGGGCGTCCGCCGGCTGCCGCCGCGGGCGTCTCGGCGGTAACGGTGGCATCCGCTCCCGCCCTCCGAAGACCAAGCGAGCGTGATCCTAACGCGCGCCGACACGTCCGCCGGTCGTCCATTGGGGGCGTGTGGTGGCGGGTCCGGCTGCTTCCCGCAATGCTCGGCGAGCAAGCGTATTGCTGAGGGGTTATCGGTGGCGTCTGGCTGCTCGTCATAGCAGCGCGGTGTGACATAGCTGTGCGGCGACGAGGCCGGAGACGCCTACCGCGCCAGCTACTCTCCCGCTCAGCCCCAGGACTTATCAATGCGATCGAGAGGAAGCTCAATGGCAGCGACGGACCAGCAGCAGCAGAAGCCGGTCATCGGCGATCCGCTGCGCCACCACACCCACTACCAACAGGGCGGTAAGCACCCGTCGCCATATGCCGGGGGAAGCAGCTTCATGGAGCGTATGGCCGAGAGCGTCGCTTCGGCCATGGGCACCGTGCAGTTCGTCCTGATCGGTTCGCTGATCATCCTCGCCTGGGTGTTCATCAACGGTGCTGTGAAGTACCTCGAAAGCACCGGCAAGGCCCTCACCAAAGGAGGCGAATTCGATCCCGAGCCGTGGATCTTGCTGAACCTCATCTTCTCCGGTGTCGCGTTCTATACGGGTGCGCTGGTGATCATCGCCCAGAAGGCACAGACGAGGACCGACAAGGCGAACGAGGAAGCTGCGGCGAAGCACAGGGACGAGCTAGCCCAGTTTCAGACCGACTTGCTCACGAAGAACACGGACCTGACCGAGCAAATCCATACGTTGAGCGAGAAGATGAGCACGCTCACCGAGGAGGTCCATGAGGCTACCTGTCGCGGTGGTGCTTCTCCAGCTTGACGCTGACGATCAAGAGGGGCCGTCATGTAGTAAGCGGTGCCCGCAACGGCCTTTGCGCCGACGTACTGCTCGATCGCGTCCCCACGCATGCAGGCGCTCCACGATGCGCAGACTGACGCTAGCGCTCTGGACGACGTCCAAGCACCCGACGCGACCGGATCGCGCGCCCGCATTCGCCAGGGATGCAGGCGTGCGCCGACCGGCAACTCGGACGCATGCCGCTCGTCTGAGGCGGGCGTGCGCCGCTGGCCGTGGACGCGCTCGCAATGACGCGAAAGCGGGAGCGTTAAGCGGCGGTGCGCCGCCAGGTAAGCAACCTGCGTATCTCGCTTCCCAGCCGGTCCTGCTCCTGCGTGAGCCTCTTCCGAAGCCCGTCCAGTACCTGTGCCTCCGGCGGCTCGCCGGAGGTCTTTGATTCATAGATCTTGCCGTAGGTATCGACGAGCTCTTTCCACAGCGATTCATCTCGCAGCTCGAGCCCGGCAAGCGCCGCCTTGCTTTTGGCCCAGTCCTCAAGCGTGAGACGCCCACCGAGATCCTGAGCGCCAACCTTTCCGCTCAGTCGCTTGATGCGAACGCGGTTTTCCTCCAGCTCCGCGCTGACGACCGCAATCGCGGTGATGAGGGCGCGGTTCTCTCGCAGGCGGTCCAATCGAACCGATACCCACCACGTCCCCGCAACGGTAACGCCCGCACCGAACACCACTCCGATCGCGCCCGCTAGAACCTGTGAGTCCACTCCTTGAAATGCTATCATGGCGGGCCTCACCCCGGCGACTCGGCACACGGTCACTTCGGACGACTTCCAAGGGTCCGGGGTATCCAGCGCTACCAGAGCGCCTACGCACCGCGCGCCTTGAGCGGCGCACGTACCTGAGTGGGAGCAGACACGGTAGTTGCGCCACGCGGGTGCAGGGCTGAGATAGCTGGAGCGGGGACAGAAACGTCTCCGCGGAAGACTCGCCGTGTGGGTCGGGCGGTTCCAGCCCCGACTGCGTGCGGATTATGCTGCTACCAGGGCTTGAGCGGCGGGGATCGCTGCCGCGGTTTCGACTGGGTGTCCTGTGTTCGCCGGTTCGCAAACCGGCGTCATTTGTTTGAGCTAGACTATTCGGTCTTTCCGACCTTTGATTGGGGTGATCACATTGCGTAAGTTGAATGTCGTGCTGGCGCCGGGGTCTGCAGCCCATCGTGCCGTTGAACCACCGGCTCCGCAGCCGTCCGGCGAAGCGCCCTCCACCAACCTGGCTCCCGGGTTTGAACCACAGCCGGGCTGGAACATGACGGCCGGCGGCGGCGGCACGATCGCCGATCTGGTGTTCGTCAACCGCTACGTCGGGGAAGCGGGGGCTTGGGCCGAAGCAGATGTGCTCAACATCGATCGCGCGCTCGGAGCCGCGCTGAGTGATGCGGCGCTGCAGAGCGTCATTGCCCAGTACTTCCCGGGGCCGATCACCTCTAGCATGCTGCCGTCGGCCCTGCACGAAGCCCCCCTCCCTGCGACGGTCTACAAGGACACCGTCGAGCAGCTCGCCACGCAGCCTGCATGCAAAAGGGGCGCTCGGCGAAGCGGACCCGGCGAGCAGTGTGATCAACATCATGCTCCCCAAGGGCATCGTGCTCTCCGACGAACTCTCGTCCGGGTCTACGGCCCCCGCCGGCGCCGAGGAAGCCTGGGAGCGCCGGCGTGCAGGCACGATCAAGCTCGACCCCGACAACGCGGCCGACTCCGGGCATGGCCTCGGCGGCTACCACGGGAGCATCCACCTCGAAGGGGGCGTGGAGGTCTACTATGCGGTCGGGGTCTACTCCGAGGGCAACAACGGCATAGCTGCCTTCGACGAACCTTGGAAGAACGTCGTCGCGACCTTCTACCACGAGCTCAACGAGGCGCGCACGGACCCCGGCGTCGAGGATGTCAACGCCACGGGCAACAACAACCTGCTCGGCTGGTACTCCCAGGAAGGACAGGGAGAGATCGGCGACCTTCCGATCAATGCCTGCGGCGGCAATCTGGGCCTGGTCTTCCAGGAAGTCGCGCTGGCCGACGGCACGGTCCCGATCCAGCTCATGTGGTCCAACCTCGCCAGCGGTCCCGCGGCAACAGCATGAGCCCGCTTTATGCCCACGCTGGCGGGGAGACCCCTGGTATGCCCGATCTGACTGGAAGGTGGCGCGTCGCATCCGCTTCGTGCGAGGAACATACGATCGACCTAGAGGAGGAAGCGAGATGAGTCCCACCAAGCAGGTCGCCCGACGCAGGGTCGGGATCGAGCCCACAACGGCGGTCAAGCAGCTTCAGAAGTCCTGGCCACCGAATGTGCCGACACAGCCGCTCCCGGCCGGCCAGGGCGGGCGCGCGAAAGCGGCGGATCTCGCTATCAAGCAGAACGAGCCGCTGACGTTCTTCGTTGTCGGCGACCACGGCGGGATCAAGGACCCCAACCCGCAGAACGCCGTAACGCTCGCGATGGAGACGGAAAAGCTGCCCGCGTTCGTCTACAGCGTCGGCGACGTCGTCTACTTCAACGCGGACCAGACGGAGTGGCACCCGCAGTTCTACGAGGCGTACGCGCACTTGCCGGTGCCGTTCCTGAGCATCCCAGGCAACCACGACGGCGACACGACAGACGACCCGAGCCGCGCGCCACTCGATACATGGATGGCGAACTTCTGCGCGGCCAAGCCCGCGCTGCCGCCCGGAAACGAAGAGTACGGCCGCGACGTCCAGACCCAGCCCTACTGCGACTGGACGCTCCAGTGCGACGCGGTCACGATCGTCGGCCTCTACACCAACGTGCCGTCCGGAGGGCACCTGGAACAGTCACAGATCGACTGGTTGACCGGCGAGCTGAAAGACGCCGACCCGAAGCTGCCGCTGATCGTCACACTGCACCACCCGCCCTATAGCGTCGACGCCCATCACGGTGCGTCGCCGAAGATGGGCGACGCGCTCGACTCGGCCTTCCAGGCATCGGGGCGCCTGCCACGGCTCGTAATCTCCGGCCATGTCCACGACTACCAGCGCTTCACGCGCTCGGGCCTCGCACAGGCGATCCCGTACGTCGTGATCGGGAACTCGGGCTACCACAACCTGCACCGGCTCGCTCCCGGCTCAAACCCCGGAGAGGAACTCGTACCGGGCGTGACATTCGAGTATGGCGACGATTCGGAGTACGGATTCCTGAAGCTGACGGTCGACGGCGGCAAGATCAGCGGCGAATACGTCGGCGTGACGCCCGGCGTGACGCCGAACGCACCGCCCCAGATCACGCCAGCGAAGGACACGTTCAACGCCTGATACAGCACCGAACCCACGATACACCGCTGACGAAGCACGCGTCTCCGAGAACACCCGGTGGGCCAGGGCGGTTTCGACGGAGGCTCTGTTTCGTGCGTTCTCGTGCTCGACGAGTGCCAGCGGCTCCCAGACTACTGCTTACGAGTCCGAAAGCGAGCGCGTCGGCGGACATCGTTCGCGCTCTTCCTGTGGATGAGGACCGGGCCTGGCGAGCGACGGGGTGACGCCTTCCGCAATGCCCGGTGGGAGCGAGCGTGAGCGAGCGTCAGTCGGCGCACTCGGAAGTCCGCGAAGCGGGTCCGCGTCGATCATGGCGCCGAGTCGCGTTGACTTACAAGTCTCCTCAGCTCGGCGCATTTGATCGCGAACTGCTCGATGCTAAGGGCTCACGAATTAATAACTGATGGTGAGATGGTGTAGTTCCACTCTGGGTGAAATTGGTGTCCGGTGATGTTGACGGCGGCGAGCTGCTCGTCTGTGACTTTGATTTTTTGGGGGTAGGTGGTTTCGTCGAGTCGGGCGTAGACGGTCAGGCCGGTGTTGGTCGTGGTGGAGGCGATCAGCTCGATGACGACCTGGTAGCTGGTGAGCGGCTTGCCGCGCCAGTTGAGGCTGATGAAGGAGAACAGCCGGTGCTCGATCTTGTTCCACTTCGAGGTGCCGGGCGGGAAGTGGCAGACCTCGATCTGGAGGCCGGTTTCGTCAGCGAGGCGTTGCAGCTCGGTCTTCCACAGCCTGACGCGGGGGTTGTTGGAGCCGCCGCAGTCGGCGGTGATCGTCAGGGTCGTGGCGTCGGGGAAGCGCTCTGAGCCGAGGTGCTCCCACCAGGCGCGGATCGAGGCGACCGAGAACTGCGCGGTGTCGGCCGAGATGCCGACGTTGACCCACCCCTCGTCGTTGGCGATGTCATAAACCCCGTACGGGAACGCCCTGGGGACCTCGGGGGCGGGAAAGTCGTGGCCCTGCACTTGCACGGGGCGCCCTGTGGGCTCGAGCTCCCTGCCAACGAGCTCTGTAGTCGCCGATCAGCTCCTTCTTCTTGGTATCGATGCTGATCGCCGGCTGGCCGGCCTCGATCGCGCTCTTCACGGTCTCGTTGATGTGCGCGAACTGCGCGTCGCGATCGGGGTGGTCTGCGCCCTCCCTGGTCTTCTGGTTGGCCTGCAGGCGATACCCCAGGCCTTTCAGCCGCAAGAGCACCGTGCGATCAACAATCTCATGGCCCATCGCGCGCAGCGCCGCAGCGAGCTTGGCGGCACTCTTGGACGTCCAGCGCAACGGCGACTCCGGGTCCCCGCGAGTGACCGGGTCCACCAAACGCTCAAGATCCTCTATCACCGTCGGGTCCGAACGCTCAAGCGGCGGCCTACCCCCACCCGGGCGCCTCACACGACCGGGCTCAAGCACCTCCTCGCTATCGAGCTCAGCAAGGCCCCGCCTGACCGTCGATTCCGAGACGCCGGTCGCCCGAACCACCGCCGCGATCCCACCACGCCCCGCCGAACGAGCCTCCACCGCGACCCACAACCGCCGGCCCCGCTCATCCAACACACGCCGCTCACGCAACGCCCGATACCGCTCAGCGATCCCAGCCTCATCAACCACACCACCAACTTCTACACCACAACCCCAAACCCTTCAATTATTTATGCGTGAGCCCTAACAATCCCTGCGGGTCCGGGTGAGAGTCTCGCCGCATGCCGGCACGCGCTTCGAGCAGCCGATCTCGAAGGCGAAGAGCGTCCTCGCTGCCCGGCGGTCCGGCATACCCGGACTGCCAGGAGACGACTACCCACTGGCCGGATGGCAGCGCGAACGCGACGACCGCGCGCGAGGCGACAGGGCTGCCGAGGTTGACGCCGTCACGTCCCCAGCGCCCGACCTCCGGCAGGTCCAGCGCATCGCACACCCCCAGCCACGGCTTGCCGAACGCGAAGACGAACTCGACCTGCTGCATGTCGGCCAGTGGCCCCCAGACGAAGGTCTCGATGATCTCAGGGGGCGGCCGGATCGGCGCCGTCACCCGAGTGGAGTGCCAGGGGTAGAGCTCGAGCGTGAGCAGCTGATCTGCCGCGAGCTCGTCGTCCTGAAGCCACTCGCGCGCGAAGCCCAGCCGGCTCGAGGCATAACGGTTGCTTCGATTGACCCGCAACCACTCCTTGCCGAGGTAGGGAGAGGTGGCAGCCCACGCCGAGTACGAGCCGCGTTCGCGGATCTCACGGGCGAAGATGCCACTGCGTGCCTGGAAATCGGGGCATGCCTGGCCTGGGTTCAAGCCCAGGGTCACCATGCGCGGCGTTCCGCGCAGATCGCCAACATAGGGCTCGGCAAACGCCTCACGAGTGACCTGCCCGTCTCCGCGCCCCTCATAGCTCGCATACCAGTCTGGGAGTGGGTCGGGGAGCGGATCTTCACCGCTCAGCCAAGCGGCGGTCAGCTCGTCCCAGAAGTCAGCAATCCGGCCCTGGGCACTTGCCATCGGAAGCTGCCTACCGGCACCAAGGCTCGCACATGAAGCCAGCATAGTCTTCGCGTCGTCCCTACGATCAGCCGTCGAGCTCGGTCAGGAGGTGAACACCGGGGCAGCCGGTGAAGACCGCGTCGTGAACGACGAGCGGGATGGACCAGCCGATCGCGGTGGCTGCGATCCAGAGGTCGGCGTTGTGGTTGCTCTGATGGAGCGGGTGGCCGATGTAAGGTGCGGGGATGGACCAGGACCGGGCGGCGGACTTCGTCAGGCGCTTCGCGGAGTTCTGGCAGGCGCCGGTGGTCGAGCACCTCGACACGGTGCTGGCACCCGACGCCCGCCTCTCCGCACCGATGGTCTCGACCACGTACGGGCTGGAGGCGGGCAAGCGCACCTTCGCCGAGCTCTTCAAGCTAATCCCCGACATGACCGCCGAGGTCCACCGCTGGGGCGCCACCTCCGATGGCGTTCTGATCGAGTTCACGGTTCGCGGTACAGCAGGCGGAGCCCCCATCTCCTGGCAGTCGGTCGACCGCTTCGTTCTCAACGAGGACGGACTCGCCACCGAGCGGTTCACCTACTTCGATTCCCTGCCGCTGGTGCTGACCCTGCTGCGACGTCCCCGAACCTGGCCCGGGTTCACGCGCAGCCGCATCAAACAGATAGGCCGCTAAGAACGTCGCGCGGCAGCTCTTGCTGCTGCCGGAGTCGACTCGGCATCTCTGCGGTAGCTGGAAGAGTTCCCCGAGGCGATCGGCGCCGCTGCATATCTGTTTCGCGCCGGGGGAGTAGCTGGTGTCGCGCATGAACCGAGTCGACCACGGGACGCGGCGATGAGTTCGGCGTGCCGCGCCGGTCTCAACGTACTGGGCGGCCACCGAGGATCTACGACTGCCGCCTACGCTGAGGTGACCAACGACCAACGGAGGTGGACGATGCCCGACTACAAGATTGGAAGCCGCGAGGAATGGCAGGCGGCCCGGAACGAGCTCGCGAAGCTCGAGGCCGAGCAGTCAGACCGAAACGAGAAGATCAAGGAGAAGCGGCTGGCGCTGCCGTGGGTCCGGGTGGAGAAGGAGTACGAGTTCGACACCGAGAACGGGAAAAAGACGCTGGCCGACCTCTTCGACGGCCGCTCCCAGCTCCTCGCCTATAACATCATGTTCGGCCCCGACTACACCAAGGGCGCGTGTCCCGGGTGCACGTCCCTCGGCGACGGCCTCGACGGGTCGCTCGTACACCTCAACCACCGCGACGTAACCCTGCTCTGCTTCTCGCGGGCGCCGATCGAGCGGCTCATGGCCTACAAGGAGCGGATGGGCTGGGAGTTTCCCTACGTGTCCACCTACAACACCGAGTTCCCGTTCGACTTCGAGCTCGCACTGACCGAGGAGCAGGCGCGGCAGATCCCCGAGATCAAGGAGATGGTCGACAATCCGCCCGGTTGGCTGGTCGAGTGGTCGCACCAGATCGGGGCTGAGCTGAAGGACGGGCTGCGCGAGGGTCCCGCCTGGATCGCCTTCGCGCGCGAGAACGGGACCGTCTACCACACCTACACCGTGAGGGCGCCTGATCCGTTCGTCGCGCCGTACTTCAACTTCCTGCTCAACCGCACGCCTAAGCCCCAGCCCGACGAGCCTCGCACCTTCCGCAAGGACGAGTACCCGGACTGATCGCGGTAGGAGCGCCCGGCTCGCTCTCGGCGCTTGCGGGCGGGCGGCCGCCCGCAGCTGGGCGATCGTCGCAGTCAACCTGTCGGACGGCGCTGCTCCCCACGACCCGTGAGCGGGCCGACGAAGAACCTGCGCGCGGCCGCTGGGGCGGAGTTATGTGGAGTAGGCTCTGCTGGAGGACGCCGCAGCGTACTACGGGAAGGTGAGATCGTGAGCACTACCAGCCAGGATCAGACGCCGCTTGTGGAGGTGTGTGTCGCCGATCGTGCCCGCTTCCGGGAGGGGCCGCCGCTCGAGCTGTTCCGGCGACTGCGCTCGGAGTGTCCGCTCCACTGGTCGAAGGGCATCTCGGACTACCCCGACGAGGATGGCTTCTGGTCGGTGACGACGGCTGACGACGTGTTCGAGGTCAGCCGCGACTGGCAGACTTTCTCCTCCGAAGTTGGCGGGTTCACCGCCTTGAAGAGTGCGATCTTGCCGCTGGAGCTCCAGCGGGCGATGTTCATCGGCATGGATCCGCCCAAGCACGACCGGGTCAAGGCGCTCTTCCAGCGTGGTTTCACGCCGAAGCGGATCGCTGAGCACGAGGGCGCAATCCGCGCGATCACGACTGAGGTGCTTGACCGGCTCGATGGCCGCGATACCTGCGATCTGGTCAGCGATGTGGCGCAGCCGGCGGTGGCTCGGGTGATCGGCAGCTTCATGGGCCTGCCGCCCGAGGATGACGAGGTCTGGGCAAGCCTGTTCAACGCGATCGTTGGGGCGGGCGACCCGGACGCGACGCCCGAGGGCGCCCAGATCGTGATGGAGCGCGAGGTGCCTGAGGTGTTCGAGCGCTGCGGCAAGCTGATCGCCGAACGACGTGCGTCACCGACGGATGACCTCACGAGCGTGCTCGTGCACGCGGAGCTCGACGGCGAGCGGCTCGAGGACCACGAGATCGTGATGGGGTTCTTCCTCCTGATGGCGGCCGGGAACGACAGCACCAAGGCGACCTACTGCAGCGGGATGCGGGCTCTGATGGAAAACCCCGACCAGCGACAGGAGGTTCTGGGGAACCCGTCGCTCGTGCCGGCGGTCGTCGAGGAGTCGCTGCGCATGTTCCCGGCCTTTGCCCACTTCGCCCGCACCGCCACCCGCGACACCGAGCTGCACGGACAGACGATCCGCGAGGGCGAGAAGGTGGTGATGTGGTACCCGTCGTCCAACCGCGATGAGTCTCGCTATGAGGACCCCGACCGCTTCGACATCATGCGCTGGTCGAACGGGGGATGCTCGCCGGAGGCGAGTGTCTCCCCGCTTCGGTCGGAGGCGAGTGTCTCCCCGCTTCGGTCGGAGGCGAGCGTCCCCCGGCTTCGGTCCGAGCACCAGGCGTTCGGCGCGGGCGGCCGGCACTTCTGCCTGGGTACCGCGCTCGCCCGCCTCGAGCTACGGATCCTGATCGACGAGACGCTCGAGCGTTACCCTGAAATGGAGATCGCCGGCAACCCGACCTACGTCGAGTCGCCGTTCGCCAACCAGCACAAGACGCTGCCGGTCCGGCTGCGTCCGCTGTAGGTCTTCCGGCGGTCAGGCGCCGACGTAGGCCGCGAGGTGCTCGCCGGTAAGGGATGATGGGATTCCCTCCCGCCCGGCGACGAGGTCGGCGGGTGTGCCCTCGAAGACGATCCGGCCGCCGTCGTGGCCGGCGCCGGGGCCGAGGTCGATGATCCAGTCGGCGTGCGCCATGACCGCTTGGTGGTGCGCGATGACGATGACCGACTTGCCGGAGTCGACAAGCCGGTCGAGCCGGCCCAGCAGCTGCTCGACGTCGGCGAGGTGGAGGCCGGTGGTCGGCTCGTCGAGGACGTAGACGTCGCCCTTCTCGGCCATGTGGGTGGCCAGCTTGAGCCGCTGCCGCTCGCCGCCGGACAGCGTAGTGAGCGGCTGGCCGAGGCTGAGGTAGCCGAGCCCGACGTCGGCGAGCCGGTCGAGAACCTTGTGCGCTGTCGGCGTCTTCGTCTCGCCGGCGCCGAAGAACTCCTTGGCCTCGGTCACCGACATCGCAAGCACCTCGCTGATGTCCTTCCCGCCGAGGTGGTATTCCAGCACCGATGCCTCAAAGCGCTTCCCCTCGCACTCCTCGCAGGTGGTGGCGACGCCGGCCATCATCGCCAGGTCGGTGTAGATGACGCCGGCGCCGTTGCAATTGGGGCAGGCGCCCTCGGAGTTGGCGCTGAACAGCGCCGGCTTCACGCCGTTGGCCTTCGCGAACGCCTTGCGGATCGGGTCGAGCAGTCCGGTGTATGTCGCCGGGTTGCTGCGCCGCGAGCCCCTGATCGCTGCCTGGTCGACCGAGACGACCCCGTCCCGCCCGGACACCGAGCCGTGGATCAGTGAGCTCTTGCCCGAGCCCGCCACGCCGGTGACGACGACCAGCACGCCGAGCGGGATGTCGACGTCGATGTCCTGCAGGTTGTGGGTGCCGGCGCCGCGGACGTCCAGCACTCCTGAGGGCGTCCGCACCGACGGCTTCAAGGAGGCCCGGTCGTCGAAATGGCGGCCGGTGATGGTGTCGCTGGCCCGCAGCCCCTCGACGGTGCCCTCGAAGCAGACTTCGCCGCCCGCCGTACCGGCGCCGGGGCCGAGGTCGATGACGCGGTCGGCGATCGCGATCGTCTCCGGCTTGTGCTCCACGACGAGCACCGTGTTGCCCTTGTCCCGCAGCCGCAGCAGCAGGTCGTTCGTCCGCTGGATGTCATGGGGGTGCAGGCCCGTAGTGGGCTCGTCGAAGACGTAGGTGACGTCGGTGAGCGAGGCGCCGAACTGGCGGATCATCTTGACGCGCTGTGCCTCGCCGCCGGACAGCGTGGCCGTCGGTCGGTCGAGCGAGAGGTAGCCCAGGCCGATCTCCACGAACGACTCGAGGGTCTCCTGCACTGCTTGGAGCAGCGGCGCTACTGACGGCTCGTCGAGGCCTCCGACCCA
Source organism: uncultured Solirubrobacterales bacterium (assembly GCA_963842005.1). Lineage (GTDB taxonomy): Bacteria > Actinomycetota > Thermoleophilia > Solirubrobacterales > Solirubrobacteraceae > Palsa-744. The sequence continues at coordinate 1,874,426 of CAWJEV010000002.1, read as the reverse complement.
TTCGACCAGGTCGCTGATCTGCGTCGCGCAGGCATCGGCGATGTTGATCCCCTTGATCTTCGACGACCGGGCCTCCGCGCTGAGTCGGGTCCCGTCGCACTCGGGACAGATGGTGAAGGTGACCGCCCGCTCCACGAAGGCGCGGACGTGCGGCTGCAGCGAGTCGATGTCCTTGGAGAGCATCGACTTCTGGATCCGCGGGATCAGGCCCTCGTAGGTCAGGTTGACGCCGTCGACCTTGATCTTGGTCGGCTCCTTGTAGAGGAGGTCGTTGAGTTCCTTCTTGGTGAACTTCTTGACGGGCTTATCCGGATCGAAGAAGCCGCAGCCAGTGAAGATCCGGCCGTACCAGCCGTCCATGCTGTAGCCGGGGATCGTGAGCGCACCCTCGCCCAGCGACTTGCTGTCGTCGTACAGCTGGGTGAGGTCGACATCGTTCACCGAGCCCCGGCCCTCGCAGCGCGGGCACATGCCGCCGAGGATGCTGAAGCTTCGCCTCTCTTTCGTCGTGCGGCCACCGCGTTCGATCGTGACCGCCCCGGCGCCCGAGATCGAGCCGACATTGAAGGAGAACGCCTGGGGTGAGCCGATGTGCGGCTTTCCGAGCCGGCTGAAGAGGATGCGCAACATTGCGTTCGCGTCGGTGACGGTGCCGACGGTGGAGCGGGGGTTGGAGCCCATTCGCTCCTGGTCGACGATGATCGCCGTGGTCAGTCCCTCCAGAACGTCGACCTCCGGCCGCGCCAGCGTCGGCATGAAGCCCTGCACGAAGGCGCTGTAGGTCTCGTTGATCAGCCGCTGCGACTCCGCGGCGATCGTGCCGAACACCAGCGAGCTCTTGCCCGAGCCGGAGACACCGGTGAACACCGTCAGCCGGCGCTTCGGGATCTCGACGCTGACGTCCTTGAGGTTGTTCACGTGCGCGCCCTGCACGCGGATCAGGTCGTGGCTGTCGGCAACGTGCAGCGCAGGCGACTGCGTGTCCGTCCTCGTGGCCGTGCTCATCGTGTCTCCATCTGTTAGGGCCTATCGTCCGGGTCGTCGTGCGGGAGGAAAGACATGTGATTGCGATACATACATATACGGATGCGCCACCGCAAATCCGTCAGCCTTTGAAGCTCGAAGCCCCGCGGTCGCCGAACGGGTCGTCGCGCTCGCGGACCGCCTCGCGGAAGCCGGCCTCGGCGGCACGTTGCTGGAACGCGTAGCCCTCGGCCGTGTGGCGGGCGAGGCCGTCGAAGACGGTGCCGAGGATTTGGGTGGTGTGCAGGCCTCTCGACAGCACCTCCTGGTTGACGAGCAGCTTCATCATCTGCAGCTGGTTGAGGGGCATCTGTGCGATCCGCCTGACGAGGGCCTCGGTGCGCTCGTCGAGCTGGGCGGCAGGTGGGGCCTCGATCGCCAGTCCCCACTCGAGCGCCTCCGCGCCCGAAAGGCAGTCGCCGGTGAAGAGCAGTCGCTTGGCTCGCTGGGGCCCCAGCCGGTGCGCCCACATCGACGTCGTTGGGGAGCCCCAGACGCGCGCCGGCGGATAGCCGATCTTCGCGTCCTGCGCGATCACGAGCAGGTCCGAGCAGAGCGCCAGGTCGGTGCCGCCGGCGACGCAGAACCCGTGCACCTTGCAGACGACGGGCTTGGCGCAGTGGAACAGCGACATGAACGCGCGGACGTTGCGGCTCATCATCGCGTAGTCGACCATCGGGTCCCACGTGCCGCGCGGGTCGTGGTTGGCCGCGATCACAGCCGGGTCGAGCGGCGAGCCCTGCGAAGTCTCGCCGCCGAGGCTGGACATGTCGCGCTCGGCGCTCTCGACGAGGTCGTACCCGCCGCAGAACCCCTTGCCGGCGCCCGCGAGCAGCAGCACGTGAACCGCTGGATCGAGGTCCGCCCGCTCGACGCACGCGGCGAGCTCGGCGATCAGCGTCGGCGTGAGCCCGTTGCCGCGCTCGGGCCGGTCGAGCGTGATCCGGGCGATCCGGTCGCCGACCTCGTAGGTCATCGTCTGCAGTCCGCTCATCGGGGACTCCGGCTTCGGCTTTGGCGAGTGAGGACCGGATTATGCGGGATCGAGCGGTGGCCGGGACGGCATCCTCTCCTGGAGCCGATCCGGCACGCCCACCGTAACCGATCGCCTCGTGCCCTTCGTGCTCTGAGCGGCGGCCCAGGTAACGTGCGCCACGTGGGCCACGCGGCGATCGAGATCGAGGGCCTGCGTGTCGTTCGCGGGCGCCGGCTGGTGCTCGACGGCGTGTCGCTGCGGGTGGCCGGCGAGTCGGTCACGGGCCTGCTGGGTCCGAGCGGGTGCGGCAAGTCGACGTTGATGCGCGCGATCGTGGGGGTGCAGGTCGTCGCGGGTGGTCGCGTCGGGGTGCTGGGCGAACCGGCTGGCTCGCCCGCGCTGCGACGGCGCGTGGGCTACGTGACGCAGGCCCCGTCGGTCTACGGCGACCTGAGCGTCGAGGAGAACCTGCGCTACTTCGCGGCCGTCGTCGGCGTAGGCCACGAGCGCATCGCTCGAGTCATCGAGACGGTGCGTCTCGGGGGGCGCGAGCGTCAGGTCGTGGGGTCGCTCTCAGGCGGGGAGCGCTCCCGGGTGTCGCTCGCCACCGCGCTGTTGGGCGACCCTGAGCTGCTGGTGCTCGACGAGCCGACGGTCGGCCTGGACCCGGTCCTGCGAGCGGAGCTGTGGGGCACGTTCCACGAGCTCGCGGCAGCGGGGAGCACGCTGCTGGTCTCCAGTCACGTGATGGACGAGGCGAGCGAGTGCGACGAGCTGCTGCTGATGCGCGAGGGGGCGTTGCTCGAGCAGACCACGCCCGAGCGGCTACGGGCGCAGACCGGCGAGCACGATCTCGGCCGGGCGTTCCTCACAGTCATCGAACGAGCGACGGCGGCGAGGTGAGCGCCCGGGTCACGTGGGCCACGGCCGGGCGCGTGCTGTGGCAGATCCGCCGCGACCCGCGCACGCTCGCGCTGCTGCTCGTGGTCCCCGTGGTGCTGCTGACGCTGATGTACTTCGTCTACGAAAACCGGCCCCACACCTTTCAGGCGATCGGGGCGCCGATGTGCGGGTTGTTCCCGTTCGTCATCATGTTCCTCGTCACGTCGATCGCGATGCTGCGCGAGCGCACCACGGGGACGCTGGAGCGGCTGATGTCGCTGCCGCTCGCCAAGGCCCACCTGCTGGCCGGCTACGGGATCGCGTTCGGCCTGCTCGCGGCGCTCCAGGCGGTCGTGGTGTGCTTCGTCGGGTTCGTCGCGCTGGGGCTGAGCGCCCCGCACGGCGCGTGGCTGCTCGGGCTGCTCGCGGTCGGCAACGCGGTGCTCGGGATGGCGCTCGGACTGTTCGTGAGCGCGTTCGCCCGCACCGAGTTCCAGGCGGTGCAGTTCATGCCGGCGATCATCTACCCCCAGCTACTGTTGTGCGGGCTGTTCATCGCCCGCAGCGAGATGCCGGCGCCGCTGTACTCGGTGTCCCGCGCGCTGCCGCTCACTTACGCCTTCGACGCCCTCGCGCGCGCCACCAGCCCACGTCCGCTCGGCGCGGGGATGGCGGTGGACGTCTGCGTCATCCTCGGTTCGACGCTTGTCGCGCTCGCGCTGGGGGCGCTCACCCTGCGCCGCCGGACCGCGTGAGCGCGCCGGCCCGGCGCGGCGGCGGGGAGGCACCCGTCGCGCCGTCGAGCAGGGCGCGCTCCCCGCCCCGATCTGTCAGGATCGTGGCCCCCCGTCCGCGAAAGGAGCGCCATGCCCGAGTACGCACCCGGAACCCCGTCGTGGGTCGAACTTTCCTCGCCAGACACCGACGCCGCCGCGCAGTTCTACGGCGAGCTGATGGGTTGGAGCGCGACCGAGCCCGGGCCGGCCGAGACCGGCGGGTACCGCATGTTCCAGCTGGGTGGCAAGAACGTCGGCGGCCTGATGGGCCACATGCAGGAGGGTCAGCCCACCGCGTGGGCGACGTACGTGAGTGTCGCCGACGCCGAGCAGACCGCGGCCAAGGTCAAGGCCGCCGACGGCAGCGTGGTGGTCGAGCCGATGGACGTGATGGACATTGGGCGGATGGCGTTCTTCGCCGACCCCACAGGCGCCGTGTTCGGCGTTTGGCAGCCGAAGACCTTCACCGGCGCCGACCTCGTCAACGAGCCCGGCTCGCTGTGCTGGAACGAGGTGCTCACCCGCGACGCCGACACCAACAAGGTGTTCTACCCAGCTGTCTTCGGCTGGGTGGCGGGGCGCCCGTCGTTCGAGGGCGCGCCCGACACCTACACCGTGTGGGAGCTCGCCGGCAAGCCCGTCGGCGGCATGATGCAGATGACCGACGCTTACTTCCCCGCCGAGGTTCCGCCGCACTGGGGCGTGTGCTTCGCGGTCGCCGACTGCGACGCCACGGTCGCGAAGGCCCGTGCGCTCGGGGCGACCGTCACCAACGAGCCGATGGACATGCCGATCGGACGCTTCGCCGGCCTGGTCGACCTCCAGGGGGCCTCCTTCACGGTGATGCAGCCGGCGCCGGCTGCCGCAGGCTAGCTCTGAACGCTGCGCTGCAAGGCTATAGTCCGCTCCGAGTTGGCGAGGAACCACATCATGCGGCGCGTTGGACTCGCAGGTTTAGCGCTGACGCCGCTGCTGGCGCTCATCGGCGTGGCCGACTCGGCCACCGCCTACCAGATTCAGTACTGCGCCCAGATCCCGATCGTCGGCGGGATTCCGCCGTGGGGCTTCCACACGGGTGCCCCGATCACGGGGGCGAGCGGCAGCTACGCCCGCGGCCACGGTAACATCGACCTGGCCGCCAACACCGTCTCCGGGATCCTCTGCCAGGTCAACCGCGTCCCCGACCAGCCCGACCGCCTGATCGTAATGACGGTCGAGCACCACCTGGTCTACCACTCGCATTACGCGGTGATGTGGGGTTACCCCGGGAACATCATGAAGATCGTCGTCCGCGTGCAGAGCAGCACCGACCCGCGGTGCAAGGTCGGCACCCTCGGCCGCGCGACCCTGTTCGCAAGCTACAACGGCGTGCGCAGCGACAGCGTCCAGTTCACCTTCCCAGCCGCCTGCAAGGACCACGACCACCTGTACCACGGACCGCAGGTCAACAACCAGGTGCCGCCGCTGTAGGGCGGCGCAGGGGCGGGGCGGGGGCGGGGCGGGGGCGGGCGGGCCCCGCTACGCGCGTGGGGCGTAGCGGTGGTGGAGCATCAGCGCGTTGCCGTCGCGGTCGGCGAAGAACGCCATGTGGCAGACGCCCGTGTCGAAGGTCTCGCCCGCGAACTGCACGCCGCGCTCTTCGAGCGTGGCCCGCGCCTGCGCGACGTCGTCGACGTGCAGCGCGATCGCGTTGGGGTTGGCCTTGTGCTCGAGGCCCATCTTCTCGGCGTCGTACACGCTGAGCGTCACGTTGCCCGTCTCGAACTCGGCGTAGTTGCGCTCCTCGAGGTACACCGACCGCGGCAGGCCGACCGTCGAGCCGTAGAACTCGACCGCCGCCTCGAGGTCGCGCGTCGGCATGCCGACGAAGTCGACGCCGGTGACAAGCTGGTTGGTGGTCATGGTGGTGCCTCCTTGGTCGATGGGCAGGGGGTGCGTGCAAGCCCTCACGCAGTGCGCGCGACAGGGTGGTCCGTGGCCCAGGCGACGATGGCCCCAGAGCCCTGCACCGTGGTGCCGTCGTCGAGCACGAGAACCGGTACGTCAGTCTGCCCGGTGAGCGCAACGATCTCGTCCCGCTTCCCCCTGCGGCTCAGCGGGATGCTCTTGAAGCCGCCAACCACCTCGAGCGTGTAGGAGTGCCCGGAAGCGTCGAGGGCGTGGGCGGCGACACCGCAGGGGTGCTTGAGGAGCGGCGCGTTCGCGCCGTGCGTACGAGCGGGGCAGGTGTAGAGAACCATCGGCCGATTGTAAACAGGACTCACCCGGGGGCGGGAGCCCGAACGACCAAGAGCAGACCCGCGCCGGTCGGCACGAGGGCTTCGCTGACACGCAAGTCGGCACTGACCAGCGCGCGGAAGTCGGCGACTTGGTCCGCGTGGGAGAGAACGTTGTCGACCGCCAGCAGGCCGCCGGGTCGCAGAGCGCGCACCAGGTCCGGCCAGTAGCCGGCGTAGGCGGGTCGTTCGGCGTCCAGGAAGATCATGTCGAAGGCGCCGTCGGGGGTGTCGCGCAGAGTCACGGCGGCGTCCTCGACACGCAGCTCGACCAGCTCGCGCAGACCGACCCGGTCGAGGTTCTGGGCGGCGAGCGCGCTGCGCGCCGCGTCGAGGTCGACGGTGACCAGCCGGCCCCCGATGGAGCGAACGGCGTCGGCCAGCCAGAGCGTCGAGTAGCCGTTGGAGGTGCCGAGCTCCAAGAGGCGTCGTGCGGCGAGGGCCTGCACGAGGACGGACAACACCCGCGCGGTGTCGGGCTCGACGTTGCGCAGCCGCTCGAGCCGGTCGGCGAGGCCGGCGTCGTGTGCGGTGCCGTAGTGGTGCAGCTCGTCGAGAACCGTCCGCAGCGTGTCGTCCATGGTGTCCTCGCCCTCGCCAGGTACCCTCGGCGGATGGTAACGAACGCAGACGGTCCGACGCCCGAGGCGACGCCGGGGTGGAACTCTCCTGGAGCGGCGCCCTGGAGTAGCTGCCAGGTAGCGAAGGGAACAGCATGAGCGGCGCGGAGGTGGGGCTGGCCGTCTCGGTGTTCCTCGCGTGCGCCGTGGAGGCCGTCGAGGCGCTGACCATCGTGCTGGCGGTCGGCACCACGCGCAGCTGGTCCTCAGCGCTGAGCGGCGTCGGCGCCGCGGCGCTCACACTCGCCGCGATCGTGGCGGCGCTCGGTCCGGCGCTCACAGCGCTGCCGATCGACGTGCTGAGGGTCGGCGTCGGCGGCCTGCTGCTGGTGTTCGGCCTGCAGTGGCTGCGCAAGGCCGTCCTGCGCGCGGCCGGCGTGAAGGCCAAGCACGACGAGCAGGAGACGTTCCGGGAGGAGACCGAAGCGGCGCGCGCCGTCGGCGCCAGGCACCCGGGGTTCGACGGCTACGCCTTCACGGTCTCCTTCAAAGGAGTGCTGCTGGAGGGCCTCGAGGTCGCGTTCATCGTGCTCACGTTCGGCGCCAACCAGAACCGAGTCCCGCTGGCCGCCGCGGCCGCCGCGGCCGCGGTGTTGCTGGTCGTCGTCGCGGGCGCAGCTGCCCGAGCCCCCCTCGCGCGCGTGCCCGAGAACACGATGAAGTTCGCGGTCGGCGTGATGCTCAGCTCCTTCGGGATGTTCTGGGGCGCCGAGGGCGCGGGTGCGAACTGGCCGGGCGGTGACGCAGCGCTCCTGGCGATCGTCCCCGGCACGCTGGTGGCGGCGTGCGCGGGGGTGTGGGCCCTGCGCCGTACGTTGCGGCCGGCCACCGACCAGCCCGTGCCGGGCGAGCCCCCCGGCCAGGCGACGGTGAGCGTATGAAACGCTTGCAGGGGTTCGTCGTCGGCGTGTGGGAGTTCGTCGTGGGCGACGACTGGCGGACCGCCCTCGGGGTCGTGCTCGCCCTGGCGCTCACGGCGGCGCTCGCCGAAACCGCCGCCGCGGCCTGGTGGGTGATGCCGCTCGCGGTGCTCGTGCTGCTGGCGCTCTCGATCCGGCGCGCGGCGCGCGGCGCCTCGAACAGAGGCTGAGCGCCGGGGGAGATTTTTGATGTGCGGCCTCCGGCCGCAAGCGGCGTTCGCGTGGCGAGACGGGGGCTGGTGCACAGCCCGCGCGCCGACAGCCCGCGATAATCGCGGCGGCATGGCTGACGCACAAGCAAGCTCCTACAGCACTCGCACGGCGTGGGCACGGAGCCTCGCGGCGCCCGTGCGCGACTTCCTCAGTACCGAGACCGGCAGCGCGGTCGTCCTGCTGGCGGCGGCGGTCGCGGCGCTGGTGTGGGCCAACTCTCCCTGGTCGGACTCTTACGAGTCGGTGTGGAGCACGAAGCTCTCGATCACGGTCGGTGGCGGTGGGGTCAGCGCCGACCTGCGCCAGTGGGTCAACGAGGGCCTGATGACGTTCTTCTTCCTCGTCGTCGGACTCGAGGCCAAGCGCGAGCTCGACGTGGGCGAGTTGCGCGAGCGCAGCCGCCTGGCGATCCCGGTGCTCGCGGCGGCCGGCGGGATGGCGGTGCCGGTCGCGATCTACCTCGCGCTCAACGCCGGCGGCCCGGGCGCGCACGGGTGGGGTGCGGCGATGTCGACCGACACCGCGTTCGCCCTGGGCGCGCTGGCGCTGCTCACCCCGCGCGCCGCGACCCGGCTGCGGGTCTTCCTGCTGACGCTCGCGGTCGTCGACGACCTCGGTGCGCTGGCGGTGATCGCCACCGCGTACACCACCCACGTCTCCCTCCCCGCGCTGGCCGCCGCCGTCGGGCTGTTCGGGGTGCTGGTCGGGCTCCGCTACGCGCCCGCGGGGCGGCGTCAGCTCTCACTCGCCGTCGGCGTGGCGCTGTGGGTCGCGATGTTCAAGTCGGGCATCGACCCGCTGATCGCCGGCCTCGCGGTCGGGCTGGTGACGAGCGCCTACCCGCCCTCGCGCGAGGACCTCGAGCGCGCGACCGCGCTCACGCGCTCGTTTCGCGAGCAGCCCACACCGGAGCTCGCACGCTCCGCGCAGCTGGGCGTGCTCGCGGCGATCTCCCCCAACGAGCGCCTCCAGTACGGCCTGCACCCGTGGACGAGCTACGTGGTCGTGCCGCTGTTCGCGCTCGCCAACGCCGGCACGCACGTGACCGGGGGCCTGCTCGGGGACGCGGTCACCTCGCCGGTCACGCTCGGGATCCTCTTCGGCTACGTCGTGGGCAAGCCGCTGGGCATCCTCGGCGCCTCGTGGCTCGCCTCGCGCCCGCGTCTGCACGGGGTGCGCCCGACGCTGAGCTGGCCCTCGCTCGCCGGCGGCGGGGCGGTGGCGGGCATCGGGTTCACAGTCTCGCTGCTGATCTCGAGCCTGGCCTTCCACGGCGAGCGCCTGCAGGAGGCGAAGCTTGGGGTGCTCGCCGCGGCGATCGTGGCGCCGCTCGTGGCGTGGGGCGTCTTCGCAGTGGTCAGGCGCCTGCCGGGGCAAGTCCGGGCACGCCAGATCGTCGGCACCGCCGAGGACATCCTCGACCTCTCCGACGACGTCGACCCGACGCGCGACCACGTTCGCGGAGCGCCCGACGCGCTCGTCACGCTGGTCGAGTACGGCGACTTCGAGTGCCCCTACTGCGGGCGGGCGGAGTCCGTCGTACGCGAGCTGCTGGCCTCCTTCGACGACGAGTTGCGCTACGTCTGGCGCCACCTGCCGCTCAACGACGTCCACACCAGCGCGCAGCTCGCCGCCGAGGCGACCGAGGCCGCCGCGGCGCAGGGCGCCTTCTGGGAACTCTACGACGCGCTGCTGGCCCACCAGGGGACGCTCACCCCGCTCGAGCTACGCCGCCACGCGCAGGAGCTGCGCCTCGACGTCGAGCGCTTCTGGGAGGAGCTGCGCCACCACGAGCACGCGTCGCGAGTGGCCGAGGACGTCGCCAGCGCCGACGCGAGCGGCGTCTCGGGCACGCCCACGTTCTTCATCAACGGACGTCGCCACCACGGTGCCTACGACATCGACACGCTCACCGTGGCCGTCCGCGCCGCGCGCCGCCGCGCCGGGTTGGTCGGCAAAGCTTGAGCCGACGCGGGGCACGGAGGACCGAAGCCGGGAGACACTCGCCTTCGGCTCGCATCCCCGTTTCGGCCAGCGCACACGCGCCCGGTAGGCGTCGTGCGTCACGCGGACGATCCCGAAAGCTCCCTCGGGTTCCACCCCGACCTCCTCGAAGTTCTAGTCTCATGCGGGTCGTGCCTCCCCAAGTTGAGCCCGCAGCCGCAACCGCCGACCACGAGCCCCGGCCTTCGCAGCGGCGTCCCGCGATCGTCGCGGTCGACGACGAGCCGGCCGTGCTCGCGGCGGTCAGCCGCGACCTGCGCCGTGGCTTCGGTGAGCGCTTTCGGGTGCTGCGGGCGGCGTCGGGGCCCGAGGCGCTGGAGATCCTGCGCGAGCTGCGTACGCGCGGTGAGCAGGTGGCGATGCTGATTGCCGACCAGCGGATGCCGGGGATGCCGGGCACCGAGTACCTGGTGCAGGCGCGCCAGATCGTCCCGGACGCCAAGCGGGTGCTGCTGACGGCTTACGCCGACACCGAGGCCGCGATTGCGGCGATCAACGAGGTGGCGCTCGACTACTACCTGCTCAAGCCCTGGGACCCCCCGGAGGAGCAGCTGTACCCGGTCGTCGAGGACCTGCTCACGACGTGGGAGGCGGGGGCGGCGCTGGAATCCGGCGGCGTGCGCGTGGTGGGTCACCGCTTCTCGCGCGAGTCCCACGAGGTGCGGGACTTCCTGGTTCGCAACCGCGTGCCCGCGCGGTGGCTGGACGTCGAACGCGACGGCGAGGCGCGCGAGCTGCTGCGGGTCGCCGGGGTGGACGCCGAGCGGCTGCCGGTGGCGCTGCTGGAGGACGGCACGGTGCTCGAGCGCCCCACCATCCTCGAGCTCGCGGAGCGCCTCGGCGTCGCGGGCACCCCTGCGCAGGAGCACTACGACCTCGTGGTCGTGGGTGGCGGTCCCGCTGGCCTCGCGGCCGCGGTCTACGGCGCCTCCGAGGGCCTGCGCACGGTGATGGTCGAGCGCGAGGCACCGGGCGGGCAGGCGGGGCAGTCGAGTCGCATCGAGAACTACCTCGGGTTCCCCGCGGGGCTGTCCGGCTCGGACCTTGCGCGGCGCGCGACCGACCAGGCGCGGCGGCTGGGCGCCGAGCTGCTCGCCGTCCAGGAGGCGGTCGGCCTGCGCGTCGAGGGCGCCGCGCGGCTGGTGGAGCTCTCCGGCGGCGGGGTGCTGAGCGCGAGCTGCGTGCTCGTCGCCTCCGGGGTCTCCTACCGCCAGCTCGACACCCCCGGCTTCCCCGAGCTCACCGGCGCGGGCGTCTACTACGGGGCCGCGGCGACCGAGGCGCGCGCGTGCTCCGAGCAGCAGGTCGTGGTGATCGGCGGGGCCAACTCCGCCGGGCAGGCCGCCGTGTACTTCAGCGGCTACGCCGCGCGGGTCACGGTGCTCGTCCGCGGGCCGTCGCTGGAGCGGTCGATGTCGCACTACCTGATCGAGCAGCTCGCCGCGCGGCCCAACGTCGAGGTGCGCACCGGCACCTCGACGCTCGCCGCGGAGGCTGAGGAGGGTCGCCTGCGGCGCCTGCGCGTGCGCGGCCCCGCCGGTGAGGAGACGCTCCCCGTGGACGCCTGCTTCGTGTTCATCGGGGCTTCGCCCTGCACGGACTGGCTGGAGGGCGTGGTCGCCCGCGACGCCCGCGGCTTCATCCTCGCCGGCCGCGACGCGCAGGCCGACGGGTGGCCGCTGCAGCGCGAGCCCTTTGCGCTCGAGACCACCGTCCCCGGGGTGTTCGTCGCCGGCGACGTGCGCGCGCGGTCGGTCAAGCGCGTCGCCTCCGCGGTGGGGGAGGGCTCGATGGCGGTGTCGCTGATCCACGAGTACCTGGGCGAGGCGTGACCGACGCGCCGGTCACGGTGGACGAGCTGCGCACCGTCGACCTCTTCGACGACCTCGACGCACCGCAGCTCGCCGAGTGGGTGGCGCTCGCGCGTCCCTACCACGTGGGCCCGGGCGAGGTGATCGCCGAGCAGGGCCAGCCCCCGCGTGGCCTGCAGCTCCTGTTGGAGGGCGAGGCCCAGGCGCTGCTCGTGGAGGGTGGTCGCACCGAGCCGGCCGGCCTGCAGCGCGCGCCGACGTGGATGGGCGCGATCGCGGTGCTCACCGGCAAGTCGTTGGGGGTGCGCATGGAGGCGCGGACCGCGTGCCGCCTGGCGGTCGTCGCCCCGGAGGACTTCCGCCGCCTGGCGTTCGCGCAGCCCGCTGTCCACCGGCGGGTGATGGAGCAGGTCGCCCCGGTGACCGGCCGGGTCACGGCGATCGAGGCCAACCGCGAGCGCCTCGCCTCGCTGGGGACGATGGCGGCGGGGCTCGCGCACGAGCTGAACAACCCCGCGGCGGCGGCGCGCCGCGCGGCGGCCCAGCTCACGGAGGCGCTGGAGGCGATCGGCTCGACGCTGGGGTCGTTCGTGGAGGCGGGCATCGAGCGGGAGGACGCCGAGCGGCTGGTGGCGCTGCAGCGCGAGGCGGTCTCCCGCGCGGCGGCCGCCACCGCGCTCGACGCGCTGGACGCGGCGGACGCCGAGGAGGAGCTGCTTGGGCGCCTGGAGGCCCTGGGCGTGCAGGAGCCGTGGCGACTGGCCGAGCCGCTGGCGGGCGCGGGCGTGGACCAGGCGTGGCTCGAGCGCGTGGCCGCCCTGGCGGGCCCCGCGACGGGCGCGGCGCTGCGCTGGGTCGCAGCCACGCTGACGGCGGGCCGGTTGGCGGCGGAGCTGCAGGAGTCCACGGAGCGCCTCTCGGCGCTGGTGGGGGCGGTGAAGTCCTACGCCTACCTGGACCGTGGCGACCTGGTCGAGGTTGACTTGCACGAGGGCCTGGAGACGACGCTGACCGTGTTGGGGTTCAAGCTCAAGCACACCGCCCTCGAGGTGGTGCGCGACTACGACCGCTCGCTGCCGCGGCTCACCGTCCGCGGCTCGGAGCTAAACCAGGTGTGGACGAACCTGCTCGACAACGCCATCGACGCGCTGGGGGAGCGGGGGACGATCACGATCGCCACGCGGGCCGACGGCGGCTGCGCCGTGGTCGAGATCGGGGACGACGGCCCCGGCATCCCCGAGGACCTCGCGGGGCGCATCTTCGACCCGTTCTTCACGACCAAGGACGTCGGCCACGGCACGGGCCTGGGCCTTGCCACCGCGCGGCGCATCGTCGTGGAGCGCCACGACGGCTCGCTCACGCTGGAGTCCCGCCCCGGGCGCACCGTCTTCCGCGTGCGGCTGCCGTTCACCCCGGCCTGAGGGGGGCGGGTGACCGGCGCGCGCTGCCCTTCACCCGTGCCTACCTGGGCCGCGGTGGGTGGCGCTGGTTGCCCTTCGCCGGGTCCGAGTGCCGCGGTCGTGGCGGACGGCGGAGGTGTCAGCCGCCCATCGGTGAGGGGGGTATGCGCGTCTCGCCCTGCACCTCAGGGATGCGCATCGCGAGCTCGTCGAGGTAACACCACGACCACGTCTCCCCGGGCTCGATCGAGCGGATGACCGGGTGGCCGCTCGCGTGGCCGTGGGCGGTGGCGTGGCGGTTGGGCGAGTCATCGCAGCAGCCGACGTGGCCGCACTCCAGGCAGATGCGCAGGTGCAGCCACGGGTCGCCTGTCTTCAGGCACTCCTCGCAGCCCTCGACCGCCTCGGGTAGCTGCGTGATCTGGACGTGGTCGAGGTGTGTGCAGTTGGCCATGGCGCCCTCCGCTCGGGTTCGTGTCCGCGAGTCGCCCACTGCAATATCGCACGGGACGCCGGTGGGACGTAGAGGGGCCGCGCTTGATCATCCGTATCACACGTGATACCATGCTCGGCATGGCTCGGGTGAGCATTCGAGATCTACGAAACCATGGCGGTGAGGTGGTTGACCGCGCAACGCGCGGAGAGAAGATCACGATCACGCGCTCCGGCAGGGCGGTCGCCGAGCTGCGGGCGCTACCGCATCCCCCGCTTTCCGCGGAGGCTCTGTTGAGCCGTTGGCGCCGGCTGCCCCCAATGGACCCTGTTGGGCTGCGCGCGGATGTCGACCGACTGTTGGACGCAAGCCTGTGAGCGAGAAGCCGGCGAGGACCGAGTCGGCCCCCCCGACCCGGGGAGTCCTCGACACCTCGACGGTCATCCTCATGGGGCAACTCACAGAGGCGACGGCTCGAAGTGGTCGCCGTTCTTGTGCCACACGCCTGACAACATCAACTCAGGGTATGAGCAACTCGCACGGCGTATTGCTGCGCTACCCATGCTTTGATGCTTTCTGGTGAAGGCGTAGGCAACGAGTCCTCCTGGACGTACCGGAGCCGACGGTGCAGGTCTGCTATCCTTACCTCTCAATATATGTAAGGAGCCTCGCATGGACATCTTGGCGCGGATGACATCGAAGGGGCAGGTCACGATTCCGAAGGCGGTTCGGGATGCGCTGGAGCTTCGTGAGGGCGATGAGATCGTGTTTCGTGTCGAGCGCAAGCGGGCGATCGTTGCGAAGACTCCGGACTTCATCGGGATGGCTGGATCGGTCGTCGTTCCGCCCGCCAAGCGTGGTACGCCGTGGGATGAGGTTGTGCGTCAGGGGCGGAGGGTGCGGGCGGAGAGGCGCCGCTGAGGGCTTTCCTCGACACGAACGTCCTCGTGCGGCATCTCACGGGCGACCCGCCGGAGATGGCTGCGCGCGCGACCGCGGCGCTGGCAGGCGGCGAGCGGCTGTTTCTGTCCGATCTGGTGTTGGCCGAGTGCGTCTATGTGCTCGAGTCGTTTTACGAGGTGGAGCGAGAGCGGGTCGCGGTGCTGATGCGGGCGGCAATCGCCTTGCCGTCGGTCGCGGTCGTCGATGCCTCGGTTCTGCTGCGCTCGCTCGAGGTCTACGAGATCGATCGGCTCGATTTCGCCGAGGCGTATCTCGTCGCCAACGCCGAGGCCACGGGAGTGGGGACGATCCTGTCCTTCGACCGCACGATCGACCGGGTTAAGACCGTCTTGCGCGCCGAGCCCTAGAGGGGCCACCCGATCGTCCTATCGCGTATCGATCCGTGGCCCGGATAACGACCCGACCGAGCGGCGGGTGCAGGTAGAGTCCACCACATGACGCTTGTACTGCTCACCGGGGCAACGCGCGGGATTGGCCGCGCCGCTGCGATTGAGCTCGCTAAAAACGGGGTCGAGGTCGCGATCGTCGGCCGCGAGCGCGAGCGCGTGGAGGATGTCGCGCGGGAGGCGAGGGCGGCCGGCGGGAGCGCGCCGGTCCACGAGCATGTCGCCGACCTGATGCTGATGGCCGAGGTGAGGGCGCTCGCCGAGGAGGTGCGCGAGCGCTACGAGCACATCGATGTCCTCGCCAACAATGCTGGGGCGCTGTTCGCCTCGCGGAAGGTGACGGCCGAGGGGTTCGAGCAGACCTTTGCGCTGAACCATCTCGCGCCGTTCCTGCTCACCAACCTGCTGCGCGATCGGCTGGAGGGCGGCCGCGTCGTGACCACGGCGTCCGACGCCCACAAGTCCGGGCTGCTGGATCTCGAGGATCTGCAGTCCGAGCGGTCCTACTCCGCGATGCGCGTGTACGGCACCTCGAAGCTCTGCAACATCCTCTTCACGCGCGAGCTGGCCAAGCGCGCGCCGGAGCTGCACGCCAACTGCTTGCACCCCGGGGTCGTGCGCACCGGCTTCGGCAAGAACGAGAACGGGATCTGGAAGGTGCTCACCACGCTCGGCGGACCCTTCTTCCGCTCGCCGAGTCGCGGCGCCCGCTCGCTGGTCTGGCTGGCGACGTCCGAGGCGGCGGCCGCCCTCACCGGCGAGTACGTCCAGGACGAGAAGGTGCTCGCTCCCAGCGCCCAGGCCCAGGACGACGCGCTCGCAGAGGGACTCTGGGAGCGCAGCGCCCAGCTGGTGGGGCTGTCTGCCGACACGCCCGCCTGACGGCTGACGGCGCCTCGCCCCCAACCCTGAGACGCGAAAAACCAGCTAAGTCCGGCTGCTTGACTATTCCAAAGGAACCTGCAAGTATGCGGCAATCCAACTGCCGGATGTCATCCCGCCAGTCGAGAGCCTGCTGGGGAGGGTGTTGAGGCGGGGCGCCAAATCCAAGATCGAAAGGGTTCGTCATGGCTGAAAAATCCCGCAGCACCCACTGGTCCAGGCACTGGTGCCGGATCCCAAGCAGCCACCCCAGCCCATTGTTCGGTGCTGCGCTGGCGCATCCAGTCCGGCACGGCCTCGGGGCGTAGCGGGCGGCTGAGCCAGTAGCCCTGTCCGATGTCTGCGCCGAGCTCTGCCATGCGCTGCCATGTCGCTTCGTCCTCGATTCCCTCGACGACGACGCCCAGTCCCAACTTGTGAGCGAGGTCGGCGATCGCGGTGATCAGCGTGGGGTCACCATCGATGCCTGCGTCTTAGTCTCCGGGTGGTACGGGTCCGCGTGATGGGTGGTCCCAGCGCAGTAGTGCCTCTACGGCTCGAACGTGTCCCGTGCGTAGCTGGGCGAGCGGTCTGGTACTCCATTCGCAGCTGGTCGTCTTCGATCGCCTTGCGGAGGTCGCGGACCAGCGCGCGCAGTTGCGCGCTCACGAGCACATGCGCGGCTGCCACCAGCCCGCCGATCACAAGCACCAACGCGACGGCGCCGAAATGTTGGTTGATGTGGCCGCCGACGCGTTGCACGCCGCTGGCGACCATACGGCTTATCCTTGACAGGAAGGCCACATGCGTCATATCGGCGCCGGCGCCAAACTTCAAGATCGGCCATACGCCGACTACCTGGCTCGTAGTTGTCCGTGGATCAGCCAAGCGACTATCGGCGGACGCTTGTGACTAGGCAGTAGTTCCGAATGTTCTTGACTAGCCAGTAGTGCGGATTCTGGGCGAGGTCTGCGGGGAACTACGTGGGCGTAGTCGTCCTCAGATGCCGACAGATCTATGAGAGGCCTGCTGCTGACGTGGCGCGGTAAAACATTTTATGTATCGGCACTCTCACTACAGTCAGAATCGTGCGGACAGGAGGTGGCGTTCGCGCTCGTTTGCGCTCGCGCTGCTCGGCGCTGCCGGTATCGGCGTCTACGGGTTGCTCACGGCCCTGTACCCGGGCGATGGCCCATTCTGGTCGGCCTTTCAGAACATCACCGAAGCACTCGTCGCAGCTATGACGACACTCGCCTGCGCGGTCCGGGCGAAACGTGAGCGCGCGGCGCGCGACTCGATGGTAGGCGTCGCGGCGCGCGCGTGGATCGCGTGGTCGCTGATCGCCGCGGGTCTCGGCGCGTGGACCCTCGGTCAGATCGGTTGGGGTGTGATCGTGGTCGGCTTGGGTGGTGTCCCGCCTGAAGTCTCGCTGCTCGACGTCGCCTTTTTGCTTTCGCCGGTGCTCATCTTGGTTGGCCTGCTGACGATGGTGAGAACGCCTGCCGGGTACCTCTCGAACCTCCGGGCGGCGATCGAGGGACTGTTCATCGCCGCCGGCGTGCTGCTGCTCAGCTGGAGCCTGATCGTCGGCGCGGTGAGCGCGAGCACCACCAGCTCGACTTTCGCCCAGGTGGTCAATCTGGCCTATCCGCTGCTCGACGTGCTCGCCATCTCGGCTGTGCTGTTCGTCGCCTTCTGGCGAAGGAACGATCCGCCCCGCGGTCTCGGTTTGCTGGCCCTGGGAATCGCCTGCCTGGCAGTCTCGGACTCCTCGTATTGGTATATGAGCGCGACCACCCCCAACTTCCAAGGGTCTACCGCCCTCGACACGGGCTGGATCGCGGGGTTTCTGCTGATCGTCTTCGCTGCGCTGCGGCCCTCCACAAAGACCACTCGGGGACGCAGGAGACTGAACGGGCGGTGGCTGTTGGCAATCCCGGCGCTCCCGGCCATCTTGGGGGTCGGCGCCGTGCTCATCCGCTGGGGGCTCGGAGGAGGTCTGGGGAGGACGCCCGGCACGTTGTTTGTGATCGTGACGATCCTCGTGCTGCTGGGAGCTGTCCTGCTGTTGACTGTCAGTTACGAGAACGATGCCTTGAGGAGCGATCTCGAGCGGCGCGTGGAGGAGCGCACCGCCGAGCTTCACGCCACCGAGCGCTACTATCGCGCGCTCGTGCAGCACGCCTCGGACGTCGTGATGGTCGTCGGTCCCGACCTGAGCATCCGCTACCTGAGCGATTCGCTGCAGGACATCTTCGGCCTTCGACCCGAGGCACTCCTCGGGGGAGACGTGAGCGTCTTCGGCAGGGAGGCCGGAAAGGCCTTGACCGAGGTGCTCGATCTCGCCGCGCTCGCTCCCGCGCAGATCGCGCGGATCGAGTGGACGCTGAACGACGCCACCGGACGGGCGCGCCATGTGGAGTCAACGATCACCAACCTCCTTGCCGACCCGCACGTCGGCGCCCTGGTGCTCAACACACGCGACGTCACCGAGCGCGTCGAGCTCGAGCGGCAGCTGCGCCATCAGGCATTCCACGACCCACTCACGGGACTCTCCAACCGGGCGCTGCTCGGCGACAGAGCGGCCCAGGCGTTCGCCCGCTCGCGGCGCACCGGGACCCAGGTCGCCGCGGTCGTGGCCGACCTCGACGCGTTCAAGCTGGTCAACGACAGTCTCGGCCACCAGGCCGGCGACGAACTGCTGCGCTCGGTCGCGCAGCGGCTGCAGTCCGTCGCGCGCCTGGAGGACACCGTCGCACGCATCGGCGGCGACGAGTTCCTTGTACTGATCGACGCCGTGGATGCCAACGAGGACGCACTTGCGCTTGCCGAGCGTCTACACGACGCGATCCAGCCCGCATTTGTCCTCGCAGGGAGCGAGTTCGGCCTGACCATGAGCGTCGGCGTAGCGGTCGGCTCGGCCGCGAAGACGAACTTCGAGCAACTGCAGTCCGACGCCGATGTGGCCATGTACACGGTCAAGGCGGGTGGCAAGGACGCGGTGCAGCTCTTTCAGCCGAGCATGCACCAACAAGCCCGCGAGCACCTGCGCCTGCAGAGCGACCTCCACAACGCTTTGGAGAACGACGAGTTATGGTTGCTCTACCAGCCTCAGTTCGACATTGTGGGCGAGCGACTCGAGGGGTTCGAGGCACTTGTCCGCTGGAACCATCCAACCCGCGGTCTCGTGCGACCCGATCGCTTCATCACGCTCGCCGAGGAGAGCGGATTGATCGTGCCACTCGGTCGCTGGGTACTGAGAGAAGCGCTGCGACAGGCCGCGGCATGGGACTGTGTCGAGAACGACGCAGCCGCCCCGAGCATCGCGGTAAACGTCTCCACGGTGCAGATCAGGGCGCCAAGCCTGCTCGCCGACGTGAAGGATGCATTGCGGCAATCGGGCATCGCCCCAACGCGCGTAATCCTCGAGATCACCGAGAGCTCGCTGATCGAGGACTCCCACAACGCGATTGGGGTCCTACACGCGCTCAAAGAGCTCGGGGTTCGCATCGCGATCGACGACTTCGGGACTGGGTATGCGTCCCTCGCCTACCTGCAGGAGATGCCGGTCGACATCCTCAAGATCGACCAGTCCTTCGTTGCGAACACTGACACCCGCGGACGTGAACTACTCGAGGCGATCATCGACATCGGCCGGACACTATCGCTCACTACAATCGCCGAGGGCATCGAGCAGCCCGACCAGCTCGCAACGGTAAAGAGCTTCGGCTGCGACATCGCGCAGGGCTACCTGCTGGGCAGACCACTGCCAGCAGAAGAGGCACAACACTTGATCGAACAGCAATCCGCGACGAGAAGCCCGGGGCCGGGGAAGCTCGCCAGACAATGACTGTCCTGTCCTCAAACTGAGCCCAGCGATCCTGCCCGGCTTCCACGCTGGCCGTCCGCCTCGCAACAAGGGGATGCGCTACCCGGCCGACCCGCCGACCGCCGCTACCCCTGGATCAGCTCTTCGAGCTGCTCCGGCAGCGCGAGCGGGTCGAACGGCTTGGCGATCACGCCGGCCGCGCCCAGCGCGTTCAACCGTTCGCGCTCGGCGCGCTGTGCCTTGGCGGTGAGGAATACGACGGGCGTGCCCGCGAGCAGCCCGTCGTCCTGTAGCCGGCGCAGCGTGGCGGGGCCGTCGAGGCCGGGCATCATCACGTCCATCACGATCGCCGCGAAGTGGGTGCCCGCGGTGAGCAGCCGCAGCGCGTCCTCACCGCAGGGCGCGTCCACGACGTGCCAGCCGCCGAGGCGTTCGAGGCTCAGGTGGGCGATTGCGCGGATCGACTCGTCGTCCTCCACGAGCAGCAGGCGCGGGTTCACAGGAGGGCCTCCGTGGTGGCCAGCACGCGCTCGTCGTGCTCCGTGGCCTCAGAGGACTCCATGTGCTCCGTGACTCCGACGGGCTCCACAGTCTCCCCACCCCCGCCCGCCCCGGCGCACGCCGCGGCCTGGAGCCCCGCGGCCAGCTCCTCCAGCGTGGGCACGCCGGCCGAGCAGGGGGCGCCCGCGCCCGCCAGCGGCAGCGTGAAGCGGAAGCTGGAGCCCTCCCCCGGGGCGCTCTCGGCCCAGAGGTGCCCGCCGTGACTTTCGACGATGCCGCGGGCGATGGCCAGGCCGAGGCCGGAGCCGCCCCGCTCGCGGGTGTCGGAGGCGTCGACCTGGTTGAAGCGCTCGAAGATCGAGTCGAGCTGGTCGGCGGGGATGCCGCGGCCGGAGTCCGTGACGGAGAAGCGGGCGCAGCCCTCGTCGCGCGCGACTGCGACTGTCACGACGGAGCCGGGCGGCGAGAACTTGATCGCGTTGCCGAGCAGGTTGACGAGCGTCTGCACGATGCGGTCGCCGTCGGCGCAGACCTCCAGGTCTTCGACCTCCACGCGCAGCTGCACGCCGGCGTCTTCGGCCGTGGCCTGCAGCGCCTGGGCGGATTGGCGCACGAGCTCCCCCACGCCCACGGGCGCGCGTTCCAGCGGCAGGTGCCCGGCGTCCATGCGCTCGATGTCGAGGATGTCGTTGACGAGGCGCACGAGGCGGTCGGTGTTGTCAACTGCGAGCGCCACCATGTCCGCCGCCTCGGCGGGCAGCTCGCCGACGAGGCCCCCCGCAAGCAGGCCGAGCGAGCCGCGGATCGAGGTCAGCGGCGTGCGCAGCTCGTGGCCGGCGATCGACAGGAACTCGTCCTTGACGCGCTCGCTCTTGCGCAGCTCGGCCTGCACCCTGCCCAGCTCGCTGCGGGCCAGGGCCTGGCGGGCAGCGACCAGCGCGGCGAGGGCGATCACGATCAGCACGAGGGAGAGGTCGGGGAAGAAGGCGTGGCCCAGGGTGGCGCCGAGCAGCACCACGAACCCGACGGACCCTCCGGCGTAGGGCAGCCACGGCGCGAGTCGGTAGTGCTGCGCGGACTCCTCCACGGACGCGCCGGGGTCCCCCGCGCGCAGCGGGCGCTGCGTGAGCGCGGCCACGGCGAGGGCGCAGTACCCGAGCACGTACAGCGTGTCCACGGGGTCCCCGGCGGTGTAGGCGTCGTGCAGCACCCCGTACCCGTAGACGGTGTCGGCCGCGACCGTCAGCAGCATCGCGACGGCGATCCACAGCAGCGGCAGGCGCAGCGCCGCGGGGCTTTGGCGCAGCAGCACCACCGCCACGCCGCCCAGCAGCACCAGGTCGAAGAGCGGGTAGGCCATCGAGACGGTCTTGCCCAGCAGGTCTTCCCCCGTGGAGAGCACGGTGGGCCCGAGCACGAAGTACCACACGACCGCCCCACCCCCGAGTACGATCGTCCAGCCGTCGATTGACATCCGCACGCGCGCCGCGCGGGTCATGCGCGCCACCGGGATCGACCACAGCGCCACCAGCAGCAGCACGAAGTAGGCGAGGAAGAACGCGTCCGCGGGCGTCGGAAACGGCGGCTGGGCGTAGGCGAGGTCGTAGCCGGAGAGGATCACGTCGGCGACCAGCTCGGAGGCCATCGCGGCGGCGATCAGCCTCCAGAACCGGCGCAGCCGCGGCGTGGGCGCGCAGCGCCGCGAGGCCCCCCACGCGGCCCACAGGGCCACCAGGTCGAACAGCGGCAGGAACAGCTGGCCGAGCTCCCGGCGGCCGGGCAGCCAGTGAAACAGCTGCCAGCTCAGGTACGTCGCCAGCAGCGCGCCGAGCGCGACAGCCACGTTACGAGTTCGAGTGAGCTGTATCACTTCACTACGTGTAACGACGGCCGACGGGCGGCCGGGGACCGTAGTTGACCGCAGCGCAGGGCGAGCGCAACTGCTCTTAGGATGGCGGCCTCCGGCCGCAGCGGCGTTCGCGTGGCGAGTCAGGGGTCGGTGCAGCGGCCGTACCTGCGTGGCGAGCCAAGGGTGGGTGTATCAAGCGGGCTGTGGGGGCTCCTCCATGAGCCAGTTCTCGACCGCCAGGTCGGGCACGCGTGCGAAGTGGCGGACGTTGCCCGTCACGACGGTCAGTCCCCGCGATAGGGCGATCGAGGCGATGCGCAGATCGGGCTCGTCGAGCCGTCTGCCTTCGTGCTCCAAGCGTGCTCGCAGTGGCCCGTAGACCTTGGCCGCGTCGGAGTCGAAGGGGAGGATCGCGGTGGCGCTCGACACCACCGCTCGAACCTGGCGTGTCAACCGCTCGCTGCCGCGTCTTGCCGCCCCGTACAGCAGCTCTCCGAGGGTGATCGTCGTCGTCGCCTGCTCCGATGCCGGCACCTGCGCCAGGCGGCGGATCAGGTGCAGAGGGGGATCGCGGCGGATGACCGCGCTCAGCGTGTCCGTGTCGAAGCAGTACATCGCCGCATCAGCCGAGGTCTGGCCCGGGGCGCTCGCGACTGCCACGCCGGGCGGCGTAGATCTCCCGCACCGTCTCCTCCAGATCCTCCCACTCGGCCAGCGCGCCGGCCACCGCCGCGAGGCCGATCGGTTTCCCCGTCGTGCCTCGCAGGGCCTCGGGGGTCGGCGGCCCGAGCACCACAGCCGGTCGGCCACGCCGGGATACCACGAAGCGCTCCCCTTCCTCGACGCGGTCGATCAGCTCCGAGAAGTGGCGCTTCGCCTCGGCGACCCCCAGCGGAGCCCCCGATGTCTGAAAGTCATCTTCATGCTTAGAGGTCATCAGCGTAGATGATGACATATTGTACGCGTCTGGCGTCATGGACTCTTTGTTCCCTCGACACGGGCGCGCACCGCCGCGACGCGAGTCTGGTGTCTTGCAGTGGCCGTGCCCGCTGCGTGGCGAGTCGGGGCTTGTGCAGCGGCCGTCGCGCGTGGCGAGTCGGGGTCCGTGCTACCTACCGTACGGTTCCGCACGCTTCCGTACTGTTGTGCTACCGTACGGGAATGGCAACGATCAAAGCCGAGGAGGTCCGGATTCCTCGCCGAGTGCGAGAAGCGGTGGCACACCACGAGGAGGTTGTGGTCGTCAACCGCGAGCGACCGGCCTACGTGATCGTCCACCCCGACGATCGCGGGCGGGCGACTGCGTCGCGTCGCGGACGCCCCCTGCGAGAGGCGCTCGCCCTGCTCACGCAGGCTGCGCCGCCCGATCCCGCCTTCGCCGAGGACATGGAAGCCGTGCTCGACACGGTCGGGCCCACGCCGGCCGATCCGTGGGCACAATCCTAGACACCACCGTCTTCATCGCGCTCGAGCGGGCCGTGCGCGACCTGCCGGCCACACGTGCCATGACAGAGGTCGCCCAGCGGTTGGAGGCCCGGTTGGGCGAGCACGAGGACGTGGGGATCGCTGCGATCACGGCCTCGGAGATGTTGCACGGGGTGCACCGGGCCACGGAGGAGTATCGCGGACGGCGCGAAGCGTTCGTCGAGTCAGTGCTAGCGGCGTTCCCGACGCTCTCCTTCGACCTGCTCGTTGCCCGGGTTCACGCGGGGCTCTGGGCCGGCTTGGCCTCATCCGGGGCTGAGATCGGAGCCCACGACCGCCTGGTCGCTGCGACCGCCATGTCCACGGGATGGCGGGTTGGGACCGCCAACGTCCGTCACTTTGACCGGATCCCCGGGTTGGACGTCGTGCCCCTGCTGGTGGCCTGAGAGCCCGCGACGTGGGTTCTGAGCCGAGATGCGCGTCGCCGCCGGGCACGGAGGCCCGGCGCGCACTCGCGTGGGTGTCCCACCCACCCACACACGTGGACGATCCCCAGAACCACCTTCCTCGACGCACGCGCGTGGGGCCTTCGTGGGGGCGAGGAGCTCATACCTCTCTCATGAAGAACTGTATGCAATAGGGCGGTTCGAGTTCGACCGCTCCGTTCGGCTGCCGTTGGGGAGGAAACGGTCGTGAGGGGTGGTAGTAGAAGGGCGTATGGCCGAGCGGCGTGCGAGAGGCGAGGAGTTCGCGAGTCGGGTCAACCGGGCTGTCGAGCCTGCTGGCGTCGGGGTGTCGGCCGGCGGGCGCGCGGAGAGCGATCGAGCAAGAGTTCTCGCTCTCGGCACGTCAGGCACTTCGGTATGTGCGGGCCGCTCAGGCGTCGCCCAGCGGGATGGCCGTGCCGGAGGCGACTGCGACGTTCACGGTGCGACTGCCTGTGTCGGTGATCACTGCGGCTCGTGCGGGTGCGAAGGGGCGTGGCGAGGGGCTCGGGGCGTTGACCGCGGCAGCGCTTCGCGGCCATCTGGCGCACGAAGGTCGGTCCCAAGGTGGCTCTGCGGGTTGAGGTCCGCTACGTCGGCGACAGGCTCGCTGGCGCGCGGCTTGCTCAGGCCTACGGTTTCTGTGTTCCCGAGCGTCTGCGTGTTACGGGCAAGACAACCGAGGAGGTAGCTGGTGATGGACGATTCGAAGCCGAACCAGGGGAGGATCGCCGCGATCTACGCCCGGGTCTCAACGGATCATCAGCGCGCGCAGGGGACGAGCGCAAGCCAGGTCGACGAGCTGCGTGAGCTCGCCACTGCCCGCGAGTTGGTTGTCGGTTCGGAGTTGGTGTTCTGCGACGAGGGAGTTTCCGGGGCGACGCTCGTTCGCCCGGCGCTCGAGGGGTTGCGTGACGGCGCCGCGGAAGGGTCGTTCGAGGTGCTTTTGTGCCATTCGCCTGATCGCCTCGCGCGTCGCTACGCCTACCAGGTGCTGCTGCTCGACGAGTTCGCTCGCGCCGGGGTCGAGGTCATCTTCGCGTTCGAGGATGAGCGCGCCGAGACGCCTGAGGGCGAGCTGCTGCGTCAGATGCAGGGGATGATCGCTGAGTACGAGCGGGCGCAAATCGCCGAGCGCACCAGGCGCGGACGGCTTCACCGCGCCAGGTCCGGGTCGCCCGCGGTGCTGGGCCGTGCTCCGTATGGCTACCGGTATGTGCGTCGCTCCGAGCACGCTGACGCGTACTTCGAAATCGACGAGGTCAAGGCGGGCGTTGTGCGTGAGGTCTTCCGTCGCTACGCGCATGAGGGGCAGACGCTGGCGGCGATCTCCGACTGGCTGAACGAGACCGCAACGCCCACCACGACGCCCGGCAAGACGTGGCATTCCTCGACGGTCCGCGGGATGCTGGTCAACCCGGCATATCGCGGTGAGGCCGCGTTCGGCAAGACCCGCGTCACGGGTGCGCGTGGAAAGGCGACGCGCCAGGCACGCCAGCGCGGGGCGCGTCAATCGCTCGCTCCGCAGCGCACCAGCGCGCCGGAGGACTCCTGGACGATGATCGCGGTGCCGGCGATCGTCGATGACGATACTTTTGCGCTCGCTCGCTCACGCCTCGAGCGAGGTGTCCGATTCGCCTCGCGGAACGCCCGCAAGCCGAGTCTGCTGCGCGGTCTACTCGTCTGCCGCGAGTGCGGCTATGCATGGCACCGGGTCGAGAAGAGCAAGCGGTCCAAGCGGGCGTTCTACCAGTGCGGCAGTCGCTGCCTGCGGACCGCAGAGCGGCGCTGCAACAGCGCGCCGGTACGCGCCGAGGAGCTCGACCAGCTCGTGTGGGGCGAGATAACGCGCCTGCTCTGCGAGCCGGATCTGGTTCGTGCCGAGATCGACCGCCGGCTGCAGACCATGCGCGAGACCGACCCTGCAGCCCGTCGCAGCGAGACACTCGCAGTCGAACTCACACGCGCCGAGCGTGCGATAGCACGGCTCGTCGACGCCTACCAAGACGAGCAGATCACGCTCGACGAGCTACGTGCCCGCATGCCCGAACTACGCCGCCGCGAACAGGCATTGCGTGCCGAACGCGACGCGATCGAAGCCGACATCGAGGACGCCGCCAACTACCTCAAGCTCGCCGAGACCATAGAGACCTTCACAAGCCGACTCACATACGGGCTGGACGACATGCGCACCGACGAGCAAGCGCGAGTCCTACAACTGCTCGTCCGCGACGTCCTGATCGGCGGCGAAGACGAAACCGTGACAATCAGACACTCAATCCCCCTGCCATCCAGCGGCAATAACCCCGGACCACCATTGCATACAGCACGCCATACCGACCAACTCCCTGCTCCCCACCCACGAGGTCCGTGGCCGCGGGCCACGGTGCGTAGCATCTACACCGTGCCAGACCAACCCCCAAGCGAGTCCGGTGGCCTGAGAGCGGGCGAGCCCGAGAGCCTGAGCGCCGACGGCGCCGAGCGTGCGGACCGCACCGACCCGCACCCGCCGCTGCCGCGCGACAAGCGCGGCTGGCAGGTTGCGCCGTCCCCCGACGGGCGCGGCATGCCTGAGCACGCGCCGACCGGCCGCTCGCCGCACCGCATGCGCGGCTTCTGGTACTTCGTGCTGGCGCTGCTCGCGCTCAACTGGCTGTCGCTGCTGTTCTTCCAACCCTCCGCGGGCGAACCCCGGGTGACGGTGCCGTTCAGCCCGTACTTCCTGGAACAGGTGCGGGGTGGCACGGTCGGCTCGATCGCCTCCAAGGGCGACACGATCCAGGGCAAGTTCAAGACCAAGGAGCGCTACCCCGCGAGCGACAAGAAGGCGACACCCACGAAGCTGTTCGCCACCCAGGTGCCGGCTTTCTGGAACGGCAGCGAGCTGTCCGCGCTGCTGCAGGAAAAGGGGGTGCGCATCAACGCCGAATCGACGACCACGAGCCAGTCGCTGCTCGAGGAGCTGCTGCTCGGGTTCGGCCCGACGCTGCTGATCGTCGGACTGTTCATCCTGATCTTCCGCCGTGCGGCGAAAGCCGGCGGAGGCATGGGCGCCCTGGGCAACTTCGGGCGCTCGCAGGCGCGGCGGGTGGACCCCGAAAAGATCCGCGTCACGTTCGACGACGTCGCGGGCATCGACGAGGCGAAGTCCGAGCTGTCGGAGATCGTGGACTTCCTGCGCAACCCCGACCGCTACGGCAGCCTCGGCGGGCGGATGCCCCACGGCGTACTCCTCTCCGGCGCGCCCGGCACCGGCAAGACGCTCCTCGCGCGCGCGGTGGCGGGCGAGGCGCACGCCGCGTTCTTCTCGATCTCCGCTTCGGAGTTCATCGAGGCGATCGTCGGCGTGGGCGCCTCGCGCGTGCGCGACCTGTTCGCGAAGGCCAAGGAGGCGGCGCCGGCGATCGTCTTCATCGACGAGCTCGACGCGATCGGGCGCTCCCGGCAGGGCTCGGTGTCGGTGACCGGCGCCAACGACGAGCGCGAGCAGACGCTCGACCAGATCCTCACCGAGATCGACGGCTTCGAGTCCTCCGAGGCCGTGATCGTGCTCGCGGCGACCAACCGCCCCGACGTGCTCGACCCCGCGCTGCTGCGCGCCGGGCGCTTCGACCGGCGGGTCACGGTGCAGGCCCCCGACCGCAAGGGGCGCGCAGAAATCCTCGCGGTCCACACCCGTTCGATCCCGCTGGACGACGACGCCGACCTCGACGCGCTGGCCTCGAGCACCCCCGGGATGGTCGGCGCCGACCTCGCCAACCTCGCCAACGAGGCCGCGCTGCTCGCGGCCCGGCGCGGGCATGAGAAGGTGCGGATGGCCGACCTCACCGACTCGCTCGAGAAGATCATGCTCGGCTCCCCGCGCGGCATCCTGCTCTCCCCGGCCGACCGCGAGCGCACCGCCTACCACGAGTCCGGCCACGCGCTGGTTGGGATGCTCACGCCCGGCGCGGACCCCGTGCGCAAGGTGTCGATCATTCCGCGCGGCATGGCCCTGGGAGTGACCCTCTCCACGCCCGACTCCGACAGAGTGTCCTACTCCCTGGAGGAGCTGCAGGCCAAGATCAAGGTCGCGCTCGGCGGGCGCGTCGCCGAGGAGGTCGTCTACGGCGCGATCACCACGGGCGCGGAGTCCGACATCCAGCAGCTCACCCTGATCGCGCGCCAGATGGTCGGCCGCTGGGGGATGAGCGAGGCGATCGGCCCGATCGCCGTCCTCCCCGAGGAGGGGCAGGGGATGTTCCTGCCCGGCGTCAGCGAGACCTCCCAGGAGACCCAGCGGGTCGTCGACCAGGAGGTGCGCACGCTCGTCGAACGCGCTCACCAGGAGGTCACGCAGCTGCTGGAGGAGCACCGCGACCAGCTCGAGAGCCTCGCCCAGGCGCTGCTCGAGGACGAGACCCTCGACGCGCCCGACGCCTATGCGGCAGCCGGGGTGCCCGGCTCCCAGGTACAGCCGCTGCCGGTTTCGTAGCCGATCAATCCGGATAGGCTGCCCGACCAAATCGGAATAGCGAGGCCCATCTGTCCGGAATGCGGCAAGCCCGGTCAAGCGGCGTAGAGTCCGCGGTGTGCCCGACAAGGCCGCCGTGACGGATGCACCCGGCCCCTCGCGCGAGGAGCTCGACTTGCTCGACGCGTACTGGCGAGCGGCGAACTACCTCTCCGTCGGGCAGATATACCTGCTCGACAATCCGCTGCTGCGCGAGCCGCTGAAGATCGAGCACGTAAAGCCGCGGCTGCTCGGGCATTGGGGCACCACCCCGGGCCTCAACTTCGTCTACGCCCACATGAACCGCGTGATACGCAAGCGCGACCTGAACGCCGTGTACGTGACCGGTCCCGGGCACGGCGGGCCGGGGCTTGTGGCGAACACGTATCTGGAGGGCACGTATACGGAGGTCTACCCTCACGTAGGCCACGACGAGGAGGGGCTGCGCAGGCTGTTTCGCCAGTTCTCGTTCCCAGGCGGCATCCCCAGTCACGTCGCGCCCGAGACACCGGGGTCGATCAACGAGGGGGGTGAGCTGGGGTACTCGCTCCTGCACGCGTACGGCGCTGCGCTGGACAACCCGGACCTGGTGGTGTGCTGTGTCGTGGGGGACGGGGAGGCGGAGACCGGCCCGCTCGCGGCGAGCTGGCACTCGAACAAGTTCCTGAACCCGGTCCGCGACGGCGCGGTGCTGCCGGTGCTGCACCTCAACGGCTACAAGATCGCCAACCCGACCGTGCTCGCGCGGATTCCGAAGGAGGAGTCTGCGGGCGCTGCTGCAGGGGTACGGCTATGCGCCCAGGTTCGTCGAGGGCGACGAGCCGGAGGCGATGCACAGACTGATGGCCGCCACGCTCGAGGAGGTCGTCGAGGAGATCGCGGTGATCCAGCGCCGGGCGCGGGAAGATGGAGACCCCGCCCGCCCAGACCCCGCCGGCTCAGACCTCGTTGGTCCAGGCCCCGCCCGCCCAGCGTCCGCCGGCCCAGACCTCGTCGGCCCAGACCTCGCCCGCCCGGGCGCCCGACCGCGGTGGCCGATGATCGTGCTGGGAACCCCCAAGGGGTGGACCGGCCCCAAGGTGGTCGACGGGAAGCCGGCGGAGGGGTCGTGGCGCTCCCACCAGGTTCCGCTGACCGACCTGGCCACGAAGCCCGAGCACCTCACGCAGCTGGAGGAGTGGCTGCGCTCGTACAGGCCCGAGGAGCTGTTCGACGAGCGCGGCGCCCTGCGCCCCGAGCTGGCGGCGCTCGCGCCGCGGGGCGAGCGGCGGATGGGCGCGAACCCACACGCCAACGGCGGGCTGCTGCTGCGGGCCCTTGAGATGCCCGACTTCCGCGAGCACGCCGTCGAGGTCCCCCAGCCCGGGCGCGGGCGCCACCGAGGCCACGCGTGTGCTCGGGGGCTTCCTGCGCGAGGTGATCGCCCGCAACCCCGAGAACTTCCGGATCGTGGGTCCCGACGAGACGGCGTCCAACCGCCTGGGTGCCGTGTTCGAGGTGACCGGGCGCGCGTGGGAGGCCGAGCGGCTGCCCACCGACGATCACCTTGCCCCCGGCGGGCGGGTCATGGAGGTTCTCTCCGAGCACCTCTGCCAGGGGTGGCTGGAGGGTTATCTGCTGACCGGCCGCCACGGGCTGTTCAACTGTTACGAGGCGTTCATACACGTCGTCGACTCGATGTTCAACCAGCACGCAAAGTGGCTGAAGGTGACGCGCGGGATACCGTGGCGCCGGCCGATCGCTTCACTGAACTACCTGCTGACCTCCCACGTGTGGCGCCAGGATCACAACGGGTTCTCACACCAGGACCCCGGGTTCATCGACCACGTGGTCAACAAGAAGGCCGAGATCGTCCGCGTGTACCTGCCGCCGGACGCGAACTGCCTGCTGTCGGTGGCCGACCACTGCCTGCGCAGCCGCGACTACGTGAACGTGATCGTCGCCGGCAAGCAGCCCGCGCTCGACTACCTGAGCATGGAGGAGGCAATTGCGCACTGCGCTCGTGGGATCGGGGTGTGGGATTGGGCGAGCAGCGACGAAGGCGCCGAGCCCGACGTGGTGCTCGCGTGCGCCGGCGACGTGCCGACCCTGGAGACGGTCGCCGCCACCGCGATCCTCAGACGCGAGCTGCCCGAGCTGAAGGTGAGGGTGGTGAACGTCGTCGACCTGATGCGCCTGCAGCCCGACAGCGAGCACCCGCACGGCCTGGCCGAGGAGGAGTTCGACGCGCTGTTCACCACTGAGCAGCCGGTGATCTTCGCCTACCACGGCTACCCGTGGCTGATTCACCGCCTCACGTACCGCCGCACCAATCACGAGAACATGCACGTGCGCGGCTACAAGGAGGAGGGAACCACCACGACGCCGTTCGACATGGTGATGCTCAACGACCTCGACCGCTTTCACCTCGTGATGGACGTGATCGACCGCGTCCCCGGCCTGCGCGAGCGGGCCGCGCACCTGCGCCAGCACATGAGCGACGAGCGCCTGCGCCACCGCGCCTACACCCGCGAGCACGGCGAGGACCCTCCGGACCTGCGCGAGTGGACCTGGCCGGGGCAGTGAACGTGCTGGTCGTAAATGCCGGCTCCAGCTCGCTGAAGCTGACGCTCCTGGACGGCCAAGATCGGAGGCTCGCCGCGCAGGAGCTCACTGCCCCACGTGCGCAGGTTGACCCCGAGCAGCTCCGCGCGGCGCTCGACTCGCCGCTGCGCGAGGCCGACGCGGTCGGCCACCGCATCGTGCACGGAGGCGAGCGGTTCCGCGCAGCCGTGAGGGTCGACGCCGACGTCGAGCGGGCGATGCGAGAGCTGAGCGAGCTGGCGCCGCTGCACCAGCCGAAGTCCCTTGCCGCGCTCGACGCCGTCAGCGAGGCGCTGCCGAAGCTGCCCGCGGTCGCGTGCTTCGACACCGCCTTCCACGCCACCATGCCAGCGGCCGCCGTAACGTACGCCCTGCCCGCAGAGTGGCGCGAGCGGTGGGGCCTGCGCTGCTACGGCTTCCACGGCCTCTCCCACGCGTGGGTCAGCCGGCGCGCGCCGCAGCTGCTCGGAGAAGACCGTGCGGGACTGCGGATCGTGAGCTGCCACCTGGGCGCGGGCGCCTCGGTGTGTGCGATCCGCGACGGCCGCTCGCTCGACACGACGATGGGGTTCACCCCGCTGGAGGGCCTCGTGATGGCCACCCGCTCGGGCAGCGTGGACCCGGGAATGCTGCTGTGGCTGATCGAGCGGGGGGATCTCAGCGCGCACGAGCTGGCGGATGCGCTCGAGCACCGCTCCGGGCTGCTGGGGCTCGCGGGCAGCGCCGACATGCGCGAGATCGTCGAGCGGGCCGACGCCGGTGAGTCAGACGCCCGCCTCGCGCTGGACGTGTACACGCACCGGCTGCGCGCCGGGATCGCCGCGATGGCGGCGGCGCTCGGGGGCCTCGACGCGCTCGTGTTCACCGGCGGCGTCGGCGAGCACTGCCCCGAGGTGCGGTCACAGGCGGCAGCGGGGCTCGCCTTCCTCGGCGTATCGCTGTACGAGGCCCGCAACCACGAGGCTCACGCCGACGGGGAGGTGAGCGGCGATCGAAGGGGTGTCCGCACGCTGGTCCTGACCGCGCGAGAGGATCTCGAGATCGCCCGGCAGGTCAGGGCGGTGCTGGCTGCTTGACAGGCTCAGAGGAGGCCCTGGTCGATCAGGGCTCCGACGAGCGAGATCGTCAGGATCGGCGGCGCGGCGTTGCCGATCATCGTCGCAAGGTCAGACCTTCTCGTCACACGTGAGAAGTCCATGAAGTCCGGGAGGAACTGCAGGCGCGCGGCCTCGTGGGGTGTCAGCGTGCGACGCACCCGCGGATGGACGAACCTGCCCTGGCCCATCGAGCCGAAGCCGCTCGTGATCGTCTGGGCGGGCTCGTCCCACCGCAGGCGGCCGTACATCGAGCGGTAGCTGTGATCGTTGTGGTGGCAGACGGGACGACGGTCGTTCGGGAGGTCGTACTCGTCTTCGTCGAACAGCCAGTCGATTCGTGATTCGTTGTCCTCGCTGGGCACCGAGGGCGTGTCCACCATCGCCTCCGAATCGATCCTGGGCAGGTCGCCGATGGCCCACCCCACGCTGCGTTTTCTCTCCTGGCAAGGCAGATCAAAGTCGAACGATCCCTCCCGCGTGGCCACCAGGATATGGCGAATGCGGCGCTGCGGAGCGCCCAGCTCACAGAGGTTCAGTCGCCTGGAGTCGACCGAGTAGCCCTGCTCCGCGAGGATCGCTTGGCATCGCTCGGCGGCGCGGCGCTTGTCCCGCCCGACGCCGCTGACGTTCTCGATGATCACGGCAGCGGGCTGGAGCAGGCGCGCCACGCGTGCCACGGCGAGGTAGAGATCGTTGCGCGGATCGTCGTGCCGGGTGTGGTTGTTGAGCGCCGAGTGCCCCTGGCATGGAGGCCCGGCGAGCAGGAGCGCTGCGCCCTCACCACCTTCGAGCAGGGGCTGCTCGGAGTCCCGCCCTGCCACTGCGGCTCCTCCAAGCACGTTTGCCAGATCCAATTCCGCGGTCGCTTCGTTGGAGAGCCGCAGGCTCCTGCGGAACACTTCGAGCGCCGAGCCCCACCGATCGACGGCGAACTGCACACGCGCACTGCGACCCTTGCGACGCGCGCCCTCGACGGCGCCCACGCTCAGTCCGCCGATACCCGAGAACAGGTCCACGACCCCGATGGCGGTCGCGCTGTCGGGCGTGGGGCTCATCGCCCGCTTCCTTCGCAGGAAGCCGAGATCGACATCCTGTGCGACGCGAACGACGGACATGGTCGGAAGTCTATGGCGCGGGGCGGCGAACGAGCACAGTGCCGAGATGTGCTTGACGGACGGCCAATCAGCATAGCGGCCGGACCGAATCGCCTCTGGCCATCAGCTCTGATATGCGACACCCGAGGCAGGCAACTGCCTCAATCGCTGCGCCAGATCAGGGGTTGACGCGTCCCTGACGAGCTCGCTCGCCTCTTTCAATCCGTAGATACTGAGTAACAGGCAGAGAAGGAGGTCCACCTCGTCAGCGGCGTCGAGGGGAAACGCCGGCCGGCCGTCGGGGATCCTCGCGTCAGCGACCGGAAGCTCGTACTGACCACTTCGCGTGCGCAAGCTATGGCTTGGCTGGGCATGGTAGAAACCATGGGCGCTCTGCTCTCCTCTTTCACCGCCTCGCTCTGGGCTCTCGAAGCGCCATCCCATGGCGAGAGCCTCATCGCCGGCGTTGTAGAAGATGGCTGCCTGCATCCTGATTTCTGCAGGGTCTTTGTCGTAGTCGTAAATGACATTGAGGATGGGTAGCCGCAGAGACCCCTTCCTCGGCGCCGGCAAGAAAAGCCACGTGCCTTGGGAATGCACCTCACCGACATGTGGCATCCGCAAGAGCAGTTCTTCCAACGCCTTGTCGTTGGTGGGATAGAAACCGTGACGCCGTGCTTGCTCGCGGCACTCGCTGTCCTTGGGCCCGTGCTGCTGCTGCTGATCGGCCACCCCGCGCTCGGCGAGCCAGACGAGTGCTTGCCTGAGTGTCCGATCCACCAGGTCAGAGGGCCAACCGTGTTCTCGGCTGGTATTCGACGTCGCGGAGCTTCGTAGGTCCAGACTTGTCAGGGTCGGCGACCCAGCGCACCGGCGAGCTGCTGTCGAGCTTGGAGACGAAGCGCCGTGCCTCCTCGCGAGACAAGAAGGCTGACACGTCCTCGCAGAAGACCTTGTCGACTACGGGCACTCGGTAGGGCTCCTCGATCCCAGGAAGCTCGCTCGCCGCGCTGATCTTGGGCCAATAGAAGGCGGGACGGCTCAACCACTCTGGTGCAGCGTGTTGGTGAGGAAGCACCTCGGCGCGCAACCCACACCCATCGTGTTTTGTCGGGATCCGCGTGCTCACGTTCCAATCGGCGGTGCCCAGTTCATCGAGATCGACGTCCAGCAGAGCGGCATTGCGCTGGATGAGGTGCGGAGCGTCGATCAGCACATCCTGAAGCGGCAGCACGGCGGTCTCCATCCACTTCGCCGCCCGTGCCGCGGCCACACGTGCCACGGATTGACGCGAAGGGGCTTCGTCTCCGCGCCGATAGCCAAGCCATTTGCCTCGCGCGAGGTCGTCCAACGTCGTGCGCTCCCCGGCTTCACCGGCGTGCTCCAACCACCCGATTGAACTCCGGGGTAGGCGGTCTCGCACCGTGTCCAGCCCGGTCACTTCGAGCACGTCCTCATCGAGTCGCCCGAATGCGTCATTAGAGCGTCTTGCTTGCCGCTCGGCAGCGTCGAGGAGCGCTGGCCAAGACCATGGGCGGAAGCGACCGGGTTGTGGGTCGTCCGTGATCCCGAACCAAAGACCACGGTTGTCGATCTGCACATCGCCGATAGTCAGATCGGCGAACGAGCTGGTGTTGTCGATGAGCGTGAGGTCGAAGGGGTTCGGACCGAGTTCGTTGACGCCCACGATCACTCCGCATCCCGAGTAGCAGCGCGCCATGTAGGCGACCATCGCACCCGTCAGATACTCATCGCGGTTGAATGCGAACAGGTCGTAGTCCACGAGTAGTACATCAGCGCGATCGAAAGCCGTCGCTGCCTCCCAAGCATCCTCGTCGGGAAGTCCCGTGAGCGGCAGCGGCTTGGCTTGCCCTGCCCGCAACCCCCTCGCATGATCCCTACGTTTTGTGAGCTCATGGAAGGACTCCTCGAAGTCCTCGTCGAGCAATTCGACGGCATGCTCGGCGCCGAGCAGCAGATCGAGCCTCTGCTTCCAGCCGTCACGTCGACTCTCGTCGTCGCAGATCACGATGTTCAAAATGGATCAACTCCTCGCGTCCCACGCCAGCTCGAACGCGGTATGGAAATCTGGGCTGGATTCGATGAACCGTACCGTACACCCGAGGTTCGTCGCCAGCATCCTCACGATGGTCAGGCCCAAACCGCTGCCCCCCAATCCTAGCCGACGACGGTCGTCGGAGAGCGCCTGCCGACGCTCAAACGGTTCGAACAAGCTCTCAGCGTGCTCGAGGTCCACTCCACCGCCGGTGTCCTGGATGAGAATGCGCCGGGTGCGCCGATCGGCTTCGGCAACCGCGGCGATGCGCCGGTCGTCGCTGTCGAGCATCGCGTTGATGGCGTTGATGTACACGTTCTGAAAGAGGCTGCCCCATTCCGACATCGTGCCTGGCGGCAACCGGAAGTCGGCCGGGACGCCGTCGTGATCCATCTGGATCCCCCGCATGAAGTGCCGCAACTGGTCGCGGGTGGCGTCCAGCACTGCGCGCGCCCGAAGGGCATGTCGCTCCTCGCGGTCGCCCTCGTCCAGGAGATGGCTGAAGAGCTGGCGGCTCGCGCGGGCGGACGCAACTGCCTGCCGCATCTGCTCGGCCACCTCCCTCGCCTCGGCCAGCGTCTTGGCGCGAGTCAGTGCTCGAGCCAGCGCCTCGAGCTCGGAGAGCTGCCGGTTGAACTCGTGCTCGGATGCGATCGCCGTGATCCCGGCGGTTGCCAGTGCACCGAGCAGGCCAGCCTGGGCCGCCTGCGCCTCGGCCTCGGTGCTGACCGCCTCGAGAACGCCGTCTATTTCCTTGCCAAGGGCGCGGTAGGCCGAGGCGGGGATCTCGTGGCGGTGGCGCTCGAGCACCTCACGCACACGGCGAGCCTTGGCGGGAGCAGGCTCCCGGCCGACAGACGCCACCCTCTCCTGGTTGCGCAAGGTCTCTTGGACGGCGTAGAAGTCGAGCGCGGTGCGAACGAAGCGTCGCAGGTCGCCGAAGCCCCTGTTGTCGGCCAGCCGATCTCGCGTCACCTGGATCGTCAGCGCGTCTCTGTTGCGCTTTCCCTCCTGTGCCATGCGTCGCTCGCGTGAGGTGTCGATGTTCACCACCCCGTACACCCGTCGGTTGGTCGGCAACGCGTTGAGACCGCGCTCGACCTGGAGCTCTGCTGGCAGGAGTTTCGATGTCGTCAGGCGATTCGCGTGATCGCGCTCGACGCCGAGCCAATCTGTGTCCACCCCGTAGTAAGGCAGATGGAACCCAGCGTCGTAGACATGCACACCGCCATTTGTCCTGAGGTACTCCCGCGCCTCGTCAACCTTGATCTGGTAGCGCTGGCGATGGTGGAGGGAGAAGATCCTGATCTCGAAGCGGAGGCCATGCAGTCGCTGGCGCTCCACCTCCTCCTCGTAGCGGCGGTGCGTACCATCCGCGAACTCGACGTCGACGACCAGACGCCCATCGATGCGGCCTCGCCGTCTGGGGACTTCCAGCGTGCCGGTGATGCGCGCAGACCACAGATCGAGCACTCGGCGCATCTGCATTTCGAATCGCCGGGCCGCGGTGCGGTCCCGTGTTTGCAGCCGCACGCGGAAGCTTCCAGGAGCTAGCGCGTTGCGGGGGTGCTCGTCCTCGATGTCGAGCTCTCCGAGCAGCGCCTCGAGGGAGTCGCCGTCGGATACCACGCCATCCGGGAGCGCCTCTACGTCGTCCCCGTCACCGAAGGCTGGACGGTCGAAGGGGGGCTGCAGCGGCCACAGTGCATGCGCAAGCTCCTCCAGCTCCTCGGAGCCCCACTCCTGCTTCAGTCGATCCATTCGGATCCATGTGCCGTGATGGCTCCCATCCGGCAGCGAGGTGTCCGGCGCTCGCGTGTGCACTCGAGCCTTGGCGCTGGTGAGATCGCCGGCCTCGACGGCTTCATCCCAGTTGATCTCGGCGACGGTCTCCTCGCCTGGTGTCTCGGTGCTGACAGAGCACAGTTCGATCTTGTGTGCAAGGAACTGCGCAGCGAGTCTGCCCACTCCCTTGCTGCCGGTCAGTGGTCGCTTCAGTTTCCGCGACTGCCGCTGACGCTCCTTGTGGGGCGAGCCGATGCGCATCCAGAGATCCCGGAACTCATTGTGCGTCATCCCGTGGCCGTCGTCACGCACGACGATGCTGTCCTCGCCGAAGACGACATCGACCAGTGTGGCGTCGGCGTCGTAGGAGTTCTTGATGAGCTCAGCCAGCGCGATGTGCGCACGGCCGACGAGCCTCTCGCCCAGCTCTCGCAGCAGCATCGAATCGACGGTGAACTGCAATGTCTCGGTGCGGGGGGCTCGGCCAGTCACTGAGCTCATGTCTCGCCTACCTTCGCATAGGAGGCGGCCACTTGCCTGTGCTGGTCGCGGTGTTGCGTGGTGGGCCGAGGTGCGTCGCAGTCGCCGATGTGGTTCACTGAAGGCCACGATGCCGTCGTACAACGCCGCTGTCCCGAAGGCGATCGACGACACCGTCGCCCGCCGGATGGCGACCACCGGTCCGCGCGACACCGCCGCGGAGTTGGCAGTGCGCTCGGAGCTGCATGCCCGGGGCATGCGCTACCGCGTGGACATACCCCCTCTGAAAGGGGTGCGCCGCCGCGCCGACGTCGTCTTCCCGCGCGCGCGGGTAGCCGTCTTCATCGACGGTTGCTTCTGGCATGGCTGCCCCGAGCACGCGACCTGGCCGCGGCACAACGCCGAGTTCTGGCGCGCCAAGATCGAAACCAACCGTCGACGCGACCTGGACACCGATCGTCGCCTCTCCGAGGCCGGCTGGGAGGTCGTCCGAGCGTGGGAACACGAGGAGCCTCGTGAGGTCGCAGACCGGGTCGAGGCGATGCTGGACTCACGCAGACCGCTTCACGCGTTTGGCTGAGCCAAGCGAAGTGCCGAGTACCACCGGCCGTGACTCCCTGGGTCGAGCAGCGAGAGCGGCCCGGCAGGTCCGGGCGCTGCTGGGGCCGCTCACCGCGGCGGTGCGACCCCCTGGACTGGGCCGACCGGAGTGAGCGTGGGTGTGCGCTCCGGGCGCGGGACCCCGCCGGCGGCGGCGAGCCGTGGGCGTAGGCGTGCTTCGAGTTCCAGCGCGTGCCCGACCTGCGCACGCAGCAGTTTCAGCTCGCGCCGGCGAGCGAGTACGAGCACTGCGAGGAGTGCCAGAACAGCGAGCACGACGAAGCTGAGCACGACCGCGATCTTGACGCTCACGCTCGTGGCGGTGGTCGTTCCCGGCAGCGGCAGGGCGACGCTGTGCGGATTCGTGCGCGCCGCACCCGCCGGGGCTGCCGGAGCCGCGGGGCTGCCGACGGGTCGGGTGACCCGGGCGATCGCCACCATCGCCTGCGGCGAAAGGTTGTCGGTGAGGGTGTTTTCGATCCAGTAGGCGGCGTCCCCTTCCCGCCAGGCGATCGTCTTGACGTGTTCGCCGTCGTAGAAGAGGCTGTACGTGCGCGAGCCGATCCGAACGGTTTGGCTCGGATCGCTGAGCAGCGGGGGGTCTGTCCAGGTGCTGCCCTGGATGTCGTAGTACTGCCCCAGTTCACCCTGGCCGACGACGATCGTGTAGGTCGGGTGCAGGTGCCCCTGCTCGTCGCGGATGTCGTAGCGGCGGAGCGTGTCCGGGCCGGCTTCCGCGGTGGTGGCCTGGTACCGCGGCGCCTCCAGGGCGAACGGCAGCTGCCCTGCCAGCGCCTGCGCTTCTTCGAGCGTCGAGCTCGGGGTGGGAGCGAGCGAGAGCGCGGAGGAGGCGGCTGGGTGGGCTCGGTGAACGTGTACAGAGCGCACCGCCCGGTTCAGCTTGTGCTGCGGGATCGCGGCGGTGCCCGTCAGGAAGGAGTGCACCGACGCTTCGATCTGGTGGGGCGTGGCAGTGTCGTAGGTGGAGTGCAGTTCGACCTGGAAGGGCACCTGGCGCACCGGCTTGCCGGCCGATTCGGCCAACAGCTCCAGCAGCGCCAGCACCGCTTCTTCGCCGTGGAGGTCGGTTTCGATCGCCTTGCCGAGGATCCGCTCGAACTTTTCGCGGTTTTCAAAGAGTGTGGCGCCGTACTGCGCCTTGACGTCCAGCAGGAAGCGCTGGTCGCGAGCGTCGCGGATCAGCGAGGTGCTTTCGTGGCGGTTGGCG
This sequence comes from uncultured Solirubrobacterales bacterium, assembly GCA_963842005.1. Taxonomy (GTDB): domain Bacteria; phylum Actinomycetota; class Thermoleophilia; order Solirubrobacterales; family Solirubrobacteraceae; genus Palsa-744. The sequence goes on along the minus strand of CAWJEV010000002.1, from coordinate 1,835,378 downwards.
ACGAATTCGAGCGCCTGTTTGCCGCACAGTCGCTGGTAGCCCGGCTGGAGGTTGATTTCGAAGTACTGTTCGGCGCCGAGTTCGCTGTTGTTGTGGTAGTAGCGCTTGTCCACCGTCATGTACACGCAGCCCATTTCGGTGACGGCGTGTTCGAAGCGTTTGAAGTTCGTGACGAACACGTGGTTGATGACGGGGAGACCGAGCACGCGCTTGAGCGTTTCGACCATCAGCTTGACGCCGCCGGAGGTGCCGCCACCGTCCTCGAAGCCGTAGGTGTAGGCCGAGTTGATGCGGTTCGTGATCACTTCTCCGGTGGGCGCGGTGAACGTGACCTGCAACTCGCGCGGGATCGAGAGCATCGAGATCGTCGGCTGGCTCGGGTCGATGCGTACCAGCAACATCTCATTGGAGTGCGGCAATACGGGTGCGGTAGTCGTGTGGCGGCGTTCGTCGTTGCCGACCAGCAGCAGCGTCTCGGGTTCGCCGCTCCCGGTCGGCGCTAGCACTGTGTGGGCGACCTCGACCGGCTTGTGCTGCTCGAGCGCGCTGACGACGCTGCTGAGCTCGCCGCGAGCCAGGGCGTAGGTCGTCCCGCCCGCAAGCGCAACGATACCGAGCGCCGCGAGCAGGACGCGCCAGGCCATCCACCAGCCACGGTGCGGTGGCTCAGGTGGCACCGACCCTGGCGGAGGCCCACCGAACGGGGGCGGTGTCGTGGAGGGGGTGGGGACGGCGCTCATCGCTCCGAACAGTAGTAGCGCGCGCTCGCGCTGCTGTCAGCCATCCGAGTATTCATGCACAGCGCGCGGCGGCGCGCGCCAGAGGGTCGCCTGGGACCTCGCAGGATTTGCCCGGCGTGATCCAGCGACGCCGGCCGGGCTGCGAGCGGATTTCACTGCGCTTTAGGCAGGTTGGCTAGGGTTTTGCCAGGATGCGGGAAAGGGTTTCGAGGGGAAGGGTCTGCGCGGGTGTACAGGCCCGCCCGCTGGTCTGCGCGCTCGCGATGGTCTTGGCCGGCCTGCTCGCCGGCTGCGGCGGTGGCTCCTCCTCGAGCTCCTCCAGCGCTCCCTCCGGCTCCTCCAGTCCGTCCAGCTCCTCCAGGCCGTCCAGCTCCTCCACCACGGTCCCCAGCTCCCTCGGGGCACCACCGAAGGGCTCCGCATCGAGCGTCGTGGCGGTCGCACGGGTGTCCAACACGGAGATCGCCAAGTCGAGCTACGCACACTGGCTCTCCGTCGAGAAGGCGCTCGGTGTCACCGGCAACCCAAGCCACCAGGCGCTCGGCTTCCTGATCACCTCCGACTGGGTGCTCGCCGAGGCGGCCGCCAGGCGCATCGCGGTCTCCGAAGCCGAAGTCAAGCAGCGCCTCGCCCAGATCGGGCGCCAGAGCTTTCCGAAGGCCGGCTCCCTGCAGAAGTTCCTCGCCAAGTCGGGCGAGACCGAAGCCGACCTGCTCGCGCGCGTCAAGGTGGAACTGCTCGAGTCGCGGATCGCCGCGAAGGTCACCGCCGGCAAGAGCGCCGCGCAGCGCAAGACCATCCTCGCGAACTTCCAGCAGGCCTTCCAGCGTCACTGGAAGAGCTACACGATCTGCCAGGCGGGGTACGTGATGGAAGACTGCGTCGAGTACAGAGGCAAGCCCGAACACCTCACGGCCGCGAGCTCCTCGTCGAGCTCCCCCTCCGGACGCTCTGCGCCCGGCTCGTCGAGCCCCGTATCCGGCCGCTCGAAATCCGGCACCGCGAGCTCCTCCGCGGGCAGCTCCTCCAGCGCGAACTCCAGCGGCGAGGCCTACTCCCCGCCCGGCTCCTTCTCGATCGCGAGTCCCGCCTTCGAACTCAACGGAGCGATCCCGGCCCAGTACACTTGCGACGGTGCCGACACCAGTCCGCCGCTGGAGTGGAGCAACGTGCCCGCCAAGGCCGCAGCGCTCGTGCTGATCGTGATCGACGAGACCTCGACCGGCTCCGCGAGCGGCATCCGCTGGATCGTCGGCGACATCAACCCCACCTCGAAAGGCGTCGCCGCCGGCGCGAGGCCCGAAGGCGGCATCGTCGGCTCCGACACCCAGGGTCACAGCGGCTACGGGGGCATCTGCCCCGCGCCCGGGAAGACCAGCGCGATGGGGTTCGTGCTCTACGCGCTGAGCAAGAAGATCCCCCTCACGCCCGGCTTCCAGCCCTCCGTCGCCGAGCAGGAGTACGGCGCCGGCAAACTCATCCTCGGCTCGTCCGCCGTCACCTACGCGGAGTACCACCGGCCGTAGAGTGGACCCCCGCGGCGGTTCGCTGCGCAATGATGCCCCCGTGACGCCGACGCACCCCGAGGTCTTCGTGAGGGCTCCCTGCGCCGGCGTGGTGGTGGCGGTCGCGCATCCGCCCGGCGAGCCGGTGCGGGCGGGCGTGGCGGTGGTGGTGGTGGAGGCGATGAAGATGGAGCACGAGGTGCTCGCCGAGGGCGACGGGGTGGTGCGCCGCGTGGAGGTCGCGGTCGGGGACACTGTCGCGGAGGGCGAGGTGCTCGTCGTGCTCGCCCCAGGGGAGGGGGGCGCGGTGCTCGCCCCCGGCGAGAGCGCCGTGCTCGCGTCGGGCGAGGGGGCCGCGGTCGGTGAGCGTGACGGGCAGCGCCCCGGGGCGCTCGGGGTCCCCGACCTCGACTCGCCCCGCGCGGACCTGGATGCCGTAAGCGAGCGCCACGCGCTGGGGTTGGACGCGGCGCGGCCCGAGGCCGTGGCGCGCCGGCGCGAGCGGGGCCGGCGCACCGCGCGCGAGAACCTCGCCGACCTCGTCGACGAGGGCACCTACGTGGAGTACGGCCCGCTGCTGTTCGCCGCCCAGGAGCACCGCCGCGCCCGCGAGGAGCTGATCGCGCAGACCCCCGCCGACGGCCTGGTCGCGGGCGTGGGGGAGGTCGAGGGGAACCCGTGCGTGGCGGCGTCCTACGACTACACCGTGCTCGCCGGCACCCAGGGTGCGCGCGGCCACGCCAAGAAGGACCGCCTGTTCGAGCTCGCCGCGCGCCGGCGCCTGCCGGTCGTGCTGTTCGCCGAGGGCGGCGGCGGGCGCCCCGGGGACGTGGACGTGCCGATGGTCGCGGGCCTCGACTGCCGCGCGTTCAACCTCTTCGGCCGCCTCTCGGGTCTCGTACCGCTCGTCGGGGTGGCCTCGGGGTACTGCTTCGCGGGCAACGCCGCCCTGCTGGGCTGCTGTGACGTGGTGATCGCCACCGAGGACTCCTCCATCGGGATGGGCGGCCCCGCGATGATCGAGGGCGGCGGGCTGGGCGTCCACGACCCCGCCGAGGTGGGCCCGATCGACGTGCAGTACGCCTCCGGTGTGGTGGACCTGCGCGTGGCCGACGACCGCGCTGCGGTCGCGGCCGCCAAGCGTTACCTCTCCTACTTCCACGGCCCAACCGAGCGGTTCGCGGTGCCCGACCAGCGCGCGCTGCGCCACGCCGTCCCCGAAGAGCGTAAGCGCGCCTACGAGGTGCGCCGGGTGCTCGAGACCCTCTGCGACGAGGGGACGGTGCTGGAGCTGCGCGGGGGCTTCGGGGCGGGGACCGTCACGGCGCTCGCCAGGGTCGAGGGCCGGCCACTGGGGGTGCTCGCAAACGACCCCGCCCACCTGGGCGGGGCAATCGACGCGGACGCCGCCGACAAGGCCGCGCGCTTCCTGCAGCTCTGCGACGCGTTCGCGCTGCCCGTGCTGTTCCTCTGCGACACGCCAGGGTTCATGGTCGGCCCGGAGGCCGAGCGCACCGCCACTGTGCGCCACTTCGCGCGGCTGTTCGTGACGGGGGCCAACCTCGAGGTCCCGTTCGGCACCGTGGTGCTGCGCAAGGGCTACGGCCTCGGCGCCCAGGCGATGGCCGGCGGCTCGTTCAAGGCCCCGCTGTTCACCGTCGGCTGGCCCACCTCGGAGTTCGGCGGCATGGGCCTGGAGGGCGCAGTGCGCCTGGGGATGCGCCGCGAGCTCGACGCGATCGCCGACCCCTCCGAGCGCGAGCGCGTCTTCGGAGCCACCGTCGCCGCCGCCTACGAGCACGGGCGGGGGCTGAACACGGCCGCGTACGGCGAGATCGACGACGTCATCGACCCGGCCGACTCGAGGCGGTGGATCGCCACCCTGTTCGACCCCCCGGTCGAGGACTGGCGCCGGCGCCCCGCCAAGCGGCGCCCCAACATCGACGCCTGGTGAGGGCGTGTGGCTGATCGGGGGCGCGAAACCGGAACCGTGGCGATCCGCGCCGTCGTGCGCGGCGAGGTGCAGGGCGTCGGGTTTCGCGCTGCGACGGTCAGCCGGGCGCGCGAGCTCGGTGTGGTGGGGTGGGTGCGCAACGGGGAGGCCGGCACCGTGGAGGTTCACGCCGAGGGCCCCGCCCGGGCGGTCGACGAGCTCGCGGCCTTCCTGCGGGACGGTCCGCCGCCGGCACGCGTCTCCGAGGTCGCGCTCGAGCGCGTCGCGGTCGAGGGCCACGAGCAGTTCGCGGTCCGCGGCGTCCCCGCCGGGGTGTTCGTCGTGCAGGAGCACGCGGCGCGGGCGCACCACTTCGACCTGCGCCTGGAGGTCGCGGGGGTGATGCGCTCGTGGGCAGTTCCCAAGGGACCGTCGATGGACCCCGCCGTCAAGCGCCTCGCCGTCGAGGTCCCCGACCACACCCTGGAGCACAACGCGTTCGAGGGGCCGCTCGGCACGGGCGGGGTGATCGTCTGGGACCGCGGGACCTACGAGCAGGGCGGACGCGTCGCGTGGCCGCAGGCGCTCACCTGTGGCCACGCCGTGTTCGTGCTCCACGGGGAGAAGCTGCGCGGCGGCTTCGCCCTGCAGCGCACCGGCGCGGGCACCAAGCCGCAGTGGCTGCTGATCAAGCGCCGCGACGAGGACGCGCAGCCCGGCTCGGACGTCGTCGCCGAGCGCCCTCGCTCGGTGCTCAGCGGCCGCATGCTCGCGGAGCTCCTCGGCTGAGCCTGCGTGTCAGGCCTCCCGCGGCGGGCGCGGGGCGTTCATCGGCGCCCTCCCCGCGGCGCCCGCCTGGCGGGCTCGTGTCCGCAGAGCATCACCTAAACCGCGGGCTGAGCCGATACGGGGTGTATGTCCCTCCTGCGAGACGCGGCCGTCCCGTGCGGGCTGCTCCTCGCGGCGCCCGTCGTGGCTGGCGGAGCTCTTGCCGTGCTGCTGGTGGCAGCGCTTGTAGCAAGGCTCCTGCGCGCGCGCAGGCGACGCGCCGCGACGCGCCTGCGCGCGCAGGTCGACCCGGTGACCGGCATCGGCTCCCGGGTGCGGCTGCTCAGGGATCTGAGGCTGCTCTCCAGGGGCGGTGCGGCCGCGGGGGCGCACCTGCTCGCGATCTTCGAGCTCCCCCGCCTGCAGGCCTACGAGCTCGAGTGGGGGGCTGACGCCGCGGATCGGCTGCTGGGCAGGCTCGCCCGCAAGCTCACCGGCGCCGTCGGGCGTGCCGGCGGCGCGTACGGTCTCGAGCGCGGGCGCTTCGCGGTGCTCGCCCGCGTGGGGCGCGTCTCCGAGCAGGTGATCCTGCAGGCGGCGACGGCCGCGCTCTCGGAGGAGCACCCCGGCGTAAAGGCGCTGGCCGGCGCCTGGACGGTGGTGGTGCCGACTGACGCCACCTGCCCCCGCGACACGCTGGAGTGGCTCGAGCGCGTGGGCGAGCTGCGCCTCCTGAGCGAGAGCGACGCCGGGCCGCCGCGCGTCAGGCTGGCGGCGGTCGCCGCCAAGCGCGCGCGCCCCGTGGTCGCGCGGCACGGGCGCGGGCCCTCCGGCACGGCGCTGCTGGAGCGCGGGGGACCTCCGCTCAGGACCGCGCCGCGGCGTCCGTCGCACAACGGCAGGGCCACCGGCGTCGGCGGCCCCGTCCACGACGCCGAGGAGCCCCCCGCCGAAGGGGCCGGCGCGATCGCGATCGCGGCCGCACGGCGCCGCGACGCGCCGCGGCGCAACCCGCCGCCGCGGTGGATGCCCTACCTGCGCGTCTCCACGCGCTTCAGGCTCAGCGTGTGCTGCGGCGTCGCGTGGATGTGCCTGTCCGCGTGGTTGGGCTGGCCGTGGATCGAGGACCTCGCACGCAGCATCTCGCTCCCCGTCGCGCTCGTGCTGGTCGCGGGCATCGCGCTGATCCCGGGCTACCTCAACGTGCAGCTCGTGACCTCCCTGCTGGTGGACCACCCCGCGCCGATCGACTTCGACTTCGACTACCCCGGGCTCACGCTGCTCGTGGCGGCGTACAACGAGGAGTGCGACATCGCGCAGACGCTCGCGTACGCGCTCGCCCAGGAGTACCCGGGGGCGCTGAGCGTGATCGTCATCGACGACGGCTCGACCGACGAGACCGTGAGCATCGCCAGGGGCTTCGCCCGGGTGGACGGGTGTGTGCGGGCGCTGGAGGTGCCGCACGGCGGCAAGGCCGCCGCGCTCAACGCGGGCCTGTGGGCGGCGCGGACGCCGCTCGTGGCCACGATCGACGCGGACACGCTGCTGATGCCCGACGCGCTGCGCAGGATCGTCTCGCGGATGCTGCTCGCGCCGGCCGACACCGTGGCGGTCGCCGGAAGCGTGATGGTGCGCAACTCCCGCTCTAGCCTCGTGACCGCGGCGCAGACGTGGGACTACTTCCTTGGCATCGGCTCGATCAAGCGCCAGCAGGCGCTGCTGCAGGCGACGCTCGTCGCGCAGGGCGCCTTCAGCGTCTACGACGCCGAGGCGCTGCGAGCGGCCGGTGGGTGGCCCGACTGCATCGGCGAGGACATCGTCATGACGTGGGCGCTGCTGGAGCGCGGCGGCCGCACGACGTACGAGCCGAGCGCGGTCGCGTTCACCGAGGCTCCCGTCACGCTGCGCAGCCTCGCCCGCCAGCGGCGCCGGTGGGCGCGGGGCATGATCGAGGGGTTGCGCACCTACGGGCGCACGCTGCTGCGCCAGCGCCTCCCCTTCGTGCACTCGATCGCCGCCGACGCGCTCTTTCCCTACCTCGACGTGACCTTCACGCTGGCGTTCATCCCCGGGATCGTGCTCGCCGTGTGCTTCGGCGACTACGCGATCGTCGGGCCGATGACGCTCGCGGTGCTGCCGCTGAACCTGGTGATCGCGGGCACCATGTACCGCCGCCAGCGCCGCTCCTTCGGGCAGGCGGGCCTACGCGTGCGCCAGAACGTGGTCGGCTTCGTCGCGTATCTGTTCTTCTACCAACTGGTGATGTCGCCGGTGTCCGTCGCCGGCTACGCCGAGGAGCTCTTCCACGTGGCCCGCCGGTGGTGATCAGCCTACGGCCGGACGCGCCGCAAGCGCGTCGGCGAGGTGGTCGATCAGCTCACCGGCACGGTCGATCGCGCGGTCGAGCAGGAGGAAGCTGTGCATCTGGTCCTCGGCGTGCAGGTGCTCGACCACGACCCCGGCGGCGGCGAGCCGCTGCGCGTAGGCGACGCCCTCGTCGCGCAGGGGGTCGAACTCGGCGGTCATCACGAGCGCCGGCGGGAGCCCCGCGAGAGAGGGGGCGGCGAGCGGGAAGAGGTAGGGGTCCGCGGGGTCGTAGGTGAGTGGCCGGTACTGCTCGAGGAACCAGCGCACGAGCGGGCCGTCGAGCGTGTAGCCGGTGCCGCGCTCCTCGTGTGAGGGCCAGCGGCCGGGCACGTCGGTCAAGGGGTAGGCGAGAACCTGAAACGCGGGCTGCGACGAACCGGTGTCGCGCAGCAGCAGCGTGAGGGCGGCGGCGGTCGTCGCACCCGAGCTCTCCCCCACGAGCGCGGTCAGCGAGGCGTCGCCCTCCAGACGGGTGGCGTTCTCCAGCAGCCAGCCGTACGCGAGGCGGGTGTCCTCGAGGGCCGCGGGGTGGCGGTGCTCGGGGGCCCTGCGGTAGTCGAGCGAAGCGAGCAGCCACCCGGAGCGCCGGGCCAGGCGCCGGCAGACGCGGTCGTGGGTGTCGAGGTCGTTGAGCGTCCAGCCGCCTCCGTGCAAGAACAGCGCGATTGGCAGGACACCCGGCCGGGGGCGGTAGAGGCGCAGGGTCCGCGCGCCGTGGGAGTCGGGCAGGCGGACGTCCTCGACACGGTGCAGCGGCAGCGGCTCGCCACGGGTGACCAGCGCCGCGCGCACCTGTTCTCGCGCCTGCTCCACGGGGAGCGTGTGGAGCGCCGGGGCTCCCACCGCTTGCATCACCTCGAGCAGCGCCTGAGCCTGGGGGTCGAGCTGTCTGGTCGTCACGGCGGGCCCGGAGGCTACCGGTGACAGGCGGGGGTTGGTCAGCCGACCGAAGCCGGGAGACGCGCGCCTCCGGCACTGGCCGATTCGGGGATGCTGGCCGAAACGGGGATGCTCGCCAAAGGCGAGCGTCCCCCGGCTTCGGCGGAGCGAGTGTCGCCCTAATCGGTCCCCGTTTCGGCCAGCATCCCCGTTTAGTTGTCCATGCCCGCCTTTGGCGGGCACCCGTGGGCCGATGAAATACGCCCCGCGGGGCGTATTTCCCATCAGGCCAGCAGGGCGGGGGCCGCGAGCTGCTCGCCCACCACCACCTCGGGACTCTGCGTGCTGGGGGCGGCGGCGAGGGGGCGCGCGAGCACCGTGCGGTTGCGCCCGGCGCGCTTGGCCTCGTACAGCGCCTCGTCGGCGGCCTTGAAGAGCGTCTCGTAGGCGACGTGCTCCCCGCTGGCGAAGCTGAGACCGAGGGAGATCGTGACGGGGATGCCCGTGGGACGGGACTCCTCGATCCCCGCGCGCAGCCGCTCGGCGACCTCGAGACCTTCCGGCTGGGAGACCCCGGGCAGCACGATCAGGAACTCCTCGCCCCCGAGGCGGTAGGCGAGCTCGAAGGAGCGCAGCCGCTTGCGCAGCTCGTAGGCGACGTCGCGCAGCACCCCGTCGCCGCGGTCGTGGCCGTAGCGGTCGTTGATGTCCTTGAAGGTGTCCACGTCGCACAGCAGCACGCACACGGGCTGGTGGGTGAGGCGGGCCTGGTGGGAGATCTCGGTGAAGCGGGGGCGCAGGGCGTGGCGGTTGAGCAGGCCGGTGAGCGGGTCGAGGATCGCTTCGTCGCGGTGGTGCAGCTCGGCGGCCTGGAGGGCGAGCACGATCGAGATGACCACCGCGAGCAGGGCCAGCGTGTCGATCACCGGCACAGGGTTCGCGAGCGTCGCCCCGGGGGCGGCCCCGAGCGTGGCCACGAGGACCAGCAGGACGGTGAGCACGATCCCGAAGGCCACGACCTGCGGGCGGAAACGCGCGGCCACCATCGCGCCCGGCAGCACCGTCCACGGCAGCGCGGGAGAGTGCGGCCCGCCGGTCAGGGCGACCCCCACGCCGATCACCAGCAGGGTGAGGACGATCGCGGTGAAGCTCACGCGCTCGGGGTGGGGGCTCGAGCGCAGGCGCCGCTCGACGTTCCAGAAGTTGAGCGCGCAGAGGGCGAGCAGGATCAGGGTCCACCAGCCGATCCAGGGCGCCGAGGCCAACAGCGCGACGCCGATCGCGCCGGCGCCGACGAGGCGGATCGTGCGCACGCGGTCGTTGGCGTCGACGATGCGTGTGCGGTCGAGCTCGGTGGGACACAGCCATGAAGATCCTGCTCTCATGAACCCGACTTCGGCCGTATGGAACGCGGGCTTGAGTGCAGGGGACGGTCGGCAACACGTGTAGTATGCAGACAGCCGTACCCAAAAAGGTTCGTGTTTCGGTGTCCGTCACCTGAACGAGCTACCGTCCTGGAATGCGCTCCCACACTCCCTCAGGCTCCGATTCGGATCCCGCGGCGGGCTCCGAGCGCAGAGAGATGCCGGGCGAGGGGGATCGGGACGGCGAGGTTCAGGATGGAGAGGTTCAGGGCAAGTGGGTCGAGGGGGGAGTCGGCCGGCGCGAGGAGGTCGAAGACGGCGGGGATCTGAGTGAGGGGCAGTCGGACAAGTGGGGTGGAGGGGGTGAGAGTGGGTGGGTTCCCCAATCCATGGTGGAGCTCGACCTCGCGCTCGCCGGGGAGGAGGGCTTCTCGGTCGACCCGGTCACCGAAGCGCGGCGGCTCGCGGCCTTCGACGTGCTGCGTGTGCGGGCCGACAACCCGGGGCCGCTGACGCTGTCGGGGACCAACACGTGGATCGTGGACCGCGACCCGGCGTACGTGATCGACCCGGGCCCGGCCCTCAGACAGCACCTCGAGCGGGTGCTGGCGGCGGTCGACGCGCGCGGGGGCCTGGGGGGGATCGCGCTCACCCACGACCACTCCGACCACGTCGAGTCGGTCACGGCCCTGCGCGAGCTGCGCCCGGCGCCGGTGGCGGCGGCGCACGGGGAGGGTGTCGACGTGGCGCTGATGGAGGGGGTGCGGTTCGGCCCCCTGACGGCGGTGCCCACCCCAGGGCACTCACCCGACCACTTCGCGTTCGTGGCGGACCGCGTGTGCTTCACGGGAGACGCGGTGCTGGGGGAGGGCAGCGCCTTCGTCGCCCCCTACGAAGGTGCGCTGAACGCTCACCTGAACGGGTTGGTGCACCTGTGCACGCTCGAGCTCGACGTGCTGTGCCCGGGCCACGGCCCGGCGATGTGGGAACCGGTGGCCAAGCTCCAGGAGTGCATCGGCCACCGCTACGACCGCGAGCACCGCCTGCTGGCGGCGCTCGCCGAAGGCGCTCGCACCGTCACAGAGTTGTTGGACAAGGCGTGGTGGGACGTGCCCGCGGAGCTGCGTCCGGCGGCGACGCTCACGCTGGCGGCGCACCTCGACAAGCTCGAGGAGGAGGGCTCGCTGCCGGCGGGGGTGGAGCGTCCGTACTGGGACGACGCCGTGTGGGAGGGCGTCTCGTGGGGCGAGTTACCCGGAGAGGACTCCGGGCTTTAGTGGCCGCAGCCAGGAGGGCCGTGGGGGACCCGACCTGCCCGCTGGTCACGGACCGCGGCTTAGGGCCCGCGAATCAATATATGACGGTCCGGATGCACTCGCCTGGCGGCGCCAGCCGCCACCCACGATGCTCGACGTACTACCGGTACGCCTGCGCTCGTGTGCGGCGACCGAAGCCGGGTGACACGCACCTTCGGCGCGAGTCCCCGTTTCGGCCAGCATCCACCATCCGAGCGGGTGGGTGGGTCCCAGACATCCATCTATTGATTCGCGGGCCCGTGCGGGTGGGGTAGCTGACCGTGGAGGACTCACCGTTCCCCCCGATCGCGGACTACGGCTTCCTGTCGGACTGCCACACGTGCGCGCTGGTCGCCTTGGACGGGTCGGTGGAGTGGATGTGCCTGCCGCACTTCGACTCCCCGAGCGTGTTCGCGGCGATGCTCGACCGCGGGGCGGGGCGCTTCCGGGTGGGGCCGTACGGGGTGTACGTGCCGGCGGGCCGGCGGTACCTGCCGGGGACGAACGTGCTGGAGACGACGTGGATGACCCCGCAGGGGTGGGTGCGCGTGGTGGACGCCCTGACGGTCGGGGAGTGGCACGACAACAAGGAGGGCTCGAGCCACACGCGCCCCCCGACCGACTACGACGCGGACCACCTGATGGTGCGGGTGATCGAGTGCATCCAGGGCCAGGTGCAGGTGGAGGTGGTGTGCGAGCCGATGCTGGACTACGGCGCGACGGCGGCGCGGTGGAGCGTGGTGGAGGAGGACCAGCCGCGGGGCGGCGAGGCCGGGGGGGCCGGCCACCACCAGGCGCTCGACGCGAACGACGGAAGGACGGTGTTCCGCCTGTTCTCGGACATGCGCGCGGGGATCGAGGGCAACCGGGTGCACACGCGGCACACGCTGCAGGAAGGCGAGCGGCGCTTCTGCGCGATGTCGTGGACGGAGGGGCTGGGGGGCCCGCGCACGGTGGAGCAGGCGCTGGAGTACCTGGAGCGCACGAACCACTTCTGGCGGACGTGGCTGGCGGAAGGGACCTACCCGGATCACCGCTGGCGTCCACAGCTGCAGCGTTCGGCGCTCGCGCTGAAGGGCCTCACGTTCATGCCGACGGGGGCGCTGGTGGCGGCGGCGACGACGTCCCTGCCGGAGACCCCGCAGGGGGCGCGCAACTGGGACTACCGGTACTGCTGGATGCGCGACGCGACGTTCACGCTGTGGGGCCTGCACGCGCTGGGCCTGGACTGGGAGGCGGACGACTTCGTGGAGTACCTGGCGGACCTGGAGCGCAACGAGGACGGGTCGCTGCAGATCATGTACGGGATCACGGGGAACAAGGACCTGGAGGAGCGCACGCTCGAGCACCTGAAGGGCTACGAGAGCGCGCGCCCGGTGAGGGTGGGAAACGGGGCGTACAACCAGCGCCAGAACGACGTGTACGGGGCGGTGCTGGACTCGGTGTACCTGCACTCCAAGAACCGCGACCACATCCCCGAGCGGCTGTGGCCGGTGCTGATCGACCAGGTGCACTGCGCGGAGCGGGTGTGGCGCGAGCCGGACCAGGGCATCTGGGAGGCGCGGGGGGAGCCGCGCCACTACGTCTCCTCGAAGCTGATGTGCTGGGTGGCGATGGACCGGGGTGCGCGCCTGGCCGAACGGCGGGGGGAAGACGAGCACGCGCGCCACTGCCAGGAGGTGGCGGGCGTGATCAAAGCGGAGATCCTCGAGCGGGGGGTGGACAAGCGGGGGGTGTTCCGCCAGCACTACGACACGGACGCGCTGGACGCCTCGAACCTGCTGATCCCACTGGTGCGCTTCCTACCGGCGAGCGACGAGCGGGTGTGCGCGACGGTGCGGGCGATCAAAGAGGAGTTGACGGAGAACGGCCTGGTGCTGCGCTACCGCACGGAGGACACCGACGACGGCCAGGAGGGGGAGGAGGGCACGTTCCTGATCTGCTCCTTCTGGCTGGTCTCCGCGCTGTCGGAGATCGGGGAGTTGCGGGAGGCCGAACACCTGTGCGAGCGCCTGCTCACGTACGCCTCCCCGCTGCACCTGTACGCGGAGGAGCTGGAGGCGTCCTCGGGGCGGCTGCTGGGCAACTTTCCTCAGGCGTTCACGCACCTGGCGCTGATCAACGCGGTCACACATGTCGTCGAGGCGCAGCAGGCGGACTAGTACCCGGGCTCGCCGGGGAGCAGCACGCGGGCGACCTCGCCCTCGACGACGACGCGGGGCTGAACCGCCTCCACGACACGCCCGCGGGCGTGGGCCAGCACCTCGGCGGCGGTGGCGAAGGCAGAGAGCTGCTCGAGGTGCTTGATGGTGGGGAACACCAGCAGGATGTCGCCTGCGCGGTGGGCGTCGAGCGCGCCGACGGGAGTGAACCAGCCGAGCTCGACGCACTCCTCGCCGTCCACGCGCGGCTCCTGGTCGGGAGGCAGGGAGGCGAGGAAGAAGTGGGTGTCGAAGCGGGTGCGCACGGCGGCGGGGGTGATCCAGCGGGAGAACTTGACGAGCGCCTCGGCGGAGGGCAGGGCCACGCCGGCCTCCTCGCGCAGCTCGCGCACGGCGGCGGCGCGGTGCGCGCGGTCGTCGTCCCCCTCGGCGTGCTCGACGGCACCGCCAGGAAACACCCACACGCCGCCCATGAAGCGCGCGAGGGGGTTGCGCCGGACGAGCAGCAGTTCGAGACCCTCGTCCCCGCCGCGCAGCAGGATCACGGTGGCGGCCTGCCGCGGGGTCGTGGGGGGGCCGGGGTTGTACTCCTCGCCGTGACTGGGCTGCGTGTCGGCGACGGGAGGGTCGTGTGGAGAGGGGGTGGTCATGGGGGATCGTCCACGTGTGCGTGTACCGCCCCAAGCGTGTGGGCGCTGGGCCTCCTGGGTGGGTGGGCCAACCAGACATCCGCGTCGTGTGGCCGTCCGGAGGAGCTCATCCAAAGGACCCTACCCGGCAGGGAAGCGGAGCGGTAGGCTTACGCGCGTGACGACTCAGACACTGCAGCGGTGGATCTGCGAGTCCTGCGGGTATATATACGACCCCGAGGAGGGCGACCCGGACGGCGGGATCCCCGCGGGCACGGCCTTCGAGGACATCCCGGACACGTGGTTCTGCCCGGTGTGCGGGGCCCGCAAGCGCGACTTCACGTTGTACGAGGATTGACCTGACTGACTGGGAGGCACTGCTCGCGAAGGACCGCGAGCACGTGTGGCACCCCTACGGCGGGCTGCCGGCGGCGATGGGAGCCCTGCCGGTGGTGGCGGCGGAGGGGGTGCGCCTGCGCCTGGCCGACGGGCGGGAGCTCATCGACGGGATGTCCTCGTGGTGGTGCGCGGTGCACGGCTACCGCCACCCGGCGCTGGACGCGGCGGTGCGCGAGCAGCTGGAGCAGGTGGCGCACGTGATGTTCGGCGGGCTCACCCACGAGCCGGCGGTGCGCCTCGCCGAGCGCCTGGTGGAGTGGACCCCGGCGGGCCTGGAGCGGGTGTTCTTCGCGGACTCGGGCTCGGTGGCGGTGGAGGTGGCGATCAAGATGTCTCTCCAGTACCAGCGCGCGAAGGGCCACCCGCGGCGCACGCGCCTGCTGACGGTGCGGGGCGGCTACCACGGGGACACGGCCGGGGCGATGGCGGTGTGCGACCCGGTGGGCGGGATGCACAGCCTGTTCACGGGCCTGCTCGCCGAGCACGTCTTCGCCGAGCGCCCCCCCGACGGCTTCGACGCCCCCCGGGACGAGCGGTGGGAGCGCTGGGCGGCGCAGGTGCGCGAGCTGGCGGCGCGCCACTCAGGCGAGCTGGCGGCGGTGATCGTGGAGCCGGTGGTGCAGGGCGCGGGGGGGATGCGCTTTCACTCCCCCGCGTGCGTGAGTCTGCTGCGGGAGGTGTGCGACGAGCACGGCCTGCTGCTGGTGGCGGACGAGATCGCGACGGGCTTCGGCCGCACGGGCGCGCTGTTCGCGTGCGAGCACGCGGGGGTGAGCCCGGACGTGATGTGCGTGGGCAAGGCGCTCACGGGCGGGTACATGACCCTGGCCGCGACTCTCTGCACGGCGGAGGTGGCGAGCGCGATCTCGGCGGGGGAGGGTGGCGGCCTGGCGCACGGTCCCACGTACATGGCCAACCCGTTGGCCTGCGCGGTGGCGCTCGCCTCGCTGGAGCTGCTCGCCACGGGTGAGTGGCGCGCGCAGGTGGCTCGCATCGAGCGGGGCCTGCGCGAGGGTCTCGAGCCGGCCCGCGAGGCGCCCGGCGTGAAGGACGTGCGCGTGCTCGGCGCGATCGGGGTCGTGCAGCTCGACCACGAGGTCGACGTCCGGGCGGCCACCGCGGCGGCGGTTGAGCGGGGCGTGTGGCTGCGGCCGTTTCGGGACCTCGTATACACGATGCCCCCCTACGTCACTGACGAGGCCGACGTGGCCACGGTGTGCGAGGCGGTCGTGGACGCCGCGCGCGCCGGGTCCCGAGGAGTTGCGGTCCGTCCGGCCGCAAGCTAGACTTGTTTGTGGTCAAGATGCTTATTGACGCGGGCATGGCTCTCCTTTCTCCGGGGGTACGACTCTGGAGAAAGGAGTCCGTGCAGGTTCTCTTTTTCTGGTGCCCCTGACGGTCGCCGGGGCCGTCCTTGCTGCGACCGCCAGCGGAGGCATTGCGATCTGCCCGGTGGTGGGCTAGACTTGGCTTTGGTTAGAGCGTTGACTGTGTTCAACGTCCTCCGAGGGGCCCGGGCAACCGGGCTCCCTCCGGTTAAGGAGTCCCTGGCGGCTGCCGGGGCCGTCCGTGCTGCAACCGCCAGGGCACCTTGCTACCGCGTCAGCCGGTCAATGACCAGCAGCGCGACAAGCAAGGCGGTGGTTAGAGCGTTGATCGTGTTCATATCTCCTCCTTTCTCCGGGGATACGACCCCGGAACCACCCGGAGGGGAGGAGCATCGCGTCTCGGTCTCAGGCCACGGTCCCGATACTAAGCTCAGCTCGAGACGAAACGCTCGCGCGTGAGCCACCGCCGCCACGGCAGGGTCTCCCCCGCGCGGGCGAGTGCGGCGAGGTCGGGTCCGGGCATGGGGGGCAGGACCGCGACTTCGACCTCGCCGAGCCGGGCGAGGGTCTCGCGGTTGGAGCTCTCCACGACGGAGGGCTGCGCGGGCCAGGGCGTGAGCACGACCGCGCGGACCTCGAGCCCGGCGGCGCGGGCGGCGTGGAGGGTGAGCAGCGTGTGGTTGATCGTGCCAAGGCCGGGCGGGGCTGCGACCAGGAGCGGCAGCCCCAGCTCGGCGGCGAGGTCCCGCACGGTGTAGTGCTCGGCGAGCGGCACGAGCAGCCCGCCGACGCCCTCCACGATGAGGGTGTGCATCTGCCCGGCGGTGCGGGCGGCGGCGAGCAGGAGGGCGGGGTCCAGGGGCTGGCCGGCGAGGGCAGCGGCGAGGTGCGGGGACACGGGGGGGCCGTAGCGCTCCGGGGCTACCTCCTCGGGGGCCTGGCCGGCGGCGCGCGCGAGCAGCTCGTGGTCGGGGGGCCACTCCCCGGGGGGCTCGTCGAGGCCGGTGACCACGGGCTTGTGCGCCCGCACGGGCTCACCTGCTGCGGCCGCCGCGGCGAGGAGGGCGGCCGAGAGGACGGTCTTGCCGACGCCGGTGCCGGTGCCGGTGACGAGCAGCCCTCGCACGGCGAGCGCCTCTAGGCGGCGCGGGTGAGGTGGGAGTCTTCGCGCTCGATGTCGAAGGGGGCGGGCAAGGGGGTGCGGCCCGAGGCGTGCGCGCGCAGGGACTCGTCGGGGGCCTCTTCGACGTCCTCCGCCGGCTCGTGGCGCTCAGGGCTGCCCCCCGCGCGGCGCGCGGCGGGCGGGGGGAGCTCTGCGGGCTCCAACCCCTGCGCGCGGGCGGCCTCGCCGAGGGCGCGGGCGGCGCGGCGCAGCTCGGCGGGGGTGTGGGAGGCCATCGCGGTGAGGCGCAGGCGGGCGGTGCCCGCGGGCACCGAGGGGGGGCGAATCGCCTGGGCGAAGACTCCGCGCTCCACGGCGCCCTGGCAGAGCGCAACCGCGTCGCGCTCGTCGCCGACCAGCAGGGGGACGATGTGCATGTCCCCGTCATGCACTGGGAACCCCTCGGCGGCGAGCGCGCGGCGCAGGGTGCGGGCGTGGGCACGCAGGCGCTCCACGCGGTGGGGGCGCTCTTCGACGAGTTCGAGCGCCGCGAGCGCACCGGCCGCGGCCGGGGGGGCGGGGGCGGTGGAGAAGATCAGGGGGCGCGCGGTGTTGACGAGGTAGCGCACCACCTCCTCGGTGGCGCACACGTACGCGCCGTAGGAGCCGAGCGCCTTGCCGAGCGTCCCGACGAGCACGTCGACCTCGCCCTCGAGGCCGGCCTGCGCGACGGCGCCGCGCCCACCGGGGCCCACCGCGCCGGTGGCGTGGGCCTCGTCGACGAGCACCCGCGCGCGGTGGGCGTGGGCGAGCTCGACGATGTCGTGCAGCGGCGCGAGGTCGCCGTCCATCGAGAAGACGGAGTCGGTGGCGATGAGCCGCCGGCCGTCGCCCCCGTGGCGGCGCAGGCTCCAGGCGAGGTGCTCGGTGTCGAGGTGGCGGTACACGTGCACACGTGCGCGCGAGGCGCGGCAGCCGTCGACGATCGAAGCGTGGTTGAGCTCGTCGGAGAAGACGGCGTCGCCGGGCCCCGCGAACGCGCCGATCACGCCGAGGTTGGCGAGGTAGCCGGAGCCAAACAGCACGCAGCTCTCGGTACACTTGAACGCGGCGAGGCGCTCCTCCAGGCGGCGGTGGACGGTCATCGTGCCGGACACCAGTCGCGAGGCGCCGGCGCCGACGCCCCACCGCATCGCGGCCTCGGCGGCGGCCTCGCGCACGCGGGGGTGGTCGGCGAGGCCGAGGTAGTTGTTGGAGCACAGCAGCAGCACGGGGCGGCCTTCGAGCAGCACGCGCGGCCCCTGCGGCCCTGAGATCAGGCGCAGCCGACGGCTTAGACCGAGCCGCTCGAGCTCCTCTAGCCGCTCCTCGATCTCGCTCACGGTCTCCTCTCCGCTCCTGGCCTCAGCCCGTGGCCACCATCGCGGTGGGCTCGTCCTGGTGGTCTTTTTGAGGAGGAGCCTCCGCTGCGCTCCGGCTGCGCGGGGCCGCGTTGGGCGCTCCGTCGGGGCGCGCGGGGACCTTGCGCTTGGGGTGGTAGCGCAACTGGGTGGAGGGGTCCCACAGACGCACTTTGAGATCGACCTCGCCTGTGCCGGCGGCCTCTGGCGGGGCCGCTGCCGGACTGCGCCAGCCGTCTGCGCGCCCGTCCCCGCCCACTGCGGCGAGGGTCCCGAGGTGCTCCTCGACCACGTCCGGGGTCTGCCCCTGCAGCCACCCCGCGCGGTTGTCGGGCCGGGGGTTGGCGCCGTTGTCGGGCTGGCGGGCGGTGTTGAGGCCGAGCTCCTCGAACATCGCGCGGTCCTCCTCGGGCTCGGCGCCGAGGGTGGTGAGGAAGTTGCCCATCATCACCCCGTTGAGGCCGGCCTTCACCGCGAGCGGCTGGAGCTCGCCGAAGTTCTCCACGCGCCCCCCGCACACGCGGAACAGCGCTTCGGGGAGCACCAGGCGGAAGATCGCGATCCACTTGACCGCCTCCCACGGGTCCATCAGCTCGCGGTCGCCGAACTTCGTGCCGGGGCGGGGGTTCAGCAGGTTGATGGGCACGCTCGTGGGGTCCAGCGCGGCGAGCTCGAAGGCCATCTCCACGCGCTGGGAACGGCTCTCGCCGAGGTTGAGGATGCCCCCCACGCACGTCTCCAGGCCCGCCTCGCGCACCGCGCGGATCGTGCGCAGGCGTCCCTCGTAGCGCACGGTGGTGGAGACCTCGTCGTAGTAGCTCTCCGCGGTCTCCACGTTGTGGTGCACTCGCTGGATGCCCGCCTCGCGCAGCGCGCGCGCGCGCTCGGTGGACATGTGCCCGACCGACGCGCACCGCTTGAGGTTGGTGTGCTCGGCGACCAGCCGCGCGCCCTCGAGGATCTTGGCGAAGTCGCGCTTTGAGAGCCCCTGGCCCTGGGTCACCATGCAGAAGCGGTGCGCGCCGGCGGCCTCGGCGGCGCGGGCGTGGGCGAGGATCTGCTCGGGGTCCATCATCGGGTGCATCGGGGTCTCGGCCTCGGCGAAGCGCGACTGCGCGCAGAAGCCGCAGTCCTCCGCGCACCCGCCGGACTTGGCGTTGACCAGCGAGCACAGGTCGGTGGAGTCCCCGAAGCGCTCCCGGCGCGCCTCCCACGCGCGCTGCACGAGCGCCTCGATCTCGGCGTGGTCCTCAAGCTCGCCCAGGCGGCGAGCCTCCTCGGGGGTGATGAGCGGCGGCATCTGCGGCGCGACCTCCGTTGTGGTTGACGACGAATGTTATGGAGCGCTGGGGACGGCACGTATTATCGCCCCATGAGCGCACCGGGGGGACGGGCCGCCAGCCTGCTCGCGATCAGCGACCTGCACGTCACCTACCCGGAGAACCGCCGCGTGGTGGAAGGTCTGCGGCCGCGCTCCCCGGGGGACTGGCTGATCGTGTGCGGGGACGTCTCCGAGACGCTCGCCGACGTGGAGTGGGCGCTGGGGCTGCTGCGCGCCCGCTTCGAGGTGGTCCTCTGGGTGCCCGGCAACCACGACCTCTGGACCGTCCCCGAGGAACCCCTCGGGCTGCGGGGGGAGGCGCGCTACCTCCACCTGGTGGCCCTCTGCCGGCGCCTGGGGGTGCTCACCCCGGAGGACCCCTACCCGGTCTGGGACGGGCCGGGCGGCCCCGTGACGGTGGCGCCGCTGTTCCTGCTCTACGACTACTCCTTCGGCGCCGCGCTCGCCCCCACCAAGCGGGAGTCGCTCGCGCTGGCCTACGCCGCGGGGGTCGTGTGCTCGGACGAGCTCGTGCTGCACCCCGACCCCTTTCCGACCCGCGAGGCGTGGTGCGCCGCCCGCCTGCGTAAGACCGCCGCGCGCCTGGCCGCGCGCGACCCCGCGGTGCCGACGGTGCTCGTCAACCACTTCCCGCTCACCCGCGCTCCGCTGCAGATCCTGCGCCACCCCGAGTTCGCGCAGTGGTGCGGGACGGTGTACACCGCTGACTGGCACCGCCGCTTCGGGGCGTGCGCGGTGGTGTACGGGCACCTGCACATCCCCCGGGTGACCTTCGAGGACGGGGTGCGCTTCACCGAGGTCTCGCTGGGCTACCCGCGCGAGTGGCACCGCCGGGGCCCCTCGCGCGTGCTGCTGCACCCGGTGCTGCCGGGGGGCGAGTCGTGATCGAGGAGCTCCTGCCCCCCGCCGTGGTCGCGGTGGACACCCGCGAGGAGCTGCTCGACGTCGAGCTCTTCCCCGCCGAGCGCGCCGCGCTGGGGCAGGCGGTGGACAAGCGCCGGCGGGAGTTCGTCACTGCCCGCGCGTGCGCGCGGCGCGCGCTTGCACTGCTCGGCCTGCCCCCCTCCCCGATCGCCTCCGGCGACCGGGGGGAGCCGCTGTGGCCGGCGGGGGTGGTGGGGAGCCTCACCCACTGCGCGGGCTTCCGCGCGTGCGCGCTCGCGCGGGCGGTGGACCTCGCCGGGGTGGGCATCGACGCGGAGCCCCACGCTCCGCTGCCCGCGGGTGTGCTCGGGGACGTCGCCCGCGCGGAGGAGCGTCCGGCGCTGGCGGAGCTGGCGCGCGCGGACCCGACGGTGCACTGGGACCGGCTGCTGTTCTCCGCCAAGGAGTCGGTGTACAAGGTGTGGTTCCCGCTCGCGCGCTGCTGGCTGGGCTTCGAGGACGCGGTGCTCACCCTCGACCCTGCCGCGGGGACGTTTCACGCGCGCCTGCTGGTTCCCTGGCCTGGGGTAGGCGCACGTTTTCCGCAGGTTCTGCACGGCCGGTGGCTCGTGCGTGAGGGGTTGGTACTCACCGCGCTTGTGCTCCCACGCTGAGTTTTTCGAGTGTACTTTTAGCATTTGCTGGAAAAGTCGAATCTCCGCGTGAACAGAGGGGGTTTGGAGGGGGGTTGGGGGCGGAATTTTCACCTCTGAATTGACTTCCACCCCACCCACGGCCAGACTCGGCTAGAAAAACATCGCTTACTTCTATTGGCCAGTCTTGAGCAGCGGAACGGAGTGGTTGTCGTGCAGGGGTTCTGTTGGCTTACCTTCGGAGGCGTCTGTCCTCGGGTGCACGGACGCGTGGGCCGTCACCGGTGAGTGACCGCTCGGCGATCGCGATAGTCGGGATCTCCTGCCGCCTTCCGGGTGCCGCGGATCCGCCCTCCTTCTGGCGGCTGCTGCGGGAGGGCGTGAGCGCCATCTCCGAGGTGCCCCCCGACCGTTGGGCTGCGTGGCAGTCGGGGCAGGCGGGGGTGGCCCCCGACGAGCTCGCCCCGGGCGCCCGCTTCGGAGGCTTCCTGGAGCAGGTCGACCGCTTCGACGCGGCCTTCTTCCGCATCTCTCCCCGGGAGGCGGCGGCGATGGACCCCCAGCAGCGGTTGGCGCTGGAGCTCTGCTGGGAGGCCTTCGAAGACGGCGCACTGGTCCCCGCGGAGCTGCGCGACAGCCCCACCGGCGTCTTCGTGGGGGCGATCGCGGACGACTACGCCGACCTGCTGCGCGCCCGCGGCGCCGGCGCGGTCACGCGGCACGCCCTCACCGGGCTGCACCGCGGCCTGATCGCCAACCGCGTCTCCTACACCCTCGGCCTGCGCGGGCCCTCTCTGACCGTGGACACCGGCCAGTCCTCCTCGTTGGTGGCCGTCCACCTGGCGTGCGAGTCCCTGCGCCGCGGGGAGTGCTCGGTGGCGCTCGCCGGGGGCGTGCACCTGAACCTCTCCCCCTCCTCCGCCCTCGCCGCGTCGCGCTTCGGCGGCCTCTCCCCGGAGGGGCGCTGCTTCACCTTCGACGCTCGCGCCTGCGGGTACGTCCGCGGGGAGGGCGGGGGCATGGTGGTGCTCCGCCCCCTCTCGGTGGCGCTGGCCGACGGAGACCGCGTGTACTGCGTGATCCGCGGGAGCGCCGTCAACAACGACGGCGGCGGGGACAGCCTGACCGCTCCCTCGCAGGCCGCCCAAGAGGAGCTCCTGCGGCTGGCCTACCGGCGCGCGGGCGTGCGGCGCTCAGACGTGCAGTACGTGGAGCTGCACGGCACCGGCACGCCGCTGGGCGACCGCGTGGAGGCGGGCGCGCTCGGCGCCGTGCTCGGCGCCGGCCGAAACGGGGATGCTGGCCGAAACGGGGATTCGCGCCAAAGGCGCGTGTCACCCGGCTTCGGTAAAGCGAGTGTCTCCCCAAGCGGTCGCAGGCGAGTGTCTCCCGGCTTCGGTCGCCCTGCGGTCGGTCGCTCCGCCGGCGCCCCCCTGGCCGTAGGCTCGGCCAAGACCAACGTGGGCCACCTGGAGGGCGCCGCGGGGATCGTGGGGCTGCTCAAGGTCGCGCTCTGCGTCGCCCACGGGGAGCTGCCGCCGAGCCTCAACTTCGAGCGCCCCGCCCCCGGCATCCCGCTGGAGGAGCTGCGCCTGCGGGTGCAGCGGGAGCTGGGGGCGTGGCCGGGGGAGGAGGCGGACGGCGAGCCGGGCGGGGAGGCGGACGGCGAGCGCCCGCGGCTGGCGGGGGTCAGCTCGTTCGGGGTGGGGGGCACCAACTGCCACGTCGTCGTGGGCGGGCCGCCCGCGTCGGCACAGTCGCTCCGGTCGGCTCACCTCCGTGGGGACAGCGCGGGTGGGGAGGCCGGCAGGGTGCTCGGGGAGAGTCCGACAGCGTGGGTGGTGTCGGGCACGAACGAGCCGGCCTTGCGCGCTCAGGCGGGACGGCTGGTCGCGTGCTTCGGTGGAGCCGCCGCCTGCGAGGTGCACGACGTGGGCCACTCGCTTGCCGCGTCTCGTGCCGTGTTCGACCGCAGGGCCGTGGTGCTGGGCGGCGCTCGCGAGGAGCTGCTGGGGGGTCTGGAAGCTCTGGCCGCGGGACGGTCGGCGGCGAACGTGCTGGAGGGCGCTGCGGCTGGGAGGGACGGCGGAGGGGTCGCGTTCGTGTTCCCGGGGCAGGGGTCGCAGTGGACAGGGATGGCCGTCGAGCTGTTGGAGTGCTCCGCGGTGTTCGCGGAGCGCCTACGGGAGTGCGAGCTGGCGCTGGCGCCGCACGTCGACTGGCGGCTCACCTCCGTGTTGCGGGGCGCGGGGGACGCGCCGGGGTTGGATCGGGTCGACGTCGTGCAGCCGGTGCTGTTTGCTGTGATGGTCTCGCTGGCGGGCCTGTGGCGAGCGTGTGGTGTGGCGCCCGACGCGGTCGTGGGCCACTCGCAGGGCGAGCTCGCCGCCGCGCACGTGGCCGGCGGCCTTTCGCTGCAGGACGCGGCGCGGGTCGTGGCGTTGCGCGGCCGCGCCTTGGCCAGGTTGGCTGGGCGTGGGGGGATGGCCTCCGTCGGGGCCGCTGTCGGAGAGGTGGAGGCGCTGATCGAGCGGTTTGACGGCCGCGTGTCGGTCGCGGCCGTGAACGGGCCCCGCTCGGTGGTGGTCTCCGGCGACCCGCCGGCGCTGGAGGAGCTGCTCGCGCTGTGCCAGGCCGGGGGTGTGCGAGGGCGAGCCGTCCCGGTGGACTACGCCGCCCACTCGGCCCAGGTCGAGGAGATCCGCGAGGCGCTGCTGGAGGGCTGCGCGGGGATCGCCCCGCGCTCCAGTGAGGTGCCGCTCTACTCCTCGGTGACCGGCGCCCAGCTGGACACCGCGCAGATGGACGGAGCGTACTGGTACCGCAACCTGCGGGAGACGGTGCAGTTCGACCGGGCCGCTCGCGCGCTGCTGGGAGCGGGTCACACGACGTTCATCGAGGCCAGCCCCCACCCGGTGTTGACGACCGGGCTGCAGGAGACCCTCGATGAGCTGGCCGAGCAGGCGGAGGGGGGGTTCGACGGCGCGTTGCGGGGGCCGGTCGGCGCCGGCACGGTCGGCGGCGCGGGCGGTGGACGTGCGATCGGCTCGTTGCGCCGCGACCAGGGTGGCCCCAGGCGGTTCCTCGTCTCGCTTGCCGAGGCGTGGGTACGCGGAGTGAAGGTCGACTGGACGGCGCTTTTCGGTGAGGGCGTCACGTGCGTGCGGCTGCCGACCTACGCCTTTCAACGTGAGCGCTTCTGGCTTGACGACCCGGCTGTGCAGGCCGGCACGGCTTCGGCTCCGGCCGGTCTTGGCGAGGCGGTTGAGGCCGGTCGGGAGCACGTAGAGCACGCCGGTCGGGCGCGTGTAGAGCTTGAGGCCGGCCGGGCGCGTGTAGAGCTTGAGGCCGGCCGGGCGCACGTAGAGCTTGAGCTGGTGCGTAGCCAGGCGGCGCTCGTGCTCGGGCACGCCTCGCCCGAGGCGGTGGAGGCGTCGAGGGCATTCAAAGACCTCGGGTTCGACTCCCCGGCCGCCGTCGAGCTGCGTAACCGCCTGACGGCGCTCACCGGGATACGACTACCGATGGCGCTGCTGTTCGACTACCCGACACCCGCCGCGCTCGCCGGCTACCTGCGCGACGCGGCGGCGGGGGCTCGTGACGCGGGTCGGGCCGCGTCGGCGCCGGCCGCGCCCGCGGCTCTCGGCTCGGTCCACGAGCCGGTTGCGATCGTGGGGATGGGCTGTCGCTACCCTGGCGGGGGCGGCCGCTCGATCGCCTCCCCGGAGCAGCTGTGGGAGCTGGTCGCCCGCGGCGGCGACGCGATCGGGGGCTTCCCCACAGACCGCGGGTGGGACCTCGAGGCGCTCTACGACTCCGACCCCGCCCACCCCCTGACGAGCTACGTGCGGGAGGGCGGATTCCTCTACGACGTAGCCGACTTCGACGCCGCCTTCTTCGGCATCGGTCCCCGGGAGGCGCTGGCGATGGACCCCCAGCAGCGGCTGCTGCTGGAGGTGTCCTGGGAGACGCTCGAGCACGCCGGCCTCGACCCGGTCTCCCTGCGCGGCAGCGCCACCGGGGTGTTCGCAGGTGTGAGCGCCCAGGAGTACGGCCCCCGCCTGCACGAGGCGACGGGGGGCCTGGAGGGCTACGTGCTGACCGGCACCACCCCCTCGGTGGCCTCCGGGCGGCTCGCCTACGTCCTCGGCCTTGAGGGACCCGCCGTGACGGTGGACACGGCGTGCTCCTCCTCGCTGGTGGCCCTGCACCTGGCCTGCGGGTCTCTGCGCGCGGGCGAGTGCGCCCTGGCGCTGGCCGGCGGGGCCACTGTGATGGCCAGTCCGGGGCTGTTCGTGGAGTTCAGCCGCCAGCGGGGCCTGGCCCCCGACGGCCGCTGCAAGCCGTTCGCGGCCGGGGCCGACGGTACGGCTTGGAGCGAGGGGGTGGGCGTGCTGCTCCTGGAGCGGCTCTCCGACGCGCGGCGCCACGGCCACCCGGTGCTGGCGGTGGTGCGCGGCAGCGCCGTCAACCAGGACGGGGCGAGCAACGGGCTGACCGCTCCGAGCGGGCTCGCTCAGCAGCGGGTGATCCGCCAAGCGCTGGCCTCCGCCGGGCTTTCGGCGGTCGAGGTGGACGCGGTCGAGGCTCACGGTACGGGCACCGCGCTCGGGGACCCGATCGAGGCGGGCGCGCTGCTGGAGACCTACGGCCAGGGGCGTCCCGAGTCCCGCCCCGTGTGGCTGGGCTCGGTGAAGTCGAACCTCGGTCACACGCAGGCCGCGGCGGGGGTGGCCGGGGTGATCAAGATGGTGCTGGCCCTCCGGGCCGGTGTGCTGCCCCGCACCCTGCACGTGGACGCCCCCTCCCCGCACGTGGACTGGGCGGCGGGCGCCGTCTCGCTGCTGACCGAGCAGGTGTCGTGGCCCGGGGGTGGCGAGCCTCGTCGGGCGGCCGTCTCCTCGTTCGGGGTGAGCGGTACCAACGCGCACGTGATCCTCGAGGAGGCGCCTGCGGTGACGGGCGCCGCCCCTGTCGCGCTGCCCGGCGGCGCGGAGCCCTCCGCTGCGCCCGCCGAGCCGACTCCTGCGCCGTCGCGGCACCCCCCGGCGCCCTCCGCCCCGCCGGCCCGCGCCTCCCTGCCCGGCGGGGCGGTGCCGTGGGTCGTGTCGGGCAGGGGGGAGGCGGCGCTGCGCGCCCAGGCGGCCCGGCTGGAGGCGTTCGTCGCGGAGAACCCGCGGGTGAGTCCCGAGGACGTCGGGCTTGCGCTGGCGGGCCGTACGGTGTTCGAGCGCCGCGCGGTGCTCCTCGGTGAGAGCCGGGAGCACCTGCTGGCCGGTCTCGGCGCGCTTGCGCGCGGGGAGCGCGACGGGAGGGTGCTGGAGGGCCTCGCCGCCGAGGGCGGGAGTCGCGTGACGTTCCTGTTCACAGGCCAGGGCGCCCAGCGAGTGGGCATGGGCCGGGAGCTGTACGGGGCCTTCCCCGTGTTCCGCGCGGCGTTCGACGACGTCCGCACGCACCTGGACGTGCACCTGGGGCGTTCGCTGCGGGAGCTCGTGTTCGGTGAGGCCGAGCCCCCGGAGGAGGGCGCCGAGGGCCTGTTGGACGGGACGGCCTTCGCGCAGCCGGCGCTGTTCGCGCTCGAGGTCGCGCTGTTCCGGTTGGTGACCTCGTGGGGGGTGCGTCCCGACTTCCTGCTCGGCCACTCGGTCGGTGAGCTCGCGGCGGCCCACGTGGCGGGGGTGTTCTCGTTGGAAGACGCCTGCCGGCTGGTCGCGGCGCGCGGGCGACTGATGGGGGCGCTGCCGGCGGGTGGCGCGATGGTCGCGGTCGCGGCGTCGGAGGAGGAGGTCAGGGGGTCCTTCGAGACGTTGGCCGGCTGGGAGGGTCGGGTGGCGGTGGCGGCGGTCAACGCGCCGGGCTCGGTGGTGGTCTCTGGCGACGAGGACGCGGTGCTCGAGATCGCGGGCGTGTGGGAGGGCCGAGGGGTCAAGACGAAGCGGCTGCGGGTCTCGCACGCGTTTCACTCGCCGCGGATGGAGGGGGCGCTGGAGGAGTTCGGGCGCCTCGCGGCGGACGTGGCCTTCGGTGAGCCGCGGCTGCCCGTCATCTCCAACCTCTCGGGTCGCGTGGCCTCGAGTGAGGCGCTGAGCTCGGCTGACTACTGGGTGCGTCACCTGCGTGAGACGGTCCGCTTCGCGGACGGCGTGCGCTGGCTGTACGGGCAGGGTGTGCGGAGCTTCCTGGAGCTCGGCCCCGAGGGGGCGCTCAGCGCGATGGTCCACGAGTGCGTGGACGGCGGGCGAGTCGGTGGCGAGCGGGAGGCGGGCGGTGGTGAGCGGGAAGCGGGCGGTGGTGAGCGGGAAGCGGGCGGTGGTGAGCGGGGGGCAGGCGGTGGCGAGCACGAGGCCGGGGGTGGGGCGCCGGCGAGCACGGTGACCGCGACGCCCCTGTTGCGGGGTCCTCGTGAGGAGGCCCGCTCCCTGCTCACCGCCCTGGGTGAGGCGTGGGTGGGCGGTGTGGACGTGCGGTGGGCGGAGGCGTTCGCGGGGTCGGACGCCGTGGGGGTGGGTCTGCCTTCCTACGCGTTTCAGCGAGAGCGCTACTGGATCGACCTCGACTCCGTGGGTGGGAGCGCGCGCCACTCGGCGCTCGACGAGTGGCGCTACGGGGTGCGGTGGCGGTCGGTGGGCGACGCCTGGGTTGGGTCGCCCGCGAGTCCATGGCTGGTGGTGGCTCCGGCCGGAGGTTGCGCGGGCGACTTGACCGAAGGTGTGGTGTCGGAGTTGCAGACGCGCGGCGCGCGGCCCCTGGTGGTCGAGGTCGGGGGGGGTGTGGAGCGCGGGGAGCTGGCCGGGCAGCTGCGCGCGACGCTGGCCGCCGAGCAGGCGGGAGGCGGGCCGACCGACCGAGTGACGGTCGCCGGGGTGGTGTCGCTGCTGGCCCTCGACGAGCGCCCGCGCGCGGCCTGCGCGTCGGTGCCGGCGGGCGTGGCGGGCACGCTGGTGTTGGTGCAGGCGTTGGGGGACGCGGGTGTGGGGGCGCCGCTGTGGTGTGTGAGCGTCGGGGCGGTGTCGGTGGGTGGCGGGGATCGTGTGGTGAGCCCCGGGCAGGGGTTGGTGTGGGGGCTGGGCCGGGTCGTCGGCCTGGAGGAGCCGGCGCGGTGGGGCGGTCTCGTGGATCTGCCGGCGCAGCCTGACGCGCGTGCGCTGGAGTGCCTGTGCGGGGTCCTGAGCGGCGCGGGCGGCGAGGACGAACTGGCGGTGCGCCCCGGGGGAGTGTTCGCCAGGCGCCTGGTGCGCGCGCGGTCGGGCCGGCGCCGCGCGGAGGGTGCGTACGTGCCGCGGGGGACCGTGCTGGTGACCGGTGGCACAGGCGCTCTGGGCGCGCACTTCGCACGCTGGCTGGCGGCCGGGGGCGCCGAGCGCATCGTGCTGGCCAGCCGTCGCGGGCCCGACGCGCCGGGCGCGGCGGAGCTCGCGGGCGAGCTCGAGGGTCTCGGCGCGAGCGTGCGTGTGGTGGCGTGCGACGTGGCCGACCGCGCGCAACTGGAGGACCTGCTCGGGTCGGTCCCGCGGGAGTGCCCGCTCTCGGGGGTGTTCCACGCGGCGGGCGTCCTGGACGACGGGCTGGTCGAGGGGTTGACCGTCGAGCGGGTCGGTGGGGTGCTGGCGGCCAAGGTGGACGCCGCGTGGCACCTGCACGAGCTGACCGAGGGGGCGGAGCTCTCCGCGTTTGTCCTGTGCTCCTCGCTCGCGGGGACGCTGGGCGCCGGGGGGCAGGGCGCGTACGCGGCGGCCAACGCCTTCCTGGACGCGCTCGCGGAGCACCGCCGTGGGCGCGGTCTCCCCGCAACCGCGGTGGCGTGGGGCGCGTGGGCCGGGGAGGGGATGGCAGCGGGGGTCGGCGAGCGCCTGCGCGGAGGCGGTGTGCGTGCGATGCCCGCCGAGTTGGCGCTCGCTGGACTGCAGGGAGCGCTTGATCGCGGGGACTCGCACGTGGTCCTTGCGGACGTGGACTGGGAGCGGCTGCTCGCGGGGCGCACGGCCGGCGGGGTGCCCGGGGTGCTCGGCGAGCTGGTCGAGGTCCGGGAGGCTGTGGCCGCTCGGGGTGGTGTCGGGGAGCGGGCTGGGGGTGGCTGGGCCGAGCGTCTGGCGGGGGTGCGCGAGGGGGAGCGCGAGGGGGTGGTCCTGGAGCTGGTGCGCTCCCACGCCGCGCTCGTGCTGGGGCACTCCTCCGCGGACGCGGTGGTGCCCGAACGGGCGTTCCGGGACCTCGGGTTCGACTCGCTGGCGGCGGTGCAGCTGCGCAACCGGCTCGCGGCGGCGACGGGGTTGCGGCTGGCGAGCAGCCTGGTGTTCGACTACCCGACCCCGCTGGAGCTGGCCAGGTACCTGCTGGGGCAGGTCGAGGGCGTCCCGCCGGGCCAGGTCGAGGGTGCCCCGGCGGCCGCCGTCGGGGCCGTGTCCGTGGTCGGACCCGTGGATGAGCCGGTGGCGATCGTCGGGATCGGCTGTCGCTACCCTGGCGGCGTGCGCTCCGCGGGGGAGCTGTGGGAGCTGGTGGCGTCTGGGGGGGACGCCATCGGGGGGTTCCCGGCCGACCGCGGCTGGGACCTGGAGGGGCTGTACGACCCCGACCCCGACCACCCGGGCACCAGCTACGCCAGAGAGGGAGGGTTCGTGCCCGACGTGGCGCACTTCGACGCCGCGTTCTTCGGGATCGGTCCCCGGGAGGCGCTGGCGATGGACCCCCAGCAGCGGCTGCTGCTGGAGGTGTGCTGGGAGGCGCTGGAAGACGCGGCGCTCGACCCGCACTCGCTGCGGGGCACCCCGACGGGGGTGTTCGCGGGGGTCGCCTCCTCCGGGTACGGCGCGGGTCGGGGGACCGACGCGCGGGAGGCGGAGGGCTACCGCTTGACGGGCAATCTCGGCAGCGTCGTCTCGGGCCGGGTGGCCTACGCGCTCGGGCTGGAGGGCCCCGCGGTCTCCGTGGACACGGCCTGCTCCTCCTCGCTGGTGGCGCTGCACCTGGCGTGCGGGGCGCTGCGCGGCGGGGAGTGCTCGCTCGCGCTCGCCGGCGGTGTGACGGTGATGGCGACGCCGGAGCTGTTCGTCGAGTTCAGCCGCCAGCGGGGCCTCGCCGCCGACGGGCGCTGCAAGGCGTTCGCGGACGCCGCGGACGGCACGGGGTGGGCCGAGGGCGTGGGCGTCCTCGTGCTCGAGCGCGTCTGCGACGCGCGGCGCCACGGTCACGACGTGCTGGCGCTGCTGCGCGGGAGCGCGGTCAACCAGGACGGGGCGAGCAACGGGCTGACCGCGCCGAACGGCCCCTCCCAGCAGCGTGTGATCCGCCAGGCGCTCGCCGCCGCGGGGCTCACCGCGGGCGAGGTGGACGCCGTCGAGGCGCACGGCACGGGCACGCGGCTCGGCGATCCGATCGAGGCGCAGGCGCTGCTTGCGACCTACGGGCAGGGCCGCGAGGGGCAGCGGCCGCTGTGGCTGGGGTCGGTCAAGTCCAACATCGGGCATACGCAGACCGCGGCGGGCGTGGCGGGGGTCATCAAGATGGTGCAGGCTCTGCGGCACGAGCGGCTGCCGCGGACGTTGCACGTGCAGGAGCCGACCGGGGAGGTGGATTGGGAGGCGGGCGCGGTTTCGTTGTTGACCGAGGAGGTGCCGTGGCAGCCAGCGGACCGTCCGCGTCGTGCGGGGGTCTCGTCGTTCGGGATCAGTGGCACCAACGCGCACGTCATCCTGGAGGAAGCGCCCCGGGACGGTCCTGTTTCGGGGGGAGCCTCCGAAGGCGCGCTCGTTTCAGATGGCGCGCTCGAGGGTGACCCTGTTTCCACGCTCGGCCGTGGGTTCGCGTCGGCTCTGGCGCTGGGTGGTGTCGCGGCGGCCGGTGTGGTGCCGTGGGCGCTCTCGGGCCGGGGTGTGGGCGGGTTGTGTGCGCAGGCGGGGCGGCTGGGGGAGTTTCTGGTGGGGGAGGGGGAGGTCGGGGTGCGTGATGTGGGGTTCTCGCTCGCCGGGCGCCCCGTGCTGGAGGATCGCGCGGTGGTGTTGGGGGAGGGGCGGGGTGAGCTGCTGGCGGGGCTCGGTGCGTTGGCGCGGGGTGAGACCGCGCCCGGGGTGGTGCGGGGGGTGGAAGGCGCCGCGGGGAAGGTCGCGTTTTTGTTCACGGGTCAGGGTGCGCAGCGGGTGGGGATGGGCCGCGAGCTCTACGGGGAGTTCTCCGTGTTCCGTGCGGCGTTCGATGAGGTGTGTGCTCACCTGGATGAGCACTTGGGGTGCTCGCTGCGGGAGGTCGTGTTCGGGGAGGGAGGGCTCGCCGGGGAGCGTGGGGGGCCGGTCGGTGAGGGCGCTGGTGTGAGTCCGCTCGATGGCACGGTGTTTGCGCAGCCGGGGTTGTTCGCGCTGGAGGTCGCGTTGTTCGGGCTTCTGGGAGCGTGGGGTGTGCGCCCTGATTTCGTGGTTGGTCATTCGGTGGGGGAGCTCGCGGCGGCACACGTGGCGGGGGTCTTCAGCTTGAAGGATGCGTGTCGGCTGGTGGCGGCGCGGGGGCGTTTGATGGGCGAGCTGCCGGAGGGCGGCGCGATGGTCGCGGTCGGCGCTAGCGAGGAGGAGGTGCTCGAGTCCCTGCAAGCGTTGGATGGCTGGGAGGGCCGCGTCGCGGTCGCGGCGGTGAACGCCCCACGCTCGGTCGTGATCTCCGGCGATGAGGACGCGGTGGACGAGCTCGTGGCGGTGTGGGAAGAGCGAGGCACAAGGACGAAGCGGCTACGAGTCTCGCATGCGTTCCATTCACCGCGAATGGACGCGATCCTCGAGGAGTTCAGGAGGGTCGCCGAGACAGTCACGTTCACCGAGCCGCAGATCCCAGTCGTCTCGAACCTCACAGGCGCCCCCGCCTCGAGCGGAGAGCTCTGCAGCCCAGAGTACTGGGTACGCCACATACGCCAAACCGTCCGCTTCGCAGACGGTGTCGGCTGGCTGAACGAGCACGGCGTGGGCAGCTTCTTCGAGCTTGGCCCTGACGGGGGGCTCAGCGCGATGGTCCAGGAGTGCGTGGACGGTGGGCGGGGGCAGGGTACGCCCGGCGAGGAGGGTCGGGACGTTGAGAGTGCGGGTGGCGGGCCGTTGGTGGAGGCGGCGCTGCGTGCAGGTCGTGAGGAGGTCCGCTCGCTGCTCGCCGGCGTGGGTGGATTGTGGGTACGGAGCGTCGAGGTCGATTGGAGTCAGGTATTCGAGGGGTCCGGGGCCGTACGTGTGAGGCTGCCCACCTACGCGTTCCAACGTGAGCGCTACTGGCTCGACGCGGGCCGACACGCCGCGGGTGACGTCACCGCGATCGGCCAGGTGTCTGCGGGCCATCCGTTGTTGGGGGCTGCGGTTGGGTTGGCTGGGGGTGAGGGGTGGTTGTTCACCGGCCGGCTGTCGCTGGTGGATCATCCGTGGCTTTCCGATCATGTGGTGTTGGGGCGTGTGTTGCTGCCCGGCACGGCGTTTCTGGAGCTTGCACTGCACGTCGGTGGTGAGCTTGGTGTGGGGTGTGTGCGGGAGCTCACTCTGCGCGCGCCGCTTGTGGTGGGTGAGGGGCGTGAGGTGCAGTTGCAGGTCGCGGTCGGTGAGGCGGATGACGGTGGGTCTCGCCCGCTGAATGTTTACTCTCGTGTGGGGGGCCTCGCGGGCGGGCGGTTGGAAGCCGGCGGGGAGTGGGTGCACCACGCTGAGGGGGTGCTCGCGCCGGAGGGGCTCTCCGCGGAGTTGGGGCTGGAGGCTGGGGCGGCGGGTGTGGTTGGCGGCGTTTGGCCTCCGGTGGGCGCGGAGCCGGTGGCGGTCGATGGTTTGTATGAGGAGTTGGCTGGGCGGGGGTTGGAGTACGGGCCTGTGTTCCGGGGTTTGAGGGGTGTGTGGCGGCGCGGGGGTGAGGTGTTCGCGGAGGTCGCGCTGCCCGAGGGAGTGCACGGGCAGGCCGGTTTGTTCGGAGTGCACCCTGCGTTGTTGGACGCGGCGTTGCACGCGGCGGGTGAGGGGTGGCCGGGTGTTGAGCAGGGAGAGCGAACGGTGCGGCTGCCGTTCTCGTGGAATGACGTTTCGCTGTTTGCCGCGGGCGCGTCGTCGCTGCGGGTGGGTATCGCTCCCGTGAGTACGGGTGGGGTGTCGCTGGTCGCGGCCGACGTGGTCGGTGGGTTGGTCGCCGTGGTCGGTTCGCTGACGTTGCGCGAGGCTCTGGTGGACCGGATCGGGAGTGTGCGGGATGCGTTGTTCGGTGTGGACTGGGTGCCGGCCGGCGGCGGGGTCGCGGAGACTGGTGGGCTTGTCGGTGAGGCCGGTGCGGCGGCGGGTGAGGTCAGGTGGGGGGTCTTGGCCGGGGTGGGCGGGTTGGCTTCGGTGTTGCGTGGCGCGGGGGTCGATGTGGATGAGTATGTGGATTGGACCTCGGTTGGTGAGGCGCTCGATCGCGGCGAGGAGGCGCCTGGTGTGGTGGTCGTCGATTGCACGGGTGGGGTTGGTGAGGTTGACGGCGTGCCTGGTGGGGTGCGTGAGGGTGTGTGTGGGGTGCTGGGTGTGTTGCAGGGGTGGCTTTCAGATGAGCGGTTGGGGGGGTCGCGTTTGGTGGTCGTGACGCGGGAAGCGGTGGATGTTGGTGGGGGCGTTGTGGATCTGGCGGGTGGTGGTGTGTGGGGGTTGGTGCGTGCGGCGCAGTCCGAGCACCCGGGGCGGTTTGTGCTGGTCGATGTCGATGGTGAGGAGGTTTCGTGGGGTGCGCTGGTGGGGGCGTTGGGGTTGGGTGAGGGTGAGGTGGCTGTGCGCGGCGGCCGGTTGTTGGTTCCGCGGCTGGTGCGGGTGGGTGCGGAGTCGGGCGGGGAGCGGTTCGCCGGCGGGGTCAATGGTGGGGCGGCGGCGGGAGACGGTGTGGTGAGTGAGGGTGTGGTGGGTGGGGGTGTGGTGTTGATCACGGGTGGCACGGGTGGGCTGGGGGCGTTGGTGGCGAGGCATCTGGTGGCCGAGCGCGGTGCGCGTGATTTGTTGTTGGTCAGCCGTCGGGGGCGGCTGGCGGACGGCGCGGCCGAGTTGGAGAAGGAGCTTGTGGAGTTGGGCGCGCGGGTGCGGGTCGAGGCGTGTGACGTGAGTGATCGTGGTGCGCTGGAGGGGCTGCTGGGGAGCGTGGAGGGCCTGGGGATGGTGGTGCACGCGGCGGGGGTGCTCGATGACGGCGTGGTGGAGTCGTTGACGGCTGAGCGCGTCGGTGGGGTGTTGGCCGCGAAGGTCGACGGGGCGTGGTATCTGCATGAATTGACGCGTGAGCTGGGTGTGCGGGAGTTCGTGTTGTTCTCCTCGGCCGCGGGTGTGTTGGGTGCTGCGGGGCAGGGTGCGTACGCCGCGGGGAATGCGTTCTTGGACGGGCTTGCGTCGTGGCGGCGTTCGCAGGGGTTGGCCGGTGTGTCGGTTGCGTGGGGACTGTGGGCGGCGGAGGGTGGGATGGGCGGCCGGTTGGATGGGGGGCAGTCGGGGCGCCTGAAGCGCTCGGGGATGCTCGGGTTGGAGGTGCAGGAAGGTCTCGAGGTGTTCGACGCTGCGCGTGTGAGCTCGCGTGCGTTGGTCCTCGGCGCGCGGCTGAACGTGGGGGAGCTGCGCGCCGGCGCTGGGGGGGTGCGGGGGTTGCTGGCGGGGCTGGTCGGTGCCCGGCGGCGGCGGGCGGGCGCCGGTGAGTCGTTGGCGGGGGCGCTCGAGGGTGTCGGTGAGGGCGAGCGGGCGCGGGTGGTGTTGGAGTTGGTGCGTTCGCACGCGGCGGGTGTGCTCGGGCACGCCTCGGTGGAGGCGGTGAATCCTGAGCGGGCGTTTCGGGAGCTTGGCTTCGACTCGTTGGCGGCGGTCGAGTTGCGTAACCGTCTCGAGGCGGCGAGCGGGTTGCGGCTGCCCGCGACGTTGGTGTTCGATCATCCTAGCTCCGCGGTGCTGGCGGAGCATCTGCTTGGTCTTTTGAGTGGAGCGGCGCGCAGCGTGGTGGTGGCGCGGCGCACGGCGGTCGACGAGCCGGTCGCGATCGTGGGTATGAGCTGCCGCTACCCGGGCGGTGTGGTTTCCCCGGAGGGGCTGTGGGAGCTGGTGTCCGCCGGCCGGGACGGCATTTCGGGATTCCCTGGGGACCGGGGTTGGGATCTGGAGGGGTTGTATGACCCCGACCCCGATACCCCGGGCACGAGCTACGCGCGGGAGGGTGGGTTCGTGGACGGCGTGGGTGAGTTCGACGCGGCGTTCTTCGGGATCGGCTCACGGGAGGCGCTGGCGATGGACCCGCAGCAGCGGCTACTGCTGGAAGTGTGCTGGGAGGCGCTTGAAGACGCGGGCCTCGACCCGCTCGGGTTGCGCGGCAGCGCGACCGGGGTGTTCGCGGGCGTGATGTATCACGACTACGGCAGTGGGCTGGGCACGCGGGAGCTCGATGGGCTCGAGGGCTATCTGGGTACGGGTGGCGCGGGGAGCGTGGTCTCGGGCAGGGTCTCCTACACGCTGGGTTTGGAGGGTCCCGCGGTGTCGGTCGATACCGCGTGCTCCTCCTCGCTTGTCGCGCTGCACTGGGCGTGCCAGGCGCTACGGACTGGTGAGTGCTCGCTCGCGCTCGCGGGCGGTGTGACGGTCCTCTGGGCGCCGGGAGTGTTCGTGGACTTCAGCCGCCAGCGGGGGCTGGCACGCGACGGACGCTGCAAGTCCTACGCGGACGCGGCGGACGGCACGGGCTGGGGCGAGGGCGTGGGTGTGCTGGTGCTCGAGCGTGTCAGTGAGGCGCAGCGCAACGGCCACCAGATCCTTGGTGTGGTCCGGGGCAGCGCGGTCAACCAGGACGGCGCGAGTAACGGGTTGACCGCGCCGAGCGGTCCTTCTCAGCAGCGCGTGATCGCTCAGGCGTTGGCGAACGCCGGTCTCACACCGGTGCAGATCGACGCGGTCGAGGGGCACGGCACCGGCACGAGGCTCGGTGACCCGATCGAGGCGCAGGCGCTGCTGGCGAGCTACGGGCAGGACCGCGAGCAGGAGCGCCCGCTGTGGCTCGGGTCGGTCAAGTCGAACATCGGACACACCCAGGCCGCCGCCGGAGTCGCGGGGGTCATCAAGATGGTGATGGCGATGCGCCACGGCGTGCTGCCCAAGACGTTGCACGTCGAGCAGCCCAGCACCCAGGTCGACTGGGACGCCGGCCGGGTATCGCTGCTGACCGAGGAGGTGCCGTGGCAGCCGCGTGAGGGTCCGCGCCGCGCCGGGGTCTCCTCGTTCGGGATCAGCGGAACGAACGCACACGTGATCCTCGAAGAGCCGCCACCACGACAACCTCCACCAACCCGGGTCGGTAGCTCCCAACAGCCCGGCGCGCTGGCAGCAGACTCCCAGGGGGCCGCTCGGGCGACAGACTCCCAGGGGGCCGCCCGGGCGACAGGCTCCCATGGGGCCGCCCGGGCGAGCGACCCCCAGACAGCCGCCCGGGACGCGGTCCCAGCAGCGGGCGCGGTGGCGTGGGTGCTTTCGGGTCGCGGCGCGAGGGGTGTGCGCGCTCAGGCGGGGCGGCTGGGGGAGTACCTCTTGTGCGGTGGCGAGGAGCTCGGGGTGGTGGATGTCGGGTTCTCCCTGGCGGGCCGTGCGGTGTTGGAGGAGCGCGCGGTGGTGTTGGGGGAGGGGCGGGGCGGGCTGTTGGCGGGGCTCGGCGTGCTCGCGCGGGGTGAGAGCGCGCCGGGTGTGTTGCGGGGTACGGCGGTGGCTGGTGAGCGGGTCGCGTTCTTGTTCACGGGTCAGGGTGCGCAGCGGGTGGGGATGGGCCGCGAGCTCTACGAGGCTTTCCCCGTGTTCCGTGCGGTGTTCGATGAGGTGTGTGCTCACCTGGATGAGCATTTGGGGTGCTCGTTGCGGGATGTCGTGTTCGGGGAGGGGGAGCTCGCCGGGGAGCGTGGGGGGCCGGTCGGTGAGGGCGCTGGTGTGAGTCCGCTCGATGGGACGGTGTTCGCGCAGCCGGGGTTGTTCGCGCTGGAGGTCGCGTTGTTCGGGCTTCTGGGAGCGTGGGGTGTGCGCCCTGATTTCGTGGCCGGTCATTCGGTGGGGGAGCTCGCGGCGGCACACGTGGCCGGGGTGTTCTCGCTCGAGGATGCGTGTCGGCTGGTGGTGGCTCGTGGGCGTTTGATGGGTGGTCTGCCGGGGGGTGGCGCGATGGTCGCGGTCGGCGCTAGCGAGGAGGAGGTGCTCGTGTCCCTGCAAGCGTTGGATGGCTGGGAGGGCCGTGTCGCGGTCGCGGCGGTGAACGCCCCACGCTCGGTCGTGATCTCCGGCGATGAGGACGCGGTGGAGGAGCTCGCGGCGGTGTGGGAGGAGCGAGGCACAAGGACGAAGCGGCTGCGGGTCTCGCATGCGTTTCACTCGCCGCGGATGGAGGGGATGCTCGAGGAGTTCGGGAGGGTCGCGGAGGGCGTGGCGTTCAGCGAGCCGCGGATCCCTGTGGTGTCGAATCTCACGGGTGGGGTCGCGTCGGCTGAGCAGTCTGTGTGACCCCGGCTACTGGGTGCGGCACGTGCGTGAGACGGTCCGCTTCGGGGATGGTGTGGTGTGGTTGTGCGGGGAGGGTGTGGGTAGCTTCTTGGAGCTCGGCCCCGAGGGGGTGCTCAGCGCGGTGGTGGGGGAGTGCGTGGGCAGCGAGCGGGACTTCGACGAGCAGGAGCTTGGCGGTGTGGGCGCTGGCGGGGTGGGGGTGGTGGCGCTTGCGGTGTTGCGTGGGGGGCAGGGGGAGGTACGGTCGTTGCTGGCTGGTGTGGGTGGGTTGTGGGTGCGGGGTGTGGGTGTGGATTGGGCGCGAGTGTTCGAGGGGTCGGGTGCTGCGCGGGTCGGGCTGCCGTCGTACGCGTTTCAGCGGGAGCGTTACTGGCTTCAGTCGAGAGTGGGTGTGGGGGATGTGAGCGCGGCTGGCCTGGGCGCCGAGGAGCACCCGTTGTTGGGTGCCGCGGTTGGCCTCGCGGACGGCGAGGGGTGGTTGTTCACGGGTCGTTTGTCGCTTGAGAGTCACCGGTGGCTCGCCGATCACGTGGTGCTGGGGTCAGTGTTGTTGCCGGGCACCGCGTTCGTGGAGCTTGCGTTGCACGCGGGCGGGCAGGCTCGACTGTGGGTGTGTGCGGGAGCTGGTGATGCAGGAGCCGCTTGTTCTTGGGGAGGGGGACGGGGTGCAGGTGCAGGTGGTGGTCGGTGGGGCTGACGGGTCGGGGTGCCGGCCGGTTGCTGTGTACTCCCGCGTGGAGAGTCGTGCTGGCGGTGCGTTGCTCGGCGGCGAGGGGTGGGTGGGCCACGCAACGGGGGTGCTCGGGCCCGTGGAGCCGGTGGCCGAGGTGGCGTTGGAGGGTGGGGGCTCGCCCGGGGGTGTGTGGCCGCCGGTGGGTGCGGAGGTTGTGGGGGTGGATGGTGTGTATGACGTGTTGGCTGGTGTGGGGTTGGAGTATGGCCCGGTGTTTCAGGGGTTGCGGGGTGTGTGGCGGCGGGAGGGGGAGGTGTTCGCGGAGGTCGCGTTGGCGCGGGAGCAGGAGGGTGAAGCGGGGTTGTTTGGTGTGCACCCGGTGTTGTTGGACGCGGCGTTGCATGCGTTGGCTGTGGGTGGGGTGGGCGTGGGGGTTGGTGGTGTGGCTGGTGGGGGCGGGCCGCGGTTGCCGTTTGTGTGGGGTGAGGTGGTGGTGGGTGGTGTGGGTGCGTCTGTGTTGCGGGTGCGTTTGAGGGGTGTGGGGGATGGCGCGGTGTCGTTGGTGGCGGTGGACGAGGGTGGTGGTCTGGTCGTGTCGGTCGGCTCGTTGGTGTTGCGCGAGGCGCCGGTTGAGCGGCTTGGTGTGGGGGGTGGTTTGCGGGATTCGCTGTTTGGTGTGGAGTGGGTCGCGGTGGTGTCCGAGGCACGCGAGTCCGAGTTCGAGTCCGAGGGGGGGTTGGCTGGGGGCGAGGGGGTGGGCGCTGGGTGGAGCGTGTTGAGCTGCGTGGGTGTCGATGGGGCGCCGCGTGGTGGTGAGGGCGTCGCGGGCGTGGTGTGCGGTGTGTTGGGCGGGTTGCAGGAGTGGCTCTCAGACGAGCGGTCCGCGGGGAGCCGTCTGGTGGTTTTGACGCGTGGCGCGGTGGACGTGGACGGTGGGGGTGTCACGGATTTGGCGGGTGGTGCTGTGTGGGGGTTGGTGCGGGCGGCGCAGGCGGAGCACCCGGGGCGGTTTGTGCTGGTCGATGTCGACGTCGACGGTGAGGAGGATTCGCGGGATCTGGTTGCGAGGGCGTTGGAGTTGGGTGAGTCCGAGGTGGCTGTGCGTGGGGGTGGTTTGTTCGCCTCGCGGCTGGCGCGTGTGGGGTCGGGTGAGTTGCGGGTTCCCGAGGGGGGTGTGGAGTGGCGGCTGGTTGCGGGCGGCGCTGAGACGCTGGAGGATCTCGCTCTGGTCGCGTGCCCGGAGGCGGGTGGTGCACTGGGGCCGGGGCAGGTGCGTGTGGAGGTGCGCGCGGCGGGGTTGAATTTCCGTGATGTGCTGGTCGCTTTGGGTGCGTATCCGGGTGAAGCGGTGGTCGGCGGGGAGGGCGCGGGCGTGGTGTTGGAGGTCGGCTCGGAGGTCGAGGGGTTGGCTGTGGGGGATCGTGTGATGGGGTTGATGGACGGGGCGTTCGGGTCTGTCGCGGTGACTGACTGGCGGCTGGTGGTGCGGGTGCCGGAGGGCTGGTCGTTCGTGCGGGCCGCGAGCGTGCCGATCGTGTTCCTGACTGCCTACTACGGGCTGGTCGATCTGGCGGGCGTGAGCGCGGGGGAGCGGCTGCTGGTGCACGCGGCGGCGGGTGGTGTGGGGATGGCCGCGGTGCAGTTGGCCGGGAGCATGGGTGTCGAGGTGTTCGGGACGGCGAGCCCCGGGAAGTGGGGTGCGCTCGAGGGGCTGGGGTTGGACAGCGAGCACATGGCGTCCTCGCGGACGCTCGAGTTCAGAGAGGAGTTCCTGCGGGCTACGGGCGGGAGGGGTGTGGATGTGGTGTTGAACTCGCTTGCGGGTGAGTTCGTGGACGCTTCGCTCGATCTGCTGCCCCACGGTGGGCGGTTCTTGGAGATGGGTAAGACGGATGTGCGCGATCCTGTGGAGGTGGCGGCCGGCCACGGGGGGGTGGAGTACCGGGCGTTCGATTTGGTGGAGGCGGGGCCGGATCGTATTCGGGAGATGCTCTTGGAGTTGGTGGAGCTTTTCGAGGAGGGCGTGCTCGAGCCTTTGCCGGTGACGGTGTGGGATGTGCGCGAGGCGGTGCAGGCGTTCAGGTTCATGAGCCAGGCGCGGCACGTGGGCAAGAACGTGTTGAGGGTGCAGCGTTCGTCGATCGACTCGCGGGGTACGGTTTTGATCACGGGTGGCACGGGTGGACTCGGCGCGTTGCTCGCCAGGCACCTGGTCGCCGAGCACGGGGTGCGCAGCCTGCTGCTCGCCAGCCGCCGGGGCGCGCAGGCGCCGGGCGCGGAGGAGCTCGTGCGGGAGCTTGTGGGTATGGGCGCGGAGGTCGTGGCGGCTGCGTGCGATGTGGCCGATCGGGCGCAGCTCGAAGGCGCTGCTCGAGGGGGTGCCGCCCGGGCGTCCGCTGAGCGCGGTGGTCCACGCGGCGGGGGTGCTCGACGACGGTGTGATCGATTCGCTCACCGATGAGCGCCTGGCGGGGGTGCTGGCTCCGAAGGTGGACGGTGCGTGGCACCTGCACGAGTTGACCGCCGAGCTGGACCTGGGGGCGTTCGTCCTGTTCTCCTCGGTCGCGGGTACGTTCGGCAGTCCCGGGCAGGGCAGTTACGCGGCGGGGAACGCGTTCCTGGATTCCCTGGCGGAGTACCGGCGGGCGCTGGGGTTGGCGGCGAGCTCGATGGCGTGGGGCCCGTGGCTGCAGGCGGAGGGGATGGCGGGTCGTCTGCAGGACGCTCAGGTGGCGCGGATTGCGCGCATGGGTGTGCGGGCTCTCTCGCCGGAGCGCGGCTTGGAGCTCTTCGACGCGGCGCTTGCCGGGGGCTGGACGCGGGTGGTGCCGGTGCCTTTGGATATGACGCTGCTTCGCAAGCGGGCGCAGGCGGACGAGCTGCCGGCGCTGCTGCGGGGCATCGTGCGCACGCCTGTCCGGCGCGCCGGGGTGGGGCGGGAGAGCGGCTCGCTGGCGGGCCGGTTGGCGGGCGTGGCGGAGAGCGAGCGCCAGCGGCTGGTGTTGGAGCTCGTCTGCGAGCAGGCGGCGGCAGTGCTCGGGCACGCCTCGTCCGAGAACGTGTCGGCGGGTCGGTCTTTCAAGGAGCTCGGGTTCGACTCGCTGGCCGCGATCGAGCTGCGTAACCGTTTGAGCGCTGAGAGCGGGTTGCGGCTGCCGGCGACGCTCACGTTCGACCATCCCACGCCCGCCGCGCTGAGCGCGTACCTGCTCGCGGAGATCGCGGGTGCCCCCGGCCGCGGCGAGGTGGCGGCCGTCCGGGTGGGGGCGGTCGAGGAGCCGGTCGCGATCGTGGGGATGGGCTGCCGGTATCCAGGCGGGGGCCAGCCGGTCCGCTCGCCGGATGAGCTGTGGGAGCTGCTCGCCCGCGGCGGGGACGCGATCGGGGGCTTCCCGGCCGACCGCGGGTGGGACCTCGACGGCCTGTACGACCCGGACCCCGACAGTCGAGGCACCGCCTACGTGCGGGAGGGCGGGTTCCTCTACGACGCGGCGGGGGAGTTCGACGCGGGGTTCTTCGGGATCGGCCCGCGGGAGGCGCTGGCGATGGACCCCCAGCAGCGGCTGCTGCTGGAGGTCTGCTGGGAGGCGCTGGAGGACGCGGGACTCGACCCGCTCTCGCTGCGGGGCAGCCAGGCGGGAGTGTTCGTCGGGGCGGCGTCCTGCGCGTACCAGGCCGGTCGCGGGCCGGCCTCGGAGGAGCTCGAGGGCTACCGGCTGACGGGCAACATCAGCAGCGTGGCGTCGGGCCGGGTGGCCTTCACGCTGGGTCTGGAGGGCCCGGCGATGACGGTGGACACCGCGTGCTCCTCTTCGCTGGTGGCGCTGCACCTGGCGTGCCAGTCGTTGCGCGGCGGGGAGAGCTCGCTCGCGCTCGCGGGCGGGGTGACGGTGATGGCCACGCCAGACCTGTTGGTCGAGTTCAGCCGCCAGCGGGGTCTGGCCGCCGATGGGCGGTGCAAGTCCTTTGCCGACGCCGCGGACGGGACGGGTTGGGCCGAGGGTGTGGGTGTCCTGGTGTTGGAGCGGTTGAGCGACGCGCAGCGAAACGGCCATCCGGTGCTGGCGTTGGTGCGGGGCAGCGCGGTCAACCAGGACGGTGCGAGCAACGGGTTGACCGCGCCGAACGGTCCCTCTCAGCAGCGGGTGATCGCGCAGGCGCTGGCGAATGCCGGGGTCGCGGCTGGTGAGGTGGACGTGGTCGAGGCGCATGGGACGGGTACGAGGCTCGGCGATCCGATCGAGGCGCAGGCGCTGCTGGCGACCTACGGGCGGGACCGGCCGGTCGACTCACCGTTGTGGCTGGGGTCGGTGAAGTCGAATATCGGGCACGCGCAGGCGGCAGCGGGCGTAGCGGGCGTGATCAAGATGGTGATGGCGCTCCAGCGCGAGCGGCTACCGCGGACGCTGCACGTGGACGAGCCGACGCGAGAGGTCGACTGGGGCACCGGCGCCGTCCAGCTACTGACCGAAGACACACCTTGGCAGCGCGCTGGCAGACCCCGCCGCGCCGGCGTCTCCTCGTTCGGGATCAGCGGCACGAACGCGCACACGATCCTCGAGGAAGCACCACTGCAAGCCCAGCAACAGATGCCGGCTGCCGATGTTTCCCCGCCGAGCGGCGACGCTCGGTCTTCCGGCGACTTCGATGTCCCCAATCGAGCGGCCGGCCTGGGGCTCGTGGGTTTCGGATCCGGCGGTGTGACTCCGTGGGTGCTCTCGGGGCGCGGTGTGGGCGGTTTGTGCGCTCAGGCGGCGCGGTTGTGGGAGTTCGGCGTCGAGGAGCCCGATCTCGATGTCGGTGACGTCGGGCTCTCGCTGACGGGTCGCGCGGCGCTGGAGACCCGCGCTGTGTTGCTGGGCGGCGATTGGAAGGAGTTGTCAGGCGCGGTTGGGGTGTTGGCGCGCGGTGAGGCATCGCCTGTGGTGATACGGGGGGCGGCGGTCGAGGGCGACGTGGTGTTCGCGTTCCCCGGCCAGGGTTCGCAGTGGGCCGGGATGGCGGTGGAGATGCTGGATGCATCCCCTGTGTTCGCCGGGTGGATCGCGTCGTGCGAGCGTGCGCTTGCGCCGTTTGTCGATTGGCGGCTCGGGGAGGTTCTGAGGGAGGTCGCGGACGCGCCGGCGCTGGAGCGGGTCGACGTGGTACAGCCGGCGCTGTTTGCCGTGATGGTCTCGCTGGCGGAGCTGTGGCGCGCTTGCGGTGTCCGCCCGGATGCGGTGGTCGGTCATTCCCAGGGCGAGATCGCGGCGGCGTACGTGGCGGGTGGCCTGTCGCTGCAGGAAGCCGCGCAGGCTGGTCGCGCTTCGTGGCCGAGCGCTGGCGGGATTGGCTGGACAGGGTGGGATGGTTTCGGTGGCGGCGCCGCTCGAGTGGGTGCGAGAGCGCCTCGCGCGCTGGGGCGAGGGGATCTCGGTGGCGGCTGTGAACGGACCGAGCTCGGTCGTGGTGTCCGGCGAACTGCAGGCGCTGAGCGATCTGCTCAGCGAATGTGCCGCTGAGGGTGTGAGG
This sequence comes from uncultured Solirubrobacterales bacterium, assembly GCA_963842005.1. Lineage (GTDB taxonomy): Bacteria > Actinomycetota > Thermoleophilia > Solirubrobacterales > Solirubrobacteraceae > Palsa-744. The sequence goes on along the minus strand of CAWJEV010000002.1, from coordinate 1,791,989 downwards.
GCGCGGCAGATCCCCGTGGACTACGCGGCCCATTCGACACAGGTGCAGGCGATCCGTGAGGAGCTGCTGGAGGCGTGCGACTCTCTGGCGCCGACTGCGGGCGAGGTTCCATTCTACTCCTCGGTCACTGGCGAGCAGATGGATACAGCGCAGCTGGATGCTGAGTACTGGTACCGGAACCTGCGCGAGACCGTGCGGTTCGATCGGGTCACCGAGGCGCTGTGGGAGCGTGGTTGCCGCACGTTCATCGAGGTCAGCCCGCATCCAGTGTTGACCACGGCGGTGCAGGAGACGATCGAGCGGGCGCTCGGTGACGGCGAGACTCCGGATGTGCCCGACGCCGCCGGAGGCCTGGTACGGACCGAGGTCTCGGCGATCGGTTCTCTGCGTCGCGAAGACGGTGGTCCTCGGCGGATGCTCGCTTCGCTGGGTGAGGCGTGGGTGCGGGGGGTGGACGTCGACTGGCGAGCGATCTTCGGTGACGCGGGCGCGCGCCGAGTGCGGCTGCCTACGTATGCGTTCCAGCGCGAGCGCTACTGGTCGCAGACGTTGGTGAGCGTGGGCGATTTTGCCGCGGCGGGACAGGCCTCCGCCGAGCATCCCCTGCTGGCTGCCGCGGTTGGGTTGGCGACGGACGAGGGGTGGTTGTTCACCGGACGGCTGTCGTTGCAGTCACATCCGTGGCTCGCTGACCACGAGGTGATGGGCGCGGTGCTGCTGCCGGGCGCGGCGTTCGTGGAGCTTGCGCTGCACGCGGGCGGGCAGCTCGACTGCGGGTGTGTGCGGGAACTGCTGATGCAGGAGCCGCTTGTTCTCCGGGAGGGGGACGGGGTTCAGGTGCAGGTGGTGGTCGGTGGGGTCGATGGGTCGGGACGCCGGCCGGTTGCTGTGTACTCCCGCGTGGAGAGTCGTGCCGGCGGTGCGTTGCTCGGCGGCGAGGGGTGGGTGGGCCACGCAACGGGTGAGCTTGGACCCGTGGGGTCGGTGGCCGAGGTGGCGTTGGATGTTGGGGGGTCGCTTGGGGGTGTGTGGCCGCCGGCGGGCGCGGAGGTCGTGGGGGTCGATGGTGTGTATGACGCGCTGGCTGGCGCGGGGTTGGAGTACGGCCCGGTGTTCCAGGGGCTGCGGGGTGTGTGGCGGCGTGGGGAGGAGGTCTTCGCGGAGGTCGCGCTGGCGCGGGAGCAGGAGGGTGAAGCGGGGTCGTTTGGTGTGCACCCGGTGCTGCTGGACGCGGCGTTGCATGCACTGGCCGCGGGCGGGGTGGGCGCGGAGGTCGATGGCGTGGCTGGGCGGGACGGCCCACGGCTGCCGTTTGTTTGGGGCGATGTGGTGTTGGGTGGCGCGGGCGCGTCTGTGCTGCGGGTGCGTCTGAGGGGAGTCGGGGATGGCGCGGTGTCCCTGGTCGCGGTGGACGAGGGTGGTGGCCTGGTCGCGTCGGTCGGTTCGTTGGTGTTGCGCGAGGCGCCGGTCGAGTGGCTTGGTGTGGGGGGTGGTTTGCGGGATTCGCTGTTTGGTGTGGATTGGGTAGCGGTGGCGTCCGAGGCGCGCGAGTCCGAGTTCGAGTCCGGGGGGGGCTTGGCTGGGGTCGAGGGGGTGGGCGCTGGGTGGACTGTGTTGAGCTGCGTGGGTGTCGACGGGGCGCCGCGCGATGGTGAGGACGTCGCCGGCGTGGTATGTGGCGTGTTGGGTGAGTTGCAGCAGTGGCTTTCAGACGAGCGGTCCGCGGGGAGCCGGTTGGTGGTTTTGACGCGTGGCGCGGTGGACGTGGACGGTGGGGGTGTCACGGATTTGGCGGGTGGTGCTGTGTGGGGGCTGGTGCGGGCGGCGCAGGCGGAGCATCCCGGGCGGTTCGTGCTGGTCGACGTCGACGGTGAGGAGGATTCGCGGGATCTGGTTGCGAGGGCGTTGGAGTTGGGTGAGTCCGAGGTGGCTGTGCGTGGGAGCGAGTCTGTTCGCCCCGCGGTTGGTGCGAGTGGCCGCGGAGATGGACGGCGGCGCCGGTGGGGTCGATGTGGCGGGGGGTGGGGGTGCTGCTGGAGAGGGCGTGGTGCTGATCACGGGCGGTACGGGTGGGTTGGGTGCGTTGGTGGCGAGGCATTTGGTGGCGCGGGGTGGGGTGCGTGAGGTGCTGTTGGTCAGTCGTCGGGGGCGGTTGGCCGAGGGCGCGGCCGAGTTGGAGGGAGAGCTTGTGGGGTTGGGCGCGCGGGTGCGGATCGAGGCGTGCGATGTGAGCGATCGTGGTGAGCTCGAGGCGTTGGTCGGGAGCGTGGGCGATCGGTTGGGGATCGTGGTCCATGCGGCTGGGGTGCTTGACGATGGTGTGGTCGAGTCGTTGACGGCTGAGCGTGTTGAGGGTGTGTTGGCCGCGAAGGTCGAGGGGGCCTGGTATTTGCACGAGTTGACCCGGGATTTGGGTGTGCGGGAGTTCGTGTTGTTCTCCTCGGCCGCAGGTGTGTTGGGTAGTGCGGGGCAGGGTGCGTATGCGGCGGGGAACGCTTTCCTGGATGGGCTTGCCTCTTTCCGCCGTGCGCAGGGGCTGGCGGGAACCTCGGTGGCGTGGGGGCTGTGGGCGGCGGAGAACGGCATGGGTGACCGGTTGGACGAGGGACAGTTGGGGCGTCTGGCGCGGTCGGGGGCGGTTGCGTTGGGGGTCGGAGAGGGTCTCCAATTGTTTGACGCGGCTCGTGTGAGTTCGCGCGCGCTCCTGGTGGGCGCGCGGCTCGATATGCGGGCGCTCGCCGCGGCCGGCGATGCGGGTGCGGCTGAGGTGCGGGGGCTGCTGGGTGGGCTGCTCGGTGGGCGCAGGCGGCGTCGGGTGGGTGTGGGTGTGTCCTTCGCGCAACGGCTCGACGGCGTGGGTGAGAGGGAGCGTGGGCGTGTGGTGTTGGAGTTGGTGCGCGCCGAGGCGGCAGGTGTGCTCGGGCACTCCTCGGTTGCGGAGGTGCACGCGGAGCGGGCGTTCAAAGAGCTCGGGTTCGATTCGCTGGCGGCGGTCGAGTTGCGCAACCGTCTTGAAGCGGCGAGCGGGTTGCGGCTGCCCGCGACAGTGGTGTTCGACCACCCGAGTCCGGCTGCGCTGGCAGAGCACCTGCTTGGTCTGACCGGCGGCGTGAGTCGCGGTGTGGCGCTCGCGCGGCGGGTCGCTGTGGAGGAGCCGGTCGCGGTCGTGGGCATGAGCTGCCGCTACCCCGGTGGTGTGCGTTCCCCGGAGGGGCTGTGGGAGCTCGTGTCCTGTGGGGGGGACGGGATCTCCCGGTTCCCTGCCGATCGGGGGTGGGATCTCGATGGGTTGTACGACCCCGACCCTGATACGCCGGGTACGAGCTACGCGCGGGAGGGCGGGTTCGTGGACGGCGCGGGTGAGTTCGACGCGGCGTTCTTCGGGATCGGCCCGCGGGAGGCGCTGGCGATGGATCCCCAGCAGCGGCTGCTGCTGGAAGTGTGCTGGGAGGCGCTGGAGGACGCGGGTCTCGACCCGCTCGGGCTGCGCGGCAGCGAGACGGGCGTGTTCGCGGGCGTGATGTATCACGACTACGCCACCGGCCTGGGCCCCCAGGCGCTCGCGGGACTCGAGGGGTACCTGGGTACCGGTAGCGCCGGGAGCGTCGTCTCGGGCAGGGTCGCCTACGCGCTGGGCTTGGAGGGCCCCGCGGTGTCGGTCGATACGGCGTGCTCCTCTTCGCTGGTGGCGCTGCACTGGGCGTCTCACGCGCTGCGCTCGGGTGAGTGCTCGCTCGCGCTCGCCGGCGGCGTCACCGTGCTCTGGACACCGGGGGTGTTCGTGGAGTTCAGCCGCCAGCGCGGCCTGGCGGCAGATGGGCGCTGCAAGTCCTTTGCCGATGCGGCGGACGGAACGGGCTGGAGTGAGGGTGTGGGTGTGCTGCTGCTCGAGCGCCTCAGCGATGCGCAGCGCAACAACCACCGCATTCTTGGTGTGGTGCGCGGGAGCGCCGTCAACCAGGATGGTGCGAGCAACGGGCTGACCGCGCCGAACGGACCCTCCCAGGAGCGCGTGATCTCCCAGACGCTCGCGAGCGCGGGTCTCACACCCGGTGAGATCGACGCGGTCGAGGGGCACGGCACGGGCACCGCCCTCGGCGACCCGATCGAGGCGCAAGCCCTGCTCGCGACCTACGGCCGGGACCGCGAGGACCGTCCACTGTGGCTCGGGTCGGTCAAGTCCAACATCGGGCACACACAGGCCGCCGCGGGCGTCGCGGGCGTGATCAAGATGCTCATGGCGCTCAAACACGGTGTGCTGCCCAGGACGATCAACGTTGACCGGCCCACCCGCCACGTCGACTGGGACACCGGCGCGGTCCAGTTGTTGACCCACGAAGTGCCGTGGCAGCCCACCAACAGACCCCGCCGGGCCGGCGTCTCGTCATTCGGGATCAGCGGCACCAACGCACACGTGATCCTCGAAGAGGCACCACCTCCACAACGAACACCACCCGCAGCCCGTCCTCCCGCGAGAGAGGACTCCACCGTCGCCGAGGGCGTACCCCCCACTGAGGCAGGTCGCGGACCCACCGAGACCGGGAGCGGACCTGCCGGCGCGCCGGGACTGTCCGCCGAATGTGTCCTGGCGGCTGAGGCGTTGCCGTGGGTCGTGTCTGGCAGGGGAGTGGGGGCGCTACGAGCCCAGGCGGGGCGGCTGGGTGAGTTCGTGGAGGGCGACCCGCAGCTCGACCTCGTCGATGTGGCTCACTCGCTGGTGGCGTCTCGCTCGCGCTTCACTCATCGCGGGGTCGTGCTGGGGGGAGACCGCGCCGGGCTGCTGGGAGGCCTTGGCGCGCTTTCGCGTGGGGAAGCTGCCGGGAACGTGTTCGAAGGCGTGGTTGGGGGGCAGACAGGGCTCGCGTATCTCTTCACCGGTCAGGGCGCGCAACGGGCCGGGATGGGCTCGGCGCTGCACGGGACCTTCCCGGTTTTCGCACGGGCGCTGGACGGGGTCTGCGAGGAGATGGATGCTCACTTGGAGCACCCGTTACGCGAGGTGCTCTGGGCGCGCGAGGGCTCGCAGGCGGGGTTGTTGGATCGCACGGAGTTCACGCAGGTGGCGCTGTTCGCGCTGGAGGTCGCGTCGTTCAGGCTGCTGGAGAGCTTTGGGTTGGCCCCGGATTTCTTGATGGGTCATTCCATTGGGGAGTTGGCGGCGGCGCATGTGGCGGGGGTGTTCTCGCTTGCCGATGCGTGTGTGCTCGTGGCTGCGCGCGGGCGGCTGATGGGGGCTCTGCCGGCAGGCGGGGCGATGGTCGCGGTGCAGGCCTCTGAGCAGGAGGCTCTGGGGGAGCTCTCCGGGCGTGAGCACGCGGTCGCCCTCGCGGCCGTCAACGGGCCTCGCTCGGTCGTGCTCTCGGGGGACGAGCAGGAGGTCTTGGAGGTGGCCGGTGGCTTTGCGCGGCAGGGGCGCAAGACCAGGCGGCTGCGGGTCTCGCACGCGTTTCACTCGCCGCGGATGGAGGGGGTGCTGGAGGAGCTCGGGGAGCTCGCCGCGGGGCTGTCGTTCTCCGCGCCGCGCATCCCGATCGTCTCCAACGTGAGCGGCGAGTCGCTCTCCGCTGGGCAGGCGTGCTCACCGGGGTACTGGGTGGAACACGTGCGCCGGACGGTGCGTTTCGCCGATGGGGTGCGTCTGCTCGTGGAGCGGGGGGTCGGCAGTTTCGTGGAGGTGGGCCCCGACGGTGTGTTGAGTGCACTCGGGCAGGAGTGCTTGATCGAGTCTCACGGCGCGAGTGGAGACCTCGATGGAGAGTCTCGGGCGGGTGGGGAGTCGCAGGCGGGTGGGGGGTCGCAGGCCGAGGGGACGCCGCAGGCGCCTCTGTTCGTGCCGGTGTTGCGCCGGGAGCGCACTGAGACCGAGAGTCTGCTCGGGGCGTTGGCGCGGCTGTACGTGGGTGGGGTGGATGTCGATTTCGGTTCGCTGTTCGCCGATCGTCCCGCGCGCCTGGTGGAGCTGCCGAGGTATGCGTTCCAGCGCGAGCGCTACTGGCTTGCGCCGCGGGCGCCCGGAGCGGGAGACGCGGGCGCGACGGGGTTGAACGCCGCTGAGCACCCGCTGCTGGGCGCGGCGGTCGGTTTGGCCGACAGCGGTGGGTGGCTGTTCACGGGCCGGCTCTCGCTGCAATCACACCCCTGGCTCGCTGACCACGCGGTGATGGGCGCCGTGCTGCTGCCGGGCACGGCGTTTGTCGAGTTGGCGCTGCACGCGGGCCGGCAGGTGGGGTGCGAGCTGCTGCGGGAGCTCACGCTCGAGGAGCCGCTGGTGCTCGGGGAGCAGGGTGAGGTGCAGGTGCAGCTCACGGTGGGGGAGCCGGACGAGGCGGGCTGCCGGTCGTTTCACTTTCACTCCCGGGCGGCGGGCAACCCGCTCGACGGGGGAGAGAGCTGGACGCGCAACGCGGGCGGGGTGCTCGCCCGCGGCGAGTCGGAGTCCCCCGACGGGCTGGGACTCAACGGAAGCCGGGCGAGCGGGGTGCCAGACGGGCGTGGGGCGCTCGACGGGGAGGCGTGGCCGCCCGCCGGCGCGGCCGAGGTGCCGCTCGAGGACCTCTACGAGCGTCTCGCGGCGGGGGGCTTTGACTATGGCCCGGCGTTCCAGTGTCTGCGGGCGGTGTGGCGCCGGGGCGAGGACCTGTTCGCGGAGGTGTCGCTCTCAGAGGAGCAGCGGGCGCAGGGCGAGCTGTTCGACCTGCACCCGGCGCTGCTCGACGCTGCGCTGCACGCGCTGGCCGCGAGCCCGTCGGGCGAGCCCGACGCCAGCCCGCGAGGGCCGCGCCTGCCGTTCTCCTGGAACGAGGTGACCCTGGGCGCTGTCGGGGCGTCCGTGCTGCGCGTCCGTCTCTCCGCGGCGGGCGACGGCGGGGTGTCCCTGCGGGCGGTGGACGGCGCCGGCGCGGACGTGCTCTCGGCACGCTCCCTCGCGATGCGCCCGGTCTCCGCGGAGCAGCTCGGCGGGATGCGCGACGCCCGCCGGCAGGTGCTGCACATCGACTGGGTGCCGGTCTCGGGCAGGACGCCCGCAGCGGTGGAGCGCGTCGTGCTGCGCGGAGCGCGGGGTGGCGGCGCGGCGGCCGCCCACACGTGCGCACGGGAGGCGCTGAAGCTTGTGCAGGAGTGGCTTGCCGACCAGCGCACCGCGGATGCGCGGCTGGCGATCGTGACCTGCGGCGCGGTCTCGGCAGGCGTACACGAGGACGTGAGCGATCTGGGCGCGGCCGCGGCGTGGGGCCTGGTGCGCTCGGCGCAGTCAGAGCACCCGGGACGCCTCGTACTGATCGACGTCGACGACACACCGGCCTCGTGGGAGGCGGTGGAGTCGGCAGCGGGCTGCGGGGAGCCGCAGGTGGCGATCCGCGCCGGGGCGCTGCTCGCGCCGCGGCTTGCAGTGGCCGGCTCGACCGAGGCGCTCAGCGTTCCGAAGGACACCGTGCAGTGGCGGCTGGGGGCGGGCGGCGCCAACACGCTCGATGACCTCGCCCTCCGCGCGTGTCCGGAAGTGGGTGGTCCGCTCGAGCCCGGGCAGGTGCGCGTCGCGGTGCGGGCGGCGGGCGTCAACTTCCGCGACGTGCTGATCGCGCTGGGGGTGTATCCCGAGGCGGCGAGCGTGGGCGGGGAGGGGGCGGGCGTGGTGTTGGAGGTGGGCCCTGGCGTGGACGACCTGCGTCCGGGCGACCGCGTGGTGGGCATGTTGCACGGCTCCTTCGGACCAGTCGCCGTCGGTGATCGCCGTCTGCTCGCGCGGATGCCTCAGGGGTGGTCGTTCGCAGAGGCGGCGTCGGTGCCGATCGCGTTCCTGACGGCGTACTACGCGCTCGTGGACCTGGCCGAGCTGCGGGAGGGGGAGCGGCTGCTGGTGCACGCGGCGACGGGCGCGGTCGGCTGGGCCGCGGTGCAGTTGGCGCAGCACCTCGGCGCGGAGGTGTTCGCCACGGCGAGCCCGACCAAGTGGAGCGTGTTGGAGGGTGTGGGCCTCGGGGCGGAGCACATCGCCTCCTCGCGCACACCCGAGTTCAGGGAGAGGTTCCTGGAGGCGACGGAGGGGCGTGGTGTGGACGTCGTCCTGGACTGTCTGGCGCACGAGCTGGTGGACGCTTCGCTCGAGCTGCTGCCGCACGGCGGGCGGTTCATCGAGATGGGCAAGACCGACGTGCGCGATCCCGCCGAGGTGGCGGACAGGCACGAGGGTGTGACCTACCGGGCGTTCGATGTGGTGGACGCCGGGCCCCAGCGCATCCAGGAGATGCTCGGCGAGCTGCTGGCGCTGTTCGAGCGGGGGGCGCTCGCCCTACCGCCGGTCAAAGGTTGGGACGTGCGTCGCGCGCGCGACGCGTTCAGGTTCATGAGCCAGGCGCGGCACGTGGGCAAGAACGTGCTGACGGTGCCCCCTGGGCCGGAGCAGTGGCGCGGCACGGCGCTGATCACGGGCGCCACCGGCGGGCTCGGCGCCGTGCTCGCCAGGCACCTGGTCGCCGAGCACGGGGTGCGCAGCCTGCTGCTCGTCAGCCGCACGGGTCCGCAGGCGCCGGGGGCCGGCGAGCTCGCGCAGGAGCTCGAGGGTCTGGGCGCCGAGGTGCGCCTGCGCGCGTGCGACATCACCGACCGCGAGCAGCTGCGCGCGCTGCTCGCCGAGGTTCCGCGGGAGCAGCCGCTGAGTGTGGTGGTGCACGCGGCCGCGGTGCTGGACGACGGTCTCCTCGATGTGCTCAGCGAGGAGCGGCTGGAGCGGGTGCTGGCGCCGAAGGTGGACGGGGCGTGGCACCTGCACGAGCTCACGCGAGAGCTGGACCTGCGGGCGTTCGTGCTCTTCTCCTCGGTGGCCTCCACGTTTGGCAGCCCGGGCCAGGCCAACTACGCGGCGGCGAACGCGTTCCTCGACGCGCTCGCGGTCCACCGCCGCGCGCAGGGCCTGCCGGCGGTCTCGATGGCGTGGGGTCCGTGGGCGCAGGAGACCTCGATGACCGGCCAGCTCGCCGAGGGCGACCTGGCGCGGATGGCGCGCGCGGGTATCGGCGCGCTTTCCTCCGAGCAGGGCCTGGAGCTCTTCGATCGCGCGTGCGAGCAGGACGAGGCGCTTGTCCTGCCCCTGCGGCTGGACAGAGCGGCGCTGCGTGTACGGGCGAGCGCCGGGGAGCTGCCGGCACTGCTGCAGGGTTTGATCCGAGTTCCCGCGCGCCGCGCGGCGGGCGGCCCCGATCGGTCGCTGGCGCAGCGCCTGGCCGGTGCCCCCGAGGCCGAGCGCGAGCGGGTCGTGCTCGAGCTGGTGCGCTCTCAGACAGCGGCCGTGCTGAATCACGCAGGACCGGCGGCTGTGGGAGCGCGCCGAGCGTTCAAAGAGCTCGGCTTCGACTCGCTGGCGGCGGTGGAATTGCGTAATCGCCTCGCCGCCGCCACCGGGCTGCAGCTGGCGGCCACGGTGGTGTTCGACCACCCGACGCCGGTGGCGCTGAGCGAGCACATCGTGAGCAGGGTCGCAGCAGGGGGGACGGCGGCGCGCCCGGCGAGCGCGGAGCTCGCCGGGCTGGAGCGGGCGCTCTCGGCGGGGCCCGTCAGCGACGCGGAGCGGCTGGCGATCACGGTACGCCTGCAAGCGCTTCTGTCCGGCTTGGCCGAGCTCGATGGCGTCCCGGAGCCGACCGCCGAGGAGGAGAGTCTCGACTCGGCGACCGACGAGGAGGTGTTCGAGTTGATCGACAGCGAGTTGTCGGAGGCAGAGTCGAGCGACGCGAGCTCTGCCTCTGAACGCGAGGAGGAGCGAGTCGATGGCTGACGAGGCGAAGCTTCGCGAGTACCTGAAGCGCGCGACGGCCGACCTGCGCAGGACCCGCCGGCGCCTGCGCGCGATCGAGGGGCGCGGGCAGGAGCCGCTGGCGATCGTGGGGATGGGCTGCCGGTACCCCGGCGGGGGCGGGGCGGGATCGGTCTGCTCGCCGCAGGAGTTGTGGGAGTTGGTTGCGGCTGGGCAAGACGCGATCTCGCCGTTCCCAACCGACCGGGGGTGGGACCTGAAGGCGCTGTACGACCCCGACGTGGCGCGGGCGGGGACCAGCTACGTGCGCGAGGGCGGGTTCCTGGACGGTGTGGGCGACTTCGACGCGGCGTTCTTCGGGATCAGTCCGCGCGAGGCGCTGGCGATGGATCCCCAGCAGCGGCTACTGCTGGAAACCAGCTGGGAGGCGCTGGAGGACGCGGACATCGACCCCCTGTCGTTGCGTGGCAGCCGCACGGGGGTCTTCACGGGCGTAGCCAACTCCAACTACGGCGCGGGGCGGTGGGGCTCCTCGAAGGAGCTCCAGGGCTACTGGCTGACCGGGGGCGCCGGGAGCGTCGCGTCGGGTCGGGTGGCCTACGTACTCGGACTCGAGGGCCCGGCGATCTCCGTCGACACGGCGTGCTCCTCTTCGCTGGTGGCGCTGCACCTGGCGTGTCAGGCGCTGCGCCGGGGGGAGTGCTCGCTGGCGCTGGCGGGCGGGGCGAGCGTGATGGTGGGCCCCGGGATCTTCGTGGAGATCAGCCACCAGCACGGACTTGCACCCGACGGGCGGTGCAAGTCCTTTGCGCAGGCGGCGGACGGCACGGGCTGGGGCGAGGGCGTGGGCGTGGTGGCCGTGGAGCGGTTGCAGGACGCCCGGCGTCACGGGCGCCGGGTGCTGGCGGTGGTGCGCGGCAGCGCCGTCAATCAGGATGGCGCGAGCAACGGGTTGACGGCGCCCAACGGGCCCTCCCAGCAGCGCGTGATCCACCAGGCGCTGCTGGACGCCGGGCTCTCGGAGGGGGACGTCGACGCGGTGGAGGCACACGGCACCGGCACCGTGCTCGGCGATCCGATCGAGGCGCAGGCGCTGCTCGCCACTTACGGGCAGCGCCGTGCGCGGGCGCAGCCGCTGTGGTTGGGGTCGATCAAGTCGAACATCGGCCACACGCAGTGCGCCGCGGGGGTGGCGGGGGTGATCAAGATGACGATGGCCCTCCAGCACGAGGTGCTGCCGCAGACGCTGCACGTGGACAGCCCCTCCGGGCAGGTCGACTGGTCGGCCGGGGCGGTGGCGCTGTTGGGAGAGGCGGTGCCGTGGTCGCGCAACGGCCAGCCGCGGCGGGCGGGGGTCTCGTCGTTCGGGATCAGCGGCACCAACGCACACCTCATCCTCGAGGAGGCGCCCGTGCAGGGCGAGGGGGTGTCGGCGCAGGGCGAGGGGGTGTCGGCGCAGGGCGAGGGGGTGTCGGCGCAGGGCGAGGGGGTGTCGGCGCAGGGCGAGGGGGTGTCGGCGCAGGGCGAGGGGGTGCCCGCAGCGGACAGCGGCGCGTTGGGCGGCGGGGTGGTTCCGTGGGTGGTGTCCGCGAAGGACGAGGGGGTGTCGGCGCAGGGCGTGGCGGTGTCGGCGCAGGGCGTGGCGGTGTCGGCGCAGGGCGAGGCGGTGCCCGCAGCGGACAGCGGCGCGTTGGGCGGCTGGGTGGTTCCGTGGGTGGTGTCCGCGAAGGACGAACGGGCGCTCCGCGCCCAAGCCGGACGGATGCTCGGGTTCCTGGAGGGTGCCACGGAGGCGAGCCCGCAGGATGTGGGGCGCTCGCTGCTGGGCCGGGCGGCGCTGGAGCGTCGTGGTGTGGTGGTGGGCTGCGAGCGGGAGGCACTGCTCGCGGGCCTCGGCGCGCTGTCTCGGGGGGAGCCCTTTGCCGGCGTGGTCGAGGGGACGGCCGACCTCGACGGTGGGGTCGTGTTCGTGTTCGCGGGTCAGGGCTCGCAGTGGGAGGGGATGGCGGTCGAGCCTGCTGGACTGCGCGCCGGTGTTCGCGGAGGCGATGCGGGAGTGCGAGGAGGCGCTCGCGGGGTTCGTGGACTGGTCGGTCGAGGGGGTGCTGCGGGGCGTGCCGGGCGCGCCTTCGCTCGAGCGCATCGAGGTGGTGCAGCCGGTGCTGTTCGCCGTGATGGTGTCGCTGGCGCGGCTGTGGGGCGCGTGCGGGGTGCGCCCCGCCGCGGTCGTCGGTCACTCCCAGGGCGAGATCGCGGCGGCGCACGTGGCGGGCGGCCTCTCGCTGCTGGACGCGGCGCGGGTGGTCGCGTTGCGCAGCCGGGTGCTGGCCGGCCTGGCCGGGCACGGGGCCGTGGCGTCGGTCGTGCAGGGGGTCGAGCGGGTGCGGGAGCGTCTGCGGCGGTGGGACGGACGGCTCGTGGTGGCGGGGGTGAACGGGCCCCGCTCGGTGGGGGTCGCGGGGGATCGCGAGGCGCTGCTCGAGTTCCTGCAGGAGTGCGCGGCCGAGGAGGTGCGTGCACGGGAGGTCCCGGGGACCGTCGCGTCGCACTCCCAGAACGTCGAGGTGTACCGCGAGGAGGTGTTGGAGATACTCGCGCCGGTGGCGCCGCGTGCGGGTGAGGTCTCGTTCTACTCGACAGTGACTGGCGGCCCGCTCGATACCGCGGCGCTGGACGCGGGGTACTGGTACCGGAACCTGCGGGAGACCGTGGAGTTCGAGCGGGTGACACGGGCGCTGCTCGGGGAGGGACACCGCACCTTCATCGAGGTCAGCCCCCACCCGGTGCTGAGCGTGGGGGTTCAGGAGACCGCCGAGGAGGCACTCGCCGAGGGGGTGCCCGCCGCAGAGCCGCAGGGGCAGGGTCGCTCGGCCAGCGCCGGGGCGCTCGCGGCGCAGAGCGTCGCGGCGATCGGCTCCCTGCGCAGAGGAGAGGGAGGCCCCCGCCGCTTCCTGACCTCGCTGGCCGAGGCGTGGGTGCGCGGGGTGGCAGTCGATTTCACGCCGCTGTTCGCGAGCGGGCCCGCGCGGAGCGTGGGGCTGCCGAAGTACGCGTTCCAGCGCGAGCGCTACTGGCTGCAGGGGCAGGCGGGGGCGGGCGATCTCGCGGCGGCGGGTCAGGCGTCGGCCGAGCACCCGCTGCTGGGCGCGATGGTCGCGTTGGCGGAGCGGGACGAGTGGCTGTTCACGGGGCGGCTGTCGCTGCAGTCCCATGCCTGGCTTGCCGACCACGCGGCGACGGGTGTGGTGTTGCTGCCGGGTACAGCGTTCGTGGAGCTCGCGTTGCACGCGGGTGGGCAGGTGGGCTGTGAGCTGGTGCAGGAGCTCACGCTGGAGGAGCCGTTGGTGTTGGGTGAGGGGGAGGAGGTGCAGGTGCAGCTCACCGTGGGGGCACCCGACCAAGCTGGCTGCCGCGCGGTGGAGGTCTACTCGCGTGTGACCGACGGCGCCGACGAGGGGGTGTTTGCGAGGGAGGGGTGGACGCGTAACGCCGCCGGGACGCTCGCTCGCGAGAGCGCGGGCGATCGGGAGCGGCGGGCACGCGACGGGGTGGGCGGCGGCCTCGACCGGTCGGGCGGGGAGCCTGCTGAAGGGGTCTGGCCGCCGGCGGGGGTGGTGGAGGTGGCGGTCGCGGACCTCTACGAGCGCCTCGCGGCGGGCGGCCTCGACTACGGCCCGGAGTTTCGCTGTCTGCGGAGTGTGTGGCGGCGGGGGGAGGAGCTGTTCGCGGAGGTGTCGCTGTCAGAGGAGCAGCGAGCGCTGGGGGAGTCGTTCGGCCTGCACCCCGCGCTGCTGGACGCCGCGTTGCACGCGTTGGCCGCGAGCGGGCTCGACGAACCGGAGGGGCCCCCGGAGGGGCCGCGCCTGCCCTTCGCTTGGAGTGGGGTGAGCCTGCGTGCTGTGGGCGCGGCCGCGTTGCGGGTCCACCTCTCTCCGACGAGCGGGGGCGGGGTGTCGCTGAGTGCCGCCGACAGCTGCGGTGCGGAGGTACTTTCAGCGCGCTCGCTTGCGCTGCGCCCAATCTCCGCGGAGCAGCTCGGTCGGATGCGTAGGGACGCCCCCCAGCAGGTGCTCTGTGTCGACTGGACGCCGGTCTCCTGCGGGGCGCGGGTGGCGGGAGACCGCCTGGCGTCGCTTGGAGGGCGGGGCGGGGCCCTCGCGGGCGCGCTGCGGGCGGCGGGGGTGGACTGCGAGGTGTACGAGAACCTCGCGTTGCTGAGCCGTGCGGTGGAGCAGGGCGCCGCGGCGCCCCGGGTGGTGCTGGTGGACGCCCGTGACTGGGTCTCCGGTGACACGGCCGACGCGGTGCACGCCTCGACGCACGAAGCGCTCGCTGCGGCGCAGGCGTGGCTCGCGCAGGAGCGGCTCGCGGCGTGCAGGCTGGCGGTGGTGACCGGGGGGGCGGTGGCCGTTGGCGCGGGGGAAGAGCTGCCGGGGCTGGCCCAGGCGGGGGTGTGGGGTCTGGTGCGGGTGGCGCAGGCGGAGAACCCGGGGCGCTTTGCGCTGGTGGATCTGGACGGCGCACACGCTTCGTGGGAGGCGCTGCCCGACGCGCTGCTCGCCGCCGGGACCGAGGAGCACCAGCTGGCGATCCGCGAGGGCGGGGCGTTCGCACCGCGGTTGGCGCCGGTTCCCGCGGCAGAAGACCCGACGGGCGCGCCGGCGTTCGAGGCGGACGGCACGGTGCTGCTGACCGGCGGCACCGGCGAGCTCGGCGCGCTGCTGGCGAGGCACCTGGTGGCCGCCCACGGAGTGCGCCACCTCCTGCTGGCAAGCCGGCACGGGTCGCAGACCCCGGGCGCCGCCGCGCTGCAGGCCGAGCTGGGCGAGCGGGGGGCGAGCGTGAGGGTCGCGGCGTGCGACGTGGCCGACCGCGAGCAGCTGCGGACGCTGCTCGCCTCGGTCTCACGGGAGCACCCGCTGCGTGCGGTGGTGCACGCCGCGGGCGTGCTCGACGACGGGGTGGTCGGCTCGCTGACGGCGGAGCGGATCGACGGGGTGCTGGCGCCGAAGGTGGACGGCGCGTGGCACCTGCACGAGCTGACCGAACACACGGAGCTCTCGGCGTTCGTGCTCTTCTCCTCGCTCGCGGGGGTACTCGGCGGGAGCGGCCAGGGCAACTACGCCGCGGCGAACACGTTCCTGGACGCGCTGGCGGCCGCGCGCAGGGCGCGAGGCCTGGCGGGCTGCTCGATCGCGTGGGGGCCGTGGGAGCAGGGGGGCGCGATGGCGAGCACGCTCAGAGAGGTCGACCGTGTGCGGATCGCGCGCTCCGGCGTCGTCCCGCTCTCCGCGGCTGAGGGTCTGGAGATGTTCGACGCCGCGCACGCCCTCGGCGAGGCCCTCGTGGTCGCGGCGCGCCTCAATCGGCCGGTCCTGCGGGGGTTTGCGCAAGCGGGAGCGCTGCCCTCGGTGTGGCGCGGCCTGGTGCGGGCTCCGCTGCGCGGTGGTGCCGGCGCGGAGCGCGGCTCGCTGGCCAGGCGCCTGGCCAGCGCCTCGACGCACGAGCGTGCGCGCATCGTGCTCGACACCGTGCGCGCTCACGCGGCGACCGTGCTCGGGCACGCCTCGCCCGCGGCGATCGAGGCGCGGCAGCCTTTCAAGGAGCTCGGGTTCGACTCGCTCGCCGCGGTCGAGTTCCGCAACCGGCTGAGCGCCGTGGCCGAGCTCAACCTGCCCGCGACGCTGGTCTTCGACCACCCGACACCGGCGCTGGTGGCGGAGCACCTGCTCGGCGTCCTCGCGTCGGGCGCAGCGACGGCGGGCGTCTCGGTGGAGGCGGAGCTGGCCGAGCTCGAGTCCAGGCTCTCGGCGATCGCGGCCGACGAGGCGGGGCGGGCGAGGCTCACGGCGCGGCTGGAGGCGTTCCTAGCCGGACTGAACAGCGGGCACGCCACGGCCGGGGACGACGAGGACGTGCGGTCCGCGACGGCTGAGGACGTCTTCGAGTTGATCGACAGGGAGCTCGGAGCGCTGGAGGGCGCGGGCGGAGGTGGCGAGGCGTGAGCGAGGACGAGCACGAGGGCGGCGTGAGCACCGACGAGAGCAGCGAGACCGAGACCGAGACCGGTGGCCACGTGAGACGTCCTGTGTCAACCCCCAAGTGTCGTAGCGGATGTCGGCTTGCCGTCAAGCGCTTCGCGCTCGGCCCTGCGGGCCGCCCTTCGGGTGACTGCGGCGCCGGCCATCCGCTGGGTGGCGATCGTGTCGGGCCGGGGGCCCGACTGGCTGGGAATCGTGACGGTGATGTGTTGCTGCAGGCCGCGGTGGAGTGCGGGGTCGTAGGGCATCGCGTCTTGCCAGCAGCGCCACAGCACGCGGCACCAGGCGCGTCCGAGGGTACGGATCGCGCGGGGGTGGTCGTGTCCGCGTGCTCGGGCGGTGGCGTAGCGGTCTTGGGCCCATGGGTGCCAGTGGCGGGTGGAGTCGGCGAGGGTGCAGGTGGCTCCCCGCAGGCGCTTATCGCAGCCCCGGCGGAACGCGGCGACTTTGTGCTTGCCGGACTCCATTGCGACGGGGCTCATGCCGGCGTCGGCGGCGAGCGCTTCGGGGGTGGGGTAGCGCGCGCGGCAGTCACCGATCTCGGCCAGCAGCGCGGCGGCGCAGACCACGCTCTTGGGGTCGCGGAAGAGCGAGAGGAATATCTGCCCGTCGGGGTGTGTGCGGACGCGGCGAGCGATCTCGCTGGTCAGCTCGCCGATCTTGAGGACGACCGGGCGCAGCGCGGCTACGAGCGCGAGCACGACCTGTCTGCGGGCCTCGGTCTCGCTCTCGCCGGCGCGTCCTTGTGGGGCGTCGCGGAGCTTGGCGAGCAGCTGCGCGGGATTCTTGCGCCCGGAGTAGGAGTGGCGTGCCAGGAACGCGCCGAGGCGCTTCTCGCCGAGTCCTTTGGCGTCGATGGGGCTGGGGTAGCGCTCCAGGAACGCGAGAGCGATCGGGCTGTCGATGTCCGCGAAGATCAGCGTCGCGCCGGGCCAGAAGCGCTCGAGCTCGGCGCGCAGCTGGTTAGCGAGCGCCACGCGGGCCTGCACGAGGTCTTCGCGTGCGCGGCTCAGCGCCCGCAGCGCCTTCGTCTCGTCGCTGTCAGCGACCAGCACACGGAAGCGGTGGCTGTCGGTCCTGGCCAGCTCGCACAGCACAAACGCATCGAAGCGATCGGACTTCCCTCCGCTAGCGCGGAACCGCGGCCGGGCGGCGTGCACCTGGTTGGGGTGGATCGGCATCACTCTCAGGCCGGCGTCGAGCAGCCGCTCGATCAGCAAGCCATCGGGACGCTCGATCGCGACCCGCTCGACCTCCAAGCCCACCAGAGTCCGACACAGAGCGGTAATGCCCGCCTCGTCGTGCGCGAACATCCCGCTGAACAGCTCACCACCGGTCTCGTTCTGCACAAGCACATCATGCTTCTCCGAGGCCCAGTCAACTCCCGCGCATACGCCCACCACTCATCCTCCTTATTCGGGGTCAGCTCTTCACAGCGCCCCGACCAAGAGGTACCGTTGCGGGTGCTCATAGACGGGCCCTCACCGGGGCTACGTCCTGTTGCCGCTTGCGGCACCTCGCCCCGCCGGGAGGAGCTGGTCTCACGATGGCCCTCAAACGGGCAAGCGACTCCGGCTCTCACCCGGCGGCGGCCGAGGCAAACCAAGGATGCCCTATGAGCGTCGAGGAGCACAGGTACCTCGACTACCTCAAGCGGGTCACGATCGATCTGCGCAGGGCGCGGCGACGCCTGCAGGAGGTGCAGGAGCGCCAGCGGGAGCCGGTGGCGATCGTGGGGATCGGCTGCCGCTACCCGGGGGGCGTGCGCTCCCCCGAGGAGCTGTGGGAGCTGGTCGCCGGCGGAGGGGACGCGATCTCGGGCTTCCCCGAGGATCGCGGGTGGGACCTGGCGGGCCTGTATGACCCGGACCCCGAGCAGCCGGGCACGTGCTACGTACGCGAGGGCGGGTTCCTCCACGACGCGGCGGACTTCGACGCGGCGTTCTTCGGGATCAGCCCGCGCGAGGCGCTGGCGATGGATCCCCAGCAGCGCCTGCTGCTGGAGTGCTGCTGGGAGGCGTGCGAGCACGCCGGCATCGACCCGCTGGCTCTGCGCGGCAGTCGCACGGGAGTGTTCACGGGGGTGATGTACAACGACTACGCGACGCGCCTGTACGGGCGGGTGTCGGATGACCTCGAGGCCTACCTGGGCATGGGCAGCGCCGGCAGCGTGGCGTCGGGTCGGGTGGCGTACACGCTCGGGCTGGAGGGCCCGGCGGTGACGCTCGACACCGCCTGCTCCTCTTCGCTGGTGGCCGTGCACCTGGCCTGTGGAGCGTTGCGCGGGGGAGAGTCCTCGCTGGCGCTGGCGGGCGGTGCGACGGTGCTCTCGACGCCCAGGGTGTTCTTGGAGTTCGCGCGCCAGCGGGGCCTCGCCGGCGACGCGCGGTGCAAGTCCTTCGCGGACGCGGCCGACGGCACGAGCCTGTCGGAGGGTGTGGGGGTGCTGCTGCTGGAGCGGCTCTCCGACGCACGCCGCCTGGGGCACGAGGTGCTCGCGGTGGTGCGCGGCAGCGCCGTCAACCAAGATGGAGCCAGCAACGGCCTGACGGCTCCCAACGGGCCCTCCCAGCAGCGCGTGATCCACCAGGCGCTCGCGAACGCGGGCCTGCCGGCGTCCGCGGTCGACGCGGTCGAGGGCCACGGCACGGGCACAGTCCTCGGCGACCCGATCGAGGCGCAGGCGCTGCTGGCGACCTACGGACAGGAGCGTCCCGAGTGGCGGCCGCTGTGGGTGGGGTCGGTGAAGTCGAACCTCGGCCACACCCAGGCCGCGGCGGGTGTGGCGGGCGTGATCAAGATGGTGGGGGCGCTGCGCCACGGCGTGCTGCCGCGGACTCTGCACGTCGACGAGCCCTCGACGCGTGTCGAGTGGTCGGCCGGGGCGGTGTCGCTGCTCTGCGAGCAGGTGCCGTGGCCGGCGGACGGCGAGCGCTCGCACGAGGGCCGGCGCAGGGCGGGAGTCTCGTCGTTCGGGATCAGCGGCACCAACGCGCACCTGATCCTCGAGGAGGCGCCCGCCGGGGAGGGCGAGAGCGCGTCCGCGGCGGTTGGGGCCGGGTGTCCGCCGGCCGCGGACGGGCCGCTCGCGCGGGAGGGGTCGCAGCCCGGAGCAGCCGGCGCCGGGGTGTGCGCGTGGGTGGTGTCCGGTCGCGGCGCCAGGGGCTTGCGGGGGCAGGCGCAGCGGCTGCTGCAGCGGGTCGGGGGGGATCCGGACCCGCCCGCCCTGCGGGCGGTGGACGTCGGGCTCTCGCTCGCGTGCCGTCCGGCGTTGGAGGATCGCGCGGTCGTCGTGGGGGCCGGCTGGGACGAGCTGCTCGACGGTCTCGGCGCGCTGTCCAGAGGGGAGCCGGTGGCGGGGGTCCTGCGGGGGGTCGCCGCCTCGGCTCTCGCCGAGGGCGGAGTGGCGTACCTGTTCACGGGCCAGGGTGCGCAGCGGGTCGGGATGGGGCGTGGGCTGTACGAGGCGTTCCCGGCGTTCAGGGAGGCGTTCGACGAGGCGTGCGGGTGCTTGGACGGTCTGGTGGGGCGCTCGCTGCGTGGGGTGGTGTTCGGCGAGGGGTGGCCTGGCGAGGTGTCTGCCGGCGAGGGGCGGCCTGGCGAGGTGTCTGCCGGCGAGGGGTCTGCCGGCGAGGGGTGGCCTGGCGAGGTGTCTGCCGGCGAGGGGCGGCCTGGCAAGGGGCCTGCCGGCGAGGGGCGGCCCGGTGAGGGGCCTGCCGGTGAGGGGCGGCCCGGTGAGGGGCCTGCCGGTGAGGGGCCTGCCGGCGAGGGGCGGCCCGGTGAGGGGCCTGCCGGCGAGGGGCGGCCCGGTGAGGGGCCTGCCGGTGAGGGGCCTGCCGGTGAGGGCGTGGCGGGCGGCGCGCCGCTGGATGAGACGCTGTTCACCCAGACGGGGCTGTTCGCGCTGGAGGTGGCGTTGTACCGCCTGCTCGAGGCGTGGGGGGTGCGCCCGAGCTTCCTCGTGGGCCACTCGGTCGGCGAGCTCGTGGCGGCGCACGTGGCGGGAGCGCTCACGCTGCAGGACGCCTGCACGCTGGTGGCGGCGCGCGGCCGGTTGATGGGTGCCCTCCCCGCGGGGGGCGCGATGGTCGCCGTCCAGGTCTCCGAGCAGGAGGCGCGGGCGTCGCTGAGCGGACTGGAGGACCGCGTCGCGCTGGCGGCGGTGAACGGCCCGTCCGCGGTGGTGCTCTCGGGCGAGGAGGACGCGACGCTGCAGCTGGCGGAGAGCTGGGCGGGGCGGGGGCGCAGGACGAGGCGGCTGCGGGTCTCGCACGCGTTTCACTCGCCGCGGATGGACGGGGCGGTGGAGCAGCTCGCCGAGGTCGCGCGCGGCCTGTCGTTCGCGGCGCCGCGCATCCCCGTGGTGTCCAACGTGACGGGGAAGGAGGTGTCCAGCGAGTGGGGCTCGCCGGGGTACTGGGTGCGCCACGCGCGCGAGACGGTGCGCTTCGCGGAGGGGGTGCGGTGGGTGTACGCGCAGGGGGTGCGCGGCTTCCTGGAGCTCGGACCCGACGGGGTGCTCAGCGCGATGACCAGGGACTGCCTGCCCGGCGGCGAGCCCCCGCGGGAGAGCGAGGTCGAGGTGCCGGGCGGCGGCGGGGTGGCCGCCGAGGACGGCCGTGGCCCGGCCGCGCAGCAGGACGCGGTGTTCGCGCTGCCGCTGCTGCGCGGCGAGCGCCCCGAAGCCCGCGCGTTCCTCGGCGCGCTGGGCGAGGCGTGGGCGCACGGCGCGGAGGTGGACTGGGCCGCGCCGCTGCGGGCCGCGGGCGCGCGGCGGGTGGCGCTGCCGACGTACGCGTTCCAGCGCCGGCGCCTGTGGCTGGAACCCACGGTGGACGCCGCGCGCGCGGGGGCGCCCACCCCGGAGGAGGACTGGTGCTACCGGGTCGCCTGGCGGCGGGTGGACGACCGTGCGGGGCGGGCCCCGGAGGGCGTGTGGCTGGTGGTCGCACCGGTGGGCACGGACGCCGACCGCGCGAGCGTGGTGGACGCGCTCGAGCGCCGCGGCGTGCGGGCGCTGCCGGTGGCGGTCGAGAGCGGTGGCAGGGTGAGCCGGGAGGAGCTTGCGCGGCGGCTGCGCGCAGCGCTGGAGGCCGGAGCGCCGGTCGAGGACGGCGCGGGTTTGGAGGGGGAGGGGGAGGGGTCGGTTGGTGGCGTACGTGTGGGCGGGGTGCTGTCCTTGCTGGCGTGGGACGAGGGCGCCCAGGGCGCGGTCGGCGCGGTGCCCGCGGGACTGGCGGGGACCGTGGCGCTGGTGCAGGGCTTGAGTGACGCGGGTGTGGAGGGGCGGCTGTGGCTGGCGAGCCGCGGCGCGGTGTCGGTCGGCGCGGGCGACCGGGTGGAGAGCCCGTCGCAGGCGACGGTGTGGGGCCTCGGTCGCACGCTCGCACTGGAGCAGCCGCAGCGGTGGGGCGGGCTGGTGGATCTGCCGCAGACCTTGGACGAGCGCGCGCTCGAGGGGCTGTGCGCCGTGCTGGGAGGGATCGGAGAGGAGGACCAGCTCGCGGTGCGAGAGGTCGGGGTGTTCGCGCGGCGGCTGGCGCGCGCGGCGGTGAACGGCGCGCCGGCGGGTCGGGTGGGCGGTGGCGCGGGGGACGAACCCGGCAACGGCGCGGTGTGGAGGCCGCGCGGGACGGTGCTGGTCACGGGCGGCACGGGTGGTCTGGGCGCGTGCGTGGCGCGGTGGCTCGCGGGTGCCGGAGCGGAGCACCTGCTGCTGGCGAGCCGCCGAGGGCTCGCGGCGCCGGGTGCGCCCGAGCTGGTGGCCGAGCTCGAGGGAGCGGGTGTGGGGGTGAGCGTGGTGGCGTGCGACGTGGGCGACCGAGGAGCGGTGCAGGAGCTGCTCGCGCACGTGCCTGGCGAGTGTCCGCTGGACGCGGTGGTGCACGCCGCCGGCACCGGCTCGGTGTGTGCGCTCGACGCTCTGAGCTTCGAGCAGTGCGAGGCAACCCTCGCGGCCAAGGTGGGCGGGGCGCGGCACCTGCACGAGCTGACGGAGGGCGCGGGGCTCTCGGCGTTCGTGCTGTACTCCTCGCTGGCGGCGACGATGGGCTCGGGCGGCCAGGGCGACTACGCGGCCGCGAACGCCTACCTGGACGGGCTTGCGGAGTACCGGCGCGCGCGGGGTCTCGCGGGGACGTCGCTCGCGTGGGGGCTGTGGGGGACCGTCGGCGCGGGGGTGGCGGCGGGACGGGAGCTCGGTCGGCGGGGGGTGCTCGAGATGGCTCCGGAGCTCGCGGTGGGGGTGCTGCAGCGGGCGCTGGAGCGCGGGGAGACGTGCCTGACGGTCGCGCGGATCGACTGGCAGCGCTACGCGCCGTCCTACGCGTCCGCCAGGGCGCGCCCGCTGATCGGCGACCTGCCGGAGGTCCAGCGTGCGCTGGCGGGGGACGAGGATTGCGGGCAGGACGCTCGCGGCGGCGGTCTGGCGGCGCGGCTGGCGGGCCTCTCCACGCGCGAGCGCGAGCGGGTGGCGGGGGAGCTCGTGTGCTCGCACGCGGCGGGCGTGCTGGGGCACGAGGCGGCGCAGGACGTGGGGGCGCAGCGGCCGTTCAAAGAGCTCGGGTTCGACTCGCTGACGGCGGTGCAGCTGCGCGACCGGCTGCAGGCCGCGACCGGGCTGCGGCTGCCCAGCACGCTGGTGTTCGACCACCCCACGCCGGCGGCGGTGGCCCGCTTCCTGGTGGAGGAGGCCCTCGGCGGGCAGCGCGGCGTCGCCGCGGCCGCGCCGGCGGTCGTGAGAGCCGAGGAGCTGGTTGCGATCGTGGGCATGAGCTGTAGATATCCGGGACCCACCCACCCCGTCCGCTCACCGCAGGAGCTGTGGGAGCTCGTCGCGGCCGGCCGCGACGCGATCGGGGCGTGGCCGGCGGACCGGGGGTGGGACCTCGACGCGCTGCCCGACCCCGAGGGGTCGGGCGCCGGCCACGCCCGCGAAGGGGGGTTCGTCCACGACGTGGCCGAGTTCGACGCCGCCTTCTTCGAGATCGCCCCGAACGAGGCGCTCGCGATGGACCCCCAGCAGCGGCTGCTGCTGGAAGCGTGTTGGGAGGCGCTGGAGGACGCCGGGATCGGCCCCCTGTCGCTGCGGGGCAGCCAGACGGGCGTGTTCGCGGGCATCAACCCGACCGACTACGGCCTGCACCTGCCGGAGGAGCTCGAGGGCTACCGGTTGACGGCCGGCGCGGGGAGCGTGGTGTCGGGGCGGGTGGCCTACTCGTTCGGGTTCGAGGGGCCGGCGGTCTCGGTCGACACCGCGTGTTCGTCCTCGCTGGTGGCGCTGCACCTGGCGTGCGGAGCGCTGCGCGCGGGGGAGTGCTCGCTGGCGCTGGCCGGAGGGGTCGCGGCGATGGCCACGCCCACGGCGTTCCTCGCGTTCGCCCGCCAGGGCGGCCTCGCCGGCGACGGGCGGTGCAAGTCCTTCGCGCAGGCCGCGGACGGCACGGGCTGGTCGGAGGGCGTGGGCGTGGTGCTGCTGGAGCGCCTCTCCGACGCGCAGCGGGCCGGCCACCCGGTGCTGGCGGTGGTGCGGGGCAGCGCGGTCAACCAGGACGGTGCCAGCAACGGCCTGACGGCGCCGAACGGGCCCTCCCAGCAGCGTGTGATCCGCCAGGCGCTCGCGAACGCGGGTCTCACGCCCGCGGAGGTGGACGCCGTGGAGGGGCACGGCACGGGCACCGCGCTGGGTGACCCGATCGAGGCGCAGGCGCTGCTGGCGACGTACGGCCAGGGACGGGAGCCCGGCCGCCCGCTGTGGCTGGGGTCGATCAAGTCGAACATCGGCCACCCGCAGGCCGCGGCGGGGGTGGCGGGGCTGATCAAGGTGGTGCAGGCGCTCCGGCACGAGACCCTGCCGCGCACGCTGCACGTCGAGGAGCCGACCGCCCAGGTGGACTGGTCGAGCGGCGCGGTCTCGCTGCTCACCGAGTCGCTGCCGTGGCCGCGGGGCGAGGAGCCCCGCCGCGCGGGGGTCTCCTCGTTCGGGGTGAGCGGCACGAACGCGCACGTGATCGTCGAGGAGGCGCCGGGCGGACCGTCCACCCCGCCCGGGTCGCCCCCACCGAGGCCCACGGCCTCCTCGTCCTCGTCGGACCGGCCCGCCGCCGCCGCGCCGCCGGACGCCGAGTCGCCCGCCTCGGCTACCACGGTTGCGCCGGGCGGGGAGGCTCCGGGCGGCGTGCTGGGCGCCGGGGTGCTGCCGTGGGTCGTGTCGGGCCGGGGAGCCGAGGGCCTGCGCGGCCAGGGGCGGGTGCTGCTGGAGTGGGCCGAGGGCGCCCCCGAGCTGCGGCTGGCGGACGTCGGGCTCTCGCTGGCGGTGAGCCGCTCGGCGCTCGAGGACCGGGCGGTGGTGGTGGGCGGCGGACGCGAGACCCTGCTCGAGGGTGTGCGGGCGCTGGCACGGGGGGAGGACGCGCCCGGTCTCGTGCGGGGGTCGGTGCGTGGCGCGGGGAGCGGGCTGGCGTACCTGTTCACCGGCCAGGGCGCCCAGCGGGTCGGAATGGGCCGCGAGCTCGCCGAGGCGCTGCCGGTGTTCAGGAGCGCGTTCGAGGAGGCCTGCGGGCACCTGGACGGTCTGGTGGGGCGCTCGCTGCGCGAGGTGGTGTTCGGCGAGGGGACGGGTGCGGAGCCCGTGGGTGGCGGCGAGGGGTCTGGAGGGGAGTCCGGCGAGAGGCCGGTGGACGAGGAGGGCGCGGGCGGAGGGCCGCTGGATGAAACGGCGTTCACCCAGGCCGGGTTGTTCGCGCTGGAGGTGGCGCTGTACAGGCTCCTGGAGGAGTGGGGGCTGCGTCCCGACTACCTGGTGGGCCACTCGGTCGGCGAGCTGGTGGCGGCGCACGTCGGGGGCGTGCTCTCGCTGCGGGACGCCTGTGTGCTGGTCGCGGCGCGGGGGCGGCTGATGGGCGCGCTGCCCCGCGGTGGGGCGATGGTCGCGGTCGCGGCCTCCGAGGAGGCGGCGCGCGAGGTGCTGGAGGGGCACGAGGACCGGGTCGCGCTGGCGGCGGTCAACGGCCCCGAGGCGGTCGTGGTCTCCGGCGAGGAGGACGCCGTGCTGGAGCTGGCGGCGGTCTTCGAGGGGCGGGGGTGCAAGACGAAGCGGCTGCGGGTCTCCCACGCGTTTCACTCGCCGCGGATGGACGGGGCGCTCGCCGAGCTCGGGGGCGCTCGCCGCGGGTCTTTCCTTCGCGGCGCCGCAGATCCCGATCGTCTCGAACCTGACGGGCGAGCCGGTGTCCGCCGAGCAGGTGTGCGACCCGGGGTACTGGGTGCGCCACGCGCGCGAGCCCGTGCGCTTCTTCGACGCCGTCCGGTGGCTCGACGCTCAGGGTGTGGGCGCTCTGCTCGAGCTCGGCCCCGACGGTGTGCTCAGCGCGATGGCGCGGGACTGTCTTGCCGGCGGTGAGACTGGTGACCGCGGCGGGACGCGGGTCGTGGCGCCGGTGCTGCGCGGCGGGCGCCCGGAGGTGCGCGCGGTGACGGGTGCGCTCGCGCAGCTGTGGGTGCGGGGGGTGCACGTCGACTGGAGCAGGGCCTTCGAGGGGTCCGGAGCGCAGCGGGTGAAGCTGCCGACCTACGCTTTCCAACGTCGCCGCCACTGGCTGCAGACACACGCCCCGGGGCTCGGGGACGTCGCCTCGGCCGGCCTCGACGCCGGCGGCCACCCGCTGCTCGGCGCGGCGCTCCCGCTCGCCAACGGGGAGGGATGGCTGTTCACCGGTTCGCTCTCGCTGCAGCGCACGCCGTGGCTGGCCGAGCACGTCGTGATGGGCTCCGTGCTGGTTCCCGGCACCACCCACGTGGAGCTCGCGCTGCACGTCGCTCGCGTGGTCGGCTGTGACACCGTGCAGGAGCTCGTGATGGAGGAGCCGGTGGTGCTGGCCGGGCGCGAGCGGGTGGCGCTGCAGGTCTCGGTGGGCGCGCCCGACGCCTCTGGGCGGCGCGAGCTCACGATCCACACTCGCAGGCAGGCGTCGCAGGGTGAGGAGCCGCCGCTGGAGGGGGAGCAGGGCGAACGGGTGTGGACGCGCCACGTCAGCGGCGTGCTGGCCTCGAGCGGCCTCGACGGCCAGGACCGCCACCACGCGCTCGCCCAGCGCACCGCGTCGGCGACCGGCGGCGTGTGGCCTCCGTCCGGGGCGACCCCCGTTGCGGCGGAGCAGCTGCACGAGCACATGGCGCGGCTGGGCTTCGAGTACGGACCGGCCTTCCTGAGCGCCAGAGCGGTGTGGCGCCGCGGGGAGGAGCTGTTCGCGGAGGTGCGCCTACCCGAGGAGCACCACGCACAGGCGCGCGCCTACGGCCTGCACCCGGCGCTGCTGGACTCCGCGCTGCAGGTGGGCGCGCTGTACACACCGCAGCAGCCGCAGATGGTGATTCCGTTCTCGTGGAGCGGCGTGAGCGCCTTCGCCACCGGCGCGTGCGCGCTACGTGTCCGTCTCTCGCCTGCGCCGAGCGGGGGGGTGTCGCTGCTCGCCACCGACGAGCTGGGCGCGGCGGTCCTGGCGCTGGACTCGCTGGTGGCGCGCGAGGTGTTCCGGGAGCAGCTCGAGCGGCTGCGCTCCGGCGGCGGCGGGTCGCTGCTGCGCGTCGAGTGGGAGCCGCTCGCCGCTCCTGAGCAGGGGAGCTCCGTGGCCCCGGAGACGGAGCTGGCGATGGCCTTTGCCCTGGCCGAGGAGACCTCCGGAGCGCCGGGTGGGGACGACGCCGGCGAGGGGGGTGCCGGCGGGGAGGGTGCCGGTGAGCAGGACGCCGACAGAGAGGGCGCCGCCGCCGCGGCGGCTGTGAGCGCCTGTACCCACAGAGTGCTGGGCCTTCTGCAGGAGTGGCTCGCGCGGGAGGGGTCGGGCGAGTCCACGCTGGCGGTGCTCACGCGGGGTGCGGTCGCGGTGGGCGCGCAGGACGAGGTTCCGGGGTTGGCGCAGGCGGCGGTGTGGGGGCTGGTCCGCTCGGCTCAGTCGGAGCACCCCGGGCGCTTCGTGCTGGTCGACCTCGACGGGGAGGGGCCCTCGAGCGATGCGCTGCCGGGCACGCTGGCCCTCGCGTCGAGCCTGCGGGAGCCGCAGCTCGCGATCCGTGCGGGCGTCGCGTTCGTGCCGCGCCTGAGACGGGTGGCTTCTCCGGCGGAGCGGCCCTCGCCCTTCGACGCGCACGGCACGGTTCTGGTGACCGGTGGCACCGGTGGGCTCGGTGCGTTGGTGGCGAGGCACCTCGTGGCCGCCCACGGGGTGCGTCACCTGCTGCTGGCCAGCCGGCGCGGGGAGCGGGCGCCCGGTGCTGGGGAGCTCAGGGAGGAGCTCGAGGGGCTGGAAGCGCACGTGCGGATCGCGGCGTGCGACGTGGCCGACCGCGGGCAGCTCGCGGCGCTGCTCGAGTCGGTTTCCGCGGAGCACCCGCTGCGCGGGGTGGTGCACGCCGCGGGCGTGCTCGACGACGGGGTGCTCGACTCGCTCACGCCGGAGCGCCTCGACGGGGTGCTCGCGCCGAAGGCCCGCGCCGCGCTGCACCTGCACGAGCTGACGCGGGACGCCGACCTCTCGGCGTTCGTGCTGTTCTCCTCGGCGGCGGGCGTGCTGGGCGCGCCGGGCCAGGGCTCCTACGCGGCCGCCAACTCGCTCCTGGACGCGCTGGCCGCCCACCGCCGGGCGCGCGGACTGGCCGCCGTCTCGATCGCGTGGGGGCTGTGGGCGCAGGCGGACGGCATGGCTGCTCGCCTGAGCGACGCCGACGTGGCGCGGGGCGCGCGTCTGGGAGTCGCGTCGCTCACGCCCGCGGAGGGCCTCGAGCTCCTCGACGCCGCAGGCGCCCTGGAGGAGGCGCTGCTCGTGGCGGTGCGTCTCGAGGCGGGAGCGCTGCGCACGCAGGCCGCGGCGGGCGTGCTGCCGGCGCTGCTGCGCGGTCTGGTGCGCGTGCCGCTGCGCGCCGCCGCCGCCGAGCGAGGCGCGCTCCTCACGCGCCTCGCCGCCGTGGCCGAGCACGAGCGTGGGCGGGTCGTGCAGGACACGGTGTGCGCCGAGGCCGCCGCGGTCCTGGGGTACGGCTCGCCGGGCGCGATCGACGCGCGGCTGACCTTCAAGGAGCTGGGGTTCGACTCGCTGGCCGCCGTCGAGTTCCGCAACCGGCTGAGCGCCGCGACCGAGCTCAGCCTGCCCGCCACGCTGATCTTCGACTACCCCACCCCGCTCGCGCTGGCCGACCACCTGCTGGAGGAGTTGGGGCCCGGCGGCGTGGCGGCGGCCGATCCGTTCGACGCGGAGCTCGACGAGCTGGAGCGGCGGCTCGCGGCCCTGCCGGCGGACGACGCCCACCGGCCGCACGTCCTGCGGCGTCTGCGGACGATCCTCTCCGGGCTGGGCGACGAGCGCCCGCCCGAGGACGGCCTCGCGGTGGCCCAGCTGATGCGCTCGGCGTCCGCCGAGGAGGTCTTCGACTTCATCGACGGGGAGCTGCAGCGGTGAGACACCCCGGTCGACCCCTGCACGCCCGGCGGCGGGGTAGGACGCCCCGCCCGCACCCGCCCGGGAGGCGTACCGACACACGTGGACGATCTCCCCTGAACCGCTCTACTCACACACACCAATGGGAGCTGTGATGGCTGACGACGAGAAGTTCCTCGACTACCTCAAGCGCGTCACGGTCGACCTGCACGACGCGCGGCTGCGCCTGCGGGAGCTCGAGGAGCGCCCCCACGAGCCGATCGCGATCGTGGGCCTGGGCTGCCGCTACCCGGGGTCCGCCAACTCGCCGCAGGATCTGTGGGAGCTCGTCGCGGCCGGCCGCGACGCGATCACCGGGTTCCCCACCGACCGCGGGTGGGACCTCGAGGGCTTGTACGACCCGGACCCCGAGCACCTCGGCACGAGCTACACCCGCGAGGGCGGGTTCCTGGACGACGCCGCGCTGTTCGACCCGGGGTTCTTCGGCATCTCTCCGCGGGAGGCCCTGACGCTCGACCCCCAGCAGCGGCTGCTGCTGGAAGTGAGCTGGGAGGCGCTCGAAGACGCCGGCCTCGACCCCGGCGCGCTGCGGGGCAGTCCGACCGGCGTTTTCGCAGGGGTGATGTACCACGACTACGCCCTCGGCGTGCGTGGTCCGGCGGGGCAGGGCCTTGAACTGGGGGTGGGCGCCAGCCTCGGCGGCAGCATGGTCACCGGCAGGGTTGCGTACACGCTCGGGCTGGAGGGTCCCGCGATCTCCTTCGACACCGCCTGCTCGTCCTCGCTGGTGGCACTGCACGGCGCCTGCCAGTCGCTGCGTGCGCGGGAGTGCTCGCTGGCGCTCGCGGGCGGGGTCACGGTGCTGTGCGCGCCGGGGGTGTTCGTGTGGTTCTCGCGCCAGCGCGGCCTCTCCCCCGACGGGCGCTGCAGGGCCTACTCCGCTGCCGCCGACGGCACGGGCTGGAGCGAGGGCGTGGGAGTCGTGGTGCTGGAGCGCCTCTCCGACGCGCGCCGCCTGGGCCACCGGGTGCTCGCGGTGGTGCGTGGCACCGCCGTCAACCAGGACGGCGCGTCCAACGGCATCACGGCGCCCAACGGTCCCTCCCAGCAGCGCGTGATCCGCCAGGCGCTCGCGGACGCGGGCCTCTCGCCGGGGCAGGTCGACGCGGTGGAGGGGCACGGCACGGGCACGACGCTGGGCGATCCGATCGAGGCGCAGGCGCTGCAGGCTGTCTACGGTCACGGTCGTCCCCCACACCGCCCGCTGTGGCTGGGGACGCTGAAGTCGAACCTGGGCCACACCCAGGCCGCGGCCGGTGTGGGGGGCGTGATCAAGATGACGCTGGCGCTGCGCCACGGGGTGCTGCCGCGGACGCTGCACGTCGACCGGCCCACGCCGGAGGTGGACTGGTCGGCGGCTGCGGTCGAGCTGCTCCGTGAGGCTGTGCCGTGGCCCCCCGCCGAGGGCCCCCGGCGCGCCGGGGTCTCCTCGTTCGGGGCCTCTGGGACCAACGCGCACGTGATCCTCGAGGAGGCCCCGCCGGTGGCTGCCGACGCCGGCGCTGCCCCTGCGGTCGTGCGCACCGCTGGCGCCTCGGCCGACTCGGCTGCTCCCACCCACGGTGGCCCTGCCGACTCGGCCGCTCCCGCCGCTGGCGCCCTGGCTGACTCAGGCGCTCCCGCCGCTGGCGCCTCGGCCGACTCGGCTGCTCCCACCCACGGTGGCCCTGCCGACTCGGCCGCTCCCGCCGCTGGCGCCCTGGCTGACTCAGGCGCTCCCGCCGCCGGCGCCGCGGCCTCCTCCACCGCCGAGGTCGACGACGAGGTGGGCGTCCTGGCTGGAGGGGTGGTGCCGTGGGTCGTGTCGGGTCGCGGCGAGGCCGGGCTGCACGCCCAGGCGCAGCGGCTGCGGCAGTGGGTCTCCAGCCGCTCCGAGCGCGAGCGGCGGCCGCTCGACGTGGGGTTCTCGCTGGCCCACCGGCCGCTGCTGGAGGACCGAGCCGTCGTCGTGGGGCGCGCCCGCGACGGGCTGCTGGAGGGCCTGCGCGCGCTGGCGGAGGGTCGCTCGGGGCCGGGGCTCGTGCGCGGGGAGGGCGCGGTGCGCGGCGGCGGGCGGGTCGTGTTCGTGTTCCCCGGCCACGGCTCGCAGTGGGCTGGGATGGCGCGTGAGCTGCTCGCCTGCTCCCCCGTGTTCGCCGCGGAGCTCCACGCCTGCGAGCGGGCGCTCGCGCCGCACCTCGACTGGTCCCTGCTGGACGTCCTGCGTGAGGTGCCGGGGGCGCCGACGCTCGAGCGCATCGACGTGGTGCAGCCGGTGCTGTTCGCGATGGCCGTCTCGCTCGCGGGGCTGTGGCGCGCCTGCGGGGTGCGCCCCGACGTGGTGGTGGGCCACTCCCAGGGCGAGGTCGCCGCCGCGCACGTCGCGGGGGGGCTCTCGCTCCCCGACGCCGCGCGCCTGGCGGTCGTGCGCAGCAAGCTGGTGGCGGGGCTGACGGGCGGGGGCCGCATGGCGTCCGTCGCGCTGGGCGCGGAGACCCTCGCCGAGCGCCTGCAGCGGTGGGACGGGCGGATCGTGATCGCCGCGGCCAACGGGCCCTCCTCGACGGTGGTCTCCGGGGAGCCCTCGGCGATGGACGAGCTGCTGGCGCTCTGCGTCGCCGAGGACGTCCGCGCCCGCGAGATCCTCGGGGCGGTGAGCGCCGGGCACTCCCCGCAGATGGAGACGATCCGTGAGCCGCTGCTGCAGGCGTGCGCCGCTGTCGCCCCGCGCACGGGCGAGGTCCCGTTCTACTCGACCGTCACCGCCGGCCTGC
This sequence comes from uncultured Solirubrobacterales bacterium, assembly GCA_963842005.1. GTDB lineage: Bacteria > Actinomycetota > Thermoleophilia > Solirubrobacterales > Solirubrobacteraceae > Palsa-744. The sequence goes on along the minus strand of CAWJEV010000002.1, from coordinate 1,760,953 downwards.
TCGACACCGCCGAGCTCGACGCCGTCTACTGGTTTCGCAACGTGCGCGAGACGGTGCGCTTCGAGCAGACGGTGCGGGCGCTGCTGGAGTCCGGGCGGTGCACGTTCGTGGAGGTCTCCCCCCACCCGGTGCTGTCCTTCGCGGTCCAGGAAGGCGTCGACGCCGTGGGCGAGGAGGGGCGGGGCGACGGGGTGCTCGGCACGCTGCGTCGGGAGGAGTCCACCCGCGAGCGCTTCGCGGTCTCGCTCGCGGAGGTGTGGGTGCGCGGGGTGGACGTCGACTGGCTGGCGCTGTTCCGGGGCGCCGGCGCGGAGCGCGTGGGCCTGCCCACCTACCCCTTCCAGCGCGAGCGCTACTGGATCGACGGCTCGGGCGCCGGGGCGGGCGACGTGACGGGCGCCGGCCAGGACTCCGCGGAGCACCCGCTGCTGGGCGCCGCCGTCACGCTGGCCGAGGAGCGGGGGGTGCTGTTCACCGCCCGCCTCTCGCTGCAGACCCACCCGTGGCTCGCCGACCACGCCGCGGCGGGCGTGGTGCTGCTGGCGGGCACGGCGTTCCTGGAGCTCGCCCTGCACGCCGGCGCTCGCGTCGGCTGCGAGCAGGTGCAGGAGCTGCTGCTGCAGGCCCCCCTGGTGCTGGGCGAGGAGGGCGGGGTGCAGCTGCAGGTGTTCGTGGGCGCACCCGACGAGTCCGGTCGACGCTCGATCGGGTTCCACTCCCGCCCCGAGGGTGCGGCCGGGGACGGGGCCTCCGAGCAGGAGGAGTGGACGCGCCACGCCGAGGGTGTGCTCGCCGGCGGGGAGCCCGCGGCGCTCGACGGGGCCTGCGCCGCGCACTCTGCTGTGGCGGGCTCGGCCCGCACCGCGCAGCCCGGGGCACTCGCCGACGGGGAGTGGCCGCCGGCGGGCGCCGAGGCCGTGGACGTCGAGACCCTGTACGACCGCGCCGCCGCGCGGGGCCTCGAGTTCGGGCCGGCGTTCCAGGGCTTGCGGGCCGTGTGGCGAGTGGGTGAGGAGCTGCTCGCGGAGGTCGCGCTGCCCGCCGAGCTGCAGGCCGACGCGGGCGGGTTCGGCCTGCACCCGGCACTCCTGGACGCTGCCCTGCACCCGCTGGGGGCGTCGCTGCTGCACACGCGAGAGGCTTCCGCGGGCGCGGGGGAGGGTGCGGGCGACGGCGCGAGTGCGGGCGAGGGCGACGAGGCGTGGCTGCCCTTCTCGTGGAGCGGTGTGGTCCTGCACGCGACGGGCGCCGACTCGCTGCGGGTGCGGCTCTCTCCGGCGGGCGCCGGCGCGGCGTCGCTGGCGATCTCGGACTCCACCGGCGCGCCGGTGGCCACGGTGGGGTCGCTGGCGATGCGCCCGCTCTCGCTGCGGCTTCTCGCCGGTGCGCACGCGGGCTCCCACCAGACGCTGTTCCGGCAGGAGTGGGTCGCGCTCCCCGAGGGTCTCCCTGATGCCCGCCGGCTGGAGGTCGGGGTGCTCGGAGGGGACGACTCTCCGCTCGCGTGCGCGCTGCGCGCCGCGGGGGTGGACGTGCAGGCGCACCTCGACCTGGAGGCGCTGGGCACGGCGCTCGACGCGGGCGCCGAGGTTCCCGAGGTGGTGCTGGTGGAGTGCTCTGCCGACGGTGCGCAGAGCTCTCTGCTCGAAGCGACCCACGCGGTGCTCGCGCACGTGCTCGAGCTGCTGCAGCAGTGGCTGGCCGACGAGCGCCTGGCGAGCTCGCGCCTGGTGCTCCTCACGCGCGGAGCCGTCGCCGCGGGCCCCGAGGAGGACGTGCCGAACCTGGCGCTCGCGCCGGTGTGGGGCCTCGTGCGCTCGGCGCAGCTGGAGAGCCCCGGCCGCTGCGTGCTGGTGGACGTCGACGGCGAGGAGGCCTCCTGGAGCGCGCTGGCCGCGGCGCTCGCCCGCGAGGACCGCGCGGAGAGCGTCCACCAGCTGGCGGTGCGCGGGGGCGAGGTCCTGGTGGCGCGACTCGCGCGGGTGGCGCGCGTGGAGTCGCCACCGCCCCCGGCGTTCGACCCGCAGGGCACGGTGCTGATCACCGGCGGCACGGGCGGCCTGGGGGCGCTGGTGGCCAGGCGCCTGGTCGAGCAGGGGGTGTGCAGCGTGCTCCTCGCCAGCCGACGCGGTCGCGACGCCCCCGGCGCGGGCGACCTGGAGGACGAGCTGACGGCGCTCGGCGCCCGGGTCGCGATCGTGGCGTGCGACGTGGCCGACCGCTCGCAGGTGCAGTCGCTGCTCGCGTCGGTGCCCGCGGAGCGGCCGCTCCGCGCGGTGGTACACGCGGCGGTCGTGCTCGACGACGGCGTGATCGGCTCGCTCACACCGGAGCGCCTCGACGGGGCGCTGGCCGGCAAGGCGGATGCGGCGTGGCACCTGCACGAGCTGACCGCCCACCTGGAGCTCTCGGCGTTCGTGCTGTTCTCCTCGCTGGCCGGCATCTTCGGCGGCCCGGGCCAGGCCAGCTACGCGGCGGGCAACGCGTTCCTGGACGCTCTTGCCGCCCACCGGCGGGCGCGGGGGGCGGTCGCGACCTCGATCGCGTGGGGGCTGTGGGAGGAGATCAGCGGTGTCGCCACCGTGCAGCAGCTGAACGCGGTCGACCTGGCGCGGCTCGCGCGCTCGGGCGTCGTGCCGCTCACGATCGAGGAGGGCCTCGAGCTCTTCGACCTCGCTTGCGAGCAGGACGAGGCGCTGACCGTCGCGGCGCGTTTCGATCCCGCCGCGTGGCGCGCTCTGGCGAGGGCCGGTGCGTTGCCACCACTGCTGCGCGGCCTGGTGCGTGCTCCCCTCCGCGGTGCTTCGCAGAGTGTCGCCGGCTCGCTCGCGCGGCGCCTGCGGGCGGCGCCGGAGGGCGAGCGCAGGCGCGTGGCGCTGGACGCGGTGCGCGGAGAGGCGGCCACCGTGCTCGGGTACGCGTCCGGTCGGGCGATCGACCCGCGGCGTGCGTTCAAAGAGCTCGGGACCGACTCGCTGACCGCGGTGGAGCTGCGCAACCGGCTGAGCGTTGCCACCGGCCTGCGGTTCCCCGCCACCCTGATCTTCGACTGTCCCACGCCCGCCGCGCTCGCTGATCGCCTGCTCGGCGAGGTCTTCCCGGAGACGGCCACAGAGCGGGAGCTGGAGCCCGCCGAGGCGGAGGTCCGCAGGGTCCTCTCCTCGATTCCCCTGGGTCGCCTGCGGGAGGCGGGCCTGCTGGACTCGCTGCTCGAGCTCGCCGGCGTCGCGGAGGGCGCCGCACCCCCCGCTGGGGACGTCGTGGTGGACGCAGCCGACGCGATCGACGCGATGGACCTCGAGAGCCTTGTGGCGTTGACCCTGGATGGCGCGGCCGCGGGGGACGGGGGAGGCGTGGACGGCGGAGGCGTGGATGCCGCGGGGGACGGGGGAGTCGTGGATGGCGCGGGGGACGGGGGAGGCGTGGATGGCGGAGGCGTGGATTCCGCGGGGGACGGCGGAGTCGCGGATTCCGTGAGCGAGACCGGAGCGAGGAGCTGAGCATGGCTGTTGCCGACGAGCGTGTGGTCGAGGCGCTGCGAGCCTCTCTGAAGGAGTCCGAGCGGCTGCGAGGCCAGAACCGGCGGCTGCTGGCCGCCTCGCGCGAGCCGATCGCGATCGTGGGGATGAGCTGCAGGTACCCGGGGGGAGAGGGCCGTTCGGTCTCCTCGCCGCAGGAGCTCTGGCAGCTGGTGCGAGACGGCGTCGACGCGATCTCGGGCCTGCCCACGGACCGCGAGTGGGACCTCGAGCGGCTGTACGACCCCGAGCCCGGGCGGCCCGGGCACAGCTACGTGCGCGAAGGTGGATTCCTGCAGGGCGCCTGCGACTTCGACGCAGAGTTCTTCCGCATCAGCCCCCGCGAGGCGGTGATGACCGACCCCCAGCAGCGTCAGCTGCTGGAAGCCTCGTGGGAGGCGATCGAAGACGCGGGCGTCGACCCGTTCTCCCTGCTCGGCAGCCGCACGGGGGTGTTCGCCGGAGCGATGTACCAGGACTACGGCCTGGGTCTGCAGCCCCACGCCGCAGGCGCAGGCGCAGGCGCCGGGACCGGGGATCCGGAGACGGTGCCGATGGTGGGCGCCAGCAACAGCCTGATCTCCGGCCGCGTCGCGTACACCCTCGGCCTGGAGGGGCCGGCGGTGACGGTGGACACGGCGTGCTCGTCCTCGCTGGTGGCGCTGCACCTGGCGTGTCAGGCGCTGCGCACGGGCGAGTGCTCGCTCGCGCTTGCGGGTGGCGTGACGGTGCTTTCGACGACCTCCATCTTCGTGGAGTTCAGCCGCCAACGGGGGCTTGCGCGGGACGGGCGGTGCAAGGCGTTTGCGGAGGCGGCCGACGGGACGAGCATCTCCGAGGGCGTCGGTGTGGTGCTGCTGGAGCGGCTCTCCGACGCACGGCGGGCCGGCCGGCGGGTGCACGCCCTGGTGCGCGGCTCCGCGATCAACCAGGACGGCGCGAGCAACGGCCTGACGGCGCCCTCCGGCTCCTCCCAGCGGCGCGTGATTGGCCAGGCGCTGGCCGCCGCGGGACTGCAGGCAGGCGACGTGGACGCCGTGGAGGCGCACGGCACCGGTACCGTCCTGGGCGACCCGATCGAGGCGCAGGCGCTGCTGGCGAGCTACGGGCGCGAGCGGCCGGCGGACCGTCCGCTGTGGCTGGGGTCGGTGAAGTCGAACCTCGGGCACACCCAGGCCGCCGCGGGCGTGGCGGGCGTGATCAAGATGGTGGTGGCCCTGCAGAGTGGCGTGTTGCCGCGGACGCTGCACGTGGACGTTCCCTCCACGAAGGTCGACTGGTCCGCGGGCGCCGTGTCGCTGCTCACCGAGGAGGTGCCCTGGCCGCGGGGCGGCGACCCCCGGCGGGCGGGGGTCTCCTCGTTTGGGATCAGCGGGACCAACGCACACCTGATCCTCGAGGAGGCCGGCGAGGAGGACGGCGGCGGCCCCCCCGAGGGCGCGCCACACGAGGGTGCCCCCCCAGTCCGGCTCCTCGGCGGGGACACGGTGCCGTGGGTGCTGTCGGGTCGGGGTCCTGAGGGCCTGCAGGGTCAGGCGCAGCGGCTGCGGGACTGCGTGCGCGCCGAGCAGGACCTGGCGGCGGTGGACGTCGGGTACTCGCTCGCCCGTCGCTCGACGCACGACGGCCGGGGGGTGGTGCTCGGCGGGGACCGGACGGAGCTCCTGGCGGGCCTCGACGCGCTGGCGCGGGGCGAGCCGGCCGCCGGTGTGGTCCGGGGCGTCGTCCCCGCCGGCGGCGCCGGCGGGGTGGTGTTCGTGTTCCCCGGCCAGGGTTCGCAGTGGGCGGGGATGGCGCTCGAGCTGCTGGAGAGCTCGGCTGTGTTCGCGGCGCGGCTGCGGGCCTGCGCCGAGGCGCTCGCGCCTCACGTGGAGTGGTCGCTCGAGGACGTGCTGCGCGGGGCCCCCGGCGCGCCGGAGCTGGAGCGGGTGGACGTGGTGCAGCCGGCGCTGTTCGCGGTGGCGGTCGCCCTCGCGGAGCTGTGGGGCGCGTGCGGGGTGCGCCCGGACGCAGTGGTGGGACACTCCCAGGGGGAGATCGCCGCGGCGTGCGTAGCGGGCGGCCTCTCGCTGCAGGACGCCGCCCAGGTGGTGGCGCGGCGCAGCCGCGCGCTGCGGGCGCTCGCCGGTCGCGGCGGGATGGCCTCGCTGGCGGAGGGCGCCCCGGCGGCGCGGGCGCGGATCGAGCGCTTCGCGGGCCGCGTCTCGCTGGCGGCAGTGAACGGCCCCGGCGCGGCGGTGGTCTCCGGCGAGGTGGACGCGCTGCAGGAGCTGGTCGCGGAGTGCGCGGCCGAGGGCGTGAGGGCGCGGCTGATCCCGGTCGACTACGCGGCCCACTCCGAGCAGGTGCAGGAGATCCGCGGGGAGCTGCTGGCGGGCTGCTCCGGGATCGCGCCGCGCGCCGGCGCGATCCCGTTCTACTCCGCGGCGACCGGTGGGCAGCTCGACACCGTGCGGCTGGACGGCGAGTACTGGTACCGCAACCTCCGCGACGCCGTCGAGTTCGAGCAGGCCACGCGGGCGCTGGTGGCGGCGGACTACCGGATCTTCATCGAGCTCAGCCCCCACCCGGTGCTGACGGTGGGGCTGCAGGAGACCCTCGACGAGGCGCTTGCCGGCGAGCGCGATTCCGACGAGGCGGGCGTGCTCGGTTCGCTGCGCCGCGGGGAGGGCGGCCCGCGGCGCTTCCTGCACTCGCTCGGCGAGGCGTGGGTGTGCGGAGTGCCCGTGAATTGGGGCGCGGTATTCGACGGCGCCGCCGCGCGCGCGGTCCGGCTGCCGACGTACGCCTTTCAGCGGCGGCGCTACTGGCTGGCGGCCGCCGAGCCCGGCGTGGGGGATCTCGCCGCGGCGGGCCAGCGGTCGGCCGAGCACCCCCTGCTGGGAGCGGTGCTCGCGCTGGCGGAGGGCGGGGGACGGCTGTACACGGGCCGACTCTCGCTGCGGACGCACCCGTGGCTCGCCGACCACGCGGTGGGGGGCACGGTGCTGCTGCCCGGCACTGCGTTCCTGGATCTCGCGCTGTACGCAGGCGGGGAGCTCGGGTGCGAGCTCGTGGAGGACCTCGCCCTGCAGGCGCCGCTCGTCCTCGAGGAGGGAGAGGAGGTCCAGATCCAGCTCCTGGTGGGCGAGCCCGACCAGGCGGGAGCGCGCGCGGTGAGCATCCACTCGCGCTCCCACGCGGCCGGGGGCGACGGGTTGGAGGGCGACGGGTTCGAGGCCGACGGCGCCCAGGTCGACTGGGCCGAGGGGTCGTGGACGTGCCACGCCGACGGGACGCTCGCGCTGCGGGAGCAGATCGAGGGCCGGGACGGGTTGAGCGAGCAGCTGGCCGTGCTCGGCTCTGCGGAGTGGCCTCCGCCGGGCGCGGTGCGGCTGGACATCGAGAATCTCTACGACCGCTCTGCCGAGGCGGGCTTCGAGTACGGGCCGGCCTTCCAGGGGCTGCTGAGGGCGTGGCGGCGCGGAGAGGAGGTCTTCACCGAAGCCGCCCTCTCCGCGGAGCAGCACCCGTCGGCGACCCGCTTCGGCATCCACCCCGCGCTGCTCGACTCTGTGCTGCACGGCATCGGCGTGGCGCAGCTCGAGGGAGACCGAACAGGCGCGCTGGGCGCCGCGGGTCTGCCGTTCTCGTGGAGCGGCGTGCGGCTCCACAGCACGGGAGCGCACTCCCTGCGCGCCTGTCTCTCCCCCGCCGGAGAGGGCGCTGTGGCGGTCGCGGTCGCCGACGGGGCCACCGGTGCGCCGGTGGCGGTCGCGCGGTCGCTCGTGATCCGTCCGGTCTCCCCCGAGCAGCTGACTGGCGCCCGCCGGCGCCGGGGTGCGTCGCTGCTGGCGCTGGAGTGGGCTCCGATCGCGGTAGACCCCCACCCGCCGGAGGGCGGCTGGGTGACCCTCGGTGGGGTGCCCGAGGGTGCCCTCGAGGGCGCGGTCCTCTTTGCCGACCTGGCGACGCTGTGCGAGGCGATCGACGAGGGCGCGGCGGTCCCCGAGGTCGTCCTCGTCGGCTGCGCGCTGGACCCGGGAGAGCAGGCCGGCGAGGGTGTTGCCGAGCTCGCGCGCAGGACCGCGCTTCGAGCGCTCGGACTCGCGCAGGCGTGGCTCGAGGAGGAGCGGCTGGCCGGCGCGCGCCTGGTGGTGCTCACCCGCGGCGCGGTGGCGGTGCAGGCGGGGGAGGAGGTGTCGGGCCTGGCGGCGGCGCCGGTGTGGGGCCTGGTGCGCTCCGCGCAGTCCGAGCACCCCGGCCGCTTCGTGCTCGTGGACCTCGACGGCGAGGAGGCGTCGTGGCGGGCGCTGGCGGCGGCGCTCGCGAGCAGTGATCCAGCGGAGACCGGCGAGCAGCTGGCTGTGCGCGATGGGGTGGTCCTCACCCCGCGGCTCGCCCACGCGGGCGGGGCCGGCGCGCTGGCGCGGCCGGAGGGGGTCTCGCGGTGGCGGTTGAAGGCGGGGGACGGCGGCACCCTCGAGGACCTCCACCTGGTGGGGTGTCCGGAGGTGGACGAGCCGCTGGGGGAAGGGCAGGTCCGCATCGCGGTGCGCGCCGCGAGCTTGAACTTCCGGGACGTCCTGGTCGCTCTCGGCCTCGTGCCCCTGCGCGGCGCGTGGGACGCGATCGGCAGTGACGGGGCGGGGGTGGTCACGGACGTCGGTCCCGGGGTGAGCGGTCTGCAGCCCGGCGACCGCGTGATGGGGATGCTGCTCGGAGCGTTCGGCCCGGTGGCGGTGGGCGACCACAGGGCGCTCGTGCGGATGCCCGCGGGCTGGTCGTTCGTTCAGGCCGCGTCGGTTCCGGGGGCGTTCCTGACGGCGTACTACGGCCTGGTGGACCTCGCGCGCCTGCAGCGGGGCGAGCGGCTGCTCGTGCACGCCGCGGCCGGCGGCGTGGGCATGGCCGCGGTGCAGTTGGCCCGACACCTGGGCGCCGAGGTGTTCGCGACGGCGAGCCCCGCGAAGTGGGGCGTCCTGGAATCGGGGGGGCTCGACAGAGCGCACGTCGCCTCTTCGCGGGACGCGGGGTTCAGGGAGCAGTTCGCTCAGGCCACCGGTGGGCGGGGGGTGGACGTGGTCCTGAACTCGCTGACAGGCGAGCTGGTGGACGCATCGCTGCAGCTGCTGGGCGAGGGAGGCCGCTTCCTCGAGATGGGCAAGACCGACATCCGTGACCCCGAGCTCCTCGCGGCGGAACGCCCGGGGGTGGCCTACCGCGCGTTCGACGCGATCGAGGCAGGGCCCGAGCGTGTGCGGGAGATGCTGGGGGAGCTCGTGGCGCTGTTCGAGCGCGGCGTGCTCGAGCCGCTGCCGATCCGCGCGTGGGACGTGCGGCGGGCCCGGGAGGCGTTTCGCTTCATGAGCCAGGCCCGGCACGTCGGCAAGATCGTGCTGACCCTGCCCGACCCCCTCTCCCTCGGGGACTCTGGCACGGCGGGGACCGCCGGCGGCGCGGGTGAGCCCCTCGCGGGCGTCTCGTCGGGGGACGGCACGGTGCTGATCACGGGTGGCACGGGCGAGCTCGGCGGCCTGGTGGCCAGGCACGTGGTGAGCGAGCACGGGGTGCGCAGCCTGGTGCTGGCCAGCCGGCGCGGCCGGGAGGCCCCCGGCGCGGGCGAGCTGGAGGCCGAGCTGACGGCGCTCGGCGCGCGGGTCGCGATCGTGGCGTGCGACGTGAGCGATCGGGAGCAGTTGCAGGCGCTGCTCGCCTCCGTGCCGGCGGAGTACCCGCTCAGCGCGGTGGTGCACACCGCGGGCGTCCTCGATGACGGGGTGATCGACTCGCTGACGCCGGAGCGCCTCGACCGGGTGCTCGCGCCGAAGGTCGACGCGGCGTGGCACCTGCACGAGCTGACCAGGCACCTGGACCTGCGGGCGTTTGTACTCTTCTCCTCGGTCTCGGGAACGGTGGGCGGCCCGGGCCAGAGCAACTACGCGGCGGCGAACGTCTTCCTGGACGGGCTGGCCGCCCACCGGCGGGCGCAGGGTCTGCCGGCGGTTTCGTTGGCGTGGGGCTGGTGGGAGCAGGCGAGCGAGATGACCGGCCACCTGCGCGGGATCGACCTGGCGCGCATCAGGCGCGTCGGCTTCGAGGCGTTCTCCTCGGCGGAGGGCCTCGAGCTCTTCGACGCGGCGCTCGGCGCGAGTGAGGCGCTGACGCTCCCGGTGCGCCTGGACGCGGTGGCGCTGAGCGCTGCGGCTCGGTCCGGGATGCTGCCGGCGCTGATGCGCGGCCTGGTGCGGACGCCCGCTCGGCGGGCCTCGCCGGCCGTTCTCCGATCGCTCGCGGGCGCGTCGCTGGCCGGGCGCCTGGAGGGCGTCTCCGGGAAGGAGCGCCTGCGGGTCGTGCTCGGGGTGGTGCGGGGCGAGGTGGCGGCGGTGCTGGGCTACGCCTCGCCCGAGGCGGTCGACGTACGGCGTGCGTTCAAAGAGCTCGGGTTCGACTCGCTGCTCGCGGTCGAGCTGCGCAACCGGCTGCAGGCGGCGACGGGGCTGCGCCTGCCCGCGACGCTGGTGTTCGACCACCCCAGCCCGGAGTCGCTCGCGGTCCACCTGTTGAGCGAGGTCGAGGGAGTGCGGGTCGAGTCGGTCTCCCCGGCGACGCGCGGCGCGCAGCTCGACGAGCCGGTCGCGATCGTGGGGATGAGCTGCAGATACCCGGGCGGGGTGCGCTCACCGCAGGAGCTGTGGGGGCTGCTCGCGGCGGGGGTCGACGCGATCACCCCGTTCCCGACGGATCGGGACTGGGATCTCGAAGCGCTCTACCACCCCGATCCCGACCACCCGGGCACCAGCTACGTGCGCGAGGGGGGGTTCGTGCACGGGATCGCGGACTTCGACGCGGAGTTCTTCGGGATCAGCCCCCGGGAGGCGTCGTCGATGGATCCCCAGCAGCGGCTGCTGCTCGAAGCCTCCTGGGAGGCGTTCGAACGCGCGGGCATCGCACCGGGCTCGCTGCGCGGCAGCCAGACCGCGGTGTTCGCGGGGACGACCGCACAGGACTACGCCTCGCGCTCGCTGTCGGCGCTCGACAGCGCGGAGGGTTACCTGCTGACGGGCACCTCGGCGAGCGTGCTTTCGGGTCGGGTGGCTTACGCGCTGGGGTTGGAGGGGCCGGCGGTGACGGTCGACACGGCCTGCTCCTCCTCGCTGGTGGCGCTGCACCTGGCGTGTGGCGCGCTGCGCACAGGGGAGTGCTCGCTGGCGCTGGCGGGCGGGGTGACGGCGCTCTGCACGCCGCTGCCGTTCGTGGGCTTCAGCCGCCAGCGGGGGCTCGCCCCGGACGGGCGCTGCAAGTCGTTCGCGGCGGCCGCGGACGGGACGACCGTCTCGGAGGGCCTGGGCCTGATCGTGCTGGAGCGTCTGGGCGACGCGCGTCGCCTTGGTCACACGGTGCTCGCGGTGGTGCGAGGCAGCGCGGTCAACCAGGACGGCGCGAGCAACGGGCTCGCCGCGCCCAACGGTCTCGCCCAGCAGCGCGTGATCCGCCAGGCGCTCGCGAACGCGGGGCTGGCGGCGGAGGAGGTCGACGCGGTCGAGGGGCACGGCACGGGCACGACCCTCGGCGACCCGATCGAGGCGCAGGCGCTGCTGGCGACCTACGGGCGGGACCGGCCCGCCGAGCGCCCGCTGTGGCTGGGGTCGATGAAGTCGAACGTCGGCCACACTCAGGCCGCCGCCGGCGTGGCGGGGGTCATCAAGATAGTGCAGGCGCTGCGCCACGGGGTGCTGCCCAAGACGCTGCACGTCGACGAGCCGACGGGCCAGGTCGACTGGTCCACGGGGGCGGTGTCGCTGTTGCGCGAGGCGCGGCCGTGGGAGCGCAACGGCAGGCCGCGGCGGGCGGGGGTGTCCTCGTTCGGGGTCAGCGGGACGAACGCGCACGTGATCCTCGAGGAGGCCCCTCCGCTGGACGATCACGCGGTCGCGGCGGAGGCGCCCGCCGTGCTGGGCGCCGGTGAGGTGCGCGTTGTGGCGGATGGCGCTGTGGCAGATGGCGCTGCGACAGACGGCGTCGTGGCGGATGGCGACCACCCGGGCGCCGGGGTGCTGGGCGCCGGCGTGGTCCCCTGGGTGCTCTCGGGTCGGGGGCGTAGCGCGCTGCGCGCCCAGGCGGAGCAGCTGCGCGGCTTCGCGCTGGCCCACGAGGATGTGGGGGCGGGCGACGTCGGGCTCTCCCTCGCGGGCCGCTCGGCGTTCGACGATCGCGCGGTCGTGCTCGGGGCCGACCGGCAGACGCTGCTCGCGGGCGTGGCGGCGGTGGCCGCGGGTGAGCCGGCGGCGAACGCGATCGAGGGCACCGCGCGAGACGCGGAGCTGAGGGTGGCGTTCCTGTTCACCGGCCAGGGCGCCCAGCGCGCGGGGATGGGCCGCGAGCTGTACGGGGCGGTCCCGGTGTTCAGGGCCGCGTTGGACGAGGTCTGCGCCGCGCTCGACGAGCATCTGGAGCACTCGGTGCTGGAGGTGCTGTGCGCGGCGGAGGGCACGCCCGCGGCGGAGCTCCTGGACGACACGATGTTCACCCAGGCGGGGTTGTTCGCGCTGGAGGTCGCCCTGCTGGCGCTGCTGGAGAGCTGGGGGGTGCGGCCCGACTACCTCGCCGGCCACTCGATCGGCGAGCTGACGGCGGCGTTCGCGGCGGGGGTCTTCTCGCTGCAGGACGCCTGCCGGCTGGTGGCGGCCCGCGGCCGGCTGATGAGCGCCCTCCCCGCCGGCGGGGCGATGGTCGCGGTGCAGGCCTCGCCCGAGGAGGCGCTGCAGTCGCTGGCCGGCTTTGAGGAGCGGGTCGCGCTGGCGGCTGTGAACGGCCCCGCTGCGGTGGTGCTCTCGGGAGACGAGGGCCCGGTGGGAGAGCTCGCGCAGGCGTGGGAGCGCCGGGGGCGCAAGGTCAAGCGGCTGCGGGTGAGCCACGCCTTCCACTCGCCGCGGATGGAGGGGATGCTCGCCGAGTTCCTGGAGGTCGCGCGGAGCGTGAGCTTCCAGGCGCCGCGGATCCCGGTCGTGTCCAACCTGACCGGGGGCCCCGCCGGCGAGGAGCTGTGCGCGCCGGAGTACTGGGTGCGCCAGGTGCGCGAGACGGTGCGCTTCGCCGACGGCGTCGGCTGGCTCTCCTCCCAAGGCGTGCGCGGCTTCCTGGAGCTCGGTCCGGACGGCGTGCTGAGCGCGATGGCGCTGGAGTGTCTGCGGGATCGCGGCGGCGAGGAGATGGGCGCTGGTGGCGGGACGGGCGCCGGTGGCGGGACGGGCGCCGTGGCTGCAGCGGACGGGGTGGCCGCGGCGGCGGTGCTGAAGGGGGGGCACCCCGAGGCGCTGTCAGTGGTCGGCGCGCTGGCGGAGCTGTGGACGCGCGGAGCGCCGGTCGACTGGGCGGCGATGCTCAGGGAGCCCGGCGCTCGAAGAGTGGAGCTGCCCACCTACGCGTTTCAGCGCCGGCGCCACTGGATCGAGGCTGCGCCGCTCGCCCGGCCGCGGCAGGGGTGGCGCTACCGGGTGCAGTGGAAGCCGATCGCGCCGGCGCCGGCCCCGGCGCTCTCCGGGACGTGGCTGGCGGTCCTCCCTGCCGGGGCGCACGAGGACCCGTGGGCCGCTGCGCTCACAGACGCGCTCGAGGCGCGGGGCGCCCACCTTGTGCGGGTGCCGGTCGGCGAGGGCGAAGTCACGCGCGAGGAGTTGGCTGGCTTGTTGCGCGGGGTCCTCGACACCCCATATGGGTCAGAGAAGAACATTCACGGATCCGACCCCATACATAGGGCCGAAAAAGTCAATGGACCAGACCCCGTATATGGGTCCGAAAACATGGATGAGACCGACCCCCTCCCCGGGCTCTCCAAGACGCCGGTCGCGGGTGTGATATCGCTGCTGGCTCTGGAGGAGAGGGCCCTCCCCACCCGCGCGAGCGTGCCCGGCGGCGTGGCAAGCACGGTGGCGCTGGTGCAGGCGCTCGAGGATGCCGAGGTCGGAGCGCCACTCTGGCTGTTGACGCGGGGCGCGATGGCGGTTGCCCCCTCCGAGCGAGTGGCCGCTGCGGTCCAGGCGCACGTGTGGGGTCTCGGCGCGGTGGTCGCCCTCGAGTACCCCCGGCGGTGGGGAGGCTTGGTGGATCTCCCCGAGGCGCTCGGTGAGCGCGTGCTGGAGCTCGTGGCCGGCGTGCTGGCGGACGCCGCCGGCGAGGATCAGCTGGCGGTGCGCGAAGCGGGCGTGTTCGCGCGGCGGCTGGTGCGAGCGCACGGCGGAGAGCAGACGCCCGCCGGCCGGGAGGCGCACGGCGGAGAGCGGACGCCCGCCGGCCAGGAGGCGCAGGGCGGCGAAGAGGCGTCCGCCGGTGACTGGACCGCACCGCGAGGCACGACGCTGGTCACCGGGGCAACCGGGGGACTCGGGCCGCACGTCGCGCGGTGGCTGGCCAAGGGCGGCGCGGAGCACCTGCTGCTCGTAAGCCGACGGGGCGGCGAGGCGCCCGGCGCGCAGGAAATGCGGACGGAGCTCGAAGGCCTCGGGGCCGAGGTGACGCTCGTGGCGTGCGACGTCGCCGATCGCGAGCAACTGCAGGCGCTGATTGCCTCGATCTCCGAGGAGCGCCCGCTGCGGGCGGTGGTGCACGCGGCGGCGGTGCTCGACGACGGGGTGATCGACTCCATGAACGCGGAGCGAATCGAGCGGGTGCTGGCGCCGAAGTCGCAGGCCGCCGTGCACCTGCACGAGCTCACGCGGGAGATGGACCTCACGGCGTTCGTGCTGTTCTCCTCGATCGTGGGCACGCTGGGCGGCGGGGGCCAGGCCAGCTATGCGGCGGCGAACGCCTACCTGGACGCACTGGCGGCCGACCGCCGCGCGCAGGGCCTACCCGCCACCTCGGTGGCGTGGGGGGCGTGGGCCGGGGAGGGCATGATCGCGCAGACGGCGCGGGCGGCGGGGGAGGGCGTGGCTGCGCCGACGGCACGGGAGGCGGGGGAGGGCGAGGTCGCGCAGGGGGCGTCGCAGGCGGCGGACGAGATCATGCGCCGGCGAGGGATCGGTGCGATGGCGCCGGAGAAGGCGATAAAAGCGCTGGAGGGTGCGCTGTGCCGCGAGGAGACGGGGGTGCTCATCGCCGATATCCGCTGGGAGACGTTCGCGCCGGTATTCGCCCTCGCCCGCCGGCGCCCGATGATCGAAGACCTCCCCGAGGTCGCGGCCGCAGTGGCGGGAGCCGCGAGCGGACACCGCGACGAGGCCGCGGCGAGCGAGCTGCGAAGGCGCCTGGCCGACACGCCGGCGCAGAGGCGCGGGCAGGCGATGCTCGAAGTGGTCCGTGCCGAGGTCGCACGCGTCCTCGGCCACCCGTCGGCCGCGGCGGTGGACGCCGGCCAGCCGTTCAAGGCGCTCGGCTTCGACTCGCTGCTGGCGGTCGAGCTGCGCAACCGGTCTCGACCGCGCCACGGGGCTGGGACTCCCGGCGACCCTCGTCTTCGACTACCCCACCCCGGCGGCCCTGGCGGGGTATCTGCTGGACCAGTTGACGGGGGATGGGACGCCGAGCGGGGCGTCCGTCGAGGGCGAGCGTCCGCGACTGCAGGTGCTCGGAGAGCGTGGGAACGAGCCGATCGCGATCGTGGGCATGGGCTGCAGGTATCCCGGGGGCGTGCGTTCCCCGCAGGAGCTGTGGGAGCTGCTCGCCCGCGGCGGCGACGGGATCGGGGAGCTCCCGCAGGATCGCGGGTGGGATCTCGAGTGGCTGTACGGCGAGGAGTCGTGTGTGCGCAGCGGCGGGTTCGTGTACGACGCCGCGGAGTTCGACGCGGGGTTCTTCGCGATCAGCCCGAAGGAGGCGCGGACGATGGACCCCCAGCAGCGGATCCTGCTGGAAGCGAGCTGGGAGGCGCTGGAGGACGGGGGGATCGACCCGCGCTCGCTGCACGGCAGCCAGACCGGGGTGTACATCGGGGTCAGCCCCGCGCTCTACGGCGAGCTCACGCCACAGGACGGCTACCTGGCGACGGGCGGCCTCCCCAGCGTCGTGTCCGGACGGGTGTCGTACGCGCTCGGGCTCGAGGGACCCGCTGTGTCGGTGGACACGGCGTGCTCCTCCTCGCTTGTGGCGCTGCACCTGGCGTGCGGGGCGCTGCGCCAGGGCGAGTGCTCACTGGCGCTCGCCGGTGGTGTCGCGGTGATGGCCACGCCGAACGGGTTCATGCAGATCGGCGAGCTGGGTGGGCTGGCCCGCGACGGCCGCTGCAAGTCCTTCGCGGACGCCGCGGACGGCACCGCGTGGGCGGAGGGTGTGGGTGTGCTGCTGCTGGCGCGGCTCTCCGACGCGCAGCGCGCCGGCCATCCCGTGCTCGCGCTGGTGCGCGGGAGCGCCCTCAACCAGGACGGGGCGAGCAATGGACTGACGGCCCCCAACGGCCCCTCCCAGCAGCGTGTGATCCGCCAGGCGCTGGCGAGCGCCGGGCTGCCGGCGGAGGCGGTGGACGCGGTCGAGGCCCACGGTACGGGCACCCGCCTCGGCGACCCGATCGAGGCGCAGGCGCTGCAGGCCGCCTACGGGCGCGATCGTCCGCAGGGGCGTCCGCTGTGGCTCGGATCGGTGAAGTCGAACATCGGCCACGCGCAGGCCGCCGCGGGTGTGGCGGGAGTGATCAAGGTGGTGATGGCGATGCGCCACGGCACGCTGCCCAGGACGCTGCACGTGGACGAGCCGTCCAGGCAGGTGGATTGGACGCAGGGAGCGGTGTCGCTGCTGACCGAGGAGGTTCCGTGGTCGGGCAACGGCCGGCCGCGCCGCGCGGGCGTCTCGTCGTTCGGGGTGAGCGGCACCAACGCGCACGTGATCCTCGAGGAGGCCCCGGCGGTCGAGGAGGCCCCGGCGGTCGAGGAGGCCCAGGCGGCCGCGGAGGCCCCGACCGACGTGGAGGCGCTCGCCCTCGACCTCGGCGGCGCGGTGCCGTGGGTCGTGTCGGGGAGAGGCGAGCGCGCACTGCGCGGACAGGCCGCGCGGCTGAATGAGCACGTGGCCGGCGACCCCGAGCTGTGCCCAGCCGACGTCGGACTCTCACTGGCCGGGCGCGCGACGTTCGCCCACCGCGGGGTGGTCGTGGGGGGAGACCGGGAGCGGCTGCTGGCGGGTCTCCAGGCGCTGGCCCACGGAGAGACCGCGGTGGGTGTGGTCGAGGGTGTGGCCCGCGGCGGCAGCGGCAGCGCCGGTCGTGGTGGCGGCGGCAGAACAGTGTTCGTGTTCCCCGGCCAGGGCGGCCAGTGGCAGGGCATGGCGGCGGAGATGACGGAGAGCTCGGAGGTGTTCGCACGCTCGGTGCAGGAGTGCGAGGAGGCGCTCGCCCCCCACGTGGAGTGGTCGCTCGCGAGCGTGCTCGCGGGCGAGGGCGAGGCGGCCTCGCTGGAGCGCGTCGACGTGGTGCAGCCGGCGCTGTTCGCGATGATGGTGTCCCTGGCGCGGGTGTGGGAGGCGTGCGGGGTTCGCCCGGACGCGGTGGTGGGCCACTCGCAGGGCGAGATCGCCGCGGCGCTGCTGGCGGGCGGTCTCTCCCTGCAGGACGCCGCGCGGCTGGTGGCGCTGCGCAGCAAGCTGCTGAGCGAGCTGGTGGGCGCCGGCTGGATGGCGTCGGTCGCGCTGGGCGGCGAGGAGCTCGCGGAGCGCCTGCAGCGGTGGGGCGAGCGCATCGTGATCGCCGCGCTGAACGGGCCGGCCGCGAGCGTGGTCTCGGGCGAGCGCGCGGCGATCGAGGAGCTGCTCGCGGAGTGCGAGGCCGAGGGCGTCCGCGCCCGCGGGGTCGCCGGCGCGCTCGGCGCGGGGCACTCCCCGCAGGTGGAGGCGCTGCGCGAGCGGATGCTGGCCGCGTTCGCCCCGGTTGTCCCGCGGGCGAGCGAGGTCCCGTTCTACTCGACGCTCACCGGCGGGCCGCTGAGCACCGCGGAGCTGGGCGCCGAGCACTGGTATCGCAACGCGCGCGAGACGGTGCGCTTCGCGCAGGCGGTGCGCGGGCTGCTGGCGGAGGGGCCCTGCACGTTGATCGAGGTCAGCCCCCACCCGGTGCTGACGGGGGCGGTGCAGGGGACCGTCGAGGACGTGGCGGGCGACGCGGCGCTCGAAACGGGAGTGGTCGGGACGCTGCGCCGCGGGCAGGGCGGCGCGGAGCGCCTGCTCACGTCGCTGGCCGAAGCGTGGGTACGGGGGGTGAACGTCGAGTGGGGCGCGGTCTTCCAAGGCTCCGCCGCCAGGCGCGTGGGGCTGCCGACGTACGCCTTCCAGCGCCGGCACTACTGGGTGAGCGCGTCGGCGCCCGGGGCGGGCGCGTCGGCCTCCGGGGCGGGCGGTTTGACGGCGGCGGAGGCTGGACGGGCCCCGGCGCAGACCCCGCAGGCCGGGGCGCAGACCCCGCAGGCCCAGGCGGCCGACGCCGGCGACGGGGAGCTCGCAGCGGCCGACACGCCCGCGGACGGGACGGCCGGCGCCGCGGGGTCACTCGCCCGGCGCGTGGCCGTGGCCTCCGAGGACGAGCGCGCGCAGATCGTCACGGAGGCGGTACGGACCCAGATCGCCGTGGTGCTGGGGCACGAGTCGGCCGAGGAGATCGACCCGCGCCAGCCGCTGCTCGAGCTCGGGTTCGATTCGGTGACGGCGCTCGAGCTGCGCAACCGGATGCGCGTCGCCACCGGCCTGGAGCTGCCCGCGACGCTCCTGTTCGAGCACCCCACGCCGGCTGCGCTGGCCGCCGGCCTGCTGCACGGGTTGGCGCATCCCGAGGACGCCGGCACGCGCTCCGGCGGCGCGCACTCCGGTGGCGCGGAGTCCGCGTCCGGCACGCTCGTGGCGCTGATGCGCGAAGCGGGCGGCCGCGGGGAGATCGGCGAGTTCATGGAGCTGTTGAGCGCCGCGTCCCGGTTCCGCCCAACCTTCGAGGCGCACTCGGACCCCCCGCAGGAGGCTCCCGGCTCCCTGCGTCTCGCGACGGGCGCCGGGCGCCCGTCGCTCGTCTGCCTGCCGACCGTGCTCGCGACCGCGGGTCCCCACCAGTACGCGAAATTCGCCCACGGCTTCCGCGACGAGCGGGACGTCGCAGTGCTGACGCTCCCGGGCTTCGCGGAGGGGGAGCGGCTACCGGCGAGCGTACGCGACGTGGCCGCCGTGCACGCGGAGGCGGTCGGAAGGCTGGCGCTCGACGCTCCGCCGGTGCTCGTGGGCTACTCCGCCGGGGGTGTCCTCGCGTATGCGCTGGCCGGCTACCTGCAGAGCATCGGCTGCCCGCCGGCGGGTGTCGTGCTGATCGACACCCTCTCGCTCGCGCACGACGCGGTGGCGGAGGTTCTCGGCAACGTGGTCTGGGGGATGCTGGCGCGGGAGGACGTGCGCGTGCCGGTGAGCGACGCCGGACTGACGGCGATGGCCGCCTACGGCGGGCTGCTGGCGGGCTGGGAGCCGGTCGAGGTGGCCGCGCCCACGCTCGCGCTGCGGGCGAACGCGCTCACTTCCGAGGTGTTCGCGGAGCTCGCGTGGGCGACCGCCTGGGGCGTGGCCCACGAGACCGTCGAGGTCCCCGGAAATCACGTCGCGCTGATGGAGGAGAACGTGGACTCCACGGCGCAGGCGGTGAAGGACTGGCTTGCAACGACTACCGACGTGCACGGGAGGTGAAGGCCTGATGTTGACGGATGTGCAGACCGACGTGGGCAGCGGGAACGTGGAGAGGGACGTGGCCGAGCTGCTGGACCGGGAGCCCCCCGCCACCTACCTCGCCGCGCACCTGGCGCGCGAGGACGAGGGGATCTTCGCGGGGGTGAAGGACAGGGACGTCCGCCGCTCGCTGCGGGTCGGCAGGGTGCCGATGCCGGAGTTGGCCCCGGACGAGGTGCTGCTCGCGGTGATGGCGAGCGCGATCAACTACAACACGGTGTGGTCGGCGATGTTCGAGCCGATTCCCACCTTCCGGTTCCTCGAGCAGTTGGGGCGCAACGGGGGGTGGGACGCCCGCCACGACCTGCCCCACCACGTCGTGGGGTCGGACGCCGCGGGGGTCGTCGTGCGGAGGGGGGCGGCGGTCACCAAATGGTCGCTCGGCGATCGCGTGGTGGCCACCCCGATGGTGATCGACTCCCAGGATCCGCTCTCGCAGGTCGACGGGATGCTCGCCGGGGGCCAGCGGGCGTGGGGCTTCGAGACGAACTTCGGAGGCCTCGCCCACTACGCGCTCGCGAAAGCCACCCAGCTGCTGCCAAAGCCCCGCCACCTGACGTGGGAGGAGGCCGCGTGCAACACGCTCTGCGCGATGACCGCCTACCGGATGCTGGTCAGCCCGCTGGGAGCGCAGCTCAAGCAGGGCGACGTCGTGCTCGTGTGGGGCGCCACCGGGGGCCTGGGCGCCTACGCCGTCCAGTTCATCCGTAACGGCGGGGCGATCCCGGTCGGGGTGGTGGGCTCGGAGGAGAAGGCGCGGCTGCTGCACCGGCTCGGCTGCGAGCACGTGCTGCGCCGCGACGAGCTCGGCCTCGACGGGCTCGGAGAAGTGGAGATGGGCAAGCGCGTGGGAAGAGAGATCCGCCGTCTCCTGGGGGAGGACCCGCACATCGTCTTCGAGCACGTCGGACGGGAGACGTTCGGGGCGTCGGTGTACGTGGTGCGGCGCGGTGGGACGGTGGTCACGTGCGGCTCGAGCACGGGCTACCGCCACGAGTACGACAACCGGCGCCTGTGGATGCGGCTGAAGCGGGTGATCGGCAGCCACGGCGCCAACTGGCAGGAGGCGTGGGAGACCAACCGGCTGATCGAACGGGGCGGGATCGTGCCGGCGCTGTCGAGGGTGTTCCCCTTCGAGCAGGTGGGGGAGGCGGCGAGGGTGGTGCAGCTCAACCGCCACGTGGGCAAGATCGGGGTGCTGTGCCTCGCCGAGCGCGAGGGTCTCGGCGTCGAGGACCAGGCCAGGCGGGAGGAGATCGGGGAGGAGCGGCTGCGGCTCTTCCGCGAGTTCGCGTGAGCCGGGGCTACTCCCCGCGCCAGCGCGGCGCGCGCTTCTCGGCGAAGGCGAGCATCCCCTCGCGCAGGTCGTGCGAGTCGAAGGAGGCGCGGCGCAGCTCGATCAGCTCCGCTTCGACCTCTTCGGGGAGCCCGTTCTGCGCGCGCAGGAGGGCGGCGATCACACGCTTGTTGCCGGTCTGCGCGAGCGGCGCGTTGCCCACCAGCTCGCCTGCGAGCTGCAGCGTGAGGCGCTCGAGCTCCGCGGCGGGCACGACGCGGTTGACGAGCCCCCACCCCAGCGCGGTGGCCGCGTCGATGTAGGAGCCCAGCAGGAACAGCTCGCGGGTGCGTGCGGCGCCGATCGCGTCGAGGAAGCGGCGCAGGCCGGTGTGGGAGTAGACCAGCCCCAGCTTGGCGGGTGGCATCCCCAGCTTGACGTCCTCGGCGGCCACGCGCAGGTCGCACGCCAGCGCCAGCTCGAGGCCCCCTCCGATGGTGTGCCCGGGCAGCGCCGCGAGCGTGGGGTAGGGGTGGGATTCGAGCGCTTCGATGGCTTCGTTGAACGGATGCGCGACCAGGCGCTCGGCCTCCTCCTGGAAGCGCACGTCGGTGATCTCGCCGATCTCGTAGCCCGCCGAGAACATCCCGTGGGAGCCGGTCACGACCACGCAGCGGGCCTCTCCCTCGGCCGCGAGCTCGCGCAGCGTCGCCGCGATCGCGTCGAGGATCGCCTGGTCGAGGGCGTTGCGCTTGGCCGGGTTGGCGATCGTCAGGCGGGCGACGCGCGCGGCCGGCCGGTCGACGAGGAGCTTGCCGGCGGCGAGCTCGCGCGGGGGGGCGCTGGGGGGCATGGGCGAAGCGTAGTGGGTCCGGGACACGGCTCGGCTGGGCTTGACGGCGCACTACCAATCAACTAAAGTACCGTCATGCCGCTCGAGGCTCCCGCTCCGCTTCGACATTCGCATCCGTTGGCAGTGGCGATCGACGATCTGCGGCAGGAGCGCTCCAGCAGCGTTCCCTACCCTCCGGGCGAGACCAGCTTCAGCATCGCGCGGACGAAGCGCTTCATCCAGGATCCGCGTGGACTGCTGTCCGACTCCTACAACCGGTTCGGGCCGATGTTCACGCTGCGCATCAATCACACCAAGATAGTTTTCATGATTGGACCGGCGGCCAACCATTACGTGACCGTCTCCCACGCCTCCAACTTCACCGTCCGCGAATCGAACTTTCGCACGCTCGTCGACATCGTCGGCGACGGCATTTTCATGACCGATGGCGACTACCACCGCGAGATGCGCCGGATGGTGATGCCCGCTCTTCACCAGAAGAGCATCGCGACCTACTTCGACGTCATCGTCGAGGAGGCCGAGCGGGCGATCGAGAGCCTGGTGCCGGGGAGGGCCGTGAATGTTTACGCGTGGGCGCGCTCGCTGGCGCTGCGCATCGCCGCGCGCACCCTCTTCGGCTTCGACCCGGACAGCGAACAGGCCCGCGTCGCCGAAATGACTCGGGTGCTCGAACAGCTGGGCACCCTGCCGCTCGTGTCGGGCACGCTGCGCGGTCCGTTCACGCCGTGGGCGCGCTTGATGAAGAACATCGGCAGGCTCGACGGCGTGCTCACCGCGGAGATCGCCGAGCGCCGCGCACGTGGTGGCGAAGGGGGGACGGACGTCATGAGCCTGCTGATCGACGCGCGCGACGGGGACGGCGAGCCGCTCAGCGACGTGCAGGTTCGCGATCAGGTCAAGACGCTGCTGCTGGCGGGCCGCGACGCGACGGCTCTGACGCTGGCCTTCCTGCTCCACGAGCTGGGTCTCCACCCCGAGGTCGTCGAGCGGCTGGTCGCCGAGCAGGAGGCTTGTCTGGAGGACGGTGCTCTGAATGCCAAGCAGTTGATGAGCGGCGAGCTGGTCGAGTTGGAGATGGCGCTCGACGAGACTCTGCGCATGTACCCGCCGGTCTGGATCGGCCCGCGACGCTCGACCGAGACCTTCGAGTTCGAAGGCCTCACCGCTCCGGGGAACGCCTACGTCGACTTCAGCTCGCTCACCTCCCACTACCTGCCCGAGGTGTTCCCCGAACCCGAGCGCTTCAAGCCCGAGCGCTTTGCGCCGGAGGCCAAGGCCGCGCTTCCCAAGGGCGCCTACGTTCCCTTCGGCGGGGGCTCGCGCACCTGCATCGGGATGCGCTTCGCGCAGCTGCAGATCCGCACGATCGCGACCCTCCTGCTCAGGCGTTTCAAGCTGGAGCTGCCGCCGGACTTCGCTCTGAAGCTCAGCCTGCTGCCGCTGCTGGCGCCCGCGGACGACGTGCCGGTGATCGTGAGCGAGCGCACCGCGCGACGCGATCGCGTGCCGGTCGCCGCCGCCGGCTGAGCCGCCGGTCCCGCACGCACGCCGCCCGGCGGGACGGCGCGCCCCGCCGGCCCTCAGCGAGCCGGCAGGCGGGCGGACACGAACTGTCCCGCGCCGGCCACGCGCTGCTCGACGTCGGTCAGGCCGTGCGCGCGCAGCGCCTGCGGGAGCTCGTCGCGGGCGAACGTCTGCGCGCCGGTCAGGAGTCGGGCGATCCGCCGGACCGCCCGGAGCCGCCTGCCGGGGTCGAGGTTGGAGCGCACCGCGAGCAGCGCCACGCGACCGCCGGGGGCGAGCACGCGGACGATCTCGTCGAGCGCGCGCATCGGCTCCTTGAACAGGTGCAGCGCGCCGAAGCAGCAGATCGCGTCGAAGCTCTCCGCGCGGAAGGGCAGCGTGCAGGCGTCGCCGCGCACGTAGGCGGTGGTGGCGCTCTCGTCCTTGCGCACCGCGAGGGCGAGCATCGGGGGGGAGGCGTCGAAGCCCACCACCAGCCCGTCGGCGCCTGCGGCGGCCGCGAAGTCGCGGGTGAAGTTGCCCGGCCCGCAGGCGAGGTCCAGCACCCGTGCGCCGTCGGAGAGGGCCAGCATCTCCAGGGCGATGCGGTGCTCCCCGCGCGTCCCGGGAGCCTTCCGCCCCATCAGCACCCGCGCGAGCAGCGGTCGCGAGAAGCGCTCGTAGATCGACACCACGAAGCGGTTGGCCATCGTCCGCTGGTTGGGGTGGCGTGAGATCGCGTCCTGCTCGCCGAGCAGGTCGAGGTAGCCGTCCCGCACGCTCGGCTCGGCCGGCCGGCGGTCGGGCTGCAGCAGCTCCAGTGCCCGGTCCATCGCAGGCGGGGATGGTGCGAGCGAGGCCATGACGCACCCGAATCATAGCCAGCGGGCGGAGCCGTTGTCAACCGTCGAGCACGACGAGGACGTCGCCCTCGTTGACCGCCTGGCCCTCGGCGCAGCGGATCTCGACGACGGTGCCGGCGTCCTCGGCCTCGACGGGCATCTCCATCTTCATCGACTCGAGGATCGCCACGGTGTCGCCCTCCTCGACGCGGTCGCCGACGGCGCACTCGATCTTCCACACGGTGCCGGTGATGTGGGCCTCGACCTCAGCCACGCGGAAACCTCCCTGGGACGTCGATGAACACGATGAGCGGGACACCTTACAGCCAGTGGCGCAGGCTCGTGGGGGTCGTGTCGGGATGCTCCCTCAAAAGTCGGTCGAGGGCGGTGACCATGCGTCCGATCGTTCGCGGATTGCCGCGGGGGTGACGGCCGGGGTTGACGAGAACGAGGCCGTGGTGCGCATCGCCGCGTTGATCGCAGCTGTTGGCGATCTCGCTGAAGTCATCGACGTTCTCGGTGAGCACGGTACGCTGCTCCCGCTGCGCGGTCGCAAAGATGTCTGGATCCGCAAGCGTGCGAAGCTCCCCTCGCGCGGCCACTGCTTGCACGTCGTGGCCGCGGTGGCGTAGTTGCTCGGCGATCGCTGGTGGGTACATCTCGTCGAGGAGGAGCTTCAAGCGAGCGCCGCCCGCGCTCGCTCCCACCCCGCCTGCTGGCGGTCGGCCTCCACGCGGTTGTGGGCGATCCGCTCGTCCACCTCATCGTGGAAGTCGCCGTAGTAGCGCACGGCGGCACGGATCTGCGCGTGTGTCAGGGCGCCCCACTCGGCCGTGGCCGCGATCGCCTGCTCGCCCGTGAGCTCTGTGCCCTTGAGCGTCTCGATGACCTCCCATACGTCCGGGCCCCCCGCGAGCGCCGCCCGGCGTCCGGCAGGGCCGTCTCTGAACACGATGCCGGGGTGGTCCTCCATCCGCAGGCCCTCGTCGATCAGCCGCTCCGCCGTCCGCGACTTTGCCTCGCCGCGGCGCCGTGCGCCCATGTCGAGACGGGCCAGCGTCCCTGCGCTCATGCGGATGGAGAACGGCTTCTGTGCTGGATTGCTGCCCATGTGGTGGTTGTAGTCTAACGCACTACATAACTGGCTCGCGGGGTGCCCACGCGTCCAGCGGGCGCTGGATCTCGCCGGTCGCGGCGCCTTGGGGGACGGGGTTTGCGGCCTGCTGCTGCTCGACGAGGTAACCGCGGTGGCGGGCTGGCAGACAGCCGTCAAGTCGCGGCGTTCGCGTGGTGTCCCCGGGGCCGGTGTGGGGGCCGGTCTGCAAAGGGGGGCTTGACAACGTGTTGCAGGTGTGGTTATATAGCGTCGTCCGGTGTCCAGTGGACCCGGGCGTACATAGGGTCTGGTTTGGGTCAGCCCGTCTTGTGGTTGACATCCAAAGCGCTTGCAGGGCAGTGGGTTTGGTAGAGGGACTGGGTCACAGAACTAGAGGGAGATTGGTTCAGCGTGGTTTCGAGAGGGAATGACGTGCCGGATATGTGCGCAGCCCCGCATGGGGTTCTTGCTAGATGCATCAGCGGTCTGATGCATCTCTCTCTCTCTCTCTCTCTCTTCAGGTTCTCGGCCTGCAGCTAGCCGGCCGGTAGCGGCGCAAAAGCGTCGTCCGGGCTCCCCCGCACGCGGGGGAGGGTCTCATCCGGCCTCGGGTTGTGTACGACGTACGGCAGCCAGTGCCGAGGCTGTTCGAGACCAGCGGTATCTAGAGCAGGACCGAAACCACGGTCACCGTAGGACGTACCTGCGGCGAGCCTTGGATGAGCGGGTATGGGCTGCGACTGGCGGCGTAGCTGGGACACACCTGGCTGGGTCACATCTCGGGAGGCCCGTCTGATGCCCCCGCGCGCGGTGAGACGTCGCGGTGCCCAAGTGTCTGTGGCGCGCAGCGGCGCGCGGCGCTCGCGGACGGTGGCGACGGAGCCTGTCCCGGGTACGAGCGTGCCGCGGGAGCAGCTCGTCGAGATCCAGCGTTCGCGGCTGTTGGCGGCGGCGGTCGTCGCGGTCGACGAGCTGGGGTATGCGGATACGACGGTTTCGGATGTGACGAGCCGCGCGCGTGTGTCGCGTCGTACGTTCTATGAGCTGTTCGCGAACCGCGAGGAGTGCCTCGCCGCGGTGTTGGAGGATGTCGTTGGGCTGATCGAGGCCGAGGTCGCGGCGGCGGGCTTGGGGGGTCTTGCGTGGCGTGAGCGGGTGCGTGGTGGCCTGTGGGTGATCCTCTCGTTCTTGGATCGTGAGCCGGCGCTCGCGCGGGTGTGTGTGGTGCAGGCGTTGCGTGGTGGCCCGCGGCTGCTTGGGCGTCGTGAGGAGGTTCTTGCGGGTTTGGCGGCGGTCGTCGACGAGGGTCGTCTGGAGAGTGCGCGCGGTGGGGGCTGTACCCCGTTGACGGCGGAGGGTGTCGTCGGCGCGGCGTTCGCGATCGTGTATGCGCGTCTGTTGCGGGGTGAGCGTGAGCCGCTCACCGGTCTGCTTGGCGAGTTGACGGGGATCGTCGTGCTGCCCTATCTGGGTGCCGCGGCGGCGCGGCGTGAGCACGTTCGGCGTGTGCCCGCGGGGTCGCTGGGCGCTGCGGCTCGGCCGGCGGTGGCCGGGGGGGCTGTGGGCGATCCGCTGCAGGGTGTCTCGATGCGTTTGACGTACCGCACGGCGCGAGTCCTCGAGGGTGTCGCGGAGTGCCCGGGGGGGAGCAACCGTGAGGTCGCCGAGCGCGCGGGGATCCGTGATCCGGGGCAGGTCTCGAAGCTTTTGCGGCGCCTGGAGAGCCTGGGGTTGCTCGTGAACACGGGTGAGGGTCACGCCAAAGGCGAGCCGAACGCGTGGGGGCTCACCGGGAAGGGCCAGCGGGTCGCGCAGAGCATCCGTGTCCATGCCTCTGGCGATCGGAGGGCGGCGTGATGGTTGGTCGGCTGTTCTTCCTTCGTCAGCGTCTGGGCCTGTGCATACATTTGAACCGATATTGGCCGCATGGCCAGGGGGGTGTGGGATGAGCTCGTTGGGTTCGCGCCGGCTGGCCTCGAGGATCGCGACCTGGGTGTGTGCGCCGGGACGCCGCCTTGCGGTCGTGCTCGCAACGGTGGTGTGCGCCGCCCTCGCCGTGGGCGCGGCCCCCGCGCTCGCCGAACATACTTTCAGTGGATCGTTCGGGGAACCCTGTACGACCAACCCGTGTGGTCCCGGCCAGTTCAAGGAACCCTCTGGTGTCGCGGTCAACGAAGTGACGCTCGTTGCCATGGGCGATGTGTACGTCGTCGACAAGGGCGACAACCGGGTGGAGCGCTTCAGCGCGGCGGGTGTGTTCCTGGGCGAATTCGAAGCGCCTCCGGGGGGCTTCCAGGGGCCGGAAGGGATCGC
Source organism: uncultured Solirubrobacterales bacterium (assembly GCA_963842005.1). GTDB lineage: Bacteria > Actinomycetota > Thermoleophilia > Solirubrobacterales > Solirubrobacteraceae > Palsa-744. The sequence continues at coordinate 1,733,898 of CAWJEV010000002.1, read as the reverse complement.
GGTGGACAACTCCGAAAACCCGCTCGACCCCTCCAAAGGCGATGTCTATGTCGTCGATCCTCTGAACAAGGCGGTGGACAAGTTCACCGCGGAAGGCGTCTTCCTCAACCAGATCACGACCGGTGGGGAAGGTCTCCCGTTCAACGCGCCGGCTAGTGAAACGACGGGGTTGGCGGGTGTCGCCGTCGACCCGGAAGGAACCGTGTGGGTCTACCAGTTCGACGCCCAGGACAAAGGCGAGGTCGACAGCTACAGCGACGCGCTGGTCAACGCATTTCGCTCGTTCCATATCAAGCCGCCCGGGCATGGGGTGAGCCCGGGGTTCGCGGTGGACTCCGAAGGCAACTCCTACGGCAACGGACTATTCCCCGCAAGAGTTTTGAAGATGAACAGCGTCGGGGAAGAGCTGATCGAAGAAGTCGATCCCGAAGAATCCACGGCGGTCGCCGTCGACGATGGTAACAATGTCTACATCGATAACGGCACGAGTGTCGGGGAGTTTGGTCCAGTGGCGGGTTGCACAGCATTGGTGCCATGCAAATCAAACCCCGAACTGCTCGAACGTTTCGGCGAAGGGCATCTCACGGCCGGTGCGGGTCTCGCGGTGGACTCGGCGACGGGCAGCGTGTATGTTGCGGATTCCACGGCGGATACTGTGTCGATCTTCACCGGCCCGGTCATGCCCGCGGTGCGCACCGGCGAAGCGACGGAACTTCAGAGCGAAGGCAAAGCGACTTTGAACGGGACGGTCGATCCGCACGGCGTCACGATTGCTTTGTGTGAAATTGAATACGTTAGCGACGCGGCTCTCAGGAAAGCCTTCGGCCACGACTATGAAGAACTCGTCAAAATGGGCTACGACGTTGAATCCCTCTTTAAAGAATTCGGCGGCCGCGCCTCCTGCGAACATCCCGGAGCGGGCGAAATCTCCGGCTCGAGTCAGGTCCCCGTGTATGCTCGCGTGAACGGCCTGGCGCCGCGCACGATCTACCACTTCCGTCTCCTCGCGGCCAACGCAAACGGCAGCCGGCGCGGCAGGGTAAACTCGTTCTTCGCGACCGCCCGGCCGAGCGTCAGCGGCGAAGAAGCCGCCGATCTCACGGCGAGCACCGCGACGTTGAAGGCGCGGATCGACCCCGAGGGGTTGGACACAAGGTACCACGTGGAATATGGCACGACCACCGAATACGGTACGACCGTTCCGGTCCCGGATGCGGACGTCGGCTTCGGCACCGAGCAGGTCTTCACCGGTCAGCCGATCGGCGGCCTGCAGGCGAATACGACCTACCACTGGCGGCTCATCGCCGCGAACACCGCAGGGACCATCACCGGTCCCGACCACACCTTCATCTTCGACACGAGCGGTTTCGTGCTGCCTGACAACCGTGCGTATGAGATGGTCACGCCGCCTGCCAAGAACGGGACGCTGATCCCACCCACGGCGGGTTTGGGGATGTTCCATCCGGATATCGCCGGAAACGGCCAGCGTGTGATCGCCGCCGCCATCGGCTGCTTCGGCGACGCCGAATCGTGCAACGCGAACCGCGGAATCCTGGGCTCCCCGGATGAGTTCTCGCGCACGCCGGAGGGCTGGGTGGCGACTGCGCTCGAGCCGTCGGCGAATACCCCCCCGGGGGTTTACTCCCCCAACATCTATAGCGCCGATGCTGGCACCGCGCTGTTCAACGCTCCCACCCCGCCGGGGAATGAGGACGACTTCTACGCGCGCCTGCCCGAACAGCCGGTCCTCGACATCGGTCCGATGAGCTCGCCGGCCGGCGGCCCGCTCAGCGGGGGCGAGTTTCTCACCGCCGCGACGTCCGATCTCTCCCGCGTCGTGTGGCAATCTGGGCCGACATGGGAATTCGACGTCACCAGCCGCTCCCATTCGCTCTACGAGTACGCGGGCGCGGGCAACACGGCGCCGATGCTGGTGGGCGTTAGCGGAGGGCCTCACAGCACCGACCTCCTCAGCGCGTGCAAAACCAGTCTGGCCGGCGAAACGCCCAACGCGTTGTCGGCCGACGGTCACACGGTCTTTTTCACGGCCGAAGGAGAAGAACAGGGAGGCTGCAAGGGCTCGGGCGCCAACGCGAGCATGGTGGTGCCCGTGAATGAGCTGTTCGCGCGTATCGACAACAGCGAAGCGGACGAAGCGGAAACGAACGTGAGGGCGCACACGGTCGCGATCTCCCAGCCCAACGCTCTCGCGCCCGCCGAAACCGAACCCGACGCGGGCTGCACGAGCGAAGCGTGCGCGAAGAGCATCGAACGCTCGGCGGCGCCAGATGGAAACCCGAGCTGGCGCGGGGCGGAATTCGCGGGGGCCTCCGCGGACGGCGCTCGAGTGTTCTTCACGAGCACGCAGCAGTTGACGAACGAAGCGAGCGAGGACAGCCAGAGCAGCGATACCGCCGAGGGGAATAACTGCCAGCAGACGACGGGTCCGGGCGGCTGCAACCTGTATCTGTACGACTTCTCCCGCCCCGAAGGCCACCGGCTGATCGACGTCTCAGCGGGCGACACGACGCACGGGCCGCAGGTGCAGGGTGTGATGGGGGTTTCCAGCGATGGCTCGCACGTGTACTTCGTTGCGAAGGGCGAACTGGCCGAAGCCGCGAACGGCCAGGGGCAGGTTGCGCGCGACGGCGCGGAGAACCTGTACGTTTTCGACGCCGATACCGGCCACGCGACGTTCGTCGCTGCCCTCTGCTCGGGGGCCGGGGAGTCGGGTTCGGTCGCCGAACCGCGCTGTCACGGCAACGACTATGGCTGGACTTCGCGCGAAGCGAACGTGACGCCCGACGGCCGCTACCTCGTGTTCACGAGCACGGGCCAGTTGACCGCCGATACGACACGCACCGACGGCGCGGCCCAGGTGTTCCGCTACGACGCGCAGACGGGGTCGCTCGTGCGTGTCTCGATCGGCGTGGACGGCTTCAACGACAACGGCAACGCGGGCGTGGGCCAAGCGGGTATCGTGCCGGCGAACGAAGGCTCACACCGTGTTGGTCCGGCGCGCCTGGACCCCACGATGTCCAACGACGGCGCGTTCGTGTTCTTCGTGAGCCCCATCGGCCTCACGCCGCAGGCGCTCGACGACGCGAGACTCGAACACACCTCCCCTGAAGCCGAATCGTTTGCCGAGAACGTGTACGAGTGGCACGAAGGCACCGTCTATCTGATCTCCGACGGCCGCGATACTGCCAGCAACCACCAAGGAGTGTCCGCGGTTCAACTCATAGGCAGCGACGAAAGCGGCGCGAACGTCTTCTTCTCCACCGACGACCGGCTCGTGCCGACCGACACGGACACGCAGCTCGATTTCTACGATGCGCGCATCTGCGAACCGCAACGGGGAAATCCATGCATCCAGCCGGTGCCGCCCGCGTTGGGGCCATGCCTCGGCGAAGCCTGCCATGGCATCCCGCCCGCGCCCCCGTTGCGGCCGAACGTCCCCACCTCCACGTTTGAAGGTCAGGGCAACCTCGCTCCGCGCTCTACGTCCTCGGCGCCGAGGTCCAGGTCGCTGACACGGGCGCAGAAGCTCGCGGCGGCGCTGCGGGCCTGCCACGGACGCAGGGGCCGCAGGGCGCGCGCGAGCTGCGAAAAGAGCGCGCGTAAAAGGTACGGTTCCGCGCATCGAGCCACGCATGCGAGGAGACTCAGCTCGACAGGGAGGGCGGGACGATGAGAAAGCCAATCGCTCTGGCGGCCACGCTGGCCACGCTGGCGCTGCTCGTGGGCGCCTCGTCCGCTGCGGCCGCCGTTCCAGCTCCCGGTCTGGACGATCGAATCGTTCGCGGCTCCGACGAACTTCTCCGCGCGTGACACCGGTGAATGCCGATTCCATAGCTTCGAAGCAAGGTTGTGTGACAGCTATACGGTGACCGCGAGGAACGCCGGCGCCAGGGCAACCGAAGCGCTCCCGATCGCGCTCACCGACACGCTGCCGTCGAAGGGGCTGACCGTGCGGAGCGTGCATCTCGTGCAGGTGCGCCCCGGGTTTGGGCAAGGTGTCGAAGAAGTAACGCTCGAAGAAGGCCTCTGCCATTTCGAAGGTGTCTCGGCGAGATGCAGGTTCGAAGGCGTGCTCGCTCCCGGCGAAGCCCTCAAGATGGAAATAGCCGTCACCGTGAACGAACCGGAAGCGCCGGGTCCCCTCGTCAATGCCGCGACGGTCTCCGGCGGTGGCCCGCCCGCGGCGTCCACCAGCGAGGAAAATCACATCAGCCCGGCGCCTCCCGCGTTCGGCCCGCAGGTCTTCAGCACGTACATGTCCGGTCCCGCCGGCGAACGCGACACGCAGGCGGGCGGGCATCCGGGTGCGATGACCACGGTGATCGGCCTCAACAGCGCGTTCGGCCTTCCGCACAACGGTACGACGAACACGCTGGCCAGAAGCGTGCAGGACGTGAAGGACATCGTCATCGACCTGCCGCTCGGGTTCGCCGCGAGTACGCTCGCGGCGCCGCAGTGTACGTTCTCGCAGTTCAACGGGCAGATCTGTCCGCCGGATACGCGCGTCGGGTACATCACGACCGAACCGCTTGAAGTCGCTGCCATCCACAGCGCTATCTTCAATCTCGTGCCCGAAAAGGGGGTCGCGGGCGAGTTCGGCTTTCACGAGGAAAACAACACCTTCACCCTCTATGGGACGGTCGCGCCGACGCCGGCCGGCTACGTGCTGCGTGTGACCAGCCACGACATCTCCCAGATCGACCTGAACCGGATCGTCACGACGTTCTTCGGTGACCCGGCCGAAGCGGATGCGAGCGGCAACGCGCAGGTTCCGTTCTTCACCAATCCGACGGACTGCTCGGGTGGGCCGGTCGTGACGAGCTTGTACGTCGATTCGTGGCAGGACCCGGGCTCCTACAACGCGGACGGGACGCCCGACGTGGAAGGTGACCCGTCGGCGTGGGTCAAAGCTACGTCCAGCTCCCCGCCTGTGACCGGCTGCAACGCTCTGAGCTTCACTCCGGAACTGGAAGCGCAGCCGACCACGCACCAGGCCGACACCCCCTCGGGTCTTGAATTCGGGTTGCGGCTGCCCCAGAGCGAGGTCGCCGAATCGCCGGCGACTCCCGCCTTGAAGAACGCGACGGTCATGTTCCCGCCCGGTTTCACGCTCGACCCCTCGGCGGGGAGCGGTCTGGAAGCGTGCTCGGAGGCGCAGGTCGGCTGGACGGGCCCGACGCTGTTCGACTTCGACGCGGCGCCACCGCAGTGCCCGGAAGCGTCGAAGATCGGCTCGCTGGAATTGACGACGCCGCTGATCCCGGGGACGCTGTACGGCGAGATGTACCTCGCGACACAGAACGAAAACCCGTACAAGTCGACGATCGGGCTGTACGTCGTGGTGCAGGACCCCGTCACCGGGGTGCTGTTGAAGATCGCCGGCAGCGCGGCGGCGGACCCCCGCACGGGGCAGATCACGGGCGTCTTCGACGAAAACGCGCAGCTGCCGTTCAGCGAGTTGAAGCTGCACTTCTTCGGCGGCCCCAGGGCGGAGTTCGCGACGCCCGAAAGCTGCGGCACGTTCACCACGACGAGCGTCCTCGAACCGTGGTCGTTCCCCGACTCGGGCCCGGCGGGGAGCCCGTTCGAAAGCTTCGCGATCGAAACTGGGTGCGTGGGCGGCTTCGCGCCGGCGTTCGCCGCGGGCGCGACGAACCTGCAGGCGGGCGCCTACACCACGTTCGTCGCGTCGTTCTCGCGCCAGGACACGGACCAGGAGATGGGCGGCCTCTCGGTGAGCCTGCCGCCCGGGCTGCTCGCGAACGTCGGCGGCGTGCCCCTCTGCGGCGAAGCGCAGGCCAACGCCGGCACCTGCCCGGAAAGCACCCAGGTCGGCGCCGTGAAGGCGTTCGCGGGCCCGGGCCCCAACCCCCTGTTCGTCGGCGGCAAGGTGTACCTGACCGGCCCCTACAACGGCGGCCCCTACGGCCTGTCGGTGGTCGTGCCCGCGCTCGCGGGCCCGTTCAACTTCGGGCAGGTCGTCGTGCGCCAGTCGATCAGGATCGACCCGACCGACGCGCACGTCACCGACGTCTCGGACCCGTTCCCGACGATCCTGGACGTGACGGGCGCCGATGGGAACACGATCGGCATCCCGATCCGCCTGCGCCGCGTCGACGTGGAAATCGACCGGCCCGGCTTCACGTTCAACCCGACCAACTGCGCCAAGCTGCACCTCGGCGGGAGCATGACGAGCACACAGGGCGTGAGCTCGACGTTGGCGACCCCCTTCCAGGTCACCAACTGCGCAACCCTGAAGTTCGCCCCGAAATTCGCGGTCTCGACCTCCGGGAAACCCTCCCGCGCGAACGGCGCGAGCCTCGCGGTGAAGCTCACCTACCCGACCGCGCCGTCCGGCACGCAGGCGAACATCGCCCGAGTCAAAGTAGAACTCCCCAAGCGCCTGCCCTCCCGGCTGACGACACTGCAGAAGGCGTGCGCCGCCACCCGGTTCGAAACCAACCCCGCGAGCTGCCCGGCGGCGTCGATCGTGGGCCACGCAAAGACGAGCACACCGATCCTCTCCGTGCCACTGGAAGGCCCCGCGTACTTCGTCAGCCACGGCGGCGAAGCGTTCCCCAGCCTCGTGATGGTGCTACAGGGCGGCGGCGTGACCCTGGACCTCGTCGGCTCCACGTTCATCAGCAAAAACGGGATCACCAGCAGCACGTTCAAGACCGTCCCCGACGCCCCGGTCGGCTCCTTCGAACTCACGCTCCCCCAGGGCCCCTACTCCGCGCTCGCCGCGAACGGGAACCTCTGCCGGCAGAGCCTCCAGATGCCAACCGAATTCATCGCGCAGAACGGCGCCGAAATCCACCAGACCACCAAGATCACAGTCACCGGCTGCGCCAAGCACAAGGCTAAGCACACGAAGAAGCGCACCAGGCACGGGCGCAAGCGCAAGAAGAGGTAGCGGCGCCGGGTCTCGCGTAGCGCGCCTTCACTCCGGCAGCAGCTGCAGCGCCTGGCAGTGACGCGGTCTGACGGCGTGGAAGTGGCGACGGTCGAGCGTGATGACGTGGGGGGTGCCAAGCCGCTCGGCGAGCGCGATGACGGAGGCGTCGGTGGCGCCGAGCGGGAAGTCCGCGTACTGGCGGATCAGCTCGGCGATGCGTGCCCACTCCTGTGGCGGGGGCGCGTCGACGTCGAGGGCGCCGAGCGTCTGGATGAAGGTCGCCTCGACGTCGGCGCCGAGGCGCGTTGCGGCGAGGTAGGCGACCTCGGCGATCACGAGCACCGGGATCACCAGGCGCAGCCCGGGGCGGCTGAGCGCGGCTGCGCAGGCCTGGTGGTCTGCGTCGTCGAGGTCGAGTGAGGCGTAGAGCGGGCCGGTGTCAACGACTGCGAGCATCGCCCCACTCGCGGGCGAGGATCTCCTCGGCGCGTCGCGCCGTGTCGCGTGTGCCGCTGTGCCCGATGCCGATGAACGGCAGACCGTCCGCCGCCTGCCTGTCGAGGTGCTCGCGCAGCGCGTTCCGTGCGACCTCTGAGACTGACACGCGTCGTCGCTGCGCCTCGCGCTCGATGTCCAGGGCCAGATCCTCGGGCAGGCTGATCGTCGCTCGCCTCATACGCTCATCGTATCATCGCGTAGGAGCACTGGCAAGCCATGGCGAATGGCGGCCCGGCCGCGCGCGCGCACCCTGGGGCTCCGCACGAAACACGCGTGAACGATCCCAAAATACCTCCCAGACGGTGGACGCGGTCCGCGCGATGGAGGCGGGGGCCGGGGAGCCGCTGCGCGAGCTGCGCGCCGATGGCGGCGCGACCGCGAACCGCTGGCTGATGCACGTCAGGGAGCTGCAGCGCAGGGGGGGGAGCGTCCCGGCCGGCCACGCGCTGCTCGAGCGCGTGGTGCGCTCGCTCGGATCGAAGGTCAGCTGAAGCGCTGTGGCGCGCGAGATGGACGTGCCGCTCGGTCGGGGCGCCTGCTCGAAACGTTCGTCCTCCCCGAGCGCCTGCACATCTGGCAGACAGCGCGCGGGGGGGAGATCGACTTCGTCTGCGGCCTGCGCCGCGAGCTTTTCTTGATGGCGGCCTGCGGCCGCAGCGGCGTTCGCGTGGTGTCCCCGGGGCCGGTGTGGGGGCCGGTCTGCAAAGGGGGGCTTGACAACGTGTTGCAGGTGTGGTTATATAGCGTCGTCCGGTGTCCAGTGAACCCGGGCATACATAGGGTCCGGTTTGGGTCAGCCCGTCTTGTGGTTGACATCCAAAGCGCTTGCAGGGCAATTGGGTTTGGTAGAGGGACTGGGTCAGAACGTAGAGGGAGATGGTTCAGCGTGGTTTCGAGAGGGAATAACGTGGCGGTCATGCGTGGGGCTCCGGTTGGGGTTCTTGCCAGATGCATCAGCGGTCTGATGCATCTCTCTCTCTCTCTCTCTCTCTTCAGGTTCTCGGCCTGCAGCTAGCCGGCCGGTAGCGGCGCAAAAGCGTCGTCCGGGCTCCCCCGCACGCGGGGGAGGGTCTCACGTGGCCTCTGGCTGTGTACGACGTACGGCAACCAAGGCCGGGGCTGTTCGAGACCAGCGCGATCTGGAGCAGGACCGAAACCGCGGTCAACAAAGGACGTCCCGGCGGCGAGCCTCGCATGCGTTGGCCTGTGCTGCGACTGGCGGCGTAGCTGGAACACACCGCGCTCGGGGGGTGTCGTGATGCCGACGCAGGCGATGGCGCGTAGGGGCGCGCGGCGCTCGCGGACGGTAGCGACGGAGCCTGTCCCGGGTACGAATGTCCCGCGGGAGCAGCTCGTCGAGATCCAGCGTTCGCGGTTGTTGGCGGCGGCGGTCCTCGCGGTCGATGAGCTCGGCTATGCGGATACCACGGTCTCGGATATCACGAGCCGCGCGCGGGTCTCGCGTCGCACGTTCTATGAGCTGTTCGCCAACCGCGAGGAGTGCCTCGCGGCGGTGCTGGAGGACGTCGTCGCGCTGGTCGAGGGGGATGTCGCCGCAGCGGGTCTCAAGGGTCTTGCGTGGCGCGAGCGGGTGCGTGGGGGGCTGTGGGCGATCCTCTCGTTCCTGGATCGCGAGCCGGCGCTGGCGCGGGTTTGTGTGGTGCAGGCGTTGCGTGGCGGCGCGGAGGTGTTGGGGCGTCGCGAGGAGATCCTTGCCGGCCTCGCGCGGGTCGTGGATGAGGGCCGTTTGGACGCGCGGGGTGGGGGGTGCTCCCCGTTGACGGCGGAGGGTGTCGTCGGCGCGGCGTTCACGATCGTGTACGCGCGTTTGTTGCGGGGTGAGCGTGAGCCGCTGACGGGCTTGTTGGGTGAGTTGATGGGGATGATCGTGCTGCCGTATCTGGGCGCGGCGGCGGCGCGTCGGGAGTTGGCGCGGGCGGTGCCCGTGGGTTCCCCGCGTGCTCCTGTTGGGCCGGTTGTGGCTGGCGGGGCTGTGGGTGATCCGTTGCAGGGTGTTTCGATGCGTTTGACGTATCGCACTGCGCGGGTGTTGGAGGGTGTCGCGGAGTGTTCGGGGGGGAGTAACCGTGAGGTCGCCGAGCGCGCGGGGATCCAGGATCCGGGGCAGGTCTCGAAGCTGTTGGCGCGTTTGGAGCGCTTGGGACTGCTCGTGAACACGAGTCGGGGTCATGCGAAAGGCGAGCCGAATGCGTGGTGCCTTACTCCGCTGGGTGAGCGTGTCACCTCGCAGCTCAGTCTTGGTAGCGATCTCGGGCGGGATGCGGCATGAGAAGCGTTGGCTGGCGATTGCCGTTCGAGCTTTGTTTTTCTGCGTCTTGTTGGCGCATTGCAATGCAACTACCGAGGGGCGTGTGTATGTCCCCTCCGACTCTCTCTGGAGGAGGGATGATCCATGTTCCAAGTGGTACGTAGACATATCAACGCCACGAGCGTGCTGGCTTTTGTCGCGCTGGTTTTCGCGCTGACGGGCGGCGCTTTCGCCGCGAGCAGTCACGGCGGCGGCGCGGGCGCCAAGGCAGCCGCGTCGAGGGGCGCGCGGTCACCGGATGGGGGCCCTGTCTCGGTCGCCGCCAAGAGCAAGTCCAAAGCCAAGGCTGGCCCCCGAGGCCCCGCGGGCCGCAGGGGCGCGACCGGTGCAACTGGCGCGACGGGAACCACGGGTCCGGCTGGCCCCGCAGGCCCCGCCGGTCCTAAAGGCGAAAACGGCACGGCGGGCGCCCCTGGCACGAACGGCACGAGCGTCACCGGCGTCGAATCCAAAACGGCAATCGGCCCGTGCGCCAAGGGTGGCTCTGAATTCACGGCGGCCGGCGGCAAAACGTATGCCTGCAACGGCAAGGAAGGCTCGCCGTGGACCGCGGGCGGCACGCTCCCCGAAGAAAAGACCGAGACGGGTATGTGGTCGGTGGATATCGGCGCGGCGAACTCTGGGCCGAATTCATTCAACTACAGCCCCATCTCGTTCACGATCCCCCTCGCCGCCGCTCTGCCCGTAGCGAACATCAAGGTCGAGCCTGAAGGTTACACGGGCACGGAAGCCGAATGTCCCGGCACGGCGGAAGACGCCAAGGCCGCAATCGGCTTCCTCTGTGTGTACACGCTCGCCAACGAAACGCTCCCTCAAGCAGAGGGAGTGGAAAAGACGACACCCAACGGCGTCCTCCTGGAGGTCATTTCCGAACAATATGGCAAGCCCGCATATGGCTCGTGGGCGGTGACCGCGCCACCGGAAGCGCCGTAGGCCAAGAATTAGCCGAGCGGACCCGGACGGCGCTGAGGCGCCGTCCGGGCTTCCGCTCCACACACTCAAAGATGAACCAAGGAGACAAGGTGACCCCCACAGAGCAAAAGACGATGATACCCTTCGCCACGAACAGCTTCGTCGCCATGCTCTGTGGTCACTCCACGCCGAAGGGAGTGGTGCGCCTTCTCCTCCCGGCCACCCTGGCATCGCTCCTTGCCCTCACCGGCGGGCTCCTGTTCACAGCGTCCCCCGCAAACGCCGCCGTAACCCACACTCTGATCGGCGAAATCAAGGAAGTCCCGGCTACCTGCGTGCAGCCGTCCTGCGTCACCGGCCCATTGTATGAACAGGTGCAGGGGATGACGGTCGACTCGGGCCACTTGCTCGTCGCGGACAGTCAAGGCGAAAGGTCTCGGATCGATGAGTTCGAAGCGTCCTCGGGAGCGTTCCTGTCGCAGCTCACAGCAGAATCCGTAAACTTCCACCCTACTGATAAGGGTGTCGCTGTGGGGCATGCGACGGGTGAAACGCATGTGTATGCCGGTGTGCGGGTGGAGGATGGCGGGGTGTTGGACATTTTCAGCGAATCGGGTGCGTTGCTGGGGACGTGGACGGGTGCTAAGACGCCGGCGAAATCCTTCGGGAACTACGGTCCAGGCGCGGTTGCGGGTGTGGCTGTGGATAATGGCCCGTCGCCGAGCTTGAGTGATTGGGCGGTGGGCGACGTGTATGTCGCGAGCTATGAAGGTCCGGGCGTAGGGGGGGTGGTGAATGTGCTTGATCCCAGGGCTTCGGTCGTGGTGGGTGAAGAAACGACGCCTGTCGCGCAGCTGACGGGGACGTGTCCGAGCGAACACACAATCATCGGGGCTGCGGGCTGTGAAGAAGCAGAAGTCCACGAAGTCCAGCATTTCAGCGGCAGGGTCACGGCGGTCGCTGTCGATGAAGGCAACGGGGACGTGCTGGTCACCGATGAGAAGGAACTGTATGTCTTCAGGCCGGTGGAACCGTTTCCCGGTGTGCGTGAGTATGAATTCGTGACGCGGATCAAGGGAACGCGTGGTGGCGCGTTCGAACATGTCCTCGGGGCGGTGGCTGTCGATGGGCGCGCTGGCCCCGACGAAGGTGACATCTATCTAGCAGAAGCAGGGCCCGAAGAAGGTAACGCTGTTGACGAGTTCAGGTTCGCTGGTCCGGCTGATGAATCCGTGGAATATCGCGGCCACCTGACCGGCGTGATCCCCCAGAGCGTGGCGGTTGACCCGGCGAGCGGTGACGTGTACGTCGGCGAACACGGTGCCGTGAAACAGTACGGCCGGGATGAAGTGATCCCCGATGTGGCGACCGGACCGGTGACGAGCTTCAAGATCGAACCGGCGACGCATACGTGGGGTGCGGTGTTGACCGGCACGGTCAACCCGTTCGAAGCCGAAACTGGTGAAGAAGCGAAGTGCTGGTTCGTGTGGGGTTCAAGCGCGTCGCTCGGCAATCCCGATGCGCCGTGCTCGGCGCCGGTCAAAGGGAGCAGTCCGGTAACGGTTGAAGTGCCGCTCGAGGGTCTTCGGCCCGATACGACCTACTACTACCGACTGCAGGCGAAGAACGGTAAGGGAACGAACCTCTCCGAAGAACCGACGGCGCTGTGCAACGGCGTGAAATCGGTGGACGGGTGCTTCACGACGCCCGGCCCGGGGATCGAGGAACAGTCGGCCTCCGACGTTGCGTCCACTTCGGCGACGTTGAACGCGACGCTCAATCCCAACAACGCTCCGACGAGCTACTACTTCCAGTATGGCACGAGTGCTTCCTATGAGTACACGGCGCCGGTGGGGGCGCCGCCCGGTGAAGTGCTCGGCTCCAGCGAGGGCGAAGAGGTGCAGCAGCATATTCAGGGTCTCGCGGCGGGCACGATCTACCATTATCGTGTCGTGGCGGTCGGCGAAATAGCCCCGGGTAAGTTCGAAGAGTTCTATGGTCCTGACGCGACCTTTATGACGCGGGGCACGGGCGCGTTCGCGTTGCCCGATGGTCGCCAGTGGGAGATGGTTTCCCCGCCGGAGAAGCAGGGTGCGCTGATCTTGGCGATCGGCCAGTTCTCGGGTGAAGGCGGCGTGATCCAGTCCGCGGCCAGTGGTGACGCGATCACTTATGTCACGGATGCGCCGACCGAAGCTCAGCCTGCGGGTGAGACGAACGTCGAGCAGGTGCTCTCTACGCGTGGGTCGGGGGGCTGGTCCACTCAGGACATCTCTCCCCCTCACAACGTGGCGACTGGTCTCAGTATCGGTCAAGGGAAGGAGTACCGTTTCTTCAGCGAAGATCTCTCGCTCGCGATCGTGGAGCCGTTTAGTCCGTTTACGTCGCTTTCGGATGAGGCCTCGGAAAACACGGCCTATTTGCGCACCGATTTCCCGTCGGGTGACGTCAGCGATCACTGTGAAGGCGAAAGCTCCGCCACGAGCTCGGACTCGTGCTACCGTCCGCTCGTCAGCGGCTGCCCCGCGGCCGGCAGGGAATGCAGTCCCAGCGTGGAAGAACACGCGGACGTGCCGCCCGGCACCGTCTTCGGGGATTTTTCTGCGAACGAAAATAAGTGTCGTACTATTATATGCGGTCCCGAATTCGTCGACGCGAGCCCTGATGCGAGCCATGTCATTCTCTTGTCGTCTTGGGTGCAGCTCACTTCGACTTTCGATCCAACCGGACTCTATGAGTGGTCGGGTGGGCGGTTGCAGCCATTGTTTGTGTTGCCCGAAGGTGAAGGAGGGGGTACCGTGGATGGCGGCCTCGTCTCCCTGGCGAATGATGGTTCGGTCTTCTTCTCCTATGGCGATCATCTTTACTTGCAGGATGCCGCGACCGGGAAATCTGTGCGTCTCGATGTCGCGCAAGGCGTCGTGGAACCGGGCGTAGGTGGGGTGGGCAGCTTTTTTTACGCATCAAGCGACGGGTCCATGATGCTCTTCAGTGACTCGCAGCGATTGACGAGTGCTGCCGGCGGGGGTATCTATGAGTGTCGGATCGTGGAAGTCGCGGGGAATATGAAGTGTGAATTGGAATTGACTGATCTGGAATCGACCGGTGTATCCGACGGCGTGTCGATCGGCGTCGGCGAAGATGCATCCTACCTGTACTTCTTGGGTGCTGAAGACAAGCTCTATGTTGATCGTTACAACGGCTCGGAATGGAAGCGGACGTTTATCGCCGCCCTCGCGGGAGAAGTCCCCGGCGTCTCAGGAGATGGGCCCGACTGGGCCCCGGACGTGACAAAACGCACCTCGCGGGTCTCTCCGAATGGGCAGTGGCTGGCGTTCATGTCCCAGCGCGAGCTCACCGGGTATGACAACCACGATGCGGTTAGCGGGCAGGCAGACGAGGAGGTGTACCTGTATGACGCGCAGACCGGAGGGCTCGTGTGCGCGTCGTGTGACCCGACCGGGTCGCGGCCGCACGGCGAGAAATACATAAGCGACGTGCTTGCGTCTGGCGATCGTATCTGGGAAGAATCCACGTGGATCGCGGCGAATGTTCCTGGCTGGACGCCGTATCGGCTCGGCCAGTCCATTTACCAGTCGCGTTATCTTTCGGATAGCGGCCGTTTGTTCTTCGATAGTTATGATGCGCTGGTGCCGAAGGATGTGAATGGCCAGGAGGATGTGTATGAGTATGAGCCCGAAGGCGTACCTGCGGGGGAACATGCCTGTTCGTCTTCGAGTGCGAGCGGTAGCGAGGCTTTCAGGGCCGCGCGGACGGTCGAAGTGGAAGGCCGGCAGGTGCAGGAAGGCGCGGGCTGTGTCGCTCTGATCTCTTCCGGGGAATCCAGTGGCGAATCCGCGTTTTTGGATGCCAGCGAAACGGGCGGCGACGTGTTCTTCTTGACGACGTCGAGACTGGCGCCGCAGGATACTGACGACAACCTCGATATTTACGACGCTCATGAATGCACGTCGCAGTCGCGGTGCTTCCCCACGCCTGTCGAAGAGCCCCCGGCGTGCATGACGGAAGCGTCGTGTAAAGCGGCGCCCGTACCGCAGCCGCCGGTCTTCGGCCTGCCCGCCAGCGCCACGTTCAGCGGCCCGAGCAACATCATCCAGCCACCTCTCTTGCCGGCGAAGGCTACGAAGAAGGCAGTGAAGTGCAGCAAACGCAGGAAGCTGGCTCACGGCAAGTGCGTAAAGGCGAAAGCAAAGAAGAAGAAAACCAGGGCCAAAACCAGGGCCACGAAGTCCGATCGGAGGGCTGGGTAAATGTTCAAGCGATCGGTACTTGCCCTTGTGGTCTTTGTTGCTCTGGCGATCCCCGTCGTTTCGGCGGCGTCGGCTTCTGCTGAAGCCCTCCAGCCGTGGTTTCACCTGGACTCTGTCGCCCGCCCTGGGAATCTGCCGCCGGAAGGCAAGGGCGAGATCGTCGTGACCGCGATCAACGTCGGTGACGCCGGCGCGAACGGCGAAGCGGCCCCGATCAAGCTCACGGACAGGCTCCCCCGCGGGTTGAAGGCGCTGCTCGTCGAAGGCAATACCAAGTACAGCGGCGGCGACTCGCACGGACCGGTGAAGTGCGAACTGAAAACGCTCACATGCGTCTACGAAGACGGGTGCAGGCCAGCGGCTGCAGGCTGCCCTGTCGAAGAAGGCATCATCGCGCCCTTCGATGCGATCGAAATGGTCATCGCGGTCAGGGTGGAAGAAGACGCCGTCTCGGGGGAGCTGAATGAAGCGGGTATCTCCGGTGGTGGCGCGCCGCCCGCCCATGTCAAGCACGCGGTCAAGGTCTCGAGCGAACCGACGCCGTTCGGCGTCGAAAACTACGAATTGACACCCGAAGAACCGGGCGGGCGCCTGGATACGCAGGCCGGCTCCCACCCGTTTCAGTTCACGACGATACTCGATCTGAACGCGACCCTGAGACAGGACGGCGAGGCGCAACCGGCCGCCCTGACGAAAGATCTGAACTTCAAGCTGCCCGCGGGGCTGATCGGCAACCCCAGCCCGTTCAAGCAGTGCACGCTCGCGCAGTTCTTCACCAAAAACGCCAGCGGGAGCAGCAACAACTGTCCGCAGCAGAGCGTTGTCGGGGTGGCGCAGGTCAACTTCCAGGAACCGGTAGGACTGGGGCTGCTCCCGAACGCGCAGCCGCTCTACAACCTGGAACCCTCCGTTGGCGAGCCCGCGCGCTTCGGGTTCCTGGAGCCCGGAGCGCCGGTGTTCCTCGACACGTCGGTGCGTACCGGCGGAGACTACGGTGTCACGGTGCACGTCGACAACATCCCCGAGACGGTCGGGTTCCTCAGCAACACCGTGACGTTCTGGGGTGTACCCGGCGACCCACGCCACGACAACCTACGCGGCAGCGAATGCCTAATCGTCGGCAACGGCGAACCAATATACCTGGGTAGCGTCTTGACCTGCCAGCCGTTGGGTGAGAACGATCCGCCGCCGTTGCTTTCGCTCCCGACGTCGTGTTCGGGCAGCCCGTTGCATACCGAACTGGAAGCCGACTCGTGGGCGGAACCGAAACCGTCTGGGCAGGAGGACTCGTTTGCTGCGACCGAACCGATGCCGGTCCTCGACGGCTGCAGCCTGCTGCCGTTCAGTTCGGAGATCCGGGTCACCCCCGACGGGGAAGCCGGGAGCACTCCGACGGGGCTGAAGGTCGACGTCCACGTCCCTCAGGAAGAGGCGCTGAACCCTACGGGCCTTTCGCCCTCGGATGTGAAGAACATCACGGTCGCGTTGCCGGCCGGTGTCGCGGTCAATCCTGGTAGCGCGGACGGCTTGGAGGTGTGCTCCGAAGCACAGGTCGCTCTGGAGAGCGGTAGCGAAGCGGCGTGCCCGAACGCGTCGAAGATCGCGAACGTTACGATCAGGTCGCCGCTGCTGCCGACGGGACAGTTCCTGCACGGCTTCGTGTACTTGGCCTCGCCGCAGAACTTCCGCGGCGGACCGCCGGAAAATCCGTTTGGGTCGCTCCTCGCTCTGTATCTCGTCGCGAAGGACCCGATCTCGGGTGTGGTCGTCAAGCTCCCCGGCGAAGTCACGATCAACCAGGAAACGGGCCAGCTCACCACGACGTTCCTGAACAACCCGCAGCTGCCCTTCGAAGACGCCGAACTAGAATTCTTCGGCGGGGAGCGCGCCCCGTTGGCGACACCCGCGCTGTGCCGGTACACCGGGGAACCGGGGTACCAGACGAGCGCGGTCTTCGAACCATGGGCCAACACCGAAACCGAGCACGAAGCGTTGCAGTCCACCTCGGAATTCGATATCACGAGCGGCCCGAACGGCGCGCCGTGCCCGAACCCTCCAGGGGACCAGTCGCGTAGCAGTCTGCCGTTCGCGCCGTCGCTGGCGTCGGGTACGACGAACATCAACGCGGGCGGGTTCACGCCGCTGACGACGACGCTCTCCCGCGAAGACGGCCAGCAGAGCAGCAGCTCGGTCGCACTGCACTACCCCGCAGGCGTCTCGGGGTTGCTCTCCGGCGTGAAGCTGTGCCCGGAAGCGCAGGCGAACGCGGGGACGTGTGGCCCGGAAAGCCTGATCGGGGAAACGATCGTCAGCGTCGGCTTGGGCGCCGACCCGTTCTCGGTCACGGGCGGCAAGGTGTACATCACCGAAAGCTACGACGGTGCGCCGTTCGGCCTGTCGATCGTCAACCCCGCGCAGGCCGGCCCGTTCGACCTGCAGGAAGGTCGGCCGGTCGTGGTACGCGCCAAGATCGAAGTGGACCCCCATACCGCGGCGCTCACGATCACGACGGACCCACCGGGGTCCCCGCACGCGATTCCGACGATCATCGAAGGGATCCCGCTGCAGATCAAGCACGTCTACGTGAACGTCAACCGGCCCGGGTTCACGTTCAACCCGACCAACTGCACCGCACAGACGATCACCGGCATGATCGACAGCGCCGAAGGCGCGAGCTCCCCGGTGTCCGACCCGTTCCAGGTCACGAACTGCGCGAGCCTGAAGTTCGCCCCCAAATTCACGGTCTCCACAGCAGCGAAGACATCGAGGGCGAGCGGCGCGAGCCTCGTGGTGAAGCTGTCCTACCCCAACACCTCCGAGGGGCCGTTCGATGGCCCCGAGGGCGACTACACGAACATCGCCCGCGTCAAAGTCGAACTCCCCAAGCTGCTGCCCTCCCGCCTGACGACCCTACAGAAGGCCTGCTCGAGCGCACAGTTCGCAGCGAACCCCGCAGGGTGCCCCGCAGCCTCGATCGTCGGGCACGCCAAAGCGACCACCCCGCTGATCCCCGTCCCGCTGGAAGGCCCCGCGTACTTCGTCAGCCACGGCGGCGAAGCATTCCCCTCCCTGATCGTCGTGCTGCAGGGCTACGGCGTCACGGTCGATCTCGTCGGCAGCACGTTCATCAACAAGGCCGGGATCACCAGCAGCACGTTCAAGACGGTCCCCGATGCGCCCGTCGGCAGCTTCGAACTGACGCTACCCGAGGGCAAGTACTCCGCGCTCGCCGCGAACGGGAACCTCTGCCGGCAGAGCCTCCAGATGCCAACCGAATTCATCGCGCAGAACGGCGCCGAAATCCACCAGACCACCAAGATCACGGTCACCGGTTGCGCCAAGGCGAAGAAAAGCACCAAGCACAAGAGGAGGGTGCGCCACGCACGTAGAAAGAGCCACAGGGTGAAGCAATGATGGGTGTGTTCTTGATGCGGTGTCGTGCAGGAGATGGAGGTAGGTCCTCCGTGGTCGCCTTGCAGGAGGGGGCCGCAAACCACCCCAAGGTGCGGCGGTCAAGAGCCGTTCGTGCTGAGCGTTGTGGGAAAAGGCGTGCCTTTGAGCGCGTCAGGTGTGACCCAATGAAGGCGAACGTAAGTAAACCGCAGATGACGTGTCGAAATGTGATAGATGACATCAAAAGTGGGTTCGCTTCTTTGACCCGTGATGAGCCTGGGGGGTGCCTGTTTATTGCCCAGGTGGTGTCCGGCATGTATGCGGCGCGAGCGTGGGTCAGGCTCTTGCACGGAACGTGGGAACCTGTCGTCCCGCGAGATGGTCAGCCAGTGGCTTATAGCCTGCGGTTGGCTGGATACGGGAGAATTCCAAGCGGAAGAAACCGTGAGGATGAGAGTACCGATGCGGGGCACAGGGGCGGACCGTCTGGTAGTAGTGTTGAAGGTCCTGTAATGGGACTGGAGCGAAGCGGACGGGCCGTCCAGGCGAGACGGTTGGTCAACCACGAAGTTGTGGTAGGAGCCAATGGTTGAGTCAAAGTCGCAGGTCAAGTCGTTCAGCATTGATAAGAGGGTGGTCTGGGCAGCCTGGAAGCAAGTTCGGGCTAACCCAGGGCGCTGCTGGCGTCGATGAGGAATCGATTGCGCAGTTCGAGAGGGACCTTTCGGGGAACCTATACAAGCTGTGGAATCGCATGTCTTCTGGGACGTATATGCCGCCCGCTGTGAAGGCGGTGCAGATACCGAAGAAAGATGGACGAGGGGTCAGAGTTCTAGGTGTACCTACTGTCGCAGATAGGGTCGCTCAGACCGTCGTAAAGCTATATCTGGAGCCTGAGGTGGAGCGTGTGTTCCACCGGGACTCGTATGGCTATCGGCCGGGACGCTCGGCGCTTGACGCGGTGAAAGTGTGCCGGGAAAGATGTTGGAGATCGAACTGGGTAATCGACCTCGATTACGCAGCTTTCTTCGACTCGATTGACCACGAGTTCGTGTTGAAGGCGGTAGCTGCTCATACCGATGACAGGTGGGTTATGCTCTATGTCGAGCGGTGGCTGAAAGCCCCGCTGGATGAAGGGAACGGCACGGTGGTAGCGCGTGATCGTGGAACCCCGCAGGGGTCTGCGATCTCCCCGGTGCTCGCCAACATCTATCTCCACTACGCGTTCGATATGTGGATGGCGCGGGAGTTCCCGACCGTCCCGTTCGAGCGGTATGCAGATGATGCTGTCGCGCACTGCAAGAGTGAGCGCCAGGCACGGTTCGTGCTCGGCAAGATCAAAACGCGGATGGCGGATTGTCACCTGGAGTTGAATGACGACAAGACGCGAATTGTCTACTGCAAAGACTCAAACCGCAAAGGCTCTCACGAGCACATTCGGTTCGATTTCTTGGGCTATACGTTCAGGCCCCGGCGCGCCCGTAATGGGCAGGGTGAGCTGTTCACCAGCTTCATCCCAGCCGTCAGTGACGAGGCCGCGAAGGCGATACGTCGAACGATCCGGAGATGGAGGCTGCACTTATGGAGCGGGACACCCCTAACGCAGATCGCACGAGAGATCAATCCAATCGTGCGAGGATGGGTCAACTACTACGGCCGGTTCTACCCGGCCGAGCTGGCCAGGAACTCCCTCAGACGCATCGACGAGTACCTGGTGCGCTGGGCAATGCGGAAGTACAAGCGACTCAAGGGCCGCCGCAAGCGGGCCTGGGAGTTCCTGGCGGGCGTGTTCGCACGCGAGCCGGAGCTCTTCGCCCACTGGAAGGTGGTACGGGCCTACGACCGGACGGTGGGAGCCGTATGAGTCGAGAGGCTCACGTACGTTTCTGCGAGAGCCGGGGGCTGCGATGCTCCCGGCCACTCACCAGCGCCAAGCACGCGAAGAAACGGAAAAAGAAGAAGTAGGGCCGGCGGCACGCTCGGAAGAAGTAGCGTCAGTCGATCGAGCCGGGCTCGGCGATCCACACGCCTTCGATCCCGAGTACGCGGCAGAGGATGTCGAAGTGGCTGTCGTAGTGCAGCACTCCCGCGCCGCGCTCGGCGGCCGCGGCGGCGATCAGGTAGTCGGCGGTGGGTAGGCGCCGCTCGCCGCGCAGCTCGCGTGAGGCGCCGAGGGCCGCGTCGCCCGCGCTGCGGGTCACCGGGGCCTGTGCGAGTCCCTGCAGCGCGCGATCGAGGTTGGCGAACTTCTCCTCGCCATGTGCGGCCGCCAGGAGCTCCAGTGCGACCACTGGACAGACGGCAAGCAGGCTGGCGTCGCGGGTCGCCGCCCACCTGGGCAGGACCGCGGGATCGGTGCGGCGATTCCACGCAGAGGTGTCGAATACCAGCGGTATGCCCGAGCCGTAGGGCTCAGCGGCGTTCTGCATGGAGCTGCTCGGATATCGAGAAGTCGTATCCGTTTTCCTCGCCTGAATCGAGTCGTCGCAGGAACTCGATCGCCTCCTGGCGGCGGTCCTGCTCGGAGCGGATCGCCTGCGCACCGCGCAGCGCGAGGTCGTGCACGGCGCGGGAGCGCGGCTTGGCGCCGCCGAGCTCCGCGACCGCGGCAGCCAACTCGGAGTCGAGCGTGACCTGGACACGGGGCTTGGCGGACGGCATCCCCGAGAGTGTACCACGCGGGTGGTACCCAAGGGCAGGCGCAGGGCGCGCCGCAAGGTGTGGGGGCCGGTCTGCAAAGGGGGGCTTGACAACGTGTTGCAGGTGTGGTTATATAGCGTCGTCCGGTGTCCAGTGGACCCGGGCGTACATAGGGTCCGGTTTGGGTCAGCCCGTCCTGTGGTTGACATCCAAAGCGCTTGCAGGGCAGTGGGTTTGGTAGAGGGACTGGGTCACAGAACTAGAGGGAGATGGTTCAGCGTGGTTTCGAGAGGGAATGACGTGCCGGATATGTGCGCAGCCCCTCATGGGGTTCTTGCTAGATGCATCAGCGGTCTGATGCATCTCTCTCTCTCTCTCTCTCTCTTCAGGTTCTCGGCCTGCAGCTAGCCGGCCGGTAGCGGCGCAAAAGCGTCGTCCGGGCTCCCCCGCACGCGGGGGAGGGTCTCACGTGGCCTCGGGGAGGGCGTTCTGATGCCCTCGCGCGCGGTGAGACGTCGCGGTGCCCAAGTGTCTGTGGCGCGCAGCGGCGCGCGGCGCTCGCGGACGGTCGCGACGGAGCCTGTCCCGGGTACGAGCGTGCCGCGGGAGCAGCTGGTGGAGATCCAGCGTTCGCGGTTGTTGGCGGCGGCGGTCCTCGCGGTCGATGAGCTCGGCTACGCGGATACCACGGTCTCGGATGTCACGAGCCGCGCGCGGGTCTCGCGTCGCACGTTCTATGAGCTGTTCGCCAACCGCGAGGAGTGCCTCGCGGCGGTGCTGGAGGACGTCGTCGCGCTGGTCGAGGGGGATCTCGCCGCAGCGGGTCTCGATGGTCTTGCGTGGCGTGAGCGGGTGCGTGGGGGGTTGTGGGCGGTCCTCTCGTTCCTGGATCGCGAGCCGGCTTTGGCGCGTGTGTGTGTGGTGCAGGCGTTGCGTGGTGGCGCGGAGGTTTTGGGTCGTCGCGAGGAGATCGTGGCGGGTCTGGCCAGAGTGGTGGACGAGGGCCGCCGTGAGGGCGCCCGCGCCGGGGGCTGCACCCCGCTGACCGCGGAGGGTGTCGTCGGCGCGGCGTTCACGATCGTCTACGCGCGGCTGCTGCGGGGTGAGCGCAAACCGCTCACCGGTCTGCTTGGCGAGTTGATGGGGATGATCGTGCTGCCCTATCTGGGCGCCGCGGCGGCGCGGCGCGAGCTGGCGCGTCCGGCGCCCGCGGGGAGCGTGGGGGCCCATGGGCCGGCGGTGGCCGGGGGGGCTGTGGGTGATCCGCTGGAGGGCGTCTCGATGCGTTTGACGTATCGCACTGCGCGGGTCCTGGAAGGCGTTGGGGATCGTCCGGGTGCGAGCAACCGTGAGGTCGCCGAGTGCGCGGGGATTCACGATCCGGGGCAGGTCTCGAAGCTGTTGCGGCGTCTTGAGAGTCTTGGGTTGCTCGTGAACACGGGTGAGGGTCACGCGAAAGGCGAGCCGAACGCGTGGGGTCTTACCGCGAAGGGCCGGCGGGTCGCGCAGAGCATCCGTGTCCATGGCCCCGGCGATCGGAGGGCGGCGTGATGCGCCGCGATACGCGCCTCCGTCCTGTGCCTGTGCGTGGGTTGTCATACACATACGGTGTGAGGGGTGCCTCCCCTCCGATCTCGAGGAGGGGATGGATGTGATGAGGGTTCGTAGGCTGGTCTCAGGGGTGGTCCACTCGATGTTTGTGGCGCTGGTGGGTGTGTTGGTGTTTGGGTTGACTCCGGGTGTTGCCGGGGCGAAGACGGTGCATGTTTTCGGTTCGTCCTTTGGCAGTGGGCCGTGTGTGGTCAAAGCGCTTGAACCTTGTGAAGGCAGGTTCGACGAACCTGCCGGTGTGGCCGTGAACGATGCCACAGGAGACGTGTACGTGGTCGACAAGGGCAACAAGCGTGTGGAGGAGTTCACCGAAAAAGGGGTGTTCGTCAAGTCTTTCGCGCCTCCCGGGGGGTTTGAGGACCCCGAATGGGTCGCGGTCGATGACTCGGGCAAGTTCGTGATCGAAGACCCGTCCGTGGGTGATGTTTATGTCGCTGACAACGGACATAAAGCGATCGACAAGTTCAGCGAAACCGGCACGTATCTGGGTCAGTTGACGGGGACATGTCCCGCTGGAGGGGAAACGCAGGCCGCCGGGGAATGCGAGCCGGCGACGACTGCGGTTATACCGTTTGAAGAACTGTATGGCGTGGCGGTGGACCCTGCGGGCGAGCTGTGGGTCTACCAGTCGAATGGGCGGATCGATAACTTCAGCGACGTGGAACCAAATGCGTTCCTCACCAGCCGGCAGGACCGGTTTGACACGAAACCGGGGTTCGCTGTGGACTCCGAAGACGACCTGTATGTCGGTCGCGGCGGTGGCAGCTTCGCGGGCTTCACGAAGCTGAACGACGAAGCCGTTGAACTCGTGGATGAAGTTGGTGGGGGCAGTGAAAACTCGGCCACGGCGGCGGCTGTGGATCCAGCAACTGGTGATGATGTGTATGTCTATGACGCGGAAGGCGCTGCGAGCACGATCGCCGCGTACAGTTCGGCGCCGGGCTGCACGGTATCGAAACCTTGCCGGGAAAACCCGTTCCTGGAGCGGTTTGGCGCCGGTGATCTGACGAGCGGCAGCGGTCTTGCGATCGACTCTTCCGATGGGACGGTGTACGCGACGGATTCCGAAGACCACGTTGTCGTCTTTACCGCCGTTGCGATCCCGGATGTCACGACCGAAGCCGTTTCGGAACCGGCGCCGGCGAGCGCGACGCTGAACGGTACTGTCAGCCTCGATAAAGAAGGACAGGCCACATGCAGGTTCGAATGGGGCACGACCACCTCACTGGGTCAGGACGCGCAGTGCGAACCGGAAGACGTCACCACCGAACCAGGCCCGGTCCACGCAAAGCTGACCGGCCTCACGCCCGATACGACCTACTACTACCGGTTGCACGCGACCAACAAGATCGGGTCAAACGAAGGCGAAATCCTGCACTTCACGACGCCTGGCCCCGGGTTGCACGGCGAGTCGGTGGCTGATGTCGCGGCGACGTCGGCGACGTTCGAAGCGACGATCGACCCGCACGGCGAGGCGACATCCTGTTACTTCCAGTACGGCACCTCAGGCAACTACAGCAGCGCGACGGACCTCCCGGCGGCGCCCGGCGCGCCGGTCGGCTCCGGCGAAGGCGATGTGCAGGCGATCCCCGAGCACGTGCAGGGGTTGGCGGCGGGCACGACCTACCACTACCGTGTCGTGGTGGTCAGCGAGGTCGAAGTCTCGCCGGGGGTGTTCGAAGCGCAGGAGTTCGCGGGTCCCGACCAGACGTTCACGACGCAGCCGGCTGTCGCGCCGTTCGTGTTGCCGGATGCTCGCCAGTGGGAGATGGTGTCTTCGCCGAACAAGCTCGGCGCGCGGATCTTCCCGATCGGCGGCGAATTGTGGGTGACGCACGCGTCGGCGTCTGGGGACGCGATGACCTATCTCACGAACGCGCCGACCGAAGCGGAACCTCAGGGGTATGCGATCTACATGCAGGTGCTCTCCACGCGTGGCCCGCAGGGTTGGTCCTCGCGCGATATAAATCCACCTCACGAAGCTGCGACCGGCTACACGCTCGGGTATGGGGAGACATACCAGTTCTTCTCCGAAGATCTATCGCAGGGGGCGATGCAGCCGCTCGGTCCTTTCACGAGGTCGCTTTCTGAAGAAGCCTCTGAACAGACTCCGTTCCTGCGTACGCTCTTTGCGCCCGGTGATCCGGGCGCGTCGTGTGGTGGGTCGTGCTATAGGCCGCTGGTGAGCGGTTGTCCGGCCGCGGGGGAATGCCGGGCCGGTGTGCGCGAACACGCCGATGTGCCGGCGGGAACGGTGTTCGGCGAAGAAGGCAAGTGTCCTCTAGAAAGGCTGATCTGTGGCCCGGAGTTCGTCGGTGCGACTCCGGATCTCACCCATGTGGTGCTCAGTTCGGAAATCGCGTTGACGGGGACGCCGATAGGAGGAGCTTCTCTGTATGAGTGGACGGCCGGCCGGCAGTTGCAGCAGGTCGACCTGTTGCCCGCTAATGGAAAGGGCGAAGAAGTACCGGCTCGCGAAGCGCAGCTCGGACTTGAAAATAGTGTCGTCAGGCATGCGATATCGGCTGACGACTCGCGGATCGTATGGGTGGTGCCCGCCGGTAGTGGTGGACATCTCTATATGCGTGATATGGCCCGGGGTGAAACGGTGCAGTTGGACGCGGTCCAGGGCGGCAGCGGAACGGGTGGAGGAGCGCCGCCGGTGTTCCAGGATGCTTCGAGCGATGGGTCGAGGGTCTTCTTCACCGACGGGCAGCATCTGACCCAAGATTCGGGAGGCACAAATGATCTCTATGTGTGTGAAATGGTGGTCGTCGCGGATAAATTGAGGTGCGAGCTGACCGACCTGACGCCGACCGGCGCGAATGGGCCAGCGGAAGTGGCTGGGCTTGCGCCCGGCGTCAGCGAAGATGGTTCGTGGGTGTACTTCGCGGCTAGTGGTGTGCTCGCGCCGGGCGCGGTCCAGGGCGACTGTGGAAGTGAAGCGTCTCCTGGAAGCATGTGCAACATGTATGTCGCCCATTACAACGGCGCGGCGTGGGAAACGAACGTCGTCGTCGTATTGCCAATAGGCGACATAAATGATTGGAGCGGTCGCGGGGCAAGGCTGAGGGCGATGACGGCGCGGGTCTCTCCGGATGGCCGGTGGCTGGCGTTCATGTCGCAGCGGTCGCTCACGGGCTATGACACCACCGATGCGCTCACCGGCCGCCCGGATGAGGAGGTCTACCTCTACGACGCAGGCACGAATCGTGTCGTGTGCGCGTCGTGCAACCCCACGGGCGCGCGGCCGGTGGGAGTCGAATACAAGAGCCTGACGCCGTACCTCGACGGAGGACTATACCTCGGATGGAGCGAAGAACAGGGGATCGCGGCGAGCGTGCCGGCTTGGACGAGTAACGGAGAGGGGGCTCTCTACCAGCCGCGGTACCTGTCGGATAACGGCCGGTTGTTCTTCAACAGCAACGATGCGCTCGTGCCGCAGGATGTGAACGGCACGGGCGATGTGTACGAGTACGAGCCGCCCGGTGTGGGGGGGTGCACGACGGGGAGCGTCACGTTCAGCGAACGCTCGGACGGGTGTGTGGATCTGATCTCCTCGGGCAGTTCGCCTGAAGAATCGGGTTTCATGGACGCGAGCGCGACCGGTGGCAGGGACGCGGAAGGGCATGAAGGCGGTGGGGATGTGTTCTTCTTCACCTCGGCGAGGCTCTCTCCGGCGGATTACGACACGAGCCGGGATGTGTATGACGCGCACGAATGCTCGGCGGCGGTGCCGTGCTTCGCGGCGCCGGCCGCGGTCCCGCCGCCGTGCGTGACGGGCGATGCGTGCAAGGCGGCGCCCTCGCCCGAGCCGGCGATCTTTGGGGCGCCGGCGAGCGCGACGTTCTCCGGCGCGGGGAATGTGACCGGGGCTGTTTCGGCGCCGGTTGTGGGGTCGAGGTCGTTGACGCGCGCGCAGAAGCTGACGCGCGCCTTGCGGGCGTGTCGTAAGCGTAGGGGTAAGCGGCGCAGGGTCTGCGAACGCGCGGCCCACCGGGCGTATGCGACCGGGGCAGCAGGGCGAAGGGCCAGCACGAACAGGAGGGGTGGGCGATGATCGGGGTGCGTGGGATGAGGCGGTATGGGGTGTGTGTGCTCGCCGTTGTGCTGGCGGGGCTTGTGGTGGGTGCGTCGTCGGCGTGTGCGGGGTCGGCGTGGTGGCATCTGCGTTCGGGGTCGTTGCCGACGGATCTGCGGGCGGGAGGGGCGAGGGATGAGGTGTTGAAGCTGACCGTCAACGCTACCGGCGGCCAATTCGCGATGATCGCTCGGTCGCCTGGTCATGAAGCTTTCGCCCCCGTGAAATGGGATGCGAGCGCTCAGGAAGTGCGGGAAGGCATCGAAGCGCTGTATGGGCCGGGTACCGCGGAAGTGAGCGGGGCTCCGGGTGAATACACGATCAAGTTCATCGGGGCGGAGGGGGCGCAGCAGGTCACGTCGTTCGTTGTGTTCCCGTTTAATCTTGAAGGCGGCCGCGAAGAAGCGAAGCTTGTGGTCGTGACGGATGGGCGGCCCGACGGGTTCGTTGTCGTGATCGCGGACAATCTCGGTGACGCGAGCACGAGTACGTGCGCGAGGGTCGCGGCGGGGAAGGGGAAGTACGTGGACTCGGGGTGCAGCGAAGAAGCCCCTGAACCGGACCTGGGCGTGTACGAAAAGACCCCCCCGGTCCAGATTGTGGACAGCCTGCCGGCGGGGTTGCACGCGGTCTCGATCGAAGGCATCGCGGGTAAGGGTGTGGAAAATCGTCGTGGTGGGGTTAATTGTGTGTTGGCATCGTTGACGTGTACTTACGTGGGGTCGTTGCCGGGGTATATGCAGTTCGAAGTGCGTGTGGGTGTGGTCGTCGAACGGGCCTCGACGGGCGCAGTGAATCGCGCGAGCGTCTCGAGTGGCGATGCGCCGGGCGCGTCGGTCGCGCGTCCGGTTGTGTTCGGTGGTTCGCCGACGCCGTTCGGGGTCGAAGATTATGAGCTGGGCTTCGAAGAAGAGGGCGGTTCGCTGGATACGCAGGCCGGTTCGCACCCGTTCCAGTTCACGACGACGCTGCAGTTCAACAGGGAAATCGAAGAACGCCACGTAACCGAACCAGGCGAACATCAGCCCAATGTTCCCGCGCCGGCGGGGCTCCCGAAGGATTTGAGCTTCAGGCTGCCGGCGGGGCTGGTCGGCAACCCGGTCCCGATCCCGCAGTGCACCCTCGGCCAGTTCCTCGCACCGCGAATTGTAGGAGGAGTAGCACACGAGTCTGAAAATGAATGTCCGCCGCAGACGGCGGTGGGTGTGGCGATGGTTACGGTCAACCTGCCGAACCTGAACGTGAGCACGTTCACCGAGCCGCTGTTCAATCTCGAACCGACGTTCGGGGAGCCGGCGCGGTTCGGGTTCCTCGTGGAAGGGCTCACGCCGGTGTATATCGACGCGTCGATCCGAGCTGGTGAAGATTACGGGATTACCGCCCACGTGTACAACATCGCTCAGATTGCGGGGTTCATGGCGAGCTCGGTCACGTTCTGGGGCGTTCCGAGCGACCCGCGGCACAACGCGCAGCGCGGCTGGGACTGCCTCGGGGAAGCTCTCAATGGGGGATCGGGTGGCCCGTGCAAGCCGTTGGAAGAGAACAACCCGCCGCCGTTCATGACGCTGCCGACGTCGTGCACGGAACCGTTTCAGTCGAGCATGACAGCCGACTCGTGGGCGCAGCCGCAGAGCGTGCTGTCATTCGGCGCGAGTGAACCGCTGGAGACGCTCGATGGGTGCAACCGCCTCCCGTTCACCCCGCAGGTCCGGGTCACGCCGGACGGGACGGCGGGGAGTACCCCGACGGGGTTGACGGTCGATGAGCACGTCCCGCAGGAATCGTTGCTCGTCGGCAAGGGCCTGGCGGAGTCCGACGTGAAGGGCCTGTCGGTCACGTTGCCGGAAGGCGTGGCGATCAACCCGGCTGGGGCGGATGGGTTGCAGGCGTGCTCGCTGGGTGAGATCGGGTTGCAGAGCGCGGAAGCGTCGTCGTGTCCGGATGCGGCGAAGATCGCGACGGTGAAGGTGAACGTGCCGCTGCTCTCAGAACCCGTGGAAGGCGCGGCGTATCTCGCCGAACAGACGCAGAACCCGTTCGGGTCGCTGGTCGCGATGTACATCTTCGCGGAAAACCGGCGGGAGGGGGTCCGGATCAAGGCGGCGGGGGAAGTCGTGGAGAACCCGGTCACGGGCCAGCTCACGGCGCACTTCGAACACGACAAGCTCTTCGAAACCGACCCGCAGTCCTCGCAGTACCTGCCGCAGGACCCCTTTGAAGACGTCGAACTGCACTTCTTCGGCGGGGATCGAGCGCCGCTCGTGACCCCCGCCCGGTGCGGCTCCTACACGACGACGGGGACGTTCACGCCGTGGACGGAAACCGCGACCGCGGAATCCTCCTCGACGTTCAACATCACGACCGGCCCGAACGGCGGGCCGTGTCCGGGTGCGAGTCTGCCGTTCGACCCGAGCCTCACGGCCGGGGCGACGAGTATCCAGGCGGCGGGGTTGACGCCGTTCACGATGACGATGAGCCGCGAAGACGGCAGCCAGACGTTGCAGGGCATCCTGCTGCACATGCCCCCGGGGCTCTCCGGGCTGCTGACCGGGGTGAAGTTGTGCGGCGAACAGCAGGCCGATGAAGGGTCATGCGGTCCGGAAAGCTTGATCGGGGAAACGACGGTCAGCGTCGGGGAGGGCGGGGACCCGTTCACGGTCAAGGGCGGCAAGGTCTATCTCACAGGCCCCTACAGGGGTGCCCCGTTCGGCCTCTCGATCGTGAACCCCGCGAAGGCGGGCCCGTTCGATCTCGGGCAGGTCGTGGTTCGTGCGAGGATCGAAGTGAACCCGGAAACCGCGGCGCTGACGATCACGACCGACAACGAAGGCCCGTACAAGATCCCGACGATCCTGGACGGGATCCCCCTCGAGATCAAGCACGTCAACGTGCTCGTCAACCGTCCCGGGTTCACGTTCAACCCGACGAACTGCAGCCCGCTCGCGGTCACCGGCACCCTGCAGAGCACCGAAGGCGCCAGCGACGCGCTGTCGGTGCCCTTCCAGGTCACCAACTGCGCGGTCCTCGCGTTCAAGCCGAAGCTCGAAGCCTCGACCTCAGGGAAGACGTCCCGGGCGAACGGAGCGAGCTTCGCGGTCAAGCTGGGGTACCCCGCAGGCCCCTACGATGCGAACATCGCGAAGGTCAAAGTCGAACTCCCGAAGGCGCTGCCCTCGCGGTTGACGACGTTGCAGAAGGCGTGCAAGGCCACGGTCTTCGAAGCGAACCCCGCGTCCTGCCCCGCGGCGTCGATCGTCGGCCACGCGAAAGCGACGACCCCGGAGCTCCCGGTCCCGCTGAGCGGCCCGGCGTACTTCGTCTCCCACGGCGGCGAAGCGTTCCCGAGCCTCGTGATCGTGCTCCAGGGCTACGGGGTCACGATCCACCTGGTCGGCTCGACGTTCATCAACAAGCAGGGGATCACGAGCAGCACGTTCAAGACGGTCCCCGACGCCCCGGTCGGCAGCTTCGAACTGACGCTCCCCGAGGGCCCCTACTCGGCGCTCGCCGCGAACGCGGACCTCTGCAAGAAGAAGCTCGCGATGCCCACCGAATTCGTCGGGCAGAACGGCGCGCTGATCAAGACCACCACCAAGATCACGGTCACCGGCTGCGCCAAGCACAAGGCCAAGCACACGAAGAAGCACGCCGGGCACGGGCGCAAGCGCAAGAAGAGGTAGCGGCGCAGGGGGGCGAGCGTCCCGGCCGGCCACGCGCTGCTCGAGCGCGTGGTGCGCTCGCTCGGAGCGAAGGTCAGCTGGAGCGCGATGGCGCGCGAGATGGACGTGCCGCTCGGTCGGGGCCATGGGACGGCCCAGCCACCAGACCGGCCGCAGCGGCGTTCGCGTGGTGTCCCCGGGGCCGGTGTGGGGGCCGGTCTGCAAAGGGGGGCTTGACAACGTGTTGCAGGTGTGGTTATATAGCGTCGTCCGGTGTCCAGTGGAGCCGGGCATACATAGGGTCCGGTTTGGGTCAGCCCGTCTTGTGGTTGACATCCAAAGCGCTTGCAGGGCAGTGGGTCGGGTAGAGGGACTGGGTCACAGAACTAGAGGGAGATGGTTCAGCGTGGTTTCGAGAGGGAATAACGTGGCGGTCATGCGTGGGGCTCCGGTTGGGGTCCTTGCCAGATGCATCAGCGGTCTGATGCATCTCTCTCTCTCTCTCTCTCTCTTCAGGTTCTCGGCCTGCAGCTAGCCGGCCGGTAGCGGCGCAAAAGCGTCGTCCGGGCTCCCCCGCACGCGGGGGAGGGTCTCACGTGGCCTCGGGGAGGGCGTTCTGATGCCCTCGCGCGCGGTGAGACGTCGCGGTGCCCAAGTGTCTGTGGCGCGCAGGGGTGCGCGGCGCTCGCGGACGGTGGCGACGGAGCCTGTGCCGGGTACGAGCGTGCCGCGGGAGCAGTTGGTTGAGATTCAGCGTTCGCGGCTGTTGGCGGCGGCGGTCGTCGCGGTCGATGAGCTCGGCTATGCGGATACGACGGTCTCGGATATCACGAGCCGCGCGCGTGTGTCGCGTCGCACGTTCTATGAGCTGTTCGCGAACCGCGAGGAGTGCCTCGCGGCGGTGCTGGAGGACGTCGTCGCGCTGGTCGAGGGGGATGTCGCCGCAGCGGGTCTCGATGGTCTTGCGTGGCGTGAGCGGGTGCGTGGGGGGCTGTGGGCGATCCTCTCGTTTTTCGATCGCGAGCCGGCTCTGGCGCGGGTGTGTGTGGTGCAGGCGTTGCGTGGGGGCGCGGAGGTGCTGGGGCGTCGCGAGGAGATCCTCACGGGCCTCGCGCGGGTCGTGGACGAGGGCCGTTTGGATGGTGCGCGTGGCGGGGGGTGTACCCCGTTGACGGCGGAGGGTGTCGTCGGCGCGGCGTTCGCGATCGTCTACGCGCGGCTGCTGCGGGGTGAGCCGGGGCCGTTGACGGGTCTTTTGGGTGAGTTGACGGGGATGATCGTGCTGCCCTACCGGGGTGCGGCGGCGGCGCGCCGGGAGCTGTCGCGGCCTGCGCCCGTCGGGTCCCTGCGCGCGGGTGGGTTGGCTGTGTCTGGGAGCGCTGTTGGCGATCCGCTGCAGGGTGTTTCGATGCGTTTGACGTATCGCACCGCGCGGGTCCTGCAAGGCGTCGCAGAGTGCCCGGGGGGGAGTAACCGTGAGGTCGCTGAGCGCGCGGGGATCCACGACCCGGGGCAGGTCTCGAAGCTGCTGCGGCGCCTGGAGAGCCTCGGGCTGCTCGCCAACACGGGGGAGGGTCACGCCAAAGGCGAGCCGAACGCGTGGAGCCTCACTCCGAAGGGCGCGAAGGTCGCACAGAGCATTCGTATCCATGCCCCCGGTGAATTGGAGGCCGCATGATGTTCCCCCGCAGATCAACCCTGGCCGGCCTGGTGTCGCTATGCGCCGTGGCCGCTGCGCTCACAGGCCTGCCCGCGCCCGCCGCGGCCGAAGAATGCCCGAACGCCGTGTTCCGCACCGGGCCCTCCGCGCACCTGCCGGACTGCCGGGCGTATGAGATGGTCACCCCGCCGTTCAAGAACACCGGTTCTCCGGAACCCTACGGCTACAGCCCGGAAGGCACGTCGGGTCTGATCGGAATAGGTGGGGCTGTGGCGGGGCTCGAAAGCACCACAGGGGCAGTCGTCGGTTTTCTACCGGGGGGTTTCTATTCGACGCGGCGGACCGCTTCGGGCTGGACGATCGTGCCGGACGATCCCCCTGCATCTGAATACGTGCCGTATCTGCAGTCCGGGTTCAGCGAAATAGCCGGCGAGAGCCTCGATGGTCAGACGACGGCTTGGCTGGATCGCGGGGTGTGGCAGTCCGGCAACGGGGTGGACTTCTTCGAGCGCCGTCCCGATCGCTCGATTGTGGATGTCGGCCCGGCGCTGCCGCCGACGACGCCACCGGGCACGCCTCAGGAACTGGGCCAGAAAAGGGCCGAGCTGTATGCGCGTGGGGTGTCGGCCGATGGATCCCATATCTTTTTCGATTTATACGGTGACTTCTGGCCTTTTGATAACACCGAAGAAAAGGAAGGGTTTTTTGGTGACGGTGGCCATCCCAGCCTATATGAGTACGTGGGGACGGGAAATACGACTCCGCTGCTGGTAGGGGTCGACGATGAAGGCAAGCAGATCGGCCACTGTGGGGTCGCTCTCGGCGGGAGGATACCCGGCAACAGCCATAATGCGGTGTCGATGGACGGCAGCATCGTGTTCTTCACCGTGCTCTCAAAGAACAACGAATACGAACAAGGGTGCAAAGCCAGTGCGCCGCCGGTCGCGGAGCTGTTTGCGAGGATCGACAATGGGCTGGCGGACGCGCGCACGGTCGCGATCTCCGAGCCCACCCGGGAAGATTGCGCTCTGTGTGACACTGAAGCGGGCGTGCTCGGGAACGCGACTTTCGAAGGCGCTTCGGAGAGCGGGGGAAAGGCCTTCTTCTCGACGCTTCAGCCGCTGCTGGGTGGCGCCGGCGGGCTCTACGAGTACGATCTCGGCGCCCCCGTGGGAGAAAGGGTACGGCTCGTGGGGGCCGGCGGCAGCGCGATCGCGGTCTCGGAGGACGGGTCCCGCGTGTACTTCCGATCGAGTGAAGTCCTGAGCGCCGCGGCGAACTACGAGGGCCAGCATGCCCGACTGGGCGCTGACAACGTCTATGTTTACAACACGGAAACAGGGCAGACCACGTTCATCACGGACGGTGAAGTGGGTGGGCTTAGTGTGACGCCAGACGGACGTTTCGCGGTGTTCGGCAGCTCGAGCGATCTGACCCCCGACGATACGAGCACCGCGGCGCAGGTGTTCGAGTATGACGCCCAGACGAATACGATGGTGCGGGTGTCGATCGGCCAGGACGGTTTCAACCACAACGGCAATGTGGCCATTAAGTTCTCTATATTTGGTTTTCCTCTCAACGATGCGGGCATTGTAGGGCCCCAATACCAATTGAACGTGTACGATGCCGCTTCATATTCGTCCGGTCTGTCGGTGTCGGCCGACGGTTCGTACGTGTTCTTCCAGAGCATTGTCGGTCTCACGCCGCAGGCCCTCAACGAACAGGTGATCGGCGAACGTCTGACCGAAGGGTGTTGCGGGATACACGGTCTGGTGCAGACATACGCCAACAACATCTATGAGTATCATGACGGTCGGGTGAGCCTGATCTCCGATGGGCGGGATATCATCCACGGCGAAGGGGCGACACCCCAGAGCCTCGTGGTACTGCGTGGTACCGACCTGTCGGGCGCGGATGTGCTGTTCGAAACCTCCGATCAGCTGGTCGCTCAGGACACGAACGAAAATGTCGACATCTACGATGCGCGGGTCGATGGTGGTTTTCCCGCGCCGGTGGTGTCGTCGTGTGAAGGTGAAGCGTGCCAGGGCCCGTTGAGCGGGGCGCCGACGCTGCTCTCGCCCGGCAGCGAGTTCCAGGCGGGCGGCAACCCGCCACTGAGCGGCGAACCCGCGGCGAGCTCGTCGAAGCCGAAGGCGAAGGGAGCAAAAAAAAGAGCGAAGAGGCACGCTGCGGGGAGACACGCCAGGCGGCGTGGGCGGAAGGCGAGCGTGGCGGCTGCGCCCGGCCGAGCAGACCGGAAGGTGGGTCGGCGATGAGGACCTGGAAGGGTGTTTGTGGCCTGATCGGCGCGTGCGTCGCGGTGGGTGTCGTCGGTGCGCCGGGTGCCGCCGCGGCTGTGCCCGCCCCGGGTTTCTCGATCAGGGCGGTCGCGTCGCCGACGGTCTTCTCCTTTTCGTTTGGTGATGAGTACCAGGTGACGGTGACGAACACCGGCAGCCGGCCGACGGATGGGAGCCCGATCGTGATCGGCGACGAGCTGCCGCGGGGTATGAGAGTGACCGGCATACAGGGCTGGCTGGACCGGGTCTATGAACAAACGCGGCTCTCGTGCGAAACGGGGGCCGCGAGGTGTACGTACAGCGCTGCGCTGCAGCCGGGCGAACGCTTGGCGGTGATCGTCGATGTGGCG
This sequence comes from uncultured Solirubrobacterales bacterium, assembly GCA_963842005.1. Classification (GTDB taxonomy): domain Bacteria; phylum Actinomycetota; class Thermoleophilia; order Solirubrobacterales; family Solirubrobacteraceae; genus Palsa-744. The sequence continues at coordinate 1,699,275 of CAWJEV010000002.1, read as the reverse complement.
GTGCTGCCCGGCACGGTCGGTCCGCTGACGGACAGCGCGTTCGTGTCGGGGGGCGGCGCGCCGAGCGAGTCCGTGAACGTGGTGACCGCGATCGGGAGCGAAGCGGAATCGGCGGCGGAGCCGTTCGGTCTCGCGGCGGTCTCGGCCGAAGCGACCGGTCTGGATGGGCTGACGGACTCGCAGGCGGGCGACCATCCGTATGAGACGACGGTCGCCTTCTCGCTGAACACCAGCAGGTATGTCGTGCCTTACGGAGCTGGATTTGAATACGAAACTGCCGGGGGTCTTCATGGCTTGTCGGCGCATACGAAGGATGTGATCGTCGATGTCCCTCCGGGCTTCGTGGGGGACCCCACGGTGGTGGAAAGGTGCCCGCAGTACGACATCAAATCCGCTTCCTGCCCGCCCGACACCCAGATGGGCTTCGCGAGGATCCAAATCAACAGCCAAGGGAGCCCTCAGGCTGAGTATCCGGTGTACAACGTCGTGCCCGAAAATGGGTATCCGGCGGAGTTCGTGATCTTCCTCAGTGGGAGCATAGTGGTGCCGTTGTATGCCAGCGTCTCTCCGGAGTCCGGGTATGGTGTGCGGATCACGACGCCGGGCATCCCTGAGGCGGGCCCTCCGGTCGATGTGGCGGTGACGTTCTTCGGTACGCCGGCGAACGACCCGAACGTGTACAACAACTACCGCAAAGCGGTGGTGGGTGCGGCGCCGATCGCGTTCTTGGACAATCCCGTGGATTGCTCGACGGCGCCGCAGGTGACAACGGTGAGCGTCGATTCGTGGGAGGACCCGGGCCCGTGGCTCGCGGACGGCCAGCCGAACCTGAGCGCCCCGAGCTGGAGGTCGCGCTCGTCGACGCAGTTCCCGTCGTTGACGGGCTGCGAACTGCTGCAGTTCGACCCGTCGCTGTCGGTGCTGCCGGATACCTCCCAGGCGGACGAGCCCGCGGGGATGACGGTCGATGTGAATGTTCCGCAGGCGCCGCAGCAGTTCCCGGCGCTGATCACCCCGGAGTTCAAGGACACGACGGTGACGTTGCCCTCGGGCCTGTCGCTCTCTCCGTCGGCGGGCGATGGTCTCGCGGGCTGCACGAGCGAACAGATCGATCTCTCCTCGGGGGGTGTGGGGTCGTGTCCGTCGGGGTCGCAGATCGGGACGGTGAAGGTCACGACGCCGCTGCTGACCGAACCGCTGGAGGGTCAGGTGTTCCTCGGGACTCCGAATTGCGACCCGTGCTCCGATGCGGACGCCTCGGACGGCAACATGTACAGGCTCTTCCTGCAGTTCGAGTACAAGGGTACTGTCGTGAAGGTGGAAGGCAGGATCCATGCGAACACGAGCACCGGGCAGTTGACGACGACGTTCAAGGACACGCCGCAGCTGCCGGTCAGCCAGGTGCAGTTGCACTTCAACAGTGGGCTGCGCGCTGGGCTGGCGACTCCGCAGTCGTGTGGGACGTTCACGAGTACCGCGGACATCACGCCGTACAGCACGCCGATCACCTCGGATGCGACGCCCGAGTCGCAGTTCAGCGTGGACTGGAACGGCAACGGCGAAGCGTGCCCGGGCGTGTGGCCGTTTCACCCGGTGTTCGAAGCGGGCACGTCGAACCCGAACGCGGGGCAGCTCAGTCCGCTGACGGTGACGTTCAACCGCGAAGACCGCGAACAGGACTTCTCGCAGATCAAGGTCGTGACACCCCCGGGCCTGTTGGGGAGCCTCTCTGGGGTCCCGTTGTGCGGTGAGCCACAGGCCGATCTGGGGACGTGCTCCGCGGCGTCGCAGATCGGCGAAATGACCGTCGCGGCGGGCCCTGGATCGCACCCGTACTACCAGAAAGGCGTGGTGTACCTGACCGGGCCCTACAGGGGCGCGCCGTTCGGCCTTTCGATCGTGGTGCCGACGCACGCGGGGCCGTTCAACCTCGGGAACGTGGTGGTGCGCGCGCGGATCAACGTGGACCCGTATACGACGGCGTTGACGGTCACGACCGACCCGTTGCCGCAGATTCTCGATGGGATCCCGTTGCGGCTGAGGAAAACGAACGTGACGATCAACCGGCCGGGGTTCATCTTCAACCCGACGGATTGCGCGCAGCTTCATATCTCCGCGACGATCTCGGGCTCGCAGGGCACGCAGGCCGAAGAGTCCGCGCCGTTCGCTGTGGCGGGGTGCGCGGGCCTGTCGTTCGGCCCGAAGTTCAGCGTCGCGACGTCGGGGAGGACCTCCAGGGCGGATGGAGCGAGCTTGGACGCGAAACTCGTGGTCCCGCCGGGTCCGCAGTCGAACATCGCGCGGGTCCGGGTGGAACTGCCCAAGCAGCTGCCCTCGCGGCTCTCGACGCTGCAGAAGGCGTGCCCGGACAGCGTCTTTGAAGCGAACCCGGCGGCGTGCCCGGCGGCGTCGGTGATCGGCGCGGTGCAGGCCGTCACGCCGATCCTGCCGGTGAAGCTGGTGGGCCCGGTGTATTTCGTCTCGCACGGCGGCGCGGCGTTCCCGAACCTCGTCGCGGTACTGCAGGGCTATGGGGTGCGCGTCAACCTGGTCGGGGAAACGTTCATCTCGAAGGCGGGGATCACGAGCTCGACGTTCACGTACATCCCGGACGTGCCCGTGAGCAGCTTCGAGCTGTTCCTGCCCGAGGGGCCGTTCTCGGCGCTCGCCGCGAACGGGAACCTCTGCAAAGACAAGCTCCTGATGCCGACATCGTTCGTCGCGCAGGACGGCGCGCAGCTCAAGCAGAACACCCCGATCCAGGTCACCGGCTGCCCCAAGGCAAAGAAGACCAAGAAAGCCAAGAGGGCCAGGAGGGCGAAGAGGGCCGGCAGGGCTCGCGGAGCCCGGACAGCTGGCCATGGTCACACCGTGCACGGAAGGAGGAGTTGAGATGAGGGCACGCAGAATGATCCTTACCGGGTTCGCGACGCTGGGGTTGGGCGTGGCCGGTCTCGCGGCGCAGGCGGGCGTCGCATGTGCCGCGCAGAGCGGACCGTCGCTCGTGAGCGTGTCGAGTTCGGCGGTGACGCCCCCGCGGTTGCCCGTGGTGAGTACCGGGCAGGCGAGCGGCGTGGCGCAGAACTCCGCGACGTTGACCGCGACGATCGAAACCCAGGGGTATGAGACGACCTACGAGTTCGATCTCGGGGTGGACACGAGCTACGGCTCACGGATCTTCGGCGACGCCGGCATGGAACCCGGCGTGCAGACGTTCGCGGTCCCCTTGCAGGGCCTCGCGCCCGGCGTCACCTACCACTACCGGATCGTGGCGACCAGCATCTTCGGCACGAGCTACGGCGTCGATGAGACGTTCACGACCGCCATCTACCCGTCCGCGACGCTCGCTGCGCCGGTGGCTCCAGCGCTCGTGCCCGCGCCGCTGCTGGCTCCCGCGAGCACGAGTTCGAGTGCGGCCAAGGCCGCGGGCGTCGCGCCCGCCGCTCACACGGCGCGACACGGCAAAGCCAAGACCAGGAGCGGTGGCAGGAGGAGGCGCGGCGTACACAAGCCGAAGGGCAGGTCTGCTCGGGCCGGTCGTGCTCACAGCGCCAACAGGGGAGGGGGTAGGTGATGAGGGCTCGCGACACGATTCGCCGGATTGGTCTCAGGGGCGTTGTGGTGCTCGGCGTGCTCGGCGGGTACACGGCGCTCGGGGCCGGCCCCGCCGCGGCGCTCGTGGGTTATTCGCCCGTGACGCCCAACGCCGTCTTCGGCGCCTCTGGTTCGGGCGAAGGGCAGTTCTCGACTCCCCTCGGCGTGGCGGTCGATAACTCGAGCGGTGACGTGTACGTTGTGGATCGGGGCAACAACCGCGTGCAGAAGTTCGACGCGGAAGGGAACTATCTCGCCCAGTTCAATGGGAGCGACAACCCGAGCTTCCCCGAAGGCTTCAGCTCTCCGAGCGGCATTGCGGTCGACGACTCCAGCGGCGTTTCCAAAGACGACGTGTATGTCATCGACACGGGTCACAATGTGATCGACAAGTTCAGCTCGAAAGGCGTGTTCGTCTCCGAGTTGAATGGGTTCGGGAGCGCGGTGCTCGGTGTCGCAGTCGATCCTTCGGGCGATCTGTGGGTTAGCGAAGCAGACGGGTTCGTGCAGGAGTTCAGCGCTGAAGGCGTACCGCTCGACTCGTTGGACCTGGAATATGCAGAGGGCGCGATCGCGGTCGACTCGGAAGATAACGTCTATGTCAATCAGAAGGGTGCTCTGGAAATATTGAAGTTCAATCTAGCCGGGAGTTTCCTTGCGGAGGGCGCAGGGTGCAACTGTACGACCGCTCTCGCGGTCGACCCGTCGACGAATGAGCTGTTCTTTGACGAGAGGGGGGTTGGGATCGTTCAGTACAGCGCGTTCTGGGAGCCTATAAGCCCTCCGATCCAGACGTTCGGGTCGGCCATCACGCCCTCTGAAGGTATCGCTGTGAACAGTGTGACTCACATCGTGTATGTGTCCCAGCGGGAAGCTGATACGGTCGCGATCTTCAAGCCCGGCCTGCTGTTCCCCGATGTGACCACGGACGCCGCGAGCAACGTCATGAGGACGAGCGCGAAGCTCGAAGGCGTCGTGAATCCCGACGGGCAGGAAGTCACCTCCTGCGAGTTCGAATACGGAACGAGCACCGCCTACGGCCAGACGGTTCCGTGCACGCCCGCCCCCGGGTCGGGATCCAGCCCGGTGCCGGTCAGCGCGGAATTGAGCGGCCTCGCGCTGGGGACGACCTACCACTACCGGCTGGTTGCGGGCAATTCCAATGGCCTCAATCCCGGTGCCGACATGACGTTCACCACTCCCAATGCGGTGCTCGAACTGCAGACGGAAGCGGCTTCCAATATCGAGGAGCCCGCCGCGGGGACGATCGTGGCGACGCTAAACGGGTCGTTCGCGCCCGACGGGGCGGATACGCACTACTACTTCGAATACGGTGAAACGGAAGCGTACGGGTCGGTGAGTCCCGCGCTGCCGGGCACAGACGCCGGGAGCGCGTTCAAGCTCGAACACGCCCAGACGAAGATCACCGGCCTGAAGGGAGAAACCACCTATCACTTCCGGCTGGTCGCGACCAACTCGTTCGGTACCACCAGGGGCGCCGACACGACATTCACCACCCCCCTGACGGTGCCCGAACTGAAGACGGAAGCGGCTAGCTCTGTCGAAGAGCCCGCCGCGGGGACGATCGTGGCGACGCTAAACGGGTCGCTTGCGCCCGACGGGGCGGATACGCACTACTACTTCGAATACGGTGAAACGGAAGCGTACGGGTCGGTGAGTCCCGCGCTGCCGGGCACAGACGCCGGGAGCGCGTTCAAGCTCGAACACGCCCAGACGAAGATCACCGGCCTGAAAGCGGAAACCACCTATCACTTCCGGCTCGTCGCGACCAACTCGTTCGGTACCACCAGGGGCGCCGACACGACGTTCACCACCCCCCTGACGGTGCCCGAACTGAAGACGGAAGCGGCTAGCTCTGTCGAAGAGCCCGCGGCGGGGACGATCGTGGCGACGCTCAACGGGTTGCTTGCGCCCGACGGGGCGGATACGCACTACTACTTCGAATACGGTGAAACGGAAGCGTACGGGTCGGTGAGTCCCGCGCTGCCGGGCACAGACGCCGGGAGCGCGTTCAAGCTCGAACACGCCCAGACGAAGATCACCGGCCTGAAAGCGGAAACCACCTATCACTTCCGGCTCGTCGCGACCAACTCGTTCGGCACCACCTACGGCACCGCTATGGCGTTCACCACTCCCGGGACGGTGCCCGAACTGAAGACCGAAGCGGCGACGGATGTCGAAGAGCCGGTCGCTGGGACGATCGTGGCGACGCTCAACGGGTCGCTTGCGCCCGACGGGGCGGATACGCACTACTACTTCGAATACGGTGAAACGGAAGCGTACGGGTCGGTGAGTCCCGCGCTGCCGGGCACAGACGCGGGGAGCGCGTTCAAGCTCGAACACGCCCAGACGAAGATCACCGGCCTGAAGCCCTTTGCCACCTATCACTTCCGGCTCGTCGCGACCAACTCGTTCGGTACAACCCACGGCGCCGACATGACATTCCCCGCCACATCGCCACCCGTCCCCGGCGCCCTGCCCGCCTCGAACGTCACGCAGTTCACCGCGACGCTCAACGGCACGATCGAGACCGGCGAAGCGTTCGTCAACTACCACTTCGAATACGGCACGACCACGGCGTACGGGTCGATCGCGCCGATCCCCGACGACGTCACGCCGATCACCACCGAAACGGTGCCGGTCTCCCAGCCCGTGAACGGCCTGCAGGCCGGGACGACCTACCACTATCGGCTCGTCGCAAGCAGCCCCGGTGCGACCGAAGTGAAGGGCCCGGACGAGACGTTCACGACGCTCCCGGTCCCCGCGCCCACCGTCGAAACGGGCGCCGCGAGCGGCGTCGGCGTCGGCTCCGCGACGCTCGGCGGGACGATCGACCCCCACGGCTGGGACACCACCTACCTCTTCCAGTACGGCACGAGCGCCGCGTACGGGCAGAGCTGGCCGACGGTCCAGGTCGACATGGGCGCCCTGGAAGGCCCCCAGCCGGTGGTTGTGAACCTCCCCAACCTGCTGCCCAGCACGACCTACCACTACCGCCTTGTGGCCACCAACGGCGGCGGCACGAGCTACGGCCCCGACATGGCGTTCACGACCGGCGAATACCCCGCGCAGGTCATCCAGGAACCCGTGGCGCTCCGTACGCTTCTGGTCCCCTCCGAAGCCGTCAAATCGCCCGCGAAGAAAGCCAAGAAAGCCAAGAAACACAAGAAGCGCCCCCAGGCCAAGCGCAGGGCGCGCCGCAAGAAGCGTTGAGCGAGGGTGAGCTCAGCACCCGCTCGCGGCCGCGAGTGCCGTGCACAGCTCCTTGATCCGTTCCGCTCCGAGTCTCGTGATCGGCCCGGTCAGCTGCGCCTTCGGCACTGTGCGCTCGAGCCAGAAGATCGCGCCGCGGCTCACCAAGGCTCTTCGCGGATCGCCTCGCGGGCGTTCGCCTCGGCCCAGCGATCCTCGCGCGCATCGAGCTCCTCCACCGAACGCTCCTCCTCATCGAAGTACGTCGCCAGCCCGCTCTGGGCCTCGACCACAGGCAGCGCTGCCGTAGCCTGCGCGTCCGTCCATCGGGGCGCTTCCTCGAGCAGCTTTTCCTTCGCGGTCATCTACCCACAAGGGTAGCGGTACGCTGAGGCGAATGGTCCTCGCGATCGACCAGGGTACGACGGGCAGTACGTGCATCGTCTTCGACGAGCGCACGGAGCTGGTCGGGCGCGCGTATCGGGAGTTCGCGTAGCACTTTCCCCGGCCGGGGTGGGTGGAGCACGATCTGGGGGAGATCTGGGAGGTGACCTGTGTGGTCGCGGGCGAGGCGCTGAACGGTGCGAGGGTGCGCGATGGGGAGCTTCTGGCGGTGGGGATCGCCAATCAGCGCGAGACGGTCTGTGTGTGGGACCCGGCTACGGGGGAGCCGCTGTATCGGGCGATCGTGTGGCAGGATCGCCGCACCGCCGCGCGCTGTGATGAGCTGCGCGATTTGGGGCACGAGGGGCTGATCCGCGCGCGTACGGGTCTGGTGCTCGACCCTATTTTTCGGCCACCAAGATCGAGTGGCTGCTCGAGCACGTGGAGGGCCTGCGCGAGCGTGCGCACGGTGGCCGCGCGGCGTGCCCGAGCCGTATGGCTCAGCTGCGTTCTGCATGAAGCTGCTCAGAGACCGAGAAGTCGTATCCGTCTTGTCCGCCTGAATCGAGTGCTTGCAGGAACTCGATCGCCTCCTGGCGGCGGGTCCGCTCGGAGCGGATTGCCTGCGCGCCGCGCAGCGCGAGGTCGCGCACGGCGCGTGACCGTGGCTTGGCGCCGCCGAGTCTCCGCGACGGCGGCGGCCAGCTCGGAGTCGAGCGTGACCTGGATACGGGTCTTGGTGGATGGCATATCGACGGTGTACCACATAGGTGGTACAAAAACCTTTCGCGGCCGACGACCTGTTCTGGGCCCGCGGACCGAGCACCGGGCCAAGCACACGAAGAAGCGCACCGGGCACAGGCGCAAGCGCAAGGGGTAGCGTAGTGCCCGGCGGAGAACACTAAGCAGACAATAACTAAGTTCCTGCTATGATCTCTCCAGGTGAGCGGGGAGAAGCCCTTCTACGACCGGACGTATGAGCTCGAGCGGCTGCAGCGCTGCTGGGATACCGGCGAGGCTCAGATCTTCACGCTGTGGGGGCGCCGGCGCGTCGGCAAGAGCATGTTGCTGCTCCACTTCGCTCGGGGCAAGCGCCATCTCTACTTCGAGGCGACCAGCGGAACCAGGGCCGATCAGCTGGCGGACTTCTCCGAGCGGCTGGCTGAGGCCACCGGGCGCACGGCGCTCGCGGCGCTGAGTTGGCGGGACGCGCTCGACGCCGTCGCCGATTGGGCGCGGGAGGGGCCTGTCCTGGTGGTGCTCGACGAGTTTCAGTACATCGCCAAGGAGAGTGGCGACGTCGGCTCGATCGTCAACGTTTGGTGGCGCGAGCGCGGCGAGCAGCTGCCGATCTTCCTGGTCCTGTGCGGCAGCGAGGTCGGCTTCTTCGAGCGCGAGGTCGTCAACTACTCGGCCACGACCTACGGCCGGCGCGCCGGACAGCTGCGCCTGCGTCCGTTTGCGCCCGCGGACGTCGCGCTGTTTCTCGGAGGGTGGACGCCCGAGGAGCGGATCGCCGCCTACGCGGTCTTCGGCAACATGCCCTACTACCTCGCGCAGATCCGCCCGCGGCAGAGCCTCGCCGAGAACATCCTCGAGCTGATCCTGATGAGCGACGGGCTGCTGCACGAGGAGGCTCGCCTGCTGCTCGAGCAGGAGCTGACCGACGCCGCCGGCTACTTCTCCGTCCTGCGTGCGATCGCCGCCGGGCAGACCCGCGTCTCCCAGATCGCGCAGCGCACCGGCGTGGGCGCCGTGCGCGTCAGCCAGATGCTCGACACGCTGCAGAGCATGTGGCTCGTGGAGCGCACGGTGCCCGTCACCGTCACGAACCCCGAGCGCTCCAGGCAGAGCTTCTACCGCATCGTCGACCCCTACCTGCGCTTCTGGTTTCGCTTCGTGTTGCCCGCTCACGACCGGCTGATCGACGCCGGTGGCGCAGAGCGCCATCTCACGGGCCGCGTGATCCCCCAGCTCGACGAGTTCGTGTCCTCCCCGGCGTTCGAGGAGGTCTGCCAGCGGTGGCTGCTGCGCGTCCTCGACGCCGCCGCCGTGGGCCGCTGGTGGGGCAAGGTGCGCGAGATGCGCGGCAGGGCGCTGCGGGACATCGACCGGGAGATCGACGTCGTGGCCGTCGACGACGACAGCCGCGTCATCGCGCTCGGCTCCTGCAAGTGGACGGCCGACCCACTGCCCCACTCCGAGAAGACCAAGCTCGACGCGCTCGCCGCATACCTCCTGCCGGACGCCGACCCCCCCGCGCTGTACTTCTTCGCGCGCAACGGCTTCGCCCCCCAGCTCACCCTCGCAGCCGAACGGGACCCGCGCATCCATCTCATCACCCCCGGCGACTTGTTCTGAGCACCCTCCGGGGCCGGTGCGGAGCCGGGTCTGCGGTAAATGCGCGCGGGGGCGCTCAGAAGGAACAGGCGCCCGGACGCGGGGCACGATGCCCCGCGCACACCAACCCTGGGGCCCCGCACGAACACGCGTGGACGATCCCAAAATACCCCTACAGGTACGCTGAGGCGAATGATCCTCGCGATCGACCAGGGTACGACGGGCTCCACGTGCATCGTCTTCGACGAGCGCATGGAGCCGGTCGGGCGCGCGTATCGGGAGTTTGCGCAGCACTTTCCGATGCCGGGGTGGGTGGAGCACGATCTGGGGGAGATCTGGGAGGTGACGAGTGCGGTCGCGGGCGAGGCGCTCGTCGATGCGGGGGTGCGCGCTGGGGAGCTTCTGGCGGTGGGGATCGCCAACCAGCGCGAGACGGTATGTGTGTGGGACCCGGCTACGGGGGAGCCATTGCATCGGGCGATCGTGTGGCAGGATCGCCGCACCGCCGCGCGCTGCGACGAGCTGCGCGAATTGGGGCACGAGGGGCTGATCCGCGCGCGTACGGGTCTGGTGCTCGACCCCTATTTTTCGGCCACAAAGATCGAGTGGTTGCTCGAGCACGTGGAGGGGTTGCGCGCGCGCACGCACGGTGGCCGCGCGGTGTTTGGGACGGTCGATTCGTGGCTTGTATACAGGCTCACCGGCGAATATGTGACCGACCCGTCGAACGCGTCGCGGACGATGCTCTATGACATCGCGGCGGGGTGTTGGGACCCGGAGCTGTTGGAGCTCTTCGGGGTGCCCGAGCGCGCGCTGCCCGAGGTGCGCGCGAGCGCGGGCGTGCTGGGCCTCACGCGGCCCGAGGCGCTGCACGGCCACGTGGCTCCGGTCGCGGGCGTGGCGGGCGACCAGCAGGCCGCCCTCTTCGGCCAGGCGTGCACCGACCCGGGGATGGGTAAGAACACGTACGGCACCGGCTCGTTCGTGCTGCTGAACGCCGGCTTCACCGCGCCGGCCCCGGCGCCGGGGCTGTTGAGCACCGTCGCGTGGGGGGTCGGCGGGGCGCGCACGTACGCCCTGGAGGCGTCGATCTTCGTGACCGGCGCGGCGGTGCAGTGGCTGCGCGACGGCCTTGGGATCATCGCGGACGCGGCCGAGAGCGAGGCGCTCGCTTCCTCACTCGATTCGAACGATCAGGTGTACTTCGTCCCCGCATTGACGGGCCTCGGCTCTCCCCACTGGGACCCCCACGCGCGCGGGACGATCGTGGGCCTCACGCGCGGCTCCACGCGCGCCCACATCGCGCGCGCGACCCTGGAGGCGATCGCCTACCAGACCGTGGACGCGGTCCGCGCGATGGAGGCGGGGGCGGGCGAGCCATTGCGCGAGCTGCGCGCCGACGGCGGCGCGACCGCGAACCGTTGGCTGATGCAGTTCCAGGCGGACATCCTCGGCGTGCCGGTACTGCTCCCCGAGATAACCGAGACGACCGCGCTCGGCGCGGCCTTTCTCGCGGGCGTGGGCGCGGGCCTGTGGACCGTCAGCGACGTGCGCGCCGGCTGGCGCGAGCGAGCGCGCTTCGAGCCGCTTATGGGCGAGGGAGAGCGGGCGTGTCTGCTCGCGGGGTGGCACGGCGCGTTGGGGCGTGCGCGGTCTGGGTAGGCGCGAGAGCAGAAAGAGAGCAGAAATCTTGATGGCGGCCTCCGGCCGCTACGGCGTTCGCGTGGCGTCCCCGGGGCCGGTTCAGAGCCGGTCTGCGACGGGGACTTGACATCGCGTCACAAGTGTGGTTATATAGTGCGGTCGCGGTGTCCACTCGGGTGGAGCCGGGCATACATAGGGTCTGGTTTGGGTCATCCCGTCTTGGGTTGACATCCAAAGCGCTTGCAGGGCAATGGGTTTGGGACGAGGGACTGGGTCACAACGCATGAGGGAGACGATTCAGCGTGGTTTCGAGAGGGAATAACGTGCCGGATATCTGCGCGACCCCGCATGGGGTTCTTGCCAGATGCATCAGCGGTCTGATGCATCTCTCTCTCTCTCTCTCTCTCTTCAGCTTCTCGGCCTGCAGCTAGCCGACCGGTAGCGCCGCGTTCGCGCCGCCCGGGTTCTCCCGCACGCGGGGGAGGGTCGTGATGCCCGCCCGCGCGGTGGCGGTGCGCGCCCCGAGCCCCGGCGCCACGCACGAGCAGATCATCGAGATCCAGCGCTCACGGTTGCTCGCGGCGGCGGTCGTCGCGGTCGATGAGCTCGGCTACGCGGACACCACGGTCGCGGACATCACGAGCCGTGCGCGTGTCTCGCGTCGCACGTTCTACGAGCTGTTCTCCAACCGCGAGGAGTGCCTCGCCGCGGTGCTGGAGGATGTCCTCGCGCTGGTCGAGGGGGAGCTCGCGGGGGAGGGCTTGGATGGCCTTTCCTGGCGCGAGCGGGTGCGTGGGGGGTTGTGGGCGATCCTCTCGTTCCTCGATCGCGAGCCGGTGCTCGCGCGCGTATGTGTGGTCCAGGCATCGCGCGGCGGCGCTGAGGTATTGGTGCGTCGCGAGGAGGTCATGGCGGCTCTGGCCGCGGTGGTGGACGATGGACGCCTGTTGGGTGCGCGCGGCGCGGGCTGCACGCCGCTGACGGCGGAGGGTGTCGTCGGCGCGGCGTTCACGATCGTCTACGCGCGGTTGTTGCGGGGTGAGCGTGAGCCGCTCACGGGCCTTATGGGTGAGTTGATGGGGATGATCGTGCTGCCCTACCTGGGCGCTGCGGCGGCGCGTCGTGAGCAGGCTCGTCCCGCCCCCGCAGGTTCCGTACGCGCTGGAGTCGGCCTCGACGTTCCCGGTCGCGCCGTTGGCGATCCGCTCGAGGGCGTTCAGATGCGCCTGACGTACCGCACCGCGCGGGTCCTTGAAGGTGTCGCGAAGCGCCCGGGGGCGAGCAACCGTGAGGTCGCCGAGCGCGGGGGGATCCACGACCCGGGGCAGGTCTCGAAGCTCCTGGCGCGCCTCGAGCGCCTTGGGCTGCTCGTGAACACGGGTGAGGGGCACGCGAAAGGCGAGCCGAACGCATGGAGCCTCACGCCGAAGGGCGAGCGGGTCGCGCAGAGCGTCCAACTGCGCACGCTCCCACGGCGGGAGGCAGCGTGATGTGGTTCTCGAACGGTTTTGGTTTTGCGTGCTTGGGCGCGCTGTCGGGTAACAGGCGAGGGGCGTTCCCCTCCGATCTCGAGGAGGGGATGCACCGATGAGTATTCGCAAGCTGACCTTGACGACGCTGGTATCGCTCGGCGCGCTGGCGGGCGGCCTCTTGTTCTCCGGCTCGGCCCAGGCCGCCCTCACCCACGCTTTCCTCCCGGTCCCCTCTGAAGCGATCAACAGGGGTGTCCCAGCAGGCGCGAAGGCGGCGGGTGGGGAAGAAGCGCTGAGCGGCCCGTTCGGTGGTGGTAGGTCGGCGCTCTATGGGATGACGGTGGCTCCGGGAGAAGCGCCGGGGGAACCCGGTCATCTGTGGATCGCGGAAGGAGGCCGGGTGGATGAGTTCAATGCCTCCTCCGGGGCATGGGAATTGCAGCTGGAACACGCCGGAAACATAGCAGGTGGCAACGATGCTTTGGAATATGGCGTTGCGGTCGGGGGGGCGACGGGTGAACGCGAGGTGTACGTGGTCGCCGAAGGGGGAGTGGCGGTCTTCGGCCCGGCTGGAAAGTTGCAGGACAAGTGGACGGGGAGTGACACGCCGGAAGGGTCGTTCGTCAGTGGCAACGGCTACGTGAGCGCGGTCGCCGTCGATGCGTCGACGAGCATGACCGATTGGGCGAAAGGCGATGTGTTTGTCGTCAAGGAAAAAATGGATGTCGTGGATGTCTTCAAACCCAAGGCGGGTGGTGGGGAGGAATACGTCACGCAGTTGAAGGGCAGGTGCCCGGTGCCGGGCCTGACAGTCGGAGGCCCGTCGTGCGAAGGAGCGGAAGTCGTCCCGTTCGCTGCATCGTATGGGCATGGCGTGGCGGTGGACTCGGCGACCGGTGATCTGCTCGTCTCCGACGGGTCCGGGGTGGATTTCTTCGAACCGGTCGGGCTCAACGAATACAGGTACCTGCGTCGAGTCACAGGCATCCCGGGCCACTCGTTTGCACCGCATGCGATTCGTAACGTGACGGCCGGCGGCGTGGAAGAAGGCGGCGATATCTACGTCTCGGAAGCGGAATACAACGGAGCCGGCGTGGTCGTATACCAGTTCAGCTCCGAAGGCGTCTACCTGGACAGTTTGACGGGGACAACGCCTGCCAGTCCCTTCGACAAGGTGCAAGGCGTGGCGGTCGATCCGGCGAACGGCGATGTGTACGTCGGCGACGAGCGGGAATCCCCGGTGGTCGACGCCTTCGGGCCGGGCGTCGTGGTCCCGGATGTCACGACTGGTGTGGCCTCGCAGGTGACACCGGCGAGCGCGATGCTGAGTGGCACAGTCAACCCGCTCGGCGAAGGCGCGGCCACGTGCCGGTTCGCGTTGGGCACGACCAGCGAACTCGGGCAGCCGCCGGTTGCGTGCTCGGCGGGCGTTCCCGAAGGCGGCGCTCCTGTCGATGTGCGCTCCGAAGCGCTCGAGGGCCTGCAGCCCGACACCACCTACTACTACCGTCTACAGGCGACCAACAGGAACGGGACGAATACCGGTGAAGGGGTACACGCCGAATGCGAAGGGAAACCCTCCGAAGACGGGTGCTTTCTCACGCTTGGCCCGGGGATCGAGGGGGAATCGGTCTCTGACGTGGCCTCGACTTCGGCGACGCTGGATGCCGAGATCGATCCCAACCACGCCCCGGCGAGCTACTACTTCGAATATGGTCCCACGACCGCGTACGGGTCCGATGTGCCGTCGGCGGCGGGTGGGGCGATCGGCTCGCAGAAGGGCTTGGAGCCTGTCAGCCAGCACGTGCACGGCCTGTCGCCGGGGAGTGTCTACCACTACCGCGTGGTGGTGGTCAGCGAACTCTCGATCGAAGTCGCGCCCGGCAGCTTTGAAACGAAGGTCGAGACGTTCGCCGGCGCCGACGGGTCGTTCACGACGCAGAGCGTGAGCGCGTTCGCGCTGCCGGATGGCCGCGAGTGGGAACTGGTTTCGCCGCCGAACAAGCACGGCGCGTTGGTCGAACCGATCAATCAGGAATCGTTGAGTCAGGCCGCCGTGGGCGGGGACGCGATCACGTATGAGACGAATGCGCCCACCGAACCCCGGCCGCTGGGCGATACGAATAACACCCAGGTGCTCTCGGTGCGCGGGCCGAGCGGCTGGGTCTCACAGGATCTCACGATTCCGCATGAATCGGTGACCGGAGCTGGTGTGGGTGAGGGGGAGGAGTACCGGGCCTTCTCTGAAGATCTGTCGCTCGGCGCGTTGCAGCCGTTCGGCGCGTTCGTGCCGTCGCTCTCGCCGGAGGCGTCTGAATCGACAGCGTTCCTGCATACGGTTTTCGTGGGCGCTGGTGTGGGTGATCTGTGTACGGAATCGTGCTACCGCCCGTTGGTGACGGGTTGCCCACCGGTCGGCCAGCCGTGCCCACCGAGTGTTTCTGAAAATGCGGATGTGCCGGCCGGGACCGTCTTTGGCCCGCATCCTGCTGGCTCTAACAATGTCGCGTACGGCCCGGGCTTCGAAGGTGGCTCGCGTGATTTCAGCCATGTCGTGCTGACCAGCGCCGCAACGGGATCCGCTGTGCCGTTGGATAGCGTGGGTGGCAGTCTCTATGAGTGGTCGGGGGGTGAGCTGTCGCCCATCAGCGTGCTGCCCGACGGCGTAGGCGTGAATGGCATACTTGGAAACCACAACGGTCAGATCGCCAGAAACGCGATCTCCGATGATGGTTCGCGTGTCGTCTGGAGCGATGAAAGCACGAACGTGTTGTATATGCGTTATAACGCGACGCAGCCTCAGAGCCCCATCTCGCTCAGTGGCGAATGCACTGTGCGTACGGATGCGTGCACGCTCCAGATCGGCGCCGGCTTTCAGGATGCCTCCAGTGACGGGTCGAGGGTGTTTTTCGGCGACGCCGAAGCAGATGGCAGTTTGTATGAATGCGAAATCTTCGAGGAAGCGGGTGGTGGCCTTGGGTGCAGGCTGTCGAGCCTCGGCGGCCCGGGGGCGGTCGTACTCGGCGCGAGCGAAGACGGCTCGTGGGTGTACTTCGTATCCGGTGACGGATTGGATGTGCGTCACGCCGGCGTGACAAAGCTGATCGCTGTCCTCTCTAGCGAAGATTCTCAGCACTACCGGCACACAGTGCTGGGCGACTTGACTGCCCGGGTCTCTCCAGATGGTCACTGGCTGGCATTCATGTCCCGGCGTGAACTGGTACCCGGTGATGTCACGCGCGATGCGCTGAGCGGCGAACCCGACGAGGAGGTCTACCTGTATAATGGGGAAACGGAAAAGCTCGTGTGCGCGTCGTGTGACCCGACCGGCGCGCGACCGGTCGGCGAAAAATATCCTACGGAATACGACCGGCTCTTCAGCGGAAACGGGGTTTGGGAACCATCGACCTGGCTTGCGGCGAACATCCCCGGCTGGACCACGTATAAACTGGGTCGGGCTCTCCATCAGTCGCGGTACCTCTCTGACAGCGGCCGGTTGTTCTTCAACAGCCGTGACCCGCTTGTGCCGCAGGCTGTGAACGGGACGTGGGACGTGTATGAGTACGAGCCGCCGGGGGTCGGCAGCTGCAGCGCTTCGAGCTCAACGTTCAGCGCGCACACGGGTGGCTGTGTCGGGTTGATCTCCTCGGGGACCTCGGAAAGCGAATCGGCGTTCCTGGACGCGAGCGAAAGCGGCGGAGACGTGTTCTTCCTGACGAAGTCGAGGCTTGCGCCGCAGGATTACGACAACGCGGTCGATGTGTACGACGCGCATGAATGCACGACGCTCGCGCCGTGTTTCCCTGCGGCGGCGCTCGTGCCGGCGTCGTGCACGACGGGGGACGCGTGTAAGCCTGCGCCGACTCCGCAGCCGGCGATCTATGGCGCGCCGTCGAGTGCGACGTTCTCCGGGGCGGGCAATGTGGTGCCGAGCGCGGGGGTGACGAGTAGGGCGCTGACGCGCGCGCAGAAGCTCGCGGGCGCGTTGAAGGCGTGTCGCAAGAGAGCCAAGAAGAAGCGAGCCGCCTGCAAAAGGCGAGCGAGGCGGGCGTATGGAGCGTCGGCCAGGGCAAAGGGGTCGGACAGGAAAGGGGGAAGGTGATCATGGTCGCCTTGACCAAGAGGGTCTTGTGCGTGTTTGCCGTGGTGTCGCTGGGGGCGCTCGGGGGAGCGGCACAGACGTTCGCGCTGTCGCCGTGGTGGCATCTGACCTCGGGTGCGCGCCCGTCGCATCTGCATTACGAAGCGGGGTTGGCGGCGGGCCAGGACGAGGTGCAGGAACTCGTCGTCAGGCCGGAAACAGTGTTTGGCCTGGGGGTCAGCGGTAAAGAAGTCGGCGCGTTCGAAACGGTTCCGGGCCCGAACGGTGGGGCGTTGCCGGCGGCGAGCGTGGCGAATATCCAGGCGGCGTTGGAAACGGCGTATGGTGCGAATAACGTGCTCGTGACCGAACGCTCGGGTGGCACGGCGGCGCCGGTGCTGGAGATCAAGAGCGTCGGCGCGGACGCGGAAAAGCCGGTCCCCCCCGTGGAAGTGACGTTCTCGGAAGGGTCGGGCGCGACGGTGGGGGTGGTGACCAAGGGGAAGTACCCGCAGACCGACGGTGAGATCGTCGCGAGTGCGACGAATCTCGGCGATGCGGGCACAGGCGGCGAAGCGAGGGTCCTCGACGGGCTGCCCGCCGGGTTGCGCGCTGTGTCCGGCGAAATCGAGCTCGAATCGCACCGCAAAGGATCGGGGAAAGCGCCGTGTGTCGTCGAATCGTCTCGGTCTGTGGCGTGCGGGGTGGCGGGCAGTCTCGCGCCTTACGCGGAGGTCGAAGTCATTATCGGGGTGGTCGTGGAACCGGGTGCGTCCTCGGGTGAAGTCAATCGGGTGAGCGCCGTCGGTGGCGGGGCTCCGGCCGCGTCGATCGAGCGCCCGATCGTGGTGAGCGACACACCCGCGCCGTTCGGGGTGGAAACATACGAATTGACGCTCGAAGAAGAAGGCGGCGGGGTGGATACGCAGGCGGGGTCGCACCCGTTCCAGGTGACGAGCACGCTAACGCTCAACCAGACCGCCGCAGCGGAACCGGTCTCGCTCGTGAAGGATCTGAACTTCAGACTCCCGCCGGGGTTGGTCGGTAACGCGACCGTGATCCCGCAGTGCACCCTGCGGCAGTTCTTGACGGCTCCGAAGCCGATCTGCTCGCCGCAGAGCGTGGTCGGGGTCGCATCGGTGCTCGTCAACGAACCGAAGAGCCTGGAAGGTCTGCTCGAACTCACGGTTCCCCTGTTCAACCTGGAACCGGCGGTCGGGGAGCCCGCGCGGTTCGGGTTCGCGCCAACGGAAGCGACACCGGTGGTGCTGGACACGTCGGTGCGTACGGGCGGGGACTACGGTGTGACTGTCAGCGTGGACAACATCACGCAGGAGATCGGGTTCATCGGCAGCAAAGTGACGTTCTGGGGCGTACCCGGCGACCCCCGCCACGACCAGGAGCGCGACGGGTGCCTCGAAGTGTACGAAGGCAGGCCCTCCTGCACGCTTCTGGGGGAGAAAGCTCCCCCGTCGTTCCTGCAGTTGCCGACGGCGTGCTCGGGCAGCGCGTTGCAGACTAGCGTGGAAGCGGACCCGTGGAAGCAGGAGGGCGCGTTCGGCTCGTTCCCGACGAGCGAACCGATGGCGACGCTGGATGGCTGCAACCGGCTGCCGTTCGAACCGTCGATCAGGGTCACCCCGGACGGGCAGGCTGGGAGCACCCCGACGGGGCTGACGGTCGATGAGCACGTCCCGCAGGAAACCGATCTGAACGCGACCGGTCTGGCGGAGTCCGGGGTGAAGGGCCTCTCGGTGACGCTCCCGGAAGGCGTGGCGCTGAACCCCGCGGGCGCCGATGGTCTGCAGGCCTGCTCGGAGGAACAGATCGGGCTGCAGAGCCCGGAAGCGACGGGGTGCCCGGAAGCGGCGAAGGTCGGCACGGTGAAGGTCAAGACACCGCTGCTGCCGAACCCGCTGGAAGGCGCGGCGTACCTGGCGATGCAGAACACGAACCCGTTCGGGTCGCTGGTCGCGCTGTACGTGTACGCGGAAGACCCGGTGTCCGGGATCCGCGCGAAGGCGACCGGGGAAGTGCTCGAGAACCCGGTGACGGGCCAGTTGACCTCGCACTTCGAAGGCAACCCCGTGTTCGAGAACGACCCGGCATTCGCGGGCGACCAGGAAGCGCAGTTCCTGCCGGAGCTCCCCTATGAAGACATCGAACTGCACTTCTTCGGCGGGGACCGCGCGCCGCTTGTGACCCCCGCGAAGTGCGGCTCCTATACGACGACGGGGACGTTCACACCGTGGTCGGGGACCCCGACGACGGAATCCGCCTCGACGTTCGACATCACCAGTGGCCCGAATGGGGGGCCGTGCAGGGACCCGCTGCCGTTCGACCCGACGTTGACGACGGGTACGACGAGCATCCAGGCGGGTGGGTTCACGCCGTTCGAGATGACGATGTCCAGGGAAGACGGCGAACAGGCCCTGCAGGGCGTGCAGACTGCATATGCCGCCGGGGCTCTCAGGGCTGCTGACGGGGGTGAAGCTGTGCGGCGAAGAACGGGCGGACGCGGGGACGTGCGGCCCGGAAAGCCTGATCGGGGAAACGATTGTCAGTGTCGGCGTCGGCGGGGATCCGTACACGGTCAAGGGCGGGAAGGTGTATCTGACCGGCCCCTACAGGGGCGCCCCGTTCGGCCTGTCGATCGTGAACCCGGCGAAGGCGGGCCCGTTCGACCTGGGGTATGTCGTGGTCCGCGCGAAGATCGAAGTGAACGAGGAATCCGCGGCGTTGACGGTCACGACCGACGATGAAGGCCCGTACAAGATCCCGACGATCATCGACGGGATCCCGCTCGAGATCAAGCACATCAACGTGGCTGTCGACCGGCCGGGGTTCACGTTCAACCCGACGAACTGCAGCCCCCTGGCGGTAACCGGGGCGCTGGCGAGCACCGAAGGCGCGACCAGCGCGCTGTCGGTGCCGTTCCAGGTCACCAACTGCGCGGTATTGGCGTTCAGGCCGAAGCTGGAAGCGTCGACGTCGGGGAAGACCTCCCGGGCGGGCGGCGCGAGCTTCAGCGTGAAGCTGGGGTACCCCGCGGGCCCCTACGACGCGAATATCGCGAAGGTCAAAGTGGAACTGCCGAAGGCGCTGCCGTCGCGGTTGACGACGTTGCAGAAGGCGTGTACGGCGGCGGTCTTCGAAGCGAACCCCGCGGCGTGCCCCGCAGCGTCGATCGTCGGGCACGCGACCGCGACGACCCCGGAGTTCCCGGTTCCGCTCACGGGCCCGGCGTACTTCGTCTCGCACGGCGGCGAAGCGTTCCCGAGCCTCATCATCGTGCTGCAGGGGTACGGCGTGACGGTACACCTGGTCGGTTCGACGTTCATCGACAAGGCGGGGATCACGAGCAGCACGTTCAAGACGGTCCCCGACGCGCCGGTCGGCACGTTCGAACTGACGCTCCCGCAGGGACCGTACTCCGCGCTCGCGGCGACCGGCAACATCTGCAAGAAGAAGCTCGCGATGCCGACCGAATTCGTCGGACAGAACGGCGCGCTGATCAAGACCAGCACGAAGATCGCGGTCACGGGCTGCGGCAAGGCGAAGAAGAGCTCCAAGCACAAGAAGAAGGCCGGGCACAGCGCCAAGGGCCATACCAACAAGGGCCATCCCAAGAAGCGGTAGGACGCCCGGCCGCAGGGGCACGGAGGCCCCCGCGCACACGAACCCGGGCGGCCGTACCCGCACACGCGGACGATCCCAAAAGAAGACCCGGCCACCTTGCCGACCCGGGCGCCAGACGTGAGCGCGACCGGTTCGCGTAGCCTTCCCTCCCAGGCTGGGCGCGTAACCTTGGCGCCCCCGCGAGGTACAAAGGCCATGGAGCAAGCGGGAGAGCCCGACCGGGCAGGGGAGAGCGGATGAGCGAGCTGGCGCCGATGCGCGAGCAGGTGTACACAGACTCGCGGCCGAAGGAGTACTTCGACCGCTTCCACGAGCGCGCCCGCACGCGCGAACCGGACTGGGCCTACGAGCTGACACGCCTCATCACCTCCCTGTACGCGTACGCCGGCCTGCGCGCACGCGCGATCTCAACCGACAACGTGCCCGGCTCCGGCCCGGTGATCCTCGCGCCGAACCACTTCTCGTTCATGGACCACTTCCTGATGGGCTGCTACATCCGCCGCAAGGTGCGTTTCATGGCCAAGTCGCAGCTGTTCAAGCGCCCCATGCAGTTCATCTACACCCACGGCGGCGTCTTCCCCGTGCGCCGCGGGGCGCGCGACGAAGACGTGTTCACCACCGCGCAGGCGATCCTCGCGCGCGGTGGGGCGATCACGATGTACTGCGAGGGGGGGCGCTCGCGCACCGGCAGGATGGCCGAGCAGGCCAAGCGCGGGATCGGCCGCCTGGCGCTGGAGTCCGGCGCGCCGGTCGTGCCGATCGCGATCCACGGCTCCTCGCGGATCCGCAACTGGAAGCGCCTGCGGCTGCCCAAGGTGACCGTGCAGTACGGCCAGGCGCTGCGCTGGGAGCGCGTGGAAGACCCCACCCGCGCCCAGCAGCAGGCGGTCGCCGACGAGATCCTCGCGGAGATCAAGCGCCTCTACGCGGGCCTCGAGGAGCACGGGCGCCGGGGCGTGCTCCGGCGCGTGCGCGAGCAGCGGCGTGCCGCCGAGGCGTCGGGGGCGTCGCGTACCGTCAGCCAGGTCGGCTGAGGAGAGCCGCGGGCCCGGGCCGCGAAGGCGTCGGGGGCGTCGCGTACTGTTAGCCGCGTCGGCTGAGGCCCCCCGGGCCCCAGACAGAGACGTTGAGGGAGGCGAGGACAGCTTGAACGGTTCCATCGACGTGGGCGCGATCATCCGCCGCACGTTTCAGGTCTACGTGGACCAGGCCCCAGTGCTGATGCCGGCGGCCGCCGTCGTGTTCGTGATCAGCGGCCTCTTCGGAGTGCTGCTGATCGCGGCCTCGCCGGGGCTGGCGTTCATCGCGCTGATCGTCAGCCTCGTCGCCACCACGCTGTTCACCGGCATGGTCGTCGAGCTGGTCGCCGACGTCCAGGACGGCAAGCGTGACGCGAGCGCCGGCCAGCTGCTGCGCGCGGTCACGCCGGTGCTCGGTCAGCTGATCCTGGTGGGCATCGTCGCGGGCATCGGCATCCTGATCGGCTTCATCCTGATCGTCGTCCCCGGCCTGATCCTCGCCACGCTCTGGGCGGTGGCGGCGCCGGTCGTGGTGCTCGAGCGCCCCGGCGGCCTGCGCGCCCTCGGGCGCAGCCGCGAGCTGGTGCGCGGCAACGGCTGGAACGTGTTCGCGGTGATCCTGCTGCTCGTGATCCTCGTCGGCGTCGTGGGCGCGGGGATCGAGGTGGCGGCCGACGCGGCGGGCACCGGCGCCGGCCTGGTCGTGCGGGTGGTCGTCGGGATCCTCACCGCGCCGATCTCCGCGCTCGCGGCCGCGGTCCTCTACTTCGACCTGCGCAAAGCCCACGGGGGCGGCCCCGCGATCCAGGAGCCGGACCTCCCCTCGTTCCAGTCCGGCCCGTTCCCGCCCGCGGCGCCCTGAGCGGAACCCCTATGGTCACGGCGTCGTGACCGTGACTCGAGCACCCAAGCTGCTGCGCCCCGGCCTCCTGGAGGGCGTCTCGGTGCTGCTCGCCGTCCCGCCGGGGCCGCCCTCGGAGGGGGCGCTGGGGGCAGCGGCGAGCGAGGCGTGCGCGGCGCCCGGGGCAAGGGTGGCCAATTGTTGGCCTGAGGCCGCCGAGGAGGCCGCGCTCGATGCCGCGGTCGCGGCTGTGGTGAGGGAGACGGGAAGCATCGACCTGCTCGTAGTCGACGGCGCGGGCCTCTTCACGCACGGCCTCGCGCAGGGCGGGGACGGGCACGCCGCGCTGCGGGCCTGCGAGGACGCCGCGTGGAACGCCACGCGCGCGGTCGTCAACGGGGCCTTCCTGCCCGCCGCCGCAAGCGGGAGGACCGTGTACCTCGCTCCCGCGCCCGACGCGGGCGAGTACGCACCCGCGGCGTGCGCAGGCCTCGAGAACCTCGCGCGCACGCTGTCGATCGAGTGGGCGCGCCACGGGATCACGACGGTGACGGTCGCCCCCGGCGTGCAGACCCCCGCGGGCGAGGTCGCGGCGCTCGTCGCCTACCTCGCCTCCCCCGCGGGGGCGTACTTCTCGGGGTGCCTGCTGGACCTGCGAGGTCCGTGAACGAGGGAGGCCGGGGCCGCACGCCTCCGGCAGTCGCCTCGCCCGCCCCCGCCGCCCGGCACCCGGCGGCGTCAGCCCGTCATCCCCCCGAACATCCCGCCGGTGATGTGCAGCGTCTGCCCGTGCACGTAGTTGGACCAGGGGGTGCAGAGGAAGAAGATCCCGCCCGCGGCCTCCTCGGGCGTGGCGGGGCGTCCGAGGGGGATCAGCACCGAGGCCATCTGGCGCAGCTGCTCGGGGATGCCGAGCTGGATCTGCTCGCCGTCCTTCTCCATCGTGTTGTCCTGCACCTTCGCCTGGGTGAGGCGCGTGTCGATGAAGCCGAACGCGACGGCGTTGACGTTGATCTTGAACTGGCCCCACTCCTTGGCGAGCGTTTTCGTCAGGCCCACGACGCCGGCCTTGGCGGCCGAGTAGTTGGCCTGTCCGGGGTTGCCGAAGGTGCCGGAGGTCGAGGAGACGTTGACGACCTTGCGGAACACCTCCTTGCCTTCCTCGCGCTCGGCCTTGGCGGGCTCGCGCAGGTGGGGCGCGGCGGCGCGCAGCACGCGGAAGGGCACCACCGTGTGGATGTCGAGCATCGCCTGGAAGTGCTCGTCGGACATCTTGTGGACCGGCGCGTCGAGCGTGTAGCCGGCGTTGTTGACGACGATGTCGAGCCGGCCGAAGGCGTCCACGGCGCTCTGCACGAGCTGCTCGGGCACGCCGGGCTTGGTCAGGTCGCCAGCGAACACCGCGTGCTCGCCGACGATCTCCCCAGCGGTCTGCTCAGCGACGTCGCCGTCGAGATCGTTGATGAGCACCTGCGCGCCGTGCGCGGCGAGCAGCTCTGCGGTGGCGCGCCCGATGCCGCGCGCGGACCCTGTGACGATGGCGGCTTTGCCGTCGAGTACTCCCATGGTGTGTGTGGCTCCTCTGCTCGCTGGTTTGAGCGGCGGAGGTTATCTGTCCCGGGTGCCGGGCGGAGCCGTGCGGGGAGCGCCCGTGCGCAGGTCGGCCGCTCGCGCCACGGGCGGAGCCGCCCGGCTGGGACCTTGCCGCGGAGCTGTGTGCGGAGCGGCTGGCCGTGAGGACGGTGCCGAAGTCCTGGGTGTAGATCCCCCCTGCCTGCCCTTCGGCGAGCGACGCGGGTGGGTGCGGGGAGACCCCGACGCCGGTTTCGCGGTAGGCGGCGTCGAGGATGTTGGCGCGGTGCCCTGGGGAGGCCATCCAGGCGGAGACGATCGCCTGCGGGGTGGCCAGCCACAGCGTGCCCCACGCAATGTTCTCGCCGACGACGTACCCGTCCCCGGCATTCGAGAGGTAGCCGCTCGCGCGCATCCGCTGCAGCGGCGTTTCGCCGTCGGGTGCGACGTGGGAGAAGTAGTCCTGTTCGGCCATGTCGCGGCTGTGGCCTTCCGCGACGCGCGCGAGTGCGGCGTTGGGCGCCAGCGCGAGCTCGCCGTGGCTCGCACGTTCCTGATCTACCAGGCACAGCACCGCGGCGCGCACCAGGCCGAGGTTGCTCGGCTGCGGCGTCACGTTCGCGTTGGCGCAGCCGGCGGCCGCGGCGGAGGAGGGCAGAGCGCCGACCGTGGCGACTGCACAGAGGCAGGTTGTGAGCGTGAGCGCGAGCAGCGGTGTGAGTCGGGCGTGGGCCACGGCGGTTTGCATCGACGCCCGCGCGCGCGGGCATGAGCTGGGCGGGCAGGTTTGGACACTTTTCGAGCGGCACGCGCACGCGCCAACCCGGCCAGGGACCGAGCCGACGCGTGCAGCAGCTCACCCATCGGCACGTCCGCGCAGGGGGTGGTGGGGTGCAAGCCTCGGTGCAGCGGCGAGTCAGAGCCCGAGCACGCGCCCGAGGATCTCTCGCATGACCTCGTCGGTGCCGCCGCCGATCGGGCCGAGGCGGGCGTCGCGGGCGGCGCGCTCGACCCAGTACTCGCGCATGTACCCGGCGCCGCCGTGCAGTTGCAGGCAGGCGTCCATCAGCTCGTAGGAGGCGCGCTGGGTCAGCAGCTTGGCCATCGTGACCTCCTTCAGCGGTTCCTCGCCGGCGACGAAGCGGCGCAGCGCGTCGTAGGTGACGCAGCGGCAGGTATATACGCTGGTGGCGAGGTCGGCGAGCTTGTGGCGAGTCACCTGGTGCTTGGCGAGCGGCCGCCCGAAGACGTTGCGCTCGCGCGCATACGCGGCGGTGCGCTCCCACGCGAGGGCCATCGCGGCGGACGCGCCGAGCGCCATCGCCAGGCGCTCCCACTGGAAGTTGGCCATGATCAGCTTGAAGCCCTCGTGCTCGGGGCCGAGCAGGTTCTCGGCCGGTACGAACACGTCCTCTAAGGCGACGGTGGCGGTGTCTGAGGCGGCCCAGCCGAGCTTCTTCAACTTGGATGAGCTCACGCCCTCGCCGCGCTCGACGATCAGGAAGGAGATCCCGTGGTGGCCGCCCTCCTCGGTGGTCTTCACGGCGGTCACGAGGAAGTGGGCGCGCACCCCGTTGGTGATGTACGTCTTCTCGCCGTTCACCACCCACCCGCCGTCCACCGGCACCGCGCGGGTGCGCAGCGCGGAGACGTCCGAGCCGGCGCCGGGCTCGGTGATCGCCAGCGCCCCGATCCGCTCCCCGCGGATCGCGGGCACGAGAAACCGCTGCTTCTGCTCCTCGGTGCCGAAGCGCCAGATGGACGGCGTGGCGATGTTGACGTGCGCCCCGATCCCCGCGGCGGTCCCACCCGAGCCGGTGCGCGTCAGCTCCTCGATCAGCACCGCCTCGTGCAGGTAGTCCCCGCCCTGCCCGCCGTACTCCTCGGGGTACTTGAGGCCCAGGAAGCCGTGCGCGGCGAGCTTGGGGAAGACCTCGTCGGGGAACCATTCGTCGTCCTCCCACTGCTGCGCGTGGGGCGCGAGCTCGCGCTCGACGAAGCGACGGATCGAGGCGCGCAGCTCCTCGTGCTCGTCGGTGAAGGGCGGATCGGGGCGGCTCATCGTTGGTAGGTTGCTGCCGCGGTCATCCCGCGGAGGACAGACGCAGTGATGCCCCCGAGAACAGCATTATCGGGAATCGCTGATCATCGCGCGAATTGTTGGCTACGGCGCCTGGTGAGGTTCTAGGGTCGATTGGCAGTAGGTTGAGACCTGCTTGCCCGGCTTCAGATAGGCGCTGGTTAGCAGGGTTTTTTCACCGACTGTCACGATCAAGACCGCTTTTTGCTCTTGTCGCACCTTCGCGCTGTTGGGCGACTCTCTTGCGGCCGTCGCTTGCTCATAGCTCATCGTTTGCCTCCTCGTGGCATTGTCCCATCGCGCGTGCCGGAGACCGTACCATCAGTGGCGCTCGCGTGCGGGTCGATTACCTCTCGGTGCCAGAGTCAATCAAACGACCGCTCTGGCGTAACTGTTGGTGCTTTCCTGGTAGCCCTGGTCGTTACACTTGTGAGTTGAGATGAGCGACACACCCCCTTCGCCCAAGCCTCTTCCGTCGAACCCGATGCCCCCCACTGCGCCGCCGAGCGTCATCGCGGTCGAGATCCGCGACTCGACGAAGCCTCCTCGTTGACGTTGTAGTTCCAGGTGGTGCATGCACCACCTGGCCGGACGGCGCATGCGCCGTCCGGGGGAGCCGCACATGTGCGGCTCCCGGGGAGCGCCACATGTGGCGCTCCCGCCCTTGCCACATGTGGCAAGGGCCACAGCGACACCATCAAAGCCCGTACGAGCGCCCGATGACCTCCAACATGATCTCGTCGGTGCCCGCGCCGATGCGGTTCAGGCGCATGTCGCGCCAGGCGCGCTCGACGCCGTACTCGCGCATGTAGCCGGCGCCGCCGTGGATCTGAATGCACTCGTCGGCGACCTCGCACGCGATCCGCGAGGCGTACAGCTTGGCCATCGAGATCTCGCGGACGGGGTAGTCGCCGTTGTGGTGGCGCCACGCGGTCATGTACACCATCTGACGGGCGGTCTCGATCTTGGTGGCCATCTCGGCGAACTTGTGGCGGGTCACCTGGAAGCTGCCGATCGTCCGGCCGAACGCGGTGCGCTCTTTGGCGTACTCGAGCGTGCGGTCGAACACGCGCTGCGCGCCCGCGACGCACCCGGCGGCGCCGATCAGACGCTCGCCCTGGAGCTCCCACATGATGTGGTAGAAGCCGCGGCCGACCTGCCCGAGCACAGCCGACTCGGGCACGCGCACGTCCTGGAAGGCCAGCAGCGCGGTGTCGGAGGCGTGCATCCCCATCTTCTTGAGCTTCTGCTCGCGGATCACGCCGGGGGAGTCCATCGGCACGAGGAACAGCGTGAAGCCGTCGTAGCCGGCGTCGGGGTCGGTCTTCGTGACGAGCACGATCACGTCCGCGCGGTGGCCGTTGGTGATGTAGGTCTTGGAGCCGTTGATGACGTATTCGTCTCCGTCCTTCACGGCGCGCGTCTTGATGCCCGCCACGTCGGAGCCGGCGTCGGGCTCGGTGATCCCGAGGCAGAGGATCTTCGTGCCGGCGATTGCGGGTGCGGCCCACTGGCGCTTCTGCTCCTCGGTGCCGAACGCGAGGATCGGCGGCATGGCCATGTCGGTCTGCACCGCGACCCCCATCGCGAGACCCCCGCTGTTGGCGTGCCCGATCTCCTCGGCCAGCACGAGCGCGCTGTAGTAGTCCCCGCCCTGGCCCCCGTACTCCTCGGGCTTGTCGAGGCCGAGGAAGCCGAGCTCGCCCATGCGCGTGAAGACGGAGTCCGGGAACGTGGTCTCCTCCCACTCCTCCGCGTGCGGCGCGAGCTCTTTGACGGCGAAGTTGCGGATCGACTCGCGCAGCTGTTCGTGCTCGTCGGTGAACAGGAAGTGCTTGCGCTTGGCGTGGTGGTCGGGCTTCAGGACGCGCTCGGCGGTGGCGGCCATGTCGGTGGTGACTCCTTCGTGCTCGGGGCTTGGCGCGCGGTCGCGCGCGGGGTGTGTTCGCTTGTGTCTGGAGAAACTAGCGCTTTGGCCAGGAAAAGGAAAGCGGGGCAGGTGGCGGCCGAGCGTTCCATCCCAAGCCGTGCGTAGCATGAAGACAATGAGCTTCACAAGCGATCGTGCCGGCGCGGTGACGGTTGATTCAAGGGCGGTAGAATCGCGCCATGCCGACCGTGATTCTCGATCCGCTCCCGGTGGAGGTCGATGAGCTGCTGGATCGGCGCCGGCGGTCTCGGGCTCGATCACGCCGACGAGGTGTGGGAAGGGGTGCTGCACGTGAACCCCGCACCGCACGGTCGTCACGGCTTCGTCCTGCAGCAGGTGGCGGAGCTGTTCGGCGGACTCTCGCGCACGGCCGGGCTGGTGCCCGTGCTGACCGATATCAATGTCGGCGCCGAAGGCGACTACCGCGTGCCCGACGGCGGCATCCTGTACCCCGGACCCGCTCGGCTCTACTACCCCACCGCGGCGCTCGTAGTCGAGATCCTCTCCCCCAAGGACGAGAGCTGGGCCAAGCTGCCCTTCTACGCGGCCCACGACGTCGACGAGGTGTTGATCGTGGACCCCAAGAAGCGTGAGGTCCACTGGCTCGGGCTGCGGGGAGATCGCTACGAGCCGATCGAGCGCAGTGGGCTGATCGAGCTTGGGCCCAAGGAGTTGGCCGAGCGGATCGTCTGGTCGTAGCTCCCGCGTTCGCGGGCGTTCCCTGGCTGCATGGCCAGGCCACCGCGCGAGAGATTCCACTGCCGGGTACGATGCCGGGCGTGTCTGAGCAGCCCGCCGCCCCGCACTCCCCGCCCTCGCCCGAGACTCCCTCGGGGCCGGTCCTCTACGAGGTCGCCGACGGCGTCGCCACGATCACGCTGAACGAGCCGAACACGCGCAACGCGCTGTCGGCGGAGCTGCTCGGTGGGCTCGTCGGGGCGCTCGAGCGGGCTCGCGACGAGCCGGAAGTGCGCTGCGTGGTGCTGGCGTCTTCGCACGAGAAGGTGTTCTCCTCCGGTGCCAACCTCGGGGGCTTCGCGGGCGACGTGCCGCTCGTCTACAAGCACTTCGGCTCCGAGCAGTTCGTGGGGCTGTTCAAGCTGATCGGCTCGCTCGGCAAGCCGACGGTGTGCGCGGCGCGGGGGCACGTGCTCGCGGGGGCGCTCGGGGTGGCGCTGGCGTGCGACCTGATCGTCGCCTCCGAGCAGGCCACGTTCGGGACGCCCGAGATCAACGTGGGGGCGTTCCCGTTCATGATCATGGCGCTGATCTACCGCAACGTGCCGCGCAAGCGCGCCAACGAGCTGCTGCTGCTCGGCGAGCGCTGGAGCGCGCAGGAGGCGCTCGCCGCGGGGATCGTCAACCGGGTCGTGCCCGCCGAGGAGTTCGACGCGGCTGTT
This sequence comes from uncultured Solirubrobacterales bacterium, assembly GCA_963842005.1. Classification (GTDB taxonomy): domain Bacteria; phylum Actinomycetota; class Thermoleophilia; order Solirubrobacterales; family Solirubrobacteraceae; genus Palsa-744. The sequence goes on along the minus strand of CAWJEV010000002.1, from coordinate 1,670,066 downwards.
GCGGAGTGGGCGGGCAAGCTCGCCGCGAAGTCGCCGCTGGTCATGCGCCTCGGCAAGGAGGCGATGCGCCGCCAGCTGGACATGCCCCTGGACGATGCGCTGGACTACCTGCGCGCGCAGCTCACGCTCGCGCTCTCCACCGAGGACATCGTGGAGGGCGTCAGCGCGTTCTTTGAAAAGCGCGACCCCGTGTGGAAAGGCCGCTGATGAGCGACGACCCCGCGACCGACGCGCCCACGTCCCTGCTGCGGCCGCTGGTCGAGGATCTGGAGGCCCGCCGCGCGAAGGCCCGGCTCGGCGGCGGCGAGGAGAAGATCGCCAAGCAGCACGAGCGCGGCAAGCTCACCGCGCGCGAGCGGATCGCGCTGCTGATCGACGAGGGCACGTTCGTAGAGCTCGGCATCCACGGCCGTCCGCACTTCGCCCAGCGCGCGATGGACGGCGTGGAGGCCCCCGCGGACGGGGTCGTCACCGGCTACGGCAAGATCGACGGGCGCCTCGCGGCGGTGTGCGCGTACGACTTCACCGTGATGGCCGGCTCGATGGGGATGACGGGTGAGATCAAGACCACCCGCCTGCGCGAGCTGGCGCTCACCAAGCGCATCCCGTTCGTGTGGCTGCTCGACTCCGCCGGCGCGCGCGTGCAGGAGGCCGCCGGCGCGATGTTCGCCGGCTCCGGGCACCTGTTCCGCGAGGAGGTCGTGGCGAGCGGGGTGATCCCCCAGGTCGCCGCGCTGATGGGTCCGTGCGCCGCCGGCACCGCGTACATCCCCGGGCTCGCGGACTTCGTGCCGATGGTCCGGGGCCGCGGTTCGATGGCGCTCGCGGGGCCCCACTTGGTGCGCGCTGCCGTCGGCGAGGACGTCACCCAGGAGGAACTCGGCGGCTCGCGTGTGCACTGCCGCAAGTCCGGGGTGGGGGACATGGAGGTCGCCGACGACGAGGAGTGCGTCGCGCGGATCAAGGAGTACCTCTCCTACTTCCCCTCCAACTGCGAGCAGCCCCCGCCCACGCGGCCGGTCTCCGACCCGATCGAGCGCGCCGAGGAGGCGCTGCTGGACGTGCTGCCGGAGTCCAACCGCAAGCCGTACGACATGTACGACGTCATCAGGCTGATCGTCGATGACGGCGAGTACCTCGACATCAAGCGCCAGTGGGCCAAGACGATCATCACCTGCTTCGCGCGCTTCGGGGGGCGCCCCGTGGGGATCGTCGCCAACCAGCCCCGCCAGTTGGGGGGCATCCTCGACAACGACTCCTCCGACAAGGCCGCCCGGTTCGTGAACCTGTGCAACGCGTTCGGCGTCCCGCTCGTGTTCCTCCAGGACGTCCCCGGCTTCATGGTCGGCACGAAAGTCGAGGCCGAAGGCATCATCCGCCACGGCGCCAAGATGCTGTACGCCGTCGCCAACGCCACCGTCCCCAAGGTGACCGTCATCACCCGCAAGGCGTACGGCGCCGGGTACTACGTGATGAACGGCCGCGCCTACGAACCCGACCTGATCGTCGCCTGGCCCTCCGCGGAGATCTCCGTGATGGGCGCCGAGGGGGTCGTAGAGATCGCGTTCCGCAAGGTCGTCGAGGAGGCCGAGGACCCCGCCGCCAAGCGCGCGGAACTGATCGAGGCGTTCCGCAAGCAGTTCGACGTGTACATCGCCGCCGGCAACGACCTGATCGACGACGTGATCGACCCCCGCGAGACCCGCGCGACGATCTGCCGGGCGCTGGAGATGGCGCAGAGTAAGAAGGTCGAGCGGCCGTGGAAGCGCCACGGAGTCGTACCGGTATGAGAGGAGCCGACCGGTGAGCGTCGAGGACCCGGTGGTCATCACCTGCGCGATCTCCGGCGTGCTCGCCAACCGCGAGCAGTGCCCAGCCATCCCGTACACCCCCGCGGAGTACGCCGCCGAGGCGCGGCGGATCGTGGACGAGGGGGGGACAATGATCCACATCCACGCGCGCACCCCCGACGGCCGGCCGAGCTTCGAGGTGGAGGACTACCGGGCGATCGGCGAGGCGATCCGCGCGGAGGTGGGGGACGCGGCGATCCTCAACTTCTCCACCGGCGCGGCGGGGGTGTCCGTCGAGAAGCGCGTCGCGTACCTGCGCGAGTGCCGCCCCGAAGTCGCGGCGCTCAACATGGGGTCGATGAACTACGCAAAGTACTCGCGCTCGCGCAAGGACTTCGTGTTCAAGATGGTCTTCGCGAACCCCTTCGAGGAGATCGTCGAGCTGCTGGGAGCCATGACCGAGCTCGGCATCAAACCCGAGCACGAGTGCTTCGACCTCGGCCACGTCGGCAGTCTGGAGCCGCTGATCGACATGGGCGTGCTCGAGCCCCCGCTGCACGTGGACTGCATCATGGGCGTGCTCGGCGGGGTCCCCCCGGGCGCGCGCAACCTCGCGGCGATGGTCGCCAACATCCCCGGCGGGGGCGGGGACGGCGGGCCGAAGTCTCACTGGGCGGTGATCGGCATCAGCCGCGAGCAGTGGCTGCTGGTCGCCGCCGCGCTGACCCTCGGCGGCTCGGTGCGCGTGGGCCTGGAGGACAACCTCTACCTCCCCGACGGCGCGATGGCACGCTCCAACGGCGAGCTGGTCGCCAAGGCACGGCAGATGACCGAAGACGTGGGCCGCCGGCCGGCGAGCGTGCAGGAGGCCCGCCGGCTCTTGAACATCCCGCAGCGCGATGTCTAGCCTGCCCCTGGAGGGCGTCCGTGTGCTGGACCTCTCCCGGCTTCTACCGGGCGGCTTCTGCTCGCTGCTGCTGGCGGACTTCGGCGCGGAGGTGCTGAAGGTCGAGGACACCGGCCTGGGCGACTACATCCGCTGGTCGCCGCCGTACCACGAGGGCGCCGAGGACAGCGCGAAGTCCGCCCTGTTCCTCGCGCTGAACCGCAACAAGCGCTCGGTCCGCGTCGACCTCAAGCACGAGCGCGGCCGCGAGGTGCTGCTGCGCCTGGTGGCGGCCCACGACGTCGTGCTCGAGTCCTTCCGCCCCGGCGTGCTCGACCGTCTTGGCGTGGGCTACGAGCGGATGCGCGCCGTCAACCCCGGGGTGGTGTACTGCGCGATCTCCGGCTACGGCCAGTCCGGCCCCAAGCGCGAGGCCTCCGGCCACGACATGAACTACCTCGGCCTCGTCGGCCTGCTCGGGCTCACCGGGGAGCGCGAGGAGGTGGGCGGGCATCCGGTACAGGCGGCGGGCCAGATCGCCGACCTTGGCGGCGGCGCGCTTATGGCTGCGTTCGGCATCCTCGCCGCGCTGCGCGAGCGCGACGGTGGAGCCGGTCCCGCCCACCCGCCGGGCTCCGGCAAGGGCCAGGTGGTGGACGTCTCGATGGCCGACGGCGCGCTCTCGTGGCTGGCGATGGTCGCCGGCGCGTACTTCGCCGACGGCGCCGTCCCCCGCCGCGGCGGCCTGCCGCTGGCTGGCTCACTGATCTGTTACCGCCCCTACGCCTGCGCTGACGGCTGGGTGACGCTCGGCGCGCTGGAGCCCAAGTTCTGGCAGGCGTGGTGCCGCGGCGTCGAGCGCGAGGATCTCGTCGAGCGCCAGTTCGAAGCGCCGGGCTCCGAGGCGCACGCGCAGGTCGTGGAGCTCTTCAAGGCCCGCACCCGCGCGCAGTGGCAGCAGTTCGCGGGCGAACACGACTGTTGCCTGGAGCCCGTGCTCGAGCTCGACGAGGCGCTCGACTCCGAGCTCGTCCGCGCTCGCGAGATGGTCGTCACGCTCGACCAGCCCGGCGTGGCGGGCGGCGTGCGCCAGCCTCGGCCTCCCCGTCAAGCTGACCCGCACCCCCGGTGCTCACAACCGCCTGCCGGGCCCCGCGCTGGGGGAGCACACCGAGCAGGTGCTCGCCGCCGCCGGCTACGCCCCCGAAGAGGTCGCCGCGCTGCTGGAGTGCGGCGCGGTGGCCGGGCCGACGGCCACGGCTGGGCAGGGCGCGACGTTCCGGGCTTGAGCGCCCATGTTGCGAGCACCGCAGGGTCGCCCCACGTGTGGACGCGGCTTCGGGTGCTGGCCCTACCACCGCGCGCGGTGGTGCTCGACCACGCCCAGGCCGTGTGCGAGCTTGATCCCGCCGGGGAGGGTCCCGGCGAAGGTCCCGAACGGCGCGCGGTACTCGCTGCGCACCACCCCCAGGTTCTCGCGGCGGCTGCGCTGCGCCTCGGCGGTGAAGTGCAGCTCTGAGCCGTCGGCGGCCGTGAGACGGGTGAGGTCGGGCGCGAAGCTGACCGGCGCGACCTCGTGCGGGGCGCCCGCCACCCACACCGCACGCTCGCTGCCGACGGGCGGGTCGTTGACGCCCTCCACGAGGTTGAACGCCAGCGGCGTCCCCGCGGGGTCCACGCCGACGCCGGCCGCCCACCGCCACTCGGTCGCGCGCGCGTGGTAGCCCGCGGTGTCGTCGAGGACCGCGAGCGCCTCGACCGCGCGCGGGGGGCCGCCGTCGAGCGCCACGGTCCCGTGGGCGCGTACGCCCGCCTGCTTGCGGGTCCACACGTAGGCGCCGCCGTGCGGGCAGACCGCTTCGATCCCCGCGCCCTTCTCCAGCGCGAGGTCGAGCGCCACGCCGCTGTCGCGCACCCGCAACCGCCCCGGCGCCAGCTCGACGGCGCCGCGGCGGGCGAGCGTGTGGGTGCGCTCCCGCAGGCGCCCGTCGGGGCGCGAGAGGAAAGCCCAGAAGCTCTGGCGCGCGGGGCCGACGCGCACGACGGCCGCGCACGCCGCCAGCTCCTCGCTGAAGACCGCCACGTAGCGCCAGCGCTTGAGCGGGCGCGTGCCGCGGAACAGGGGCATGTGGGCAGGAGGCACGGGCCCCGCCGGCGCTATGCTTGGGATCGTTGACTGACTGGTCAATCTATTTCTGTGAGGGACGCCTCATGGAAGGGAGCTCGCTTGAGGGTCGCCGCAGTCCAGCTCAACTCCACGGCCGACGTGGCCGCCAACCTGGCTGCCGCCGATCGCCTCACGCGCGCCGCCGCCGCGGACGGCGCTCGACTGATCGTACTCCCCGAGAAATGGACCGTGCTCGGCTCCGACGAGGATCTGCGGGCGGGGGCCCAGGAGCTCGACGGTCCCGGGATCTCGTGGGCGCGCGCCCTCGCGCGGGAGCTAGGACTCGACCTCGTGGCGGGGTCCTTCATGGAGCGCCTCGAGGGTGGCGCCGGCCGAAGCGCAGCTGCCGGGAAGCTCGCCAACACCTCCGTCCACGTCGGCCCCGACGGGGAGGTGCGGGCGGTGTACCGCAAGCTGCACCTGTTCGACGTCTCCGTCGCCGGACGCGCCTACCGCGAGTCCGCCGTGACCGAGCCGGGGGAGGACATCGTGGTGAGCGCCACCGCCGCGGGCGTGGAGGTGGGGATGGCGATCTGCTACGACCTGCGCTTCCCCGAGCTGTTCCGCGTGCTCGCCCTGCGCGGCGCCCGCGTGGTCGTGCTGCCCTCCGCCTTCACGCTGCCCACCACCCGTGACCACTGGGAGGTGCTCGTGCGCGCCCGCGCGATCGAGAACGAGGTGTTCGTGGTGGCCGCCAACCAGGTCGGCGCCCACCCCGGCGGGCACCGCTCCGGGGGGCGCTCGATGATCGTCGACCCCTGGGGGGTCGTGCTCGCCGAGGCCGGCGACGGCGAGGGCTTCGTCGCGGCCGACCTCGACCTGAACCGCCAGCAGGAGATCCGCGCACAGCTGCCGGTGCTCGCCCACCGCCGCCCGCTGGTGTACGGGGCGGAGGGGGTGTGCGCGTGAGTGTCGCTCGGGCCAAGAACGGCCCCGACAAGCGTCGCATGATCCTCGACGCCGCCGTGCGGGTGTTCGCGCGCCAGGGCTTTCACGCCTGCCGCGTCTCTGACATCGCCGACGAGGCCGGGGTGGCGTACGGGCTCGTGTACCACTACTTCGCCTCCAAGGACGAGATCCTCGACACGCTCTTCCTAGAGCGGTGGGCGGTGATGCTCGAGACGATCCGCGCCGTGGACGCGCAGCAGGAGCTGGGCGCGCGCGAGAAGCTGTACGAGATCGCGTCCTTCATCGTGGACTCCTACCGCCATGACCCCGACCTGATGAAGGTCATCATCGTCGAGGTCACCCGCGCGGCCAACTCCTTCGGGCAGACCCACCTCGCACAGATCCGCCAGGCCTACGAGTTGATCGCCGCGATCGTCACCGCCGCCCAGGCCGACGGGACGTTCAAGGCCGAGATCGACGCCCCCTTCGCGGCCCTCTCCTTCTACGGCGCGATCGAGCAGATGCTCACCGGCTGGATCTTCGGACTGCTCCCCGACGGGGAGGACCAGTACGAGCGCGCCCCCTGGCTCGTGGTCGAGACGGTGTGCGGCGGTTTGGAGACGACCACCGTGAGCAATACACTCTCCGGATGATGGAGAACGAGATGGTCAAGCGGCTGCTGTGGTCGGGCCTGCTCACCGCCCTCGGCGCCCTCGCGAGCGTCCTTGTGCAGCGCACCGCCGGCCTTGCGTGGCGGCGGGTGTTCGACGAGGAGCCGCCGGAGTGAGTCCCGCGCCGGGCGAGGACCCACGCGCCGGGCAACGCACTGGACCCGAGGCCACTCCGCCTCTCAACATCGCCACCGCGCTCACCGACGTCTCCGAGCGCGTCGCGGTGCTGGTCCGCGAGGAGGTCGAGCTCGCCAAGGCCGAGGTCGCCGAGAAGGCCTCCCGGCTCGCGCGCGGCGCCGTGGTCGGGGTGGTAGCGGGTGTCTTCTTATTCACCGCGCTGTTCTTCGTGCTGTTGGGGTGCGCGTGGCTGCTCTACTACGAGCTGCCCGTCGGCAACGAGTTCACGTACTTCTGGGGCTTCTTCGCGATGGCGCTCATCCTGGTCGTGCTCGGCGCCCTCGCGGGGCTGCTTGCTGCCAAAGCCGTCAAAAAAAGCGCCCCCCCGGTGCCCACGATGGCGATCGAGGAGGCGCGTCTGATCCGCGAGACGATGAGCTCCGCCTCCGAGCACGGCGCCGAGGAGGCACGGTGATGGCGCAGCGCTCGACCGCGGAGATCCGCAGCTCGATCGAGGCCAACCGCGCAGAGCTCGCGGTCTCGATGGAGCGCCTGCACGGCGAGGTCGAGCGGCTCACCGACTGGCGCGGTCACGTCGCGCGCCACCGGCGCGAGCTGCTGATCGGGGCCGCTGTCGTCGGCCTCGCGCTGGGCGTGCGCAGCCGGCGGCGTCGGCGGCGCTGAGCTCAGGCCACCAGCGCCCGGGGGAGCCCGCCGACGCCGATCAGGCCCGGCCCGACGTAGGTGCCGATCACGGGGCCGACCTCGGAGACGAACAGCGGCTCGGAGCCGTAGATCTCGCGTCCGCGCGAGATCAGGCGCTGGGCCTGCTCGGTGGCCTGGATGTGCTGCACCACCCACGCGTCGGAGCCCGCCTCGCGCAGCTCGTGGAGGTACTGCACCATCCGCTCGAACGCCCGCCCAGCGGTGCGCACGCGCTCGACTGGCGTGATCTCGTACCCCAGCGTGAGGATCGGCTTGATCCGTAGCGTTCCCCCGATCCACGCCTGTGCCTTGCCGACGCGGCCCCCGCGGCGCAGGTACTCCAGGGTGTCGATGCAGAACCAGATGCGCAGGGTCTCGCGCGCCTCGCGCACGCGGGCGAGCACCCCGTCTTTGTCCGCTCCCCCGCGCGCCGCCGCGGCAGCCGCGAGCACGAGCATCCCGAGGCCCCCGCAGGCGGTCTCCCCGTCGATCACCTCCACGCGCTCGGCGAGGCCGCGCTCGGCGAGCAGGCCGTGGGCTTGGCGGGCGGCCTCGCAGGTTCCGGAGATGCCGCTCGAGAGGTGTACGGACACCACGTCCTGCCCGTCCTGGAGGAGCGGCTCCCACACCGCGAGGAAGTCCCCGATCGAAGGCTGGGAGGTGGTGGGCAGCTGCGGGTCGGAGCCCAGACGCTCGTAGAAGGCGTCGAAGCTCTCCTCCTCGGTCTCCCGCCGGCGTTCGTCGCCCCACCCCACGTACAGGCTCACCTGGTGTACGCCCTCGCTGTCGGCGAGCGCGCGGGGGAGGTAGTGGGTGGAGTCGGTGACGACCGCTACGGAGGGCATGGGGCGAGCACCCTACCAACGCTCCGCCCCCGGTGGGGTGCGCGGCGCTCCGGGGCGCCGCGGTCTACCGGGGGCTGTCGAAAAGCTTTGCGAGCTCGCCGGACTCGTACATCTCGCTCACGATGTCGCACCCGCCGACCAGCTCGCCGTCGACGAACAGCTGCGGGATCGTCGGCCAGTTGGAGATCGCCGAGAGCTCCTGACGGATGCGGGGGTCGGGCAGTACGTCCACGGCGGCGAAGGCCACGTCGAGCTCCTGCAGCGCGGCGACGGTGCGCCGCGAGAAGCCGCACGCGGGCGCATCGGGGGAGCCCTTCATGAAGAGCATCACGGGGTTCTCCGCGATCGCCTGCTCGATCGCCTCGCGGATCGGGTTGGGCCCGCTTGCGGCCGGGGGGGCCTGGGCTGCGGGATCGCTGCTGGCCATGGGAAGCGTCTGGTTTGCTGACACGTGAGGCTCCTTCTCGCGGGGGTCCGGGGTGGGTGGTTGTCCGGGTGGCTCAGCCGACGTGGGTCTTCAACGACAGCGCGTGGATCGGCCCGCCGAGCTCTTCGCCGAAGACCGCGTAGACGAGGCGGTGCTGCTCGATGCGACTGCGCCCCGCGAACGCCTCGGCGGTGACGGTCGCCTTGAAGTGGTCGTTGCCGCCGCTGACCTCGGCGTGGGCGCCCGGGATCGCGGCCTCGATGCGCTGCTTGATGTCCTCGGTGGTGGGCACTCACGCAAGGATAGCCGCTGTCGGCGCGGCGCTATACTTTGGATAGCAATGGTTGCGTTCACCGACAAGGGAGCCGAGAAGGTGCGCGAGTTCCTCGCTGGCCAGAGCGCCGACGTGGCTCTCGCGGGGCTGCGCGTCGGGGTGCGCGGCGGCGGCTGCTCGGGCTTCCAGTACCAGCTCGCCTTCGACGCGCAGCGCGACTCCGACGCCGTCTTCGAGAGCCACGGGCTGAAGCTCCTGGTCGACCGCGCCTCCCTCCAGTACGTGGAGGGCTCCGAGATCGACTACGAGGAGAGCCTCCAGGGGGCCGGCTTCAAGGTCAACAACCCCAACGTCGTAGCCGCCTGCGGCTGCGGCTCGTCGTTTAGGGTGGCCGAGGAAGAGCAGGTCTCAGCCGTCTGATGGCCTGACGGTCGGATGGCGGCGCATAGCTGCGTCCTCGGTCGCTCGTGTGCCGGCGGTCGGATGGCTGCGCATAGCGGCGTCCTCGGTCGCTCGTGTGCCGAGCACACTTCGCTCCTTGCGTCCTTGCTCTGCTTGCCCTCTGACCGCCGGGGGCTCTGTGAGAACCGCGTGGGCTTGTTGTCGAGCAGCGCGACAGGCATATAGGCGGCCCGTCGGCTTGTGGTTGGGTGCCGGGGCTCGGCGGTCTGAGCCACGGCCTCCTCGCTTTATGTCCCTTAGGATTATCTTTGCAAGCATAAAATAAATTATCTTGACAAAGATTATCTTGTCAGGCATAATTGAGGGGTGGCGCGTGGCTCTGCCAACCCAACGAACCCCTTCCGCTTCGGCGCGTTGGCGCTCGACGAGGCGTTCACGGACCGCGAGGAGGAGCTCCGGGAGCTGACGGCTGACGTCCGCAACGGACAGGACGTCGTGCTGTTCGCGCCGCGACGCTACGGCAAGTCCTCGCTGATCTGGCGGGTCGCCCAGCAGCTCGTGGGGGACGGCGTGCTGATTGCGCAGGTTGACCTGATGCGTACCCCGACCAGGGAGAAGCTGGCCGAGAAGCTGGCTTCGACGATCTACGACGAGATCGCCTCCCCGCTGTTCCGCACCCGTGAGCGCCTGCGGATGTTCGCAGGGTTGCGCATCGCTCCGACCGCGACGATCGACCCCGAGGACGGTTCGCTGTCCTTCAGTTTCGACGCCCGCGCCGCGCGGGACGACCTCGACGCCACGCTCGAGGGGCTGCTTGCGCTTCCGGGGCGACTCGCGGCCGAGCGGGGCCGGCGCGTGGCGTTGGTGCTCGACGAGTTCCAGGAGGTCGTCGAGATCGACCCCGGCCTGCTCAAGCTGATGCGTTCGGTCTTCCAAGAACAGCCCGAGGTGGCCCACGTCTACCTCGGCAGCGCGCGCCACATGATCGAGCGCATCTTCAACGACGAGCACGAGCCCTTCTGGCGCAGCGCCAAGCAGCGCGAGCTGGGCCCGATCCCGCGGGTGCCGTTCGAGCGATACGCGGTCGCCGGATTCGCCCGCACCGGCAAGCTACTCGACGCCCGGGCGTGCGCCGGGGTGCTGGACGCCACCGGCGGGCACCCCTACGCCACGCAGGAGCTGCTCTACTTCCTCTGGGAGGAGACTCCCGCTGGAGAGACGGCCGCGGCAGAGCGCCTGGAGCGCGCCCTGACCACGACGCTGCGCTCCGAGCACGCCCACTTCAGCCTGCTGTGGTCGCGCACGGCCGCCGCCCAGCGTCGGGTGCTGCAGGCGCTCGCCGCCGAGCAGCCCGGACGGCCGCTGAGCAGCGAGTACCGCCGCCGCCACGCGCTGCCGGCTGCCGCCACGGTGCAGACAGCCCTCGCCGCTTTGGGCACCGCCGAGCTGGTCACTCGGATTGGCCGCGGCGAGTACCGCATCGCCGAGCCTTTCTTGGCCGAGTGGATCAGGTTGCATGAGAGTTGAGGGGCACTGCTGGCGGAAAGGCTGCTACCGTTCTGCTACCGTTATGGGATGAGTAAGCAGATCGCCGTCCGACTCCCAGACGAGCTTGTCGACTTCGTTGACGAGATCGTCGACTCCGGCGCCGGACGCAGCCGGGCGGCAGTCGTCACCTGGGCGCTCGAGCGCGAGCGCCGGCGTGTGGTCGCCGCGCGCGATGCTGAGATCCTGGCTCGCACCGGTCCGGATCCGGAGCTCGCCGGGCTGGCCGAGCACGCCGTTGGCCGGCACTCCGAGCTTGCCTGATGCGGCCGATCCACGTCGCACAGCTCGACAAGGCTCGGCCGGTGCTGGTCCTCACGCGTGAGCTCGTGCGCCCGCACCTCACGACGGTGACCGTCGCGCCGATCACCACGACCATCCGCGGACTCTCGACCGAGGTGCCTGTCGATGCGGCGAACGGTCTCACGGGACCCTCGGTTGTGAGCTGCGACAACATCACCACGATCCCCACAGACGCCCTGGGAGCGCAGATCGGTGTGCTGCTCGACCGTCAAGAGCGCGCCCTCGGTCACGCGATCCAGGCCGCGTTTGATCTCGACTGACCGCTTCCCCCCGCGCGGGCGACGCGTCCGGGTTGCCGGTAGGCGCACGCCTGTGTCTCCGGGCGAGCGGGTGTGCAGGCTCGGCCGCGTTGGGCGTGCGGACGTCGTTCGAAGCAGGCACCCGCCGAGGACTCATCGAGAATGCCTGCTCTCCTCGCGCGAAGGAGCAGTGCGGACTGTCCGAAGCGGTCGTGTCGTGTTGGGTGCTGGGCGCACCAACCGGAACTGCCATGCTTTGCGTGTGGAGGGTCCGGTTCGCGAGCGCTACCGGTCGCAGGCCGACGGCCTGCGTACGCTCGCCGTGCTCGTCGCGATCATGTGGGTCGTCGAGTTCGTCAACATGCTCGACAGCTATCGGCTCGATCACGACGGCATCGTTCCGCGAAGCTTCTCGCATCTCGATGGCATCGTGTTCGCGCCGTTCCTGCACGCGAGCTTCGGCCATCTGCTGTCCAACACCGTGCCCTTCGTCATCCTCGGCGTCGCGCTCGCGCTCGCGGGTGCCAGGCAGCTGCTGCTCGTGAGCGGCATCGTCGCGCTCGTCAGCGGGCTCGGAACGTGGCTGATCGCGCCCGGCGGGACCGTCACCGTCGGCGCGAGCGGCGTCGTCTTCGGCTACGCCACCTACCTCATCAGTCGGGGGGTGTTCGACCGCCGGATCGTCGAGATCGCGCTCGGCGTGCTCGTCGGTGTGTTCTTCGGCGCCGCGCTCATCTACGACCTCATCCCCAAGAGCGGCATCTCCTGGCAGGCGCACCTGTTCGGCGGCATCGGCGGCGTGATCGCCGCGGCTGCGCTCGCGCACCCGAAGCGCGGCCAGCTGCAGACGGCAGGCGCCACGAGCCTGCCGGAGTCGCCGCGCTGAGTCGTCCCGGACGTCTGTAACACGCGGGTGACCCGCCACCCCGACTTCTACGGAGCCCGATCAGCAAGGGTGCCTGCCCACCGGGCAAGCCGGCATGTGACCGCCGAGGCAGTCCGATCAGCTCGGAGATCTGCCCGTCGGCCGTGTCAAACAGTTGGGTGCCACGTTCGCTCATTGAGATGCCATTGGTGCGAGTTGTGCGGCGGCGGGCTGGCCGTCGACGTGGTGCTCGCCAGTGGGCGCGTTCATCGTGCGCAGCATCGCCAGGCCGCCGCCCTTACGGAAGTAGCGCGCTACGAGCACGGCGGCGAGCAGTAGGAAGACGATATTCAGGACCGTTGTGTAGTTCCAGCTCACGCCGGCGTCGGTGACCTTGGCGTGTCGCGGTCCCGTCGGCGCGATGCCGACTAGCTTGAAGATGAGGTCGACGATCAGCCCGGCGGTGGCCATCGTCGCATAGAACGTCACGAGCAGAAAGGCGGCCATGCGGCGGCCGTAGTACTTGCGGTAGACGTTGAGGATCGGGAGGATGATCAGGTCGGCGAAGATGAACGCGAGCACGCCGCCGTAGCTGATGCCGCCGTTCCACAGCACGGCGGCGAGCGGCACGTTGCCGATCGAGCAGACGAACGACAGCATTGCCACCAGCGGTCCAATCAGCGGCCCCCAGATCGTGGCCAGCGCACCGTGGTGTTGGAGGAAGAGGCCCTGCCAGAAAGAGTTGGGGACCCAGGCAGCGAGCGCACCGGCGATCAGCAGGCCGCCGAAGATGTCCACCCAGACGGCAGCCCAGTCCATGACGAAGTAGTTGCTGATCGCGGTGAACCCCTTTGGTGAGCGAAGCCGCCGCCAGATCGAGCCGCGCTCGGCGATGCTCATATCCATCTCGGCGTGTCCCTCCATGCGCCCGAGCACACCCCGGTCGGCCTGGCGTGCGGCCTCGTCGACCATCTCGGGCCTGAGGAAGCGGCGGAAAAGCAGCGCCATCAGCGCGATCATGATCGGGCCGCCGACGAACTCCCCGGCGGTGAACTGCCAGCCGATCAAGACGGCGAGGATGATCCCCAGCTCGACCACGAGGTTCGTGGATGCGAACTGGAAGGCCATCGCGCTCGTGAAGTTGGCGCCCTTGCGAAACAGCGACCGGGCCAGCGCGACCGCCGCGTAGGAGCACGAGGAAGAAGCGGCACCCAGGGCCGCGGCGACCGTGAGCGTGTGCGGGGAGTCGTCGGGCAGCAGGCGGCGCATCTGCTGCTTGCTGACGACGGCCTGCACGGCGCCCGAGAGCGCGAACCCGAGGATCAGTGCCCACAAGATCTCCCAGGTCATGCCGAACGCAAACCGCAGGGCGTCGCCGATCGCGCTCACCGCTTTCTAGCCCCGACGCAGCAGGCGCCCGACGGCGGCCAGCATCTCGTCGGTGCGCTCCTCGGGCGTGCCCTCCGCCGCGCCGCCTACCACGCAATGGCGGGCGTGGTCATCCAGCAGGCCGAGGGCGACCTTGTCGAGAGCCGCCTGGATCGCACTGATCTGCGTCAGCACGTCGATGCAATAGCGGTCGCCGTCCACCATGCCCTGGATGCCACGAACCTGGCCCTCGATGCGCCGCAGGCGTGCCAGCAGCTGCTCCTTGGTGGCGCTGTAGCCGCGCGTGGGTCTCGTGCTCTGTTCCATAGCGCCCACCTTAGCACTACCCCACGGGGGTATATTTTGGTTGCTGTGAGGACGTCCTAGCGCCTGCGTAGTTACCCGCCGGGCGATGCGGCAACGACCGGATGGCACGCCCGCCGACAGCGCATAGCCTCGGTGAAATGATGTACGGAGACCACATGGACGCAGGCGGGTGGACTCTCTCGATCTTCGTGTCACTGCTGTTGGTCGTGCTCGTCGTCCTCGCAATCGTCTGGCTCGTCCACACTCAGAACGCGGGAGCTTCAACCCGGCAGCGACTCGACGAAGGAGGATCGCCGCGCGAGCTTCTTGACCGGCGCCTCGTTTCAGGTGAGATTGGCGAGAACGAATATCAGCGCTTGGGTAAGGCAATCTCTGAAGCCCCCACGCCGAGCACACCCCCAGACCACCCAGTGCACGCGCAGTAGCGGGAGGACTCGGGCGATGCCGTCGAGGCTTAGATCCCATGCCTGACCACGACTCTGCTCCCGTGCCCAGCCGGTTGGCCGTGATGCTTGTACACCATGGAAAGGCGTTCGCGCGCGTCGCGGCGGGCCGCGCGATCGTCGGGCGCAATCGATCGCGCACCGACCCGACTGCCGGTCGCTTCACGCGCCGGGAAGTCGCGCGCTTCGTCAACGACGCCTTTGACCGCTTCGAGCGCCAGGTCCCCGGCCTTCCAGGCGAGCCCACCGTCGGTAGTCGCCAGAACGTGATGCTGGCGGCGCTCACACTGTCCCTCCTGGAGATCCTCGAGGAGGCCGAGGTCGAGCGCGGTTATGCGATCGAGCTGACTGGAGACACCTGCTGGCGCTTTTACCGCCACTGGGGCCGGATCACCAAGACGGTCACCAATCTCATGTCACGTGACCCCACGCACCGGCTGCGCCTGAGCGTCAACGCCTTCCTGACCTACCCGTTCGGCCGTCCCGGCTACAAGTTCAACGACATACCCGAGGAGGACGGGCGCTCTCTGAATATGCTGCGCTGCCCAGTAGCCGACTATCTCGGCCAACGAGGCGCTGGCGACCTCTGCGCCGGCTCGTGGTGCAACCTCGACTACGCCCTGGCAGAGATGTGGGGAGCACGCCTTGAGCGATCCAGCACGCTGGTCGGCGGCGCCAGCTGCTGTGACTTCCGCTTTCACGCGCTACCGGCCACCGTCAAGCAGCCCGAGCAGCCGCTCGCCAACCCGATGCCAACGATTGGCCAGGAGTACCCCGCGTCACCCGCGCCGCTCACTTGACCGTTCCGCCTTCCTGTGATTGCGAGCGCGTTGACAACGGGCAGCAGACGCTCGCTCTGGACGAACCACGAGAGCCAAGATCGCGCCACGGTTGGCCGCTGCTTCCAACCAGGAACGGCAGCGTGATCGAGCCTGAAGCGTTGGGGGGCTACGCCGGCTCGTTGTCCAGCGAGCGCCACAGGTAGCGGCACGCGAGCGTGCGGTGCGGGCGCCACGGCTCGGCGATCCGTTCCATCTCGGGGGCGTCCGGGAGCGCCGGCAACGCGTACGCGCGCTCGATCGCGCGGCGGATGCCGAGGTCGCCGACGGGCAGCACGTCGGGACGCTGGAGGTGAAACATGAGGAACATGTGCGCCGTCCACACGCCCAGGCCCTTGACCGCCACGAGCTCGGCGATCACCGTCTCGTCGTCCAGCTCGTCGAGGCGCTCGAGTTCCAGTTCGCCGGAGAGCGCGTGTTCGGCCAGCGAGCGCAGGTAGCCGACCTTCGCGCGCGAGAGCCCCGCGGCGGCGCGCAGCGCTTCGGGCTCGTCCGCGAGCACCTGCTCCGGTGTCGGGGTGCGCCCGTCGAAGCGCTCGGTGAGGCGCAGGTAGATCGAGCGCGCTGCCTTGGTCGAGAGCTGCTGGCCGACGATCGCGCGCACCAGCGCGCCGTAGTGGTCGGCGGGGCGCCCGGCGCGGGCATCGCCCAGCTTTGGCCCCACCGCTGCGATCACGCCGGCGAGCACCGGGTCCGCCCGGCGCAGGTGTGCCAGCCCTCTAGGCAGAGTGCAACGCCTCTAGCGCGACCGGCTCGCCGTCGAGCGCGTTCAGCGCGCGGGGCAGCGAGGCGGCGAGGCAGGTGAAGCTGGGCGTGTCCCTGACCGTGTAGCGGGAGGCCTCCGTCGTGCGCAGGCGCTGCACGAGATCCAGGAACGTGCCCACGTCGTCGGTGTCGAACGCCACTACGAACTCCTGGTCGTCGAGGCCGAAGGAGTAGGTCGTGTGGTTGTCCACCCCCGGGTACTCGCGTCCCACCGCGATGTGCCCCTGCATGATCCGCCACCGCTCCTCCGCGGGCAGTGCGTACCACTCGCGCGACTTGACGAACGGGTACACGAACACGTACTTGCCGCGGAAGCCGCGCGGG
Source organism: uncultured Solirubrobacterales bacterium (assembly GCA_963842005.1). Classification (GTDB taxonomy): domain Bacteria; phylum Actinomycetota; class Thermoleophilia; order Solirubrobacterales; family Solirubrobacteraceae; genus Palsa-744. Next base: position 1,653,876 of record CAWJEV010000002.1, on the reverse strand, counting down.
GTGGTGCGCACGTCTTCGGAGTACTCCGAGCTCTTGCGCATCCCCAGGAACGAGTAGGGCGTCTGCGCCCACTTCATCAGCCCGCTCTGCGCCAGCACCACGTGGAACTCGTGGATGCGGTCGAGGTTCTCCGCCTCGGAGATCAGCAGCAGCTCCGCGTCGCCGCGGGTGCCCACGAGCGAGAAGGACTGCAGCAGGTGCCCGTCCGCGAAGTCCTCGCACGCCGCCACGAACTCGCGCTTGTCCTGCGCGCGCTGCTCGGAGTCCAGGCGCCGCCACGCCGGGTCGAGCTTCAGGAAGGTGTACTTGACGAAGTGACGCTCGCTCACGCCTCACAGGCTACTGGCCTTCGGGGACCGGAGCGCTAAGGTTCATACGTGCGGATCGCGCTCGTCTCGCCCTACTCGTGGACGTACCCGGGGGGAGTCACCCGCCACATCGAGGCCCTCGCCCACGAGTTCCGGGCTGCCGGCCACGAGGCGCGCATCCTCGCGCCCTTCGACCCCGACGACGCGCTCGCGCGCAGGACGCACCGGGGGGCGCGCCCCCAAAGCCTCACCCCGCCGCAGGGCTTCGTGGCGCTCGGGCGCACCGTGGGGTTCCCCGCCAACGGGGCGATCTCGAATCTTGCAGCCACCCCGGACGCACTGGTGGCCCTGGCACGAGAGCTGCGCGGCGGGGACTACGATCTCGTGCACATCCACGAACCCGTGGCGCCCCTGGTGGGCTGGTACGCGCCCGGCTGCGCTGGGGACCTCCCGCTCGTGGGCACCTTCCACAGCTTCTCCGAGAACGCCCTCACCAACGGGATCGGGGTGGCGCTCGGGGCCCGCCGGCGCATGAACCGCCTGCACGCCCGCATCGCCGTCTCCGAGGCCGCCGCGTGGACGGCGCGGCGGTTCTTCGGGGGGCGCTACCGGATCGTGCCCAACGGGGTGCACCTCGACAAGACCGGTGGCGAGGCCCCCGAGCACGCGGGTGAGGGCGAGGGCCTGCGCATCCTCTTCATCGGCCAGGCCGTCGAGCGCAAGGGGCTGCCCGTGCTGCTGCGCGCCTTCGAGGCGCTGCGCGAGCACGTGCCCGCCACGCTCACGCTCGTGGGGGCCGCCCCCGAGGAGATCGCGCCGTTGCTGCTCGAGCACCGCGGGGTGCGCGCGCTGGGCAAGGTCTCCGAGGAGGAGAAGGCGGCCGTCCTCGCGCGCGCGGATGTGCTGTGCGCGCCCTCGCTCGGCGGCGAGAGCTTCGGGATGGTGCTCACCGAGGCGTTCGCCGCGGGCACGCCCGTGGTGGCGTCCGACATCGCCGGTTACCGCGACGTGGTGCGTGATGGAGTCGACGGCCTGCTCACCCCCCGCGGCGACGCGCGCGCGCTCGCGGAGGCGCTGCGCGTGCTGGCGCTCGACCCCGCGCGGCGCGCGGGGATGGCGGTGGCGGCGCGCGAGCGCGCGGAGCGCTTCGCCTGGCCCCACGTCGCCGCCGAGGTGCTCGAGGTCTACGAGCAGGCGCTCGCCGTTAAATCAACCCCCGCCCGCCCCACCCGCTCCGCCCGCGCGGCGGTGCGTCTCGGCCTCGCGCCCGCCGACCTGCTCCCCCGTGTACGCGCCCGGCGTCTGCCCAGCCTCGAGCCCGAGCTCGCGCTGGCCGCCCCGCGCCGCGCGCTGCGCACGGTCCGCCGCGGCGCGCTCGCCCTGGTCTCGCTCGCGGGGCTCGCGCTGGCGCTGACCGCGCTCTCGCGGATCGGGGTGGGCCGCGTGCTCGCCAGCCTCGTCGCCTCCAGCCCCGGGCTGGTGGCCGCCGGCCTCGCGCTGATGTGCGCCTCGATGGTCGTGCGCGGCCTCGCCTGGCACGCGATCCTCTCCGCGGCTCCCACCTGGCGCCCGGCGCGGCGCCGCGACGCACTGCAGGGCACCTTCATCGGCGTGCTCATGTCCGCCACCCTGCCCGCCCGCCTGGGGGAGCCCTCGCGCGCGCTGATCGTCGCGCGCCGCATCGGCCGCCCCCGCGAGACGCTGCCCATCGTGCTCGGCACGATGGTCTCCCAGACGCTCTTGAACCTGCTCGCGCTCGCCCTCCTCGGGGCGGCGATGCTTTCCGGCGTGCCCCTCCTGCACGGCCACGACGGAGCGCTGGCGGTGGCTGCGCTCGTGCCCCTCGCCGCGCTGCTGGCCGTGCTGCTCGCCCCCGTGTTGCTGCCCCGTTCCGCGATCTCCCGCTTCGCGCGGTTGCAGTCCCTGGTGCTCGGGCTGCGCGGCTCGCTGCTGCGCGTGCGCGAGGGCCTGCGCGTCTTTCGCCAGCCCCGCCGTGCGGCCGTGGCCACCACGGTGCAGCTCTCCGCCTGGGCGCTGCAGTGTGCCTCCTGCTGGCTTTTGCTGATGGCGCTCGGCCTCGACCACCGCGTCGGCTTCGCGGGCGCCGCGGGCGTGCTGTTCGCGGTCAACGTCACCGCCGTCGTGCCCGCCACGCCCGCCAACGTCGGCGTCTTCCAGGCTGCCTGCGTCGCCGTGCTCGCGGGCGCCTACCACGTCTCCACTCCCGACGCTGTCGCCTACGGCATCATCCTCCAGGCCGTCGAGGTCGCCACCGCCGTGATCATGGGCACGCCGGCGCTCGTCAAGGAGGGCCTCTCCTGGAAGGAGGTCCGGCTGCGCACCCTGCACGCCACGCCGGTCCGCCTGGCGCCGCTGCCGGGGGGCGGCGGGGTGGCCTCGCGGGCGTAGCGACATCCACGGTCCTCTAAGCCATTGCGGGCTCGTCTTCTTCCTCGACTGCGCCGTCCGGCGGGTCCTCGTCGCCGAGTTCGCCGAATAGCGAGGGGTCGCGCGAGGAGCCCTTGATCAGGTCGTCCGGGGAGCCGTTCTCCAGCAGACGCCCCTGGCGGGTGCCGAAGTAGATCGCCTGCGGGTGGTGGGCTACGAGCGCGAGCGTCGACTGCTCTGGTTCGGGGGCGTAGCCGTCGGTGATGCGCATGCCGATGTCTGAGAGTCCCAGCAGCCGCTCGACCTTCAGGTGCTCTGACTGCTCGGGCACGGCAGGGTAGCCCCACGAGTAGCGCCGGCCCTGCGCGGCCGGGATGCCCAGCATGTTGCGCGCTTCGTAGTGCAGCCACTCCGCGAGCCCCTCGGCGGTCTGCACGCCGAGGCCGTGGACGTACAGCTGCTCTGCGTACTCGCCGTCGGACTCGAGCTTCGCCATCAGCTCGGTGACCTCCGAGCCGACGGTCACCGCCTGCACCGCGATCACGTCCAGCTCGGGTGGTGGCGAGCCGTCCTCGGCGGCCGGCCGGAAGAAGTCCGCCAAGCAGAGGCGGGCGCCCTTCGGCTGGCGCGGGCACACGAAGCGCGTCAGCTCGGTGGTGCGGTCCTCCGGGTCGAGCACGACGATGGCGTTGCCCTTGCTGTAGCAGGGGAAGAAGCCCAGCAGCGCGCGCGGGTGCAGGTAGGTCTGCTCGCGCCACATCCGCTCCAGTCGCGGGCGGAAGTTCTCCTCCAGCAGCTCGCGCCACGCCTCGCCCTTTACGCCCTTTCCGCCCCAGTGCAGCTTGAACAGCACGTGCGTGTCCAGGTGTGGGTAGACCTCCTCGAGGTTGACCGGGATCTCCCTGACGCCCCAGTACGGGGGCTCCGGGATCGGGACGTCGGTACGCGCGGCCGAGCGCACCGAGTCGTCGGTCAGGTCGCCGGTCTCCCGGGGCTCCTCGCCCTTGGCGCGGAACTCCGTGGCGCCCGCGCGTAGCTTCTCCAGCAGCGCCCCGTGTGCGTCGGCGTCGACCAGCTGGTCCATCACGGCGAGGCCCTCGAAGGCGTCCTTGCAGTAGAAGACCCCCGGCTCGTACGCCTCCTCGGACTCCCTGCCGCCGGGGTACAGCGCGCGGTAGCTGAACGCGCGGTTAATCGCCGCGCCGCCGATCAGCACGGGGAACTCCAGGCCCTTGGCGTGCAGCTCGGCGATGCACGCCGGCATCTGCTTGGAGGTCGAGACCAGCAGTGCCGAGAGGCCGATCGCGGTCGCCTCGTGCTCCTGCGCGGCGTCCACGATCGTCTGGATCGGGACCTGCTTGCCGAGGTCCACCACCGTGTAGCCGTTGTTGGTGAGGATCGTGTTGACCAGCGACTTGCCGATGTCGTGCACGTCCCCGAAGACCGTCGCCAGCACCACCGTGCCCTTCGTGTAGCCCTCGATGCGGTCGAGGTACTTCTCCAGCTGCGCGACCGCGCGCTTCATCACTTCCGCGGACTGCAGCACGAACGGCAGGATCAGCTCGCCCGCGCCGAATTTGTCGCCGACCTCTTTCATCGCCGGCAGCAGCACCTCGTTGAGCGTCGGGACGGCGCCGATCTTCTCCACCGAGCGGTCGATCCACGCCTCGACGCCCTCCTTGCGGCGGCGCAGGATGTGGAAGTGCAGCGCCTCCTCGGGCTCCATCCCCTCCGTGGGGTCCGCGGCGGTCTGAGTCTCGACCTCCCCCTGGGACTCGAAGTGCGCGATGAAGCGCTCCAGCGCGTCCTCACGGCGGTTGAACACCAGGTCGTCGGCCAGCTCACGCTCGACCTCGGAGATCTCCCCGTAGGGGGTGATGTGGTTCGGGTTGACCATCGCCAGGTCGAGGCCCGCGCCCACGCAGTGGTGCAGGAAGACCGAGTTGAGCACCGCGCGCGCACCGGGGGAGACGCCGAAGGAGACGTTGGAGACCCCCAGCGAGGTCTTCACCTGCGGGATCTGCGCCTTGATCGCTTTGATCCCCGCGATCGTCTCCACGGCGGACGGGCGCCACTCCTCGTCGCCGGTTGTCAGCGTGAACGTCAGGCAGTCGAAGATCAGCAGCTGCGGGTCGAGGCCGTGCTCCTCGCAGCACAGCTCGCGGATGCGCTTGGCCACCTCGACCTTGCGCTCGGCCGTCTTGGCCATCCCGACCTCGTCGATCGTCAGCGCGATCAGCGCCGCCCCGTGCGCGAGCGCGACCGGCACCACGCGGTCGAGCTTGGCGCGGCCGGCCTCGAGGTTGACGGAGTTGACGATCGCTCGGCCGGGGATCTGCTCGAGCGCGCGTTCGATCACCTCCGGCTCGGTGGAGTCGACCTGGATCGGCGCGGGCTGGGTCAGCGAGACCTTCTTGGCCACCAGGCGCATCTGTTCGTCCTCGTCCGGGCGCTCGGTCAGCGCCACGCACAGGTCGAGCACGTGCGCGCCGCCGGTGACCTGGTCCTCGGCGATCTGCACGAGCCCGTCGTAGTCCTCGGCGAGCAGTAGCTCCTTGGCCTTGCGCGAGCCCTGCGAGTTGACGCGCTCGCCGACCATCGTCGGCGCCGGCTCCTGCGTCAGCGGGGTCGCGGCGATCATCGAGGAGAGGTGGGGGGCCCGGGGGGCGGGGCGCGGTCCCACGGGGCGTCCGTCTGGGCGGCTCGGCGTTCGTCCGACACGCTCCACGATCGCGGCGATGTGCTCGGGCGTGGTGCCGCAGCAGCCGCCGACGATCCCCACGCCGTAGCGCTCGACGAACTCCTTCAGCGCCTCCGCCAGTGGCTCGGGCTGCTCGGGGAAGATCGTCTCGCCGTCGGGGCCCTGCAGGGGCAGGCCGGCGTTGGGGATGCACGCTACCGGCACGGGGCAGTACTCACCCAGGAAGCGGATCGCGTCGCGCATGTCCTCTGGGCCGGTCGAGCAGTTCAGGCCGATCACGTCGACCCGCAGCGCCTCCAGCGTGCACAGCACCGCTGAGATGTCGGTCCCCAGCAGCATCTTGCCGCCGTTGGGCAGCAGCGACACGGAGGTGTGGATCGGCAGCGTGCGCCCGGTGCTCTTGAAGGCGGCGCGCGCGCCGAACACGGCGGCCTTGACCTCGAGGATGTCCTGCGCGGTCTCGATGATGATGAGGTCCGCGCCGCCCTCGATCAGCCCCTCGGCCTGCTCGGTGAAGACCTCCACCAACTCGCCGAAGCGGATCTGCCCGAGCGAGGGGTCCTCGGAGGCCGGCAGGTAGCCGGTCGGCCCGATCGAGCCGGCCACGAAGCGGTGCTCGCCCGCCGCCCTGCGCGCGATTTCCGCGGCCTTCGTGTTGATCTCGACCGTGTAGTCGGCCAGGCCCCACTCGCCGAGCTTCAGCCGCGAGGCCTGGAACGTGTCCGTCTCGACCACCTCCGCGCCGGCGTCGAGCATCGAGGCGTGCACCCCTTCGATCACGTCGGGGCGGTGGAGCACGAGCGCCTCGTGGCACTTGCCCTGCAGGCCGCCGTAGTCCTCGGCGGTCAGCTCGAACTGCTCCAGGGTCGCGCCCATGCCGCCGTCGTAGACGACGACTCGGCTGGAGACCGTCTGCAGGAAGTCGCGCATACCCCGATGCTACCGGCCCCGTTGCCGCTCTCATGGGGTCCGCAAAGAGAACATGACGCGGCCCGGTGGCCGGGGGTAGAACACTTCTTTTTGGGCCTATATCAAATAAGACCGAGTCTTGTTCTCATTTGATATGGGGTCGAAAAAGATCAACAAAGATGGTGGAGGGCGGCGGTTGCGGTTGCGCTCGGCGTGTTTGGGGTTGCGCTCGGTCGTGCTTGGCCTCTCTCGGGCAGGCCTGTCGGTTGGCTTCTTTCGGGCAGGCCTGTCGTCCCTTCCGGACGACACCCCCGTATGGCTCTTTGGGACTTCGCTCGACCACTCGTCCAGCGGCCGTGAAACTTGGCCTGCGAGCGGCCATTCTGCACGTCCACTGCCCAGCCCTCTAGCCAGGAGAGGACTCTCAATGTCACAGCCCACCGCTCTACAAGCTCCCCCACGTTCTACCCGCCGCCGCGCCGCGCCAAACCGCCCCAAGCAGGCCGGACACACGGTGGTCGCCGTCGTCGGTCTCGGCTACGTCGGCCTGCCCACCGCGATCGCGCTGCGCAACGCCGGCTGCCGGATCGTCGGGATCGACGTCTCCGGGCCCCGCCTGGGCACCATCCGCAGCGGCGCCGCGGAGCTGCTGGAGAGCGAGCAGCGCGATCTGAGCCGCCACCTGGCGAGCGACGGGTTCGTGCTCACCAACCGCGTCAAGGCGCTCGACGCCGCCGACCTGGTGCTGATCTGCGTACCCACCCCCGTCGACGAGCGGCTGGCGCCCGACCCGCGGATCCTGCGCGACGCGTGCGCCTCCGTCGTGCGCCACGCCCGCCCCGGCCAGACGCTCGTGCTGACCTCGACCACCTACGTGGGCACCACCCGCGAGCTGCTCGCCGAGCCGCTCGACGAGCGCGGCCTGCGCGTCGGCGAGGACGTGTTCGTCGCGTTCGCCCCCGAGCGCATCGACCCCGGCGTCAGCGCGCACGAGCAGCTGCAGACCCCGCGGGTGCTGGGCGGCGTGACGGAGGAGTGCGGCGCGCGCGCCGCCGCCGTGCTGCGCCACACCTGCAAGCGCCTGCACCGCGTCTCCTCCCCCGAGGCCGCCGAGCTGGTGAAGCTCTACGAGAACACCTTCCGCGCGGTCAACATCGCGCTCGCCTTCGAGCTCGCCGAAGCGTGCGGGACGCACGGCCTCGACGCGATCGAGGTCACCGAAGGCGCCGCCTCGAAGCCCTACGGCTTCCTGCCCCACTACCCCTCCGCCGGGGTGGGGGGGCACTGCATCGCCGTGGACCCCTACTACCTGCTCTCAGACCTGCGCGAACGTGGCCGCCCCGCCACGGTCGCCGAGGAGGCGCTGCGCAAGGTCTCCGGCCGCCCGCGCCACGTCGCGTGGCGCGCCCACGAAGTACTCGTGCAGCTGGGACGGCCGCTGCCGCAGGCGCGCGTGCTGGTGGTCGGCGCCTCCTACAAGCCCGGCGTCGCCGACACCCGCGAGGCGCCCGCCCTGGAGATCATCGCCCGTCTGCGCGCCGAGGGCGCCCGGGTCGACTACCACGACCCGCTCGTCCCGAGCATCGAGGTCGACGGCGTGCGGTCGAACGGGGTGGCGGCAGACCCCGAGAGCTACGACCTCGCGATCCTCACCACCCTGCACCCCGATCACGACTACGGCTGGCTCGAGCACTGCCCCGCGGTGCTCGACTGTACATACCGCCAATACGCCGCCGGACGCAAGCGCTTCACGCCTTAGCCGATGCCGCACCGCCGCGTCACGACTCATCGCATCCTCAAGGGGCTCGCCGGCCTCTACCTGATGCTGCTGCTCGTCGCCGTGATGGCCTACAAGGCGGCCTTCGCCGGGCTGCTGTTCTCCAACGTGTTCTTTGGCGTCTACTCCGTCTCCGTCGCGACCTACATCGTCTCCCGCTTTGTGCTCAGCCTCTTCTACCGCACTCGGCCAGACGCCGGGATCGAGCCCCACATCGCGATCGTGATGCCCGGCTTCAACGAGCAGGAGGCGATCGCCCACTCGCTGCGCTCGCTGCTGGCGCTCGACTACCCCCGCGAGAAGCTCGAGCTCGTGGCCGTCAACGACGGCTCCACCGACCGCACCCTGGCGGAGATGCAGCGCGTCGCCGCCGAGTCTCACGGGCGCGTGCGCGTGATCGACTTCCCGGAGAACCGCGGCAAGCGCGCCGCGATGGCGGCCGGCATCCGCGCGACCTCCGCGGAGGTGGTCGTGTTCGTGGACTCCGACTCCTCCGTGGAGCCCGACGCGCTCAAACGGCTCGTGCAGCCGCTCGCCGACCCCCGCGTGGGGGCGGTCTGCGGGCACGCCGACGTGCTCAACGTGCGCGAGAGCTGGATCACCCGCATGCAGGCCGTGCGCTACTTCGTCGCCTTCCGCGTCGTCAAGGCCGCCGAATCGGTGTTCGGCGCGGTCACGTGCTGCTCGGGCTGCTTCTCCGCCTACCGCCGCGCCGCGATCCTGCCGCGCCTCGAGTGGTGGGAGAGCCAGACGTTCCTCGGGGTCGAGTCCACCTTCGGCGACGACCGTTCGTTGACCAACTGCGTGCTGCGCGACTGGCGCGTCCTCTATGAAAAGCAGGCCGTCTCGCACACGATCGTGCCGACCACGTTCCGCGCGTTCGTCAAGCAGCAAACCCGCTGGAAGCGCTCGTGGACGCGCGAGTCGCTGCTCGTCGCGAGGTTCATCTGGCGCAAGCACCCCGTCGCCGCGGGCTTCACGTACATGAGCATCCTGCTGCCGCTGCTCGCGCCCGTCGCCGCGGTGCACTCGCTCGTGTGGGGGCCCCTCACCCACCACGGGGTGCTGCCGCTCACCTACATCGCCGGGATCTACGCGCTCGCGCTCGTGTACTCCTTCTACTTTCTGCTCTTCCAGGACCGCTACAACGTCCTGTGGCTGTACGGGATCCTGTTCGTCTTCTTCTACCTCGGCATCATGCTGTGGCAGACCTACTACGCGATCGCCACCTGCCGCACCGCCGCGTGGGGCACGCGGCCCGCGACCGCCGGCCTCGGCGCCGGGGGAGAGGGGGGCTAGGTGCCCTCCACGGTCCACCGGCTCTCGCTCCGGCGCGCGCTCGCGGCGCTGCTGCTGCCCGCCTCGCTGGCGCCCGTGGCGCTGCTCGCCCCCTCGCTCGCGCGCGCGCCCGCCACGCTCGTGCTGCGCCTGGAGCGGATGGTCGTGCCCGCCCACGCCCGGGTCTACCCCGCGCCGTACGAACCCCCGCGCTACCCGCCCGGCGCCCCGCGCTTGGAGCGCGACGTCTTCGCGCCCGTCGCAGGCCCGCTCACCCCGCAGGTCGGCGTGTCGGCGCTCGCCGAACACGAGTCGCCCGCAGAGCGGGCCCACCAGCCGATCCTCCTGATCACCGGTGAACCGCCGGCGAGGAGCGCGCCGTGAGCGGTGTGCTGGTTGCGGCCGTCGCCGCGGTCTCGCTTGCCGCGCCCGGCCCACTCGCACCGGGCCCGGTCGCGCGCCTGTCGGGCCACTACGGGCACCGCCCGGTCGCGCGCCTGTCGGGCCACCACAGGCATCGCCCAGTCGTGCGCCGTCCCGGCCGGGTGCACGGGCTGCGCGTGCTCGCCCGAACCGCCGCCGGCGTGCGCATCACATGGCGCCGCGCCCGGGGCGGCTCCGCCCCCGTCGAGGGCTACCGGATCAAGCGCGACGGCGCCACCGTCGGGCAGACCCCCGGACGCGTGTACGTCGTCAAGCTGAGCCTCGCTCGCGCGCACCGCATCACGGTTGCCGCCGTGGACACCCGCGGGCGCCTCGGGCCGCCGAGCAAGGTGTTGAAGATCGCCGCCTACTCCGGCGCCCCTCGCGGCGCGCGCCCCCGCGCGGCGGCGGGCAACACTCCGCCCAGCACGCCAGATCGACTCAGCGTCTCCGAAGTCAGCGAAGCCGGCGCCACAGTCTCGTGGCTGCCGAGCCGGCCGGGCTCCGCGCGGATCGTCGGCTACCGCGTCTACCGCGACGGCGCCCTGGTCGGTCAGAGCACCACGACCTCGATGCGCCTCACCCACCTCTCCTCCACCCGTACGTACCTGGTCCAGGTCGCCGCCGTCGACGCCGCGCACCGCGAAAGCGCGCGCACCCAGCCGCTGCGCCTGACCACCACCCACACCCCGCCCCAGGGCCCCGCGCTGATCTCGGCACTGCGCGTTACCGACACCTCCGCCACGCTCGTGTGGCAGGCCGGCGCTGCCAACAGCGGTCGCCTCGTGGGCTACCTGCTGTTCGAGGACGGCGTCCCCGAGCGCGTCGTCGCCGGACAGACCACGACCGTCACGCTCGCCTCCGAGCGCCACTACACGTTCACGGTGCGCGCGCTGGACTCCTACGGCTACCTCTCCGCCCCCGCCCCCGAAGTCGCCGTGTTCACCACCCACACCCCGCCCTCCACGCCGGCGGGCCTCACGGCCACCGAAGTCACCGCCAACTCCGCCACCCTCGCCTGGTCGTCCTCGACCCCCGTCAGCGGCACCATCGTGGGCTACCGCGTCTTTCGTAACGAAGTCCCCGTCGGGCAGACCTCCACTCCCGGGATGACCCTTGCCAACCTCGCCCCCTCCACCGGCTACCAGGTAACCGTCGTCGCCGTGGACTCGCTCGGGGCGATCAGCGCACCCACGGCGCCGCTCTCCTTCGAAACCTCCAACCCCGCGCCCTCTCACGGCAACGTGCAGGCGTTCCTGCTCGCCTCCACCGACCAGAGCTTCTTCGACCTCGAGGCCCACTACCAGCAGATCGGGGTGGTGTACCCCACGTACTTCGACTGCGGCCCCGGGGGCACAGTCACCGGCAGCGACTGGCCCCTCGTCACCGGCTGGGCGCGCGCGCGCCAAGTCGCGGTGATGCCGCGTCTGAACTGCCAGAACCCCGTGGACGAGAACCAGATCCTCAACGAACCGGCCGCCGGGGAAGCCATGATCAACCAGCTCGCCGCGCTCTGCCAGAGCAACGGCTACCAGGGCATCCAGATTGACTTCGAGGGCAACATCCCCAGCGAGCGCAACCCCTTCACCGCCTGGATCACCGCGCTCGCCGCGCGGCTGCACGCCCAGGGCGACAAACTCTCCACCGTCGTCACCGCCAAGTACTACAACGTCATGAGCGGGCGCGCCGCGCTGTACGACGACGCCGCCCTCTCCGTGCCCTCCGACTACCTGTTCGTGCTCGACTGGGGCCTGCACTGGACCACCTCCGCTCCCGGCGGGATGGACGAACTGCCGTGGTTCACGAAGGTCGCCGAATACACCGCCACGCTGCCCAACAGGAGCAAGTTCGTGCTCGGGATGCCGATGTACGGGATCGACTGGCCCAACGGCGGCGGCTCCTCAAACCCCGGCACGCCGCTCGAGTTCGACAACGTGTCGGCCCTGGAGGGCGAGCTCGGGGTCACCCCCGAATGGGAACCGGTCGCCGCCGACCCCCACTTCTCCTACGTCGACTCCAGCGGCGTGCCCCACTCCGTGTGGTACACCGACCAGCAGTCGCTGGGCATCCGCGCCCAGCTCGCCGAATCGCTCGGTCTCGGCATCGGCCTGTGGCACCTCGGCTCCGAGGACCAGAGCATCTGGGAACTGCCCCAGCTCGGGGGCTGAGCCCGGCCTGAGCTCGTCCCGCGAACCCTTGGTTGTGGAGGCCCCCCGTATCGCACGAACGCTCGCGGTCTCTGCCGCCGTGCTGGCGCTCGCCGTGGCAGCACCAGCGGCGTGGGCGGGCCGCACGCGCTCCGATGCCCCTCGGGCCGCCCCCGAAGGGGGGAAGGCCAATCAAAACCCTCCCCCTGCACCCCTGCAGGCTTTCCTGCTGGCGAGCTCGCCCGACTCCTTCGCCGACCTGCAGGCCCACGTCGGCGCCGTCGGCGTGGTCTACCCCACCTACTTCGAATGCGCGCTCCCCGGCGGGGCCGTCGTGGGCGCTCCGGACCCCGAAGTGGACGCCTACGCCGTCGCCCACCGCCTCGTGGAGGAGCCCCGCTACAGCTGCCAAGACGGCGCCGTCGTGCACCGCATCCTCACCCAGCCTGCTCTGCGCGCGCACACGCTCGCGCAACTGGTCGCGCTCGCCGTCGGGCCCTCCTACGCGGGGCTCAACCTCGACCTCGAGAACGACGGCGCCCGGGACCGCGGGGCGCTCAACTCTTTCGTGCACGCGCTCGCGGCCCGCTTGCACGCGCTCGGCCGGCGGCTCTCCGTCGACGTCGTCGGCGTCACCCGCGAAGACCCGCGGCGCGCCACCTATATATATGACGACCGCGCGCTCGCCGCCGCCGCTGACACCGTCTTCGTGATGGCGTGGGGTGCGCACTGGGAAGGCTCCGCGCCCGGGCCCCTCGCGCCGTTGCCGTTCGTGAGGGCCGTCGCCAGCCGTCTCGCCTCGCTGCCCTACGCGCACCGCTTCGTGCTCGGGGTGCCGATGTACGGGCTCGACTGGCCCGTCTCCGGCGGGCACCCCCGCCGTGCCACCGCGCTGCAGTACGCCGGCGTCCTCGCGCTCGCCCACTCCGTCGGCGCCACCCCCGTGCGCGACCCTGCCTCCGGGGAGTTGACCTTCGCCTATAGGTGCCCAAGCGAAGCAATGTCGATGGACCTATATGGGTGCGCAAGCGAAGCAATGCCAACGCGCCTATATAGGTGCGCAAGCGAAGCAATGCCAACGCGCCTATATAGGTGCGCAAATGAAGCAAGACCAACGCCCCAATACGCCCGCGCCGGCATACCCCACCGCGTCTGGTACACGGACGCCCGCGCGGTCCTCGACCGCCTGCTCATCGCCCGCCGCTACGGGCTCGCCGCGGGGGTGTGGCGGCTGGGGGAAGAGGACCAGGCGCTGTGGGCCTCGCCCGGCCTCACTTGATGAACAGCATCTCCGAGTACTTCGGCAGCGGCCAAAGGTCGTCGGGCACGAGGCCCTCCAGGCGGTCGGCGACCTCGCGCGTGTCTTCCATCGCGGGGACCACCGTGTCGCGCATGTAGGCGGCCCACTTCGCCGGTGAGGAGTCCGGCTGGTTGTCCGCGAGGTTCGCGTCCTCCAGCTTCAGCAGCGCGTAGTGGAGCTCCTTGACGAGCGGCTCCAGCTCGCCGATCAGCTCTTCAAGGCCGGTGGCCCGCAGTTCGTTGAGGTACCGCACCGCGGCCGGCAGCAGCGCCGTGCGGGCGATCGCCGCCGCGGTCTCGGCCTCGATGTTGAGCTTCACCGCGTACTGCTCGGTGAACACCTCGTAGCGGGACTCGAGCTCCCGCTTGGAGAGCACCTTGTACTTCTTGAACAGCGCCACGGTGCCCTTCTCGACCAGCCACGGCAGCGCCTCGGGAGTCGAGCGCAGGTTGTAGAGGCCGCGCTTCTCGGCCTCCTTGTGCCACGCCTCGGAGTAGTTGTCCCCGCCGAACACGACCTGCTTGTTGGCCGCGTAGCTGTCCTTGACGACCTTCGTGAGCGCCTTCTCCAGGTTGGCCCCCGCGCCTTTCAGCGCCGCCGCGAGCTTGTCGGCGAGGTCGTCGATGGCCTCCGCCACGATTGTGTTGAGCACCGTGTTGGGTAGCGCCAGCGACTGCGAGGAGCCGAGCGCGCGGAACTCGAACTTGTTGCCCGTGAACGCGAACGGGGACGTGCGGTTGCGGTCCCCGCCGTGCAGCGGCAGCGCCGGCAGCACGGGCGTCCCGAGGCCGAGGAACGAGCCGGGCTTCGAGGTCTGCGCCTTGCCCGCCTCGATCGCGCCGAACACCCGCTCGAGCTCGGAGCCGAGGAAGATCGAGATGATCGCCGGCGGCGCCTCGTTGGCGCCCAGGCGGTGGTCCTGGCCGGGGCTCGCGATCGACGCCCGCAGCAGCGCCTGGTGGGTGTTGACCGCCTGGATGACCGCCGCGCAGAAGAACAGGAACTGCAGGTTCTCGTGCGGGGTGTCCCCGGGCTCGAGCAGGTTCGCGCCGGTGTTGGTGCCCATCGACCAGTTGTTGTGCTTGCCCGACCCGTTGACGCCCGCGAACGGCTTCTCGTGCAGCAGGCACACCAGGCCGTAGCGGCGCGCGACGTTCTGCATCACCTGCATGGTCAGCTGCTGGTGGTCGGAGCCCACGTTGGAGTTCTCGAAGATCGGCGCCAGCTCGTACTGGTTGGGGGCCACCTCGTTGTGGCGCGTCTTGACCGGAACCCCCAGCTTCGCGAGCTCCTGCTCGGTCTCCAGCATGTACGCGAGGATCCGCTCGGGGATCGAGCCGAAGTAGTGGTCGTCCAGCTCGTGGCCCTTCGGGGGCTTGGCGCCGAACAGCGTGCGCCCCGTGGTCAGCAGGTCGGGGCGCTCGAAGTAGTACTGCTCGTCGATCAGGAAGTACTCCTGCTCGGGGCCCACGGTCGTGAACACGCGCTGCGCGTCGTTCACGCCCAGCAGCTCGAGCGCCCGCACCGCGGCGCCCGAGAGCGCGTCCATCGAGCGCAGCAGCGGGATCTTGTGGTCGAGCGCCTCGCCCGTCCACGAGGTGAACGCCGTCGGGATGCACAGCAGCGCCCCGTTGGGGTTCTCCAGGATGAACGCCGGTGAAGTCGGGTCCCACGCGGTGTAGCCGCGCGCCTCAAACGTCGCGCGGATGCCCCCGGTCGGAAACGACGAGGCGTCCGGCTCCCCCTGGATCAGCTCGCTGCCCGAGAACTCCGCGATCGCCGTGCCGTCTCCGACTGGGGCGTAGAAGGAGTCGTGCTTCTCCGCGGTGGACCCCGTCAGTGGCTGAAACCAGTGCGTGTAGTGGGTCGCCCCCCGCTCGAGCGCCCAGTCCTTCATCGCCTGCGCCACCGAGTCGGCCAGCGAGGTGTCGAGCGCCTCGCCGCGCTCCAGCGTCCGCTTCAGCGCCTTGTACACGTCCTTCGGCAGACGCTGGCGCTGGACGACCGGGCTGAACACGTTGGACGCGAACACCTGGTTGCCCGGCAGGGTCAGGTCGGGCGAGCCGAGCGCCGTGCCGTTCGCGCTCCACTGTGCTGCTGTGACGTTCTGCTGGCGTGTCCTGGGCATGGGGGGCTTTTGTCCTCCTCGTCTCTGGGCTGGGGCCACCGCGCGGCCCGCGCAGCGACATGTAGTCCCCCACGCGGGCCGACCCGCATCGTAGACCCCTCCGCGTCCACCCGTGCCGCACCTCTGGCGAAAACGCCGGGCCGATCTTTCGACACCGGGCCAAACGGCAGCGCCTACGCTTCCGACGGCACGTACGGACCGGGCACGACCTTGCCCGTCTGCGGGTCCACGTGGGTCGGCGGCGGCTTGCCGGCGACGTACACCGTGAAGCTGCCCACCGGGGCTGCACCGTTGGCGAGTTGCGCCTGGGCCTTGCTGTTGAGACCGGCGTACACCCTGTAGAAGACCCGGTGCAGGCCCGGCTTGACCGGGGTCACGTGCCACACGAAGCTGCGCGTCGCTCCCGCCGGGAGCGGGCCGAGCGCCCAGATGTTGTAGTTCGTCGTCGTGCCGCCGCCCGGCGGGTCCACCTGCACCGTTTCGACCGGCGGGTCGGGGACCCGGCCCGGGCCCTTGTCCACGACCCACACCGGACGCTTGCGGTCCGCGAGGTTCGGGGAGTCGCTGAGGTAGTCGAACGACGTCACCGCCACGGTCACGTTGGGCAGCGTGCGCGCGCTCGTGTTGCGCACGACCAGCGCCAGCTGCACCGGCCGCGCGACCGACTGGTGGGCGGGGAAGCTCGCCTGCGCGACGCCCACCGTGTAGTGGCCCCGCGGTTCGTGCGCGTCCTGCGGCGCCGAACTTCCGCAGCCGGCCGCCACCGCGCTCGCGAGCGCTCCGCAGACGCCGAGCAGCCCGACTCTGAGCACGACTCTAGGCACGCGACCCCCTCACAGCGTTGCCACGATACCAGCGGCTCAGGCTGGAGGGGTGGCGCTCCGCCTGCGGCCGGCGTGGAGGGTGGCGATCCGTCCACGAAGGAGTAGGCAGGGGTGGCGCTCCGCCCCCGGATCGCGTAGAGTGTGCGTGCAGCGGCACACTTGCGCCGCCATGTGAGCTGAGGAGGAGGCAGAGAAGTGGTTCGCAGCGCCGCCGAGCGGGCGTTCCTCCCGACGAGGAACTTCATCGAGGAAGTGGGCGACATGATGATCCTGACGGCCAGGACCATCGCCTCCGCCCTGAAACCCCCCTACCCGTACGGCGGGGAGTTCGTCTCGCAGTTCCTCTTCGCGCTGCGGCTCTGCTGGTTTCCGCTGCTGATCTCCACCGTCTGCATCTGCTACGCCGCGCCCGGCCTGCAGGCCGCGAACTTCCTCACGCTGTTCGGCGCGCTCGACCGCCTCGGCGGGATCTTCGTGCTCGCCGCGATCCGCGAGATCGGCCCCAACGTCACCGCGATCGTGCTCGCCGGTGTGGCCGGCACCGCGATCACCGCCGACCTCGGCGCCCGCAAGATCCGCGAGGAGCTCGACGCGCTGCAGGTGCTCGGCGTGGACCCCGTCAAGAACCTCGTCGTCCCCCGCTTCCTGGCGCTGATGCTCGTGACGGGGCTGTTCAACATCTACGCGATCCTGTTCGGCCTGTTCGGGGGCGTGCTCGCCGAGCTCGTCTACCACCAGCCGCTCGGGCCGTTCTGGGACAACCTCTTCAACAACGCCTCCACCACCGACCTGTGGGGCTCCGCGCTGAAGACCGTGCTGTTCGGCGCCATCATCGCGATCGTGTGCTGCTACAAGGGCATGACCGCCTCCGGGGGCGCCGAGGGCGTGGGGCGCGCGGTCAACCAGGCCGTCGTCGTCGCGTTCCTGGCGATCTTCGCGTTCGACTACGTCTTCACGCAGACGCTCCTGGCCACCCATCCACAGATCCTCCAGATCAAATGATCCGACGGCGTCTCATCGCCCCTGGCGGCGTCCTCGATCGCTCATGTGCCGAGCACATTTCGCTCACTGCGTCCTTGCCAGGAACGATGATCCATCCGTCGGATGGCGTGCGATGAACGAATGGCTCGCAGTTCCCAGGGAATGGGTCGGCTCCGCGGGGGAGATCGCCGGCTTCGCCGGACAGATCATGCGCAACGTCTACGACCTGCGCGTCTTTCGCTTCTTCGGCGAGGGGCTGCGCCAGTCGGGCATCCTGATCATCTCCTCCACGCTGATCATCTGGTCGCTGATGTTCATCCTCGGCCTGGAGTGCGGCATCGAGGGCGCCTACTTCCTCGAGGCCCAGGGGGCACCCGCGTACTCCGGGGTGTTCACCGCGTGGTGCGACCTGCGCGAGATCATCCCCTACGCCTTCGGCTACATGATGGCCGCCAAGGTCGGCACCGGGATCGTTGCCGAGCTCGGCGCGATGCGCATCTCCGACGAGATCGACGCGCTCGAGGTGATGGGCATCGACTCCGTCACGTTCCTCTGCGCGACCCGCCTGCTCGCCGCGTGGCTCGTGCTGCCGTTCATGTACCTCGCCGGCATCGGTGGCGCGTTCCTCGCCTCCTACATCGCCGTCGTGCAGCAGGTGGGGGTGGTCTCCTCCGGCGGGTACCTGCTGATCTTCTGGCAGTTCCAGAACCCCCCCGACTTCCTGTTCAGCCTGATCAAGGCGATGTTCATGGCGACCGCGATCGTGCTCGTCGCCTGCTACTACGGCTACAACGCCTCCGGGGGCCCCGTCGGGGTGGGGACCGCGACCGCCAAGTCGATGGTGCTCAACCTCGTGCTCGTGCACCTCATCGGGATGGTCGGCACCCAGGTCTTCTGGGGGGCCAACCCGCGAGCTCCGATCGGAGGGTGAGGGTGTCCGTGCAGGCCCGCAGTCCACGGCTCCGGCGCCCCCGCGCCCCGATCGGAGGCTGACGGTGGCACCCGAGCCCGAGACGGTCGATCCGGCCGACGAGGAGACCTTCAAGTACCACACCGGCGCCTCCCGCCCCACCGAGGCCCCCGACGCGATCGAGTTCATCGACGTCCACAAGGCGTTCGGCTCCAACCGGGTGCTGCGCGGGCTGAACCTGGGCATCCCCGAAGGCCAGGTCTCGATGATCCTCGGGCCCTCCGGCACCGGCAAGTCGGTCTGCATCAAGCACATCGTCGGCCTGCTGTACCCCGACCAGGGCGACGTGATCGTGGCCGGGCACTCGATCCCCTCGCTCTCTGACGACGACCTCTTCGAGCTGCGCAAGAAGTTCGGGGTGCTCTTCCAGGACGGCGCGCTGTTCGGCTCGCTGAACCTCTACGACAACGTTGCCTTCCCGCTGCGCCAGCACACCGAGAAGGGCGACGAGGAGATCGCCGAGATCGTCAACCGGCGCTTGCGCGAGGTCGGCCTCGGGGACGCCAACGAGAAGATGCCCAACGAGCTCTCCGGCGGGATGCGCAAGCGCGCCGGGTTCGCCCGCGCGCTCGTGCTCGACCCCGAGATCGTCCTGTTCGACGAGCCCGACTCGGGCCTCGACCCCGTGCGCACCGCGCTGCTGTGCGAGCTCATCAAGGAAGTCCACGCCGAGAACGGCGGGACGTACGTGGTGATCACGCACGACATCCTCTCCGCCCGCCGCGTCGCCGAGCACATCTCGATCCTGTGGCGTGGGCGCATCGTCGAGTCGGGGCCAGCCGAAGAGCTATTTGCCTCCGAGAACCCCTTCGTCCGCCAGTTCCTCTCGGGGGACTCAGCCGGGCCGTTGGGGATGGAGTAAACCCGGCGGCGCCTCGTCGCCCCTGGCGGCGTCCTCGATCGCTCATGTGCAAAGCACATTTCGCTCACTGCGTCCTGGCCAGGAACGACGATCCATCCGCCGGGGTGGTGAGCTTCGCCAACAGAGCGATCCATTAGCCTCGTAACTGTGTCTATCGCCCGGCTCCTATCCGCCCTCGCCGGCGGCGCTGCCCGGAGGCCGCTGCTGGTGGTCGCGATCGCCGCGGCACTCGGAGTGGGCGGCGCGGCCCTCGCGCTGCGCCTGCACCCTTCCGCTGCCGCCGACACGTTCGTCGGTCGCTCCAGCTCCGCCTACCGCGCCACGCAGGGTTACTACCGCGCCTTCGGGGAAGAGCCCGTGGACGTGATGGTGCAGGGCAACCTGCAGCAGCTCGCTGCTCAGCTCCGACCTCGAACGCCTGCTCGGGCTGGAGGGGTGCCTCTCGGGCAAAGTCCCGCGCGCGGCGCTCCCCCGCGAGGGCGGGTACCAGGGCCCCTGCGGGCAGCTTGCGCGGCTGGGCACCGTGAAGGTCGTGATCGGCCCCGGCACGTTCGTCAACGAGGCTGTCAAGCAGATCGACGAACAGCTCGCCGCCCAGAGCAGCCAGGCCGAGACGCAGGCCCGCCAGGCCGAACAGGCCGTCCGCCGCGCGGCGCTCGCCCACGGTCGCTCCGCCGCCGAAGCGCACAAACTCGGCGAAGAAGCCGGCAAGTCCACGCTCGAACGGTACGTCCAGGAGATCGCGCTGACGGGTGCCGAGTACGGCCTCTCCGCGCCGCCGAGCCTCAACGACCCGAGCTTCGTCGCCACGCTCGTGTTCGACAACACCGCCAAGGTCCCCGGGACCCCCAAGCAGCGCTTCGCCTACCTCTTCCCGAGTCGCGAAGCCGCACTCGTCTCGGTGCGCCTGCGGGCCGGCACGAGCGAAGCGCAGCGGACGCGCACGATCGCCCTCGTCCGCCGCGCGCTCACGATGCCCGAGTGGCGTCTGCAGCACGGCGAGCACTACCTGCTCACCGGCGAGCCCGTGATCGTCTCCGAACTGACGAGCTCGATCACGCACTCCGTCGAGCTGCTGCTCGTGGCCGTGCTGCTCGTGATGGCCGTCGTGCTCAGCCTCGTCTTCCGCGGGCGTCCCCGCCTGCTGCCGTTGGGGATCGCCGCGCTCGCCGCCGCGCTCACCTTCGGGGGGCTCGCCGCCGTGGGGGCGTCCCTGACGGTCGCGCAGGTCGCCGTTCTGCCCGTGCTGGTGGGGCTCGCCGTCGACTACGCGATCCAGTTCCTCTCGCGTGTGCAGGAGGCCCGTGAGGAGGGCGCCGAGGACGTCCGGGTCGCGATCGGGCGCGCCGCCGCGGTCGGAGGTCCCACGCTCGCCGCCGCCGCCGCGGCCGGAGCGGGAGCGCTGCTCGTGCTGACGCTCTCCCCGGTGCCGACCGTGCGCGGCTTCGGGCTGCTGCTCGTCGTGGGCATCGCGCTCGCCCTGCTCTGCGCCCTCATCGTGGGCTCCGCCGTGCTCGCGCTCGCCGCGGACCGCGGGCGCAGGCCAGCGGCAGGACCGGGCGGGCAGGCGGCCACCGATCGAGCAGCCCCCAGCGGAAGACTCGCCTCCGTCCGGCGTCGCGTTGCGGCGCCCGTTGTGCGCGCCGGCGCGCTCCTGGCCCCCTCCTGGTGCGGGGCGCAGGACCTGCTGCGCGAGAACTTCCTGACTCGCTTCATCTCCAGGGCGGCGCTCGTGTACGCGCTGCGCTTCCCGGGGCGGGTGATCGGTGTGGGTCTGGCGCTCGCGGCGCTCGGGTGGGGGCTGGACACGCAGACGCAGGTCGAAACCAACCTCGAAAAGCTCGTCCCCCAGAACCTGGCCTCGCTGCGCAACCTCGACGCGCTCGAGCGCGCCTCCGGGGTGGGCGGGGAAATCGACCTGGAGGTCTCCGGCGCGAACCTCGCCACCCCGGCGGCGATCGAATGGATGAGCTCCTACCAGAACGCGGTCCTGAAACGCTTCGGCTACACCTCGACGCGCGGCTGCGGGCGCGCGCTGCTGTGCCCGGCGTTCTCCCTGCCGACGCTTTTTCAGGGGGGAGGGTTGGCGGGCGGTGGGGCCACGACCGCCGGGGCGGCGCACACGAAGCTCACCCGCGCCGAGGTGGACGGCCTGCTGCGGGCGATCCCGCCGTACTTCTCCCAGAACGCGATCACCGCCAACCGGCGCGCGGCGACGCTCGCGTTCGGCATCCGCCTGGGGCCTCTCGAACAGCAGCAGCACGTGATCGAAGCGATGCGCGCGAGCCTGCACCCTCCGCGCGGGCTGAGTGCGCAGCTGGTCGGGCTGCCGGTGCTCGCGGCGCAGTCGGGCGCGCAGGTCGCCGCTCCGTGGCGGCGCGTGCTGACGCTGCTCGCCGGGCTCGCCGCGGCCGCGCTCGTGCTGCTGGCCGCCTTCCGCGGAGACCGCCGCCGGGCGCTGACGCCGCTGCTGCCGGTGGCGCTCGCGACCGGGTGGTCGGCGCTGCTCGTGTTCGTCATCCGCGTGCCGCTGAACCCCATGTCGGTCACGCTCAGCGCGCTGGTGATCGCGATCTCCACCGAGTTCTCCGTGCTGCTCTCTGAGCGCCACCGCCAGGAGCGGGCCGCCGGCCGCCCGCTGGGTGAGGCGCTGCGCGTGACCTACTCGCGCACCGGCGCCGCCGTGGCGGCCTCCGGCGTCACCGCGATCGCCGGCTTCGGGGTGCTCGTGCTCTCCGACATCCGCATGCTCCGTGACTTCGGCATCGTGACGCTCGTCGACCTCTCCGTCTCCCTCGTGGGGGTGCTGGTCGCGCTGCCCGCGGCGCTGCTGCTCGCGGAGCCCGGCGAGGCGGCCCGACGGGGACTCGTGCTCTCCCGCCCCCTGGCGGCGCTCCGCGCCCGCGTGCGCCCGCGCCATGAGCCCGTCTGAGCGGCCCACGCCTTTCGCCTCTCCGCGCTACGGTCGGTGGGTGGGTGTACTGGCGCTGGTGATCCTCGGGCTGATCACGCTCAACACAATCCTCACCCCGTCCAACGGGGCGGTCGGGCTCGCGCCGGGGGAACGTCTGCCGCCCTTCGCCGTCCCGCTCGCGAGCGGCAGCCTGCAGGGGGCCGCCGACGTCGCGACCCGCCCCAACGACGGCTCCGCCGGGAAGGTGCCCGCGTGCGCGGAGCGGGGCCCGCAGATCCTCAACATCTGCCGGCTCTACGAACAGGGGCCGGTGGTGCTGGCGCTGTTTGTGGACCTCGGCGGCTGTGAGGCGGTCCTCAGCGACCTGCAGCGACTCGCCCCCAGCTTTCCCGGGGTGCGCTTCGCGGCGGTCTCGATCAAAGGTGACCGCGGGCAGCTGCGGGCGCTGGCGCGCTCCCACGGCCTGAGCAGCGTCCCGATCGGCATCGACACCGAAGGCGTGCTGGCGGCGCTCTACAAACTCTCGACCTGTCCCCAGCTGACCTTCGCCTACCCCGGGGGGGTGGTGCAGAGCAGAGCGCTGCTCTACCGCCCCCCGCTCGCCACGCTGCGCGCCCGTCTGGAAGAGCTCGTGGCGGGCGCCCGTGCGCAGGGGTGGAGGCCGCCGCGGTGAGCGAGCCCACGCGCGGGTGGTGCGAGCGCGAGGTCGAGGAGGAGCTGCCGGGACTGCGCCTCGTACACCTCCGCGCGGCCGTCGCGCACACCGGCCGGGGCTCCCCGCCGGCGGTGAAGGCGCGGCTGCGGGAGCTCTCCAACCGTTGGGCGGGGCCGCACGCGGTCAACCTGCGCCAGCGGGCGGTCCCGGCGGCCTACCGCGTGTTCTACAGACACATCGGCCTCGACCCCGACGTGGTGCGCACACCGATCGAGGAGGCGATGCTCGCGCGCATGTTCCAGGGGGGCTTCCACTCCAACCACCTGCTCGCGGACGCGCTGCTGATCGCGCTGGTGGACACCGGCGTGCCGGTGTGGGCGCTCGACGCCGCGGCGCTCGACGGCCCGCCCGGCATCCGCGCCAGCCGCGAGGGGGAGTTATTGGGAGGCCCGCCCGCCCGCCCGCCCGCCCGCCAGCCAGCCAGCCAGCCAGCCAGCCCGCCCACCGTCCCGCCCTCCGGCCCACCTGCAGGCCCGCCCGCCCGCCGGTCCGCTCGTCGGCCTGCCCGCGCACCCGACCTCGGAGGCCCCCACGACGCGGCCCTCCTGCCCGCGGGGCAGCTGGTGGTCGCCGACGCGCGCTCCGCGGTGGCGGTGCTGTTCGGGCAGATCGCCTCCGGCTACCTCCCCGCGTCCGGCGCCGGCGACATCGAGCTCTTCACTTTGCAGGTCCCCGGGGTCTCTTCCCTGCACGTCGAGGAGGCGCTCTGGATGTGCCACGCGATGCTCGAGGGACCCTGGTAGGGGTCGGTGAGCGCTGATAGAATCGCTCCAGCGGCAGCCCCCGAGGAGGAGAAGCTGGGCGATGGTCCCAACTGAGCAGCCCATCATCGATCGTGAGGCCCCTCGCCTCCGTCTGAACGCGGAGACGGATCGCAGGGAGCGCGGGGCGGCCGATCAGAGGGCTGCCACCATGGCGGCCGAGCGCGCCGCGCGGGAGTCGCTGAGGGCGCAGGTCGCCAAGCTCGAGCGCGAGCTCTCCGGGATCGTCGCCGGCCGCTTCCCGTACGTCTTCCCAGGTTCGGATTCGAATCCCGCTCACCCTGGCTCCTTCCACGCCGCTCGCCTCTCCGGGCGGGCGGGTCCTCACCTCCTCTCGCTGGCGGAGCTCGAGCGGCTGCGCGATCGGCTCGTGGTCCGTCTGCGGGGGGCCCAGCGCGAGGCCGGGCAGCGGTCAGAGCTCGAGACGCGCTCGCGCGAGTTGCTGGAGCGGATGCGGGAGGAACCGAGCCGCTACAAGTTCGTGCGCCTGCCCGTCACCGACCTCGGCGAACGCGGCTGCGGGGTGTGGGAGGTGCGTCCCCGCCTCGGTCTGCTCGGGATGCTCGCGGGCTGGTGGCAGCTGAAGCTCTCCTCGGGCTGTCCGTTACGCCGGCCGCGCGCCTGTGGCGCGCGGCTGAGGCGCCGCCTCCCTTCGCAGCCCTCGCAGCCCGCTCTCATCGGCTGAGCGCCGCCACCGGCGCCTGTTCCTGGCACGCCGAGGCGAGCGTGCGACGTTGGCGGTCGGTCAGCGACCCCACGGTCTTGGCCTCCGAGAGCTGCAGCTGGCAGAGCAGTTTGCGGCAGCGGCTCTCTCCCCATTTGCGTTGGCTGATCAGCAGGTCGGCCACCGTCATGCTGTGCGCCTCCCAGGGGCACTCGAGGATGACGTCGGCAGCGTCGAGCTCCCCCGTCGCCACCCTCCGCTTGAGCTCGGCCCGGGCTAGTCGCACTTTGTTGGCGCGTTCCAGGGCACGCATGTACTGAGGTGGCCCGCCCACCCTGCCGGCAGGGGCAATCGTCGCTGTCGCGTTCATGTTTGAGCTCACTCCCCGTTGCCGCCACGGGTGCTCACCGCGACGCAACACCTTGCTTGGTTTTTTGACGAGTACCGCGCCCGCAACGTCGCTCTCAACTCGCCCACCGGACGTCCCTTCCGGTCTCGGCACCCCTCTACCTGTGACGCGGGGCGAGTTCCGAGCGTTGATGCAGTGGCGCCTCTTCACGCTAACCCGCGAGGGGGTCGCGGTCAACACCGTGCGTGTAGATCGTGCGCAAGAAGCGACCTTTTTCTTTTCTCACGGACCCTCTGAGGAATCTCAGTCGAGTCCCGGGCCGGGCAGCGGTCCGTGCTCGGCCTCGAAGCTGCGCTTGACCCGCGCGAACGCGTCCAGCGCGCGGTCGAGCGTGGCCTCGTCGTGGGTGGCCATCACGCTCGTGCGCAGCAGCGCCCCGCCCGGGGGCACGGCGGGGTGCAGGGCGGTGTTGACGAACACCCCGGCGTCGTACAGCGCGCGCCACAGCAGCGCGGCCTTCCAGTCGTCGCCGACGAGCACGGGCACGATCGGGGTCACGATCGTGGGGGCGCCGCTCGCGTCGGGGCGCACCCCGGGGGCCGCGGCTACGCTGGGGCGCGCGGGCAGCGGCTGTGGGACGACCACGGCGAAGCCCATCTGCTCCAGCCCGTCGCGCAGGCGCCAGGCGTTCTCCAGCACTCGCGCCAGCAGCGCCGCGCCGTCGGGCGAGCGCAGCACGCGCAGCGCGGCGAGCGCGGCGCCGAGCGCCGCGGGCACCCCGGAGGCAGTGAAGATGAACGCGCGTGAGTAGTAGCGCAGGTACTCGAGCACGTCGGCGGGTCCCGCCACGAAGCCGCCGCAGGAGGCCAGCGACTTCGAGAAGGTGCCGACGCGCAGGTCCACGCGGTCCTCCAGGCCGAGCAGCTCGGCGGTGCCGGCGCCGCGAGCGCCCAGCACGCCGGCGCCGTGGGCCTCGTCCACCATCAGCCGCGCGCCGTGGCGCTCGCACAACTCGCAGATGTCGAGCAGTGGCGCGATGTCGCCCTCCATCGAGAAGACGCCGTCGACGACCACCAGCACGCCGCCGCCGTCGCCCTCCGCGCGGACGAGCATCTTCTCGAGCTTCTCCAGGCGGTTGTGGCGGAACGGGCGCAGCTTTGCGCGCGAGAGCAGGCAGCCGTCGAGGATCGAGGCGTGGTCGCCGGAGTCGGCGACCACGGTGTCGCCGACTCCGAGGATCGTTCCGAGCGTGCCGAGGTTGGCCTGGTGGCCGGTCGTGAACACGAGCGCGTCCTCGCTGCCCATCCACTCGGCGATCTCGGCCTCCAGTTCGAGGTGCAGCGGGGTGGTGCCGTTCAGCGGGCGTGAGCCGGTGAGGCCGGTGCCGTAGCGGTGCAGGGCGTCCTGCGCGCCGGCGAGCACGCGCTCGTCGCCGGTGAGGCCGAGGTAGTTGTTGGAGCCGAGCATGATGCGCTCTGCGCCCTCCATCTTCACCACGGGCATCGCAGGGGAGGTGAGGACGTGGAAGTAGGGCAGCACGTCCGCCTCCCGTGCAGCCGCCAGCAGGGCGGCGCGCTCGTGGTGGTGGACCTTGGCGAAAACGTCTTTCGACCGGGCGGCGGCCGCTGGAGTGGACGCCCCGCCATCCGCCGGGGTGCTCGCGGGGACGTTTGTCAACGTAGGTGTGTAGGGTGGCGAACGATGGCTGTCAAGGGTGCTGAGGCGACGACCGGCGTCGAGATCCGCCCGGTCACTTCCCGGGGCGAGCTCAACACGTTCGTCAAGCTGCCGTGGCGGCTGTACCGGGACTATCGTAACGAGCCCAACTGGGTGGCGCCGCTGCTGATGGACCTGAAGAACCGGCTGGACCAGCAGAAGAACCCGTTCTTCAAGCACGCCGAGGGGCAGTACTTCCTGGCGTGGCGCGACGGGCGGGCGGTCGGCCGCGTCAGCGCCCACGTGGACCGCAACTTCAACGAGTTCCAGGGCAACGCCTGGGGCCTGTGGGGGTGGTTCGAGTGCGAGGACGACCCCGAGGCCGCCCGCGCGCTGTTGGGCGCCGCCGAGGCGTGGCTGCGCGAGCGCGGCCGCGACCGGGCGGTCGGCCCGATGGACTTCACGACCAACGACGAGATCGGGCTGCTCGTCGAGGGGCACGAGTACCCGCCGATCATCCTGTGCCCCTGGCACCACCCCTACTACCAGCGCCTGCTCGAACAGGACGTCGGCCTGGCCAAGGCGATGGACCTGTACATGTGGAGCCTGTACGTGGACAAGCGCGAGAAGGTCCACCCCGCGATCTGGGAGGCCGCCGACAGGCTCGAGTCCGAGCACGGCATCGTCTGCCGCAACTTCCGCAAGAAGGACCTGCAGGCGGAGGTGACCCGCTTCCTGGAGGTCTACAACGCCGCGTGGGAGAACAACTGGGCCTCGGTGCCGCTCAACGAGGAGGAGGTCCGCCACTACGCCAAAGACCTCAAACCGGTCCTCGACGAGAACTGGGCGATGGTCGCCGAAAAACGGGACACGGGCGAGGTGGTGGGCGCCGCCCTGACGCTGCCCGACTTCAACCAGGTGCTGGCGAAGCTCAACGGGCGGCTGCTGCCCTTCGGGTGGGTGACGGCGCTGCGCGAGAAACGCAAGATCGACGCGGTGCGCGTGTTCGCGCTGGGCGTCAAGCCCGCCTACCAGCACACCGGCGTCGCGGCGCGCTTCTACCAGATGCACTTCGACGCCGCCGAACGCACGCCGCAGAAGGGCGGGGAGATGGGGTGGATCCTCGAGGTCAACAAGCCGATGAACCGCGCGATGGAAGGCATGGGCGGCGAGATCAAGCGCCGCTACCGGGTGTACGAGCGGGTCTTCAGTTAGCGGTCTGGACCGCTCTCTACACTCCGACGGCGTGGCCGAACCGCTTCAGACCGACCTGCCGCAGGCCGAGGGTGGCGACACCGAGGAAGTCGACGCGGTGGTCGTGACGCCTGCCCCACGGGCGCTCCCGGCGCGCCGGGCCGCCGAATCGGTCGTGCCCGCCGTGCAGGCGGCGGCAGTGGCCGCCACGGGCTTCGTCGCGGGAGCGGCCCTGGTGGGCCTGGCGCACCGCCGCCGGCACCGCCGCGAGCTCGTGCGGGTGGGCTCCGCGCGGCGCCTCGGCCGGCGCGCGGGCGGGGGCCGCGGGCGCGGGTCCTCGAAGGGCGGGGCAGAGCTGGTCAAGATCGTGGGCAGCCGCTCGCTGCTGGTCGACGTGCACCTGCTCGGTGGCCGCGACTAGCACGGGCACCGCGAGGAGCACCCTGCCGCGGCTGTGTTCGGCGGAGGTTGCGCGTTCTGACACGGGGGCGCCCCTGGAGGTGCAGGCGCGCGTCGAGGTGCGGCCCGCGTGGCCGTTTCGCCTCCCCGCGCACGGGGGAGTGGACGGGGTGCTGCGCCACCGGGAGGGAGTGCTCGAACGGCTGCTGCACAGGGGGGAGGAGCCGGTGGTGGTGCGCGTCGCCCAGGCGGCCCCGGACCGCGTCGTGTTCGGGGCGTGGGCGCGCACTCAGGGCGCGGCGGAGCACGGGATCGAGCGGATGCGCTTCGCGGTGGGAGTGGACGAGGAGCTGCGCGCCTTCCACACCCGCTTCGCGCGGGACCCCCTGATCGGCGCCTCGGTGCGCCGCCGTCCGTGGCTGCGGGTGCGCCGGCGCCCGGAGCCGTGGGAGGCGCTGGCGTGGGCGGTGTGCGAGCAGCTGATCGAGTTCGAGCGCGCGGCGGCGATCGAGCGGCGGATCGTGGCGCGGTTGGGGCGGCGCGGGAGCTGTGGAGAGGGCGACGGAGGCGAGTTGCGCGACGTGCCGACGCCGGAGGCACTCGCGGGGGTGGCGCCGGCGCTGCTGCAATCCATGGACCTGGGGGGCGCTCGGGCGCGCACGCTGGTGCGCGTGGCGCGCGAGGTGGCGCGGGGGCGCATCGACCTGCACTCCCCCGACCACGAGCGCACATGGCGACGCCTGCGCGCGGTCCCGGGGATCGGCCCGTGGACGGTGGAGATGCTGGCGCTGCACGGCCAGGGCCGCCACGACCAGGTGCCGGCGGGGGACGTGGGCCTGCTGAAGCTGGTGGGGCGCCGGCTGAGCGGCGGGAACCCGTACGCGCGTGCGCAGGAGCCGCAGGTGCGCGAGTTCTTCGCGCCCTACGGCGAGTGGGCGGGCCTGGCCGCGGTGCACGCGATGGGCCCGAATCAAGGCGTCAGCACCCCGGCCCCGACGAACCGCCCGGCCCGCAGGTCGGCCAACGCCCGGTTGGCATCCTCCAGCGGGTAGACGGTGACCTGGGTCCGCACCGGAACCCGCGGCGCGAGTGCGAGGAACTCGGCGGCGTCGAGGCGCGTGAGGTTGGCGACCGAGCGCAGGACACGCTCCTCCCACAAGTCGGAGTAGGGAAAGACGGGGATGTCGCTCATGTGGATGCCGCCGCACACCACGACCCCGCCGGGCGCGACGGCGCGCAGCGCGAGCGGGACCAGCGTGCCGTCGGGGGCGAAGATGACGGCGGCGTCGAGCGGCTCGGGGGGAGGCTCGTCCGAGCCCCCGGCCCACGCGGCGCCGAGTCTCCAGCGCGAAGGCCTGGGCGGGCAGGTCGCCGGGGCGGGTGAAGGCGAACACGCGCCGGCCCTGCCGGCGGGCGACCTGGGCGAGGATGTGCGCAGCGGCGCCGAACCCGTAAAGGCCGAGGGTGCGCGCGTCCCCGCAGAGGCGCAGGGCGCGAAAGCCGATCAGCCCGGCGCACAGCAAGGGGGCGGCCTGCTCGTCGGGGCAGCCGGGCGGGAGGTCGAAGCAGAAGCGCTCGTCGGCCACGGCGTACTCGGCCATGCCGCCGTCGAGGTCGCGCCCGGTGAAGAGCGCGCGGGGGCAGAGGTTCTCGCGCCCGGAGCGGCAGTAGGCGCACTCGCCGCAGGTCCACCCGAGCCAGGGCACCCCGACACGCCGCCCGACCGTCGCCGCGCCCTCGCCCTCGGCGCCCGCGCCCGTCTCCGAGGGGCCCGCACCGCGCCCCTCGACGGTCCCGACGATCTGGTGCCCGAGGATGCGCGGCGGGGAGGCGACGGGCACCTCGCCGTCGAGCAGGTGCAGGTCGGTGCGGCAGACCCCGCAGGCGTGGACCCTCAGCAGCAGCTGCCCGGGCGCAGGCTCGGGGACGGGACGCTCCACCGCCCGTAGCGGCCGGCCGACCTCCTCGAAGACCATCGCGCGCATGGGTGACTGAAGATAGAGCCGAGAGGCCCGGCGCCCCGACCGAGCGGAGATCGAAAGGGTCCGCGGCCGGCGACGAGCGCCACGCTCACCCGAAGAACAGCTCCGCGGTCGCGTACAGCTCCGGGTCGAGCAGCTTCGGGGCGGAGAGCGCCTGCGCGAGGTCCACCTCGACGATCCGCGTACCCCGCAGCGCGACCATCGTGCCGAAGCGCCCGGACGCCACCGCGTACATCGCGGCGACCCCGAAGCGGGTGGCGAGCACGCGGTCGAACGCGACGGGCGTGCCGCCGCGCTGCACGTGGCCGAGGATTGTGACGCGGGTCTCAAAGCCGGTGCGCGACTCGATCTCGCGCTCGAGCGTGACCCCGATGCCGCCGAGGCGGGCGTGGCCGAAGGCGTCGGTGGCGGTGCCGTGCAAGGTCTGGAGGGTCCCCTCGCGCGGGGTGGCCCCCTCGGCGACGACGACGATCGAGAAGGAGCGCCCGCGCTCGTGGCGGCGGCGCAGGTGCGCGCAGACTTCCTCCAGGTCGAACGGACGCTCGGGCACGAGGATCGCGTCGGCGCCCCCCGCGAGCCCGGCGTGCGTGGCGATCCACCCCGCGTGACGGCCCATCACCTCGACGACCATCACGCGGTTGTGCGACTCCGCGGTGGTGTGCAGGCGGTCCACGGCGTCGGTGACGATCTGCACGGCGGTGTGGAAGCCGAACGTCACGTCGGTGCCGCCGAGGTCGTTGTCGATCGTCTTGGGCACCCCCACGAGCGGGACCCCCGCTTCGTGCAGGCGCAGCGCCACCCCGAGCGTGTCCTCGCCGCCGATCGGAACGAGCGCGTCGACGCCGCGGCGCTCGAGCGTGGCGCGGATCGCCTCCAGCCCCCCCTGGCCCTCGGCGAACGGGTTGGTGCGCGAGGTGCCGAGGATGGTGCCCCCGCGCGGGAGGATTCCGACAGTGCTCTGCAGCGTGAGCTCGACGGCGTCGTCGGCGAGCACCCCGGCCCAGCCGTGGCGGAACCCCACGAAGGAGTGCTGCCCCTGCGCGAGCCCGCTGCGCACAGCACCGCGAATCACGGCGTTCAGCCCGGGGCAGTCCCCGCCGCCGGTGAGCAGTCCCACGCGCGCCATGCGCTACAGGTTAGGCGCCCACCCCGATGGGAGGGCCATGGGTAGAGTGGGGGAGGTGAGTGAGGGAGAGCACCCTCCCGAGGGTCAGCAGGTCCACGAGGGAGAGCCCGTCCCCGGCGCAGAGCGCATCCGGGAGGGGCCGCTGACCCCCGCGCAGATGGCGCGCGCCAAGCGGCGGCTGCTGTGGCTCGAGCTGCCCGCGATGTTCGACTTCGACGACCCCGCGTACGAATGGCGGCGGCTGTTCTCCGAGTTGCTCGGCACGTTCCTGCTCGTGCTCGCCGGCGCGGGCGCCGGGGTCGTGAACGCCGTCACCCACGGCGGCGTCTCTCGGGGGGCGGCCGTGACCGCGCCGGGGCTGACTGTGATGGCGGTGATCCTGTTCATGGGCGCAGTCGGCGGCGCGCACCTGAACCCCGCCGTCAGCATCATGTTCTGGCTGCGCGGCGACTTCCCGTGGCGGCGCGTGCCCGGCTACATCGTGATGCAGCTGGTGGGCGCGACGCTCGCGTGCCTGTTCCTCGCCGCGGTGTTCGGCAAGGTCGGGCAGCTCGGCGCCACCGAGCCGGGCCCCGGCGTGCACGCATGGCAGGCGATGTTGATCGAGCTCGTGCTCACCGCCGGGCTCATCAGCACGATCCTCGGGACCGCCTCCAAGGCCCAGAACGTGGGCGCGCTGGCGGCGGTGGGCGTCGGCGGCTACATCGTGCTCGCGGGCCTGTGGGCGAGCCCGATCAGCGCGGCCTCGATGAACCCCGCGCGCTCGTTCGGGCCCGACCTCGTGCTGGGGAACTTCAGCAACTACTGGGTCTACCTCGTCGGCCCGCTCGCCGGGGGCTTGGTGGCGGTCGTGTGCGCCCACGTCCTGCGCGGCCCTGGCGGCGACTCCGGTGGCCTGGCCGCCGCGCGCGGCAGGCTCGGCAGCGAGACGGAAGCGTAGGCAGTTCACCCCGGCCAGGCGATACGCGGTCACCCCTGCGGCCGCGAGATTCGATAGGACTCCGCTGTCGAAAGGAACGGGGACAGAAGAATGAACGCAACCACAGCCAGCACACCAGCCGCCGCAGGCGCGCCCACCTCCGAGGCGCAGCCCGCCGACGTGTTCGTCGTGTTCGGCATCACCGGCGACCTCGCCAAGGTGATGACCTTCCACTCGCTCTACCGCCTGGAGCGGCGTGGCCTGCTGGACTGCCCCGTCGTCGGGGTGGCCGGCGAGGACTGGACGCTCGAGCGCCTGCGCGCCCACGCCCGCGAGTGCATCGAGGGCTGCGGCGAGACCGTGGCGGAGGACGTCTTCGAGCGCTTCGCGGCGCGGCTGTCGTACGTGAGCGGCGACTTCACCGACCCCGCCACCTACGAGCGCCTCGCGGCCGCCGTGGGCGAGGCGAGCAGCCCCGTCTTCTACCTGGAGATCCCGCCGTTCCTGTTCGGGCCGGTGATCCAGCAGCTCGCCGCCGCGAGCCTCGTCAAGAGCGGCCGCGTGGTCGTCGAGAAGCCGTTCGGCCACGACCGCGCCTCCGCGCGCGCGCTGGCCGCGGAGATCCACCAGTACATCGAGGAGCCCCAGCTGTACCGGATCGACCATTTCCTCGGCAAGATGGGCACCGACGAGTTCCTGTACCTGCGCTTCGGCAACACCATGATCGAGCCGATCTGGAACCGCAACCACGTCGCGTGCGTGCAGATCACGATGGCCGAGTCCTTCGGCGTCGAGGACCGCGGGCACTTCTACGACCCCGTCGGAGCGGTGCGCGACGTCGTCGTCAACCACCTCATGCAGGTCGTGGCCGTGGCCGCGATGGAGGCACCCGCCGGCGACGACGCCGAAACGTTCAAGGACGCCAAGTACGCCGTGTTCCGCTCGACCGCCGACGCCGACCCCGCCCACTACGTTCGCGGGCAGTACGACGGCTACCGCGACATCGACGGCGTCGCGCCGGACTCGACCACCGAGACGTACGCCGCGCTGCGCCTGGAGATCGACAACTGGAGGTGGTCGGGCGTGCCGTGGTTCATCCGCACCGGCAAGCGACTGCCCGTCACCCAGACCGAGCTGCGGGTCGTCTTCCGCCACCCCCCGCGCCTCGGGTTCATGGAGCACGGCCACCGCCGCCCCGAGCCCGACCAGCTGGTCGTCAAGCTCGACCCCACGACTGGCACGCAGGTGATCCTCGACGCCCACCGCGCCGACCGCGGCGGCCCCCAGGCGATCACGCTCGACATGGAGTTCGCCGAAGAGGGCGGCGAGGCCCCCACGCCCTACGAGGTGCTCCTGCTCGACGCCCTGCGCGGCGACAGCACCCGCTTCACCCGCCAGGACTCCGTCGAGGAGGCGTGGCGCATCTTCGAACCGCTGCTCACGGCCCCCCCACCGGTCCACCCCTACGCCCCGGGGACGTGGGGCCCCAAGGAGGCGGAGCGCCTCGTGGCCGGCTACGGCGCGTGGCACGGCCCGTGGGTGGCTCAGTAATGATTGGCCGGTGAGGGCGCTCGACCCGAGGCTGCTCCGCTACGCGCGCGCGACCCGGACGTTCCTGTTCGTCTCGGTTGGCCTGGGGACGCTCAGCGCGGTGTTGATCGTCGCGCAGGCGTGGCTGCTCGCGGACGTCGTCGCCGGCGCGTTTCGCCACGGGCGGGGTCTCGCGCAACTGCGCACGCCGCTGAGCGTGCTGCTGTGCGTGGTGGTGGCCCGCGCCGCGGTCGCGTGGGGGGCCGAGCTCGCCGCGAGCCGGGCCTCCGCGCGCGCGAAGTCCCAGCCTGCGCGGCGCGCTGCTGGGGCGCGTCGCCGAGCTCGGGGCGGACAGCTCCCGCGAGGAGCGCACGGGGGCGCTCGCGGTTCTCGCCACGCGGGGGGTCGACGCGCTCGACGGGTGGTTCTCGCTGTACCTGCCGCAGCTGTTCCTCGCGGTGGCTGTGCCCGTCGTCGTGCTCACCGTGGTGCTCTTCGAAGACTGGGTCTCCGCGGCCATCATCGCCTTCACGGTTCCGCTGATCCCCCTGTTCATGGCGCTCGTCGGGGCCACCACGCGCGAGCGCACGGACCGGCAGCTGCGCGCGCTGGAGCGGCTCGGCGGCCACTTCCTCGACGTCGTGGCGGGACTGCCCACGCTGAAGGTGTTCGGGCGCGCGAAGGCTCAGGCCGCCGCGATCCGCGAGGTCACGGAGCGGTACCGCCGCACCGCGATCTCCACGCTGCGCGTCACGTTCCTCTCCTCGCTGATCCTGGAGCTCGTCGCCACGGTCTCGGTTGCGCTCGTCGCCGTCGCGATCGGGTTGCGGCTGATGGCCGGGCAGCTCGACCTGCGCACCGCGCTGTTCGTGCTCGTGCTCGCCCCCGAGGCGTACCTGCCGCTGCGCCGGCTGGGCGCCAACTACCACGCGAGCGCCGAGGGCGTGGCCGCCGCCGAGCAGGTGTTCGCGGTGCTGGAGCGGCCGCCTGCGCCCCGCGGCGCGCGCTCCGAGCTGCCCGAGCGGCCCCCCGCGGCCCGGGGGCCGCGCTCTGACGTGCCCGACCGCGGCACGCACACCGACGTGCCCGACCCTGCCGTCGCCGACCTCACCGTCGAAGGGCTGCGGGTCACCTACCCCAGTCGCAGCGAGCCTGCTCTCGACGGCGTCTCGCTGACGGTGCACGCGGGCGAGGTGCTCGCGCTCGCCGGACCCTCCGGGTGTGGCAAGTCGACCCTGCTCGGCGTGCTGCTCGGGCTGGTCGCGCCGCAGGGTGGGTCGGTGCGCGTCGGGGGGTGCGACCTCGCCGAGCTCGACCCCGACGCGTGGCGCGCGCGCTTGGCATGGGTGCCCCAGCGGCCGCACCTGTTCGCCGCGTCGGTCGCCGAGAACGTGCGCCTCGGCCGCCCCGGTGCCTCGACCGAGGAGGTCCGCGCGGCGGTTTCCGCCGCCGGGCTCGACGGCGTGGTCGCCGACCTGCCGGAGGGCCTGGAGACCCAGCTCGGCGAGCGGGGCGCGGGGCTCTCGGCCGGCGAGCGCCAGCGGGTCGCGCTCGCGCGCGCGTTCCTGCGCGACGCCCCGCTGCTGCTGCTCGACGAGCCGACCGCCGCCCTCGACGGCCGCACCGAGCGCGAGGTGCTGGAGGCCGTGCGCCGCCTCTCCCGCGGGCGTACCGTCGTGCTCGTCGCCCACCGCCCCGCGCTGCTGGCCCTCGCCGACCGCGTGCTCTCGCTCGCCCCGGTGGAGGTCGCGGCGTGAGGACCCGAGACTCCCAGGACCCATCCGGCCCGCCTGAGGTCGCCGCGGACCTGACCGCTACGGCCGCCGATGACCACGGCCCGCAGGCCCCGCTGCTGCGCACGCTCGCGCTCGCCCGTCCCGCGGCGGGGCGGCTGACGCTCGCGACGCTGCTCGGCGCCGGCGCGGTGGGCGCCGCGATTGGCCTGATCGCCACCTCCGCGTGGCTCATCTCCCGCTCCTCGCAGCGCCCGGAGGAGTCCGCGGTCGCCGTGGCGATCGTCGGCGTGCAGTTCTTCGCGCTCTCGCGGGGCCTGTGCCGCTACGGCGAGCGGCTCGTCGGCCACGACACAGCATTCCGCGTGCTGGCCGACCTGCGCGTGCGCATCTACGAACGCCTGGAGCGCCTCGCCCCGCTCGGCCTGCCCGCGTTTCACAGCGGCGAGCTGCTCGCGCGCCTGGTCCACGACGTGGACTCTCTGCAGGACCTGCTGCTGCGGGTCGTGCCCCCGTTTGTCGTCGCCCTGCTGGTCGGGGCGGCCACCGTCGGCGTCGTCTGGTTGACGCTCCCCGCCGCCGGCCTGATCCTGCTCGTCGCGCTGCTGCTCGCCGGTGTGCTTGTGCCGTGGCTGACCGGGATGCTCGCCGCGCGCGCGGAGGCGCGGCAGGCCGCGGTGCGGGGGAGCTGACCGCGTCGGTCGCGGACCTCGTGGAAGGCGCCCCCGAGCTGCTCGTCAACGGCGCCGCCGCGGCGCAGCTGGGGCGCGCGATGGCGGCTGACGCCAAGGTCACGAGCATCGCCCGCGCGTCCGCGCGCACTGCAGGGGCAGGCCAGGGGTTGACCACCCTCTGCTCCGGGCTCGCGATGTGGGGTGCCCTGCTCGTCGGCGTCGCCGCGGTGCGCGCGGGGACCCTGAACGGCGTGTGGCTCGCCGGGCTCGCGCTGATCCCGCTCGTCGCGTTCGAGCTCGTGACGGGCCTGCCGGTAGCGACCCAGACCCTCCAGCGCGTGCGCCACTCGGCAGCGCGCGTGTTCGAGGTGATCGACGCCCCGCCGCCGGTGGTGGAGCCCGCGCACCCGGTGGCGCTTCCCGCCCCACCGCACGTCCTGCGGGTCCGGGGTCTGCGCAGCCGCTACCCGGGCGCCACTCGCTGGGCGCTCGATGGCGTCGACCTCGACCTCGCGCCCGGCCGGCGTGTGGCCGTCGTCGGTCCCAGCGGTGCCGGCAAGTCCACGCTCGCGGGGGTGCTGCTGCGGTTCCTTCCCTACCAAGGTGGGTCGGTGACGCTCGACGGCGTGGAGCTCGCCGAGCTCGACGGCGAGGAGTGCCGGCGCGTGGTCGGGCTGGTCGCCCAAGACGCGCACGTCTTCGACAACACGCTCGAGGAGAACCTCCGTCTGGCACGGCGTGACGCGACTCGGGAGCAGCTGTGCGAGGTCTTGGCCAGGGTCAGGTTGCTCGACTGGGTCGAAGCGCTGCCCAAGGGCCTGCACACCGAGGTCGGCGAGCGCGGCGCGCGCCTGTCCGGCGGGCAGCGCCAGCGCCTCGCGCTCGCCCGCGCACTGCTGGCCGACTTCCCGATCCTGATCCTCGACGAGCCCGGCGAGCACCTCGATACGGCGACCGCCGACGCGATCCTCGCCGACCTGCTGGCGCTCACACGCGATCGGGCAGTGCTGCTGATCACCCACCGCCACGCCGACCTGGCGGAGATGGACGAGGTGCTCGTGCTCGACCGCGGCCGGGTGCGCGAACGCGGCACGCGCGGGGAGCGCCTCGGCCTCGACGGCCGCTACGCCGAGTCGGGGCAGCTCCCGCACGCCGCGGGGGAAGGGGAGGCGCTTACGACCACAGTCCGCACAGCGGCACCGCCGCGAGGCGCTCGCCGAAGCTGAGGGTTCGCTGGCCGGTGTAGAGCACGACGCCCATCTTGAACCGGGCGCCGAGCTTGTCGCGCAGGTGGCGCAGGCCCGCGAAGTCCTTCGGTGTGACGCCGGCGGCCGTCTTGATCTCGACGCCCGCGACCTCGCCGCTGCGCAGCTCAAGGACGATGTCGACCTCGCGCTGCTGCTTGTCGCGGTAGTGAAACAGCGACGCGGAGCTCTCGGCCCAGCCGCTCTGCCGGGCCAGCTCCATCGCGGCGAACGTCTCGAAGATCGGGCCGGCGAGGGTCGGGCTCTTGACGAGCCCGGCGGCGTTGACGTTCAGCAGGTGGGTGAGCAGCCCCGTGTCGGTCAGGTGGAGCTTCGGGGTTCTGACCTGGCGGCTGCCGAGGTTCGTGTGCCACGGCTGCAGGCGCGCCACGAGAAACAGGTCTTCCAGGACGCGAGTCCTCGTGGCCACGGTCTTGTGGTCCACACCGAGCTCGCCCGCGAGGGCGCGCGAGCTCACGAGGCCGGCCGAGCGAGCCGCGAGGAGCGCCAGTAGGCGCTCGACGCCGTCCGTGTCGCGCACGCCGGAGACATCCCCCAGGTCGCGGCCGAGGAGCGACGCCACGTAGCTGGCGAAGAAGCGCTCACGCCCGCGGGCGCTGCGGTGCTGGGCGTCGGGGAAGCCGCCGGTGACGAGCCGCGCGGCGTACGCTCCACGTCCGACCGCGGCGTCCGCGACGTGCGGGGCCTCCCCGGCGAAGAGGCGGTCGATGAAGCTCTCGCGCTCCCCCGCGAGCTCCCCCTGCGAGAACGGCCACAACCGGACGTAGTCCACCCGGCCGGGCAGCGCGTCGGCGATCGTCGGCAGCGTGAGGAGGTTGGCCGAGCCCGCGAGCAGGAACTGCCCGCGCGCGTCGTTGGTGTCCAGGCGCTCCTTGAGCGCCAACATCAGGTCGGGCGCCCGCTGAACCTCGTCGATCACGGCCGAGCCCGTCACGCCGGCGATGAACCCGGTCGGGTCCTCCAGTGCCGCGCGGCGAGTGCCTTCGTCGTCCAGCGTCAAGTACTCCGCCGGATGCTCGCGGCCGGCGATCGCCCGCGCAAGGGTGCTCTTGCCCGACTGCCGTGCTCCCAGCAGGCACACCGCCCGCGCTTCCGTGAGAGCCTCCACGACCGCCAGCCTGATGTTTCGCTCGATGAACGGCGCGGGCATCCACACAGCGTACCGCGATGGCCGGACAGATGGGGAATAAGCACCCGGTCAGATGGGGAGTACAAGCACGGGCAAGTGGGGAATATCTATGCGGACAAATGGGGAAGCAATCCGTTCCAGCCGGTGCACGGAGGATCATCGAGGAATGACCAACGACCTGGCACGTTGGCAGTTCGCCACCACGAGCATCTACCACTTCCTGTTCGTCCCCGTGACGATCGGGCTCGCATTTCTCGTTGCAATTCTCCAGACGGCGTGGCACCGCAACGGCCGCCCGGAGTACCGCCGCCTGACGCGCTTCTTCGGGACGTTGCTGCTGATCAACGTCGCGGTCGGGGTCGTGACGGGCCTCGTGCAGGAGTTCGAGTTCGGGATGAACTGGTCGGTCTACTCGCGCTACGTCGGCGACGTGTTCGGGGGACCGCTGGCGATGGAGGGGCTGGCGGCGTTCTTCCTGGAGTCCACGTTCCTGGGGCTGTGGCTGTTCGGGTGGGACCGGCTGCCCAAGCGAGTGCACCTCGCGTGCATCTGGCTGGTCTCGTTCGCGACGGCGCTCTCGGCGCTGTTCATCATGGCCGCCAACTCGTGGATGCAGCACCCCGTCGGCTACACCCTCAACCACTCAGGCCAGCCGGAACTGAACAACATCGGCGCGCTGTTCACCAACCCCACGTTCCTGTGGGGGTACGTGCACGTGCTGTTGGCCTCGCTGGTCACGGGGTCGCTGATCATGCTCGCGGTCTCCGCGTGGTACCTGCGCAAACGGCGCGAGGTCGAGGCGTTCCACCGCACCGCCTCGATCTCACTGGCCGTGCTGATCCCCTCGATCGTGCTCGCGCTGTTCGTCGGCAGCGAGCTGGGGGTCGTGGAGGCCCGCTACCAGCCGATGAAGATCGCCGCCGCCGAGGCGCAGTGGAACACCTGCCAGCCGTGCTCGTTCTCGCTGTTTCAGATCGGCGGCGGCAAAAACGACAAGACGCCCTCGCAGATCGTCGAAGTTCCGCACGTGCTCTCGCTGCTGGCGACCAACTCGTGGAACGGCAAGGTGATCGGGTTGAACCAGTTGCAGGCCGAATACGAAAAGAGGTACGGCCCCGGCAACTACGTGCCCGACGTGTTCATCCAGTACTGGTCGATGCGCATCATGGCCTACCTCGCGGGGCTCATCCTGCTGCTCGCCCTGTGGGGCGCGTGGCTGCTGCACCGTGGGACGTTCGACCGCTCCAAGTGGTTCCTGCGCGTCTCGATCTGGGCCGTCGTCACGCCCTTCCTGATGAACACCGCCGGCTGGATGCTGACCGAGAACGGGCGCCAGCCGTGGATCGTGCAGGGGCTGATGAAGACCGTCAACGCCTCCTCGCCGTCGGTCACCGCGACCGACATCTGGATCAGTCTGGTTGTGTTCGTGGCGATCTACCTGGCGCTCGGCGCCGCCGACGCGGTACTGATGGTGCGCTACGCGCGCAAAGGGCTCGACCACGGGGACGAGGGGGCCGAGGCTGACGGGTCCCGGACAGCGACGGGAGGGGCCGGGGCGATTCCGGCGCTTACGTACTGATGCACCTGCACACCCTCTGGTTCATCATCCTCGCCGTCGTGTGGGTCGGCTTCTTCGTGCTGGAGGGGTTCGACTTCGGCGTCGGCGTGCTGCACACGCTCGTGGGCCGCACCGAACTCGAGCGGCGCGTCGCGCTCAACACGATCGGGCCGTTCTGGGACGGCAACGAGGTGTGGCTGATCGTCGCCGGCGCCGGCACGTTCGCGGCGTTCCCCGGCTGGTACGCGACGATGTTCTCGGCGCTGTACCTCGCGCTGCTGCTGGTGCTCGCGGCGCTGATCGCGCGCGGCGTCGCGTTCGAGTTCAGGGGCAAGCAGGAGGACCCCCGCTGGCGCGCCACGTGGACGTGGTGTACGACGGTGGGCAGCCTGCTGATCCCGCTGCTGCTCGGCGTCGGACTCGGCGACCTGCTGCACGGCCTGCCGATCGACGGGCACCACGAATACACCGGCAACTTCTTCGACCTGCTGACGCCCTACGGCCTGTGGACGGGCGTGACGCTGCTCGGGCTGTGCCTGCTGCACGGCGCCACGTTCCTGGCGCTCAAGAGCACCGACGACGTGCGCGCCCGCGCCCGCGCGGTGTCCCGGCCGCTGGGGTGGGCCGCCGTCGGCCTCGTGGTGGGCTTCGTGGTGTGGACGCGCGTCGTCGTCGGCCACACCCAGGTGCCCGGACCCGTCGAAGTGCTGGCCGTGATCGCGGTGGCCTTCGCCGCCCGCCTGGCGCGCTCCGACCACGAGGGGTGGGCGTTCGCGGCCTCCGCGACGGCGATCGCGGCGACGGTGGGGTCGATCTTCATCGACCTGTACCCCTCCGTGATGGTGTCGAGCACCTCCGCGGCGTACGACCTCACCGTCAACAACTCCGCCTCGGGCCACTACGCGTTGGTCGTGATGACGATCGTCGTGGTGCTCTTCCTCCCACTCGTGCTGGCCTACCAGGGCTGGTCCTTCTACGTGTTCCGCGCCCGCGTGCAGGCCCCGCCGCGGGAGGCCGGGTCACCCGCTGCCGCTGCGCCCCCCGCGCCGCGGGTCTCGTAGTCTCCCGGGAGAGGAGCCCCCGCCATGTCCCCGCCCGCCATCCGCCTGCTGCTCTCCGACGTCGACGGCACGCTGGTCAACTCCGAGAAGGCGCTCACCGCGCGCTCCGTGGAGGCCGTCCACCGGCTGCACGACGCCGGTGTGCTGTTCGCGGTCACGAGCGGCCGCCCGCCGCGGGGGATGGAGATGCTCGTCGAGCCGCTTGCGCTCGACACGCCCGTGGCGGCGTTCAACGGCGGGCTGCTGGTCAACCCCGACATGACGGTGCTCGAGGAGCGGGCGGTCCCCGACGAGCTCGTCGCGCCGGTGCTCGAGCCTGCTGGAGTCTTTTGCGCTCTCCGCGTGGGTGTACCGCGGCGCCGACTGGTACGTGCGCGACCTGCACGGGCCCCACGTGGAGCACGAGAGCTTCACCGTGCAGTTCCCCCCTTCGCTCGTGGCGAGCTTCGCGGGCCTCGTCGGGGACGTCGCCAAGATCGTCGGCGTGAGCGACGACCACGACGCCGTGGCGCGTGCGGCCACCGCCGCCGCCGAGCAGTTCGGCGAGCACGTCTCCGCCTCCCGCTCGCAGCCCTACTACCTGGACGTCACCCACCCCGAGGCGAACAAGGGGTGCGTCGTGCGCTACCTCGCGAGCCGCTACGACATCCCCACCGAGGCGATCGCCACGATCGGGGACATGCCCAACGACGTGCTGATGTTCGCCCACTCCGGGATCTCGATCGCGATGGGCAACGCCGGGCGGGAGGTGCAGCGCGCCGCGCGGCGCGTGACGGCCTCCAACGACGAGGACGGCTTCGCGGAGGCGGTCGAGCGGTTCATCCTGAGCGGCAGTTGACGAGCCTTCAGACGAGCCGTCGCGCTGATCGCTGAGGCTGGACTCGCGCTCGCTTGACCGTCTATGCTAAAGACAAGCATGTACTTTCAGGCTGGGTAGGGGGTTCGTACGTCCATCATGCCTCACCGGTTGGGGCTCGTTCAGGGGGTCTCGTAATGTCGCGTAGAGTCGCCGTCTCACGTCGTCCTGTGCTTGCCCTGCCGGCGTCGCTGTGCGCGGCGCTGGCCCTGGCGTTGGGGAGCGCGAGCGCGTGGGCCTCGCCCGCGACGTACCTCCACAGCTTTGGCCCCTTCGAAAGGCCCACGGGCCTGGCGGTCGAAGAATCCACCGGGAACGTGTTCGTCCCCGAAAGCGGTGAAGACTTCAACGTGGTCAACGTGTTCGGCGAAAGGGGGCGCGCGCCTGCCGGCGGCGCGCCGGCGGCGTTCTCCGGCGAACACACGCCCGCTGGAAGCTTCGAATTCAACAGGGAGTGGGTTGGCGTCGCGGTGGACAACTCGACCGGCTCCGCCGCGGGCTCCATTTACGTGGTCGACAGGGGCCATGGGGTCGTCGATCGGTTCAAGCTGAGCGGGGGCGAATTCAAATACGAATCCCAGCTGACGGGTTTCACGGACCCTGAAGGGGTCGCCACGGACGCGAATGGGGACGTGTACGTGAGTGAGGCCGGGACCGGAGTGCTCCGCGAGTTCTCGCCCGCGGGCACAGAACTCGCGAGCTTCCCGGTGGAAGGCTCCGAGCGGAGCGTCGTGGTCGATTCCAGGGGCGACGTCTTCCTGTATGGCAACCCGAACGGTGCGCTCGGCGGACCAGGCCCGGCCGAGATCTGGCGCAGCTCCGATACGGCCGCGAGCGCCGAAAAGGTGACGGAAGTCCCTGAAGTCGAAGGGGCGGGCGCCGATGGGATCGACCGCGCGACCGACATCGGCTACGTGGCGATCCACGGGCGGGTGATGGAAGGGTTCGCGATGCCAACCCCGGTGCGGACCGGAGGCGAATTCGGCTCGGGGACCTTCTCGGACGAACTCGAAAACATCGCGGTGAACGAAAAGACCGGCGCGATATATGTGTCCGACGCAGGCAAGAAAGAAGTTTTCATCTTCCAGGGCCCGCCGGCTCGGTTCCCGCTCACCGTGTTCATCGCGGGCGAAGGCGAAGTCACCTCGACCCCCGCGGGGCTCAAGTGTACGACCGGGGAGTGCACGCACGAATTCGAAGGCGAAGTGACCCTGACGGCGGGCAAAGCCGGCGCGGGCTACGAATTCGCCGGCTGGATCGGCTGCAAGCCGGTGTCGGCGACGACCTGCAGAGTGCAGAGAACCGAGACCACCGAAGTGACCGCCGTGTTCGTGAAAGCGGGGAAGGAAGGCCCGGCGGGTACCGGCTCCCCCGGCGAAAAAGGCGCCACGGGCGCTCAGGGTCCCGCTGGTCCGGGCGGTGCTCAGGGTCCGGCTGGTCCGGGTGGCGCTCAGGGTCCTGCCGGCCCCGCCGGTGCACAGGGTCCCGCCGGGCCCGCGGGCCAAGTCGAGCTCGTGACGTGCAAGACGGTCAAGGGCAAGCAGCGCTGCACGACCAAGCTCGTCTCCGGCACGGTCAAGTTCACGACCGCGGGCTCCTCGGCGCAGGCGACGCTCTCCCGTCACGGCGTGGTGTACGCGGCGGGGACGGCCCGCACCGCGCGTGGGCGCATGAGTCTGCGGCTGCTGCCTGTGCGCCGGCTGCGGCCGGGTCGCTACACGCTCACGCTGATCAGCGGGACGGGGCCGCACGAGAGGATCAGCAGCGAGTCGTTCACGCTGCGCTGAGCACACCTGCGGCCTACCGAAGCGCTCGGTAGCGGCGGATCAGCGCATTCGTCGAGCTGTCGTGGGCCAGCTGCGGCTCGGGCTCGCTCTGGAGCTCGGGGACGATCCGCTTGGCGAGTGCCTTGCCGAGCTCCACGCCCCACTGGTCGAAGCAGTCGATCCCCCACACCGTCCCCTGCGTGAAGACGCTGTGCTCGTACAGCGCCACCAGCGCGCCCAGCGTGTGCGGGGTCAGGCGCTCGGCGAGGATCGTGTTCGTCGGGCGGTTGCCCTCCATCACGCGGTGGGGCACGACCTCCTCGGGGGTGCCCTCCGCGCGCACCTCCTCGGCGGTCTTGCCGAACGCGAGCGCCTCGGCCTGCGCGAACACGTTTGACATCAGGATGTCGTGGTGCTCGCCGAGTGGGTTGAGGGTCTGGGCGAAGCCGATCAGGTCCACGGGGATCAGCTTCGTGCCCTGGTGGATCAGCTGGTAGAAGCTGTGCTGGCCGTTGGTCCCCGGCTCGCCCCAGTACACCGCGCCGGTCTGGTAGTCCACCGGGTGGCCCTCCAGCGTGACGTGCTTGCCGGCTGACTCCATCGTCAGCTGCTGCAGGTACGCCGGGAAGCGCTTGAGGTACTGCTCGTAGGGCATCACCCCGTGCGTCTGGGCGCCGAAGAAGTTGCCGTACCACACGGCCAGCAGGCCCATCAGCGCCGGCAGGTTGCGCTCCACGGGGGTCTCGCGGAAGTGCTCGTCCATCGCGTGGAAGCCGGCCAGCATCTCCTTGAAGCGCTCCGGGCCCACCGCGAGCATTGTGGACAGGCCGATCGCCGAGTCCATCGAGTACCGGCCGCCGACCCAGTCCCAGAAGCCGAACATGTTGTCCGTGTCGATCCCGAACTTCGTGACCTCCGCGGCGTTGGTGGAGACCGCCACGAAGTGCTTGGCGACCGCCGCCTCCTCGCCCAGCGCCGCGAGCGCCCACTCCCGCGCGGAGCGCGCGTTGGTCATCGTCTCCAGGGTGGTGAACGTCTTCGAGGAGACGATGCAGAGGGTCTCGGCCGGGTCGAGGTCGCGCGTGGCCTCCACGAAGTCGGTGCCG
This sequence comes from uncultured Solirubrobacterales bacterium, assembly GCA_963842005.1. GTDB lineage: Bacteria > Actinomycetota > Thermoleophilia > Solirubrobacterales > Solirubrobacteraceae > Palsa-744. The sequence continues at coordinate 1,609,523 of CAWJEV010000002.1, read as the reverse complement.
TCCACGTTCGAGACGAAGCGGAACGTCAGCGCCCGCTGGGTGTAGTGGCGCAGCGCCTCGTAGGCCATCACCGGGCCGAGGTCCGAGCCGCCGATGCCGACGTTGACTACGTTGCGGATCGGCTTCCCGGTGTGCCCCCGCCACTCCCCGGTACGCACGCGCTCGGCGAACGCCGCCATCCGCTCGAGCACCTCGTGCACCTGCGCCACCACGTCCACGCCGTCCACGATCAGCGAGGCGCTCTTCGGCATCCGCAGCGCCACGTGCAGCACGGAGCGGTTCTCCGAGACGTTGATGCGCTCGCCCTTGAACATCGCCGCCGTCCGCGCCGCGAGGCCCGACTGCTCCGCGAGCGCCACGAGCAGGCCGAGCGTCTCGTCGCTGACGTGGTTCTTCGAGTAGTCGAGGTACAGGCCCGCGCCCTCCGCGGTCAGCCGCTCGCCCCGCGAGGGGTCCTGGGCGAACAGCTCGCGCAGGTGCGTCCCCTCGAGCGCCTCGTGGTGCGCGGCGAGCGCCGCCCACGCGGGGCGCTCGCGCAGCGGGGTCGTGGGGGTGGTGGCGGCGGTGGGCATCGCGAGTCAGGTTGTGGTGCCGGCGCCGGTCGCGGCGGCGGCAGGGGTGGCCATCGCCATAGTCAATCACCCGGTGGGGATGACGCCCGCTCGCCCGAGGGTTCATTAGACCTCCGAGATGTTCGAGAACGTCGCCCTGCTCGGGCTCTCCTGTGCGTTCAACCCGGTGCTGCTCGCGATCGTGCTGCTCACGCTCGCGTCAGAGCGCCCCAAACGGATGCTCGGCGCGTACACCGCCGGCGCCTTCACGTGGAGCGTGGGCCTCGGCATCGGGGTCGTCGCGGTCGCCACCAACGCCGAAGTCTTCGGCTCGTCCTCCTCGTCCTCGCGGCCGGTCGCCGACCTCGCGTTCGGCGTGCTGCTGCTGGTGGGGGCGGTCTGGTACGCGACGGGGCGCGCTGAACAGCGCAAAGCGCGGAAGGCGGCGCTCGCGGAGGCCGAGAAGGCCAAGGACGGCGGGCCGCAGAAGCAGCCGCTCGCCGAGCGGCTGCTGTCGGGGCCGCCCGCGCTTGCGTTCTTCGCCGGCGTCGTGTTGAACTTCCCGAGCGTGCGCTACATCGCGGCAATGAAGGAAATCGTCGTCGCCAACGTCGCCGAGCGCCAGCAGGTCCTCGCGATCCTGCTCTTCAACCTGCTGATGCTCTCGCCCGCGATCGTCCCGCTCGCGTTCCTCTCGTTCCGCCCCGAGGAGACCAAGGCCACGCTCAAGCGGCTCGACGCGTGGATGCGCCGCCGCTCGCGCACGCTGATCTCCGCCGTGCTCGGCGCGCTGGGGCTCTACCTCTCCGCCAAAGGCGTCGTGGGGTTGGCCTGAGCGGGGCGGCGCGCGGCGCGGGCGCGGGGCGAGGGGCGTCCGGCCCTGTCACCCCGGGGGGGTGATGCCACCTCACCCGCGGGCGGGCGATGCTCCGTCTCGGCGGTCCGGCGGTGCCGGCCGTCCCAATCTTCAGTCCTGCCGTCCGCGGGGCGGCGCAACCAGCAGTGAGGAGGAGTTCCATGTCCAGCACCACTTCCGATCCGAGCGCCGCCGGCGAGCGCTACGACACCCGCCCCGGGGCCCCGGGGCCGCTCAGCGGCTGGATCGTGTTCGCCGGCGTGCTGATGCTGATCGAGGGCTTCCTCGACGCGATGTGGGGCCTCGCGGCGGTCATCAACAACGAAGTGATCACGGTCGGCGGCCACGGCGTCGTCGTGTGGGACATCACCGCGTGGGGCTGGGGGCACCTGGTCCTCGGAGCGCTGGTCGCGCTCACCGGCCTCGGCCTGCTCGCGCAGCAGAGGCTGGGCGCGCTTCGTCGGCATCTTCTTCGTCTCGCTGGACATGCTCGTGCAGTTCGGCACCTTCACGCTGTTCCCGCTGTGGGCCATGATGATCATCGCGATCGACATCGTGATCCTCTACCACCTCTGCGCGCGCTGGGAGTCGGCTCCGCGGTGATCCAGCACCACAGCGCGACACGCCGGTGGCGTCGAGCCCCCTTTCCGTGGGTGACGGGTGACGGGTGGCAGGTGGTATCATCGTCGTGTGTTGAAGAAGACCAGCATCTATGTCGAGGCCGACGTCGATCGCGCGCTCGACCGTAGGGCCACCGCGGAGGGCACCACCAAGGCCGCACTGATCCGCCTCGCCCTCGCGGAGGCCGTCGCGCCGGCCGCGCGTCCCCGGCCGCGGGCGTGCGGTGTGTTCGATGGCCCCGAGAACCTCGCTCGCGAGGCAGACCGCCACCTGGCGCAGACCGGGTTCGGCGAGCGTTGATCGTCCTCGACACCTCGGTCGCGCTCGCTTTCATGAATCGCCGCGATGCCGACCACACGCGCGTTCGCGAGTGGATGGAGGGTCTCGACCAGGAGCTCGGCACGACCCCTCTGATCCTCGCCGAGCTCGACCACCTGCTCACAAGCCTCGGGGGAGCGCCCGCCGCGAGCGCCCTGCGCGACGACCTGGACCGCGGCGCCTACACGGTGGAGTGGTGGCCGTCTGCGATCCACGAGACGATCGCCGCCGCCCGACGGTACGAGTCGATGGAGCTCGGTCTCGCCGACGCCTCGCTGATGGCGCTCGCCGCGCGGCACGAGACCCGCGAGATCGCCACGCTCGACGAACGCCACTTCCGCGCCCTGCGGCCGCTCTCTGGCAAAGCCGACGCCTTCACCCTGCTCCCCGCCGACGCCCCCGGGCGTCCAGGGGGCCGGTCGAGTCGCGGCTGACCGGGCTCCGGCCTGAGTGAGCCTCGGGTCGCATCCGCGCAGGTGCGCTCAGGGCTGAGCGCGTGGGCGCGGGGCCTCCGTGCCCCGCGTCGGCGCGTCGGGCCCCAACGAGGGGCCCCGAACCGGGCATCGCGATTAGGACTTGACAAGTGCCTCGCGGTGTGGTTATAGTAGTCTTACCTCGTTTCCCCAGGTGGGGAGTTGGGGCGTTTTGAACATATTGGGTCTGGTTTTGGGTCTGGCCTCCTGTGGTCGACCTTCAACGCAGCATTGGCAGGGTTTCTGCTTGGAGAGGGACCGGGTCTCAGGGTCGATGAGGGAGTCGAGTTTCAGCGTGAGTTCGAGAGGGACATACGTGACAGGAGTTCCTGGCACCTTTAGGGGTGGGATATCCAGATGCATCAGCGGTCTGATGCATCTCTCTCTCTCTCTCTCTCTCTCTGTGCCCCCAGGGCACTCGCTGACCCTCTGACCGCGGCGCGTTTGCGCCGTCCCGCAGGGTCCCCCGCACGGGGGTGGGTAGCGGCGCGCCGGTTTGGGTCGGCCCCGCGGGACCGCCCGGGGGAACATTGTTACTTGCGCGCGTTAAGCGCATCTGCTGCTTCTACCGCCGGGGGTCGTATGCCCGCGGCGGTCTTGCGCTGCCCGCATGTGCGCGGGCCTGGCGCCGGCGTCTCCCGGACGGTGGATGCCCGCTCTGTTCAACGGTTCCCGAGGAGGGAGATGGCGTAATGTTCTCAAGAGTACGCAGGCACTTCACCTACGCGAATGTGGCGATGACGCTCGCGCTGGTTTTCGCGATGGGCGGCGGTGCGTATGCCGCCAACCGCTACCTGATCACCTCGACGAAGCAGATCAGCCCGAAGGTGTTGAAGGCGCTGAAGGGCGCCAACGGCGCCAACGGCACGAACGGCGCCAACGGTACGTCGGGCGCAACCGGCCCCACGGGCCCAGCGGGTCCGGTGGGTTCGAAGGGCGAAACGGGCACCACCGGGCCGGCCGGTCCCACGGGCCCGCAGGGCGAACCCGGCAAGGAAGGCAAGCAGGGCGAACCGGGCACGACCGGCTTCACCGAAACGCTGCCGTCCGGCAAGACGGAGGAGGGCGTCTGGACGATCGTATTCCACGCCACGGGCGCCTCGCAGCCCGGGGCGACCTCGATCTCGTTCCCGATCCCGCTCGCAAGCGGCGTGACGGCGCACTTCATCACGATCAAGGAACAGGAAGAAGGGAAACTTCCCGTCGGCTGTTTCGGCAGCGCCAAGGAACCCGGCGCTCTGAAAGGCAACCTGTGTGTGTTCGTCTATGAATACGAAGACGCTTTGCCGTACCAGGGTGTTGCCTCCCTGGTCAATCCTGAAACGGGAGAAAGCGCGACGGCCGGCAAGATGGGCGTCGAGGTGCTTGCCCAGTCCAAGGAAGAAAGCGCCGAAGGGAACGTCGTCGCGGCCGGCACGTGGGCCGTGAGCGCTTCCTGAGGACCATGCACCGCTCCCATGAGAAAGGCACGACAGTGAAACGGACAGAGCGCAGCACCCAGAAGCCGTCCTCCCGGACCGGCCTGCTTGCAACGCTCCGTATCTTTCTCGGCGCCGACGGGAGTGGTGCGCCTTTCGTGCTGGTCCTCACGCTCCTCGTGAGTTTCGCCATCACCGCGGCTCCCGCTCTCGCTGAAAGCGCTCACGTGTTCTCCACGAGCTTTGGGGGCCCTGGCTCGGGCGCCGAACAGGTTTCGCTTGTTTCCGGCACCGGTCGAGAAGCTCTTGACAGCGGTGTCGCCGTCGACGCTGAAACCGGCGACGTGTACGTCGCCGACACGGACAACCACCGCGTGGATGAGTTCGAATCCAACGGGACGTTTGTCCGCGCCTGGGGCTGGGGTGTGGCGGACGGGCTGAGCAAAGAAGCCCAGACATGCACCGTCTCGTGCGTCGCGGGCTTCTCCGGTTCGGGTCCGGGCGAGTTCGAGACCCCCACGTTCATCGCGGTCGACAACTCCGCCGGCGAATCCAGGGGCGATGTCTATGTCGGAGACCCCGGCGACGGCCTGGTCTCCAAGTTCACCTCCGCGGGCGCACTGGTCGAATCGTGGGGCGTGAAAGGGCAGCTCGACGGCTCAACCGCCACCGACGGGCCCTTCGGCCATTTCGCCGGGCTGGCGGTCGATGCTTCCGGCGACCTGTGGGTCTGGTCCGGCGAACCACACTACGACATGTTCGAGTTCGGCCAGTCGGGGGGCTTCATCCAGGACTGGAGGGGTCTAGGTTCCAATTCGGGCGGGCTTGCCGTCGACGGCTCCGGCTACCTGTATTTCGCTAACGGCTACCTCAACGGGGGCGTCGTGAAGTTCAGTTCTGGGGGCGTTGAACAGGGCTTGGCAGGTACCCAACCTGTTGTGTTTTCCAGCGGTGTCGCTCCCACCGGTCTTGCTGCGGATCTCGGGACCGACGATCTCTACGTGGACGAAGGCGGCTCGCTGATCCAGCGAATCGCCCGCTCCTGCATCCCCGTCGAAAAACCTGGCTGCCCTCCCGCGGAGAGCTTCGGCTCCCCCCAACTCAGTGGTGGCGCTGGCCTCGCGGTCGACTCCACCGACCATGCCGTGTATGCCGCCGACGCGACAGCCGATCGGGTGGATGTGTTCACGGTCGCTATCGAAGCGACGGTCGGATCCGCGAGTGAAGTGAAGACGCGGACGGCGACTGTGAGTGGTGATATCAATCCGAAGGGTGAAGCGCTGAAGGAAGGCCTTGAAGGCTGCCGCTTTGAATACGGTCTCAGCGAAAGCTATGGCAAGGTCGCCCCGTGTGCCGAGAGCTCTGGTGAGATCGGGTCGGGTGGCTCACCGGTGACGGTTCATGCCGCCCTGACGGCTCTTGAACCTGAAACGGTCTATCACTACCGTGTGGTCGCTGCGAATCGCGTGATCGTGCGCAGCGAAGATGGGGTGTTCACGACGCTCCCGGTGCCGCGCGTCGATGCTGCGTCTGCTGTGAACGTGAGCGCCACCTCGGCGGATTTGACGGCGCAGATCGACCCGAAGGGCGCCGATACGCACTATCGTTTCGAATATGGAACGAGCACCGCATATGGCACCGATGTTCCTGTTCCCGATGGCGATCTCGGCGCGGGTGGGGCTGACGTCTCGGTGTCCCAGGGTTTGACGGGTTTGAGCGCGAACACGGAGTATCATTGGCGTGTCGTCGCGAGCAACGCCAATGGGACGGTGGAAAGCCCGGATCATGCGTTTGTGTATGACACGGGTGGGGGTGGTCTGCCCGATGGCCGGGCGTATGAGATGGTGACGCCGCCGGCGAAGAATGCGGCGTTGATCGCCGCTGCTTTCGAAGGTGATCCCCCGCAGTTCGCTGAAGATGGTTCGCGTTTCGTGAGCATGAGCATTCAGTGCTTCGCCAGCAGCGGGTCGTGCAACGCGGCTCGTCAGAAGGAGGGCGAGCCGTATGCGTTCACGCGTACCCCGTCCGGTTGGGTGACGACCCCGCTCGCGCCGGCGGCGAGCCGGTTTGCCGAGAACACTCCGTTCGCGTTCAGCGCCAATACCGGCCTGGCGCTGTTCAGCGTCCCGACGCCGCCGGCGGGCGAGGACGATTGGTACCTGCGCGAGCTCGACGGGTCGTTCGTGGATATCGGCCCGGCGACATCGCCGTCGCTGGGCGTCCATGGTGTGGAATACACTGGGTCAGGCGTCGACCTGGAGACGTCGGATTTCTCTCACGTCGTCTACGAAGCCAGCCCCGTCTGGCCCTCGCTCGATGGCGGCAGTAATGCGTCCTCGGTCTATGAGTACGTCGGCACGGGCAACGCTCAGCCTGTCCTTGTCGGTGTCAGCGGTGGGTCGGGCAGCACGTCTCTGATCAGCCGCTGCGGGACACATGTGCACTATGGGGCGCTCTCCGAAGACGGCGGCACCGTCTACTTCACCGCTGTGCGGTGCGGCACCGGTACCGGCGCGAACCTGGGTGTCGCGGTGCCCGCCAATCAGCTCTATGCTCGCATCGACCAGTCGCGTACGGTGCATATCTCCGCTCCCGAACCGGCGTGTGATGCGGCCTGCCACGCCGCGCCCGCGAGCGACGGCGCGTTCGAGGGCGCGTCCGCCGATGGGTCGAGGGTCTTCTTCACCGACACACAGCAGCTCACCGACGGTGCCGGCGAGGATGTCACCAGTGGCGATACCGCCGAAGAAGGCCAGGGCTGCTCGAGGACGGTCGGCCGGGGTGGTTGCAATCTCTACCTGTATGATCTCACGGCGGCGGAAGGCGATCGTCTGATCGATGTGTCTGCGGGCGATTCGAGTGGCCTGGGTCCGCGGGTGCAGGGTGTGCTGGGAGTCTCCTCGGATGGCTCGCATGTCTATTTCGTGGCGAAGGGCGTTCTCACCGCCGCACCGAACTCCCAGGGCCAGGGCGCTGAAGTGGGGGCGGATAACCTGTACGTGTACGAGCGCGACGCGAGCTATCCGGAAGGGCGCATGGCGTTCATCGCGGTACTGCCCGAAGCCGATAAAGGTGTCGATCGATGGATGGAAAGCCCGCACTTTGCGAACGTCACACCCGATGGGCGCTTCCTCGTCTTCGAAAGCGAAGGCCACCTGACTGTCGACGATACGGCCTCGACCACGCAGATCTTCCGCTACGACGCGCAGACGGGGGAACTCGTCCGGATCTCGATCGGCGAGCACGGGTTTGACGACAACGGTAATGAAGGGACGGGCAACGCGACAATCGTTAGCGCTGGCAGGTCGCTTCCGGCCCCCGATCCGATGCGGTGGGATCCGACGATGTCCGATGACGGTGAATACGTGTTCTTTGAAAGCCCTGTCGGGTTGACCGCGCAGGCGTTGGACGATGTGCCGATCAGCGGGGGTGGTTTTGCAGTGAACGTGTACGAGTATCACGATGGGCAGGTGTTCCTGATCTCCGACGGCAGGGACACCTCGACGGTCAATTCGGGTGTGAGCTCTGTCCAACTGTGGGGCAGCGATGCTACGGGCGCGAATGTGCTCTTCACCACGGCAGACCAGCTCGTTGCGCGGGACACCGACACCCAGCTGGATTTCTATGATGCGCGGATCTGCACGAGCGGCGATCCCTGTGTCGCGGAACCGCCGCCGGGGCTGCCGCCGTGTTTGGGCGAAGCGTGCCACGGCACGCCGGCGGCGACTCCGTCGCTGCTCTCGCCGGTCAGCATGACTTTCAACGGGGTGGGGAACCTGACACCGGGGGAAGTGAAGCCCGTGGTGGGGGCGAGGTCGTTGACGAGCGCTCAGAAGCTCGCCGGGGCGCTGAGGGCGTGTCGGAGGATGAGGGCGAAGCACAGGCGGGTGGTGTGCGAAAAGCGGGCGAGGAGACGGTACTCCGCGGCGAGGGGGGGCGGGCGATGAGCGTAAAGCGTGCTGTGATGGTCGGGTTCGCGGTCTCGGCGATGGTCGCGGCGATGGGCCCCGGGGTGTCCACGGCGGCGACCGTGGGCCCGGGTTGGACGATCGATTCGTATGCCGCGCCGACCAGTTTCTCCTCGGCGCAGAACGCGCAGTGCTCTGTTGGGGGGTACACTTGTGATGCTTACCAGGTGAGTGCCACGAACGCGGGCAGCGTCGCGACGGACGGCGGCACGGTCACGGTCGGCGACACGTTGCCGGCGGGGCTGACCGTGAGCCAGATCCAGCTTTGGGCTCTCGCCAATAAGAATCAAGGTTCCACGGTGGTAGAAGAACCGAGTGGTCTATGCGATACGATCACGGTCGAGTGCCAGCTGCCGCGTGCTGTCGCTCCCGATGAAACCGTGAAGATGGTGATCTTTGTCACGGTCGCGTCGAATGCGCCCGGCGAGCTGACGAACAGAGCGAGCGTGTCCGGTGGCGGCGCCGCGGAAGCGTCGACGAGCGAAACGAACGCCAACAGCTCTACGCCGGCGTCGTTTGGGGTCAGCGCGTTCGACTTTTATATCGATGGTCCCGGTGGGGCGCAGGATACGCAGGCCGGCGATCATCCGTACGAGGTGACGACGACGATCGGGTTGAACAGCAAGATCAGGGAAGGCCCGACGGGTACCCTGGAAGCTGACAGCACGACCGACCTGAAGGACGTGGTCGTGGATCTGCCGCTGGGTTTTGGGGGCAGCACGCTCGCGGCGCCGGAGTGCACGCTCTCGGATCTCTCGGGACGCAGTTGCCCAGCCGAAACCGTCGTCGGGCACCTCTTGACGGAACCGCCCGGGGCGACCTCGATCGACAGTCCGATCTGGAATCTGGTGCCCGAGCACGGCTATCCAGCGGAGTTCGGTTACATAGACGGACTCGGTGGCTCCCACGTCTTCTATGTCCGCGTGGTGCCGACACCCGATGGGTATGTGCTGCAGACGACGAACCCCGACACGCCGCAGATCAACCTGACGCATATCGTCGCGACGTTCTTCGGGGATCCCGCGGTCAGGGACGGGACCAGTAACGCGCAGATCCCGTTCTTCACGAACCCGACGGGCTGCACGTCGGGCCCGTTGCGCGCGAGCATCCACATCGACTCGTGGCAGAACCCCGGCTCCTATAACGCGGACGGGACACCGAACTTCAACGATCCCGCGTGGATGGGCGGCGAATCGGTGTCCCCGCCCGTCACCGGCTGCAACGCGCTGTCGTTCACCCCCGAACTGAAAGCGCAACCCACGACGACGGTCGCGGACAGTCCGTCGGGCCTGGAATTCGAGCTGAAGCTCCCGCAGGCCGAGGTCGCGGGCACGACCGCGACACCCGCGTTGAAGACCGCGACGGTCACGCTGCCGGAAGGGATGACGGTCGACCCGTCCTCCGCGGATGGGCTCGGGGTGTGCTCGGAGGCGCAGGTCGGCTTCGAAGGCCCGACGCTGTTCGACTTCAGCCCGGCGCAACCGGAATGCCCGGAATCGTCGAAGATCGGCTCGCTGGAACTCGAAACGCCGCTGATCCCCCGCAGGCTCTACGGCGAAATGTTCCTCGCCGCTCAGAACGCGAACCCGTTCCACAGCACGCTCGCGGCGTACGTCATCGTGAACGACCCGGTCACGGGCGTGCTGATCAAGCTCCCGGGCGAATTCAGGGCGAACCCGACGACCGGACAGATCACGGCGACGTTCAGCGAAAACCCGCAGCTCCCGTTCAGCGACCTGAAGCTGCACTTCTTCGGCGGCCCCCGCGCCGAGCTCGCGACGCCCCCCAACTGCGGTCTCTACACGACCCGCTCGGAACTGGAACCGTGGTCGTTCCCCGACTCCGGTCCGATCGCCACGCCGTTCGACGACTACGTCATCGACGAAAACTGCGCGACCGCTTTCAACCCCGCGTTCGAAGGCGGCTCAACGAACCTCCAGGCCGGCGCGTACTCCCCGTTCGTGGGGTCCTTCTCCCGCCAGGACAACGAACAGGAACTCGGCGGGCTGACCGTGAGCCTCCCGCCCGGCCTGTTGGCGAACGTCGGAAGCGTTCCGCTGTGCCCCGAAGCACAGGCGAACGCCGGGACGTGCCCGGAAAGCAGCCTGGTCGGGACGGCGGAGGCCGGGGCGGGTCCCGGGCCGAACCCGCTGTTCGTCCCCGGCAAAATCTACTTGACCGGCCCATACGGCGGCGGTCCCTACGGTCTCTCCGTCGTCGTGCCCGCCGACCCCGGTCCGTTCAACTTCGGGCTCGTGGTGGTCCGGCAGTCGATCCGGATCGACCCGACCGACGCGCACGTCATCGTCGTCTCGAACCCGTTCCCGACGATCCTCGACCCCGTCGGCGCCGACGGGCAGACCAACGGCATCCCGATCAAACTCCGCCGCGTCGACTTCGACATCAACCGCCCAGGGTTCACGTTCAACCCGACCAACTGCGACAAGCACCTCCTCGGCGGCGCGATCACCAGCAACCAGGGCGCCAGCTCGACACTCGCGATCCCCTTCCAGGTCACCAACTGCGCCACCCTGAAGTTCGCCCCCAAATTCTCGGTCTCCACATCCGGGAAGACGAGCAGGGCGGGTGGCGCGAACCTCTCGGTCAAGCTCACCTACCCCAACGCGCCGTTCGGCTCCCAGGCGAACATCGCCAAAGTCAAAGTCGAACTGCCCAAGCGGCTCCCATCGCGGTTGACGACGCTGCAGAAGGCGTGCACGGCGGCGGTCTTCGACTCCAACCCGGCGGGGTGCCCCCCGGCGTCGATCGTGGGGCACGCCAGGGCGAGCACGCCGATTCTCCCGGTCCCGTTGGAAGGCCCGGCGTACTTCGTCAGCCATGGCGGGGAAGCGTTCCCGAGCCTTGTGATGGTGCTGCAGGGCAACGGTGTGCGGCTGGATCTCGTCGGCTCGACGTTCATCAACAAGGCGGGGATCACGAGCAGCACGTTCAAGACGGTCCCAGACGCCCCCGTCGGCACCTTCGAACTGACGCTCCCGCAGGGCCAGTTCTCCGCGCTCGCGGCGAACGGGAACCTCTGCCAGGGGAGCCTCGCGATGCCGACCGAATTCATCGCGCAGAACGGCGCCGAAATCCACGAGAGCACGAAGATCGCGGTCACGGGTTGCGCCAAGCACAAGAACAAGAAGACGACGCATAAGAGGAAGGCGAAGAGGAAGCGCAAAGGGAAGAAGTAGAGGTGGTGGTGAGATGGCTGTGTCCACGTGTAGTCGCCGCGTCGAGCCGGGGGAGAGCGCTGCTCGTGCGCGGGTGAAGCTGAAGCGTGCCGCCCCCGCACAGGTGAAGCCTGGGGGCGTGGCGCCCGCCCCGGTGAAGCCGGCGCCCCCGGGTCGCGCGCGGGTGGGGGAGATCCAGCGCGCGCGGATCGTCGCGGCGATGGGCGCGCTGGTGCGCGAGTGCGGCGCGGGCGGCGTGAGCGTCGCGCACGTCGTGGCGCGCTCGGGGGTCTCGCGCCGCACGTTCTACGAACTCTTCAACGACCGCGAGGACTGCTTCCTCGCGGCGTTCGACATCGCGGTCGCGAGGGCCGCGGAGAGCGTGATCCCGGCCTATGAGGCCGCGGGTACGTGGCGCGAGCGCGTGCGCGGCGCGCTGGAGGCGCTGCTCGTGTTCCTGGACGCGGAGCCGGAGCTCGGCTACCTCTGCGTCGTCGGAGCGCTCGGCGGCGGCGCGCGCGCGATGGAGCGCCGCACCGGCGTCGTGCGGGCGCTCGTCGATGTCGTGCACGCGGGCCGTCGGGAGAGCCGGGCCGTACGGCGCCCGAATCGGCTCGTGGCCGAGGGTGTCGTCGGCGCGGTGCTGTCGGTGATCCACGCGCGGCTGGTGGAGCAGGCCGCGGGTGCGTCCCGGCCGTCGAAACCCCTGGCCGGATTGCTCAACCCATTGATGGGGATGATCGTGCTGCCCTACTTCGGCGCGGCCGCAACCGAGCGCGAACTGCGCCGCCCCGCGCCCAGGGCGCGCCGCCCCGCCGCGCCGCGCATCGACCCATTGCGCGAGCTGGACATGCGCCTCACCTATCGCACAGTGCGAGTGCTATTGGCAATCGCCTCCCAACCGGCCTCCAGCAACCGCCAGGTGGCAACCGCCGCCGGAATCGCCGACCAGGGCCAGATCTCCAAGCTGCTCGCGCGCCTATACGCGCTCGGACTGATCCAGAACGCCGGCGGCGACCACGCCAAAGGCGAGGCCAACGCCTGGTCCCTCACCCCGCGCGGCAACGACATCACGCACACCATTCAGATCCAGACGGGTTGAGGCGGCTACCTCAGATCCCTTCCCCCGGCAGGTACTCGTTCGTGAACGGCGGCAAACCGGCCGCGTTGGGGTTGCTCTTGAGCAGGCCCCGGGAGTACATCCATTGTCCGAAGGCCGCCCATTGCGCGGGGTCCTGGTAGCCGAACGGGCGGCCAGATTCCGCCGGCTGCGTCGCGGGCAATGTGCGCTTGATCGATTCCAGCTGGAGATGTTCTTCGAGGCTCGGGTTGGCCGCCATGATGAGCTTTGCCGAAGCGACTGGGTTCGCGCGCACCGCGCGCTCGCCGCGGGTCAGCGCCTGCATGAACGCCCGCAGGTCCTGGCCGTCGTGGTGCGCCTCTTCCTGGCGCACCACGAGCACCAGTTCGTCGTAGGTGGGCACCCCCGCTTCGTTGATCGGGATCACCGTCGGGTGCTTGTGCAGCAGCTGCAGGCTGGATCGCCTCGTAGTTCCAGAAGCCCCCCAATGTCGCCGCCACCTTGCCCGAGAGCATCGCCGGCACGAGGTTGAAGCCCACGTTCACTTCCTGCGTCTTCGCCGGGTTCACGCCCGCGTTCTGCAGCGCCGTCTTCAGCTCCGCCGCCTGGTAGGGGATGCCGGCCGTGCCCACCTTCTTGCCCGCCAGGCTCGCCACCGACGTGACGTGCTGCTTGGGCAGTGCGATGATCGACGTCAGCGGGCGCTGCACCAGCGCGCCGATCGACACCAGTTTCAGGCCCTGATCGCGCGCGAGTAGCAGCTGCGGCTCGTAGGAGATCGCCGCGTCCGCCCTCCCGGCCGCGAGCAGCTTCAGCGGTTCGGCAGATTCGGCGGGGACGACCGGCTGCACGTCCAGGCCGACAGCGCGGAAGTCCCCGTTCGCGATCGCGGAGTACAGCGCCGCGTGGTCGGCGTTGGGGAACCAGTCGAGCATCACCGTGAAGCGCTTCAAGCCAGTCGGGGCGATCGTGTCCTGCTTGGCCCCGCACGCCGCGAGGGTCAGGGCGCTGACGAGGGCGAGCAGGACGGCTGCGAGGCGGCGGGACGGTGGCTTGGTCAAGGTCGAGCTCCTCTTGTTCGATGGTTCCAGGGGTTCAGCTTGCGTTCGGCGAGCGCCAGCGTGTAGAAGCACGCGATTGCGAATAGGCACAGCACCGTCGCCGCCGCCCACGCGCGGGGGTTCTGAAAGGCGTCCCCGTCGGTGACGATCTCTCGTCCGAGGCCGCCGTACGGCCCGACCGTGGCGGTCTGGGACTCGGCGATGAAGGCCGCGATCACGCCGACCGCGACGGCGATCCGCGCCCCGCTGAGCGCCGCCGGCAGCGCGGCCGGCAGCTCCGCGAAGCGGAACGCCTGCCAGCGCGAGGCGTCCAGCGTGCGCAGCAGCTTGAGCTGGTCGGGGTCCACCGCCGCGAGGCCGTCGACCGTGGTGACCACGACCGGGAAGAAGCAGATCAGCCCGATCACCACCAGCTTGGGGAAGATCCCGAAGCCCCACCAGAACACCAGCAGCGGCGCGATCACCGCGATCGGCACCGCCTGCGAGCCGACCGCCAGCGGGTACGCCGCGCGGCGAAACAGGGGGGAGAGGTGGATCGCCATCGCCATCGCGAAGCCGCACACAAGCGCCACTCCCAGGCCGAACAGCACCTCCTTCGCGGTGATCGCGAAGTTCCTCCACAGGATCCCCGTGCTGCCCCACAGTTCCACCGCGATCGCGTGCGGGGCTGGCAGCAGCGACGATTCAACGCCTCCCACCCACACGTACAGCTCCCACGCGCCCAGCAGTGCCGCCACGAGCAGCAGCGCGGGCAGGACGTTTACGACGCGGCGCCTCACGGTGTGCCTCCCAGTCCGAGCGCAATCAGGGCCCGCTCGCGCAGTGCGGTCACTCCCGGGTCGGTGCGCGCCCGCGGGCGCGGCAGCTCGATCTCGAGCTCCGCCACCACGCGGCCCGGTCGCGCGCAGAGCACCGCCACGCGATCGGCCAGCAGCACCGCCTCCTCGACGTCGTGCGTAACCAGCACCACCGTGCGTGGCTCCTGTGCGAGCGCTCGGGCGAGCCACCCCTGCATCTCCGCGCGGGTGATCGCGTCGAGCGCCCCGAACGGCTCGTCCAAGCACAGCACCGGCTTGCCCGACAGCAGCGTGCGCACGAACGCCACCCGCTGGCGCATCCCGCCGGAGAGCTCATACGGGTGGGCGTCCTCGAAGCCCGCGAGGCCCAGCTCCGCGAACAGCGCCGCCGCTCGTTCTCGTGCCTGCGCGCGGGGACGCTTGGCGATTCGCAGTGCCAGCGCCGCGTTGTCCACCGCGCTCAGCCACGGCAGCAGCAGATCGCGCTGGGGCATCAGCGCCGCCGGCTCGCTGCTCACCGTGCCCGCGTCCGGGCTCTGCAGGCCGCATATAAGCTCCAGCAGCGTCGTCTTGCCGCACCCGCTCGGGCCGACCACCGCCAGCAGCTCTCCGCGGTTCGCGTGCAGCGTGACGTCCGCGAGCGCCCGCACTGCGCGCTCGGCACCGCCCGCGGCCGCCGCCCCGCTCTCCGCGTACGTGCGGCTCACTCCGCTGACGTTCACCGCGCACGCCTGCGCAGCGGTCTCAGACGGTTGCGGTCCGGCTCTGAGTCCTATCGACACTCACGCCACTCCCTCCGCGGGCATTACCCCACAGGTTCGAAGGGTCGGCGCCGGGGATGCTCTCCAGTGCGCCATCTCAGCCGGCCATCCCGCCAGCCCCCCTGTGTTTTCTCTCTGTCGAGGGATGCTAGCGCGCGGCGGGGAGTCGAGTTGCGCGATGGGCCCGTGCCCGGTTCGCCAGGACAAGGGGTATGTTGCTACAACAATGTTGACCGTCCCGCAGGCTGCCAGGCGCACAGGCCGCAACCCCGAGACGATCCGCCGTTGGATCCGCCAGGGCAAGCTTCGCGCGAGCAAGGTTGGCACCCAGCACGTGATCGAGGAGCACGATCTCGAAGAGATGCAGGTCGGCTCGTATCCGGACATGCTGCCGCTGCCGAAAGGGTGGGGGGAGAAGACCTTCTGGGGCGAGCCGATACCTAACGTCGCCGCCTGGATCAAGGAATCGCGAGCTGATCACTGAGGTCGTACTCGGACGGACCGAGCTCTGAAGCCGCTACCGCCCCGCGCCCGCGGCCAGCTCCGGACGCGCCAACGCGCGCACGAAGTCCTCGAGCTGGGCGGTTGTCCAGCACTCAAAGGCGGTGCAATGTTGTTCGTACGCCGCGATCACCGAGTCCCCGTAGTTCCAGTACAGCCGCGGCTCGGGGTTCAGCCAGAAGGTGCGCCCGGCGCGGGCGGCGATCGCCGCGAAGGCGTCGGAGCGCGGGTCGCGGCCGTTGGTGCGCGCGTCGCCGAGCACGATCACCGTCGCCCGCGGGTTCAGGTCGTCGCCGATCTGCTCCAGGAGCTCCGACCACACGCGCCCGTAGTCGGTGTAGCCGGAGATGTCCGCCACCCCCGCGTCGGAGGCGATGCGCTCGTTGACTGCCTTGAAGTCGCGCTCGCGTTCGAAGATGTCGGTGACCTCGGAGATGCGCTCGATGAACACGAACGAGCGCATCTTGCGAAAGGAGTCGTGCAGCGCGTGGAGCACCGAGAGGAAGAACACCGACGCGGAGGTGACGGAGGTGGAGACGTCGCACAGCACGTACACCTCCGGGCGGCGCGGGCGGCGCGGGCGAAACTTGAGCACGACCGGCACCCCGCCGGTCTGCAGCGAGGCGCGCATCGTGCGGCGCACGTCCACGTGGGCGTGGTGGCGGTGCCCGCGCGTCTGGTGGCCCTGCGTGGCCAGGCGCCGGCGCAGCTGTGCGACCACGCGGTGTACCGCCGCGAGGTCCTGCAGCGGGCCGGAGGGCAGCGCGCGGTCGAGCTCGCCGAGCGGGCGCGCGGGGGGGAGCGTCCCGGTGCGCTGCACCTGCGCGCGCTCGAGCTCGCGGCGCAGCAGCGCCTCGAAGCGGCGCAGGGCATCGCGCGGCAGCCCCTCGCGGCGGGGGTCCTCGGCGGGCAGCTCCGGCTGGGGCTCCGCGCGCAGGCCGAGCGCGCGGCGGATGCGCTGCACGTCGACGCCGATCACCCCCGAGCCCCCGTCGCGGCGGGCGAGCGCCGCGATCGCCATGCGCGCGAGGTCGCGCATCGCGCCGTCCGCGCCGTCGCGGAGCGCGGCCGCGATCTGGCGGCGCAGCGCGTCGAGCTCCTCCTCGGAGAGCTCTTCGAGGTCGAGCTCGCCGGCGTCGCCGTCGCGGGGCCGGCCGTCGCGTACGCCCTCGCGCACCCCCTGGCGCACGGCGGCGAGCTCGACGGCGCGGAAGAAGAAGCGGTCGAACACCAGCTCGAAGACGCGCCGGTCCTCCTGGCTCTTGGCGAGCGTCGCGGCGAGCGCCTCGCGGAAGTCCGCCTGCGCGGTCCACGGGACCTCGCGCAGCACCGCGAACGCGTCCAGCAGCTCCGAGGTGCCGACCGCTACGCCCTCGGAGCGCAGCTCCTCGCCGAGCTCCAGCAGGCGCGCCGCGAGGCCCTCAGACGGCATCGACGGCCGACCCGAGCTTCAGGCCCACCCGCTCTGCGACCACGTCCATGTCGGAGCGGTGCTTGACGATCACCGACATCGTCTCGGTGAACGTCTCGGAGTCGATGTCCTTCGCCCCCAGCAGCAGCAGCGCTCGCGCCCAGTCGATCGACTCCGCGATCGAGGGGGGCTTCTTGAGGTCGAGCTCGCGCACCAGCCCCACCACCTCCACCAGCCGCCGCGCGACCGTCGCGGCCAGCTCGGGCGTGTGCAGCCGCACGATCTCGAGCTCGTGCTCGAGCTCCGGGTAGTCCAGCCACAGGTACAGGCAGCGGCGCTTGAGCGCCTCGGTCAGCTCCCGCGAGTTGTTGGAGGTGAGCAGCACCACCGGGTGCGTGCGCGACTCCACCCGGCCCAGCTCGGGGATCGAGATCTGGAAGTCGGAGAGCACCTCCAGCAGCATCGCCTCGAACTCCTGGTCGGTCTTGTCGATCTCGTCGATCAGCAGCACCACCGGCTGCTCTGAGGCGATCGCGCTCATCAGCGGACGCGCCAGCAGGAACTCCTCACCGAAGATGTCCTCCTGGACCTCCTCCCAGCCGGCGTCGCCGCCCTGCGCCTGGATGCGCAACAGCTGCTTGCGGTAGTTCCACTCGTACAGCGCCTTCGCCTCGTCGAGGCCCTCGTAGCACTGCAGCCGCACGAGCTCGCGCCCCAGGTAGCGCGCGAGCGCCTTCGCGAGCTCGGTCTTGCCGACACCCGCGGGACCCTCCACCAGTACGGGCTTGCCGAGTCGCACGGCCAGGAACGCCACCAGCGCTGTGGACTCCCCGGGGAGGTAGCCGACTCGGCGCAGGCCCTCCGCGACCTCGGCGGCGGAGGTGGGCGCGTCTTGGGCGTCGGGGGGCGTCATCGTCATCGCAAGGGTGGGTCCGGGTCCTCGAAGGAGAGCCTGCTCCGCCCCCGGTGCCGGAGGGTATCGCCCCCGCTTGCCCGCCGGATGGGGGGGACGGCTCGCGGGGACCGGAGCGGCTCTCGGTGTGTCCTCCCGGCGGGAGATCATGACCGTCTCCTGCGCCTCGGGCTCGGGCGGCTGCGGCGGGCGGCGCGGCGTCGAGCGGCGTACCACGGGCGGCTCGGGCCGCTGGCCGGCGCGCATCCGCGAGCCGGCGTACGCGAGCAGGCCGGCGGCGGCCAGCGCGAAGAAGATCCCCCACTGCACGCCGACGTTGGCGGCGACGCCGTGCTGCGTGACCGCTGGGTGGTCGAACAGCCGCAGCACGAGCAGCAGGCCGGCCCACAGTCCCGCGGCGAGCACGACCGCCCCGTCGCCCCCGGGCAGCTGGAACTCCCGGCCGTCGGCGCGCGCGTACAGCAGGAACAGCACCCCCGCGGCTACCAGGAGAACGGCGGCCTCGATGAACGAGAAGACCGCGAATGCGTCCATGTTGCGGCTCACCAGCGGCGCGACCCGCCGGGCGCTGACCACCGCGTTCTGCTGGTACCAGGGCAGGAACATGGTTGCGAACAGCGCGACCGCTGCGACCGCCGCCAGGCGCCGGTCGCGATCGAGGGCGCCCCAGGCGTGCGCGACTCCCGAGCCCGCGGAGCGCCCTCCGGGGTCGGCGCCACGGATACGGGCTTCGCTCGGCACACCCCGATTGTACGGAGGCGCTCAGCGGCGCTTGCGGTGTGCGGGCGTACCCAGCGTGATCGCGCCGCTGGCGGTGGTGGTGTTGCCCGCGAGGTCCACGGCGCGGAGGCTGACTTCGTAGGTGCCGGCCGTGTGCGGCGTGACCCACAGCAGCCGCGGATCGCCGCGTTCTACGAGTGCGCTGTTGCTCCACACCACGCGCCCGCCCCGGCGGACCGTCAGGCTGACGGTGGCGATCTTCGAGAGCGACAGCTGCACGCCGCCGCGCACACCCTCGGGCAGCGTCCGCGTCAGCAGCTTGATCGCGGGCGGTGTGTGCAGGTCCGCGGTGAAGCGCTGCGCGGTGGCGCAGTAGATCTCGTCCCCGGGGATAGCCGTGCTCGCCTGAGCCGCCGAGGCGGTGGCGCCGCCCGTGTTCGCGGGTTCCGTGGGAGCCGGCGGCGTCGCAGGAGCCGGCGGAGGTGTGGACGCGGGCGGAGGTGTGGCCAGCGGCTCGCCAAGCTGGGTGCGCTGACAGAGCCCCTGCAGGAATTCGGCGAGCAGCTCGTGGTAGTTGAGGTTCGATTCGGAAAACTGGTCGTACTTCGACCAGGCGCCGGTGTCGTAGGACGGCACGATCGCGCGCGCCTCGGCGTCCCCCGCTTCGAAGAGCTCGAGGCCGAGCTCATCGCCGGTCAGCTTGGTGTATTCGTACAGCCCGTTGAGGGCTTGGACGGAGCCGTTGAGGATCCTGTCGGTGGGGGCGTAGGTGTACTCCGCGTAGAGCGTGCCGGCGGGCCGCGCGACGCGCACGCCGACCGGCGGCGGGGTCTCGAAGATGCCGAGCGCTTGGTGGGCGGCCGTGAGGAACGCCGGTTCGTGCAGGCGCGAGTACGCGCGGGCGAGCGCCTGCAGCGCTGTGCCCTGCGAGAGGCCGGAGGTCCACGGCGGCGAGCCGCCGTCGAAGTGGAAGAGGTACTCCCACGCGACGCCCCCGGCCCGCTGCGTGGCGAGCGAGATCGCTTCTTCGAGCACTTCGCGCAGCTGCGTGTTCTCGTGCCCGTTGTCGTAGTAGCCGTTGGCCTCCCCGAAGGTCGCGAGCCACTGGATCTCGAGGCCCTGCCCGGGGTAGTACTCCCACACCAGGCGGCTTTCCGGGAAGCTCACGCGCTCGTCGGCGGCGAGCAGCGGTTCCCGGCTCCACCACCTGACGTTGTTTGCGAGCGTGAGCATCATCGCGGGCAGCCGCGACGGGATCAGCTCGCCACCGGCGGCGATCTGTTGCACATTGACGACCACGCTTTCCAGTTCCGCGCGGCGCGTCCCGCTCAGGTGCTTTAGGGCGCTCAGCGCTTCGGCGTATGTGGACGCGTCTTCGCCGTACGCTTCGGCGCTCAGCGCGCCGCCGCTCTTCAGACTCGCCAGTGCGCCGTACACCGTCGGCCCCCGGGCCTGGGCCGCCGCGGGGAGAGTGCTGAGGACGAGCAGCAGAGCGCCCGGCAGCAGCGTGCGGATGAGCTTCCTCATTGAGGGTCGAGCTCGGCGAGCGTCCGCTGCACCTCGACCTCGACGTCCATCGCGTCGAGTCCCCGGCGCAGGCGGCGTTCGTTGCGGGCGAGGACGAGCTGGCGCACCTCCGCGGTCAGCGCGGCGTCGTGCGAGCCGCCGGCGTCTGGCGACTGGAGCCTGGCGAGCTCGGCGTCGATGTCGAGCGGCGCGTGGCCCTGGCGCACGAGGCGCTGGCTGCGGGCGCCGAGCATCTGGCGGATCTCGCGCTCCCGCTCGTCCGCCGGTGCGGGCCTCTCTGCGGCGGGCGAGCCACCGCCAAACGGGTCCTCGCCGACGAACAGGCCGCCCTGGCCGATCTGGTCGTGGAGGTTGGTGCGGGTGAACATCGAGACCACGCCGAGCAGGACGAACAGCCCGATCGAGCCGAACAGCACCAGGGGGAAGGCCGCCTGCATCGACTAAGTGTTGCTCAACCGGCCGCGCTTCGCTACCCTCCCCGGTGGCCAGCGTTGACTGACCAGTCAATCTACTGCGCGAGGAGCGGCTCGCCCACCGGGCGTGTGCGCCCCGCGCCAGCCCCCGAGGAGCCCGTGAGAAGACATGGTTGAATTCACGCTCACAGACGAGCAGAAGAACCTGCGCGAGCTGGCGCACGACTTCGCCGAGAAGGAGATCCGCCCGGTCGCGTGGGAGTACGACAAGGACGGCACGTGGCCGCAGGAGATCCTCCAGAAGGCGTGGGAGGTGGGGCTGATGAACACCCACGTCCCCGAGGAGTACGGCGGCCCGGGCCTCGGCTACCTCGACGGGTGCCTGATCGAGGAGGAGCTCTCGTGGGGCTGCTCGGGGATCCAGACCTCGCTCGGCTGCAACGGCCTGGCGACCGCCCCGATCACCCTCGGCGGCTCGGAGGAGGTCAAGAAAAAGTACCTGGGCGCCGTCACCGAGGGGCTGAAGCTGGTCTCCTTCTGCCTGACCGAGCCCGACGCGGGCTCCGACGTGTCGGGGATGCGCACGACGGCTGTGAGACAGGGCGACAAGTACGTGCTCAACGGCTCGAAGTGCTTCATCACCAACGGCGGCTACGCCGACTACTACACCGTGTACGCGAAGACCGACAAGGAGGCCGGCCACCGCGGCATCTCGGCGTTCGTGGTCGAGCGCGAGTGGGGCGTCGTCGTAGACAAGAAGGAGGACAAGCTCGGCCAGCGCGCGTCGAACACCGCGACGATCTCCTTCAACGACGTCGAGGTCCCCGCGGAGAACCTCCTCGGCGAGGAAAACAAGGGCTTCAAGCTCGCGATGATGACGCTCGACCGCACCCGCCCGGGCGTCGCGGCGATGGCGACCGGCATCGCCCGCGCGGCGCTCGAGTTCGCCACCGAGTACGCCAAGGAACGCACGCAGTTCGGGGTCCCGATCGCGATGCACCAGGCGATCCAGTTCATGATCGCCGACATGGCCACCGACGTCGAGGCGTCGCGCCTGTTGACGTGGAAGTCGGCGTCCCAGCTCGACAACGGCGAACGCAACACGCTGGTCTCCTCGCACGCCAAGCGCTTCGCCGCGGACGCCGCGATGAAGGTCGCCACCGACGCGGTGCAGATCTACGGCGGGTACGGCTTCATCAAGGACTACCCCGTGGAGAAGCTGTTCCGCGACGCGAAGATCATGCAGCTCTACGAGGGCACCTCGCAGATCCAGCGCCTCGTGATCGCCCGCGAAACGCTGCTGCCGCGCCGCGTCGAGATGGCCGAGACGGTCGCCGCGTAGGCACTCCCACCGTCGTCGCGGGGCAGGGACGCCCCGCGCCCACCGCAGTGGTCGGCGCGGGGCGCTCGCGCGGACGATCCCCAAAGCTCCTACCGGATGAACAACGGCTCGGAGTAGTTAGACACCTGGGCGCCGTTGGTGACTCTTACGAGCACGCGGTACACCGCGCCGCGTTTGACCCGGACAACGCGGCTGAAGCGCGAGGCGGTCGCTGTGTCGTGGTGCAGGGTGGTGCCCGCGACGAGCTGGTTGGCCCCGCCGGTGATGCGCATGACCGCGACTTCCGCGCCGTCCACGGCGGGGCTCACCGTCCCGTAGATGCGCACGTCGTGGCGCCGCCGCCGGTGGGCGCGTCCGACGTGGGCCACGACACTGACCGCCACGCCCTCGAGCGTCACGGGGCTGACCACGGGAACCTTGGTGGTGGTGGCCACGCGGAACTGAGTCGCCTCGGTGAGGCCGAGGACGGGGAAGGAGAAGCCGCCTGCCGCAGTGGTCAGCTCGGGGTTGCCGGTGTCGGCGAAGCCCTGGGTGTAGGGGAAGGGGTTGGCCTGCAGCACCACGGGGACGCCCCCGTTGCCGGTGCCCGAGAGGGTGCCCTGGACCGTGACCGTGCCTCCGAACAGGGTCGGGTTGGGCGCCGCGAGGATCGCCAGCGAGAGCGGCACCTTGAGGGTGGTGAACGCCCGGCCGGCGCCGGTGCTCGCCCCGACCCCGTTGACGGCGATCAGGCGAAAGTAGTAGACGGTGAGCGGCTGCAGCCCGGCGACGGGCACGCTGACCCTCACGGCGCTCAGGCCCGCTCCGGCGTCCGCGATCGCGGTCTGCGCGCCGTAGCCGCGGGTAGACCCGTACTGGAAGTAGTAGGACGTGTTGCTCCCGTGCGGGTCGATCGACCCGGTGAGCGTCGCCGAGCCGTAGCTCACGGTCTCCGCGGCCCCGGTCGAGACCCCGGGTCGCAGGACCACTGCTTGGGCGACCACCGGCAACCCCAGGAGCGCGAGCCCGGCGACGACGGCTCCCATCGCTGCGAGTCTGCTGTGCTTCCTCATGGTGCACATCCTTTCGTAAACGTCGGAGGTCCCCCTCATGCGTTATGCAACCCGTCAGCCGGTCGGGAGATGCGCCGGCACGCGCGTGGCGTTAGGGTTCCGCGTCCACAGAACGAGACTAGACCACCGAGCGGAGAGACGAGGAGCCGGCATGTTTGTGTTCAAGGCAGCGGTAGTGGGCGCGGGGACGATGGGGGGGCAGATCGCGCAGACGATCGCCGCCGCCGGGTTCCCGGTCGTGCTGAAGGACATCGACGACGCCCTCGTGCAGGCCGGCCTGGAGGAGGCCCGCTCCGTGACGGCGGGCCAGGTGGACAAATTGGTGGAGCGGGGCAAGCTGACCGCCGAGCAGGGCGAGGCGCAGGTGGCCGAGGTCGTGGGCCGCATCGCGGGCACCACGTCCTACGCGGCCTTCGGCGACGTGGACTTCGTGGTCGAGGCGGTGCCCGAGCGGATGGACGTCAAGCAGGCCGTGTTCGCGGAGCTCGACGTGGCCACGCCGGGCCACGCGGTCCTCGCCTCGAACACGTCCTCGCTGTCGATCACCGAGATCGGCGAAGCGACGCTGCGCCCCGAGAAGGTGGTGGGCTTTCACTACTTCTACCCCGCGGCGGTGATGCCGCTGATCGAGGTCGTCGAAGGCGACGAGACCGCGCCCGAGACGGTCACCGCGGCGGTGACGTTCGCGCAGGCGATCCGCAAGCAGCCGATCACGTGCGCGGAGGTGCCGGGGTTCGTGGTCAACCGCATCCTCAACGCGGGCACCTCGGAGGTGTGGCGCGCGCAGGAGCAGCAGGGCCTCTCGATCAAGCTGATCGACGAGGGCGTGGGGTCGGCGAACGTGGTCCCGATGGGGCCCTACTTCCTCGTGAACCTGCTCGGGTTGGACACGGTGCTGCACGTCGCAGAGCACCTCGCGGAGTCCTACGGCCCGGAGCGCTTCTACGTGCCGAAGGGGATGCAGCGGCTGGTCGCGCAGGGCAAGCTCGGGGCGAAGACGGGCGGCGACGGCTTCTACAGCCCCGAGGGCGTCGCGAACCTGGAGGGCGACGGCGAGCCCGACGTGCAGGCGCTCGTGGAGTTGCTGACGCTGAAGACGTTCGTGGAGGCGTGCCTGGTGCTGGAGGAGGGCGTGGCGGTGCACCGCGACATCGACTTCGGCCTGATGGCGGGCGCGGGCCTCGACCCGCGGCGGGGGTTGATGCCGCCGTTCATGCGTGCCGACGTGGAGGGCCTCGACACGGTGCTGGAGCGCCTGGAGAACCTGCAGGAGCTCCACGGGGAGCGCTTCGCGCCGCCGCGCATCCTGCGCCGCCTGGTCGCCCAGGGCCGCCTCGGGCAGAAGAGCGGCCAGGGCTTCTACGCCTACCCGCAGCCCGACGCCGCCGACTCGGCCCCACCCACCCAGGTCGTCAAGTTGGAGACGCGGGCCGACGGTGTCGCGGTGGCGTGGCTGGCCAACGGCCAGATGAACTCGATCGCGCCCCAGGTGATCGAGGACCTCGCCAAGGTATGGGCCCACGCCAAGGCTGCCGGCGTGCGCGCGCTGGTGATCGCGTCCTCGAACCCGTTCCTGTACAGCGCGGGCGCGGACATCAAGGCGTTCACGACGCTGGACGCCGCGGGGGGCGAGGCCATGGTCGACAAGGCCCACGCGCTGTTCCGCGAGCTCGGCTCCGAGGGCGTCGCGACGGTGGCGGCGGTCAACGGCCTCGCGTTCGGCGGCGGCTGCGAGCTGGCGATGGCCTGCGACGTGCGCATCGCGGCGCGCTCGGCGCTGTTCGGCCAGCCGGAGATCAAGCTGGGCATCATCCCGGGCTTCGGCGGCACCCAGCGCCTGCCGCGCCTGGTCGGCCAGAGCAAGGGGCTGGAGATGAACCTCGTGGGCGACCCGATGCAGGCGACCGAGGCCTACGAGTACGGCCTCGCGAGCGCGGTGGTCGACGACCACGAACTGCTCGACACCGCCCTCGCGTGGGCGCGCAAGCTGGCCGGCCAGGCCCCGCTGGCCCTCGAGCAGATCAAGCGCGTCTCCGCGGCGGGCGACCTCGACGAGGGCATCGAGGCCGAGAAGCGCGCGTTCGCCACGGTCTTTCAGAGCGCCGACGCGCGCGAGGGCATCGCAGCGTTCCTGGGCAAACGTGCGCCGCGGTTCGAGGGGAGGTAGTCATTTGCTGATGGCAGCCGGGGACACCATTCACATACTGCCTGCGCACTTGGATCTGTTCACCGCCTGTGTTGGTGGAGCAGGCATCGGAGGTCTCTTCGGGGGGTGCGTCGCCTGGTTGACAGACAAGGACATCGTCAAGGGCGGGATCGTGGGTGGTATCGCCGGCCTCGTCGTCGGGGCGATCCTTGCGATTCTCCAAGCGTACGGGGTACACTTTTGAGCATGTTGCGAGTCTTCTTGCTCATTGTTCTTGCTGTGGCAGTGGTGCTGGCACTGGCCGGTGACTGGGTGATCGCGCTGGTAGTCGCCGCGGCGTCGGCCGGTGGCCTTGCCAGTGCGTTGTTTGCGCCGCCGCGCCCGCACTAGCGCTCATGGCCACGGACGAGATCCGGCGCCGTGTGGCGTAGGTCGCGCTCGGGGGCGATCCTCCAGCGCGCGGCGAGCTCGGTGAGCTCACCGGTGAGGGGCCAGCGGTCGGGCAGCGGAACACCCTCGTAGACCGGGCTCGCCCCCTTGAGGGACATGCAGCCGGTGTTGTCGCCGATCGCGCGCAGCTCGGCTACCTCGGCGTCGCTCAGCTGTGCCTCGGGTGACGAGCGCAGATCGGCGAGCGCCGCCAGTTCCGCGCGCTTCTCCTCGATCGGGCGGGGGATTGGCCTGCCACCTGGGGTGGGCGGGGTTCCAATCTCCTGGATCAGCGTGGGGGCCACGCAGCGCACCGCGGGGTGGGCGAGGTTCCACTGACACGCGAGCTGGAGCATCGTGAGGCCGTGGCGGGCGGCGTAGGGGCGCATCCGCTCGAGCCGCTCGCGCCCCCCCTGCACCCAGCCCTCGGGGCGGAAGCGGCGGTGGTCGTAGGGGGCGAAGGCGTGGCCGGGGAGCACGTCGTCGTGGAACAGGCCCCCGTAGTCCACGACGCGGGTGATGAGGCGCACGTCGTGGACGGCGGCGGCGTCGAGCACGAGCTCCCCCGGCCACGGCTCCAGCGGGCCGAGGATGATCATCGCCCAGTCGAGCAGCTCCCCGAAGCGCTCCAGGCAGTCGATCAGGTCGAGCGTGAACCCGTTCGCGGGCCCCGGTGCGACGCCCAGCAGCCGCGTCAGGCCGGCGTCGCGGACCGCCCGCATCCCCTCCCACACGGCCGGGCTCGAGTACCCGGTGCGGTCGGGGTTGTGCAGCAGCAGCAGGTCGAAGCGCTCCACCCCGATCCGCTCCAGGCTGCGCTCGGTGGCCATCCTGATGTACTCCGCGTACTCCCCCTCGCCGCGCAACCCCGGGTCGGTGAAGCGCGGGTAGCCTTTCGCGCCGGCGCGCTCCCCGGTGTAGAAGTCGTGCCCGACGGCGCCCACCAGGCAGTAGCTCTCGCGGGCCACGCCACGCAGCGCCTCGCCCAGCAGCCGGTCGGCAGCCCCCTCCCCGTACACGTCGGCGCTCAGCACCGTGTCGATGCCCCCGCCGGGCCGCAGCAGCGCCCGCAGGCGCTCCTCCTCGAGCGGCTCGCCGAAGTGCATGAAGCGCCCGCCGCTCCACGTGCCGAGGGCTGTCGTGGTGGGGTCCACCGTCTGCACTTTACGCGGTGGGGCCTATATCTACGGCGCGCCCAGCCCCGCCGCGGCGCGGGCGCGCAGCGCGGCCTCCAGGCGGCCGAGCGCGTGGCGGATGACCTCCTCGTCGGGGGCCGTGGGGGTATCCGACCCTGCACCGTCAGGCGACGCCCCCCCGCCCAGCGCGGCGCGGGCGGCCTCGAGCACGCCGGCGTGCAGCCCGGCCAGCTCGGCGAGGCGCTCGGCGAGGTCGGGGCGCTCCTCGCCGGCGAGCTCGGACAGCGCGGCGGTGTAGGCGTGCTCGAGCTCCAGGGCCGCGTGGGGGAGGCGGCCCTCGTCGAGGTCCAGGCGGGCGCGCAGCGCGAGCTCTTCGCAGAGGAGTGGCTGCTCGCGCGCGCCGAGCAGCGCGGCGAAGCGCTCGTGGGAGCGCAGCGCGGCCGAGCGCCGGGTGCGGCGCTCGTCGAGGCGCAGCTCGCGGGCGTGTAGCCAGCGGCCGTAAGCCACCTGCTCGCCCTCGCCCCACCCGGCCCGCACGATCAGGGCGTGCCCGGGGGTGACCTCGCGCACGTGGGGGTCCGCGGTGGCGAGGCGGTGGGCGAGCAGCACACGGTTGAGGGTCGCGGCGGCGGCGTCCGCCTCCCGGTGGGCGTCCAGCTGCGCGAGCCACGTGCGGGCCTGGCTCTCCGCGGAGACCGACACGGCGTCGATCACGGTGGCCCGCGTGGTGGGCACGGGAGCGGGCTCAGGTGTGGTCGGCGGACGTCGCGAGCCGAGCCGCCCGCGGCGCCGAGCGGCGCCGACGGTGTCCAGCACCACCACCCGCTCCGGCGCCCCCCCCTCGCGCTCGCGCAGCAGGTAGCGCCCGTCTGGCGGGCCGAGCTCCCAGGGGAGCTCCAGCTGGAGGAAGAGGAAGAGGCGTTCGGCCACTCCCGCACCGTATCCTCTATGCGTTCCGCCAGCACGTCTTCGCGACCGACACGAGGAGCAGCCGGATGTCTGATGCACACGCACCGAAGGGCCTGCGCGAGCGGTTGGCGGGCGGTACCGAGGATCGCCTCGGCCGGGCGCTGAGCGACCTGTTCGAGAACCCGCTGCTGAACGGGGCGCTCGGCCGCGCCTCCGACGCGCGCGAGAAGGCCGCCCAGGCGCAGGAGTTGGCGATGGGGGCGCTGAACCTCCCATCGGCCGCCGACATCGAACGCCTCACGCGCCGTCTGCGCTCGGTCTCGCAGCGGCTGGAGGGGATCGAGGACGGCGTGCACCGCATCGGCCGCACCCTCTCCAGCCAGTCGATCGACGGGCGCCTCGCGGCGATCGAGGAGCAGCTGCGGTCGCTTTCGGGCAAGCTCGACGTCAGACAGCCGTCTGCCAAACAGCCTTCCGCTGTACGGCCCTCCGCGAAACAGTCCGCCAAACAGCCCTCCTCCAAGCGGTCTGCCGCCAAGAGCTCCGCCGCCAAGCGGACGGCGGCCAAGAGCTCTAAACCAAAGCGCTGAGCGCCAGCCGGCCCATCGCCTCGGCGGCGGCGAGCAGCGCGTCGTCGTCGATGTGCTCCTGGCGCTCCGCGGGGTCTTCGCCGAGCACGTTTGACACTGCGAGCACGCAGGCCACCGGGACACCGGCACGTGCGCCGACCGCGAACAGGGCGGCCGCCTCCATCTCAACTGCGACTGCGCCCGCCGTCCGCCACTCCCGCTCGCGATCGGGGTTGGGCTCGTAGAAGAGGTCGGTGCTCACGATCGTCGTCCCCCGAAGTGTCGCGGCGGTCTCCAGTGCTCCAGTCAGCTCCCGGTCCGCGGCGATCCGCTCGCCCGCCCCCAGCGTGCGGCTCGTACCGTCCGCGGCGAGCGCCTCGCGCGCCACCACCAGATCGCCGAGCACGAGGTCCCCGTCCAGCGCGCCGCACGTCCCCACGCGGATCGCGCGGCGGGCGCCGAGCGCGATCAACTCCTCCAGCACGATCGCCGCGGAGGGGCCGCCCATGCCCGTGCTCTGGATCGTCAGCTGCTCCCCGTCCGCCCTCGCCGTGCCGGTGTAGCCCCACAGGCCGCGGTGGTGGTTGAACATCAGCGGCCCCTCCAGCAGCAACTGCGCCAGCGCCAGTGCTCGACCGGGGTCCCCGGGCAGCAGCACACGCTCGGCCAACTCGGCCGTCGGGCGCAGGTGGATCGGTTCGCGTGACCCCATCTGCGCCGACTTTAGTGTGTCTGGGGCAGTCAACACATCCGTATCGGGAGGGGCCCCTAGACTCCCCGCCATGGGACCCGCGACAGGAGCGTCCGACGCGAGCGGCCTCACTCTGACTCAGGTGGCCGCCCGCGCGGGCGTCTCGCCGGGAACGGTGAGGCGGTGGGTCAAGGAGGGGCTGATCCCCCAGTACGACGGGGGCTGGAGCGCGCCCGCCGCGAGGCAGGTGGGGATCGTGGCGCGCCTGCGCGAGCGCGGGTACACGCTCGAGCAGATCCGCGAGGCCTCCGACAGCGGGCGCCTGGCGCTGGGGGACGTCGAAGACTTCCTCTCCGTCCCCGAGGGGCGCCACACGCTCAAGCAGACCGCGCGCGCGACCGGCCTGGCCCCCGAGCTGATCGAGCGGATCGTCGGGGCCATCGGCCTCAGCGCACTGTCGGTCGAGGCGCTCTCGGACGAGGACGTGGAGATGCTCAAGTACGTCGCGGCCGTGCTGGAGGCAGGACTGCCCGAGGCCGCCTTCGTCCAAATCGCCCGCGTGTTCGGGCAGGCGCTTGCCCAGATCGCCGAAACGGAGGTGCGCCTGTTCCACATGTACATCCACGAGCCCCTGATGCGCTCGGGGGTCTCCGGTCTGCAGATCGCCGAGCAGATGGACGGCACGGCGCGCGAGTTGGTGCCGTTCATCGCGCCGCTGATGACGTGGGTACACGGCCGCTTCCTCGCGTACTTCGTCGAGCAGGACGTGATCGGCCACATGGAGTCCGACATGGGCGAGCGGGCATTCCGGGAGGGACGCCTGCGGATCGCGATCGCGTTCGCCGACCTCGCCGGCTACACCCGCCTGACCGAGGAGCGGGGCGACGAGCACGCGGTGGGCGCGGTGGAGCGCTTCGTGGAAGCGGTCGAGCGCACCCTGCCGATCGACGCGCGCGTGCTGAAGACGCTCGGCGACGAGGTGATGGTCGTCGCACCCGACCCTGTCGCGCTGACGCGGTGGGCCGTCGGCTTCCAGGCCCAGGCGCCTGTGGGGGTGCCACCGCCGCGCATCGGGGTCCACTACGGGGAGGCGATCTACCGCGACGGGGACTACTACGGCCGCGAGGTCAACCAGGCGGCGCGCGTGGTCGCCCGCGCCGCCGGCGGGGAGGTGCTGGTGACCCGCACCGTGGTCGACCTCGCCGAGGGGGTCGCGGGGCTCGCGTTCAAGCTGATCGGCGAGGTCGGGCTCAAGGGCTTCTCCGAGCCGACCGAGCTGTTCCTCGCCTCGGCGCGGGGATGAGCCCCGAGGAGGTTCTGCAGCGGGTGCGCGCGGGCGGTCTGCTCCCGGCGGACGGGGTGGGCGGGCATCCCGTCGTGGCGATGCTCTCCGGGGGACGCGACTCGGTCTGCCTGCTCGACCTCGCGGTACGCATCTGCGGTGCGCAGAACGTCCACGCGCTGCACGTCAACTACGGGCTGCGGCCCGAGGCCGACGGGGAGGAGCGCCACTGTCGGGACCTGTGCGAGCGCCTGGGGGTGGGGCTGAAGGTCGTGCGAGCCCGGCGTCCCGAGGGGGCCGGCAACCTGCAGGCGTGGGCACGGGAGGTGCGCTACGCCGAGGCAGCGGGCTTGGCTCAGGAGGTCGACGCGCGGGCGGTGGGTGAGGCCGAGATGAGTCCTCCGCGGGCGGGCGCGCCGATCGCCACGGGCCACACCGCGACCGACCAGGTGGAGACGGTCCTCTACCGCCTCGCCGCATCGCCCGGCAGGCGTGCGCTGCTGGGGATGGCCCCCCGCGAGGGCCGCGTGGTGCGCCCGCTGCTGGAGCTCACGCGCGAGCAGACCGCCGACTACTGCCGCGCCCGCGACCTCGCGTGGCGGGAGGACGCGAGCAACGACAGCGAGCAGTACGCACGCGCGCGCGTGCGCAACCGGCTGGTGCCGGCGCTCGACGCCGTTCACCCCGCCGCGCGGGAGAACGTGCTGCGCACCGCCAGGGCGCTGCGGGAGGAGGCCGAGGTGCTCGACGGCCTCCTCGACGCCGAGTTGCGCGGCGGGTCGAGCATCGCGGTCGAGCGCCTGGCGGAGCTGCCTGCTGCGCTCGCACGCCTGGTCGTGGTGCGCCTCGCCGAGCAGGTCGCCGGCACGTACGTTCCTCAGGCCGGTGCCCGCGTGGCGGAGATCCTCGAGCTCGCCCGCCGGGGTGGACGCGCCGAGCTGCACGTGGGCGGGCTCGTCGGTGCGGTGATCGAGGACGGTCGCCTGCGGATGGTCAAGCTGCCGCCGCGCCAGTAGACGTCACGCACGGAGGGTCAAGCCTCCGCCGGGGACCTGAGGCCCTACACTCCCGACGTGGCCGTCATGCCCCCGGAGCGCGTCGTGCGCGCACACCCGAGCGGCGCTCCAGATCTCGCGTCCGAGGTCGGCGAGGTGATTGTCGGCGAGGAGGATCTGCGCCTGCGCGTGGCTGAGCTCGCGCGGGAGATATCGCGCGACTACGCCGACGCGGACCGCCCACTGCTACTCGTGGGAGTGCTCAAGGGGGCGATGTTCTTCCTCTCCGACCTGATGCGCCTGATCGAGATACCGGTGGAGGTCGACTTCATGGCGGTCGCGTCCTACGGCTCGGCCACCGACTCCTCCGGGGTGGTGCGGATCCTCAAGGACCTCGACGCCGCGATCGAGGGCCGCGACGTGCTGATCGTCGAGGACATCGTGGACTCGGGATTGACCCTTCAGTACCTGATGCGCAACCTCGGCTCCCGCGACCCCCGCACCCTGGAGGTGTGCGCGCTGCTGACCAAGCCCGAACGTCGCAAGGTCGACCTTCCGACCCGCTATGTCGGCTTCGAGATCCCCGACCGCTTCGTGATCGGCTACGGACTCGACTACGCCGAGCGCCACCGCAACCTTCCCTTCGTAGCGGCGTTGGAGAGGCTGTGAGGCCCCCGCGCGATCCCGGAGAACCGAGCGCCCGTGGTACGCTAGACGGCTGGCAGCCGCTTAACCGGCCGGCGCCAGGACCCCCAACAACTTTGTCATGAGCCGTTTCTTCAAGAGCGCAGCGTTCCCGATCCTGCTGGTGGTCGTGCTGGCGTTCTTCGTCTCGAAAATGATCTCCAGCGGTCACGGCAACGGGCCCCAGCGCACCTACCAGACGCTCGTAACCAAAGAAATCCCCGAGGGGAAGGTCGAATCGGTCAAGTTCAAGACCAAGTCGTACGCCCTCGAAGTCACGCTCAAGGACAAAGCCGGAACGTACGAAATCGGCTACGTCGACCAGGCGGCCCCCGAACTGATCAAACAGCTCAACGCCGCCGGGGTCTCCTACAACATCGAAGCCAACAAGAGCAGCATCCTGCTCTCGCTGCTCTCCTTCGCGCTGCCGCTGGTGATCTTCATCTTCATCTGGATCTTCCTGCTCAACCAGGTCCAGGGCGGGGGCTCGAAGGTGATGTCCTTCGGCAAGTCCCGTGCCAAGCGCCTCTCCGCGGACTCCCCCAAGATCACCTTCCGCGACGTCGCCGGGGTCGACGAGGCCGTCGAGGAGCTGCACGAGATCAAGGAGTTCCTCGAGAACCCCAAGAAGTTCCAGGCGCTCGGCGCGCGCATCCCCACCGGCGTGCTCCTGTACGGGCCGCCGGGCACCGGCAAGACGCTGCTCGCCCGCGCCGTCGCCGGCGAGGCGGGCGTCCCGTTCTTCTCGATCTCGGGCTCCGACTTCGTGGAGATGTTCGTCGGCGTGGGGGCCTCGCGCGTGCGCGACCTGTTCGAGCAGGCCAAGCAGAACTCCCCGTGCATCATCTTCATGGACGAGATCGACGCCGTCGGGCGCCACCGCGGCGCGGGCCTCGGCGGCGGCCACGACGAGCGCGAGCAGACGCTCAACCAGCTGCTCGTCGAGATGGACGGCTTCGAGGCGAAGGACAACATCATCATGATCGCGGCCACCAACCGGCCCGACATCCTCGACCCCGCGCTGCTGCGCCCCGGGCGCTTCGACCGCCAGATCGCCGTGGACCGCCCCGACCGCAAGGGCCGCGCCAAAATCCTCGAAGTCCACACCCGCGGCAAGCCGCTGGCGAAGGTGATCGACATCGACGCGCTCGCCGGCCAGACCACCGGCTTCACCGGCGCCGACCTCTCCAACCTGATCAACGAGGCTGCCCTGCTGTCGGCCCGCACCGGCAAGCGCGAAATCGGCCAGGAAGAGCTCGAGGAGGGGATCATGCGCGTGATCGCCGGCCCCGAGAAGAAGACGCGCGTGATGAGCGAGAAAGAGCGCCTGATCACCGCCTTCCACGAGATGGGCCACGCGATCGTGGGCCACTACCTCGAGCACTCAGACCCGGTACACAAGATCTCCGTGGTCTCCCGCGGCCAGGCGCTCGGCTACACGATCTCGATGCCCCAGGAGGACCGCTTCCTCACCACCCGCGCGGAGCTCAACGACACGATGGCGATGACCCTCGGCGGGCGCGCCGCGGAGGAGATCGTCTTCAGCGAGATCACCACCGGCGCCTCCAACGACCTCGAGAAGGTCACCGCGACCGCCAAGCAGATGGTGATGCGCTTCGGCATGTCCGAGAAGCTCGGCCCGCGCGTCTTCGGCCACGAGCACAGCCAGCCGTTCCTCGGCCGCGAGTTCTCCACCGAGCCCGACTACTCCGACGAGATCGCCCGCGAGATCGACGACGAGGTGAGGCGCATCGTCGAGGCCGCCCACCAGCGCGCGCGGGACATCCTGACCGAGCACCGCGTGAACCTCGGCTCGCTCTCCGAAACCCTCGTCAAGCGCGAGACGCTCGAGAAGGAGGAGTTCCACGCGCTGCTCGAAGGCAAGAGCGAGCAGGAAGTCTTCGGATCCGAGGACGAGCACCCCGTCCCCGAGCTCCCCGCGCCGCCGCCCGCGCCCGCCGACCGCCCCGGCCGCGAAGCCCCACGGCCGCTGCCGCGGCCTGGACTGGCGGGGGGGACTGCCGACATGCGCGGGGACGGCCCCGAGCGCCCGGAGCTCGCCTGAGCTCTGGCGTCGGCGCCCCGGGCGGCTTCCGCCTGATGGGCGTCGTGAACGTGACGCCTGACTCGTTCTCCGACGGGGGGCTGTTCCTCGACCCCGCGGCTGCGGTTGCGCACGGGCTCGAGCTGGTGGACGAAGGAGCCGACATCCTCGACGTCGGCGGGGAATCGACGCGCCCAGGCGCCGAGCCGGTGGGGGAGGCCGACGAGCTGAGGCGGGTGCTGCCCGTCGTGGAGCGGCTCGCCGCGCAGACCGCCTTGACACTCTCCATCGACACCTCCAAGGCGTCCGTCGCCCGAGCGGCGCTGGACGCGGGGGCGAGCCTCGTCAACGACGTCACCGCCCTGCGCGGCGACCCCGAGATGGCGGCGGTGGTGGCACAGAGCGGCGCAGAGTGCTGCCTGATGCACATGCTCGGCGAGCCGCGCACGATGCAGCGGGCGCCGCGCTACGATGACGTCGTCGCCGAGGTCAAGGCGTTCCTGGAGGAACGCCTCGCGAGCGCCGTCGCGGAGGGCGTCGCCGAGGAGCGCGTGCTGCTCGACCCCGGCATCGGGTTCGGCAAGACCCTGCAGCACAACCTCGAGCTGCTGCGCCGCCTGCGCGAGCTCGCCGCGCTCGGTCGCCCTCTGGTGGTCGGGACCTCGCGCAAGAGCTTCCTCGGGCGCATCCTTGCTGACGCCGCTGGCCGCGAGGAGCCGACCGAAGCCGGGAGACACGCGCCTCCGGCGCGAATCCCCGTTTCGGCCAGCACGGAGGGCCGGCTCTCGGGCACCGTCGCCACCTGCGTGCTCGCCTACGAGCGCGGGGCGAGCGTGCTGCGCGTGCACGACGTCGCTCCCGTGCGGGCCGCCCTCGCCGTGGCCGCTGCTACGTTGGGCGCGCGATGACCGAGGACGACGACCCGCGCGCTGGGATCGGGGACGACGACCCGCGTGCCGGGAACGAGGGCGACGAGCTGAAGGCGGACGAGGCTCCCGCCGACGGCGCCGGGGAGCAGAACGGCGGAGCGGAGCCCGAGGGAGAGGACTGGGTCGAGGAGCTGGAGCGGGGCCGAGGCCGAGGACACGCGGAGGAGCTGGAGGAGGGCGGGGAGGAGGACGAGGACGAGGGGGAGGAGCGCGAGCGGGGCGTCGAGTCGGTGACGATCGAGATCTCGGGCCTCTCCCTCTACACCCACCACGGCGTCTCCGAGGCCGAGCGCGAGGTCGGCCAGCGGCTGATGTTCGACCTGCGCCTGGAGCTGGGCGAGAGCGACGCCACGCTCACCGACCGCGTCGAGGACACCGTCGACTACGGGGAGGTCTGCCAGCTCGTCGCGCTGCTCGCCGTGCAGCGCTCGCACCGCACGCTGGAGCGGCTGTGCTCCACGATCGCCGACCGCCTGCTCGCCGACTATGAGCTGGAAGCGGTGTGGGTCAAGGCCACCAAGCCCGAGCCCCCGATCCCGCTCACCGTTGAGGAAGTCTCCGTCGAGGTGTGGCGCGAGGCGGAGGAGTAGACCTCCTTGACAATTAGTTAGCAGTCACTTATAATGTCCGGGATGGCTCGGTTCGACAGCTCCCAGCGCGTGGCGCGGCGACGGAGGAGGCGGCGGTGATCGACCGTCTCGCGGGGCTCGCCACCGATCGCACGCGGCGTATCCTGCTCGTCGCCGGCGCCGTGTTCCTGCTCGCCGCGGCCCTCGGCGCTCCGATCGTCTCGCTGCTGAAGAGCGAATCCGCCGAATTCCAGGACCCCCACGCCCAGAACCAGCAGGTGCTGCGCGCGATCGAACGCGCCACCGGCCAGTCCGCCTACTACGGCGTCGCCGCGCTCGTGCCCTCCTCCAGCGACGTCCGCGCCGACCCCGCGGCTGCCGGCGAGGCGCGCCACGTCGCTGCGCTGCTCGCCGCTCAGCCCGGCTTTCAGCGCGAGCTCGACTACCCGGCCACCCACCTGCCCGAGTTCGTCGACCGCGACGGGCGCCTAACGCTCGTGCTCGCCGCGTACGCCTCCCGCGAACGCTCGGCCGCCGCGGTCGCTCGCGTGGCCCCGCAACTGGCCGGCAGCGGCGTGCTGTTCGGCGGCAACGACGTCGCGTTCCACGAAATCACCGAACGCGTCACGTCGGACCTCAAACGCGCCGAGTCCTTCGCCATCCCGATCCTCCTGCTGCTCTCCTTCTGGGTCTTCCGCGGGCTGATCGCCGCCACGCTGCCGCTGCTCGTGGGCGGCTTCGCGATCGTGCTGACGCTCCTGCTGCTGCGCCTCGTCGACCAGTTCCTCGGCCTCTCGATCTTCGCCGTGAACCTTGTCACCGGCGTGGGGTTGGGCCTCGGCATCGACTACTCGCTGATCGTGCTCTCCCGCTACCGCGAGGAGCTCGCTGTGGCCCAAGAGGGTGGCGCAGGCGGCCGGAGGCCGGCGAGCCGGGCCCCTCTCTCTCGATCAGAGACGCGGGCCGCGATCGGGCGCACGATGCAGACCGCCGGGCGGACCGTGCTCTACAGCTCGCTCACCGTCGCCGGCGCGCTCGCGTCGATGCTCGTGTTCCCGATGCGGTTCCTCTACTCGATGGGCATCGGCGGCGGGCTCGTCGCGCTCTCCGCGGGCGCCGTCTCGCTGCTGGTGCTGCCCGCCGTGCTCGTCGCGCTCGGGCCCCGCATCGACTCGCTCGCGCCGGCGTGGCTACAGCGCAGCTCCGCGCGCGCCGCCCGCGCCGACGCGGAGGGCGCCTGGGGGCGGCTGGCCCGTGGGGTGATGCGCCGCCCCGGCACGGTCGCGCTCGCCACGTCCGTCGTACTGCTCGCAATCGCCTCACCCGCGCTGCGCCTCGCGCTGATCCCCGCCGACGCCCACGTGCTGCCCGCCGGCGCCCAGCCGCGCGTGGTCGCGGAAACGCTCACCCGCAAGTTCGCCGTGGACAGCTCACAGGCGATCACGCTGGTGGCTCGTGCGCCCGCGAACGGCGCCTCCACCGTCGCGGCGCTCGCGCAGCGCGCCCAGGCGATGGCTGGGAGCCAGGCCACACTGGCGCGAGGTGGGCAGGCACAGTACCTCGGCCGCGGCACGTGGGAGATCGAAATGCAGCCCCGCGGCACCGAGGGGGCGCCCGCCAACCAGTCGCTCGTGCGCCGGCTGCGCACGCTCGAGCCCGCGCCGGCGTTGCTCGTTGGCGGGTCCACCGCGTGGTTCGTCGACCAGAAGGCCTCGGTCTCCGCACACACCCCGCTCGCGCTGCTGATCCTCGCGCTGGTCACCGGTGGCTTTCTGTTCCTGATGACCGGCTCGCTCGTGCTGCCGGTGGTGGCGCTCGTGATGAACCTCCTCACCGTCGCCGTCGGCGCCGGCCTGCTCGTGGTGGTCTTCCAGGACGGCCACCTCGCCTCGCTGTTTGGCTTCGGCCCGATCGGCGGCCTCGAGGAGTCCAACCTCGTGCTGCTGTTCATCCTCGCCTTCGCGCTCTCCACCGACTACGGCGTGATGCTGTTCGCGCGCATCAAGGAGGCCCACGACACCGGCCTGCCAACCCGCGAGGCGGTCGCCCACGGCCTCGAGCGCACTGGGCGCCTCGTGACCGCCGCCGCGCTGCTGTTCTGCGTGGCGATCGGCGCGTTCGTGACCTCCGACATCTTCTTCATCAAGGAGCTCGGCTTCGGCGCGGCGCTCGCCGTGGCGATCGACGCCACCGTCGTGCGCGCCCTGCTCGTCCCCGCACTGATGGGCCGCCTCGGCGAGCGCACGTGGTGGGCGCCCCGCCCCCTGCGCCGTCTGCACGCCCGCATCGGCCTACGCGAGCGAGCCCCGGTGGGAGAGCCCGCCGCCGAGCCCGCGGGGGCGTAGGGGCGGGCGGGTCCCGATACCGTTCCGCGCGTGCCCGTCCGCACCGGTCTGCTCGGTATCGGCTCCAATGTCGGCGACCGCCGCGCTCACCTGCAGGGGGCCGTCGCGGGCCTGCCCGCCGCGGGCGTGGAGGTGGAGGCGTCCTCCTCGGTGTACGACACCGACCCCGTGGGCGATGTGCTCGACCAGCCCTCCTTCCTCAACGCCTGCCTGCGCGTGCGCACGGCGCTGGAGCCGCTGGAGCTGCTGGACGCCGTGAAGGGCCTGGAGCGCGAGCTGGGCCGCGCCGTCGGAGGCCCCCGCCACGGCCCGCGCGCGATCGACATCGACGTCCTGCTGCTCGGCGACGTCGAACTGCGCCACGAGCGCATGAGCCTGCCCCACGAGCAGCTCCTCACCCGCCGCTTCGTGCTGGTCCCCGCGGTGGAGCTCGACCTCGAGCTGTGCGCCCCCGACGGGCGCCGCCTCGCCGACGCGCTCGCGGCCCTGCCGCTGACCGAGGGCGTGCGCTGGGCGGGGCCGTCGCTTGCGGTCGGCTGAGCGCTCAAACCGGGGTGCTGTCTGAGGTCCAGCGTGCGCCGCCGCCGCGGAGCTCTACGCCGCCGCGGCGGTCGCCGGCAGCCACTCCGCGGGCAGCGTACCCGCGGGGATGTCGCCCACCATCGGCGGGAAGTAGCGCGTGAGGGCCGCCGCGGGGTGGCCTTCGATCAGGGGGCGCACGTCGCCGAGCGTCTCCAACAGGCGGACGGTGGAGCCGATCTGCAGGTCCGCCGCGGAGGGCTCCTCGCCCCCGAGCAGCCCCTCCGCGATCCACGCGTCGATCTTCTCGAGGTGGCCCGGGAGCGCCGCGAGGTCCGCGCGCACGAGGTCGTCCTCGGCGTGGTTGCGCCGCGCCATCAGTTTCGCCGTGAGCGGCAGCGCGGGGCGCAGGACCGCACGGGGCAGCGGCAGTCGGGTGTCCGCGGCGTAGCTTTCCATCGTCCCGGGGTCGCGCAGGAACCCGGCGTCGAGGATCCGCCGGGGCACGCTCTGGAAGACCTCGTCACCCCACCGCTCCGCCTCCAGCACGCGCTCCCGCGCCGCGGGGTCCGCGGGCAGCAGCGGGGGGTCCGGGGCGAGCGCGTCGAGGCGGCGCATGATCGTGCGCGAGCCCACGAGCCGCTCCCCGTCGAGGCGCATCCCGGGGACGGTGCCGCCCCCGTAGAGCAGCGGGCCCAACGCGGCCTGCACCATCGGCAGCAGGTTGACCTGCTGAAAGGGAAGCCCCTTGCGCCGCAGCGCCACTTCCACCGCCGCGCACGGGTGCGAGCCGGGCAGCACGTAAAGCTTGATCGCCACCGGCCCAGCATAATGGTTCGCCGTGCTGCTCGCCGTCGATGTCGGTAACACCCAGACGCACTTCGGGACGTTCTGCGACGCGGAGCTGCGCGAGCACTGGCGCTTCGCGACCGTGCGCCAGTCCACCTCCGACCAGTTGGGGGCGGCGCTGCGCAACTTGCTGGAGCTGCGCCAGGTGGCGATGGGCGAGATCGACGCGTCGATCGTCTCCTCCACGGTGCCCGTGCTGGGCCCCGAATGGTGCGCGATGGCCGAGCGGTACCTCGGCCACGAGATGCTCGCGGTGGGCCCCGGCGTCAAGACGGGCATGCCGATCCGCTACGACAACCCCCGCGAGATCGGCCCCGACCGGCTCGTCAACGCCGTCGCCGCCCACGAGCGCCTCGGGGGGCCGTGCGTGGTGGTGGACTTCGGCACCGCGATCACCTACGACCCCGTCTCCGCCGAGGGGGAGTACCTCGGGGGGATCATCTCCCCGGGCGTCGAGATCTCCCTGGAGGCGCTCACCGAGCGCGCCGCGGCGCTGCCCCGCGTCGACGTCACCGCGCCGCGGGCGCTGATCGGCAAGACCACGATCGACGCGATCCGCTCGGGGATCGTGTACGGGACTGCCGGCCAGGTCGACGCGATCGTCAACCGCCTGCGCGCGGAGCTGGGCCCCCGCACCAAGACCGTCGCCACCGGCGGCCTCGCGCACGCGATCGTCCCCTACACGACCACCATCGAAGGCGTCGACGACCTCCTGACGCTCACGGGACTACGCCTCATATACGAGCGCAACCGCACGTAGCGCCCAAGCGCGCGGCCAACCGTGAGTGTGGAGGGGGATCGTCCACGTGTGTGAGTGGGGGCCGCCCGGGCGCAGCGCGAGCGGGGCCTCCGTGCCCCGCTGCCCCGCGGGCGACTACGAGCGGCGCGCGAGGACGAGCACCGTCTCGTAGGGCATCTCAAACGAACCCCCGACCGAGTCGAGCGACTCGCTGACTGCGTCGAGCAGGCGCGCGCGCTGCGCCGCCGGCAGTGCACGGTGGTCGGAGTGGGTGCTCAGCTGGGCGAGCCACTCCGCCGTGTTGTAGCGCTGGCTCCACGGGAACCGCGACGTCTCCCCGGGGTCGTACGCGCCGGCCGCGGCGAGGCCGTCGAGCGTCTCCTGCACGCGGGCGTCGCGGTTGCCGAACAGCACCGAGTACTTCTCGACGCTGGGCCCAAGGCGCGCGTAGACGGGGGAGAGCAGCTCCCACACGTGCGACGGCGGGTCGCCGTAGTTCCAGAACACCCCGAGCAGCCCCCCCGCGCGCAGCGCCTGCGCCGCGCGCACCGCGCCCGCCCGGGGGTCGATCCAGTGCCACGCCTGCGCGGAGGTCACGAGGTCGAAGCGCCGCCCGCGCGGGTCCCATTCCTCGAACCGCCCAACCTCAACCTCGAGGCCCTTCGCGCAGGCGAGCTCCGCCATCCGGGCGTCCACCTCCACGCCGAGAACCGAGCAGCCGCGAGCCACCAACAGGGCCGCCGCGATGCCCGTCCCGCAGCCCACGTCGAGCACGCTCCGCGCGCCGTCGGCGAGCAGTGCGTCCACGAGCGCCGCCGGGTAGGACGGCCGCACGCGGTCGTACTGCGCGGCCACCGCGCCGAAGGACTCCGCCCGGGACCGGTCCTCGAACAGCACGCGCCCCATCCTGCCATGCTCGCCCCCGCCGAGAGCCGGCGGGTCGCCGTGCGCGCCACGCAGGAGTGGCGGCGCGGGCCTGCCCGTCTCATAATGCGCTCATGCCTGCCCCCCGCCTGACCGACCCCTGGGAGCTCGGACCCCTGCGGGTTCCCAACCGCGTGCTGCTCGCCCCGCTGGCGGGGATCGGCAACTGGTTCGTGCGCCTGCAGGCAAAGCGCCACGGGGCGGGCCTGGCGGTGTCGGAGATGGTCTCGAGCCACGCGGTGTACTACCGCAACGAGCGAACGCTGCGCGAGCTGCTGCGCATCCACCCCGAGGAGCGCGGGGGGGTCGGCGGGACGCAGGCGCCGACCTCGATCCAGCTCTTCGGGCAGGACCCCGACGTGATGCGCTCCGCCGCGGCCGCCGTGGTCGCCGCAGGGGCCGACGCGATCGACCTCAACATGGGCTGCCCCGTGCCCAAGGTCTGCAAGACCGGCGCCGGCGCCGCGCTGCTGGCGGACCCCGCCCGCGCCGTCGCCGTCGCCCGCGCCGCCGTCGAGGGGGCGGCCGAAGCGTGTGGCGCAAGGGGGGTTGGCGCGCTGGAGGCGCAGGATGGGGAAGGAGCTGAGGGTAGGGGAGGGGTGCCGGTCACCGTGAAGCTCCGCTCCGGCCAGCGCCCCGGGGACACCACCTCCGGCTTCGAGCTCGCCCACCGGCTGGTGGCGGACGCGGGGGTCGCTGCGATCGCCTTCCACCCGCGCTCCGCTGCCGTGCACCACAAGGGTGTCCCCGACTACCGACTGGCTGCCCGGCTCGCCGAGACGCTGCCCGCGCCCGTGATCCTCACCGGCGGCATGAACGACGCGCAGGGCATCCGCGAGACGTTCGAGCGCACCGGCGTCGCCGCGGTGATGCTCGCGCGCGGGTGCCTCGGCAACCCGTGGCTGTTCGAGGAGCTCGTGCGTGGACGCACGGCCGCCCCCACCCCCGCGGAGGTGGGGGCGGAGCTCGAGTGGGTGTGCGCGCGCGCCGGCGAGCACCTCGGCCCCGAGCGCGCGGGGCGGTACCTGCGCAAGTTCTACCCCTGGTACCTCCCGCGCCTGGGGCTCGACCGGGCGCAGGTTGCGCGTCTGCACGAGTCGTTGCAGGCCACCGCCGACCTGGCCGAGGTCCGGCGTCTGCTCGCCTCCTGTGCGCGGCCCGCGGCGCTCGCGGCGTGAGCTCGGCGGGTCTCCCTGGAAGATTTCTCCCGGGGTCGGCGGGTCCTGCGGGGGTCGCTATACTGCTGCGCTCGCTGGAGCCCGCCGAGTCCCGGCCGCCCCGCCCTGCACCGGACGGGCCCGTTCAACCGGCGGGTTTCGTTCGTTTCAACTGCACTTCCCACGAGCGAGGCACATGCCGAAGGACGTCATCCTCACCCCCGAAGGCTTGGAGAAGCTCAAGGACGAGCTGGAGCTGCTCTCGACTGCGCGCCGCCGCGAGGTCGCCGAGCGGATCAAGGAGGCCCGCGAGTTCGGAGACATCTCCGAGAACTCCGAGTACGACGACGCCAAGAACGAGCAGGCGATGCTCGAGAGCAAGATCGCCCAGCTGCAGGAGCGGCTGCGGATGGCCACGGTGATCGACTCCACCGAGCTCTCCACCGACGTCGTGCAGGTCGGCTCCGTGGTGCACGTCAAGGACGAGAAGACCGCCAAGTCCGTGAAGTACACGATCGTCGGCTCCGCCGAGGCCAACCCCGAGGAGGCCAAGCTCTCCAACGAGTCCCCCGTCGGCCGCGCGCTGCTCGGCCACCGGCGGGGCGACACCGTCGCCGTGCAGGTCCCCCGCGGCCCCGCGCGCAAGCTCAAGATCACCAAGATCGACGTCGGTCTCAAGTAGCCTCCCCGCAATGAGCGGGAGCGAGGAGCCCGAGGAGGGCCAACGCCACGGCCTGCCCGAGCTGGTCGCCGAGCGGCGCGCCAAGGGGCGGCTGCTGCGGGAGGCCGCAGGCGGGGACTTTCCGTACTCCTTTCCCGGGCCCGAGCCGATCGCACAGGTGCGCGCCGCCTACGAGCACCTCGAGGTCGGCGAGGAGACCGAGGACGTTCACCGGGTCGCCGGGCGCATCTCCGGCAAACGCGGCCAGGGCCGTGCGTCGTTCCTCGATCTCGTGGACCGCACCGGCAAGATCCAGCTGCACGCCCGCCTCGACGTGCTCGGCGAGGAGGCGTTTGCGCAGCTGCGCCTGCTCGACCTCGGGGACCTCCTCGGCGTAGACGGTGCGGTGCTGCGCAGCCGCCACGGGGAGCTGACGCTGCGGGTGGACTCCTTTCAGGTTCTGACCAAGGCGCTGCGTCCGCCGCCCGACAAGCACCACGGGCTGACCGACGTCGAGACCCGCCACCGCCGGCGCGAGCTCGACCTGATGGCCTCCGCTGAGGCCCGCCGGCTGTTTGCCGACCGCGCGCGCATCGTCTCCGCGGTGCGCGCCTACCTCGACGGGGAGGGGTTCACCGAGGTCGAGACTCCCGTGCTCCAGCCTCTCTACGGGGGGGCGCTCGCGCGGCCGTTCACGACCCACCACAACGCCCTGGACCGCGACCTGTACCTGCGCATCGCCACCGAGCTGTATCTCAAGCGCCTGATAGTCGGCGGCCTCGAGCGGGTCTACGAGCTCGGCAAGGACTTCCGCAACGAGGGGGTCTCGCACAAGCACAACCCTGAGTTCACGGTGGTCGAGTGGTACGAGGCGTACGCCGACTACGAGGACGAGGCGGCGAGGCTGGAGGCGATCGTGCGCGGCGCCGCGGAAGCCGTCGGGTACTCGGGCGAGCTCGACTTCTCCTCGCCGTGGGCGCGCGTGGGCTTCGTCGAGGCGATCGAGCAGCACACGGAGCTCGACGTGACGGCGCACCCCGGCGCCGAGGAGCTCGCGGCGGCGATCGCGAGCCGTGGCCTGGACCTGCAGACCGAGGGCCTGCTCTGGTCGCAGCTCGCGGACGGTCTGCTCTCCAAGTACGTCGAGCCGGCCCTGCGGCAGCCGACCTTCGTGATGGACTACCCCGCCGAGATCTCGCCGCTCGCCCGCAAGCACCGCTCCAAGCCCGACCTGGTCGAGCGCTGGGAGGCGTTCGCCGGCGGCATGGAGATCGCCAACGCCTTCAGCGAGCTGACCGACCCCGACGTTCAGCGCGAGCGCTTCGAGGCCCAGCGACGGCTGGCGACGCTCGGAGAGGAGGAGGTTCAGCCCTACGACGAGGCCTTCGTGCAGGCGCTCGAGCAGGGGATGCCGCCCGCGGGGGGCGTGGGCCTCGGCATCGACCGGCTGGTGATGCTGCTGACCGGGCGCGACTCGATCCGCGAGGTCGTGCTGTTCCCCGCGATGCGCTCGTGACCTCGGCGGGCGCGAGTCCGCCGGCTCCCACGGGCGGTTCCCGGTAGAGGGCCGGGGGCCCGTTGGTAGACTGTCCTATGGCGGCGTTGGGACTCGGGTGCTCATCTTTCTTGCGGTTTGAGACGAAGAGGGGGATGAGGCCCACCCGCCTCGCCACCCAGCCGACCGTCCCTACGGACCACACCAGACCGGACTGACACGAAGGGGCTCTGCCAGAACCATGTTCGAGCGATTCACAGAACGGGCCCGCCAGGTTGTCGTTCTCGCCCAGGAAGAGGCGCGGACGCTCAAGCACAACTACATCGGCACCGAGCACATCCTGCTCG
Source organism: uncultured Solirubrobacterales bacterium (assembly GCA_963842005.1). GTDB lineage: Bacteria > Actinomycetota > Thermoleophilia > Solirubrobacterales > Solirubrobacteraceae > Palsa-744. The sequence goes on along the minus strand of CAWJEV010000002.1, from coordinate 1,565,144 downwards.
GACTGCTGCGTGAGGAGGAGGGCCTCGCGGCCCGCGTCCTGGAGAGCCTCGACATCACCGTGGAGCGCGTGCGCGCCCAGGTGGTGCGCATCGTGGGCTCCGGCGAGGAGGTCACCTCCGGACAGATCCCCTTCACCCCGCGCGCCAAGAAGGTCCTGGAGCTTGCGCTGCGCGAGGCGCTGTCGCTGGGCCACAACTACATCGGCACCGAGCACATCCTGCTCGGGCTCGTGCGCGAGAACGAGGGCGTCGCCGCCCGCATCCTGCTCGACTTCGACGCCGACTCCGAGAAGATCCGCAACGAGGTCATCCGGATGCTCTCCGGCCCCTCCGGGCGCCGCCAGGGCCAGGGCGCGGGAGTGCCGGGGGCAGGAGCCGGCGCGGGCGGCGGCCCCGCGGAAGGCAAGAAGTCCTCGAAGTTGCTCGACCAGTTTGGCCGCAACCTCACGAAGCTCGCCTCCGAAGGCAAGCTCGACCCTTGCGTGGGGCGCGAGACGGAGATCGAGCGCATCATGCAGATCCTCTCGCGGCGCACCAAGAACAACCCCGTGCTGATCGGCGAGCCCGGCGTCGGCAAGACCGCCGTCGTGGAGGGCCTTGCGCAGCGCATCACCAACGCCGACGTGCCCGAGCTGCTCAAGAACAAGCAGATCTACACCCTGGACCTCGCCGCGCTGGTCGCCGGCTCCAAGTACCGGGGAGAGTTCGAGGAGCGCCTGAAGAAGGTGATGAAGGAGATCACCCAGCGCGGGGACATCATCCTGTTCATCGACGAGCTCCACAACCTCGTCGGCGCCGGCGCTGCCGAGGGCGCGATCGACGCCGCCTCGATCCTCAAGCCCGCGCTGGCCCGGGGTGAGCTGCAGACGATCGGCGCGACCACGCTGGACGAGTACCGCAAGTACCTGGAGCGCGACTCCGCCCTGGAGCGCCGCTTCCAGCAGATCCGCGTGGAGGAGCCCTCGATCGACCAGAGCGTCGAGATCCTCCGGGGCCTGCGCGACCGCTACGAGGCCCACCACAAGGTGCAGATCACCGACGACGCCCTGCGCGCCGCCGCCGAACTGGCCGACCGCTACATCTCCGACCGCTTCCTGCCCGACAAGGCGATCGACCTGATCGACGAGGCGGCCTCGCGGATGCGCATCAAGTCGATGACCTCCCCGCCCGCCAACCGTGAGCTCGAGGAGCAGATCGAGTCCACGCGGCGCGAGAAGGAGGCCGCGATCGAGGCCCAGGAGTTCGAGAAGGCCGCCGCGCTGCGCGACAAGGAGCGCAAGTTCACCCACCGCAAGCGCGAGCTCGAGGAGGAGTGGGAAGCTGGGGAGACCCACGAGCGGCCCGCGATCGGCGAGGAGGAGATCGCCGAAATCGTCTCGATGTGGACCGGCATCCCGGTGTTCAAGCTGACCGAGGCCGAGACCCAGAAGCTGATGCGCATGGAGGAGGAACTGCACAAGCGCGTGATCGGCCAGCACCCCGCGATCGAGGTCATCTCCAAGGCGATCCGCCGCTCGCGCGCGGGGCTGAAGGACCCCAAGCGGCCCACCGGCTCGTTCATCTTCCTCGGCCCCTCCGGCGTGGGCAAGACCGAGCTCGCGCGCACGCTCGCGGAGTTCCTGTTCGGCGACGAGGACTCGATGGTGCGCATCGACATGTCCGAGTACATGGAGAAGCACGCCGTCTCGCGCCTGGTCGGCTCGCCCCCCGGGTACATCGGCTACGACGAGGGCGGCCAGCTCACCGAGGCGGTGCGCCGCAAGCCCTACTGCGTGCTGCTGCTCGACGAGATCGAGAAGGCCCACCCCGACGTCTTCAACATCCTGCTGCAGATCCTCGAGGACGGGCGGCTCACCGACGCGCAGGGGCGCACCGTGGACTTCCGCCACGCGATCGTGATCATGACCTCCAACATCGGCGCCGCCGAGATCGCGCGCAACACGCCGCTGGGCTTCGCGGTCTCCGACGACGAGACGGGCATCACCTACGACGACATGAAGAACCGCATCATGGGCGAGCTCAAGAAGGTCTTCCGGCCCGAGTTCCTCAACCGTATCGACGACGTGATCGTCTTCCACAAGCTGCAGAAGGACGAAATCCGTCAGATCGTCGAGCTGCTGCTGCTGCGCATCCGCGAGACGATGGCCGAACGCGAGCTGCAGCTCGAGCTGACCGACCCCGCCAAGGAACTGCTCGTCGAGAAGGGCTGGGACCCCGCGATGGGCGCCCGCCCGCTGCGTCGCGCGATCCAGCGCTACATCGAGGACCCGCTCGCGGACTTCGTGCTGCGCGAGCAGGTCATCCCCGGGGCCACGGTCGTGGTCAACCCCGCCGCCGAGGGCGAGGAGGGCGAGGTGCGCCTCACGGTCGTCAAGCCCAAGAAGCAGAAGACCCCCGTCGCCGTCGGCGCCGAAGGGGCCGCCGGGGAGCTGCCTGCGGGCGAGGACCTGGGCGAGGATCTTCCCGATGGGGTTGGCGACGGCGACGGCGACGAGCCGCACGTTGACGGGCCCGACGGGTCCGTGGACGCCGCGGACGCGGACGAGTAAGCCGTCCCCGCCGGGCCGTAGTCTGCGGGAGTGCCTCGCGCCGCCTCCGTCCACGTCTGCTCTGAGTGCGGCTTCTCCTCGGCCAAGTGGCACGGGCAGTGCCCCGGCTGTGGGGCGTGGAACACGCTCGTGGAGGAGCGCGCCCCGGTGGCCGGCGGGACGGGCGGACGCGCCGCCGGCAGTGGCGTTCGCTCAGGGCAGCCCGCAGACCGGCCGACACCACGCCCCCTCGCGGAGGTCGGCTCGGCGCCCGTGGCGCGCCTGCCCACCGGCATCGGGGAGCTCGACCGGGTGCTCGGTGGGGGGCTCGTGCCCGGCTCGCTGGTGCTGCTCGGCGGGGCGCCGGGGATCGGCAAGTCCACGCTCACCAACATGGTGCTGGGCCACCTCGCCGGACTGGGCCACCGCACGCTGTACGTCTCCGCCGAGGAGTCCCCCGAGCAGGTGCGGCTGCGCGCGGAGCGCCTCGGCCCCGGCGCGCTGTCGGTGCCGATCGTGGCCGAGACCGACCTCGACGCGGTGCTCGACGTGCTCGCCTCGCACGCCCCGGAGGCGTGCGTGATCGACTCCGTGCAGACGCTCCACGCGGCCGAGCTCTCCTCCGCGCCCGGGTCGGTGGGCCAGGTGCGCGAGGTCGCCGTGCGCGTGATGGAGTTCGCCAAGGCGCGCGGCGTCGCGACGATCCTCGTGGGGCACGTCACCAAGGACGGCGCGCTCGCGGGGCCGCGGGTGCTCGAACACGTGGTGGACTGCGTGCTCTCCTTCGAAGGCGAGCGCGAGCGCCCCTACCGCGAGCTGCGGGCGCTGAAGAACCGCTTCGGCTCGACCTCCGAGACGGGGCTGTTCGAGATGCGCCAGGGCGGGTTGGTGGAGGTGCTGGACGCCTCCGCGCGCTTCGTCGCGCAGGCCACGCGCGCCCCTGGGAGCGTGATGCTCGCTGCGATGGAGGGGTCTCGGCCGCTGCTCGTCGAGGTCCAGGCGCTGGTGGCGCCCTCGGAGCTCGAGCAGCCCCGGCGGGTGGCCTCGGGCCTCGACCGCAACCGCCTCGCACTGGTGCTCGCGATCCTCACCCGCCACGGCCGCGTGGGGACGGGCGGGGCCGATGTGTTCGTCAACGTGGTCGGCGGGGTGCGAGTGGACGAGCCCGGGGTTGACCTCGCGGTCGCCCTCGCGGTCGCCTCGGCGAGTCGGGGCGTGCCCGCTACCGGCCTCTCCGGTGCGAGCCGAGGAGCCCAGCCACCCGTCCCTTGTGCGTGCTTCGGTGAGCTTGGCCTTACGGGCGAGCTGCGCTGGGTCGGCCACCCCGAGCGCCGTCTGCAGGAGGCCGCCCGCCACGGGCTGACCGAGGTGGTGGCCCCCGCCGGCAGCGGGTCCGGCGCCTGTGAGGTCGGCACCCTGCGGGAGGCGCTCGCCCAGGTATTGCCACCGGACCAGGCCCGCCGGCCTCGCGTCGCGGCGGTGTGACCTCCGCCCGGTGAGCGCGCCCGAGCGGGTGGCCACGTAGACGCTCTTCGTCTGGCCCCTCGTCCACGCTGCGGCGCGCCGGCGCGTCCCCCGCAAATGGCCACCGCCCGACGACCCCGGTTCCGCCAAGCGGGATTTGTGGGGGCTCGCTTGGGGCGGGTGGACCCGCGGTGGACTCGGGAGGGTGTTCGAGCCTCAGGAACCCTGGTGGGGAGGCGCTAAATCCCGTGTAAATGCCGTAAAATACCCCGTCGTGGCTCCACGATCCGGCGAAGATTTCGATACCGAAGCTCGCCCGGAGCCTGGACTGGTGAAGGCGTTGGAGATGGTGGCGCCGGGAACGGCGCTGCGGGAGGGGATGGAGAACATCCTGAACGCCCGCACCGGGGGGCTGATCGTGATCGGCGACCCCGAGGAGCTGAGCTTCCTGTTCTCGGGGGGCATCAAGCTCGACATCGACTACTCCCCGGCCCTGCTCTACCAGGTGGCGAAGATGGACGGCGCGATCATCCTCAACGCCAACTCCACCAAGATCGCGCTCGCCAACGTCCAGCTGATGCCGGACCCCACGATCCTCACGCTCGAGACCGGCACCCGCCACCGCACCGCGGAGCGCATCTCCAAGCAGACCGAAGCGCTCGTGATCGCGATCTCCCAGCGCCGTGAGGTGGTCTCGCTGTACGTGGACGGCACCAAGTGCATCCTGCAGGACATCCCCGTGGTGCTCGCCAAGGCCAACCAGGCGCTCGCGACCCTCGAGAAGTACCGCACCCGCCTCGACCAGGTCTCCACGCGGCTCACCGCCCTGGAGTTCGAGGGCGGGGTCACCCTGCACGACGTGCTCACGGTGCTCCAGCGCGCGGAGCTCGTGACGCGGATGGCGGTGGAGATCGAGCGCTACATCGTCGAGCTCGGGACCGAGGGGCGCCTGATCGAGATGCAGCTCGAGGAGACGATGGTCGGCACCGCCTCGGAAAAGTCGGCGCTGGTGCAGGACTACCTGGCAAGCTACTCCGACGAGGCGTTCGCCTCCTCCCTGGAGGAGCTGGGGCGGCTCGGCCACCAGGACCTGCTCGACTTCGGGCGCCTGGCGGAGCTGCTCGAATACGACCGCAAGCTGAACACGCTTGACTACCCTGTCACGCCACGTGGCTACCGCACCCTGGGGCGCATCCCCCGTCTGCCGAAGCTGGTGGTGAGCGAGATCATCAAGGAGTTCGGGGGCCTCGACGAGTTGTTGGCGGCCACCGACGCCGAGCTAGAGGCGATTGAGGGGGTGGGGGAGATACGCGCCAAGGACATCCGCGAGGGCCTTCGGCGTCTGCAGGAGATCAACCTCGTGGACCGTTACCTGCAGACGTGAGCATGGGCTTAGGAACGGCTTTCAAAGCTTGCAGTCTGACGTCAAGGCCGCCCCCGGGCGGACCCACTAAAAGGAGAGAACCATTCCCATTCCCCAGGCAATCGAAACAGAGCCGATCGAGGACCTCCACATCGTCACCGAATGCGAGTGCATCGAGTTCGAGTTGGGAGACCACGTGGTCTACCCCCACCACGGTGCGGGCAAGGTCCTCAAGAAGGAGGACATGGAGGTGCTGGGCGAATGCCGCGAGTACCTCACGATCAAGATCCTCCACAACGACATGACGGTCAAGGTCCCCACCGAGAACGCCGGCCTCGCCGGCCTGCGCCGGGTGATCGACGAGGAGACCGTCAAGAAGGTGCTGGACGTGCTCCAGGACGAAGTCTCCGACATGCCCAAGAACTGGAACCGCCGGTTCAAGCACAACCGCGACAAGATCAAGACCGGCGACATCTACGAGCTCTCCGAGGTCGTGCGCAACCTCGCGCTGCGCGAGAGCGAAAAGGGACTTTCCACCGGCGAGAAGCAGATGTTCACGCGCGCCAAGAAGATCCTCGCCTCGGAGCTGATGTACGCGCTCGACAAGGACGAGGACGAGGCCGAAGAGTTCCTCGACGACCTGCTCGCCTCCTCGGCCTCCTCCAGGCTGGTGCTGGCCGAGTAGCGGGGCTTGGCGCTCGCGCTGATCGTAGCCGCCGGTCGCGGCGAGCGCTTGGGGGCGGACGGTCCCAAGGCGCTCGCCGCGCTCGCCGGACGCCCTCTTTTGCAATGGAGCGTCGACGCGCTGCGTGCTGTGCCGGCGATCGAGCGTCTCGTGGTGGCGCTGCCCGTGGGCGTGAGCGCGCCTGCGGGCACGACCGGGGTCCTCGGGGGCTTTGTGCGCTCGGAGTCCGTGCGTCTCGCGCTCGCCGCGGCGGGGCCGGGCGACCCTGTGCTCGTGCACGACGCCGCGCGTCCTCTGCTCACGCCGCAGCTCGCCGAGCGGGTGCTCGCGGCGGCGCTCGGGGAGGGTGTCGACGCGGCGATCGCGGCCGCCCCGGTGACCGACACCGTCAAGCGGGTAGGGGCCGGCGGCGCCGTGCTGGAGACGCTCGACCGCACGGGCCTGTGGGCGGTGCAGACTCCGCAGGTCTTCCGCCGCGCCGCCTTGGAGCGGGCGCTGGATGTGCCGGATGACGTGCTGGCGCAGGCGACCGACGACGCCTGGCTGGTGGAGCGCGCGGGCGGCCGGGTGGTCGTGGTGGACGCGCCCCGCGAGAACCTCAAGGTGACCACCCCGTTGGACCTCGCGCTGGCGGAGTTGCTGCTCGGCCGTGGGGTGGGGGAGGCCGGTTGACCCACGGCCGCTCCCGTCCACCCGTCGCTCCCTTGCTTCCAGCTCTCTCCGTCTCGCCGCCTCTCTCTCCACCCTGGTCTTTTCCTGCTTGAATCGCGCCCTGATGCTCACCGACTACCACCTCCACCTGCGCCCCGACGACCTCGACGCCACCGCGGCCGCGCACTTCACGCCCGCCCGTGTGGAGCGCTACCGCGAGGTCGCCCGCGAGCGCGGGATCGCGGAGCTTGGGGTCTCCGAGCACATCCACCGCTTCCGCCAGGCGCTGGAGGTGTGGCAGCACCCCTTCTGGCTCGAGAACGCGGTGGACGACCTCGATGACTACTGCCGGTTCGTGCGCGAGGAGACGGATCTCAAGCTGGGGCTCGAGGCGGACTTCGTCGCCGGACGGGAGGACCGGACGGCGAACCTGCTCGACGCGCGCGACTTCGACTACGTGGTGGGTTCGGTGCACTTCATCCGCGACCACGCAGTCGACATGGAGGATGGCGGAGTCTGGGGAACGGGCCGCTCGGCGGAGGAGATCTGGCGGCGCTACTTCGAGACGCTGGGGGAGGCCGCGCGCAGCGGCCTGTTCGACATCCTCGCGCACCCCGACCTCGTGAAGGTGTGGGGTCCCGAGCGTCCGCGACCCGAGGGGGACCTGCGTCGCTACTACGAGCTCGCGCTCGACGGCATCGCGGAGTCGGGCGTCGCTGTGGAGGTCTCAACGGCCGGCCTGCGCAAGCGCGCGCAAGAGATATACCCGGCGCCGGCGTTCCTGGAGATGTGCGTGGAAGCCGGTGCGCCGATTGCGCTCTCCAGCGACGCGCACCGCCCAGAGGATGTCGGCGTGGACTACGACCAGGCGCTCGAGCTCTTGGAGCAGTTTGGCGTCGGCGAGCTGTGCGTGTTCGAGCGCCGCGCGCGGCGCCTGGAGCCGATCGGAGCTGGTGTGCGATGAGCCTCAGCGGGATCGGCTACGACTGCCACCGCCTCGCCGCCGGGCGGCGGCTGATCCTCGGGGGCGTGGAGATCCCGCACGAGCTCGGCCTCGAGGGCCACTCGGACGCTGACGTGTTGACTCACGCGGTGATCGACGCGCTGCTCGGGGCCGCGGGCCTGGGGGACATCGGCGAGCACTTCCCCGACACGGAAGAGCGCTACCGCGACGCCGACTCGCTGGTGCTGCTGGAAACAGTCGTCACGACCGTGATCGCCACCGGCCTCGAAGTGGTGAACGTCGACTGCACGGTGGTGCTGGAAGCGCCCCGGCTCGCTCCCCACCGGCAAAAGATCCGCGAACGGCTCGCCCGGGCGCTTGGTCTGTCGCCCACGCGCGTCAACGTGAAGGCCACCACCGGCGAGGGCATGGGCTTCGTCGGGCGCGGCGAGGGCGTCGCGGCGCTGGCAGTCGCGAGCCTGCGTGCTCGCTGAGGCCGGCGGGCAGTTGCGAGCAGTAGGCGGCCGTGAGACTGGTGGGCGGCCGCGAGGCCGGCGGGTGCTGCGCCTCAGCTAGGGTTGGCGCGTCATGCGCCCCATCCACCTGCACGACACCCGCACCGGCGGGGTGCTGCCGCTGCGCCCGCGCGACCCCGGCCGCGTGGGCATCTACGCATGTGGCCCCACTGTGTACAGCCGCATCCACGTCGGCAACGCCCGTCCGTTTGTGATCTTCAGCCTGCTGGCGCGCTTCTTGGCGCATGAGGGACATGACGTGAAGCTCGTGGTGAACATCACCGACGTCAACGACAAGATCTACGACGCGGCTCGCAACGCCGGCGTGCCGAGCGAGCAGCTCGCGCGAGAGATGACGGCCGCGTACATCGCCGACACCGACGCCCTGGAGTTGGGCCGCCCGGATGAGGAGCCGCTGGCCTCTCAGACGATGGGTCCGATCGTCGCCTACATCGAGACGCTGATCGAGCGGGGCCACGCCTACGAGAGCGGCGGCGACGTGTTCTTCGGCGTGCGCTCCGACTCCGACTACGGCTCGCTCTCGCACCGTCGTCTGGAGGACATGGACCAGGGCGAGCCCGTGGAGGGCTCGGATCGCAAGCGGGACCCGCTGGACTTCGCGCTGTGGAAGGCCCGTAAGGAGGGCGAGGACACCTTCTGGGACTCGCCCTGGGGTCCGGGGCGGCCGGGCTGGCACATCGAGTGCTCGGCGATGGCGGAGTCCAGCCTCGGTGTCGGCTTCGACATCCACGGCGGTGGCTCGGACCTGCTGTTCCCCCACCACGAGAACGAGGCCGCCCAGACTCGTGCCGCGCGGGGGACGGAGCTCGCGCGGATCTGGGTGCACAACGGCATGATCCAGTTCACCGGCGAGAAGATGGCCAAGTCGGTGGGCAACATCGCGCTGTTGCACGAGGTGCTCGAGCAGTGGGGGCGCGGTGCGGTCGTTATGTACCTCATCGGCGGGCACTACCGCCAGCCGCTGGCGTTCTCGCACTCGGAGCTCGACGACGCCGATCGGCGCGTGTACCGGATTCGCGACACGCTCAGGCGCGTGGCCCCGGGGCGGCCGAGCCCGGACGACATGGCGCGCCACAAGGAGGCGTTCTTCGCTGCGCTCGCGGAGGACTTCAACACCCCAAAGGCGCTGGCCTCGCTGTTCGAGTGGGTACGGGAGGCCAACCGCCGCCCCGAGCCGGTGGGTGATCGCGACTTGCGCGAGATGCTCGGCGTGCTCGGACTCGACGGGCTCTCGGCGCTGGAGGCGGTGGGGGAGGTCGAAGCTATCGATCCCGAGGCGACGCAGCTGCTGGAGCGGCGCGAGACCGCTCGTCGGGAACGCGACTTCGAGACAGCCGATCGGCTGCGCGAGGCGATCCTCAGCCGTGGCTGGGAGATACGCGACGGTCCTCAGGGGCCCGAGCTGATCCCGCGGTGATCCTCTACGGCCGTAACCCCGTGCGAGAGGCGCTGCGAGGGCGCCGGGCGTACACGGTCGGTGAGGTGTGGGTCTCCGGGGGCGCCGCGCGCGAGTCGTGGCTGGAGGGGGTGGCGGTGCGGAAGGTCTCGGCGGAGGAGATCGAGGGGCGCTGCGGCTCGAGCGCCCACCAGGGTGTCTGCGCGGACGCTGGTGGCTACCCCTACGTCTCCGCCGAGGAGCTGCTTGTGAGTCGGGGTGGCTCCGGTGCGCGCGGGGGGGACGACCCGTTGATCGTGGCGCTCGACCAGGTGCAGGACCCGCAGAACCTCGGGTCGATCTGCCGCACCGCGGAGTGTGCGGGGGTCACGGGGGTTGTGATCCCCGAGCGCCGCGCCGCCGAGGTCACGCCCGCGGTCTGCAAGGCCTCGGCGGGCGCGGTCGAGCACCTGCGGGTGGCGCGGGTGCGCAACGTCGCCGACTTCCTCGGCGCAGCCCAGAAGGCGGGGTGTTGGAGTTACGGGGCAAGCGCCGACGCCACGGTGCCCTACGACCGTCCCGACTACCGCGGCGGGGTGGTGCTGGTGCTCGGCAGCGAGGGCCGTGGCCTGCGCCCGCGGGTGGCGGGGGCGTGCGATCAGCTGGTCTCGCTGCCGCTGCTGGGGCAGGTCGAGTCGCTGGGGGTGAGCGCGGCGGCGGCGGCGGTCCTGTACGAGATCTTGCAAAATCGCCGCCGTGCCCTTGACAACGCTCCATAACTGTGCGAACCTCGCGTCCGTAACGCTGAACCTAAGCTTGACCCGTAGTTGATTCCCATAGCTGTTGGCGCCGGGGGAGGAGTGCGCCACTGAGCGATCCGGGCTGCGCGCAGTCCGAGAAAGGACCTGCTCGTGGCACGTATCTCCAGTAACCCTCACTCTGAGGTCAAGGTCGATGACGGTTTCCTGATCGCCCTGGCCAAACAGGGAGACCGCACCGCGTACGAGCGGCTGGTGCGCCGCTACCACGGCTTCGTGCGCCTGAAGGCCTCCTCCTACTTCCTCGCCGGGGGGGACTCCGACGACCTCATCCAGGAGGGCTTGGTCGGCCTCTACAAGGCGATCCGCGACTTCCGCACCGACCGCGAGTCGAGCTTCCGCAACTTCGCTGAGCTGTGCATCACCCGCCAGATCATCACCGCCGTGAAGACCGCGACTCGCAACAAGCACACCCCGCTGAACCAGTACGTCTCGTTCTCCTCCACGCCAGCCGCGAGCGGCGAAGAGGCCCCCACCCTCGATCAGATGCTCCCCGGTCCCTCCGTGCACGATCCCGCCAACCAGGTGGTCTCCTCCGAGGAGTTGCGCTCGCTGGTGGGCTGCCTCTCCACAGCCCTCTCGGAGCTCGAGAGCCGCGTGCTCTCGCTCTACCTGGACGGCTGCTCCTACGAGCAGGTGGGCGCGCGGTCTGGGCTGCGACACGAAGACTGTGGACAACGCCCTGCAGCGGGTCAAGCGCAAGGTGGGCGCGCACCTGCGGGCCCGGGCGGTCGCGGCGTAGCGCCCGGTCGGTTCCTCGCGGGAGTCGGTTCGCCCGGCAGGCAACGGTCGTCCCGGACCGAGATCGCCTCTTCCGGCGAGGCTGACCACGGAACGACCGAGGCCGCCCCCGCAGGGACGGCCTCGGCGTGACCTGGTGCCCCGCACAGCGGGCTTCGCTACCGGTGGTGGTGCCCCCTGGGAGGCGCTTCCCGTTCGCCTTCCCCGGTGCGTTCTTCGCCTTCCTTTTCCCCTTCGGAGGGCGAGGTCGTTCCTTCCGCGGGGCCCGAGGAGTTGCTCGGAGCTTCCGGCGTCAACACCGCGGCCGGCGCCGGATTCACCTGGATCGTGAACGGCTGGCTCGCCGCGCTCCCGTTGTCGGGTCCGCCGGGGATGTGGACGCGGAAGACGTCGGTCCCCGTGCTGTACACCTGGTAGGGGATCGAGAACGTCGATTCCGGGCTGAGCGTGCTCACCTGCACGACATGGAATTCATGGGTTGAGGCGTTCTGGCGCTCCAGGTAGATCACGTGACCCGGGCGACTCGGGGCGACGCTGCCCGTGAACGTGAGCGTCTGTCCCTCCAGGACCGTGGTGGCGGACACCTGGGCGCTGAGCACGTACTTGACGCCCTCGTACAGCACCGCCGACCTGTTGATCATCAGCAGCGCAGGGCACGCCGCACCCGGTGGGCACGGTGGGCCGCCACTGGATTTGACCCGGTAGAAGGTGCTGTTGACCGGCGTCTGCGGCGGGAACGTGTACGCGCCGGTGCTGGTGGTTGCGACCTGCACGACCTGCACCCACCCGGGCTGGTGGACCGTGCGCGCTTCCAGGGCGACCGTGCCGGTCTCGCCCGCAAGCACGCCGCTGATCGTCACCGACTGCCCGTAGACGATCGGGTCTGCCGAGGCATTGATCGTCAGTGCCGGATTCTGCGCCTGGGAGATCTCATAGGTCAGCACGTCCGAGGGGCTGGGGACGTTGCGTCCCTGGCTGCGCACCAGCACACGCAGATTGGCGTCGCCGGGGACGATGAAGGTGTGGGTGATGGAGAATCCGCCCCCCGCTTCCACCACGCCCGAGTCGATCCGGTGCCATTCATTGCCGGTGAGCGCGTTCTGGCGCTGTAGTACGACCCGCGCCCCGACATCCGCCGGAGTGACGGTGCCGGTGAACGTGACCTTATTGGCGACGCCCGTCAGGATCTGGGTGCCTTCCGGCGGCCCGTTCAGCGTCACCTGAGCGGCGACCCTTACTCCCCTGTTGGCACTCTCCGCACCGTGGGAGCGCACATGCCATATGCGATTGGTTTCCACCACCCCGTCGGCGCGCTGGAACTGGTAGAAGCCCTGCGCGTCGGTGGTGGTGCTCTGCACGTACGTGAACCCCGGAGCGCCGAGGACATGATGGAAGAGCCGCACGACCTGGCCGGCCGCGTTCGCGCGGCCGCGGCATACGAGTCGACCGAAGATCGTGACCGGTTCGCCCGCGGTGATCTGTCGTGGAGCGACCACCATGCCGACGCGGCACCGGCCGCTCGGACTGCGATGCCTGAATGCGGACGCCTCCGTCGCGAGCAGCGCCAGCGACGAGACCGTTGAAACTGCAACTGCGCACGCTACTGCGATGCTCCTCCTTCTCGAGCGCATCTTGTTCCTCCTCAGTGCAGGGGTTGAGTGTTGCTGGCCGGGACTGTCCCGCCGTGCCCCGGGCTCTCTCGTACGGCTCTCTTTACCTCGCCCTAATAACCCGGTTAGGTGGCGATCGATGCGGTGGTGATCCGTCGAATAGGATGGGCGTCCCGACGTCTACGTGATGGAGTACCAACCGTGATCGATCCCAGCACCCTCAACCAGGAGCAGCGCGAGCTGTGGAATGAGCTCGGCGTGGACACGGCTGCGCCAAGCGGCGACCAGACGCCACAGCAGGCGCAACATGCGCAAGAGGCTGCCTTCCGGTACGCCTGCGCGCTTGAGGGCATCCCGCTCGGCGACGCGCCCTCTTCGTCCCGGCGGCCGGCGCGACGGGCCTCCCATGCCCTCGGCGCCTGAGCGCCGCGCGATCTCCGCGTGAGTTTTGCGGGGGAGTCGTGTCTCTATAGGGCGTCCGTAAGGACCAACAGATCGCGCGAGGTTTCTGCTCCCGGACCCTGTCGATGGCGCTCCATCCTTCCGTCGGCAGGTCCGATCTCGTGCCAAAGCGCCCCTCCCCACGGGGCGGGACATGGCTTCGGGGCGGCCCAATCCTGGCGGGCCGCTCCGAGCTGTCCCTGGCGGCCGCCGCCCGGGATCGAGCGGGCGACACCCGATAGATGGAAGCTCCGATGCTGTCGGTACGCTTGGCGGCCATGGCCACCGAGGTATTGAGCGCCCCCAGCGCCCAGAGCGAGACGATCCGCAACCACGCCGCCTTCATCTGGGGCGTGGCAGATCTCCTGCGGGGGGACTACAAGCAGTCCGAGTACGGCAAGGTGATCCTGCCGCTGACCGTGATCCGCCGCCTGGACTGCGTCCTCAAGCCCACCAAGCAGGCCGTGCTGAAGCGGCACAGGCAGATCTCCGAGAGGATCGAGAACGTCGAGCCCCTCCTACAGGCTGCCGCCGGTCAGCAGTTCTGCAACACGAGCCCGCTCACCTTCACGAAGCTGCTCGACGACCCCGACACGATCGCCGACGCCCTGAGCCTCTACATCGGGGGCTTCTCCGAGGCCGCCCGGGACATCATCGACAAGTTCGACTTCCCCGTCCAGATCGAGCGGCTGCGCTGGGCCAACCTCCTCTACCAGGTCGTCGGCCGCTTCGCCGACATCGACCTGCACCCGGAGGCGGTCTCGAACATCGAGATGGGCTACCTCTACGAGGAGCTGATCCGCAAATTCTCCGAGCTCTCCAACGAGACCGCCGGCGAGCACTTCACCCCGCGCGAGGTCATCCGGTTGATGGTCAACCTGTTGTTCATCGACGACGCCGACGACATCCTCACCAAGCCGGGCGTCGTCAAGACGCTCTGCGATCCCGCGTGCGGCACCGGCGGGATGCTGTCGGTCGCCGAGGACCACCTGCGCGCGCTGAACCCGCAGGCGCGCTTGGAGGTCTTCGGCCAGGAACTCAACGCCGAAACCTACGCGGTCTGCCGCTCGGACATGATGCTCAAGGGCCAGGACGCCTCGCACATCGCGTTTGGCAACTCCTTCTCCGAAGACCACCACGAGGGCGCGTGCTTCGACTACCTGCTCGCCAACCCTCCCTTCGGGGTGGAGTGGAAGAAGGTCGAGGACGAGGTCCGCGGTGAGGCGCAGAGGCTCGGCTTCGACGGCCGCTTCGGCGCCGGCCTGCCGCGCATCAACGACGGCTCCTTCCTCTTCCCCCGGTCGATCACGGACGGAGAATCAGATATACACAGAGGTAAGTATAGTCGCAGTGATCGCTTCGCTACCAAGGTCTCTCGGTCAAAAGATTTAGTTGTGGCATGTCCGACGCTAGCCCACTCATTCCGCTAGGCAACATCAGGCAACGCTTTCCCTTTTGACCGACGATACCAAGGTTGGTAAGAACTTCATCGAGGTCAGGTTCGCTACCTGCAACAACCCCCAAATAGTACCCGGGGTTGATGCCGTTTAGAATCTCGATCGCGTGCGACTCTGCCGCGCGCCAGCCGCAAATCAGAAGGCGGTTTACCTCGGCCATGCAACTCTGTAGAGCTTCCACCTGGAACGTCGGGCATTCGAATTGCGTCTTGTTTGCCATCGGTACAGCTAGCGCTGGAATGTATACTTGCGTCCGTGGTGCGTCGAGGTTCGTTCCGGACCACATCTGAAAAGATAGGGCTTGTTCATCCTCAAACGGTATTTGATTGGCGAGTGCCATAGCACGGTCAGGATTTGATATACTGAAGTCTGGGCCGCCGTATCGAGCGGCGCGACCCCATGTTACGGAGCCATGCAGCTTCGTAAGCGTCCAATCGGTCCGCCTGATGTAGTCGCCTTTTTTGTCGAATCGCCAACCCGTAACGACTGTTTCCAGAGCATCCTCGATTAGGGTGTCGTAGTTGAATGTAACGATCCTAATTGGCTCTCCTGACTGACGCTGCCAATCGTGAAGGCGGTTGAACAACTTCAGGTAGTGTGTATATCCGCTGGTTGCGCTTAGACATAGTCCTGTCCGGTCGGTGACAAGATGGCGCAGATAGAAGCGGAAGGCAACAAGTTGCGCCCTGCGCTCGAAACTGTTCTCCGCTTTGGCTGCAAAACCGGCGAGCGCCTCCTCCAAGCTGGTAGTCGAACCTTCGTTAATCTGATCGCGGACGTAACTGATGACAGACTCTACTCGCTGGGTATGTGGCAGCGATTCGGTTGTACTCGGGAGCCACCAGATTCTTCGCCAACGGCAAGCCGGGGGCATCGCCCTCCGCACTGTCGTAAGACGCTCCAGCTCCGAAAATGACCATGAGCATGTATGGACTCTAGCTCATCGTTTCAATTGATGGAGCGCGGCATCGATGCGGAGGTCGGGCTCGACACGCGGGAGCTGTTCATGTTCATCAAAGAGACGCAGCGCCCAGAGCGGAAGAAGCTTGTGAAGGCGCACGGCGGCGACATCACACAGCGGGCACACTCGACTTGCTGTACTCGGGCGCTCCCGCTTGCAGGCGTCTATTTGGCGATGCGCCGAGGCGTCCGAGCGGTATGGTCGACGCCAAGTTGACGGACCGTCGCGTAGTCCCGCTCGCTGAAGGCTGTCCCGCTCTTCTTGCGCATCCCGGCGATCACGGCGATGGCCGGCCCACGCAGGCCGCGCGCGGCCAAGGTGCGCGCGTCGGCGTTCTCAAGCAGACAGAAGAGCCGGAACTGCTCACGCCCCGGGCCGGTGACGCGGATCTCGTACCAGCCGCCCATGTTGCCGTGCATCGCCTCCCACTTGCCTCCGCCGGAGAAGGCGGGCGGTGGAGCTTCCGCAACCGCGTCGAGCACGGCGAGAACGGTTCCCCGGACCTTCGCGGGGCAGCCGTCGAGGAAATCCGCTCCCGGCACGGAGCCCTCGGCGGTCACATAGAAGATGATGTCCCAAGCCACCGCCGCAGCCTACGAGACCCCGGCGGCGGTTGTCGGGGCGCGTCAGGCTGCCGCAGCGTCGCGGCTGCGCCGCTTGCCGGTTGGTCGCCGTGGGCGACGTCTGACCTCGATGCTGGCGTCCAGCGCGTTGGCGATCGAGATGATGAGGGGTAGCTCGGGGCGTGCCTGCTCGGCCGTGAACAGACGCCTGATGCTCGCGGGGTTCCGCCCCACGCGCCGTGCCAGCTCGGCCTTCGACATCCCCGCGTCCACCCGTAGCTCGTCCAGTGAGCT
This sequence comes from uncultured Solirubrobacterales bacterium, assembly GCA_963842005.1. GTDB lineage: Bacteria > Actinomycetota > Thermoleophilia > Solirubrobacterales > Solirubrobacteraceae > Palsa-744. The sequence goes on along the minus strand of CAWJEV010000002.1, from coordinate 1,548,714 downwards.
GATGACTGCGTCGATCTGCTCGATCTCCTGCCGCGCGCGCTCGTACTCCGCGCGAGTGCCCTCGTCCGTGAGCCAGTCGCGGCGCCGCTGGTTGTAGTAGCTGGTGTCGAGGAGCTTGGCCATAATCGGAGGCAGTCGGAGCGGGACTGGGTTCGTGCGATCGTCAGCATCAGAGTGTAACACAGGCGCTACAGTCGATCTCTGGGGCCACCCGTCGAGAGGCCAACCGGCCTGGTTGTGACCTCCTCGCGGCTGCACGCCGTCCGCTACAAGCAGAACATCGACAAGTACATCAACGCCAACGGCTACACCGACATCAGGACCCTGGTCGCCTTCTCCGGCAAGATCGACGACGGCAGGGGGAGGCCGCTGAGCGAGACCAACATGAACGGCCTGCCCGAGTCGCGCACCGCTGAGGAATTCGCGACCCCCGAGTACGGCGTGTTGATCGCCGCCGAGAAGTTCCAGACCGGGTTCGACCAGCCGCTGCTGCACACGATGTACGTCGACAAGCCGCTGGTCGGGCTCGCGGCGGTCCAGACCCTCTCGCGCCTCAACCGCATCCACCCGCTGAAGCAGAGCACCTTTGTGCTCGACTTCCGCAACGACACCGAGGACGTCGTCGCGGCGTTCGAGCAGTTCCACGGGTGCACCGTCGCGCCGCCGACCGACCCCAACATCCTGTGGGACACCCGGCGGCGTCTGGACGACTTCGACGTGCTGCGCTCCGAGGAGGTCGAGGCGGCGATGCCCGCGCTGCTCGGCGCCGGCGCCTCCGAGGAGAAGCGCTCGGCGGAGACGTACGCCGCCCTTGCGCCGGCCAAGGCCCGCTTCGAGGAGCTGGACGCGTCCTGTCGACCCAGGCGCGCAACAACACGATCGAGAACTTCAGCCTCGTCTTCGAGAAGAAGTTCCTGCAGACGGTCATCGCCCGCGCCGACGCCAACGACGAGATCCTCAAGCGAATCCTCGACGACGAAGAGTTCGCCGCTACGCTCGGCGAGTTCTACCTGCGGAAGGTCTACGAGCGGTTGCGAGAGGGCCTCTGAGGCGCCAAAGAAGTTCGGACGAGTCGCGTGGGTGAGCTTCGCCCCGCGCCTTTTCGTCCAGCCGCGTGAACTACTACCGTGGTTGGTGTCGTAGTGTCGTAAGGATGGTTGGGCGCTGGGCCGTCGGGGGGGCCGCCACGGACCCCGGGCCGCCACGGCGCCCGTACAAGCGATGAGTCCAGGAATCCCCACCCGCCTGCTGGCGACCCAGTCGGATGAGCGGCTGCTCGCGCTCGTGCGCGAGGGGCACGAACGAGCGTTCGAGGCGCTCGTGAACCGCTACCGCAGGCCGCTGCTGAGCTACTGCCGGCGCCTGCTCCCCGAGGCCCGCACGGAGGACGTCGTACAACTCGCGCTGCTGAAGACGTGGGTCGCCGTGCGGGAGGGCGCGGAGGTCCGCGACCTCAAAGCGTGGCTGTACCGGGTGGTGCACAACACCGCCGCCAACGCCGTGCGCGACGCCGCCCACGACGGCGAGCCGCTCGCGGACCCGGCCGGCTGGCCCAGCTCCTCGGCGGTCGGGGAGCCCGGCCTCGACCTCGGACTGACCACGCGCGAGGCGCTCGCCGAGGTGGCGGCACTGCCCCTGCTGCAGCGCGAGGTGATCGTCCGCACCGCCGTCGCGGGGCACAGCCACGAGCAGGTCGCGAGCGACCTCGGCATCAGCCACGGCGCGGTCCGTGGGCTGCTGTACAGAGCACGTACCACGCTGCGTACGGCGATAACCGCGCTCACCCCGTCGCCGCTGCTCAGTTGGATGGCTGGCCGAGCCGACCAGGGCGGGCCCGCGCCCGAACGGGTCGCCGAGCTCGCCGGTGGTGGGGCGTCGGTTGGACTCAGCGGGTTGCTGCTGAAGGGCGGAGTAGTGGCGCTCACCGCCGGCACCGTGCTCACTGGTGCGGCGGTCGTCCACATGAGCGGGTCCACGCACCACCGCGATCGGCACGGGCTCAGCGCGGCCAGCTCCTCCGGGCGCGCGGTCGCCGCGGGCTCCTCCTCGGCGCAGACCGGCGTGGGGCCCGAGCACGGCGAGTCCGCATCCGTCGGTTCGCCCTCGCGTCGTGCGGCCCGTCGGAGTGGGCTCGGACACCGTGGTGCAGGCGCACCCCTCCAAACCTCCGGTGGGGGCCGCTCCGTAGCGCTGAGCGGTCCCAGCGGTCGTCGCTGCTGCGGGCGGGCGGGCAACCCCCCCGCGCAGCCGCGTGGCGGTTCGGGTGGAGGCGCACCGCGGTCCGGAGGGACGGTTCAGAGCGCGACGCCGCCGAGCACCCCCGGCCAGGGGAGCCAGGGCAGTGGGTCGGGGCAGAGCGGGGGCTCGGGGCAGAGTGGAGGATCGGGCGTGGGGCAGACCGGGGAACCGGTGGGCTCGGCCGCGGGCAGCGGCTCCGGGAGTGGAGCAGGAGCGAGTGCTCCCCCGGCCTCGGGCTCCGGGGAAGGGAGCGGGACCGCCCCCAGCGGGGGTCAGCCCGGCTCGGGCTCAGGCTCCGGCTCGGGCGGGACGGAAGGCTCCTCGGGCGGCTCGGGCTCTTCGAGCGGCTCGGAACCGTCGAGCGGCTCGGAATCCCCGAGCGGGTCCGAACCCTCAGGCAGCTCGAGCGAAGAACAGTCGGGCTCGCTAGTCGGGACCGTGGTGCACGAAGTTGGCAACGTCCTCGAACACCTGCTGCACTGAGGCTGGAGGGTGCCGCTCAGGGGACGCGGACCGCGAAGCTGCCGACGAGCAGGCCGGGTTCTTCTTCTTCGCTCGGGAGGTTGGTTTCCTTGGAGGTGACGGTCCCTCGGGTGATGCCGGCGGGCAACCGGGGGCCGAATCGGCCGATGCTCATGCTCACGGTCTGGCCCGCGGCTAGGTCGCTGTCGGTGAAGTGGAAGCCGTTGACCTGTGGGGGCATGTTCGGCTCGTGCCACTGGAACAGGTACTTGCTGCGAGCGTGTGCGATCAAGTCATCTGTCGTGGGCCTCACAGCGGTGACCTCGCTTCCTGGGGGATTTCGATCAGGCTCGTCTCCTCGCTTGCGAGCGCACGCGCGAGCCTGCGCCGGGCGCGGTGCACGCGTACCGCGAACGCTCCGGTGCTGCAGCCCATCGCCGTAGCTGCGTCGCGGTGGCCGAGCCCCTCCCGATCGGGTAGCAGTCTACTTATCATAACCCAAATAAGCAAAACAAACAATATCTAAAGTCATACACAGCCATTGCGTTCGTTACTCCCCCGTGGGGCTGTACTGCCGGCGGGATGCGGGGAACCGTCTCGACCCGCCGTGGTGACTGTCGAGCGTCGCGATCAGCGCATACGCTTCGTCGAATGACCCAAGAGCTGTGGACTGCGGTCGATCGCTACATCTGCGATCACCTCCTTCCCGAGGACCCCGTGCTCGACGCCGCACTGCGTGCGAGCGACGCCGCCGGCCTCCCGCCAATCGCGATCACCCCCAACCAGGGCAAGCTGCTCGAGCTCCTGGTACGCATCCACGGCGCCCGGCGCATCCTCGAGCTCGGGACCCTCGGCGCCTACAGCACGATCTGGCTCGCCCGCGTACTCCCACCCGGCGGAAGCCTCGTGACGCTCGAGGCCAACCCCGGCTACGCCGAGGTAGCCCGCGAGAACATCGCGAACGCCGGCCTCGCGGAGATCGTGGAGCTGCGCGTCGGCCCCGCCCTGGAGACCCTCCCCAAGCTGGCCGCCGAAGGGCGCGAGCCCTTCGACCTGATCTTCATCGACGCGGACAAGCAAAACAACCCGGGCTACCTCGAGTGGTCACTGAAGCTCTCGCGCCCCGGAAGCCTCATCGTCGCCGATAACGTCGTGCGCGGCGGGACGATCCTCGACGCCGACGCCAGCGACCCGCGGCTCGGAGACGGCGGGGTGCAGGGCGTACGGCGCTTCTACGAGCTCCTCGCCGCCGAGCCGCGCCTCAGCGCCACAGCGATCCAGACAGTTGGCGCCAAGGGTCACGACGGATTCGCCCTCGCACTCGTGACCGACGGCCAGTAGCGCCTCAGCGAGCGCGGATAGCGCCCTTCAGGCGGACTCCCCGGGGCCGTGGGAGGGGTCGTGTTGCATTCTGTCTGCGCACGCGCTACGATGACCAAATGAACACAACTAGCAGCATCAGCGCTGATGAGCTGGTGCTCAGCGACTTCAGGGAAGCGCTCGATAGTTGGCGCAAAGCGCTGGATGCGCACCGCATGGCGCCCCCCGACCGCAATTTCAGCGCGCGCCTGGCCGGTCTCGCCCGCGCCGCGAGCGAGGAGGCCACTGCTTGCAGGGCGGCGGACGCGGCGGGCTTTGACTGGCCGCCCCACCGTGCGGCGGACTCCCGGCCGCCGTATGAGCTTCAGCCCGGCACCGGCCGTCGCGGACCGGAGGGTCTCTGGCGGCGTTTCGATGAAGCCGTCGCGCAGCTGAACACGATCGCGACCGGCCAGAACATGCTCGAGGTCGCGCGTGCCTACGAGGAGCTCGCCGCCGCCGCCGGCGAGTTGGCAGACGCGATCGAGCGCGAAGACAAGGCGAGCGGCGCGCGGCCACGCGCCCGCGCGCGACGCTCGGCGTAGCCCCGGGGGGGGACTCTCCCTCGCAGGCTCCCGTCCGGGTCGCACGCGCATGATCGGGCGAGCGCGCCAAGCAGCGGGCGAGGGTCGCCAACTCCGTTATCTCGAACAACCCCAAAAGGGCTATCCTTTGGGGTAGCGGAGCGGGCCTCGCACCAGCCGGTTTGGGGAGCGTCGCGCTGAACGGTTCGTAGGAGGGTCTCTCCAACGCAACTCGCGCCGCACACCCCCGCCGCTCGCGTGCACCGCGGCAACACCGCCGCTTCGTCCGAGAGCGCCCGCGCCGCGGGTTCAGGAGCGCTTGGACGGCAGCACGGGGGCGCCTGTCTCATCCCATACCGACGCTGGACGCTCAGCGTCGCGGCGGCGGTGGGGCAACCCGAGGGTCTCCGGCGCCCAGAGGTCGCGGCGAGTCGCCAGCGAGCTGCTGTCGGCCTGCGCGCGAGCGAGGAGCGCGTCGACGTGCTCGCGTCGTATCCGGAAGGAGCGGCCGATCTTCGCCGCCGGCAGCGCACCGCTGTCGATCCAGTTGCGGATCGTCTGAGCGGTCACCTGGAGCTCCTCGGCGACCCTGGGGCACGGTCAGGATCTGCTGCTCAGCCATAGCCAAATAAGCCAAACGATATCTGCATGGTAGGGCGTATGATAGAGCAGTGATGGCCGGAATGCGCGGAGGAACGATGATGCCGCCCCGTGACGGCGACGGCACCAGCAGCGATGAGGAGAACGCTGACTCGCTGCTGCGGCGCTTCGGACCCGATCGACCGTAACTCGGTTGTTGCCCGGGATGGAACATTCGCATTGACGCGGGCCACGGAGGGCCCCCGCACACTGCGCCCGGATGCCTCACCGACTCACGTGGACGATCCCCGCCGAACCCGAGAGCGAAGACCACGCGCGTGGTCCGCGTCGAAGCGCTTGGGGGGTGGCTCTGGCGTGCTCAGCGCCCGAACGGGCTATCCGCTTCGTGCTTGTCCCTGGTGAGCCTCTCAAATGCTTTGAGGAGGCCGCGCGTCTTTGCTGGCGCTCGAGCCTCGACGGGCGTCGGTGGACCGGCTCGATCGTCTGGAGTGGGCTGGGGGAGCGACGGGATCGCTTCGGCCGTCTGCCGGCCCGCTTCTTCGCTGAGGCGGGCGAGTTCCTCTTCGTCGAAGCCTTCGTCGTCTTCCTTGAGGATCTCCTGGGCCCGGGCCAGATCCTCCTCCTCGACGAGTACGTCGCGTCCGCTGCCGAGCGCAACTCGCGCACCTCCGGCACCGCGCATACAGGAAATGCCCGCGTCCGACAGGCGAGCCAGGAGAAGGCTCTGCTCGACTGGACTGCTGGCCGTCGTGAGGACCGTGAGCATCTGCGGAAGGGTAGCCCGAGACCTCCACCTGCTGGAGCGAAGCGACGCCGGAGGAACTCAGGAGGTCAGGGGGTCAGGCCACCCGAGCCCTCCCTGCGTCGGGCTGGAGGTTGGGTTGTGTGTGGGAGGCGCGCGTGAGCGCGCCGGTCTCGGGGGTGTAGCTCCTCACGGACCTCTCGTCCGCCAGCGGCTCGGGGCATCGTCACGGGTGGGGCTACCCCGCTCGCCCCGGCCGCAGTCCGGGCCTAACTCCAATGCCGTTTACTGCAGGCCGGAGCCGGCTTCCGCTCCCGGTAGGAAGGAGCGGCCAGCCAAGGGCCGACCCAGGCTTTCGCGGCTCGTCCGGAGGGACAGCGTCGGGCTTGACCGTCGCGGCGCCTGCTTTTCGGTGGAAGGGAGCACTCTCGCTTGGCGGTCGTCGTCGGGCACCCGGAGGCTCAGCAAGTCCCCCGTCGCTTGATTGAGTCAGTCCATCGTGCAGGATCAGGACCACCTGTACCATGGACCGCAGGTCAACAACGTGGTCCCGCCGCTATAGCCCAGTGCTCCGTAGTTTGGCCGCACTGGTAGGCTGCGTCACTTGGCCAAGGCGTCATGACTTCCAACAGGGGAGTCGGGAGGTAGACGTGAGTAAGCCGCCAGTACACAAATCGGCCAGTGGGATCTTCACGGCAGCTGCCGTGACGTTCGCCGTGGCCGGGCTAACGTTTGCCTGCGGGGCGCTGGCGGCGGGAGCGAACGGGAGTGCCGGACGTGCGTCTTCGGCGGCTGTGGCGTCAGTGGCACTCGCGAGCGACACCGGGCTTGGGGGCTTCCAGCCGCTTACCCCGTGGCGCCAACCGTCTGTCGAACTTCCGCCTCCGCGTTTGCTCGCCTACCAGCGGCTCGCCGAAGCTGGGGTTAGTCAGGCTTCGCACTGGCGCCATGGCGCCTGGTACTGCGAATACGTCCGCTGCACCCGTGGGCCCTATCCACTTGTCACTATTTGGGGTGAGGTGCCGTTATTCGAGACCGCTGACGCGCTCGAGATGGCCTCGCCCTCATCGGCGCACCGAGCGCTCGTAGACCGTTTCGCGCGTGCGAACGAGCGCTACTGGGACGGTGCGCTTGGCGGCTACGCTCCTTACCCGGGAGACCGTGCGGGAAATGTTCAGGCGTTCTTCGACGACAACGGCTGGGAGGGGCTCGCGTTCTTCGACGCCTACAAGGCCACCCACGAGCGCCGTTGGCTCTTTGACGCCCAGCGCGCGTTTCACTTCATTGCCGCCCGCGGCTGGGACAAGGACGGCGGGGGAATGTGGTGGAATACCAGCCATCCCTACCACTCAGGACCCGCTCTCGCGTCCGACAGTCTTTTGGGCATTCTGCTCTACAGCGAAGACCACGAACGCTGGCAGCTGGAAGACGTGAAGATGTATGCCGATTGGGCAAACGCCAACGACAACCACGACGAACGCCAGCTCTACCTTGAGATGCCCAACCAGCCGGAATCGGTGAACGACTACGTGCAGGCTCCCCTGATCTACGCGCAGTACCTACTGTGTCAGGACGGGGAGGGAGAAGGCTACTGCGTTCAGGCGGGGCGAGTGGCGGCCACGCTCGCCGAGCAGCACGTCGACGAATATGGCTACGAATACAACTACGGGCCTGAGTACGACGCGATCTTTATGCAGTGGATGATGGCCTACGGGCAGGCAACGGGCGAGCCCTACTGGTTGACGCTCGCGGAGGTCAACGCGGCGGCTGCGGCCACGAACGCCGGCAAGGGGCACGGACTCTGGCTCTCGAGTTGGTGGGGCGGGCCAATTGCTGACCCTGAAACGCACCCGAACATGCTGCGCACCATGGGTGCCACGACGAGCCTCTTCGCTTGGGTCGGGGTGTACTCGAGCGCCGGCTCGTAAGACGGGAAGATCATAATCGCCCCGAGCTTTGAAGGACGGGTCCGATTGACAAATGGCTCGGATCTGGGCGCGGCAAGCGGTCGTCGTGGCATTCTGGCGATCACGTTCACCTGCCGACGTCGGTGGTGTAGTGGCACAACGGTCTGGTCACCAATATGATTGCTGCGTGGTGACCGAACCGATCGACGCGGATGAGTTCAATGCCTTTGAGGCGGCCGGGTGGGAGGGTAAGGCCGCGGGCTATGACGAGTTCTTCGGTCAGATCACGGCCCGGGTGATCGATCCATTGCTCGATGCGGCGATGGTGGGGCGTGGGGAACGATTGCTCGATGTGGCTACCGGTCCGGGTTACGTGGCGGCTCGCGCCGCGGAGAGAGGCGCGAAGGTCGTGGGCGTCGATGTTGCCGACGCGATGGTGGCGCTCGCCCGCGAGCGCCGTCCTGGGCTCGAGTTCCGCCAGGCGGACGCGGAGGTGCTGCCTTTCCCGGACGGATCGTTCGACGCGGTGGTTGCGAACTTCCTCGTCCTCCATCTCGGGCGACCGGAGCCTGCAGCCGGCGAGTTAGCGCGCGTTCTGGATAAGGGCGGACGACTGGCGCTTACTGCGTGGGATCTTCCCGAACGGGCTCGCTTCCTGGGAGTCTTCCTAGACGCGGTCGCGGCGGCCGGGGCGACCGCTCCGGCGGACGTCCCCCGTGGCCCTGACTTCTTCCGGTTCTCGCGCGAGGACGAGTTCGCGGGCCTGCTTCGCGGGGCGGGGCTCGAGGACGTCGGCGTGGAGACGCTTGAGTTCACGCACTCAGTCGTGTCCGCCGACGAGCTGTGGGACGGCCTGCTTGGCGGGACGGTGCGCACCTCAGCTCTAATTCTTGGCCAACCTGACGAGACGCGGGAGCGGATCCGAGCCGAGTTCGATCGGGTCGTGAGCCCGTATCGCGACCGAGACGGTCTGGAGCTACCCGTATCGGTCAAGCTCGCCGTGGGGCGAAAGCCGCTCGAGCTGAAACGACCGGCCAATCGGCGGTGGTTGGCTACCGGATCGCCAGTTCACCTGAGTTCCGCGCTTTGGAGGGCGGCAGTCGGGTGTGTTGGGACGCGCGAGCCACGGCGGAAGCAGGTCTCCCCGGGCACTGAACCCACGGTGCCTTTACTGCTAGAGTAAAGGGATGGCGCGAATCTCGACCAAGAACCAGATCACGATCCCCGTCGCGGCGCTCGACGAGGTCGGGCTGCACGCCGGCGAGCGAGTCACGGTCGAGCCGGCCGGCGAAGGGGAGCTGCGGATCCGCCGCACGACCACGACCTTCGAGGATGCGTTCGGGACGCTGACGGGCACCTACCCTGCCGGCTATCTCGAGCAGCTCGACGCCGAAGACGAACTGCGGTGAAGCTGCTCCTCGACGCGGACGTCCTGATCGGAGCGCTTGACGGCAGCGACCGGCACCATCAACGGGCTCGCGCGCTGTTCACCAAGTGGCGCGACGACCAAGACGCTTGCGCTGTCAGCGTCGTGAACCTGACCGAGGTGCTGATCGCTCCCTCGGCAGACGTGTCGAAGCTCGCCGCCGCCCGGGAGGCGATCGCCGCCCTCGGCGTCACCGTGCACCAGCCGAACGAGGCGATCGGGGTCGAGGCAGCGCGCCTGCGACAACGACACCCGATCAGCCTCCCCGACGCCTACTGCCTCGCGACTGCGAAGCACACGAGCTCGGCGGTCTCGTCATTCGATCAGAAGATCCTGAAGGCCGCCAGGCGTGAGGGCATCAAGGCCGCCTAACGCCAGCAGGCGCGAGCGAGACAACTGTGCGAGCCGGCCGTCCGTGCTTTCCGGGTCTCCGGGCGGCTTCGGCACGAATACCCTCGCGGGGCGGAAGCAGTGGGTTCGCCTCGTGCCCATCTGGACGGCCTTGCAGCACCGGGGGAGCGGCGCCGCCGTTGACGCGCACACGCTCGCAATCGGGGACGAAGCAGTAGCCAGCCGAGTGCCGCCGGGCACTGCTGCAGCTCGTCCAAAGCAGCAGCGGAGCCGACTCTGCCGCGCTGTGTCCTGCCCACCTAGAAGGGGGGCACGTCCGCTTCGCACGCGGGCCTTCGGTCAGCGACAGACGAGGGTCGAGAGCGGCGAGTCCTCGCCGTGTAGCCCGCTTCGCGCCCGTGCTGTGTGTTAGACGCGGCGGGCACGGCTACTTCGCGTGAGTCGCGGCGACTCCTGCAGGCTGGCGCGTCCAAGCAGCATTCGACGCGGCGCTTGTGGAGGTGAGACACCGCGTGGCGCGGTCACAAGCGGAAGCTCATAACCGCCGACGCCCAGTCGTCGTGCGTAGGCGTTTAGCTACGCTTCCGCGCGTGGAGCTGCAGCGGCGCATTGCCAAGGGGACTGGTGAGTTCTTGCTCTTCGCGCTGACGCCGCCGCGCCTGACGACCGAACCCGAGCAAGCCGGTCAGATCGCCGCGAAGACACTTGAGCGACTGCGCCCCGTGGGCATCGACGGTCTCATCCTCTACGACATTGATGACGAGAGCGCGGAGCCTGTCAAGCTCGGTGAGACAGATTGGATGGGAATTTAGTGAGTGGTCTCCTCGGTGTCGGTGGGTTTGTTGATCCACGCGCCGGTTGGTAGCGCGGGTGGTCGGGGTGGCCGGCGGATGAACCGGTCCGGGGTCGCGGCGTAGGCGGCGTTGAGGACGGCAGCGCGGGCGGTGTGCGTCTGCTCGGCGAGGCCGTGGTGGACGGTGGATGGGGTCATCAGGCCGATCCCGGAGTGGCGGTGCTGCTCGTTGTACCAGGGGAAGAAGTCGCGGCAGAACGCTCTGGCTTCGAGGATCGAGGTGAACCGGGCGGGGAACCCGGGGCGGTACTTCAGTGTCTTGAAGTGTGCCTCGGAGTAGGGGTTGTCGGTCGAGGTGTACGGCCGGCTGTGGGTCTTGGTGACCCCGAGGTCCGAGAGCAAGAAAGCGACGGGCTTGGAGCGCATCGCTGAGCCGCGGTCGGCGTGGATCGTCAGCTGGTGGCGGGGTATCTGCTGCTTGGTGAGCGTCTCGGCGATCAGCCGCTCAGCGAGCGGCGCGGTCTCCTGGTGCTGCACGGTCCAGCCGACGACGTAGCGGCTGTAGATATCGAGGATCACGAACAGGTAGAAGTACGTCCATGTTGCCGGGCCGAGCAACTTCGTTATGTCCCACGACCAAACACGGTTCGGTTCGCGGGCGAGCAGACTCCGGTCGGGCGTAGGGCGGGTGGGTGAGCTGGTCGCGACGCTCGCGGACCTCGCCTTGCGCGGCGAGCAGCCGATACATCGTGCGCTCCGACGCGAGATACGTCCCCTCGTCCAGCAGCGTGGCGTAGACGTGCGCGGGCGAGCAGTCAACGAACCGCTCCTCGTGCAGCCGCGCCAGCACCGCCCCGCGCTCGGGCTCAGACAGCGCCCTGGGCGACACCGCCGGCGAGCGTGCCGCGCGCACCCTCGGCTCCGAGCGCCAGCGGTAAAGCGACGCCCTGCTGGCGCCCAGCACCCGGCACGCCGGCAAGGTACCGAGGTGCGGCTCGACCTCGCCGACGGCCTGCTCGATCATCGCTCTGGCCGCGGCGTGTTGGTCTCGGTCGCGCTCTTGGGCGCCAGCAGATCCTCCAAGAGCGCTGAGACGTTTCCCTGCACCTCGATCACCCGCCGCGCCGTCGCAAGCTCAGCCTCAGCCCGCTCCAGCCGGGCGCGCACCGCCCGCAACTCCACCTGCTCCACGCTCGGTCCGCGCGGCCCACGCTTACGCGGCTCCAGGCCCCGCAGCGCCCCCGCGTCCTGCTGCTTACGCCACGCCGTCAAATGCGACGTGTAAAGGCCCTCACGGCGCAACATCGCCGCGATCTCCCCCGACCGCGTCGACCCAGCTGCCTCACGCAAGATCCGCAGCTTGTACTCGCCGGAGAACCGCCGCCGCCGCGGGCGCTCGGCGAGCTCCGGGTCCGGCCGGGACCCCCCGGCCGCGGCGCGCGCGCCGAGCATTTCGCTCCGCTCGCCTCCGGCGCCCTCCACGAAACGCTCGGCGCCAGGCATCTCCTTCATCTCCACAGACCGCATGGGCTCCAACATCGCTACAGCTCCGTTCTCGCCCTCAAGGCTCAGTAATCCAGCAGGATGATCTGTCTCACCTCACCTTGGCAGAGAGGGGCGACCGCAATCCCGAGGAACGCCCCTTTCCGTTCCTACCCACGATGGACCCGGCCGACTACCTCGCTCGCGATCTCGTCGGCTTGGAAGTGCCCGCCATCGTGTACCGCGCTGTCAGTAAGTACCCTGAGCCACGTCTTCGCTTGTGGCTCAGTAAACAAGCCCCAACTCAAGCGCTGTCGGTGTTCGTCGGTGCGTCCTCTCGTGAGAAGGTAGTCGCAACCTCTCTGCCGCGGGCGTACGAACTCAGGAGCGAGGTGCGTCCGGATCTCCTCCTCGGAGGTGTCGCGATCCCAGAGCGGCACGCGCGCGGGCGCGGCGAGCATCTCCGTCTGCTGACAAAGCAGGCTGCAGGTTGCTCGTTCTTTGTCACCCAGATCGTCTATGACGTCAATGCCGCGAAGGACTTGGTCTCTGACTATCACTACGAGTGCGCCGCTCGTGACCTCAAACCGGCACCGATCGTCTTCACGTTCTCGGTCTGCGGCTCGGTGAAGACACTGGAGTTCGTTCAGTGGCTCGGAGTCGATGTGCCTCGCTGGATCGAGAACGAGCTGCGCCACGCTGATGACACGCTCGACGCGTCCTACGATCAAGCGGTCGCTACGGCCGTCGAGCTGATCGCATTCTGCCGGCGCGTCGGTGTTCCATTCGGGCTCAGCGTCGAGAGCGTCTCGATCCGCCAAGTCGAGATCGATGCCTCCGTCCGCCTGGCAACCCGCCTACGAGCAGAGCTACGTCGCTAGTCCACACGACCTGCATCGCAGGCAGAGCAAGGCGCCTAACCCCACCGCGCTGCTGTCGTGGCAAACGAGGCACGACGCAGTTCGCAAACCCACGACCGCTTCGGACGACGAGGGGCCGTCCGCGTCGGCTCTTGGCTCACTCCTCCTATTTGGCGGGAGCGAGCGCCACGGCTCCCTGCGCTCCGTGTACTCCGCTCGCGTGAGCCGAGTTCGCGCCGCGTATGTCTGCTGCGCAGCAGGCTTGCCCCGCGGATCGTGCTCGGGCGTAGTCAGCTGAGCCCGAGCAGCGCGGGTAAATCCTCCAAGGACCGCAGGATCTCCGCGCCGGCGTGGCGCAACGCCATCTCGTCGCTGTCGGCTGCGTACCCGAAGACGCGCATCCCCGCGGCCACCGCGGCGGTGACACCGGAGGGTGTGTCCTCGACGACCACGCAGCCCGAGGGTCTGGCTCCCATGCTCGCGGCGGCGTGCAGGAAGAGATCGGGGTGGGGCTTGCCGCGCGGGACCGAGTACGCGGAGAACAGCGCCCCGCCCGGGAACAGGCCACGCAGACCGGTCAGCCCGAGCGAGAGCCGGGTCTTCTCAGCCTTCCCCTGCGAGGCGACGCACACTGCGACCCCTGCCGCGCTGACGCGCGCAACCGTGTCCGCGGCCCCGGGGACGGGTCGTAGCTCGCGGTGGAAGACCTCGGCGCGGTCGTGCTCGAAGCGCTCGATCCAGCCCTCGGGCAGCGAGCGGCCAAGCCTCGCCTGCACTTGGGAGGCGACCTCGGAGAGCAGGAGCCCCTGGTAGTCACGCCGAGTCTCAGCGAGCTTGGTCGCCATGCCCTCCTCGGTCAGCATCCGCGCGAGTACCGCGTTGGAGATCCTCTCGCTGTCCACGAGGACCCCATCGCAGTCGAAGATCACAAGCTCCAGACCGTCCACGCCGCTGATCCTTACGACTTTCGCCCGCGAGCGCCTGCCCCCGGCCTGGCCGATATGCCCTGCTCGAGACCCGCGCTCGTTTGATCGTCCGTTGCCCGTGACGGTGGCCCGCGACAGCGCAACGCCACGGGCATCCACCCCGAGCAGACCCCACGTACCACCTCGACACCGGTGGGCGGTGGCAGAGAGGTCTCATCGGGCCTCCATCGGGACGCCTCAGCGGGACGGGTGGCCCCAAGGGTGGCCCCAGGCCCTCCTGGAGCCGACCCGGCGCTGACCCCTGAAAGCGCGAAACCCGCATGGTTGTGCGGATCTCGCGCGATGGGCCCGGCAGGACTCGAACCTGCGGCCTAGCGATTATGAGTTTTTGTCACTCGGGGCGGTCAGACAATCGTCGCCAGTGCGCGGTCTCGAGAGCCCGACGTGCGAAGCGATCCGCTTGTAGTGACCGGCGCCCCAGTCCACAGAGCCCGAGTCTATGTCCGGCCGACTCGCGCCGGCGCTCACGCTTGGCGGGAGACTCCCCGGTGCCCCGGCCGGATCGCGGGGTCCATTCCGCAGCCGAAGCGAGCCCGGGTTCGCCGCGTTGACGATCCCGTCTTGGTGTCCCCCGGCGATGTGGCTCCAGTGCGGCGTCCGACTGCGACGTGTTACCACTTCCGTTACCACCAAGCCTCTCAGGGACCTCTCCCGGCAGCCCTCCAGGCACAAAAAACCAGCCCTAAGGGCTTGTAGGTAAATAAGGTAGGGGTTCGTGTTGTTCGGTAGAACTGTGTGGGTGTGGTTGATGAGGCTGGGATCGGCGAGAAGTTCAGGGCGCTGGCTGGTGAGCTGAACGAGCGTCAGCGGCGGCTTTGGGCGGCGAGTGAGGCGCGAGCAGCCGGGCGGGGTGGGATCGTGGCGACCGCGCGGGCGACTGGGATCTCGCAAGAGACGATCCGCAAGGGGATCGCCGAGCTGCGGGCTGGCGAGCGGCTCCAGCCGGGACGAGTACGCAAGCCGGGTGGTGGGCGCAAGCCGCTGACGGAGGTTGACCCGTCACTGCTGAAGGATCTCGAGCGGCTGGTTGATAGTGACTGTCGCGGCGATCCGGAGTCGCTTCTGCGTTGGACGTCAAAGAGCGTTCGGCATCTCTCTGAGGGTCTGCGGGAGCGGGGCCATCGGGTGCATTTCACGACGGTCGCTCAGCTTCTGCGGGGGCTGGGGTACAGCCTGCAGGCGAACGTCAAGACCAGGGAGGGCAAGCAGCATCCCGATCGGGATGCGCAGTTCCGCTACATCAACACTGTTGCTAAGCGCGCGGTCGATCAGCACGAGCCGGTGATCTCGGTCGATACAAAGAAGAAGGAGCTAGTTGGGGATTTCAAGAACGCAGGGCGTGAATGGCGACCCAAGGGCCAGCCGGAGCTGGTGCGCGTGCACGACTTCAGGGACAAGCAGCTCGGCAAGGCCATCCCTTACGGGGTCTACGACATCGGCTCCGATCAGGGATGGGTGAACGTCGGGATCGACCATGACACCGCCCAGTTCGCCGTGAACTCGATCCGCAGCTGGTGGGAGCACCTCGGCCAGGACCGCTACCCGAAAGCCACCAGGCTTCAGATCACCGCGGACTGCGGCGGCTCCAACGGCAACCGCACTCGGCTATGGAAGGTCGAGCTGCAGAAGCTCGCCGATCAGACCGGCCTGGAGATCGCGGTCTGTCACCTCCCGCCTGGCACATCGAAGTGGAACCGGATCGAGCACCGCCTGTTCAGCTTCATCACGATGAACTGGCGCGGCAAGCCGCTGGTTTCGCTGGAGACGATCATCAACCTGATCGGCGCTACCACCACCAGCACCGGGCTGGAGGTCTACGCCCGCCTCGATCCAGGCGCCTACCCCGACAAGATCAAGGTCCCAGACACCGACCTCAAGACCATCAACCTCCACGGCGACGAGTTCCATCCCGAGTGGAACTACCGCATCAAACCCAAAGCTTAATTATCTACAGACCCTAAGTAGGACGTCCTCGCAGAGCCGACGGCCGGGATCGAACCGGCGACCCCCGGTTTACAAAACCGGTGCTCTGCCAGCTGAGCTACGTCGGCGTGGCGTCTGTATCCTACCGCCGCAGCGGTGTCGTCCTACACGGCTGAGTTCCGCGGCGCGGTCGGGTGGGGTCATTGTGGCGCGAGGGGGTTGAGCTGGTGGGCCTGCGCCGCGGCGTGTAGGTCGCTGTCGTAGACGAACACGGCGCCGAGGTCCTCGCGCAGGGTGAGCGCGGTGGCGAGGTGGATCGCGTCCATCGCTCGCAGCGGTGGGGTGTGGGCGTTGCTCGCGAGCTCGATGATCTCGGGGGAGAGCGGGACCAGGTTGATCCGCTCGAGTGCCGCACGTACACGCCGCAGCGTGTCCTCGTCCCCGAGGCGTCTTGCTGTGCAGAGGGCCTCGACGCGGATCAGCTCGCTTGCGACCTGCACGGGCCAGTCGGCGAGGGCTGCGCGGAAGGCGGCTGTCTCGCGCTCGGCCTTGAACAGCTTCACGAGCGCGGAGGCGTCGACGTAGGCGGCGCTCATTCCCCGCGGACCCACCGCAGCGCCTCAGACGCCGGCGCAGCGCCCGCGGGGTCTGGCTCGCCCGGCGGCGGGTCCAGGTCCAGCAGGCTGCCCCGGGCGGGTCTTGCGCCGTAATGCTCAGCGAGTCGGGACTGCAGGTAGGAATCCGAGCTGGCGCCGGCCAGCACTGCCCAAGCGCCGCGCAGCGTGAGAGCACGGATCTGCGCCGCCGCCGAGCGTGTCTCGGCGGGGTCGAGCAGCGGCTGGGTGAGGGCGAGCGCGCGCTCCACCTCCGGGTCGCGCGTGACGCCGAGGCGCGGGTGACGGGAGGCCATGACCAGATGGTAGCACTCTGGTGTAGCACTCTGAGCCGGTGCAAGCGGGTGGCACCGCAGAGCGGATGCCGCGATCCCAAGTCAAGGGAGCTGCGTCGAGGAACCGCGAGAGGGCCGAGAGGAGCACCAGAACGATGGCCCTCCGCGGGCTCGGCCCAGTCGCCGGGCGGTTCGCTCAAACGCCGGGTCAGCTAGGCAATCGCGCCCGGGACCTCCTCTTTGAGCATCTGCGAGATCTGCTCGCGCAGCTGTGGCGTGTCCTCGTGCCCGTGTGCCTTCACCGCGTGAGCGACGGCCGCGTCAAGCACGTGCTCGTCGCTTCCCGCCATCGCCAGATCACAGTTGTTCTCGCTCGGCATCTCACGGCAGTCGATGTACTTACGAGACATGGCTCCTCCGTTCGTCGTTGGTCGGCATGAGTCCTCCGGGGGTGGTGTACCAGCCGCCCGGTATCCTACCTACTAATAGGTAAGCCGTCAACCACGACTGCGAACATACCAGTGGCCGTAAGAGCGCACAACACGAAGGTCGAGGTGGCCGACGCCGAGCAGCCGCCCACGAACACGCGCTCGCGTATCCTCGACGTCGGCGAACGACTCGTTCAGGTCCACGGCTTCAACGGCTTCAGCTACGCAGACGTAGCCGCCGAGCTCGCCGTCACCAAGGCCAGTCTCCACTACCACTTCCCCAGCAAGGCCGAGCTGGGCGAGGCCCTCATCGCCCGCTATGCGGAGCGGTTCGCGCAGGCGCTCGCGGCCATCGACGCAAACGTCACGCTGGCCCCCGCCAAGCTCGACGCGTACGCGAGCCTGTACACCGAGGTGCTTCGCCAGGAACGAATGTGCCTCTGCGGGATGCTCGCCGCCGAGTACCAGACTCTCCCGAGCCCGATCCGCAACGCCGTGGTTGCGTTCCTCGACGACAACGAGGCGTGGCTCGCGCTGGTCCTCGAGCAGGGTCGCGAAGAGGGAAGCCTGCACTTCAGCAACACAGCCGCTGACACGGCGAGAAGCATCGTCAGCGGCCTCGAGGGCGCCATGCTCGTCGCACGACCCTACGGTGCGATCGAGCGGTTCGAAACCGCCGCGGCGCAACTGCTCGCAAGCCTCGCCGGCACCAAGATCGCCAAGAGCTGAGCGACCTCTCCCGGTTCTGTCGCTACCCGGTCGCGGCCTGCCGGTTCTGAAGGGTGGTGGCGACGGCCGCCAGAAGTTGCTCGCCGCTGAACGGCTTCGCGAGAAACGCGGCGCCCGCGGGCAGCTCGCCGGCGTTGGGCACGTAGCGCGAGGTGTAGAGAACCCGCAGAGTGGGGCGGACCGCTTGCAGTTGCGCGGCGAGTTGGGTGCCGGTGGCTTCCGTCCTCGGGTCGGCCGCTAACCCTGCAGTTCGACAACGAGCGGGATCCCGGTGTCGAACCAGTAGCGGTGGAGCTCCTTGATCTTCGCCCGCGTTGGCAGCCCGCGCAGGTGCAGGTTGCACTCGCCGTAGTCGAACAGGTGGACCGTCTCGCACAGCACCTCCCTTGCCTGCTCCAGCTCTGACGGCTCTGCGAGCTCCCGCGCGACGCCCGCGAACGTCCCGCCGCGGATCCGCAGGCGCACGCTCGGGTTCGCCCGGATGTTCCACAGCCACCCCGCAGCGGCCGACGGGCGCGTCATTGCCAGCTTGGGGGGCCGCATCTGGACGAGGTACGCCCTGTTGCCACTGCGGATCACGCGGACGCATTTGGGCCGCGTCTTGCCGGTCCTGCGCCCGGTCGTCGTGAGCACACCGTACCCGGAGGGCGGTCGCACCAGGAAGAACGGCAGCATCGCCGCGCTCAGAATGCGGCCGTCCCTGGCCGAGCGGATGATGCGCGCGTGCTTGGAAGCGTGCTTGGTGGCCTCGTCGCGTACGTACGCGTCGCGCCTGTGCTCCTCGTCCGGCCGTGTCGTGGGGATGCTCGCGGCTTCACTCATCGAGGCTCGCCTCCAGGTGGTTCGGGGTCGCGGCTCGCGCTCGCTTTTGCCCGGTCTTGTACAACGTCTAGTACAATGTCTTATAGCACGTCTAACCAGTAAGGTCCAGGTCCAGCCACAACGCGCACCGAACCCAGGATGTCCAGGTCCACCCACGACACGCACCGCACCAGGCTGCTCCGGGCAGCCCAGACGCTGCTGCGCGAACGCGACTACGACAACATCACCGCACGCGAGCTCGTCGCCGCCTCGAACACCAACCTCGGCTCGATCGGCTACCACTTCGGCTCCAAGGAAGCGCTGCTCAACGAGGCCATCGGGCTCGCCCTGGAGGAGTGGGCCGAGGCGGTCGGTCGCGCAACCCCCACCGACGCCGGGGCGGGGCTCCCCGAACTGATGTTCAACTCCCTGCGCGTCGCGCTCGACGAGTACGACTCGATCCGCCCGTACCACCGCGCCTTCATCGAGGCGCTCGCGCGCAGCGCGCGCTCACCGGCGCTCCGCCAACAACTGGCCGCGCACTACAACCGCCAGCGAGACCGGCTCGCCGGGTGGCTCAGCGAGTCGCTCGGCGACGACGCGCTCGAACCACACGAAGCTCGACACATCGCCTCGCTGATGCTCGGCACCGTCGACGGCCTGTTCATCCAGTCCTTCGTCGACGCGGACGATGTCCCCACCAGCAGCGAGCTCGCCGGCGCCGGCGGCAACGCGTTCGCCGCCGCCAGCAGGCAGTAGGCGCCCTGGGCGCCCTCAGGCTTTTTCGGCCACTTCGGCCGCGTGGCGCTCTGCTGCGGCTTCGAGTTCCTTCTGTTCCGCGAGCTTCTTCGACGCAGCGGCTTCGTGTTCCTTTTCAGTCGAGCCGGTTTTGTCTTTGCTCGCCGCCGCTTCGTCGTTTTCCGCGATCTTCTTTCCCGCCGCCGCCTGTTCTTTCAGTTCCGACGCTTCTTTTTCTGCAGCCGCCTCTTTGGCTTCCTCGGCGCTTGCTTCGTTTTCGTGTTTTTCCGCGGCTTCGCCTTCCGCGACAGCTCTGATGTTAGCCGCACCTGCCGCGGCAATGTCAGGTGGACCGACAAACGGGGGTCGACCACTCATGAGTGGCAAACGCCTGAGGACCCTCGCTCGTTTTGAGGTTGCACTCTGTGACCTCAAAGCTGGGCTGAACTCATCGTAGGTCAGGCCAGAATAGTTGCAACTAGTGGCATCAGGGTGTATGCTGCCGCTTGGTGCCTGAGCTCCGGTTCGTACGAGCGCACGACCGTTACCTGTCGTTGTGGCAGTCAGTGGTGGCCGCGGGCGTGCGCCAGCAGTTGGGCGTCGAGGCCTCGATGTCCCGGGTGCTCGCGCATCCGATGATGGTCGCGACGAACGTCCACGTGCAAGCCGCGCTAGCGGGCGAGGCCGCAAGCCTCGCGCCTGTGCCGGGCGAGGATCACCAGACCGCCGCCTACCTGTCCCGGCTTGGCTTCGAGCTGGGCACGGCGCTCCTTGACGGCGACGCCGAGTGCGCCGCCGGGTTGGAGCTCGAGCCTGCGCAAATACAGCAACCTCGACTGGCGCTTCCTGTGCTTGGCAAAAACGTACGCCAAGTACTGCAAGAAATACGACGGAGAGATCAGGTACAACGACTGGGTCACCGTCGGCAGGAGCGACCCCAACTACGGCGTGATCAACTGGCGCTTGCCCAACGACGCGGTCGTCGGCGTGATCGGCGACTGGGGAACCGGGCTCGACGACGCCGAGGCGCTCCTGACGGATCTCGTGCACGAACACAAACCCGCCGCGATCATCCATCTCGGCGACATCTACTACTCGGGCACTCCCGACTCGATCAGCAACGGCTCAGTCATTCCCGGCGAGTGCCGAGCGAACTACGCGGACGTCATCTCCAGGGTCTTTGTCGCAGCGGGCAAGCGGATTCCGGTCTTCACGCTCGCCGGCAATCACGACTACTACGCGCTCGGCCAGGGCAAAAACGGCTTCTACGAGACGTTCAACACGATGAACGATGCGATCCCCGGCGCAGAACAGCAGGCGAGCTACTTCTGTCTGCGCACGCTCGATGACGGCTGGCAGTTCCTGGCGATGGACACCGGCTACGACGACTCCAACCCCAAGTACCAGTACGACCCGCTGTACGCAGGCCCGAAGCTGCAGCCCACGGAGGTCGAATGGCTGCAGCTCCAGCTTGCGAGCTTCCCCGGCGCGACCGTGCTGCTATCCCACCACCAGGCGTTCTCCGCCCACGCGAAGCTCAACGGCGAGCTCTCCGCCTATCCCGATCTGCCATCCATGAACCCGTACCTGCGCGAAGCCTTCGTCGCCCACTTCGCCGGCGATGTGGCGGCGTGGCTGTGGGGGCACGAGCACAACTTCGCGGCGTACCGCGACGGCCTGTTCGGTCTGGCCAAGGGCCGGCTGGTTGGTTGCAGCGCCTACGAGGAACTCACTGCCTTTGACCCCTACAAGGTCAACAACGTGCTCGGCGCGTGGAGAACGCCCGCACTCTCCTACTACACCCCTGGATCGGCCAGTCAGGTCTGGACCGTCCAGAAGCGCAACCCCACCACGCCAGAGGTGCACTACGGCGACGAGGTCTGCTTTATCAACAAGGGTTACGCGGGCCAGTCGCTGCAGCCATACTGGAGCACGCTGTGGTCCGCCCGCTATCTCACCACCAAGGGCGGCGATCCTTACTACTGGACGGTGCCGGCGCTCACCAGCGGGGGGTTTGGGCCGAATGAGGATTAGACGTATGGTGCGTACTAGCCGGTCTTGCCGACAGGTCCCGATGGCCCGGTTTTGGAGGGTTCCTGGAGGGTCGGCGGGTCCAGTCGGGGGGCGGAAGAGAGGTCCAGAAAGCCCATGACGGTGGCCGCGTTGGCGTCGCGGTCGGTGAGTGCCGGCAGGTTCCACTTGTGCTCGCGTCGCCAGGACGGAGGTGTGGTCGCAGACGACGCTGCACACGCCTCCCTGCTTGGAGTAGGGCGAGAGAACTACGGCCGGGACGCGGGGGCCGTACATGCCGTAATCTCCCTGCGGTTCGCCCGGTTCAAGTTCCGGCTGGATGTCGTCGGGCGGGATCGCGGACGGCGGCGGGACGTGGTCGTAGTAGCCGCCGTGCTCGTCGTAGGTGTAGATCAGCAGGGTGCGGTCCCAACACGGAGACCGCACGACCGCTTCGACGACTTCGTGCGCCCAGACCTCCCCGTAGTACATGTCCTGGGGATCCTCCTCCGTCTCGGCGGGAGGGACGTCCTGAAAGTCGGCGCCGAGCAGTCGCAGGGCGTCCTTGACGAAGGACGGCAGCGACGCGACGGCGGAGGCAATCGAGGAGAGCGCGCCGACAGCCGGGTCCACGAAGCTGACCGCCGGCAGACTGCCGGCTTCGCAGTCGTGGAAGAACCTGCTGAGCAGGTGGTGATGATCGAAATGCTTGACGACGATCGATGGGATCACCGCCGTCATCGGCACGTCAGTGAAGTAGTTCCCCCAACCGATGTGCAGGTCCGACAGGCGATCGAAGATCGTGCCGTGCGGGGGTGGGGAATCGAGGAGCGTCTCGAGGCCGGTGACGGTCCCGCCGTAAGCGGTGCCGGCGAGCAGGAAACGGCGGTTCGGGTAGGTCGGTCCCGGGACCGAGCAGAACCAGCGATCGCCAAGAGTGAACGTTTCGGCGAGCGAGTAGGCGAACGGCAGCACCTCGGGCGTGTAGTACCCCATCGGCTCCTGAGCACCGACCGACTTGACGAACCCGTCCATCGCGCCGCCGTCGATCTGTTCGTGGGTAGCCTTCCAGCTCTGCGACACATTCTTTGCCTGAGCGGTGTTCGCCAGCGGGAACGCCGTCACCTCCGGCGGCGTGCTCGCGCCGCCGGGGTTGGAGTTCGTTGCCTTGCCGGCGCCGTCGAAGGTCAGGCCGTCCACGTCCGGGCGCGTGCGGGAGAGCTCTCCGAGCAGATTGTCGAAGGAGTGGTTCTCCATCATGACCACGACGATGTGGTCGAACGGCATGTCTTCGTTGACCGTGCCGATCGACTTGCCGGGGAACGGCAAGCTGCCAGTTTCCCGTGTCTTGGGTGGGGTGGTCATGAAGCCCGTCGTGCTCTCACCACGCGAGCCAATATAGCAGAAGTACTAATCATCCCATCCAACGGTCGTCTTGTCCCTACCACTATGAGTACGAGGAGGAGTGGCTCCTCGTACTCGACGGCGCCGTCGTCGTAGGCACGCCCGAGGGCGAGGACGAGCTCGCCTGACGCAGCTACCGGCGCGGCGCGCCGCGCGGTTGGACGTGCTGGGTGCGCTGGCCGGCGAGTAGGGTTACGCGACGGCGTCTGACTCGCGCGCGGTGAGCTGGACGATCGGGATCGTCCGGTTCGCCCTCGCCGCTTCTCGACGGTACGTTGCGTAGGGTGCGAAGACGCGGTCGGCGAGCGCCCAGAGCCTGTCGCGTTCGGCTTCGTCGCTGACGACCGTCGCCCGCATCGGGTTGCCGCCGAACGTGACGTCGGGGTGGGCCCGCAGGTTGTGAAACCACGCCGGGTGTCGCGTGTCGCCGGCCCTCGATGCGACGATCGTGAGCCGGTCACCGTCGTGGAAGTAGATGACCGCGTTGCGTCGCCTCGCGCCGCTCTTCGCGCCCCGGGTTTCGAGCAGGGCGGTGGGGAGGACGAGGCCCAGTCCCAGGCGGCCCCGGGTCACCCGCATCAGATATGGATCGACCTTCCACATGACTTTGGCCGAGATGAATCTGCCCAAGCGGGTGGCGGAGAACGTGGCATATGCGCGGCTGAACGCGCTGCGCGGGCGGTTGGGGTCGACGTACTTCAGCTGAGCAGCCCGACTTGACGGAGGATCGAGACAGAGTCTGAGTAAACGTCCTTGCGCTTGACCTTGCCCCCCTCGAACGGGATCACGTCCATGCCCTCCCACTCGATGCGCTTGCCCGACGGCTCGGCCACGATCTCACCCCGGCTGAGCGGCTTGACGTGGGTCGCCCTGGCGGTCCACTCCTGTACCACCAGATCCTCGCGCACGTAGAGCCTGCGTGTCTGGAACTCGATGTCGGGCCAGGACTCGAAGATACGGGCGATGTGCGCGAGCGCCTCCTCGCCCTCGGCTCGCTCACCGGCCGTGTGGTTCTCGAACACCATGTCGGGCGCGTGCAGCGATCCGATCCGGGCCACGTCATGGGCGTTCCAGGCGTCGTTGTAGGCAGCGATCGTCTCGCGCAGCTGCTCGGTTGTGCTGTTCACGCCCACTCCATCGGTTTGTATCCGCTCGATCGGGGCGCGGATACGACGAGAACGCTCACGGGCTCGTTGCCATTAGCGCGTGCCGGTCCCGCTCAACCGGTCGCGGCGAGGTGCTCGGAGCGGCCGTGGCCGTTGGTGGAGACCAGATGGGAGTAGTCCGGGACCTCCGCGCGGTTGTCGGCGTTCATGCGTCGCTCGAGCTCGCCCAGCAGCACCCCGAACAGCAGGTGGCGCCACGTCGACTGCGCCAGCGCCCGGGGGTTGGCGAACGCCGCGGGCAGCTCCTCGCGCGCGGGGTGGGCGCGGTCGGTGAGCGCCACGAGCGGCCACGTGGCGAAGTTCTCTGCCAGCCCTGCCGCCGGTCCTCGCGCCCACGAGGGCAGCGGCGTGTGCGGGGCCACGTTGGCGTACACCGCTCCGAACAGAGCCCCGTTCTGCAGGTGCAAGACCCATCCCACGAGGGGCCACGCCCGGCCCCGGGTGACCGCCTTGCCCAGTAGTTCCACGTCGTCGAAGTCCGTGCCGAACGCGCGCTTGTCCAGCGGCATCTGCGCTGCCCACACGCCCGCCGCCAGCGCGCCCGCAAGCGCGCCGCGAATCGTCCTTGCACGGTCGATCGGCATCGCCTCTCACTGTAACGGCCCGCGCCCCTGCGGGTATCCAGCTTGTATGGGCTGCGATAGGCACGAGCATCTGGAGCGCTTTCGTACGCGCGCCCTCGAGCGTGGCGTGAACCCGGTCCTCTACTGGGCGGTCCGGCTCGTGCTGGTGCCCACCTTCCTCGTCTACTTCCGCCTGCGGCGCATCGGCTCCGAGCACCTCCCGCGCTCCGGGCCGCTGCTGCTGGCCGCCAACCACCGCAGCTTTCTCGACCCCTTCGTGATCGGGACCCTCACCCGCCGCCCCGTCTACTACGTGGCCAAGCGGGAGCTCTTCCGCAACCCCTGGCAGGCGCGGCTGCTGAGCGCCCTCGGCGCCTTTCCGATCGACCGCGGCCGCGGCGACGAGGACGCGATCGCCACCGCCCGCGAGATCCTCGCGCGGGGCGACTGCGTGGTGATCTTCCCCGAGGGCACTCGCGTGCGCCCCGGTCCCCTCGGCGCTCCGCGTCGCGGCGTCGGGCGTCTCGCGCTGGAAACCGGCGCGCCCGTGGTGCCGGTCGCTGTGATTGGCACCGAGGACGTGCGCCGCGGGTGGCGCGTGCGCCCCCGCCGGGTCAGCATCCGCTGTGGGGCGCCGCTGCGCTTTCCCACCGCGTCGACGAACCCCTCGCCCGCGTTGGCAGCCGCTGTGACCGAACGCATCTGGGCACGGGTCTCCCTGCAGTGGGAGTGGCTGGGAGGCGTGCCCTCCGTCCGCCACGAGCCTACGCGAGCACACTCCCGCGAGTTGGACCGGGAGGCCCGTGCGGCCTGAGCGCGCCACGGCCGGGAGGCCGGCGGTGCGGAGGTAGGGTGCAATGAGTGGCCGAGCACACGACCGAGAAAGAGGAGCCCGACCGAAGCGGGGAGACACTCGCCTTCGGCGCTGGCCGATTTGGGGATGCGAGCGGAGCGAGTGTCTCCCCAATCGGTCCCCCGTTCGGCCAGCCGGCGTCCAGCCGATTGCGCCACTCTCCGGGTCCCAAGCCCAAGACCCAGCTCGACGAGGAGTTCTCGGAGCTGTACCGCACCCACCTGCGCGACGTCTACAGCTACGCGTACTACCGCGTGGGCAACCACCACGATGCGGAGGACCTGACCGAGCAGACCTTTCTGCAGGCCTACCGCCACTTCGAGCGCGCCCAGCGCGAGTCCCGGGGGCGTCCCCTGCGGCCGTGGCTGATCCGGATCGCGCACAACCTCGCCGCGAACCTCTACCGCGACCGCTCGCGCCGCCCGACCTCCTCGATCGAGGACACCGCCGCGCTGAGCGCACCTCACACCACCGAGGACCTGGTCGAGGACCGCGACGAGCTGAGCCGCGTGCTCGCGGGGGTTCGCCTGCTGCCGGAGGACCGTCGCGAGGCGCTGATCATGCGCTTCGCCCTGGGCATGGACAACCGCGAGATCGCCCGCGCGCTCGGGCGCTCCGACGGCGCCACGAAGGTGCTCCTGCACCGCGCCATCAAGCAGCTGGAGGGGCTCGTCGCCGAGGCCCCCGACGGGGACGGAGAGACGCGATGAGAGAAGTCTCGTGAACGACGCCGCGCCCAACCTGGAGAGCCTGCTGCGGCGGGCGCTCGCTCCCGTCGAGCCGCCCGCCGACCTGATGGGCAGGACGGAGGAGACCCTCACGAGCCTCACCGAGCTCGCCGCCGAGGAGCTGGAGGGGTGGGAGCTCTCCGCGATGCGCGATCCTCGTAACTGGGTGCGGCCTGCGGCCGCGGTCGTTGTGGGCGGCGCCGCCGGTCTTGCGCTTGTGGCGCTGCGCGCGCGCCGCCGGGGGCGGCTCGGGTCCTCCGGCGAGGCCGCCGCTTCGCCGCCGCGGCCCGACACGCACTGAGGGCTTGTGGGTCCTGAACGGCGGGCTTTGCTTCCCGGCGAGACCGCTTCCCCGCAGCGTCCCGACACGCGCTGAACTATTCTGGTATTCGGTTAAGTCCATCCGACGGAAGTGGTTGACTCGGATGTGCCGGTCGCGGACACCCTGATCGGTGGCTGGCACCAGTAAATGTCGATGTCCAACGTAGCCCGTTACAAGCGCTCCGCGCAGGCCGCCTCGGCCATTCTGCGTATGCTCGCCGACGAGGAGCTGATGCAACTCGTGGGCGAGGACGACTCGGCAGCTTTCGCGATCGTCTACGAGCGCCACACCGAGGCGGCGTGCGCGCTCGCCTTCCGCATGTGCGGCCGGCGGGCGATCGCCGAGGACGTGGTCCAGGAGGCGTTCCTCTCGCTGTGGCGCGGTGCCGCGAGCTACGACCCGCTGCGCGGGAGCGTGCGCACGTGGGTGCTGGGGATCGTGCACCACCGCGCGATCGACGCGCTGCGCCGGGGGGTGGTCCAGGATCGCGGCCGGGTCTCCGACGAGGGCATCGACGAGCAGCTCGAGGCGGCGGAGCGCACCGACCTGGAGGTCGGGCGCCGCGACGAAGCACGCGAGGTCCGCGCCGCGCTCGAGGACCTGCCGCCCGAGCAGAGTCGTGTGATCGAGCTCGCCTACTACGGCGGCCTCACCCACTCAGAGATTGCCGCGATGCTCGACACTCCGGTGGGAACAATCAAGGGCCGCATGCGTCTTGGGTTACAGAAGATGCGCTCGCAACTCCTCGCCGAAGGGGTGCTTTCATGAGCTCGCGCGCGCACGAGCTGGACTGCGAACGGCTGCCGGAGTGCGCGGCCTACGTGCTGGGGGCGCTCGACGAGCCGGAGGCCGAGGCCCTCCGCGTGCACCTGGCCGAGTGTCCGGCCTGCCGGGCAGAGGTCGCTCACCTGCAACTCGTGGCCGACCTGCTCGCGATCGGCGTGCCGCGCGCCGCGGTTCCCGAGAGCCTGCGCGCCCGGGTCGTCGCCACCGCGCACGCCGAGGCCGAACTGCGCGGCACCGGCCGGCGCGAGGCCGGCGGGGCGGCTACCGCGCGGGCGCGTGGGCCTTCGACCCTCAGGCGGCTCGTCCCAGCGCTGGCCGGCGCACTCGCGGTCGGCGTGGGGCTGTTGATCGGGGCGCTCGCGTTCAAAGGCGCGACGAGCGAGAAGACCGAGGTGATCCCGGCGGCCGTGGTCGCCCCTGGCTACCACGCCACCGCGGAGCTGCGCAAAGTGGGCTCGCACCTGGAGCTGGTCGTGGTGGGGATGCCCGCCCCGCCGCCCGGACGCATCTACGAGGTATGGCTCGAGCACGGCACCGCGGCGCCCGAACCCACCGACGCGCTGTTCTCCGTCACCAAGACCGGCTCCGGCGCGGTCGGCGTGCCCGGCGACCTGCAGGGGGTGAGCAAAGTGCTCGTCACCGACGAGCCGCTCGGGGGCAGCCTCAAACCGACGCGCACGCCGGTGATCCTCGGCTTCATCTGATTCTCGGAGCGTATTTTAGAAAGGGCGGTGGCGGGCGAGGTAGGCTCTCCTGCGCCGATGGCCACGTGCTACCGCCACCCCTCCCGCGAGACCGCGGTCTCCTGCTCCTCCTGCGGGCGGCCGATCTGTCCGGACTGCATGACGCCCACGCAGGTGGGGATGCGCTGCCCAGAGTGCGCCTCCCAGCGCACCCGGGTCGTGCGGATGCGAGACGGGGCCACCGTGCCGCGCGTGACGTACGCGCTGATCGGCCTCAACGTGGCTGCGTTCCTGACTGAGAAAGGCCAGTTCACCATCAACGGCTCGGGCATCTACGGCACCGTCGTCAACGAAGGCGTGCTCTACCGCGCCGGGATCTCCGAAGCCCACCAGTACTACCGCCTGGTGAGCAGCGCGTTCCTGCACGTCGACCTGCTGCACATCGGCTTCAACATGTACCTGCTGTACCTGCTCGGCATGATGCTCGAGCCCGCGATCGGCTCGGTGCGGTTCGCCGCGGTCTACTTCACCGCGCTGCTCTGCGGCTCCTGCGGGGCGCTGGTGGCCACCGGCGCCCCCAGCCTCGGGGCCTCCGGGGCGGTCTTCGGCCTGATGGGCGCCGCCGCGGTGGAGCTGCGCGCGCGGGGGCACTCGGTGATGCGCTCCGGCATCGGGTTCCTGATCGTCTTCAACCTGCTGTTCAGCTTCACCGTGCCCAACATCTCCGTCGGCGCCCACCTCGGCGGGTTGATCGGCGGCGCGCTGGCCGGCCTCTCCTTCCGCCTCACCGAAGGCCGCCGCTCGCTCGCGTTCGGGCTCGCCGCCTGCCTCGTGCTGTCCGTGGTGGCGGTCGTGGGGTCGCTCGCCGCCGCTCAGTCGACCGCTGCCGGTATCGTCTGACGCAGTGGCGCTGCTTGCGGAGAACGAGATCGCCCAACGCCTCGCGGGCAGCGGGTGGACCCGCGAGGGGTCGGCGATCGTGCGCGAGTGGACGCTCGCCGACTTCGCCGCGGCGCTCGCCTTCGTCAACCGCGTCGCCGCCCTCGCCGAGGCAGCCAACCACCACCCCGACATCCTTCTGCACGGCTGGAACCGGGTGCGCCTGGAGCTCTCCACCCACTCCCAGGGCGGACTCACCGAGGCCGACTTCGCGCTCGCCCGGGAGATCGACGGGCTTGGCTGAAGAGACTAAGTGCCCGCGAAGCTGATCCTCGCGGCCCTGCTGGTCGCCGTCAACGCGTTCTTCGTGATCGCCGAGTACGCCCTCGTGCGCTCGCGCCACGCGCGCCTGGAAGTGATGCGCGAGGAGGGCCTGCGCGGCGCGGCGCTCGCGCTGCGCCAGCACGAGCGCATCAACGAGTACATCTCCGCGGTGCAGATCGGCGTCACGATGACCTCGATCGCGATCGGCGCGCTCGCCACCCCCACGCTCGCCCACGCGTTGGAGGACGCCTTCGGCGGCGGGCTCTCCCACGACGTCGCCGTGGTGCTCGCCGTGGTGCTCGCCTACGCCGTCGTGATCTTCGTGCAGCTGATCTTCGGGGAGATGGTCCCCAAGTTCTACGCGATCGACCGCGCCGAGTCCGTCGCCCGGCGCGTCGCGCGGCCGCTACAGGGCTTCTCCGTCCTCTTCCGCCCCGTCATCCGCGCGGTCACCGCGATCTCCGCGCGCCTGCTCCGGGTCTTCGGGGTCGACATGGGCCGCGAACCCGGGGGCGGCTCCCCCGACGAGCTCAAGCGCCTGATCGCCGAGTCGCACGCCGGCGGGCACCTCGACCCCGGGGAGGCCGGGATGCTCACCGGCGTCTTTCACCTCCACGAGCAGGAGGCCCGCCAGGTGATGACCCCGAGCCCCGCCCTCGTCACAGTCGACGTGTCCCGGGACGTCGAGACCGCGCTGCGGCTCTGCATCTCCTCCGGGCACACCCGGCTGGTGGTCACCGAGGGCGAGGACCGCGACCGCGTGCGCGGGCTCGTGCACGCCAGCGACCTCGCCCGCCGGCTGATGGACGACGGGCCCGACGCCTCACTCCAGGAGGTCGTGCACGACGCGCCGATCGTGCCCGAGACCAAGCCGCTCGACGACCTCCTCGCCGACCTGCAGCGCCAACGCACCTCCCTCGCGGTGGTCGTCGACGAGTACGGCCGCGTCGCCGGGATCGTGACCGTCGAGGACATCATCGAGGAGGTCGTCGGGGAGATCACCGACGAGACCGACCCCGCAGCCGGCGAGGTGCGCCGGCTGCCCGACGGGGACCTGTTCGTGCGCGGCCACGTCGCCGTCACCGACCTCGCCGACTACGGCGTGCCCCTGCCGGTGGACTCCGACGCCTACAACTCCGTCGGCGGCCTCGTCTTCGCCGAGCTCGGGCGCCTGCCCCGCCGCGGGGACACTGTCACCGCCGGCCCCTTCTCGATCCGCGTGGAGTCCGTGCGCGAGAACCGCATCGAGGCCGTGCGCATCCGCGAGCGCCGCTCCCCGCCGGCGCGGGAGGTCGAGCACCGCGAGGCTGACGGTTCGTAGGCGAGGCCCCCTGGTGAACGCGGGGCGGCTCTCGGGGCCGACCGGCCAAAAAAGACCCCCCAGGCACACGTCCGGCCCGCGGGGGGAGCGGGCCGGAGCGTGTGCACTGGGAGGAGGCGGGTGTGCGTTGCGAACTGTGTCGCGCTTGTAAGTATCCATACCCTGGATGAAGCAAACCTAAAAGTAGGGGGCACTCAAAGAAAATTCTTACGCAAAGTGGGCTCTTGCCTTGCAGGAGGGGCCCGACGGGTGGGGGTGCCGGCGAGGTGGGCGGCGAGGTCCTCTCAGTAGTCGTAGAAGCCCCGCCCGCTCTTGCGCCCCAGCGCGCCCTCGCCGACCAGCTGCTCGACCCGCGCCGGCACCTGCTCCCCGAGCGTCTCCCCGATCGCCTTCGCCACGTCGAGGCCCACCAGATCGAGCAGCGCGAGCGGTCCCATCGGGTGGGCCGCCCCCAGCCGCATGCACGTGTCGACGTCCGCCGGCTCCATCCCCGTCTCTTCCACCAGGCGCACCGCGCTGAAGAGGTAGGGGAACAGCAGGCGGTTGACCACGAACCCGGGCACGTCGGGGACGACCACGGGGGTCTTCTCGAACGTCTCGCACAGCGCCTCCGCCCGCTCCCGTGTCTCCTTGGTGGCCGCGGTGGGGAACGCCAGCTCCACCAGCTTCATGCGCGCCACCGGGTTGAACACGTGCAGCCCGACGAAGCGCTCCGGGACGCCGGAGGCCTGCGCAAGCTGCTCGATCGACAGCGAGGAGGTGGTGCTGGCCAGCACCGCGTCTGCGCCCAGTACCCCGAGCAGTTCGGCGTGCACCCGCTCCTTGACCGCGTAGTCCTCCACCACCGCCTCCACCACGAACGTCGCCCCGCTCAGCGCCTGCGGCTCGGTCACGACCTGCACGTGCTCGGGGTCGATCTCCACGGCCAGGCGCGCCAGGGTCTGGTCCACAGAGGTCTGGGCCCGCTCCGCGGAGCTCACCGAGCGGGCCAGTAGCCGCACCGGGCCGTGGTGCGCCGCCGTCGCTGCGAGGCCGCACGCGATCGCTCCCGAGCCGACGATTGCCAGGTGCTCGTTCATGCGTGCGCCTCCTTCGCCGCGAAGCTGCACGCGACCGCTTCCGAGTCGACGGTTGCCAGGCGCTCCCTCGCGTGCTTCTCCACGGTGGCTCTGCTCCTTCTGTAGGGGACGGACCGCCCCGGGTCAGGGGGGTCCGAAAGTTGGTTGACTGACCAGTCAATCTAGGGGTGTCACGCGGTAGAGTATGTGTTGGAGGCGCTGCGCGGCACGTGCCGGAAACCCGCTACTACGGAGGACTTCAACATGAGGAAACCAGAGGGCCGCGAGGTCGTCATCGTCGAGGCCGTGCGCACGCCCATCGGGCGCGGCCACAAGGAGAAGGGCTACTACCGCGACACCCACCCCAACGCGCTGCTCGGCAAGTGCTACTCCGAGGTCATCGCCCGCGCCGGCATCCCCGCCGCTGAGGTCGAAGACGTCGTCGCGGGCTGCGTGCAGCAGTTCGGCGAGCAGGCCTTCAACATCGCCCGCAACGCGTGGCTGCAGGAGGGCCTGCCGATGGAGACGCCCGCCACCACGGTGGACCGCCAGTGCGGCTCCGCCCAGCAGGCCGTGAACTTCTCCGCCGCGCTGATCGCCGCCGGCGTGCACGACACGATGATCGGCGGCGGCGTCGAGCACATGGGCCACCTCCCGTTCGCCGCGGGGATGCAGACCCAGCAGGAGTTCGGCTTCGCGTTCACGCCCGAGCTGATGGCCAAGCACAACATCGTCGGCCAGGGCCTCGGAGCGGAGATGATCGCCGACCAGTGGGAGATCTCCCGCTCCGAGCTCGACGAGCTCGCGGTTCGCTCGCACCGGCTCGCCCACCAGGCGACCGAGGAGGGCCGCTTCGAGCGCGAGATCGTGCCCTTCTCCGTCAACGGCGACACGTACGTCACCGACCAGGGCATCCGCCCCGACACAACGCTTGAGGCGCTCGCCAACCTGAAGCCCGCGTTCAAGCCCGACGGCAAGATCACCGCCGGCAACTCCTCGCAGATCTCCGACGGCGCCGCCGCGGTGCTGCTGATGTCCGCGGAGAAGGCCGCGTCGCTAGGTCTGCGCGCCCGCGCGCGGATCGTCGACCAGACGACCGTCGGCTGCGACCCCGTGAAAATGCTCGAGGGCCCGATCCCCGCCACGGCGAAGATCCTCGAGCGCAACGGGCTGTCGATCGACGACATCGACCTGTTCGAGATCAACGAGGCGTTCGCACCCGTCGTGGCCGCGTGGCGGCGCGAGCACTCACCCGACATGGACCGCGTCAACGTCAACGGCGGCGCGATGGCGCTCGGGCACCCGCTCGGCTCCACCGGCGCGCGGCTGATCACAACGCTGCTGCACGAGCTCGAGCGCTCCGACAAGGAGCTCGGCTTCGTCACCATGTGCTGCGGTGGGGGTCTTGGGACGGGGACCCTCATCCAGCGCGTTTAGGTCTGCGGGCCCCCGCCGGTCCAGTTCACCGTGACCGGCGGGAGCGCCAATACGGCGCCCCAAGTACCGGCGTCCGTCTGCCCCGTCGCGGGGAGGCCGTGAGCGGTCTGGAGCTGTTGCAGGTCTTCCGTCGTCTGCGCTTCGAAGATCCCCGTCGTCGGCTGGCTCGGGTAGGCGCTTGCGAGGTGCTCCTGCAGCCACAGCACCTGGTCGGACTTCGCGCCTTCGCGCAGCAGCGGCGCGGTCAGCTCCGGCTGGGGCACGTGCAGGCTGGGGTTCAGCGGCGCTGCCAGCGAGGCCCACCCCGAGGCCGAGGTTTCCTGCCAGTCCCAGAAGGACTCGCCCGCAGCCCCGTACGCGCTCGCCAGCGAGCGGAAGGCCACGATTTCCGCGGAGCTCACCCCCCCGTAGGTCTGTCCCAGCGGCAAGACCGGCCGGCCGTAGACGAGGTTCTGTTCGTAGGTGTTCACGTACACGCTCGCCACTGACGTGCCGATGTCGTGCCAGTACATCTGCGGTGCGTTGAACTGCGCCCCGTTCGGCCCGAGGAAGACCGAGTAGGGGAACGAGGGGTGGTAGTTGACGTACGGGAACGACGCCAGCCCGACCGGGTACGCGGGGCCCACCTTCGCGCGCAGCGTCGCAAGGTACGTCTGCGCCGCCCCGTACAGCCCTTCGTACTGGGACTCCGCGTCGATCACCAGGCAGTCCGCTCCTTCGGCCGCCGCCCGCGCGCCCAGTTCGGCCTCGCCCACGGGGTTGGTCCCGTACACGTACTGCCACGCGCACACGTGCAGGCCCTGCGCGTGCCCTTCTTCCACGAGCCGTTTGCTGAACTGGCTCCAGTAGTTGGTCGAGCCGTCGGAGCTCTTGACGAACAGAGTGGTGACCCCCGCCGCGTGCGCCTGTGCCGCGATCGCCGCGACGGAGCCCCCGTCGGAGGCGCTCAGGTACCAGATCCACTGCCCCTGGCCCGCGAACGCCGTGCCGGCCGCGCTGCTCGCCACTCCGGTTGGGGCCGGCGCGGGCGGCGGCGGCGGAGCCGGTGGGCGCGGCGGGTGCAGCGCGTGGACCACCACTTTGATGGGGCCGTACAGGTTCGAGCGGCGTCCCCCGCTCAGCACCACCGCGATCTCCCCGGAGTGCGCGTTGCCCGGCACCGTCACCACCAGGCCCGTCCCCTCGGCGCGCAGCCGTCCGCTCGGCGAGTTGCGCGCGAGCTGTGCCCCCCACGAGTGCGGGAACGCCACCGCTTGGCCGCTCTTCAGCCCCCGCCCCTGCAGCAGCAGCGTGCCGTGGGTGGAGACTTCGTGGGCCTTCGTGCTGCAGCTGCTCGCGGGCACGCACTGTGCGGCGGTGATCTTCACCGCTGGCTGCGGCGGGGCCTTCGTCTTCGTGGGCGCCGGCTTCTTCGACTGCCCGGTTGCGGTCCCCGGCCCCTTGCCTCCGCTCTGCGCGCCCGACCGCCCCGTCGAGGTCCCCGGCGACTGCCCCCCGCTCTGCGCGCCCGTCCCGGTCGAGGAGGTCCCCGGTGGGGACGTGCCCCCGGAGATCTGGGCGGCCACCGCTCCTGCGGGGGCCACGAGTAACAGCGCAAGTGCCGCCGCTACCACCGTGAACGTCGATCGCTTGTTGGCAGGAGTGCTTTCCATGCGAAGGGGCTGGACGGACGCCGGACGTTACCGGCTTTGAGGTTCGCAACCGAGCCGCGGTACGGAAGTTGCGGGGGTAGACCCTGCGGGAGAACGCTCTCAGGCGCCCACGGAGTCCCAGCGGAACCCCGTCGCGGAGGGCGCCGGGGGGAGCGGGCTGCGCGGCAGGCCGGCCTGCGGCTCGGGCAGGTTGAAGCCGCTGGGTGCCACGTCGTTGGGGGCGTCGGCGTGGAACAGCGAGGCGAGGTACTGGATCTGCCCGCGACCGACCCCCAGCTCGAACTGGCCGCCCCCGTAGTTGCCGATGCCCCGCGCGGCGCAGTAGTCGAAGGCGTCCGCGAGGTTGCGCAGGCCCCCCAGGCGCGAGGGCTTGACGTTGACCATCCGCGGCGGGTACGGCAGCGCTTCGATGTCCGCCACCGAGTGGATCGGGGCGTCCCACGAGAAGCGCTCCCGGTGGGCCGCCAGCACCGCGTCGGTCTCGGGGGTGAGCGCGGGGTCCTCGATCCACGCCTCGGGCAGCGCCTCCACCACCCGCCGGTAGAGCTCTGGGTCGGCCGGCTGGTCCACGATGGAGCCGGAGTAGTACGCCTTGAAGTCCACCGACTCCACCGCCCCCGTCGCCGCGAGCTGCGCGATGAGCCGCTCGTCCCACGAGCTCGTCGGGTCGAGCTTGAAACGCAGCCCCGGGTACAGGTCCAGGCGCCGTCGCAGCGGCTCCAGCGTGGGCGGCTCGCCCAGGCGCAGGGAGACCACGAAGCGCACCGGCGCGGGCCTGTGGCCGAGCACGGCGTGCAGCGTCGTCCCCGCCTGGCGCAGCGCGAGGTCGAGCGCCGCGGACTCGTACGCCCACAGTCGGTAGCGCCGCGAGACCTCCCGCTGGGGGGGCTGGGGGAAGAGCTCGAGCTCCCGCAGGCGCTCCGCGAAGGAGGCCACCGTGAACCGGCCCGCCAGCGGCAGCGTCGGCCCCGCGGCGTGGAAGTCGGCGAGCAGGATCGTGTGGTCCACCGCGTCGTAGGTGACGTCCTCCCCCAACCCCTCCTCGCCACCGCCCCGCAGCCGGATCACGGTGCAGGCGCGCTCGAACTCGCTCGACACCCGCGCGCTCAGGAGCTCGAGCCCGTAGCCCTCGACCTCGACCTCGAGGTCTGCGAGTAGCTCCCAGGTGCTCACTTGGGGGTGCCCTCGCTCTCCAGCCGCGCCACGAGATCCTCCAGGCGCAGCTCCTCCAGGGCGCCTCCGACTGCCTCCAGTTCCCCGGCGCACTGCTCGATCAGCCCCTTGCCCTCGCGCACCAGCTCGAGCGTCTCGCCGAGGGAGGCTTCGCCCGTGTCGAGGCGGTGGACGATCTCCTCCACGCGCGCGACGCTCGTCTCGTAGGCGGGCGCCTGCGCGGGCTCCCCGCTCGTTGACTGCGGGTGGGTGGACGTGGGAGGCTCCTCGCTCACGGTTGCTCGCTCGTGTCCGCTTCGATCCGCGCGCCGAGCGTCCCGTCCGCGAAGCGCAGGCGCACCTTGGCCTGGGCGCGTGCCCGCTGCGCAGTGGGGAGTGGCTCGCCCGCGGGGCTCTGCACAAGGGCGTAGCCCCGCTCCAGGGTCCGCTGGGGGTCGTGGGCGGCGAGCGCCAGCGCGAGGCGCTCGAGCTCGCGGGGGCCGCGGCGACGGCAGTGGCCGACGGCGGCGTCGCTCTGGCGCGCCAACACCGCGGCGCGGCGGTGCGTGAGCGTCCGCTCGCCCGCCACCCGCCGGCGCCCGGCGGCGCGGATCTCGCGCAGCTGCTGGTGCAGGCGCCGGCGCTGGCGCGCCACCTGCTCCGCCGGGGCGCGCGAGAGCGCCGCCAGCGTGCGCGCCCGGCCGAGCACCGCACGGCGGCCGTGGTCCTGCAGCCGCGCCGCCGCGCCCCCCAGCCGCGCACGGGCCTGGACGCAGTCCACTCCCACCGCCTCCTCCGCGGCGTGGGTCGGGGTCGAGCAGCTCACGGCGGCCACGTCGTCCAGCAGCGTGCGGTCGGTGTGGTGGCCCACCGACGCGATCACCGGCACCCCCAGCAGCGCCACCGTGCGGCACAGCGTCTCGTCGCAGAAGCACCACAGGTCCGCCAGCGAGCCGCCGCCGCGGGCCACGATCGCCACGTCCACTCCACCCACCGCGGCGAGGTCTTGCAGGGCGCGGACGATCGCCGGGGCGGCGTGGCGGTCCTGCACGGGGGCGAAGCCCCACACCACCCGGCCCGCCCAGCCGCGGCGGTGCAGGCCGGCGAGGATGTCGTCGCGCGCCTTGCCTCCCTCGCCCGTCACCACCCCGATCGTGCGCGGCAGCAGGGGCCGCGGCAGGCGCCGCTGGCGCTCCAGCAGGCCCTCGGCGGCGAGTACCTTGCGCAGGCGGTCGATCCGCGCGAGCAGGTCCCCCTCGCCCGCGACGCGCAGGTCGCTCACCGTGAAGGAGAAGCTCGGTGAGGCGCTCGCGCTGCCCGGGTAGTAGTCGCAGCCGCCGGCCACCACGACCTGCATCCCCTCCCGCACGGTCCCCGCGCGGCCCACCATCGCCTCCCAGTCCTCCCGCCACGCGGCGCACGGAATCGCGCCGTGGGCGTCGCGCAGCTCGAAGTACACCCGCGCCCGCGACGGGCGCAGGTCCGCGAGCTCGCCCACGAGCTGCACCCGGGCGAACGCCCGCAGCCGCGCGCGCAGCGCCGCCGCGTACTCCCCGACTCCGAACGGGCCCGCCAGCGCGCTGCCGGGGATGCTGGCCGAACGGGGGATGCTGGTCGAAACGGGGATTCGCGCCGGAGGCGCGTGTCTCCCGGCTTCGGTCGGAGGCGAGTGTCTCCCCGCTTCGGTCGAAGGCGCGTGTCTCCCGGCTTCGGTTGGGCGGGGGGTCGGTGGCGCGAGGGTGTCGTCGCGGGGCATCTGCCTCAGCATAGATAGCCGTTAGGATCGACTTTCTCATGGCCCGCGCCCGCTCCCGCAAGCGTCGCCCTGCCGGCGTCGGGAAGCCGCGCGCCTCGACTCCGCGCGCCTCGACTCCGCCCGCCTCAACCCCGCCCGCCTCGCGTGCAAAGGCTCGCGGCGCCCCGCGGACGTCGCCCACCGCGCCCACCTACGGGGAGCGGCCCCCCGCGCCCTGGCACCCGCTGCCGCTGTCGGAGCTGCTGATCCTCGTCGGCGCGGTCGGCGCCGCGATCGGGTTCGCCAAGTCGCGTCACGGCTTCTCCGACGGCGGCCCCGCGGTGCTCGCGGGCATCGGCGCGGTGGCGCTGGGCACGATCGAGGTGACCCTGCGTGAGCACCGCTCCGGCTACCGCTCTCACACGGTGATGCTCGCGCTGATCCCCGTGCTCCTCTTCACCACGGCGGTCGTGTTCGGACTCTCCGCGGTCACCTCGGTGCCGCGTCTGCTGCTCGTGGGCCTGCTCGCGATCGACTTCGCCCTGTTCGCGCTGCTCTTCAAACTGCTCCGCGCCCGCTTCCTCGACGCGCGCCACGCGCGGGTGCTCAGGGAAGGGTGAGCGCGGGGGAGAGCGGGGCGTCCCGCGCGGGCTCGGCGGGAGCCCAGGGCTGCTCCTCGGGGATGCCGCGGGCGCCGGGCACGTCGGAGTCGATCCGTCTGTCGGTGCCCATGATCAACACCGGGTCGCCGCACATCCCGAGCAGCCGCGAGTACGTGCGCGCGCCGACGTGCTCTGCGAGTTCCGGGGGGTTTGGCACCAGCGGCCCGTCCTCGTCCGAGCCGATGTCGGAGGTGAACACGATCGAGCGACGTTCCTCGTAGCGCATGTTGACGATCAAGTAGAGCTGCTCCAGCACCCACTCCGTCGGCTGCGCCACGCGCAGATCCTCGACGTGCAGCAGCTCCACCGCCGCGAGCGCCCTGATCACGTCGTCGCGCTTCTCGCGGCTGTCGGGGTCGAACGTCGCCCTGATGCGGTTCAGGAGCGCGACGGCGTTGAAGCTGAGCACGGAGTGCTGGGCCTGGGTAGCGGTCGCGGCGATCGTGTAGCCGAGGGTGGTCTTGCCCGTGCCCGTGTGCCCCATCAGCCACAGTCCCCGACCCTCCCCGAGGTTGGCGCTGATGTCGGCGCAGTAGCGCTTGACTTTGCTCACGGAGTCCGCGTTCAGCGGGTCCCGCGCCAGCTGGGTCAGCGGGTGGCGGTCCCAGGAGAGGTCCATGTAGCGGCGCGGCACACGGTCGCGCAGCCGGCGTGCCCGGGCGCTCGCCACGCGCTGCGCGCGGCACGCGCAGTCCCGTGCGGTGTTGGTCTGCTCGTCGATCTCGAAGCCGCTGCCGTCGCAGAGGTTCAGCGGGCAGCGCTCAGGCGTTTCGGGTGAGCTGCGGCGGGACGGGAGCACTGCTCTCTAGTCAATCAAGCGCTCCGGCGCCACGGAGGGCAGAAGGTGCATCCTCCAGTCTTTTTCGCCGGCCTCCCCGCGCGTCTCGCCGACCAGCCCCAGGCGCTCCAGGCGCGCGATCTCGCGCTCGCCTTCCACCCGCGCGGGGTGGCCCGGCGGGAGGTCCGCGATCAGCCGTGCGATCCGTTCGCGCAGCTGCAGCGCGAAGTGCGGGGTGGAGGCGCCCATCAGCTGGCGCACGTCCTCGACGCTCACCTCGCGTTCGCGCGTTCGTTGCAGGCGGTTCGGGTCCTCGGCTTGGCTCATTGTGTGGTGTGTGGGGTGGAGATCAACTTTTCAGTGCCTATATAGCCCTATATAGCCCCTATATAGAGCCGATCGCGTGCAGGTCAGGGTGCGACGTTTGTGGGTTCGGAGGTCGACGTTGGGGTCGAGGATTCGGGGGTCGAATCTGGGGCGGTCGAAGCCGGGGTCGAAGGTTCGGCGGCGGTCGAAGCGGGGGTTGCAGGCGCGGCGGCCGTTGCGGCGGAGCCTGAGGAGCCTTGGGGAGCGATCTCGAGCATCGTGTCCAGTTCGGCCTGCACCGCGGCCGCGATCGCAACCCCGTCGCCGATCAGCCAGCCGTGATTGTAGGCTCCGCGCACGGCAGGGTATTCCGATCCCGGGGCGGCGTCGTAGGCGGGCTGGATGTCGCTCAGGTATTCCCTCAGCGTGGGAGGGACCTGGTCGGGGCGTTCCAGTAGCAGCAGCGGCGCGTAGTCCCCGCTTGCCGACAGCGGCGCCGCGGCGGGCGCGTCGAGCGGGCGGGAGGCGCTGGCGAACGCCAGGCCGTGGCCGGGCTGGTCGATGCCCCAACCGAAGCTCCCGTCGGAGAAGCGGGCCGCGGCGATCGCGTTGTTGGCTGGGTCTTCGCCGCCGGAGCCCGGCCCGCCGGAGCCGACCGTGCCCGGCCCGGGGTGGATCCGCCGCACCGGGCCGTAGCGCTTCAGCTTCGTGACCACTGCGTGGCTCACTGCCGCCGGAGGCCCCACCACGTAGATGACGGGGCGGTGCAGGCGCGCGAGCACCCTCCCGGTCGCGGGCGGTACGCCCACGGCGCCGACCGGCAGGATCGGGGCGCCGGACTCCGCCGCGAGGCCCGCGGCGGGCATCGCCAGCGCCGGTGGCCCCGCCGCGCCGACCACGATCACCCGATGCGGAGGCCCCCCGTGAGTAGTCGCCACCAACTGCTCGACCCGCGCCGCCAGCACGTCCGGTGTTGATCCAGTCAGCGTGCGAGTCCTGTAGCCCGGGAGGGCCGCGGAGGTTCCGACCTCGATCACCTGGGCACCCCCGAGCTGCACGGCACCCGTGGGCTTCAGGGCCGCCAGCGCCTGCGCGGAGAGGGCCGGCAGAGAGTTGCCTTCGCTGTAGAGGAGCGGGGCGCGCAGGGGAGCGCTCGCCAGCGCCGCCGCCGCCAGCGCGGCCGGCCAGTTGCGATCGTTCACGAGCACTACCGCCTGGGGGCGCGTCGCCGGGGTAAGCCCCGGGTTTGTCGCGAGCGCCACTCCTGCCGCGTCCGCAACGGGGTTCGCGCCACCGAGCCGCGTCGTGTTCCTGGTGGCCAGCCCGCTGGCCGCGAGCTGGCCGCTTTCGGCCACCGTCGTGACCGCCGCCCCGCGGCCCTGGCCTTCGGCGGGCAGCGACTTGCCGCACCCCGCGAGCGCTGCGCCGAGCAGCAGTACGGCGGCCAGCCGGAGTGGGGGGGAGGGCATGTCGGGGACACTATCTAGGGGTGCGGTCGCCGGCGAAGGCTCCTCGGCCCCGGTCGAGCGCTGCCAATCGGCGCACGAGGGTCGGCATACATAGGGCTGGCGAATGGCGCATATGGGGCCGGCAAGGCGGCCATGGGGCTGGCGAGCGGCGCCGGCGAGCGGCGCGTGTGGGGCTGGCGAGCACTGCCGGTCGACGCGCGAGGCCGCCGAGCGCGATCGACCCGGTGATCGGCCGCATTTCCTCGCAAAATGCGGGAAATACGCTGCAGCGCCTGCAACCGTCCTTGCGCTTTGCTAGGGTTCCGCCGCGAACGCCGAATCCATGGCCAGATGCCCTGGAGCGGGGGACCCAAGTTGTTGGGGCGAATCCCACGGTGAAGCCGTGAGAAGCGCAGGCTCTTTTAGCGCTAGCCCGTCAGCTAACCCCGCAGGCCAACGAAAGAGGATGTTGCTTTGCGGGTACGAGCCCTCGGCTCAACGCTATGCAGCTTGGCAGTCCTGATCGCCGTGGTCCCCACGGCGGCCCTGGCCCACGGCACGGCCAAAGTCTCCGGGGGCACCTCTGCCTCCTCCTCGGCGCCCGCGCCGACGAGCGCTGCGATCGCCGGGGGTGCCCCCACCACGACGGGCGGGGCACCGACGAAGCCGCACGTCTACACCGCCCCGGTCACCGCGCACTCCGCGAGTCTCGTCTACAAGGGCCCGGTCTACGAGAAGACCCCCACCGGCGAAGTCGTCCCCTACACGCCCCCGCCGCCGGCCGGTCAGACCAACGGCGCCACCGGCGGCAGCTCCGTGGAGCTCACGGGGCCCGCCAAGCCCGAGCTGCTCGTCCCCGGCGTCACCGCGCGCTACGTGAACGGGCTCGCCGCGGCGCCCATGTCCGCGCCCGCGGCGGTGCAGGAAATCGTCTGGGCGGGCGACCAGCTGATCGGCCTGCCCTACATCTACGGCGGCGGCCACGCCTCCTTCGTCTCCCCCGGGTACGACTGCTCGGGCACCGTCTCCTTTGCGCTGCACGGGGCGTCCCTGCTCTCCACTCCGATGGACTCCTCGGAATTCATGGGCTGGGGCGAACACGGCGTCGGGCAGTGGGTCACCGTCTTCACCAACCCCGAACACGCCTACATGACCGTCGCCGGCCTGCGCCTGGACACCAGCCCGGTCGACGACCCCACCAACGAGGAGGGCCCCCGCTGGCGCCCGCTGCGCCCCGGGAACCCCGGTTTCGCCAAGCGCCACCCGCTCGGGTTGTAGGCGGGTCCTGTAGACGGTCCGCCCCGACGACGCCCGGCGCTGAAGCGGCCCCCCCGACGAGGCCGGGGATCGAACGAGCGGTCCGGCTGCGCCCGACCGCCGCGCGTAGGCTACGCTTGAGCCTGCCCCGCACGTCCACGAGCAGACGATCAGGAGGAACGCAATGGCCGGCTTGACCGGGCGCATGTCAACTGTGGTGAAGGCGAAGGTCTCAAAGCTCCTGGACAAAGCCGAAGACCCCGCGGAGACCCTCGACTACAGCTACCAGAAGCAGGTCGAACAGCTGCAGAACGTCAAGAAGGGCATCGCCGACGTCGTCACCGCGAAGAAGCGCCTGCAGATGCAGGAGACCACCCTCCAGCAGCAGGTCGTCAAGCTCGACACGCAGGCTCGCCAGGCGCTCTCCGGCGGCCAGGAGGATCTCGCGCGCC
This sequence comes from uncultured Solirubrobacterales bacterium, assembly GCA_963842005.1. Classification (GTDB taxonomy): domain Bacteria; phylum Actinomycetota; class Thermoleophilia; order Solirubrobacterales; family Solirubrobacteraceae; genus Palsa-744. The sequence continues at coordinate 1,506,500 of CAWJEV010000002.1, read as the reverse complement.
AGGCGCTGGAGCGCAAGAACGTTGTGCAGACCGAGCTGCAGTCGCTCGACACCCAGGTCGCCGAACTGGAGGACCAGCAGCAGAAACTGGTCGACTCCGAGCAGAAGCTGCGCGCCAAGATCGAAGCGTTCCGCACCAAGAAGGAGGTCATCAAGGCGCAGTACTCCGCCGCCGACGCCCAGGTGCGCATCTCCGAAGCCGCGACAGGCGTGGGCGAGCAGATGGCCGACGTGGGCCTCGCGATGCAGCGCGCGGTGGACAAGACCGAAAACATGAAGGCCCGCGCCAACGCTGTCACCGAGCTGGAAGCTGCGGGGACCTTCGACGACATCACCGAGCTGGGCTCCGGAGAAGACGACATCGACCGCCAGCTCAAGCAGCTCTCCTCCTCCTCCGCCGTGGACGACGACCTCGCCAAGCTGAAGGCGGAAGTGGGCTCCGGCGCCCCCGCCGCCGCGGGCCAGATCCCAGCGCCGGGCGGGGCGGGCGGGTCGTCCGCCGGCGAGGGCGCTCAGCAGGCCCCGGGTGAGGGTGGCCAGGCATGATCGTGCGCGTCTCCGGCGAGGACCAGTACCGTCTCGATCCCACCGCCGACGTGCGCCTGAACGAGCTCGACAACGCGGTCGTCACCGCGGTCGAGGCCGGCGACGAGCAGCGCTTTCGCAGCACCTACGACGAGCTGCTCGCCTTCGTGCGCGCCCACGGCACGCCACTGGCCGAGGACGACCTCGCCGGCTCCGACCTGATCCTCCCGCCGTCCGACATCTCGCTCGCCGAGGCCCAGAGCGAGTTCACGGGCGCAGGGCTGATCCCGGACTGAAGACCCAGCTCAGATCGGTATCCCCCACAGGGGAAACCACCGCTCCAGTTCCGGCTCCATTGGCAGTTCGCCGCCCATCTGCGCCTTGAGCTGCAGCTCGCGCTCGGTGGAGCGTTCCTGTGACCCGCCCGCGGGGACGAACGGGTACCAGAAGCCGCGCTTGTAGTTGTAGATGAAGTAGATCTTGCGCTTCTGTTCGTCGCGGAACGCGAACACCGCGCACAGCAACCGCTCGCCGTGGCCGCCCATCTCGATCGAGCTCGACACCGCGTTGACGCCCACCGCGAGGTCTTCGACGCTGGGGGTGTCCGGGGGGTTGCGCAGCACCATCCAGCGGTAGCCGTACTCGTCGTCTTTGCTCTGCACCTGCGTGCCGCTCTCGCCGCCGGTCGCCCTGACGACCTCTTCCATTTCGCGCATCGTTGCCTCGAACTCGCTGTTCTCCAGTTTCTGGAAGACGATCGCCGCTGCGCCGGCGGGGTCGATCTGGTGCTCGGACTGGAGGGTGATGTAGGCGGTGGTGATCGCGAACAGGTGGTCCGGCGCGGGGCCCTTGACCTGGTGGCGGCCCGTCAGAGCGTCGAGCAGGCCCACGGCTACGCGGTGCCCTGCAACTGCGACTCCAACCGCTCCAGCGCCGCCAGGCGCTGCTCCAGCGGCGGGTGGTCGGCGAAGATGTTCATCAGCGACTTCTTTGCGCGGGCGGGCACGATGAAGAAGGCGCTCATCCCTTCAGCCGTGCGCAGGTCCTGTCTGGGGATGCGTTCCATCGTGCCGCTGATCTTCAACAGCGCCGAGGCCAGCGCCGAGGGACGCCCCGTGAGCACGGCCGAGCCGCGGTCCGCGGCGAACTCGCGGTAGCGGGAGAGCGCGCGCAGCAGCAGGAAGGAGATCGCGTACACCGCCGCCGCCACCATGATCACGATGACGACGTCCTCCTCGCCTTCGTTGTTGCCGCGTCCGTACCCCCCGCCGAAGCCGCCGCCGAAGAAGAAGCCGAACTGCACGATGATCGAGGCCACGGTCGCGAAGAAGCTTGCGAGCGTCATCACCATCACGTCGCGGTTGATCACGTGCGTCAGCTCGTGCGCCATCACCCCTTCGAGCTCCGCGGGGGAGAGCAGACTGCAGGATGCCCCGCGTGGCGCACACCGTCGCCTTCTTCTGCGAGCGCCCCATCGCGAAGGCGTTCGGCATTGCGTTCTCCATCACGCACACCCTCGGCTTGGGGAGGTCTGCCTGCACGCACAGCCGCTCGATGAGCCCGTGCAGCTCCGGCTCGTCCTGGGGTGAGACCTCCTTGACGCCCATCATCCCCATCGCGATCTTGTCTGAGGTGAACAGCTGCAGGCCCAGCAGCGCCAGCGCCACCACGAGGATCGTCACGCCGCCGGCCCCCACCGCGATCAGCACTCCGACCAGCACGGCGTAGACGAGGCCGAGCAGGAACAGCGTCAACAGCATCCGGGCCTGCAGGCCCGTGTCTTTGCCGAATGCCTTGCGTCCCTGCCTGTGGGTTGTGGCAGCCATCTGGAGTGATTGTCGCAGACGGGGCTTGCGATTCCCTAAAGTCCCCGGGCGTGAAACCGACCTTCGACGTGCTCGGCCTCTCGATCAAGAGCTTCGGGGTGGTCTTCGCGCTCGCCTTCCTCGCCTGCGGGCTGCTCGTGGCGCGGCGGCTGCGCGAGCTGGAGAAGCCCGTCGACTGGGCGTACGAGATCGTCTTCGCCGCGCTCGTCGGGGGGCTCGTCGGGGCGCGCGGGTACTTCGTGGTCCAGAACTACTCTCAGGTCGAACACGACCTCCTGGGCTCCGTCTTCTCCGGCTCCGGGCTCGTGTGGTACGGCGGCGCGATCGGCGGCGCCGTCGGGGTGCTCGGCTGGATGCGCTGGCGCGATCAGCTGCAGTTGGTGATGCTCGACATGTGCGCCACCGCGCTCGCGTTGGGGTACGCCATCGGGCGCATCGGCTGCCAGGTCTCCGGCGACGGCGACTACGGGATCCGCTCCTCCCTGCCCTGGGCGATGGGCTACCCCCACGGCACCGTCCCCACTCCCCCCGGGGTCACCGTGCAGCCCACCCCGATCTACGAGACCGTCACGATGGGCCTCGTCGTCTATCTGCTGTGGCGCCTGCGCGACCGCGTGCGCCCCGGGGTGGTGTTCGCGCTGTACTGCCTGCTCAGCGGTCTGGAGCGTTTCCTGGTCGAGTTCATCCGTCGCAACACGGAGGTCTTCGTCGGCCTCACCGCGCCCCAGCTCGAGAGCGTCGTGCTGATGATCGTCGGCGCTGTGTGGCTTGCGCTGATGATGCGCGGGCGCGGCCTCGCCGGGCTGCGGCCGGGGGGGCCGGGTGGGTCCGGGTCGGGGTCGGGTACGCCTCGCCCCGCGACGGCCTGAAGCCGACTCCGTCTCGGTTTGCCCCCGGTCTCTCTGCGCCGGTCTCGAGTCCGCCCGACCTTGCGCTGAGGCGGGCGCGCGACTCCGATCGAGCGGAACCCCGGGGCCGCACGCGATAATCAAGGGCGCGATGGCCACAGAGACGATGACGAGCCTCGAGCAGAGCCTTGAGCGGGTGTTCCCGGCGGGCACTCGCGTGAACGAGCGCGGACGCCTGGAGGTAGGGGGTTGCGACACGATCGAGCTCGCCCGCGAGTTCGGCACCCCTGCGTACGTCGTCGCGGAGGGCGACCTGCGGGCGCGCGCGCGGGCCTTCGTCGAGGCCGGCCACCGCGCCGGCCCCGAGGAGCTGTGCGTGGTGTACGCCTCCAAGGCGTTCCCCTGCACCGCGGTGCTGCGCACGCTCGCGCAGGAGGGCCTGTGGTGCGACGTGGCCTCCGGCGGTGAGCTGCACCTCGCGCTGCACGCCGGCTTCGCTCCGGAGCGGCTGGTGCTGCACGGCAACGCCAAGTCCGAGGCGGAGCTGCGTATGGCGCTGCGCCACCGGGTGGGGCTGATCGTGATCGACAACTTCGACGAGGTGGACCGCCTGGAGGCGCTGGTGGCGGAGGGGGCGCTCGCAGGCGGAGCCCCTCAGCCTGTGCTGGTGCGGGCTACCCCGAACGTGCGGGGGGAGACCCACGAGAAGATCTCCACCGGCCAGGCGGACTCGAAGTTCGGCTTCGGGATGGACGAGGTGGGGGCGGCGGTCGAGCGGGTGCGCGCCGTGGCGGGCCTCGCCTTGGAGGGAGTGCACGCGCACATCGGCTCCCAGCTCTTCGACCTGGAGCCCTTCCGCCGCAAGGTCGCCCAGCTCGCACAGCTGCGAGAGCTCGGGGGGCCGGAGGGGTTCCCCACGTGGGACCTTGGCGGTGGCCTCGGCGTCGCGTACACCGCAGACCAGCGCCCCCCCGCGATCGAGGAGTACGTGCAGGCGCTCGTGCGGGACGCCCGCGAGCTGTTGCCCGGACACCGGCGCCTGCTGGTCGAGCCCGGCCGCGCGGTGAGCGCCAACGCGGGGGTCACGCTGTACACGGTGCAGAGCGTCAAGCGCAACGTCTCCACGTGGGTCGCCGTGGACGGCGGCATGTCCGACAACCTGCGCCCGATGCTCTACGGGGCGGTGTACGAAGCGCACGTGGCGGACCGCCTGGGCGGGGCGACCCCCTGCGTGCTGGCGGGCAAGCACTGCGAGTCCGGCGACGTGATCGTGCGCGAGGCGCTGCTCGACGACCCCCGCCCGGGGGACGTGATCGTGACCCCGGTGACGGGTGCATATGGGTACGCGATGTGCAACAACTACAACGGCGTCCCCCGCGCGCCGGTGGTCTTCTGCAAAGACGGTGACGCGCGTGTGGTCGTGCGGCGCGAGAGCTTCGAGGAGTTGACCGCGCGCGATGTCGGCTGAGCCCTTCAAGGTCGGCCTGCTCGGCCACGGCACGGTGGGCTCAGCGTTCGCGGAGCTGCTCCAGGAGCGAGCGGCGGAGATAGAGCGCTTCAACGGCCGCCGGCCGGTGATCGCAGGCGTGCTGACGCGCACACGGGGCTCCTTCGAGGAGGTGCTGGCCGGCGCGGACCTGGTGGTCGAGCTGATCGGCGGGGTCGAACCGGCGCGCGAGTACCTGCTGGCGGCGATGCGCGCCGGCAGGGACGTCGTGAGCGCGAACAAGCAGCTGCTCTCCCAGTGCGGCGAGGAGCTGTTCGAGGTCGCCCGCGCCCACGACGTGCGACTGCGCTTCGAGGCCGCGGTGGCCGGCGCGGTGCCGGTGGTGCGACTGCTGGAGGAGTCGCTGGCCGCGACCCCGATCGAGCGCATCCACGGGATCGTCAACGGCACGACCAACTACATCCTCAGCGAGATGGCCCGTGGCAGCTCATACGCGCAGGCGCTGGCCGAGGCTCAACGCCGGGGCTACGCCGAGGCAGACCCGAGCGACGACGTCTCGGGCCGAGATGCGGCGGCGAAGATGGCGATCCTCGCGCGCCTGGCGTTCGGCGCCCCCGTGAGCCTGGACGACGTGCGCTACGAGGGCATCGAGCACCTGCAGGCCGACGACCTGCGCTCCGCGCGCGAGATGGGTCTCGGACTGAAGCTGATCGGCACCGCCGAGCGGCGCGAGGGCGGGCTCTCGGTGCGGGTACACCCGGTGCTCCTCTACGCCGGGCACCCGCTGTCGTCGGTGTCCGGACCGTTCAACGCGGTGACCGTCGAATCCGAGACGGTCACCGAGATCACGATGTCCGGCCCCGGGGCCGGGGGCCGGCAGACCGCGAGCGCCGTGCTGGGCGACGTGGTGAGCGTGATGACCGGCGGCGCACGACCTCCCGCTCCCCCGCTGCCGATGCCGCTGCTGGGAGACATCGAGAGCGCCTTCTACCTGCACCTCGAAGTCGCGGATCGCCCCGGCGTGCTCGGCGCGGTCGCGCAGGTTCTGGGCGAGCAGGGCGCCTCGATCAAGTCGGTGCTGCAGCGACGCGTCGGCGAGGAGGTCGTGCCGCTGACGATGGTCCTCCACCCGCTGCTGGAGTCGCGCCTGCGCGACGCGCTGGAGCGCCTCGGCGAGCTCGACCTCGTGCGCGCCCCCCCGCGCGTGATCAGGGTGATAGAAGAGGAGTTCGGATGAGCCCGCGTACAGAGACCCGATTTTTTTTGAAGAGGCCCCTCCGGGGCCGGGCTGGCGTTCGCACGGCGTCCCCACGGGAGGTGCATGAGCGATGCGGCCGAGCCTGATAGAGCGCTATCGCGAGCACCTGCCGTTCGCGCCGGAGGACCCCGTGGTGAGCCTCTGCGAGGGCGGCACCCCGCTGCTGCACTCACCCGTGCTCTCCGAGCGGGTGGGCGCGGAGGTGCACCTGAAGCTCGAGGGGGGCAACCCGACGGGCTCCTTCAAGGACCGCGGCATGACCTGCGCGGTCTCCGCCGCGGTGCGCGAAGGCTCCAAGGCGGTGATCTGCGCCTCGACGGGCAACACCGCGGCGAGCGCGGCGGCGTACGCGGCGCGGGCGGGGCTGACGTGCGCGGTGATCGTGCCCGACGGCAAGATCGCGGTGGGCAAGCTCGCGCAGACGCTGATCCACGGCGCGCGGGTGATCGCGCTGTCGGGCAACTTCGACAGAGGCCTCGAGCTCGTGCGGGAGCTCGTGGAGCGCCACCCGATCACGCTGGTCAACTCGGTCAACGAATACCGCATCGAAGGCCAGAAGACGGCGGCGTTCGAGCTCGTGGAGGAGCTCGACGGGGGCCCGGACCTGCTCTGCATCCCGGTGGGCAACGCGGGCAACGTGACCGCCTACTGGCGGGGGTTCACGGAGATGGGCGCCTCCCCGCGGCTGTTCGGCTTCCAGGCGGAGGGCGCGGCGCCGCTGGTGCTGGGCCACCCGGTGGAGCACCCCGAGACGGTGGCGAGCGCGATCCGGATCGGCAACCCGGTGCGGTGGGAGGACGCGATGGACGCGATGACCGCCTCGCGCGGCGCGATCCGCGCGGTCTCCGACGAGGAGATCCTCGCGGCGTACCGGCTGATGGCGGCCAAGGAGGGCATCTTCTGCGAGCCCGCCTCGGCGGCGTCGGTGGCGGGCCTGCTCAAGTACGGCGCCGACGGCGCGGCCCGCGTGGTGTGCGTGATGACCGGCCGCGGCCTGAAGGACCAGCAGACCGCTCTCGACAACAGCAACGGCCGCGTGATCCCGTGCGCCGCGGAAACGGTGGCGCTGGAGGAGGCGGTCCTGGGTGATCCGTAGGGCGCGTCGGTCGCCTCGGGGAGCGGTCGGAACGGCGGTCCCGTGTGATCCGTAGGCGCGTCGTGCGCGCGCCGGCCTCCTCGGCGAACCTGGGACCGGGGTTTGACTGCATGGCGGCGGCGCTCGCGCTGCACGTGGAACTGGAGGTCGAGGAGACGGGGACGTTCGCGGTCGAGACCGACCTGCCGCTGCCGCGGGGCCGGGAGAACCTCTGCGTGCGGGCCTTCGAGCGCCTGCACCCCGCCGACGGCTTCACGTTCCGCATCCACTCGGACATCCCGCTCGCGGGCGGCCTGGGCTCGAGCGCGGCGGCGATCGTGGCGGGCCTGATGGCAGCCGACCACGTCTTCGAGCTGGACGCCCCGCTGCTCGACCTCGCCACGGAGCTGGAGGGCCACCCCGACAACGTCGCGGCGGCGCTGCACGGCGGCTTCGTGGTGTGCGCCGATGGCGAGGCCGTGCGCTTCGACGCGCCCACGGGCCTCGAGGCGCTCGCGGTGGTCCCCCACGACGCCGTGCGCACCCACGCCGCCCGCGCGGCGCTGCCCGCCGAGGTGCCGCTCACCGAGGCGGTCTTCAACGTGGCCCACGGCGCGCTGCTGACGCTGGGTCTCGCCCGCGGCGACTGGGACCTCGTGGCGCGCGGGCTGCACGACCGCCTGCACCAGCCCCGCCGCGCGCACCTCTTCCCCCGCGCCTACGAGCTGGCCGGTCGCGCGCGCGAGCTGGGCGCCCTGGGCGCCACCATCTCCGGGGCGGGCCCCACGGTGCTGGTGTGGTGCTTCTACGAGCAGACCGGCGCCGTGGTGGAGGCGCTGCGCGGGGAGCTCGAGGGCTGGGCGGAGCTGATCAGGGTCCCGTTCGAGCCGCAGGGTGCTTACGTGGGGGAGTTGTAGGAACGCGTGGTCGGGCTGACGATATTATACGCATCGCCGTCCGTTTTGATATGGACCTCGGCGGCACGACCACCCATCAACCGAGGGCTTCGCCTAATGTCTGGTACCCATCGGAGCTTGGTCCCACGCATTGCATCGCAGGGTGCTTCCGCGCGTAGATATTACGCGAGAAGTAGTACTTACCCACGTGGTGGCCACTCCATTGGTGGGCCCACATAGACCCGGTGTACCACAAGCCTGTGGTGCACGCCGCCTTCACAAAGACGAACTGTTCTTCCTCGGTGTCGTGGAAGACGACGCCTTGGAAATGACCTGAGGCCATGCATACATTGTTGTGCCATATTCCATTGGGGTTACCTGCTACCCACAGGCAGGCTTGGATTTCCATGTTCGCGACATGGTGATTGCATTTGTAATAGAACCCCATCTCCAGGGTGCCTTCGTCTTCGGCCATCTTCCATCCGATTCGGCACGACGGGCGTACGGCGCTCGCACTAGCAACGGCTTCTTCTTCGCCTGCTCCACCGGATTCGCCTTCTGCCGCTTCCGCCGCCGCTTCCGCCGCTTCACGTTCGCGTCCCGCTTCGAGTCCCGGCGCTTCCGCGCCCACGCGGGCGGCGCCCTGCATGTTCCACGGTTCCTCCTGGGCGGTGTATGGAGTGCCGCCCGAGCCGTTTGGCAGGCCCGGCGGTTCGACCTGTTCGGCCGCCAACGGCCTGCCGGTCTGCGGGACGTAGGAGGTCGCGCCCTCGGTGATCACGCCGGAGGCCAGCGAGCGTTCGACTCCACCGGCTCCCAGCCAGGCAAACTTGGGCGGTTCTTTGCCCCCGTTGGGAACGCCGAACTCTGTGCTGTTGTACTTGGACAGGAGTTCCGTTTCGCCTGTTTTGTCCTTGATCGTGGCGACGACGTCGCCCTGGAGATCGTGGAGTTGCAGCACCGGCGTTTTGCCCGTTTTTCCTTCGCCTTCCTGGATCGCGGTGAGGGTACCGTCGATACCGGGAACGTTACGTGTCCATTTTTCTGTTTCTCCTGAGCCTTCGCCCGTCCAGGCGACCGCTTCGCCGGAGCCGTCGTAGTGGGTGATGACTTTTTTGCTGCCGGTGAGCGTTTCGCGCACCCGTCCTTCCGGATCCAGGCGATATTCGTTGGTGACGCCGTTCTGGGACTGGGTCGCGACGGCGTCGTCGACGTAGAAGGTGCTCGTCAGTTCGTGCCCTTCCGCGTCCATCGCGGGCAGCTTTTCGACGTTGCCGAGCTTGTCGTAGGCGATCCCGGCGTCGAGCATTCGGTTGGCCGTGTCGTAGCTGTGGCTTTCCACGGTCCCGCCTTCGGTCTGGCATTTCCCTTCGCCGCCGGGTTTGAGCGCTGTGAGGCTGGTGCGGTCGGATTCTTCTTCGTAAGCGTAGCCGCGCGTGGTGCAGCCTTCTCCCGCCGACGTTTCCTGCACTTCGGTCAGGCGCCCGAGCGTGTCGTAGCTGTAGCTCTCGCCCGCCAGCGTGCTCGTCTGGCTGAGCGTTTCGCCGCGGACCGAGGGAACGCGCGTGTCGCTGTACCACACCGGTTCGCTTTCTGAGCAGTTGGTCGCCTTGATGTAGTGCTCGCCCGTGGCTTCTCCGGCCGAGTTGTAGGTGTAGGTGGCGCACATGTTGTTGGGGTAGACCTCGCTGGCGAGCTTGCCTTCGGCGTCGTAGGAGGCCGTGAACGTGCCCGCCGCGGAGTCCACCAATTTCGTCAGCGTCTTGGTCGTTTCGTCGTAGCTGTAGGTCTGTTTGCTCGCGCCGGCGTCGCTGCTGTCGCTGACTTCTTCGAGCAGCCCGTCGCCTTCCGGGCTCGCGTACTTGTATTTGGCGGTGTTGCCGTCGGTGTCTTTGTAGGAGATCGGCTCGCCGAGCGTGTTGTATTCCCTCGTGAGCGTCTGCGCTTTGCCTTCGACGGTGGTGCTCTGCTTGTAGAGCGCGCCTGTGCTCGAGTTGTATTCGAAGGTGACCTTCGGCAGCGCGGCGTCGGCGGTCGCGGTCGTTTCGCTGCTCGTCGCACGGCCAGCTTCGTCGTAGGTCTCCGTCTTGGTGCGCGTCGTCGTGCCGATCGTTTCGGTCGTCGTTTCCGGCTCGTTCCAGACGTTGTAGGTGGTCGTCGTAACCGGCAGGTTCGGCAGCCCGTCTTCCGGCTGGGCCGCGGGCCGCGTCTCGCACACGAGGCCGGCCCATTCGGGGTGGCTGCGGCAGGTCGCGACTTCGGCTTCGGTGCCCGGCGTGTAGTAGATGATCTGGGCGTCGTGAGCCGCGGCGTTGCCGAAGACCGCCGGTGCGAACTCCTCGACGCGGTTGTCTTTCACGTCGGCCACATATAGCGCGCCGTTCGGGGTGAACGACATGCCAAACGGTTCTTCGAACTGCCCGTTGCCTTTGCCTTTCGTCCCGAATGCCGTCAGGAACGTGCCCGTGGAGGTGAGCTCCTGCACTCTGTAATTGCCGCTGTCGGCGACCCAGACGTGGCCTTTCGCGTCAAGCGCGATGCCCTTGGGTTCTTTGAATTCGCCGTTGCCGGTCCCTGCTTTGCCGAACTTGGAGAGGTATTCATTTTTTTCGTTGAACTCCTCGACTCGGTTGTTGAGACAATCCGCCACCCACACGTTTCCGCTCTTGTCGACAGCCACGCCGCGGGGGGCATCGAGCTGCCCGTTGCCCGAACCTGCGATACCTGCCTGGCAGGTGGTGGTGCAGATCTGGAATTTTGCTTCGCCGTTGCTCACCCCGAAGCCGAAGGCTGCCAGGAATTTGCCTTCTGAGTTGAACTCGTTCACGCGATTGTTCACGCCATCGCTCACATACACGTTGCCGTTTGGCGCCACCGCGATCCCCTTCGCTTCCCTGAACTGCCCGGCGCCGGTGCCTTCCGACCCAAACGCGAGCTGCCATTCGTGTTTTTCGTTGAACTCCTGCACCCTGTCGTTGGACGTATCGGCGATCCATAGGTTGCCTTTCGAGTCGATCGTGATCGCGTACGGCGACTCGAATTCGCCATGTTCTTTACCCGCTTTCCCAAACGTCCCGATGTATGTGCCTGTCGCCGAAAATTCCTCCACACGACTGTTATTTGTATCGAGAACATCCACGTTCCCGTTCGGGGCGACGGCCACGCCCCTGGGTTCCTTCAATTGGCCGTTACCGGTCCCTTCAGAGCCGAACTGGAAGGAGTATGCGGGGGGGGTGGCGGGTTCTTCTTTCCTGCCCGACCCCGGCGTCCGCGTTTCCGTGATCTGCCCGGTCGCTTCGTTGTAAAGGGTCGTGGTCGTTACGTTCAACCCTTCAGGATCGGTGGTCACCGACGTCGGTGCGCGCAGCTTCCAGCCGAGGTTGCTCTGGCCGGAGTAGGAGGTGGTCGTCTTGTGCACTTCGACTTCTTCTTCGTTGGCCAGTAGCGCAAGCGTCGTCGCTTCGGTGACGAGATCGCGCTTTTCGCCTTCGGGCGCGCCGTGCGCCGTGTCTTCGTAGAAGTACTTCGTGTGCAACCGCGCCAGGGATTCTTTGTGTTCTTTGCCGGCCACGTACCTGACCTCGTGCTGCGGACCCCACGTTTCGCATAGCCGCGTGCCGTATTCCGCGGTTTCTTTTTCCGGTTTGGACGTTTCTTTTCTGCATTCGGGGTTGTTGTAGCGGTCCTGCGTATCGAGCAGTTTCGCGACTTCAGCCGATTTGGTACCCGCTTCCAGCGCCGTCGCGCGGTTGTCAGGGGACAGAGTCCGCGTGGTGTCGTTTTCTTCGTTGTATTCCGTGGTCGCGATCGAGCCGTTTGTGCCGTGGCTCGGGCTGGCAACGTTCACGCTACGGCCCTGCGCGTCGAGATAGTAGACCGTGGCGCGTTTGTAGCTCGACGCCGGCCAGCCCTGGGGCGAGTCGGGCGGAGTGATCGACGTCGCTTCCACCGGATCGTCGGTCTGGCCCCATTTTTCCGGTTCAGGTTTGTGCGTCGTCGAGTTGACACCCATCTGCTCCGGGGCGCCCGAGCCCTCCAGCGGCACGTTGTAGTCGATCGTCCAGCCCGGGTTGGGGGTGCGCAGTTCCCCTTCTTCCTGGGTCGTGGTGATGGCCCCCACCTTGCTGGAGCCTTGGTCAGTGAACCACATCGCCTTTTCGCCCGATGGCCCCGCGGTGATCCCGTATGGTTCGCTTTCCGCGGGCAGAGAATATTCGGTGATCGTGCCTGAGGGGGTGATCTTCCCGATCTTGTTGGGTTTCTGCTCGGTAAACCACAGGTTTCCGTCGGGGCCCGCGGCGATCCCCGTTGGCGAGCTTTCGTTAGGCAGGGAGTATTCGGTGGTTGTGCCTCCCGTGGTGATCTTCCCAACCTTGCTGGTTCTGTGATCCACGAACCACAAGGCATTTTCTTTTTCAGGGCCCGCGGTGATCCCGTATGGTTCGCTTCCCGCGGGGAGGGAGTATTCGGTGATCGTGCCTCCCGTGGTGATCTTGCCGATCTTGTTCGTGACAGAGTCGGTGAACCATAGGTTGCTGTCAGGACCCACGGTGATGCCCACCGGATAGCTTCCTATTGGCAGGGCGTATTCGGTGATCGTGCCTCCCGTGGTGATCTTGCCGATCTTGCTCGTTCCATACATCGCGAACCAGAGGTTCCCGTCGGGGCCATATGTTATGCCGCGTGGCTCGGAGCTTGCTGGGAGGTTGTAGGCGGTCGTGCTGCCAGACGACGAGATCTTGCCGATCTGATTATTGTAAAAGTCAGTGAACCACATGAATTCCCCACCCGCGACGATATACTCCGGTCGTTCGAAGGGGCTTGGCAGTTTGTATTCAGTGATTCCGCCGGCCGTCGTGACCTTGCTGACCGATTTACCATTTTTCTGTGCCACCCAGAGATTTTTTTCTGGACCCACGGCTATGCCGCGCGGTCCGGTCAGCGTGGCCAGGGAGTATTCGGTGATCTTTGCGGCTCTGATCTCGCTGCTGGCGGAGCTTGCGGCCGTGACGGACCCGCTTCCGTTCGTCGCGGTCACTGATGCGATCAGCGTGTGACCGAGATCGCCTGTGGTCGGCGTGTAGTTGGCGTTGGTTGCACCAATGATCGGCTTGCATTCCACGGCTTCGGAGTTGCAGTCGCTCCACTGGTAGCCATAGGCGATCGGGCTGCCGCTCCACGTGCCGTTTGAGACGCTCATGCGTGTGCCGACGGCGGGAGCGCCGGTGATGCTTGGGGCTCCGGTGTTTTTCACGGGTACGTTGCTCCACAGCGCTTCCGAAGCCGGTGCGCGCGTGACCTTCAGCAGCCTTCCGGTGCCCGCATCCGTCGTGCTGGTGCCGTACGTGAACGCCCACGACTCTTCTCCGGGCGGGGTGAGGGCCGTGACGTGCCCTTCGTTGTCATAGCCGTAGATAGACTTCAGGACTGGAGAGATACGCGGATCCCACTCAGAGCGCAGCCTTCCCAGCTGATCGTACCGATACTCGGCGACACGGGTTTCCTGGATTTTTTTGGTGGACGGGTTGTAGGCGTCGAAGAACACTTCCATCAGGCGACCCCGGTATTCGCCCCATTCCGTTTCGCTTTTCGCCGTGGTCGCCGTGCCGTACACGAACTTCAGCGCGCGGCACCCGGCTTTTAGTTCCGGCGAGCACGATACGCCGGTGGGCACCGGCGCGAGCGCTTCGGTGGGTCTCGACGAGCACGCCCGAGGTGGTGATCGTCCCGATCTTTTCACTGCCGTGCTCCGCGAACCACAGTTTGCCGTCTGGGCCGGCGACGATGCCCTCTGGGCCGCTGCTGGTGGGCAGAGCGTATTCGGTCACCGTGCCCGAGGTCGTGATCTTGCCGATCTTGGCACCCGAGGTATTCGTGAACCACAGAGCTTGTTCGGGTCCTGGGCCGGCGGTGATGTCGGAGGGGTCGCTTTTTTCCGACAGGGTGTATTCGGTGACTACGCCCGATGTGGTGATCTTCCCGATCTTGTGGTTGAGTGGCTCGGTGAACCACAGGTTTTTATCGGGGCCCGCGGTGATACCTATCGGCCCGGTGGAGCTCAGGGAGTATTCGGTGATCGTGCCGGACGTGGTGATTTTCCCGATCTTGTTGGCGCTGTAGTCTGTGTACCACAGGGCTTTTTCTTTTTCTGGACCGGGGGTGATCGATGACGCTTCGCTTGTTGAGGACAGGGGATATTCGGTGATTGCGCCGCCGGAGGTGGCGATCTCCCCGATCGCGTTGTGGCCCCCGCTCTCGAAGAGCGGGAACCACATGTTGCCGTCCGAGCCGGCGGCGATCCCTCCCTGCGGCGATTTGACCGCGGATACGGCGTATTCGGTGATTTTCCCAGAGGGGGTGATCTTTCCGATCGAGTGCGCGCCGCCGTTGTCGGTGTACCAGACGTTGCCATCCGGCCCGAGCGCGAGCGCTTCGTCGATTTTTTCGTTGGAGCCCAGCGAGTATTCGGTGACCGGCGTGCCCGAGGTCGGGAGCTTGTCGATGCTGTGTTCGGTGGGACCGTTGAACCAGAGCTTGCCTTCGGGTCCGGACACGATCGCACTCGGTTTGTCGCTCGAGGCCAGCGGGTATTCGTTGACCGCTTCGGCGGTGTGGTAGGCGTAGGTGACCGTGTCGGTGGCGACGGTGCCTTCCTGCTTGGTGGGAACCCACGTGGACGCGCCCACCGGGAGCGTGAACTTGACGGACGTGCCCGCGGCGGCGTCCTTCAGGTAGTAGGCGAGCTTCTGTTTTGTTTCTTTGTTTTCTTCCAGCGTCAGCTGCAGGTTGGAGTCCCCGGGCGGAGCTTCGAATTTGCCTGCGCCGAGGCTCGCGAAGATCGTCTGGGCGCCGTTGGCGGCGGTCATCAGCACGCTCCCGTCCACCATTTCCACGAGCGACTCGGTGTTGCCCAGGCTGAGGCTCCACTGCGGGCCGAGCGGTCCCTGAAGACCGGCCGTGGTATCGCGGGAGCTGTAGGCGCGCGAGAGGTTGAGCCCCGAGCCCAGCGAGACGTCGCTCGCGCCGAGGCTGAAGTCGCCGGACTCGAGATCGACCGACCCGGGGCCGATCGCGACCGGGGTCGAGTGGCGGATGGAGACTTCGTAGGGTTCCCTGGCTTCGTTGCCCGCGTTGTCGAAGGCGACGAGCACGATCGCGTGGTGACCAGCGCCGAGTTCCGCGCCGCTGATGGTCCATTTGGTGCTCGCCGTGCACGCGCCTTTGGGCGCCGAGCACGAGCCGCCCGCTTTGCCGACTTCCCGACCGTCGATGAACAGCGCGATCGACCTGATGCCGGAG
Source organism: uncultured Solirubrobacterales bacterium (assembly GCA_963842005.1). GTDB lineage: Bacteria > Actinomycetota > Thermoleophilia > Solirubrobacterales > Solirubrobacteraceae > Palsa-744. The sequence continues at coordinate 1,491,327 of CAWJEV010000002.1, read as the reverse complement.
TTCGGGACCGTCGAGCCTTCCCCGTCGGTCGCTTCGCCGGTCAGTTCGTACGTGCCTTCGCGCAGTTCATTGCCAAAGGGCAGCCCGTTGAGGACGAGGTTGTAGGGCTTCGCGTCGTCGACTTTGACCGTCGCGGTGCCTTCGCTTTCCAGCGATTTGGTCCCGGGCATGGCGTCTTCCGCCCTGTAGCGTATTTTGTCTTCGCCGTTGGGAAGCCGTTCGTTCAACGTCCAGAATTCGTGGTCCGGCGAGGAGCACTGCACGCCCTTGCAGTCGTGTTCGACTTCCAGGTAGTTGCGTTCGGAGATCTGTTCCCATTTGCCGGGAGAGCTTTCGTATTCCAGTTTCGTCGCGGACACACCGATGCCCGGGTCGGTCGCGGTGAATTCGATCGCGCCTTCGTATTTGCTCAGCCAGCTGCCCGAGCCGTACAGCGCGTTCTTCCGTTTCTGTTTTGCTTTTTCGACTTCGAATTCAAGTTCTGAGGAGGTTGTGTTGTAGCTCGTCGTTGAGTGAGTCCCGGCGGGCTCGGAGATCGAGACGATGCCCTGGTAGAGGGTGTCGGAGAACGAGTATTTGCTGGTCGGTTTGTTCACCACCGACTGTTGAAAGTGCACCGCGTTTTTTTCGCCTCCGGATGTCGGCACGCATGATTCTTTGCCTTTCGGACAGAGTGGTTCCGGTAGAGCTTTCCGCGAGTATTCTGACGTTCCTCCAGCTTCTGATGAGAGGATCTCTTTTTCTTCGGTGACGCCGCCGTCCTGGAGTTCCACCCGGCTTTCGATGTGGTCTTCCTTGTTCTTCGCTTCGGTTTCGCCCTTGAACTCATAGATTTTGGAGTCGCCGTGGGTCTGGTAGCCCCAGTATGCCCATTCCCCTTCTTTGTATTCGTGGACCCCGTACGTCTCCAGATATTCTTTTTCTTCACCTTCGTAGTTCGTTTTCTTCGCGAAATTTGTTTCGGTGCCGCTGGATGTATAGAATTCCCAGTTCGTGGGCTTGCCGCCGCTCGTGGTGACCAGCTGTTTGTCGTTGACTTCGGGATCGACCTCGATCGGGTACTGGTATTCCGCCGAGCGGTGCTCGACGGTGAGGGTGAGTTCGCGGCCGTGGATGCTCGTCGTAACAGGCACGGGCGCGCCGGCCGCGTCCTGCGCGGCGGGCGCGAGGATCGTCGCGATCGCCCGCCCGTGCTCCACGACCGCGGCGACAGCGGGTCCGCTCTGCGGCGCCAGCCGCGCGCCGGCGGGCACGCCGACCGCGAAGGCGAGCCGCTGCGGGCTGTCGGTCGAGCGCAGCACGGCGTCGATCGCAAACCCGGTCGTGGTCGGCTTGACGAGCGTGTCGGCGTCGGTCTGCGTGTTGGCGTACAGCACGGCCGCTCCGTCGAGCGTCCCAGGTGAGCCGCCGAGCGGCGCGCCCCCTGCGCCGACGGGCGTCACCGAGACGCCGGTGCCGGCGAGCTGGACACCGCCGCCCAGGCGCTCGGGGATGCGCACCGCCACGTCGGAGGAGATGGGCGCGTAGCCGCCGCCGACGGCGTGCAGGCCGAGGTCGAGCGGGGTGAAGTGGCGCGGCGAGGTCTGCCTCGCCATCGCCCCGGACGATTCGATCACGGCGCGCTCGCCGCCGGGCAGTTCGAGCTGGGCGGCGTCGGGGGTGAGGTAGCGGGCGATGCGCTCGCCCGCGGGCAGCTGTGGCGGCCCGCCGGCGGGCCGTTCGATCACCTCGGGGAAGGCTTCGCGGGCGACCTGGAGGGCGCGTGTGGCTGCCAGGTGCGTGAACTCGGTGCGCGAGCGCTCTCGTGTCACATACGCCACAGGATTGGTCCACCGCGCCCGCTGGGCGTCGGTCTCCTGTTGCCCTCCGTCGAGCGTCTGCACACCCGGCACGACCAGCGAGTCGAGCGGCAGCGCGGTTTCACCCACCCCGCGGGCGCCGGCGACGGCGCCCGAGCCCGGTCCCCCGCCCAACGCCGGTGGCGCCACCCACGCAAGCACACCCACCAGACACCCAACCACGCAACGAGCCGTCCACCGACCTCTGGATCGCATCTGCGCCCCCTCGAAGCTTATCCTGCTCAATGACCTAAAGCGAAAGGATCAGGCTTTTACTCTAAACATAATAATTAGCTGAAGTCAAGCCCAAAAGGTATCGTTCGATGTATTCAAAAGCCGCATTTTCCGACTTTTCTGCGTCGAGGGTGAACCGCCTGCCGCGGTTGCCGCGGGGCACGGAAGCCCCGCGCGCACGCGCCAGGTGGACCCCACCCGTCACGCGGACGATCCCAAAGCCCCCAACTGGCACGCCTCCACCCGGGACCCCGTCGCCCGGCTGAGGACGTTCTGCTACTGCTCCGCGAGCCGCCCGCGCGCGTGCTCGAGACCCGGCAGCCGGCCCAGCAGCTCCTCGGCGAGCGCGAGGTAGTCGGCGCCGAGGTCGGGGCGGTGGTCGAGGATCGAGACGGCCCGCTCGGCCGATTCGGCGTAGGCGATCGAGGAGCGGATCACCGTGGCGAGCACCTTCTCGCCGAGCTGCTCGCGCAGCGAGGCGAGCGCCTCGCGGGAGTGCACGGTGCGCATGTCCGCGAGGTTCAGCAGCACGCCGAGCAGGCTCGAGCTCGGGGTTGAGCGTGTCGCGCGCCAGCTCGATCACCTCCAGCGCCTGTTGGACCCCCTGCAGCGCGAAGTACTGGGCCTCGGCGGTGAGGAGCGCGTAGTCGGCGGCGACGAGCGCGTTGACGGTGAGCAGGCCGAGCGAGGGGGGGCAGTCGATCAGGACGAGCTCGTAGGCGTCCCCCGGCAGCTTGGCGAGCGCTCGCCGCAGCGTCAGCTCGCGCCCCAGCCGGCCGCCCAGCGCGAGCTCGGCCTCGGCGAGGTTGAGGTTGGCGGGCACCACGTCCTCGTGGACCGCCTCCGCCACGGTGGCGCGCCCGCTCAGCACGTCCCCGACGGTGGGCTGCGCGTCGGGGGGCACGTCGAAGTAGTCCGACAGGTTGCCCTGCGGGTCGAGGTCCACCGCGAGCGTGCGCACCCCCGCGCGCCGCAGGGCGTCCGCGAGTGTGCGCACCGCGGTGGTCTTGCCGGTGCCCCCCTTCTGGGAGAGGACCGCGATCGTCTGTGCCATGGCGCGATACTACGGGGCCGGCCGCTCAGTTGACGGGGCCGCCGACGTGCAGGTGGGTTGGGGGGCGCCCGGCGGGTTGCCGCGGTCGGGGGCGCAGGCTAGTATCTCCTCGATGGCGGAGGAGAAGGACTCACCCACCCCGGAGCAGGCGCGGCCCGAGGACGTCGTGGGCCCGGCCGCGGAGGCCCACCCGACGCTCGACGCGGCCGCGCAGTTCGAGTACCACTCGGAGTTCGACTGGGACACCGAGCACGGCGAGGGGGAGTGGTCGATCCGCTGCTACGACGTGCACAAGCGCCTTGGCGGCCTGCCCGTGCTGGCCGGGCTCAACGTGGCGATCCCCGACAACACGATCACGACCGTGCTCGGCCCCTCGGGGACGGGCAAGAGCGTGCTGATCAAACACCTGATCGGCCTGATGTTCCCCGACTCCGGGGACGTCATCGTGAAGGGCAAGTCGGTGCCGAGCCTCGCGATGCCCGAGCTGCTGGAACTGCGCCGCCGCATCGGGGTGCTCTTCCAGGACGGCGCCCTGTTCGGGTCGATGTCGCTGTTCGACAACGTCGCCTTCCCGCTGCGCCAGCACACGGACATGTCGGAGGCGCAGATCGGCAAGCTGGTCCGCGAACGCGTGAGCGACGTGGGGCTGATGGAGGCGATCGACTACTTCCCCAACCAGCTCTCCGGCGGGATGCGCAAGCGCGCGGGGTTCGCCCGGGCGCTGGTGATGAAACCGGACATCGTGATCTTCGACGAGCCCGACTCGGGCCTCGACCCCGTGCGCACGGCGCTGCTGTGCGAACTGATCAAGGAGATGCACGGCCAGCACGGGGGCACGTACATCGTCGTCACCCACGACATCGCCTCCGCGCGGCGGATCGGCGAGTACATCGCGCTGCTGTGGCGCGGGCGGATCGTGGAGGCGGGCGACGCCGCCAAGATGTTCTCCTCGGAGAACCCCTTCGTGCGCCAGTTCCTCAGCGGCTCCGCCGAGGGGCCGTTGGGGATGGACTGAGCGGGAGCGAGGGGCGGGTCTCGACCTCTCCGGGTGGGGGAGGGGCCGGTGATCTTTTGAGATCGTCCACGTGGGCCACGACACCGGCGTGGGTCGGTGTGCGCTCGGCCTCCGTGCCTCGCGTCCGCGCGCGGGTGGTCGACATCGCCTCAGGCCACGCGGGTGCACGACCGCCTCGGGCCGGGTCGAGCATTCTTTTTTGAGCCTATATAAATAAGAACAAGTCTCAATCTTATTTATATAGGGTCCCGATTTTTGCTTCTCTGCTGCGGACATCCCCATCGTATGCGAACATATGTTCGCCCAATGGTCGTCTGCGTCCACCTCCCCCGCTTCGAGCTGACCGTTGCCGCCGGCGGCGCGGAGGCGCTGGCGGGGCGCGCGCTGGCGATCGCCCCCGCGCCGGGGTCCGAGGCACGGGTGGGGGAGGTGTCGGGCGCCGCGGAGGCGTTTGGGGTCGCCCGGGGGATGGCGCTGGGGGAGGCGCTCGCGCGCTGCCCGGAGCTGCGTCTCGTGGCGGGCGACCCGCTCGGCGTGGCGCAGGAGTGGGAGCGGGCGGCGCGGTCACTGGAGGGGATCGGAGCCGCCCCGGAGCTCGCGCGCGCGGGCCTCGCGTACTTCGAGTCCGACGGCCTGCGCGGGCTGCACGGGGGAGAGGAGGGGGTGATCGCCGCCGCGCGCCACGCGCTGGGTCGCCCCGCGCGGGTGGGAGCCGGCCCGACGCGCTTCTGCGCGCTGGCCGCGGCGCTGGAGGTCCGCTCGCGCCGCCCCGCGCTCGTCGGCGAAGGCCCCCAGGCCCGCCGCTATCTCGCCTCCCGTCCGGTGGCGCTGCTCGGCTACCGCGCGGAGACCGCCGCGCTGGTGGAGCCCCTGACGCGGCTCGGGGTGCGCACGCTGGGCGAGCTCGCGGCGCTGGACCGCGACGCGGTGGCCGACCGCTTCGGGGCGCCCGGCGCGCTCGCCCGGCGCCTGGCCCGTGGCGAGGACGACCCGCTGCGCGCGCGCTCCGTCGAGGAGCGCCTGGAGGAGTCGCTGGAGCTGTGGGAGGCCAGCTCCGGGCTGGCCCTGGAGCGCGTCCTCGGCGTGCTCGTGGACCGCCTGCTGGCGCGCCCCGAGCGGCGCGGGCGGACGCTGCGGACGCTGACGCTCTCCGCGCGGCTGGTCGAGGGCGGCACGTGGCGCGAGCGGGTGGTGCTCCGCGAAGCGCTGTCGGACCCGCGGCGGATGGGCCTCGCGCTGGCCCCGCGCCTCGCGCTGCTGCCCGCCCCCGCCGCGGCGCTGCGCCTCGCCGCCGAGCGCTTCGGCCCGCCCGAGGGGGAGCAGGGCGCGCTGCTCGAGAGCGGTCGTGTGCTGCGCCGCGCACGCCTGCGGGAGGCCGTGAGCCAGGTGCGCGCGGCGGCCGGGCCGGAGGCCGCGCTGCGCGCCGTGTGTGTGGACCCCGACTCGCGCGTGCCCGAGCGGCGGGTCGTGTTGACCCCCTTCCCGGGATGAGTGGTAGCCGCACCCTCAACCTGCCCCGCCCCGCGCGCGTGCAGATGGGCGCCGGCGGGACACCCCGCGTGGTGGACGGCCGGACGGTCGAGCAGGTGCGGGAGTCGTGGCTGGTGGAGGACCGCTGGTGGACCGGCCGGCCGCTGCGCCGCCGCTACTGGGAGGTCGTGTCCGCGCGCGGGCGCAACCTCGTGGTCTTCCACGACCTCTGCTCCGGCGAGTGGTTCGCCCAGGCGGGCTGAGATGGCGGTCCGGTCTCCTGGGATGGCAGGTGGGATCGGCGGGACCCCATATATAGAGCTCCACTGTCACTCCGCCTACTCCTTCCTGGACGGGACCTCGCTGCCCGACGAGCTCGCGCGGCGGGCGGGGGAGCTGGGTTACGCCGCGCTGGCGCTCACCGACCACAACTCCGTCTCCGGCTCGATGGAGCTCGCGCAGGCCGCCGCGGCGTGCGGGGTGCGCGCGATCCACGGCGCCGAACTCGACCTCGCCGACGGGCGCCACCTCACGCTGCTGGTGCGCGACGCGCGCGGCTGGCGCTCCCTCTGCCGGCTGCTGACCCGCGCGCACGCCCACACCCGTGAGGGGCCCGGCCGCGAGCGCGGCGAGCCCGCGGTGAGCTTGGAGGCAGTGTGCGAGCACAGCGAAGGGTTGGTGTGCCTCACGGGGTGCGCTGCCCACGGCGTACACGACGAGCCCACCGCGCGGCGGCTGCTCGACGCGTTCGGCCCGCGCGGCCTGCGCGTGGAGCTGCAGCGCCCCTACGCCCGCCACGACCGTGCGCGCAACCGCGCCCTGGAGGCGCTCGCCCGGCGCCTCGGCGTGGCGTGCGTGGCCACCGGTGACGTGCACGCCCACGCGAGCTCGCGCGCGGAGCTGCAGGACGCCTTCGTGGCGCTGCGCCACCGCACCACGCTCGACGCCTCCGAGCCGCTGCGGCGGGGCAACCACAGCCACGTGCTGAGCGCCCCCGCGGCGATGGCCGCCCGCTTCTCCGAGCACCCCGCCGCGGTGCGCGAGACCGCGCGCCTGGCCGAGGAGCTGCGCTTCGACCTGACGAGGGACCTCGGCTACCGCTACCCCGGGTCCGAGGACCCCGGCGCGGCGCGCCACCTAGCCGAGCTGTGCCACGCGCGGTTGAACGAGCGCTACGGCGCCCAGGCCGCCGCCGCCCGCCAAGAGGCCGCGGCGCGCCTGGAGGAGGAGCTGCGCATCATCGACGCGCTCGGGCTCGCCGGCTTCTTTCTGCTGCACCACGAGTTGCTCGAGCTCGCCCGCGAGGTCGCCGTGGAGGTGCGCGGGCCGGACTCCGCCCGCGCGCTGCTCGCCCCCGGGCGCGGGCGGGGCTCCTCGGTCTCCTCGATCGTCTGCTACCTCACCGGCCTCTCGCACATCGACCCGATCGCCAACCGCCTGCTGCTCGGGCGCTTCCTGCACAACGGCCTCGAGCACCTCCCCGACATCGACCTCGACTTCCCCCGCGACATCCGCGAGGTGCTGATCCCCCGCGTGCACGAGCGCTACGGCCGCGAACGCGCCGCGCTCGTGGCGGCCTTCCCGACCTTCCGCGCGCGCGGTGCGATCCGCGAGCTGGGCAAGGTGCTCGGCCTGCCGCCCGGGGAGATCGAGCGCGTGGCCCGCGCGGCCGACAACCACCGCGGCGCCGCCGAGCACGACATCGACACCGGGCTCAGCCGAGGCCAGGGGGAGGGGCGCTCCGGCGCAGCGGCCGCGCCGCACACCTCCCCACGCTGGGTGTGGCTCGCGCGCCTCGCCGCGGAGGCGTACGGGCTGCCCCGCCACCTCTCCCAGCACTCCGGCGGGATGGTGCTCGCCACGCGGCCGCTCGTCGACTGCTGCCCCGTCGTCCCCGCGGCGATGGAGGGCCGCCAGATGGTGCAGTGGGACAAGGACTCCTGCGCTGACGCGGGCTTCCTGAAGATCGACCTGCTCGGGCTCGGGATGCTCTCCGCGGTGGAAGACTGCGTCGAGCTCGTCGCCCGCGCGCGTGGGGAGCGCCTGGACCTCTCGCGCATCCCCTTTGACGACCCCGCCACCTTCCGCGCGGTGCGCCGCGCGGACACCGTCGGGGTCTTCCAGATCGAGAGCCGTGCCCAGATGCAGTCGCTGCGGCGCACCCTCCCCGAGAGCCTCGACGACCTCACGGTGCAGGTCGCGATCGTGCGCCCCGGGCCGATCCAGGGCGGCGCGGTCAACCCCTACATCGAGCACCGCCGGCGCCTGCGCGCCGACCCCGCCTACGAGGTGCCCTACCCCCACCCCTCGCTGCGCGGCGTGCTGCAGAGCACGCTCGGCACGATCATCTTCCAGGACCAGGTCATGGAGGTCGCCCAGGCGTTCGCCGGCTTCTCCCCCCGCGAGGCCGACGGGCTGCGCCGCGCGATGAGCCGCAAGCGCTCCCACGAGGCGCTGCAGAGCCACCGCGAGCGCTTCCTCGCCGGCGCCCGCCGGCACGTGGGCGCGGACCCCGCCACGGCGCAGCGCGTGTGGGAGATGGTCGAGGGCTTCGCCGGCTTCGGCTTCCCCAAGGCTCACGGTGCCGCCTTCGGCCTGCTCGCCTACCAGTCCACCTGGCTGCGTGTCCACTACGGCCCCGAGTTTTTGTGTGCCCTGCTCAACGAGCAGCCGATGGGCTTCTACGCCCCCGACACCCTCCTGCACGAGGCCGCCGGCCGCGGCATCCCCGTGCTCGGGCTCGACGTCAACGCCTCGGGGGTGCAGTGCACCGTGGAGGCGGTGCCCCCCTCGTCCCCGGTGAGCCGCCGCGAGGTGGGGTCCGACGGGGCAGTGGAGGAGTTGGGTGTGGAGGGGGCGCGGCTGTGTGTGGGCGGGCCGCGGCTGGGTGTGCGTCTCGGCCTCGGCTACGTCAAGGACGTCCGCGCCGATGAGGTGCGCGAGCTGGTCGCCGAGCGCGAGCGCGGCGGTCCCTTCCGCGACCTGGGGGAACTGGCGGCGCGCTGCGGCGCGGGGCGGCCGACGCTGGAGCAGCTCGCCTGGTCGGGGGCCTGCGACGGCCTCGTGGACGACGATGGGACTTCCTCCATGGATGCGCGCCGCCGCCTCGCCCTCTGGCAGCTCGGGGTCGCTGCCCCCGGCCGCGCGGCCGGAGGCGAGGGCACCCAGCTCGCGCTGCCCCTGGAGCTCCCCGACGCGCCTCGCCTGCGCCCCCTCAGCCGCTGGCAGCGCCTGATCGCCGACTACGCCACCGCCGGCGTCACCGTCGGCGACCACGTGATGGCCGCCCTGCGCCCGCGGCTCACCGCACACCTGCTCGCCACCTCACCCCAACTTGCACGCCTGCCCCAGGGCTCCGCGGTGAGCGTCGCCGGCCTCGTGATCGCCCGCCAGCGGCCGGGGACCGCGAAGGGCACGATGTTCCTGCTGTTCGAGGACGAGTGGGGCCACGTCAACCTGATCGTCCCCCGCGCCGTGTACGAGCGCCACCGCCCGCTCGCCCGCGCCGAGCCGCTGCTGCTCGCCCGCGGGCGCTTGGAGCGCACCGCGGTGGAGCGCGTCGCGGGCATGGAGGAGGTGCCCCCGGTCGTCAACGTGGTCGTACGCGAGCTCGCCGCGCTGGAGCGCCACCTTGCACCTGCCCCCGAGGAGGAGGTCGCCGCACAGGCACAGGTCCACCGCCTCCCCGGCGCCGTCGCGGATGGCGCTGCGCAGACGGGCCGCGAGACGGAGGAGGACGGCGCCGAGGTGGGCGCCACCATGCGCGCCGTCGCCCCGCCCGTGCAGAGCTTCGCCGTGGGCCGGCGGCGCTGACAACCGCTACGCTCCCCGAGGTGAACTACCGCAAGCTCGGCACCAGCGACCTGGAGGTCTCGGAGATCAGCCTCGGCTCGTGGCTGACGTACTCCGGCGGGGTGGAGCGCGAGCAGGCCGAGGCGTGCGTGAAGGCTGCGTTCGAGGCGGGGATCAACTTCTTCGACACGGCCAACGTCTACGGGCGCGGCGCGGCGGAGGCGCTGCTGGGGGAGGTGCTCTCTGGGTACGAGCGCTCCTCCTACGTGCTCGCGACGAAGGTGTACTTCTCGATGTCCGACACCGACCGGGGGCTCTCCGCGGCGCAGATCCACAAGCAGATCGACGCCTCGCTGGCGCGCCTGCGCACTGACCACGTGGACCTCTACCAGTGCCACCGCTACGACGAGCTCACGCCCCTGGAGGAGACGATGGGGGCGCTCACCGAAGTGGTGCAGGCCGGCAAGGCGCGGTACATCGGCTTCAGCGAGTGGCCCGCGCAGCGGATCGCCGAGTCGCTGGAGCTGCCCGACGTGGAGCGGTGGGTCTCCAGCCAGCCGCAGTACTCCGCGATCTGGCGCGCGCCCGAGGCGGAGGTGATCCCGCTGTGCGAACGCGAGGGCATCTCCCAGATCGTGTGGTCCCCGCTCGCCCAGGGGGTGCTGACCGGCAAGTACCGGCCCGGGCAGGCGCCGCCCGCTGACTCACGCGCGGCGAGCGAGGGCATGAGCGCCTTCATGGACCGCCTGCTCGACGATCGCGTGCTGGAGGCCGCGCAGCGCCTCGTGCCGGTCGCCGAGGGCGCGGGGCTCTCGATGGCCCAGCTCGCGCTCGCCTGGGTGCTCCGTGAGCCGAACGTCGCCTCGGCGATCGTCGGCGCCAGCCGCCCCGAGCAGGTCCACGCCAACGCCGCGGCCTCCGGCGTGACGCTCGACGCCTCCACGCTCGCCGCGGTGGACGGGGCGCTGGGCGACGTCATCGTGCGCTGAGACGGCGAGCGCCCGAGGCCCACCGCACCGGGCGCTAACGGCACCCCCAATCGAGCGGCGTCTCGCCCCGTCCTGAGGCGCGTGACATCGAGTCTCTCGTTGGGCGCTAGTATGCACGTATGAAGCGCACAACGCTATCGCTTCCTGACGATCTCGCCCAGGCCCTTGCGCGCGAGGCGCGTCGCCGCTCGACGTCTGCCTCCGCGATCGCCCGAGACGCGCTCGCGCAGCATCTCCACCTGGTTCCCGGGGAGGCGCGCCCGCTGCCCTTCGCCGCGCTCGGACACAGCGGCCACCACACCACCGGCCGGGACATGGAGCAACTGCTTGCGCGCGAGTGGGATGAGCCCCCTCGCGATCGTTGACGCCGGGCCGCTCTACGCGGCAGCCGACGCCGACGATCGCGACCACGCCGCCTCGCTCGCGACACTCTCCCGACCCGACCTGCGTCTCGTCGTCGCTGCCCTCGCTATCGCCGAGGCCACCTACTTCGTCGGGCGACGCCTCGGTCCAGCGGCCGAGCAGGCGTTTCTGGGCGGACTCGGCGAGCTGGACGTCGAGGGACCCACAGGCGAGGATCTCGCACGCATGGCTGAGCTCGTCAAGCAGTACGAGGACTTTCCGCTGGGCGGTACCGACGCCTCGGTCATCGCGCTCGCCGAGCGACTCGACGCCTCACTCATCATCACACTCGACCGCCGCCACTTCGCGACTGTCAAGCCACGCCACCGTGACTCGTTCGAACTGCTCCCGTAGGGGGTTGCGAGGTTTCGCGCCGATCGGCCCAGTCAATGTCAGTCGGCCTTCACCGCGGACACGTCGACAAGGATCTTGACCCTGGACACGCGGCGTAGATGCGTCCGCGGGAGTCCAGATCGTCCATTCTGTGCGGGTTTGCGGACGCATCGGACGCATCGGACGAACTGACTTTTGTCAGGCTTTTGTCACGCCTTGGGTGGCTGTCGGTTGGTGGTTTCGGTGTTTTGCACCTGCTCACGCTGGCGCTCGAGTGCGGCGTGCAGCGCCGGGAGTGCCGCGAGATCCTTTGCTCGGCCGGCGGCGGTCTTGCTCCGGATGATGTCCTGGAGGGCGGCGACCATGGTGTACAGGTCGTCGTCGAGCGGCAGGCGGTGCGCGGTGCATCGCAGGTCCTCATAGCCGCCGGTGCCGTCGGGGCGGACCGAAATGTCGAGATCCCCGGCATCGGTTGTGAGGTTCCAGATCTCGGCGCGGGCGAGTAGGCGCCCGTCGGTTGGGAGGGGGACGGGCGGCTCGTTGGGGACCCGGATGGCAGCGTGAAGCTCCTGCAGTGCTTCGGCCAGGCGCTGGAGGTTTGAGGGATCGAGGCCCGGGGTGATGTCGAGGTCGCGGGTGAGCACCTCGGCTCCCGCGAGTACGGCTGCGTAGGCGCCGATCACGACGTGCTGCACGCGGTGCCGGGCGAGGATCTCGAGGATCCGCTGCGGTCTGAACGGTGTGTCAGGCGGCACGTGTGCTCGTGGTGCTCGCGGTGTCGGTTGTGAGCTCGAGCGTGCGGCGCAGTGCGGGCATCCGCGCGCGATCGTTGGAGGCCTCGCCGATTCGCACCAGGTCCACGAGTGAGGCGACCGCGATACTCGGACCGTCGTCATCGATGGGCAACGGCGTTGCGTCTCGGTGGAGGTCCCCGTAGCCGTGCGTGCCGGCTGGCGCGGGCGCGACCACCAGCTCGGCGTGGAAGGCATCCAGGTGCCAGCGCTCGACCGCATCGCCGATCGGTGAGCTCGTCGGCGCGATCATGTGGCCGCGCCCAGCCGTGATCGCGTTGCTCAGCGTCCTGTGCTCGCCGGCGCGGGGCACGATCATGACCGTCCTGCTGATTGGCAGCAGTGGAGAGCCGTGTAGGACCTCGGCCAACTCGCCGATGAGCACATAGCGCACGGCTGCTTGCTCCAGGGTGCGCAGGACGCTCATGACTTCAGGCGGCGCAGACGTGTCGTGTGCATCGATGCTTGCCGCGCTTGCTGCCAAGGCGTCTCGCAGCCCGAGTGCCAGCCGCTGTGCTGGGGGGATCGCGAGCGCGGTGGCGATCACTTCGTCGTAGGAGGAGTCGGCGCGTGCGAGACCGAAGGTGAGCTCGAGCCCGCACGCCGCGATGAGTTGCCGCAGCCGCTCGAGCGACGGCATGACATGGCCGCGCTCATACCGTGCGATCTCCTGCTGTCTGATGCCTGCGCATGCGGCGAGCTCGCGCTGGGTGAGGTTTGCGCGCCGGCGCGCCTCGACGAGAAGACTCGCGCTGATCATTTGTCGAAGATATCATATAAGCTGTTAGCTGACAACATATTTATGGTCGTTCTGGGACCCAGCCGCGCGGCTCCTGCGCGAGGGGCGGGGAGCTGTACGTCAGCAGCTCGGCCCCGGCGTAACCAGGCACCAAAAGATGGCTGGCGAAATCGGGTACCGAGGACTGTCGAAATGCGGTAGTCGGGGTAGCGTGGAGCGGGGTTTGCGCGCGTGTTGTTTGTCTTGTGATTTGGATCGTGCTAGTGCTGTGATATAGTCTGGGCTGTGGCTGTGAGCTCGTCTGCTCGTCCTGACTACGCAGCGCATGTACGTGCGGTGCGCGCGAGCCTTCCCGAGGTCGTCGACTCGCTGCGGTCGATTCTCGGGGCGCGGCTCTGTGCGTACATAGGGGCGGTGAAGGAGACGCGGGCCGTGAACGAGTGGGCGGACGGTGTGCGGGGGCCGAGTGAGCAGACTCAGCGTCGTCTGCGCCTGGCGTTGCAGATCGCGCAGGCGATCGCCGACGCCGACGGCCCGGAGGTTACGCGCGCCTGGTTTCAGGGCCTGAACCCTCAGCTTGACGATCGGTCTCCGGCGCGGCTGCTGCGCGAGGGGGACATCGACGAGGTCGGCCCCGAGATCATCGCTGCCGAGCGGGCGTTTCTCGTCGGTGGATGAGCGACTTCGCCGTCGTCCAACCAGACGGGCCGCTCTACCGTCTCGGGTGGCTTCGTGGACATCGGCGACGCCGACTCGCTCGCGACGCTCCGGGTCCATCTCGCGGCGCGAGCGATCCACTATGGCCTGAGCGAAATCGACGCTGCGACGGTCAGGCTTCATGCGCCGCGGCGCTTTACCCAGGAGATCTCGCGTCTGATCTACGAGTGGCATCAGGATCACGGCGACTGCGCCGGCATCTGCTACCGCTCGCGACTTGGAGACCAGTTTGTGAACTGGGCGATCTTCGAGCCTCCGGCCGCCACCGAGCTCGGCCTGGCGCAGGCGAGCGCCGACGAGATCAAGCCCGACGACGCGGATCTGCTCGCAGCGCTACGCCTGCTGAACCTCACACTCGCCTGACGAGAAGACGAGGCTCCCTACGCCTCCTTCACCGCGCTCACGTCGACAAGGATCTTGACCTTGTCGCTGACGACGACGTTGCCCGAGCCGAGCGCGGCGTTGAAGCGCATCTCGAAGTCTGAGCGGTTGATCTGGCCGGTTGCGGAGATGCCGACGCGGGTGTTGCCCTGGGGGTCCTCCGGCTCGATGCCCTCCAGCGTTCCTTTCAGCGTGACCGGGCGGGTGACGCCGTGGATGCTCAAGTCGCCGTCGATCTCGAACTCGTCCTCGCCGGTGGGGCGGATCGCGGTGGAGCGGAAGGCGATCTCGGGGTACTTGTCCACCTCGAAGAAGTCCGCTGAGCGCAGGTGCTCGTCGCGCTTGGGCTCGCGGGTGTTGACGCTCGCGGTCTTGACGGTGCCGTAGGCGGACGCTCCGTCGGGGCCGACCTCGAGGGTGCCCTCGAACTCGGTGAACTGGCCCTTGACGGTGGCGATGCCGAGGTGTTTGACCTGGAACTCGACGCTCGAGTGAACCGGGTCGACCTTCCAGGCGCCGGCGGGGAGGGGGGTTGTGGCGGGCGTGGCGGGGGCGGTGGCGGTGGACTGTGCGGACATGGGGGCTCCTTTTCAAAGTAGTTGTGCGTACAACCTTACCAGAAGATAGGTGCGTGCGCAACTACTTCGTTGAAACCGACGCACGCCCCGGGTCGTGGGGCGGGGAGAGCCTCAGCGTGGCCAGGGCGGGAGGCGCCTCACCGCGGCTGCACGACCAGCGCCTGCGTGGCGAGCCCGAACGGCCCGCGCTCGTCGTGCAGGACGCTCTCTGCCCACGCGATGCCGCCGGGGTGCAGCAGGGTGCGGGCGTCGAGGCCGATCCACTCTCCCTCGGGGCGGCGGTTGAGTGTCACCACGAGGTCGGCGTTGATGAACACGTACTCGTCGAACGGCAGCACCGCGGCGATGCCGTTGCCGAAGTCGGCTGCCGCCATCGTGTACACGAGCGGGGAGGGAGCCTCGCCCGGGAGCACCGGGCGGCACAGGCGCATCCACACGCCGGCCGTGCCGACGGGGGCGTGGGCGCTCGAGACGCCCACCTCGGGGAGCTGGCCCTTGAGCGGGCGGCCGTGCAGGAAGCGCATCTCCATCGCGCTCGCCGCGAAGCTCTTGAGCTCCACCTCGTCGGGGGCGAAGCGCACCGAGTGAGCCTGCTCGGGTCCGGGGAGGCGGGGGGGCTCGCTCTCCTCCACGACCCGTACCGCGAGTGCGGGCAGCTCCTCGGGCGCGGGCGCGATGCGCAGCGCGTGGGCGCGGCAGACGAGCTCCTCGTCCGCGTACAGCTCGGCCTCGAGCTCCTGCACGCGCCGGCCGGGGCGCAGGACGCGCGTGCTCAAGGCCAGCGGGGCCATCGGGATCGGCCGCAGGAAGGAGAAGCTCAGGCGCGCGAACAGCAGCTCGGCCTCGGGCTCCATCCGCTCGAACGCCCTCGCGATCAGCGTCGCCGGCGCCCCCCCGTGCAGCGCCCGCGGGTCCCACGGCCCGCGCGCGTGCTCGGTCGGCGTGAAGCGCCCCTCCCCGTCGGGGAGGAAGACGCTTTCGGTGTCGGCGCTCACTGCGGCAGGCGCGCGACGAAGTCGGCGAGCTTGCGGGGGTCGCGCAGCGGGGCGCCGTGGCCGAAGCAGGCGAGCGCCGGTTCCAGGGCGGCGAGGCGCCGCGCGGACTCGCGGTTGCGGGCGGGGTCGGGGGTGAAGAGGTCCGGGGGCGTGTGCAGGCCGGGGACGCCGGTGATGAAGTGGATGTTGCCGAGCACGTCGCCGACGATCAGCACGCGGTCGGACTCGCGCCAGAAGGAGACGTGGCCGGGGGAGTGCCCGGGGGTCTCCAGCACCTTGAAGCCGGCGACCTCGTCGCCCTCATGCAGCGCGCGCGCCACGGGGTGGGGCGGCCCGGTCCAGAAGCGCTCCTGCACCCGGTTCAGCCACGCGGGGGCCTTGGGGTTCTTGATCGCCCCGGGGGTCTCCATCGCGGGGACGTCGGCCTCGCCGCACCACAGCGGGACGCCGAAGCGCTCGCAGACCACGTGGCTGCACCCCTGGTGGTCGGGGTGGGCGTGGGTGAGCGCGTGGGCGCTCAGCGTGCGGTCCTTGAGCTGGCGCAGGATGCGCCGCTCGGCCTGGCGCGTGGCGGCGTCGATCAGCACGTCCCCCGCGAGGTACACGTTGATCGCGTTGCGCGGGTGGCCGCTCAACTGGTAGAGGCCCTCGGCTAGCTGCTTCATGGTGTGATCCTATCCCTGGCGATCACCTGCGCGACTGCTCCCACGAGAAGCCGCGCACTGCGAAGTACAGCCCGAACGCCCCCCACAGCGCGATCACGGCCAGCGCGTCGAGCTCGCCGTTCAGGCTCGAGCCGGTGACCATTGCGCTGGAGAGCCCGTCGATCAGCGGCTTCAGAGGCAGCGCCGCGGCGATCGCCTGCACGAAGCCGGGCGCGCTCGAGGAGTCGAACGCGTAGAAGGAGACCGCCACGACCGGCAGGAACACCGCGTTGACGTACGCGGCGGTGGACTCGAAGTTGGGGATCACGTGCGCGAAGGCGACGCCGAGCGCGGCGAAGCAGACGACGCCGGCGAGCACGAACACGACCAGCGAGCCCCACTGCTGCGGCCAGCCGATCCCGAAGAAGACGCGCCCGGCGAGCACGACGATCGCGATCTGCAGCGCCGTGTTGGTCACCGCGTTGGCCGCGACGCCGCCGAAGTAGGAGCCGGTCGGCAGCGGCGTGCCGCGGATGCGCTTGAGCACGCCGCGCTCGCGCAGGAAGACGATGTTGTAGGCCAGCGCGGTGAACGTGGTTGACATCACGCTCATACCCGCGATCATCGGCACGAGCCGGTCGAGCTGGTGCTGGTTGCCGCTGAGCGCCGCCCCGGCGCCGGCGAGGATCACCAGCGGCAGCACGAAGTTGAAGAACGCGGCGCTCGGGTTGCGCCAGAACATCCGTCGCTCCAGGCGGTACTGGCGCCAGGAGAGGACGATGGCCTCAGACATCCGCGGTCAGCTCCAGGTACACGTCCTCCAGCGAAGGCCGCCCGACGGTGAGCTCCTCCAGACGCTCCCCGCGCGCCATCGCCTCCTCGGTGAGAGTGTGCAGCAGGCCGGTGGGGTCCTCGGTCTCGTGCTCGACGTGCTCGCCGTCGGGGCCGCGGTAGGCGACGCGGTAGTGCGCCGCTCCGGGTGGGTGGGTTCCCAACTCCCGCGGCGGGCCGATCGCGAGCACGCGGCCGTCCTTGACGATCGCCACGCGGTCGGCGAGCGCCTGGGCCTCGTCGAGGTAGTGGGTGGTCAGCAGGATCGTCTTGCCCAGGGCCCGTAGCGAGCGGATCGTCTCCCAGGCCGCGCGGCGCGCCTCGGGGTCGAAGCCGGTGGTGGGCTCGTCGAGAAAGATCAGCTCGGGGTCGCCGACGAGCGCCAGCGCGAAGTCGAGCCGCCGCAGCTGACCACCAGAGAGCTTGCGGCTGCGCACGTCGGCCTTCTCCTGCAGGCCCGCGAGCTCCAGCACCTCCTCCACGTCGCGCGGGTGCGGATAGAAGCTCGCCCAGTGGCGCAGCGCCTCACGCGGAGTGACGTGGCTGTATATCCCGCCCGACTGCAACACGATCCCGATCCGCCGGCGCAGGTCGATCGCGCGGCGCGCGGGGTCGTACCCGAGGACAGAGACCTCCCCGCTCGTGCGCGCGCGATACCCCTCGAGGATCTCGACGGTCGTCGTCTTGCCGGCGCCGTTGGGGCCCAGCAGCCCAAACACCTCGCCGCGCTGCACGGTGATGTCGATCCCCCGTACGGCCTCGTACTCGCCGTAGCGCTTGTGCAGGTCGCTGACCTCGATCGCGGCGTCGCTCACGTCCCGAATCATCGCAGGGCCGCGGGGCACGGAAGCCCCGCGCGCACCCGCCCGGTGGCGACACTCACTCACGCGGACGATCCCTCCCCAAAACCTCTCCGACGACCGCGCGTGTGGGCCGGAGGGGCGGCGCGCGGGTCCTACCAGTGCACCCCGCGCGTGAGCGTCGCCATCGCGATCTGCTCGAACGAGGCGCGCTCTTCGGTGTCGCGCTCGCCGCGGGAGGCGGCGGAGTCGGGGAACACGCGGTAGGCGAGGTGCAGGATGCGGTCGACGGCCTTGGGAGAGAGGGCGTAGAGAACCTCGCCCGCGGTGCCCAGGCGCGTGCCCATGTGCTTGGGGTGGGTGCGCAGCGCCTCGCAGATCATGTCCGCGGCCTGGTCGGGGACGATCGCGGGGAAGGCGTCGTACATCTTCGTCGGGGCGATCATCGGCGTGCGCACGAGCGGCATGTGGATCGTGGTGAACGTCACGCCGTCGCCGATCGTCTCGGATGCCACGACGCGGGTGAAGGCGTCCAGGGCGGCCTTCGAGGCGACGTACGCGGAGAACCGCGGGGGGTTGGTCTGCACGCCGATCGAGGAGATGTTCACGATGTGCCCCGAGCCGCGCTCGCGCATGTGGGGCAGCAGGCCGAGGATCAGGCGGATCGCGCCGAAGTAGTTGAGCTGCATCGTGCGTTCGAAGTCGTGGAAGCGGTCGTAGGAGAGCGCGATCGAGCGGCGGATCGAGCGCCCCGCGTTGTTGACGAGCATCTCGACGTGGCGGTGGTCGGCGAGCACGCGCTCGACGAGCCCGTCGACGGACTCCATGTCGGACATGTCCGCGGCGTACACGAACGCGGTCCCCCCGGCGGCGACGATCTCCGCGCGCAGCTCCTCCAGGCGCTCGACGTTGCGCGCCACGAGCAGCGGCACGCCCCCCGCGGCGGCGACCTTCAGTGCGGTTGCGCGCCCGATCCCCGACGAGGCCCCGGTGATCAGCACGCGCCGGCCCTCGACCGCCTGCTCCAGCGTGCGGTCGCGGCTCAGGTTGGGGTCCATCTCACGCTCCCAGTAGTCCCACAGGCGCCCGGCGTACGTGTGCAGCTCGGGCGGCTGCTCGAGGCCCGTGCCGGCGAGCGCGAGCTGCGTCGCGCGGCTGTCGAAGCGCGGCACGAGCTCCATGTTGCGGAGCACCTCCTCGGGGATGCCGAGGTCGCCGAGGACGAGGCGCCCGATCTGGCGCCACGGGGGCAGCGCCGCGGCGAGCTGCAGCGGCCACGTCGGCACCGCGCGCGTGAGGCGGCGGTCGAGCGTGACCGCGATGCGCGGCGCGTGGGCGGCGACGGCGAGCTCGTTGATCAGCTCGTCCACGCGCTGGCGCCGGGGGTCGGTGAGGTGAAACGCGGAGCCGTCGAGGTCGGGCACGTGGATCAGGTGCTCCATCGCGGCGGCGACCCAGTCGACGGGCACGATGTTCGTGCGGCCGAGGTCCACGCCGACGAGCGGCGCCCATTCGGGCACCAGCCGCCGCAGCCGCTGAATCGCCTTGAAGAAGTAGTACGGCCCGTCGACCTTGTCCATCTCCCCGGTACGCGAGTCCCCGACGACGATCGCCGGCCGGTACACCCGCCACGGCACGAACGGCTGCTCGCGCACGATCCGCTCGGCCTCGAACTTCGTGCGGTGGTAGGGCGAGGGCAGCTTCTGGCCCTCGTCGAACATCTCCTCGGTGAACGTCCCCCTGTATGCGCCGGCGACGGCGATCGATGAGACGTGGTGCAGGCACCCGGCCTCCAGCGAGCGCGCGAGCTCGATCGCGTGCGTGGTCCCACCGACGTTCGCGGCGGTGTTGCGCTCCGTGGGCGCGGTCATGTCGTACACCGCGGCTAGGTGCACGAAGTGCTCGACGTTCCCGCGCAGCTCCGCGACGTGCTCCTCGTCGAGCCCGAGCAGCGGCCGGCGCAGGTCGCCGACCACGGGCACGACGCGCTTGGCCACCCCCGGCCCGGCGGCGGCGCGCCAGCCATCGGTCAGCTCCTCCAGGCGCCCCTGCGACTGCTCGCGCACGAGCACGTACACCTTGCCCTGGCGGTTGGCGAGCAGCCGATCCATGAAGTGGCGGCCGATGAAGCCCGTTGCGCCGGTTACGAAGTAGGCCATTTAGCGAGCATAGCCCTATGGGGCGTGGGGGGACTGCGTGCGACTGGGCGTCACCTGTCGTATGCGCGTCCGCGCGGCAGGACGCGGTTGACGTGGATCACACGCGCTTCGGCGTCGAGCTCGACGAGCACGCGCCAATCGCCGACGCGCAGCCGGGACTCGGATCGACCGGTGAGTTTGCGCACCTGTCCCGTGGTTGGGTCGACGGCGGCTCTTTTCAACGCAGCGTAGATGCGCTGTCGCACCTGTCGATCCAGGCGCTTCAAATCTCTCCTGGCAGGGGAGCTGATCGCGATCTCCCAGCCTTGGTCAGTCACGCGTCGCCAAGTTCGCGCATCACCTGCTCCAGCGGGATGTCCGGCACGCCGGCGGCTCGGTCGGCTTCCACCTCGGCCATCGCTGCCTCGTCCTCCTCGGTCCAGGGCTCGTCGTCCTCGGGGGCGTCGCGGAACGCCGCGACCACCGGGTCCTCGCGCTCCTTCCTCACGAAGTTGAGCGCACGCTCGGCTTCGAGCTCCGAGATCTCGTCCACGAGCTTGTGCAGGCGTTCCTTGGTCGTCATGAGTCGGATTGTACTGGCCATATCCTCTTGTTCCGACGCCCGGGCGAGGGTGGGACGGGCCCCGCGGCGGCGCGCCAGACCCCGGCCTGGCACAGGGGACTTGACAACACCGTCTGGAGTGTCTATAGTGGCCTCGTCACCCACCCATGACCGGTTGGGCGACAGAGGGTTTCGAACATAGGACCGGGTTGGGTCTGGCCGCTCTGTAGCCGGCCTTTCAAAGCAGCACTGGCAGGGTTGCTTGCCAGGGAGAGGGGCCCGGTCATTTCGATGAGGGAGTTGTTTTCGCGTGAGTTTGAGAGGGATCAACGTGACAGGAGTTCCTGCCACCCGTCTGGGTGGGGTATCTAGATGCGCCAGCTTGGCGCTGTCGCATCTCTCTCTCTCTCTCTCTCTCTCTCTCAGTCTCTGGCCTAACCGCTGAGACCCCTCATCGGGCGCATTCGCGCCGTCTCGCAGCATCCCCCGCGCGGGGTGGGTCACACGCGCGCGCGTGGGAGCTCTCGCGTCAGGGACGGTGCCTCCGGCGAATGCCGGCATCCAACGGGCGGCATCCGTGCGACGTCGCGCCGCCCAGGGGGCACACAGGTATGCAACGGGCGAGGGGCCGCTCCCCTCGGGTCGAGAGGGAGGAGAGGGTAGATGGTTGCTCGCAGGTTGATCCCGGCGGTGGCGCTCTGCGCGGCGGTTGCGGCGTTGTTGTGCGGCGCGCCGGCGCACGCGGCTGTCACGCACCATCTTCTCTACCAGATCAAAGGCACTTCGAGCGAAGCGTTCAAGCGGGCGTGCGGCGTGGCGGTCGATCCAGCGACTCAGGACGTGTACGTCGCGGACACCGAAAGCGACGCGATCGACATCTTCAACTCCTCGGGGGCGTATCAATCCCAGATCAGCGGGATGAGCGTGCCGCTCGGCCACTTCTCCAACAATATCTGTTCGTTCGCGGTGAGCGGAAAAACCGGCGACGTGTATGTCGCGGACTCGAGGGCTGATGTCGTCTATGTGTTCAACGCGCTTGGCGCCTATCTCACGACCATGACCGGTGAAGGCACGCCCAAAGGGTCCTTCGGGCGCTACTCCGTGTATGTCACTGTCGATCAGGCCAGCGGCGACATCTATGTAGGCAACAATTACTACGGCGGAATCGATAAGTTCGGTCCGGAAGGCGCGTATCTATCCGAAATCAGCGTGGGTGGGCTGGGTGGGAGGGGTAATCTTATTGCTCTGACGAGCGATGCAAGCGGCGATATATATGTAACCATAGATTCTGGCGACGGAGTCCGAGAGTTGGATCCCGCGGGGACGGAAGTTCTCCATCTAGCCAGCGAATCCGGTGCGTCCACAGTCGCGACGGACTCTGCTGGCCACATCTACGTGGTGACGAACGCTGGGATCAAAGAGTACGACTCCTCGGGCAACTATCTTGGGCAGGTCGCCGTGAGCGCCTTCGCCCAGAAGCCGGAAGGCATCTCCGTCAACGTGGAAGGGGATCTCTACGTCGCCGATGGCAGCGCCGTCGACGTCCTCGGCCCCGAACTCACTGTGCCCACGACGACCGTGCAGGCACCCTCGGAACTGGTCGAGACGGCGGCGACGTTGAACGGGAGCGTCAACCCGTCCGGTGCGCCGGTGACCTCGTGCGAGCTCGAATACGGCACGACCACGGCGTACGGCAAGAGCGTCGCGTGCGAACCGGAAGCGGGGAGCATCGGGGCCGGTACGAGCCCGGTCGCGGTCCGCGCGCCGGTGAGCGGTCTGCAGCCGAACACTACCTACCACTTCCGGCTGGTGGCGGGCAGCCCCAACGGGAGCGAAACCAGCGAAGACACGACCTTCACGACGCCCGGACCGCCCGCGGTGGACAGCGAGTCCGCGGCGATCCCGATCGGGCAGACCAGGCACACGGGCGTGACGCTGGACGGCCAGATCACGGCGGATGGCCGGGAAACGACCTACCGCTTCGAATACGGCGAAACGGAATCGTACGGGAAAAGCGCGCCCGTCCCGCCGGGCGTCCTGGCTGCCGGCGAACAACCGGTGTCCGTGCCGGCCGCTGAAGTGAGCGGGTTGAAGGTCGACGCAACCTACCACTACCGGCTCGTCGCGAGCAACGAATACGGTACGACATACGGAGCCGATCAGACGTTCGCCACGCTCGCGGGCGCGGAGATCTCCGAAGAGGCCTCGCGCGATGTCACCGCGAGCTCCGCCTCGCTGGGGGCGCTGATCGACCCGCTCGAGAACCCCACGGAATACCACTTCGAATACCTGACCGAAGCGGCGTACCAGGCGAATCTTGCGGCCCGGCGGGAAGGGTTCCAGGGAGCCGCGGTCGCGCCGAGCCCGGACGGCTCGGTGGGGTCTGTGGAAGAAGGCCATCCTGTGTCGGAAACGATCCAGGGTCTCGAGGCCGGCACGTCCTACCGCTACCGGGTGGTCGCGCACAATCACTGCAATCCGCTCGCGAGCGGCGAAACGTGTGAAGTGGACGGGCCGGCTCTCACGTTCATGACGCAGGCGGCGCTCGCCAACAGCGAATTCGTCCTTCCCGATGGCCGTCAGTGGGAGATGGTCTCCCCGCCCAACAAGTATGGCGCGGAGATCAACCAGCCCGGCTGGCTTGGGGCGTCGGTGGAGCGCGCTGCGAGCGACGGCGAGGCGATCGCATATCCGACGATCGCTGGCCCCGAACCGGACTCGCAGGGCAACGGACGTATGTCGCAGTTTCTTTCCAGGCGCACCCCGACGGGCTGGACGACCGCGAACATCGCCATCCCGCACGGCGGGCCGACCGACACCTTCCTTCCGGGCCAGGACTACGTGTTCTTCTCCGAAAACCTGGAACGCGCGGTCGTGGAACCGCACGGCAGCTTCTCGCGCTTCATCTCGCCGCAGGCGACCGAACAGACACTGTTCCTGCGCGAAGACTTCTCCGGGGGGAACGTCGACGATCCGTGCACGGCGGAATGCTTCCTGCCGCTTGTGAGCGCTGCGAACGTGCCAGCGGGCACCGTCTTCGGCCAACAGCACCCAGAAGCCGAACAAGGCCGCGGCCCGGAATTCATGGGGGCGACCGCCGACACGTCGCACACCGTCTTGAGATCGGAAGTGGCGCTGACCGGCACCCCGCTGCCGGGGGGCGACAAGGCGCTGTACGAGTGGTCCGACGGTCGCCTGACGCTCGTGTCGGTGTTGCCGCAGAGCAGGGAACAGAGGGAAAAAGGCGAAGAGTCGCTCGCATACGGACCGACATTCGGTGGGAGTCCTGGCCAATCCGGCGGCGGACATTATTCCGGGAGCGATGGGATGGGCGCGATTTCCGCGGATGGATCGCGGGTCGTGTTCACCGCGAGCGCCAAGTCTGGGGCCTCGGCCGGGCTGTTCCTCCGGGATCTGCTGCAGGAACGCACGGTGGAGTCTCGACGCGCCCGAAGCGGGGTGCGCGCATTGCGGAGGCGGCGGTGAAGGCGCGTTTCAGCTTGCGATCGACGCGGGCGGGGGCCACCCGCAGCGGGTGCTGTTCTCCGATGAACAGCGGTTGACGAGCGACTCGGGCGCGAACGACCTCTACCAGTGTGAAATGATTGAAGGCCCGGAAGGGGTCGAATGCCGTCTCTCAGATCTCACGCCCCGGACGGCGGACGGCGAATCCGGTGATCCGCGAGGGATGGTGATCGGCGCGGCCGGGGACGGGTCGTGGCTGTACTTCGTGGCCGGCGCGGTGTATACGCGCACGCCGGACTCGGAGGGCGAAAGCGCCGTGCCGGGCGGGTACAATCTCTACGCCCGGCACGAAGGGGAAGCCGCCCCGCGGCTGGTCGCGGTGCTGTCCTCCACAGATGGAAACGACTGGGGAGGAACGCAGGGACCGGCGCCCGGTAAGCTGACGGCCAGGGTATCTCCCAGCGGGCAGTGGCTGGCGTTCATGTCGAACCGGTCGTTGACCGGATATGACAACCATGACACGCGCAGCGGTGCACCCGACGAGGAGCTCTTTGAGTACGACGCACAGGACAACAGGGTGGCCTGCGTATCGTGTAACCCGACAGGAGCGCGCCCGGCAGGCATCGAAATTCCTTTCGGCTCGTTCATCCATACCCTCGCGATAATAGGCAGTTCGGTGTGGAACAATGGGACGTCGCTCGCCGTGGAGGTGCCCACGTGGGATGTCAGTCGATCCGAGGGCGATGGGTTTCCGTCGTCGTTTCAGCCGCGGTATCTCACTGACGAAGGCCGCGCGTTCTTCGACTCGACTGACGCGCTGGTTCCGGCCGACGTGAACGGCGTTGGGGATGTCTACGAGTTCGAGCCGGCGGGGGTCGGCGGCTGCAGCGAAAGCACGCGCAGCGCCGCCGTCGAGTACGTGCCATCCGAGGGTGGCTGCGTCGGTCTGATCAGCTCTGGCGCCTCCGCCGAAGAAGCGGCCTTCTACGAAGCCTCTGAAAACGGAGATGACGTGTTCTTCTTCACCGGCGCCAAACTCTCACCCGCGGACTACGACACGAGCCTCGACGTCTACGACGCCCACTTGTGCAGCGCCCAGGCCCCCTGCTTCCCGCCGCCGGCGGAACAGGCCCCCGCGTGCGTGACGGCCGATGCCTGCCGCGCCGCGCCGACGCCCCAGCCCGAAGTATTCGGCGCGCCCGCGAGCGCCACCTTCTCGGACTCGGGGAACGTTTCCTCGATCCCGCCGCTGGCGGTGGGCAAGAAGGTTACGAAGAAGACCGTGAAGTGCAAGAAGACCCGTAACGGGTCCCGGAGGGGTGAGAAGGGAAAGTGCGTCCGAAAAAAGAGTAAGAAGAGCGCAAAGCGGGCCAGCAACGAGCGGAGGACAGAGCGATGAGGCGGCTGATAATCACGATGACGGTAGTGTCGTCTCTGCTGTTGCTGTCGGTGGGCGCCGCTTCGGCGTCGGCGAGCGAGGGGTGGTGGCATCTGGGCTCAGGGGCACGCCCGACCTATCTGCACCCGGATCTCGCGCGCGACGAGGTGCAGGAATTGAAGGTGGACGCCACAGGCGGGGATGTCTTGTGGGATGTCTCGTACCCTAGCGAATTTGCTGTGTTTCCATATAACGCGACGCACGTACAAGTGCAGAGCGCGCTGGAAGGTATATATGGTAAAGAAAACGTCGAAGTAACGGGTGGCTGTAGCGAAGCGATGCCGCCGCTGAGCGAATGCGCGTATGTGGTCACCTTCAAGGGCGCGCTCGGCGGGGTCTCGGTGCCCCCGCCTCTGGACGAGTTCGGCCAGGCGGGTCTTGCTGGCGGTTCGAACTTGAAAGGCGAAGCGAGTGTAGTCCAAGCGACGGAAGGTAGGGCCGACGGCGAGCTGGTGGCCACCGCTGAGAACGTCGGCAACGCGACGGCCGAGGGCGAAGGGTGCAAGCAGGTCGGCGAAGGGCAGGGTAAGTACACGGACTCCGCGTGCAGCGAAGAAACCGTCAGCCCGGGAACGGGAGATTACGAAAAGACGCCGATCAGGATCCTCGACAAGCTGCCTCCGGGGCTGCGGGCGACGCAGGTGAAGGGAACGGCGGGAGCGCTCGTGCCTTTCGCGGCTGTCCCGTGCCACGTCGTCAATCCGTCGTTGGTCGCCTGCGAAGATACAGGATCCATGCCTCCGTTCTTCGTCCTCGAAATGAGGATCGGCGTGGTCGTCACCGGCGATGCGCCGGCGGGTGCGGTCGACGAATCGGAAGTGAACGAAGTCATGGCCGAAGGTGGCCAGACCGCGCCCGTGAGCATCCGCCGGCCGGTGAAGCTGAGCGCGGAGACCGAGCCGTACGGGATCGAAAGCTATGAACTCGACGCCGAAGAAGAAGGCGGGACGCCGGACACGCGGGCGGGCTCGCACCCCTTCCAGCTCGACGAACGTCCTGAACCTCTACCAGGCGCCCGATACCTCGCTGATCACCGAACCGGAACCTCAGGTGCATTCCACCGGGATGACCAGAGACCTGGCCTTGAAGTGGCCCGCCGGCCTGATCGGCAATCCGGAGGCGGTGCCGAGCTGTCCGATCGGGCTGTTCCTGCAGATCGTAAGTCTTGAAATTGGAAACGCGTGTCCCGCAGATACCGCTGTGGGAGTCGCGCAGGTGACCATTTTCTACCCCGGCCTCGGCTCAAGTGGGCTTACCCTGCACGACACCGTGCCGTTCTACAATGTCGAACCGGAGGGGGGCGAGCCGGCGCGCTTCGGCTTCATCGTCTCGGAAACACCAGTGCTGATAACGCCCTCGATCCGCGATGGCGAAGACTACGGGGTCACGGTGAACGTCGACGACACCACCCAGTCGATCGAATTCATCTCGAGCACGGTGACCGTGTGGGGCGACCCGGGCGCGCCGGCGCATGCCGCCGAGCGGGGATCGCGATGCCTGTACGATACGACCCACGGCATCGAAGGGTGCGACGAATCGCACGAATCTCACCCCGCGCCGTTCGTCTTGATGCCCACCTCCTGCCCGCGCGACCCGGCGACCGGCCAGCCCGAACCGCTTCACTCGAGCATCGAAGGCGACTCGTGGCTGCAGGCGAACGAACAGCAGGCCCGCGGCGAAACGCCGACGCTCGAATCCTTCGGCAGCATCGTGATGCCGCCGCTGGATGGCTGCAACCAGCTGCCATTCTCTCCCTCGATTCAGGTCGAGCCCGACATCTCGGACGCGAGCAGCCCGAGCGGTCTGCGTATTGACGTGCACGTCCCGCAGGAAGACAGCGTGAACCCCGAAGGGCTCGCCGAGGGCGAGCCGCGCGGTATCACCGTCGCGCTGCCGGCCGGCGTGCAGATCAACCCCTCCGGCGGGGACGGGCTGCATGCCTGCTCGGAGAGCCTGGTCGGGTATCGCGGCACGCACGAACTGGAAACGCAGGCGGGCATCGAAACACCGATCTTCGCCCCCTACCTTCCGGGGAGCCCGGTCGCCAAGGAACACGGTGACGAGGAACCGCTCCTATCGGGCGTCAACTTCTGCCCGGACGCCGCGAAGATCGGCACCGTCAGGATCCACCTGCCGATCCTCCCCAACGAAGTCGAAGGCGCCGTCTACCTGGCGAGCCAGAACGAAAATCCGTTCGGGGGCCTGATCGCCATGTACATCGTCGCCGAAGACCCGTCCGCGGGTGTGACCGCCAAGCTTCCCGGCGAAGTGCAGCTCTGCGAAACGGCCGGCGAGACGATCCACGGGCTCGCGTGCGAAGCGCCGGGGCAGCTGATCGCGGACTTCGAAGACAATCCGCAGGCGCCCTTCGAAGACGCTGAATTCCACTTCTTCGGCGGCGAACGCGCTCCGCTGGCGACGCCGTCGCGGTGCGGGAGCTATACCACGCGGGCGGCGTTCACGCCGTGGTCGGCCGCCCCCGGGGAAGCGCCGCGTACGGCGACGAGCACGTTCCAGATCACCTCGGGCCCGAACGGCAGCCCCTGCCCGGGCGCCTCGCTGCCGTTTGCGCCCACGCTCAACACCGGTGCACCGAACAACAACGCGGGGCAGTTCACGGCGTTGACGACGACGATGAGCCGCGAAGACGGCGAACAGAACCTCTCACAGATCACGCTGCACTACCCGCCGGGCCTGCTGGGTGACCTCACGGGGGTGAGGCTGTGCCCCGAAGAACAGGCCAACGACGGCACCTGCGGCCCGGAATCGCTGATCGGGGAAACGACCGTCAGCGCTGGCGTCGGCCCCGACCCGGTGAGCGTGCGGGGCGGGAAGGTGTACCTCACGGGGCCATATCACGGCGCCTCGTTCGGATTGAGCGTCGTCGCGCCGGTGAAGGCCGGCCCGTTCGACCTCGAGCACGACACCTCCAAGCCGAACGAATACGAGCCGGCGTGCGACTGCATCGTGGTCCGTGCGAAGGTCGAAGTCGACCCGCACACCGCGGCGCTCCAGGTCACGACCAACAGCGAAAGCGAAGGGCACGCGATCCCGCACTTCATCGACGGGATCCCGGTACAGATCAAGCGCGTCAACGTGCTCGTCGACCGGCCCAAGTTCACGTTCAACCCGACGAGCTGCAACCCGCTGAAGGTCGAAGCCGCGATCGCCTCCGACGAAGGCGCCACCCACCTGGTGGAAACACCCTTCCAGGACGCCAACTGCAGGAACCTCGCGTTCGAACCGAAATTCGCGGTCTCGACGTCCGGGCGGACGAGCCGCGCGGACGGCGCCAGCCTGAGCGTGAAGCTGACCTACCCGAACGTCTCGCAGGGCACCGACGCGAACATCAGACAGGTCAAAGTCGAACTGCCCAAGGCGCTGCCCTCCCGGCTGAGCACGCTGCAGAAGGCCTGCACGCAGGCGCAGTTCCAGGCGAATCCCGCGGGGTGCCCGGCGGCGTCGAGCGTCGGGCACGCCAAGGCGATCACGCCGCTGATCCCCGTGCCCCTGGAAGGCCCGGCGTACTTCGTCTCCAACGGCGGCGAAGCGTTCCCCAACCTGATCGTCGTGCTGCAGGGCTACGGCGTCACGATCGACCTCGTCGGCGACACCTTCATCAACAAGGCCGGCGTGACCAGCAGCACGTTCAAGACGGTCCCCGACGCCCCCGTCGGCAGCTTCGAACTGACGCTCCCCGAGGGCCACTACTCCGCGCTCGCGGCGACCGGGAACCTTTGCAAGGAGAAACTCGCGATGCCCACCGAATTCCTCGGGCAGAATGGCGCGCTGATCAAGACGACCACCAAGATCGCGGTCACCGGCTGCGGCAAGTCGAAGAAGGCCTCGCACAAGAAGAAGCACAAGGGCAAGAGGAAGGGCGGGGGCGGCGGGTCGCGCAGGGCGGGGAAGAGGAAGTAGGGCGTGGTGAGCGGAACGGTCGTGTCATCGCGTCCTCGCAACGGAGCCCGGACGGGCGTGGCCCGCGTCGACGTGGATCGCGGCGGCGGCCGCAGCGGCGTCGCGGAGATCCAGCGCGCGCGGATGATCGCGGCGCTGGTCGAGGTCGCACGGGAGCGCGGGGCGGGCGCGGTCACGGTCGCGGACATCGTGGCCCGCTCGGGTGTCTCGCGCCGCACGTTCTACGAGCTGTTCGCCGATCGCGACGACTGCTTCCTCGCGGCGTTCGACATGGCGGTCGAGCGGGCCGCGCAGCGCGTGCTCCCGGCGTACCGGGCCCCGGGTGCGTGGCGGGAGCGGGCCAGGGCGGGCCTCGGCGTGCTGCTGGAGTTCCTGGAGGACGAGCCGGGGATGGGCGCGCTCTGCGTGGTGGACGCGCTCGGCGCCGGCCCGCGGGCGATCGAGCGCCGCGCGCAGGTCGTGAACGCGCTGATCGGCGCGGTCCACGAAGGCCGCCACGACGTGAGAGGCAGCGCGCGTCCGACGCGGATGACCGCGGAGGGCGTCGTCGGCGCGGTCCTTGCGGTGTTGCACGCGCGGCTGGCGGTGAGAGGCGGCGGAGACGCATCGCGCGCGGACGGCCCGTCGATGGTGAGCCTGCTGGCCCCGCTGATGGGGATGATCGTGCTCCCCTACCAGGGCCAGGCCGCCGCGGCGCGCGAGGCCTCAAGGCCCGCCCCGCGCCGGTCTCCCACGGCGCACACCCGCGGCGACCCGCTGCGCGACCTCGACATGCGCCTGACCTACCGCACGGTCCGCGTGCTGCTCGCGATCGCCTCGCACCCGGGGGCGAGCAACCGCCAGGTCGCCGACGCCTCCGGGGTCGTCGACCAGGGCCAGATCTCGAAGCTGCTCGCGCGCCTCGAGCACCTCGGGCTGATCCACAACACCGGCGCGGGCCCCGCGAGCGGGGAGCCGAACGTCTGGAGTCTCACCGCCAAGGGCGAGCAGGTCGAGCACACGATCCGCCGGCAGACCGCGCCCGCGAGAAGATGATCCGCTCTCACTCCATCGAACGGCGAATGTCGGATACCTTGCGGTAGAGCCGTAGCGGGTTCTCGGGGGTATCGATGAAACCTCGGTGGCGGTAGAAGGCGGCGGCGCGGTCATCGATTGCGTCTACTACAACGAGCCGCGCAGCGACGGTGTCGCTTGCGGCAACGGCGAGACGCAGCGCCTCAGCGAGCAGACGGCTGCCGAGGCGAGCGCGCTGGCGGCGGAGGTCGACGGCGAGGCGGGCGATCAGGATCGTGGGGATCGGGTAGCGGGGCATCCCGCGCGCATGGCGGCGGGGGGCCTCCTCGCGGCGCACCGAGCCTGTGGTCAGGCTCACGTAGCCTGCGACGGTGCGGTCTTCGAGTACGAGGTACGTCCGCGCGAGGTCGGCGCGGTGGCTCGCGAGCGCGTGATCGACGAGCCAGGCGTTGAGCTCTCGGTTACCGCAGTCGAAGCCCGTCAGGTCGTGGTCGGCGCTCAGCCGGACGAGCTGTGGGTCGCCTCTCACTCGTGCGCGAGGCGGGGGAGCTTGAACAGCTCGCGCATCTCCGGCACCACCTCGCCAGGCCCGTCGAGCGCGGCGGCGAACTGCTCGAAGACGCGATCGCTCATCACGAGGTGGCGGCGCTCGTCCAGCAGCTCGCGCGCGCGCTCTTGGGCCGCGTCGAGCAGGAACCCCGTCACGGTCTGCCCGTTGAGGGCTGCGGCCTGCCGGATCAGCGTGTCCTGCGCATCGGTGACGCGCACATCGATGCGGCGGGAGCGGGGACTGGCGGCAGTGGACACAGGGGTGCTCTCCTTTGGAGCTTTAGTCCTGACATTGTACACACACTACCAAGTCCGGTGCTCGCGAATAGGGCTATCCGCCCCCGACGAGCAGCGTGCGTACGGGGTACCGGGCGATCGTGGCGTCCGCCGTCAGGATCGGCACGTCGAGCAGCCCGGCCTGCGCGACGAGCAGCCGGTCGAAGGGGTCGCCGTGCAGCGGCTCGAGCGCGGCGACCGCGAGCGCGTGACTGTGCTCGATCGGCACCGCGACGGCGCCGATCGCGCGCATCCGGCTCGGGACGTAGCGCTGCGGCGGTTCCGGCAGCGGCAGCCGGCCGAGGCCGTACTTGATCGCGATCTCCCACGAGCTCGCCGCCGAGAGGAGCCGCTCGGTGTGAGGATCTTCGAGGAGCGGGAGGTGCTCGCTGAGGCGCTTGCGCGCGGTGTGCAGCCACAGGAAGACGTGGGTGTCGAGGAGCAGCTTCACCGCCCGAACGCGTCGAGCAGCTCGTCGGGGAGCGGCGCGTCGAAGTCCTCGGGGACGACGAAGCGCCCTTCGTCCATCCCGAACTGCCGGGGCGCCTGGCTCGGCGGGGGGCCGAGGGTGGCGACGGCCTCGCCGCGGCGCGTGATCACGACCTCCTCGCCGGCGGCCACGTCCTCGAGCAGCCGCGAGAGGTGTGTCTTGGCTTCGTGTACTCCAACAGACTTAGTCATGGGACTTAGTCTAGCACGAGGGCGCCTCGGCAGTTGGCGCGGCTCATCTCGGGTTGTAAGGGCCACTCGTCTCTATCCGACTCGCGCGTGGCGAGTGGGACAGCCCTACGTGGCGGCGTTGGTTGGTGGTTGGTTTGCCGACCTATATAGGTGCGCATGAAGCAAGACCTCTACGCCTGTACAGGTGCCCAATCGAAGCAATGCCAACGCACCTATACAGGCAGGCCAAGAGCTATCGCAACGTGTGTGTCACGCCCCCGCGCCCGCACCCCCGCGGCCCTCGCCCCCCGCGAAGCGCGCGGCGCCGCGGATCGCGTCCTCGAAGACGTCGGGGCCGGCCCGGGCCTCCAGCGCGAGGCCGTCGGGGAGGAACGTGCCGAGCCCGTGGATCGCGGCGCTGCGGTCGGCGAGCATCGTGCGCTGGGGGAAGCGGGCCAGGCCCTCGGCGAGCTCCAGCGCGCGCTCGAGGTGGCGGCCCGGTGCGACGAGCTCGTTGACGAGGCCGATCTCGTGGGCCTCGGCGGCGTCCATGATGCGCCCGGTAAGGATCAGGTCGAGCGCCCGCCCGAGGCCAACCACGCGCGGCAGGCGCTGGGTGCCGCCGTCGATCAGCGGCACCCCCCAGCGGCGCTCGGGGAAGCCGAGGCGCGAGTCCTCGGTGGCGATCCGCAGGTCGCACCACAGCGCGAGCTCGAGGCCGCCGGCGAGCGCGAAGCCGGAGATCGCGGCGACGGTCGGCTTGGAGGGCGTCAGGCGGGTGAAGCCCAGCGGCCCCTCCGGCGCGGCGAGGCGCTCGCCGAAGGTCTCGATCGCCTTCAGGTCGGCGCCCGCGCAGAACGCGACCCCGCCGGCCCCGGTGAGCACCAGCACGCGGGCCTCCTCGTCGGCCTCGAAGCGCAGGTACGCGTCGTGCAGCGCCACGGCGGTGGGGCCGTCCACGGCGTTGCGCCGCTCGGGGCGGTCGATCGTGAGCAGCGCGGCGGCCCCGCGGCGCTCGTAGCGGACGGTGGGGGGGACCTCGCTCACGTGGGGGTGGGGGAGTCCTTGCTCATGTGGGGGTGGGGAAGTCCCCGCTCATGGGTGGTGGGGCCGCGCTCGTTCACGGGGGCCGCCACGCAGGCCACCTCGCTCGCCGCTACCAGCCGCCGCGCCAGCGGGGGTCGCCGGCGTGCGAGCGCTGCGCCGCGATGCGGGCGTCTTTGCGCTTTTCCAGGCGCCGCTGGAGCAGGCTCGCCAGCAGCACGAAGGTGGGGAAGAAGACGATCAGGACGAACCCGGCGATGGTCACGACCTTGTCGTTGGTCGCCCCGTAGAAGCCGCGCCCGTCGTTTTCCGCGAACGCCGCGGGGGCGAGCACGAGCAGCAGCAGAGCGCCGTAAGAGAGGCTTGCGAGCAGGCGACGCACGAGGCCCCGAATGCTACCGGAGGGCGCGGCCTCGCGATGCGCTCCAGCCCCGCGGCCTCGCGATGCGCTCCAGCCCCGATCGGACTGCGCGTGGCCTCGCGACCGCCGACCGCCAAGCAGCCGGCCTCCGGGCCGGCCCCGTCAAACCTTTCCCCGCCTACCATGCGAGCCGTGGCCGTGCTGATCGCATCCGACCTCCACAAGGACATCGCGGGGCGCCCGCTGCTGTGCGGTGTGTCGTTCAAGCTCGAGCGCCGCGAGCGCATGACGGTGGCGGGGCGCAACGGCGCGGGCAAGACGACGCTGCTGCGGATGCTCGCGGGGGAGACCTCCGTGGACCGCGGGGAGCTGAGCTTCGCGAAGGGTGTGCGCGTGGCGCTGCACGACCAGCGCCCGCCGCGGGAGCGGGGGGTGGCGCTGCGCGAGTACGTGCTCTCGGGCTGCACGCAGGAGCTCGCCGCGGAGGCGGAGCTCGCCCGGCTGGAGCGCCTGATGGCGGGGGAGGGCGCCGAGGGGGCGGGCCCTGGCGGCCAGACGACGGAGGCGACGCTCGAACGGTACGCCCGCGCGCAGGCGCGCCTGGAGGCGCTGGGGGGCTACCTGTGGCGCGACCGCGCGACCGTGATGACGCGCGGCCTGGGCTTCGCGGAGGGGGACCTGGAGCGCCCGCTCGACACGTTCTCCGGCGGCCAGCTCACGCGCGCCTCGCTCGCCCGCGCGCTCGCGACCGGTGCGGAGCTGCTGCTGCTGGACGAGCCCACCAACCACCTCGACATCGAGTCGCTGGAGTGGCTCGAGCAGACGCTCACGGGCCTCGACGCGGCGGTGGCGCTGGTCGCGCACGACCGCTGGTTCCTGGAGGCCGTCGGGACCTCGGTGCTCGAGCTCGAGGCTCAGGGCCGCTCGCGCTTCTTTCCCGGCACGTGGCACGCCTGGCGCCGCGAGCAGGCGGCCCGCGAGATCGCACAGGGCAAGGCGATCGACAAGCAGCAGGCGGAGATCGCGCGGATGGAGCGCTTCATCGAGCGCTTCCGCTACAAGGCGACGAAGGCGCGCCAGGCGCAGTCGCGGGTGAAGAAGCTGGCGAAGCTGGAGCGCCTCGAGCGGGACCCGCGCGACGGGCAGGGCCTGGAGTTCGCGTTCAAGGCGCCGGAGCGCTCGGGTCGGGTGATCTTCGAGCTGCAGGACGGCCGGGTCGAGGTGGGGGACGAGCCGCTCGTCCTGCTGGAACACGCCGAACTGTGGCTGGAACGCGGGGAGCACGTCTCGCTGGTGGGCCCCAACGGCAGCGGCAAGACGACACTGATCGAGACGCTCGCCGAGCGCCGACCGCTGGCCGCGGGGCGCCTCAGCCGGGGGCACAACGTGCAGGTCGGTTACCTCTCCCAGCACGCCGACGAGCTCGGCGCGGGCGGGTCGCCGGGGCAGAGCGTGTTGGAGGCCGCCCAGCGCGCGACCGGCCTCACCCCGAACAAGGCGCGCGCGCTGCTCGGCGGCTTCCTGTTCTCCGGCGAGGAGGCCGAAAAACCGCTGGCCGGCCTCTCCGGGGGGGAGCGCCGCAGACTCTCCCTGGCGGTGCTGGTCCACTCCGGCGCCAACGTGCTGATCCTCGACGAGCCCACCAACCACCTCGACATCGAGTCCCGCGAGGCGCTGGAGGACGCGCTGCGCGCCTTTCAGGGCGCGGTGCTGCTGGTCTCCCACGACCGCGCGCTGCTCGACGCGGTCGGCACGCGCACGGTGGCGGTGGAGGGCCGCTCGCTGCGCAGCTACACGGGGGGCTGGCCCGAGTACGTGCGCGTGCGCGAAGAGCGCCGCGCCGTGGGGGAGGCTCTCGACGGGAGCGACGCGGTCGCCGCGGGCGCGGGCGCGAACGGGCGCGCGGCCGGCGCGGGCTCCGCGAACGGCGGAGGGGCCTCCGGCGACGGTGGCTGGCCGACCGGGACCGCCCGGAAGGAGCCGAAGGCGAAGAGGGCCAAGCCCAAACCGAAGGGACCCTCCAAGAACCGGCTGACCGACCAGCAACGGGCCGAGCGCGCGATCGAAGCGGCCGAGGCCGCGCAGCGCGCCCTGGAGGACGAGCTAGCCGACCCCGCCGCGTGGGCCACCAAGTACGAGGCCGCCAAGTCCGAGGCCCGCCACACCGCCGCGCGGCGCGCCGTCGAGGACGCCTACGCGCGCCTGGAAACCCTGGTGGAGTGAGGCGCTGCCGGCGTTGGCGGAGTGGGTCGCAGCGCAACTAGACTGGGCCTGTGATGGACGACCGCCTGAAGACCGCGCGCAACGTGGGGATCCTGCTGGTGCTCGCGGCCGCGGTGGAGTTCCTGCCGGGGGGCCAGCGCGCGGCGTTCACCGTCAGGACCGTGCTCGGGGTGGCGTTCGGTGTCGCGCTCGCATTCGGCGGGCTGCGGCTCTACCTCGGCCGCCGCGTGGACATATATAGCCTCGGCGACAACCGCCGCGCGCTGCTCTACGGGGCGCTCGGGGTGGGCGTGGTGACGCTCGCCGCCAAGGTGCGGATGTGGGAAACGGGCTTCGGGGAGCTGGTGTGGTTCGTGCTGCTCGCGCTCGTGGTGTACACGCTGTTCGCGCTCTACCGCTACTCGCGCACCTTTTGACCGCGACCCCGCGCCCGCACGCGACGACGCCGGTCCAGCCGGACCCACTCGCGGCCCGGCGACGCCCATGACCGCGACCCTCGCCGAGCAACGCCGCGGCCTGCCCGACCAGCCGGGCGTGTACCTGTTCCGCGACGCGAAAGGCCGCGTGGTGTACGTCGGCAAGGCGAAGTCGATCCGCAAGCGGGTCGCCTCGCACTTCTCGAAGGCCGACGTGGGTGGGCGGGGAAATCATTCCCCCGGCCACGCGGAGATGGTCGGCAGCGTCGAGCACATCGAGTTCGTCGTCGTCGCCTCCGAGGCCGAGGCGCTGCTCGCCGAGCAGAGCTTCATCAAGCAGTACCGGCCCCGCTTCAACATCCGCCTGCGCGACGACAAGTCCTACCCGTTCATCGCGGTCTCCCTCGACGAGGACTACCCCCGGGTGTACTTCACCCGCGAGCGCCACCGCCCCGGGCGGGCGTACTTCGGGCCGTACTCGAACGCCAAACGGGTGCGCTCCACGCTTGACCTGCTCACCAAGGTGTTCCTGTTCCGCTCCTGCACCGGCCCGGAGCCGGGGCGGCGCAGCGGCAACCCGTGCCTGGACTACTACATCAAGCGCTGCGAGGCCCCCTGCGTGGGGTACGTCTCCAGGGAGGGCTACCGCGAGAACATCGACCGGGTGATCGACTTTCTCTCCGGCCGCTACCGCGTGATCGAGCGCGACCTGGAGGCGCGCATGCGCGCCGCCGCCGCCGCCCAGGAGTACGAGCAGGCGACGCTCGAGCGCAACCGCCTGCGCGCCGTGCGCTCGCTGCTGGAGCGCCAGCGCGTCGCCAACGAGTCCGTGGGCACGCTCGACGCGGTCGCGGTCGCGCTCGACGGGACGGAGGCCAACGCGCAGGTCTTCCAGGTGCGCGACGGGGTGCTCTCCGACCGCCAGTCCTTCTACCTCTCAAACGAGGCCGAGCGCGACGTGGCGGAGGTGGCCGAGGAGTTCATGCTCCAGTACTACGCCGGGCACTCCTCGATCCCCGCGCAGATCGTCGTGCAGCGCGAGCTCGTGCAGGCCGACCGCGAGGCGTTGGCCGAGGCGCTCGCCAGCCGTCGCGGCGGCCCCGTGGAGCTGCGCGCCGCCGAGCGCGGGGACAAGCGCCGCATCCTCGAGCTCGCCGAGCGCAACGCGCGCCTGGCGCTCGACCAAGAGCACCTGCGCGCCGAGCGCCGCCGCCAGAGCCGCGTGGAGGCGCTGGAGGGGCTGCAGCGCGCGCTCGGCCTCGACGTGCCGCCGGTGCGGATCGAGTGCTTCGACATCTCCAACCTCGGCGGCACCCACACCGTCGCCGCGATGGTCGTGCTGGAGGGCGGCGCCCCGAAGAAGGCCGACTACCGCCGCTTCAAGATCCGCACCGTCGAGGGCTCCGACGACTACGCCGCGATGGCCGAGGTGCTCGGCCGGCGCTTCGCCCAGTGGGAGCGCCAGGCGGACCTCTCGCCGCACGACCCCGCCTACGACCCGAGCTTCGCGGCGCTGCCCAACGTCGTCGTGATCGACGGCGGCCGCGGCCAGCTCGCCGCCGGCCTGGGGCCGCTGCGCGGCTTCCGCGAGCGCGGTGTGGCGGTGATCTCGCTCGCCAAGCGCATCGAGGAGGTGTTCCTCCCGGGGCGCCGCACGCCGCTGGTGCTCGACCACCACACCCCCGAGCTGCAGCTGCTGCAGCGCGCCCGCGACGAGGCGCACCGCTTCGCGATCACCCACCACCGCACGCGCCGCGACCGCGCGCTGACCTCCTCGCTGCTGGACGAGCTGCCCGGCGTCGGCCCCGCGCGCAAGCGCGCGCTGCTCGCCCACTTCGGCTCCCCCGACGCGGTGCTGGCGGCCTCCCGCGAGGAGCTCCAGGCGGTGCCCGGGCTGCCGGCGAAGGTCGCGCGAGAACTGCACGCCCACCTGAACCGCGCCGGCTGAGACGGCCCATGATCTGCGCCTCAGTTTGGTCGGGACCCGCAGACCCGCGTGAGTCTTATGGTGCATTTGGGCGGATATACAAGCTACTGGACCTCTCATAACTGCCATTTGGGTGCTACCCCACAGGTCCAGTCGGCGATATACCCCTAAACTGATACACCACCCACCGCGGGGGAAGCGGCCGCCCGCGTCCGGCAAACGCGGCACAATCAAGCGGTGTCCGTGTACAGGCCCCTGCGCACCTCCCAGCGCTCCCCCGAGAAGCCGGCCGTGGCGACGAGCCTGAAGGAGCTCGCGGTGATCACCGGCTTCTCCGGCGCGGGCAAGTCGACTGCGATGAACGTCTTCGAGGACGCGGGGTACTTCTGCGTGGACAACCTCCCCCCGGAGATGATCCGCTCGCTGGTGGACCTGTTCGTGCACGAAGGCTCCAAGGTGGAGCGCGCGGCGGTCGTCTCCGACGTGCGCGGGGGCGTGTACTTCGAGGCGCTGCAGGCCGTCGTCGACGACCTCGAGTCGCTCGGCCTCGACCACCACGTGCTCTTTCTGGAGGCCGCCGAGCAGACGCTCGTGAACCGCTACAAGGAGACCCGCCGCCGCCACCCGCTCGCCCCCGACGGCTCCGTCGCGGCCGGCGTGGCCGCAGAGCGGGCGCTGCTGGAGCCGCTGCGCAACCGCGCCGACGTGGTGATCGACACCACCGGCATGTCCGCGGCGATGCTGCGCGGCAAGATCGCCGACGAGCTGCTGCCGGGCCGCGCCACCAGCCGCCTCGCGCTGACGTTCATGAGCTTCGGCTTCAAGCACGGCCCCCCGCGCGAGGAGGACCTCGCGTTCGACGTGCGCTTCCTACCGAACCCCTTCTACGTGCCCGAGCTGCGCGAGCTGACCGGCGAGGACCCCCGCGTGGTCGAGTACGTCGCGCGCGACGGGCGCCTGCAGGAGCTCTACGAGCGGCTGTACGCGCTGCTCGACTTCCTGCTGCCCCAGTACGTCGCCGAGGGCCGCGCCCACCTCGTGGTCGCCGTCGGCTGCACCGGCGGGCGGCACCGCTCCGTGGCGATCGCCGAGGGGCTCGCGGCGCGCTACCGCGATCGCGAGGACCTGACCGTGGCGGTCTCCCACCGCGACCTCGACAAGCGCTCGCGCGACGCCTGATACGTCAAACTGCCGCCGATGATCGACCACCTGGGTGTCGAGGTGAGCGCGCTCGAGCGCTCCGCGGCCTTCTACGACGCGGTCTTCTTCGCGATCGGGGTGCGCCGTGTGCACGAGGGCGAGCACGCGATCGCCTACGGCGTGACCGCCCCCGTCTTCTGGATCGTGACCCGCGGGCGACCGCCGCAGCCGGGCTACGGACACGTCGCCTTCCGCGCGGCGGGGCGCGTGGCGGTGGACCACGCCTACGCGGCGGGCCTCGCCGCCGGCGGGCGCGGGGAC
The DNA here is from genome assembly GCA_963842005.1 of uncultured Solirubrobacterales bacterium. Taxonomy (GTDB): domain Bacteria; phylum Actinomycetota; class Thermoleophilia; order Solirubrobacterales; family Solirubrobacteraceae; genus Palsa-744. The sequence continues at coordinate 1,452,269 of CAWJEV010000002.1, read as the reverse complement.
GGCGAGCCGGGGCTGAGGACGCAGTACAGCCCGCTCTACTACGCTGCCTATCTGCTCGACCCCGACGGTCTGCGCGTGGAGATCGTCGCCAACTCCCGCTGAGGGCCGCCGTCCGGTAGCCTTCCCTGCGTTCGCCGGGTCATCGGAAGCGGAGCTCCCGAGGTCCGGCGTCGTTCGTTTTGGACTCCATCGCTCGTTGTATATGACCGTGCCCCAGAGGAGGCTGTGAAGAGTGCCCGTACGTGTAGGCATCAACGGATTCGGTCGCATCGGCCGCAACGTGCTGCGCGCCGCGAAGACGCGTAAGGACGCGGGGGCGATCGAGTGGGTTGCGGTCAACGACCTCACCGACGCGCGCACGCTCGCGCACCTCTTGAAGTACGACTCGATCAACGGCCCCTACCCAGGCGAGGTGCGGGCGCTCGAGGCCGCGATCGAGGTGGACGGCCACGAGCTGCGGGTGCTCGCCGAGACCGACCCCGCGAAGCTGCCGTGGAAGGAGCTTGGGGTGGACGTGGTGATCGAGTCGACCGGGCGCTTCACCGACCGAGCCCACGCGGCGATCCACCTGGAGCGCGGGGCCCGCAAGGTCATCATCTCCGCCCCCGCCGGTGACCCCGACGTGACCGTGGTGCCCGGGGTCAACTTCGAGACCGCCTACGACCCCGCCGTGCACCACGTGATCTCGAACGCCTCCTGCACGACCAACTGCCTGGCACCTGTCGCGAAGGTGGTCAACGACACGGTCGGCATCAAGCACGGGCTGATGACCACGATCCACGCCTACACCGCTGACCAGCGCCTGCAGGACATGCCCCACAAGGACCTGCGCCGCGCGCGCGCCGCGGCGATCAACCTGATCCCCGCCTCTACCGGCGCCGCCAAGGCGATCGGCCTCGTGATCCCGGCGCTCCAGGGCCGTCTGCACGGCTTCGCCGTGCGCGCCCCGGTGCCGACCGGCTCGGTGGTCGACCTGACCGTCGAGTGCGAGCGCCCCACGAGCGTCGAGGAGGTCAACGCGGCGCTGCGGGCCGCCTCCGAGAGCGGGCCGCTGCAGGGCATCATGGCCTACACCGAGGACCCGCTCGTCTCCTCCGACATCATCGGCTCCCCCTACTCCTCGATCGTCGACTCCCAGCTCACTGCGGTGGTGGACGCTACGATGCTCAAGGTCGTGGCCTGGTACGACAACGAGTGGGGCTACTCCAACCGGCTCGTGGACCTCGCGCAGAGGGTCCTCTAGGGCGATCGGGTCGGGGGGCCGTGAGAAGCATCGACGACCTCGACGTGCGCGGGCGGCGCGTGCTGGTGCGCGTGGACTTCAACACGCCCCTTGTCACCGGCCCCGGCGGGGGGGTAGGGCTCGCCGACGACACCCGCATCCGCGGGTCGCTGCCGACGATCGAAGAGCTGCGCGCGAAGGGCGCGCGCCTGGTGCTGGTCTCCCACCTCGGCCGGCCCGAGGGCGAGGTCGTGCCGGAGCTGTCAATGGTGCCGGTGGCCAAGCGCCTGGGCGAGCTGACCGGCGCAGAGGTCGCGCTGGCGCCGGCGGTGGTCGGCGAGGAGGTGCGTGCGCTCACCGAACAGCTCCACGACGGCGAGTTGCTGCTGCTGGAGAACGTGCGCTTCGAGGCCGGCGAGACCACCAACGACCCGGCGTTCGCCCGGGCGCTGGCGGAGCTCGCCGACGTGTACGTCAACGACGCCTTCGGCGTCGCCCACCGCGCCCACGCCTCCACCGAGGGCGTCGCCCACCTGCTCCCCTCGGCCGCCGGGCGGCTGCTCGAAGGCGAGGTCCGGACGCTCACGGGGATCCTCGACCACCCCGCGCGGCCGCTCGTCGCGATCGTGGGCGGCTCGAAGGTGGCGGACAAGATCGCCGTGATCGACCGCTTCCTGCAGGTCGCCGACGTGGTGGCGATCGGTGGCGCGATGTGCTTCCCGTTCCTCTGCGCGCAGGGGCACTCGGTGGGGGAGTCGTTGTGCGACGACGAGGACGTCGAGCACGCGCGCCACCTGCTCGCGCGGGCGAGCGACACGCACGCGCCCCAGCCCGGTCGGGCGCGCCTGCTCGTGCCGAGCGACCTCGTGCTCGGCGACCGCCTCGCCGACGACGCGCAGCACCGGGCGCTCGACGGCGTCGAGGTGCCGGCGGGGTGGATGGGCCTCGACATCGGCCCCGGCACGGCGGAGCGCTACGGGCGTGAGATCGCCCGCGCGGGCACCGTCTTCTGGAACGGCCCGATGGGCGCCTTCGAGTACGCGCCGTTCGCCTCTGGCACGCGCGCGGTCGCCGAGGCGATGGCGCGCGCGGCGGGCCTGACGGTCGTCGGCGGCGGCGACTCGGCCTCCGCGCTCGCCCACTTCGGCCTGGAGGACGCCGTCGACCACCTCTCCACGGGAGGGGGCGCGACGCTCGAGCTGGTCGAGGGCCGCACGCTGCCCGGCGTCCACGCCCTGGAAGGCGCCTGCGTCTCATGAGCACCCGGACTCCCCTGATAGCGGGCAACTGGAAGATGTACAAGACCGAGGCGCAGGCCGAGCAGTACATCCAGGCGCTGCTGCCCCTGGTGGCGGCCGTCAGCGGCGTGGACGTCGCCGTCTGCGTGCCGTTCACCGACCTGCGCGCGATGGTCGACTCCGCGCGCGGCTCGCGCGTGGAGGTGTACGCCCAGAACTGCCACCACGAGCCCGAGGGCGCCTTCACCGGCGAGGTGTCCCCGCCGATGCTCGTCGAGACCGGGGCCCACGGCGTGGTGCTCGGCCACTCCGAGCGCCGGGCGCTGTTCGGCGAGACCGACCGCGCGCTCGCGCTGAAGCTGCCTGCCGTGCTCGCCGCCGGCCTGCGCCCGCTCCTCTGTGTGGGGGAGACCGAGGCCGAGCGCGCCGCCGGGGACACCGAGCGCAAGCTGCGCCAGCAGATCCGCGAGGATCTCGCCGGGCTCGCCGACGCCCAGCTCCCCGAGGTCGCCGTCGCCTACGAGCCGATCTGGGCGATCGGCACCGGGGAGACCGCCACCCCCGAGCAGGCCCAGGACGCCGTCGCCTTCATCCGTGCGCTCGTCGCCGACCGCGCCGGCCCCGAGGTCGGTGCGCGCGTGCGGGTCCTCTACGGCGGCTCCGTCAACCCCGAGAACGCCCCCTCGCTGCTGGCGCTCCCCGATGTGGACGGGGCGCTGGTCGGCGGGGCCTCCCTGGAGGCGCAGGCGTTCGCCCAGATCGTTCAGGCCGCCGGCTGATGGAGGTCCCCCAGCCCACCCCGCTCCCCCTGCCCTGCGTCTGCCTCGTCGTGCTGGACGGCTGGGGCCTCGCCGAGCCCGGTTCCGGCAACGCGGTCTCGCTCGCCCGCACCCCCGTGTTCGACGAGCTGTGGGCCACCTACCCCCACACCACGCTCACCGCCTCCGGGCGCGCCGTCGGGCTGCCAGAGGGGCAGATGGGCAACTCCGAGGTCGGCCACCTCAACCTCGGCGCCGGCTCCGTCGTGCGCCAGGATCTCACTCGCATCGACGACGCCGTCCTCGACGGGGTCCTCTCCGAGAACGCCGCGATCAACCACGCGCTCACCTGCTCTGAGCGCGTCCACCTGATCGGGCTCGTCTCCGACGGCGGCGTCCACTCCAGCCTCGGGCACCTGCAGGCGATCCTCGAGCTCGCCGGGCGCCTCTCCGTCCGCGACCTCGTCGTCCACTGCTTCACCGACGGCCGCGACACCCCCCCCGAATCCGGGGTCGACCACGTCGGCCGCGTGGAGCGCTGGTGTGATTTCGGCCAGCGTGGTCGGGTGCGGGTGGCCTCCGTCGTCGGCCGCTGGTACGCGATGGACCGCGACCGCCGCTGGGAGCGCGTCCAGGCCGCCTACGACCTGCTCGTCCACGGCAGCGCCGCCCACCACGCGCAGACTGGTGTGGAGGCCGTGCGGGAGGCGTACGCACGTGGTGAGACCGACGAGTTCATCGCCCCCACCTCAGTCGGCGCCGAGGGCCTGATCCGCCCCTGGGATTCCGTGCTCTGCTTCAACTTCCGCCCCGACCGCGTCCGCGAGCTCACCCGTGCGCTGGCCGAGCGGGGATTTGGAGACCCGCCCACCCACGGGAGCCCGTCCGCCCACGAGGCCCTGCCCGGCTGGGAGGGCCGCGGCGGCATCCAGCCGGTCGAGCAGTACACCACGCTCACCGAGTACGACGAAGCCTGGTCCTACCCCGTGGCCTTTCCCCCCCAGCGCCCAGCCGTCACGCTCGCCTCCGTGCTCGCCGCCGCGCACGCCCCCCAGCTGCACGTCGCGGAGACCGAGAAGTACGCCCACGTCACCTACTTCTTCAACGGCGGCGAGGAGGTCCCTCACGAGCGCGAGCTGCGCCGGCTCGCCCCCTCGCCCCGCGACGTGCCAACCTACGACCTCGCCCCCGACATGTCCGCCCGTGCCGTCACCGACCTGTTCCTCGAGTCCTGGCGCGATCAGCGGGAGGGCGGGTTTCGGTTCGCTGTCCTCAACTTCGCCAACCCCGACATGGTCGGCCACACCGGCGTGATCCCCGCCGCCGTGCGCGCCTGCGAGACCGTGGACGCCTGCCTCGGCGAGGTCGTGCGCGCGGTGCTCGACGCCGGCGGCGCCTGCCTCGTCACGGCCGACCACGGCAACGCCGAGCACATGCTCGAGCCCGACGGCTCCCCCTCCACCTCCCACACCTCCAACCCCGTGCCGCTCGTCATCACCCTCCACGGGCTGCGGCTGCTGGCGGAGGAGGGCATCCTCGCCGACGTCGCGCCCACCGTCCTGGAGCTGCTCGGCCTTCCCCAGCCGCGGGAGATGTCCGGGCGCTCGCTGATCCTCGGGTGGGAGCCGTGACTCGAACGCGCAGATCCCCGAGAGTGCTCGGCCTGGTCTTCGTCGGGGCCGGCCTCAACCACTTCGTGCTGCCCCGCCCCTACCGCCGGATCGTGCCCCCCGGCCTCGGCGACTGGGTGGACTCTGGCACCGTCGTCACGCTCAGCGGCGTCGCCGAGATCGCTGGCGGGCTCGGCGTGCTGGCGCCCCGCACCCGCCGCCTGGCTGGGCTCTGGCTGCTTGTGGTGCTCGCCGTGGTGTTCCCCGCCAACCTCCACATGGCCCGCAATCCCAAGGAGTTCCACCGCATCCCCCGCTGGGCGCTGTACGCGCGTCTGCCTCTCCAGCCGCTGCTGATGCGGTGGGTCTGGCGGGCCACGCGGGTGGGTGGGCCACGATCTTAGCGCCCCGCGCTGCTATGTTCGAGTGAGTAGAGAGGGCCGCGTTATGTCCACATCGACCGCTATGGCAACAGCGACAGCCATCGAGACCGCCTCCACCGTGCCGTGCGTCGCGACCACGGAGGAGCAGGCGCTCAGTGAGGGGGAGCTCCGCGCCTGGCGCGGCCTCAAGCGCGCCCACGCCTCGCTCGCCAAGCGCGTCGACGCCGAGCTCGAGCGCACCCACGGGCTGCCCCTCAGCACCTACGAGGTTCTCCACCACCTCGTCGAGTCCCCTGGCGGGCGCATGCGCATGTGCGACCTCGCCGAGCAGGCCCAGCTCTCGCGCAGCGGGCTCACGCGTCTGGCCGACCGGCTTGAACGGGAGGGGCTGCTGGAGCGCTGCTCCTGCGAACACGACGCCCGCGGCGCCTACGCCTGTCTCACCGACCTCGGTCGCGCCCGTTTGCGTGCCGCGCGTGGCACCCACCTCGCGGTCGTGCGCGAACAGTTCCTCTCCCGCTTCTCCGAGGACGAGCTCGGCGCTCTCGCGGAGCTGTGGGACCGCATCGCCCCCTGCTGCCGTGCCGTCGGACAGTAACCCTTCGGCCGCGCCGGGCTAGCTTCCGTCAGTCGCCTCGGCGGTGCGTTGGTGGCGCTTGGACTCCTCGGCCGCCTGCCGGGCGCGCTGGTGGCGTCGGTGGCGACGGTGCAGTGTGAACCCTCCCCCGAGCGCCACCACGACCGCCACGAGGCCGAAGATCCCGAACGTCGCGATCGCGTTGCTCGCCGACTGGCCCACGTAGTAGGCGATCAACCCCACCGCCGTCGCCCAGCAGATCCCCCCGAGCGCGTTCCACAGGAAGAACGTGCGCCACCGCATGTGGTTGGCGCCCGCCAGCCACGACGCCCACGTGCGCAGGCCGAGGACGAAGCGGCCGAAGAACACCGCCTTCGGCCCGTGCCGCTCGAAGAACGGCTCCCCCATCTCCAGCACCGCCAGTCGCTGGCGGGAGAAGGGTCCCGGCTTTTCCAGCAGCCACCGGCCCCCCTTGCGGCCGATCTGGTAGCCGACGTTGTCGCCCACGATCGCCGCCACTGCCGCCACCGCGATCACCAGCCTCGATCTGGAGTTTGCCCTGGCTCGCAAGCACCCCGCCCACGATCACCGCCGTCTCGCCCGGCAGCGGCACCCCGCTCGACTCCGCCGCCACCAGCAGGCCGAGGATCGGATAGCCCCAGACTTCGACCAGGTGGCCGACGTCGATCAGCGAGGCGAGCATGACCTAACCATAGGGCCCACCCCCAGACCCCTACGATGCCGCGGTGGCCGCGCTCACGATCGAAGCCCGCGACGGCGCGTCCCTCGCCCGCGCGGGGACCCTGCACACGGCCCACGGCGACGTGCGCACGCCCGCGTTCGTGCCGCTCGCCACGAAGGCCACCGTCAAAGGGCTGCTGGCCGAGGAGGTCGCGGCGCTCGGCTACGACATGGTGCTCGGCAACACCTTCCACCTGCTGCTCTCCCCCGGCCCCGAGCTGATCGAGCGCCTCGGGGGCCTCGGTCCCTTCATGGGCTGGGAGCGGCCCACGATCACCGACTCCGGGGGCTTCCAGGTCTTCTCGATGGGCCACGGTACCGTCGCCGACGAGATCAAGGCCCGCCCCTCCGGGTCCAGGTCCCGCCCACCCGGTGGCAAGACCGGGGCGATCCTCGCGATCGAGGAGGAGGGGGTGCGCTTCCGCTCCTACGTGGACGGGCGTGAGCGCTTCCTCTCGCCGGAGGGCTCGATGGCGGTGCAGGCCGCGCTGCGTTCGGACGTGGCGCTCGTGTTCGACGAGTGCACCCCCTTCCACGTGGACCGCTCCTACACCGAGCGCTCCACCGAGCGCACCCACCGGTGGCTCGGGCGCTGTCTGGCCTGGCACGCCGAGCACGGGCCCCCCGGCCAGCTGGTGTACGGGATCGTGCAGGGTGGCGTCTATGACGACCTGCGCCGGGCCTCCGCGCGGGCCGTCGCCGACAGCGGCTGCGACGGGGTCGCCGTCGGCGGTTCCCTGGGGGCGGACAAGGCGCAGATGTACGAGGTGGTCGGCTACGCCACCCGCGAGCTCGGCGGGGCCTGCGAGGCGCTGCCCCGCCACCTGCTGGGGGTCGGTGAGGTGGACGACCTGATCGCCGGGGTGGAGCTCGGGATCGACACCTTCGACTGCGCGATGCCGACCCGCCTCGGCCGCCACGGCACCGCGCTCGTCCCCGACCCCGCGGGCCGCTGGCGCCTCGATCTCGTCAAGAGCCGCTGGCGCGAGTCCGAGGAGCCCCTGCTCGAGGGCTGCCCCTGCCCCGCCTGCGCGCAGGGCCTCTCGCGTGCCTACCTCTCCTACCTCGCGCGCGCCGGCGAGCTCACCGCACAGCGCCTGCTCACCGTCCACAACCTCGCCTTCCTCGCCCGCCTGATGGCCGACCTGCGCGGCGCGCTCTTCGCCGGACGCCTCCCCGAGGTCGCCGCCGCGCTGCGGGCCGGCGCGGCGCCGGGGGAGACCGCGCGAGCGTTCCATCCCAAGTGAGCCTTACTCTGCCTACCGGCATTCCGGTGTGGTGTAACGGCAGCACGGATACCTGTCACGTATCAAGTGCCGGTTCGAGTCCGGCCGCCGGAGCCGTGTTGAAAGCGACGGTTGAGGCTGTTAGCCTGCTGGATAAGTGACAGGTATCCGGCCCGCAAGGGCAGTGCCTTACCGAAAGGCCCGCTTAGGCGGGCCTTTCGCCTGCTCGAGGCGGGCCTCGCCTGCTACCGGGTGTTTTCGTGGACCAGTTCCTGCAGCGCGAGCGAAGTGTGTTCGACGTCGGAGTAAACGACGTTGCGCAGCGTGACCTTGGTGGGGGCGGGCGCTGTGGCGACGATGACCGCGACGACCACGACCACGAGCAGCAGCAGCGCGAAGAGCGTGGCGAACAGTCGCCGTCCGCGCGAGTGACCGCTCCGGGGAGCCGCCGCGAGCGGTTCCACGCGAGCGGGAGGCGGCCCCGGCCGAGGCTGACGGACGGCGACCGCCCCGCCGCGGGGGGGAGTGCGGCTGCGACCCGCCGCCCCCGCTGCACCGGCGGCGCCCGTGCTGCCTGAGGCGAGCAGCGAGGTGGCCGCGGTGGCGTGAGAAGCGTGTGCGCCGGAGGGCTCGGCGGGCGCGATGCCCAGTTGGGCGTCGCTCATCGCACGGCCCATCTCGCGCGCCGTGCGGTAGCGCTCGCGGGGGTCGAGCGCGAGCGCGATCGCCACCGTGTCCGCCAACTCGGGGCTCACGGCGGCCACGAGGGTGTCGAGCATCGGGGGCTCCTCGCGCTGCTGCTTGAGCGCGAGCTCGGTGAGCGAGGCAGCTTCGTAGGGGAGGCGCCCGGAGATCAGCTGGTAGGTGACGACCCCGAGCGCGTAGAGGTCGGCGGGGGGCCCCGCTTCCTCGCCCCGCGCCTGCTCGGGGGCGAGGTAGGCGGCGGTGCCGAGCACGGAGCCGACCTGGGTGATGCTCGACTGCTCGGTGGCCTTGGCGATCCCGAAGTCCGCGAGCTTCACCTCGCCCTCGCGCGAGCGCAGCAGGTTGCCGGGCTTGACGTCGCGGTGCACGACCCCGTGACGGTGCGCGTAGTGCAGGCCCTCGCACGCTTGCTCGATGATCGAGGCGGCCTCGTCCACCTCGACCCACCCCTCGTCGCGCAGGATCTCCGCGCAGGAGCGGCCCTCGATGTACTCCATCACGATGAAGTGCTGGCCGGTGCGCTCGTCGAGGCCGGAGTCGAACACCTGCACGATGTTGGGGTGCACCAGTCGCGCTGCGGCCTGCGCCTCGCGTTGGAAGCGCGAGACGAACGTGGGGTCCTCCGCGAGGTGCTCGGCGAGCAGCTTCACCGCGACCCGCCGCTCCAGACGCCGGTCGAAGGCGAGGTGCACGGTGGACATGCCCCCGTAGCCCAGCCGGCTCTCCAGGCGGTAGCGCCCAGCGATCTCCACGGCGCTCACTGTTCGTTTCCCCCACTGCCGGTGCCGCCGGAGGCGCCGCCGCCGTTCTTGGCGCCTTCCCCGGGGCTGCCGTTTTCCCCGGCCTGGCCTTCGCCGTTGCCCACGCCCGGCGCGGTGCCGCCTTCGGTGCCAGAGGGCGTGGTGGCGCCCGGCGTGGTGCTTGCTCCGGTACCGGTGGTGGAGGTCGGTTCGCCGGTGGTGGTGGTGGGTGTTTCGGTGGTGGCGGTAGGGGGTGCGGCAGTCTTCGCGGTGGAGGTCGATTCGCCCGTCGTGGCCTGCGCGAGCGGCTGGGCGCAGAGCGCCAGGGCGCGTGCGTGCAGGTCGGAGATGCCTTCTTCCAGCCGCGCGCGCAACCCCGCGTCGACAGAGCCGGGCAGGGCGTGGTAGTCGCTTTCGGTCGTGCGGAGCGCGGCTTCGGTGCTCGCACAGTCTGCCGTTGCCCGCCTTCGCGGCCGCTTCGACCGCCTGGAAGTCGCTCAGCAGAGGACCGGCGTCCTGAGTGGGGATGAGACCGGCGCCGGAGCTCCCGCAGGAGACGAGCACGGCGGCGAGCACCCCGAGCACGGCGGCGGAGAGGAGGCGAATCGCGCGGCGCACCGTCACTGACCGTACTCCAGCCGCTCGGCGAGCGAGTCGGGCAGGCGGGCGGCACGGATCGAGGCGGCGGCGCCGGCGATGTCGTAGGGGGTGCGCCGGTAGGAGGCGGTCCACCCGTCGAGGTCGAGCTCGAGCCACGCCGCGCGGGGGTCCCCGTCGCGCGGCTGGCCGACGGAGCCGGGGTTCAGCAGCCACTCGCCGTCGGCGAGGTCGAGCACGGCTCCCTCGCGGCGGGTCCCACCGGAGGCGAGCTCGCCCGCGAGGCGCGCAAAGGAGAGCGCGACGTGGGAGTGGCCGATCAGGCAGACCCGCTCGCGCTGGTGGTCGAGGCAGAGCTCGGCGAGCAGGGCGGAGAGCACGTACTCCCACACGGGGTCGCGGGGGCTGGCGTGGTAGAGACCCACGGGCCCCTCCTGCGCCTGGGGGCGCAGGCCGGCGAGGAAGGAGCGGCTGGAGGGGGCGAGCACCTCCTGGGTCCACTGCACCGAGAGGCCGGCGCCGCGGGAGAAGTCCGACAGCGGCAGCTCCCCGAGCACCGCGAGGTCGTGGTTGCCGGCGAGGCACACCGCGGCGTGCGCGCGGGCGAGCTCTACGCAGGCGTCGGGGTCGCCTCCGTAGCCCACGAGGTCCCCGAGGCACCACAGCTCGGCGGCGTCGCTCGCGGCGACGGCCTCGAGCACCGCCTCGAAGGCGTGCCGGTTGCCGTGGATGTCAGAAACGATCGCGACCTTCATCGTTGCAGGGTAGGAGCCCCGCGGCCTACGCGCCGCCACACCCGCGGGCGGGGTGCAAGCGCGCGTGCAGGGCCGGCGCGGGAGCCCGACCTCTCAGAGCCCCAGGACGGCGGGTGCGTCGTACGGGAGCCCTCCTCACCGCCGCCCTACTCCGGCAGGTTCTTGATGTCCTCGCGGGTGCGCCACTTGGAGTAGTTGTCCTCCATCGCGTCGATCAGCTCGCGCATGAAGCGCGGGGAGAGGTTCACGCGGGAGACGACCACGCCGGGAACCTCTTCGGCCTCGACCTCGTGGTCGACGCGCGCGAAGGTCACCGTGAACTCGTAGTCGGAGTGGCTGACGTTGGCGAAGTTGGCGTACACGCCCCCCATGATCTCGGGGGAGAGGTGGATGTTTATGTGGCGCTCGGCGCCTGAGTCGTGGTCGTTCACAGAGCTAGTATCGCAACCTGTGCGTGTGACCGTACTCGGCGAGGCCCGCGTGAGGGCGCCCTTCGCCGACGACGTGGCCCACTACCGCAAGCTGCTCTCCCGGTACGTGCAGTTGGAGCTGGTGGAGGTGCGCGACCCGCAGGCCCTCGCGCGGCGAGTCCCGCGGGGGGCGTTCGTCTCGCTGCTGGCCGCCGAGGGGACGGCGTACGACAGCCTGCAGTTCAGCGCCTTCCTGGAGGAGCGCCGCCGCGAGGGGGCGGAGGTCGCGTTCGTGGTCGGTGGCCCCCGCGGAGCGCCGCCGCTGGAGCGGGTCGACCACCGCCTGTCGCTGGGCGCGTGGACGCTGCCCCACCAACTCGCGTGGGTGGTCCTGTTGGAGCAGATGTACCGGGCGCATAAGATCCTTGCGGGTGAGCCCTACCACTACTGAGATGGACGCCAACGCCAAACCCCTCGTGAACGGACCCCGGACGCCGCTGGAGGGTCTGCGGGAGGCCGTGCTAGCGGCGGCGGCGCACATGTCGGGCGGGGCGAGCGGGTCGGGGAGTGCGGGTAGTGGCGACGGGGCGGGCAGGGGACCGGCGGGGGTGACCCTCGAACGCCCCCCGAGGGTGGAGTTCGGCGACTACTCGACCAACGCCGCGCTGCTGATGGCCCCCGCGCTGGGCGTCCCGCCGCGCGAGGTGGCGCAGGGCCTGGGCGCGGAGCTGCGCGAGCGGGTGGGCGGGGATCTCGAGCGCTTCGAGGTGGCCGGGCCGGGCTTCGTGAACCTGTTCCTCGGGGACGACTGGCACAGGCGCGCGCTGGCGGCGGTGCTCGAGGCCGGCGAGCGCTTCGGCGCCGGTGGGGCGGCGCGAAGAGAACGGGTCCTGGTGGAGTTCGTGAGCGCGAACCCGACGGGACCGATGCACGTCGGCCACGCGCGCAACGCGGCCTACGGCGACGCCCTCGCGCGGGTGCTGGCGCTGCACGGACACGAGGTGACGCGGGAGTTCTACGTCAACGACGCGGGCTCCCAGGTGCGCAAGCTGGGCGAGTCGCTCGCTGCGTGGGCGCGGGGCGAGGAGGTCCCGGAGGACGGCTACCGGGGTGAGTACGTGGGGCGGCTCGCACAGAGCGTGGCGGACGCGGCCACGGCCGACCCCGCGCAGGTGGGACGCGCGGCGGTGGGGGTGGTGGTGGGCGAGATGCAGAGCTCGCTGCAGGCGTTTGGCGTCAAGGCCTTCGACCACTGGCAATACGAGAGCGAGCTCCACGAGGGCACCCCGAGCCGGGTGCAGCGGACACTCGAGCGGCTGGAGGAGCGAGGGCACACGTACCGCAGCGAGGGGGCGGTGTGGCTGCGCACGACGACGTACGGGGACGACAAGGACCGCGTGCTGGTGCGCGCGAGCGGGGAGCACACGTACTTCGCCTCGGACGCCGCCTACCACGAGGACAAGCGCGAGCGGGGGTTCGAGCGCCAGGTCGACATCTGGGGCGCGGACCACCACGGGTACGTCGCGCGGATGAAGGCGGCGTACGAGGCGCTGGGCGCCGACCCGAGCCACCTGGAGATGGTGATCATGCAGCTCGTGCACCTCGTGCGCGGAGGGCAGCGCGCGCAGATGAGCAAGCGAGCGGGGGAGTTCGTGACGCTGGAGGAGCTCGTGGAGGAGATCGGCGTGGACGCGGCGCGGTGGTTCCTGCTGTCGCGCTCGCACGACACAACGATCGACCTCGACCTCGACCTCGCGCGCAAGGAGTCCAACGAGAACCCCGTGTACTACGTGCAGTACGCGCACGCCCGGATCGCCTCGGTGCTGGCGAAGGCGGGCGAGGCGCGCGTCGCGGCGGCGCTCGCGGAGGTGGCTGAGGCGGCGGCGGAGTCGCAGGGCGGCGGCGCGGGCGAGGAGCCGCTGCACCCCTCCGAGCGGGCGCTCGTGAAGCGTCTGCTGGCGTTCCCGGGCGAGGTGTGGGAGGCCGCGCAACGCCGGGCGCCGCACAGGATCGCGGCGTACGCGCTGGAGGCGGCGCAGGACTTCACGGCGTTCTACCGCGACTGCCGCGTGGTGGGCGCGGAGTCCGCGGCGCAGGAGTCGCAGCGGATCGCGCTGTGCGTGGCGGCGAGGGGCACGATCGCCCGCTGCCTGGAGGACCTGCTGGGGGTGGGCGCGCCGCAGGAGATGTAGGGCCGGGCGGGGCCGCGGATGATGCAGCGTGGGGCGCGGGCCGCAGGTCGATCCGCGAGGCTTCTCCGCGGGGCTCCTCCTCTGCGGGACCCGCCCTGGGCGGGGTCAGTCGAAGCGCGCCATGTCGGCCTCCAGGCGCGCGGTGTCGGCGGGAGACAGCGTGGGGGAGGGGTGCAGCGCGTCCCCCACGGCGGCGGCGCGGGCGCGGCGGCGCCAGCGGGGCAGGAGCAGCGCGAGGACAGCGAGCAGCGCGAGCACGACGCAGAGGGGGACGAGGTAGGCGGCGAGGTCGAACCCGTGGGCGGGGGGAAGCGCGAGCACCGCGGGTCCGTACTGAGCGACCAGCGCGCGCTTGATCTGCGCCTCGGTGCGTCCGAGGACGATGAGGCGCTGGATGAAGGCCCGCTCGCGGGAGGCCTGCGGGGACTGGGCGACGAGCAGGGGGATTTTGCAGGTGACGCACATCACCTGGCCTTCGACGGCGGGCAGCGTGGTGCGGATCGTGGTGCGGGGCGCCCCCGGCCCGGCAGCGAGCGCGGGGGAGGTGCAGACAGCGTGGAGCGCCGCGGCGAGCACGACCAGTACAAGCGCGCGAGGTGCCGAGTGGTTGGTCTTGGGGCTCGTCCGCGAGGGCGAGTAGGGCACGTGGGTGGTGGGCCCGGGGCCTCCTACCCCGGGGCAGCGCGCAGGGGGGCCACCCGAGCGAAGGCTCACGTGCTCTCCGCGAGCCGCAGGGCGCGGGCGAGGAACGGCGGTTCGACCTCCCCGCGGGAGACGGCGACGACGTGCCCGGAGGGGTCGATGAGAAAGCTCTCGGGCAGCTGGGCGGTGCCGTAGGCGGAGCGGCCGTATTCGCCCGAGCCGTCGACGAGGTTCGGGAAGGTGAGGTGGTAGCGGCGCAAGAATCCCAGCGAGTCGGAGGTGATGTCCTCGTAGGTGATCCCGAGGACGGTGCCACGGTGGCGGAGGAGCTCGCGCTGGAGGCGCCCGAGCGCGGAGGCCTCGACCTGGCACCCCGTGCACCACGAGGCCCAGAAGTTGAGGACCACGACACGGCCGCGGTAGGAGGCGAGCGAGCCCCTGCCCCCGCCGAGGAGCGCGGGCAGAGCGTGGGTGGCCTCCGGCGCGAGCGGCTGCCGGCCTTCGGCGAGCGCCTGGTCGAGGGTGCGGCTGGGCCCCTGGTGGGTGACCCCGTAGACGAGCAGCCCGAGCAGGGCGGCGCCGAGGATGGTCGCGAGGGCGGGGACGAGCAGTCGTCTCATGGGCATGAAGGGTAGATGCCAGAGCAGTCCGGCGGACGCACAGCTGAAGGCGGCTGCTCGCTCTCAGTACGACGCAGCCCCGGCAGAAGGGCGTAAGATCAAGGCCAGTGCGGTGGTAGCTCAGTTGGTAGAGCACAAGCTTCCCAAGCTTGGGGTCGCGAGTTCGAATCTCGTCCGCCGCTTCCTCGTCTCGCCGTTGCTCGCCTAATTTTGCTGGAGATCACGGCGAAGAGGCTGTGTCTCAGGGGTTGAGGCTATGTCTCAGGGGGCTGCCTCGCCGTGTCTTGCCGCGTCTCGCCGTAGGTCTCCGGGGGATCGTGGTCGCATATTGGTCGCAAGGAGGGGCCGGTGGTCGACAGCGAGTTGCGCGACTCGCAGCACGCTGCGGCTCGTCGCCGACAGGGGCTCATGGCTACGGCAAGACCGCGAGCTGTTCGTCGACCGGGTGCCATATCGGCGGCGCCTCGTGGATCCGCTGCTGGACGAGCTGCTCGGTCAGTTGCCGGCGGTGCTCGTGGTCGGGCCGCGCACGGCTGGCAAGACGACGACGCTGACGCGGCAGCTCGGCGAGCGCTTCCTGGCAGGTGTGGTCCTGCATACCGGCCCGCACGTCTACAGGCTCGCCGAGAGAATCATCGCCGCCCCGATCGCCGTCCTATGGGGTTAGCAACTCGCCGGCCGGTCCCCTTGGGGGTACGTAGTCGAAGAAGCGGTGGGTGACACCGGCCGCCTAGCGGTCAGGATTGGTTCTGCCGCTCAATTCCGACGTTGCGCCAATCCGATCGTGGACGATGTACGTTACGGCGATGGCGTCCTGGTGGATGCGGTTCTTCAGCGCGGTGTGGTGGCGCACCAGGTGCAGCCGCCATCTCGCGCGCTCACGCTCGCCACGTACCCGAGGGTCGGGCAGCCAGATCGCGGGCACTGCCACCAGGGAGGCCCTCCTTAATGGCATTCAAGCTCGACGGCTGCTCCACTACAGCGTGGGGTACTGATCCTGGGGGTATGGGCCGGGGACGTTACGTGGCTGTGACTAGCCGTGTGTCGAGTTGTCTGACCTGATAGGATCCCGCCCGCAATTAGCGGCGCACCTGGGAGAAGTGTCCCGGAGGGTGGGCCGCGCGACGCGAAGTGGGGGGGCACGGCCGCCGCAGCAAACATCCGCGTAGGGCAACGGGCGCGACGAGCGGCGGTTCGTTGTGCCGCGATCGCCATTGCGCTTGCCTCGCGGGGGCTGGCGAGCGGGACGAGATGGCTCAGGATCATCGTGTCCTGCGGTGGATTGCTTCCTCGTAGGTTGGGCACCTCACGTGCGGAGCGTGGCCGCTTGACGACGATCAGACACCTATCGACCCGCCTCGCTGTGCTTCTCCCGATCGCGGGCTCAGCTCTTGCCGTGCCTGCCGCTGCGCTGGCATCGACTCCCTCGGTCACCACCCCGTTTGCGTTCTTGGCAAGTGGGTTCACCGTGCCTGCCGCATCGGCTCCCTCGGTTGTGACCAACTCTGCAATCGCGACGAGCGCCACGTCGGCGACGGTCGAAGGCTACATCAACCCCGGCGGCGAATCGACCCAATATCACGTGGCCTATGACCTGGCGAGCTCGGAATGGTGCACGAGCCATGGCTCCAAAGGGTCACCGACGCACTCCACGTCCCCCCTGACCCTCGGATCCACCGCCTCCGGGTTTCACGCCGTCTTGGTGGGCCTCAGTGGGCTAACGGCAGGCAGCACGTACTGCGCCGAGCTGATCGCGGCCAACGGCTCCGGCACGTCGGCAGGATCCCAGCAGTCCTTCACCGCGGGGAGGCCGTCGGTCAGGGCATTTGGTCCGCGCGCGACCACCTCGACAAACGAGCTCGTCGAAGGCGAAGTCAACCCCGCCGGCCAATCGACCCAGTACCACGTCGCCTATGACCTGGCGAGCTCTGAATGGTGCGCGAGCGATGGGTCCAAAGGCTCACCGGGCCACGCAACGTCCCTGGTGACCCTTGGCTCCACGGCCCCGAAATTTCGCCGTGCCTCGGTTGGTCTCAGCGGCCTGACGGGCGGCAGCGAATACTGCGAGGAGCTGATCGCGGCCAACGGCTCCGGGACCTCGTCTGGATTCACGCAGACGTTCACCGCGGGAACCCCGTCTGTCAACGCCTTCGGCTCCCGCGCGATCGCGTCGACTACCGAGCTTGTCAGCGGCGAAGTCAACCCGGCCGGCCAAGCAACCGAATACCACGTCGCCTATGACCTGGCGAGCTCTGAATGGTGCACGAGCGATGGGTCGAAAGGCTCTCCGGCCCACGCCACGCCCCCTCTGACCCTTGGCTCCACGGTGGCCAAGTCTCACCCCGTCTCGGTTGGTCTCAGCGGCCTGACTGGCGGCAGCACCTACTGCGAGCAGCTCATCGCGGCCAACGCTTCCGGCACATCAGCAGCGTTCCCGCAGCCCTTCACCGCAGGAACCCCGTCTGTCAACGCGTTCGGCACCCGTGCGATCGGCTCAACAAATGAGCTTGTCAGCGGCGAAGTCAACCCGGCTGGCCAATCGACCGAATACCACGTCGCCTATGACTTGGCGAGCTCTGAATGGTGCACGAGCCGTGGGTCGAAAGGCTCTCCGACCCACGCCACGTCCCCTCTGACCCTTGGCTCCACGGTGGGTAAGTTTCACCCCGTCTCGGTTGGTCTCAGCGGCCTGACGTCTGGCAGCGAATACTGCGAGGAGCTCATCGCGGCCAACGGCTCCGGCGCATCGGTGGGGTTCCAGCAGTCCTTCACCGCGGGCGCACCGTCGGCCTTCGCGTTTGGCCCACAATCCACCGGAACGACGACGGTGACAGTCGGAGGCGAGGTCAACCCCGCGAGCCAATCGACCCAATATCACGTCGCCTACGACGTCGCGGCCTCTGAATGGTGCACGAGCCGCGGGCTTGCGAGTTCCCCGGCGCATTCAACCGCACCGGTGACGCTGGGCTTCACGGATGCGACGTTCCACCAGGTCTCGGTTGAACTGACGGCCTTGACAGGCGGCAGCGAATACTGCGTCGAGCTCATTGCCGTCAACGGTTCGGGGACTTCAGAAGGATTCCCCCAGTCCTTCACCGCGGGCGCACCGTCGGCCTTCGCGTTTGGCCCACAGTCAACCGGAGCGACGACGGCGACGGTCGAAGGGCAGGTCAACCCCTCCGGTCAATCGACCCAATATCACGTCGCCTACGACCTGGCGAGCTCCGAATGGTGCACAAGCGGTGGCCTCGCGGGATCTCCGGCGCATTCGACTGCACCGGTGACGCTGGGCTTCACGGATGCGACGTTCCACCAGGTCTCGGTCGAACTGACGGCCTTGACAGGCGGCAGCGAATACTGCGTCGAGCTCATTGCCGTCAACGGTTCGGGGACTTCAGAAGGATTCCCCCAGTCCTTCACCGCGGGCGCACCGTCGGCCTTCGCGTTTGGCCCACAGTCAACCGGAGCGACGACGGCGACGGTCGAAGGGCAGGTCAACCCCTCCGGTCAATCGACCCAATATCACGTCGCCTACGACCTGGCGAGCTCCGAATGGTGCACAAGCGGTGGCCTCGCGGGATCTCCGGCGCATTCGACTGCACCTGCGACCCTCGGCTTCACGGATGCGACGTCCCACCAGATCTCGGTCGAACTGACTGGACTCAGCCCGGGTAACGAATACTGCACCGAACTGATCGCCGTCAATGGCTCGGGCACGGGGCATGGTTCCGCTGAATTCTTCTTCTCCGGCCTCCCGGCGGCATCCACCTCAAACGCGTTCGCGACCGGCGCGACGACGGCGATGGTCGAAGGCCAGGTCAACCCCTCCGGCCAGACGACCGACTATCACGTCGCCTACGACTTGGCGAGCTCCGAATGGTGCACGAGCGGTGGCCTCGCGGGATCTCCGGCGCATTCGACCACACCGGTGACGCTGGGCTTCACGGATACGGTGTTCCACCAGGTCTCGGTCGAACTGACTGGGCTCAGCACGGGCAACGAATATTGCGTCGAGCTCATCGCCGCCAATGGCTCTGGAACCGCGCACGGCTCGCAGGTCACCTTCTTTGCTGGCTTCCCAGCCGCATCCACCTCAAACGCGTTCGCCACCGGCGCGACGACGGCGATGGTCGAAGGGCAGGTCAATCCCTCCGGCCAGACGACTCAGTACCACGTCGCCTACGACCTGGCCAGCTCCGAATGGTGCGCGAGCGAAGGTCTCGCCGGCTCTCCGGCGCATTCGACCACACCGGTGACGCTTGGCTTCACGGATGCGACGTTCCATCAGGTCTCGGTCGAACTGACTGGACTCAGCACGGGAACCGAATACTGCGTGCAGCTCGTCGCCGTCAATGGCGCTGGAACCGCGCACGGCTCACAGCTTAGGTTTACCGCTGCACCGCCGTTGCCCGCGGTGACCGAAGTCTCGCCAGCGAGCGGTACCACCGCTGGGGGCACTCACGTGACGATAATCGGCACCAACCTCGAAGCTGCCTCCGCGGTTCACTTCGGTGCCGCTTCCGCGACGATCAAGACGAACACGGCGACCGAACTCACGGCCGAAAGCCCGGCCCACGCGGCCGGTCAGGTTGATGTGACGGTGACAACGCCGGCCGGGACCAGCGCGACGAGCGAAGCTGACCACTACACCTATGTCGCCGTGCCCGAAGAAATCACCCCGCCGAAGATCTCGGGAACCGCCCAGCAGGGCAAGACACTGACCGAGGAACACGGCACCTGGACGAACGAACCGACGAGCTACAACGTGCAGTGGCTGCGGTGCAGCAGCTCCGCCAGCGAATGCAAAGAAATCACGGGCGCCACGGCCCAGACCTACGTCCCGGTCGAAGGCGACGTCGGCCACAAGCTCAAGGTCGAAGAGAAGGCGATCAACAAAACTGGAGAATCCAAACCGGCCATCTCCGCCGCGACCGCAGAAGTCCTCCCGCACGAACCCGTCGACGAAACCCCGCCGAAGATCACCGGCACAGCACAGCAGGGCAAGGAACTCACCGAGCACCACGGCGCGTGGGAAAACAACCCGACCAGCTACAAGGTCGAATGGCTGCGCTGCAACAAAGAAGGCGCTGAATGCTCGCCCATCTCGACTGTCTCGGAAGAACAATACGTCCCCGAATCCGCTGACGTGGGCCACACGATCCGTGTCTCAGAGGTCGCCAAAAACGCCGGCGGACCGAGCGAACCAGCGCTCTCGACACCGACCCCTGTCGTGGTCCCGCCTGTGCCCGTGCTCGAAGCGCTCCCAACGATCACCGGCGCTGCGCAGCAGGGCAAGGAACTAACCGGCCACCACGGCAAGTGGAGCAACGAACCAACCGGCTACGCCGATACCTGGGTGCGTTGTAACGAAGCCGGCAAAGAATGCGAACCCACCGCGGGGACCGGCGAAAGCTACGTGCCCGTAGCCAAAGACGTCGGGCATACACTGCGACTGGAAGAGATCGCTCACAACGAAGGCGGCCCCTCGTCGCCGGCACTCTCGGAACCAACCGCGGTTGTGCTCGGGCCGGCTCCGGTCGATATCACGCTGCCGATCATCACCGGCGAAGCCGTGCAAGGCAAGACGCTCACCGAGCACCACGGCTCGTGGGAAAACTCGCCGACCGGCTATAAACTCCAGTGGCTGCTATGCGACAGCATGGGCAACGGTTGCCTGCCGATCGGCGGGGCGACCGGCGAAACATACTCGCCCACCGCACTTGACCTCGGCGACACCATCCGCGTCGAAGAGACAGCCAGCAACAGCGGAGGGACGAGCGAAAAAGCGGCCGCTTCGGAACCGACGGCCGTCGTCAAAGCCGCGGCGCCCGTCAACATCACGTCGCCCACCATCGTCGGCACCGCGCAGAAGGGCCAGACGCTGGTCGAGCAGCACGGCAGCTGGACCAACGAACCAACCGGCTACAAGTACGAATGGCTGCGCTGCAACAAAGAAGGTGAAGAATGCTCGCCGATTGCTGGCGCCGTCGACCAGACCTACCTCGCGACCAGCGCCGACGTGGGCCACACGCTCAAAGTCGACGAGATCGCCAGCAACAACGGCGGGCCGAGCGCCCCGGCGCCCTCGTCGGCGAGCGCGATCGTGCAGCCCATTCCGTTGCACGCGGTGGCCGGCGAAAACGTCAACACAACACCAGGGGTCGCCGTCAACTTCGACGGCAGCGGTAGCACGCCCGCGGGCGAAATCGAAAAGTATCGGTGGGAATTCAGCGACGGCGCCAGCGCCGAAGGGGAGACTGTCAGCCACGCATTCACCACCGCCGGCACCTACACCGCCAAGCTCACCATCTCGCGAGGCGTCGAAAGCAGAAGCGCGTCGGTGACTGTGACGGTAGCGCCGGTGCCCACGCACACAGCGACCATCGAAGTAACCGACAGCGGGCACGCTCCGCTCAGCGGCGCGACTGTCCTCTACATCGGCCCAGGCGGCGTGCGCACGCAGGCAACGACAGAAGGCGCCGGCAAAGCTTCGCTCCCTGGCCTGCCGGATGGCACCGACACCTTCTACGCCTACAGGAGCGGCTTCCAGACCGGCCGTTGGCCACGTCAGCGTCAGCGGCGGAGCCGGCGAAGCCATGATCGCGCTGGCGTCCGGCGAAATTGCTACCAGCACGCTTAAGTCACATGAAATGACGCTGAAAGAAATCGAAGAAGCCGGCATCAATATCAAAGACCCCGCCAACCAGAACGTCTACGAATTCGAAGTACGCCTCGCATTTATCGAACACGAACCGGTCGGATTCCACTGCTATATCAACAGCCACGGCGAATTCGTCGGTGGTTGCTCTGGCGGCGGTGGAGGCGGCGGCGGCGGATGGGGCGGCGGTGGCGGTGGCGGTGGCGGCGGACCTAGCTGCTCTCCGGACGAGTGTGTCGGTAGCGGCATCGTGGCCGTACCCGGCATCGTCGACGGTAAGCCGCTTATCCAGTGGCTCATCCTACGCGGCAAGGCCAGCGTCCTCAAGCAGTTCTTTGAGGTCAGCGAGGTCGTGCAGAACCTTTCGCCCGAACCATTCAAACTTTCTGCGGGCAGCGCCACACTCAACGTCCCGCCGGGGATGAGCATTGCCCCGACCGCAGCGCCGCAGTCGGCTACGCAGGCCGTCGCCGCCATACCGGGGAACGGCAGTGCGGAAACCAACTGGATCGTTCGTGGAGACAAGCCGGGTGAATACTTCCTGTCGGCCGACTACCACTCCAAGCTCGAACCCTTTGAAGCGCCGGTCGAACTCGAAGCCCGACTGGCCTCGCCGCTGAAGGTCTGGGGCTCGAACGCGCTGGCGCTGAAAGTGCAGGCCGACGAAGGATCCCTCGCGGAAGGCATTCCCTACCACGTCCATATCGGGATCACGAACAAGGCCGACATCCCCGTCTACAACGTGGCGATCGAAATCGACGCGAATACGCACGCACACTTCATCTTCCAGACCCCAACAGCAGTACAGCGCCACCGTGAGCGAACTGGCTCCAGGCCAGACCGTCTACGCCCCGCAGGACATCCTCGTGCCCGACGGAGCGAGCGAATCCAAGTTCAACCCGGCGCTGTCGAGCGCGCACTTCGTCGGCGAAACGGTCAAACCCGGTGAAGGCATCGAACCCATACCGCCGCCCCCGCTCTACACCATGACGGCCCCCGGGCACGCGCCGCACCTGGTGCATCTCCACTGGCAGGCGGCCCCGGGCGCCGAAGGCTACGAGGTGTTCTCTACGCCGACGCTCGACACGCCGTTCCCCGAAGCGCCCGATTCTGTGCTCGCAAGCCCGGGGTCCAAAGAAGCCGTGACGGTTCTCCCCGCCGGCGCGACCGACGCCTACGTCCCTGGCAGTGGCGGCGAACACCCCCAGTACTACGCGGTCACGACGATCATCGGAGGGCGCGCGACGCTGGACCATCCCGTGCTCGAGGCGGTGGCTGGCGAAGAAACCAGCGGCGGACCGAAACCAGCGCTGACACAGCGCGAACGCGCCGGTGGCGGCAGCAACCTCTCCCTCAAGATCTGCTGGATCTGTCTCGCCAAGAACGTCGTCAACTTCCTCCACAAACCGGTAGACGCTTCGACCGGCAACTTGTGGGAGACGGTTACCGACCTCAGCGTTCCCGGGAGGAGTTTCCCCCTGTCGTTGTCGAGGACGTACAACTCCATGGAGGCTTCGACGAACGGTCCGTTCGGGTACGGCTGGTCTTTTTCGTACGGGACCGCGCTTGCCTTCCCGGATGCGGAACACGTGGTGGTGAACCAGGAGGAGGGCTCACAAGTTACGTTTACCGAGCAGCCCGATCACACCTATGCGGCGCCGTCGCGCGTGGCGGCAACGCTGGTTCACAACGAAGATGGCTCCTGGACGTTGGTGCGGCGCCGTCGGGAAACCCTCTCGTTTGACGCCAGCGGCAGGCTGATACGTGAGGCGGATCTCAGCGGCTACACTACGAGCCTGGCGTACAACGAATCGGGCCGGCTCGCGACGGTGACCGATCCTGCTGGTCGGAAGCTCACCTTCACGTACAGCGGAAGCCACATCAGCTCCGCGACGGGCCCGCTTGGCCGCGTCGTCACGTACACGTACGACAAATCGGGGAATCTGACAGACGTCACCGACGTCGCCGGGGGAGATACGCACTTCACGTACGACTCAGCGCACCGCATGATCGGGATGCGCCTGCCCAACCAGGCCCCCGGGGTCCCAGGAGCGACCGGCGCCGCCATCACCATGACGTACGACAAACAGGGTCGCGTGACCGCCGAGAGCGATCAGCTCAAGCGGAGGACCACCTTTCGTTACACGGGAGACAACTTCAGCGCCGAAGGCGGTGCCACCACGATCACCGATCCCAAGGGCAACGTAACGGTCCAGGAATACAAGTTCGGCGAGCTGGTCTCTGAGACCCAGGGCTTTGGGACACCGCAGGCGGCAACCTGGAAGTACGGCTATGACCAGAGCGTGCTGGGCCTGGCGACCGTGACCGACCCCGACGGTCATACCACGACGTCGACGTATGATGCCGAAGGAAACACCCTGACGACCACCGATGCTCTGGGTCGCACGACGACCAATACCTACGACGGTCTCAACGACCTCCTCACCACGACCGATCCGCTGGGCGTCACGACCACGATGACGTATGACGCCCATGGCAACCTGTTGACGCGAGCGCGGCCACTGACCGGCACTTCCCAGGTGCAACGGACCGTGTACACGTACGGCGACCCGTCCCACCCCGGCGACGTGACGGCGATGACCGATCCGGGGGGCAACGTCTGGCGCTACGCCTATGACACCGACGGCGACCTGGTGTCCACGACGGACCCGCTCGGCCACCGGGCGACATCCACCTACAACGTAATCGGCTGGCTGCTGAGCACAACCAGCCCACGGGGAAACCGAGCTCGGCGCGACACCGAGCCGCTTCCGGACGACGTACGCACACAACGAGCTCGGCCAGGTAACAGAAACCGTCGATCCGCTCGGGCACAAGACCATCAGCCGATACGACCCGGACCAGAACCCGATCTCCTCGACCGACGCGAACGGGAATACCACCCGATACACGTACGACGCGGCAGACGAGCAGACCGCCGTCCACCGTGCGGACGGCACTACGACACAGACGACGTACTGGCCTGACGGCACGGTCAAGGAACAGATCGACGGCGCGGGGCATGCCACGCTGTACGAATACGACTCGCTGGGGAGGCCGACAGCGGCGAGGGATCCGCTCGGCAGAGTCACGCGTCACGCGTACGACCCCGCCGGCAACGAAACCTCGACGACCGATCCCGAAGGCCGAGTCACGACCAAGACCTACGACGCCGCCAACGAGCTGAAGTCGATCTCCTACAGCGATGGCAAGACGCCGGATGTCACCGGCATCACCTACGACGCCGACGGACAGCGGACCGCGATGACCGACGGGACGGGCACCACGACGTGGACATATGACTCGCTGCACCGGCTGACGAGCATGACCGACGGCGCCCACAAAACGGTCTCGTACACGTACGACCTGCGGGGCCTGCCGACGAGGATCGTGTACCCCAACGGCGAGACGGTGACGCGCCAGTACGACGCGGCGGGCCGTTGGACCGCCACCACCGACTGGCTCGGCAACAAGACCACCTTCAGGTACGACGCTGACGGCGACCTGACCAAGGAGCGGATTCCGTCGTCAAAGAGGATCGTCGACACCTTCGTCTACGACGATGCCGACAGGCTGATGGCGATCCGCGATAAGCGGCGCAAAAAGACGATCTTCGCTGCCACCTACGGTCGCGATGGCAATGGTCAGATGGTGAAGGACAGACTCGGTGCCGGCACAAAAGAGCAGCTACCAGTACACGGCGCTCAACCAACTCTGCTACGCCGCGTCGAGCAGCACCAGCACATGCGCTGCGCCTCCCGCCGGCGGCGAACCGTACGCGTATAACTCTGCGGACAACCTCACCACCAACAACGGCACCACACAGCAATTCAACGCCGCCGACGAGCTGTGCTGGACGGTGCATGGCGGTTCCTCTAACAGTTGCGCCACACCGCCGGCAGGCGCAACCACATACACCTATGACGAACGTGGGGACCGCATTGGGGAGCTGGCTCCAAGCAACGTTGGCACCTGCGACGCCTACGACCAGGTGGACCGTCTCACCTCGATTGCGACTGGAACCGGATCGTCATGCGTCGGTCCAAAGACTGTGGGAACTTACGCCTATGACGGGTCTGGCCTACGTATGAGCAAGACGGTAGCCGGGACCACAACCCAGTTCACCTGGGACGAATCCGGCGAACTGCCGCTGCTGCTTCAGGAAAAAGTCGGGAGCGCACCTCTCAGAAGCTATATCTATGGGCCAAGCGGACTTGTCCTGGAGCAAATCGATTCCAGCGGCAACGTCCATTACTATCACCAGGACCAGCTCGGCTCGACGCGGGTGATCACTAACTCATCAGGGACCGTCGACGCCACGTACACGTATGGCCCATACGGAATCATTGCGTCATCGACAAATCCGGGCGCAGTATCCAACCCATTCTTGTTCGCGGGCCGTTACCGCGATGTCACGACAGGTCTCTATTACCTGCACGCGCGCTACTACGACCCAGCGGCGGCACAGTTCCTCACCGTCGATCCGGCGGTCTCAACAACGGGTAGTGCTTACGCGTATGTTGCAGGGAATCCGCTCAACGCGAGCGATCCGAATGGTCTCGCGCCATGCGCGACTGGGGACACGCCGAATAGCGTGGCCCCGTGCCCAACGCCCACAGTAACACCAAGACCAACACCAACGTCGACGCCACCGGGTGCCTCACCGCCATCGCCGGGTGGTGCCCAATCGTGTTCCTACACCTATCCACTAGGACCGGGAGAGACCATCTGTCCGCCGGGAGTTGTACCTGCTTCTATGACTGCGCTGGTGTGCGATGCTGCGGGATCCTGCGTAGCGGTCACGGTCGGAATTGGGTCTTGCTTTTTGTTGCCAGACGGGAGTGCTGTTACTTGGGACGGTTCGACGGCTACGATTGGCCCACCGCCACTAACGTCGCCACGGGAGCAGAGCGGTCCCGTCCCCACGTCGCAGTCAAATTGCGTGTGGAAGCTGATCAATGTCGGCTTTGAGGATATGCCGATGTGTGTCCCCCCATCGGCGCCCGACGCGCAAGATCACGACGGAGGGTAATCGAACACAGCGGCCGTGACTGCTCGCCAGACCTTCTTCGAGCGGCGCTTCGGGTCATCGCCACCGCGCGCAACTGAAGCACGGTGAACGGGGGTAGGCCTGCTGAGCCGCTCGGAGCGCCGGGACCGCGCACCCTGAACGCCCGCCCGAAGTGCTTGTGTGAAACGGCCCACGCCCCGTCCTACCGACATCTCGGATGCGGTGCTCCGCGAGCACCGGGTACCAGACGACGAGTCCCTTCGCCGGCCACGTCGGCCGTGAGGTCAACCTTACCGCTCATGTCACACAGTCTACGGTCCAACCCGAGCATGTCTCGGGCGCGATCACGTCATGGTCGGCGGAGTAGCGCTCGATCAGCGGCTCCCAGGTCCGGTGCGTCGGAGCGTAGGCACGAAAGGCTCACCGAGGGCTGCGTCGACCGTGGCTGCTAACGGTATCGGTGAGACCGGGCTGGTCGTTGGCCGAACGCGTGTATCGCACGGTCCCGCCGCGAAGCGCCGAGCCGACCAGTGGGTTCAGCGTGGTCCATTCGCCGCGTTGGGGTCGGCGGATGAGTCCGGCGGCCGCGAGCGCGCTGAGGCCGCGGTAGGCCTCCTTGGCGTCGAGTCTGGGCGCCACGGCGTAGGGGGGGAGCCGGTTGGCGACCGCCTCGAGCAGCAGCGCGCCGACACGGTGCAGTGAGCGTGCGTGCTGCAGGCAGCGGGAGGCGAGCGGCTCGCTGGCT
Source organism: uncultured Solirubrobacterales bacterium (assembly GCA_963842005.1). Taxonomy (GTDB): domain Bacteria; phylum Actinomycetota; class Thermoleophilia; order Solirubrobacterales; family Solirubrobacteraceae; genus Palsa-744. The sequence continues at coordinate 1,425,439 of CAWJEV010000002.1, read as the reverse complement.
TTGGTCAGCTCGCCGAACACCGCGCGCGGGCCCTCCGGGGTCGCGCAGCGCTCATCGGCGAGCAGGGCGAGCGTGGTCGGCACGTGGCCTTCAGTGAGCTCGAGGATCGCAGCTAGGTTCGCGCTGGCCCGTCGCTCGGTGGGCATGGGCCGCCAGCTGCCAAGGTCGGCGCGCTCGGCGGTCCACCACAGTCCGTCGCCGTAGAAGGCGGCGTGCTCGCCGGCGGTAAGCTCGACGGCCTCGGGCCGGCAGGCGACTACGACCTGCAGGTTGGGCTCCCGCTGGGATTCGGCGCGGACCTTCCAGAGGATCGCAGCGGGATCGATGTGGGGCTTGCGCGGAGCGAGCGTCGGGGCCTCGAGGTGATCGATCACCAGGCGCACGGGCCGCTCACTCGCGAGCCGAGCGAGCGCCGCGATCGCGTCGCCGAACGCGAGCTCCTCGACGGGCAGTTGCGCCATCGCGACCTCGCCCAGCGGTCCGAGGGCGCGCAGGACGGCAAGGAACGCCTCGTCCTCCCCGGAGGCGCCGGGCGCTGATGCGACTCTGCGCCAGGTGTCCGCGCCGACGAGTGCGGCGGCTGTGGCGCGCAGCAGGAGCCAGGCCGCGTGGGATTCGTCGTAGGTCTTGGCGAGATCGAGCGTGGCCGTCAACGACCCGCCCGTCTGCTCGTGGGCGACGGCGGCGAGCAGGTGGGTCTTGCCGGTCTCCGCCTCGCCGGTGACGCCGACGAACCGCTCGCGCTCGAGCGCCTCCGATAGCCGCTTGATGCGCTCGCGCTCCAGCTCACGGGCGAGCTCGCCTCCGTCGTATCGGGCGCTCATCGGCTCCACGAGGGTTGGGTCTTGGCGCGAGTGTGCGCGAGCTTGACGACCGCTGTATCGACCGTCTGGCCGCCGGCGCAGGCGAGCGCGTGGGCACAGATCGACATCGTCCGTTGCGGGTGCCCGTCGGTGATCGCAAGTATCTGGCGGATCACGTCAGGCGCGATCGACAGGCCCGCCGTCCTGAAGCGCTCGGTGAGGCCAATCTCCCACGCTTCGTCGGGGATGTCCGGGAGCGGGAACGTCAGGCCGTCACGAAACATCGGCTTGCCCTTCGAGAAGAGTCCTGCCACGGCGCGCTGGTCGCTGCCGGCGAAGATCAGCACCAGCTGCCCGTGGCGCTGCATCACCGCCGCGAGATCCTTCTGCGCTTGCACCGTGGACTGATAGTCGCCAAGCACGTGAATCTCGTCCAGGAACACGATCGCCGCCACCTGCTGTAGCTGCGCGCGCCGCTCGACGAGCTGGAGCACGCTGGAGAGGCTGGGTGTGCGCTTCAGCGCCGCAAGCTGATCGCGCAGCAGCTTGAGCGCGTCACCCTCATCCTTCGCCCCGAGCGCTTCGAACGTCGCCTCCACGCTTGCGGCCCCCGGGCCGGTCGCGATGTCGCGCCCGCGCCGCGCTGCGCGCCGCAGCGCCGGCAGCCGCTCGACATCCGCACGAATCCGCTCGGCCAGCCCATCGACGCCGGCCATCGAGTTCAGATCGATATCGATGCCGATCCCTCCACAGGTGCGGACGCGGTCCACGACCGCGCCGGCAACGCTGCTCTTACCCACGCGCCGCTCGTCGAATAGCAGCGCACTGTTGCCACCCAGGCAGATACGCTTGAGGTCATCGATCGCCGGTCCACGGCCGATCTGCTCGGCCTCCTCGAGGCGGCCGCCGACAGGAAACAGGCGTTGCGCCTGCGGTGGTTTAGGCATAGTGCGCCGTACTATACGGCCTATAGAGCCCTGACGCATGGCGGAGGAGGCCTCATCGCGTACCAGCGTCGGCTCGCACCGCGGGGCTACCCAACGTCGGTGTCCCGCGGCCAGGCGTCGGACTCCTCGACCCACGACTCCGCGCTCGCTGGCCCTGCGTCGTCCACCCCCGCGATGTCCAGCCCCATTGCCTGTAGGTCTGCCGGATCGAAGTCACACGGCCGCAGCCCGAAGGGCGCGCCCCCTGATGTGAAGCCGACAGCCCAGATCAGCTCACCACCCCATTCGACCCAGCCCATGTCCGCAAGACGCTCCGCGTCGGTCCGTTCATCGGCCTCCTTGGCGAGCCGGTGCCGGCCGGGGTCCCGCGAGCCGCGCCGGCGCCTGGAGCGGCCCCCGTCGCGTCGCGACCCGGACGACCTGTGCGCGGCACCGTCTCGCTTCATCGCGCCTCGACTCTGACAGGGCCTCCAGACGACTATCGCTTGCCAGGCGGAACACCACCTCGGCCTAGTCCGCCTCCTGGGCGCTCGGGGCGAGCCGGCGTAGATCAAGGTCGTCTTCGCCAGTCCCTCAGCGAGTCGTTTGATCGGTTTGGAAGATCATCGGGCAATTGATGTTGGTCGCATCTTGGTCGCAAACGGAGCGTTTTTCGCTTGGTTGTGCGGGAAGCCAATAGCTTCCCAAGCTTGGGGTCGCGAGTTCGAATCTCGTCCGCCGCTTTGCCGCCTGGATCTGGCTGGAACCTGGTGGGTTACCACCGCGCGGGCGACCCACTTGAGCCTCAGAAAGCGCGGTTGTGGATCGTCCCCAAAGAAGTGCTCTGGGAGCACGCCGACTGGCAACACAAGGGTGCAGCCGGACGCGACACCAAGTGGCTTCACGTCCCAGATGCGAAACCGCCGCCTTGGTTGAAGCTTACGGCGGTACTTTGCCCCGGGCCCGGCGAGCGTTGGAGTGCCCCCGCTTTCGTGGACACCTGAGCGCTTGGGTCCGTCGGGCCCGGCAGGAAGGATGTGGTGTCCATGCCACGTACTCGTCCCCCGTACCCCGAGGAGTTCCGTCGTGAGGCGGTCGAGCTGGTCCGTAGTAGCGGCCGGCCGGTCAACGAGATCGCGAAGGATCTTGGGGTCAGCGGCCAGTCGCTGCATACCTGGGTCAAGCGCGCCGACATCGATGTTGGGCGCGCGCCGGGTCTGACGACGGAGGATCGCGAGGAGTCTGCGAAAACTCCGGCGTGAGAACCGGATTCTCCGCGAAGAGCGAGAAATCCTAAAAAAAGCCACGGCCTTCTTCGCCAGGGAGAGCGAGCCGAGCCGGTAGCAGCATTCCGGTTCATCGCAGCGGAGAAGGCACATCACTCCATCAAGGTGATGTGCAGAGTGCTTGGCGTCTCCCGGGCGGGGTTCTACGCCTGGGAGCGCCGCGCACCAAGCGACAGGGATCTCGCGGACGCGTGGCTGCTGGAGAAGATCCGCGAGATCCATGCGGCCTCGAAAGGGACCTACGGAGCGCGGCGCGTGCATGCCGAGCTGCGGCTCGCCCATGGAGTGCGGGTGGGCTGCAAGCGCGTGGAGCGGCTGATGGCCCTTGATGGGCTCTCGGGTCTGCCTGAGCGCCGCCGGCGGCGTACCACGATCCGCGTGGAGGGCGTGCGGGTCGCCCCCGATCTCGTGGAGCGCGACTTCAACCCCACAGCGGCGAACCGCACGTGGTCGGCGGACATCACCTACATCCGCACCTGGGAGGGCTGGTTGTATCTCGCGCACGTCCAAGACCTCTTCTCCCGGCGGATCGTGGGGTGGGCGATGACCGACCACCTCCGCGCGGAGCTCGTCATCGACGCGCTACAGATGGCGATCACGCGGCGCAAACCCGACCCTGGGGTGATCCATCACTCCGACCAGGGGTCGCAGGGTGGATTCAATTGGTCGTCGCAACACCATTCGATTGAGAGGGGTTGCGATGAACGGGAAGCGGCGGAGGTCGGATCGGGCTGGGCGAGCGAAGATGCACTCGCCGGGTCGTCCGCCGGGGTGGCGTAGGGAGCACCGGCAGCGGTTCTGGGCGGCGATCGCGCGTGGCGTCTGGAGCGATGATGCGGCGGTCGAGGCGGGGGTGTCGGTGTCGGTTGGCGTCCGGTGGTTTCGTGAGGGTGGCGGGATGCCATCAGTCACTCAGGCCCCGCTGTCGGGGCGTTACCTGTCGTTCGCTGAGCGTGAGGAGATCGCGATCCTGCGTGCCCGTGGGTGTGGGGTGCGGGAGATCGCGCGTGTGCTCGGGCGTTCCCCCTCGACGATCTCCCGGGAGCTTCGTCGTAATGCCGCGACCCGCGGTGGCTATCTCGAGTACCGGGCGAGCACCGCGCAGTGGCACGCCGACCGTCGCGCCCAGCGTCCGAAGGCCGCGAAGCTTGCGGTCAGCCCCGAGTCTGCGCCGCTACGTGCAGGACCGTCTCTCGGGTGCTGTGCAGCGTCCTGGCGGGGCCACTGTGGCTGGCCCGGATGTGCGGTGGGCCGGTCGGCGTCACGGCCCCCGCAAGGACCGGCGGTGGGCGAAGTCCTGGAGCCCCGAGCAGATCGCTCACCGGCTGCGTCTTGACTTCCCCCATGATGAGTCGATGCGGATCTCCCACGAGGCGATCTACCAGTCGCTGTATGTGCAGGGCCGCGGCGCGCTGCGGCGGGAACTCACCGCTTGCTTGCGGACCGGCAGGGCGCTCAGGGTCCCCAGAGCCCGCACGCGGGGACCAGGCAAGAGCTTCGTGAGCGAGGAGATCTTGATAAGCGAGCGGCCCGCCGAGGCCGAGGATCGTGCTGTTCCCGGGCACTGGGAGGGCGATCTCATCCTCGGCTTGGGGCGCTCAGCGATCGGCACGCTGGTGGAGCGCAGCACCCGCTTCACGATGCTGCTGCACCTCCCCCCGATGGACGGCCACCCTCCGCGCGTGAAGAACGGTCCACCGCTCGCCGGTCATGGCGCCGAGGCGGTCCGCGACGCGATCACAGAAGCAATCACGACGCTCCCCGTGCAACTGCGCCGCTCACTGACGTGGGACCAGGGCGCTGAGATGGCCCAGCACGCGCAGCTACGCATCCACGCCGGCCTGCCGGTCTACTTCTGCGATCCGCGAAGCCCGTGGCAGCGCGGCACCAACGAGAACACCAACGGGCTGCTACGCCAGTACTTCCCCAAGGGCACCGACCTCACCAGACACAGCGCCGCCGATCTCGCCGCGGTCGCAGCAACGCTGAACAGCCGACCACGCAAGACACTCGGCTGGCGAACACCAGCAGAGACCCTCAACGAGCACCTACTCAGCTGCCCAACGACTGGTACGGCCCCTTCGGGTCGTCTCTGACCGACAGTGGAAGATCATCTCTCGCTCACGGATAACGAGAATGATCCTTCACTTTTTCACCTACACTGTCAAACACACTGTTGCGAGGACCGGTTGAGCCCGGGCAATACACGGCTGTCCTGTTCACCGGCCGCTGCAAGAAGGCCGGCATCACCCCGTCGACCGGCTCCAAGGGCGACTGTTTCGATAACGCGGTCAGCGAGAGCTTCCACGCCTCACTGAAGAAGGAGCTCATCTACCGCCACACCTGGCCGACCCGCGCCGAGGCGCGGACCGCCGTCTTCGAGTACATCGAGGGCTGGTACAACCCCCGCCGCAGACACTCCACCCTCGACTACCTCTCCCCAGCCGACTACGAGCACCAGCACGAACACCAGCCGCTCACAACGCCCGAGACGCCGGCGCCATGCGCCCCAACCATCGCATGAAGGCCACCGGCCGCGCCGCGCGCGGCGCGCGGATCCTCCTCGTTCCGCCTCCGCCTACGGCTCCGGCTCCACGAGGAGGATCAGATACCACAGATAAAATAAACTGCATCAAGTCAACCCGTGTCCACGGAAACGGGGGCTGCCCAGCGTTAGAACAAGCTCGCAACCAGTTCGCCGCTTGAGCCAGGTTGCACGACCGCTTTGTCGGGCAGTGGACGGACGTCTTGACTCCGGCCGAGTCGGGCGTTGATCACGTCAACAGCTTCAGGGTTGCTGTCGATCAGGATGTAGTGTCGATCCAGCGCGGCTGCCACCGCGCCGACCGTGCCGCTGCCGGCGAAGAAATCGAGACACCAGTCGCCTGGCTTGGTGGAGGCCTGGACCATGCGCCGGATGATCCCTTCCGGCTTCTGCGTTGGGTAGCCGGTCTTCTCGCGCCCGTTCGTTGGCACGATCGTGTGCCACCACACATCCGTCGGGAGCTTGCCTTTGGCAGCCTTCTCCGCTGTGACTAGACCGGGCGCCATGTACGGCTCGCGGTCGACGGCCTGCGCATCGTAGTAGTAGCCATCTGGGTCCTTGACGTAGACGAGGATCGTGTCGTGCTTGGCCGGCCACCGGCGCTTAGAGCGTGCGCCGTAGTCGTACGCCCAAATGATCTCGTTCAAAAAACTCTCTCTCCCAAAAATCTCATCCAACAACAACTTGCAGTAGTGCGCCTCACGGTAATCAATGTGGAAGTAGAACGTGCCCGTGGATGCCAACAGCCGATGGGTCTCTTCGAGACGCGGCGCGAGAAACCCGAGATAGTCGTCAAACAGATCGCGATACGAGGATTCTCCGAGCAGCCGCGTCTTGTAGCGGCGGCCGCCAAAACCGGTGCGATCACCTGCTGTGTCAGGCACAGTCTCAAGCGTCTTGCGGGCCTGCACCTTCCCCGTGTTGAACGGCGGGTCGATATAGATCAGCTGAAACGCTTCGCTCGGTAGCTCGGGCAGAACCTCCATGTTGTCCGCGAGCCACACGGCATCATGGTCTTGTCGTAGATCCTCCCCCAAGCCCCTGAGCATTTGTAGCGGACGCTAGCAGCGAGACCGGACGGGCAGGTGGTGCCCACCGCAGCGTCAGGCTACCTTCCCGGGCTCCGTCGGCTCGCCGTACTGGTCGTGGAGGTTCCACCACCGGTAGGGCGGAGTCTGCGGGTAGCCCTCGGGCGAGTCCTCCCACTCCTCCTGGCGGCCGAGCGCGGTCAGGTCGAGGTAGCTCCAGGTGCTGCCCATCGCTTCGTCGCCGCGCTTGTCGATGAAGTAGGTGCGGAAGATCTCCTCGGCGTCGCGGAAGAAGCCGTTGGTGCCGTGCCACTCGTCCACGCCGAAGTCCGCGTCGAAGTCGTCCGTGATCGTGTACCACGGGATCTCCCAACCCATCCGCGCCTTCCAGCGCAGGATGTCCGCCTGCGGCGCGCGCGAGACAAACGCGAGCGTGGTGTCACGGGCGTTCAGATGAGCGAGGTGAGCGATCTGGTCGGCCAGGAACGAGCAACCGTAACAGCCACGCTCGGGCCAGCCGGACACGCCGGGCTCGAAGAAGAAGCGGTAGACGATCAGCTGACGGCGCCCCTCGAACAGGTCGAGCAGGCTCGCCGGGCCATCCGGACCCTCGAAGGCGTACTGCTTCTCCACGGCCATTCTCGGCATCCGGCGGCGCTCGGCGGCCAGCGCATCGCGGGCGCGGGTCAACTCCTTCTCCTTCACCAGCAGTTCCTCGCGCGCGGTCTCCCATTCTTGCGGCGACACGATCGGTGGGGTGTTCATTGCGGCACGTCCTCCTTCAGGTAGTCGTCGATTACGTCGGCCAGGCGCCCCCAGAGGGCGCTGGCGATCCATCCAGTCGGCTGAAGGGCCGTTAGCTGCTGCTCCTGCTCCCGCTCTTGCCGTCGGAGTCGAGGGCCGGGCGGTTGCGCTAGCTTGCTGTAGGTCGAAGACACCCGCAAAGGGAGGCATCCGATGCACGCAGTCCTGATCGAGGTCGATACTAGCGGCCAGCCCGATCCACAGGTCGGGCTCAAGCGCCTGCAAGAGCAGATCGTGCCCAGCGCCAGCCAGGCGCCCGGATTCCAGGCCGGATACTGGCTCAGACCACTCGAGGACCACAAGGGAACCTCGTTGGAGCTGTACGACACGGAGGAGCACGCTCGGGCAGCTGCGCAGGCGCTCGGTGTTGGAAGCAGCCCGGTGCCCGGGGTGACCGTGGTGCGCAGCGAGGTACGCGCGGTCGCGGCCTCGGCCTGACTGAGAGATCGATACTGGCTGCGCCTCGCGGCCGCATCGGGCCTCGCGGGCCGTCGGCCCGGACCCGCGCTGTCGCCCAGGACGCCAGGAAGGCTGAGGCCGCTGGCTCAAGCACGCTCACTCACGCAATCCCTACGGCAAATCCCTACAGAAAGGCGCGTCCCGTGCATCCGTTCCGCAGCGCAATCGAGACAGGCGAGACCGACCGTGTGCTCGAGCTGTGCTCGCCAGAGGTTGTGTTCAACAGTCCCGTCGTGTTTCGCTCCTACCACGGGCGCGAGCCGCTCGGCGTGATCCTCCGCGCTGTCATGCGCGTCTTCGAGGACTTCCACTACGAACGCGAAATTGGTGCCGAGGGTGCCTGCGACCACGCACTGCTGTTCAGGGCGCGCGTGGGAGACCGCGAGCTACACGGGTGCGACTTCCTGCACACCGGTCCGGACGGGTTGATCGACGAGTTGACCGTGATGGTCCGGCCGCGCTCGGCGGTGCTCGCCCTCGCAGAGGCGATGCAGGTCGAGGTTCTCGCCGTCCAACGCGAGCTGGGTGTGGAGGCACTCGCTTGAGCGAGACTGACCATGAGGCTTTCGAACAGCGAGCACGAAGCTCACGCCTGGCGTATCTGCGAGGTCGCGCCCGACTTCAGGCTGGAGGATGTCTGGGCGCTGCCGGCGCAGGGCGGTCCCGACGACTTCGCGACACTGCTCGAGGTGATGGCCTCCCTCGATCCGGCCAACGGGGGGTCGTTCGCGACCCGCGCCCTCTTCAGTATTCGGTATCGCATCGGCGGCTGGCTCGGGTGGGATGACGCGCTGCGCCCACCCGCCATCCCGGACGACACCCAAACGTCCCTGGGCGCTCGGCTCCCTCCCGACCTGCGCAACACCGCAATGGGGCCGGATCTCAGCGCATACGGCTTCCTGCCCCTCTACCGCACCGATGTGGAGTGGGCGGCTGAGCTTTCAAACCGCACCGTCCACGCCGTAATGCACCTGGCCTGGGTCGACCGAGGTGCAGGGCGCTACCAGGGACAGTTGGGGGTGTACGTCAAGCCGCGGGGGAGGTTTGGGGCGGCGTACATGGCCGCGATCGCGCCGTTCCGCCATCGCGTCGTCTACCCGGCCCTGATGCGACAGGTCGAGCGGGCTTGGAATGCACGAACGGCGCAACGGCCGGGGGCCGGCACGTCCACCGCACCGGCAGCTCGTTAGGTCTGCGGCCCCGACCGGAGCTCGAGCTCCGCTGCGGTCGGAGCGACATAGTGCTGTCGCGCGACCGGGCTCGCTCAGGCCGCGTTGCTTGCTGCGTCCGGCGGCGGTGCGGTACAACAGTCCGATGGTACGACGCCCGGCTCCTTCGACGGGTCTCACGGTAGCGGTCACCGGCCCCACCGGCGAGATCGGCCGGGCGGTGGTTGCGGCGCTCGAGCGCTCACGCGAGGTCGGGAGGGTGCTCGGCATGGCGCGCCGGTCCTTCGACCCTGCGGCGCGCGGCTGGAAGAAGGTCTCGTACCGGCGGGGGGACGTGCTCGACCGCAAGGCCGTGGCGCAGTTGGTGAAGGACGCCGACGTGGTCGTGCACCTGGCGTTCATCATCATGGGCTCCTCGAAGGAGACCTCGGCGGTGAACCTGGAGGGGTCGCGCAACGTGTTCGAGGCGGCAGTGTCAGCCGGCACGGAGCGCCTGGTGTACGCATCGTCGGTGGCCGCGTACGGGTTCCATGGCGAGAACCCTCAGCCGCTCACAGAGGACGTGCCCGCGCGCGGCAGCGCCGGCCACTACTACTCGGCCCAGAAGGCGCAGGTCGAGGCGCTGTTGCGGGAGACGCTCGACGGCAGCTCCACCAACGCCTACGTGTTGCGTCCGTGCATCGTCGGGGGACGCGACGCGCCACTGCTGATCGACAGCCTGCCCTACACGCAGATCTCCGAGCGGCTGCCCGGGCTGGTGGTGCGACTGCTCGACGACGTGCCGGTCCTCAAGCCGGTGCTGCCCGATCCGGGCGTGCCGTTTCAGCTGGTGCACCACGACGACGTGGCAAGCGCTATGCGCGCCGCGGTGCTCGGTCGCGGAGAGCCCGGGGTGTACAACCTCGCCGGGCCCGGGCAGCTCACCGTCGCAGAGCTCGCGCGCGAGCTCGGCTGGTACTCGGTCCCGGTGCCCGAGCTGGCCGTCGACGCGGTGGCGGAGCTGGTCGCCCGCATGGGCTTCCTGCCCGCACAGGCGCAGTGGGTGAGCGTCTTCCGCGAGCCGGTGCTCATGGACGTGGCGAAGGCGCGACGCGAGCTGCGCTGGCGCCCCAAGCACGACGCGCTGGAGACGCTGCGCGAGACGATCGGATCTTGGAGGCTCGGGCGCACCGGACCTACACCCTGAATGCCCCGGCGGCCGCGAGCCGTGCCACCGCGGCGCCGGCGACGTGCACGGCGGTTTCGGCGTCCTCGCTGCGCTCGGGGGCGAAGTTGCTGTCGAGCGTGAGCGTGGCGAAGCCGTGCGTGAAGGACCACACGGCGACGACACCGCCCCACACTTCCTCGTCGCTCGCTTCGCCAAGGGCGTCACGAACAACTCCAAACAGGATCTCAGCCGCGGCCTGGCGGGCCGTCGCCACTGCCGGGTCCTCGGGGCGGTAGAGCTCGGGCCTGAACATCACCTCGAAGTGCGCCCGGTGCTCGAGCGCGAAGTGGATGTAGGCGATCCCGCCCTGCACGAGGTCGCCGCCGCTGTCAGCGACCCCTAATCTAGACGTTGCCAAGATTGCTACCGAGGAGGCCGAGATGTCGCAGCGGTTTGGACGGTCGTTGATGGGCGCGGGTGCGCTCACGCGGCTGGCGTACGGCGCCGGAGCGCTTTTCGCGCCCGATGCAATGTGTTCGCACCGGCTCGCCCCGGACATCCGCGGCCACGCCGACGGCCGGATGGACTTCCGCGGGTTCGGGGGGCTGCACATCAGCATCGCCGTGCTCACCTTGCGAGCGGCTCTCCAGAACCGCAACACCCGACTGTTGCTCGGGCTGAGCCTCGGCTGCGAGTTCTCGGACATGACCGCGACCCTTCTGGAGCTGCGCGCTCGCGGCAGGGCCGACCCCACGGTGCGTGGCAGCCTGATCCTCGCGATGGTCGGCCTGGCCACCTGGACCACCGCGCTGCGGACTCTCTGACGGTGTTCCACGCGGAGGCGCGCTGAGGCGGCTCGGCGTTTGCCGTGGCTCGCCTATCGCGTAGCCTCCGGAACCCGATGCGTCAGATCCGTGAGACGTCTTGGTCGTGGCGCGGGCGCGCGGGTCGGGCTGCGGCTGCGCTGCTGGCGTTCGTCGTTGTCGGGCTGACGGGTCTGCTCTTCGTCGGCTGCTCTGGGTCGAAAAGGCACGGCGACGCCGCGGCGGGCTTGAGCTGTGAGGGCGCCGCGGCGCTGTGTGGGCGGCGCCTGGACGAAGTCGTCTTCGCCGGCACGCACAACTCGTTCGCAGCGTCCGCGGAGCCGGGCTGGTACTTCGCCAACCAGCGCTACGGCATCGCACGTCAGCTCGACGACGGTATCCGGGCGCTGTTGATCGACGTGCACTTCGGGGTGTACGACCCGGCGACGGGCCGGGTGCGGACCGACCTGCGGGCCGAGGGCTCCGATCGCAACAAGGTCGCCGCCCAGGTCCCCGCGCGCGCCCTGCGCGTCGCCGACCGAGTCGCCGGCCACGTGGGTGTGGGCACGCTGAACGGAACACCCGAGCCCTACCTGTGCCACACACTGTGCGAGCTGGGAGCAGAGCCGCTGAACCGCGAACTGGAGGTGACCAGGGAGTTCCTGGATCGGCATCCCGATCAGGTTCTGATCGTGATCGTCGAGGACTACGTTCCCCCCGCGACCATCGAGCGGGCGTTCGAGCAGACCGGGCTCACCCGCTACGTCGCCACGCTCGAGCGTGGGCAGCCTCTCCCGACCCTGGGGGAGCTGATCGCGCGCGGGCAGCGTCTGGTGGTGTTCGCGGAGGAGCGGGGTGGGTCGCCTGCCTGGTACATGCCCGCTTTCTCGTTCATTCAGGACACGCCGCTCGGCGCCACGCGCCCGGATCAGCTGAGCTGTAAGCGCTACCGGGGCGAAGCGGACAGCCCGCTGCTGCTCATCAACCACTGGATCCCTCCGTTCCCGCCGAGCCCCACCTTGAACGCGGGCATCGGCCGCGCGGTGTTCCTGCGCGGGCGCGTCAAGCGTTGCCTGCAGGAGCGCGGATTCAATGGCGCGATCGTCGCCGTCGACTTCTACCAGCGCACCTCGGTCGTTCAGGTCGCGAAGGAGCTCGACGGCCCTGGCCGCTGAGCCGGCGCTTTCGGTTCTCGGCCATCTTCGTCCTCAGGTTCGTGGGCTCGGCGGCGAGTCTAATGTTGCAGGGTGTGGCGGTGGAGGCCCGGGCCTGGCGGAACGCGGCTACCGACGGCGGGCTGCCGCCGCCAGCGCAGGGTTGGTCCAGCCGGCGTCCGTGGGGTTCAGGGTCGTTCCTGGCGCCACGACCTCGTCGATGCGGTCCAGTAGCGCGGTGTCGAGCTGCACCTCCGCCGCGCCGAGCTGGGACTCGAGCTGCTCGGCCGTCCGCGGGCCGATGATCGCCGCCGTCACGGCCGGGTGACGGATCACGAACGCCAGCGCCACGTGGATCAGCGAGAGACCCGCCTCGTCTGCAAGTCGCGCGAGCGCGTCGGCGGCCTCGAGCTTGGCCTGGTTGGCTGGTACCGAGAGGTCGTAGCGCTGCGGGATCATCGCCGCCCGCCGAGAGGTCAGGTCCTCGGCGCCCTTGCGCCACCGCCCCGACAGCCAGCCACCCGCCAGCGGACTCCACGCGATCACGCCCATCCCGAAGTCCTCGCAGGCCGGCAGCACGTCGGCCTCGATGCCGCGAGCGAGGATCGAGTACGGCGGCTGCTCGCAGACGTAGCGCTGGAGGCGTCGCTCGCGGGCGAGGAACTGCGCCTTGACGATCTCCTTCGCCGGGTACGTCGAGGAGCCGACGTAGCGCACCTTGCCCTGCGCCACCAGGTCGGAGAGCGCGCCGAGGGTCTCCTCGTGGTCGGTCCACGGGTCCCACCGGTGCACCTGGTAGAGGTCGATCCAGTCGGTTTTCAGGCGTCTCAGCGAGGCCTCGACCTCGCGCACGATCCACCGCCGCGAGTTGCCCGCCTGGTTTGAGTCCTCGCCCATCGTGCCGTGGAACTTCGTTGCGAGCACTACGTTCTCGCGCCGCCCGCCGCTGAGCGCCTTGCCGACGATCTCCTCGGACTCCCCACGCGAGTAGACGTCGGCGGTGTCGATGAAGTTGATCCCGCCGTCCAGCGCCCGGTGGACGATGCGGATCGCCGCCTCGTGGTCAGTCTCCCCCCACGCGCCGAACATCATCGCGCCGAGACACAGCGGACTCACCTGGACACCGGTCCCTCCGAGCGTGCGCCGATCCATGCCCCGCACCTTACCGGGCCCCCGCGGTCTCCTACCTCACTGCCGGGCGGGACCGGTGGTCGTGTCGAGCTTCGCCAGGCGCCGCTCGGCGTCGTCGTGCACTGCTCGCGGAAACGCCTGCTCGAGAATCGTCAGCCCTCCGCGAGCGGGCGCACCTCGATCGCGCCGCCCATGCGCGCCGCGGGGATCCGCGCGGCCAGCTCGATCGCCGCGTCGAGGTCGTCGGCCTCGAAGAACAGGTACCCGCCGACGGCCTCCTCGAGCTCGGCGAACGGGCCGTCGGTCGTCAACGTCCTGCCGTCGGCCACCCGCACGGTGGTCGCCGTCTCGGGGGGCTGCATCCGCGCGCCGGGGGTGACGCCGGGGGTCTCGTTGAGCGCCCTGTACGCGCCGTACACCGTCGCCCGCTCCTCCTCGGAGAGGCGCTCCCACTCCTCCGACGGTGGCGTCGGGGTCGTGCCGTGGTGGATCAACAGGATGTACTTCATCGCTTCCTCCTTCGGTTCTCGTAATGGTTGCCCAAAAGAGGGTGGCGCAGCTGGGCCCCCTGCAGTCGAGGGTGACGCAGCCGGCCGCCTCTTTCACCAAGACGAACGGGCGGCGACGAGATCGACAGGTCGGCTGGGGGACCTTGGGTTGCTTTGGGATCGTCCACGTGTCGTGGTACGCCACCCGGCGTGCGCGCGCGAGGCGTCCCTGCCTCGCGGCCTCGGTCAGGGCGTCGGCGACGGCTGGGGAACAGGGTCGGCGCGCCCCAGGAGCGCTTCTACCGCGCCGACGGCGAGCGGGCGGGAGAACAGGAAGCCCTGGCCGTGGTCGCAGTGTTCGTGCTGCAGGGTCTCGAGCTGGACGTGGTTCTCGATGCCCTCGGCGAGCGTCTCGAGCTCGAGCGCCTTGCCGAGCTGCACGAGCGTGTGGACGAGCGCGTTCGACTGCTTGGAGGCGGCGATTTCGCTGATGAACGAGCGGTCGATCTTCAGGGCGTCGGCGGGGAACCGGCGCAGGTAGGCGAGCGAGGAGTAGCCGGTGCCGAAGTCGTCGATCGCGATGCGCACGCCGAGCGCCTTGAGCGCGCGCAGGCGCGTGGCGGTGGCCTCGGTGTCGCGCATCAGCGCCGTCTCGGTGATCTCGAGCGTGAGCCGCGCCGGCTCCAGGCCGCTCTCCCGCAGCGCACGACGAACGTCGTGGACCAGCTCGTCCGCGTCGAGCTGACGCGCGGACACGTTGACCGACATGCCGAGGCGGTGGCCCTGCTCGTGCCACGTTACGGCTTGCCGGCACGCCTCGCCGAGCACCCACCGGCCGATCGGCACGATCAGCCCGCTCTCCTCGGCGATCGGGATGAACTCCGCCGGTGGCAGGGTGCCGCGCGTGGGGTGGCGCCAGCGGATCAGCGCCTCGACGCCGATCATGCTTTCCGAGCGCAGGTCGAACGTCGGCTGGTAGAGGAGGAACAGCTGGCGCTGCTCGAGCGCCTCGGCGAGGTCCATCTCGATCGTGAGCCGGTCGCGGGCGACGGTCTGCATGGCGGATTGGAAGGCGACGTAGCGGTTCCTGCCGGCGGCCTTCGCCTCGTACAGGGCGACGTCCGCGTCGCGCAGCAGTTCTTCCGCGCTCTCGCGCATGCCCGAGGCGATGCCGACGCTCGCGGTGAGCGACAGCTGCCGGCCGGTCTCGCCGTTCACGTCGTACGGCTGGCGCAGCACTTCGAGCAGGCGCTCGGCGACGAGCTCGGGGCCGGCGTCGAGCGTGGAGCCCTCCAGGAGGACGACGAACTCGTCGCCGCCCAGGCGGGCTGCCGTGTCGCCCTCGCGGATGACGCTCGTGAGTCGCGCGGCGACGATCCGCAGGAGCTCGTCGCCCGCGGCGTGCCCGAAGGTGTCGTTGACGTGCTTGAAGCCGTCCACGTCGACGTACAGCGCGGCCACCGGGAGCTGCCGGCGTCGCGCGCGGGCGAGCATCTGCTCCGCGCGGTCGAGCCCGAGGACGCGGTTGGGCAGGCCGGTGAGGGCGTCGTGCAGCGCCTGGTGGCGGAGCTGGCCGGTCTTCTCCTCGACCATCCCCAGGGCGTGTTCGCGGGAGCGCGTCAGCACCACCACCAGTGCGAACACCAGGACGCTCACGATCACCCCGACGAGGAGCACCAGCAGCCCCTGCGCGTCCGCTGACAGACCGCTCACGGCGCCTGTGCCCGTCACCTTCACGATCCACGTGCCGTCGATCTGCAGCGTATCGTCGTGCGTGAACGGCTTGGCGCCGGCGGTGGCTCCCGTGCGGCCCATGAGTTCGAGGGGCTGACCGGGATTGCTGTGGTACAGCGCCACGGCGAGTCCGCGGTGCCCACCGACGGCCGACCCGATCAGAGCGGGGATGTCGAAGGAGCTCGAGACCCAGCCGACGAGTGCCGCGCGCCGCCCGGCGACGGTCGCCAGGCTCGCGCCGCGCCTGTAGAACGCGGCTTCGATGAAGAAGTTGTTCTCTTCTTCGGCCGTCAGGGGGTACACAAGGAGCTGCCCGCTGTCCGCGATCGACTGCATGAAGCTGGCCTGGGAGGTCCCGCCGGACGGATATGCGCCGATCGGGGAGTTCGGGTTGCACCAGTCCCCCTGCAGCAGGTGGGCGATGCCCGGGTTGTACGGAGTGCTCACCACGCCGGCCGAGAGCAGGCAGTAGCGAGCGCGTTCGTCGGGCACGACGGGCTCGACCGTTCCTCCTCCGCTGAGCGCTCGGAACGCCGGGTCAGCCTCGCGCCGCGCCTGAACGGCCGCGAGCTGGGCCGCCGGGACCGACCTCACCACGAGCGTGCCAAGGCCTCCGACCTGCCGCTGGCTGCCTCCCAGTTCGGCGAACCACCGGCTGAAGCCGCTCGCGCTCAGACCCGGCTGCATGGTCAGCACCCCGCGCAGTGTGGCGACGAAGTCGGTGTCGCGGCGCAGCTGCATCTCCAGCGTCTCGCTGACGTTGGTCGCGGTGGTCTGGAACGTCTGCTGTTCGTGCGTGCGCACGCTCGAGCGCCACAGCAGCGCGCTGACGAGCGAGGCCGCCAAGCCAAGCGCCAGGATCGCGCAGGCGGCCACCACCCAGCGCCGCCTGCTTGCACCGCCGACCCGCGGCGCCTGCGCGTCGGGGATCCGCGGGCTTGCGTGGGGCGACTCGGGCACGGCGAGCGCTCGTCAGGCCCCGGCGGAGCGGGGCGGCAGGCTGCGAACTCCTCGCCGGAGAACACCGCGAAGCCGGGTCGCTTGTGAGACGAGGGGCACCTCTATTATTTCGAACTGTTCACCGAACTACGAGACAGTAGTTTGCCGCAAGTAGGCAGGCCGCAGTCTCGCGCGGCCGGTTACATTGGTTGGCGTGCACCGACGCGCCGCCACAACCCTCTGCGTCCCGGGTGGCGGCTGGAAGGCGGACCCGCGCTGTACGCCGCTGCCTGCGCGCTGCGCGCCGACGCGGGGCACGATGACCGAAGCCGGGAGACACTCGCCTTCGACCGAAGCCGGGAGACACGCGCCTTCGACCGAAGCCGGGAGACACGGGCCTTCGGCGCGAGTCCCCGTTTCGGCCAGCATCCCCGTTTCGGCCAGCGCGCTCGCGCCTGGTGCGGTGCCGACCCGCGCGGACGATCCCCCCCTGAAACCGACCTTGTTCGTCTCCCGCTTCGGCCGCTCCGTGGTGCGCGGGTGAGCTCGCTTTCGGACGCTCGGGTCAAGCAGCTGACGCTGGCGGCGTGCATCCTCGGGTCGGCCATCGCGCTGCTCGACGGCACCGTCGTGAACGTGGCGCTGCCCACGATTCAGCGGGGGCTTGGCGGGGGGCTTGCGGGCCAGCAGTGGATCTCCAACGCCTACCTGCTGACGCTCGGCTCGCTGATCCTCGTCGGCGGCTCGCTCGGGGACCTGTTCGGCGAGCGGCGGGTCTTTGCGCTCGGCGTCGGCGGCTTCGGGGCGGCCTCGCTGCTCTGCGCGTTTGCGCCCACGATCGGCTTTCTGATCGCCTTCCGCGCGCTGCAGGGCGTCGCGGGCGCGCTGCTGATTCCGAGCTCGCTTGCGGTCATCGTCGCCACTTTCCCCGAGTCTGAGCGCGGCGCCGCGATCGGCTCCTGGACCGCGTTCGGGTCGGTCGCCGCGGCGCTCGGCCCGCTCGGCGGGGGGGTGCTGCTGGGGATCGGCTCGTGGCGCTGGATCTTCGTGGTCAACCTGCCCTTCGCCGTCGTCTGCGTGGGGTTGATCCTCGCGGTGCTTCCGCGCGACGCGCCGGTCGCGGGCGGCCGCACGGTCGACTTCACCGGGGCGCTGCTCTGCGCCTTCGGCCTCGGGGGGCCGGTGTTCGCGCTGATCGAGCAGCCGCGCCTGGGCTGGTCGAGCCCGGCGGTCTGGGGGCCGCTGCTCGCCGGCGTGCTCCTGTTCGCGGCGTTCCTCGTGCACGAGTCGCGCGCCCGCGACCCCATGCTCCCGCTGAGCCTCTTCGCGCGGCGCAACTTCGCGGTCGGCAACGTCGAGACGTTCTCGATGTACGCGGGGCTCGCGGTGCTGTTCTTCTTCCTCGTGCTCTTCCTCCAGCAGGTCGCCGGCTACACGCCGCTGCAGTCCGGCCTCGCGACGCTGCCCGTGACGCTTGTGATGCTCGGGCTCTCGCGCCGTTTTGGGGCGCTGGCGGACCGCTTCGGGCCGCGCCTCTTCATGGGGCTCGGTCCCGTGCTCGCCGGCCTGGGGCTGCTCGCGCTGCTGCGCGTCGGCGTCCGCGTGGACTACCTCACCGAGGTGCTGCCCGCGCTGCTGCTGTTCTCGCTGGGGCTCTCGCTCACGGTGGCGCCGCTGACCGCGGCGGTCCTCGCGTGCGTGGAGGAGCGCCAGGCCGGCATCGCCTCGGGTGTGAACAACGCGGTCGCGCGCGTGGCGGGGCTGCTCGGGATCGCGGCGCTCGGCGCCGTCGTGGCGGTCCAGTTCGGCGCCACCCTCGACCGCCGGCTGGCCGGAGTTCCGCTGTCCCCGTCCGCCCGCGCGGCGGTCGCCCAGGCGAAGCGGCTGACGCTCGGTCGCCCCTCCGTCGCGGGGCTCCCGCCCGCCCAGGCGCGCGCCGTCGTGCGCGCCGCCGACGCCGCCTCGCTGGAGAGCTTCCGGGTGGGCATTGGGGCCGCCGGCTGTCTCGTGCTGCTCGGCGGGCTCATCGGCGCGGTGGGGATCGAAAACCCGCGCCGCCGTGTGCGTGCCGAGGAGTGTCCGGGTGGTCCCCTCGTGGGCGCGAGCCCCGACGCGGCGGGCTGCCACGAGGGGGCGCTCGCGTCAGGGGGTGAGGGGTCGCTGGCCTGAGGGGCCCTCCCTGGAAGGTTTCGGCTCCCTCGGCGTCCTTGCTGGTAAGTGACCACCGGCGAAGGGAGCGATATGTTGTTTGAGTTCAGGAGGGTTGGTGCAGGAGGGCGGGGGGCGCGCGGGCGCCCTGCGAGGCTTGTGTTGGGGGCGGCCGCGGCGGTGCTCGCGCTCGCCGCGGGGGCGGCGCTCGCGCTCGCGATGTCCGCTTCGACTGTCTCCTCGGCGCCGAGCTCGCGGCTCGGGGAGCGCATCGTCGTCTCGCCGCAGGGGCGCACGCTCTACGCGCTGAGCCCGGAGACCACCCACCACCTTCTGTGTAAGAGCAGTGAATGCTTGAAGTTCTGGCCGCCGCTCACCGTGTCCTCGCGCAAGGCCCGGCTTACGGACGGGTCAGGCGTGCACGGCGGCCTCGGGGTCCTGCGCCGCAGCGGCGGGCTGCTCCAGGTGACGCTTCGCGGGATGCCCCTCTACCGCTTCTCCGGAGACCACGCGAAGGGCCAGGTCAACGGGCAGGGGCTCAAAAGCTTCGGTGGCACCTGGCACGCGGTGACCGCGGCGGCCGACCCCGCGCACTCGCCGTCCTCCACCGAACCGGCCTCCGGTGCGCCGGGGGGCTCGTCCGGCTCTGGCGGCGGCGGTAGTGGTGGCGGCTACGAAAGCCCGGGGTCGACCTCGACGACGACGACCAAGACATCCACCACGCCCACGTCCACGACCAAAGAAGAAAAAACGACTCCCAAGGAAGAAAAAACCGCCCCCAAAGAAGAAAAAACCACCCCCAAAGAAAGCCAGGCGGAAAAAGAAGCGCGGGAAAAACGGGAAAAAGAAGAACAGGAAAAATCGAAAAAAGAATATTGTGAAAGGTATCCACACTACCCGGGCTGCCCGTAGGGGAGTGTGACGGCGCGGCGCCGCTGAGAACGTGTTTGAGAACGATCGGCACGCCCGGATGCGCCCCTGGACACGGCGCTGGATCGCCACGTGCCGGCTTGCCCGTGCCACCAGCACGGGCTTCACCGACCCGCGTCGCCCAGCTTGATCCATGAACGCCCCGGACGCACCGCCTGTTCTCAAACACGTTCTGAGGGTCCCGGTCCCGTCCGGGCCCGCGCCGGCGCCGCCCGGGGTGTCCGGTGCCCGCGCGAGCCCGCGGGGAGCCAGGCCCCGAGCACTGTCGCCGCGGGCATGTCATCCTCCGGTCATGCCCGCTCCGCCTCCCACGCGCCGCGCCACGCAGGATGACGTGCCGGCGCTCGCGCGGATGCTCGCGCGGGCGTTCCTCGACGACCCGGTGGCCGCGTGGTCGTGCCGGCCGGACGTCCTGCGCCCGCGGGTGCTGGAGCGCTTCAACGCGGCCCGCCTGCGCCACCTCATGTCCGAGCGCGAGGTGTGGACCACGCCCGAGCTCGCCACCGCCGCGCTGTGGGCGCCGCCGAAGCGCTGGAAGACGACCGTCCGCCAGGACGCCGAGCTCGCGCGCTGCCTGCTGCACCCCCGCCTGCTCGGGCGCGCGCCGCTGATCGCGACGGGGCTCATGGGACTCGAGCGCCGTCATCCGCCCCACCCGCCCCACTGGTACCTGGCGGTGCTGGGCACCGACCCCGCCGCTCAGGGGCACGGTCTCGGCTCGGCCGTGCTTCAACCCGTGCTCGCGCAGTGCGACGCCGACGGAGTCGGGGCCTACCTCGAGTCCTCCAAGGAGCGCAACGTCGACTTCTACGCCCGCCACGGCTTCCGCGTCACCGCGGAGCTGCGCCTGCCCCGCGGCCCGCGGATGTGGGCCATGTGGCGCGAGGCGCACGCCTGAGGCCGGGTCCCCGCGGCAGTCAGACGACGAGCTCTCGCGTGGCCCGGTCGGCCACCCCCGAAGGAGCTCTTGGCGTTTCAAGACCACGGCCGAGCGTCTTGGCGATTACTTGCGCCCTATATAGCGGACATGGCCTTCGTTATCGATCTCGGTCACTTCGAACGGGTACGACTGGCCGTTGACCACCGCGGTACATGTGAAAACAATTCCCTTTTTTTGGATGATCTCGACCGGGCACGTCACCGTCGAGTTGAGATGCCTCTGGCTGCTGATCGACTGCTTGATCGCCTGCTCGACTTTCGCGATGTCGAGAGTGGCCAGCGGGGCCTGGTTCTGATACTCGACGTGGCCCTTACTATTCGTCTCGGTCACCGAGACCGGGTACGTTCCTACGTTGAGGCTAGCAGTGCAGATAAAGGCAAATCTCGCCTTCCGGGGCACCTTGGACGGACACTTCACCGTCGCGTAGAGGTGGTGTTGGGTGAGGATCGACGCGGCGACCGCGCGCTCGACCGTGACGGTGTTCAGCGTGGGCGCGCTTTTCCCGCACCCCGAGAGGGAGGGGACGACCAGGACTGCGGTTGCCAGACCATACAGGCGGGTACGTCGCAAGTGGCAACTGTACCCGATCGCTCGGCTGAACGCCCGTTTTCGCCGGAAAGGCTTACCGTCCTCCCGCGGTTTGTACATCTCGTCGCCTTGGACATGGGCTGAAAATCTCGATTCAGGCCTAATGCCGCACGCGATCCGGGCCGAAATGGCTGGGGTCCCTCGCTCTGGTCGGACCGGCCTACGTGGGGGCAGTTTCGGCCTCCCAGTCGGCTTCGCAGGGTATTCATGTTGAAGGCACTTGTCCACCGCTCGATCCCCGCCGTGCTCGCGGTTGTGCTCTTCACGGCCGGTGGAGTGCTGGCTGCAACGTACTATCTGAGTAACTCCAAAAAACAAAACAGCTCACTGGTGCGCATCGCGCTTGCGGGTGGCACGGGCGGCACGAAATCAGATGGCGCTGCCCCCGGTGGAGCGGGCCCGAGGGGGCCGGCGGGAGTCGGCGCCCGGGGGTCCACGGGAGCTGCGGGGCCTCGCGGCCCGAGAGGCACGCAGGGCCCTGCGGGATGCTCCGGACCCTCGGGACTCGAAGGATTCCCAGGGGAACCCCCGGAAGCGGGACGCCCGCCGGCGTCTCCGGGATTCCCAGCCCTTGAAGGGTTTCCACTGGGGTTTGGGGGAATGGGTCCTCCAGGTCCTCCCGGGTGCTCGGGCTCGGAAGGCCCGCAAGGTCCGCGCGGGGCCGCAGGTCTGGAAGGCGAGGAAGGCAGGGAAGGACCCCGAGGCGCTTCGGGCGCGAGGGGCGCCAGGGGCGAAGCGGGCCCGGCAGGTAGGGAAGGGCCGAAGGGAGCTCCGGGTCCTGAAGGCAAGGGAGGACCCGGGGGCGGCGCTACGGACGTGACGGGCCGCAGAGGCGGACCAGCCACGACTGGCGCCCGAGGGGAACCGGGCGCGGAAGGCAAGGCGGGGCCCGCGGGCGAAGCAGGCGCCAAAGGCGAACCCGGTGCGCCAGGCCCGGAAGGCCGTGAAGGGCCGCGGGGCGAAGCGGGCGCGGCGGGTGTCGCAGGCGAAGCGGGCGCGCTGGGTCTGGAAGGCAAGGAAGGACCCGCGGGCGCGGCAGGCCCAGAAGGCAAAGCGGGCAAAGAAGGACCGCAAGGCGCAACCGGAGCCAAAGGCGAAACAGGCGCCAAAGGCGCGGAAGGCAAAGAAGGGAAGGAAGGACCGAAAGGCGCGGCAGGCGCGTCGGGCCCGGAAGGCAAAGCGGGCGCGAAAGGCGAAACGGGCGCGAAAGGCGAAGCTGGCGTCAAAGGCGAAACTGGCCCGGAAGGCAAAGAAGGAAAAGAAGGGTCCGAAGGCGCGACGGGCGCCAAAGGCGAAACGGGAGCGCAGGGTCCAGAAGGCAAAGAAGGCAAAGAAGGTAAAGAAGGAGCGCAAGGCGCGGTGGGCGCGACCGGTCCGGAAGGCCCCGAAGGCGCGGCGGGTGTCAAAGGCGAAACGGGCGCGAAAGGCGAAGCGGGCGTAAAAGGCGAAGCCGGCCCGGAAGGCAAAGAAGGCAAAGAAGGGAAAACCGGTGCGACGGGTGCCGCTGGCGCGAAAGGCGAAAAAGGCGAAACGGGCGCGACGGGAGCGCAGGGTCCAGAAGGTAAAGAAGGTAAAGAAGGAGCGCAAGGCGCGGTGGGCGCGACCGGTCCGGAAGGCCCCGAAGGCGCGGCGGGTGTCAAAGGCGAAACGGGCGCCATGGGGCCGAAAGGCGAAACGGGCGCGACGGGAGCGCAGGGTCCAGAAGGTAAAGAAGGTAAAGAAGGAGCGCAAGGCGCGGTGGGCGCGACCGGTCCGGAAGGCCCCGAAGGCGCGGCGGGTGTCAAAGGCGAAACGGGCGCCATGGGGCCGAAAGGCGAAACGGGCGCGAAAGGCGAAGCGGGCGTAAAAGGCGAAGCCGGCCCGGAAGGCAAAGAAGGCAAAGAAGGGAAAACCGGTGCGACGGGTGCCGCTGGCGAAAAAGGCGAAACGGGCGCGACGGGAGCGCAGGGTCCAGAAGGTAAAGAAGGTAAAGAAGGAGCGCAAGGCGCGGTGGGCGCGACCGGTCCGGAAGGCCCCGAAGGCGCGGCGGGTGTCAAAGGCGAAACGGGCGCCATGGGGCCAAAAGGCGAAGAAGGACCCAAAGGCGAAGCGGGTGTAAAAGGCGAAGCGGGCGCGAAAGGCGTGGAAGGGAAAGAAGGGAAAGAAGGCAAAGCGGGAGCGCAGGGTTCAGAAGGTAAAGAAGGTAAAGAAGGAGCGCAAGGCGCGGTGGGCGCGACCGGTCCGGAAGGCCCCGAAGGCGCGGCGGGTGTCAAAGGCGAAACGGGCGCCATGGGGCCAAAAGGCGAAGAAGGACCCAAAGGCGAAGCGGGTGTAAAAGGCGAAGCGGGCGCGAAAGGCGTGGAAGGGAAAGAAGGGAAAGAAGGGAAAACGGGTGCGGCGGGTGCCGCTGGCGCGAAAGGCGAAAAAGGCGAAGCGGGCGCGAAAGGCGTGGAAGGGAAAGAAGGGAAAACTGGTGCGGCGGGTGCCGCTGGCGCGAAAGGCGAAAAAGGCGAAGCGGGCGCGAAAGGCGCGGAAGGGAAAGAAGGGAAAACTGGTGCGGCGGGTGCCGCTGGCGCGAAAGGCGAAAAAGGCGAAGCGGGCGCGAAAGGCGCGGAAGGGAAAGAAGGCAAAGAAGGCAAAGAAGGCAAAGCGGGTGCGGCGGGTGCAGCGGGTGCGAAAGGCGAAAAAGGCGAAAAAGGCGAAGCCGGAGCCAAAGGCGAAAAAGGCGCGAGTTTTGTCGCCGGGGAATACGGGGTGCTGACGGAACGCGCGCAGAACACCGAATTTGAACCGTCCCCCGCCGAACCGGTGCAGGTCATGCTGACCGTGTCCTGCAAAACGGCGACGGAAACCACCGTACAAGTGGCGGTCGCCGGCACGGTGATCGCCGAAGACGTGAACAGCGCGGCGGCCACCGGGACGACGAAGGTGGTCCTCACGTTCATCGTCCCGCCCGGGAAGAAGTGGAAGGTGGCGACCAACGCTGGCATCACCCTCATCAAGTCGAGTTACCTGACTCTCTGAGCGACCGCGCTCCCGGGTGCTCGGAGGTCCCTGAGAGGACGTCGTCGTCGGTGCGGCGAACCGGGGGTATCGTCGTCGGCTGACCTCCGTCGCGCGTGGGCTGGGCCTCTGCGATCGGTGACGAGCGGCCTTGGCGGCGCGGAGCGAGCCTCCGGGCGCAGTGGGCCGCCGGCCCTCGTCGGTCCCTGCGAGGCGTCCCGCCGCGTTTTGGTACAGAATCCCCGCCATGCGCGTAACCGCGAAGGCCGACTACGCCGTGCGGGCCGTCGTGGAGCTGGCGGCCAGCAGCTCCGATGCCCCCCGCAAGGTCGATGAGGTCGCCCAGGCCCAGGGCATTCCCCTCTCGTTCCTGGAGAACATCCTCACCCAGCTGCGCAGCGCCGGGATCGTGCGCAGCCAGCGCGGGCCCGAGGGGGGCTACTGGCTGGCCCACCCTGCCGCCGAGGTGACGCTCGCGGACGTGATCCGCGCGGTCGAAGGGCCGCTCGTGGGAGTGCGCGGCCAGCGCCCCGAGGAGGTCGCCTACGGCGGCTCCGCGGAGTCCCTCCAGCAGGTGTGGGTCGCGCTGCGCGCCAACCTCCGCAAGGTGCTCGAGCGCGTCACCGTCGCCGATGTCGCCGCCGGCAAGCTGCCCACGGAGGTCATCGCGCTCACGCGTGAAGAGGACGCCTGGCAGACACGCTAGACCGGCCTATGTGTAGTGGGCCACGAACGCGCGAGGTCGCGTACCGTGCCGGGCCGAGGGGCGCAGACAGAGGCCGCCAACGTGCGCCCGCGAATCCCGCGCCGCGAGGATCTCTCTCCTCGGGCGCCGTTCCGGTAAACTGATGGGTCTTCGCAGAGGCTGAGCCTTGCTGCGCGTGCCGCGAGCGGCGTCCGGGATCGCCGCTCCCGACCCCCCACCCACCTCAAGACCTGCTTTAGAACCGAAAAGGAGCTCCTCCGATGTCAGCCACTCCTGTCGCCGACACCACCGAGGCCGCCGAGGCGGCGGTCGAGGCGATCACCAGCGCGGCCAACCGGGAGGCCTCCTTCTCGATGGCCCTCAACCAGGACCAGAAGGACGTGCGCGAGTGGGTGCACGGGTTCGCCGCGGACGTCATCCGGCCCGCCGCCCACGAGTGGGACGAGAAGGAGTCCACCCCCTGGCCGATCATCCAGGAGGCCGCCAAGATCGGCCTGTACGGCTTCGAAGGGCTCGCCCAGTTCTTTGCCGACCCGGCGGGCCTCACCCTGCCGATCGTCAACGAGGAGCTCTTCTGGGGCGACGCCGGCATCGGCATGGCGATCATGGGTACCTCGCTCGCGGTCGCCGCGATCTTCGGCCAGGGCTCGGGCGAGCAGATCGGGGAGTGGATCCCCCGCTGCTTCGGCACCGTCGAGGACGTCAAGGTCGCGTCCTTCTGCTCCTCGGAGCCCAACGCCGGCTCGGACGTCTCCGCGATCCGCACGAGCGCGAAGTTCGACGAGGCCGCCGGCGAGTGGGTGCTCAACGGCCAGAAGGCGTGGGCCACCAACGGGGGCATCTCCGACGTGCACGTCGTGATCGCCACGGTCGACCGCGAGCTCGGCTCGCGCGGTCACGCCGCCTTCGTCGTGCCGATGAGCGAAGCGAAGGGCATCTCCCAGGGCGCCAAGGTCTCCAAGCACGGCCTGCGCGCCTCGCACACCGCCGACGTCTACCTCGACGACTGCCGCGTCCCCGCCGGCTACGTGCTCGGCGGCAAGGAGAAGCTCGACGAGCGTCTCGCGCGCGTGCGCGAGGGCAAGCGCTCCAAGTCGCAGGCGGCGATGCAGACCTTCGAGTCCTCGCGCCCCACCGTCGGCTCGCAGGCGCTCGGGATCGCTCGCGCCGCCTACGAGTACGCGCTCGAGTACGCCAAGGAGCGCGAGCAGTTCGGCAAGAAGATCATCGAGAACCAGGCGATCGCCTTCACGCTCGCCCGCATGAAGCTCGAGATCGACGCCGCCCGCCTGCTTGTCTGGCGCGCCTCGTGGATGGGTCGCAACCAGGTGCCCTTCGAGAACGCCGAGGGCTCGATGTCCAAGTGGAAGTCCGGTGAGGTCGCCGTCTGGGTGACCGAGCGCGCGATGCAGATCCTCGGCGGCAACGGCTACGCCCGCGAGTTCCCCGTCGAGCGCTGGCACCGCGACGCCAAGATCTACGACATCTTCGAGGGCACCGCCGAGATCCAGCAGCTCGTTGTCTCGCGGGCCATCTCGGGGATGCAGATCCGGTAGGTCCTCAGACGTCCCAAGCCGTCGGTAGGCTGCCCATGCGTGCCTCTGGCATGGCACTGGGGGGTCGTCTAATGGCAAGATGCACGACTGTCCATCGTTGAGATACGGGTTCGAATCCCGTCCCCCCAGCTTGAGGGTTCCCCTGCGCGATCCGATATAGTTGGCAGTGGACAGTCGTGCGTCATGCGGCCCCTGGGGCCAACATTGACGAATCGGCTCGAAGGCCCGCCCCGAACCGCAAGGCTTGAGCGGGCCTTCGGTCTATCTGGCTAGCACGTGAGGGACGGACCGCGCGAGCTGCTTGGGCCGGATGGGTTTGTTCCCATTGGGCAGGAGAACGTCGCGTCGATCTCATTCATGGCACGCGTGCGTGGACGGTGAAGAGCGTGAGGGCGGCGACTGTTCGACCCGCGCGCGAGTCGTCCTGCGCGGCGGCGAGCAGATCCTCGACGCCCTCGTGCCCCTGTGCGCGCAGATCGGCCGCGAGGAGCGGCAGATCGATGATGACGTCTGGGTAGAAGTCCCGGACCAGCAGCACCTCGGCCTGGACCGTGACGTCCGTGAGCCCGGCATCGACGAGCAGACCCGCCAGTTCGCGCCCGATCCAAGGGTTTCGGATCTGCGCCTCGGCGGCGGCCAACATCGCGCGTACAAGCTCACGCGGGCGACCCGTGCTCACCAGCGTGCCCCAGTCCGGCTCGTTGACGAGCACCACGCCGCCGGGCCGCGTGACTCGCGCGAGTTCGCCCACCACGCGCGCGGGGTCCTCCAGGTGCTGGAGCGTGCGCTCGGTGCGCGCGGCATCGAACGTGCCGGCATCGAAGGGCAGCTCGTGGGCGTCGCCGGTGAGGAACGTGACCGGGCCGTCCTTTGCTTCGCAGCGCGCCTGCGCGCGCTCCAAGAGCGCGGTGCTGGAGTCCAGGCCGATGACCTCTCCGTGCGGGCCGACGAGACGTGACAGCGCACGAGCATCGTCGCCCAACCCGCAACCGACTTCGATCGCGCGCGCACCCGGGCGCAGACCGAGCAGCCGCATCCGCTCCCGCTTGCCCGCCGCGACCGACTCGAGGCCGTTCACATGGCTCAGGTAGTCCGCATAGGCCTCCGCGTCGCCGGCTGCGTCCACGTCCCGGAAGCCGGTTTCCAGGCGGCTCATCGCCGGTCTTCCTTCACAGTCTGCGGCACCCCGTCAAGATACCTGGCGCCTACGCGCCAAGCGCGCGCACGAACCGCGCCCGGTGCTGCTGGCGCTCATAGCCGGTGGCCCGCCAGGAGGCCATCGCGCCCGCCTCGTCGTCGGCGACGATCGCGGTGAGCCTGACCGCGCCCCGCTCGCGCAGGCGCCGCTCGCCCTCCCTGAGCAGCATCGTCGCGAGCCCCTTGCGCCGATGCTCTGGCGATACCGCCAGGCGGTGGAAGCTCCCTCGCCAACCGTCCCACGCGGCGATCAGCGAACCGACCAGGACGCCGCCGAGCTCGGCGACCATCAGCGCCTGGGAGTCGGTGGCCAGCAGTCGGGCCAGCCCGTCGGGAGAGTCGCTGACGCTCGGCAGGCTGCCCCCCACGACCCACAGGTCGAGCACGGCCGTGATGTCCTGCTCGGTGGCGCTGCGAATCCTCAAGTGATCGTGGACATCCCGCTCGCTCATGGCAGGGCTGCCCGCGCGGTGACCGCCCACACGCGGTGTGGTACCGCGAGCGGGTCCTCGGAGAAGCGCTCGTGGAGCATCGCAGTCAGCTCCTGCGAGCAGGCCCGCACGCCCTCGGCGTCCAGTGTGCCGGCGATCGGTGCGCTCGCGCGCACGCGGCCGACCCACGCCTCATGCGAGTAGGACACTGCCACGTCGAAGGAGAACGTCTCGATCCCGGTGAAGCCCGCGGTCTGCAGGTCCACGAGCCACTGTGGGTACAGCCCGGCGCGATCCGCGAACGGCCACGTCGGGGTGTAGCGGAGGATGATCTCCTCCGTCGCCTGAACCACGTTGTCCGGGATCGGCAGCCAGTCGAAGTGCGCGATCACCACGCTGCCGCCGCTCACGAGCAGCCGCGCGACCTCGCGCGTGGCAGCGGGCCGGTCGAACCAGTGCCAGCACTGCCCTGCGCTGACGACATCGAACTCACCGCCGGGCAGTCCGGTCGCCTCCGCCGGCGCCTCGACGTAGGCGATCTGCACACCGGCCTCGCGGTCAAGTCGCCTGGCCTGCTCCAGCAGCGGTGCGGCGATGTCGACGCCCGTGACCTCGCACCCATGCTGCGCGAACAGCCGCGCGAGGCTCCCCGTCCCGGTGCCGAGGTCCACGACACGCGCGTCCGGGCGCACGACGCCCATCGCCGCCAAGCGATCGAGCAGCTCGGATGGGAACCCCGCACGGTGACGGGCGTAGTCGGCCGCGGTGCGGGCAAAATCGGGCGAGCAGTCGGTCAAGTGTGCATCTTACGGGGAGATCGCCGTGCCACGCCATAGGCGCTCGGACACTGGCTGGTGGAGGTGTTCAGCCTGTCGCTGGATCGCGGACGAAACGGCTTCAGCGAGGGGTCGCCGATCTCCGCAAGACCCGTGCTCAGTCCTCGGCGCGGAAGCTGCGTCCGATCTCCTGGCCGGTGGCGAAGTAGTGGCGGAAGACGTAGAGCAGGGGACTCCACTGTTGGGGGTCGACGTGGTTGGTGCCGGGCTTGACGATGCTCGTGAGCGCGTGGACTCGCTGGACGTGGGCCTCGACGATCCGGAAGTACTCGCCGTCGGGACGGGTCGCGGGCTCGTGAATCGCCGTGACCTTCGCCTCCAGTTGCAGCGGACACTCCGCGATGCGGGGTGGCTTGACGGTCTCGGCCGCTGCCGGGGTCAGGCCGGCGGCCTGGAACTTGCGCGGCTCGAAGCGGAACGTGTCGGCCTTGTGGGGTGCCGGAGGGTTGCGGCCGGTCAGAGGGGCCAGGGCCTCAACCTCCTCGACGAGGTCCGGCCCGGGTAGGTTGATCACGCACTCGCGCTCACGCTGCAGGTTGGCGAGGGTGTGTGCCGTGCCACCATCTTGCCGGCGGACTTGGAGCCGCCCTCCTGGCCAATTTCCGCGCTCGTAACTGGGTCACCCCCCGCAGCACGCCCCGCGCGCTGCGCGTCACGGCGGCTGGACGCCAGGCACTCGCCAGCCATTTCGACATCGACGTGAGCGCCCTTGCGGAAACGCATCAATAAGCACCTCTCAGCGAGAGCCTATCCGCATCAATGGCCCACGGGTCTGGGAAGGCGGCGTCCTACGAATCAGCCGTGGGTCGGTATGCCGCCACGCGTGATGAGCGGGGTGGTGCGCACGCCGGAGCAGGCGCTGCAGGGGCTTCCTGGATGTAGGCGCGCACGATCTCGGTGATCTCGCTGGCAATCGCCTCCAGGGGGACACCTGGCGGTGGGCGAAGCACGAGACGATGTGTGAGGCCCTCGATCGTGCTGATCACGATGCGGGCCGACAAGTGGGGATCGGTGGGACGTGAGTGTGGATCGGCCGCGAGTGCGTCCGCTGCGAGGTCGACGAGGCGGTCTTCCAGCCCGTCAAGCTCCGCGCGGAGCGTCGGTGGGAGTTGGGTCTCCTCGAAGAGCACACGGTGAAGACGCGGTGCGAGAGCGTGCAGCGCGACCATCGCGTTGACAACGTCCTGGAGAACGTCGTCGAAGCGTGCGCCGCGGCTCAACCGTTCGAGGTGCGGTCCGAGCGCCGCCGTGCTCTCCGCGAGATGCCGGTACACCAGCGCAACGAGGAGCGCGTCCTTGTTGGGGAAGTACTGGTAGAGCGAGCCGATCGAGACGCCGGCTCGCTCGGCGATCCGGTTGGTGGTCCCTGCGGCGTAGCCGTTACGCTCGAAAATCTGAGCAGCCGCTTCGAGGATCGCCTCGACGGTCGCCCCCGATCGCGCCTGCTTGGGGAGCTTGCGCGGCTCGAGTCGCCGGTTGGGAATGCGAGTTGACGACATGCGAGTAATTGCTCAGTATATGGACATGCCTGCTCTTGCGCTTGCCTTCCTTGCGGTGTACGGCCTCCTCGCCTTCGGGGTGCGCATGGTCGCTCACGTTCGCCGGACAGGCTCAACGGGCTTCAAGGGCTTGCGCGGCGCCTCGGGATTGGAGTGGACGGGCGGGTTGCTGTTGGTGAGCGCGGTCGTGCTGTGCGTCATGGGTGCGGCACTCCAGCTCGCGGGCATCCTGAACCCGCTCGCGGCGCTCGACGGCGACGTTGCCAACATCCTCGGAATCGTGCTCGCCTGTGCAGGGATTGCGATGACCGTGCTCGCTCAGTTTGCGATGGGCGACGCCTGGCGGGTCGGCGTAGACCCCTCCGAGCGGACCGAGCTGGTCATCAACGGCCCCTTTTCACTCGCGCGCAATCCGATATTCGCGGCGATGATCCCCTCCTTCACGGGCACTACCCTGCTCGCGCCAAACGTCCTGACGGTCGCCGGCGCGATCCTCCTGGTGGTGGCGCTCGAGCTGCACGTGCGGTTCATCGAGGAGCCCTACCTCTTACGGGTTCACGGCGAGCAATACGCCGCCTACGCCGCTCGGGTCGGCCGCTTCCTGCCAGGGATCGGCCGCCTGCGGCATGTCAGCTCCGCTCAGCCCGGCGCTTGATCGACGACAACAGGCGACGGACGACCCTTACGTGTGCGCCGGTGCCAATCACGGCTTTTCGGTAGAGACGGCCGGCGCGGCCCGGGAACACCGCCCTGGTTTCGGCAGTCACGGTGCACGCAGAACCGTCGGCGGGCTCGATCCGGAAGGTGAGCGCGTAGCGCGAGAAGCGATGCTCGCCCTCCAGCGCGATCAGCGACGGTCGCTCGGCTCGCGCCACGCGAAAGCCCACCATCGTCTCGGGCACTCCCGGCCCCGGTGGCGGCGAATCAACATTCGAGGCGCCGAGCAGGCGGGCGAGCAGCGGTCCTACCGCGCCGGCGATGCCGGAGCGTGGAAGGGTGCTCTCCAGCCACCGCCGCGTAACCTGCGCGGTCTCCTCCCATACCTGCTCGGGTGGCGCGTTCACCGTGAGTGAGTGTGCATCGACGAACGGCAGCTCCTCAGTCGCGCTTGTGTCAGCAGTCGCAGCAGGCTGGTCCGCCCGCCCGACTCCGCCGGCGGTCACTGCACTGCCCCTGCTGGCGCGTCGGTCCAGAAGTCGCGTCTGCTGAAAGCGTGAGCATCCACACCCGCGCATGGTACTCTCGAAGAACCTCTCCACCCTGGTCGAGCAAGGGCTCCTGGAGCGCGTCCGCTACCGCACCGACCCCGACTGGTACGAGTACCGGCTGACCCAGACCGGGCTCGACCTGTTCCCCGCCATCCTTACCCGTCAAAGCATGGGCCGACCGGCATCTCCTCGACACCAACGACCCCGAGCTCCACGTCCGACACCGCACCTGCGGCGCCGAGCTGACCCCCGTCGTGGTCTGCGGGAACTGCCGCGAGCCGATCACCACAGCGGACGTCGAATACGAAGCCAATTGAAGGGTCCACAGCAGCTCGTTGGGCCGCGCTCCAAGAAGGTGTCGGTGTGGCCAGCAGATCCGGTAGCGCCTCAGCCCTTCGCCAGGAGCAGATCGGAGAGGCGAGCGTGCTGCTCGGAATTCACTCCGAGGATGCCATCGATCCAACGAAGGGCCGCGGCGGCGTCGATCGGCGTGCCCCAGGCGATCATTTCTTCGATGTCCACCCAGTCCTTGGGGCGGTTGAAGATCGCCTTGCACACGATCAGGTGCTCGGGGGAGAGGATCGGAATCTGCACGGGGCCGAAGTCGGCCTGGCGCGAGCGCTTTGCCATGTCTCGGTGGAGATCGAGGGTGGCGAAGAAGAGATCGAGGTACGACCGGTCCCAGTCGAGCCGCGCCTGACCGTCGTGGGCAATCGTCGCCCGGTCGGCTTCGGAGACGGTCACGCCCAGATGGGTGAGGGCTCCGAGCACCGGTCCCGCATCCTCGGGCGGAAGGGTCACGTTGAGGTCGATGTCCGTCGTGGCGCGGGGGTTGCGATACCACGCGAGTGCCACCGCCCCGCCGAACTGGTGAGTGACCCTCATGGAGTCGAGCATCTCGTGCACCGCCACGATCCTGGCGGCCAGCCCGTCCAGTCCCCCGGGGCCGCTCATCCGCTGTGCATACCGGCAGCCTCGCGGCGGTGCTCGACGAGCTTGCGCAACACCGGGAAGGTCAGGGGCTCGAACGGCCTGGTGGGCTGGCCGCGGGTGACGGCGTCGGCGAAGCCCAGTAGGTCGATGAGCGCCGCCCCGGGGTTCGTCTGCTTGGCCGCCGGCGCCCGTCTCAGGGTGAGTGCCATCCGGCGCGAGGACTCCACGAACCGGTTCGCCGAGTCGCCACTGTCCGGCCCTGCGCCGGCCCCGTTCTGAGCACTGGCGGCCTCTCCCGCGCCGGCCGGCCCCTCGGCGCCGATCGTCGCCATCACAGGGGCCCCAGCCCGTCGGCTCGAGGCCAGCACCGTGTGCACGTCGAACGGCCGCTCGGCCTTCGCGGCGGCCTTCGCCAGGATTTCATCGGTCAGGACATCGAAGCCGGCGAGGGTGTGCGCGCGAGGCCCCTTTGGCGTGTGCAGCGACTCCCGAACCTCGAATCGCCCTTTGGGCCGGGCCACGACATACGCCATACCCACTAGTTTACCACTACATCGGCCACTATGCCGCCAGTGGTCGCCCTGCTGCTCGAGTAGCCCCAGAGTGCTATATCGTAGGTTGCAATCTATGGTATAGCTGCTTCGGGTGGCCGGGTCGGGCGGGTGACCGGCGGTGTGCTGATTGACCAGTTTGGTCTATACTGTGGATATGGGTGCCGCTGAGACTCTCTCGACCTGGAGCTTCTCGCAGGCGAAGGCTGGCCTCTCGGATGTGATGTCGGGCGTGGTGCGTGAGCATCGGCCGACCGTGGTGGAGCGCCATCAGGGCAAGGAGGCGATGCTCCTGCTCGGTCTCGCGGATTTGAAGCCGCTGCTCGACCACTTCCGGTTCACGACGAAGGCGAGCGTGTCCGAAGGAGAGTTCGTGCTGCGTCAGCCGGAGCTCGGCTTGGTGGCGGGTGGCGAGACCTTCGATGACGCCGCGCGGGAGTTGGAGGAGCTGTCGGCCGCCTATGTGGAGCAGTTCTTCGCGCGCCTGGGCTTCTACATGCAGACCGACCGGGCGAGGCACATGCCGTGGCTTCTGCGTATCGCCCTGACGCCCCCGCAGGAGCGCACGGCGCTGTTGACGCCGGCGGACGAGCCAGCGGCTGCATGACCCCCAACGCCCCGACCTGGGGCGAGCTCGAGAAGTTCCTGGGAGTCGATCGATGGGTTCGCCTCCCTGCGGGGAGCCGGGGCGGTCGCAGCGAGGATCACATCTTCTTCGAGAAGATCCTGCCGGACGGCCGTGTGCTGCAGACCCACATCTCGCATTCGCGGCGCGGGCGGCCGTCGGCCGGGCGGTTCGCCGCGATCCTGCGCGGCCAGCTGGAGGTTTCGCGTGAGCAGTTCTGGGCGGCGCTGCAGAAGGGCGAGCCTGTGGATCGGCCTGCTGTGCTCGAGGAGTCTGATCTGGTGGAGCACGAGGCGTGGGTCGTTGCGGTGCTGGCCCGGGAGTTGCACATGACGGCCGAGCGGATCGCGGCGCTCGGCATCGACGACGCCAAGCGGCGTGTCCTTGACCACTGGTCGCGCCCGACCAAATGACCACCGCCATGAGTTCGGCAGCCAGCTGGAGGCTCGCCGGCTCCTCCAGGGGGCGCCGGGCTGCGGGGTCATCGTCGCGGCGCTCGCGCGTGACCTACCACGCCTGCGAGGTCCCGCAGTGCGGGCACTCCACCGTGGTGCTCACAGCGGCCGCGAACAGATAGCCGCACTGGCAGGCGTAGGAGGCCAGGTCGCTCGGGCCGCCCGCCTCGCGTACCCGCTGCGCGGCGATGTCGGGCTCGAGCACGGCGACGTGGGGCTCCTGCGCGGCGAGGTCGGCCTCCGGCACGGCGGCGGCCTCCGGCGCGGGGTCGAGCCGGTGCGCACCCCGGGTGCGGTGGGTGCGGCGCCGTTCGCCGATCGGATGCCGAAGGCTCGGTCTCATAGCTCTCTGTACATAAAGACCCCTGGCACCTCCCAAGGTTTCGCCGTCCACCGGCGATTCCCTGGCGGGCATTTGAGATACTGGGCGCGATGAACCCCGCTCGCAAGCGCACGGTGCGGCTCGTGGTGGCGCTCAGCGCCGCGGTGCTGCTCGCGAGCGCCCTGATCTACACCAGCTTCACGGCCGCCAGCCCCGCGCTCACCCCCAGCCAACTGCTGCGCGAGGCGCAGCCCGGCCGCAGCTACCAGCTCACCGGGACGGTCGTGGCCGGCTCCGTGCACCACGAAGGGTCCGTGCTCCGCTTCAGGGTCGCCGACCGCGCCAACGGCGCCGACGCGGTCCCGGTCGCCTACACCGGGATCGTCCCCGACCCCTTCAAAGAAGGGCGCGAGATCATCGTCACCGTGCAGAAGCAGGGCTCGGGGTACACCGGCGAACAGAACTCGCTGATCACCAAGTGCCCCTCCAAGTACAAGGTCGCCCCGCCCTCCGAGAAGCAGAACGCCTGAGCCACGGCTGATGGCGCTCCTCGGACACGTCTGCCTCGTGCTCGCGCTGATCGTGTGCGTGTACGGCATCGCGGTCTCGATCTACGGGGCGCGCAGCGGGCGGGCGGAGTTCTCGCTGGCGGGCCGCCGGGCGGTGTACGCGCTCGCCGGCCTGCTGACCCTGGCGATGGTGGTGCTCGAGATCGCGTTCCTGGGCAACAACTTTGCGTTCAACACCGTCGCGGACACCTCCAGCCGCACCACCCCGCTGCTGTACCGCGCCGCCGCGGTGTGGTCCTCACAGGAAGGCTCGCTGCTGCTGTGGGCGTGGCTGCTCTCGCTGTGGTCGAGCCTCGTGCTGTTCCTCACACGCGGGCGCCTGCGCGAGGTCGCCTCCTACGCGACCGCGATCCTGCTCGGCTTCGGCGGGTTCTTCGTCTCGCTGATGGTCTTTTACGCCAACCCCTTCACCACCACCAACCCCGCGCCGCCCGAAGGGCAGGGCCTCGACCCGCTGCTGCGCTTCCCCACGATGATGATCCACCCCCCGATCCTGTACTCGGGGTACACCCTCTGCACGGTGCCCCTCGCGTTTGCGGCAGGCGCCCTGATCGCTCGCAGGGTGGACGGGGAGTGGATCGCGGTGGTGCGTCGCTTCGCACTGGCCGCGTGGCTGTTCCTCGGCGTCGGCATCCTGCTCGGAGCCTCCTGGTCCTTCTCGGAGCTCGGGTGGGGTGGCTACTGGGGCTGGGACGCCGTCGAGAACGCGTCGCTACTGCCGTGGCTGACGGGCACGGCGTTCCTGCACTCGCTGATGATCCAGGAGCGGCGCGGGATGCTCAAGGTGTGGAACGTCTCGCTCGCGCTGGCCACGGGGACGTTGGCGATCATGGGCACCTTCCTGGTGCGCTCCGGGATCCTCGACTCGATCCACGCATTCGGCGGCGCCACCGTCGGGGTGCCCTTCCTGGTGCTGATCTCCGTGCTCGTGGCGGGCTCGATCTACCTGGTCGTCTCCCGCCGCGACTCGCTGGCCAGCACCCACCACCTGGACTCGCTGCTCTCGCGCGAGGCGATCTTCCTGTTCAACAACCTCGTACTCGTCGGCCTCGCGTTCGTGATCTTCTGGGGGACGTGGTTCCCCAAGATCTCCGAAGCGCTCACCGGCCAGTCCGCCTCGGTGGGGGGGCCGTGGTTCGACCGCTACACCGTCCCGCTGGCGCTGATCCTCGTGCTGCTCTCCGGCATCGGGCCGGTGATCGCCTGGCGGCGCGCCACCCCCAGCGGGGTGCTCCGCAACCTCGCCGTGCCGCTCGCTGCGGCGCTCATCACGCTCGCGGCGCTGTTCGCGGCCAGCGTCACGCAGAAGTCCACGGCGCTGGCGATGTTCTGCTGCGCGGCGTTCGCGCTCGGCTCGGTCGCGCAGGAGCTCTGGCGCGGCACCCGTGTGCGCCGGGGCGCCTCGGGCGAGGCGCCCCCGGTGGCGCTGCTGGGTCTGATCCGGCGCAACCGCCGACGCTACGGCGGCTACATCGTGCACGTCGGGATGGCCGTGCTGTTCGTCGGGGTCGCTGCCTCCTCCTCCTTCCAGCACGTCTCCCAGGTGGGGAGCCTCTCCCCGGGGCAGTCCGTGCGCGTGGGTTCCTACACCGTGCGCTACGTGCGCCCCACCGCAACCATCACCCCCCGCTACGACCCCACCCACACGGGTTCCACGATGAACATCGGCGCGGTGCTACGGGTCACCCGGGACGGGCGCTACGTCACCACGCTGCGCCCCTCCGAGGACTTCTACGAATCCGAGGAAGAATCCCAGGGCCCGGTGGGGCACCTGATCGAGGGTCAGGCCGTCAGCAGCGTAGGCATCAGCGCGAGCCTCACGCGCGACGTGTGGAGCGCGATCCAGCCCGCAATCGAAACCCCGCGGCTGAAACGCATCATCGAAGTCGGCAACAAGACGATCCCCTTCTCGCGCCCCGACGAGGGCCTGTTCGTGATCGACTTCCTCGCCCACGAATACCTCAAGCACCCGCCCCCCGCGCAGTTTCGCCTGCTGGTCTCGCCGCTGATCATGTGGATCTGGCTCGGCGGGCTGATCGTCTTCGCCGGGGGCCTGCTCGCGCTCTCGCCCTCGCCTGGTGCCCTGCGCCGCCGCGTCGCCCGGCCGGCTTCGCTGGAGCTCGCTCGCGAAGTCAAGTACCGCGAGCTGCGTGACCTGGAGCTCGACCTCGCCACCGGCAAGCTCTCGCGCGAGGACTACGAGGCTACCAACGCCACCCTGCGCGCGGAGGCCCTGGAGATCCTCGACCAGCTCGAACCCGAGCCGCTGCCAGGCGAGCCGCTACCAGGGCTTGGTCAACAGCAGGATGGTGTTCCCGACGAACAGGAGCGCGAAGAAGACAGTCCAGCGGTTGAGGTTGCGCTCCACGAGTGAGCCGCCCCCCAGCGGGCCCTGGCCGGTGCCCACGCCGAAGGCGCCAGAGAGCCCGGCGTCTTTCCCGGAGTGCATCAGCACCAGGAAGATCAGGCCCACCGCGATGAACACCTGCACGATCGAGAGGAGCGCTTCCACGGGACTAAGGGTACAGACTCACCGGGCTCGGGTGAAGGCCCACCGGATGAAGGCCCACCGTCGCTACGGGCACGGAACGGTCGCCGTGGTGGTGCTCGTGGTGCCGTCTTCGTAGCCGAATTCGGTCGCGAACGGAAAGCCCCCGGCGGGGCAGTGGGTGGGCAGCAGGACCGTGTTCGGGCTCTGCCTGCGAAAGCGCGGACCCCCGACCGTCATCGAAAAGGAGACCGTTGAGGCGTTCGGCTCGTAGGGGATCGAGGGGATCGCGGGGATCGACATCACGAGCTCTTCGCCGTAGGGGGGACGATCGGGGAGCAC
Source organism: uncultured Solirubrobacterales bacterium (assembly GCA_963842005.1). Taxonomy (GTDB): domain Bacteria; phylum Actinomycetota; class Thermoleophilia; order Solirubrobacterales; family Solirubrobacteraceae; genus Palsa-744. Next base: position 1,387,717 of record CAWJEV010000002.1, on the reverse strand, counting down.
CGTGGCGGTGATCACCACCCGCTCGTCGAGCGGCGTGTAGCCCTGGCCGAGGATCTCGATCGTCGGATTGAGGCCCTGCGGCGGGCCGAGGAAGGCCCAGACCTTCGCTTCCTCGCTTTCCACGCCCGCACCGGCGTGCACGTCCGCAAGGGCGTGTCCGGTGCCGATCAGCGATCGCGCCGGGCAGCCGCTCGCGCCGCGCGCCTGCAGCCGCGCCCTCGTGCAGCTGCTGAGGTGGGGTATGTTCATGCTCAGCCCCGGGGGCAGCTGCACGACCGCCCTGCGCACCGGGGAGGGCACGCCGAGTTCCCCGCCCGTGAAGCGAACGTCGAAGGTGAACGCTGCCTTCGCACCGAGCCGGTCCGGGGAGAACGACGGCTTGATCGCGGCGACCGTTTCCGACCCGGTGGCCTGCGCCACGACGGGGATCGAGATGCCCGCCGCGAGCGTCGTGCACGCCACGAGCGCCGCGAGCGCCCTGCGCGCTGCGAGCACTGTGTACGCCGCGCGCACTGTGCGCACCACGAGGGCGAGGACCGCCCGGCGACCGGCCGGAGAACGGCCGCCGCGAAGGGTGGGTGCGAGCAGGGCGCCCACCGGTCCTGTCCTACCCGTGCGGGCAGGGGATCGTGCCCGTGACCGTGTTCGTGGTGCCGTCGGCGAAGGCGATCTGCGTCTTGTAGGGGAAACCGCCGGAAGGGCACTTCTTGGGGACGACGATCCCTTTCACGTGGACCAACTTGCGCTTGCCGCCCACGCTCTCGAAGTAGGCGGCGTTGGGTGCGCCGAGCGTGATGAAGATGCTCTTCGCCGTCGCGGGCGAGGCTCCGGGCAGCGTTTCGATGATCGGCACCTTGAAGGCGAAGCCGAGTCCGTAGGGCTTGGGCTCCTGGACGATCTGCGCCTTGAGCACGAGCTGCACCGAGACTGGCGCGGACGCGTTGAGGAAGGCCACCAGCACGAGGTGCCCGTCTTCGTTGGGGCCGCGGTAGAAGTTGAGCGTGAACGGCTCTTCGCGTCGTTCTTGGCCCAGTTCGTACTCGCCCACGCCGCCCCCGAAGCCGGCTTTGGAGTCCTTTGGGCAGACGCCCGGATTCAAGGTGGCTTCGAGCTTGGCGGGGTTGCAGATGCCCACGCCCTGGACGTCCACGGTGAGCCCCGCCGGTCCCATCACGGTGGTTTCCACGATCGGCGAGGGCAGCGCCCCCGTGGTCGTGCCGATCGTCGCGGTCCCGTGGACGTTGGTGGGCGCACCCAGCTTGTCCGGGGAGAAGGCCGCGGTGACTTCCAGGGTCTCCGCCGCCCACGCCGCCGCGGCGGCGGTGAGGCACACGCACACGACCGCTGCCGCTACGAGAACTCTGAACCTGGACATGACGCAGGGAGCATTGCACATACGCTCTTGCGGACCTTGCAGTAGATCCTGCACAAAGGTCAGCAATTCGGCCACCAAAGAGGCCCCGCCTCGGGGGTCTGTAGAGTGCGGCCGCTCCCGCCGATATGAGAGATATCGTCTTGAACAGCCTCCATCACCGCGGGCAGGTTTGCGGGCGGGATTACAAATCCTTTACCGCGAAGTGCTTGGCTGCCGATATGAACCTCAGCCAGTGTGGCTGGCGCCGCGAGAGCGGCACGGCCTTCGGCATGCGTATGCGACACGACGACCATCCAACAGCACCGCGGGGAGGCCGCGGATGAGTGCCTCGCGGGCTCCGCGCCGGTGGGCGCGCCGCGCCGTGCTCTCCGTACTGGCCGGCGGCGGCCTCACGGCTGGCCTGGGCGGGCCGGGCGCGGCGCTCGGCGCCGACGCGCCCGCGGGCGCCGCCGGGACCGGTGAAGGCCCCACGCCGCCGGTCACGACGACCAGTCCCCAGACGCCGGCCCCGGCGCAGGAAGTGCCCGGGTCGTCCGCCACCTCCTCGACCACGACCTCGACCGTGCCCGCGCCGACAGGTGCCCCGGGGGGAGCCTCCGGCACCTCCACCGCTCCAGCGGGCACCTCGACCGCTCCCGCGGAAGCCCCAAGCACGGGACCGACGGTGGTGGTGCAGCGCACCCAGCAGGTCACCGCCGGCAGGCGCACCAGCGCCAGCGTCACCAAGGGCGGCTCCGGCGCGGGCGGGCAGGGCGGCAGCGGCTCCAAGCCCGCCGGCGAAGGTGCTGCGAAGAACGGGCCCACCACGGTACCCGCGGGCACCCCCAACGGCGTCGCGCCGGCTCCACAGGCGGCGGGCGGCGAAGCGGGGACGCAGGCGCTGCTGCTCGCGGGGTCCGCGGTGTCCGCGCAAGCGCTCGACTTCTACCGCATCCCTCTCTTCCTGCTCCCGATCTACAAAGCGGCCGCCTTCCAGTACGACATCCCCTGGCAGGTGCTCGCGGCGATCAACGAAGTCGAGACCAACTACGGCACCGACCTCTCGGTCTCCACCGCGGGAGCGGTGGGGTGGATGCAGTTCATGCCCGCGACGTGGCTGGGCTACGGGGTGGACGCCACCAACGCGGGCTACGCCGACCCGGCCAACCCGGTGGACGCGATCTTCGCGGCCGCGCGCTACCTGCACGCGGCGGGCGCCTCCCACAACCTCGACGCGGCGATCCTCGCCTACAACCACTCTCAGGAATACGTGGAATCGGTGCTACTGCGCGCGCGCCTGATCGCCAGTTTCCCCCGCTCGGTGATCGGAACGCTCACCGGCCTCGTGGACGGTCGCACGCCCACCCCCGGCGCGCACGTGGCACCGGGTGCGAGCGGTCTCGGAGCGACTCTGGGGGCCGGCGGAGCGGCGGGGGGCCCCTCGACCCCATCCGCGAGCGGCTCTTCGAGCGCCACCGCGGGTGCGGTGCCCCTGAGCACTGCGCCCACCCCCGCGGGCGCGGCTGCGACGGCGCCCACTCCCGCGGACGCGGCTGCGAGTGCTGCTGGTGCCCCACCCGCCCGCTCTCCCGCGGAGACCGCAGCCGCGGGTGGCGCCGCGCACACGGGGAGTGGAGCATCCTCCGTCGCGGCCACGCCGGGCTCCAAGCCTCCGCCCCCTCCGCAGGTCGCGGCACGGCGCGCGGAAGCCGCCGCGAACGCGCCCGCGAAGGCGTCGCAACTGGTCGAGCTGCTCGGCGCTCCCAACGCCCCGGTGAGGGCGGTGGAGAACGGCCGTATCGAGCACCTCGGGCACTCCCACTCGCTCGGCCGCTACCTGGTGCTGCGCGACGTCTACGGGGACGTGTTCACGTACGCCGGCCTCGGCAGCATCGTCCCCCGGTACCGCCCCGTGGCCCCGACGGTCGAGCACCCCGTCACGGCGTCGCAGGACCCCGCGCCGACGCAGCCTGCGACCGCGGGCCACCAGTCGCCGCTCACCCTCAGGGTCAGGCACCACGCCGCACCCGCACCCCTGCCGAGCGCTCCGACGGAATCCGAAGGCGAAACGGCGCCTGCGGGGATGGGCAGGGTGCGCCTGTTCGCCCACCCCGGCAACCCGATCGCGCGTGCCGCCGCGGCCAGCGCGGCGAAGTCAGCGAGCACGGGCAACGGCCGCTGGCTCCCACTGCGGACCGGCTCGGTCGTCTCCGAGGGCACGGTGCTCGGTCGCCTCGACACGCCGGTGGGCGCGAGCGCCGGGCGGTTGCGCTTCGCGGTACGCCCGGCGGGGGACAGCGGGACGATCAACCCGCAGCCGCTGCTGGCGAACTGGAAGCAGCTCGGCGCAGCGCTGCACCCCAAGGGCTCGAAGGGCGCGAACGCGCTGCTCGGCGCGACCGCGGGGGATGCGCTGCTGATGTCCAAGGGGGAACTGGAGCTGGCGGTGCTGTCGGACCCGGGGATCCAGCTCGACGCGTGCGGTCGCCGGGACGTGGCGTCAGGGGCGGTCGACGGGCGGGTGCTGGCGGTGCTGGAGTTCCTCTCCCGCAGCGGTCTGCAGCCGACGGTGGCGGCGCTGCGGTGCCCGCGAGGGGGAGTCTCCCCGGCGGGCCTGAGCGTCGCGCCCGGCGCGGACGCCGCGGCGGCCCGGGCGGCCCACGACCGGGGCACGGCGGTGGAAATCTCCGCGATCAACGGGGTCCCGATTGCCGGCCACCAGGGTCAGGGGACGATCGCCGACGCGACGATCCGTACGCTGCTCACCCTCAGCGGGCGGTTCGCGCCCCACCGGATCGTGAGCCTGATGAAGTACCCGGAAGCTCCCGCCACGCAGGCGCTCCCCTCCGCGTGGGACCACGTCTACATCGACTTCCTCCCGCGGCGCCCGGCGAGCGCCCACGCCGCGAGCACCCACGCTGCGACGGCCTCGCCGCTGACGGTGACGGGCGACCTGAACGAGGCGCAGTGGAGCCAGTTGATCGGACGCATCGCGGCGCTGCCGAAGCCGACGGTCGCCACGGGGCCGAGTTCGACGGCGATCCGTGACCCGCAGGCCGCGCCCACCAACCGTGGCCTGGGCGCCCACGGCTGAGGCCGCGGGCGCCTGGTCATCACTCTGTCGGCCAGGGGCGTCTGGGCGCAGGGCCGCTCAGCCGGTTGCGCTGCCGCCGCCGACCGCGCCGGGGTGGGCTTCAACGGGACCTGCTTCAACGGGACCTTTCGGGTGCCCGGGGGGCCGCAGACCGGCGATCAGCGTGCTCCTGCACTTCGCCTCGGCCGCTTTGAACTGGGTGCTGCCGGTGTTGAGCCCCTTGGTGTTGAAGACCGGGCCGTTGCCCGAGGTGTTGGGTTCGCCTACGTTGACCCCGTTCTGACGCAGGCACGCGGCGAAGCGGGCGAGCACCTCGTGGAAACGCGGGCTCGCGAAGGCGTGCGGCACCCTGCTGAAGTGGCCGCCCGGGAAGCTCGCGCCGCAGGCTTTGAGCGCTTCCGCGTACTGCGCGCGCGTCACGCCCTTGGGCAGCTCGCGGTCCGGCACCGCCGAGGAAGCCGCCGACGCCGCGCCGTGGGAGGGTGATGCCCTTCTTCGCCAGGCACGCGCGCATTGCGGCGAACCGTGCCGGGTTGGGCCGCCCGGTGGGGGCGGCGCCCGTGGACGACGTCCCCGAAGGGGTCGTGCCAGTCGTGGTTGTGCCGGTCGCCGCCGAGTTGGTGGTGGTATTGGCCGTGCTCGAAGAGCCGGAACTGCCGCACGCCGCCAGCCCGAGACAGGCGAGCAGAGCGATCGTCAGTGCGGCGATGGCCGGCGCGCGGCCCTTGGTGCTGGTGTGAGACATGGAACTCCTTTGTCGAAGGACATCAAGATACGACAGTCACCCGCCGAACAGAGCCGGTCCACCGGAGCCCGAGCTCCCGCTCGCGCCGCCGCCCCCTGTAGCTGCACCACCGCCTCCGCCCCCAAACAGCGAGGCGAGGCCGCCGCCACCGCCGGCGCCGACGCTGATCGATTCGGCGCTGACGGCGCCGCCCGAACCCTTGGTACCGCGGACGACGACGGTTTCGCCGGGGTGGATGCCGTGGAGGTCGGCTTTGACGGTCTTGGTGATCGAGGAGCCGGGGGAGGTGGTGACCTTGACGGTGTTGCCTTCGGCGTTGGTCACGTACAGCGTGCTCCCGCTGATGTAGGAGACTTCGCCGATGGTGGCGCCGCCCGCGCCCCCCGCTCCCCCGAAGGCCCCCGCAAAGCCTCCGCCGGCCGCCCTGCCTCCGCTGCCGGTCGTGGTCGAGCCGGCGCCGGCGGCGCCCCGCAGGCCCGCGAATCGGGAGGCCAGACCGGCGGCGGCACCCCTGGCGCTGGAGGAGGAGGTCTGCCCCTTCTCGACGAGCACGCCACCGATGAAGCCGCAGGCGAGCAGGAGCACGCCGAGCAGCGCCAGGGGCACAGGTGCGAGCAGGCGCCGACGGGGGCGGGGTGGGAGCTCGTCCAGGGGCTCCTCCGCCCACCGGTTCTCTTCCTCGTGGATGGCGGTTGGTGCGTCGGGCATGACGGGCTCCTCTACGGGGTGGGGGGGTGCGACGGGGTGCTCCTCGCCGGGGGCGGGCGCGAGCGGGGGCTCGTCGGGGGAAAGATGCGGGGGCTGATCACTCAAAGCGCAGGGCCTCGATCGGTCGCAGGCGCGCGGCGCGTCCGGCTGGGTAGGTGCCGAAGAAGAGGCCGGTGAAGACGGCGGCGCCGAAGGCGAGGAAGATGGAGTAGGTGGCGATCGCGGGGTGAACGCCGGCGATTTCGAAGTGGGAGCCGAGCACGCCGAGCAGCACGCCCGTGAGGCCGCCGATCAGCGAGACGAGCACGGCCTCGGTGAGGAACTGCGTGAGGATGTCCGAGCGGCGCGCGCCGACCGCCTTGCGAATGCCGATCTCGCGGGTGCGCTCGGTGACGGAGACGAGCATGATGTTCATCACGCCGATGCCGCCGACCAGCAGCGAGATCGCGGCGACCTCGCCGAGCAGTGTGGTGAAGACCGAGGTGGTGGAGGAGGTGGTTTCCAGCAGCGAGCCCTGGTTGACGACCTGAAAGCCGGGTTCGGCGGTGTTCTTGATGCGGTGGCGCTGCTCGAGGATCTGCGTGACCTCGGCTTCGGCGGCGAGGAGCGTGGACTCGGAGGAGGCCTCGACGGTGATCGAGTCGATCGGGCCGTAGCCAGAGAGAGAGTCCTGGACGGTGGAAATCGGGGCGACCACGATTTCGTCGAGGTTGGAGACGCCGTTGGAGCCCTTGGCGGCGAGCACGCCGAGCACCTCGAAGGAGACGCCGTTGGCGCGCACCGTCTGCCCCACGGGGTCCTGCCCGGGAAACAGCTCTTCGGCGACGGTCTGCCCGATCACGGCCACGCGCGCGTGGTGGGCGACGTCGGCTTCGGTGAAGGCGGCCCCTTCCTGGACGTGGTAGCCGTGGGCAGAGAGATAGGAGGGGGTGGTGCCCACGAACGTGCCGGGCTCGTAGGAGGTGCCGTCGAAGACGAGCGTGACGCCGGTCGCGTTGACAACGGGCGAGGCGCTCTTGACGTCGGGCGCTTCGGCGTGGCTCTGCAGTGCGGCGGCGTCCTGTTTGGTCAGCGAGACGGCGCTCGAGGAGGAGCCGCCAAACCGCGCGCCGCCGCGGATCGCGCCGGACTCGACGAGCAGCACGTTGGTGCCGAGGCTCTCGATGCGTTCCTCGACGGCTTTGGAGGAGCCGTTGCCGACGGCGATCAGGATGATGACCGAGGCGACGCCGATCGTCATGCCGAGGATCGTGAGCCCCGAGCGGAGCTTGTTGGCGACGATCCCGCCCCAGGCGATGCGCAGCGTCTCGACGCCGATCACGGTCGGGCCTCGGGGGTGGGGGGGCGCCCGCGGCGGCGCGACTGCGGGCGGCGTGGGGCGGGCGCGATCATGACCGGGCCTCGACGGGGGCCGCAAGGTGCGCGGACTTCAGTTGGTGGGAGGCGGGCGGGGGGTCGTGGACGCCGAGCAGGCGGCGGTCCTCGACTACTTGCCCGTCAGAGAGGCGCACGACGCGCTTGGTCTGCGCGGCGACGTCGGGCTCGTGGGTGATCAGCACGACGGTGCGCCCTTCGAGGTTGAGGTGAGCGAAGATCGCGAGCACGTCCTCGGTGGAGTGGGAGTCGAGGTTGCCGGTCGGCTCGTCGGCGAGGATCAGCGAGGGGTTGGTGACGATCGCGCGGGCGACGGCGACGCGCTGCTGCTGGCCGCCGGAGAGCTCGGAGGGGAGGTGGTGCAGGCGGTTGGCCATGCCGACGGAGGCCAGCGCGCGCTCGGCGCGGCGGCGGCGCTCGACGCGGTGCAGGCCGGCGTAGGCGAGCGGCAGTTCGACGTTGGCGAGGGCGGGGGTGCGGGCCACGAGGTTGAAGGACTGGAAGACGAAGCCGAGCTTGCGGTTGCGCAGGTCGGAGAGCTCGTCCTCGTCGAGGTCGTGGGCGTCGGCGCCGTCGATCAGGTAGCGCCCGTCGGTGGGGATGTCGAGGCAGCCGAGGATGTTCATGAGCGTGCTCTTGCCGCTGCCGGAGGAGCCCATGACGGCGACGAAGTCGCCGCGCTGGATGCGCAGCGAGACGCCGCGCAGCGCGGGCACGCGGATCGGGCCGATGGCATAGGTCTTGGAGACGTCGCGGACGTCGATCACGGGGTGAGCGGGGCGGCGGTGGCGGCTGTCGCCCCGCTCACCCCGGGTAGCGAGCGGGGCGCCTCCCACCAGCGGCTGGTCGCGGGGGACCCGTATGTGGGGTCGTCGAGGGTGTCGCATCAACTGCCTATAGGGTCCAAAAAGATGTCTCATCAACCCCCCCTGAAGCCCCCGCCCCCGCCGAAGAACGCTGCGCCGCCGCCCCCGCCACCGAGGCCACCGGCGGCGCCGCCGAGCGCGCCGGTGCGGCTGCCCAAACGAGAGAGGAGGCTCGACGAGTTGCTGGAGGCACGCGCGACGGGCAGCACGATCTGTTCGCCGGCGGAGAGGCCGGAGAGGATGATCGTGGAGTTGTCGCCGGCCAGTCCGGTGACAACGCGGCGGCGGGTCTCGGTGCCGTCGTGCACGACGGTGACGGTGTCTGCGGAGATCGCGGTGGTGGGCACGTTGACGCCTTCGGCCTGCTTGACGACGACTTCGGCGGTGGCGGACATCCCCGGTTTCAGCCCGGAGGCAAGCTGGTCGAGCTGGAAGGTGACGTCGTAGCTGACTACGCCGGAGGAGGAGGTGGGGAGCGTGGCGACGGAGAGGACGTGCGCGGCGAGCTTGCGCCCTTCGAGCGCTTCGAGCGTGACGGTCGCCGGCTGCCCGTCGCGGACGTTGACGACTTCAGACTCGGAGAGGGGCACGACGAGCTGCATCGAGGAGAGGTCGCTGAGCACGGCGAAGGACGAGCTCGAGGAGCCCGACCCTGAACCTGAGCCTGAGCCTGAGGATCCGGAGCCCGAGGCGGCAGAGGCCGCCCCGAAGGCCGACGCGGCGGAGGAGGATCCCGAGCCGGAGGAGCCGGAGCCGGACGAGCTGGTGGAGGCGCGGGTGGTGCCGCTCGCGGTGACGTCTTCGCCAACCTCCCCGGAGAGGGAGACAAGGGTGCCGGTGATGGGTGCGAACAGCTTGGTGTCGGAGAGCGCCTGTTCAGCGCTCTGCACGGAGAGGCGGTCGCTCTTGACGGCGGCGCGGGCGGAGGCGATGTTGGCTTCCCGCAGGGCGGGGCTGAGGGTGGCTTTGGCGGGGGTGGTGCCGGTGCCTTCTTTGGGCGTGGCCCGGCTGGCGCCGGAGGAGCCCGAGCCGGAGGAGGCTTCCCCGTCGGTTTCTTCCTCCTGAACGAGCGAGGCTTCGGCGGCCTGAAGCGAGGCCCGGGCCTGTTCGAGGGTGACTTCGGCGGTGTCGGGGTTCAGTTCGGCGAGCAGATGGCCCTCGGTGACGTGGGCGCCCTGGGAGACGTAGATCTGGGTGACGACGCCGGAGGTCTTGAAGCCGAGGTCGAGCTGCGTGGCGGCCTGGACGGAGCCCGAGCCGGAGACGGTGGACTGGACGACGCCTCGGCCGACGGTGATGATCCGGCCGGAGCTGGTGGCGCTGCCCGAGGCGGGCCCGACGACGAGCACGGCGGCGACGACGGCGCCGACGCAGAGCGCGCCGAGGAGAAAGGTGGGCCACGGCCGGGTGGAGCGTACGGGCACGTGTCGATCATGGGGCGGAGCCATAAACGGTGCGTAAGAAGGTTCGGGGCGCCCCGCGCGTGCCCTGCCGGCCGATGCCCTAACGTATCGAGGGCGTTGCCCGAGCAAGTGTTGCACCTATCGATGCTGCTGCGCAGCCCACTGCTGGATCGCACGGGGGAGCGGCTGGGGAGAGTGGAGGACGTGATCGTGCGCCTGGCGGACGGGGGGTACCCGCCGGTGACGGGTCTGAAGGCGCGGATCGGCGGCCGCGAGCTGTTCGTGCCGGTGGACAAGGTGGCGACGCTCGAGGCCAGGGCGGCGAAGCTGGCGGGCCAGAAACTCAACCTGGGGCGCTTCGAGCGGCGCGTCGGGGAGGTGTTGCTGCGCCAGGACGTGTTGGGTCGCAAGCTGGTGAACGTGGAGGCGGACCCGCCGCGGCTCGTGAGCGCGCACGAGATCGAGCTGGCGTGTATCGAGGGGTGGTGGCGGCTGGTGGGGGTGGACCCCTCCTTCCGCGCGCAGCTGCGCCACGCACTGCCGCGGGCGCTGAGAGGCGCGGTGGGGGACCGGCCGTTCCTGGACTGGACGGACCTGGAGCCGTTCGTCGGCCACGTACCCACCGCGCGCCTGCGCTTCTCACACCGCAAGCTCGCGAACCTGCACCCCGCGGAGATCGCCGACCTGGTCGAGGCCGCCTCGCACGACGAGGGCGAGGAGCTGATCGAGGCGATCGGCCAGGACAGGGAGCTCGAGGCGGACGTGTTCGAGGAGCTCGACGAGCACCACCAGCTCGAGTTCATCGCCGAGCGCCCCGACGGGCAGGTCGCGGCGGTGGTGGCGCGGATGGCGGCGGACGACGCGGCAGACCTGATCGGGGAGATCGACCAGGACCGCAGGGGGCGGATCCTGGCGCTGCTGCCGCCGGCGGGGCGCAGGCGGATCGAAACGCTGATGGGCTACAACCCGGCGACGGCGGGGGGGATGATGAGCCCGGACTTCATCGACCTCCCAGAGGAGGCGACGGTGCAGGACGCGCTGGCGAGGGTGCGCGCGAGCGCGATCGCGCCGGGTGCGCTGAGCACCGTCTACGTGCACGACGCGATGGGCGCGCTGAGCGGCGCAGCTACGGTGGTGGCGCTGCTGCGTGCCGACCCGCAGGCGCCCCTCGCGAAGGTGGCGGAGGAGGAGCCGGAGTCGGTGCACACCGACGCGGACCTGCCCGAGGTGGCGCGCACGATGACCGACTACAACCTCGCGACGCTCCCGGTGGTGGACGAGCAGCAGCACGTGGTGGGCGTGATCACCGTGGACGACGTGCTGGAGCTGACACTGCCGGCGGGCTGGCGGCGGCGCTTCGGGCTGGTGCGCGACTGAGGCTGGCCGGTGCTACTCTGAGCCCCGAACGAGCCCCTGAAACGATGCGCGGAAAGGAGGCTGGGATGGATCGAGAACAGCCACGAAGTACCCAGCCGCAGGCGCGCACGTCGGGCTCGTCCTCGCAGGTTTAGCAGCCTCCCCCGGGATCACCGCCTCGGCTCGCGCCGATCGTCGGCGGACGCCGATGGCCCTTGGCTGTCGGTCGCTGACCGTCGCTCGTAAATTAGTGAGGGGACGAGCAGATCAGCCCCGGAGCGCAGAAAGGAGGTGACAGAGATGGCCGAGAACCCGACGACGCTGGACGACGAGCAGGCGCGGGCGGATGCGCAAGTTGCGGTCCCGGCCCTCGGGTCAGGCCCGTCTGAGGTCCCCGAGGCCCCCGCGCCCGAGGCCCCCGCGCAGCCGCGCCCGGAGGGCGTGCCGCCCGTCCTCGACGAGGCGCACATCGGCGACATCAGGGGGGCGCTGGGGACAATCAGGATGGGCGACACGGGCGCGCGCCACGGGTGGCGCTCGCGGGGGATGGCGCTGCTGGCAATCATGGGCCCGGGGCTGATCGTGATGGTGGGCGACAACGACGCGGGCGGTGTGTCCACGTACGCCCAGGCGGGACAGAACTACGGGACGAGCCTGCTTTGGGTACTGCTGTTGCTGATCCCGGTGCTGATCGTCAACCAGGAGATGGTGATCCGCCTGGGCGCGGTCACGGGGGTGGGTCACGCGCGGCTGATCAACGAGCGCTTCGGGCGCTTCTGGGGGTGGTTCTCGGTCGGGGACCTGTTCGTCCTGAACTTCCTGACGATCGTGACGGAGTTCATCGGGGTGAGCCTCGCGCTGGGGTACTTCGGGGTGAACAAGTTCGTCGCGGTGCCGGTGGCGGCGGCGACGCTGGTGGGGATCACGGCGACGGGCAGCTTCCGCAGCTGGGAGCGGTTCATGTACGTGTTCGTGGTCGCGAACTTCCTGGCGATCCCGCTGCTGGTGCTGGTGCACCCGAACTTCGCCACGATCGCGCACGACACGGTGACGCCGGCGATCCAGGGCGGGGCGACCTCGACGGCGGTGCTGTTGATCATCGCGATCGTGGGCACGACGGTGGCGCCGTGGCAGCTGTTCTTCCAGCAGTCCAACATTGTGGACAAGCGGATCACGCCGCGGTGGATCAACTACGAGCGCGCAGACACGGTGATGGGTGCGTTCGTGGTGGTGATCGGCGCGGGGGCGCTCATCGCCGTGGCGGCGTTTGCGTTCGGTGGCACCCCGGCGGCGGGCAACTTCGGCGACGCGGGCACGGTGGCGGCTTCGCTGCGCCACTACGTGGGTCCGGCTGCGGGGACGTGCTTCGCGATCGTGCTGCTGAACGCCTCGCTGATCGGCGCGGCGGCCGTGACGCTCGCGACCTCCTACGCATTCGGAGACGTGTTCGGCGCGAGCCACTCGCTGCACCGCGGGGTGCGCGACGCGAAGCTGTTCTACGCGACGTTCACTCTGATGGTCTGCGCGGCGGGGGGGATCGTGCTGCTGCCGGGCGCTCCGCTGGGGCTGATCACGACCGGGGTGCAGGCGCTCGCGGGCATCCTGCTGCCGAGCGCGACGGTGTTCCTGCTGCTGCTCTGCAACGACCGCGCGGTGCTGGGCCCGTGGGTCAACGCGCCGTGGCTGAACGCGGTGGCGGCGGTCATCATCGGGGTGCTGGTGGAGCTCTCGCTGGTGCTGGTCGCGAGCACGGCGTTCCCGACTGTGAACGTCACCCACCTGTTCGTCGACCTGTCGATCGCGCTGGCGGTGGCGCTGGCGGCGATGGGAGCGTACGTCCTGCTGCGCCGCGTCCCCGCGGGCGCGGCGGCGGGGGTGGCGGAGGAGGAGACGCTCTCCAAGGAGCGCCGCCACGCCTGGACGATGCCCCCGCTGGCGCTGCTGGAGCGCCCCGTGTGGTCACCGGGCCGCCGCGCGGCGATGTTGCTGCTGCGCGGCTACCTCGTGGTGGCGGTGGCGCTGCTGGTCGTCAAGACAGTCCAGCTGGGAGGTTAATCCCCCGCGAGGCTCGTGGGAACCGGCAGGCCACGGGGCGGGGGGTCGTCGAGCAGCAGGCGGGGGACGGTCACCGGTTCCAGGCCCCGCCGGCGCAGACCGCGGACGATCGCGGGCAGCGCGGCGAGCGTCTCGGAGCGGTCGCCGCCGGCGTCGTGCATGAGGATGATCGCCCCGGGGTGGGCGCCGGCGAGCGCGTGCTGCACGATCGCGGCGGTCCCCGGGAGGGTGTAGTCGGAGGTGTCCTCGGACCACAGCACCATCAGCAGGTGCAGGGCGCGCAGCTGCTTGAAGGTGGTGGCGTCGAAGGAGCCGTAGGGCGGGCGGAACAGGCGCGGGGTGGGGCCGCCGAGCAGCTGGATGCGCAGCGCCTGTTCGAACAGCTCTTCGTGCTGGGCGTGGGCGGAGAGCTGGGCCATCGCCGGGTGGGTCTCGGTGTGGTCGCCGACGACGTCCCCGGAGTGCAACTCGGCGAGGGTGCCGGCCGAGAAGTAGCGCTCCTCCTCGCCGATCGCGAAGAACGTGGCGTGTACGTGGAGCGCGTTCAGCACGTGCACGAGCTGGAGGGTGTAGGGGCCGGGGCCGTCGTCGAAGGTGAGCGCGAGCTCGTGCCCGGTGTGGCCCCCTTCGGTGACGGCGGGGGTGTAGGAGAGGACACGGTCGACGGCCCCTTCTTCGGCGCTCCGCTGTCGCGTGGCCCGCTGGGCGGGGGTGAGCGCCACGGCGGCCACCCGGTGCGCGGCCGGGTGCGCGGCACGGCGGCGGGTGCCCCCGCGGGAGTGGGCGGCGCCGAGCGCGAGCGCGAGCGCGAGGAGCGCCACCGCCGCGAGCGCCGCGCCGCTGCGGCGGCGGCGGTACCGCGCCCGGGGGTCGCCTGAGGAGGGGGGAGGGGCGGCACCTGACGGCGGGAGCGTGGCGCCTGACCGCGGGGTGGGGGAGGCCATCGGGCCAGTTTGTAGCGCATCCACGGTGCGTGCGCCGAGTGCGGAAACCCGATCGTCGGTACATCCGGAAGCCGCCGGCGTCCCGCTCCCGAGCCGACATGACCGCCTCGCGCTGCCCGCCCGCGGCGCTCTGCCAGGGTCGGGAGTCCTCCGCCGCTTGGGGGTGAGCCGGCCGCTCGGTCCGCGGTGACCCTCCACGAGGTGGGTTGTGTTCGATCCTCGGGGCCCCGCCGCCGGGGTATGTTGAGTCGCGGTGCTGCCCTTCTGGCTCTCGATCGGCCTGCTCTCGCTCACCCAGGCGGCGGTGGTGGCGCTCCCCGGCACGCTCTCGCTCCCGTGGGTTGCCCGGCGGCGCAGCCGCCTGTGGGCGGCGGTCCCGCCGCTCTCGGTGATCGCGTTCGTGTTCGTCGCCCGCGCGGCGGAGCAGGCGAGCGCGCAGAGCCTCACCTACCTGGCGCTCGTGGCGGTGCCGCTCCTCGCGGCGCTCGCGCTGGGGTGGCTGCAATGGGGCGCACGGCCCGCGCTGGCGCTCCTGACGCCCGCGCTGTTCGCGCTTGCGTGGGCGGACCGCACGGGGCTCGCGGGGCAGGCCGCGGCGCTCGCGCTATCGGCGCTCAGCTGCGTAGCGCTGGGGGTGCTGCTCGCCGCGGTCACCCCGCCGCGGTGGCTGGCGGCGGGGATCGTGCTGATGGCGTGCGCAGACACCGCGCTGGTGGCCTCCGAACTGCTGCAGCACCCCAACAACGTGCTCCTCGCCGCCCACCCCGCGGCCGGCCTGCCGCGCCTGCAGGCCGCGCTCTTCGGCTCGGGCGCAATGGGCTACGGGGACCTGTTCGTGGCGGGCCTGCTCGGGGGCCTGCTCGCCCGTGGGTGGCCCACCGAGTCCGCCGCCGATCCCGCTGCCGAGTCCGCCGCCCCTCCCGGCTCCGCGCGCGCCCTCCAGCTCCGCGCCGCGGCGCTTGTCGCGTGCCTCGCGGTGGCCTTCGACCTGCTGTTCTTCACCGTCAACGAGCTGCCCGCGACGGTCCCGGTGGCGGTGGGCCTGATCCTCGTGGTGCTTGTGCCCCGCGCTCGGACGCGGGGCACGGAAGCCCCGCGCGCGCTACCGTCGTGGCCTCGCCCACCTGCGCGGACGCGCCCCAAATGAGCACCCTCTCGTCCGCTGCCTCCGGGATGGCGGGCTCCGCCCGGGGTGGTGGTTTCTTTCCCCTCGGCTCCCTCCGGATGGCGGGGCTCCGTCGGGTGGTGGCTGCTACTTCCCCTCCGCTGCCTCGCTCACGGCGCGGAGCCCCAGCACCACCCCGAACCCCGCCGCTGCGAGGACCAGGGGCGCGAGGCCCGTGCGCCCGCGTGCCGCCACCACCAGGCCGCCGCCCACGGCTCCCACGCCCATCGCGGCGGTCATGAAGCCGTAGCCGGCCGCTCCCACGTGCAGTCCCTCGCGCGCCATGAACGGCAGCGAGACCTGGAACTCGTAGGCCAGGCAGCCCACGAGCGCCATCATCGCCAGCGGCGTGGCCAGCGCGGGTGTGCGCCTGACGTACCGCAGCCCTTCGCGCAGCTGCCCCGGGGCGCGGCCGGTGGGCAGCCACGACTGGGCGGCCATCTGCATCCACGTCCCCACCAGCGAGATGGCCTGGCCGGCTATGTAGCGCCGGTAGTTGGGGACCGCGAGTGCCGCGAACGTCGTGCTCCCCACGCCGCTCCCGCGCCCGCCGTGCCCCAGGCCGCTGTGGCGCCCTCCGCGCCCCTCTCCAGATGCTCGCTCGGTGTGTGCGGTCTCCCCGATGGCACCCTCCTTGGGCGGTGGCTGTTGGTTGAAGACGCTCTGCTTTCACCTTACCGTGCCCTCCCTCTGTCGAGGAGGCGGGGGCTTTATTTGGGACCGCCGTCCAGTGCGAGCGTGGCGTGTGCGCGCGACGATGGCCACTCCGAACCTACGAGGAGGGCTACAGCGATGCACGGACACCCAGGCCCCGTTGAGCGCAAGATCCGCATCTGGATCGCCCAGCAGGAACGCAACCGGCGAGAGGAGGGAGCACTCAGCCTGATCGACGCGCGCGGCGACGCGCCTGTGGCGGGGCCTCGGCTCGGGGGCCCCGGGCCGGGGCCATCCCGGGTGTCCTCGTAGGGCGCGCGGTAGACGCGGAAGCCTCGTCTCGTCCGGGGCTCGAAGCGGAGGGCGAGGCGACGTCGATTTGGCGTAGGCAGTCATCGAGGCTCATGCAGTCGCAGTGAAGGCCCTCTTCGAGGAGCTTCTTTACGGCTTTGGCCTCGGCGAGTGTTTGCTTGACCTCCGGCAGCTTGCGCTGGGCCAGCTCACGCCAGACATCCGGTGGTGGCGTTCTTTCGGATAGACCGGAGAGAATGGTGCGGGTCTCGGCCAGCGTGAATCCTGCGCGCTTGATCAACACGATCAGCGATATCTGCCGCATGGTCTGCGGGTCGTAGCGACGCTTACCGCCGACGCGCTCCGGTGCCCCCAGCAGTCCCGCGCTCTCCCAATAGCGCAGGGTCGAAGCCGGTACGCCTGCGCGAAGGGCGGCCTCCCCAATCGCCAGGTCTGAGTTGTGTGCAGCGATAGGCACCTTGACTTAAAGCCTACTTGAGGTTGTAGACCTTCCTGGCCCAGCTACGAAAGGAGCAACCATGCCCGACACGCCGTCCACCTCCGCCGAGAAGAGCACCGATGGAGCGAGCTGCACCGTTCCGCCCGTCGGACGTGCAGATACCCGACGCCCAGCCGACAGCGGTCTGCTCAGCGGCGGGTGCTGCTCGGGGGACAGCAGTTGGCTGGAGTCGCAAGCTCCGATGAGCCAGGCCGCTCGACGGTCCCGCGCACTAGCCGGCGTGGCGTTTCTCGCGGTCGCCGGTGCGCTGAGCTCGCGCCGGCTGCCGGGAGCCATCGCCCTCTGGCCCGCTTCGCTCGTCCCGACGTGGTTCGGGATCTCTCATCTGATCGCCGGGGTGACTGGCTATCAGGGGTGCCCCGAGCTCGGCGCGATCCCAACCGTGATGCTCGGCCGGCCGGTCGGGAGCAGCTGCGAGCTCTGGCGACGCATCGACCGGTGGGTAGACCCGTCCGATTCGGTCTCGGTGTCTTGTTGTTGAGCGGCGGGGCTTCTCGCGTGTGCTCGCAGAGATGACCGGCCGCTCGATCTCGCTGTTTGCCGCCGCTGCGCTGGCTGAGATCGGGGGTGCCTACCTGATATGGGTCGGGCTGCGGGAGGGCAGGGGACCACTGGTCGTCGTCGCCGGTGCCGTAGCGCTCGTCCTGTACGGCGTGATCGCTGCCCAGCAGCCCAGCCACGAGTTCGGTCGGGTTCTCGCTGCCTACGGCGGCGTGTTCGTTGTCGGCTCGCTGCTGTGGGGCACCCTCTTCGACGGCTTCAGACCGGACCACTACGACCTGGCAGGAGCCGCAATCTGCCTCGTGGGTGTCGGCGTGATCATGTTCACGTCCCACTGACGCCCGCGCCGCCGGTCAGGTCTCTCGACCCGGCTGGGCCTCGACGCTGTCCTTCCCGAACGTTTGCTGCTCGTAGGGCGCGCGTTCGGCGTGGTCGATGTCTGTCCCGACGCGGTGCATGCCAACGAAGCGCTGCGCCGCCGCCCTCAGCGGGCGCGGCAGCACCTGCCCCAAGGCCCACGAGCGCCCGAGTGACGCCGGTACCCACACGTCAGGGCGCGGGCGCTCAAGCGTGTCCGCGATCGCTGCGGCAATGAGTGCGATCGGTGTGACCTTGATTCCGCGCTGCGGGCGCATACCCAGCGCGAGCTGCGTCGGCGTGGGGCCGAAGAACACGAGCGAAAGCTCGATGGGCGCTCCCCGCAGCTCTTCGCGGACGAGCTCCGTTTAGGCCGACGACGGCGTGCTTGCACGCCGAGTAGACGTTCTCCCCGGGAACACCCCACTTCCCCGCCGCGGAGTTGACGTTGACGACATGGCCGCCGCCGCGACGGAGCATCTCCGGGACAGCGAGTTGCATCCCGTGCACGACACCTACGAGGTTCACGTCGATCTGCTGACGGATGACCCGCTCTTCGGTGTCGAGGAACGGGCCGAGATGCATCACGCCCGCATTGTTCACGAGGACGTCAACCGCCCGATCCGGTCTGCGACACGAGGTGCGTTTACGTGCTGATCGGCGATGTGGCCGGTGCCGTGCTCGGCTGGCCGATCACGCTCGCCCGCGTCCGTCTACTCACCACCAACACCGTGTGGAAGCTTCAAGGCCTGTCTACTTGCTTGTGGGGTTATGTTCGTGACGGTCGGCTGCTGCGCGTGAGCTCTCGCGTCAGCGCGTGGATCGATCGCTCGAGTTGTTTGATGGTGGCGGTCTCGACTCGTTCGAGTCCGACGGTGTGGTTGACCCAGGCGTTGATCTCGCGGTGGCTGCGTCCGTCGTGGCGGTGGAGTTCGGTCACTAGGCGGCTGCGTTCCTGGCGCAGCTGGGTTTGACGCTCGAACGCGGCGACCGGGGCTGGCTCGGGAGCCTCGGCGGGGGCACTGGCGGGGGTGGTGGAGTGTGCTCTGTGGGGCGCGCCGAACAGGGTCATTTGGGCGGCGAACTCGGCGTTCAGGGGCACGAACTCCGCGGTGGGAGACGGCTCGCTCGCGCGCTGCTCGAGCGGCTCGTCCCGGCCCTCCTTGGGCTTGTCGCGGTGTAGGGCGTGGCGTAGCTCGGTTTCGACTTCTGAGGCGTGTGCGCGTAGGGTGGGGTCGGCGGGTAGGTACAGCCAGCTCGGGTCGGCTGCGCTGGCCGATCTTCGATCGGTCGGGATCGTGCGTACGAACCGTCCGACGATCTGGCGAAAGATCAGCGGTGTTTTGGCGGCTGTCGCGTAGACCCCGACGCGCAGCCGTGGGATGTCCACGCCCTCGGAGACCATGTTCACTGCCACGATCCACGGCTCGCGCGAGCCGCGGAAGTCCGTGAGCTTGCGCGCGGCGTTGGCGTCGGTGTGCAGCACGACTACCGGCGCGCGCCCTGTCGTCTGGCCCAGCAGCTTCGCGATCCGTCGGGCGTGTGTCGCGTCTGCGGCGACAGCGAGGCCGCCCGCGTCGCGGTGGCCCTCCGCGCGCAGCGCCCTGAGCTTGGTGTTCGCCTCCTGCAGGATCCGCGGTAGCCCCTCTGGTAGCTCGGTCGAGATGGCGGTGCGGTAGCGGCGGCTTGCCTCGCGCGCGCTCAGTACCGTCTCGAAGGAGGATTCGACGACGTCCTCGCCGCTGCGCCACGACAGGGTTCCGTCGAATGTGACGAATGCCACCGGGCGGCAGATGCCCTCGGCGACCGCCTCTGCGTAGGTGTAGGAGACGTCGGGCACGACCAGTCCGTCGTGGTCGTAGCGCACGCCCGGGATCGGGGTGGCGTCAGAGCGAAACGGCGTCCCTGAGAGCAGCAGCCAGCGTGGTGCCGAGGCGAATGCCCGTTGAAAGGCGGTGCCCCATGCCAGGTTCTCGCCGAGGTGGTGCGCCTCGTCGACGATCACGAGCGTGTCCGCGGGTACCTTGGCCGCCCAGCCGCGCGGGTCGCTCGCCACGCGCGCATAGGTGACGGCGACGCCGTGGAAATCGCGTGGTGGGTTCGGGCCCTTGGCGTCGGGCTGCAACTGCACCCCGAGCCGCGCCGCGGCGCTCGCCCACTGGCGGGTGAGCGGCGTCGTCGGACAGAGCACCGCCACGCGCCCGACGATCCCCTTGCACAGCAGATCCTTCGCGAGCTCGAGCGCGGGGCGTGTCTTGCCGGTGCCGGGCGCGGCGGAGATCAGGAACGGGCCCTCTCGCCAGCCGGCCATGCGGTCGAGCGCACGGTGTTGCCATGTACGCAGGGATGTCGAGCGGGAAGGCGTCAAAGAGCCCGGCATCCTGCGGCATGCAGCGGACGGATCGCACGGCGCTCGTGACCGCGGCTCGCCGCCTGCCCGGCGGCCACCGCTCGTGCCCGTGGCGGCGCAGGACCCGCGTCGCCCACGCCCGTCACCGAGGCTCGGGTCGCGAAGGCCGTGCGCGGGTCACCGCACGCGACCTGACGCCAGAACTGCTCGAAGCTGGTCGTTCCGACACCGAGAGCGAAGGACTGCCCCTCGATTGGATCGAGGCCGATGTCGAGCACCTACCGCTCGAGGACGATCTTCGGTGCAAGCGGAGTGTGCCGGCCCTTGATGACGCGCTCGAAGGTCGTCCGGAGCGCAAGTCTGGCCGTTGGACTCGCACTCCGGCTGCTCTGGTAGTTTCTTGGACCCATGGAGGCGATGAGGCTGGCAGACCGTCGAGCGCAGCGTGGCGCGCTGAGCGAGCCGGCGCTGCGCGTCTGCCGTGCGCTGCTGGCGCTGATGGCGCTCACGGCGATCGGCTACGACGTGGCGGCAGGACCGGGGGTCAGCGACAGCGATTACTTCAGCTATTTCACCGTCCTGAGCAACCTGTTCGCGGCGGCGATGCTTCTGCACGGAACGCTCCGCCCCGCGCACGCGCGCTCTCGCACGGTCGAGCTGCTCAGAGGCGCCGCGGTCGTCTACATCCTGACGACCGGGATCGTGTACCTGTTGCTGCTCTCCGGGCACGCCCCGGCATACCCGTGGGTGAACGCGATCCTGCACTATCTGATGCCGTTGGCAGTGACGCTCGACTGGCTGCTCGACCCGCCGCGCGTGCGCCTCGACCCAGCGCGGACGGTCGTGCTGTGGATGGCCTTCCCGCTGCTGTACATCATCTATACGCTGGCGCGCGGCGCGATCGTGGACTGGTACCCGTATCTCTTCGTGAACCCGCACCGCAGCGGCGGCTACCTGCTCGTCGCCGGCGACTGCCTCGCGGTCGGGATCGGCATCGCCGCACTGATCGCCACGACGACCTGGGTGGGCAACCGGCGCCACGACGCGCTCGCCAGCAGCCTGTTGATCCCGGGCACGTAGCTACAGCGAGCGTTCGTAGACGCGGTAGCGGCGTTTGATCTCTAGCGGCGTGCGTTCGGCCCGTCGAGCATCACCAGCGTGCTGGTCAAGCTCGCTCGCTGTCTTCGGCCGCGGAGAACGCTGGCATGACCTCCTGCGCGAACCGTCGCAGCTGCTCCTTGCCGCCAAGTACCGTGAGCAGGACGTAGCGAGCGCCGGCAGCATTCAACGTCGCCAGCTTTGCGCAGATTTCCTCAGGTGTTCCATAGAGCGCGTGCTCCTCAGTGCCGCCGCTCTTGTCGCTGTAGGCGAGCACATGCGAGCCGCCCTTGCGTTCGGGCGAGCGGGACACGCTCACCGTGCGCTGGGTGAACTTGGCTTGACGAGCAAGAGCGGCTTCGGCGTCCGCCCGATCCCTCGCGACGTATAGCTGGCGCGCCACGACGACCCCCATCGGATCGAACGCTCGCCCGTGCGCTTCACGCTCGGCGCGGTAGAGCGTCATTCGCTCGCCGATCTGCTCCGGGGACGCGTATTGGTCGAGCATGAGGTTGAAGCCGCGCGCGGCCGCTTTGCGGATCGATGCCGGGTTCCCGGCGGCCATCCAGAACGGCGGGTGCGGTCGTTGCGCGGGCGGCGGCTCGACCACGATGTCCTCGAAGTGCCAGAAGCGCCCATGGTGGGAGAAGCGAGAGCGCTCAAGCCAGGATCGTGTGACGAGCGCGACGGCCTCCTCAAAACGTGCCTCCGCCTCCTTCGGCGGGATCTGGAAGCCGGTGAACTCGCTGTGGCGATAGCCCTTCCCGACACCGAAGTCGAGCCGGCCGCCGGAGACCAGATCGAGAGTCGCCGCCTGCTCTGCCAGCAGGACCGGGTTGTGCCAGGGCAGCACCATCACCGCCGAGCCGAGGCGCAGTCGGGTCGTGCGCATTGCAGCGCAAGTGAGCAGCATAAGCGTGGCGGAGACCTGGTTCCAGCCGGTGAAGTGGTGCTCGACCAGAAAGCTCGAATGAAAGCCGAGCTCCTCAGCCTCGACGTTGAGGTCGAGATAGTCGCGGAACCCTTGGCCCGTCTCAGGAGGAAGATCATCTCGGCTGGCCTGCGCCGAGCAGAAGAGACCAAATCTCATCGGCCTCCGCGCGTCGTCGCGAGGATCGAGGTGCGGGGCGGACATCGAGGGAGTTTCTCACGCGCGAACGTCAGCCGCGATGGCCGGCTCCGTGGCGCCCACGCTGCACAGCGTCCGCGGCGGAGGCCGCTTGCGCTTTCGCGTGAAAAGAGGCGCCACTGTGAACAGCGCCCTCACGCTAGGTCGGCGGCGAGGCGCCGATGCCGGCCTTGTCGGCCAGTGGTCTCCTCGCCGCCGCCTGCCGAACCGGACTTGCGAGTCTCCCCGCATCCGGCTCTCCATGAGCACATAGAGTGGGGTCGCATCCGACACCCGCTCGTGCAGCGAGCGCTGGTCGTGAAGTACCCGCTCAAGAGCGGCGCGCCGGCGATCTCGCCGGCTACGGCACGGCTCAGGCGATCGTGAGTCCCCCTCGCTACTGGTGCTGCTTGTTGTGTTCATTTGGTCATCGTAGCGGCTGGTAGGCAAGGCTCAGGAAGTCTGGTTGGGATGTTCGAGCTCGGCGCGCTGCTGCGCGGTGAGTGGACCGCCGTTGCTCTGCTCAAATGCCTTGATCTCCTCGTCGATCGCCTTGAGGCCGAGGTCGTAGGCGAGGGCGCGTGCGCGGTCGCGTCGTGTGGTCTGTGGATCTGCGACCTGGGCTCTCGCAGCGCGCAGCTCCTCGCGGCGTGCGTAGGCTCGCAGCAGGCTGTGTGCAACCGACGGTGCGCTCGCCGGCTGGTTGGCTGTCGGCTGTGGCGGACCGAGCCGGCCGACCTGCTCGAGGTACGCGCGGTCCTTGGCGCGGTCGGCGGTGCGCTTTGAGTGCTCCACGTCGACGAGGCTGGCGACGGCCACCTTGATCGTCGTCGCGGCGACGCGGCGCTGTTCGGCATCGGCGATCAGCTGTGTGTAGCCCTCCGGGAAGCCGCTGGGCGCGAGCGTCAGGTCGAGCTTGCCATGTGCGGTGCGCAGGTTCCACACGGTGGCCTGTGCAAGCACGCCCGCGGTGAAGTAATCGGGCGGGAGCGACACTGCCTTCTCGGGATGCGCGGGATCGACCTCCAGGCGGCACTCCAGACGGTTGAGCACGTCGGCGAGCCGCTTGAGGTTCTGCTGCGCCCGATCAGGCGTGACGTCGATGTCCTCGGTCTCGTAGCGCTGGCCGTGGCTCTGCAGTGCGGCGCCGCCGATGACCACGAATCGCACACCCCCGTCGTGCAGCGCGCGGAGCAGGGTCTCGCGCCCGCGATCTATCGGGTCTGCTTGGTCAGCCATTCTTCAGCGCGAGCGCGCCGCGTCCGAAGGCTTGGGGGATTGCTCTGTGTAGAGCTCGGGAAGCGGGCTATGAGCTGCAGCGTTGCGTCGCACGCAAGCGCGAATCGTTGGCTGTATGGCGCGGGATCGGTGAGCGCGATGCGCAACAGATCGACGAGCCCTGCCACCTCTATGGTTGTTCCACCGACCGTGACCTCGATTGCGCCGCGCGCGAGGTCGGCGAAGCCGTAGGTGCCGGGGGGCGCGTCAATGAGGCGTACACGCTCGGGTGTCGTTGCCGCGGCGAGGACGGTCTCCTCGGCGAGCCTGCGATCCTCGGGGTGTACGACGAGATCGATCGTTCCCTCATCGCTGAGGATCAACGGCCAGCCGTGGAGCGCCCCGGCTGTCTCTCCTACCACGATCGCGCGCAGGCCAACGGCCCCGAGGAGTCCCAGCGCGGCGACGCGATCGAAGTGGTCGTGGGTGAGGTGCCTGACCCGCTCCGTCGGTTCGCGCCCAAGTTGCTCATAGATCAAGGATGTCCACGAGCCCTCATCTGCCGTGGCGAGCCCGAGCGTCAGATCGAGCTTGCAGGCTGCCACCACTTCCTGCACCGTTTGGAACTTGGGCTCGGTGGCGCCGCTCTCCCACCTCGCCACCGTTACCTGTGAGGTGCCGAGACGCCCGCCCAGCTCTTGCTGGGTGAGGCCCGCGCGTCGGCGGGCAATGACGATGATGTCTCGCGCACGCATCATGCAAGCATAACAGAACTGATATAAACGGCAAGGAAGCGCATCCCTGCTGCCTGGAGGGCGCGGCGCCGCACCAGAACCGCCCGCCCGGACGCGCGGCACACTTGTGGGCACCTGGGGAACATAGTTTGGGAACACGAGGCCAAAATGACCTCTCCAAACTCAGCCTTCAAACCCGAGAAAAGCCACTAACCAAGCGAAATGCGGGCGGAGGGACTCGAACCCCCAAGGGCTTTCGCCCACCGGCTCCTAAGGCCGGCGTGTCTGCCAGTTCCACCACGCCCGCGCCGTGCCCGCGCCACACTGGAGGCCGTGCTCGCGCACGGGGACCGCAGGAGATTGTATGGTGATCTAGACCATGCTCGACCCACTCGCCCCGACCGCGCAGACGGACGTCGTCATCACGCACCCCAACCGCGAGAAGCCGGTTGTGCGGGCCACGCGCGCCACGGTGATCGTGCTGCTGCTCGCGAGCGTCGCGCTCGTGCTTGCGATCACCTTCGGCGGCCTTGAAGCCCTTGAAGGGGCCGGGCCTGTCGCGATCCAGCTCTTCTTCGTCCTCGTCTACCTCCTGCTCGCCTTCTACGCGGCCCGCTGGAACCGCGGTGTGCTGCCCGTCGCGTCCGCGCTCGCGATCCTGCTCGGCACCTTCGCCCTCGTGGCCGCCCCCGGGTGGTTCAACCGCGACAAGGCCGGCTTCGCCCAGCCGGCCCTTGGCGCCGGTCTGCTCGGGCTCCTCACCCTGCTGCTGATCCCGGTGCAGGCCCTCCTCGTGATCTTCGCGATGCGCGGCTTCGCCCAGGGATGGAACGTGGAGCGCGAGGTGCGCCGCCCCTCCCCGCGCGCTGGAGACTACGGCGGCGCCGCTCCCCACCCCGCCTGAGCCGCCTCTATATTGCAGGACACCGCGTGCGGCGGTGGCGGAACGGTAGACGCGGGGCCCTCAAAAGGCCCTGTCCGCAAGGGCGTGTGGGTTCGAATCCCACCCGCCGCACCACTCGATCGGCATGTTCTTCGCTCCGGCCCTGAGCCGCCTGGAGCCGCTCCCATGACCATCGGCGCGCCTGACGTTTCTCTCGTGTTTGAGCAGTGGTCTTTCTGTAGGCAACTCAAGAGTATGGGCGCATGCGAAGCACTGGTGACCCCGAGCTGGACGAACAGTTGGTGCGATTTGGCGAGAACATGCGCCACGCGCGGAGGGAGGCGGAGCTCTCCCAGATCGACCTCTCCCACCGCGCCAGCCTCGATCGCGCGGCCGTCAGCTTCCTCGAGCGCGCCGAGCGTGCGCCCGACCTCTCGACGATCGTGCGCATCGCCGGTGCCGTAGGTGTCAAGCCCGCGGCGCTGCTGCGGGGTATCGGTCCCGCCGACTGCCCCGCGCGAGGGCCGCGGAGCTCCAGCGACGAGCTCTCCCCGGCGGCCCGCTTTGGCGTCAACTTACGCTGGGCGCGCGAGCGGGCCGGGATCTCCCAGGAAGCGCTCGCCAACGACGCTCGCGTCGACCGCGCCGCGATCTCCGTCTTCGAGCGCGGCAAGCGCAACCCCAACCTCCGCACCCTCCTGCGGCTCGCCCGCGCGCTCGAGCTGCACCCCGGGGTCCTGCTGCGCGGCGTCGAGGCCGCCGCGCGCCAGCCTACCCCCCGCTAGGCGCGGTCTCCCGCGAGACCTCCCAGCCGGCGTTGATCGGGTTGAGGAAGTACGGGGGCTCGTCCACCGCGAGGCGTTCGTCGTATTTGTAGTTCTTGATGTAGCCGCTGCCGCCGACGATCCCCACGATGCCGCGGAAGCGCTGGGCGATCGCTCCGTAGACGTTGAGTTTGCCGAGTTGTTCGCCGCATTCGTAGTTGTCCACGGCGAACGAGTGATTGGTGGAGAGGATCGCGGCGTATATCCAGGGGCTTTCCAGCGATCCTGCGGCGTTTTTGGCCGTTTCGCAGTTCGCACTGGTGAGCGGATGGTAGATGCGCACGTAGCGGCCAGCGATCAGACCGAGGGTGGCGGTGCCGCTCGGTTCGGTTCCCAGTTTGCCCGCGACGCTGGTCGGGTAGATGTTGCCGTTGATCGTCACGTTGTCTTCGCCGGCGATCGTGAGGGGCTTGCTGTAGGTGCCGCTGACGTACACGTCGCCGCAGTGGACCTCTTCTTCTTCCTCGACTTTGTTGTCCGTCTTCGCGGCTTCGTTGTGGAAGGTATATTTGCACGGTTCTTTTTCGTTGCCCCCGCGGACGTACACGAGGCCGTTTTCCGGCCACGGTTCCACTTTGGTTTCTTTTTTCCAGTTGGTCACCGACATCGTGTTTTCCGCCCCGTTGAGCACGATGTGCGTGGAGCCCACGAATTCCTCTCCCCCTTCTTTGACGTAGGTCGCGAGGCTTATATCGCCTTCGGGGGTGAGCAGTTCGGGGCCCACTTCGGGTTTTCCGCTGGAGTTGTAGAAGACTCCTTCCGAGCCGCCGCAGGTCGAGTATTCGCCATAGTTCATCTGGACCGTATCGGGAGGGTTGTGGCCTTTGCGCCCGAAGTACGCTTTGCCGCAGATGTCGGTCGCGTCGTCGGTGTGCATCGGGCCTTCCACAGTGTCGCTGCTCGCGAACACGATCGTCACGCATTCGTTGTTGATCCCGAGCAACACCCGCTTGGGGTGGTAGTTTTCGCACGCTGCGGGTCCCCCGTACAGGTTGGGGTCGCCGTCTTCGTACTGGGTGAAGTAGATGAAGTTGAGGAAGCCCACCACGTGGAAGGTGGCCACGATCGAGCGGGTCGCGTAGCTCGAGGTCCCCGCTTTGCCGGCCGTGCCGATCGATTCCACGCGGAACGTGTTCGCGTTCGCGCCCGAGGACTGGATCATGCTCGAGAACGGGGTCGCCGTGCTGCACGCTTTGGTCCCTTCCGGAGCCGTGCTCGCCACGAGCAGCTTGATTTCGTAGTGCTCGTTCGCTTCCTGGGGCACCGTGTTGGCGGGCGAGGAGCACGTCTGCCAGTAGTTGGGGTTGGCCTGCAGGTGGTACTCGAACTCTTGGACGCCCGCGAGCGCGGCGTAGTATGCCTGCTTCTGCAGGCTGTCCCTGTGGGAGAGGTGGATGTCGCCGTTGGCCGCCTCGAAGGCGCCCGCCACCAGCAGCGAGCAGACCAGCATGACGCCCAGCGCGACCAGCATCGTGAAGCCGTCCTGCGCGGCGAGTCGGCTGCGGGTCCGGAACAGGCGAGTCGTGTGTGTAGATCTCATTGGCATGGGGCGTCCACTACTTTTTCGTTGGAGATGGGTACGGTGAAGGAGAGCGTCACCTGGGTCTGCTCGCCGGCGCTCACGCCTTTCCCCTGGGCCCCGATCGCGGTCGTGCCCTCGTTGGGGCCGGCGTTGAAGGTGATCTCGACCGAGGCGGCGGTGGGCGCGGTTTTTTCGACGAGCGGTGTTTCGAGCGGTTTGGTGCTGAGCGTGCTCAGCCCCGCCGTGGCGCTTTCGCTGGATTCGCCGGTGTAGGCGAAGTACTGGAAGATCGGGACCTTTTTACCGCCCGTTTCGGTCTGGGTCACGTTGCGCGCGATCACCACGCCGGTGGAGGGGTTCGCCGTCCCAGAGTATTCGAAGTTGGGCCAGCTGATTTCTTTGACGGCCGGGTACGTGTAGACGGTCAGCGTTTCGGCCGCTTTGTTCCACACGATCTTCTGCTGGTTGAACGCTTCTTTCGGTATCACCGCCTTTTCGCTGTAGGCGTTGACGAAGCGCAGTTCGCTTTCGCCGCTGCCCGTCACGATCGGGGCGAAGCCGTTGGTGACGCACGCCGAGTGCAGCGCGTCGACGATCTTGGTCATCGCGAGCCGTCCCTGCTGGGTCGCCTGGGCGTAGTTGGTGAGGCGCGACGCCTGGTCGGTGGAGATGTTGAGGACCGCGAACAGCGCGAAGGTGACCACGACACCGGTGATCATGGCCACGAGCAGTTCGATCAGGCTGAAGCCGTGCTCGTCGGCGAGGCTGACTCGGCGCACGGGGCGGTTGGGGTGCGCGGGACGACTGGCGCGCGCGCGGCGGCCAGGGCGCGCGGAGTGGCCGGTGCGCACGGGGACCGGGGGGGCGGTCTGGCGCCCCTCGCGGGGGGTTGGGACGGGGGGGTGGAGGCGGTCGGTCAGCATGTGTTGGTGAGCTGTCCTTTTTTCACTTTGAATTTATGATGGCCGATGTCTTCGTATTCCCCTTCCGCTTGGCCGACGAAGACTTCGAGCGTCGGCCCGGCGATTGTTTCGTTCGCGTACGTCGTGGTGAAGGTCTTTTTTTCGCCTTTGTTCCAGAGGCACAGCGTGAACGATTTGCCGAATGGTTGGTATGGCGCTTCCAGACCGCCTTCGACGACGGTCGTATTCTGTTTGTGGATAGTGCTGAAGGAAGACGCGTTGTCCGGGGTTTTCGAGGCCGCGCACCCGGTGTTGGTGATCTTGACTTCGCTGGGCGTGCTTTCAACCGGGCCCGGGGCGGCTTTTGTGCCTTTGTTCGTTTTGAGTGTCACCATAGAGGTTGGAACTTTGACCGTGGCGTTCACGCCGGGCGCCGGCGTGACGCTGGGGTCTGAATTTTTGGGGAACTGGGCCAAGTCGGCGACTTCCGGGTTGTTTTCGGCGCAGTCCCCCGCGTACACCGACCACGCGCCTTCGTAGGGGAAGAGGTCGCCCGAGGGGTAGTAGACGGCGCTGATTGGGGTCGTGGCCGTGGCCGCGTACGATTTGCCGGGCACCGCTTCGTATTCGCCGGGCAGCGCTTCGTATTCCCCTTCTTTGCCGAAGGGCCCGAAGCGTGTGCTGCCGAGCTCGAAGTCGGGCGCGGGTTCCAGTTTGGAGTTGGCTGCGACGAACGTGTCGCCCGTGGCCGCTTTGCCTTCGTGGGTGAATTCGGCCGTGATCGCCGCTCCCTGGTTGAGCGTCACCGGAACCTGGGTGGTGAGGTTCGGGACGACCAGCAGTTCGGGGAAGTCCTTCCTGATCGCGCCCGTTTCGGGGGTGACGTCGCCGATCTTGAAGGCTTCCACGTTGACCCTGGTGGCGGGGATCCCGCCGAAGATCACGCAGCCCGCTTCGCCGGTGGTGGATTCCGCTTCGCCGGCTCGCACGGTCACGCCGGCGACCGGTTTATCGGGGATCAGGCCGTTGCTCACGTCGACTTCCAGGCCCGAGCCGTCGGGGGGTGTGATGATGCTGTACTGTTCGAGCGCGTGCGCGCCGTTGGCGAGCTGTTGCGGCCAGGTGATCCTGGTGTGGATCTGCAGGTAGTTGCCGGCCGCGTTGGAGTGTTCTTTGCCGGTGGCGCTGCAGCTGGCGTTCTGGTTAGCGTCCTGGACCCATTTGTCGCTCTGGCTGATCGTGTACTTCTCCCCGCCGACCGTCTGCGTGTAGACGTGGGCGGATTCCTGGATCGCGTCGAGCGTGGCGGCCGAGTCGCTGCGCAGCGCCTCCTGGGACTGCGCGGCCAGCAGCGCCGCCTGGTCGTGGAAGCGCTCGCTGGCGGTCGCGCCGGTGGCGACGCTGAGGCCGTTGAAGGTCGCGATCGCGATGAACCCCACCATCAGCGCGCTGACCATCACTTCGATCAGCGTGAGGCCCTCCTCGCCCGCGAGCCCGCCCACGGTGGGCACGGATCCGCCCGTGCTGCCCACTCGGCGCTCGCCACCGGAGGAGGAGGTTAGTGTCGATCATCACAATTGCCGTTAGCTCGTCTAGCCTCCTCTCGACATGGGCCGCCGCGAGCTTTAGCCCTTCGCCGGTTGGCTCATCGTCGGTCGTACGGGCGTCCACTCGTCGCCGGTCGGGCACCCCATACGGTGCCCGGGGGTGGGGAGAGTTCCCGGACGCGTACCGTGCCCCGCGGGAGGCGCTGGAGCACCTACAATCCTGCTCCCCGGGAGACTGGTGTAACGGTAACATGGGGGTCTCCAAAACCCCTGCTCGAGGTTCGATTCCTCGGTCTCCCGCTCGAGCAAACACGGCATATGCAGGCCAAACGCCCAGTTTTGCGGGGCTTCTGGCCGAGGGCGATCTACCCCACCGACGCACGTCAACGTGCGTCAAGGCGTACCAAAAGTGCAACCAGCAGTGCAACCAGGCGGACCCTGCTCTCCGAGGCTTGCTGATCTGCGCGCACGCGCTCGCGTGCGCCGGTGGCCGGACGGTCGATACAGCTATTGTCAAGCTCGCTCACGTTCGCGCTAAGACCCAACTGTTGTGGAACGGATGAGCGCCCCTGGAGTGGACCCCGTTCTGACGGACACGGCGGTGCGGAGCGTCGTCAGGCTTCGTCGACGAGCTGCAGGCGCCGCGGGTCGGGTGGGAGACCTCGCCAGATGTCGCGCTTGGTGACCTTGGGCCAGTGCTCGGCCGGGAGGTTTGCGGAGAACAGCGCGAGGGTCTCTCCGCGCCTGCTCGCGGCCGGTGCGATGAGCCCTGCGAGTCCGAGCTGATGTGCTGCGACCCCGACGGCTTGGCAGGCGGTGTAGTCGCCGACATCCGAGAAGAGTTGTGCGTCGGCCAGGGAGATGGCAGTGCGGGCAGATGTTGCGCGGAGATCGAGGATCTTGGGGATATCGACCTTGCAGGTGACGATGCGCCGCTCCAAGACGCTCGCCGCGAGCACGCCGGTGTCGTCGAGCTCGTCGTCGACGAGGTGGCGGTACGCCTCGATCACGACGCTGCTGCGCGGGCGCCCGAGGTAGAGAACCTCGTAGGCGCGGCGTGCACCCCAACGTCCGCCAGCGGCGCTGGGCTTCAGCTCCTCCCAGCGCAGCGAGGTGTGCCGCTCGAATGTGCCCTGTACGCGGATCGGGTCGATGCCGGCCATTGCGGCCAGCAGATCGCGCTGCCTCACATGGCCCCCGCGTGCAGGCGCTCGACAGCGTCCAGTACCTCCTCGTAGGAGCCAGCGGCGAGCATGTCGACCGGGCGGCGGCCCGCGAGGCTGCGCTTGCGGCCGTGCAGCCAGATCTCGGAGCCCTCGCGTGTGTAGAGGTCCCGCAGGGATCGAGTCACGTAGTGCAGCTCGAGCAGGCGGTCGCGGTTGCGTCCGCTGGGGGTGTTGCCGCCGGAGGTCCAGTTGCGCACCTGGCGTTCGGCGACCCCGATGATGCGCGCGATGTCGGCGGTGCTCAGCCCGCTGTCGCGGACCTCGCCGACGATACGCGCGTAGAGCGCCTCTGTGCGACCAGGCGAGGGGAATTCCTCGGGGGCGACGCGATGCGCGGTGCTTCCACGGGCCACTTTCATCTCCTTAACTGCACTATGGATATCATGCCAGACTTCCTACTATACTTCCGTAGTTTAGCAGCGAAGACCCCCCGGCGTGAGCGCAAGATCACCGAACGGCCCGCGAGATCGCTCACAAGAAGCGCTGGCGCACCAGCCCACCATCACGGCGGTCTGGCGGTGATCGTTGGCTGCGCTTCAGGCCGCTGCGCGGGCGGCGGAGGCGTTGAGGCGCACGTAGTCCAGTGGCAGGCGCACCCCTGCCACGACAGCGGCGGCGAATGGCTCCCGGCGCTCCTCGGGCAGCCGCGCGAGGTGCGCCGCAAGGATCGAGGTGCGCACGAACGCGTCCACATCCCGCGGATACGTCGGGCGCTCCTCCAACCAGCACCTGGCCTCGGTGAAGCCCGCCCCCAGCAGACGCCGCTCCGTCTCCTGGGGCCCCGCGAACGCCCAGGGAGACCATTCGATGAGCTCCGGGTGGGCGTCGCGGGCGACCGCGTCGATGACCTCGCGGACGCGATCGATGTTGCCCTCGCCTCCGCACTGGACCTCGAGCACGCCACCTGCCCGCAGCGCCTGGGCCAGCCGCGCCCAGAGGCGCTCGTGGTCGGTGACCCAGTGCAGCGTCGCCGTCGAGACGATCGCGTCCACGGGTTCGTCGAGGTCGAGGTCGAGCACGTCCTGGCACCACACCTCTGCGCCGTCGCCGAGTCGTCGGCGCGCGAGCGTCACCATGTCCGCCGAGGCGTCCATGGCGAGCACGCGGCCGCGTGGCACGATTGCCGCCAGTGTCTCCGTGACACGCCCGGTGCCGCAGCCGACGTCCAGCACCGTTGCGTCCTGCGCGATGCCCTCGAGTCGTGCGAGAACCTCCGAGGCCCAGGCCTGCTGCGGCTCGCTCGATCGGTCGTACGTGAGTGCGTCCCAGGTGGTGCCCACCGCAGCGTCAGGCTACCGGCCGGATGCTCGGTCGTCGCCGCAGCGATGACGAGTGCTCCCACGCGAAAGCGCTCCGCGTCCGCGTGCGTGTGGTGCTGCTGGTCGTAGTCCGGAGCGTGTGCGCAACCCTCGCTCGGACGCTCACTCGGCCAACAAAGCGCTGGCGCGGTGAGATGGCGGCCCGCGCCGGTGGGCACAGGCCACCACGACCTCGAGCTGGTCCATCTGAGGTGGCTAAGCTGCACCCTTCAGACGAGCGACGACGGGACCGGGCAGCGATGAAAGGCGAGATGGTCGACATCAGTACCCAGGACGGCGTGGCGGACGCCTACCTCTCGCGGCCCCCCGGGCAGGACGGAAGCCACCCAGGTGTGCTGTTCATCATGGACGCCTTTGGCTTGCGCCCCCGGATCGAGGAGATGGTCGACCGCACCGCAGCGCGGGGGTTCGCCGTACTCGCCCCGAACGTCCTCTATCGCGCCGGCCGGGCGTCGAACCTGGAGATGCCCGATCTGCAGGACCCCGCACAGCGGGATCCGTTCTTCGCGCGGCTGAGGCCTGCCATGGCGGAGTTGACGCCCGAGCGGATCGCCAGCGACGGGGCGGCCTACCTCGACTATCTCGGCGAGATCGCAAGCCCGCCGTTCGCCATCACCGGCTATTGCATGGGTGGGCGCGTGGGCTGGCGGATCGCCGCGGCCTACCCGGAGCGCGTCGCGGCGCTCGCCGCCTTCCACGCCGGGGGGCTCGTGAGCGACGACGAGGACAGTCCGCACCTGAGCGCCGGCGCGATCTCCGCCGAGCTCTACCTCGGCCACGCCGACAACGACCAGAGCATGACCCCGGAGCACGTAGCGGCGCTCGAGCAAGCCCTCCAGGAGGCCGGGGTGCGATACCGCTCAGAGCTCTACGAGGGGGCCGCCCACGGCTACACGATGAGCGACACCGCCGCCTACGACGAGGCGGCGGCCGAGCGGCACTTCACCGAGCTGTTCGCGCTGCTGGATAGGACCATCGGCGGCTGACGACGACCGTCTGCCGCCCACGCGGCGGTCGCTTCGTGCGCCTCGCCGCGCCGCCACTAGCAGCCGACTGGCCTCGCAGCAACAAGCCGCACGATCCAGGCTCATATGGACAGGCGAGACGGACAATTGGTCAGCTGAGCTCGGTCGGCATTGCGCGGTGAGTGGCCGCTGCGCCCAAGGGCTCACGCTCCGCCGGCACGGATGGCGCGGTCTGGGGGTCCGGTGGGGGCCCCGGAGATGCGCCAACTCCTTGCCGGAGCTCCACCTGAGGTATGAGCCAGGACACGAGGAACGCGATGCCGGCGATCGGTGCGGCGATGACGAATACCGTTTGGATCGACTCCGCGTAGGCGGCGGCAATGCCGTGATGGACCGCTTGGGGAAGCTTGTCCAAGATGGCCGGCGTGACGCTCGCGCTCGACAACCCCCTTGGCAGCTTCGCAGTGCCGAGGTGCCCGACCAGGTTGCCGACGAGGACGTTCGAAAAGATGGCACCAAAGATCGCGACGCCGAACGATCCCCCGATGGACCGAAAGAAGGTCGCGCTCGACGTGGCGACTCCGAGCTCGGAGTAGGGAACCGCATTCTGCACGATGAGCACAAGCACCTGCATGACGCAGCCGAGTCCCACGCCGAGGACGAACATGTACAGCGCCACCATCGCCAAGCTCGTCCCGGTCCCCACCTGTGAGAGGAGCAGGAGCCCGACGGTCATGAGCGCCGTCCCGGCAATCGGAAAAACCCGGTAGCGGCCGGTCTTGCTGATGACGAGCCCTGATCCGGTGGAGCAGATGATCAGGCCAACGAGTAGTGGCAACAGCTCCAGGCCGGAGATCGTGGGCGACTCGCCGTGCACGACCTGGAAGAACACCGGCAGGTAGGTGACCCCACCGAACAGTGCAAAGCCGACGACGAAGCCGACGACGCTCGTGACCGAGAACGCACGGATGGAGAACAGGTGCAGCGGCAGCACCGGCTCGGTCGCGCCTCGCTCCACGACGGCAAAGATGCCGAGGAGTACCGCGCCAGCGACTCCGAAGGCAACAATCGTTGGCGAGCCCCACGGATACGTCGTGCCACCTAGGCTCGTGAAGAGCACGAGGCAGGTCACCGAGAGCACGAGGACGGCCGTTCCGAGATAGTCGATCACATGGTGGACGCGCCCGAGGCCGCCCGGAACCTGCATCGCTATGACTGCGAGCGCGACGGCGCCGATCGGGATGTTGATGTAGAAGATCCAGTGCCAGGAGAGCTGTTCGACGAACACGCCTCCGAGCAACGGGCCGATGACGCTCGCCACACCGAACACCGCCCCGAAGAGGCCCTGGTAGCGACCGCGTTCGCGGGGAGAGACGACGTCTCCGACGATCGCCTGGGCACCGACCATCAAGCCACCGCCCCCGAGACCCTGAACGGCCCGAAACGCGATCAACTCGGTCAGGCTCTGACTGAGCCCGGAGAGCGCCGAGCCGCACAAGAAGATGACGATCGCCGCCTGGAAGAAGAACTTGCGCCCGTACTGGTCGCCGAGCTTGCCCCACAGCGGTGTCGAGACGGTCGCGGCGAGCAGATATGCCACGACGATCCACGACAGGTGCGACGCGCCATGGAGGTCGGCGACGATCGTTGGCAGAGCGGTCGCGACGATCGTCTGATCCAGAGCCGCCAGGAACATTCCGAGCAGCAACGCGCCGATGATGATCAACACACGACGGTGGCTGAGCACGGGGATGGAGAGCTCCGCCGATGGTTCGGTCGACGCCGCAGTCATCGTTTATCCCCGATCTCGCTCATATCCCGGATGTCGAGGTGGCATCGTGATGACAGGCGCACCTCGTTGGCACCGGCGTGGGCAACCAATGAGCTGGAGCAGCACCATGCTGACTCTAGAGCAGGCCGTTCAGGCGGCTGTTGCCCTTGGTCGTCGTTGACGACGACGAGGGCATTCTCCGCTACGTCCGCCAGTTTTACGGCGATCCGTATGGTTGATCCTCGGCGTTGTGTGGATAGCGGGGTGTTGCGCCAGCGGGCGATCGAGGGCGACGCGACACGTGGGCAGTTTCGTGCTGACGGGCTCGTCGAACTTCCTCACGGTGCCGACGATCTCTGAGTCGCTTGCGGGGAGGGCGGGGTTCGTGGAGGTGTGGCCGTTCACCCAGGGAGAGTTGGCGCATCGGGCGCGACGGCGAGGCCGGGTCGGACGAGGTCTTTGAGGTCGCAGCTGACGAGTGTCCAGTCGTGCTTGCGTGCGGCTGCGACGTAGGCGGCGTCGTAGACGGTCAGGTCGTGCTCGGCTGCGATCTGTGTGGCCGCGCGCACGCGCTCGTCGTCCACCCGGTCGAGCGTCGCGGGGCACGCGAGCCGGATGAGCTCGGCGAGGCGCTCGGCGTCGGCCTGCGAGCGCCAGCTCACGACGGCGACGTTCGCGACCTCGTAGAGTGTGAGGTCGAGCGCGGCAAGGGTGACGGGGCCATCGTCGGCGGTGTCCTCTTCAACGGCATCGTCTCCCGGGTCCACGTCGGCATCGTCTCCCGTCGATTCCACGAGTGCCTTGGCTGCTGCGTGGTAGCGGTCGTCGGGGTCGAGCGCGGCCAGCCATACGCTTGCGTCCAGCAGCAGGTGGCTCAATGTGCCTGCCGCAGTTCACGTACGTGGCGCGCGCTTTCCCCGCCGTGTGGTGAGGCGCTCGCCAGCACTTTGCGTATCGCGCGCCGGCGCAGGTCGGCGCGGAGCTCGCGCTCGGCGAGCTCCTGCAGCAGGCCGCTGCGGGTGGTCCCGTGCCGGCGGGCGTGAGCGTCGAGGCGCCCGAGCAGCTCGTCGGGGATGCTGACCATGACCTTGGCCATGCTCCTCAGTATATACCACGACGGGCTTGGTATTGCCGCTGAGAGGTCACCCCTGCTCGAGGTTCGATTCCTCGGTCTCCCGCTCCAGACACAGCCCTCGAGCCGTTATCCTCGCGCTATGGCCACGGTGGTGCTCGACCCTTACGCGTACGAGCTGGAGGCTCTCGTGGAGCGTCGGCGGGTCTCGGGTCTGGAGCGCCTCGACGAGGTGTGGGAGGGTGTTCTGCACATGGTCCCGGCTCCGAACGACGCGCACGCCGACCTCGCCCAGCAGCTGGCGATCCTGCTGGACGCCCCTGCTCGTGCCGCGGGGCTGTTCCCCACCGTGCACGAGTTCAACCTCGGCGACTCCAAGGACGACTTCCGTGTGCCCGACGGCGGCCTGCACCGTGCGCGACGCTGGGGTACGTGGGAGCACACCGCGCCGCTTGTGGTCGAGATCGTCTCTCCGGGCGACGAGACGTGGCAGAAGCTCCCCTTCTACGCCGCCCACCGGGTCGACGAGGTGCTGATCGTCGATCCGGGGGAGCGCGCGATCCACTGGCTCGGGCTCGCCGGCGGCGAGTACGCCCCGATCGAGCGCAGCGGCCTGATCGACCTCGGCCGCGACGAGCTGGCCGAGCGGATCGACTGGCCGTAGGATCGACTGGCCGTAAGCGTCGGGTGCGCCCGCGCGGGCACAGGAGGGAGAGGGGGGTCTGCGGCGGTGGTCGACCCGACCGACTGCGACCCGGGCCCCGCGCAGCGCGTCCCAACGCTCCCGACGGGGTTCAACACTTTGATAATGGGAAGAATGTCTGTACATGTGGGGCGCTCCGGGGTGTCGGGGCGCGGCTTCCGTCTGGTGCTCCTTGGTCAGCGATGCCGTACACACGTGACTCCTATCGGGTGGCTCTGCGCTGAAGGTAGTCGCGGAACTTCGGGGCGGTGTAGGCGTACTCGCCCTTGCGGGTGCGGTAGAGCGCGCCGGCGTCGACGAGGCGGCCGAGGAGGACGTTGACGTTGCCGGGGGTCTTTGCCGACGCGCTGCCGAGGTCGGAGGAGCGCAGTGGTGGGTAGGGGCAGTGGGCGGAGGCGAGCAGGAGGTCCTGCTCGGCGGGAGTCAGCGTGGCCAGGCGCGGCTCGTAGAAGTCGTGGTCGAGGCGGTCGTAGATTTCGGGGCGGGTCGCGTCGAGCAGCTTCGGCGTGAGGCGCTGCACGCCGGCGAGGTCGGCGGCGTCCCACAGCTCCGATCCCCACAACTGCAGGAAGTACGGGTAGCCCTCGACCTCTGCGGCGACGGTCTTGGCGAGCGTGGGGGAGGCGCTGCGGGCCGTCTGCTCGAGTGGTTTGGTGAACGCCTCCAGCGCCTGGTCAGGCGCGAGCGAGTCGATCTCCTCGCCGCGGAACAGCCGCTCGCTGTAGGAGCGCGCCTTCTGCAGGTTGCCCGCGAGCGTCGGCAGGCCGCACAGGACGAGCCCGAGCGCCAGCTCCTGGCGTTGTAGCGCGACGACCGGCGCGAGCAGCAGCGAGAGCGGGTGCTCGCCGTGGCGGCCGCGCTCGTCGTGCACCAGCTGCGCCTCGTCCAGGAGCAGCACCACGCCCCCGCGGCCCTTGGCGAGGGCGAGCTCCACCGTGGCGAACATCTCCCGCGCGAGATCCTCCTCGCGCTCGGAGCCGAAGGAGACCGACAGCGAGACCTCCTCCCAGCTCACCGACAGGCTGCTCGAGCGCAGCGCCCTGCCGGCCGCGGAGCGCAGTCGCGCCATGCGCGAGAGCCGCTCGCGGATGCGCCCCAGCAACGATCCGATCGCTGCCGAGATCGCCGTGTCGGTGTTGTGCGCCGGCTGCAGCTCCATGGCCGCCGGCTCCCACTCGCGTTCCCGCGCCCGTTCTGCGAACGTCTCCAGCAACACGGTCTTGCCGACGCCGCGAAGGCCCGTGACCCGCATGTTCGCCTGCTGCTCGGGCGCGGCACGGAGCATCGCGTCGAAGCGGCGCAGCGGCGCGTCGCGGCCCGCGAGGTACAGCGGGCGCACACCCACGCCCGGCCGGTAGGGGTTTTTGCCCGGAGTATTGGTCATTACAGCTTGATTGTAATGATTGGCGATCCTAACAGTAGTCTTGTAATTAGGCAAAGGCCGGGTCGGGAGTGCCAGCTCGGTTCTCGCGCGCCGTCGAGGCCCTCAGCTGCCCGCGGGCCAAGCGCGCAGTTCGAGCGGCCAGGCGACACGCTCAGTCCATGCTGCCGCGCGGCGCGACCCAGGTGCTTGCGAACGACAGCGAGGTGTGCGTGGCGATCGTGTCGTAGTCGTGGTCGTAGTGCAGTACCCCGATCCTCGTCGTCGCGGCGATCGCGGCGATCAACAGGTCCACCGGCTTGACACGGTGCGAGATGCCGGGTGCCTTGGCGAGCTCTGCCTGTGCGGTGAGCGCGGTCTTCGCGGCCTCGGTGGTGAGCGGCGCGTGCTCGAGCGCGTCGAGTTCGTTGGCGATGGCGGCGAACTGGCTGCCGTCGCGGGCGCTGTAGCGCATCTCCAGCAGCGCCGGTGGGCACGTCCACAGCTCGCCGGCCGCGAGGGCGGTCTCGAATCTCGTGCGTGGAGGGCCGCTCAGGCGCCCGTCGCTGGATCGGGCCCACACCGAGTGGTCGATCAGCAGCGCCTGGCCGTAGCCGTTCAACGGTGGATCCAGCCGTGCTCGCGGACCTCGTACGCCGCGTCCACGTCGATCCCCTCTCCCGTGCGCAGCCGCTCGACCAGCTGGCGGCGAAGCTCCGCTTTGTGGGCCTCGTCGTCGCGTTCGGCTTCCAGCTCTCGCAGCCGCTCGTGCGCACCGCGGATCACCAGCTCGCCCATCCGCACGCGCTCACCGCGCAGACGCAGCGCGTCGAGCGCCTCGCGCACGGGCGGCGTCTCGGTGACCGAGTGGCGGGGGTGACGGGTTGGCATCCGGCTCAGTGTAGCACCGCGAACAGCACCCGGTGACGTTCGCGGCCGAGGTCACGGCATTGTTGGTGCTCGCCCCGAGTCAGCCGAGACGACTGGGATCGCTGTGGCGCTGCGCCGTTACCCAGCCGGCGGGGTCGCGGTCCCACTCGTGTGCGCCTCCCGCGAGGGCGCCGGGGCCGCGCGGCTCTCGCGGCGGGTCCTCGCCCTTTGGCGTGAGCTCCAGCTGCCACCAGCTCACGTCGTGCCAGGCGCCGTGCTTGAAGCCGATCCGCCGGTGGACCCCGACGGGCTCGAAGCCGAGCGCGCGGTGCAGGCCGATGCTCGCCTCGTTGGGGAGCGTGATCCCTGCGCACGCGACCCGCAGGCCCTGGTGGCGCAGCCGCTGTAGGAGCTCGCCATACAGCCGCCGCCCCACGCCGCGGCGGTGGTGGGAGGGCGCGACGTACACCGTCACGTCCGCGGCCCACCTGTACGCCGCCCGCGCACGGTGACGCCGGCCCTGCGCGAAGCCGGCGATCCGCCCGGCCTCTTCGAGCACCAGCCACGGGTGCGTCGCCGAGGTCTCGTGGATGCGCCGCTGGAACTCCTCGACGGTGGGGATCCGCTCCTCGAAGGAGACCGCCGTGTCGCGCACGTACGGCCCGTAGATCTCCAGGCACCCCGCCGCGTCGCGCTCGCCGTGCGCGTCGCGCACCTCCGGGTGTGCCCATGCGTCGCCGTTCACGCGGGGCACGTTAGCGGTCGTGTCCGTGGGCCTCCCGAACGCGGCGGCGGCCACATGGCTCGCTCGGCCGCCGGCGGCCTCGCGCGAGTGCACCGCCCGGCGGCTTCCGTTTGACAAGAACCAACAGTCGAGCTACGTTGAGTTGACATAACCGGGGTCGCGGCGGTCGCAGAGGCTCGTGGCGGTTCGACTCACCGGTGGACCTGCGCCTGAGGGAGGCACACATGATTGTTCGGTTTTGTTCCCACCTTCGTCTCGTCGGCGGTCGGCTGGCGCTCCCGACGGGGCTCTGCGTCCTCCTGCTCGCTCTGTTCGCGGGCCCCGCGGGAGCCCGCGGCCGGCCGCCCGCGCCGCCGCGGCCGCAGAGCACCTCCTACCTGGCGCTCGGCGACTCGCTGGCGTTCGGCTACTCGCAGGCGAAGTTCGACGAACTGCTCCCGACCGTGCCCCCCGCCGACTTCGAAACCGGCTACGTCAACGACTTCGCGAACGTGCTCAAAGTGTTCGACCCGCGCCTACAGCTCGTCAACGACGGCTGCCCGGGGGAGACGACCGAATCGTTCATCCACGGCCCCTGCGCCTACGTCGACCCCGACGGCTTCACGCTGCACCACCCCTACGCCGGCGGGCCGGCCTCCTCGCAGCTCTCCGACGCGCTCGCCTACCTCGACGCTCACCCCGGGAGGGTCAACCCCGTCACGCTCGACATCGGCGCCAACGACGCGCTCGGCCTGATCGAGGGCTGCAAAGAGGAACCCGCCTGCGTCGCCGCGGGTGCGCCAGGAGAGTTCGCGAAGATCGGCGGCAACCTCGCGCTGATCCTCGGTGAGCTGCGCGCCGCGGCACCGCACGCGCAGATCGTCGTGCTCGGCCTCTACAACCCCTTCGGAGAAACGCTCGCCGGCGGCGACGCGCTCACCGCGAAGCTCAACGAAGTCGAGTCCGGTGTCGCCGCCTCCGTGGGAGCCCGCTTCGCCGACCCCCTGCCGGTCTTCAACCCGCCCGGGGCGCTCGAAGGGCCGACGATCTGCCTGCTGACGAACATGTGCACGCCGCTCGTGGACATCCACCCGACCGACCTCGGCTACCGGGTGCTCGGCGCGCTCGTGCTGCAGCAGTACGTGCTCGGCCTGCCGGTCTTCCAGCGGGGGCCGCTCAACGCCATCGACCTCCGGCCCCACAGCCTGCCGTGAGGGGGCCGCGCAGAGCGGGTTGACCAAGCTCTCCTCACGCCGCACCGACCCCGACCGAAGCCGGGGGACGCTCGCCTCAGGCGAGCATCCCCGTTTCGGCCAGCAGCGGCCGGTGCCGCGCGGCGGCGGCGTCTTCGAGGATCCGCAGCATCGCGGAGGCGGCGGGGGTCATCCGCGTGTTGGCGCCCGCCCGCCCGGGCAGCGCGACGATCACGCTGCGCACCGGGGGGTGGGGGGAGAGGGCTCGCACGACGACGTCCTCGCGGATCGTCGAGAGCGCGAGCTCTGGGATCAGCGCCACCCCGACGCCGGCGGCCACGAGCCCCTGGACGGTCAGGTAGTCGTCGCTCTCGAACGCCACGTTGGGCTCGAACCCAGCAGCGTGGCAGCAGCGCACGACGTGGCGCGCGCAGGGGCTCGAGCGTGAGGTCTGCACCCACGCCTGCCCGCGCAGCTCCTCCAGGCGCAGCGCGCGCTTGCCCGCCAGCCGGTGCCCGTGGGGGAGTGCGAGGTACATCGGGTCCTCCAGGAGCTCCACCCGCTTGAGGTCCTCCTCGGCCTCG
Organism: uncultured Solirubrobacterales bacterium; assembly: GCA_963842005.1. Taxonomy (GTDB): domain Bacteria; phylum Actinomycetota; class Thermoleophilia; order Solirubrobacterales; family Solirubrobacteraceae; genus Palsa-744. The sequence goes on along the minus strand of CAWJEV010000002.1, from coordinate 1,346,357 downwards.
TCGAACTCGAACAGCAGCGCTAGGTCGAACTCGCCGGCGCGCAGGCGCGGGGCGATCTCCGCGGGCTCGCCCTCCGCGAGGGTCAGCTCGACCTCTGGGTAGGAGGCGCGGAAGCCGGCGATCGCCACCGGCATCAGCGTCGCCCCGGCGGTGGGGAAGGAGGCCATCCGCAGCTGTCCCCCGCGCAGCCCCGCCAGCGCCGCGAGCTCCTCCTCCGCGGCCCGCAGACGAGCGAGGATCCCCTCGGCGTGCTCCACCAGCGTGCGCCCCGCCCCTGTGAGTCGCACTCCGCGGTGGCCACGTTCCAGCAGCGTCATCCCCGTCTCGGCCTCGAGCGCCGCGATCTGCTGCGAGACGGCTGACTGGGTGTAGGAGAGCGCCTCGGCAGCGGCGGAGAACGAGCCCTGCTGGGCGACCTCTCTGAGGACCCGCAAACGGGCAACGTTTAGCATAAGCACAACTTATCACAACCATTATAAGAATCATTAGTGCTGATGGCAGGAGAGTGTCACGCTGTGAGTGAACTTGATCGCACCACACCGCCACGACACAGGAGAAGCCATGTCTGCCACCAAGATGATCATTTCCTACGACGGCACCAACAACGAGGACGATGCCGTCGCCCTCGGCCGTCTCTTCGCGCACGCCGGCGCCGAGGTGGCGCTCGCGTACGTGCGCCACACCCACGAGCCCGAGCCCGACCGCGAGGTGCTCGCCCAGAGCGAGGCCGAGGAGTTGCTCTCACGCGGCGGCGAGCTGCTTGGAGTGCCCGACGTGGCTTGCTACGTGGTCTCCGACCGCTCGACCCCCGAGGGGCTGCGCGCGCTCGCCGAGCAGGAGGGCGCGCAGGCGATCGTGTTCTGCTCGGACTCCCACACCGCCCCGAACCACGTGACCGTCGGCAACTCCGCGCAGCGCCTGCTCGACGGGGGCCGCTTCGCGATCGCGATCGCTTCGGCGGGCCTCGCTGAGCGTGCAGACGGCCTACAGCGGATCGCCGTCACCGAGGACCCCACCGACCCCTCCGCGCAGAGCACCGCCGAGGCGCTCGCGCAGGCGCTCGGCGCGAGCGTGACCCCCGCGGCCCCCGGCCACGGCGCCGACCTGCTCGTGCTCGGCTCCCGTCCCGAGGCCGGGCCCGGTCAGGTCGCCCTCTCCGCGGCTGCGCTCAACCTGATCGAGGACGACGCCTCCGCGGTGCTGGTCGTGCCCCGCGGCGTCGCGCTCGCCTTCCACGCCGTCCCCGCGCTGGCCGAAACGGGGACCGATTAGGGAGACACTCGCTCCGCCGAAGGTCGGCGTGTCGTCATCTCATCGCCGGCGGGCTCGACGCGAGCGCAGGTAGCGTGCCAGCGCCTGTGTGAAGTCGAGCCCGCCGCCCACGAGGTGGCCGACCGGGCCGGTCCACCACCACCGCTCCGCTCGCCGCAGCGCTCGCATCGGGCCGCACGGTATCGTGGCGCCCTAGCCGATGCCCAGCGCCCTGACGACGACAGTCACACAGCTGCCCGAGTCGCGTGTGCGCGTGCAGGTGCAGGTGCCCCCTGCCGAGCTCGAGCAGCGCATCGAGGGCAAGGCCCGCGAGCTCGGCCGCAAACTCAAGCTTCCCGGCTTCCGCCGCGGCAAGGTGCCCCCGCCGCTGGTGATCCGCCGGCTCGGCCGCGAGGCCGTGATGGAGGAGGCGGTGCGCGACACGCTGAGCGCGTGGTACGTGGACGCGCTCGAGAGCACCGGGATCGTCCCCGTGGGCGACCCCGACGTGGACCTCGGGGAGCTGCCCCCCCACGGCGAGGCGCTGGAGTTCTCGTTTGAGATCGGCGTGCTGCCGCAGGCCACCCTCGGGGAGTACCGCGGCCTGGAGGTCGGCCGCGCCGAGCCGGTCGTCGAGGAGGAGCGCGTGGAGAGCGAGCTCGACGCCGTGCGCGAGCGCCTTGCGCGGCTGGAGACCGTGGAGCGCCCCGCGCAGGCCGGGGACTTCGTGGTACTCGACTACGAGGGCGCCCTCGTGGGGGCCGACGGTGAGGGTGAGCCCTTCGCCGGCGGGGAGGGGCGCGACCAGCTCGTGGAGCTCGGGTCGGGCAGCCTGATCGAGGGTTTCGAGCAGGGGCTCGAGGAGGCCTCCGCGGGGGAGCGGCGCACCCTGGCGCTGACCTTCCCTGCCGACTACCCCCGCGCGGAGCTCGCCGGGCGCGAGGCGTCCTTCGAGGTGACCGTCAAGGAGGTCAAGCGCAAGGAGCTGCCCGCCGTGGACGACGACCTCGCGGTGGACACCGGCTTCGACACCCTCGAGGAGCTGCGCGAGGACATCCGCCGGCGCCTGCGCGAGGTCGAGGAGAGCCGCATCGAGGCCGACTTCCGCGAGGCCGCGCTCGACGCGGCCGTGGAGCGCGCGCAGGTGCAGGTGCCCGGAGCGCTGACCGAGGCCCGCGCGCGGGAGATGTGGGAGCGCGTGCTGCGCGCCCTCTCCCACCGCGGCCTCTCGCGTGAGGCTTACCTGGAGCTCTCCGGGCGCACCGAGGCCGAGTTCCTCGCCGACTCCGCCCCCGACGCCGAGCGGGCGCTGCGCCGCGAGGCGGTGCTCACCGCGGTGGTCGCCGCCGAGGGCATCGACCCCGGCGAGGAGGAGCTCCTGGAGGCGCTCCGTCCCGCCGCCGAGCGCGAGGAGCTCTCCCCGCAGGAGCTCCTGGCGCGGCTGCGCGACGCGGGGCGCCTGGAGGAGGTCCGCGAGGATCTCGCCGCCCGGCGCGCGATGGAGCTGATCGCCGCCGAGGCGCGGCCGATCCCGCTCGAGCAGGCGCGTGCGCGCGAGCAGCTGTGGACGCCCGAGAAGGAGCGCACCGAGCGCACCCGAGAGGAGCAGGTGTACGAGGCGCAGGCGGGCGAGCAGAGCCACGGCGGACTGTGGACGCCGGATCGGTAGCCTCTATGGTGGGGCGTGGAAGGAATCCAGGCGGTCAGGCGAAACAGAAGCGAGGACGATGAGCCCACTTGTACCCATGGTCGTCGAGCAGACCTCTCGCGGAGAGCGCGCGTTCGACATCTACAGCCGCCTGCTCAACGAGCGGATCATCTTTCTCGGCACCCCCGTGGACGACCAGATCGCCAACCTCGTGGTCGCCCAGCTGCTGCACCTGGAGTCCGAGGACCCCGAGAAGGACGTCTCGATATACGTCAACACGCCCGGCGGCTCGGTGTACGCGGGCCTTGCGATCTACGACACCATGCAGTTCATCAAGCCCGACGTGCAGACCATCTGCGTGGGGATCGCGATGTCGATGGGCGCGCTGCTGCTCGCGGGCGGCGCGAAGGGCAAGCGCATGGCGCTGCCCAACGCGAAGATCCTGATCCACCAGGTCTCCTCGAGCTTCCAGGGCCAGGCCACCGACATCGAGATCCACGCCAAAGAGATCATCGACGTGCGCCACCGGCTGGACGAGATCATCGCCAAGCACACCGGCAAAGAGCTCGACCAAGTGCGCACGGACACCGAGCGCGACTACTTCATGAGCTCCGAGGAGGCCCGCGAGTACGGGATTATCGATCGCGTTATCTCCGAGCACTAGGAGAGCCGCTGAGCGGCGCGCTCGTGTGATCGATGGGATCGCCGAGCGCCAGCACGCCGCGCGGGCGGGCGGGCCTCGATCATGGCCTCGCTTGCTCAGCGGCCCTCCTAGAAGGTTTCGCAAGGGATATCGTCTTCACCGCAGGAGAGGAGAGCTACAACCATGGCCAGACCCACAGACTCCAACGAGCAGCTCCTCTGTAGCTTCTGCGGCAAGTCCCAGCGGCAGGTCAAGAAGCTGATCGCCGGGCCCGGGGTCTACATCTGCGACGAGTGCATCGACCTCTGCAACGAGATCATCGACGAGGAGCTCGCGCCCACGCCGATGTTCGACCTCGAGAAACTCCCGCGGCCGCGGGAGATCTACGAGGTGCTCGACGAGTACGTGATCGGCCAGGAGACCTCCAAGCGCACGCTGTCGGTGGCGGTCTACAACCACTACAAGCGCGTGCAGATGATGCAGACCGGCGACGCCGACGAGGTCGAGCTGCAGAAGTCCAACATCCTGCTGCTCGGCCCCACCGGCTGCGGCAAGACGCTGCTCGCGCAGACGCTCGCGCGGATCCTCAACGTCCCCTTCGCGATCGCCGACGCCACCGCGCTGACCGAGGCGGGGTACGTGGGGGAGGACGTCGAGAACATCCTGCTGAAGCTGATCCAGGCCGCCGACTACGACGTCAAGAAGGCCGAAACGGGGATCATCTACATCGACGAGGTCGACAAGATCGCGCGAAAGGCGGACAACCCCTCGATCACGCGCGACGTCTCCGGCGAGGGCGTCCAGCAGGCGCTCCTGAAGATCCTCGAGGGCTCCCAGGCGTCGGTGCCCCCGCAGGGCGGGCGCAAGCACCCCCACCAGGAGTTCCTGACGATCGACACCACCAACGTGCTGTTCATCTGCGGCGGGGCGTTCGCGAACCTCGACAAGCTGATCGAGCGGCGCATCGGCTCGAACGGCGTCGGCTTCGCGGCCCCGATGCAGACGCGCGCCGACCGCGACACGGGTGAGATCTTCGAGCGGTGCCTGCCCGAGGACCTGATCGAGTACGGGCTGATCCCCGAGTTCATCGGCCGCCTGCCGGTGATGAGCGCCGTGCACCAGCTCTCGCGCGAGGACCTCGTCTCGATCCTCGTCGAGCCGCGCAACGCGCTGGTGAAGCAGTTTCAACGCTTCTTCTCCTTCGACGGCATCGAGCTCGTCTTCGCCGAGGACTCGCTCACCGCGGTCGCCGAGCGCGCCCTGGAGCGCAACACCGGCGCGCGCGGGCTGCGCTCGATCATCGAGGAGATCCTGCTCGAGGTCCAGTTCGAGCTGCCCTCCCGCGAGGACGTCAAGAAGTGCGTCGTCACCAAGGAGACCGTCGAGCAGGGTCGCACCCCCACGCTCGTCACCGAGGCCGCTCCCGAGGCCCGCGAGAAAGCTCGCCCGCGGCGCCTGCGCGAGGAGTCGGCGTAGGCACCGTGCACGACGAGTTTCGCGTACAGGCGCAGACGCACTCGCCCGGCGCTCTGATCCACGCGTTGAAGGACCTGGAGGACGGTAGTCCCACGCCGCGCGTGGCGGTCACCCACGAGGGGGACCACGTGTTCCTCTACGCAGACTCGCTGCCCGCCGCCGAACAGGCGCGCGAGGTCGTGCGCCAGGCACTGCAGGAGCACGGCCTGGTGGGGCAGGTTTCGCTGACGCACTGGCACCCGGTGGAGGAGCGTTGGGAGGACGCGTCGGTGCCGCTACCCGCCACCGACGCCGAGCGCACGGCCGAGCACGCCCGGTTGGAGCAGACGGAGACCGAGGAGTCGCTGCAGGCGGGCGAACCCGAGTGGGAGGTCTACGTCACCGTACCCACCCACCACGACGCCGGCGCCTTCGCCGAGCGCCTGCGCAGCGAGGGCATCCCGGTCAACCAGCGCTGGCGGCACCTGCTGGTTGGGGCCAACGACGAGGACGACGCCCGCGCGCTCGCGGAGCGCATCCGCGTCGAGGCGCCGGAGGGCAGCGAGATCCACGCGCAGGGCAACGGCCTCGAGTACTGGCGCCTGCTTCACCCCTACGCCTACCTCGGCGGGATCGCCAACTGAGGGCGGGGAGGCAGCGCCACATGTGGCGCTGCCCAGGCCGCACATGTGCGGCCTGGCCGGTGGGCACATGTGCCCACCGGAAGACGGGCCACATGTGGCCCGTCTCGGGGAGGTACGTGTACCTCCCCGCGGCCGGCACATGTGCCGGCCGGCAGTCGGTGCCTGCACCGACTGGAACCCACACGTACACTCACGCTCCCATGAGCGAGCGTTGGCACGAGCTCGAGAGCAGGACGCGGTTCGAGCCCGCGGAGGTCGAGCCGCGCATCACCGAGCGGTGGCTGGCCAGCGGGCTGTTTCACCCCGAGCCCGAGGGGGACGCGCAGGAGAACTACTCGATCGCGATCCCCCCGCCGAACGTGACGGGCTCGCTGCACATGGGCCACGCGCTGAACGGCTCGGTGCAGGACGCCTTGATCCGATACCACCGGATGGCAGGCCAGCGGACGAAGTGGATCCTTGGTACTGACCACGCGGGGATCGCCACGCAGGCGCAGGTGGAGAAAGCGTTGCGCGCCGAGGGCACGAGCCGCCAGGAGCTCGGGCGCGAGGAGTTCGTGCGCCGTGTGTGGGAGTGGCGTGAGCACTACGGGCACACCATCGTCGAGCAGTTCAAGCGGTTGGGGGCCTCGTGTGACTACTCCGAAGAGCGCTTCACGCTCGACGAGGACTACCACCGCGCGGTGGTGGCCGTGTTCGTGGCGCTCTACGAGCAGGGCCTCGTCTACCGCGACCGCTACATCGTCAACTGGGACCCCGGTTCCCGCTCGGCGATCTCCGACCTGGAGGTGGAGGAGCGCCGCGAGACCGACACGCTGTACTCGATCCGCTACGACGTGGACGGTGGGGGCTCCGTGACGATCGCCACGGTACGCCCCGAGACGATGCTCGGTGACACCGCGGTGGCGGTCCACCCCGAGGACGAGCGCTACCGCGAGCTGGTCGGGCGCACGGCGGTCCTGCCGCTGGTTGGGCGCCACCTGCCGATCGTCGCCGACGAGTACGTCAAGCGGGACTTCGGCACCGGCCAGCTGAAGGTCACCCCCGCGCACGACCCCGCCGACTTCGAGATCGGCCAGCGCCACGAACTCGACCAGGTCTCGGTGATCGGCGAGGACGGGCGCATGACCTCTGAGGCGGGGGAGCGCTTCGCGGGGCTCACTGTGATGGAAGCGCGCGCCGCGGTGGTCGAGGCGCTGCGGGCCGAAGGCCGCATCGTGGCCGAGGAGCCCTACGAGCACGAGGTCCCCTACTCGCACCGCTCCGGCGAGCGCATCGAGCCGCTGATCTCGCTGCAGTGGTTCATGCGCATGGACGAGCTCGCGGCTCCCGCGATCGAGGCGGTGCGTGACGGCCGTGTGCGGATCGTGCCCGAGAACCACCGCCGCGTGTACCTGGACTGGATGGAGTCGATCCGCCCGTGGTGCCTCTCCCGCCAGCTGTGGTGGGGCCACCGGCTGCCGGTGTACTACTGCGAGCTCTGCGGGCACGTCCACGTCGCGGCGAGCGCGCCGGAGCGCTGCGAGTCCTGCGGCGGCCCGCCGCGCCAGGAGGAGGACGTGCTGGACACGTGGTTCTCCTCGGCGCTGTGGCCCTTTGCCACGCTCGGGTGGCCCGAGGAGAGTGCGCCCCTGCGCGCCTTCTACCCCACCGACGTGCTCTCCACCGCGCGGGACATCCTGTTCCTGTGGGTGGCGCGGATGATCATGATGGGCCTGCGCTTCACCGGGGAGGTCCCCTTCTCGGAGGTGTACATCCACTCGGTGATCCAGGCCCCCGACGGACGGCGCATGTCGAAGTCGCTGGGCACCGGCATCGACCCGCTCGACGAGATCGCCCGCCACGGGGCGGACGCGGTGCGCTTCGGGCTGCTGGCGATGTCCTCCTCACAGGACGTGCGCTACTCCGCGGAGAAGGTGCGCCAGGGGCAGGCGCTCGCGAACAAGCTGTTCAACGCCGCGCGCTTCGCGCTGTTGCGCATCGCGGGCATGGATCGGGACCCCACCCGCCCGATCGACCTGGAGGCGGTCGTGGCCCGCGGTTGGGACCCGGGGCTGGTGGGAGGCACCTCCGCACCCCTCGAGGACCGCTGGATCCTCTCGCGCCTGCAGCAGGTCAAGGCCGACACGGCGGCGCGCATCGCGGACTACGACTTCTCCCACGCGGCACTCGGGTTGTACGACTTCGTCTACGGGGAGCTGTGCGACTGGTACCTGGAGATCGTCAAGCCGCGGCTGGCGGGCGGCGCGAGGGCGCCCGCTGCGGGGGGGACGTCGCCCGCAGGTGGGGACGTTCCGGCGCCCACGGGAGGTGCTCTCGCGGGCGCGGTGGACAGCGGGGAGGGCCCGCTCCCGCAGAGCAGTGAGGACCGCGAGGCGCTCGCCGCGACGCTGCTGCACGTGTTGCGCGAGACGGTCGCGCTCGCTCATCCGGTGATCCCGTTCGTGACCGAGGAGCTGTGGTCCTACCTCGACGGCTCGGGAACGCTGCTCGCGGGCTCCCGCTACCCGACCGCGGACGAGAGGCTGATCGACCCCGAGGTGGAGATCGAGATGGAGCGCGTCGTCGAGGCGGTCACGCTCGTGCGGGGCTGGCGGGACTCCGTGAACGCGCCGCCCGGGTTGGTCGTGCCCGCCCGCGTTTGCGCCAAGGGGTACGAGTCCACCGCGGCGATCCTCGCCGGTCTGGCGCACCTCGACCTCTCGGAGTCCGAGGAGTCCGGAGAGTCCGGCGTGGCCGAGCCGGTGGCGTCGATCTCGGTGCCGTGCGGCACCGTCGAGGTGCTCTCAGACGATGGTCTCGATCTCGCGGCGGCCGGGCGGCGCCGGGCGGCGGCGCGGGAGAAGCTCGGCGGCGAGCTCGCCCGCGTGCAGGCGAAGCTGGCCAACGCGAGCTTTGTGGAGCGCGCGCCCGCGGAGGTCGTCGAGGGCGAGCGGGCCAAGCTCGCGCGCCTGCAGGCCGAACTGGCGGCGCTGTGAGCGAGCTTTGGAGCGGCGAGCGCGCGGAGCGTCACCTGCGCTCGCTGGAGCTGTTCGGGATGCGCTTCGGCCTCGACCGGATGCGGCGGATGATGACCGCGCTTGGGTCTCCCCAGCGGCGCTTTCACACCGTGCACGTGGTGGGCACCAACGGGAAGACCTCGACCACGCGGATGATCGCGGCGATCCTCGAGCGCCATGGGCTGCGCACCGGCGCATACCTCTCACCGCACCTGGTGGCCTACGCCGAACGGGTGCAGGTGGGCGAGCGCGATCTCGCCGGTCCGGCCTTCACGGCCGCGGTCGCGCGCGCGGCGTGGGCGGCGGAGCGCGTGAACCGCACGCTCGCCGTTGACGACCACGTCACCCAGTTCGAGCCTGCTGACCGCTGCGGGCTTCTGGGCGCTGGCCGAGGAGGGGGTCGAGGTGGCGGTCGTGGAGGCCGGTCTCGGAGGCCGCTACGACGCGACCGCGGTGGTGGAGTCGGCGGTGACGGTGCTCACCTCCGTAGGCCTCGAGCACACCCGCTGGCTGGGGCCGACCGTGCGGGACATCGCGGCGGAGAAGCTGGCGGTGCTGCGCCCTGGGAAGACGCTCGCGCTCGGCGCGGACCTCGACCCCGACGCGCTCGCCCTTGCCCGCACGACGGCGGCGGAGCGGGGGGCGCGCATTGTGCAGGTCTCCGCCGAGGAGGTTGCCGCGGCGCCGCTGGTGGCCTTCCAACGGCGCAACTTCGCCCTCGCGCGGGTGGCCGCCGAGGCTTTCCTGGCCAGTGTCGGGATCGCGTTGGACGAGGAAGTGGTGGGGGTGGCGGCGCGGGAGACCGTGGTGCGGGGACGTGTCCAGGTGGTGGCGGAGGACCCTCTGACGGTGCTCGACGGGGCGCACAACCCCGATGCGGCGCGGGCGTTGGTGGAGTCGCTGGGGGAGATCCTCAAAGGCTTGGAGGACCGACCGGCGGAGGAGGCGGGCGGTGGTTCGTCATCGACCCTATGTATAGGGTCGGCAGAGCATTCGACTGAGACCCTATATAGAGGGCCGGGGGAGCATTCGATTGGGACCCCATGTACAGGGCCGGCGGAGCATTCGATCCGCACCCCATATACCCGACCCCTGGTGTTGGTCATGGGCGTCCTCGAGGACAAGGACGCGGCGTCCATGCTCGCGGCGCTGCTGCCGCTGTCCAGGCGAGCGTGGTTCACCGCCCCCCCGAGCAGCCGCGCGCTCTCGCCGGCGGCGTTGCAGTCGCTGGCGCGCCAGCAGGGCTTCGAGGCGACCGAGTGCGAGCCCAACCCGCGGCGCGCGCTGGAGCTGGCGCAGGAGTGGGCGCGCACGCAGCCGGGGGTGGCGGTCCTGGCGACTGGCTCGATCTACCTGGTGGGCGACCTGCTGGCGGCGCTCGCCGAGCGGGACGACGCCGGGGAGGACGCCGCGGGAGGGCAGGCGTGAACGACGACGGCCCGTCGGTGGTGGCGATGGTCGGCGCGGTGGCGCTGATCGTGGCGCTCGTGATCCTCGTCTTCTTCGCGGCGGGGTACGGGTTCGGCCGGCTGTTCCTGTGAGCCGCGTGGCATTTGCCGTGCAAAAAGGCGACTTCTTCCTTGGGAGCGTCTAAACTCGGCTCCCAAATGAGACTGCCGGGCGCCCCGTGAGGCAGCCGATGCCGCCGCTTGCGTACTTCGGAATCGAAAGCCACGCTTTCAGCATGGCCGTGGACCTGCTGATCGTGTGCGGGGCGGTGCTGTACGCGTCGCTGATCTACTGGACCTACGCGGACGCGCGGCGGCGGATCGTGGACCCGATGCTGATCGGCTGCGCGGTGGGGACGTCGCTGATCCCGTTCGTCGGCACCGTCGTGTACATCATCCTGCGCCCGCCGGAGTACCTGGAAGACGTGCAGGAGCGCGAGCTGGAGGTGCAGGCGGCCGAAGCGCGGCTGCGCGAGCTCGACCACGGCCTGTGTCCGCACTGCGACTATCCGGTCGAGCGGGACTTCGTCCGCTGTCCGAGCTGTCTGCGCAAGCTCAAGGAGCGGTGCGTGAGCTGCTCCAAGCCGCTGGACAGAGCGTGGACGATCTGCCCGTACTGCGAGACGGACGTGCCCCCGGAGGCGACTCCGCGACGGCGCGCCAGCCGATCGCCGAGTGGTCGGCGCAGCAACAGGGCGGAGACGCCGGTGGACAGCGAGGAGCTGACCGTGAGCGCTGCGGTCGAGGACGGCCGCACCGCGGGGGCGTCGCCCGAGCCGGCGTCTCGGCCCCCGGGCTCCGGGGCCGGCCGAGCAGCGATTGGGCGTCCGCTCCCGAGCACCGGACGCACCGAAGAGCTCATCTAACCTGCTGACCGCAGGCCGGCCGCACCGGCCCACCGGGGAGGTCACCAACCTCCCCGACAGCTGAACCGGCCTCACCGATGGAGGTCAACTAACCTCTCCGACCGCAGGCTGGCCGCGCCGACGAACTCAAACGACCTCGACCGCAAAGGAACCCATGGACCGTACGCTGATCCTTGTCAAGCCGGACGCCTTCGCCCGCTCGCTGACGGGGGAGATCATCGCTCGCTTCGAGCGCAAGGGGCTGCGCCTCGTGGCGCTGCGCCAGATGACCATGGGGCGGGAGCTGGCCGAGCGGCACTACGCCGAGCACGCGGAGCGGCCTTTCTTTGGGGAGCTTGTGGAGTTCATCACCTCGGGTCCGCTGGTGGCGATGGTCCTCGAGGGTGTCGATGCCGTGAAGGCCGCGCGGCAGGTGATCGGGGCCACCAACCCGCTGGAGGCCGCGCCTGGTTCGATCCGCGGGGATTTTGCCACCGAGACGGGTCAGAACATGGTCCATGGGTCGGATTCGCCGGAGTCCGCTGCTCGCGAGAGCGCTCTCTTCTTTCCTGGTCTTTGAGGGGAGGGGGCCAGGCCCCCTCCCCTCGCCCTCCCCCCTGTGGAGGGGGGCGACCCCCTCCCACGCCCTCCCCCCATCTCGTTGTTGGAGCCAGCTCCCGGTAGTGCATCAGTTTGGCTGGCTGGCCAGTTTGCGGCTGTGCATGCCAGCGCTTGCGCTCAAAGATGTGTGTAGGCCGTCGATGACTGATAGCGAGGCATCGTGTTTGCCCGCTCGGGGCAACACCGGTACGATGTCCTGTTCCCAGGGGATTTCAGGATCCAGTCCAGTGGAACCACGCTACAGATCGCTCACGGCCTCGCTCGTGCCACAGCCGCGGCAGATGCCTCCGGCACCCTTTGACAAGGATGAGCTTCAGCGCATCTTCGCTGAGGTCATCCGGCACTATCCCTACCAAGCGTTTGGGTTCACGACGAACGGTCGCGGTGCCCAGTTCCAGAACGGCCCCGAGGACCAGGTGGAGCTTCGTCCGGCGGCTTTCCAGATCGAGGCGAAGATGGATGGCCCTGACGTGCTTACGGGTCCGATGGCCGCGGAGAAGGCTGCGAAGATTTTCAAGATCGCCGCCGAGCGACTTAAGGTCGAGGCGTTCCTGCATTGCGCGATCAAAATCGTTGCGTCGGTCGATGCTCCCGACGAGGACGCGAAGAAGTTCGCTGCTGAGCAACTACTGCACGATACGGAGCAGGCGGCAGAGCTTGGTCCCGACTACTTCGCGGGAGGCGTGCGGTTCCGCCGCCTCGTTGAGCCCCAGCAGGGCGAAGACAACTTGGCCGTTGAGCCCGACATCAACGACAACAGTCTGATCTACATCGACTTCCAGATGATGCGGGTGGCGACGACCGCCCCGATCCCGCTCGATCAAATGTCTACGTGGATCAGCGACGCGTTCGACTTCCTGTCTGGCCCGACGATGCGTCTACTATCTCGATAGGGGATCAAGATGGCAACGATGGACAGAACCGTGTACGGGCTCGCGATCGACGATCGCGAACTACCGCAGTTCGTGATCGACGAATTGCTCGATCACGGACACAAACGAGGCGCGGAATCGAACCGGGCGTTCTCCGGGCTGATTGCCGACGAACCTCTTGGCGGCGAAAAAAACGAGCCAGCAACCGAAGACACGGTACTCCGCTCAGACGAAGTTACGCGGGAGGCCGTTAGCTTTGCGCGAGGTCCGGTGGTAATAAAGGTCACCGATGAGGAGGCGCAGCAGCTTTTGCGGTTCCACGGGGGCACTGGCCCGCCGCAGTAGGCTGTAGCGCCCGATGCCGATCATCGAGGGCGAGCTACAAACATCGTCCGAGGACACCGCGGGGTGTGCTGACCTCGACGCTTTCTCATGCGGGGACAAGCGCCACTCGTATGAAGAGACGGTCGAGAGGATCGTGGCATACCATCACGCCCGCGCGCAGCATCCAAGCGTGACGCTTCGCGTTACGTGGGAGCTTCCGGCACGCACTCTGGTGGGTCTCTGCGTGATCTTGTGGAAGTACGGCCCCAAGATGGAGCATCCCCTACTCGACGGCCCCGAGTACCAGGATGCCGCCTACATCGACGTGATCACGCTGAGCGATCGGTATCGGGGCGGCTTTACGTGCCCAGACGGGACACCTGTGAGCGACTTTGTGCTGATCGAGGCTCTGCGCCACATCGAAGACCACGAGGGCGCGATGCCGATCGTGCAAGCGGTGATCGAGCGGGCAAATACGCCGAGTCAAGAGTTGTTCGCACGATACGGTTTTCGGCAGCCCATCGTGACCGAGCCCGATTTGCTTTATGTCCGTCGCGCGAATCCGGAGTTGGACGGAGTGCCCCCGCTTTCGTGGGCACCTGCATGCTGAGTTGCGTCCTTCGCTGATCCTTGCTTCGGCCTCGCCTCAGCGGCGGGCGATCCTCGCGCGGCTGGGCGTTGCCTTCGCGGTGCGCCCGTCGGGGGTGGCGGAGATCGAGGAGGGGGACCCGGCGCAGGTGGCGGTCCAGAATGCACTGGCCAAGGCGCGCGCGGTGCATGCGCAGGCGGCGGGCACCCAGGCGGCGGGCTTGGCGGTGCTGGGAGTGGACACGGTGGTGGCACTGGACGGGGCGGTCTTTGGCAAGCCGGCGGACGAGCTTCAGGCGCGGGCTACGCTGCGCGCGCTTAGCGGCGCCACGCACAAGGTGCTCAGCGGCGTGGCCCTTTTGAACGAAGGTGAGGAGCGCACGGCGCTGGCCGCCACGGAGGTCGCCTTCCGCGCGCTGGACGGGGGGTTGATCGATTGGTACGTGGCCACCGGCGAGTGGCGCGAACGAGCGGGCGGCTACGCGATCCAGGGAGCGGGGGCGGCGCTCGTGCGGGAGGTCCGAGGCGACTACGAGAACGTGGTGGGGCTCCCGGTGGCGACGCTGCTCGACCTATGCCCGCAGCTGCTCGATGTGAGAGCTGGCTCGTGACACGAGGATGGGGGGAGGGCGTGGGAGGGGGCCGCCCCCCTCCCACAGGGGGGAGGCTGGGAGGGGGGCTTGGCCCCCCTCCCTAGAGGCTTGGCCCCCCTCCCGAGAGGGATTTCCCCTGCAAATAAGCTGGCAGGCGTACCGGGCGACGAGGGTTGTCCGCTAGACTGCGTGCGGACGCGCCGCCGCTCTGCCGGGCCGGGCTCTCTTGATCGATACATGGGCATCTTCAGCTACCTGACGGGGTTCGGCGGCCGTGACATGGCGGTCGATTTGGGCACGGCGAACACGCTCGTGTACGTGAGAGGGCGGGGGATCGTGCTCTCTGAGCCGAGCGTCGTGGCGATCGACTCGCGCACGGGCGAGGTGCACGCGGTGGGGATCGAGGCGAAGCGGATGCTGGGCCGCACGCCGGGCACGATCCAGGCGATCCGCCCGCTGAAGGACGGGGTGATCGCGGACTTCGACGTGACCGAGGAGATGCTGCGCCACTTCATCCAGAAGGTGCACCAGAGCCGCTTCGCGCACCCGCGCGTGGTGGTGTGCGTGCCCTCGGGGGTGACCGGCGTGGAGAAGCGCGCGGTCGAGGAGGCGTGCCTGTCGGCGGGGGCGCGCACGGCGTACCTGATCGAGGAGCCGATGGCGGCGGCAATCGGCGCGGGCCTGCCGGTGGGGGAGCCGACGGGCTCGATGGTGGTGGACATCGGCGGGGGGACGTCCGAGGTGGCGGTGATCTCGCTGGGGGGCATCGTGGTCTCGCAGTCGATCCGCGTGGGCGGCGACGAGATGGACGAGGCGATCATCAACTACGCCAAGAAGGAGTACAAGCTGCTGATCGGCCAGCAGACCGCCGAGGAGCTGAAGCTCGAGATCGGCTCGGCGTGCGCGATGCCCGAGGAGCTGCAGGCGGAGATTCGCGGGCGCGACATGGTCTCGGGACTGCCGAAGACGGTGGTGCTCACGAGCGAGGAGATCCGCCAAGCGCTCGAGGAACCGGTGGTGCAGATCGTCGATGCGGTCAAGGAGACGCTCGACCGCACTCCGCCGGAGCTGGCCTCCGACATCATGGACCGGGGGATCATGCTCGCGGGCGGCGGCTCGCTGCTGCAGGGCCTCGACGAGCGCCTGCGCGAGGAGACCCAGATGCCGGCGCACCTGGCGGAGTCGCCGCTGACGTGCGTGGCGGTGGGCTCGGGGCGCTCGCTCGAGGAGTTCGAGGCGATCCACCGCTCTAACCGCAACTCGCGCCACCGGCGGCGCCGGTGAACGAGGCGGCCGTTCCGCGGCGGTCTGCGCCACCCACGATGCTCGACGTGCCACCGGCACGCCTGCGCTCGCGTGCGTCGCATCCCATCCACGGACCAACCACCTCGTCCACCGGCTACGGCGTTAGCTTGGTTGCGAGGCGGTGGAACGTGGGACGGGCGGGGTGCGTACGCTTTGACAAAGCTCTGGAAGGTTTCCGCCCGTGTACGACAAGACGGCCCGGCGGCGGCGAGCGGTGCTCGTCGTCCTCGTGGCGCTTTCCCTGATACTGCTGACCGCCTACTTCGGGGAGTCCCCGAACGGGCGCCTGCACGCCGTGCAGCGCGGCTTCCTGACGGTGGTCTCGCCGATCCAGGAGGGCGCCAACGCGGCGCTGAAGCCGGTGCGCAACCTGTTCGGGTGGTTCGGGGACGCGCTGCACGCCAAAGACGAACGCGATCGGCTGCGCAGGCAGAACGCTCGAGCTGCGCGCGGAGCTGATCGCACGCGAAGACGACGAACGCGGCTACCACCACCTGCTGCAGCTCTACCACCTCGACGGCGGCCTGCACCTCTCCGACTACCGCCCGGTGGCGGCGTCGGTGTTCGCGCAGTCCCCGAACCTGTGGTACACGACCGTGGACATCGACAAAGGGACCTCCGCGGGGGTGCAGGTCAACGACCCGGTGATCGACGGGGAAGGACTCGTGGGCAAGGTCACGCTGGCGGCATCCGACAGCGCGCAGGTGAGTCTCATCACCGACAGCTCGGTGGCGGTCTCGGCGTTGATCAGCAGCACCGGCGCGCCCGGGATGGTCTACCCGAAGGTCGGAGAACCGAACACGCTGCTGATGGAGTACCTCCCGGCTAACACTTCGGTGAGCGTGGGCGAGTACGTCGTCACCTCGGGCACGATCTCGAGCCGCGGCGACTCGCTGTTCCCGCGGGGCCTCGCGATCGGGCGGGTGAGCGTGGTGGGCGAAGAAGCGCCGTACAAGACGGTGGAAGTGAGCCCGCTGGCAAACCTCCACGGCCTTGAAACGGTGCAGGTGCTGACCGACACGCAGGGCTCGGCGCCGGCGCAGGCGAGCAGCGTGGCGGCGGCGCTGCCCCCGGGCCAGTCCTCGGAATCTGCGGGCGGGTCTGTGGAAGGCCAGCTGGCCTCGACTGGGAGCGGTGGCTGATGGGCGCGGGCACTCCCTCCGGCGCCCTCTTCGCGCGTGTGGCGGCGCTCGCGGTGGTGGTCGTGTTCCTCCAGACGGGGGTCGTCTCGGAGCTGCCGATCCTGGGGGTGGCGATCGACCTGACTCCGCTGGTGGTGGCCTTCGTGGGTCTGCAGTCCGGTGCGCTGACTGGCGCGCTGACGGGCTTTGCGATCGGCCTGCTGGTGGACCTCACGCTGGTCCAGACCCTCGGCCTGACCTCGCTGATCTTCACGGTGATCGGCTACGGGGCGGGCCGCCTGCGCGAGCTGCGCGACCCGCAGGCGGCGTTGACCCCGCTGCTGGTCGGAGCGGCCGCCGCTGCGGTCTCGGCGGTGGGGTACTCGGTGATGGAGTTCATGCTCGGGGTGGACGCGCCGGTGAGCTTCCAGCTGCTGCGCCAGATCGTGGTGGGAGTGGCGCTCGACACGGTGGTGGCGCTGCCGGTGTGGATCCTGGTGCGCCGCTGGCTGCTGCCGACCCTCCCCGACGACCCGCGGCGCCGGCGCCGGCGCGCCTACACCACCGGGGGTTTGAGCCCCTTGTCTAGAGCATGAGTCCCCCGCTCGAACGGGTCCGCACCCCCGAGCCACGCTGGCCGATCTCCGATCGGTCGCCGCCGGGCTCCTCGCAGCTGGGCCTGCGGGTGGCGGTGCTGGGCGGGGTGGCGTTGGTGATGTTCGGGATCATCTTCTTCCGCCTCTGGTACCTGCAGATCCTGAGCGGCGAACAGTACGTCCAGCAGGCCGCGAAGAACACGCTGCGCTACCTCCCGATCGCCGCCCCGCGCGGGCAGATCGTCGGCCGCGAAGGCGACGTGCTGGTCACCAGCAAACGCACCAACGCCGTGCAGATCGTCCCCTGGGAGCTGCCCCCGGCGGGCCGACGCCGCCGGGCGCTGTACCGGCGGCTGGGCAGGCTGCTCGAAATGCGTCCCCGGACGATCGTGGAAATCCAGCAGAAGGGCGAAAAAGAAGTGCCCTACGCCCCCGTGACGATCAAGACCAACGCCGGCCGCGGCGCGCTGACGGTGCTGGGGGAGCGCCAGAACGACTACCCGGGCGTCACCCAGGAACAGGTCTCGGTGCGCGAATACCCCTACAAAGACATGGCCGCGCAGGTGTTCGGCTACGTCAGCCAGGTCACCGAAGAAGAGGAGAAGCCGGGGAACCCCCTGCACCCGCACTTCAAGGGCGTCAAGCCCGGGACGATCGTCGGCCAGCAGGGCCTCGAGTACCAGTACGACCGCTACCTGCGGGGCAGCCCCGGCGAGCAGCCGGTGGAGATCAACTCCGAAAACCGCGTGCAGCAGACGAACCTGTCCGAGATCAAGCCGCGCGCCGGCTACACGCTGCGGCTGACGCTCGACCTGCCCCTGCAGCAGGAGGGCGAAGTCGCGCTGCGCAAGGGCATGGAACTGGCTCACGCGCTCGGGCACCCGGGCAACGGGGGCGCGTTCCTGGCGATGGAACCGCGCAGCGGGGCGATCCTCGCAACGGGGTCCTACCCGAGCTACGACCCCAACAGCTTCACCAGAGCGCTCTCGCCGCGAGAACTGGACGAAGTCGAGCAGCGCGGGGTGGGCGCGAAGAGCGGCGAACCCGAACCGGCTCCGCTGCTCGACCGCGCGACCGAAGGCGCCTACCCGACCGGCTCGACGTTCAAGCCGATCACCGCGATCGGGAGCCTCGAAGCGGGCGTCCTCGACCCCTACGCCGGCCTCGGCGCCGGGACGTGCATCTACGTCTCGACCGTCAAATTCTGCAACGCCGGCGATGCCGAATACGGCGCGGCGGACCTCGTCAACGCGCTCAAGGTCTCCTCGGACACCTACTTCTTCACGGTCGGCGAGATGGACAACAGCCACGGCCCGGTGATCCAGAACATGGCTCACAAGCTGGGGATCGGGCGCCCGACGGGGATCGACCTCCCCAACGAGGCCGAAGGCACGGTGCCGAGCCCGAAGTGGTTGGAAGAACGCAACGCGCTCGAATACAAGTGCCAGCGCGCCCACCACGGCCACCCGTGCGGCATCGTCGCCGAACCCGGGGCGCCGTGGAGCGTCGGACACAACATGGACCTCGCGGTCGGCCAGGGCGACCTGCAGACCGACCCGCTGCAGATGGCGGTCGCCTACTCGACGCTCGCCAACGCGTTCATGAACGGCGGCGAAGGGTGGGTCCCGACGCCGCACCTGGGGAGGGCGATCGAAAGCCCCGGCGGGGGGATCGTGCAGACGCTGAAATTCCCCCCACGGCGCAGGGTGAAGCTCGACGCCTCCAACCTCGACCTCGTGATGGAAGGCATCCACGACGCGACCTCCGAGTCGGGGGGTACCTCCGCGGACGTGTGGTCGGGCTGGAACCAGGCCAAGTACCCCGTCTACGGCAAGACCGGCACGGCCGAACGCCCGCCCTACGTCGAACAGGCGTGGTACATGTGCGTCCTGCCGGACGCCAGCCGGCCGATCGTGATCGCGGTGACCGTCGAACAGGGCGGCTTCGGCGACCAGGCGGCCGCCCCGGTGGCGCGGCTGATCGCCTCGAAGTGGTTCGACCAACCGCTGAAGCTGATGAGCGGATCGAACCCGGATCACTGATGGCGCCGCTGGCCCCGTCCATCGCCGCTGCGAAGCACCCGAGCCGGTGCACGACGCCGCTGAACCCGCGATGCTGAGCCACCTGTGCCCGCCCCGCTGAGCCCGATCACCGCGCCCGAAGCCGACCGCCGCGCGCAGGGCGGTCCGCAGGAGCCTCGCCGGGGCCCGCGGCTGATGCTGGACCCGCTGCTGACGCTGACGGTGCTCGGCCTGGGGATCTGCTCGGTGGTCGTCCTCGGGTGGGTCACCTCCGAAGCGGTGCGCGGCCAGCCGCACTACTACTCCGAGCGTCAGGCGGTCTACCTCGCGATCGGCCTGGCGGCGATGGTGGCGCTGGCGCGGATCGACTACGCGCGCCTGCGCCACTGGAAAGTCGCGATTTACACGGCGCTGATCCTGAGCATCCTGGCGGTGCTGGGCGCCGGGCACTCGACTCAGGGGTCGGTGCGGGAGATCAGCTTCCCGCTGTTCTCCTTCCAGGCCTCCGAGCTCGGCAAGGTGCTGCTGATCCTCGCGCTCTCAGCGCTTGTCGTGGACCGCTCGCGCCAGCCTGCACGAACACCAGACCACGGCGCGGGTGATGCTCGCGGCACTGGTGCCCGCGATGTTCGTGATCGCCCAGCCCGACCTCGGCTCGGGCCTCGTCTACATCGCGATCGCGCTGACGCTGCTGTTCGTCGCGGGGGTCCCGTGGGGCCACGTGGCGGGGCTGCTGGCGCTGGGAGCGACGGCGATCGTGCTCGTGCTGGTGCTCGCCCCGGCGGCGGGGGTGCAGGTGCTGACCAGCCACCAGGTCGAACGCCTGACGGCCTTCGTGAACCCCTCCACCAACCCGCAGGGCGAAGGCTACCAGCAGCTGCAGTCGAAGATCGCGATCGGCTCGGGGCAGCGCACGGGCAGCGGCGCGAACAGCACCCAGATCAAGGGCGAATTCGTGCCCGAGGACAGCACCGACTTCATCTTCGCGGCGGTCGGCGAGCGCTACGGCTTCGTCGGCGCGGCGGTCGTGCTCTCGCTGTACGCGCTGCTGATCTGGCGCACGCTGCGGATCCTGACGATGGCCAAGGATCTGTTCGGGGCGCTGGTTGCCGGGGGCGTGGTGGCTATGCTTATGTTTCAGGTGTTCGTCAACGTGGGCGTGGCCGTAGACATCATGCCCGTCACCGGCGTCACACTGCCGCTCATAAGCTATGGCGGCTCGTCGGTGATCGCAACGCTGCTGGCCGTGGGCCTGCTGCAGTCGATCTACGTTCAGGCGCGCGCCACCGAGGCTTTGAAGGGCCGCGTGTTGCGGCCCTAGCCGAACAGACAATGCTCACCGAGAACCCCAGACCACAAGCCTATAGAACGTGTTTTGAACCGATCGGCACGCCCGGATGCGCCCCTGGTACGCGGCGCTGGATCGCCACGCGCCGGCTTGCCCGTGCTACCAGCACGGGCTTCACCGTCCCGCGTCGCCCAGCTTGGTCCAGGACCGCCCCGGACGCACCGCCTGCTTCAAAACACGTTCTCAGGGCTCCCGCACCGGGAGACCTTCGCTGGGGCTCGGCCCAAACCGATACCGAAAGATTGGACCACAGTGAAAAAGCAAGTACTTGTCAGCGTCGACCGCGCGGAGACGCGCGTGGCGCTCATGGAGGCGACCGGCAAGCCGGCCGCCGCAGGCACACCCTCCGGCGGCCAGCGCAGGCGCGGGAGCGCCCCGCCGGGCGCCGGCTACCGCATCGCTGAGCTCTACCTCGAGCGCCGCGGCGCTCGCTCGATCGTCGGCAACATCTACAAGGGCAAGGTCGACAACGTG
This sequence comes from uncultured Solirubrobacterales bacterium, assembly GCA_963842005.1. Taxonomy (GTDB): domain Bacteria; phylum Actinomycetota; class Thermoleophilia; order Solirubrobacterales; family Solirubrobacteraceae; genus Palsa-744. Next base: position 1,325,561 of record CAWJEV010000002.1, on the reverse strand, counting down.
CTGCCGGGCCTGGAGGCGGCGTTCGTGGACATCGGCCTCGAGAAGAACGGCTTCCTGCACGTCGACGAGATCGTGCTCCCGGGCGTCGAGGTCTCGCGGCGCGGTCGCGGCTCCGGGCGCAAGATCTCAGAGCTCCTGAAGCCCGGCCAGGAGGTGGTGGTGCAGGTCATCAAGGACCCCCTGAAGACGAAGGGCGCGCGCCTCTCGATGGAGCTGGCGATCGCGGGCCGCTACATGGTCTACCAGCCGACAGGCGAGGGCGTGGGCGTCTCGCGGCGCCTGGAGGACCGCGAGCGCGAGCGCCTGCGCAAGCAGACCGCGAAACTCGACCTCGGCGGCGGCGGGGCGATCGTGCGCACCGCGGCGCACGGGGCCAAGCGCGAGGACTTCGAGCGGGAGCTGCTCTACCTGCACAAGCTCCACGAGGTGCTGGTCAAGCGCGTCGAGGACACAGCGGCGCCGGAGATGGTCTTCCAGGAGGCCGACCTCTCGGTGCGGGTCGTGCGGGACATCTTCTCCGAACACTTCGAGCGCGCCGTCGTGGACGACGAGCAGCAGTACCGCCGGCTGGTCTCGTTCTTCACGCGCACCGCGCCGGAGCTCGTGGAGCGGGTGGAGCTGTGGCTCCAGGAGCGCCCGCTGTTCGAGGTCTACGGGGTCGAGCAGGCGATCGCGGGGGTGATGTCCCGCCGCGTGGACCTCCCGAGCGGCGGCTACCTGATGATCGACTACGCCGAGGCGCTGACGGTGATCGACGTGAACTCCGGCAGCTTCATCGGCCGCGGGCGCGCGGCGGGCCTGGAGGAGACGATCACGCGCACGAACCTCGAGGCGGCGGAGGCGGTGGTCGACCAGCTGCGCCTGCGCGACATCGGGGGGATCATCGTGATCGACTTCATCGACATGGCGCGCGCGCGCAACCGCGACGCGGTGATGAAGACGCTGCGCAAGTCCCTCGACGAGGACCGCACGAAGACGTTCACGGCGGAGATCTCCAAGCTCGGCCTGGTGGAGATGACCCGCCAGAACGTCACCGAGGGGGTGCGGGAGATCATGAGCCGCCCCTGCCCGACGTGCGACGGGGACGGGGTGATCCGCTCGGAGGAGACGATCGCGATAGCGTTCGAGCGCCGCCTGCGGGAGATCGCCGCAGAGAGCCCGGACGCGGAGGCGTTCCTGGTGCAGATCAACCCGCGGGTGACGGCGCAGTTCACCGGCCAGCACTCGCGTGTGCTGCACGCGCTGGAGCACGACACGGGCCGCTCCTTCCACTTCGAGGGCTCCGAAGGACTCGTGCTGGACCACTTCGCGATCACCTTCCAGGGGACCCGCGAGGAGGTGGAGGAGCGCGCGCTGCCGTTCCACGCCGGCGACGAGGTGCTGGTGGAGATCGTCGAGCCGCACATGTACGACGTGGACGACGCGGTGGCGAAGATCGACGGCTACATCATCTCGATCGCCGGCGCCTCCCCCCACGTGGGCGAGAAGCGGATGGTGCGCATCGAGCAGGTGGGGCGCACCGCGGCGAGCGCGCTGCTGCTCGACGAGCACGGCGAGGTGGTGCGCCCGGCGCCCCGGGTGGGTGGGCTTTCATCCCCCCCGCCGGCGAGGCGCCGCGACCGATCGAAGATCGGCCAGCGTAAACCGCGCTCGGCTGGCAGGCCCAAACCGCCGGACGCCGTGCCGGAGCCGGCGCAGGAGCAGACGCGGGACGTCGAGCCGCAGCTGAGCCCCGCCGAGCTTCAGCCGGTCCTCGTGGGGCGTCCAACGGGCGAGCCCTCGACGAACGGCGCGTCCGAGCGCTCGGAGCGGCCCGAGGAGGTCGGCGAGGAGGATGCCGTACAATCCAAACCTCGGCGCCGAGGCCGCAGGGGCGGGCGGCGCCGTTCGGCTGCCAAGGCAGAGACGAGCTCGGAGTAAGGCGAGACAACGTGTACGCGATCGTGAAGACAGGCGGCAAGCAGTACCGCGTCGAGCGCGGCCAGTACCTGCTGGTCGAGCGCCTCCCCGAGGAGGTGGGCGCGAGCGTGGCGCTGCAGCCGCTGATGTACCGCTCCGAGGAGGCGGTTTTCGACGCCAAGGGCCTCGAGCAGGTGCACGTCACCGCGAAGATCCTCGCCCACGAGCGCGGGGAGAAGCTGCGCGTGGTGAAGTTCAAGCCCAAGCGGGGCTACAAACGGCGCACCGGCCACCGCCAGGAGCTGACGCGGATCGAAGTCACGGAGATCGGGCTGGGCGCGGTGAAAGCGGCGGCGGGCAAGGCCGCGAAACCGGCGGCGGCGAGCCACCACGAGCCCGCGGCAGCGGGCCACCCCGAGACGGGGGCCGCGGGCTCGCCCGGGACGCTGACGGAGAGCGCCGCCAAACCCGCGCGGGCGCGCAAACCCGCGAAACCGGCCGCGGCCGCGAAGGAGGGCGAGGATGGCGCATAAGAAGGGCCTCGGCTCCAGCCGCAACGGCCGCGACTCCAACGCCAAACGCCTGGGCGTGAAGACCTTCGCGGGCCAGTCGGTCACCGGGGGGGAGATCATCGTGCGCCAGCGCGGCACCCGCTTCAAGCCCGGCGACGGCGTGGGCATCGGCAAGGACGACACGCTGTACGCCCGCGCGGCGGGCACCGTGCAGTTCACCACGGGCCGCCGCGGCCGCGTGGTGAGTGTGGCGCCCGACGCGCAGGCGTAGGGCCGCTCCCGAGAGGGCGGGCGTCTGCCCGAGTGCCGGCCGCCGGTCCGCGGCGCCGGCGGGCCGTGACCGCGCGGGAGTGCGTGCCCGGTACGCGGGACTGCCCGGCACGGGCGGGGCGCCCCGCGTGTCAGGATGGGGAGGTGCTTCACGACCGCGCGCGCATCCACGTGCAGGGAGGCGCCGGTGGGGACGGCTGCGCGAGCTTTCGCCGCGAAGCGCACGTGCCGCGCGGCGGTCCGGACGGGGGCGACGGTGCGCGTGGAGGGGACGTGGTGCTGGTGTGCGACGACTCGCTGCGCGACCTGCAGAGCTTTACGCGTCGCAGCCACTACCGCGCCTCGCCCGGGGGCAAGGGCGAAGGGGCGCTGCGCCACGGAGCGGACGGGCAGCCGCTGGCGTTGCGGGTCCCGCCCGGCACCGAGGGGGTGGGAGCGGACGGAGACCTGGAGGGCCGCCGCTGGGAGTTGCTGCGCCACGGCCAGCGCGTGCTGCTTGCGCGCGGCGGGGCGGGGGGGCGCGGCAACAAGCGCTTCGCGACCCCCACCCGCCAGGCGCCGCACTTCGCCGAGCGCGGGCTGCCGGGCGAGGCGGGGTGGTTGGAGCTGCGCCTGCGGCTGCTCGCCGACGTGGGCCTGGTGGGCCTGCCGAACGCCGGCAAGTCCTCGCTGCTGGCGCGGCTCACGCGCGCGGCGCCGAAGGTGGCGGCCTACCCGTTCACGACGCTGGAGCCGGTGCTGGGGGTGCTCGAATCCGACGAGCGCCAGCTGGTGGTGGCCGACATCCCCGGCCTGATCGAGGGCGCCTCCGAGGGCGCGGGCCTCGGCCACGAGTTCCTCGCACACGTGGAGCGCACGCGCCTGCTGGTACACGTGCTCGACCTCGCCCCCGAGCTCACCGCGGAGGAGAGCGCGGACGCCGTGGCCAACCACGCCACGATCGAGCAGGAGCTCGCCGCCCACGACCCCCGTCTGGCGCGCCTGCCGCGGGTGCTGGCGCTCGCCAAGGCCGACCTCGTCGCACCCGAGCGCGCGCGGGAGGCGGTGGCGGCGTGGTCTGAGCGCCTCGGCCCCGAGGTCCCCGTGATCGCGACCTCCGCCGCCACCGGCGCGGGCCTGTCAGAGCTCGCGGGTGAGCTGTTGCGCCAAGTGTCCGTCGCGGCCGCCCCGGCCGAGGAGCCGTACGCCGCGCGGGCCGCCCCGCGCCCCGAGGAGGAGCTGGCCGAGCACATGGTCTTCCGCCCCGCGCCCCGCACGGGCATCACCGTCGAGCGCGTGGGCCCCGGCGCCTTCGCCGTGCGCGGCCGGCCGGTCGAGCGGCTGCTGGCGCGCTTCGACGTCGAGAACGAGGAGGCGGCCGCCCACGTAGAGGGTCGCCTGCGTCGCCTCGGAGTGATGCGTGCGCTCGAGGCCGAGGGCTTCCAGCCGGGCGACGAGCTTCGCATCGCCGGGGTGGTGTTGGAGCTTGATCCCGTGGAGTAGATGCGGTCTTTGATGGCCATGCGTCTTGCTGTCAGCTGTGCAGGCGTCGATGGGCGAGCTGGTAGACGGTCGGCGCGTTCGATCCCCGCGGGTGGTGGCGCACGCCAAACGCGAGGAAATCGAGGCGCAGCCGGCGCTCGGCTTCGACGGCTTTGAAGACCATGCCGAATCGGCCTGCCGGCTCGGGAAGATAGATCTTCAGACACTGCGAGAGGGCCGTGCCGTCCTGGCCTTCGGCGTCGCAATAACGGAGTTGATTCCCCTGTGCTCCCTCTTGCTCGTAGCGGCGGCGGGTGCTCTGCGCGATCTCGGCACCTGTTGCGGTGGCGCGCTTCAGATCCTCGTTGAATGCCAGGTCGCTGAATGCTACGGGGACGTGCCCGGGAGGCAACGCACGCGACATGAGCGATTACCCCTCGCCGTCAGGCGGCAGAAAGGGCCCGTACTCGGCGACGAACTCCTGAAACTCTGCGTCGGTCAACTCGCGTGCGCCACTGCGCTTGAGGATCGGCGCCCAGGAGGTGTCGGGCATGAGAACGAGGCGCCCATCCGGCTGCCGATCCTCGACGATGTATTCGCCGCTGATGTCGCCGCTGAGCGTCACGTGGGCCTGTCTGCTCACGGTTAGCATGGTAGAGCGATCAGGCTACGCCGCGCTTGGGATGGGACGCTCGGCCGGGGACGGAAGACGGCGGCAGGCGCCGCGTCTGTGCGCGCCGCCCGGTTTCGCGCTGCGAACGCCGCTGGGGACCCCTCGGGGGGTCCCTCATCAAAACACCTCCACCACTCCCACGGCGACCTGCCTTAGAGTCATCTACGCCAGAGGGAGGGGCACGGGTCGCGTAAACTGACCGGACCATCCAAGGGCACGCAGCCCTGAGCGATCCAGAGGAGACACCCGCATGTCCGCTGTACCGGCGCCGCTGAATGGGGAGTTCCTCCACGGGGACCCCGCCCTGGAGGACGGCGCCGCCTCCGCGGAGGCTCTGACCCCGGCGACGTGGCGCGACCCCAAGCGCTACGCGTGGCTGCTCGGACTGATCATCCCCACGCTTCCCTTCTTGGCGTGGGGGCTGGTGCAGCTCACGGGCGTGGGGGCCTTCTGGTTCTACGGCCCCTTCCTGGTGTTCGTGATCTTCCCGCTCCTGGACCTGCTGATCGGGATGGACGCCACGAACCCCCCGGACAGCGTGCTCAAGTGGCTGGAACAGGATCGCTACTACCGGTGGTGCACGTACCTGTTCATCCCGATCCAGTACGCCGGCCTCGTGTTCGCGTGCTGGCTGTGGTCGAGTGGCACGCTCTCGACGCTCGACGCCGTCGGGCTGGCGTTGACGGTGGCGATGGTCAGCGGGATCGCGATCAACACCGCCCACGAGCTCGGGCACAAGCGCGACAGCGTGGAGCGCTGGCTGAGCAGGGTCGCCCTCGCGCAGAGTGGGTACGGGCACTTCTTCATCGAGCACAACCGCGGCCACCACGTGCGCGTGGCCACTCCCGAGGACCCCGCGAGCGCGCGCCTCGGGGAGAGCTTCTGGGCCTTCCTGCCGCGCACCGTGGTGGGCTCCCTGCGCTCCGCGTGGGGGCTGGAGCGCACGCGGCTTGCCCGCGCGGGCCGCTCGCCGTGGACGCCGCGCAACGACATCCTCGGGGCGTGGGCGATGACTGTGGCCCTCGGCGCGGCGCTCGTGGCGGTGTTCGGCCCGGTCGTCCTGCCCTACCTGCTGCTCCAGGCGGTGTGGGGCTTCTCGCTGTTGGAGGTCGTCAACTACCTCGAGCACTACGGCCTGCTGCGCGGGCGGCGCGAGGACGGGCGCTACGAGCGCACACGGCCGGAGCACTCCTGGAACAGCAACAGCGTGGCCTCCAACGTGCTGCTGTACCACCTGCAGCGCCACTCCGACCACCACGCCAACCCGGTCCGCCGCTACCAGGCGCTGCGCCACGTGGACGAGGCGCCGCAGCTGCCGACGGGGTACGCGGGGATGATCCTGCTCGCGGCGGTGCCCCCGCTGTGGCGGAGGGTGATGGACCCGCGGCTGCTGGCGCACTACGGAGGGGACGTCGCTCGCGCGAACATCGCCCCCCGCAAGCGCGCCCGCGTGCTCGCACGGCAGGGAGCGGCCCCGTGAGCCGCTACCGCTGCCCGGGCTGCGGCTACGTCTACGACGAGGAGCGCGGCCATCCCCGCGAGGGCTTCCCCGCGGGGACCCCCTGGAGCGAGGTCCCCGACGAGTGGGCGTGCCCGGACTGCGGGGTGTGCGACAAGGTCGACTTCGAGCCCGGCGGGCGGAGCGAGGTCAGCCCCGAAGCTGGGCGCGCTTGACCTTCCCGCTCGCGGTCTTGGGCAGATCGGTGACGAACTCCACGACGCGGGGGTACTTGTAGGGGGCGGTCTCGCGCTTGACGTGCTCCTGCAGCTCGCGCGCCAGCGCGGGGGAGGGGGTGTAGCCGTCGCGCAACACCACCACCGCGCGCACCACCGCGCCGCGCTCCTCGTCGGGGGCGGCGACGGCGGCGGCCTCGGCGACGGCGGGGTGCGCGACGAGCGCGGACTCGACCTCGAACGGCCCGATGCGGTACCCGGCGGAGACGATCACGTCGTCGGTGCGCCCCTCGAAGTAGAGGTAGCCCTCCTCGTCTTCGCGCACGCGGTCGCCGGTGCGCCACGGGCCTCCGGGTGGACCCTCGCCGAGGTAGCCGAGGAAGAACGTGGGCACGCTTGCGGGGTCGGCGACCAACTCGCCGTCCTCGACGGTGAGCCGCACCCCGGGCAGCGCGCGGCCCATCGACCCGGGGCGGGGCTCCTCGTCCAGAGGCACCCCCGTGAGCTGCCCGGTCTCGGTCTGCCCGTACCCGTCGCGGATGTAAAGGCCAGTAGCCTCACGCCACGTGTGCAGCACCGCAGGGTTGAGCGCCTCCCCGGCGGCGACCGCCCCGCGCAGGTCGGGCAGCGGTGCGAGCGTGGCGCGCTTGGCGATCACGCGGTACTCGGTGGGGGCCTGGCAGAGCACGTTCACGCGCTCGCGCGCCAGCACCTCCAGGCGCTCTGCCGGGTCGAAGCGGGCGTCGTGCAACAGCGCGGCGGCACCGGAGAGCCACGGGGCGGTGAAGACGTTGCGCGCCGACTTCGACCACCCCGAGGAGGCGGTGCACCACACGAGCTCTCTCGCGCGTGCCCCCAGCCAGTGGGTGGCCTGCAGGCGCTGGCCGAGCAGGTAGCGCTGGCCGTGGAGCACCGCCTTGGGCTCCCCGGCGGTCCCGCTCGTGAACGTGATCAGGCAGGGGTCCTCGGGGGCGAGCTCCACCGCGGGAGCGGGCGGGGCCTCGAAGAGGGAGGCGTCGGGCACGAGCACCACCTCGGTGTCGCGGCCTCCCTGTGGAGCACCCCCCAGCGCGGCCTCCAGCTCGGCTCGGTTGCGCTCGTCGGCGACCACGACCCGCGGCTGCGCGACGGCGAGGCGCAGGCGCAGGTCCTTGGCGCGCAGCTGCTCGGTGCACGGCAGCACCACGGCGCCGAGACGGAAGCACGCGCACATGCTCAGCACCCACTCGGGGCGGTTGCCGATCAGTGTCATCACCACGTCCCCGCGCCCCACCCCGCGGTGGGCGAGCGCGCCGGCGAGGCGAGCGCTGTGGTCGGAGACCTCGCCGAAGCTCCACTCGCGGCGAGCGCCGTCGCGGGCGAGCTCCACCAGCGCGCGCTGGCCCGAGGGCAGGCGGTCGAGTACGTCCCGGGCGAAGTTCACGCCGGTATTCTCCCTGTACACGCCGACCCCCGACACCTGGAGCGCCCGAGACATGGCCGTAGCCCCCTCGCCGTACACGGAGCAGACCGACGAGCAGAAGGCGATCACCGAGATGGTGCGCCAGTTCGCGGACGAGCAGATCATCCCCAACGCCGAGCACTACGACCACGAGGACTCCTTCCCCGAGCCGATCGTGGAGCAGATGAAGGAGTTGGGTCTGTTCGGGGTGACGATCCCGGAGGAGTACGGGGGGATGGGGCTCGACCTGACGACGTACGCGATGATCGTGGAGGAGCTCTCGCGCGGGTGGATCTCCGTCTCGGGGATCGTCAACACCCACTTCATCGGCTCCTACCTGCTGGGGAAGTTCGGCAGCGAGGAGCAGCGCCGGCGCTACCTGCCGCGGATGGCGACAGGCGAGATCAGGGCGGCGTTCTCGCTCTCAGAGCCGGAGCTCGGCTCGGACGTGCAGGCGATCAAAACGTCCGCGAAGCGGGGGGACGACGGCTCCTACGAGATCAACGGCCAGAAGATGTGGGTCACCAACGGCCTGCTCTCGACGCTGGTGTTCACGCTCGTGAAGACCGACCCGGACGCCGAGCCGCGCCACCGCGGGATGACCTGCTTCATCTGTGAGAAAGAGCCCGGCGCCGGCGAGAACACGGGCGAGTACGCCGGCCTGACGGTGCCGCCGAAGATCAAGAAGATGGGCTACAAGGGCGTGGAGTCCACGGAGCTCGTGTTCGACGGGTACCGGTGTCCGGCGGAGAACGTGCTCGGTGGTGAGGCCGCTGGCCTGAACAAGGGCTTCGTGCAGATGATGGACGCGCTGGAGGTGGGCCGCGTGAACGTGGCCGCGCGCGGGGTGGGGATCGCGCAGCGGGCGCTCGAGCTCGCGCTGCGGTACTCGCAGGAGCGCAAGACGTTCGGCCGGCCGATCGCCGAGCACCAGGCGATCCAGTTCAAGCTCGCCGACATGGCGACGCAGGTCGACGCGGCGCGCCTGCTGACGCTGCGCGCGGCGCGCCTGAAGGACGCGGGCGAGCGCTCTGACCTGGAGGCGGGCATGGCGAAGCTGTTCGCCTCCGAGGCGGGGCGGTTCTGCGTGGAGGAGTGCCTGCGCATCCACGGCGGCTACGGGTACTCCAAGGAGTACGAGATCGAGCGCCTCTACCGCGACGCGCCGCTGCTGCTGATCGGCGAGGGCACCTCGGAGATCCAGCGGATGGTGATCGGGCGCAAGCTGTTGCAGCGCCACAAGCTGTAGGGCGGGCGGATAGTCGGTCTTCTGTAGGCTATGCGGAAGGGGAGCGGCGGACAGGAGGCGCTGTATGGCAGATGACGCCAAGGAGCTGATCGAGGTTGCGGTGCGCAGGTTCATCCGCGAGGTGCCTGCGCTGGAGCCGATCAAGCTGGTGGTGGGCGTGGAACTACGGGGACGCGGCGACGTGCAGCACTTCCGCCTGGAGATGCCGGACGTCAAGGTGACGAAGGGTCCGGCGGCCGACGGGCGCATGCGAGTGGACATGCGCCGGGAGTTCTTCAACGCGATGGCGCGCGAAGCGAAGGTGGCGGACTGGATCGAGGCGTTCACCTACGGCCAGGCCAAGGCGTCGGGCCCGGAGCAGTTCATTAGACTGATCGTGAACGTGGTGGAGCGCCAACAGGAACGTGAGCGCACCCCGCGCGCCCGTCAGCGCTGAGCGGCGGCCTTATTCAGTGCGCCTCTAGACGGTCGAGAGGCAAGCGAGGCAAGGACGCAAGGAGCGAAGTGTGCTCGGCACACGAGCGACTGAGGACGCCGCCTCGCGCAGCCTATCGGCCGTCTAGTGATACGAGATGATCTGGTCGGCCAAGAAGGCCAGCGAGGCGACCAGGAAGAAGCACATGACGATGAGGGAGATGTTTTCGTTCATACCGCTCTCTCCGTAGGATAGTGCACCGCGCGGTCAGGCGAGCAGTGCGCCGTCGTCGTACAGCTTGAGGATCTTCACAGCCCCGGCGGGCGCGGCGTCGAGGCAGAGGCGGCAGAGGACGCACTCGTCGAGGTTGCCCGCGACGAGCTCCAGCGTCCCGCTGTCGCCTTGGGCGAAGATGTCCACGGGGCAGGCCTCCGCGAGCTTGCGGGCGAGGGCTGCGTCGGAGGCGGCTGCGTCGTCGACCTCGACGGCGATGAAGGTGCCGTCGGCCCTCACGAGGGGCTCCCTGCGCTCGCACCGCTACCGGCGCGCTCGGCGATCTTCGCGCGGATCAGCCCCGGGATCTCCTCGATGCGCTCGGCCACGGTGATCCCGGCGGCGGCGAGGCGGGCGATCTTCTCCGAGGCGGTGTCCTCCTTGCCTTCGACGATCGTGCCGGCGTGGCCGAAGGACATGCCCGGCATCTCGTCCATGAAGCGTCCGGCCATGAACGCGACGACGGGCAGCCGCGAGTCGTGCTCGGTGACCCACCGCGCGAGCTCGGCCTCCATGCGCCCGCCGGGCTCGGTGTAGATGACGATGCCCTGCGTCTGCGCGTCGGCCTCGAACAGGGGCATCAGCTCGGCGTAGGTGGAGCCGATGACCGCGTCGCCGCCGATCGACACGGCGGTGGACTGCCCGAGGCCGGCGGCAGAGAGGGTGGAGGACATCTCGGTGGTCATACCGCCGGAGCGGGAGATCACACCGACGGGGCCGGGAGTGTAGGCCTGAGCGGCGTTGCGGGCGGGGCCGCCGATGCCGCCCATCTTGACGACGTCGGGGACGATCACGCCGAGGCAGTTAGGGCCGATGATCCGCGCCCCGCGCAGGGCCGCCAGCTCGACCATCTGGGCGACGTCGCCGCGGGGAATGCGCTCGGTGACGATCACCACCAGGCGGATCCCGTTCTCGACGGCCTCGAACACGGCGTCCTTCGTAAACGCCGGTGGCACGGTGACAACGGAGCCGTCGACCGGCCCGCCGTGGTGGGCCACCGCCTGAGCAACGGTGTCGAACACGGGCACGCCGTGGACCTCGCGCCCGAGCCGCCCGGGCGTGACCCCCCCGACAACCTTCGCGCCGGCGCCGTAGTCGAGGCACTCGCGCGTGAGGTTGACGGCCTCGCGCCCGGTGATCCCCTGCACGATGAAGGTGGTGTCGGCGTCGATCAGGATGCTCATGGCAGTGAGGGGGAGGAGTGATTGCCCCAGCATGGGTGCGCAGGGCAAGCTGGGCAAGGACGCAGTGAGCGAAGTGTGCTTTGCACACGAGCGATCGAGGACGCCGATCCAGCGCCGCCATGCGCGCTCATGCTGCTCCTTGGATCTTCTCGACCGCTCTCCGCGCGGCCTCGTTCAGCGACACCGAGCGGTCGGCGTACTCGACCCCGTAGCGCTCGAGGATCTTGAAGCCCTCCTCCTCCCACGCGCCGGGGATGCGGAAGATCGCGATCTTCTCGGCGGGGTCGTACCCGAGCTCCAGGCACGCTTTGACGACCCCGCGCGCGACGATGTCCACGCGCGTGTTGGAGACGATCGACATCATCACCGCGATCTTGTCCACGCCGGGCTTGGAGAGCACGAGCTTGGCCAGGCCGCAGGCCTTGGCGACGGAGGGGTTTCCTCCGATCTCGCAGTAGTTGGCGGGGTGCCCGCCGTGGGCGCGCACGGCGTCGAACAGCGTCAGCGAGCCACCGCCGGCGCCGATCACGAGGCCGAGGTTGCCGTCGAACTCGGTGACGTTGCCTGCGACCCCGCGGTGGTCCTGCGCGTCGACCGCCTCGCCGGCGAGCTCGAACGGCGTGGCCTCGCGCGCCTGGCGGGTCTCCTCCTCGCCGACGCCGAGCTCAGCGAGGAGCTGTTTGTGGCGCCCGCGCGCCTCGTTCTCCATGTCCATGTGGGCGTCGAGCGCGACGAACGACCCGTCGGCGAGCCGCCCGAGCGGGTTGATCTCGGCGAGGACCATGTCGTTTTCGACGAACAGCCGCGCGAGGCGGGTCACGATCGGGACGAGTCGGTTCAGCGCGGAGCCGGTGACGCCGGAGGCAGCAACGGCCTCCTTGGCCTGAAAGTCGGAGAGGGGCAGGATGTTCGAGAAGTGCCGGCGCCCCACCTTGTCTGGCTGCTCCTCGGCGACCTGCTCGATGTCGATGCCACCGACGGGCGAGAAGATCATCACGGGCTGCTTGCGAATCCCGTCCCACACGACCCCGGCGTAGTACTCCTGCTCGACGGCGGCCTTCGGATCGACCAGCACCCCACGCGGCCGGTGCCCGCCGATCTCCAGCGCAAGGATGTCCCGCGCGTGCGCTTCGGCCTCCTCAGGCGTGTCGGCGAACTTGACCCCCCCGGCCTTCATCCGCCCTCCGGTGAGCACCTGGGACTTGATGACCGTGGGCCCCCCGATCCGCCGTGCGATCGCGCCGGCCTCGGATGGGTCGGTCGTGAAGCCGTAGTCGGTGACGGGGATGCCGGCGCGCTTGACGATCTCGCGCGCCTCGAACTCGAAGAACCTCATGCGGCGCGGAAGCCTATACGGTCGCGGGGGCGGTTCGCTACGCCGGCGGCGCTGGCGCGCTCGTCCGCCGGACGCTACACGCCGGCCGGCGCGGGCTCGCCTGCACCGACGGGCGCTGGCTGTTCGGCGGCGCCTGCTCCGGCGCCGAACAGTCCGTACGCCTCCGCGAGCTCGGGGTCCTTGCGGGCGAGCATTTCGGCGAGCCGGACCATCACCTGGCACTGCTTCCAGGTGGCGTCGTCCTGCATCTTGCCGTCGATCATGTGCACGCCGCGACCGTCGGGGATCGCGGCGATCACCTTTTTGGCGAACGCGACCTCGGCGGGTTCGGGGGAGAAGACCTTCTTGGCGATGCCGATCTGCACGGGGTGCAGCGACCAGGCGCCGACGCAGCCGAGCAGGAAGGCGGCGCGGAACTGGGTCTCGCAGCCCTCGACGTCCTTGATGTCCCCGTAGGGGCCGTAGAAGGGCAGCGCGCCGACCGCCGTGCAGGCGTCGACCATGCGGGCGATCGAGTAGTGCCAGGGGTCCTGCTGGTAGCTGGGGCGCGGGGCGTCCGGGTGCTCGGGGTCGGGGTCGGCGATCGTGCGGTAGCCGGGGTGCCCGCCGCCGACGCGCGTGGTCTTCATGCGCCGTGAGGCCGCGAGGTCGGCGGGGCCGAAGCTCATGCCCTGGATGCGGGGGCTGGCGGCGGCGATCTCCTCGAGGTTGGTTACGCCGAGGTGCGTCTCCAGCAGCGCGTGCACGAGGATCGGGCGCTCCAGGCCCGCCTTGGCCTCCAGCTGGGCGAGTAGGCGGTCGACGTAGTGGATGTCCCAGGGACCCTCGACCTTGGGGATCATGATGACCTCGAGCTTGTCCCCGATCTCGCCCACGAGCTCGGTCAACTCGTCCAGCACCCACGGCGAGGCGAGCTCGTTGACGCGCGTCCACAGCGCGGTGTCCCCGAGGTCCATCTCCCTGCCGACCTTGATCAGGCCGGCACGCGCGGCCTCCTTTTTGTCGAGCGGCACGGCGTCCTCGAGGTTGCCGAGCAGGATGTCCACGGTGGGGGCGATGTCGGGGACCTTCGCCACCATCTTCTCGTTCGAGAAGTCCAGGAAGTGGATCATCCGGGAGGGCTTGAAGGGGATCTCGCGCGCCGGCTGCGGCGCGTCGATCGCGAGGGGCTTGAGGAAGTCTCGGGGGTTGCGCAAGTGGGTTCTCCTGGGTTTCGTTCTCTCGATGGTCCTACCCTGAACGGTACCTGCTCGGCGTCGCCCAATAGAGTTGCCGTGGCCACACACCACCGAGCGAGCACGTAAGGGAGACCATCGAGACCCATGAGCGAGACCGCTACCGCACCCAGCGAGACCTCCACCTTCGAGACCGACCAGGCCGCGCGCGAGGCGAGCGGCGCCCACCCCTACGGCCGCTACCTGGAGGAGTTCGAGGTCGGAGACGTCTACAAGCACTGGCCGGCGAAGACCGTGACCGAGGGCGACCACCACCTCTTCTGCCTGGTCACGATGAACCACCACCCGCTGCACGTCAACGACGTCTACGCGGCCAAATCCCAGCAGGGCCGCAACGTGGTGGTGGGGTCCATGGTGTACTCGCTGGCGCTGGGGATGTCGGTCAGTGACGTGAGCGGCAAGGCGATCGCGAACCTCGCCACCGACGAGCTCAAGCACCCCGCGCCGGTCTTCCACGGCGACACGCTGTTCTGCGAGTCGGAGGTGCTGGAGAAGCGCGAGTCGCAGTCCAAGCCCGACCGCGGCACCGTCAGGGTGCACACCCGCGTGCTCAACCAGGACGGCGTGCTTGTCGCGGAGTTCAAGCGTCTAGTGCTTGTGCCCCGAAGGCCCGCGGCACGATAGGCTGCCGTGATGGAAACCACAGCCATCACAGACGCCCCCACCGAGCACAAGCCCCTGCTGGCATGGGTCGAGAAGATCGCGGCCCTCACCGAACCGCAGGCGATCCACTGGTGCGACGGCTCCGCCGAGGAGTACGACCGTCTCTGCCAGTGCCTGGTCGACGCCGGCACCTTCCGCCGGCTCTCCGACGCCAAGCGCCCGAGCTCCTACCTGGCGTTCTCCGACCCCGGAGACGTGGCGCGTGTGGAGGACCGCACGTTCATCTGCTCCGCCACCGAGGAGGAGGCCGGTCCCACCAACAACTGGTGCGACCCGGAGGAGATGCGCGAGGCGCTCGGCGAGCTGTTCGCGGGCTGTATGCGGGGGCGCACGATGTACGTGGTGCCCTTCTCGATGGGCCCGCTGGGCTCGGACAAGAGCCACATCGGGGTGCAGCTCACGGACTCCGCCTACGTGGCGGTGAGCATGCGGATCATGACCCGCATGGGCCTGGGCGCGCTTGAGGTGCTCGGCGACGACGGCCGCTTCGTGCCCTGTCTGCACTCCGTCGGCAGTCCCTTGAGCGAAGGCGAGGCGGACGTGCCGTGGCCGTGCAACGCGGAGAACAAGTACATCGTGCACTACCCCGAGACGCGCGAGATCTGGTCCTACGGCTCCGGCTACGGCGGCAACGCGCTGCTGGGCAAGAAGTGCTTCGCGCTGCGCATCGCCTCGGTGATGGCCCGCGACGAGGGCTGGATGGCCGAGCACATGCTGATCCTCAAGCTGACCTCCCCGGAGGGCGAGGTCAAGTACATCGCCGGCGCCTTCCCGTCGGCGTGCGGCAAGACCAACCTCGCGATGCTGATCCCGACGCTCGAGGGTTGGACGGTGGAGACGATCGGCGACGACATCGCGTGGATGAAGTTCGGCGAGGACGGCCGCCTCTACGCGATCAACCCCGAGGCGGGCTTCTTCGGTGTGGCGCCGGGGACAGGGGAGAACACCAACTCGAACGCGATCCGTACGGTCGAGCGCAACACGGTCTTCACCAACTGCGCGCTCACCGACGACGGCGACGTGTGGTGGGAGGGCATGACCAAGGAGCCCCCGGCCCATCTTGTGGACTGGCACGGCAACGACTGGACCCCGGCCGCGGGCACCCCCGCGGCGCACCCCAACGCACGCTTCACGACGCCCGCGGCGCAGGACCCCGCGATCGCCCCGGAGTGGGAGGACCCGGCGGGCGTGCCGATCGACGCGATGCTCTTCGGCGGGCGGCGCTCGACGGTCGTGCCGCTGGTGACCGAGGCGCTGGACTGGGAGCACGGCGTGTTCATGGGCTCGGTGATGAGCTCCGAGAAGACCGCCGCGGCGGCCGGCACCGTGGGCGAGCTGCGCTTCGACCCGTTCGCAATGCTGCCGTTCTGCGGCTACAACATGGCCGACTACTTCGCGCACTGGCTGCAGATCGGCCGCACCCCGGGCGCGAAGCTGCCGAAGATCTTCTACGTCAACTGGTTCCGCAAGGACGAGACCGGCCGCTTCCTGTGGCCGGGCTTCGGCGAGAACTCGCGCGTGCTCTCGTGGGTGTTCGCCCGCTGCGCCGGCCACGGCGCCGCCCGGGAGACCCCGATCGGCCTGGTGCCGCCCGTGGGAGTGGAGGGCATCGACACCAGGGGCGTGGACGTCTCCGAAGCCGACATCGCCGAGCTTTTGCGCGTGGACGTCGAGGAATGGCGCGCCCAGCTTCCCCACTTCCACGAGCACTACGGCAAATTCGAGCGTCTGCCGGCCGAGCTTCATGCGCAGCTACGGGCACTTGAGCAGCGCCTCGCCTGACGCTCGTTATTCGTGAGAGTGCGACTCGCCTTCGGATGACGCCGGCGGGCGGGACTCCTCGGCGAGCGAGGTGATCGTCAGCGCTCCGCGGGCGGCCTGCTCGAGCACCTCGGTGGCCTCCTCCAGCGAGCGGGCGTAGAGCTCGACGAGCAGATGCACGATGATCCGCGCGTCGTCCTCGTGCTTGTGGAAGCGCACGTGGGTGAAGAACTCCCTGACGCCGTGGTCGCCGAAGGCGGCGTAGGAGAGGGCGTCGCCGGCCTCCGGGCCCGAGCACGTCTCGACGTCTTCGGCGTCCACCGCCACGGTGCACGAGGCGACCCACGGGGTGCCCGCGATCATCCGTTCCCAGCGGTCCTCGATCGGCTCCACGCGGCCGTTGTTGAAGCCCAGGTGGGGCTGGTCGTGCATGCAGTCCAGGCACTGCACGACGGCCTCCTGCAGCTCGTCCACGACTTCCGATCGCTCGCCGGTGTCGGGGTCGATCTTGTGGATGCCCTCGTAATGGACCTGGACCTCCAGATCCTGCGACCAGCACCGGTAGCAGCGCAGCCAGCTGCGCGCGGTGGTCTCTGATGCCGAACTCTCCACGAGCCCATTGTATGCGCCGGGCGGCGGGAGTCGGGGCATGGGAGCGCTTCGACGCCGGGGCGTGGCGCATCCGCGACAGCCGACGGGGCGCCCGTGGGCGCCCCGTCGTGAGCCGTTGGTCGTCGTCTGCGCGTTCTGGCGCTACCTGTGGTGATGCTTGTGCTTGCCTTTGACCGTCACCGGGAAGGTCGCCACAGTGGGGGTTCCACCGAGCGCCGACTGGTAGGTCAGGGTCGCGGTGAGATGGACCGTCTTGCCCTTCTTCAGCTGCGCCTTGACCTTGCCGGACAGGAAGACCGTCAGTGTCAGCGGTACGCCCGCCGTTCCGCTGGCGGATGCCTTGCCGGCCACGGTCGTGGAGGGACGGCACCTGTGTTTGATCTTGACCTGGCCGGGTTTGCACCGCTTGGCCCTGGCGATCGATGCCGTCGGCACCGTCACGACCAGCGTTCCGGTGCCCGACTGAGTCGGGACGAACGTGATCGAGACCGTCCCATTCGAGTTCCCCACGATGCTTTTGATCCCGAAGCCGCTGTTGGGCGGGGGCGAGACCGGCGGCGGCACGACCGTCAACACCTCGCTGCCGCACGGGCTCCTGCCTCCAGCGACGCCTCCACCGCCGGAGTAGGCGGCCTGGAAGTAGTAGGTGCCCGCCGGCAGTGTGACCGTCGCGGAGGCCGGGAACGCGCCGTTGCTTGCGACCCCGCCTCCGAGGTTGATGGTTTTGATCTGTGCTGTGCAGGCTGCGTCGCTGAACACGTAGTAGGTGACGCGGCCACTCTGCGGCGCGCCGGCCACCGTGACCGTGTCGTGGACCGCCGTGCCGGCGGTCACGGTGATCTGTCCCCCGCTGACGCCGTTGGAGGCGACGAGGCTGGTGCTGACGGTCCCCGCCGTCACCGGTGGGGTGCCGAACGTCATGACCTCGTTGCCGCAGTAGCTTGTGGTCTTGCTGTTGGGGTGTTCCCCTTCATTGCCCGAGTATTCGATCACCCAATAGTAGTTGGCGTTGGTGGGCAGTTTTTCTCCCACCGGTTCCGACGGCGGCGGGATTTCCCCGGGCGTCGTGATCGTTACTTTGGAGCTGGCCACTTCTTTCGTGCAGCCCGAGTCGGAGTACACCCTGTAGGTGATCGTGCCAGTCGCGAATTCCGCGTTGGGACCTTTGATCGCGGCCTGGTCGGTGACGTTCGCGGGCGCGGGGAGCGCGATCGTCGGTCCTTGTAGGACTTCGGTGTTGGCAGGATCGCTCAGCGTCGATCCGACGACGTCGTTGGCCGTTCCCGCGGTGACGTACACGCCGCCGAACGGATTGGCCTCAAGCGCGAAGTAGGTGTACTGGCCCGGCTGCAGCGCAGTCGGGAAGATGACTGTTCCCGAGTCGGTGGTTTCGGGGTCGATGGTGAATTCCGCGTCGGGCCCGTAGTAGTCGAACGGGCTTTCGTTGTTGCCGGGCGGCCCGAACGGACAACCTTCGGGCGATGGTCCGGTGGGTGGATTGCACAGCCCGTCGCCGTCGAAGAAGAACGAGTTGGCGCCCGAGACCCTTGATGCCCAGGTGGATGCTGCTCAACGGTGCGCTCGAATCGTTCTGCACCGCGACCGTCACGTCGTCGCCGCCGTCGTAGAAGCTCTGTGAGCTGTCGCGCAGGACGATCGGGTTGCTCGCGGGGTTGGCGTTGGTGACGTCGACGAGGAACTCGCAGCTTGTGTCCAGGCCGATCGCCGGACACTGGGTGAACGGCGGAGTCGTCGGCCCCGTCGGCGGACCCTGGGCGGATCCGGAGGCGAGGGCGCTCGGCGCGAGCGCGAGTAGCCCGAGGAGCGCCGTGGCCACGATGCCGGCCGTTGCTCGTCTTCTGCCGGAGCGACCGTGTCGCCCGAGCCGATCTGCGTGTCTTGGTGAGAGTGGCTCACCGCTGGTCTCACTGCTCCTCATCGCATCTACCCTTTCTTGTGGTGTGACCGCTTGCCCTTGACCGTCACGTGGTACGTGGTCGCCGTGGGGGTTCCCCCGAGCGATGATTTGTAGGTTAGGGTCGCAAGCAGATGGACAGTCTTGCCCTTCTTCAGCTGCGCCTTGATCTTGCTGGACAGATAGACCGTCAGCTTCAGCGGTACGCCCGCTGTCCCGCTGGCGGAAGCCTTGCCGGTCACGGTCGTGGATGGAAGGCACTTGCCTTTGATCTTGACCTGGCCCTTCTTGCACTTTTTGGACTTCGCCGCCATGGCCGATGCGCTGGCGATCGATGCTGTCGGCACTGTCACCACCAGGGTCGCCTCGCCCGACTGGGTCGGGACGAACGTGATCGTGACTGTGCCATTGGAGTTCCCCACGATGCTCTGGATCGTGTAGCCGCTGTTGGGAGTGGGCGCCGGCGCGGGTGCGGGCGCCGGGGTTGGGGTGGGTTTTGCGTTCGCGGCCACGAGCGCCGCGTAGTTGACGGGCTGCAGGAAGACCTGCGGTCCGGTGCCGGGGTTGCCGACGTAGGCGATCTCGGCGTTGCCGGCGCCGGTGCCGACGATCATCGGGTTGCCCTGTGGGCCGCTCGCGGGTTCCGGGACGACGGTAGGCCCTTCCCAGGCGGCGCCGCCGTTGCCGCTGTAGTCGAGCAGGAGACCCTGATGGTCTATCCACGAGGCGTATACGCCGGTGCCAGAGTCCTCGGAGAGCTCGATCGCGCCGGCGCCACACAGCGTCTCGTTGGTCACGTCGGCCAGTTTGACGCCGGGACCGAAGGAGCCGCCTGTGGCCGTCGCCTCGAACGGGTGGTAGTAGAGGCCGATCCCGGAACCCGCGCCCGAGATGCACGGGCCCTCCTCCTCGAGCAGGCCGATCCCGTCCTGGCCGCCCTGGGCCAGCACCGGCGCACTGGCGGCGCACTGCAGCAGCGAGTAACCCTGCAGGCCGCCCCCACTGCTGCTCACCTTGCCGTTGAGGTCGCCCGCGCCGGCTGAGGTTCCGGCGACCGTGCCGACGACCACGCCGTAGCCGGTCGCATTGTCGTTGACGCACCCCGAGATCGCCGGGCCGCTGGAACTGGCTCCGACGTCGACGACGACATCCTCGCCGGAGGGTGCGGGCGCCGGCGCCGGCTCGGCGGCGATGGCAGGGCCGGTGCCGGCCACGTTGTACACGTACTGGCTGCTCGGGTTGGCGTTGGGGTACGTGAGAGCGGGGGCCGCGGCCGTAAGGGAGGTGTCGACGAACTCGGTGTCGCCCACGGAAAAGCCACCGAGCAGCGCCATGTCCGTGCTGCTGAGCGGCGCCACGTTGTCCTCCTGGTAGAAGTCGTCCACGTTGGCGAGCGGCTCACCGCTGTTCTGCAGGCCCTGCGAGGCCGTCAGGAACGCGCTGCCACCGGCAGGCGAGACGTATGCGATCGGGTTGCTGGCCTTCTCGATGCCGATGACGACAGCCTTGCCGCCCGGTAGGACGGCCAGGGAGCCGAGCACCGGGGGAGATTCCGGGAACGCCGCGGCGTTGGTCAGGAGCACCGGCGAGCCACCCTCACAGGCGGTGGTGCCCGCCGGCAGGATGCACAGGTCGATCCCCGTGCTCGCCCGGTCGTTCCAAGCGACGTAAGTCGTCTGCGTCACCGGGTCATACGCGATCAACGGCGCGGTTCCATTGTCCGGCGCGTCGAGGGCGAACGGCGCGGACGCCAACGCAGGAGTCGCAAGTGCCGCGATCCCGGCCAGGGTCCCGCTGACGATCGCAGCCGCCAGCGCGCCTCCTGGCGCGGCGCGACGAAGCGCCGGGCGCATCGCTTTCATTCCCTTTCCAAGCGTACGCCTTTGCCAATGGATGTGAGACATGCGTCCTCCATCTGGTCGTGTCCACCCGTCGCCTTGACCGGCGCTTTGCGTGCGAGTCTAGCTGGCCGCTCGGCTGTCGGCGCCGCTCGGCTACGCGACGCCGACCCGCAGCGTGGCCTCGAAGTCCGTCCTCGGGATCGGCCCGACGCATGGCGAGGTTGCCCCGGCGGCGCGGTAGCGATCGAGCCCGGCGCGCACCTTCGAGGCACCGCCGACCGCGGTGAGCTCGTTGAGGAAGCGCTCGGAGATCGCGGCCTGCATCTGCTCGACCTCCCCGGCGGCGGCGTCGAACGCCTCGATCTCGGCGCCGAAGCCGGAGCGCTCGAGCATCGCGCGGTAGAAGGGCAGGCCGAAGTAGGGCAACAGGTCTTTGCGCATCGCTGCGTATGGCTCGGCGGGGTCCTCGACCACCGCGGCGGGCACCGCGGGGACGATGTCGAAGCCCTCCAGCGTCTTGCCCGCGCGTTCGCGGCCCTTGGTCACCTCGGGGACGACCACGTTGCGGATGTAATCGGGGCAGCAGAGCCACAGGATCACGCCGTCGGCGATCTCGCCCGCGAGCCTCAGCATCGCGGGGGAGAGGGCGGCTACGTAGATCGGCAGCTCGGGGCGCGGGTCGAGGCCGAAGAGATGGAAGCCGGTACGCCACTTCTCGCCGGCGGGCGGGTCCTCGCCGCGCAGGATCGCGCGCACGATCCCAGCGTACTCGCGCATCTCGGCCGCCGGGTGGTCGATGCTCTGCCCGTGCCAGCCCTCCACCACGGGGCGGTGGGAGACCCCCAATCCGAGCGTCAGGCGTCCGCCGGAGATCGTGTCGATCGTGGCCGCCGTCTGCGCCATTGTGGCGGGGGTCCTTGTGTAGATCGGCACGACCCCGGTGCCCACCCTGATGGTGCTCGTCGCGCCGGCGTACGCGGTCAGCACCGTCAGCGACTCCCAGCCGGCTATATGGGTCACATATACCGTCTCATAGCCGAGCGACTCGGCGAGCTTCACGCGCTCGATCGCGCCCTCTATGGATCGGGTTGGGGAGATGAAGCAGCCGGTGCCCACGCGCGGAGCATATATGCCTCTGCCTGGATTGCCTCACCGACCCTGACGCAGCATCGCGCCGGCTATCGGGCGTCAGGTCAGTGCTTCAGGAGTACGTACACGAGGCTGATAGCAAACCCGATCTGCCCGAACGCCAATGCGGTGCCGAGGTTGACCGCGCCGAGCGCCCCGGCCAGGGCGCTGGCGGCCACGAACGCTCCGAGCACTATCAGTAGGTCGCGTGCCATCTCAGTCGGACATCTTGCCTTCGAGGGCGGTTCTGAGCGCCGCCTCATCGAGCTTCTGGTCCTGCTCGGTCAACCACCGCTCCGTCGCGCGCCGGCCGCCGAGTGCGCGCAATCCACGCTGGCCGTGCTCGACGACGAAGTCCGTGAGCGCTCCGGCGCGGCGCGCGCGCAGGCGTCGGGCGGGGATATCGATGCTCGCGCGATGGGCTTCGATCGCCTGCACGAGCTCCTCGATCCCGCTCGGCGGGGGTAGCGACGAGACCGCGATCACCTGCGTGGAGCGCCTGCCCATCGAGCGCAGCGCGGCGCTCAGGTCGCGCCGGGCGCTGGTTGCCGGCTGGCCGAGGTCGGCCTTGGTCACGACCAGCACATCGGGGATCTCCATAATCCCCGACTTCAGGAACTGCAGCACGTCGCCGCTGCCTGGCTGCACGACCACGACGACGGTGTCCGCGACCTCCGCCACCTCGGTCTCCGCCTGGCCCACGCCGACCGTCTCCACCACCACCACGTCGAAGGTCGCCGCCAGCGCTTGCGCCGCCGCGCGCGTCCCCCACGCGAGGCCGCCCAGCCGCTCCCCGGCGGCGGTCGAGCGGATGAACACGCCCTGGTCGGCGGGATCAAACTCGATTCTGGCGCGGTCCCCGAGCAGCGAGCCTCCCGAGCGGCGGGAGCTGGGATCGACCGCCAGCATCGCCACCGTGCGGCCCTCACGGCCGGTCTCGCCCTCCGCCTCGCCGCCGGTCTCGCCGTCCGCCTCGCGGGCGGTGCCCCGCCACGTGCCCAGTAGGGCGGAGAGCAGCGTCGACTTCCCTGCCCCCGGCGGGCCTGTGACACCGATTATGTGTCCCTGCGCCTCGTCCCCCAGCGCCGCGGGGGACACCTCGCGCAGCAGCGCCTTCGCCTGCTCGCGGTCGGCCGCTGTGGTGCTCTCAAGGAGGTTGAGCGTCGCGGGGGCCGCGCTCACGTCGCGCTCGCGCAGCCGTGCCCCGAGTTGCGCGCCCTCCGACAAGCGCTTACACCGACGCCGCGACGGCGCCGTTGCGCTCGCTCACCAGCTCCACGACGTCGGCGATGATGCGCGTTAGGTCGAAGTCCTTCGGCGTGTACACGGCGGCGACGCCGGCCTGCTTGAGCGGGGCGACGTCCTGCTCAGGGATGATCCCGCCGACGACCACCGGCGCGGTGACACCCGCCTCGCGCAGCGCTTCGATCACCGCTGGGATCAGCTCGCGATGGGAGCCCGACAGGATCGAGAGGCCGATCACGTGCACGCCCTCCTGCAGCGCGGAGGCCGCGATCTGGGCGGGGGTGAGGCGGATCCCTTCGTAGACGACGTCCATCCCCGCGTCGCGCGCGCGCACAGCGATCTGCTCGGCGCCGTTCGAGTGGCCGTCGAGGCCGGGCTTGCCGACGAGGATCTTCGGGCGCCGGCCGAGCCGCTCGGTGAGCGTGGCGACCTGCTCGCGCAGCTCCCCGAGCTCCCGGGCGCTCGCGCCGTGGTCGGCGCTGCCGTTGGCGTTGCCGTCGGTGCCCGCGCCGTCGTCCTCCGGGGCGGCGCTCGCGTCGCCCACGCCGGTGGGGGCGCGGTAGCTGCCGAACACCCCGCGCAGCGTCGCCGACCACTCGCCGGTCGTGGCGCCCGCGCGCGCGGCGGCGATCGTCGGGGCCATCAGGTTCTCCTCGGGGTCCTGCGCGGCGCGCGCGAGCTCGGCGAGCGCGGCGTCCACCGCCGCCTGGTCGCGCTCGGCGCGCCACCGACGCACGGCCTCGATCTGCTCGGCCTCCACGGCGGGATCGACGACGAGGATGCCGCCCTCGGCATCGGCGGTCAGCGGGGACTCCTCGCTCTCGGCGAAGCGGTTCTGGCCGACGACCGTCTGCTCGCCGGACTCGATCCGGCGCAACCGCTCGCGGTGGGAGTCCACCAGCGCCCCCTTCATGTACGAGACGGCCTCGACCGCGCCGCCGTGCTCGGCGACGACCGCCATCTCCGCGCGCGCGCCGTGCAGCAGCTCCTCCACGAGGCCCTCCATCACCTTCGAGCCCTCGAAGACGTCGGGGTACTCGAGGATGTCGGTCTCGTACGCCAGCACCTGCTGGATGCGCAGCGACCACTGCTGGTCCCACGGGCGCGGCAGCCCCAGCGCCTCGTTCCACGCCGGCAGCTGGATCGCGCGGGCGCGGGCGTCGCGGCCGATCGTCACCGCGAGCGCCTCCAACACGATCCGCTGCACGTTGTTCTCCGGCTGCGCCTCGGTGAGGCCCAGCGAGTTGACCTGCACCCCGTAGCGCAGCCGCAGCAGCTTCGGGTCCTCGACCCCGTAGCGCTCGCGGCCGAGCTCCTCCCACAGGATCCCCATGGCGCGCAGCTTCGCGTGCTCCTCGACGAACCGCACGCCCGCGTTCACGAAGAACGAGATCCTGCCAAAGACCTCTGCGATACGAGTGGGTTCGCGCTGCGATATCCCCGCGGAACCCGGCCCTCCGGGCAGGGTTCTTATCCTCTCCTGTACCGCATCCAGGACTGCGATCGCATTGCTCATCGCATAAGCGATCTCCTGTACGGGGGTGGCGCCCGCCTCCTGCAGGTGATAGGAGCAGATGTTGATCGGGTTCCACTTCGGGACGTGCTCGACGGTGTACGCGATCGTGTCCGCGATCAGCCGCATCGACGGCGCCGGCGGGAACGCGTACGTGCCGCGCGCGAGGAACTCCTTGATGATGTCGTTCTGCGTCGTGCCCTGCAGATGCTCCTCCGGGACGCCCTCTGCCTCGGCGGCGACGATGTACAACGCCAGCAGCCACGCGGCGGTTGCGTTGATCGTCATCGACGTGTTCATCTCGCCCAGGGGGATGCCCTCCATCAGCGCTTCCATGTCGCCGCGGTGGGCGACCGGCACGCCGACCTTGCCGACCTCCCCGTGCGCGAGCTCGTCGTCGGGGTCGTACCCGGTCTGCGTGGGCAGGTCGAACGCCACCGACAGGCCTGTCTGGCCCTTTTCGAGGTTGCCCCTGTACAGCTCGTTGGACGCCTTTGCGGTCGAGTGGCCCGCGTACGTGCGCATCATCCACGGGCGGTCGCGCTCGGGCAGGCGGTGGGCCTGCGGGCGGTCGCGCTCGGGCGGGCGGTGGTCGCTCATGACACCCCTAAGTGTATGCCCCGCGGAGCCACAGACCTTTATCCTGCCGCTTATGACCGAGACGATCGAGCTTCCGCGCACAGGTGGCCCGGGAAGCGGGTTGGGCGGCGCGTGGCGGGTGATCGTGCGCAACGACGACCACAACACCTTCGACCACGTCGCCCGCACGCTGGCGCGCTTCATCCCCGGGGTGACTCTCGAGCAGGGCCACCAATACGCCAACCAGATCCACAACAGCGGGCAGGCAGTCGTCTACAACGGGCACCGCGAGACGGCAGAGCACTACTGGGAGCAGTTGAAGGGCGCCGGTCTGACAATGGCCCCCCTGGAGCGCTGCTGAGACGGGAGGTTCAGACCGTGCGCACGCGCGCGCCTGAGCCGGGGCGGGCGGGCGACCCATTCCCCCCGTTGCCCTCGGGCTCGGGCGGCTCCGGGGTGATCCACTCGGTCTCCTCGGAGACGGCGCCGGAGGCGGTGAGGTCCCACCAGCCGTAGAGCACGGGGATCTGGTACCAGGAGGAGTGGCGCGCGCGGAAGTCGATCATCTCCGGGCCTTCCCAGTAGCGCTCCCAGTCGGCGTAGCGCTCGAAGTGGGCGAGCTGCTGGAAGCGGTAGCGGTCGTCGCGCGAGCGATACACCGCATATGACTCGGCGCGGTAGCGCAGAGCGACCGCGGCGGCCTGCTCGAGCGCCGCGCCGAAGCCCTCGGCGCGAAACCCGGTCGCGTACCAGGGGACGATCACGGTGCCGTTGCCGTCGCCGGCCATCAGCCGCCGACCTCCGCGTGGATCGCGCCCGGACCGTCGGCGGTCTTGCCGAGGCCCTCGGACTCGGCTCCGACAAGAATGGAGATCTTCCCGAGGTGCTTGTTTTCGCGCATCAGCTGGTGGGCTTCGGCGACGCCCTCGAAGCCGAGTGTGCGCCACAGGACGGGGCGGATCTGGCCGCTCTCGATCAGCTCGTTGGCCTTCGTGCACTCGTACGCGTTGGCGAAGTGCGAGCCGAGGATCTCCTTCTGGCGCATCCACAGGTAGGCCACGTTGAAGTCGAGGTCGAGGCCCGTGGTGCCGGCGCAGATCACGACTTTGCCGAACGTCTTGGCGGTGAACACCGATGTCGGAAACGTCGCTTTGCCGACGTGCTCGAAGACGATGTCGGGGGCGTCGCCGAGGATCTGTTTGACGCGCTTGGCGAAGTCGCGCGAGACGCCGAAGCGGGCCTTCTCCTCCGCGGGGCTCTCGCCGCCCTTCCGCATCATCCCGCTGAACTCGCCCCGGTCGATGAAGTCCACGGCGCCGAGGCGCTTGACGAGCGCGCCCTTCTCGGCGGAGGAGACGACCCCGACGCAGTGGGCGCCCGCTGCCGCGCAGATCTGCACGGCGAACACCCCGAGGCCGCCGGCTGCGCCCCAGATCAGCACGTTCTGGCCGGCCTGCAGTTTGCAGCGGGTGATCAGCATGCGGTAGGCGGTGAAGTACACGAGCCCGTAGGACGCGGACTCCTCCCAGGTCAGCGCCGCCGGCTTGGGCAGCAGCTGCTGGGCCTGGACCTTGGTGAACTGCGCGAACGAGCCCCACGTGGTCTCGTAGCCCCAGATCTTCTGCGAGGGCGCCGCCATCGGGTCGAGCCCGTGGACCTCGAGGTCCTCGTAGGAGGCCTGGTTGCAGTGCACGACGACCTCGTCGCCGGGCTTCCAGCGGGTGACGCCGGCGCCGACCTTCCACACGACGCCGGAGGCGTCGGAGCCGCCGATGTGGTGGCCGTGCTCGGGGTGGTCGCCGTAGCGCATCACCGACACCGGCTCGCCCAGCGCGGCCCACACGTTGTTGTAGTTGACGCCCGCGGCCATCACGCGCACGATCACCTCGAAGGGGCCGGGCTCGGGGACCTCGATCTCCTCGAGCCGGAAGGCGTCCTTGGGCTCGCCGAAGCGCTCCTCGCGGATCACCCACGCCGCCATCGTCTTGGGCAGCTCGCCGGGCTCGGCGTCCACCTCGGAGATCTGCTGCAGGTCGATTGCCATGGCGCAATCCTATCCGTACGGCCCCTTCCGCGCTACGCTCCTACCGTGCCTGAGCCCCAGCCACCGGAGGAGTCCCAGCAGGGCCCGAACATCATCATGCCCCCGGAGGAGTTCGCGGGCAAATGGGCCAACGCGGCGTCGATCGCCCGCACCCCGCACGAGTTCACGCTGGACTTCCTGCGCATCGGCCCTCAGGGGCAGCAGGGGATCGTGGTCTCGCGCGTCTCCTTCTCGCCGCTGCTCGCCAGCCAGCTCGTTGACCTTTTGAATGAGCAGTGGCAGGCTTACACTCAGGAATCGGGAGTACCGACCGAAGACAATGGAGATGACTGAACGCAATCCGTTCGAGGACGCCCGCAAGCCGCCGGCGCGCGCCAAAGCGGCTGTGCGGGGACCGAACGTCACCAACACCTTCGATACGCCCCCGCGCCCCGACGCGCTCGAGGTTCAGAAGGCTGCGATCCGCAAGCACCTGCACGAGCGCCGGCCCGACGGGCGCCCTGGGGCCTCCTGACGCAGGCGGCAGGCGGCCTCAGGGCGCGAACGGCAGTTCGCAGAGCT
Source organism: uncultured Solirubrobacterales bacterium (assembly GCA_963842005.1). Taxonomy (GTDB): domain Bacteria; phylum Actinomycetota; class Thermoleophilia; order Solirubrobacterales; family Solirubrobacteraceae; genus Palsa-744. The sequence continues at coordinate 1,298,077 of CAWJEV010000002.1, read as the reverse complement.
CGGCGGCGGCGCCGTGCCCGCCGACCGCGACGGTGTCGCCCTGTGCGGCCTCACGGCGCACGAGTGCCAGGCCGATGGTCCCGAGCCGCGGTGAGTGCACGACGCTCCCCAGGTGCCCCACGTGGCGCTCTCCCAGCCGCAGCTCATCGCCGCTCGCCACCGTTGGGGCCGGCTCGGCCACCGATTGGGCTGGCTCGATCAGACGCAGGCCGCGCAGGTGGCGATTTGGCTTGCCCCTGTAATACAGCCGCGCCACGGTCTCCTGGCCGACGTAGCAGCCCTTTGTGAAACTCACGGCGCGCTCGTTGAGGCCCGCCTCCTGGGGGATCGTGCTCTCGTCGATGTCCACCCCATAGCGGGGCGATCCCCGCTCGACGCGCACGATCTCCGCCGCCGCCTCGCTGACGGGGGTCGCGCCGGCGTCGATCAGGGCCGCGCGCACCGCGTCGCTATACGGGGTCTCGAAGAGCACGTCCACGCCGTCGGCGGTGGCGATCAGCCGCACGGGCGCGCCGCCGATCTGCGCGGGCGCGTGGGCGTGTTCGGTCTCGGGGAGCGGGTTCTGCGCGAGACATACGCGTGCACCCGGCCCGATCAGCGAGAACAGCCCGCACTCCACCGTGCGCTTGTGCAACTCCACCTCGTAGCCGATCTTGTAGCGGCGGATCATGTCGAAGAGCGCCTGCAGCGCTATACGCTCGGTGTCGAGCAGCAGTTCGCTCGGAGGCCCGGCCGGATCGGCACCGACCGCGAGGATGCGCAGGTCGCCGAGCATCTTGCCCTTATTGGTGAGGAACGCGGCATAGTGACCCTCGCCGGGACGCAGGTCGGCCAGCTCGTTGGTGACCTGCCCGTTGAGGAACTCCACTGCCCCCGAACCCGTCAGCGCGAGCTTGCCGCGCTCGGAGCGGTCCACGAGCCCGCAGGTCTCAGTCAGCGCCTCGTATTCGGCGTGCAAAGTGTCGGTGGCAGCCATGGGGTCGAGGATATCCCGTGCTCCCGCTACGCTTCCGGCGATGGGCTTGGCCGACACCTTCCAGCGGATCGTGGACTCGCTGCCCGACGACTGGACCGACCTCGAGCTCGATCTGCGGATCGCGGACGAGTCGCGCTATGTCGAAGCGGCGGTGTACCTGGTCATGTGCAACGCGAGCCCGTACTCCAAGCACGACTGGCACTGGCGCCTGCTGGTCGCCCACCGCTTCGGCCACGCCGCCTCGGCGCCGACCGTCCACGGCACCCTGAAGCTGCTCGACGACGCGGGCATCGAAGGCGAGCTCGCGGTGCGCGAGGTGCGGGAGGGCCGCACCGAGGTCACGCAGATGTGGGGCCGCCCGTACTCGGTGCGCGACGAGTTTCGCCGCGTGCGCGCGCAGTAGCTCGCCGGCTCAGTTCGCGGCAGCGATCTCGCCCTCGCGATGGACCCGCCGCGACCCGCGCGGGTCGAGCGGGATCACGGTCGCGTTGGGTACGGGATCGCCGAGCGCACCGCGGTCTTTGGTGCGCTGGAAGAGGGCAATACGGATCACCCCGCCGTGGCAGACCACCAGCGTGGGGGCCTCGGCGCGCTTGATGTCGTGGAACGCGGCCGCCACGCGAACGGCCTGCTGCGCGAAGGACTCCCCGCCGGGGAACGCGAACGTCGGGTCGCCGTGCCTGAACCGCTCGAACCCCTCGGGGTCCTCGGCCTGCACCTCGGCGAAGGAGCGGTCGGTCCACTCCCCGGAGTCGGTCTCCATCAGGCGGGCGTCCTCGCGCGGGGTCAGGCCGATGCGCCGGGCGACGGCGTCGGCTGTTTCGCGGGCGCGCAACAGTGGGCTGCACCACATCGCGGCGAACTCGTAGGGGACGGCCTGCTCGGCCAGGGCCGCCGCCTGGGCTCGACCGGTCGCGTCGAGCGGCACGGGACCCTGGCCCTGGAAGCGGCCCTCGGCGTTATAGGCGGTCTGGCCGTGGCGGGCGAGATAGATACGGGGCGGCTGGGCCACGCGCCCAGGATAGGGACTTCTGTCTACGCCTCTGCGGGTGCGGACGGCTCGGGCTCGCGGTTCTTGAGGTACAGGAACTCGTACAGGACCGCCGCGACCACCGCGCCCAGCACCGGCCCGGCGTACCACACCCAGCCGTTGGACCAGTGGTCGCCGACCAGCTGCGGCCCAAACGCGCGCGAGGGATTCATCGCAGCGCCGGTGAACGGTCCTCCGAAGAGCACGTCGATCGAGATCGTCAGCCCGATCGCCAGCCCGGCGACGGCGTTGAACGGCCCGCGCGTGTCAACCGCCGCGCCGAACACGACGAACACGAGGAAGAACGTGAGGATCGCCTCGAGCAGGAAGCCGGAGCTCGCGTCGACGCCGTGGCCGAGGGCGGGCACGCCGAGCTTGACCGCTTCGGTGGTCGCCCGCGGCAGCAGCTGCTTGACGAGCAGCGCCGCCAGCGCCGCGCCGCCGAACTGCGCGACCCAGTAGACGCCGGCGAGCGCCGGCTTGATCTTGCGCGTGACCAGGAAGCCGAACGTCACCGCCGGGTTGAAGTGCCCGCCGGAGATGTGCCCTAGCGCGCAGACCATCACGCCGATCGCCAGGCCGTTGGCGATCGCGACGCCGATCAGGGTCGGATCGGAGACCGCCCCGGAGGCCGCGGCCGCGCCGGCGCCGATGAAGGTGAGCGTGAACGCGCCGATCATCTCGGCCACGGCGCGACGCAGGGTGTCTTCGGACATCGGTGGAAAAGCTATGAGCCGCGTCGGACGGATCGGCGGCCGCCCCTTGGACCGATCACGGCAGCCGTCCCTCGGATCGATCGGCAGCCGCTCCTCTGACCGGCGAGCGAGCGCATACACTCGGGAGGATGCGCCGCCGGGTCACCTTCTCGCGCAACCTGACGCTGTCGCTGTCGCGAACGTGCCGGTGCTACTGCAAGTACTGCGCGTTCGCCACGCACCGGGCGCACCTGTACGCGCCCGAGGAGGTCGTGGAGATTCTTGACGGTGCGGCCAGGCGGCAGGTCAAGGAGCTGCTGGTGCTGACCGGCGAGCGTCCCGAGGTCAACCCCGAGGTCGCCGCGCGTCTGCACGAGTACGGCCACGAGGACTTCACGGCGTACGTGGTGTGGGCGTGCGAACGGGCACTCGAGCGGGGCCTGCTGCCGCACACGAACCTCGGCGTGCTCTCGCGCGAGGATCTCGCCCGACTGCGCGAGGTGACGGCCTCGCAGGGCCTGATGCTGGAGTCGGTCTCCGAGCGGCTGATGGACACCGTGCACGCGGGTTCGCCCACCAAGCACCCCGCCCGGCGCCTGGAGACGATACGCACCGCGGGTGAGCTGCGAATCCCGTTCACTAGCGGCATCCTCGTGGGGATCGGCGAGAGCGAGGAGGAGCGCGTCGCCTCGCTGGAGGCGCTCGCCGCGGCGCACGCCGAGTACGGGCATATCCAGGAGGTGATCCTGCAGAACTTCGTGCCCCACCAGCGCTACTACGGCCAGGAGCCGGCGCAGATCGCCGACGAAGCCGCACGCGAGTACTGGCGCACTGGGGTTGCCGATGGCCGGCCGGAGCTGCCGCTGCCCGAGTGGGCGTGTCCGGTGAGCATCGAGGACATGAAGCGGCTGATCGCCGAGACCCGGCGGCTGATGGGAGACGTGGGCATCCAGGTGCCGCCGAACCTCGCGGACTGGTGGCCGGAGCTGGTGGCCGCGGGCGCGACCGACCTCGGCGGGCTCTCCGCGAACGGCGACCACATCTCTCCAGAGCACCCCTTTCCCTCTCCCCACCGGGTGCGCAAGGAGCTGCAGAAGGACGGCTATGCGCTCACCGAGCGGCTGTGCGTGTACTCGCGCTACATCGACCCCGAGTGGATCGCGCGGGGCGTGATGGACACGATCAAGGTCAAGTACTGGAGCTTCATCCCGCGGCGCGGGTCCGGCCGCACCGACCCGACCGCGAGCGGCGCCCCGCCGATCCGCCCCGATCTGGTCGCCGGGGCGACCGAACGGGCGCGCGACGGCCTCGCGCTGAGCGCGGCGGAGCTGACGGCGATGTTCGCCGAGACGCGACCGGAGGCGATCGAGGAGCTGCGCCAGGCCGCGGACGAGCTGCGCGCGGAGCTCGCGGGGGAGACGGTGACGTTCGTGGTCAACCGCAACATCAACGTCTCGAACGTCTGCACGGTGGGGTGTGCGTTCTGCGGCTTCGGCCAGGGCAAGCGCTCCCCGGACGCGTACGAGCACGGCGAGCAGGAGTTCGCGCGCCGGGTGCGCGAGGCGGTGGCGTACGGCGCCACGGAGCTGTGCATCCAGTCGGGCATCCACCCCGACTGGAGCCTCGAGGACTACCTGGGGTGGCTGCGGTTCGCCAAGCGCACTGCCGCCGGCGAGGGGGTGGACATCCACCTGCACGCGTACAGCCCGATGGAGATCGCGCACATGTGCGACATCTCGGGGGAGCCCCCGAGCGAGGTGTTCGCGCGCCTGCGCGACGCGGGTCTCGGCTCGACGCCGGGCACGGCGGCGGAGGTGCTGCACGACGGGGTGCGCGAACGGATCAGCCCGAACAAGCTGCCGGTTGCGCGGTGGGTGCAGATCATCGAAGCCTCCCACGCAGCCGGTCTGCGCTCCACGGCGACGGTCATGTTCGGGCACATCGAGGAGCCGTGGGAGCTCGCCGAGCACATGCGCGTGGTGCGCGAGCTGCAGGAGCGCACCGGCGGGATCACCGAGTTCGTGCCGCTCTCGTTCATCCCCTTCCAGACCTTGCTGGGCCGCACGCACGGCGTGGAGGAGATCTCGCGCGAGGAGAACCTCAAGCACACCGCCGTCTTTCGTCTGGCGCTGGGGCGCAGCATCGTGAGCCTGCAGGCCTCGTGGGTGAAGATGGGCCTCGATGCGGCAACCGAGTCGCTGCGCTGGGGCGTCAACGACCTGGGGGGGACGCTGATGGAGGAGTCGATCAGCCGGCTGGCAGGCAGCTACCACGGCACCAAGCTCGACCCCGAGCAGCTGGTGGCCGCCGCCCACGAGGCCGGGCGCCCCGCGGCGGAGCGCACGACGCTGTACGGGATCAGGCAGCGCTACGAGCTGCCGTCTGACGCCACCCGGCGTCCGCCCACGTGCAACCAGCACGCGGACGCCCACCGTGCGGCGTCAGGAGCCAATTACGACCATGTCCCGGCCTAACGGAAGAGATCCTCATCCAGCGGGCGCAGCAGCGCGACTGCGCCGGGGCCGTCCTCCTCGGTGGTGAAACGCTCCAGGCCATTGAGGATCACGATGGGCTCTCGGGAGTCCTTGGCGCGCGCGAGGTCGGCGGTGGCGGCGATCGCGTCGGCGACGGCGAGCCAGGTCGCGCGCAGCTGCAGACCGGCGCTGTCGGTGCGCCCGCGCCAGTCGTCCAAGGGCTGCAGGCCGGCGCAGCCGATCGCGACGTCGCACTGCCCGTGGCGCCAGGCGCGGCCGAAGCTGTCGGTCACCAGCACGGCAGGCTGAGCGCCCGTGAGCTCGCGCAGGCGCGCGCGCAGGCCCCTGGCGGAGGCGTCGGGGTCGCGGGGCAGCACGATCAAGGTGTCGGCCCCGTCCTCGCGGGCCACGTTGGAGGTGTCCACCCCGGCGTTGGCGCAGACGAAGCCGTGGTGGGTGCGGCAGATCAGCACCCCGTTGGCGGCGCGCAGAACCTCGCGGGACTGATCGAGTACGACCTGGACGGCCCGCGCGTCCTTGCCCTGCTCAATGGCGAGCCTGTGGGCCCGCGTGGAGGGTTCGACGTCCGCGAGCGCCACGACGGCGCCCTCGGCCTTGGAGACGACCTTGTGCGCGATCGCCACGATCTCGCCGTCGCGCAGGGGCGCGTGCGGCTGGCCGAAACGGGGACCGATTGGGGAGACACTCGCTTCGCTCGCATCCCCAAATCGGCCAGCGCCGCAGGCGCGTGTCTCCCGGCTTCGGTCAGCATCGAGCGCACCTGCGATCAGCGCGGCCAGGTCGTCCCCGGCGCGCACCTCGGGGAGGCCGCTCAGGCTGCGGGCGGCAAGGCTGGCCAAGAGACGTCCACGAGCGTGCGGCTCACCACTGCAGCAGCATCAGCCCGACGGTCACGCCGGGGCCGATCGTGACCGCGAGCCCGCGCTCGCCCGGCTGGGGCCGGTGGCGCTCGATCGTCTCGTGGAGCACGTAGAAGATCGAGGGGGTGCCGACGTTGCCGTGGTTGGCGAGCGCGTCCCAGCTCGTGGCGGTCTGTGCGTCGGAGAGCTCCAGGGCGCTCTGGATGTTCTCGACGATGCGCCGCCCTCCCGGGTGTACCATCCAGTGGTCGATCTCCGCGTGCTCGACGCCGTGCTCGCGCAGGAAGCGCTCGGCCACGCCGGGCAGGCCCGCGCCGGCGAGGTCGGGCAGCTCGCGCGCGAGGTGCAGGTAGCTGTCCTGCTCGTAGCACTCGAGGCTCACGGCGCCGAGCGTGCCGCCCAGCTGGTGGACCCGGGTGGCGAGGACCATCGGCCCGTCGGCGCCGGGGTCGGCGGACAGCAGCGCGGCGGCGCAGCCGTCCCCGAAGAGCGCCGAGCCGACCGTCTTGGCGCGGGGGTCCTCGGCGCCGGCGCGCGTGAGGATCGAGCTCATGCTCTCCGCCGCGACGATCAGGCAGTCGTGCCCGGGGTGCTGGGCCAGCGTGCCCGCGGCCATCCGCATCAGCGGCACGGCGCTCGCGCAGGCCACGCCGGTGATGTGGTACTTGTCGGTCGTGGGGTCCAGCTCGTAGTGGTCCACGAGCCGGTGGGCGAGGGTGGGCAGGCCGAGCGAGTAAAGGCTCGAGCTGAGGACCGTGCCGATTCGCCCCGGGTCGAGCCCGAGCGCGTCCACGGCGCGCACCGAGTGGCGCAGCAGCCGCTCCTCGACCTCCGCGGTGCGCCCTTGGAGGGTGCGCGCCAGGAAGTCGTCGTCCAGCTCGAGGTGGCGTCGCTTGACGCCGCAGCGGGCGAAGATGCCTTCGGCGAACTCGTCGCCGCGCAGGCCCAGCCGGTCGAGAACCTGGTCCTGGGTGAGGACGCGCTCGCCGTCGGAGACCGTGAGCCCGGCGATCCGCGGGCCGGTCGCGAGCGAGCGTCCGTCCGCCGGTAGGTCTACCGTCGCCGTGTGGGGGGCCGTGCGGACGGCCGTGGTGTCGATCGCGTTCAAGCGCTGGCCCTGGATCGGGAGTGGACGTTAGTGTTGCGTTACGCCACGTTGGGAATCACAACACGACAACAGAATATCGTGATAACCGGTGGGCCACGCGGCAGTTGCGCAGAGTGCACGCCGAAGTGCAGCGCGACCGACGACGGCGGACAGCGACCGACGACCCCCAAAAGGAGTGGATGAGTATATGAAGTTGATCGGAGCAGGCATGCCCCGCACGGGCACCCTCACGCAGAAACTGGCGCTCGAGCAGCTCGGCTTCGGCCCGTGCTACCACTGGGTCAACGTGCTCGCCGACCTCGACCAGGTCGAGCTGTGGAACCGCGCGCTGGACGGCGAGGGCCCGTGGGAGGAGGTGTTCGCCGGCTTCGAGGCGACGGCAGACTGGCCCGGCGGCTACTTCTACAGGGAGCTGTGCGACGTCTACCCCGACGCCAAGGTGCTGCTCAGCGTGCGCAAGCCCGAGTCGTGGGAGCCGAGCTTCCGCGAAACGATCGTCGGCCTCAGCCACGGCGAGGAGCTGATGCGCCTGCTCGCGAGCGCCCGCGGCGAGATCGACCCCCGCTGGCGGCGCTATCTCGACCTAGTCGAGCGCATGTTCTGGGGCCCACAGGGCTCGTTCGCCGACGGCTGGGCCGAGCCGAGGCAGCTGATCGAGCAGTTCGAGCGCCACAACGAAGAGGTCAAGCGCACGGTCCCGCCGGAGCGGCTGCTCGTGTGGCACGTGGGCGAAAGGTGGGAGCCGCTGTGCGAGTTCCTCGAAGTCGAGGTCCCCACCGAGCCGCTGCCGCACGAGAACGACCGCGAGACCTTCTTCGACCGCGTCATCGGCGGCGCGATCAATGCGCTGCACGAGTGGTACGAGAGTAAGGCCGCCGTAGCGGGCTGAGGTTTACGCCGGGCGCGGGGGGCGCGGGGGGCGCGGGGGGCGCAATTGCACGCCAAGCACCCTGCGGGTGCGGCGCGCTCCGGCGCTCGGTTCCCCGGCCAGCCGTTCGCGCAGCACGTCGAGGTCCGCGCCGGTGTCGATGTCGAGCAGCAGCGAGGGCAGCCGCTCCACCCGGACTGCGACCTCGGCCTCGCGCGCGAGCTGGAGGTGGCGCTCGCAGTCTGCTGGGCCCGAAGCTGGGGGTGATCGCGTCAGGAGGTGCGAGCAGCAGCCCGTTGGTGCCCGTGCCGTGGCGGTCAGGGACGATCACGACCTCGGCCGCGTCGCTGGGTGGGGCCTCCAGCAGCGCGGCCACCTCGGCCGGATCGAGCGCGGGGCAGTCCCCGGGGACGCAGAGCACCCGCTCGAAGCCCTCCGCCGCGGCGCGCTCGATCCCCTGCGCCACCGCGATGCTCTGGCTCTCCTCGTCTGTGTCCGGAATCACGATCGCCCCGAGGTAGCGCGCCGCCGCGGCGACCGACTGCTCGCAGGTGACGACGATCGTGCGCTCGAGCTCCACGCAGTCGCGCAGCGCGCTCAGCACATCGCCGACCATCGCCCGCGCGAGGTCGCGCCGCAGCGGGTCCGCCACGCTCGCCCCGAGGCGCTGCTTGGCGTCGGAGAACCGCTTGACGGGGAGGATCGCGGCGGTGCGCATCGTGGTGGCTACTCCCAGAGCGCGTCCGGCAGCCCCGTGAGGTGGATGCCAGCGTGGACCTTGTAGCGGGCGTTGACCGCGATCAAAAGCGCCGTCAAAGACTCGGTGATGCGCGCCATCTCAAGGCGCCCGCAGTCCACGCAGCGCAGCCCGGCGATCCGCTCGATCAGCGCGGCGGCCTCACGCTTGTCCGCGCGCGAGTCCCCGCACACCAGGACGTCCTCCGCGAGCTCGTGGTCAAGGTCGGACAGCGAGGCCGCGGAGACGGTGTGCAGGGCGGAGACGACGCGCACGCCGTCGGGCGCCATCTCGTGGGCCTGCTGGGCGGCGGAGCCCTGCCACACGCCGAGCATCCGAGTGGCCTTGCCGCTATGGGCGGCCGCCAACGGCACGGTCGCGTCGATCAAGAGCTGCCCGGCGCGCAGCGCGCCCTTCAGGTTGGCGAGCATCTCCGACTGGTTGCGGAACGGAACGCTCAGGATCACCGTATCCGCCTGCGCGACCGCCTCGGCGTTCTCGAAACCCGCGAACGAGCCCTCCGGAACCGCGGCCCGCGCGCGCTCAACGGTCTCCGCCGCCCGCTCCGCGCTGCGCGAGCCGATCGCGATCGGAACGCCCGCACGCCCCAATCGCAGAGCGAGCCCGAACCCAAGCGCGCCGGAGGCGCCGATGATGCAGACGGGAGCGGGAGCGGGGGCGGGCACGCCGGCCCGAGTATATGAGCGACATGGGGCGGGATCGAGAGGAGGAGGCTCCGCCCCCCAAGGGGGCTCCGCCGAGCGGCGTTCGCATGGCGAGATAGGGCCGGTTCAAAAGGCCGACGCGGGAACGGTCCTCACCCCGCGAGCGAGTCCGCGAACGTGAGCACCTGCTCGGCGACATGCGCGCGGGATGAGGCGTCGGACATAAGGGTGTCGATATTGAGTGTCGCAAGACCCGGCACGGGCTCGTCGGCGACGATCCCGTCGAGCAGCTCGCCGTAGAAGTCGGCCACCCCAACTGCGTTGCAATCCAAAGCGGCGAAGGCCATGAACGAGGCCGTCGGGCCCTTCAATACGTCCCCGCCGACGATCGGGCTGACGGCGAGGACGGGCGCATCGGCCTCGATCAGCGCCTCGCGGATGCCCGGCACCGCCAGGATCGGCCCGATCGAGGCGACCGGGTTCGAGGGCCCAATGACGATCGCGCGCGCCTGGCCGATCGCCTCCAGGACCGCGGGGCTGGGAGCGGCCTGCTCCGCCCCCCGGAACTCCAGTCCCTCCACGATCCCATCGGCCTTCAATCGGATCATGAAGTCCTGGAACGAGCACCATCCAGTGGTCGATCGGACCCAGGTCCGCACTGGATCGTCGCTTGCGGGCAATACCGCTGTGCGCACGCCGATCGCCCCATTCAGCCGCGCAAGCGCCATCGTGGGCGTGAGGCCTTCGGCAAGCAAACGCGCGCGCTCGACACACCACGCGATATCGCGGTCGCCGAGGCTGAACCACACATCGACCCCAAGCGCCCGCAGGCCGTCCATCACGTTGAACGTGTCGCCGTCGAGGCCCCACCCGCGCGCGTCGATCAGGTCGGCCAGCCAGAAAGAGATCAGATCCGGGTCGGGGGAGACATACCCCCCGTAGATCTCGATGTCATCGCCAGGGTTGGCAACCACCGCCAGTCGCTCATGCCCAACGACATCGAGCATCCCGCGAGCAAGCTTCGCGCCGCCGGTGCCCCCGGCGAGGATCACGACCTCTACCTGCCGAGGCATACGGGGGAGCGGTCAGGCATGGCGATCGAGTATACGAGCGCCCGATCTGCACGAGCTACTGGACCGTTTCGCGGCTTGCTACGAGACAGTTACGCAGGTATCTTGTCAGGTTCTCAAGCATTATGTCGGGAACGATGATATCCTGTGCAGACCATTTGGAAAGCTGCCATCATGACCGACTCTGTGATCGATATAACCGCGGAGGAGATCCGTCTCCCGGAGCGCGCTCGTAAGGCCCTCGAGCGCGGCTCGCGCCTACGCATCAGTCGTTACGGGCATCCCTCCGCCTACGTCCTGGGCGGCGAGCAGTACGCGCTAGTCGCGCCCCTCCTTGACCTGATGGAAGAAGGGGTGCACGTGTCGCATGAGCTGCTGATGAGCAGTGAGGACATCGCCCTGGCCCGCGATCTTGCGGAGGATCGCGATACAACGCCGGAAGAGGAGGCGGTCATCGAGGAACTGCTCGCCGAACGAGACGGTGCCCCCGATGCCGGCCGACGCCTCTGAACTTCGGCGCGGAGCGATCGCGTGGGGCGTCTTTCCGTTCGCGGCGCAATTCCCGATGCGCTGGCTGGACGACAGCGGGTCTCCGCAGACCCTGGAGACGGTCGATGATTACGCGGCGCACAGGCGGGGCCGGCCGACCAGCGTCGTGTCCGAGGTCAAGATCCGCCCGGTGCTGCTGCTGCACGATGGCACGGTGGAGCAGAACGAGGACATCGTCGTCCTGCGGATCAACTCTGTCCGGCCGCGACACCGCGAATCCACATCGTGGCCCAGAATCGAGGCTCACGAGCACCCCTTCTTCCTGCATCTACCCAAGTCGACTGCTCGCTACAAGCTGCCCGAGGAGTCGATCGTCTCCCTGACCGCCGTCTCCACCGTGCACAAGAACGCCCTGCTCAAGGTCCGCGGTGGCTTGAACCGGCAGGAGATGCGGAAGATCGATGAGCGTCTCATCCGCGTTTTGGGCCTCGAACTGGCCCCCCATATAGCCGAGCGCGCCCGCGAACTGCTCCGTCGTGCCGGCATAACGGCCTGAGCCTGGCGGATCGCGAAGCCCCTGGCCGGCGCGCGCATCGGGCCCGGCCGGGGCGTTGACCTCACGTTCGATACAAGTTTGCTGTTGGGGGCTTGACAATTTGGCGGTGAGCGGTTATGTTGTTCTGGTCTGGCGTCCATATGGGCGCCGGCGGACATAGGATCGGGTTTGGGCCATGGCCCTTTTGGCCGGCTCATAGCGCAATCAGGGGAACCTTGGGAGAGGGACCGGGTCAGGATCGATGAGGGAGTTGGTTTTCGCGTGAGTTCGAGAGGGACATACGTGCCGGAAGTACATACGCCCCACAGAGGGGGCGTAGCTAGATGCGCCAGCTTGGCGCTGTCGCATCTCTCTCTCTCTCTCTCTCTCTTCAGCTTCTCGGCTAGGCCGTAGAGTCTCCTCATCGGGCGCGTTTGCGCCGTCCTGTCGTCGCCCCCGCGGGGGTAGGGTCTCCCGCGCGCGTGAGTGGCATCGCTCCCACGCCACCCCATTTCGCGGTCGTTGCCGATGTCGGTGCACGGCCGCTTTCTCGTTTCCGCGCCCGTGTGGGGGCGTGCTTGAGCGTCCCTGCAACGGCCTTCGACTGCACCACCACCAAGGAGACAAGGTGAATACCACCAAGCGTCGCGAACAGACCGCCCACCGTGCGCCGCGCGCGCTACCGACCTCGCTGCTGTGCGTGTGCGCACTGGCCTGCGTCCTTGCCTTCTCGGCCGTTCCCGCCGGTGCCGCGGTCACGCATGAATTCCTCAAACAGATCACTGAAGTCCCGCTCGCACCGCGTCCGCTGAGCGGCGTCAACGCGATGACCGTCGACTCGGGGCACCTGTTCGTGGGCGAAAACCTGGAAGCGGAAGACGCCGGATCCAGGAGATTGGATGAGTTCAGCGCTTCTTCCGGCGCGTTCGAAGCCCAGCTCTTGTATTCCAAAGCGCATGTCGGGGAAATCAGTTCGATAGATGGCGTTGCTGTCGGGCATTCGACCGGTGAAGCAGTGACGTATCTCGGGGCGAGCGAAGGACACGTAGTAAACGGCCCGGACCCGGGCGTCGTCGATGTGTTCGGGGAATCGGGTGCTCGGCTGGGGACGTGGACGGGCGCTGACACGCCGGGCAAGTCCTTCGGCCAACTCGGGGTACAGGATGTCGCGGTGGATAACGACCCGAGCAGCCTTGAAGATTGGGCGGCGGGCGACGTGTATGTCGTCAGCTACCACGTAGAAGAAGGAACTTTGAAACATGTCGTCGTCGAACCGGTGGTGAGCGTGTTCAAGCCGGAAGCCGGGGGCGCGGAACCGCCGGAAGCCGAGGTGCACCAGTTGAAGGGGACGTGCCCGTCGAAGGGTGTCTGTGCGGAAAGCGAAGTGATCCCGTTCACCGAACCAGGGGCGGTCGGCGTCGATGAAGCGACGGGTGAGGTGTTCGTCGCCGACGAAAAGGTGGTGGATATGTTCAAGCCGGGGGTGATCGCGGGCGAGTATGAATTCCTGGGGCAGATCACGGAAACCTCGTCGGGCCCGTTCAGCCATAATATCCACGGCTTGGCGGTGGACGGAGAAGGCGATATCTACACCGACGAATCCGGTTCCGGCGGCGTGGTTGTGGACCAGTTCAAGCTTGGCGCGGGCGGCGAATCGGCTCAGTATGTGGGCGCATTGACCGGGACCCCGGCGGGACCGTTCAGCGAAGTGGGCGGTATCGCGGTCGACCCGGCCTCCCCCCACGATGTGTTCGTCGGGGATCACGCCTCGACGAAAGCGGGGTTGCTGGCTGGGTTTGTCGATGTGTTCGGCGGGCCTCTGACGATCCCGGATGTGACGGTCGGCCCCGCGCCGGGCTTTCGCATCGAACCGGCGACGCATACGTGGAGTGCGGCGTTGCACGGCACCGTCAACCCGGTCGAAGGCGCAGGCGCGGCGAGCTGTGAATTCGAGTATGGGACGAGCGCCTCCTACGGCCAGCGGGCGCGGTGCGCGGGCTCCTGTCGCGCCGGGTGGCGTGCCGGTCGCGGTGGAATCCGCTGTGGGGAGCGTGGCGGGGCTGTCGCCGGGGACGACCTACTACTACCGTCTGGACGCGACGAATCTCGCCGACGGGCACACGAACACGGGTAACTGCCCGGCGGACTGCGGGCAGTTCACGACCCCTGGTCCGGGCATCGATGAACAGTCGGCGAGCGATGTCACCTCGACCTCGGCGAGGCTGGGCGCGACGCTCGACCCGGACGGGGAGGCGACGAGCTACCACTTCGAATACGACACGAGCCCGTATGACACGCTCGCCGGGCACGGGAGCAGCGTTCCGGCGCCGGAAGCGCCGGTCGGGTCGGGCACGGGGGAAGTCTCGGTGGAACAGCACCTCGCGGGTCTCACCCCGGGCACCGTCTACCACTATCGTGTGGTCGCAAGGAGCGAAATCGCCCCGGGTGAATTCGAAGAATTCGACGGCGCCGATGAGACGTTCACGACCCAGGGCGCCGCGGGCACGAGCCTGCCCGATGGCCGCCACTGGGAGATGGTCACCCCGCCGGAAAAGCACGGGGCGGAGATCCTCACGCTCGGCGAAGGTATCGGCGGTGACGGCACCGTGATCCAGGCCGCGCCCGACGGGCAGTCCTTCACGTATGTCGCCGACGCGCCGACCGTGGCTTCACCTCAGGGGTATACCAACCTGCAGCAGGCGTTCTCGGTCCGCGGCGCGGGTGGCTGGAGCTCCCACGACATATCTCTGCCGCATATAGGCCCGACCGGTGTCTCAGTCGGCCCGGGCTACGAGTACCGGTTCTTCTCCGAAGACCTCTCTCAGGCGATTGTGCAGCCGTTCGGTGCGTTCATCCCCTGCCACTCCCCCGAAGGCGCGCCGCTGCCCTGCCTCTCGCAAGACGCGACGGAACAGACGGCGTTCCTTCACGACACCACCACCGGCGCCTACACCCCGCTCGTGACTGGCCCGCCCACCGGCAACGACACCGCCGAACCGTTCAAGGCATTCGGGATAAGCTACGACAACCCCGGCTACGACCACTGTCCCCCGAACGTCATCTGCGGCCCAGGATTCGTCGCCGCGACGCCCGACGCCGCCCATGTGGTGCTGTCCGCGGGCGTGCCGCTGACCTCGACCCCGGCGCCGGCGGGTGGCTTGTATGAGTGGGATGGTGGCAGCCTTTCGCTGGTGAGCGTCCTGCCTCCAAGCGAAGGCGCCGGCCCGGCGCACGGACCAGTCCTCGACCTCGGCGCCAGGAATGCGGTGTCGGCTGATGGGTCGCGGGTGATCTGGCGTGTCTTCGGGGGTGGGGGTGGGCTCTATCTGCGTTATAACGCGATGGCGGCGCCGAGCCAGGTGGGAGGGGGCAGATGTCTGGTTGCTGGTGATGCGTGCACAGTGCGTTTGGATGTGGTCCAGCCGGGCGCGGCCGGAGGAGGGGAAACGGCGGAGCCGCTCTTCCAGGATGCCTCCACCACAGGGTCGCGGGTGTTCTTCACCGACACGCAGCGGCTGACTGTAGACTCGGGCGGGCGGTCCGGCGGGAGCGACGAATCTGACCTGTATGAATGCTTGATAGTCACCGCGCCCGGTGGGGAACTGGAATGCCAATTGTCGGATGTAACGCCGCGCAGTGTGTCCGGCGAAGCAGCAAATGTGCAGGGCGTGCTGGGTACAAGCGAAGACGGCTCGTATGTGTATTTCGTGGCGGCCGGTGTGCTTGAAAATGATGGCGTGCCGGTGCCGGGCGCGGTGCACGGCGCCTGTGACAGTCTTGAATCCCCGGAAAAGCGGTGCAATCTCTATGTTCGTCATGGTGGTGTGACGAGCTTGGTGGCGGTGTTGTCGGACGAGGACCGCCCTGACTGGGGCTCTGTCGCCCCGGATCTCAACGGTATGACGTCGCGGGTGTCGCCGGATGGTGGCTGGCTGGCGTTCATGTCTAACCGCAGCCTGACCGGGTATCACAACCGCGATCTGAACAGCGGCAAGTTCGATGAGGAGGTGTATCTCTACCACGCAGCAACCCGGCGTCTGATCTGCGCTTCCTGCAATCCCTCGGGGGCGCGGCCTGTGGGTGTGCTCGACTACGGCTCGCCGGGGCAACTGGTCGACCCGGAAGGCGTGTGGGGCGGGATTCTCGGGGAAGTGGGCGGACCGGAGGGGCACGAGCATTGGCTTGCAGCGAACGTTCCGGGGTGGACACCGTACATGCTGGGTACATCTCTCTACCAGTCGCGTTATCTCTCCGATACGGGCCGGTTGTTCTTCAACGCGCATGATCCGCTTGTGCCGGGTGCGGTGGGTGGCTCGTGGGATGTGTATGAGTGGGAGCCTCCGGGGGTGGGTGGCTGCTCGGCCTTGGCGTCGGGGTTCACCGCGGTCTCGGGTGGTTGTGTCGGCTTGGTCTCCTCGCCGACCGACGGCGAAGAATCCGCGTTCCTCGATGCGAACGCGACCGGCGGGCGCGACGGCGAAGGCGAAGGCGGCGGCGATGTGTTCTTCTTGACGACCGCCAAATTGTCACCGGCGGATTTCGATACGAGCCCGGATGTCTATGATGCGCATGAATGCTCGGCGCAGCACCCGTGCTTCTCTGTTGCGGCGGAAACCCCGCCGCCGTGCGACACCGAAGCGTCGTGCAAACCCGCGCCCTCTCCGCAGCCGTCCATCTTCGGTCTGCCCGCGAGCGCGACGTTCTCCGGCCCTGGCAACCTCACGCCCGCGCCGCCGCCTCCGTCGAAGGTTACGAAGAAGACGGTGAAGTGCGAGAAAGGTAAGCAGCTCCGCCGCGGCAAGTGCGTCAAGGTGAAGACCAGGCGCAAGAGCTCCAGCAACCACCGGAGGGCGAAATGATGCGACGAATCACGACGACGGTTGTGTTGCTGGTGGTCTTGGGGACGGTTGCGTTTGTCGCGCCGGCCTTCGCCGGCTCGGAATGCGCGTTGTGCAGGCCGTGGTGGCATTTGACGTCGGGTGCCCGCCCGTCGTATCTGAGCCCGGAAGCGAAGGTGGTGGCGGTGGACGAGGAACAGGAAATCACGGCCACGCCGGGGGAAGTTGAGGAAAAAAAAGGTGAGTACTTTGCTCTCAAGGTGGGTGGAATGGAAGTAGCCAAGTTCGCTACGGAAGAATTGGCAACGGCGACTGGCAGGCCGGAACCCACGAAGGAAAATGTTCAGAAGGCTTTGGAAAAAGGGTATGGTGTCGGTGGTGTCGTGGTCAGTGGCGGCCCGGCGGGTCCCGCGCCGTTGCTGGTCAAGACGCTGAACGCGGCTGGGGTGTCGGCGGTAGAAGCTGAAGCACTCGTCGGTACCGCGCAGGCGACGGTGTTGACCAAGGGCTCTTTCCAGGGTCCCGAGCTCGTCGCCGGCGCGATCAACGTCGGTAACGCGAACACCAATGAGTGCATAAGGGTCCCTGAAGGTAAGGGGAAGTACACGACGGGTGAATGCAACGAAGAAGCGGAACCGGGTCGCGGGGTGTACGAACGCTCGCCGGTCGTGGTCTCCGATACGCTGCCCGCGGGGTTGCGGGCGGTGAGCATTGAAGGTATCGCTGGCGGCGGTACCAATCGTGTCGCGCTGCCATGCACGCTCAAACCGCTTGCGTGTACTCAGGAAGGCGTGCTGGTGCCGTTCGCGTCGATCGAAGTGCGTATCGGTGTAGCGGTGGAACCGGGTGCCAAGACGAGCGAAGGCCGGCCGGGGGAAGAGAACGAGGTGAGCGTCACGGGCGGCGAAGCGTCGGGCGACTCGATCAGTCGGCCGGTCACGGTCTCGAACGCGCCGACTCCGTTCGGCGTCGAAGGGTACGAACTCACGCCGGAAAACGTGGGTGGCTCGCCGGACACGCAGGCAGGCTCGCATCCCTATCAGCTGACGACGACGATCACGCTGAACCAGAACGCGTATCTGAGCGCCGAACAGTCGGGGACGGGCCACCCCGAAGTGACGCCGGCCGCGCAGACGAAGGATCTCAGCTTCAGGTTGCCGCCCGGGCTAGTCGGCAACCCGAGCCCGTTTACGAAGTGCACCGACGCGCAGTTCTTCGCGAAAGCCTGCCCGCCACTGAGCGTCGTCGGCGCCGCCGTCGTGACCGTCGATGAACCCGAGGGTCTGGTCAGCCGTGAAGGGTTCCTGACGATCCCCGTTCCCGTGTTCAACATGGAACCGACAGTCGGTGAGCCGGCTCGCTTCGCGTTCTTGCCCGCGAAGGTCCCGGTGTTCCTCGACACAGCGGTGCGTGCCGGCGGTGACTATGGGATCACGGTCAACGTCACGAACACGACGCAGGCAATCGGGTTCCTCGCGAACACGCTGACCTTCTGGGGTGTCCCCGGTGACCCGAGCCACGACCATACGCGCGGCTGGGAATGCATGGGCGCCAGTGAAGGCAACAACCTGCCCTGCAAGCCTCTGGGGGAGATCGACCCGCCGCCGTTCCTGGACATGCCGACGTCATGCACCGGGGAAATGGAAACGAGCGTGCTCGTGGACTCGTGGGCCGACCCGACGCCGCTCGCGCCCGTAGCGTGGAGGATGCCCGCGCAGGACGGCTGCAACCGTCTGCCGTTCGAATCGGAGATCAAGGTGAGCCCCGATGTGCAGGAAGCGAGCAAGCCGAGCGGATTGACCGTCGATGTGCACGTCCCGCAGACCGCGGCGCTCAACGGCGAAGGGCTCGCGCCGGCCGATGTGAAGAACATCACGGTCGCGCTCCCGGAAGGCGTCGACCTGAACCCCTCCGCGGGCGATGGGCTGGTGGCGTGCACCCAGGAACAGGTGTCGCTCTCGAGCGATACCGAAGCGACCTGCCCCAACGCGTCGAAGATAGCGACGGCGACGATCAAGAGCCCGCTGCTGCCACCCGGTGAGTTCGTGAAAGGCTTCGTGTATCTCGCCGCGCCGCAGAACTTCCGCGGCGGCCTGCCGGAAAACCCGTTCTCCTCGCTCGTCGCGATGTACCTCGTCGCCAAGGACCCGATCTCGGGTGTGCTCGTCAAGCTCGCGGGCAGCGTCTCGCTGAACGAAGCGACGGGGCAGATCACCTCGACGTTCGCGAACAACCCGCAGCTGCCGTTCGAAGACGCCGAACTGCACTTCTTCGGTGGGGAACGCGCGCCGCTGGCGACCCCCCAGCGCTGCGGGGCGTACACCACCGAAGCGTTGTTCGAACCGTGGTCGAACACCGCAACGGAACGGCAGGCGCTCCCGTCCACCTCGGTGTTCGACATCGCCTCGGGCGCCGGCGGCGGCGCGTGCCCTGGTGTGGCGCTGCCGTTCAGCCCAACGCTCGCGTCGGGTAGCACGAACATCGACGCGGGCGCGTTCAGCGAACTGACGACGACGCTCTCCCGCCCGAGCTCCGACCAGCCGATCCAGTCGGTCACGCTGCACTACCCCGCGGGCCTCTCCGGTCTGCTCTCCGGGTGACGCTGTGCGGCGAAGCGCAGGCGAACACGGGGACGTGCGGCCCAGCCAGCGAGATCGGGGAAACGATCGTCTCCGTCGGTGTCGGCGGGGACCCGTTCACGGTCACCGGCGGGAAGGTCTACATCACCGGCCCCTACAGGGGCGCCCCGTTCGGCCTGAGCATCGTCAACCCGGCGAAAGCGGGCCCGTTCGATCTGCAGGAAGGCCGCCCGGTCGTGGTTCGCGCGAAGATCGAAGTCGACCCCCACACGGCGGCGCTGACGATCACGACCGACGGAGGCGGCGAACACGCGATCCCGCACATCCTCGAAGGGTTCGCGCTGCAGATCCAGCACGTCAACGTCCTGATCAACCGCCCCGGGTTCACGTTCAACCCGACCAACTGCAATCCGCAGAAGATCACCGGGACGATCAACAGCGCCGAAGGCGCGTCCTCCCCGGTCGAAGTGCCGTTCCAGGTCACCAACTGCGCGAGCCTGAAGTTCGCGCCCAAATTCGCGGTCTCCACCTCCGGTAAGACCAGTCGGGCGAGCGGGGCGAGCCTCGCGGTGAAGCTGTCCTACCCGAACAAGGCCGAAGGGGCCTTCGACGGCCCCGAGGGGGACTACACGAACATCGCCCGCGTCAAAGTCGAGCTTCCCCAAGCTGCTGCCCTCGCGTCTGACGACGCTGCAGAAGGCATGCGCGGCCGCGACGTTCGAAGCGAACCCCGCCAACTGTCCCGCGGCGTCGATCGTCGGGCACGCCAAGGCGATCACCCCGCTGATCCCCGTCCCATTGGAAGGCCCCGCGTACTTCGTCAGCCACGGCGGCGAAGCGTTCCCCAGCCTGATCATCGTCCTGCAGGGCTACGGCGTGACCGTGGACCTCGTCGGCAGCACGTTCATCAACAAGGCCGGGATCACGTCGAGCACCTTCAAGACGATCCCCGACGCCCCCGTCGGCAGCTTCGAACTGACATTGCCTGAGGGCAGGTACTCCGCGCTCGCGGCGCACGGTGATCTCTGCAAGGACAAGCTCGCGATGCCGACCGAATTCCTCGCGCAGAACGGCGCGGAAATCCATGAGAGCACGAAGATCGAAGTCACCGGGTGCGGCAAGGTCAAGAAGGCCTCGCACAAGAAGAAGGCGCGCCACAAGGCCAAGCACAAGCACAGGGGCAGGCGGGGGTAGGGGTGATCGCGGTGGCCTCGCGCAGCCGTGGTCAGGCCGCCGGCGAGCCGGCTCCCCGCAAGGGGCGCGCCCGCCGCGGCGGCGCGGCCCCCCGCTCGGGTGTCGAGCGGGCCCCCGCCGCCTCGGGCACGGCGAACGGCCGCGGCGACGTGGTGCAACTGCAGCGCGCGCGGATCGTCTCTGCCATGGTCGACGTCGTCGCCGAGCGCGGTGTCGCGCGCTCCACAGTCGCGCACGTGGTGGCGCGCTCGGGGGTCTCGCGGCGCACGTTCTACGAACTGTTCGACGACCGCGAGGGCTGCTTCGTCGCCGCGTTCGACCAGGCGGTCGAGCGGGCGGCCGCGCGGGTGGTCCCGGCGTTCAACGGGGGCGGGGGTTGGCTCGAGCGGATCCGGCTGGGACTGCGCACGTCGCTGGAGTTCCTGGACGACGAGCCCGCCCTTGGGCGCTTGGGGATCGTCGACGCGCTCGGCGCGGGGCCGGTCGCGCTCGAGCATCGCACGCGCGTAGTCAACGCCCTGATCGACGCCGTCGACAGGGGCCGTCACGAGCCCAAGGCGGCGGGGCGGCTGACGCGGCTGACGGCGGAGGGGATCGTCGGCGCGGTTCTGGCGGTATTGCACGCGCGGCTCACCGAACACGAGCCCCGGCCGATGATCTCGCTGTTGGGCCCGTTGATGGGATTGATCGTGCTGCCCTATCAGGGGCGGGCGGTGGCAGAGCGCGAGGCCGCGCGTCCCACGCCGAGGCGCAGGCCCGCGGCGCCCCCCGCATCCGACCCGCTGTGGGACCTGGAGATGCGCCTCACCTACCGCACCGTGCGAGTCGTTGCCGCGATCGCGACCGTCCCGGGCGCCAGCAACCGCGAGGTCTCGAACATCGCGGGCGTCGCCGACCAGGGGCAGATCTCGAAGCTCCTCGCGCGCTTGGAGCACCTCGGATTGATCGAGAACGTGGGTGAGGGGCACGCCAAAGGCGAGCCGAACGCCTGGCAATTGACCCCCAAGGGCATCGAGGTCGAGCGCACGATCAGCCGCGAGACCGAGCGGGGCGCCGCGGGAGCGCGCGTGGCGTGATCGGCTTCACGAAGGCGATCGCCCGCGAGGCCGCGCGCTGCCGCGTGCGCGTCAGCGCGGTTGCGCCCGGGCCGATCGAGACCCCACTGTTCGATGCCGCGGCGAAGGTATATGGCGAGATCGGGGAACGCCTGCAGCGGAACATGATCGACTCCACCCAACTGCGCCGTGCCGGCCAGCCCGAGGAGGTCGCCGCCGCGATCGCCTTCCTCGCCTGCGATGACGCCTCGTACATCACCGGTGAGACGCTCGGGGTGAGCGGCGGGCTCTCGATGTGGTGAGCCTGCCCGAGTCGGTGAGGATCAGGGAGGTCGGGCCGCGCGACGGGTTTCAGAACGACCCCGAGGTGATTCCCACCGAGCGCAAGGTCGAGCTGATCGACGCGCTCGCGCGCACCGGCCTGCGGCGGCTGGAGGTCACGAGCTTTGTGCGCCCCGACGTGATCCCGCAGCTCGCCGACGCCGCCGCTGTGCTGGACGGGATCGGCGCAAGGGGCACCACGCGCGCGGGAAGAAGCACTGACTCCTCTCGCCAGATTCACGTCGGGGCGACGGCGACGTCGGTGCGCGCGAAGTCCTCGCCCTTGAAGAGCAGGGCCTCTCCGCTCGTCGCGGACAGCGCGTAGGCGAAGCAGTCTCCGAAGTTGAGCGCAGCGGGGTGGCGGCCCTTGCCGAAGCGCCGCCATGCCGATCGCGCCAGCTCCACCTGGTCTGCGTCCACCGGGACGGTCTGCACGCCCGCGCGGTGCAGCAGGAGATCGAGCTCCCGGCCCGCGGCCTCGCCCCGTCGGGCCTCGGTGAGCAGGGCACATTCCAGCAGGTTGCCCGCCGATATCAATCTACGCGGTTCACGCTCGATTGCGAGCGTGAACATCCGGCGCTCGGGCTCGTCGAAGAGGATGGCGATGACCGCCGAGCTGTCGAGCACCATCAGCGCGGCAGGCCCTGCTCGTCGTAGCCGAGGATCTCGTCGTCGGATCGATCGTCCAGCAGCGGCAGGGCGGCACAACGCAGAGCGATCCGATCGAGCTCGTCGGCCAGTTGCCGCGAGGGACGTCCCGCGCGCAGCCGATCCAGGCGTTCGCTCACGGCGACCTCCACTGCCTGCGTGATCGTCTCGCCCGTGGACTGCGCGAGCTCGCGCACGAGGCTGTCGGTCTGAGGATCCTTGATGTTCAACGGCATAGGAAGAATAATGATAGCAGGGGAAGATTCTTGATCGTCAGCTCGCTACTCCGTAATGCGGAATCTCTGCATTGCGGTATAGTGGTGGTATGACGATCAAGGTGCGCGAGCGCGGCACGATCACGCTGCCGGCGGCGCTCAGGAAGGCCGCGAGGCTGGACCGCCCGGACAGCCAGGTGGAGGCGCGCCTGCGCGAGGACGGTGTGATCGAGTTGATCCCCGTCATCACGATCCCGGCTGATCAGGCGTGGTACTGGACGGAGGAGTGGCAGGCCGGGGAACGCGAAGTGGATGAGGAGATCGCGCGTGGGGAAGGGCGCACGTTCGACAGCGCGGAGGAGATGTTCGAGACGCTCGAGCGTGGGGCGCGGTCGCGCGAAGCCGGGGGCGACAAGGAGTCGTGAAGTTTCGCACGCGCCCGCGGTTCGAGCGCGACTATTGGGCGCTTCCCGACAACCACCGCGAGCTTGCGCGGCGGGTGATCGCCAAGGTGTTTCAACCGGCAGCCGAACGCGCCGCTGCGGGCGAGGCGAACCCGTGGCCGAACAGTCTGCGCGTCAAGAAGGTGCAGGGAAAGAGCGGTGTCTGGGAGATGACCTGGAGCATGGACGACCCCGATGGCCGCGCCACGTGGGAGTGGACTGAGATCGAGGGCGAGCCGGCCGTGCTGTGGCGGCGGATCGGGACCCACCGGATCTTCGCCGAGCCGTAGGGTCTTGGGCGCTCCAGCCACGAGCTCGTCGCGGGCTGCGGGGACCGACTACGCTTACCCGCGAACCGTCTATGAGGCTAGAGGGCAAGATCGCACTGGTCACCGGCGGTGCGTCCGGGATCGGGGCCGCCACCGCGCGGCGGCTCGCCGCCGAGGGCGCGCATGTGGCCGTCGGGGACATCAACGAGGAGGGCGCCCATGAGGTGGCCGGGGAGCTCGACGGCATTGGCCTGCATATGGACGTCACCGACGTCGACTCGATCGCCGCCGCGGTGGGCGCGGTCGGCGCGCAGCTCGGCCATATCGACGTGCTCGTCAACAACGCCGGCACCGACCTGTTTTCGTTCTTCACCAAGTCCGACCCCGGCCTGTGGGACTTCGTGCTCGGGATCAACCTGCGCGGGGTGCTCGCCGTCACCCACGCGGTGCTCCCCGGGATGCAGGAGCGGTCCTCCGGGGCGATCGTCAACGTCGCCTCCGAGGCCGGGCGCGTCGGCTCCCCCGGCTCCGCTGTGTATTCCGCCGCGAAGGCCGGTGTGATCGGCTTCACGAAGGCGATCGCCCGCGAGGCCGCGCGCCACCACGTGCGCGTCAACGCTGTCGCCCCCGGGCCGATCGAGACCCCCCTGTTCGACGCCGCCGCGAAGGTGTACGGCGAGATCGGGGAACGCCTCCAGCGGAACATGATCGACTCCACCCAGCTGCGCCGCGCCGGCCAGCCCGAGGAGGTCGCCGCCGCGATCGCCTTCCTCGCCTGCGATGACGCCTCGTACATCACCGGTCAGACGCTCGGGGTGAGCGGCGGGCTCTCGATGTGGTGAGCGCCCCGGGCGATCTGCCGCACGCGGTGCGTATCAGGGAGGTCGGGCCCCGCGACGGCTTTCAGAACGAGCCCGAGGTGATTCCCACCGAGCGCAAGATCGAGCTGATCGACGCGCTCGCGCGTACGGGGCTGCGGCGGTTGGAGGTCACGAGCTTTGTGCGCCCCGACGTGATCCCCCAACTCGCCGACGCCGCCGAGGTGCTGGAGCGGATCGAGATCCCCGCTGGGGTTTCGGTGAGCGTGTTGATCCCCAACGAGCGCGGCCTCGAAAACGCGCTGCGCCACCGCTCCCGCTTTCACGAGATCAACGTAATCATCTCCACCTCGGAGACGCACAACAGTAAGAACGTCAACCGCTCCGTCGCGGAGTCACTCGCAGGCCTCGAGGCTGTGCTCGCGCGCGCCCGGGCTGAGGGCCTGCGCTGCGAGGCGGTGCTCTCCACCTGCTTCGGGTGCCCCTACGAGGGCCACGTCCCCTCCGCGCGCGTGCTCGACATCGCCGCGCGCCTGCGCGACTTCGGCGCTCAGGAGATCGGCTTCGGGGACACGACCGGCATGGCCAACCCCGTTCAGGTGCGCGCCCTCTTCGACCTCGCGCGCGAGCATCTGGGGTCGGAGGTTGAGCTCACCGCGCACTTCCACAACACCCGCGGGCAGGGCCTCGCCAACGTGCTCGCCGCCCTGCAGGCCGGCATCGACTCCTTCGAGTCCTCCTTCGGCGAGCTCGGCGGCTGCCCCGTCCCGGCAGGGGCCACCGGCAACATCGCCACCGAGGACCTCGTCTCGATGCTGCACGAGATGGGGGTCTCCACCGGGATCGACCTCCCCGCGCTGCTCGACTGTGCGCGGCGCGTCCAGGAGATCCTCGGTCGGCCCTTGGGGAGCCACACGCTGGTGGCTGGGCCCGTCGACTGGCGTTCTTAGCCGGCCAGGGCCTCCGCGGGCTCCTGGGCCTCGCGCGCGCTCTCGCGCAGCGCGGACACGCAGTACTCCTGCACGGAGACCTCCATCTCGAGCGTCGTCGCGAGCGCGGGGCGGGCCGAGGCGTCGATCACGCGCTTGGCGCGGCCGACCGCGATGTGAGAGTTGGCGAGCAGTTCTTCGACGAGCGCCTCGACGGCCTGCTCGAGCTCCTCGGGCGCGACGACGCGGTTGACGAGGCCGATCCGTTCGGCCTCGGCTGCGTCGATCGTCCGCGCGGTCATGATCAGCTCCTTCGCGCGTCCGAGGCCGACGACCGCCGGCAGCCGGCTGGAGCCGCCGACGTCGGGGATGATCCCGAACTTCACCTCTGGCAGCCCGAGCTGGGCGTCGCTGGACGCGACCCGCAGATCACAGCCGAGCGCGACCTCCAGCGCGCCGCCGACGCACGTGCGGTGGATCTGGCAGACGACCGGCTTGGCCATCTCTTCGCAGAGGTTGGCGCACTCCAGGAACGTGTCCCGGAACACCCGCGTGCGGCCTGAGGTGTGCGCGAGAGCGCCCAGCTCGACCAGGTCGACGCCGGCCGAGAACACCGGCCCCTCGCCGCGCAGCACCACGCAGTGGACCCCCTCCTCGGCGGCGGCCTCGCGCAGGGCCTCCCCGAGCGCGCGCAGCAGCTCCTGGCTCATCGCGTTGCGCTTCTCCGGGCGGTTCAGCACGACGTGACGGACGGCGCCGCGGTCTTCGGTTGTGACGATGCTCATGGCGGGCTTCTCCTGTGTCGGGCAATGGGTATGCTCAGTGTATGCGCTGGCGCTCGATCTCCTGCGGCTGGTGCTGTTCCGCGGACGGCCGCCGCGGTTAAGAGCCGAGCCGTGCCCGCAAGTCGCTGACAAACTCGTCAGCAAGGAAAACGTCGAGAACCTCGCTCACGGACCACATGCGCCCGGCTTCGGCGAGCACGGGGAAGTGAACGTGATCGTCCAGGGGCTCAGGCTGCAAGATGTTGAGGTGTGCTCCCAACGGGGCCGAGCCAGGACCGGGACGATCATTATCCACATCATATCGTACAAGACAAACCGTGCTGTCGCCAGGGGCAAACGGTACTCCGCACACATCAAGTCCGAAGCTGCTGTTCCACAGGGTATGCGTACCCCGCGGTATCCGTCTGATCGTCCACGAAAGATGCAGAGACCACCGGCCGCTCAGCGGCGGCTCGAATGGAACATAGATCGGTGCTGAATTTTTGGCGCAGAGAAGTTCGACTCCACTGCTCAGTTCCCGCCCGATCTCGGGTTTAAAACCTCCGTACAGTTTATGGCGCCCAAGTGCTTCGGCCGCTTCCTTGACATACGGTCGCAGCTCTTGGGGCATAGTTCTCGAAGCCATTATGCCACCCGCATCAGCTCGCGCCCTACGATGCCACGTAGACGCTCGGAGACTCTCAGCATGTCGAGCACCATGCTGTCCAACGCGATTCGCGTATCTCTCACGGCGAGAGCTCGATCGACGGCCTCCTCCTCCGCCAGCGCGTTGTTGACGGCCTCTGCGTGGGCGTATAGTGTCCGAAGCTCCGTATCGGAAAGGTCTGGAAAGGGCAATGTGCGGACATCGTTGACCGTTACCTCGATCGTCTCGTCCGACCGGGGCGACCCGAGACCTCGCAGCAGCCACTGGTAAATAGAGGAGTTCAGCAATGCCGCGATACTCACCAGGTATCGGTCGGGAATGTCTCCAAAACGTAGGGCATGCACTCCGCGCATCACTGGCACATACAAAGCCCTCGTGTCAGCCACAGCCGACGGCTCTCGGGCGAAGGCACGCAGCAGAACCTTCGGAGCCAACAACGTGGGTAGGTGTCCGTGCTGATAGTGAGCCGGCAAGCCGCCACGAGCCTTCAACTCAGCCGCGACCTCGGGATCGGTCGATAGCTGACCGTCGCGCTCGTATGGAAGGAACAGGCGCTTACCTGTATCGCGCAGATCGAGCGGGGTAATATCTGCCCCATAGGCGGCTCTGGGCAGAAACCGCTCCGGGATCACCCTTGCTCCGATCGTGATCTGCCCGCCGGGCCCGGCAGTGTATGAGCTTGGGTCGAGTATGAAGTCAGCAACCCGCGCGGTCTTGACGCCAGTGCGGACATCTCGCTGGTGCTTTGTGGCATCTGAGATGAGGGTCTGCATGGGGCGCGTGAACTCGTCCCGCAAATCGCCTGACCAGCGCACGCGAAACGCGGTCCAGCCGTACTCGGCCAACGCCTTCAGGCGCTTGCGCGATATGGAACTCCGTGTAACAGTATGTGACTCCGTGTGGCCGAAATCGTCAAGGATGGCCCGATGGTTGGTGCGTGAGTCGGGAATCGTTGCGATCTGAGTGGGTGCCGCTCCGTGTTTGTCGATGATGATCCCAGCTACCGATGCGGCGGCATCGGTGAACACGCGCGCGGCACGAAAGTCGCCGATCCAGCTTACCCCGGCATCCGCAAGAAATTTGCGGGCAGCTACACCCTGTTCGAGGGACAGCAAGCCCCTGGGCATGACGAGGCCCGCGCTGCCGTCTTCGGCGAGCAGGCGCATACTGAGCGCCAGAAAGAAGTAGGCGTAATCCTGGCCAAAGGATTTGATTTCAGGATAACGGGCTGCCAGGTCAGCAATTCGTTCAACGCTCAGGCGGGACGGCAGCTTCGCCTGAGCGCCGAAAGGCGGGTTGCCGAGAACGGTGGTGAAGGGGCCATGTTGCTCGATTATCTCGTCCCAGGGGACCTGTCCGGTGGTTGCTTGAATTTCCGGAGGAGCAGACAGTGAGTCTCCGAGGTAGAGATTGTTCAGCAAACTTGGAAGTCGTCCATGAAGGTCTGCTGCCTCAAGCAGCTGCACCTGCGCCAACCCCAGGGTCTCGCTCGTCGACATCGGCGCCGAAAATACACCGAACAAGCAGCTCCTCGCGCTCGCTTGTCCGGAGCGTGCGACCGCGTTGTGTTTCAAAATAGCCGCGCAGAAAGTCAAAGGCGGCGATCAGAAAGGCGCCTGAGCCGCAGGCCGGATCGACAATTCTGATGTCGGATGGCGAGCGTGGGCGTCGTCGGTGGATCCAGTCGGTCAAGGCTCGATCTGTGAGTAGTCGCGCCAATGCCGGCGGGGTATAGAAGGTCGCCCTGTGTTTACGCTGATCGGTTGTCTGTGCCACCGAGAAGAGGCGCCGCGGTGCGCCTGAGTCCTTTTCGTCGGCGGGGAGATCGGCGAGATAGCTCTCATAGAGACGACCGGCCAGATCAGTCCTCGCGACAGAGAAATCCAGGTGCAAGTGCTCCCAAGGCTCGACCGTTTGACGGAGCACCTCCCGCAACGAGTCTGCAGGCAGGGCGGCGACCGCGATGCCTGCCGGCTCGAACAGCTCAGAGTTTGCTGCCTCACGGTAGTCCCCGAGAAGTATTGTCAGATCAGCATTGAGTCGATCGGAAGTCATGATGTCACGAATCTTGAGGCGTGATCGCGCCTGCCGACGATCCTCCGCGATGCGTACATACAGAAATTGGTGAAACAGTCGCAGTACGGCTGTATCACGACTTGCCGGGTCTCGACCGCTGAATGCCTCGGCGTCAGCGACGTGTAACCGGAGTTGACGGAGAGCCCTCCCAAGGAGTTGCGGCAAAGCCTCGTGCTCGCCGGTCGGGGCAACGAGATCCGAGGGGGTTTCGTTGAGGACGTTGTCACGCCCGATAAGTTCCAACAACTCCGCCAGGCCGGCACGATCGCCGAGCTCGGCCCAGAAGAGCGGCAAGTCACCGGGGCGCTGGCGCCAGCGCAACGTGTCAAAGAGAGCGGCTCGCTTGGTCGACCATGACACGGCGTACCGTGTCTGTCGTGTGTATCCAAGACTGGTGAGACGGGCCCCCCTCTCGGTTGCGGCGAACGTCATCAACGCAGCTGGTTCCGCCGCGATCGCGAGCTCCCAAAGAGGTGCCCCTCTCCCCCGAGCCGTGTCCACCTGGCACAAGCCCGAGGTCCAACCCACCGTCTGCATCAGGACGGCCAGGTCGTCAATACTCTGCTCGTCTCCACGGGCGAGCGAGTGCAAGTTGAGGTCAGACAGCGTCATGGGCATGGCGAAGCGAGCAGGTGAGGACGTATGCTCTCAGCTACTCAGGCGGAGCTTCTGTCGTCAACGCGGCTCAGTTCGACAGATCCAGCACCGGCGTCGGCGGCTCGATCGCCTCGTCGTGGCCCTCGCGCGGCATGATCGCGGTGCCGACGGCGAAGAACTCGATCGTGTGGCTGCCCCACCCGTGGCTCTTCTCCTGGAGGTCCACGCCGACGATCCCCTCCGCGCCGATCGTCTGGGCCTCGCTCTGCATCCGCTCCATCGCGAGCTCGCGCGCGTCGTAGAGCGCCTGGGTGAAGTTCGCGAGCTCGACGTTGCGCCCTGTCTGGGCCATCGACTGGAGCATCCCGCGGTGGGCGACGTGGTAGACGCAGCTGCCCATCACCATCCCCACCGGGCGGTGCCCGGTGCGCAGCAGCGTCCAGAAGTCCTGGCCTGAGAGGTCGCTCGTGAACGGCCGGCCGTTGGGGGCGCGGTGCAGCACGCCCTCGCGGTGCTTGACAGCGGTGCCGATCGCGATGAACTCCGCCATGTCCTGGCCCCACTCGTAGCGGCCGATGTCCAGGCGCACCCCGACGACTCCGTCGGCGCCGAGCTGGTCCGCCTCCTCCTCCATGCGCGTCATCGCCAGCTGGCGCGCCCCGTACATCGCCTCGGAGAGCACTTTCAGCTCCTGGCTTTTCTTCCACCCCGCCATCTGGATGCCGATGTGGTAGATCGAGCTGCCCACCACCAGCCCCACCGGGTCGAAGCCGGCCTGCTTGATCAGCAGGAACTCGTTGACGCTCAGATCGGAGGTGAACAGGCCCGCGCGGTTCTGCTGCAGGCGCGCGCGGCCCGCCTCGGGGACTCCCTCCAGGGAGGTCGGGTCGTAGCTGGTCTCCTGCTCGCTGCTGCTCATCGGTGGCGGGCTCCTTCGTTGGGGTGGCGGGGTCGCGTGTCTTGGGTTGGGGTCTGCTCAGGTCGTGAGGTCGTGGTTGTCTCGGGGACGGGTTGGTTCTGCTCAGGTCGTGAGGTCGATCGTCGTCTCGGGGGGGTGGACGGGGGCCTCTTCGGAGTGGTGGATCGCCGTGCCGATTGCGTTGAACGTCACCATCAGGCCGTTGCGCGAAGGAGAGCCCATCCCGCCCTGCAGGGTGTGGGGCACCGCGCGGTGGCCGATCCGCACGCCGACGACTCCGGAGGCGCCGAGCGCCGACGCCTGCGCGTTCAGCTCGGCCATGACGGTCTCGCGCGCGTTGTAGAACGCCTTGGTGAAGTCGCGCAGCTCGAAGTTTTCTGTCGCACCCACCATCATGCGTCCGCCGACGTTCAGCCCGGAGGCGGAGTAGCCGGCGAAGAACACCGAGCTCCACGCGACGATCCCGAGCGGCTCGAAGCCGGCCCGCACGAGCTTTGAGAAGTCGGCTACCGACAGCTCGGTGAGCACCGGACGCGAGCCCCCGTGCCGGGCGCTCCCGGACGCTTGCTCGCCGCGGCTCACGGCGGTGCCGAAGGCGGTGTGTTCGAGCGTGACCCCCGACCCCGTTTCCAGGTTGCTTTCGCCGGCGCGCGTCTTGACTTCCACGACGGCGTCCGCGCCGACGTGCTGGGCCTCCTCGGCCAGCCGTCCGAGCGCTCGCGAGCGCACCTCGTTGAGTGCCCGCGAGAGCGAGTCGAGCTCGAACATGTACGTGCCGAAGGGGTCGTACCCTCCTTCGATCTGGCCCCACGAGCTCTGGTAGCCCATCTGGTAGACCGAGCTGCCCATCACCTGCGATAGCGGTCGCAGCCCGAGCTGGTGGCAGAGCGCCCACCCGTTGATCGACAGGTCCGAGGTGAACAGGCCGCCGTGCTCGCGCAACTCGCTCAGGCGCCGCTCGGCCGCGACGGTGATCCCGCCCCGTTCGATGCGCTCCTGCGAGAGTTCCTGCTCGCGCTCTTCGGCGGGCGACTCGGGCGGCTGCCCCCCGGGATCGGTTTCGCGTGTGTCCACGCTCACCCCAGCAGACGCTCGAGCGCCGTGCGGGCCTCGCCGCTGCGCTCCGCCTCCGTGCGCAGATCGCTCGTCAGGGCGGTCACCCAGGCGCCGGGATCGAGCGGCTCGCGCTTGATCGAGATGCCGCCGACCTGGCGCTCGCGGAAGCCTTCGACGCGGTCCCCCGCGACGTCGAGCTGGTAGCAGTTCCCGCCAAGCTCCACGCGCAGGCGCTTGACGCGCTTCTCGCCGCGGCCCAGCAGACCGCCGCCGTGGCGCTCCACGCGGGCGACCCCGGGCAGCGACTGCTCGAGCTTGCTCGCGAGCACCTCCACCGAGATCCGCAGATCGGTGCCGTCTGCGCGCAGGCCCGCTGCGGAGAGGTCGAAGTCCTGCTCGGTGGGCATGCCTGGAAGCGTACTCCCAGCGCACCGGGCCCGCCTCGCCTTTCGATGCGTGGTCCTCTTAGTTGCGTGCGGATGCGGGTCCCCCTACGCGCGTGGCGTAAGGGGACCCGAAGCGTCAGATGTCTCTGCGCCGGACCCTCAGTGCAGCAGGCCCAGTGTGTTGGTTGTGTCGTCCACGAACAGCACTCCCTGGTTGTGCGGCGCCACGGTGAGCCCGAACAGCCCACCGCCTCCCGCCCCGGTATCGAAGGGCTGGAACTCCGCGCCGACGGGGGTCGTCTCGACGAGGTTCCCGTCGTTGGCGTTGGCGGTGAGGATGTCGCCGTTGGGTGCGATCGTGAGTCCCAGCGGGTTGTTGAGGTAGCCGCCGGTCGCGACTGTGGTCCCGCCTTCGCCGAGCGGCGTCTGACGGTACAGCGCGCTGGGGACTTCGGCGATCCGGTTGCCCTGGGTGTCGGCCACGTACAGCGTGCCTTCCTCTCCAAGGCCGACACCGGTGGGGCCGACCACGAGCGCCGCGGGATCGGTGCGCTCGGGGAAGCCGGTGGCGATCGTGTCCATTTCTGTGACGCGCAGGGCGGCGTGGTGGCGGCGCTCTCCGACGCGCAGGCGAATGCGGACCACCGTGCCGCCGTCGGTCGGCGTTTCGCCCGAGGCGACGGTGCCGTTGAGGACGTTGGTGACGAACAGCGTCGCGCCGTCGCCCTGATCAACCTCGGTCATGTCCCAGGGGCCGTCGATCGGGGGCCCGGAGATCGTCTGCACCACCTGTCCGGAGCTGTTGAGCACGATCAGGCAGCCCGCTTCGGCGGTTTCGGCCTTGCCGTTGCTCGTGGGCAGGCTTCCCACCACGACGAATCCGCCGGGCAGGATCGCCAGCGCGGTCGTCAGGCCCACTCCGCCTGGGCACGGGCCGGGGAGCGAGGAGGGGTTGATCTGCGCGAACAGCGAGAGGGTCCCCGAGGGGCTCACCTGCACGATCGTGGTGCCGGTGCCCTGGAGGTTTTCGGAGTTGTTGAAGTTGCTGATCAGCGTGTCCCCGCGAACGAGCGCTCCCTCGCTCTGGGGTACGACCACGATCCCGTAGGGGTTCACGTCCCCGTTGGACGGCACGGTGCTGCCGAGCGAGGTGATCGTGTGGAACTGCCCGGTGAACGGGTGGTCGAACGCCGAGGCTGCCCCCGGCGTGAGCGCCACGCAGGTGAGAGTGGCGGCGATTGCGATTGACAGGCGCTTTCGGTGGGGCACGGCGACGTCTCCTCTGTTAGGGGCTTTGCATAACGAAGACTCCGCCGCGGGGCCAACCTTCCCGGTAGGCTCCCGCTCCTTGAACTGAAAAGACCCAGCGGAGGTTTCAGGATGGCGCAGCAGATCGAGAAAGTGGGGGTGCTCGGAGCCGGGCTGATGGGCCACGGCATCGCGCTCCTCGCCGCGCAGTCAGGCTACGAGGTGGCGCTGCGCGAGGTCGACGAGCCCACGCTCGCGAAGGGGCTTGGCAAGATCGAGAAGCAGCTCGCGCGCGCGGTCGAGAAGGGCAAGAGCACCCGGGAGGAGGCCGACACGGTGCGCGGGCGCATCGCGGGCACCGTGCACTACCGCGACCTGGCCGAGTGCGACCTCGTGATCGAGGCGATCACCGAGAGCCTGCCGCTGAAGCTCGCCATGTGGCGGGAGGTGGACGAGATCGTCAAGCCCGAGGCGGTGTTCGCGACCAACACCTCCTCGCTGGCGGTCGTCGACCAGGCCGCCTGCACCTCCCGGGGGTCGCAGTTCGTGGGGCTGCACTACTTCAACCCTGCCCAGGTCATGAAGCTGGTCGAGGTGGTGCGCTGCGTGACCACCTCGGAGGAGACGCTCGAGACCGCCCTGCAGTTCGTGCGCTCGGAGGGCAAGCTCGCGATTCCCACGCGCGACAAAGCCGGGTTCATCGTCAACCGCCTGCTCGTCCCCTACATGCTCGACGCGATGCGCGCCCTGGAAGAGCAGGTCGGCTCGGTGCACGAGATCGACGAGGCGATGCGCGCCGGCGCCGGGCACCCGATGGGGCCGCTGACGCTCGCGGACTTCGTCGGCCTCGACACGCTCGGCTCGATCTGCGACGTGCTCTTCGAGGAGTTCGCCGAACGGCGCTTCGCGTGCCCGCCGACGCTGCGCAAGATGCTCGCGGCGGGCTGGCACGGGCGCAAGTCGGGAACGGGCTTCTACGACTACTCGGGGGACGAGCCGCGGCCGAACCCGGCGCTGTAGGCCGGCGGACGCTGGCTCTGAGCGACGCCGCCACCCAGGGGGGCTAACCTTCAAGCATGAGCGACCTGTCGAGCCTCCGTGTCGCGGACGACGAGCGCGAGCAGCTGATCGACGAGCTGCGCGAGCACGCGGGCGCGGGGAGGCTCACCTCCGAGGAGCTCGAGGAGCGCGTCGGCCGGGCCTACCTCGCCTCCACGCGCGCGGACCTCGACGCGCTGCGGGCCGACCTGCCGGTCAGCTCGACCTCGGTGAAGCTCGCCCTGGTCAAGCGCAAGGGCCACCTGCGCCGCCGTCTGGCGCAGGAGGCGGGCGGCGCGGTGGGTGTGTCGCTGCTGGCCGTGGGCGTGTGGTTGCTCACCGGCACCCACCACCAGACCGACTTCTGGCCGGGGTGGGTGATCGGCGTGACGATGCTGCCGGTCGTGCGCGACTCCTGGCGCCTGTTCGGACCGGCCTCGGACCTCCAGCTCGTCGAAGCGCGCCAGCAGGCGCGCCACGAACGCCACCTCGCGCGCGGCCGGCGGCGCCACCACCGGTACAGGGGACTGCCGCGTCCGTGAGCGAGGGATTCCCCCCCTGCGGAGGGCGCCCGCGTCGCAGCAGAAGGCTCCCGCGTCTGTGAGCACCCTGCCCGGCGCGAGGAAGCGCGCCCTGCGGGGCGGCCCGGAGCGCCACCACGAGAAGGCCTCCGAGCAGGGCAAGCTGCCGGTGCGCGAGCGCGTGGCGCGGCTGCTCGACCCCGACTCGTTCGCCGAGGAGGCGCTGCTCGCCAACTGGCAGGAGGACGGCCTGGGCGCCGACGGCGTGGTAACCGGCCTCGGGCGGATCGGCGGGCGCCCGGTCGCGCTGATGGCCAACGACCCGACGGTGAAGGCGGGCTCGTGGGGCCCGAAGACGGTCGAGAAGATCCTGCGCGTGCAGGAACGGGCGCTGCAGCTGCGGGTCCCGATGGTCTACCTCGTGGACTCCGCGGGCGCGCGCATCACCGAGCAGGTGCAGATGTTCCCCGGCCGGCGGGGGGCGGGGCGGATCTTTTACAACCAGGTGCAGCTCTCCGGCCTGGTGCCGCAGGTGTGCGTGCTGTTCGGGCCCTCCGCAGCGGGAGGTGCCTATATACCTGCGTTTTGCGACCTCGTGATCATGCGCGACGGCAACGCCTCGATGTACCTCGGCTCGCCGCGGATGGCCCAGATGGTGATCGGCGAGAACGTGACCCTGGAGGAGATGGGCGGCGCGCGGATGCACACGGGTGTGAGCGGCTGCGGGCACGTGCTGGTGGGCAGCGACGAGGAGGGCCTCGACGCGGCAGTGCGCTACCTCTCCTACCTGCCGGGCAACTGCGAGGGGGACCCGCCCGTTGCCGGGTCCGCGGATGGTGAGGCCGACTCCGCTGCTGGGCCATCGGGCGCCGCCTCGAACGCCGGACCCGTCGCCGGGCATTCCGCGGCACCGTTCGCCCCGGCATCCCAGACCCCGCTCGGCGAGCTGATCCCCGCGGATGAGAACAAGCCGTTCGACATGAAGCTACTACTCGACGCGCTGGTGGACGGGGGCTCGTTCATGGAGATCCACGCGCGCTGGGCGCGGGAGCTGATCGTCGGCTTCGCGCGCCTTGAGGGGCGGCCGGTGGGGATCGTCGCCAACCAGCCCCGGGTCAAGGGCGGCGTGCTGTTCGGCGACTCCGCCGACAAGGCCGCGCGGTTCATCTGGACGTGCAACGCCTTCAACGTCCCGCTGCTGTTCCTCGCCGATGTCCCCGGCTTCATGATCGGCACCCAGGTCGAGCGCCAGGGCATCATCCGCCACGGCGCGAAGATGATCAGCGCGGTCTCCGAAGCGACGGTCCCGAAGATCTCGGTGATCGTGCGCAAGGCCTACGGCGCCGGCCTCTACGCGATGGCGGGTCCCGCCTTCGACCCCGACTGCTGCCTGGCGTTGCCGAGTGCCTCGATCGCGGTGATGGGCCCGCAGGCGGCGATCAACGCGGTCTACTACAACCAGCTGCAGGCGCTCGCCGACGACGCCGAGCGCGCGGCGGAGACCGAGCGCCTGCGCGCCGAGTACGCGGCCGACATCGATATCCTGCACCTCGCCTCAGAGCTGGTCGTGGACGCGGTGATCCAGCCCGACGATCTGCGCGCCGAGCTGATCCGCCGCTTCGCGCTGGCGGCGGGGCGCCGGCGGGAGTGGCCGGCCAAGCGCAACCCGATTACTCCTGTTTGAACCCACTAAGAGCGGACCATCGCCGGCAGGCTGCGGAAAAAATGGCCTAGCGCGACTTTCGCCAAATCCGCCATCGCCCAGGCGCAAGTTCGAGCTCTTCGAAGTCCTGACTCCGGAAGACGACCGAAGCTACGGGCCTGATCGAATCGAGTGTCGTTTTTGGGTTGTTCTCCAACGGTTCGCCTGCTGCTTGTCGCCCTAGCATCTTCTTTTCGAGGATGTCGATCTTCGGCGACATATCGCGACCCTCGACCCGGTAGACGATCGCGAGGTTGGAGAAGTTGTCGAACACTCCAAACAACCAGTACCCCGATTCCCGGAAGCGGGCAATGACGGTCGGCGAGATCCCTCGACTCGTCGGGAACTGGACAGAGCTTCCCTCAACGAGCTTGGTGCTCTTGATCTCGACCTCTTCAGAGGTTCGGGGGTCGATGGCGTCTATTCCTCCTCGATCGCTCTGCCAAACGATCCCAGCCGCGGCGCAGACCATTGCCTCCCTGAGGAATGCGTTGTCGCTTGGGTTGGGCGCTCCGACCTCGTTCGCAAGGATTTCGTATGCGCTCGTGATGAGCGCAGCCGCCCGCTTCAATGCTTCGCGATGCCCAGCCTTCGAGAAGTCGATTTGCATCGCCCTCCGGTTCGCCACACCCACGCCTCCTCCTGCCCACCCGGTCCGCGCTCGGGCTTCGGAAAGCGTCTGAGTGGACCGGTACAGTCGTGGGCCGCGCTCTGGTTGGCACCCAACGAGACCTAGCTATGACCCTAAGCTCCCTAAGCCCCCGCCCGCTCCCCGAACTAATCGCCGTCAAGCGGTCTGACCCGATCTACAACGCGCACGGCTACCTGACGAAGATCCCGGTCACGGCGATCATGCCGTTCATCGAGGCATTCACCGACCCCGGCGACCTGGTGATCGACCCTTTCGCCGGCTCCGGAATGACCGGGGTCGCGGCCGCGATGACAGGCCGCCGGTCTGAGATGAGCGACATCTCGGCCCTGGGTCGCCATATTGGGTCGGGTTATCTGAACCTTCTCGATCCCCCGGCGCTTGATGGGGCTGCCGACCGCGCCGCAATCCGCACGCGCGAGCAGTTCCCCGGCGCGTATGAGCATCGCTGTGCGCGCTGCGCATCCGACGCGGTCCTCTCGCGCCGCGTCTGGACCATCGTCTATGAGTGCGAGGCGTGTCAAGGCCCCGTGAACTTCTACTCGGCGCTGAAGGCAGCGGACTGGCGGAAGCAGCTAATGGTGTGCGCCGCCTGCAACTCGCCCTTCGAGACACGCAAAGGCAAGCGACTGGGCGAGGCGGCTGTGCTCGATACCGTGGCGTGCGCGTGCGCGACGACCCTGATGGACCAGCCGCCGACTGACCCGGTAGGCATCGCAGATCCTCAACAGGTCAGCCCGCCTTCGATCACGATAGGCCCTGAGCTTCAGATGTACCACGCGTCGGCCCTCGGCAAGCACGGCCTGAGCTCGACGGCTGACTTCTTCTCAGGACGCAATCTCGCGATGCTGACCGCGTTGCGTGACGCCATAGACCGGGAGCGGGACGATCGAGTCCGCGACAAGCTGATGTTCGTATTCACGGCGATCCTCCCGCGAGCCTCCAAGCGCTACCAGTGGTCGCGCCAGCGCCCTCTCAACGCGAGCAACGCCAACTACTACATAGCCCCGGTGTTCTACGAGTGGAACGTTCTCGACCTGTTCGCCCGCAAGGTAAGAGCGGTGTCGCGCTCCGACGACGAGATCCGCGCCGAGAGGCGTCGGCGTCGTCTGGAAGGGACCCCGGACTCCCGGTATCGAGAGAGGTCGGCAGCCCGGCTCGACCTGGCCGATGGCAGCGTGGACTACGTCTTCACGGACCCGCCCTTCGGAAGCAACATCTTCTACAGCGACATGAACCTCTTCCAGGAGGCCTGGCTCGGAAGCGTCACGGACCCGTCCGATGAGGCGGTGGTCGATCGCGGACGCAAGCGCGGTCGCCGCGACGTCGATCGGTACGAGCGACTACTGACTGAAGCCCTCCAGGAGGCGTATCGCGTCCTCGTTCCAGGCGGATGGCTGTCGCTCAACTTCTCGAACACGAGCGGCGCTCTGTGGGCACTCGTGCAGCGAGCGATCATCAATGCGGGCTTCGTCCTGGATGCGGACCGCATCAGCGTCCTCGATAAGGGCCAGCGCTCCGTCAAGGGTCTTGCGTCGGGCTTCGAGAACGTCGTCACGGCTGACCTGGTGCTCTCGATGCGCAAGGCGCGCAAGGGCGAGTCGGTCGAACTAGAGCACGCGCCGTCTGATGCCACGCGAACAGCGGTGGACGAGGCGCTAGACGCTGGAGCCCCGACCCCTACGCACGTATATCTGCAGGTTGTCCGTAGCTTCCTCCGGCATCACTGGGATGCATCGGACCTCGACATCGCTGAGATCGGCTCCGAGCTGCGTGCCCGAGGACTTGATGTAGATCCGGCGAGCGGCTTGCTCTTCATCGAGTCAATCGCAGCTTAAGCGCGTCGCGACCTCAAGTGACCGCGGGCGGCTCGAACGCGGGTGGACCGGAGGTTCCCGCGGTGCGCGTCTGCTCGTCCTGGAAGGGCGGGTACGTCTCGGTCAGCAGGTAGATGTAGGCGTCGCTGCGCGCCATGTAGGAGTTGGCCAGCACCATCAGGTCGAACAGCCCGCGCGGCATCTTCCCGATCACGAGGATCACGAACCACGCTGCGATCGCGCCGATTTTGAGCAGCAGTTCCATCACGTAGCGCAGGATCACGATCGGGATCGCGAGGATGATGCGAAACAGCGTCTTCAGGCGGCTGTAGCGCTCCAGGGGGCCGGCGAACTGCAGGCGCACCGGGTAGGCGGGATCGTCAGAGCCGCCGAAGGCTGGGTAGGGGTCGCAGAGCAGCGAGACATACGCGGTGAACCTTGTGACGAAGCGGGTGTACCCCGCGACGAAGTTGAACAGGCCCCGCGGGTAGCGCGCGGTGAAGACGATCGCGAACCACGCGATCAGGATCACGACGGTGGCCACGATCGCGTAGAAGTACAGCACGATCAAGAGCGGGATCGCGAGGATCAGGCGGAAGAAAGTCGTCAGGCGGTTGCGCCGCTCGACATAGTCGGCTTCGAACGTGACGGGATACGGCACGGGGACTCCCCTTTCGTGATCGCTGCAGGCTCCTCCGGTAGCGCCGCTTGAGCGCTTTGCAACGATCTTACGGTCTCCGGCGGCGGCGCCCATGCGGACACATCCGCTAGCGTTGCGCCGATGGACGCCGCCGACCTCGCCTTCGCCGGGATCGCCCGCCAGGCGGAGCTGATCGCCTCCGGGGAGCTGACGGCTCGCGATCTGCTGGAGGTGTACCTGGAGCGTATCCAGCGCCTGGACGGGCAGCTGAACGCGTTTCGCGTGGTCTTCCGGGAGCGGGCACGGATGGAGGCCGACCAGGCCGACGCGCGCCGCGCCGCTGGAGATCGACGGCCGCTGCTGGGGGTGCCGATCGCGGTGAAGGACGAATTCGACGTGGCGGGGGAGCTGACCACGTTCGGCACGAACGCCTACGGCGAGCCCGCGCGCGAGGACTCGGAGATCGTGCGCCGCGCCCGCGCGGCGGGAGCCGTGCTGATCGGTAAGACCCAGATGCCCGAGCTGGGCGCCTTCCCCTGGACGGAGTCCCCCACGTGGGGGGTGACGCACAACCCGTGGAGCCTGGAGCACAGCCCCGGTGGTTCGAGCGGCGGCAGCGCGGCGGCTGTAGCCGCCGGCCTGGTGGGCGCGGCGTTCGCGGGCGACGGCGGGGGATCGATCCGCTTTCCGGCCGCCTACTGCGGCCTGTTCGGGCTGAAGACCCAGCGCGGGCGCGTGCCGCTGGCGCCGCACGTGGGCGCGTGGCACGGCCTGGTGGTCAACGGCGTGCTGGCACGCTCGGTGCGCGACACCGCGCTGTTCTACGACGCGATCGCCGACGGTCCGCCGGACCCCGACGCGCCGGTGGTGCCCCCGAGCTCGTTCCTGGGCGCGCTCGAACAGACGGGAGCGCAGACGACGGGCGGGTCTGCACCGTCCTCGGGCGGTGCGCGGCCGCTGCGGATCGCGGTGTCGAGCAGGCTGCCGCCCTCGCCCCTGACGAAGCTGCACCGCGAGAACCGTGCGGCGCTGGAGGAGACGGTGGCGCTGCTGCGGAGGCTCGGTCACGAGGTGAGCGAGCGAGAGGTGGACCACGGCCCGCTGGCGCCGGCACCGGAGTTCACCGCCGTCTACCTGCGCTCCATCCACGAGGAGGCCGCCACGTTCGCCCACCCCGAGCGCTTGGAACGCCGCATCCGTGCGCTCGCCCGCCTCGGGGGCGTGCTGCCGCCGGGCGCGGTCGACTGGGCGCTGAGGCGCAAATCGGCGTACGCCGCACGGTTGAACGAGCCGCTGACCGACCACGACGTGCTGCTGACGCCCGTGACCCCGGCACCGGCGCCGAGGATCGGCGCCCGCGAGGGCCGGGGGTGGCTGAGGACAACGGTCGAGGCGTCCGCGACCGTGCCCTACGCCGCGTGCTGGAACTTCACCGGCCAGCCCGCGTGCTCGGTGCCCGCCGGGTTCGCAGCGGACGGCCTGCCCCGCGCGGTGCAGCTCGTGGGGCGCCCGAACGACGAGGCGACGCTGCTCTCGCTCGCCGGGCAGCTCGAGGTTGAGCGCCCCTGGGCGCAGCACCGCCCGCCCGAGCTCGCGTGAGCGAGCCCACTGGGAGCGACCCGGCCGGAGGTGGACCCGGTGTGGGCGGGTCCGGCGGGGGGGAGCTCTCGGAGGAGGAGCTCCTCGAGCGGGCGCGTGTCGGCGACTCCGTGGAGGAGCTGCTCGGGCTGGCCGGCGAGATTGCCCTCACGGCGGGGTTCCTGCTGCGCGAGCGCTTCCTGCACGGTGAGGAGCGGGAGGTCGAGAGCAAGAGCACGCCGACGGACCTGGTGAGCGAGGCGGATCGCGCCTCCCAGCGGCAGATCCGCGAAGAGCTCGCGCTGCGTCGCCCGCAGGACGGGTTCCTGGGGGAGGAGGACGACGACGACGAGCCCGGCACGAGTGGGCTGCGCTGGGTGGTGGACCCGCTCGACGGGACGGTCAACTTCCTCTTCGGGCTGCCGCAGTGGTGCGTCAGCGTCGCCGTGCGCGACGAGCAGGGCACGTTGGCGGGCGCGGTCTACGACCCGATTCGCGAGGAGCTCTTCAAGGCGGCGCGCGGCGGCGAGGCGCGGATGAGGTCCCCGACGAAGTACCCGCTGAACGTGCCGCCACCGCCGGAAAGCTGGGAGCGCAGGTACGACGAGCTGACGCTGCGGGGAGCGGCGCGCCCACAGGAGCTCTCGGGCGCGATGGTCGCGACCGGCTTCGCCTACGACGCGCGCGTGCGCGCGGCCCAGGCGCGGGTGCTCGAGCGGGTGCTCCCGCGCGTGCGCGACATCCGCCGCTTCGGCAGCGCCGCGCTCGACCTCGCGTGGACCGCGGCAGGCCGCTACGACGCCTACTTCGAGCGCACCGTGAAGCAGTGGGACATCGCTGCAGGGGCGCTGCTGTGCGAAGCGGCGGGGTTGCAGGTGGTCGAGCTGCCTGTGCACGAGGACCTTCCCTGGGGCATCCTCGTCGCGCCACCGGCGCTGTGCGAGCCGTTGCTGGAGCTGGTGGGGTAGGGCTGCTCGCCGCCCCCGCCGCGGGGCGCTTGCGAAGGCCCCCGGCGTCGGCCTTTTGAACCTGCCCCGTCTCGCCACACGAACGCCGCTCGGCGGAGCCCCCTTGGGGGGCGGAGCCTCCTCTCGGTGGACGGCTGTGCGCTCTGCAAAGATGTGCGGGATGGCCGCTGAGGCGAGCACCGTGACGACGCGCCAGCCGAGCCTGCCCCCCGGCACGCGGCTGCCGCGCCTGGCGCAGTCCGCCCTGTGGGCGGTCTACCCGGGAGCGCTCTCGCGCTACTGCCGCCGGCGCTTTGGCCCCACGTTCACGCTGCGCCCGCTGGGCATCGGCGACGTGGTCGTGCTCACGCAGCCGAAGGCGATCGGGGAAGTGTTCACCGGCGACCGCGAGGTGCTCCGCGCGGGGGAGGCCAACTCGGTGATGGGCCCGATCGTGGGCCGCCACTCGCTGCTCACGCTCGACGGCGCCCGCCACATCCGCCACCGGCGGCTGGTGAGCCCCTCGTTCCACGGCGAGGCCGTGCGCGCATACGGCGAGCGGGTCGCGGACATCGCCGCGGCGGAGGTCGCTCGCTGGCCGGTGGGCCGCGCGTTCCCGATCCGCCCGCGGATGCAGGCGATCACGCTGGAGGTGATCCTGCGCACCGTGGTCGGCGTCAGCGACGAGCGGCGTATGGAGCGCCTGCGTACGTTGCTGCGCCGCATCACGCAGGTGGGCGTCGTGGAGATGTGGATCGTTTGGGCCTACCCGCACCTGATCGAGCACCGGGCGGTGCGACGCCTCTCCACGCTGCGGCTGATGCCCGAGGTGGACCGGCTGCTCTACGAGGAGATCGCCGCCCACCGTGCGGGGGCGGGTTCGGCGCCGCCTCGCGATGACGTGCTCTCGCTGTTGCTCGCGGCGCGCGACGAGGATGGGGAGGGCCTCTCTGACGAGGAGCTGCGCGACCACCTGATCACGCTGCTGGTCGCCGGCCACGAGACCACGACCACGGCGCTGGCCTGGTGCTTTGAGCGGCTGCTGCGCCACCCCGCCGCGTACGCTCGCCTGCAGCGCGAGCTGGAGGAGGGCTCCGACGAGCGCTACCTCGATGCGGTGCTCAACGAGACGCTGCGCGTGCGCCCGGTGATCGACGCGGTGTGGCGCAAGCTCTCCGCGCCCCTCGCCGTCGCCGGCCACCTGCTGCCGGCGGGGGCGACGGTGATGCCCTCGATCGAGCTCGTGCAGCACTCCGGTGCGTTCGCGGACGCGAGCGCGTTCCGCCCGGAGCGCTTCCTGGAGGGTTCCTCGCCGCAGTACACGTTCATCCCCTTCGGCGGCGGCGCGCGGCGCTGCGTGGGGGCGAGCTTCGCGATGATGGAGATGCGCGCGATCGTGCGCACGGTGCTTGAACGAGTGTCGCTGCGCGCCCCGAACGCCCGCTCCGAGCGGGTGAAGGTGCACCACATCACTTTGGTGCCCGCGCGCGGCGGGCGCGTTGTCGTCACGGGCCGGCGCGATGCGCCGCGCGCGGAGGCAGCCGGGGCACGCCGTCCGGCTCTCGCGTATGGGAGCTGACGGCTTGGGCTTCGAGACGATCGGCTACGAGGTCGCAGAGGGCGTGCTGACGATCACGCTCAACCGGCCCGACCGCCTGAACGCATTCACGCCGACGATGGGGCGCGAGCTGATCGAGGCGTTCGACCGCGCCGACGCGGACGACGAGGTACGCGCGATCATCGTGACCGGCGCGGGGCGTGGGTTCTGCGCGGGGGCCGACCTGGCGGCCGACGGCAGCACGTTTGACTGGCGCGACCGGGTTACCGAGGAGCAGGAGGTCCCGCGCGACGGCGGGGGCCAGGTGGCACTGCGGATCTTCGCTTCCACCAAGCCGGTGCTCGCGGCGATCAACGGCCCGGCGGTGGGGGTGGGCATCACGATGACGCTGCCGATGGACATCCGGCTCGCCGCGGAGGGGGCGCGCATCGGCTTCGTGTTCGTGCGACGCGGGATCGTGCCGGAGGCGTGCTCGAGCTGGTTCCTGCCGCGCCTCGTGGGTATCAGCCGGGCGATGGAGTGGGTGGCGAGCGGGCGGGTGTTCTCCGCGCAGGAGGCGCTCGCCGGCGGCCTGGTGCGCAGCGTACACCCCGAGGGCGAGCTGCTCGGCGCGGCGCGCGCGCTGGCAGGCGAGATCGCCGCCCACACCGCGCCGGTCTCGGTGGCTTTGGCGCGCCGGCTGATGTGGAGCGGGCTGGGCGCCGCCCACCCGATGGACGCTCACCGCGCGGACTCGCGCGCGATGTTCGCGCGCGGGCAGTCGGCGGACGCGCGCGAGGGCGTGACGTCGTTCCTGGAGAAGCGCGAGCCGGAGTTCGTCGACCGGGTGAGCGACGGCCTGCCCGAGCTGTTCCCGGGGCGGGCGGAGCCGG
The DNA here is from genome assembly GCA_963842005.1 of uncultured Solirubrobacterales bacterium. Taxonomy (GTDB): domain Bacteria; phylum Actinomycetota; class Thermoleophilia; order Solirubrobacterales; family Solirubrobacteraceae; genus Palsa-744. The sequence continues at coordinate 1,254,206 of CAWJEV010000002.1, read as the reverse complement.
TGTACTTGGAGGGCTCGTCCTAGACCATCGACTCGCGTACGGGCACGCCCTCTGAGCTGGGCGGCGCTGGCTCACCCGGGCCGAGCACGAGCGGCTGCAGCACACGGTTGGCCAGCAGCCCGAGGCAGCCGAGGTTGGCGAACCCGGGGCCCTGACTGAGGGCCCCCAGGCCCGGTATGTGTAGCCGCGGCCGCAGGCCCTCCAGCTCCAGGCACCGTCCGATCGCGACCTCCGTGTCGGGTGGGCGCTCCCACACCGGCCCGGCCTGACGCTCGATCTCCGTCCGCAGGGCGGGGGAGAAGAGGCCGCGCAGCTGCTCCAGCAGGTCGAAGCCGGTGCAGTTGACGAGGTAGTCGTGCCGGGCGCTGGCCAGCCCCTCCGCCGAGGCGTAGTCGACGCACACCCCACCCCCACCTTCGTCCCTGCCCCTGTCTGTGTCTCCGCCCCCGTCGCGTTCCGTGCTCGCCCCGACGTGCACCACGCGACCGGTGACGAAGCGGCAGCGGTCGTCGTAGGCGATGCTCGCCAGCGTCCCCGGGTCGAACACGCCGCGGTCGCAGTGCTTGACGAAGTCCCGGCGGGTCGGCAGGTCGAGCGCGCTCCAGGAGACCTCGTCGGGATCGGAGAAGACTCTGTTCTCCAGGAAGCTCTCGCCGCGGCTCAGCGGCAGCATCGGCGTGTACACCGTCATCCGCGCCGCCGGGCGGAAGTCGCGCAGGAAGGCGACCGCGCTGAGCGCGCTCTCGCCGCCGCCGACGATCGCGATGTCGCTGCTGTGCTCGACGGGGATGCGCGCCAGTTCGCCGCGCCTGCTGTCGCAGTGGAAGATCCGCGCCGCGGCGTCGGCGTCGTGGGGGAGGGCCCGGTGGATGCCCGGGCCGGTGAGCACCAGCGCGTCGCACTCGTACTGGCGCTGGCTGGACGGCTCCGCGACATCGACAGTCCAGCGCTCGGCCGGCGCCGGGAGCGACACCTGCGTGACGCGGCCGCGCACGATCGTCACGCCTGCGGTGGCCTGTGAGAGGACCCACGTGAGGTACCGACCGTAGTCGCGGTGCTGCACGGCGGGCGAGCCCGCGTTGACCCAGCGTGCGTACTCGCCTTTGCCGATCATGTACTGCTGCCAGGTGAACGGCACCATCGTGCGGTCGACCGCCTCGCCGAGCTCGCCGAACGCCCTGCTGCTCTGGTAGGGGAAGCCGATGTCCTTGATCGGTGGGATCGCCAGCGGCTCCTCGCCCGAGGTCATCCCGTTGCGCCCCAACCACGACGCCGCCACTTCGGTCGCCTCGACGATCGTCAGCGTGTACGGCCCCGCGCCGAGGGTGTTGAGCGCGTGGACCTTCGCCGCGAGCGCGGTCGCCTTGGCGCCCGCGCCGACGACGAGCAGATCGGCCGGGGTGCTCACGCCGCGGCGAGCGTCGGCGCTTTGGCCATCCCGGACCTGCGGCGCTTGACCACCACCGGCGCCTGGTCGCCGGGAGCGAAGGCCACGGAGCTCCTCCTCGCCCGCTGCGAGCCGTCGGAGGGCGCCGCCCCGAGCTCGACCTCCTGGAGGACCGTCTGCACCACCCGCTTCATCTCCAACTGGGCGAACGCCGCGGCCACGCAGCGGCGCACGCCGCTGCCAAACGGGATCCACGTGTAGTTCTCCGGTGGGGCCCCGAGGAAGCGCTCGGGCTGGAAGCTGAAGGGGTGGGGGTAGATGTCCTCGCGGTGGTGCACCAGGTAGATGCACGGTGCGACCGTCGTGCCCGCGGGGATCTCGTAGCCGCCGAGGCGCATCGGCGCCACCAGGCCGCGCATCACCAGTGGGACCGCCGGGCACAGGCGCAGGATCTCTTTGACGACCGCGTCCACGTAGGTCTCCTCCGCGCCGGCGAGCACCTCCTCGCGCAGGCGGGCCAGCTTCTCGGGGTGGCGCAGCAGGCGCTCGAAGGCCCACGACAGCGAGGTCGCGGTCGGCCCGTCGGAGAGCAGCGTGATCAGTTCGTCGCGCAGCTCCTGCTCGGTCATCGGCGTGCCGTTCTCGTCGTAGGCCTGCTCGAGCAGCGAGAGGATGCCTTCGTCCTGCGGGCGGCCGGGGGTGCGCCGGCGCCGGCGCACCTCCTCCGTCAGCGCCGCTTCCACGGGCGCGAGCACCTCCCGAAAGCGCGCGTTGTGGGACAGCCAGCGCGAGCCGAACGTGGCGAGCAGCGTCAGGCGCGAGGAGTCGTTGAGCCAGTCGGTCAAGCGCTTGAGCAGCACCCGCAGGTGCTCCATCTGCTCGCTCTCGGTGCTGCCGAAGGTCGCGCGCATGACCACCTCGTTGCTGATCGCCTGCATGCGCGGCCACAGCGCGAAGGGCTCGCCCACCGGCCAGCGGGCGATCTCCGCGCGCGCTACCTCGACCATCATCTCCCCGTAGCCGCGCATTCGCTCGCCGTGGAAGGAGGGCAGCAGGAAGCGCCGGTGGGTCATGTGCTCGGGCTCGTCGAGGAGCATCACCGAGCGCGGCCCGAGCAGTGGGCCGAGCAGCGCGTTGGCCTCGCCCGCGCCGGCGCGTACGAGCTCCGGGCTGATCGTGAGCACCTTCCCCACGTCCTCGGGGGCACTCAGAAACACCCACGGGCGACCGTGGCGGATGCGCAGGGTGAAGGTGTCCCCGTGGCGCCTGCGGGCGCTTGCCATGAACGGCAGTGGGCGCAGCGCCCAGCCGACCGCCTGCACGGCACTGGGCATGCGTGGGCCGGGGGGCAGCGGGGAGCCAGGGGACAGCGCTCCGCGACCGTTAACGCTCGGAAGCGAGCTCAGTTTGGTGCTCATGTCTCTCTCTTTTAGGTCGTCTGAAAGGCGTTCTCAGTTCCCGATTTTTGTCTCTCACTCTTTTTCTAGTTACCTGCTGGTGTCTCTCTCTTTTTAGTTCCTCGCTCGTGTCTCTAACTGCCCATATTCCGCTTGCCTAAGCCATTCTGCGGGCCGTGGCTGCGCGCCGGAGCGGTCGGCCTTTTCCGTGTTGTGTACGTGTGGTCGGAGTTATGATATCTGGTACGCTCAACATATAGCGGACTTGACGGGGAACGCGTTCTGGCGAGGCAGCGAGGTAGGGGTCGGGCGTTCGGCCTGACGGGGGCACCAGTACCTTAATCGGTGAAAGGGGCGGCCTTAAACGCCGTTGATCCGGGTTCGAGCCCCGGCTGGTGCATGGAACACGAACCACTTTCGCCTGCATGACCACCAACCTCTTCGACTACTTTGAAGAAGCTCCGGCACGCGAGGAAGCGCCCGCCCGCTGGGCCGCCCGGGCGCCGCGGCGCCCTCAGGAGCGCTTCGATCTGAAGCTCGTGCCGCGCGTGGCGGCGTGGCGGGAGGACCGCGACTCGCTGCACGCGCTCGAGCGCCTGGAGCGCGAGCCGTGGGTGGACTCCGTGGTGCGCGAGGAGGCAGGGGTGCGACTGCGCCTCGACGACGGCTGGATAGAGACAGCGGGCGCGGCCCTGGAGGCCGGCGGCAGCGCTGAGGCGACGCTCGCCGACCTCGTGCGGGGACAGCGCTTCTCGGTGCAGTTCTGGGACGCCAACGCGACCAAGGCGCTGCACCTGGGCCACCTGCGCAACCTTGCGATCGGCAACGCGCTCGCCGCCGCGCTCGCGCAGGGGGGAGGGCAGGTCGAACGGCGCTCGCTGATCTCCGACGCGGGGCGCTCGATGGGCGAGGCGATGGCCGGCGTGATGGCCTCGGGCCGCCACGCGCACTCCTGGCCGGACGGCGACGAGAAGTCCGACCACTTCGTCGGCCTCTGCTACGCGGACTACGTGGCTGCCTCCGGCTCGTTCACCGGGGCGGAGATCGAGTACCCCGAAGACTCGATGACGCGGGAGGTGGCGCTGCGCGGGGACGCCGCCGACGAGCTGCTCAAGCGCGTGATGGGCGGTGAACTGGAGGCGCTCGAGCTCTGGTACAAGACCCGCGCGTGGGTCATCGCCGGCCAGCGCAAGACGCTCGCGCGGCTCGGGGTGGCCTTCGACCGCGTCTTCTTCGAGTCGGACTTCCTCGGGGACGCCGCCGAGTTGACCGCGGCCGGCCTGCGCGACGGCCGCCTGCGCCGGCGCGAGGACGGCGTCGTGATCTACGCGACCGGCCTGCGGGACTTCGAGGAGTTCCCGCTCGTGCGCGCCGACGGCCTGCCCACCCAGCACATGCGCTCGCTGGCGTACTGGATGGCCGCTCCCGAGCTCGCAGGGACGACCTCGATGCAGGTCTGCGGCACGGAGTGGGTCTCGCACGTCACCTGCCGTCGCAAGCTGATGGACGAGCTGCTGCCGGTGGGCGCCGGGAGTGGGGGTAGTTCGAACGGCCAGGCTCCGATGCACCCGACGCGGGACATCTTCAACGGGATGGTCTCCCGCCAGAAGCGCGCTTTGGCCTCCTCGGAGGGGGCGCTGCTGATCGACGAGCTGCTCGAGTGGCTCGACGCGCGGATCGACGAGTCCCCCGAGCGCCGCGTGGTGCGCCACGGGCACCCCGCGCCGGAACGGATCGCGGCGCAGATCGCGCTCGGTTACTTCCTCTCCTTCCCGGTCGCCCCGCCGATCGACTTCGACCCCGACGCGCTGCTGCGGGACGGCGAGTCCCTCGGGTGGGACCTGGTCCGCGCGCGCGCCCGCCACAGCGACGTCGCGTCGAACGGCCGACGTCCAGCGGATGACCCCGACTACCGCTTCGCCGTCGTCCAGTCGGAGCTCTACCGGCGCTACCTGCGCCTGGCGGTGCAGCGCTTCGACGTCGGCCCGCTCGCGCTCTACCTCAAGCACCTCGCGCTCTGGTACGAGGAGCGCTCGCGCTCCGAACCGGTCGAGCGGGTCGTACAGACGCTGCTCGATCGGTCCGCGCGGGGGTTGGGGTTGGAGGCGACGAGATGACGCTCGATCGGACTCGCCACGCCTCGCCGCTGGGTAGGAGGCCCAGCGCTCCCGCGCCCGGTGAGACACCCACACACGTGGACGATCCCCTATGACCACCCTTCTGGTCGACAACTACGACTCGTACACGTACAACGTCTTCCACCTGCTCGCGGCCGTCTGCGGCGAGGAGCCGATCGTGATCCACAACGACATGGTCTCCTGGCGGGCGCTCTCGCGCTGGGACTTCGACGCGATCGTGCTCTCGCCCGGGCCCGGTCGGCCGGAGCGCTGGCACGACTTCGGCGTCTGCTCGGACATCCTGCGCTCGTCCGACATCCCGGTGCTCGGCGTCTGCCTCGGCCACCAGGGTCTCGGGCACGTGCTCTCCGGGCTCGTCGGGACCGCGCCCGCCGCGATGCACGGGCGCCTGAGCCAGGTCCAGCACCTCGGCTCTGGCCTCTTCGAGGGCATCCCTCAGGATTTCTCGGTCGTGCGCTACCACTCGCTCGCGGTCACCGGTCCGCTCGAGCCTGAAGGCCGCGTGACCGCCTGGACCCCCGACGGGGTGGTGATGGGCATCGAACACTGCCGGCGCCCGCTGTGGGGTGTGCAGTTTCACCCCGAGTCGGTCGCGACCGAGCACGGTCGCCGGCTCGTCGAGAACTTCTACGCTCTGGCGCGCCGCCACTCCGCTGCGCGCGCGACTAGGCCGAGTCGCCCGGTGGCGCCGCCCCCGCGACGCTCCGTCCGCCCGCGCGCCGACGCCGGAGCCGAGGCTCGCGTGCATCTGCGTGTGCGCTCGCTCGCGGGCGAGCCCTCGACCGAGCTCCTCTACGAACGGCTCTTCGGCGCGGCCGCTTACGCGTTCTGGCTCGACTCTGCCGACGCGCCGACGCGCCTCGCGCAGTGCTCCTACCTCGGCACCTCCGCGGGCCCCGACCGGCGTGTGCTCGAGTACGACGTCGAGGCGGGGCGGGTGACGGTGCACGGCGCCGGCGGGCGCGCGGTCGAGTACGCGTCGATCTTCGACGTGCTGGGCCGCGAGCTCTCCGCGCGCACGGTCGAGCCCCCCGCGGGGCTGACGCGCGGCCTGCTCGGCGGCTTCGTCGGCTACCTCGGCTACGAGTGCAAGGCCGACTGCGGCTCACCCAACGCGCACCGCTCGGACGTTCCGGACGCTGTGCTGCTGTTCGCCAACCGTGTCGTCGCGGTCGACCACACCCGGCACTGCACGCACCTGCTCGCGCTCGGCGGTGACGCTGACGCAGAGCGGTGGTTGAACGAGGCCGAGGGGGTCGTGCGGGCTGCGCTTTCGGACCCTGTCCATGCCTCGCCGGAGCCTGCGCGGGCCGCCGCCCCGGACGCGGGGGAGGGTGGGGATCCAGTCACCTTCCGCTGCGGACGCGGACGCGAGCAGTACCTCGCCGACATCGCCCGCTGCCAGGTGGCGCTCACCGCCGGGGAGTCCTACGAGGTCTGCCTGACCGACCAGCTCTCGACCACCGCGAGCCCGGAGCCGTTCGAGCTCTACCGCCTGCTGCGCCGCCGCAACCCCGCTCCGTTCGCCGCCTTTCTGCGGCTCGGCGACGTGGCGGTGCTCAGCTCCTCCCCGGAGCGCTTCCTCTCGGTCGACCGCGACCGCCGCGTCCAGGCGCGCCCGATCAAGGGGACAGCCGCGCGCGCGGCCGACCCCGGCCTCGACGACGCGCAGCGCGCCGAGCTCCTGCAGGACGAGAAGACGTTCGCCGAGCACCTCATGATCGTCGACCTGCTGCGCAACGACCTCGGGCGCGTCTGCGAGGTGGACACCGTCCGCGTGCCGGAGTTCATGGTCGTCGAGTCCTACCCGACGGTCCACCAGCTGATCTCGACCGTCACCGGGGTGCTGGAAGGCGAGCGTACGCCGGTGGACTGTGTGCGCGCGTGCTTCCCCGGCGGCTCGATGACCGGCGCGCCGAAGCTGCGCACGATGGGCATCATCGACGACATCGAGCGGGTCGCCCGCGGCGTCTACTCCGGCGCGCTCGGCTACTTCGGGCTCGACGGCTCCGTCGACCTCTCAATCGTGATCCGCACCGTCGTGCTGCGGCCGGGCGCCACCACGATCGGCGCCGGGGGAGCGATCGTGACGCAGTCCGACCCCGCCGAGGAGTTCGACGAGCTGCTGCTCAAGGCGCGCGCGCCGATGGCCGCCGTCGCGCAGGCCGTGACCGGCCGCGACGGGCCCGACGCGTTCACGGTCGAGCTCGAGCCACCCGCCCCGCTGGCGGCGGCGGCATGAACGGCCCGGCCCCCGAGCCCTCCGCCGTGGGCGCTGACCGCGTCCTCACGAGCGCTCCGAACCCACCGGGGCTGAGCTGGAGCGTGCGCACTGCGACCCACGAGGACGTCCCGACGGTGATCGAAGCCTTGCAGGAACTGTTGCGCGAGCTCGGCGGCACGCCGCCCCCCACGCCTGCGATGCAGGCCGCCGCGCGGGCGCTGCTCGACAACCCCCAGGCCGGGGCGCTGCTCGTGATGGAGGCCGACGGCACGCTGGGCGACGCGGAGGACAACCGCGCGATCGTGGGCGTGCTCGGCGCGAGCTGGCAGACCGCGATTCACGTACCGGGCCGCTACGCGCTGATCCAGGACCTGTGGGTGCACCCCGCCTGGCGCGGGAGGGCGATCGGCCGTGAACTGCTGACGGCACTCTTTGCGCTCGCGCGCGAGCAGGGGATCACACGTGTCGAGGTCGGGCTGCCGCGGGAGCGCTTTGCGGGACTCGCGGCGACGGAGGCGTTCTACCTCGGCGCCGGCTTCGCGCCGCTCGGCGCGCGGATGCGGCGGGGGCTGCCGTGAGCGAGCTCCTGCTGATCGAGCAGCGCCCCGGCCACCACGACGAGGCGCCCTGGGTGCTCGAAGGCGGGCGCCGTCTGCCGGGCCACGACGACAACCGCCGGCTGGTGGAGCTGCGGCGTGGGCTGCTGCGCCACGCGGGGGTGCGCGCCGTTGGTGCGGACGCTACCTGCGAGGAGGTCGATCTGACCCTGAGCAGCCTGCACGAGCCCGGTTACCTGGAGGCTCTCCGCCGGGTCCACTCGGACGAGCCGGTGGTCCTGCCCCTCGCGCCGCCCGGCCTGCCGCCTGACATCCCGGTGCGGGCGGGCCTCGTCGCCGCGGCCCACGAGGCTGTGCGCACCGGTATCACGGCGGCCCAGCGCCTCGCGGGCGGTGCGCGCTTCACCTACGCGCTCTGCCGCCCGCCAGGCCACCACGCCGGCCCGGGGTGGCTTGCCGGCTACTGCTACCTCAACACCGCGGCGGCGGCCGTCCAGACGCTGCTCACGAGCGGTGTGCGGCCGGTCGGTCTGCTCGACCTCGACCTGCACTACCCCAACGGCACCGCCGCGATCCTCGGCACTGCGGAGGACGTGTACCTGCACTCGCTGCACGCCTGGCCGGTGACGAACGTCCCGGCGCTGACGGTGCGCCCGCGCTCCGCGCGCGAACGGGTGGTCGAGTTCACGGTCTCCCCCGATCCCGAGGAGTACCTCGACGCGGTGGCCGCCTCGCTCGACTCGCTCGCGCAGAGGAGCTCCGCGCTTGTCCTCTCGCTCGGCTTCGACACGGTCGCGGGCGACCCGCACGGCTCGTGGAGTCTTCCGCCGGCGCTCTTTGCGCGCGTCGGCCGCCTGCTGGCGGCTTCGGGGCTGCCGATCTGCGTGATTCAGGAGGGCGGCTACGCGCTCGGTTCGCTTGCGGCCTGCTCCGACGCGTTCGCGGCCGGGCTGCTCGAGGAGGGCCCTGCTGGCGGCGGGGGTGCCGTCGCTCGGGGTGAGTCTCGCCCGCGTGCGCTTGTGGGTGGCTGCTCGGGGGCGCCCGCGTGAACGGCCTCGACCCCCTCCGCAGCCGCCTCGACGAGCTCGACGACCAGATCGCGCGGGCGCTCGGCGAGCGCTTTGCGATCTGCCGGGAGATCGCCCTCTTCAAGCGCGCTCACGACATCCCGATGATGCAGCCGCACCGTGTCGGCGCGGTGCGGGCGCGCTACCTCGCGCGCGGCGCCGAGGTCGAGTTGCCCTCTGACTTCACGGCTGACCTGTTCGAGCTGCTGATCGGCGCCACCTGCCGGATGGAGGACGAACTGATGGGTACTCCCTCCAGAGCGCGGGAGGGGCGCTGACCGTGATGCGCCCGACCTTCATCACACTTGGACCGTCGGGCACCTGCCACGAGAACGCCCTGCTCCACTACCTGGAGTTCCAGGGCCTCACCTCTTACGAGCTCGTGCTGGTCGAAGACCTACTCGAGGCGATCGGCCAGGTTCGCGAACAGCCCTCCACGTTCCTCGTGCAGTGCTCCGCGCACGTGCAGGTCCACCTCGTCACAGAGCGCTTTCACGAGGAGGTCTTCGTGGTCGACACGTTCATCTACCCGACCAAGGCGCTGGCGCTGCTCGTTCGCCGCGACGTCGCCGCTCCCGCGAGCCTTGGGATCGTCTCGGCGACCCGCGGCTACCTCGACCTGGCGCGCTTTCAGACAGTGGTGGACGAGCCCTCCAAGCCGGTCGTCGCCCGCCACCTGCTGGCGGGCGCCTACGACGCCGGCCTCACCCACGTCCACCACGCCGAGGAACACCCCGACGTGCTGCGCGTCGAGGAGTACTACGGCCCGGTCGACACGACGTGGGTCGTGTACGGGCCCCGCAAGCGCTTTCGCGGCGACGTCATCGGGCAGCGCGTCCCGTGGCTGTTCACACATCACTGACAAACCACAACCGACTGGATGGACAACATGGAACTCCTCCCCGATAGACACGACCGCGTCCTGCGGGCGCCCTTGGCTCTCGCCGTCTGCCTGCTGATGGCCACGGCCATCGCCCTCTCCTCCTGCGGGTCCTCCTCCCCCTCCTCGGCGTCCCCGCTCACCGGTACGGGCTACCCCAACCTCAACCTGTCGAACACTCGTTTCACGGGCGGTCAGATCAACGCGACGACGGTCTCAAAACTCCACGTCGCCTGGAGTCTGCCACTCACCGCAAAGAGCGCGTACGGCAGCTACTCGTCCGCCCCGATCATCGCGGGCGGTGTGCTCTACTCCCAGGATCTGGCGTCCAACGTCCAGGCGATCGACCTGCAGACAGGCAAGGTCCTGTGGACGAAAACCTTTGAATCGCCAGACCAGGGGCCGAACGGCCTCGTCGTGGCGGGGGGGCGTGTGTACGGGGCGACTGCGACCTCGGCGTTCGCGCTGGAAGAGAAGACGGGTAACCAGCTCTGGTCGGACTCGCTCGTGCGCAACGCCAACGAGGGCATCGACATGGCTCCCGGCTACTACAACGGCCTCGTCTACGTCTCGACGGTCCCCGGGAACAACACGACCTTCTACGGCGGCGGCGCCGACGGCATCCTGTGGGCGCTGGAAGGGGCGACCGGCAGGAAGGTGTGGCACTTCGACACCTCGCCTGAAAACCTGTGGTCCTCTGCGCACGCCAACATCAACGCCGGCGGTGGGGTGTGGTACACGCCCGCGTTCGACGAACAGGGCTTCATGTACTTCGGGACCGGCAACCCGGGGCCCTTCCCGGGTGCGCCGGGGTTTCCGTGGGGCTCGAGCAGGCCCGGTCCGAACCTGTACAACGACTCGCTCGTCAAGCTGAACGCCGCGACGGGCAAGATGCAGTGGTACTACCAGCTCACGCCTCACGACCTGTACGACCGCGACCTCGAGGTTCCCCCGATCCTCCTGACCGTCGGCGGCAAGCAGGTGGTGCTGACGGCGGGCAAGGCCGGGTTCGTGCTGGAGTTCGAACGCCAGACCGGGAAGCTGCTGTGGAAGCGCTCCGTCGGCATCCACAACGGTCACGACAACGACAACCTCTACGCGCTCAAACACGAATACTCCAAGCTGAAACTGCCGGAGACGGTCTACCCCGGCCTGCTGGGCGGCGTGATCGCGCCGATGTCCACGAACGGCTCGACCGTCTTCGTGCCTGTCGTCAACATCCCCATCAGCTACTCCAAGGAAGGGGCCGTCACCAAGGAAGGCCCGCCCTTCGGTGGTGAACTGGTCGCGCTGAACGTGGCCACGGGCGCCGTGGAGTGGAAGCAGACGCTCGCCGGCCCGGCCTTCGGGGCCGCCACGGCCGTCAACGACCTCGTATTCACGACCGACTTCAACGGCACGTTGTACGCGTACGAAGCCAGCACCGGTCACCTCGTGTGGCAGACCAAGCTGCCGTCTCGTATCAACAACGGCGTCGTGGTCTCGGGCGAAACGTTGATTGCCCCCGCCGGTGTGCCGGCTGAATCCGTTCAGAGCCCGAGGTTGGTGGCCTATCGACTCGGTTAGCGGCGGTGTTGCAGAACACGGGCTCACGCCCTCCATCACCCCAGATCCTCCACCGACTGTGACGAGCGCCCTGGCCCGCAACCCGCCGCGGATCGCCGTGGGCGGTCGGCGGCGGCCGGTGGAGGGCGCGGCGAGCCGTCCCCCTGCCGGCGAGCCGCTGCACGCTCGGTTCACCGTGGACTACAGCTACGCGGTGCACTTCACACGCGACGTGCTGGACCCCGAGAATCCGACCCTCGCCCGGGTCGTGCCCGCCGAGGACGGACCCGTGGTGCTGCCCGTCTTCGACGCGGGCCTGCTGGCCTGCCACCCGACGCTTCCACAGCGTCTGGAGGCCTACGTCCGAGGACACCCCGGGCTGCGACTCGCGGGGCCGCCGCTCGTGCTGCCGGGCGGGGAGCGCGTCAAGGAGGATCCCCGCCACGTGGAGTCGATCCTGGCGGCGATCGACGAGCGGGCCGTCGACCGGCACTCCTACGTGCTGGCCGTCGGCGGTGGCGCCCTGCTCGACGTCACGGGCTACGCCGCGGCCGTCGCCCACCGTGGTGTCAGAGTGATCCGCCTACCGACGACCGTGCTCGCGCAGAACGACGCTGGTGTCGGCGTCAAGAACGGTCTGAACGCCTACGGGAAGAAGAACTTCCTGGGCACCTTCGCCCCGCCGTGGGCAGTCATCGACGACGAGCTCTTCCTGACCACGCTGTCCGATCGCGACTGGCGGGCGGGGACCAGCGAGGCGGTCAAGGTCGCCCTCCTGCGGGACGCCGCCTTCTTCGCCGAGCTCGAGCGGCTCGCGCCGGCCGTGGCAGTGCGCGACCTCGGCGCGATGCGCGCGCTGATCCGGCGCTGCGCCGAGCTCCACCTCGCTCACATCGCCGGCGGGGGAGACCCCTTTGAGATGGGCTCCGCCCGGCCGCTGGACTTCGGGCACTGGTCGGCGCACAAGCTCGAGCGACTCAGCGGGCTGCGGCTCCGCCACGGCGAGGCGGTCGCGATCGGCCTCGCGCTCGACGCCACCTACGCGCACCTCGCTGGCCTGCTGTCCGCCGCCGACTTGCGGCGCGTGCTCGCGTTGCTCGGGGCCTTCGGCCTTCCCTGCTTCGCGCCGGAGCTCGAGGACCCGCGCCTGCTTGATGGTCTCGCCGAGTTTCGAGAGCACCTCGGGGGCCAGCTCACGGTGGTGCTTGTGCATGCCGTCGGGGCGTCCGTTGAGGTGCACGAGATCGATCGGGTGCTCATGAAACGTGCGATCCGTCTGCTGCACAAATGAGACGGCCGGCGGCGCTGCTCCGGCTGTTCAGGCTGCCCTCGGTGCTCACCGTTCCGGGCGACGTGCTGCTCGGGGCTGCCTGGGGAGGGGAGGGGGAGGAGCCCGCGACCGTGGCGGCGCTCGCGCTCGGCTCCTCGCTGCTGTACCTCGGGGGCATGGCGCTCAACGACTGGGCCGACCGGGAGCTCGACGCGCGCGAGCGGCCCTGGCGGCCGCTGCCCGCCGGCGAGGTCGCCCCCGCGGTCGCCCTGGGGAGTGCGGTGGCTCTCACGGGGGGCGCGCTCGCCGTGGCGGGCGCCGCGGGCGGTGTGCGTAGGCTGCGGGTGGCGCTGCCGCTCGTCGCCGCGGTGTGGCTCTACGACCTGAGGACCAAGGACACCCCGGCCGGTCCTTGGACGATGGCGGTCGTCCGCGCCTTGGACGTGCTCGCGGGTGCTGGCCGAAACGGGGACAGATTGGGGAGACACTCGCTCCGCTCGCATCCCCAAATCGGCCAGCGCCGAAGGCGCGTGTCTCCCGGCTTCGGTCGAAACGGGGACCGATTGGGGAGACACTCGCTTCGCCGAAGCCGGGGGACGCTCGCCGTTGGCGAGCATCCCCGTTTCGGCCAGCATCCCCAAATCGGCCAGCGCCGAAGGCGCGTGTCTCCCGGCTTCGGTCGGCGCCCGCTTCGGGCCGGCCCGCCCGCAGCGGTCGTGGGTGCGCACGCCCTGCTTCTCACGCTCGTGAGCGCGTACGAGGTGGACGGCGCCGACAGGGCCCTCGCCGGTCGGGCGCTGCTCGGTGTCGCTGCGACGACGGCCGCCGCCGCGACGCTGATCCTCGCGGGTCCCTGCAGTACCGACACGGCTGCGCTCGCGCTTGTCTGCCTTGCGCTGTACGGGTGGGCGATGGGTAGTGCTGGCGTCGCGGCGCTGCGGTGGCCCGATCCGGTGCGCCTGCAGCGCCTGGTCGGCGTCGGGGTGCTCGCCAACATGCCCCTGCAGGCGGCGCTGCTCGCCGGTCGCGGGCGCCGTGTCCCCGCCGCCACGCTGGTTGCGGCCTGGCCCGCCGCGCGGTGGGCTGCGCGCAGGACGGCGGTCACGTGATCCCCCTGGACCGCCACCTGCTGGACCACCACCAGCTCGAGCGGACGCTCATGGCTCGTCTGGATGCACCCGCTCGTCGGTGGCTCGAGCAGGCCCGCGGCGAGGTCGCCCGCGACCCCGGAGCGATTGCCGCGATCTTCCCCGCCGTCGGGCGCGCCGTCGGACGGGGGCCCCTCGACCCTGACGCCCGCACGGGAGATGTCCACGCCTGGACCGTGGACGCCGCCGCCCGCACGCTGCTGCTGGTGGCGATCGGTCTGGCCGCGGGCGGGGAGCTCGCTCTGCTCTACCGTCACGGCGACGCCGCCGAGCGTTGCGCGATCCTCCGGGCGCTGGCCTTCCTGTCGGTTGAGGACGCGGTGGGAGTTCCGCTCGTCGAGGACGCCCTGCGCACGAACGACCTGTACCTGATCGCGGCGTCGCTCGGTCCGTACGCCTTTGCCAGGCTGGACGACGCCGCGCTGACTCAGGCCGTCTTGAAGTGCGTGTTCGTCGGAGTGCCGCTGGCGGGGTTGGCCGGTCTCGACGAGCGCGCCACGCCCGAGCTGGCGGGCGCGCTCGCCCGCTATGCGCAGGAGCGGGTGGCGGCGAGTCGCGACGTCCCCGGCGAAATCTGGCCGCTGATCGACCGCTTCCAGCCGAGGGCTGAGGGCCCGGCCGTGCGCATCTTCGACCCCCACGTCCACATGACCTCGCGCACGACCGACGACTACGAAGCGATGGCGGCCGCCGGGATCGAGGCGATCGTCGAGCCCGCCTTCTGGCTGGGGCAGCCGCGCTCGTCGTTGGGTTCGTTTGTCGACTACTTCGACGGGCTGCTCGGTTGGGAGCGCTTCCGCGCCGGCCAGTTCGGCATCTGCCACCACTGCACCATCGGCCTGAATCCGAAGGAGGCCAACGACGAGCCGCTCGCCCGTGAGGTGCTCGACGTGCTGCCGCGCTACTTGGCCAAGGACCGCGTGGTGGCCGTTGGCGAGATCGGCTTCGACGCGATGACGCGCGCTGAGGAGCGCGCGTTCGTGGAGCAGCTCGAGCTGGCCGCCGCTCACGACCTGCCCGTGCTCGTCCACACGCCTCACCGCGACAAGCTGGTTGGCACCTTGCGCAGCCTCGAGCTGGTGGCTGCCTCGCCGGTGGCGCCCGAGCGGGTGCTGATCGACCACAACAACGAGCTGACCTTCGAGCGCGTGCTCGCGTCGGGCTGCTGGTGCGGGTTCACGATCTACCCCGACACCAAGATGGACGAGGCCCGACTCGTGCGCATCGTCGAAGGGCACGGGTTCGAGCGGATGCTCGTCAACTCCGCCGCCGACTGGGGCCGCTCCGATCCGCTGAAGGTGCCGGTGACAGCTGCCGCGCTGCGGGCTGCCGGCTTTCCCGAGCGGGAGATCGAACGTCTGGTGTGGGAGCACCCGGTCGCCTTCTTCGGGCAGAGCGGGCGGCTGGAGCTCGGGAATCTTTCGCCCGACCGCGGCGCCACGTTCGCCGGGAACTCTGTCCTGCGCGGCGCGCGACCGCAGTGACGCGCTTCCGACACCGCGACGGGTCGCTGGTACACGTCGCCTACTGCACGAACGTCCACCCCGCCGAGGATCTCGAGGGCGTGCTCGCCCAGCTGGAGCGTTTCGCCGCTCCCGTCCGACGGAGCCTGCAGAGCGATCGCCTGGGGGTCGGCCTGTGGCTCGCGGCGCCCGTCGCCCGGCTGTTGCGCCGCGAGCCGGACGGGGTGGCGCGCCTGCGGGACACCCTGGATCGACTGGGGCTCGAGGTCGTGGGGCTCAACGGCTTTCCCTACCGTGCCTTCCACGCCGCGGTCGTCAAGCGGGCGGTCTACCGCCCGGACTGGACGACGCCCGAGCGCTCCGCCTACACGCTCGATCTCGCATGGGTGCTGGCGCAGCTCCTTCCCGATGATGTCCCCGCCGGGGCCATCTCGACGCTGCCCTTCGCCTGGCGCGATGGCTGGACCGCTGCGCACACTACGACGGCGCGCGCGGCGCTCGCCGCGGTGGCCGTTGAGTTGGAGCGACTCCACCACGACACCGGCCGCCGTGTGCGGCTGGCTATCGAGCCCGAGCCCGGCTGCGCGATCGAGACCGTCGGCGAGGCCATCGCCGCGCTCGAAGGCGTCGATCCCGCCTGGATCGGCATCTGCCTGGACGCCTGCCACATGGCCGTCCAGTTCGAGCAGCCCTCTGCCGCCCTGCACTCTCTGCAGGCAGCCGGCCTGCCGGTCGTCAAGGTCCACGCGTCGGCGGCGCTGCGCGCTGCTAGGCCCGCCTCCGAGGAGCTGGACCCCTTCGTGGAGCCCCGCTTCCTGCACCAGACACGGACACTCTCGCCGGCCGGCCTCCTCGGTGTGGACGACCTCGACGAAGCGCTCGCCGGAGGCCTCCCGCGTGAGCACGAGTGGCGGGTCCACTTCCACGTCCCCGTCCACCTGGACGGCGGACGTACGACTCAGCCGCAGCTTTGCGAGCCTGCTGGCTTCTCTGTTCGCCGGCCCGTCGGCGCTGACGGAGCAGGTGGAACTGGAGACCTACACCCGGGCAGTCTTCCCCGCTTCGCTGCATCGCGCCGGCGAGGAGGTGCTGATCGACGGCCTGGCGAGCGAACTGCATTGGCTCACCGGCGCACTTACCGCTGCGGGCCTGGAGGAGCAGGCGTGAAGCCCGCGCCGCTGCTCGTGCTCGACGTCGTCAGCCTCACGCCGAGGCTGCTCGAGCACATGCCCCGCCTGCGGCGCCTCGGAGGCGAGGGCTTCACGGCGAGGCTCGACCCGGTCCTGCCGGCGCTCACGTGCCCCGCGCAGGCGACCATGCTGACGGGAGTCGGCCCTTCTGGGCACGGGATCGTCGGCAACGGCTGGTTTTTCCGCGACCTTGGCGAGGTGCTCCTCTGGCGCCAGCACGCTCGCCTGATCCAGGCCGAGCCGGTGTGGGAGACCGCCCGTCGCGCGCGCCCCGGCCTGCGTGCGGCCAACGTCTGCTGGTGGTACGCGATGGGCGCCACGACGGACCTCACGGTGACGCCGCGCCCGGTCTACCGCAGCGACGGGCGCAAGGAGCCCGACTGCTACACCGACCCGCCCGCGCTGCACGACCGCCTGACCGCGGAGCTGGGGACTTTTCCTCTGTTCCACTACTGGGGCCCGGCCGCCGGTATCCAGTCCTCGCGGTGGATCGCCCGGGCGGCCCGCTCGATCCTCGAGCGCGAGCGGCCCGATCTGACACTCGTCTACCTGCCCCACCTCGACTACGACCTGCAGCGGTTCGGCCCCGACTCGCCCCGCGCGCCGGCGGCCGCCCGCGAGATCGACGAGGTCGCCGGGGGCCTGGCCGAGTACGCGCGCGAACGCGGAGCCGCCGTCGTGGTCGTCTCCGAGTACGGGCTCGCGCCGGTCACTCGCCCGGTGGACCTCAACCGCGCGCTGCGCCGCGCGGGCCTGCTGCGCGTGTACACCCAGGCGGGGATGGAGTACCTCGACCCCTGGACCTCCCGGGCGTTCGCCGTCGCCGATCACCAGGTGGCCCACGTGTACGTACGCGACGCGCGCGATGTCCCCGCGGTCGCGGAGCTGCTGTCCCATGTGCCGGGGGTGGAGGCGCTGCTCGACGCGGAGGGCCTCGCGCAGGCCGGTCTCGCGCACGAGCGCTCGGGCGAGCTCGTGGCGATCGCCGCGCCGGACGCATGGTTCACCTACTACTACTGGCTCGCCGACGGGCGCGCTCCCGACTTCGCCAGGCTCGTCGAGATCCACCGCAAGCCCGGCTACGACCCCGCCGAGATGTTTCTGGACCCGGCAGACCGCACCGTCCGGCTGCGCGCGGCGCTGGCGCTCGCGCGCAAGCGGGTGGGACTGCGCTACACGATGAGCGTCGTGCCGCTCGATCCGCGCTGCGTGCGCGGCAGCCACGGCCGCCTGCCGGACGATCCGGCCGAGGGGCCGCTGCTGCTGTGCTCGGAGGCGGCCGTTCGTCGCGACCGGTTGGGCGCCCACGAGGTCCGGGACCTGCTGCTCGAGTTGCTCGGCGCCAGGGTTGACGTGCCTGGGGCGCTTGGCTATGGGCGCCGGCGAGCTGGGCGGTTTGTGGGCTGACGGCGGGCCGCGGCCGGGTGCCGTCTCAGGCTTGCGGCGGCCACGCGCACCGCTGGACCGAGCCGCTGCCGGGCGTTGCCTTCATCGACCCTCTCGCTGGCTCGAAGTGCCCGAAGTCGAGCACGTACAGGCCCCCGTCGGGCCCGAACCGCACGTCCAGCGGGCGGTGGAGCGCAGGGGTTGGGAGGTACGTCGTCTCCCACGTTGCCGGGTCGACGATCGCCAGGTTGCGCCCGACGCGCGGGCCGGAGGGCGCGGTCATCGGCACCTCGTCGCCGAACATCGCGATCGCGATGCGCCCGTCGGGGGCCTCGTCGAGCTTCGTGGCGGCGACGTGCGTGGTGAACTCGGCGAGCGGCCGCTCCGGCGGCGGCAGCTCCTCGTGGTTGGCCAGCACGAACTCGGGCGCCTCGCCGCCCTCGGGGGCGAAGCGGGGATCGCAGATCGGTACGCCGCCGACGAAGTCCGGCCACCCGTACCACCGGCCCTCCCGCACCTCGTAGAGCAGCTCGGGGACGTTTCCGACCGGGCGGCTGCCGCGGTCGTCTGCCCCCTGGTCGGTCGCCAGCAGCCGGCCGTCGCGCAGGAACAACAGCCCGAACGCGTTGCGCAGGCCCCACGCGACGAGCTCCAGGTGCTGCCCGTCGGGATCGCAGCGCATCACCGCGGAGCTGCACGGCAGCTGGGCGGGGATCCGGGTGCCCTCAGGGTGCGCGGTCCCGAAGTCGGCGAACGGGCCTGTCACGGCGTGGCCGGTGCCGCCCTCGCGGGGATCCTCGGTCGCGAACTCGGCGTGGCGGAGGGCGATCTCCAGCCCGGGGACGTCGCGCGCGTGGGGCAGGAGCTTCAACCAGCCGAGGTCGTAGGCGTCGAGGCCGATGACGCCGGTGTTGGTCATCGCTCCCTGGCTGAAGTACAGCTTCCCGTCGGGTCCCACGGCGACCATGTTCGTCTGGTAGTTACCCGGACCCGGCAGCCCCTCCAGCACGGTCTCGGAGCGACCGCTGGCCAGATCGAGGCGCAGGATGCGGCTGGGGTGCCCCGCCTCGGTGACGTAGAGCGCGCCCTGGTGGTGCGTGACCCCGTTGACCGGCGGGCGCAGGCCATCGAGCAGCAGCTCGCGGTGGCCCGCCGCGATCCGCCACACCCGCCCGCCTCGGGGCGCCCCGCCGAACGGCAGCCCGGACTCAGAAACATACAGCGCGCCCTCGTCGTCGAACGTCAGGCCGGTGGGAAAGTTCAGATCGGCGACCACCACCTCGAAAGTCAAGTGCTGGCCGGGGTTCTGTTCGTCGGATGTCGCCATGTCCACCTCGTTGGGGAAGGCCGCTCTGTCGCGCAGCGAGCCTACCGAACCGGCCCATTTATCGGTCTACCGTATCGTGCGCTGGGCAGGGCGATGGGCGGTCGGTTCGGGCTGTGCTCCGGGGCCACCCACGCGATGGGCCCACGGCGGTTGACCAGTTTCCGACAGACGGAGGTACGAGCGGTATGAGCGGTATGAGCGCCACGTCAGCCATAGGTGCAGGCACCCCGGTCGAGGAGTTGCTTGGCCGCTATCAGGACAAGCAGCTTCCGCGCAAGCGCCTCGTCGCGGCTCTGACGGCGGCGGGGGCGTCGGCTGCGGCCGTGGCGATGCTCCTCAACGCGGCCGACCACGCGACGCCGCCCGCCCAGCCGCTGGCGAGCGCGGCGTCCCACAACCGGGCGGCTGGCACCGCGGCCACGGACCCGGCTCAGGCGCACGCGCACCACGTGGCCAACCAGGTCGCCGGCACCGCGGCGCCGACCCGGGCGGCCCGTGCGGCGGCGGTCGGCAAGATCGTCGGCGACTACAGCTCCGACGCCATCGTCAACGACCCCCTCTTCGGCGCTCCGCTGGTCGGCACGGCGGCGATCGCCGTTCACAAGACCGCGGAGATGGCGGCGATCAGCAACGTCTCGCTCAACGTCCTCTCCCGCTTCATCGTCGGAGACCAGCTGGTCTCGACGTGGGAGATGAGCGGCACACACGATGGCCCGTTCTACGGCTACGCGCCGACCGGGGCGCAGCTCAAGCTGAGCGGAACCACGGTTCAGACCCGCGGCCGGGACGGCAAGATCACCAACGAGACGCTCTACTACGACGCAGCCGATATGCAGAGGCAGCTAGCGGGTTGGTAGCCGTTTTGCCGACCGTTGTAAGCACGCGGCGGGTCGGTAGCCGTCCGGCGGCCCTTAGTCGACGATCGTGATGTCCGCCTGCTCGGCGAGCTCCATAACTCGCTCGAGCCCACGTCCTGCAGCGAGTGGTAGCGGAGGCTCGACGATCTGAAGCTCGTGGCGCCGTACGCGGTCGCCAAACAGCGCAAACGTGTAGGAATCGTCGTAGTGGCGTGAGCGCCAGACGATGCCATCGGGCGTGGCGGGACAGTCGTGAAGCGCCTGACCCCATGCAGCGAGGGCACGGTACTGGTCCGCCTCGGAGTCGATGAGCTGGGCGCGCGATGCGCCGACGCGGCGGAGACCATTCCCATGCAGCGAGGCGAGGAGTAATGGCCTGCTACTGGCAAGCGTGGAGATCATGACCGGCACGAGACGGGCACGTCCTACCTGCCGGACGGCCGTCCCGACAGGCACGGGACGGAACACGGACTCAGCGATCGCGCCAGCGTCGTCCTGGGCGCCGTAAACAGTCCCCACGATCCGCCTCCCACTACGTGCGGGTCGAAACCTCCCTGCGGAAGCGGTACGGTTGAACTCGGTCTGGCCGGCCCCCGTTTTTCGGTCCACCGCGTGTGAGAGTGGGTGGGTGGATGGACCGTCCCGTTCTCGTGGACACGGGTCGACTTGGTGGAGTGTACGTGGTGTAGCGGTTGGGCCTGTGGGCATGTGGGCAACGCGAAGCGTTGTCCAAGCGTTGTGGGCAGCTTGCTGTCCACAACGCGGCATGTCCACAGGCTCCCGCTCCCGGGTTATGCCGCTGCGCGATTGATCGTCTCGGCGGCGGTGTACGCGGCGGCGAACGCGACGGGGGCGCGCATCCCGAGCGCGGAGTGCGGACGGCGGCGATTGTAGTCCTCTTGCCAGTCGCCGATCACCACACGCGCCTCGGCGAGACAGGAGAACTCCTCGACGTCCAAGAGCTCGTCGCGCACACGGGAGTGGAAGCTCTCGACGAACGGGTTCTGCCACGGTGAGCCGGGCTCGATGAACGCGGTCCCTGTGCCCGAGAGCGTGCACCAGTCCCGCAGCGCGTGCGCGGTCATCTCCGGGCCGTTGTCCATCCGCAGCAGCTCCGGGGCACGCCGTTCGCCGCATAGGCGCTCCAGCGCCCCGACGACCATCTCAGCGTCGATGCTGCGCTCCACCAGCATCACCAGCGACTCTCGGGTGAACTCGTCCACGATGTTCAGCAGCTTCAGCGCCCTGCCGTCAGCGGTCTGGTCGAACTGGAAGTCGAACGCCCATACGTGGTTGGGACGCTCGGCGCGCAGCCGTGCCGCGGGAACGGTCGACTCCCCAAGCCGGCGACGCTTGCGCTTACGCACAGGGACCCGCAGCCCCTCCTCGCGCCACAGCCGTTGCACCCGTTTGCGGTTCACATCCCAGCCCTGCTCGCGCAGGTGGTGGTGCGCGCGCCGGTACCCCCATCGCGGTCGCTCCTTGGAGAACTTGCGTAGCTCGGCTCGCAGCGCCGCGTCGTCCTCGGCGCGCTTGGGCTCGTAGCGCTCCGTGGAGCGGTGCTGGCCGACTACCCGGCACGCCCAGCGCTCGCTGACGCCGAGACGGTCGCGCAGCATCGCGACCGCCCGGCGCCGACGGGCTGGGCCTACCAGTTTCCCCGGGAGATCTCCTTCAACGCCCGCACCTCGAGCGCCTGGTCAGCGACGATCGCCTTCAGCGACACATTCTCCCGCTCGAGTTCCTTCAGCCGCTTGACGTCCTGCGCCTTCATCCCACCGTACTGGTTACGCCACCGGTGATAGGTCTGCTCGCTCACCTGGAGCTCCTTCGCCGCCTCTGGGATCGTCTTGCCCTCGCCGAGCATCCGCTCGGCCTCCCGCAGCTTGCGGATGATCTGCTCCGGCGTATGCCTGCGTCGCTTCATCAGAGTTCCTTTCTCGCCCACCATCGCGGGCGCAAGAAACTCTCACAAGGGTCGGACCGAACTCAGGGGGTCAGGCCAGGTCGCCCCGAAACGGGTATCGTGGCAGCGTACGATTGCGCGACCGGCCTCCCACTCGTGAATGAGCGGGTTCAGCGCACGGGTATCCGGCGGTGTGGGAACGACCGTGTTAGCCGGCAAGATCGCTGACTTCTCGACGTGCCGCATCAATGACGGCGTCGGGGTCCTCGTCAAGGACATCGACCGGGCGTCTACTCCCGAGCCAGCTTGTCGGGGTCGCGAACCAGAGTGCTATCTGCCAGTCGGTGATGTGAGGATCAGAGCGCAACCAGTCGATGGTTGCTCCGATCACGGGCTTCGGTTTGCCCTCGGCATTGAACTGGAACCCCGGATATAGGAGCTCATCTCGGACGGGAACCGCTACTAGGCGATTCTCTGCCCGCCAGCGATTCGCAAGTGCAGCTCGATTTGACGCTCGCGACTCCGCTAGGTCAGCGACCTCGTGACTACGTAGGGCACCGAACTCGTTGAGCAGCGCGCTCCGCGCCTCGGCATTCCGTCGTGCCTGTAGAACTGCAGCCGGCGTAGGGACCACGATGTTCTCGGGCATAAGCGCATCGACGAGCCGGTCGACTGCACGGCCGTGCGCGACTAGGTTCCGGAAGGCACTCAACGTCGCCATTGTCGGAGCGTCAACGTCTCCCTCATGCTCCGCGGCAGCAAGCGCCATCATCAGCACCGCCGTCTTGCCGGTCCTCCTAGTCGTTGTTAGGAGGATCTGGGCGTGACGCTCCGTCGCCTGCTGAATGCCCTCCGCTGTTAGCTGCAGCACCCGCTCGACCGTCTCCGGCGAGAGCTCCGCCTCCTCCGCAACGTGACCGATTAGCTCTGGTTGGGTGGTAGCGGTAGGCATGATGATCCGCATGAGTATAGCGAGCCTCCTCCGCTAGATCATTATGCAGGCTAATGGTCTGTGCGTCCTGCCGCCCACCCACCGAGAGCCGATGATTCTCGATCTCGACCGATCGCTTGCCGGTCGTTGTGCTCAACGGCGGCGACTTCCCGCGCGGGCGGATCTTCACGTTGCTTCACGAGTTCGCGCACGTGGTGCTGCACGCCGACGAGGTGTGCGATGCCCTGCCGAGGCGTCAGGCGTACGGGCCCTCGGACGAGATCGAGATCTTTTGCAACCAAGTTGCGGCCGCCGCGCTGATGCCGCTCGACGCCTTCTGCTCGGAGCCCACGCTCCAAGACCCTCCGGCCGATAGACGTTGGAGCGAGGAAACAATCGGCAGCCTCTCGGAGAAGTACTCGACGAGCCGAGAGGCTGTCGTGCGCAGGCTGTATTCGATCGGTCTCTCGCGGATTGGGACTTCTTGCAAGGGAAGGAGGCTGAGTATCGCGTGGCCTATGAGGCGTTTCGCGAGGAGCAGAAGCGCAAGCGGCGCGAGGAGGAGCGCTCGGGTGGCCCGGGCAACTACCGCATGAAGGTCCGTGACCTTGGCCGCGGATTCATCGAGTCGGCGCTCGACGCCTACTACCGGCGCGCCATGACCGGGTCATTATCAGACCTCTCGGAGTACCTCGAGATCAAGCTCAACAGGCTCCCGAAGCGCTGCTTTCTTCCTCGGAAATGGACCTAATCGGAGTTCTATCGAACCACGATCTACAGGGGGCGCTTGGCCGTCTGGCCGAGAAGCTGGGGGTGGTTCGGGCCGGTGGCGGGCTTCGTCGGCGGCCGGTGGCCTGCCGGAAGCGGTCTCGCCGGCCCGGCTGGGTGCTTAAGGCGGTCGTTCAGGTGCTGGCCTGCCGGGGCGAGCCGATGCGCGCCAAGGACATCCATACAGCCGTTGAAGCGCTGGTGGGCGAGTCTGTGCCACGGTCGTCGGTCAAGGGCGCGCTCGCCTCGGACGTTGCGGGCTTCTCGGGGCGACTGGTCCGGGTGGAGCGAGGGCGCTATGCACTTGCCGAGAGCGCGGGAGAGCATCACTCGCTCACCCACGCCGCGAGTGGGCGCTCGAGAGGCGTGTGAGGCACTGTCTCCGGATGAGGAGGAGGCGTGACTGGGTCGGTGTGGGGGTGTTGCGTGTACAACTCGAGTTCGCTCTCGATCTGCCATGCGGATCCTTCGCATTCGACGCGGAAGAAACGCTGGCGTTGCCGCTCGTCGGCGTAGACCGGGATCCCCCATAACTCGTCCACGCCCAGCTTTGCGTGCTCCGCTGGATGCAGCAGAATCGCGCTCGCGGGGACGCCGCAAGTCCTGTTGTGATGCTGCACGCCAGCCTGGATCGTGCGGACGTTCTTCGCCAGGAAATCCATCTGCTATGCCACCTTCCCTTGCACAAAGGTGACCGTGAAGGCGACCTCGTCTGGATCGAGGTTCCGGGATGGCATCCGCGTGATCATTTCCCAAGGCCCGCTGGTGATGGCCTGCAGAAGCACCTGACCCTGCTCCAGGGTAACCTGCCGAAAGCCGCCCTCGCCAGCAGGTTTGAACGCCACGGTGATGGCGGTCGCTTCGAGTGCCTCCACCACCTCGATCGCCAGGGCAGTGCGGAGCTCGCCGCCGATCGTGCATTTGTACTCCCCATCGGTGTTGCGTGCCGCCTTCAGCGCGAGCGGCGCCTCAATGGTGACGGCCTCAACGAAGCGTTTGTCATGCTCACGGTACATTCGCTCAAGATCGCCCTCGACGGGAAGTAGACGGTCTTCAGCGTCGAGCTGCTTGCAACGGGGATAGAAGTCGTCGGGCCTGCCCGAGCGGTGGCGACCGAATGCCACGAGCCAAATGACGGCCTCCTCCTCATCGTAATACGTGCCGCCACGGTGATCATGCCCGTACGCAAGGCGATACACAGTCTCACCGGACGACAGTGGGCTGATGGTCTTGGGGCCGCCGGGCTCGCTCGCGCGGTCTTTCTTGAAAGCCTTGATGATCTCAAGGCCTTCAACCGCGGCGAACGTCGTCTCGGCGTCGGCGTGAAGGTCCTCGTCGAGGCACCGAGCTGTCACGCGCAGCTCCCAGTCCTTGCAAATGTATGCGCCCCCGACAGCGCGGCCGACAAGGGACTCCGGACGATCCATAGGGCAGTCATCCTACTGAGCGCCCCCGACCACCCTCCCGAACGTTGGAACGCCTACGCCTGAGCTGGCTCTGCGTCCGTCGCTGGCTTCTCGCCGGCTGCGGTTTTCCTTGAGCGGCGCTTCCCGACCGCTGCGGCTGCGCGTTGCTTCGCGTTGCGGCTCGTGAACTCCGCCAGTTGCTCGAGCGTGCCGTCGCGCATCAGCTTCGCCACCTTCTCCAGATCGGCGGCGAACTCCTCGCGGTGCTTCTCGATGTACTCGCGCCACGCCTCCGCGATCAGCTCGCCGGGGTTCGACCCGCGAAGCGCAGCGATGTGGGTCGCCTCGTTGTGGGTTGCCTCTGGTACGCGCAGGACTTTCGTGCTGGTAATAGCGCTCATGGCGATCCTCCTATCGGGCGCTCAGCCCTCTAGCGGAGCTGGCTTTTCGGCTCTGTCGGAAGCCATATTCAACGAGATCATCGTTCTTGGTCGTTACAGCGTAACACAGTAATCGACAGATTGCGCGGACTCCTTGATGCGCCTGTGCGATCATCGACGATCGCATGTGGATCACGCCGATCATGCGCATGGAGATCGTCTAATCGGCGCGCAGCACCTCCGAGTACCTCGTGGTGGAGGCCGAGCTCGACGCGCTGCGAATCGTGCGCAACGACCGCGCTGTCGCCAATGCCGCGATGAGCGCCTTCGGGGAGCTCGTCCCGCGCAGCGACGCTACCACCGCGTACCGTCATCGACGCGCCGATCGCCGCGGCAGCCGCGGAGCAGCGGCTCGCGGTGCTCCACCGCGACGCGCACTTCGACAAGCTCCTCGAGGTGCCCATCTTTCAGGACGTCCACTGTCGGTCACTCCGGGGAGTACCCCGCGTCTTGGTTCGATTAGCGAGGTTCAGGTCTTCGAGAATGGAGCTAGTCGGGATCGAACCGACGACCTTCGCGCTGCCAGCGCGACGCTCTCCCAGCTGAGCTATAGCCCCGCGATCATCAAGGTATCGGCATTCATTCTATCCGCTCTCCAGATCTTGGTGATGCTCGCGGCATGCGCTGCAAGCGGTCAATCGTTGCCTCGAACTCGTAGTCGCGGGCCCATTTGATGCCTCGGGCCTGGTTGTTCTTGGTGGGGTCGAGACGGAGATGGATCGCGCGGCGATCCGCTGCCTCCGACATCGGGACCAGGAAGCATTGGCGCAGTTCGGGGGAGTATGCGGCGATGGCGTCGACTTCGGCAGGGCCGTAGCTCGTCGAGACGTATCCGTCGTTGGGGGTGTAGCGACTTGTCCTCGTATGTACCGACAGTACGCCCTTCAATCGCCTCGCGAGCTTGCATTGAACGCGCAGCAGCTTCGGCTCGAGGTCGATGACGATGTCGTACCGCCGGCCCTCGCAAACGGGCCGAAGCACCGTGAGGCCGAGTTCGATAGCTGCGGCGATGGCGGCCTCGGCCACCGCGCCCTTCTGGCTTGGTGTCAGCGCTCTCACGGGTCGGACACTAGACCCTATGCCGTAGGTCGCCCTTTTGGGTTGACCGCCGGGGTAGGCCGGACACTCCTCGCGGGGGTTTGTCTGGCCGGAGAATGGCTCCGGCTGACCCCAATTCGATGAGGAGGTCCGGCCATGACCGGAATGGTGACTTATGCGGGGCTCGATGTCCATGCCCGCTCCACTCACGCTGCGGCGATTGACGTCTCGACGGGTGAGCTGCTGCGTGCACGGTTCGGGCCGGGCGTCGAGGAGCCGGTCGCGTGGCTTTTGGGTTTGCCCGGCCCGGTACGTGCTTGCTATGAGGCCGGGCCGACCGGTTTTGGGCTCTATCGCGCTGCGAGCGCGGCCGGGGTGAGCGTGGAGGTGATCGCGCCGGGCAAGACGCCGAGGGGCCCGTCGGATCGGGTGAAGACTGACCGCAAGGACGCGGAGCTGCTCGCGCGGCTGCTGCTGGCCGGCTCGTTGACGAGTGTTGTGGTCCCGCCTGTCGAGGTCGAGGCCGCCCGCGAGATGATGCGCGCCCACGATGCGTGCCGGCGTGATCTCATGACGGCTCGTCACCGGGTCTCGAAGATGCTGTTGCGCCACGGCCGGGTCTATCCCGAGTCCTCGACCTGGACTGTCGCTCACCGGCGCTGGCTCGCCCGTCAACAGTTCCAGGAGGCTGTCAGCGATCTGGTGTTCGCTGATCTGATCGCCTCCGTCGATGGCCTGAGCGCGCGAAAGGCGGCGATCGCGGAGCGGCTCTCGCGCCTGGCAGAAGACGAGCAGTGGTGGCCGACCGTCGCGAGGCTCCGCTGCTTCCGGGGCGTTGACACGCTGACCGCGTTCGCGGTTCACCTCGAGCTCGGCGGGGACTGGCAGCGCTTCGCGCGAGCGAACGCGCTGAGCGCATGGCTCGGGCTGATCCCGTCCCTTCACCAGTCCGGCGAGTCATCGCACCAGGGCTCCATCACCAAGACGGGATCGGGCTTCGCTCGCCGTCTGCTCGTCGAGTCGGCCTGGCATTACGGACGCCCACCACGGATCGGTGTGACCCTCAGCAATCGCCAGCAAGGCCAGCCCGACCATGTCCTGCAGATCGCTAACCGCGCGCAGCACAGACTGCACCGGGTCTATCACCGGATGCGTGGCCGCGGTAAGCCACACAACGTGACCGTCGTCGCGTGTGCCCGCGAACTGGCGTGCTTCCTCTGGGCAGCAGCGACCGCCGACTGACCCTCACGGACAGCCCTACCGGCCGGGAGACCGGGGCGCCGGGCCAACAGCGGCCAGCACGCGCGATTGTTCTATGAGCAGCACCCCGAAAGGAGTGCCACGCCCGTTCCTAGATCACAGCCGCCAGGACATCGTTGACTTCTTACTGTGCGTTGTTGCCGCCAGGACATCGTTTACGTGGTGAGTGTGTGGTTTCCCGGGTTCCTCATGGAGCGGAGCCCGTAGGGCGGAGTGGAATGAGGAACCCGCGGCGCGCCGTCCGGCGGGGTTCAGCGGCGCGGGGTGGGCAGCCGGGCGGTGGTGAGCAGCTGCCCGTCGGTGTCGTTGACGAGTAGGTTCTCGTGGTCGGTGAGGGCGAGGTCGAGTGTGGCGGTGACGTACTGGTAGGCGGTCCCGTCGGGCATCGGGATCGCGCGGCCGAGGATGCGTAGGCGGTGGTCTGAGCGGATGAAGCGGATGAACTCGACGTGGCCGCGCTCCGGCCAGCCGGCGGGGATCTTCTCGGCTGCAAGCGACGTGCGCGGCTTGGTGGCGGTGGTCTCCTCGGGGGTGCGTCCGCTGGTCGCGCTGTAGCGGTGCTGGGTGTTGTGGAAGCGCTCGAACGCCGCGGCGCGTTCGACCAGATGCGGCAGGCCGTTGAAGCGCTCTTGGCGGAAGAAGCGCTTGTCGAAGGTGTCGTTGAAGTGCTCGATCGTGCCGTTGCGCCACGGTTCGCGGGGTGGGATGAACACCGGGGTGGCGCCCTGGCGCAGGCACACCCGCACGACCTCCCCGAGGCCGGTCGGCGAGACGAACGGGCCACCGTTGTCGAACTGCGCGCGGTGGGGTACCCCGTGGCGCTCCCACAGGGCGTGCAGCGCCCCGAGAACCGTGTGGTCCTCGCGATCTTGGATGATCACGATCCCGGCGTGGTGGGAGGCCACATCGATCTGGTTGAGCGCGTGGAAGCGCACGCCGCCGTCCAGGTGACGCGGGCCGACCAAGTCCACCTGGACGACATCCCCCTGGCACTCTGCGCCTGGCGCCGGGTAGGGGATGCCCTTGGAGGAACGGCGTCCGCCGGAGCGCCGCCGGCGGGTAGCGCCCGCACGGGCGAGGATCCGCTCGATCGTGCGCAGCGGCGCGACCGGCCCGCCGAGCTTCTCAAGCTCCCACGCGACAGCGTCCGCGCCAACCTGCGCCCACGGGTTCTCCTCCAGGCGCGCACGGACCGCGAGCACCTGCGCCACGACATCCTCAGAGGTCCGGTTCGCCACGCGCCTGGGCGCCCTGGAGCGGCCCTCAGCCCACGCCGGATTCTGCGGGTCATAGCGGCTCGCCCACTTCGCCACCCACTGCCTCGTGCGCCCCAGATCCCTCGCGATCGCCTCCGGCGACTCGCCCGCCAGCCGCCGCCGCGCGGCCTCCCGACGCAACGCCACCTCGACCTCCGACATGAACACCTCCACGCTCGCTCGACAAGAGCGCGCGAGGGTGCCATCCCGCCCGATGTAAACGATGTGCTGGCGGCTACACGCTCAGCCCGCGTAAACGATGTGCTGGCGGCTCGATGTAAACGATGTGCTGGCGGCCGTCACCTAGACAGCGCACGCTGGCAGCACGAAACCGGGCCCTGGGGTACCCAACCCCCGCATCATCAGACTGGCAACGCCGACACCGAGCCCGGCGCCCCGCTCTCCCGACCACTCCAAAACCGCCCGCCACACGGACGCGATCAAACACGCCCACTTGACAAACGACCCGACATATCAGATCAGCTTCTGTGACGCGAGATGCACGTATGTGGCAACTCCGTGCCAACCTCGCGACAGGCCGTGACTGGCGTAGGGTCCGATCGAAGATTTGGCAGGAAAAGTTGGAAATATGTCCTTGCGGACAGAGCCGGGATCGGTCACGATCACAGGCGATGACTCGCAATCTCTCCCCACGGAACGTCGTGATCATCGTCTATCCGGGCGTGCAGAGTCTGGATGTGACCGGGCCGCTAGAGGTGTTCAGCGGGGCTCAAATGCTGGTAGAGGCCAGCGGACGCGGTGCACGTCCCGGGCCTCTCGTCGAGGCCGAGCGTCGTCGGGGCACAGACCGATGCCACGGCGCCGATCGCGGCTACCGCACAACCGTGGTCGGCCGCGACGGTGCTCCCGTGGCCACCTCCAGCGGGCTGACGATCGTGCCCCATGCCGCAATCGAGAATGCCCCGACGGCGATCGACACGCTGCTCGTGGCGGGCGGCGCGGGTACGGACCGCGCGTGCGAAGACGAGGAGCTGATCGAGTGGATCGAGGCTCGCGCCAAGACCGCGCGGCGGGTCGCGTCGGTCTGTACCGGGGCGTATCTGCTCGCCGCCGCGGGGCTGCTGAACGGGCGTTGCGCGACCACGCACTGGGCGGCGGCTGGGGAGCTTGCGCGCAGGTACCCGCTGGTGAGCGTCGATCCCGAGCCGATCTTCGTGCGCGACGGGCCGGTGTGGACCTCGGCGGGCGTGACCGCCGGCATGGACCTTGCGCTGGCCATGGTCGAGGAGGATCTCGACCGCGAGGCGGCGCTCACGATCGCCCGCCATCTGGTGCTGTTCCTGCGCCGCCCCGGCAACCAGTCGCAGTTCAGCGCGACGCTCGCGGCCCGCGCGCCCGAGCGCAGTGGGCTGCGGGAGGTGCAGCGCTTCGCGGTGGAGAACCTCCAAGGCGACCTGACGGTCGAGTCGCTCGCCGAGCGCGCCCACATGAGCCCGCGCCACTTCGCGCGCCGCTTCCGTGCCGAGGTGGGGGTCACGCCCGCGCGCTACGTGGAGCGCCTGCGCCTGGAGGCCGCCAGGCGACGGCTGGAGGAGAGTGGGCAGCCCATCGCCGTGGTCGCCGCGGCGTGCGGCTTCGGCACCGCCGACACGATGCGCCGGGTCTTCCTGCGCGCGCTCGGAGTCGGGCCCGCCGAGTACCGCAGGCGCTTTCAGGGGGCGCTTGCAGAGTCGAGCGCTGTGGTCCCTGACGTGGCGGCCTGAGAGAGCTGCACCCCCGATACCCAGCCACACCAACCCACGACCGCCACCTGACTCGACGACCAAGACGACCAAGGAGAACAGACCATGCAGATCGCGATCCTCATCTACGACCGTCTCACCGCGCTGGACGCGGTCGGGCCCTACGAGGTCCTCAGCCGCCTGCCCGACGCCGAGGTGACGTTCGTCGCGCAGGAGCCGGGACTCAAGCGGACCGACACCGGCCAGCTCGCGCTGATGGCCGACGCCCCCATGACCGAGTTCCCTCACCCCGACATCCTGCTCGTCCCCGGCGGGCCGGGTCAGGCGGAACTGATGGAGGACGGCCCGGTGCACGAGTGGCTGCGTGCTGCGCACGAGACCTCGACGTGGACCGCATCGGTCTGTACCGGCTCGCTGATTCTCGCCGCCGCCGGCCTGCTGGAGGGCAGACGCGCGACGAGCCACTGGCTGGCGCTCGAGGAGCTGGGCCGGCTCGGGGTCGAAACGAGCGCCGAGCGGGTCGTGTTCGACGGGAAGCTCGTGACAGCCGCAGGCGTCTCGGCCGGCATCGACATGGCGCTCGCGCTGGTCGCGAGGGTCGCTGGTGAGCAGGTCGCGCAGGCGATCCAGCTGGGCATCGAGTACGACCCCCAGCCGCCGTTCGACGCCGGCTCGCCGCAGAAGGCGCCCGCAGCGATCGTCGAGGCGGTGCGCGCCCGCCGCGCCAGCTTCGCATAGATCGGGGCGGGGCGACCGAAGCCGGGAGACACGCGCCTGCGGCGCTGGCCGATTTGGGGATGCTGGCCGAAACGGGGATGCTCGCCAACGGCGAGCGTCCCCCGGCTTCGGCGGAGCGAGTGTCTCTCCAATCGGTCCCCGTTTCGGCCAGCGCGAGCGTTCCGTCCGGGGGCGCTCGCTAACCTCCGGGCGAACATGGCTGAGCAGCGTTATGACCCGCAGGAGATCGAGCCCCGCTGGCAGGCGGTGTGGGCGGCCGAGCGCACCTGGGAGGTCTCCAACGACCCGCCCGGGAGCGGTGGCGAGGGCGCCGCCTACGCGGGCGGCGGGAGCGGGGCGCGGGGAAATGGTGCACATCCGCCCCAGCCGTCGAAGTCCTACGTCCTGGAGATGTTGCCCTACCCCAGCGGGGAGCCCCACATCGGGCACCTGAAGGTCTACGCGGTGGGGGACGCCATCGCGCACTTCCACCGGCGCCTGGGCCACCGCGTGCTGCACCCGATGGGCTACGACGCGTTCGGCCTGCCCGCGGAGAACCACGCGATCAAGACGGGAGTGAACCCGCGCGAGTCGACCGCCGTCTCGATCGCGTCCTTCCAGCGCCAGTTCCGCTCGTGGGGGATCTCGATCGACTGGTCGCGCGAGCTTGCCACGCACGAACCGAGCTACTACCGCTGGACGCAGTGGATCTTCCTGCAGCTGCTGCACGCGGGCCTGGCCTACCGCAAGGAGGCCGCGGTCAAGTGGTGCCCCACCGACCAGACGGTGCTCGCCAACGAGCAGGTGGTGGACGGTCACTGCGAGCGCTGCGGCGCCGAGGTCGAGCTGCGCCAGCTCGAGCAGTGGTTCCTGCGCATCACCGACTACGCGGAGCGGCTGCTGGGGGACCTCGACGGGATCGAGTGGCCCGAGCACGTGAAGACGATGCAGCGCAACTGGATCGGGCGCTCGGAGGGGGCCGAGGTGACCTTCCGCTGCGCGGACTTGGATCCCGCCCACCCCGTGGACTACCCGGTCTTCACGACCCGCCCCGACACGCTGTTCGGAGCGACCTTCTTCGTGATGGCCCCCGAGCACCCCGACGTGCAGCGGCTCGCCGAGGGCACCGAGCACGAGCGGGCGGTGCGCGAGTACGTCAACCACGTGCTCACCGAGTCATCCGAGGAGCGCGGCGACGTGGAGCGGCCGAAGACGGGGGTGGCGCTGGGGCGCACCGTGACCAACCCCGTCAACGGCGAGGAGATCCCGATGTACGTCGCCGACTACGTGCTGATGGAGTACGGCACCGGCGCGATCATGGCGGTGCCCGGACACGACGAGCGCGACCACGCCTTCGCGCGCGCCCACGGGCTCCCGATCCGCCGGGTGATCGAAGGCTCTCCGGCGGAGGGTGGCGACGAGCAAGGGCTTCCGTACACCGGCGACGGGCCGCTCGTGGACTCCGACCCGCGCTTCAACGGCAAGGGCAACCGCGAGGCGCTCGCGGAGATCGTGCAGTGGCTGGACCGCGAGGGCAAGGGCCACGCGTCGGTCAACTACCGCCTGCGCGACTGGCTGATCTCCCGCCAGCGCTACTGGGGCTGCCCGATCCCGGTGCTCTACTGCGAGCAGTGCGGGATGGTGCCCGTCCCCGAGGAGCAGTTGCCGGTCGTGCTGCCTGAGATCGAGGATTACGCTCCGCGCGGGCGCTCGCCGCTCGCGGCCGCAGAGGAGTGGGTCTCCGCGGAGTGCCCCGCGTGCGGGGGCGCCGCGCGCCGCGAGACCGACACGATGGACACGTTCGTGGACTCGTCGTGGTACTTCCTGCGCTACTGCGACGCCGCCAACGACGAGGCCGCCTGGGACCCCGCGGTGCTGCGCCGGTGGATGCCCGTGGACCAGTACATCGGCGGCGTCGAGCACGCGATCCTGCACCTGATGTACGCGCGCTTCTTTACGAAGGCGCTCGCCGACCTCGGCCACCTCGACTTCCAGGAGCCCTTCCAGGCGCTCTTCACGCAGGGGATGATCACCAAGGACGGCGCCAAGATGAGCAAGTCCCGGGGCAACGTCGTCTCGCCGGCCTCGATCGTCGAGCGCTACGGCGCGGACACCGCCCGCTGCTACACCCTGTTCATAGCGCCCCCTGACCAGGACGCCGACTGGTCCGACGACGGCGTCGAGGGCATGTACCGCTTCCTGGGCCGGCTCTGGCGGCTGGCCGCGGAGGTCGCCGAGCGGGGGGAGCGGGCAGAGGAGGCCGTCCCAGAGGACGAGGGACCGGACTTGGAGCTGCTGCGCAAGGCGCACTGGGCGATCGACAAGGTCTCAACTGACCTGCGCCGCTTCGCTTTCAACACCGCGATCGCGGCCGTGATGGAGCTGTTGAACGAATGCTCGCGCCTGCGCGCCCAGGCGGCGGGCACCACCCTGCGCTTCGCTCTCTCCACCGCCGCCTCGCTGCTCTTTCCCTTCGCCCCGCACGTGGGCGCCGACATCTACGACCGCCTCAACAGCGGGCAACGGGTGTGGGAGCAGCCCTGGCCGCAGGCCGACCCCGCGCTGCTGGAGCGCGAGGTCTACGAGCTGGTCTGCCAGGTCAACGGCAAGCTGCGCGACCGCGTGCAGGCGCCCACCGACGCCACCCCCGAGCAGCTCAAGGAGCTCTGCCGCGCGGCGCCCAACGTGCAGACGCATCTCGACGGCAAAGAGATTCTCAAGGAGATCGTGGTGCCCGGCAAGCTAGTGAACCTGGTGGTGCGGTGAGATGCCCGCGCTGAAAGCTCCTTCACCCGAACCGACATGCCCGCGCTGAAGCCCGCTTACCTGATCCACGGCGACGATCACGGGGCAGTCGCCGAGCGCCGCGCCGGGCTGCACGCGCTGGCGCTCAAGGAGGGAGATGCCGGCTCCGTCGAGGCGCTATCTGGGGAGGCCGCCACACCGGCGGGGGTGGCGCTCGCGCTCACCGCGATGACCTTCGCGATCGGGCAGCGGGTGATCGTCGTCGACGGCGTGGAGCGGTGGAAGCAGGCCGAGGTTGAGCAGCACCTGCTGCCCGCCATGCGCGAGCTCCCACCCGACACTACCGTCGCCCTGTTCGCCCGCGAGGAGGGGCGCACGAAGGCGCCCGTCGCGGTGCACGCCGCCGTCAAGGCCGCCAAGGGCCAGGTCGTGGAGCAGGGCACCGTCAAGCCGTGGGAGCTGCCCAGGTGGGCGCGCGAGCAGGCCGCGCGGTTGGGTCTCGCGCTGGACCAGGCGGCGGCGAAAGCGCTCGTCGTGCAGGTCGGGGAGCGCCAACAGCGGATCCTGCGCGAGCTGGAGAAGCTCTCCTTGGAACTCGCCGACCGACAGGACATCGCGGCCGGCGCCGTGGGTGGGGGTGCGCGTGAGGACCTCGCGGCGTCCCAGCCGATCCGCGTGAGCGCCCAGGAGATCGAACAGCGCGCCGCCCACTCCGCCGAGCGCCGTGCGTTCGTGCTCGCCGACGCGCTCGTCGGTGGGGACCCCCGCGAGGCGACGCTCGCCTACCTGCGCCTGCGCCGCCAGGGCGAGCGCCTCGGGGGGCTCGCCTACCTGATGGCCTCGCGGCTGCGCGAGGCGCTCACCGTCGCCGTGCGCCTGCAGGCGGGGGAGTCGGCCGCCGAGGTCAAGCGCAGCCTGCGGATGCCCACCCGGGCCGCGGAGCGCTTCGTCGCCGACGTCGCCCGCAGCGACCCCGAGCGCCTGCGCGGTGCGCTCAGCGTGCTCGCCGACCTCGAGCTCGACACGCGCGGCGGGGCCCAGCTGCGTGCCGGGCGCTCGCGGGTCTCGGGCCTGCACGAGGACACCCTCGCGTTGCGGGCTATTGCCTCGATCGCTTCGTAACGCCTCCCGTAGACGTTCGATGGGCAAGCGAGGCAAGAACGCAGGGAGCGTGGCGTGCGTCAGCACGCGAGCGACCGAGGACGCAGCATCGCGCCGGCCGAAACGGGGATTCGGGCCGGGAGGCCCGTGTCCCCCGGCTTCGGTCAGCGGGCGTCTACGCGCCTATAGAGGCGCGCACGCGGGCAGCGCGGCTCTTCTTGCGTGCGCCGGTGTTGCGGTGCAGCGCGCCGCGCTTGACGGCGGTGTCGATGCGGCTCACCAGCCCGCGGTGCTCGGCCTCCGCGGTCTGCTCGTCGCCACTCTGGACAGCGGCCTCCAGGCGTCGGAAGCACGTCTTGATCGTCGAGGTGTAGCGGCGGTTCTCCAAGCGCTCGCGCTCGGAGCGCAGGATGCGCTTCTTCTGTGAGTGGATGTTTGCCATCGCGGGAGCGCCGTACTATAGCGGCCTTGTCCGCAACCGAAGAGCCCCCCACGCAGCCGCACAGTCAGGTGGGCGGAGCGCCGGTGGAGGGGGTGGACCCGGTCGGCAGCGGTGCGAGCGCCGGTGCGGAGGACGACGCTGGGACGGGGGGCGGCGGCGCCGGCGGCGGGCGCGTCGCGCGCAACACCGCGATCTTCTCGATCCTCACCGCCTTCTCGCGGGTCGCGGGGCTCGGGCGGGAAATCCTGGCCGCCAGCTACTTCGGCACCAGCGGGCCCGCGTCGGCGTTCACGATCGCCAACCTCGTCCCCAACCTCATCGCCAACCTCTTCGCCCAGGCCGCTCTCTCCGCCGCGTTCGTGCCGGTGTTCACTGACCTGCTCCAGCAGGGCCGCCGCCGCGAGGCCTTCCGACTGGCGTCCACCCTCTTCTGGATCATGCTGAGCGCGCTCGCCGCGATCACGGCGTTCTTCGAGGTCACGGCCGGGGTGATCATGCCGCTGTTCACCGGGCCCACCTTCCACGTGGCGCTCGACACTCTCACCGTCGGGCTCTCCCAGGTGCTGTTTCCGGTGGTGCTCCTGCTCGGGCTGACCGGGCTGCTCGTGGGGATCCTGCAGTCCTACGAACACTTCACGATCCCCGCCATCGCACCCGCGGTGTGGAACGTGGTGATCATCGTCGCGCTCGTCGTGCTGCGCCCGGACTTCCACGGGGAAGAGGAGATCTACGCGTACGCCATCGGCATCGTGATCGCCACAGGGGTGCAGTTCGTGATGGCGCTGGGGGCGCTCGCGCGCATCGACTTCCGCCTGCAGTTCTCGATCGACTGGAATGACCCCCGGATTCGTCAGGTCTTCGTGCTGATGCTCCCCGTCACGATCGGCCTGGGCATCGTCAACCTCGACCAGTTCGTCAACGCCGCGTTCGGCACCCTCGTCAACAAGGAAGCCCCGCGCGCGATCGAAAACGCGTTCCGCGTCTACATGCTGCCCCAGGGGATCTTCAGCGTCGCGGTGGCGACGGTGCTGTTCCCGGCTCTGAGCCGCATGGCCTCGCGCCGCGACCCCGGCTCGATGCGCCGCTCTGTGGGGATCGGGATGCGCCAGATCAACCTGCTGCTGATCCCGGCCGCCGCGTTCATGGTCGTGCTCACCACCCCGATCGTGCGGCTCCTCTACGAACGCGGCAAGTTCGACCCCGTGTCGACCCACCTCGTGTCGATCGCGCTGTTCTGGTTCGCGTTCTCGCTGCCCTTCGGGGGGCTCAACCTGCTGCTGACCCGCACGTTCTTCGCCGTCCAGCGCCCGTGGATCCCCACCAGCCTGGCGGCGCTCAACATCGTGGTGGACGTCGTCGTCTCGCTCTCCCTCTACAAGCCGCTGGGGATCGCCGGCCTGATCATCGGCACCGTGGCCGCCAACGTGGTGATGACCGCGCTGCAGGTCCGCCGCCTGCGGATCGGTTTCAACGGGCGTCTGGAGGGCTGCCAGACCACGATGATCACCGCGCGCATCCTCGTCGCGTCCGCTCTCCTCGGGGGGGTGTCGTGGGTGGTGTGGTACGCGCTCGACGCGCTCCTCGGCCGCTCGCTGCCCGCGCAGATCGTGAGCGTCGGCGGGGCCGGCGCCGCGGGCGTGGGGGTGTACATGCGCGCGGTGCTCGTGATGCGCGTCCCCGAGGCCCACCAGGTGAGCCGCCTGATCCGCACCCAGCTCGGTCGGGCGTAAAGCGAACCGGGCGGGCCAGAGGCCCGCCCGGTCGGCCCGGTCAAAGATCGCCTTTGAACTACTACGTCCCAGGACTTGTGTGTCTTATTGCCTGGGCGGCATGACACTCCCGACCACCGGGACTGGCCACTGGCCCGAAGGCCGGTGCGTTGCCCGGCTCGAGTCTCGCGACCCTGGCCGAGTGGGCGATCCGCCGGACCTCAGGGTAGCGGGGTCCCGTGCCCGGGCACGTGCACCCAGCCCGGGGACGAACAGCGAACGCCGCGCGGCACGCCCTCCAGGCGTGCCCATCTAAAGTCTTCAAGACCGATGGACCAGGCCCACATCCGCAACTTCTCGATCATCGCGCACATCGACCACGGCAAGTCGACGCTCGCCGACCGCATCCTCGAGCTGACGCACACCGTGAACGAGCGCGACATGCGCGCGCAGGTGCTCGACTCGATGGACCTCGAGCGCGAGCGAGGCATCACGATCAAGGCGCAGGCGGTCCGCGTGTTCTTCGAGAGCGCCGACGGGCAGACGTACCAGCTGCACCTGATCGACACCCCCGGGCACGTGGACTTCACGTACGAGGTCTCGCGCTCGCTGGCGGCGTGCGAGGGCGCGCTGCTCGTCGTGGACGCTGCCCAGGGGGTCGAGGCGCAGACGGTCGCCAACACGTACCTCGCGGTCGACGCGGGCCTGGAGCTGATCCCGTGCCTGAACAAGCTCGACCTCCCCGGCGCCGAGCCCGAGCGGGTGGCGGGCGAAGTCGCGGAGCTGATCGGCGAGCCCCCGGAGGGGATCCTGCGCATCTCGGGCAAGACGGGCCAGGGCGTGCCGGAGGTGCTGGAGGAGCTCATCGCGCGCGTGCCCCCGCCGGCGGGCGACCCCGAGGCGCCCCCGCGCGCGCTGATCTTCGACTCGGAGTTCGACCCCTACAGAGGGGTGATCGCGTACGTGCGCGTCGTCGACGGGGTGCTGCGCAAGGGCGAGCCGATCCGCGCGATGGCGTCGGGCCTGCACGCCGACATCGACGACATCGGGTGCTTCTCCCCCCAGCAGATGCCCACCGACCAGCTCGCTGCGGGCGAGGTGGGGTACGTGATCACGGGCGTCAAGGACGTCACGCAGCTGCGCGTGGGAGACACGCTCACGACGCGCCGGCGGGCCGGCGGGACGGGGGGAGCGGGCTCGGGGACAGGTCCGGGCGCGAGTGGCGGGGGCGCGCGCCCCGCCGAAGCCACCGAGCCGCTGCCCGGGTACCGCGAGGTCAAGCCGATGGTCTTCTGTGGACTGTTCCCGATCGAGTCCGACACGTACCCCGACCTGCGCGACGCGCTGGAAAAGCTGACGCTCAACGACGCGGCGCTCTCGTGGGAGCCGGAGACCTCCGACGCCCTCGGCTTCGGCTTCCGCTGCGGCTTCCTCGGCCTGCTGCACATGGACATCGTGCGCGAGCGCCTGGAGCGCGAGTACGACCTCGAGCTGATGGCGACGATGCCCTCGGTGGAGTTCGACGTGACGCTCACCTCCGGCGAGGAGCTCGAGGTGCACAACCCCTCCGACATGCCCGACCCCGGCACCGTCGCGGAGATCCGCGAGCCGTACATCAAGGCCCAGGTGATCGCCCCCCGCGAGCACGTGGGCGCGATCATGGAGCTCTGCCAGGAACGCCGCGGCGAGCACGCCGGGATGCACTACCTCTCCCCCGAGCGCGTGCAGCTCACCTACGACCTGCCGCTCGTGGAAATCGTGTTGGACTTCTTCGACCAGTTGAAGTCCCGCACCCGCGGGTACGCGTCGCTCGACTACGAGTTGCTGGGCATGAGACCGTCGAACCTCGTCAAGCTCGACGTGCTGCTCGCCGGCGACCCCGTGGACGCGCTCTCGATGGTCGTGCACCGCGACAAGGCCTACGAGGTCGGCCGCGCGCTGACCGAGCGCCTGCGCAAGCGGATCCCCCGCCAGCAGTACGACGTCCCGATCCAGGCCGCCGTCGGCTCGCACGTGATCGCCCGCGAGACCGTCAAGGCGTTCCGCAAGGACGTGATCGCGAAGTGCTACGGGGGCGACATCACCCGCAAGAAAAAGCTCCTGGAGAAGCAGAAGGAGGGCAAGAAGCGGATGAAGCAGGTGGGCCGCGTGGAGGTGCCCCAGGAGGCGTTCCTCGCGGTGCTGGAGCTGGGTGAGGAGTCGCGGTGAAGGGGGAGGGGGAGGGGGAGTTCGTGCCTCCAGCCACGCCGGGTGGAGTGCGCTGGACCGGTCCCGCAGAAGGCCACGCGGGCCACGACGCGTCAGCACGGGACGGCGAGCGCGTCCGTCTGTTGTTTGTGTGTCTCGGCAACATATGTAGGTCTCCCACCGCCGAGGGCGTGATGCGCAAGCTCGTGCACGACGCGGGGCTTCAAGAGCGGATCGAAGTGGACAGCGCCGGCACCGGGAGCTGGCACGTGGGGGAGCCGCCCGACGCGCGCGCCACCCGCGCCGCGCGCCAACGCGGGATCGCGCTCGAAAGCGTCGCCCGCCAGGTGGTGCCGCGCGACTTCGAGGAGTTCGATCTGGTGCTCGCGATGGACGGTGACAACGCGCGCAACCTGCACCGCCTCGCGCGCGACGAAACCGCCCGCGCCAAGGTGCGGCTGCTGCGCGAGTTCGACCCCGCCGCCGGCGGCGAGCTCGACGTGCCCGACCCCTACTACGGCGGGGCGGGAGGCTTCGAGGAGGTGCTCGACCTGGTGCATGCTGCGTGCGCGGCGCTGCTCGAGCAGTTGCGGGCACCGGACGCCGAGAGCGCCCCGGCGCAGTGAGCCTCCCGCAGGGAGCCACCGCGCGGCGCCGCCCGCTTCGGCTCACTACAGCTCCCCAACGACCCCACCCCGGACTGGCCCGGCTTCTACGTCGAGCGGCGCCTGCGCCCGCTGGCGCGCATCGCACGCGAGCGCGGGGCGCTCTCGGACGCGGGGGCGCGAGCGGTCGAGGCAGTGTGCGAGCGCCTGCCCGAGCTGGCTGGGCCCGCGGAGCCGGCGGCGCGGCTGCACGGGGACCTGTGGAGCGGCAATGTGATGGCCGACGCGGAGAGCCGCCCGTGGCTGGTGGACCCCTCCGCGTACGGGGGCCACCGCGAGGTGGATCTCGCGATGCTGCGGCTGTTCGGCGCTCCCTCCGCGCGCGTGTTCGAGGCCTACGCCGAGGTCGCACCCCTCGCCGAGGGGTGGGAGCAGCGCGTCGAGTTGTGGCAGCTGCTGCCGCTGCTCGTGCACGCGGTGTTGTTCGGCGGCTCCTATGTGAGGGCGGCTGAACGAACGGCGCGCCGGTACGCCGGCTGAACCTGAATCCACCGATCCGGGGCTGAGCGTCCTCCCGTCCCGCCCGCGGGGAGCGGTCGGAGTAGAGGAGGTGCGCACCGCGACGCTCAGCGAACGCCGCCGGCTGTACCTGCTGGCACGCGTGCTCGTCAAGCGCCACTACCGCCGGGAGTTGACGCTCGCGGCGGTGGCCCGCGCGCTGGCCTGCTCGCCGCGCCAGGCCTGCAGCGCGCGTACGCGCAGTTCGGGGGGAGCACCTTCCAGGAGGACCTCCGCGCGCGGCGGATGGCCGCGGCGGCGGAACTGCTCGCCGAGCAGACGATCCCGGTGGCGGACGTCGCGCGGCTGGTGGGCTACAGCAGCGGCACGCACTTCGCGCGCGCGTTCCGCCGCCGCTACGGGCTCTCCCCGGCGCGCTTCCGGGAACGCGCGCGGGATCGGGCATAGTGGGTGGGGCGTGACGGGGACCTTCCGCTGCCAACGCCACACGACCCGAGCAAGAGGTGAAGGTGTCGAGAACCGCCGACCGATCAAAGATCGGCCAGCAGGCCGCGCAGAGGCAGGACGGGGACGGGGTCACCGAGGACACCGCGCGGGAGCTGGCGGCGCAGTCGCGGCGGCTGCGCAACAGCCTCGTCAGCCTCGCGGTGTTCTTCGTGATCGTCGCGGGCCTGCTGGTCGGGGTGCCGGGCCTGCGCGCGGCGGGGGAGCGGATCACCGACGCGAAGTGGGGCTGGGTGGGAGCGGGGGTGGTGGCGGAGCTCCTCTCGTGCGCCTCCTACGTGGTGCTGTTCGGGTTGGTGTTCCGGAGGCTGGGCAGCCGGCTGAGCGCGCGGCTGTCGCTGGCGGAGCTGGCGGTCAACTCGGTGGTCTCGGCGGGCGGCCTGGGGGGCATCGCCCTGGGGGCGTGGGTGCTGCGTAGCAAGGGGATCTCGGTGGAGCGGATCGCGAAGCGCTCAGTGCTGTTCTTCGTGCTCACGAGCGCCGTGAACGTCAGCGTGGTGGTCCTGATCGGGCTGGGAATGTGGCTGGGGCTGCTGCCGGGCTCGCAGCGGGCGCTGATCACGCTGCTGCCGGCGCTGGCGGCGGGGGCGGCGATCGTCGGCACGCTGGCAGGCGCCGGGTGGGCGCGCCGGGCGGCGGCGCGCAGAAGCTCCGAGCAGGGCCGCACGGTGGTGGCGCTGGTCGCGCTCGGGGGTGGGGTACAGGACGCGGTGGGACTGATCCGCGCCCACGACTGGCGGCTGGTGGGAGCGGTGGGGTACTGCCTGTTCGACACGGCGTGCCTGTACCTGTGCCTGGCAGCGTACGGCCCGACCCAGACGTTCTGGGCGGTGTCGATGGCGTACCTGGTGGGGATGCTCGCGAACTCGATCCCGATCCCCGGCGGCTTCTTCGCGGTCGAAGGGGGCCTCGTGGGGATGCTGCTGTTGTTCGGCGCGCGCCCCGCCTCGACGGTGCTCGCCGCGGTGGTGACGTACCGCGCGATCTCGCTGTGGATCCCCGCGCTGATCGGGACGGTGGCGTTCCTGAGCCTCCGGGGGGAGATCGGTAAGCCGCTGCAGCCTCAGCCGGGGGGAGTGGTCTAGCCTTTCCCGAACAGGGCGCGGTCCACTGCCAGCGTGGCGGCGACGCTCTGGCAGGCGTGCCCGGGGAGGTTGCGCAGGGCGGCCTGCACGGCCGCGGGCCGGGGCCCAGAGAGGCCGGGGCAGTACACGGGCGGCGGCAGGGGCGCGGTGGCGGAGCCGGGCGCGTTGAGGGGGCGCAGGGCGCTGACGGCGCGCAGCCCGTCGGAGAGGTTCTCAGCGAAGACGTTGACGGCGAGGCGCCCGGTGTAGAGCTCGATCGAGTCCCCGCCGTCGTAGATGACCGCGGGGACCCCGCGCAGGACGGTGTTGCGCTGGGGGTCGAGGGGGGCGTTGGCGTGGCGGGCGTAGACGAGGGTTGTGACCTGGAGGGGCAGCACGCAGCCGTTGCCGCCGAGCCCGGCGCCCTTGCCGGCGGCGCAGTTGCCGTAGTAGACGGAGTCCCCGACGGAGCTGATGTAGTTGCGCAGGCCGTCGGCCGCGGCGAGGGGCTCCGAGCCGAAGCGGGGCCCCACCCAGTAGACGCGGTAGAAGGGGAACGTCTGCGCTTCGGCGAGCGCACCCGCCGCGAGCGGCGCGGGCTGCACGCTGGCGCAGCCGCTCGCGAGCAGGCAGGCTGCGAGGAGGGTGGCGACCCCGAGGACAAGACGGGCGATTGTCAACGCGACTTTCGAGTGTGTGGGCTGTTTGAAAGGCAGAGACACCGCGGGACAGGCAGGGTTTGACTCGCGGGAACCGGGGTCCGGTGGGGTAGCGCACCGGGCCCCGGTCAAGCTTCCCATATGGTGCCGCCCGTGGGCACGTACGTGGCGAGAGCGTCCGCGCCGGAGATGCGCAGACGGGGTGCGGCGCGAGGGGCGCCGTGGGGCCTCGTGACGGCGGCGGTGGGGGTGGCGGTGTGGGTCATCGTGGACCCCCGCACGCCGGACCTCGCGGGGCAGGTGTACCGGGCCAACCTCTTCCGTGAAGCGGGCTTTCTGGTGTACGACACGCGCTGGTACGGGGGCCACGACGTGCCGGGGTACAGCCTCGTGTTCCCCCCGCTGGCGGCGTGGGTGGGGGTGCGCGCGGTGGGCGCGGCGGCGGTGCTGGTCTCGGTGACCCTGTTCGAACGCGCGGCCAGGACGGTGTACGGGGCGCCGGCGTGGTGGGCGGCGGTGTGGTTCGCGGTGGCGGCGCTGGGGGACGTGTGGAGCGGGCGGGTGACGTTCGCGCTGGGAGTGAGCGTGGCACTGGGCGCGGTGCTCGCGCTGGTGCACGACCGGCCCGTGGTGGCGGCGGCGCTGGCGGGGGTGTGCGCGGCGTGCAGCCCGGTCGCGGGTCTGCTGCTGGCGCTCGCGGGGCTCACGCGCGCGCTCGCCGCGCGCTCGCCGCGTAGCCTCGTGGTGCTCGGCGCCCCGCCTGCCGTGGTGGTGGTGGCGCTGGTGGGGCTCTTCCCCGGGGGGGGGTGGGAGCCCTACCCG
The DNA here is from genome assembly GCA_963842005.1 of uncultured Solirubrobacterales bacterium. Taxonomy (GTDB): domain Bacteria; phylum Actinomycetota; class Thermoleophilia; order Solirubrobacterales; family Solirubrobacteraceae; genus Palsa-744. The sequence continues at coordinate 1,210,588 of CAWJEV010000002.1, read as the reverse complement.
CTGTACTCCTTCCTGGCGACGCTCGTGGTGGTTGCGGGGTACCTGTGGGCGATGCCGGCGCAGCGGCGGGTGGAGTGGACCGGCGGCGTGGTGTACCTGGCGGTGTGCGTGGCGTGCGTCGCGGTGCACAGCCCGGTGGGCGCGAACGTGGAGCGCTACGGGGTGCTGCTCGCGGGCCCGCTGCTGCTGTGCGCGCTGCTCGGCGGCGGGCGTGCGCGGCGGGGTCCGGCGTCCGGGGGGCTCCGCTCCGCGGCGACGGTGGCGGTCCTGTGCGGCATCGCGGTGTGGACGGTGTGGGGGCCGGTGCGCGAAACGGCGGCGGTGGCGGGGAACGCCTCGACGAGCGCGTCGTACTACCTGCCGGTGGAGCGCTTCGTGGCGGGCGTCGAGGCCCCGCCGGGCCAGCCGGTGCGCGTGGAGGTGCCGTTCACGCGTGGCCACTGGGAGGCGGCGTGGCTGGCGCCGAAGGTCTCGCTGGCGCGGGGGTGGGAGAAGCAGCTGGACGAGCGCTACGACGGGGTGCTGCTCTCGAAAGGCCTGACGGCGGCGCGGTACCGCGCGTGGCTGAAGGAAGAGGCGGTGAGTTATGTGGCGCTGCCGGACACACCGCTTGACCCCTCGAGCGCCGCGGAGGGCCGGCTGATCGAGGCGGGGCTGCCGTACCTGCACGAAGTGGAGCGCACGCGCCACTGGCGGATCTACGAAGTGCTGGGCGCCACCTCGCTCGCGCAAGGCCCGGGCACGCTCAGCGGCACAGGCCACGAGTGGTTCGCGCTGCGGGCGCGCACGAGGGGGAGCTTTACGGTGAGGGTGCGCTACACCCGCTACTGGACGGTCACCGCGGGCGCGGCGTGCGTGGGCAGGGCGCCGGGGGGGTGGACGAAGGTGACCGCGCGGCGAGCGGGCGCGGTGAGGGTGGCGGCGAGCTTCTCGCTCGGCCGCGCGCTGGGGCTCGGCGGGGGGTCCTGCCGGAGGTAGGTAGCGCGCTTCTCGCTAGACCGCGCGCTGGGGCTCGGCGGGGGTCCGGCCGGCCGGGCTGGTGCGACGCGCACCTCCCGGACCGACTACCTCGACTACCGCCACCCCAATCTGGCGTGAACGCTCAGTCGGTCGGGACGAGGTCGTAGAGGCCGGTGTAGCCGGTGAGGTAGATGCGGTGGTCGTCGCTGATCACGGGGTCGAAGGCTCCGGTGTGCATCGTGAACTCCACTTTCCCGGTGGAGATCCCGAGGCCGTAGGTGTGGTGGGTGCCGAGGTCGGAGAAGTACACGACCCGGCCGACGATGGTGGCCGAGCCTGAGATCTTCCCGCCGGCGTCGTAGCTCCAGGCGACGTGGCCGGTGCGGGCGTCGAGCGCGTAGAAGGTGCCGGTGTAGGAGCCCAGGTAGAGGGTGGGGCCGAGGCCGGGGGCGTCGGTGACCGCGGGGGAGGCGTACACGTAGGCGCCCGTCTGGAAGGCCCAGTCGAGGCTGCCGGTGGCGGCGTCGTAGGCGTAGACGCGCCCATCGGTGTTGCCGAGGTAGACGCGCCCGTAGACGACGGCGGCGGTTGAGTAGAAGGTCCCGCTGCCGAACAGCGCTCCTTCGGAGTCCGAGAGCCACAGCCGCCGTCCGGTCTGCTCGGAGACCGCCTGGACGTGGCCGGAGTAGTCGCCGAAGTAGAGCACCCCGCCCGAGAGGGTGGGGGAGGCCTTGACGGCGCCGGCGGCCCGGTAAGTCCACACGATCCGCCCGTCGCTCGCGTCCAGCGCGTAGACGGTGCCGTTTTCGGAGCCGAAGTAGAGCCGGCCGCGGTCGAGCAGGGGGGAGGACTCGCTGCGGGAGGGCAGGTTGCGCGACCAGCGGATCGCACCGTCGGTGACGTCGAGGGCGACGACGCGCCCTTCTGCGGAGCTCGGGGTGCGGGCGAGCACGGCGGCGTACACGGTGTTCCCGCCGACGGCGGGGGAGGCCGCGGAGAGCGCGCCCAGAGAGTCGCTCCAGAGGAGCTTGCCGTCCCACTTGTCAACGGCGCTGAGGACCCCGTCGTCGGTGAGTTGGAAGATACGGTTTTCCGAGAGCACGGGGGGGAACTCGCGCAGCGAGGTCCCGCCGCGAGCCCAGGCCTGCTTGAAGGGGGGGCGCAGGCTCGCGGGGGCGGGGTAGTAGCGGGTGTGGTTCTCGGTGTAGCCGTACAGCGGCCACGTGAAGCGTTCGGCGCCGCGGGCGGGGAGGGTGGGGTTGGCCTCGGGCACGAAGCGCGCGTGGGGGTGGTAGATCGAGCCGGTGCGCTCACGCGCGTAGACGTAGCCCCCGAGCGCGAGGCCGAGGAGGACCAGGAGCGTGGCGAGCGCGAACCAGCGGCGCTTCACGCGGCGAGCTTTGAGGAGGGGGAGGCAGTGGGGGCCTCACCGGCACCCGCTTTGGAGCCCCGCCCACCCTCGCCCGAGGCCCTCACACTGCCCGTCGCACCGGCTGTCGCGCCGACCTGGGCGCCGGCAGCCGCGCGGCTGTCGAGGCCGGCGTGTCGCGCGCGGGACCGCTGAGCGACGCCGGCGAGCAGGCGCGCGACGGCGAGGACGAGCAGCCAGGCGAGGGCGAGCAGCAGCGGGATCAGGGTCATGCCGGAGACGAGCGCGAGGATGTCGTGGTTGGCGCTCAACGACCAGTTCCACAGCAGGTAGTCGCAGAGCGCGAGCAGCGCGACGACGACCAGGCGCGGCCGGAGGGGCCAGTGGGGCACGCCTGAACCGTAGCGGGGAGCGGGGACGGACGGGCTCCCCACCCATATCATCGCGCCCGTGACGAGTGCCGCGGAGCCCGGGATCGGCGAGTCGGAGGTCTTCGCCCCCGGCCTGCTGCGGGGCCGGGTGGCGCTGGTGACCGGCGGGGGCACGGGCCTGGGCCGGGCGAGCGCGATCGAGCTGGCGCGCTGCGGGGCGGCGGTGGCGGTGGTCGGCCGCCGCGAGGAGCCGCTGCGGGAGACGGTCGCGGAGATCGGCGAGGAGCGGGCGAGCTGGGCGACAGGGGACGTGCGCGAGCGCGAGCAGGCCCGCGCGCTGGTCGCCGGCGCGCTGGAGCGGTGGGGCCGCCTGGACGTGCTGGTGAACAACGCGGGGGGTCAGTACTTCACGCCGGCGGAGGGCATCGCGACGAAGGGGTGGGGCGCGGTCTGGCGGCTGAACGTGGACGGGGTCCTGCACATGGCGGAGGAGGCGTTCGCGCAGGCGACCCCGCAGGCGCCGGACCCGCCGGGAGCGGGGCACGAACGGGCGCAGAGGGGGGGGCTGCGAATCATCAACGTGACGCTCTCCCCCCACCACGGGATGCCGGGCATGGCCCACTCGGGCGCGGCGCGGGCGACGGTCGAGGCGCTGACGCGCGAGCTGGCGCGCTGCTGGGCGCCAGCGGGAGCAACGGTCTGCGCGGTGGCGGCGGGCCACTTCGACACGGAGGCGATGGGCAAGTACCCGGACGCGGTGCGCGCGGGAATGGCCCGCTCGGTCCCGCTGCAGCGCCTGGGCACGGTGCAGGAGCACGCCTGGCTGATCGCGCTGCTGGCCTCCCCCCTGGGTGCGGCCCTCAACGGCTCGACGGTGACCCTGGACGGCGCCCGCGACAACTGGTTCGGCCCCTGGCCCCCGCCGGGCCTGGCGGACGCTGGGGGCGAGGTGCCGACGGAGGAGCGCCGGGGACGGGGGTAGGCATGGGCTCCCGGCCAATCGCCGCGGCTTTGCCGAAGCGGCGGACGGGAATCGAACCCGCATCATCGCCTTGGAAGGGCGAGGCTCTACCGTTGAGCTACCACCGCACGCGCGCCTGCACTGCGGGCGGGCTGCCTGAGACAGTTTGCCCGAACTTCCCCATGCCTTGCAAGTCGCCCAGGCGACGGCTCGCCACAGCCCGTAGAATGGGCGAAAGAAGCCACGGGGAGTGGCGCAGTCTGGTAGCGCACCCGGCTGGGGGCCGGGCGGTCGCTGGTTCGAATCCAGTCTCCCCGATCACATAAAATCCCTGCAAATCGGCACTTTTTAAGTCAAGGGGATCAAGGGCAAAACCACTGCACGGTACCAAATCGGTACTGTTTGGGCTCAAACGGCGTGACGCCGACGCTTCGCCCGCGGCGATCCACAAGAAGGCCCACCGGTGAAGGTGGATGACGGACGCCGCGATGGCAGTAACGTGGCTGTCGGCATGAGCGCCGAGTCCGCTCAGATCGATCTTCAGCGGCTGCGCGCCAGACGGAAGGAGATCCTCGGATGTGCCACCGACCACGGTGCGCGCAACGTGCGCGTGTTCGGCTCAACGGTTCGAGGCGAGGCGGGTGCGACGAGCGATGTAGACCTGCTGGTCGAGATGGAACCCGGGCGCAGCCTGATCGATCTCGTGGGACTGGAGCAGGATCTGGAGGAGCTGCTTGGCACCCGCGTCGAGGTGCTCAGCGACAACGGGGTCAGCCCGTATCTCCGCGAGCGCATCCACGCAGAGGCCGTCCCCCTGTGAAGGAAGAGCGCGTTGATCTGCTCCACGCGATGGGTGGCGCGCGCCCTGGGCGCCCCTCCGGTCGCTGAGAGTCTTCAGCGCGAGCAGGAGCGCCTGCGTGAGCTGGATTGCCACGTCGCCGACGCAGAAAATCCGCACCTCGCCACGGGATCTGGGCGCCCTTCCCGCCAAGCAAGGCAAGTCATGGACCCGTTCGCGCCAGCTTCGCCCAAATCGCTGGACCAGCGCAACCGCGCGGTGTAGGGTCGGGTGACCCTACAAACCAGTTGGCCGCCGACACGTGCAAGGTGCCGGCGGCCGGCACGAGAAGAAAGACGGTTTCTTCCCATGCGCCAACAGCGTATTGCGTCCTCCACGCCCGTCGTCCAGAAGGCCGAGCGGGCGGTCCTCTTCCAGCTCCTCCGTGACGATCACGCGGAGTGCTGGGAGCGCCCCGAGCTCGAAAAGGAGCTCAGCGACATCCCTCCCGCCGACTTCGCAGCCGGCCTCGACCGCCTGAAGGAGCAGCGCATAGCGCAGCTCTCCAGGGGCCACGTGTGGGCCACGTGCTGCGCGCGGTACCTCGACTCGCTGGGAGTGATCTCGGTATAGGCGGGGCGCCCGAGAAAGCGCGCAGGCCATCGCCCCCTAAGCGAACGAACCATCCCAACCACCCTGGGCGCGGCGAGGCTGCGCCCAGGTGGACTCTCAACCAACCAAAGGAGCGAAGCGAGATGAGTGAGCAGACGATCAACCGCGTGGTGCTGAGCGGAAGGCTGGCAGCCGACCCTGAGCTACGCGAGCGGCCGGAGGGCGGCCCCGTGTGCTTCCTGCGCGTGGCGTGCACGACAGCCAACCGAACCCCAGGCGGGCCGCGAGGCCGACTGGCCGAGTGCGACGTCCTGGCGCTGGGCGCAGAGGCGAGGCGCGCCGCGCGCTACCTGCGCAGGGGCCGCGGCGTGGTGGTCCAGGGCGGCCCGGAGAAGGCGCGCTGGGAGGCGGGTGAGGGCAGCGAGCGCGAAGGGACGTGTGTGGTTGCGGAGCGGGTGCAGTTCCTGGGCGCGCCGCCGCGGGGCGCCGGGGCGCAGGCCCTCGCGGTGGGCTTCAGCGAGGAGGTGTGGGAGGCGAGCGAGACCCCGCTCGTGCGCGAGCCCCGTCCCCCGAAGGACCCGTTCGCGCCAACTTCGCCCGCAACCTTGACTTCCCCCGCCCCGTGAGGGGCCCATCGACCAGAAAGCAAGTTGGCCCCGGCACGGATAGGAGCCGCGCCGGGGCTTGCACGGAAAGAAAGGAAGTTCTTGCCATGCCCAGCGATCGTAGAAACCCACGCCAGGAGGAAGGCACCCAGTGCGTGGTAGTCCTGCAGGTGCTCCGCCAAGACCACCCGGAGCCGTGGACCCGCGCCGGGATCGAACGCGAGCTGCACGACGTGGACCCCGAGGCGATCGGAGTCGCGCTCGAGCGTCTGCAAGAACAAGGCATCGTGTACAAGGAGGGCGAGCAGCTGGCGGCCTCCCCGTGCGCGCGGCATCTGGACGCCCTCGGCTTCGTATGCATATAAGGCCGCGCGCCGAAGGCCCCAAGAACGCCAGTGCAAACCGCCGCGCCCAGCAGGCTCAGGTCTAACGTCCTCGCAGAGAGGGGCGTCGCCGGACGGGGCCTAACGGGGTCGCGCGAGCGTCGTCCGCCCGATGATGGTTTCGCCCCGGTGGGGGAAGGCCGAAGGGGTGGGGCCTTCCCCGTAGAGCACCTCGAGCTCGACCGTTGGCCCGCAGGCGTTGGCGAAGACATCGGGGAGTCGCGTCCGGACGACTTCGCCCGCTCTGACGTCGCGGTCGATCGGCGTCACGATCGTCCCCTCGTGGCATCGGCTGGGCAGCGCGATCGAGTAGCCGCTGAGGGCGTTTGCCACGTGGTAGGGAGCGGTGAAGGTCACGATCGCGGTATCGCGTCCGGGAGCGGTCGGTTGCAGCCGCACCCGCACCGAGCGGTGGAGGCTGCGCGGCGCTGGGGGTACCCTGCGGTAGTGTGGCCCGGGGCAGGTGCCTGGCGTCCCTGACGCGGTCTGCTGGTGCGGTGCAGGTGGCCCGTTCGTCTCCTGGCAGGTGGTGGCTCCAAGGCGGTAGGTGATCGCCGTCAGCGATCCCTCAGGAGTGAGGGGCCCTTCGCCAAGGCTTCCTCCGCCCACCTCGCCGAGAGCGCCGTGCCGCGGGTCGGGCAGGACGATCAGGTAAGCGCCGGTGGCGGGTTCGACGGCGATGGTGCGCGAGCGTCCGTCGAAGCGGTAGGTGACGCTCCGCGCGTGGGGGCCAAGCAGCCCAAAGGAGATAAAGCGCCGCTCGGCGGATCCGACCGTCCTTTCGGCCAGTCCTCCCGCGAGTCCGCTTTGCGGGATGCCCACGATTTCTTGCGAGGAGAGCAGCCCTGGCGGGTGGCAGTTGCGGCTGCTGGCCGGTGAGCCGACGCCGAGGTCTTGGCCGATCGCGTCCGGCGGCAGCGGGTGGAAGCGTCCGTCGTCCCCGAATGCACCGTCACGGCCCAGCAAGCCGAGTTCGCCGTGGTAGAGGCGCCCGAGCTGCACGCAGACGAGGTCCCTGGTGGTGTGGACGATCCGCATGCCCCAGGGCAGGCCCCCCGCGGGGTCTGGAGCACTCACCCTGAGCAGCCGCGAGCCTCCGCGCGCGGGCACCCCGAGCCCTGCCGTCGGCGACAGCCCGGGGGTCGGGCGCACCGCGGGGCCGGTGGCGAGCAGGCCAGTGAAGGCGAGCGCGGTGGCGCTCACCGCCAACAGGACCGCCACAGTCAAAGCCAGGGGGATACCTCGGAGGCGTGTCGGCCGTCGCGGGGTCGGCCCCTCCGTCGGGCGTGGCACGGCCTCGATCAGTTGCTGTTCGAGTCGGTCGAGGTAGTCGGTCATCGAGGTGCCTCCATTGCTCCGCGCAGGGTCTGCAGGGCTCGGCTTACGCGCTTGCGCACCACGGCCTCCGAGCAGCGCAGGTGCCGCGCGATCTCCGGGTAGTCCTGTTCTTCCAAGATGCGTGCCCGCAGCGCCGCGAACTGCTCCCGGGGTAGGAGCTCCGCGAGCTTGAGAGCGACGTCCGTGGCGTCGGTCAGCTCATCGATGCGCCGCAGATCCTCGTCGTCGACGGTGAGCGGCGCCAGCGCAAGCCGTCTACGCGCCACCTGCTCGACCTGCCCGCGCCGCACGCTGTCAGTCAGCTTGTTGCGGGCGATCGTCATCAGCCAGGCCACCGGCTCGTCGGGCAGCTCGCGCCCAGCGTCGAGCACCGCTCCGAGCGCCGCCGCGAAAGTCTCCGCCAGCAGGTCGGCCGCCAGCTCCGGGTTCCTGACGCGCTGTCCCAGGTAGGCCAGGACCACTGCCCTGTGGCGGCGGTAGAAGGCCCCGAACGCTTGCCCATCACCAGCACGCGCAGTGCGCAGCAGCTCACGATCGGGGCGTTGCTCCACAGGCATCTGCCTTCATTGACGCACGATTACCGATCCTGTGACACGCCCCGCCGCCTCCGGGTCAGCTGCTCAGCGCCCGATCGGCGAGCTGGTAGACGGTGAGCGCGTTGGACCCCTTGGGGTGGTGGCGGACACCGAAGGCGAGGTAGCGCAGACGTGGCTGTTCATGAGCGGGGACGACGATCTTGAAGACCATGCCCCAGGGGCCGTTGGGGTGTGGAAGGTAGACCTTGACGGAGTCGGGGAGCTTTGTTCCATCGCGTCCTTCGGCTTCGCAGGCCTTCAGGTGCGATTGGGGGATGCCGTCCCGCTCGTATTCGCGTCGGGCGGCTTCGCCGGCAGTTCGGCCGGCGGGAGTGGAGCGCGCCAGATGCTCGTCGAGGAGGTCGGCGTCAAACCGCGCCGGCCAGTGTGGCTCGGATGTCGGCAAGGAGCTACCCCTCGCCGTCAGGCGGACCGATGTACGGCCCGTGCTCTGCCCAGAACGCCGCGGACTCCTCGGGGGTCATATGCCGCTCCCCGTGGCGGGCGAGCCTCGCCTCCCATGACGTGTCCGGTACGAGCGTGAGCTTCCCACCGGGGCGCTCCTCGGTGATGACGTACTCGCCGCTGCGCCCGCCGCTGAGCGTGACGTGCACGAGCTTGTGCTCCGGTTCCGCTGCCATCGCCTCCATGTTGCCAGATCCTCCTTTGGTCGTGAAGCCCATCGGCCAGGGTCGCCCGAATCGGCGAGCAGACAAGCCTACGCAGCGCCGGCGACGAAACTCTCGATCGTGCCCCCATCGCGAGCTCAGCTCTGACCGATCCGTATCGCTTCGAACAGGACGTTCAACCGTCGCAGCGGGTCGGGAACCTCGCTCACCACGCCATCGTAGTCGGGCGTGGTAGCGCTATCCCAAGAGTGATGACAAGAAACAATTTCTTGATACCTACGATGCCAAGCCGCGCGTCCCCCCGGGACCCCGCAGCGCGAGCTCTCCCCACTGCTCGATCTGCTGGCGTGGCACGCATCCGGGGGCCCGCCAGCGCGAGAACACCGCCGCGCGGGCTCTCCCTCCCCAGTCCGCGCGGCTGGCGTAGCTCGAACCCCAAGCGACGCAAAGAACAGGCGAACGACGCAACGACACACGCGACCAAAGGCCCCCCAAAACGCCCCCGCAGAGTGCCGCGAGCAACGCGCGTCCCGAACCCGCCACCGTGCCGAAAAGGCAACCAAGCGAAGCACGAACCAAGGCCCCCAAAGCGCCCAACGCGAAAAACGCCCCAAAGCAACGACGAGCCGAAGCAGACTATACGCACCCAAAGGATGCCGAATGTTAAGAGTGATTCGGTGAGATGCTCTCAGCCACGCTGAGTGACCTATTTCAGCGGGCGCGACAGCGAAGGTGAAAACGACGGGTACGCTCGCGGAAGGGTGCAGACGACACACAAGATCGCGGGCGGTGACGCGGAGGGCTTCGCGAGGTATCTGACCTCGACAACGGCGCGCGGGGACTACTACGCCGGCCACGAAGAGGACGCCGACGGGGACGCCGGCGTCGGGGTGGTGCCGCAGAGCCGCTGGCACGGCTCGCCCGCGATGCTCGCAGCTCTGGGCATAGCCCCCGAGCAGCGCGTGGGCCGCGCGGAGCTGCTGGCGCTGATGCAGGGTGTCTCCCCGGTGGGCGGCGAGCCGCTGCGCGCAGCGGGCGGGAACGGCACGCGGGTGGCGGGGATCGACATGACGTTCAGCGCACCGAAGAGCGTGTCGGCGCTGTGGGCGGTGAGCGACCCGTACGAGCGCGCGCGGATCGAGGTGGCGCACACCAAGGCGGTGGCGGGCGCATTGGAGCGGACCGAGCGCGACGTGGAGCTGGTGCGCACGCGGACGGGCGGCAAGCTCCAGTGGCAGCACGCCGAGCAGACTCGTCGCCGCCGAGTTCGTGCACACCTCGAGCCGCCTGACAAAGGAGCAGGAGACCGGCGGCGTGCCGGACCCCCAGCTGCACTCCCACGTCGTGGTCCTCGGCGCCGAGCGCAAAGACGGCCGGTACGCGGCGGTGGATTCCCGCGAGCTGTTCCGCGCAGCGCGAGCGAACGGCGCGTGGTACCGCGCGGAGCTGGCGTACAACCTGCAGCAGCTCGGCCTGGAGATCGAAGGCGGCACCGGCAGGGACGGCAGGTACTTCGAGGTGAAGGGCGTCCCGAACACACTCGCGGAGAAGTGGTCGGCGCGCACAGCGGACATCGAAAAGGCGGCACGGGACTTCCGCACCCGCTACGGCCGCGACCCGAGGGCGGGCGAGCTGGGCTCCATAACACAGGCGACAAGGGGCACCAAGACGCAGGCGCAGACGGTGAACGTGGATGCGGCGTGGAGGGCGGTCGGCGAGGAGCACGGCCTGACCCACGAGCAGGCCCGCAGCCTCTACACCGAACACGACCGCCCGCCGGCGCAGAACCTCGCGGAGAAGCTGCTGGCGGACGTGACCAGGGACCGCTCGATGATCGCGGAGCGGGACCTGTACGCGCGGGCGTTTGAGCTCAGCCCAGGCAACTGCCACCCCGCCGACGCGCAGCGCGTGGTGAGGGACCTGGCGCGAACGGGAGAGCTGGTGGCGCTGGAGGGCGGGATGTGGACAACGAGGGAGCTGCGTGAGCGCGAGCAGCAGACGGTGCAGCTGGCGGAGAGCCGCGCCAACGAGAAAGCGGCGCCGGTGCGAGAGGAGACGCTGCAGCGAGCACAGGCAAAGACCGAGCGCGAGATCGGCGGAAGGCTGACCAACGAGCAGCGAGAGGCGCTCAGCACCATCACCGGAAGGGGCGGGATGACCGTGATGGTCGGTCAGGCAGGAACGGGAAAGGGCGTGGTCCTCGCGGCGGCCGCGGAGGCGTGGCGGGAGGAGGGCTACAGGGTGGTGGGCACGGCGATCGCGGGAGCAACGGCGGAGCGCCTGGGAGCCGACGCGCGCCTGGAGCGCTCCTTTACGACGGACGGCCTGATCGGCAAAGTGGAGCGCGGGAGCGAGAGGATCGACAACAAGACGGTCGTAGTGATGGATGAGGGGGGCATGGCGGACACGAAGCGCTTGGCGCGCGTGGCGGAGCTGACGGCAGAGCGAGAGAGCAAGCTCGTCCTCGTCGGCGATAGCGCCCAGCTCTCCCCGATCGGCGCGGGCGGCGTGTTCGCCGAGCTGAAGGAGAAGGTTCCATCAGCGGACCTGACGGAGGTCCAGAGGGCAAGGAACGAGTGGGAGCGCCAGGCGTGGGCGCAGGTCAGGGACGGCAAAGCGGAGCGCGCGCTCGCGTCCTACCAGGCGCACGACCGGCTGCACATCGCGGACACCAGGGAGCAGGCGGCGGAGAAGATGGTGGCGGACTGGGACAGGGCAAGGTTCGAGACCCCGGAGGGCCGCACGGTGATGGTCACCGACGCATCGAACAAGGAGCTCGACCGGATCAACGCGAGGGCGCAGGAGTACAGGGCGGCCAACGGAGAGCTCGGCCGAGACCGCGTCCCACTCCCCGACCGCCCGTACGGTGTGGCGGCGGGAGACCAGGTAATCTTCACCGCGCCGTTCAACCCCCCGGGCCAGGAGCGGGTGCACAACGGGACGCTCGGCACGGTTCTCAGCACAACCAGGGAGGGCGGGCTGACGATCGAGACCAAGGGAGCAAAGCAGCGCGAGGTGAACGTGAACACCGAGGAGTTCAACGACCTGTGCTCGGGGTACGCCCAGCACGTGTACAAGGCGCAGGGAATGACCGCGGAGCACACGCTGACGCTGATGGGCGGATGGCAGACCGACCGCGAGCGAGCCTACGTCGCCCTCACCCGCGCGCGTGAGCAGACCGACATATACGCCTCACGCGAGGATCTCGGCGAGCAGGGAATGGACGCGGGAGCGATCGAACGCCTCGCCAACGCGATGGCCGAGAGTCACGCCCAGCAGGCAAGCATCGCGCGCCCCGAGCTCGACCGCGGAGCGGAACCGCAGTCCGAGCGCGAGCGTCAGGCAGAGCGCGAGAACCAGCGCGACCGCGCCATCGAGCCCGAGAGCGAGGCGGGACGGATCATGCGCGAATCTCAAGAACAGCGCGACCAGGAGCGGGACCGCAATCTTGACCGAGGGACTGAGTAACGAGATCGCAATACATTGTGATTACCATAAAGGCACGAGCAGTGCTCGGGCGGCATCGAGCACGTCAATCAGGAACTGCGGCGGCTCGCCGGCCCGCGCGACGGCTTCACGGTAGATGCGCGGCTTCTTCTCACCCCTGATGCCAAGCTCATGGGCAACCTCCTGTCGCGCCTGCTCAAACCGAGGCCACAGTACCACCAGATCAGACTCCATGGTGTTCTCGTAGTTGGCCGACGTGGTGCGCACGGCGCGTCCAGGCCAGTCCTCCGGCTGCTCGCCGCAGAGCTCGAGCAGCTGCCGATTGACTTTAGCCTGCTCAGGATCGTGGTTAACCGTGTCAGCGTCAAAGAGCGCGAAGTACGGGATCTTCAGCTGGTCAAGAATACCGATCGCGATCACGACGGCCTGCTTGGAACCACACTCGACCAAGGCGACCCCGTCGCGATCAAGCCCTCCTTGCGGCGCGGCGATACCCTCCAACAACGCGGTGTCTGCGGCGGGCGCGGTGGCGCAACCTTATCTTCGAGCTTAATCGTCGCACCAGGAAAGTAGGTCTCAATCCGGTTGGTGATCCCAGCTCCGATCGACACCAGCGTGGCCCCCCGCGCCTGGGTGACAACGCTTTCGATCTCGCCCTGGGCTTTCTCCTGCAATGTGGTGATCTCGGCCCGAGCTTTGGCATTGAGCTGCTCGACGGCCGAAAGCAGACGGTCTAGCACTGAATCGCGACCGCCACCCAGAGCTTCCGGTGCCCCCGCCACGGCACCGACGAGCACGTAGTTGATGCGGGAAGCGAGAAGCGGTGTCCCCGTGAAGCCACCGAGGTGGCGCGCGTCCTGCGGACGGAGTTCGCACTTGTCGGGGTGAGCGCGCTCCCACGTCTCCATGTTGCGCTCGACCTGCTCTCGATTACTCGCCGGCTCGGGAAGCTCGAGCTCGTCGCCTCTCTGCTCGTAGAGCTCGCTGTAGCGGCGGCGCAGCTTCATCGCTCCGTCCGCCTCGCGAACATGTTCGAACTCGGGCAGGACCAGCGCGTTACCCGACAGCTTCTCCGCGCCCCCCTCACTCCACGTGCGCGTGAGGGTCGTCGTATTCCCTTCGACATAACGATTAAGGGCCACGCGATCCCCGTCGTTGAGATCAGAGAATGTGACTGCCACAGAAACATCGGCTACGGGCGCCTGCGCGTTCGCGGGGCGGTGCAAATCCCGCTCGGCGAGATTGCCTCCGTGGAAGAACCAGTCGAGAGCGTTGAGGATTGTGGACTTCCCCACACCGCCGCTTCCTACGAATGCGGTCAGGTTCCCGAAGGCGACCTCCATGTCGGCGATACAACGGTAGCCCTGAATGCGGGCCGAGGCGATCCTCATGTCCGGCGCGATCCGATGCGTGCTAGCTGAACTCCCCCCAGTCACGGGGGTAGAACCAGCGGTAGGGTGGATTCCACGTAATGAATTCGGTGGGATTGAAGCGCTCGTCCGTCCCGTCGATCGACACGACCTGTTCCGGAAGTAAACTGAGCGTATGGCGACCCCCGGAACTGTCGCTGTCGTAATCCCAGAAGTGGTAGCGGTCCGACTGGTCCTTGGTTCGGCGACTCGGGCCATAGTCCATCGGCGCACAGGTGCGAGTCAGTGGTCGGCCCGAGTCCTCCTTGCTTAAGAAAGTCACGAGGACCTTGCTGCGGCCTCTGATGCCCGATGCGAAGACTTCATGATCCGGATGCATTCGGCGGATGTTATTCCATATCGCCGGACAAGTCACGGTCGGTCGATAGAGGGCGGGTCCCAGAAGCCGGCCGATTACTGGATCGACGGACGGAATGAGTGCTGGCGCTCGGCCGAGGGGGAAGGAACGAGAACCCGCAACCGGCCCTGCGGCGTTATGCCCGATGGGATGGGGGCTTGCGCTCCTTCGGAGTGGGAAGGCCTTCCACGATCCGGTTCACTGAGACGCCGTAGGCGTCCGCGAGGATCAGCAGCGTGGACGTTGAGGGCTCTCGCTGCCCGCGCTCCAGGTAGTTGATGGAGGTGAGGTGCAGATTTGCTTTGCCCGCGATCTCTTCCTGTGTGCGCTCCCCGCGCAGCCGCACGAGATTCGCGGCGAGGCCTTCCCGTAGCTGCTTGCGCTCGGCTTTGTAGCGCTCTTGTCGGGCCGCGTCGGAGTCCACGGCCCGCACCTTCTCGGACCGTTGTCTGCGGGTCTACAGACATCTGTCGCATTGGGGTTCTACGCGACGCGCTGGTCGGGAAGCGCGTCGTCGAGAAGCAGCGAACAGAATTGGGCCGCAAGGCTCCTCTTCCGGAGCACGATCTGGCGCACCCGCTGGCCGGATATGCCGTGCTCGCGTGCGATCGCCGTGTAGCTTCGCTGATCCCGGCTCTCCCGAAGGATCGCCTCGTCCCGCTCGTCCAGGGCGGCCTCCCGCGCCAAACGCTCGGAGCGGATCAGCCAGCCTCGCATCCGGTCACGTGTCTCGGCCGGCGTGATTCGTCTGCCCAGCGTGTAGCCGAAGGATTCCGTTCCGGCTCTGTCTTCTGCCCAAACCGATCGAGGTGTCGAGACGACCAGATCACGCGGGCAGCGCATCACGAGGTACTCGCCAACTTCGCGCCCGACCGGCCTGCGCCGCACCCAGGGTCTCATCCCGGCACAGTCTACTGTCAGCCGACCCGCCAATCAGGAAGCACCTCGGCGAGCAGCAGCGCGGGAAGGTCACCCAACGCGCAGCGCAGGATCGAGCGCTGCTCGGTTTGACGCGGCGAGAACGGGAGCTGCTTGGAGCGGTGCACGATGACCCCCAGAGCGCCCCAGCCGTCGGGCAGGAACCGGGACTCGCCCCCAAGCACCCGCAGCTGGTGGATCATCGTGCCCTGCTGCTGGTTGGTCGGGGCGCTGTTCTTCGCGTCGATCACCCAGACGAGGCGCTTGGCGTGGTCGGCGACGATCGCATCAAGGTCGATTCCTCCTTGCGGCGGAGACCAGCGCGCGGCGACGTACTCGAGCTCCTCGTGCGCGTCGCATAGCCCAAGCGCGGTCTCGATCACGATGCGCTCCCAGGCGATGCCGGCCGCCACGGCATAGATGCCCTCCACGGTGGAATCGTCCCGCCGGGAGCCGCCCTCGTAACGGTCGAGCGTGGTCGCGGCGAAGCGCTCGTCGTCGGGCTTGATCGTGGCGGCGACGCCGGGGGGCAGCTCGTCTCGGAGGTTGGCGAGGGCGCGGTCGAGCAGCGTGCGGATCGCCTTCGCGCCGAGCTTGACGCTGGGCGCACGGCGGCGGGGGGGCTTCAGGGTGAGGAGTGCCAGCAGCTCGTTCACCGCATCCTCGGCGCGCGTGACTGCGAGGTGCTGGGGGTGGGGGGCGCTTCGGTCTGGGGCGCGGTCCAGGCAGGCGTGGGGGTCGGTGTGGATCGCGGCGGCGGTCGTGTCGGCGATTACGCAGAGGGCCAGCGGCTGGCGTGGGAGGGGGGACATCTGGGCGTCCAGGCGCCGGGGCGGGTCGTGGCGGTTGGCGGGGCGCAGGATCACCGTGACGCCACGGACTGCGGCGTCGGCGAGGACGCTCTGCAGCCATTCGGGCAGGCGCGTGAGGTCGGGGGCGCACACGTCCAGGCGGCCCGTCGCGGTCTCGGCGACATCGGCGATCGCGTTGCGGACGTGCCGGGGGTGCGGCTCGGGGAAGCTCCAGGGGCGCTTGCGCTCGGTCGCCGTGCGGGCGACGAGGGTCGCCAGCCAGGGTGGCGGGAGCGGGCGGGCTTCGGTGATGTGTCGCAGGTCAATCGTGTCGGGTAGTGGGGGGTTGCCGTAGTGCGTATGCAGCCAGTTGGTGAGTTCGGGGTCCTCCTGGGCGTGCTGGGTGACGGCGACGCGGGGCTCGTAGGGGTCCTCCGGGTCGAAGTGGACGAGCAGCTGCGTGTCGGGGAGGCGCAGCACGTGGGAGGCCGGCCCGCCGCCGCTCCCGCCGCGGGCGTCGGCGGCGACGTCGAGGATCTCGGCGATCTCCACGTGGCCGTCCACGCCGGCCTCCCAGGAGGCGGCGGCGTCGAGCCCGATGCGTTCGAGGTCGGTTGCGGTCGGGGGTTCCAGGGGAAGGGTGAGGCCGCCGTCGCGACGGCGCACCGTCACGACGCCGTCGAGGGCGGAGTACGGCAGGCAGCGCGACCGGGCGTGGTCCACCCACAGGACGTACTCGCGTTCGATCGGCGCCAGCGCGCGGGACAGCTCGCCCTGCACGCGCGCGATCTGCGTGAGCGGCAGGCCGGTCACGGCGGCGATCAGCTCGGTGTCGGCGCGTGCGTGCGTGCCCAGACGCTCCACCGTGCGGTGCAGGGCCGTGCCCAGCTCGCGACAGCGCACCGTAACGCGCATCCGGTGCACGGGGATCTGCAGCGGGATCGCGCACACCACGGTCATGCCGCGCGCCGTTCGTGTCGTCGCCGCAGCTCAAAGCGGGTGTCGCCCTGCTCAGCGCGGGCGGCGATCAGGTCGGCGACCTGCTGGAGGGGCTTGCCGATCGTGCCTGCCCGGGCGGCGCGCAGGTCGGTCGCGACGATCAGGAGGTCCTGGGCGCGGCTGAGCGCGACGTTGATGCGGTTCGGGGTCTTCAGGAAGCCGGCGTAGGTGGTGTTCACGAAGCTCACGATCACAACGCACTCCTCGTCGCCCTGGAAGCGGTCAACGATCCCGATGCGGATCTTCAGGTCAGGGTAGGAGGCGGGGTTCAGGCGGGCGTGCAGGCGCCGCGCCTGGGCGGCGTAGGGGGTGATCACGGCCACGCCGAGCGGACCGGGGCGGCCCGGCGGGGGGTCGGTGACAACCCCGTGGTGTTGCAGCCCGGCCAGCTCGCGCGCGATCCGCGCGATCTCTTCGTCGCGGACGTTGCTCTTGCTGTCGGGGTGCTCGCGGCGCTGGCGGCCGGGGATGTCCAGCAGGCGCACCTGGGCGCTCCCGGCGAACGCGCTCACACGCGGGTCGCGGTCGGCGAGGTCGGCGGGGCGGCCGTGGCGCAGGCCGCCGCGGTAGAACACCTCGCTGACCAGCTCGCCGATCGCGGGCACCATCCGGTACTGCGTGCTCAGCGTCGTCTCGTGCGCGGTGTCCTCCAAGTGCCCGGCGAAGTGGTCGAACAGGGTCTCCTCGGCCGCGACCACGCGCTCCACCGGGGTCTCGCCGAGAGCCAGGGCGGCTTTGGCGAGGCGGCGCGCGTCGCCGGCCCTGCCGGGGTCTCGGCTCTTGATCGCCCTCGGGTCCCGCAGTGCGTCCCCGAGCGCGCCCCACACGTGCGGGGGAAGCTGGCGGCTGTCTCCTATCAGGACGCTCCGGCGGGAGCGCAGCATCAGCATCAGCGCCTCGGCAGGGCTCGCCTTGCCGGCCTCCTCGAGCAGCGCCAAGGTGAACGTGCGGGCGCGAACGTCCGGGTTCGCGCTCACCGCGTGGCAGGTGCCCGCGACGACGCGGGCGGCGGCGAGGCGGGCGTGGGGGCCGGATTGTAGGCCGTCCGAGTCGAAGTAATCCTGCTGAATTTCGAGGATCGCCCGGGTGCTCTGCGCGTCGTCGGTGTCGTGGGCGCGCAGACGGGCCAGCGCCATCTGGCGGTACTGCTCGGCGCGCAAGCGAACGCGAGGCTTCCACGGCTCGGGACTCTCGATCCAGTAGCGCTCGCGCACGAACGGGTCCATGCGGGCCGCCACGTAGGGGCTGCCCACGCGCGCCATCGGCAGGTCCGGGTCAGCCTTCGCCAACCGCTTCAGCACGTTGTCGATCGCCTGGTGCGTCTGGGCGGCGAGGAGCACCGTCGCCTGCGGGTCGCGCTCCAACTGCTGGCGCACCGTCTCGCAGATGAAAGTCGTCTTGCCAGTGCCGGGCGGGCCCTGCACGACCAGAACGTCCTCCGCCGCCAGCGCGGCGTCCACGGCGCAGCGCTGGCCCTCGTCCAGGGTCGGATTGAAGAGGCGCTCGGCGCGGCGGCGGGGGTTGCGCAGCGCGAGCGCCGGCTGCTCGATCAGGGCCGACAGGCGCCCGTCGCGCTCGGCGTCCCGCAGCGTCCACTTCGCGCGCTCGATCAGCGCGCTAGTGTCGCGCTCGTCGCGGCTCAGGCGGCGGTCACGGCCGATCAGGCTCCGCAGGTGCTCGTGTACGCGCACGGGGTCCTGCTCGCCGCAGTCCAGCAGTAGGCGGTCCTCGTCCTGGTCCTCCACACGCAGCGGCACGTCCAGACGAGGGAGGCGGTACACGAAGTCCGCGGCAGCGCGGGCGGCCTGGCTCGGGGAGCGGGCCAGCAGCACAAGGCGGCCTTCGGCCAGCTCGTCCTCGTCCAGTGGCGGGTCCGCGAGGTCGATCGTCGTGTCCTGCTCCTCAGCGAGGAACGCGGTCAGCTCGTTCAGCTCGCGCCAGCGCGTGAGGCGCTCGCCGGCCGGGCGCTGCGCGCGGGCGTGCACCCGCGTCCAACGGTCGCTCAATATCGCGTACACGTCGGGGTCCAAAGGGCCGTCGGGCGTGAACTGCTCGTCAAAGCGCTCGCCGTAGAGCACTTCGCGCTCGGTGAAGTCGCCCGGCTCGCGGGGGCGGGCGCTGATCAGGATCAGCTCGCCGGGTTCGTCTTCGTCGTGCAGGTGCGCTTCGGGGCACACACACGGGTTCCCGTCGCAGATGCACAGGCCCGGCGGGAGCTGGTACCCGCTCAGCTTCGCGATGTAGTAGAAGCGCGCTCCGATCAGCCGCAGCTTCTCCGGGCTCTCGCGCAGGCCGCGACCGGACGACAGCGTCCAGCCGCCCGACAGGTCTTCGCACAGCGGGTCCGGGTCGTATCGCCCGGGGGCGCCGGCGACCGCGTTCGCGGCGCGCGCGGTGATGCTCGCCGCGACGATCACGCCGGGGGTCTTGGGCTCGGGGTGGCGGTCACCGGTCGCGCCACACGACGAAGCGCAGCTCGCGGTCCTCGAGGTGCTCTCGCAGCTCTGTCTCGACGTCATCGGCACGGCTGGGATCGAGCACGACGGCGAAGGTGCGTTCGTGGGTCTGGTATGCCTGTCCGGCGGCGCGGTTCGCCACTTCCTCGATAACAGCGCCGGCGTCGGCGAAGCTTGCCTCCCACGCGATCTGGCCATAGACCTCGCGGTGCTCTCCGGCGCTTTCCGGGTCTGCATAGATCGCCACGGTTGCAGTCGGTTGGGAGAGGCGTTCGCGCAAGGCCATCGCGCGGGCGTAGGCGCGGCCGTCGGCCATCTGGGTCACGATCCAGCGCTGGTCGCGCTCGCCGGCCGCGTCCAGGCCGGCGAGAGAGAAGAGCACGGCGCGGCAGAGGCTCTCGATCACCGCGGTGGTCTCCTCGCCGGCGCGGGCGTCGGGCGACCAGGTGCAGCGGCACAGGCGGGTGCCCACGCGCACGTCGGTTCGCAGCGGGGCCGAGGGTGTGCGCCACTCGGTGTGCTGCTCGCCTCCGGTCGAGCCCTCCGCGTAAACGCTCGCGATCTCCACCTCGGCGAGGAGGCGCTCGCCTGCGACGGTTTTGATCGCCGCCGCGAAGTGGGTCTCGGGGTCCTCCCAGGCGGAGTCGCCCGCCGCCAGACGCGCGAGGTCCGCGAGCGCCGCGGCGAGGCGCTCCGCCCAACCAACGCTCTCCTCGAGCGCCGAACGAACCAACCGCAACTCTGCCTGAGTGCCCTCCAGGAGCTTCCTGAAGAGCGGCGGCATCCTCCCGGTGCACGCCGCCGAACAACACGCGGCGCAACTGCACCGGACGCGGCGCTTGCTCTGAAACCTCGCCGCCCCCCGGGGCGTCCTCCGCTCCTCGATTCACGCACCACAAGGTAGCGGGGACGATCCGCAGATCCCGACATCCTGTACGAGTCCTATCAGAAGAGTCAACCTCCGGGCCCGCCAACCAGGGCAACGGCGGACCGGCTTCTACGCGCCGGTCATAATCGGCGCGTGGAGCGTCCTCGGAGGAACATCGAGCTGAAGGCCCGCGACCCGGACCCGGACGCCTCGCTGAAAGTGTGTCGTGCGCTCGGCGCAGAGGACCATGGCGAGATATCGCAGCGCGACACCTATTTCGAGGTCGCAAGCGGTGGATTGAAGCTCCGCGAGGAGCGTCCCGGCCGCCCGCATCTGATCCAGTTCGAGCGCGCCGCCGAACCGCGGCAACGCGAGAGCCGATACCGCATCGTCGAGGTCGACGACGGCACCGTGCTGTGCGCCGCGCTCGCAGCGGCGATCGGCATACGCGGCGTGGTCGCCAAGCGCCGCCGCCTGTTCCTCTGGAGCAGTGTCCGCATCCATCTCGATACGGTCGAGCGACTGGGCGACTTCATCGAGCTTGAGGCCGTCGCGCCGGCGGACTCCGACCTCACCGCCGAGCACCGGCTCATTGCGGAGCTGCGTGCCGCGCTCGCGATCACCGACGAGCGTCTCGTGGCTCTCGGCTACGTAGAGCAGCTTCTACGGGCGAGCGCCACGGCATAACGGTTGTCTCGGTCCGGCGAAGTAAGCGACCGGCAGACCGCTTATGCTACGGGGTCGATGCTGCGTCGCCTCCGTATTCAGAACTTCAAGGCTTGGCAGGACACGCGTTCGATCGACCTTGCTCCCCTAACAGTTCTCTTCGGCTCAAACAGCTCAGGAAAGTCAAGCATCAACCATCTCCTGATGATGCTGAAGCAGACTATGCGATCGCCGGATCGAAACACGGTCTTCGAGGTGGGCGACAATAGTGCTGCGGTGCGGCTCGGTAGCTTCCGCGAAGCAATCTTCGGACATGACCTCGACCGGGAACTCCAGTTTGAGACGGAATGGCAGCTTGCCTCGAGCCTCAACGTCAGAGACCCGCAAACTGGCGAACGTTATTCAGGAGACAAACTGCTATTCCAGGCTGCCGCCCGGCAATCTCCACGTTCACGTGTTGTGCAGTCCGAGGGCTTTCAGTACTCGCTGGAAGCCGAGGATGGAGCCGTACTTGCTGCGCGGATCGTTCGTGGTGAGAGTCGTAAAGACCGTTGGCGGCTTGAGACAGACGGGTACAAGCTCGTTCGTAATCCTGGCAGGGCTTGGGAATTGCCCAAGCCTGTTCAGTTCTACGGCTTTCCCCAGGAGGCGTCACTTTATTATCAGAATGCCCTATTCCTGTCTGATCTTGAGCTGACCCTGGAAAGCCTGATCAACGACCTCAGCTATCTCGGGCCGCTTCGCAGTAGACCAGAGCGCCTATATAGCTGGACCGGGGGAGAGCCCGAAGACGTCGGCTGGCAGGGTGGGAACACAATCCAAGCGCTTCTTGGTGCTAGTGATCGCCGACTGAACACGCGGCATAAAACAGCACTCCGTCCGTTCCAACAAATTATCGCAGAATGGCTCCAGCAAATGGATCTCGTGTATTCCTTCTCGGTTGTGCCGATTGCTCCAGATCGAGATGAGTACGAGGTGCGAGTTCGTACGTCGAAGAACACCGAGGAGGTGAAGTTGACGGATGTAGGTTTCGGGATCTCGCAAGTGTTGCCAGTCATCGTCCAAGCCTTTTACGCACCCGTCAACTCGACCGTAATGATTGAGCAGCCTGAGATACATCTACACCCGAGCGTACAAGCTTCGCTGGCCGATGTTCTGATTGCTGCCACTCGTGCACGGGAAGGGGGAGCACCGCGACGAGTGCAGACTACTCGTGGAGAGCCACTCAGAGCATCTTCTCCGACGTCTGCAGCGACGGATAGCCGAAGAGGCCATAGATCCGTCCGAGGTTGCGCTTTATTTTTGCTACCCAGGTCCCAATGGCTCGGCGATTGAGCGGTTGGAAATTGACGCGTACGGCAACATTCTCAACTGGCCACCAGACTTCTTTGGCGATGACCTTGAGGACATTTCCGTTCAAGCTCGGGTTGGTATGCAACGAAAACTCAAGTTCGCCGACGGATGACTTCGCACTGCGCAGCCATCGATACAAATGTCTGGGCGGTTGCTGAGGGAATGTATCCCGGTGCGAGCGATCAGTGTGTTGCAGGGTGTCTCGCACTACTTGCCGAGGTCGAGAAAGGTCTCGTTCTGGCCGTCGACCAAGGTGATGAGATTCTGACTGAGTGCCTGGGCACACTGCAATCAGCCGGAACGTCGGGCCTTGCGGTCAAGCTCATCACGCGAGTGTGGCGCACACGAAGAAGTACGGACGTCTGTAAGTCTGTCACCATAAATCGTAGGCAAGAGCCTCCGGGTTCGTACGATGAGGTCCCCGACCATCTGCGAGATTTTGACGCCGATGATCAGAAGTTCTTTGCGGTTGCGCTCGCGCACGAGGACAGGCCGCCCCTATTCCAGGCGTTGGATATGGAGTGGTGGGAACGGCGCCTAGAGCTGGTCGCTGCTGGGCTGGATGTGCAGTTTGTTTGTGCCGCCAGTCTTTTTGCCGACGGCTCCTGAGCCAGCAGGCCAGACGCGCGGCATTTCCAGCGCGGGCTTTGGGTCCTGGCCAGCGCACGGCCCTCGTCAAACAACCGCCCGCACACCAGAGGAGCCCGACGAAACTTGCGCCGGTGATGACCCCAGAGCAAGGCCACCAGGCCCCCCACCAGGAAGGCCCCGGCCCGACCCCTCCCCCCCAAGCGAGGCCCAAGGCTCGGCACAAAACCACGGCGTGAGCCGGGTGAGCCCCCAAAGCGACCCGTGCAAGAGCAGCGCGTGCCCGGGTGGCAGGCGGTGGATCTCCCCGGGTGTGAGCGTGCGGTGGCGCTGCGTGTGGTAGGTGACGGACTCGGAGTCGGTGTGCGGCGCAAGAAGCTCGTGCGGACGGGAGCGCCCGAGGGTGTGCGAGATCAGGTGCCGGTCGTATTCCCCAAGCAGCAAAGAGACGCTTTCAAGCGTCCGGGTGTCGGCGATGCCGGAAAGCAGAAGCTTGGTCTGAAACAGCGAGAGGAACCCGTCCGCGGCGTGGGGTCCCCAGCGGGTGCGGGCCTGGGAGAGGTCCTGAAGGCAGGCGAGGATGTGAAGGCGCTGCCCGCCGGCTTCGGAGACGAGCGCGGGGAGGTCGTGGATGGGGGCGATGTTGGCGACCTCGTCAAGGCACCAGAGCATCGGCGGCCCAATAGAGCCACCACCACCGGCGGCGGCGGCGTGCGAGAAGACGGCGACGCGAAGCTGCTCGAGCAGGCCGACGATGAGCGGCGCGGCGAGGGCCTGCCGGTGCGCGGGCGCGGTGATGTAGAGGGTGTCGGTGGAAGCGACAAACCGCCCGGGGTCGAAGTTGGGGTGCGCGGCGGAGCGCCGGGTGGCGTCGGCGTTGTAGGCGGAGAGGACACCGGCGGTGGCGGAGAAGATCGAGGAGCGCTCCCGCTCGTCGGTCCGGGCGATGCCAACAAGAACGTCCGAGGCGGTGTCGGCGTCGTGAGCGCCCAAAACGCGCGCGGGAGCGTCGAGGTCCTGGCGCAGAACCCAGCGCAGAACCTCGGAAACGGGTCGCTCTGAAAGGCAGGCGGCGTGCAGGAGCGGCGCGAGCAGCGCGGTGGAGCGCTCGCGCCAGTGCCCCTCGGAGGTCGTACCGCGCCCGGGGGACGTGGCGGCGGCCATCGCGCGGGCCATCAAAAGCGCGTCGTCCCAGGAACCAGCGGCGGCGACAGGCGACCAGCAGAGCCGCCGAACACCGGAGGGCCAGGCGCAGAGCGCGCCGCAGGGGTCGAACAGCCAGACCTCCCCAAGAGCGGAGCGCGCACGGAGGGTGGCGCGCAGCACGTCGGGCTTGGTGGAAGTGCAGAGCGCAGGGCCGGGGCAGGCGAGCAACGTGGGGATCACGACGGCGGTGGTCTTGCCCGAGCGCGGCGGGCCGAGGACGAGGACGGCGTGCTCGGGGTCGGCGAGGACCCAGCGACCGCGGGAGACCCCGAGGTAGGCGCCGCCGCCGAGCCGAAGGGCGTGGGCACGAACCCCGTCGCGCTCAACGATCGCGCCCCCATCAGGCTGGGGCGCACGTGGCCGGGGGGCGAGCAGGGAGAGCCGAGAGGCGAACCCAGAGCGCAGCAATAGAAACAGCCCGCCAAGACCGAGCGCGAGCAGCCCGAGGGTGTGCAGCGTCCAGGCAGCGACGTGCCCGCCGGGGCTCGCAAAGCGGTGGGCCCAGAGCTCGAAGGCAAGCACGAAGGACCCGAACGCGCCAAGTTTCAGCCAGCGGCCGTGCCGGCCGGGGGGCGGGCGGTACTGGTGGGAGGGACCCCAACCATCATCGTAAGGTGAGCGTGACATAAGAGAGGTAAGAGTGATATCATACCGAGCGTGTCCGGCGAGCCAGGCGTCAAAGAAGAAGGAGGGAGCGGCCGGTGAGCAACCAGGGCGAGCGACCGGCGCGCCCGGCGCGCGGGGTCGTGCGAGAGATCGACGAGAGGCTGCGCCGCATAGACGCAAGGCTGAGGACCCATGAGGAGCTGAAGGTCGAGCGCGCGCGGCTGCTCGCAGCACGCGCAACGCTGACCGGCAAGACGACCGTCAGGACGAAGCCCGCGAGGCGGGTGACGCAGGATGACATTGCGGCGTATCTGGCCGAGCACCCGGGGTCGTGGCCGGCGGAGATCGCGCAGGCGGTGGGGGCGCCGGTGACGAACGTGTCCCAGCATCTGTTCAGGGGCAAGCAGACACGTTTCGATAGACAGAGCGACGGGTGGCATCTAAAATCGCGCGCAGGGGAAGACACGAAGCAGACAGAGCGAAGGAGGCAGGTCAAGTGAGCGCATCCGAACCTCATCAGGCGCCCGGCGCGACCCCGCCGACCGGCGCGTACGTCCTCTCAAAACGCGAGGTGTCCCCAGCGTGGCTGACGCTGTACGCGGCAACGTTCGCGCTGCAGTTGCTGTGCGCAGGCTTCCGCGCCCTGGTCACCTACCCGGTGCTGTGGGTAGCGTTCAAGATCCTCGGCTGGCCAACGAGCCCCGTGCATACGCTCGCGCTGGTAGCGGCGTACGGCCCGCTGGCGCTGTCCGCGGCGACGCTCGTCCTCCCCCTCGGCGGGTGGTGGTGGGAGCAGCGCAGGGGCGGGCGAACGCCGTCCGAGCGCGAGAAGCTGATCTACGAAGACGCGATGGCGCAGCTCAAACAGGCGAACCCCGACGTGCGCCCGCCAAGGAGGTGGTACGTGTTCGACGACCCGACGACGAATGCGGCGGTGTACGCGGACACGCTGATGGTCACAAGGGGATTGCTGGAAAGCGCGTACCTGACCCCCGCGATAGCCCACGAGTTGGGGCACCTGAACAGCAGCGACGCAAGGCTCACCGCGGCCCTGCACCGCCTGACGACCCCGCCCCGCGGACAGGTGCGCACGCCGCTGAAAACGATCGCGTTCATCGCCACGGGCGCAGCCGGCATGTGGGTCGTGCGCCTGCCGTGGGCAGCGTACTGGCGCGCCCGCGAGTACGACGCCGACACGTACGCGGCGACCCTCGGCCAGGCGCTGCCGCTGTCGGCGTTCCTCGACACAGAGGCCCTCGAGCACGACCTGCCAACTCCGTTCCCGTGGCTGCACGAGCACACACACCCCCCAACGGAGCACAGGATCGACCGCATCGACCATCTGCAAGCAGCAAGGTAAGAGGAGCAGCCCAACCAACTGCAACCCAAAAAAGGAGAACAAAACGGTGCACGAACTGGCAACGATCCCCCACACCCGAAGGACAAGAGCGGCCACAACAGGCGTCCTGGGACGCCCGCGCATAGCCAGACGCCCCCCAGGACGCGAGCGAAACATGGGCAGGAACGCGACGCCGGCCCGCGCTGCCTATCAGGACACGAACGCCCTGGCACCCGCCGCGCTCAACGGCCGCCAGAAGACGTTCGTACAGTTGATCGACGCAACGGAGGCGGGAAGGTTGCTCGGCGTCCCAAGCACGTGGGTGCTCGCCCAGGCGCGCGCCAACCGGATACCCCACCACCGCCTCGGCCACTACGTGCGCTTCGATCCCGAGGACATGGCCCGCTGGCTGGAAGAAACCCGCTCAGGCAACGGAACCGGCCGCCGCGCTTGACGAGACGGAGCCCAAGCGATCGGCGTCGCGGCAACGGCTGCGCGTAGCTTGTGATTGGGTGTTCAGGGGGGATCATCCACGTGGGTAGGTAGGGCATCCAGGCGTAGCGTGCGCGGGCCCTCCGTGGCCCGCGGCGGCGCGCAGGACGCCACCGGAGCAAACGGCGAGGTACGGTCGATCGTCCGCCGCTCCCCAACCAGGCTGCGCCTGGCCGGGGACCCCGACCGCGGCGGAGCGCAGTCCCCCGGCCCCCGCCGGGCGGGCAGGGTGGCACGCCCTGTCAACCCGCAAGGGGTCGGCCCTGACGGGCCTTGACAGGGCGTGCAGCAGGGGCCGGGCCGGCGGCCGGCCGACTGCTCGATCGACGATGGGATCTCCAAGGGTGGAGGAGGAGCCGGGGCTACCCTCCCGGGACCGAGGCTGCGGAGCTGGGAAGCTACTCACGCCGGGCGGTCCGGCGTGATGTGACCGGCGAGTCAAGCTCGCCTCTCCGTCGATGTCCGACAGCAGCTTGGGCGCGTCCTACGCAAACGCGGCGTCCACGGTGTCCGCCTCGGCGTCCGAGGGTCTGGTAGTGCGCGTAGACCTGGGTCGTCTTGGCGTCGGCGTGACCCATCCAGTGTTGGATCGTGCGCAGCGGCACGCCAGCCGCGGCCATGCGGGTACCGAAGGTGTGGCGCAGCTCGTGAAAGGTGATCTCGCGGACGCCGGCGCGGCGGATGGCTTTCTTGAACCGGCGGGTGAGCTTGGAGCGGTCGAGCGGCTGGCCGGTCTCGGGGTGGCAGAAGACGAGACTCCTGTCCGTCGCGTAGGAGGAGCGGGCTCGCAACTGCTCGAGGTCCTTGGCAACGCGGTCGGCGAGCGGGACTGAGCGGCCTGAGAGCTCGAACTTGGGGTCGCCGAACTCTTTGCGCACGTACGGGGAGACGACGCGAACCCTGCGGGCGTCGAAGTCGATATCGCGCCAGCGCAGACCGAGCAGCTCGCCCTGCCGTAGGCCGGTCATGGCGGCGGTCACGTAGATGGTCGCCTCGATGCTCCCGAAGGCGTCGGCTGGATAGCCGACTGCGAGAACCTGCTCCAGGTCGGCCTGGTCGAGGAACTTGATGCGGGTCTCGGTTGTCCTGATCGTGGGCCGCTCGGCCAGTTTGACGGGGTTGGTCTGACACCAGCGGCGCCGGAGGCCGAGCTGGAAGACGGAGTGGATCGTGTTGAGGTGGTTGCGGATCGTCTTGATTGCGAGCGTCTCGCGCTTGACCACGATGTATCGCTCGATGTCCTGCGGGGTGACCTTGGCGAGGTCCTTGCCTGCGAAGAAGGGCTCGATGTGATTGCGCAGGTCGGAGGCGACGGTGAGGCGATGGGACTTCTTGCGCCCCCGGAGATCAAGCACCTTGCAGAGTTCAGCGCCGGCCTCGTCCATCGTGACCCGCTGCGTGGTGGCAGCGATGACGGCTTCGGCCTGGCGCAGCCGCGCGAACTCCTTCTCGGCCTGGGCCTTGGTCAGGCCGTCGCTCGCACCGGTGGTGCGGACGGGGCCGATGCGTCGTTTGATGCGCCGGTCGTCGGGGCCGTACCACGAGCCGATCCAGGAGTGGCCGACCTGTCGGAGAGATCCGGTTCCGTAGTTGCGTCGAGACATAGCTCAGATGGTCTCCAGTCTGCCACCCGGGCTGGAACCGGGCGGCTCGATTAGGGCAGGATTCGCGATGTTCGCCGGACGGCCAGCAACCGCCGGGTACTAATACGGTACCAATTTGAGCGGACGCAAGCAAATCTGTGGCAACCAAAAACCGCTATTTCAAGCGGTTTTGGGCCTGAGAGGAGCTATATCAACCCGGCTGGGGGCCGGGCGGTCGCTGGTTCGAATCCAGTCTCCCCGACTACTGCTTGCTAATCGAACCAGGACGCTGGTTTGGTAGCGATCGGTCGCGATTGGGACGGGGGTGCCGGGTTCCGTCTCGGGTGCAAGATTGGAGGATGTGGGATACGGTGGCGGGGGTGAACTCCGCGCCGCGCATTCCATCCGTCAGCGAACTTCTTTGGCCCACATTGCGAGCGGTTCGCGAGATCGGCGACTCCGGCACGAACGAGGAGATCGTCGAAAAGGCGATCGAGTTGGAGGGTTTCACCGAGGAGCAGCAGGCGGTCCTTCACGGCGACGGGCCTCTGACGAAGCTCGAGTACCGTCTAGCGTGGGCGCGCAGCCACCTGAAGGGCGTGGGCGCCCTGAACAACAGCGAGCGGGGCGTGTGGAGCACGACCGAGGCTGGCCGCGTGATGGCTCGTGGGGATGTCGCCAGCCGTCATGCTGCTTACCTCGCGTCGCTCAGGGCGGCGAGGAAGGCCAGGCATCTGGCGAGCGCCGAGCAGGACGAAGAGCTCGACGAGGACCAGTCCGATCGTCGCGATTGGAGGGAGCGCTTGCTGGAGGTGCTGATCGAGATGCCGCCCGATGGGTTCGAACGCCTGGCACAGCGTCTGCTCCGCGAGGCGGGCTTCGTCTCGGCCACGGTCACCGGCAAGACCGGCGACGGTGGAATCGACGGAATCGGGGTCTACCGCCTGTCGCTCGTGAGCTTCCCGGTCTTCTTTCAGTGCAAGCGCTACAAGGGCAGCGTGGGTGCCGGTGCTGTGAGGGACTTCCGTGGCGCGATGAGCGGTCGCGGCGACAAGGGGCTGTTGATCACGACCGGCTCGTTCACTGGCGATGCCAAGCAAGAGGCGACGCGCGATGGCGCGCCGCCCATCGACCTCATCGACGGCGAGCGGCTATGCGATCTGCTCAAGGAGCACAAGATGGGAGTGGGCGTCCGCCTGGTCGAGGAGGTGGAGATATCGCCAGAGTTTTTCTCCGAGCTCTGACGACATGCGGTGGCATCGCTGGCTCGTGAGAGCACCGGCTTCTCGGATGGATGGTAGAAATCTGGGCTCCGGTCCGACGGGGTAGCAATACTGAGCGTCATGGAAGCCCGGGGGGCATATACCGCAGAGCGCGCCGTTGCGCTGTCGGGCGTGCCGAAATCGACCGTCCACTACTGGGCCAGACAGGGCATCCTCGTTCCTAGCGTATCGCCGGTGCGCGTGAGGCTCTGGTCCTACGGCGATCTGCTGGCTCTGCGGACGATCTACTGGCTGCGCCAGACCAAGCACGACCCGAGCGGGCGGGAGGTGCCCCGCACCGCGATGAGGGCGGTGCGACGTGCCCTGCGCGAGATCGCGGCGCTCAAACTCGACCTCTGGAGCGAGGACAGCGCTCCGCGCGTAGCGGTGGACCGTGCAGGCGGCATCGTGATCGAGTACAACGGCGGGGCGCAACGTCTCGGCGGCCAGAGCATCCTTAACGCCGACATGCTCGATTTGCTCGCGCCCTTCGCGTCGAGAGAGGGGCTCCACGGCCCCGACTTGAGCGCTCCTCGCCCCCGGCTGCGGATTGTGCCGGGCAAGCTCGGCGGCTCCCCGCACATCGTCCACACCCGCCTTGAGTCCCAGGCCCTCGGCGCCCTCGCTGAGGGCGGGCTTGGGCATGCGAAGATCTACCGGCTGTACCCCGATGTGGAGCCGGCGGCGATCGAGGACGCTCTCGACCTTGAGCGCCAGCTCGCGCAAAACCTGCGACCTGCCTTTGCAGCATGAGAGGGCGCGCAGATGCCGCGCCTATTGCTCTTGACAAGAACTTCCCGCAGCCCATCGTCAGCGTCCTGTCCGATTTCCAGGCGGATGCACGGCTCGTGCCGCTCGACCACATCGACCCACGCATGTCAACGCTCGATGATTGGGAGCTGCTGCTCGCGCTGCACCACCATGCGGAGTTGTGGGACGGCCTGATCACGACAGACAGCAGCATGCTCGCCCAGGGACGCGAGCTTGCCACGCTCATCCAAACGAAGCTCACCCTCGTCGTTGCCGTGGCCTCCGGCCACAACCCCGTCAAGGCATCCGGCCTTCTCTTCGCCTACCTTGCCGGCATCTGCCAGCGCACAAGCCTCGAACGGGCTCAGGTATGGCGACTCAACGCCGCCAACCGCGCCCACGAGGACCCGTGGGAGTTCCTCAAGCGTTTCGCGTCGCACAACGACCGCTCGACCGATAGCGCCTGGGCACAGTTCAAACTATCGGCTGCCGATCTGGAGCGCGACCCGCTGCTCTGACACGTCAAGCCCCTGGTGGACGCAGCGATGGACGACACTCCGGTCGTGGTGATCGTCGGTCCCCGCCAGTGCGGGAAGAGCACGCTGGCGGAGTTGATCGCGGGCGAGCGCGGCGCCCAGCAGGTGACGCTCGACGACGCCGCACGCCGGGCGGCCGCCAACGCCGACCCCAGCGGGTTCGTCGCGGAGCTGGAGCTGCCCGCGGTGATCGACGAGTTCCAGAAGGCCCCCGAGCTGCTGCCCGCGATCAAGAGCCGCGTCGACCGGGCGCGCGCGGGCGGACGGCGAGCCGCCTGTATGTTCCTGCTGACCGGGTCGGCGAACGTGTGGGGCACCCAGCGTGTCTCGAAGTCGCTCGCCGGTCGGGTCGAGCGGGTCCAGCTCTGGCCGTTCTCGCAGGGCGAGGTGCACGGCCGGCGAGAGACCTTCATCGACGAGCTGCTCGCGGGGCGCGTCCCCCGGGTCGCCGGCGTCCCAAGCGGCCGGCGCGCGGTCGCCGCTGCCGTCGTCACCGGTGGCTACCCGGAGATGCTCGCGCGCACGGACGCCCGTCGCCGTGCCCGGTGGATCGCCAACTACGTTGAGATGGTCCTCGAGCGCGACGCCCGCGACCTCGCCGCGAAGGCCCAGCAGCTTGGCGAGCTGCCCCGGCTGCTCACCGCCGCCGCGGCCCGCGTGGGCGGCCTGCTAGACGGAAGTTTTTGCGGCTGGGGTGCCGAATCCCGTGAGCTGGCTGGGTTTGGGGTGGTGCTGGGGGCGGCGGGTTCTGTCTACGCCGTGGGCTTGATGTCGAGCAGTTCGAGTGCTCTGGCCTGTAGCGGGGTGGGCTTGGTCAGGCGAGTGTAGGTGTGCTCGGCCTGCCCGATACGGATCGTGTTGCGGGTGATGGTGGCGAGCTCGGCGAGGAGGTCGGGCAGGCTGGAGGCGGGGTACCCGTCCTCGGTGCTCGCGCTGGCGGCCTTGGCCTTGGCGGCTGTTGAGCGTCGCGCCGGCGCGACGGGGTCTGCGGGAGCGAGCGGCGCTTGGTCGGTGAAGAGGATCGGGGTGAGGCGTTGGGCGAGCTCGAAGGTGACGTAGTAGGCGAGCATGCAGAGGAAGATGTGCGCGCGGACCCTGGTCTCGAGATGGTGGTGGATAGGACGGACCTCCAGGGTGTCCTTCATCGTCCTGAACGCGCGCTCGGCCATCTTCAGCTGCTTGTAGGCACGGACCGCGGCCTGGCTTGAGAGCTGCTCGGCCGTGCAGGTGGTACGGATCACGTAGAGCCCGTCCAGCGCGGCCTCTGCCTCGATCTGTGCTTGCTTGCGTTCGAAGGAGAACGCGCCGTCATCGACCTTGAGCTCGAAGTGCTTTGAGACCTTGTACTTGTTGACGATCTTGCCGGCGCGTGTCCCGATCTCCCCCGCGTGGGCTTTGCGCAGGGAGCCGCGTGGACCCTCGACCATCTGTTTGACCTTCTGGAGTTCTGCTTCGGTGGCGTCGAGGAGCTCTTGGCGCTTTCTGGCTCGCTCCGTGGCGACTGCGGGGTTGCGGCAGACAACGAGGCGCTCGCCGGGGAACTTCTCCGATGAGATCTCAGCGAGGTTCGTTTCATCAAACAGGCCCAGCTGGATGTCTCCGGCGTTCACCAGCGTGCGGATCTGTGCCGCCTTCAGCGCGCTGATGAAACCCACACCGTTTTCCTTGAATGCCTGGGCGTGCGCCTGGGTGATCATCCCGCGGTCACCGACGAGCACAGCATCCTTCACCCCGAAACGCCCGGTGACCGTCCGGGCAGCGTCGGGCAGCGTCTTTGAGTCGGTGGTTGAACCGTCGAAGCAGTGGACGGCGACGGGCCGGCCCTCCGGGGAGCAGATCAGACCGTAGTTGACCTGCAGCTTGCCTTTGCGCCCGTCACGCGAGTGGCCGAGCTTCGCCAGCGGACAGCAACGCCCCTCCACATAGCTCGATGACAGGTCATAGAGCACGAAGCCATCCCCGGCCAGATGCCGCCCGGCGAGCGCCTTCTCGATCCGCTCCTGGCGCACCAAGAGCCAGTCCATCGCGGACAGGAGCTCGGCCTCCTTCACCTCGCCGAGATCCAGCTCCTCAGAAAGTGTGCTCTGCCCAAAACAGCGTGTCGCTGAAAGCTTTGAGCCCGGGCCGATCACACGCTGGACGATCATCGCGACCACCAGGTCACGCTCACGGCAACGCTCGCGGCTGATCAGCCGCTCCAGGTCAAGCGCACGCAATACACCCAGCACCCCGGCGACGTGACCGTGCCCCCGCGAGCGCTCAATCTCGAACTCCTCGTCGAGGTTCACGAGCGTCTTGCCGGCGAGCATCGCACGGATACCCTCAATCACCTCCGGTGGCAGGTGCGAGAGGTTGCCGACCGTTTCGTTGCGGACCTTGCCGTCCACGCGGTAGGAGCGCCGCAACAGCGTGCTCTCATACACCTTGCCCTTGTAGTGGCGACGAGTAGTCGCGACATGCACCGCACCCGTTCTCTTTGGCATAGCCACATCATGCCACACCCACCGGACGGAACAACCCCAGGTTAGTGTCTACATCAAACCACCCAAAAAAGGCCCGATCCCCACAACCACAGGCGATCGGGCCTCAAGCCCTCAAAAACTTCCCGCTAGAGATTGCGGAGCTGGCGCGCGACGCCAAGCTCGGGCGCGACACGACCGGGCGCTACCTGACGCTCCTCGAACTGCTCTTTCTGCTGCGGCGCGCCCCCGCGTGGAGCCGCAACGTCGGCCAGCGCCTGATCAAGGCGCCCAAGGTGTGGCTGCCCGACAGCGGCCTGGCCGCCCACCTCGTCGGGTGCGACGAGCGCCGCTTCGCCACGGACGACACCCCGCTCGCGGGCGCGCTGTTCGAGAACTTCGTCGCCTCGGAGGTGGCCAAGCAGGCGACGTGGTACGAGGCGGATGTCGCTCTACACCACTTCCGCACAGCAGGCGGACGCGAGGTGGACCTCGTTGTCGAGGCCCGCGACGGAGCGGTCGCCGGGATCGAGGCGAAGCTCGGCGCCACCGTCCGCGAGCGCAACTTCAGCGGGCTGCGCCGGCTGCGCGACAGCCTCGGTGACCGCTTCCGCGCCGGGGTGGTCGTGCACACCGGCGTCGAGACGCTGCCGTTCGGGGACCGGCTGTGGGCGATGCCCGTCGCGGGGGTGTGGGGCGGGTAGATCGATGGTCGGGCCGCATGTGGCCCGACCCCGCCCGGCACATGTGCCGGGCGGCCGGACAGTGCATGCACTGTCCAGGCAGGGCCACGTGTGGCCCTGCCTGGACCGGCCACATGTGGCCGGTCCCGACGCCGCGCATGCGCGGCGGCGCGGTCGGCGCCGCTTGGAGGATCGCCTCGGGGCAGACGATGAGGTTGCGATCGCGGCGATCACAGCATCAGAGACTGCTGCACGGAGTGCACAGGGCCACCCCAGAGCATCGCGCGCACTGCGGGCGTTCGTGGAGGCCGTCCTGGGAGCGTTCCCCGCGCTCTCCCTCGAGCTGCTCGTGGCACGGGTTCACGCACGGCTCTGGGCGGGTCTTGCGTCGTCCGGCGCTGGCGGCGAGCTTCGCGCCCGGCGGGATGAATCCTGGGTACGCTGAGCGGCCGGCCGGTGCAGGCCTCTCGGGATTCGTGATGTGTCAGGACGGATCATGGGTATGCGAAGGGTGGGCACGGCTGCCCTGGAGCCACAGGTCTGGGCGCTGCTTCTGCCCATTCCCAACCTTCGAAGTTCATTACTGGGCTGTTCCCTGGCGCTCCGATGAACCCGATCCCTCCAATACGTCGGTACAGCCAGCCCGGCCGATTGGGATCCGGCCGCCAAGTCCCAGCCCCAATCTGAAAAAAACCAGCCGTCGCAGTTCGCGCCCTGTTCTGGGTCGGTCCGTTGATACGCTGAAGACCGAATAGACCCCCAAAGGTGAAGAAGTTCAGGTGCTGGTAGGTACAGTAGCGCGGCGACGGGGGGTTGCCTGGCGGTCCCTGACACGCTCCAGATGGATCACTTGCGTTGATCGGATTGTCGCGGGTGTAGGTGTATGGTTCCCCTGTCGTTTTGAGTACGGGATCAATCGACAAGAACTGTGCGGTAGCAGGGTTGTATGTACGCGCCCGTAGGTAGATAAGTTCGGCGCTGCTTTTGATGTTGGTAGTGTACTGGCCGTCGTAGAGAAGCGGGGTGGCTTCGGTTTTGCCTTCAGCGGCGTTGAGTGTGCCGTAGGGGTTGTAGGTGTAGGAGGCTTCTGTGGTGCCGCTGGTGTTGGTGAGCAGCCGTGTGGACCCCTGCTGGTCGTGGTGGTAGTAGAGCACCGTGCCGCCGGAGGAGATCTGCTCGATAGGGAGGTTTTCAGGCCCGTAGATGTAGTTGTTGGCTTCGTCTTCGAGGACGATCGGGAGTCCTTCGGCGGTGTCCCACGTGAGGTTGGTCGTGGTGCCGTTGATGGTCTGGCTCTGGCGGAGGTTGCTGCCGTCGTAGGTGAAGGTGTCTTCGATTTTGGGTTTTTCGGTCGCTTCAGCCCGTTTGACGCGGGTGAGGTTGCCGGCCTGGTCGTAGCCGTAGGTGGTCGCGGGGCCTTTGGTGGGCGCGGCTTCGGTGCGCTGGCCGTCTTCGTTGTAGGCGTATTTGACTTCGGGGCCTTCTTTGATCTGGTCGGCTTCGTTGTAGCTGTAGGTGCCTTTGCCTTCGATCTTGGTCGGGTTGTTGGCTTTGTCGTATTCGTATTTGAGTTTGCTGTCTTCGGTGAGGCGGTTGCTTTCGTCGTAGGCGTCTTCGATCGTCGCTTCGCCGGGCAGCCCGGTGCTTGTCGTCTTCTTGACCTGGCCGTCTTTGTCGCGTTCGTAGACGAGTGTGGCGATCTTTTCGGTTTCGCGGTCCATTTCGACTTCGGTCAGCTGGTCCGCTTCGTTGTAGGTGTACTTGTCCTTGTCGGCGGGGCTAGTGGGAAAGGTCGTCTTTTCGAGCTGGGAGTCGGCGTTGTAAGCGAAGGTCGTTTCGTTCGATTTCCAGTCCTTGACCTTTTCCAGGCGGTTGTCTTTGTCGTATGAACGAGTGACTTTTTCTGTATCGGGGTAGGTGATGGTAGTCGGCTCGTTGGTAAGGTTGTATTCGTATTTGACGATCTTTTTCGCGCCGCTTTCGGCTTCCGTGAGCCGGTCCAGTTTGTCGTAGGTGTTTTTGGTCGTCCCGGTCCCGTCGGTCATTTTGATGACCTTGCTGTCTTTGTTGTATTCGTATTTGACTTCCGACGGTTTGCCGGTGGAGTATTTGATCGCTTCGAGCCGGTTGCCGGGGTCGTTTTTGTATTCGGTGGTATGTTTTTCGGGGTCTTCCAGGGATTCCAGGTTGCCCGCTTTGTCGTATTTCTTCTTCCAGATCTTGGCAAGCGGGTTCTTTTCTTCGGTGACCTGCTCCAACTTGTTGCGCACGTATTCCCATTTGTGGCCATTGCCGTCGGTGTGGACGGTCATCTTGCCTTCGCTGTCGTATTCCGTTTTGGTGGTGTCCCCGTTGGCTTCTTTGACTTCGGTCGGCAGGTTTTCTTCGTTGTAGACGTAGGTGGTGGTGTGTAGGTTGCCGTCGGTTTCGCTTTCGACGTTCCCGTTACCGTCGTATTTATATTCGGTGGTGTGTTTCAGCGGGTCTTCGATCTTCGTCGGACGGCCCTGTTCGTCTCTTTCTGTTTTGGTCGTGAATTTACGCGGGCTGATTTCTTCGGTCACCTGCGAGTCTTCGTTGTATTTCCACTTACGTTCGTTGCTTTCCGGGTCGGTTTCGACTTCCTTGTCACCAGCGGCGTCGTACTTGTATTTCGTCGTGTGTTTCAGCGGGTTGACCACGCCGGTTAGCACTTCTTTTTCGGTGTACAGGTATTCCGTCTTCTGCGTTTCCGTGCCGATCGGGCGTTCGACGACTTCCGGTTCGCCGCCGCTGGTGAGTTTGGTCGTGGTCGTCTCGCCTTCAGGCGTCGTTTCCTTGATGATGTCGTGTTTTTTGTCGTATTCCCATTTCGTTTCGTCGCCGTTCGGGTCTTTTTCGCTGGTCTTGTTGCCTTCTTCGTCGTACCCGTACGTGGTTTCGTGTTTGTTGCCGTCGATCGTCTTCGTACGCGCGA
The DNA here is from genome assembly GCA_963842005.1 of uncultured Solirubrobacterales bacterium. Lineage (GTDB taxonomy): Bacteria > Actinomycetota > Thermoleophilia > Solirubrobacterales > Solirubrobacteraceae > Palsa-744. The sequence continues at coordinate 1,174,282 of CAWJEV010000002.1, read as the reverse complement.
AGGTCGTCGCGTTGTATTCGTATTCTGTCGTCGTTTCGACCCCGGTGACGCCTTTCGCGCGCGTGACTTTCGTTGGCTCTCCAGCGGAGTTGAACGTCTCCAGCGTTTCCGCCCCGTTCGGTTCGGTGATCTTGGTTTCGTTCGTTTTGTATTCCCATTTACGGGTGTGCCCCGCCTGCGTCTCTTCGGTCACGCGGTGCGAGGCGTCGTATTTGAGCGTCGTCGAGTGTTCGCGCCCATCTGTTACCTTGGTCAACAGGTGCGGTGATGCGTATTCGAATTTCCAGCGCACTTTGCCTTCGATCGTCACCGACGCAAGCTGTTTTTCGACGTATGTGTAGCTCACGACATGTTTCATCGGGTCGGTTACGCTTTCCACCAACCCTTCGCCGTTGTATTTGAACGTCAGCGTGCGTTTGTCGCCGTCTTCGACCTTTTCGAGCTTGCCTTCTTTGTAGGTCAGCGTGTTCGAGTTCCCCTTGCGGTCCGTTTCCTTGACCAGCTTGCCTTCGCTGTTGAATTCCAGTTTGCTCTGGTCGGGCAGCGTGTAGACGTAGCTCGTGCCTTCTTTGACCAGTCGCGCCTCGTCCCAGCCGCCCTGCGTATATTCCGTCCCCGATTTGAAGAATTCGATTGCGCTGCCGTCATCCTGATGGATAATCACCTTTTCGCCGCTCACTTCAAGACTCGCGTTGTACGGGGCGCTCCAACCAAAGCCGAATGGGCCAGCTTCTTTAGCTTCCGCGGCGGCCAACGAATCGTAGGAGCGCGTGAGACGCAAACCCGGGCCACGGCCCCCGACCTGAATGTCGGCCTGTTCCTCAGTCTCGACGCCAGTCGCGTTATTGACCGGTTTACCGATGCATTCGTACTGGAGATTCGGCGAACTTGCGTTGCATGTCTTTTCGCCTTCAGGCGGCGACGAAGGCGGCCCACCAACCCCTTCACATGCCACGGCCGAGACCGCGAGGACCGCCAGGGCGCCGGCGACCGCCAGAGCCCCCAACACGAGCGCGCGCAACTCCAGTCGCCACCCGGGGGGGAGCATGAGCGCCCCCGGCGAGCGCGCTCCACGCGAAGCTAATCGGCCAACGTCATTCATGCTCAGCACGCTACCGCTCCCGCGCCCGCGCAACCAGGGGCGTCTGCCCGCCCGCCGCTCAACGTCGGGCATTCCCAATCCCAGAGCCAGATTTCGACCTGCAGCCAGTCGCCTCGTGGTGTTTCCGACACGCCGTATCCCATCGCCCCCGCGCAACTGTCCCAGTCCTCCAGACCGATCCGGTGGCGCACCAGACTCCGAACGTCTCCGACTATTTGACCACGCGGCCGGGTGCTGCGACACTCCGATGGCCGTGGGACGCCGAAGGAAAACCCCGCCCAGAGCCGTCAGGGAACGCGCGGTAGTGCAGGCCACGAGACGCCCCGCGCGCCTCTCGCGCAGGACGCGCTGGGGGCTCGGTATCACGGGCGGGCTGGTCGCCGCAGCGATCCTTGCGACACTCGGCCTGGCCGACCACACGAGCAGCAAGGCCGCGTCCGAACACCGGATCGGTCATGAAGTCGACGCGTTTCTGGCCGGCATACCCCAGCAGGGGAACACGCTCGGCAAGCGCACCGCGCCGGTCACCCTCGAAGTCTTCGCCGACCTGGAGGACCCCGACTCCCGGGGATGGTTCCGAGTCTACTTCCCGGCGATCGTCGACGACTACGTACGCACCGGAGACCTTGAGCTCCAGTACCACTCCTACAAGACCAACACCTACTGGCCGGCGATCTTCGTCAAACAGCAAACCGCCGCGCTCGCCGCCGGCGCCCAGGGCAAGCTGTGGAACTTCATCGGCGTCTTCTACCACGAGCAGGGCAAAGAGCGCACGCGCTACGTCACAGAAGGCTACCTCGACAACATTGCGCGCCAGGTCCCCGGGCTCGACATCGCGCAGTGGCACGCCGCCCGCCACACCGGCCGCCGCGAAGAACAGACGACTGCGGAAGACCAGAGGGCCAAAGCCCTCGGACTCCACGTCACCCCCTCCTTCCGCATCGGCAGGACCGGCGGCCCGATGAAGAACTTCGTGGGCCGCAACTTCTACCGGTATCCCATCCAGAAACACCGGATCTATCTGGTAGAAGCCGGGGAAATCGGTAAGGCCATCGCGCGGCTCGACCCCCGGCGCTGACATGGTGTCGATCGTCCCGTGGGCCGAGCTCAGGGGGTCGGGCCAACCCTCTCCCGCAAGCCGCGCCACCAACGGCTCAAGCGACTTGCGCTGACCCGCCGCAAGCAACCCCCGCACGTACCGCTGCGCGTTCTCGCGCTGCACAGGGTGATCCATCGACCCAGCCACGACCTCCGCGACGAACTCCTCCAAACGCGCCGCTTTGCTGCTCCTGGTTGGCGCCACTGTCTTGGGCGTGTTGTTTGCCGTAGGGGCTGGCGTCACCGCTGCGCAGGCGGCAATCTATGCGCCGCGAGCCCTTCGTGCTGTGATGTCCGACGATCCCGTGTTCCGCTGGCTCGATCGCGTCGTGCTCGACCTGCATTTCGACGCCTGCTGGTTCCAGAAGGACAAAGACCCGGGCCGGTACCGTCGCGGTGACATCGAGGTGACCAACCCGCGCGGCGGCGCGTCCGCCTACGTCGGTCCTCCGGCCGACGATGTCCCCGGGCTCATGGGCGAGATCGTCGAGTAGCTCGATCTCGAAGACCCCGACGTGCATCTCGTTGTGCGCGCCGCGATGGCTCATCTGCAGCTCGTCTCGGTGCACCCCTTCCGTGACGGCAACGGACGGATCTCGCGGATTCTTCAGTCACTGGTCCTCGCCCGCGGAGGGCTCTTGGCGCCAGAGTTCGTCATCGCCCGGGCACCTGCGGTATACTATACAAAGTAAAGTAATGCGGCCCGGTAGGCTGGTGCTTCGCCGGTCAAGCGTGAAAGGGGATGCAAGCAGAGATGGCTGACATCGAGAACACCATCATCGTCGGCAGCGGCCCCGCGGGGTACACCGCTGCGCTGTACACCGCCCGCGCCAACCTGAAACCGCTCGTGATCGAGGGGTACGCGTGGGGCGGGCTGCTGCAGCAGACCACCGAGGTGGAGAACTACCCCGGCTTCCCCGAGGGCATCCAGGGCCCCGAGTTGATGACCACGATGCGCACCCAGGCCGAGCGCTTCGGGGCGCGCCTGGAGACCGACCAGGCCGAGCGCGTGCAGCTCGCGGACGGATCGGATCCCGCCCACCCCGGCGTGCACAGCGTGTGGGTCGGCGACACCGAGCACCGCGCGCGCACCGTGATCCTCGCGATGGGCGCCGAGCACAAGCGGCTCGGGGTGCCCGGCGAGGAGGAGCTCGGGGGCCGCGGGGTCAGCTACTGCGCCACGTGCGACGCCGCCTTCTTCAAGGGCGCCCCCACGCTGATCGTGGGCGGCGGGGACAGCGCGATGGAGGAGGCGATCTTCCTCTCGAAGTTCGCGTCGAGCGTCGCCGTCGTGCACCGCCGCGACGAGTGGCGCGCATCGAAGATCATGCTCGAGCGCGCCCGCGAGCGGGAGAACATCGAGCTGCTCACCCCTTACACCGTCAAGTCGCTCCAGGCCGGCGAGAACGGGGCCCTCGGCCACACGGTGCTCGTCCACGCCGACACCGGCGAGGAGCGCACGCTGGAGATCAGCGGCGCGTTCATCGCGATCGGCCACGAGCCCCAGTCCGAGCTCGTGCGAGGGCAGGTCGAGGTGGACGAGAACGGCTACGTGGTCACCGAGGGCCGCTCCACGCGCACCAACCGCCCCGGGGTGTTCGCCGCGGGCGACCTCGTCGACCACACCTACCGCCAGGCCGTCACCGCCGCCGGCTCCGGCTGCCAGGCGGCGCTGGACGCGGAGTGGTACATCCGCGACACCCCCCAGGTCCCGGTCCCCGCGGGGATGCCCATAGGCGATCCAGCCGAAGCGCAGTGGGCGCCGGCGACGGCGAGCGAGTAGCCCCGGCCCGACACGCCAGAGAACCCTGTCGCCTCTGGCCTTCGCGCCGCCGCGCTCGGATCGTTTTCCGTAACTCGAGCTGGCGTGTAACCGCCGCAACCGTGGCCGGCAAGCCTTACAAGCCGTTGGTGCTCCAAGCGCTTGTTGGCGCAGCTCAACGCGCGCCCTCAGGCGCCGCCGCGGAGCTCAGCGCGGCCAGTCGAGCCGGTCGGCCAGAGCGGCGGCGCCGAGGTCGATCAGGCCGCTGCGCTCGAGCGGGCGGTACTCGCCGCCGGTGAGCCCGAGCCAGTGAACAGCGCGCTCCTCTGAGTCAAGGATCAGCACCTCGTCGACAGCGTGGGCGGCGTAGAAGGGGAGCTTCTGCCAGGTCTCGTCGCCGGGCGAGACGATCTCGACGACGAGCGCGGCGGTGTGCAGCCAGACGCCCTCGGTGCCGGGACGGTGCAGGCCGCCGTCGGGGACGCGGAAGTCGTCGATGGAGTCGCCAAGGTTGAACTCGCCCATCGCCGCTTCCAGACCGGCGTCGCGCGCGAGCGGGCCAAGGATCTCGGCCAGCTGCTGGCCCAAGCGCGCGTGCCCGTAGTCTGGAGCGGGAACCATGTGCAGAACACCCTCCCAGACCTCGTCGAGACGGTCAAGACCGGAGACCCGCCGACGCTCCTTGAGCGCATCGATCTCGTAGGCGTACGGGTCGAGCACGACGGTGGCCATGACAAAAGGATAGCCCGCTCGGCAGGTGGCCGCATCGGCCAAGGGGCTCCTGGCCCTACGGCGCCGGCCTGCGCAGCACAGGGGCCAGGCGGTAGCGCTCCTCGCGGTACTCCTCCCACAGAGCGCCAAGCGTCGCCACCACAAGCTCCCGGCCGAGCAGGTCCGCCCACGCGAGCGGCCCGCGGGGGTAGTTCATGCCGAGCGTCATGCCCGCGTCGATGTCCTGCGCGGAGCCAACGCCTTCGCCCAAAGCGAACGCGCACTCGTTGATGACCTGGCAGATGATGCGGGGGAGCACCCCAACGGCGGAGGGCGCCACGCGCGCGGTGTGCAGGCCGAGCCCAGCGAAGGCCCGGGCGCCCGCCTCCCCGGTGACCTCCACGAGCGCGAGCGGGACGAGCGCGTAGAAGGGCTCGCCGTCCACGGTGCCGCCAAGCCCCTCGACGAGAACCTCCGGCCCGGAGTCGCCCCGCGCGAGCTCGCGCAGAGCGTCCGCCACGGGGCCGGAGCCCTGCACTCGGGCGTCGCCGTCGCGCGGGGGCGGCTCGGGGTCGGCGGGCCGGTGGGGGCCGGCGCCCGAGTAGTCGTACCAGCCGCGCCCGGTCTTGCGCCCGTGCAGCCCAGCGGCGACGCGGAGCGCCTGGATCGGGGAGGGCCGCCAGCGGGGCTCGCCGAAGGAGAGCTCGTAGAAGGAGCGCGCGACGTCGAAGCCGGTGTCCACGCCGACGAGGTCGGAGAGCTCGAAGGGCCCCATGCGAAAGCCGCCCCCGAGGCGCACGATGCGGTCGATCGTCTCGTGGTCCGCGACCCGCTCGCCCAGCAGCCGCAGGGCCTCCAGGCCGAAGGGGCGGTTGCAGCGGTTGACGAGGAACCCGGGGCCGTCGGTGGCGCGGATCACGGTCTTGCCCATCGCAAGGCCCGTGGCGTCGGCGAGCGCGAGCGCGGCTGCGGAGGAGCGCAGGCCGGCGATCACCTCGACGAGCGCCATCAGCGGGGCGGGGTTGAAGAAGTGCATCCCGACGACCCGCTCGGGGCCGTTCGCCCCCGCGGCGATCCCGGTGACCGGCAGCGAGGAGGTGTTGGTGGCGAGCACGCACTCGGCGGAGACGATGGCCGAGAGCCGACCGTAGAGCTCGCGCTTGAGCTCGGGCAGCTCCGGCGCGGCCTCGATCACCAGCTCGCACGGCGCGAACGCCTCCAGGTCCGCGGCCACCTCCAGCCGAGCGGCGGCCGCACGGGCCTCATCCGCCGTGAGCCGCCCCCGCGCCGCTTCCTTCTCGAGACCCCCCCACGCACGCTCGGCCCCCCGGGAGAGCGCCTCGGGGAAGGGGTCGTGCAGCAGCGTGCGCGCGCCGGAACGGCAGGCGAGCTGCGCGATGCCAGAGCCCATCGTGCCGGCTCCCAGCACGCCGATTACACGCGCGGGACGTGCAGCAGTGTTCATCGGGGATCGTCCACGTGTGTCGGCACGGCACCTGGCGCGGGCGCGCCGGGCTTCCTACCCGGCGGCGACGGTCGGGGCTCCGGCCACGGCCCACGCTCCGAGCGCCGAGCCTGCCGAGGCGCGGCTGCGAGCATCGGCCCACGCCCCGAACAACTGTCCCGCCGAAGCGCGGCTGCGAGAACCAGCCCACCGAGACCTCCACGCGGGCTCGTCACGAGGGCACCAGCGCGTTGACGCCGGTCATCGCACGCCCGATGATCAGTTTCTGGATCTGCGAGGTGCCCTCGTAGAGGGTCGTGACGCGCGCGTCACGGAAGTAGCGCTCGACGGGGTGGTCGTCGACGTAGCCGGCGCCGCCGTGGATCTGGATCGCGAGGTTCGCGCACTCCAGGGAGGCCTCGGTCGCGTGGAGCTTGGCGATCGAGGTCTCCAGGGTGTTCGGCCGGCCCTGGTCCTTGAGCCAGCCGGCGCGCCAGACGAGCATCCGCGAGGCGTCGGTCTTCAGGACCATGTCGGCGATCATCGCCTGGACGAGCTGGAAGGAGGCGATCGGTTTGCCGAACTGCTCGCGCTCCTTGGCGTAGGCGACCGACGCCTCGACGCAGCCGCGGCAGATCCCGACGCAGCCGGCGGCGACGGAGTAGCGCCCGGAGTCGAGGTTCGACATCGCGATTTTGAAGCCGTCGCCGACCTCGCCGAGCATGTCCTCGTCTGCGACCTCGACGTCTTCGAGTGAGATCGAGGCCGTGTCGGAGGCGTGCAGGCCCATCTTGTGCTCGATCGTCTGCGCGGAGTAGCCGGGCTGGTCGGTGTCGACGAGGAAGCACGCGATGCCCTTGTGTCCGAGCGCCGGGTCGGTCTGGGCGAAGATCATCGCGACCTTCGCGTAGTTGCCCATCGAGATCCACATCTTCGCGCCGTTGAGCACCCAGCCGGAGTCGGTCCTGTGCGCGCGCGTCTTCTGGTTGGCCGCGTCCGAGCCCGTGTCCGGCTCGGTCAGCCCGAAGCACCCGAGCCACTCGCCCGAGCATAGCCGCGGCAGGTACTTGTGCTTCTGGGCCTCGGTGCCGAACTTGACGATGCCAGAGCACACGAGCGAGGTCTGGACCGAGATCACCGTGCGGATCGCGGAGTCGCCGCGGCCGATCTCCTCGACGACGAGGCCGTAGCTGAAGTAGTCGAGGCCGGCGCCGCCGTACTCGGGGGGGACGATCGCGCCGAGGTAGCCCTGCGCGGCGACCTTCTTGACGAGGTCTGTGTCGAAGTGGTGGTTGCGGGCGTTTTCGCGCGTGCGCTCGACGATCTCCCGGTCGGTGAACTCGCGCGCGGTGTCGCGGATCAGGCGCTGCTCGTCGGTCAGGTCAAAGTCCATGTCGCTCCTTTTTGCGATCTGCCAGGCAGTTTCGCGGGGTAGTTTGCCGCTCGTCGGCCGCTGCTGCCGTGGCGGCGGGGCACGGAAGCCCTGCCCCCGCCCGCCTGGTCGAGGTGCAGGGCCGCGCGGATGCGCACCAAATGCCCCACCGTCAACCCGCCAGCTTGGGCGTCGTCCACGGCGCGAGCACCCGCCGCTGAAGCTCCTGCGCGAGACCCTCCACGGGCAGGCGCTCCTGCGTCAGCGAGTCGCGGTCGCGCACCGTGACGGTGCCGTCCTGCAGGCTCTCGTGGTCGACGGTCACGCAGAACGGCGTGCCGATCTCGTCCTGGCGGCGGTAGCGCTTGCCGATCGCCCCGCCGTCGTCGTACTCGGCCTGCACCAGCTCGCGCACCGCGCGGTAGACGTTCCGTGCGAGCTCCGGCTGGCCGTCCTTGTTGACGAGCGGCAGTACCGCCACCTTCACCGGCGCCAGGCGCGGGTGCAGGCGCAGCACGGTGCGGCGCTCGCCCTCGCCGGCGCCCTCGCGCGCGACGACTTCCTCGTCGTAGGCGTCCACCATGAACGCCAGCGTCGCCCGGTCGGCCCCCGCGGCCGGCTCGATCACGTGCGGCACGTAGCGCTCGCCGGTGGCCTGGTCGAAGTACTCGAGCTTCTCCCCGGAGAACTGGGCGTGCTGGGTCAGGTCGAAGTCCCCGCGGTTGGCGATCCCCTCGAGCTCCGACCAGCGGGCTCCGCCGCCAGGGGCGGTGGACGGGAACAGGTACTCCACGTCGGAGGTCCCCGAGGAGTAGTGCGAGAGCTCGTCGGGGTCGTGCGCGCGCAGGCGCAGGTGGTCGGGGTGCAGGCCGAGCTCGGTGTACCACCGCAGGCGCTCGCCGAGCCAGTGCTCGAACCACCGCTGCGCTTCCGCGGGGGGCACGAAGAACTCCATCTCCATCTGCTCGAACTCGCGCGTGCGGAAGATGAAGTTGCCCGGGGTGATCTCGTTGCGGAAGGACTTGCCGATCTGGGCGATCCCGAACGGCGGCCGCTTGCGCGAGAACTGCAGGACGTTCTTGAAGTTGATGAAGATCCCCTGCGCGGTCTCGGGGCGCAGGTAGGCGGTCGCGCCCGACTCCTTGACGGGCCCGATGGTGGTCTCGAACATCAGGTTGAAGTCCCGCGCGTCGGTCAGTGAGCACTCCTCCGTCTCCCCAGGGTGCTTGGACGGTTTGCGCCCGCACGCCAGGTCCCCCAGGTGGTCGGCGCGAAAGCGCTGCCCGCAGGTGCGGCAGTCCACCAGCGGGTCGGTGAAGCCCGCGAGGTGCCCCGAGGCCTCCCACACCCGCGGGTGCTGCAGGATCGCCGAGTCGAGCGCCACGATGTCGTCGCGCTCGGAGAGCATCGCGCGCCACCACGCAGCCTTGACGTTGCCCTTCAAGAGCACCCCGTAGTGGCCGAAGTCGTAGGTCGAGCCCACCCCTCCGTAGATCTCCGAGGAGGGGAAGATGAAGCCGCGGCGCTTGCACAGCGCCACGATCTTGTCCATGGTCACGACGTCGGCGCCCGGCGCGGCCGCGCCGGTCCCGCGCGCGCCGGTGGGCTCGGGCTGGGGGGGAGGGCTGGTCATCGTGGGTTGAGCGGGCGGCCGGTCATCGACGCCGGATGGTATTCGAGCGCGGGGAGACGATGGCGTCGCGGGCGCCGCCGCACCAAAAAAACTGGATTTGACATATCCTCCTTGACAAGCACGGACTTTTGTGTTTTCATTTGGAGCGCGGCACACAGAGAGTGCCGAGGGACAGGCAGAAGCAGGAGCCAAGGACGGCGGAGTACCGGCACTGCCGGGGCTTGTTCGAGCGCCGCTACCCATACCTCTCCGGTGGCGCTCGAGCAAGCCCCGGCACGACGAGCCGCTCTGTGCCGGTGGTGTGGTGGGGGTCGGGATGAGCCCGGCCCCCACCCGAGTACGCTTCGCGCAGTGGCGCGACTACTGATCGTGGGGGGCGGCTGCCGCGGCCTGCAGTTGGCCCGGGACGCCCAACAACAGGGGCACGCCACACGCGTCGTGACCCGCGCCGAGGCCCGCCGAGGCCCGATCGAGGCGGCCGGCGCGGAGTGCTGGATCGGCGACCCCGACCGCCTCGGCACGCTGCGCGGAGCGCTCGAGGGCGTCACGATCGCCTGCTGGCTGCTCGGCACCGCCACCGGCCCCGAGGAGCAGCTGCGCGCCCTGCACGGCGCCCGCCTGCGCGCGTTCGTGGGGCACGTGGTGGACACCACCGTGCGCGGCCTGCTCTACGAGGCGGCCGGCTCTTCGGTGCCCGCCGACGCGCTCGCCCAGGGAGAGCGGATCGTCCGCGAGGTCGCGCGCAAGAGCTCGATCCCCCTCGCCATCCTGCGCGCCGACCCGGCGGACGTCCCGCAGTGGCTGACGCAGGCGCGCGCGGCGCTGGCCTTGCTGCTCGAGTAGGTCAATCCCCGACGGTCGCGGTGGGGTCCTGGGGAGCGTTCGTCAGGAAGCGGTCCAGGTGCTCGTAGAGGTCGTCCAGGATGCGCGCCGTGGCGCCCCAAATAAGGTGGTCACCAACTATGTAAGCGTCGGTCTCAAACGAGACCCCGCGGCGCTCCATGCGCGTTCGTGTCCGGCCCTCCCGCAGGGCACCCAGCGGGAGCTCGAGCACCGCGTCCACCTCGCCGGGGGAGGCCCGCCAGCGCCGCCCCGGGGGGATCAGCCCCACGAAGGGGTGGATCAGGTAGCCGGTGACGAACGTCGAGACGGGCGGCAGCTCCCCGCGCACGCTGACCTCCGCGCGTGCCAGGCCGATCTCCTCCTCCGCCTCACGCAGCGCGGTCTCGCGCAGGTCGGAGTCCTCCGGGTCCCGCCGCCCGCCGGGGAAGGAGATCTCCCCCGCGTGGCGGCGCAGGTCGGCGCGACGGCGCGTGAGGACCGCGTGGGGCTCGTCGTCCGCGTCGAGGAACAGCGGCACGAGCACGGCCGCGGAGATCTGCTCCGAAGTCTCGCCCAGGGCGCTCAGGAGGTCGGCCGCGGTGGGCTGGAGGACGGGCGTGCGGGTCGCAGACGGGCGCTCATCAAACGCGCGGTCCCGACGCCGCCAGCGGGGCGACCCGCTCGAGGCGTTCCTCGAACATGACCTCGCCGTCGAGCGTGCGGTGCACGGGGCACTTCGCGGCGATCACCCGCATGCGCTCCACCTGCTCCGCGGGCATCTCCTCGGGGAGCCGCAGCACGAGCTCGAACTTCGTCGGGCAGCCCCGCTCGGCCGGGCTGTACTGCACCTCGACCTCCACCTCCCCGATCTCCCAGCCCTTGCGCTCCGCGTACATCTCCATCGTGATCGCCGTGCACGAGGCCAGGCTCGCCGCCAGCAGCTCCTGGGGGTCGGGGCCGGCATCCTCGCCGCCTGCCTCCACGCTCTCGTCGACCGTGAGCTGGTGCTCGCGCACCCGCAGGGTGTGCTTGAACGTTCCGTCGTTGCGCTTCGCTGTCGCCTTCATGGTTCTGCGCCTCCGATCCGATCTGCCGATCTCACCTGCTCTTGTGCCACCCCTACTCCCCCTGATACAGATGGTAGTTGTGTAAGGCCGTTTGCCAAGCGGGTCGCACCCCACCTCCTCGCCTCCCCCACGGGGACCCCGGCCGTCCGTCCGTCCGTCCGTCAGGCCGGGCGAGGGGCTACAGAGGGTTGAACAGCAGCCCCGTGAGCAGCTTGGGAAAGAAGAAGGTGGACTTCGGCGGCATGTTCTCGCCGGCGGCCGCCACGTCTCTGACCTGCGCCACCGGGGTGGGGCGCATCAGGAAGGCGACGTCGTACTCGCCCCCCTGCACCAGCTCGAGCGCCTCGCCGGCGTCGCGGGCGTAGCGGAAGTCGCGCAGGTGGGAGATGTCCTCGTCTGAGAGCCCCAGCGCGCCCTTCAGCAGCAGCGCCTCGAGCACCCCCGTGTCCAGGCGCCGGTAGGCCTCCGAGTAACCCGGTAGGGCGGCATCGGCGATCGCCTGGTCCTTCAGCGTCAGGCGCAGCGGGCGCCTGGAGTGGGAGTCGATGTAGCCGAGCTCGAGCAACCCCGCCCCCGGCTGCGGCGCGAGCTCCTCCGCCGGCACCTCCGCGACCTCGAAGTCCCGGCGCAGCACCGCCTCGAGTGCCTCGCGGCGCGCGGCGTCGAGGCCCCGCACGAGGCGGTGCGTAGGGAACACGGTGAGCCCCGGGTCCTCCAGCGCGACCAGGCACATCAGCACATAGCGGTGCTCGCCCTCGCCGCCCACCTCCTCGGCGTAGGCGCGTGCGGTCTCGTAGCGGTGGTGCCCGTCGGCGATCAGCAGCTCGGAGTCGCGTGCGGCCCCTTGCACCGCAGCGATCACCCGCTCATCTGCGACCCGCCACAGACGGTGGACGGTGCCCTGCGCATCGGTCGCCTCGCCCCAGGGAGCCTGCGCGGTGGCCGACTCCAGCGCCTCCCAGGCGGCGCCCGAGGGGTCGGAGTAGAGCGAGAAGATCGGCGACATGTTCGCGCGCGTAGCCCGCGTCAAGCGCAAGCGGTCCTCCTTCGGACCTGGATGCGTACGCTCGTGCGGGCGTACCCGCCCCGGCCCGTACTCCTCAATCCGCACCCGACAGAAGAACCCGCGCCGGGTCTGCACAACCCCATCAGGACCCGCATACCGCTGCGTATGCGCCCAGATCGCAGGCTCCGAGTCACGCACGACGGCGCCCTGCAGCTGCCAGCTCTCGAACAGTTCGCCGGCGGCCCGGTAGGGATCGGCGCGCTCACCCGGGGCGCTCTCCTGCCCGTCGGCGCCGCCCTTGCCGGCGCCGCCCTTGCCGGCGGTGGGCGCCCGGGGGAGATCCACCGCGACCACGTTGAACGGGGAGCGCGCGATCAGCGCGGCGCGCTGCCCGGCGTCGATCACGTCATACGGCTGCGCCACCACGTCCGCGAGGGCCCCCACGACGGAGAGGTCGTAGTGCAGCGCGCGCAGAGGTTGAACGTCAGCCATAGCGGGGCGGGACCCTAGCAGCGCTCGTGCGCGAGTGGGTGTCCTGGTTGGGAACGGCGCGGTGGACACTCGAAGGGCAGACATCCGTCCGCAGCGGTTGGGAACATATGTTCGTAATGGCTCACGCCACCTATCTGCGAGAGAAGGCGCGCTCGATGCGAGTCGAGCGCCAGTTCACGATCGATCAGCTTGCCGAGCGACTTGCTTTGTCCAGGAGCACGATCTACTACTGGGTGAGGGATCTACCGATCCCCCGCTCAGGGGCTGGCGGTGTATGGCCAGAGACGGCTCGCCGCAAGGGAACTCGCGCGATGCAGCGAAAGTACCGGCTTCTTCGCGAAGAGGCCTACAGACGGGGACTCGGCGAGTTCGACGGGCTTGTGGCCGATCCGACGTTCCGCGACTTCGTGTGCCTGTACATCGCGGAGGGCTACAAGCGGAGGCGCAACGAGGTCTCTCTGTGCAACTCGGACCCAATCATGATTCAACTGGCGACTCGGTGGATGCGTCGCCTGACGGACAAGCCGCCGCTGTTCTCGATCCAGTACCACGCCGACCAAGATCTGGAGGCGTTGTGCACATTCTGGGGCGGTACCCTGGGGATCGACCCGAGCACGATTCGGCTGCAACGTAAGTCGAACAGCAATCAACTGAAGGGTCGTTGCTGGCGCTCTCAGCACGGTGTCCTGAAGGTCTTCGTCCACGACACGCTACTCCGAGCCCGGCTGCAGGCCTGGATGGACCGACTACGAAGCGAGTGGTAGTAGACTTACTAGAGGTCCGGGGCGTGGCGAAGCCTGGTATCGCACCGCGTTTGGGGCGCGGGGATCGCCGGTTCGAATCCGGCCGCCCCGACTACTGGTCGCTAGTCGAACCAGGCCGCTGGTTTTGGTCGCTCTCGTGCTGCCCGGTCGTGGTCAGCAACGGAGGCCGTGGCTGTCGCGTCTAGAATGCATGTATGACCACGCGCAGGCAGGCAGCCGAAAACGCGCTCGCCTCAGTACGGGCTGAGGGTCTCGATCCGGGTGTTGCCCAGGCACTTCTGGATCGGTGGGCGTGCGGCGAGCTCGGCGACGCGCAGCTTGACGACGCGGCCCGGCGGATCGGTGCCGGCGAGTCGCTTGATCGAGCTGCTCGCGCCAGTGCGGGCGTAGGGGTTCCGACGTACTGATCGGGTACGTTCGCGGCAATGGCCGACGATCCTTACGTTTACCCGCCACCGATGTCCTGCGCAACCGTCTCGACATACACGACGCGGCCGACCTTGCTGAGCGGGAGGCGGCGCTCAGCGCGATTCGCATTGCGCAGCTCGAACGACGCTTCATCCCCGGCGGCTACGATCTCGCTCACTTGCAGGCGACCCACCGCCACATCTTCGGCGATGTGTACCCGTGGGCCGGCGAGCTTCGCACGGTGCGGATCAGCAAGGGTGGCGATCTGTTCGTCTTGCCCGAGCACATCGACCCTTATCTGAGGAGGCTGTTGGCCGATCTCGCGCGCGAGGGCTTGCTGAGTGGCCTGGGACGCAAGCGGTTCGTGGAGCGGCTGGCCCACTACTACGCTGAGCTCAACGCCGCCCACCCCTTCCGGGAGGGCAACGGTCGCGCCCAACGCGCCTTTCTCGGCCAGATCGCCAAGACTGCCGGCCACCCGATCGCCTGGGCGCGTCTCGATGCTGAGCGCAATGTCCACGTCGCCCGCGAGAGCCATCGCGGCAGCGACTCGGCCCTCCGGGAGATGCTCCACGATCTCCTGAAGGTGCCCGGCGAGCCGTAACCAGCACGTGCGCGGGTCTCGGGGGTCAGGGTCGTCCTGAGCGCGTTTAGATGACAGCACGAGTCACGTTTGGTGCACTATGCGAAGGCGCTATCGACTAACGTCGGCCTCGGAGTGTCCGAACAGGCCGATCGGTCTACTCGTACTGCAGCGCCGCCAGCACGTTCAGCCGCGCCGCCCGCCGCGCCGGGAAGATCGCCGCGAGGATGCCGGCGAGGATCGCGGCGAGGATGAACACCACCAGCGTCCCGACCGGGATCGTGAACGCGGGGTATTCGATCGCCTGCCCGACCATCAGCGCGAGCACGATGCCGACGGGGATCCCCAGCGCGGCGCCGATCAGCGCGGTGATGATGCTCTCGTGGCGGATCATGCGGCGCACCTGCCGGCGGGTCATGCCGATCGCGCGCAGCATGCCGAGCTCGCGGGTGCGCTCGAAGACCGTCAGCACGAGCGTGTTGACGATCCCGAAGAGGCTCACGAGGATCGACAGCGAGAGCAGCACGTAGAGGAGGTTGAGCAGCGTGTCGATGCCCTTCTCCTGGTTGCTCTTGAACTGGCTCTCGGTCTGGATCTTCGCGTCGGGGAAGCCCGCCAGCGCGGCTTTCAGACGCGCGGTGTTGGCGGCGGTGGCGCCGCCGGCGATGTTGACGAAGGTGTAGACGTTTTCGGGGTTCTGGTATTCGGCGTCGAAGCGCTGCGTGGAGATCGTCACGTCGCCGTACGGGGCGCCGCCTTTGGGCGGTTCGTAGATGCCCCGGAGCTGGAGGTGCATCACCCTCCCGGTCGGGGTCTCGACGGCGATCGGCGAGCCCACGTGCAGGTGCAGTTCCTTGGCGTACGCCTTCGAGACGAACGCGCCGCTCGCGCCCAGCTCCGCGGGGACGGCGGGGGAGCCGTGCTGCCACCTGACGTAGATCACCCTGCTGATGTCCGGCGGTACTCCGCCGACGTTGATTTCCCCGCCGAACGCGCGGCCCCGGCCGGCGCGCACGCCGGCGAGCACCTGCACGCCCGGCACCCTGCGCACCGCTCCTTCGGATGCGATCGAGGTGGGCGAGAAGCCGTTGGTGGAGGTGAGCGCGTAGTCGGCCTTGAAGAGTTGGTTGACCGAGCTCTCGAACGTCGACTTCAGGCCCGCCGCCAGCACCGACACGAGCGTCACGAGCGCGAGGCCGATCATCAGTGCCGAGGCGGTGGAGGCCGTCCGCGTAGGGTTGCGCATCGCGTTGCCGCGCGCCAGCTTGCCGGCGGTGCCGCCGATCCTGGTCGCCGGCCACCCGAGCGCGGCCGCGAGCGGCGGCACGAGGAGCTTGGCGACCATCGCCACCCCGATGAACACGCCCGCGGCGCCCAGCCCGATCGCCAGCAGGCGCGTTCCGGTCGACAGGCCGGAGACGAGCAGACCGACCAGCATCAGCGCGACCGCCACCGCGATCGTCACCACCGCAGCGGGCGTGCCGAACCGCGCGAAGCGCGAGGGCGGCAGCAGCGCGCCCTCGCGAACCGCGGCGATCGGTGCAACGTGCGTCGCGCGCAGCGCGGGGCGGGCGGCCGCGAGCACCGTGACCACGACGCCGACCACGAGCGACACGACGACCGTGCGCGTCGCGAACACGGTGCTCGCCTGGGGCAGGTCGATGCCGAACGAGACGAACAGCGAGTTGAGGCCCTTCGCCAGGCCGAGGCCGAGGAACAGGCCCACGACGGCCGCGAGCAGCCCGATCGCGAACGCTTCGAGCAGCACCGAGCGCAGCACCTGGCGGCGGGTGGCGCCGAGCGTCCGCAGCGTCGCGAGCTCGCGCGTGCGCTGCGCGATCGTGATCGACAGCGTGTTGGCGATCACGAAGCTGCCGACGAATAGCGCGACCCCGGCGAACGCAAGCAGGAAGTCCTGGATGATTGCCAGGAAGCCGTTGGTCTGTTCGGTGGAGCTCTGCGCCTGCGCCGCGGCCGTGCGCACGCGCGCGTTGGGCGGCAGCAGCGGGCGAATTTCGCGCACGACCTGGGCGGAGGTGTGGCCGGAGCGGTCGGCGACGGAGATCGAGTCGAGCTCGCCCACCTTGTGAAACAGCCGCTGGGCGACGGGGAAGTCGAAGATCGCCATCGTCGCCCCGCCGAGCGAGGACACGCCGCCGAACTTGGCGATGCCGGCGATCCGGTAGCGTTGCTCGGCGCCGCGCGCGACCGCGCCGATCGTCTCGCCCACCGCGTAGCCGTGCCGTTCGGCGGTGTTGGCGTCGATCGCGATCTCACCGGGCCCGGAGGGCCAGCGCCCCGCGACGAGCTGCAGCGGGTTGAAGCGCTGGTTGCCGCGGCCGTGCACGCTGAACGCCAGCGCCGGCGCGCCACCGCTGGAGATCACCTTGCCGTCGCGTCCCACCAGCTGCGCGGCGTCGGACACGCTCCCCTGCGCTTCGGCGACGCCCGGCACCCTGCGCACTGTGGCGAGCAGCGTTTCGGAGAACGCGGGCGCCAGCCGTCCGTTGTGCCCCCCTTCTTCTTCGCCGTTGCTGAGCGCGCTCTTGCCCGTCACGACGACGTCGGTGTGCTTGTAGACTTCGGTGAACACGGTGCCGAACGCCGCTTTGATCGTGTCGGTGAGGATGTAGGTGCCGCTGATCATCGCCACGCCGAGCACGATCGCCACAGCCGTCAGCGCTGCGCGCAGCTTGCGCCCGGCGAGCCCTTTGAGCGCGACGCCGATCACGCCGCGGGCGCCTCGCCCGAGATGTCGCCCATCACGGTGAGCACCTCGCCCGGGGTCGCCCCGGTGAGCTGCTTGACGATCTGCCCGTCGGCGATGAACAGGATGCGGTCGGCGATCGACGCGGCGCGCGGGTCGTGCGTCACCATCACCGTCGTCTGCCCGTAGGAGTCGACCGAGTCGCGCATCAGCTGCAGGATCTCCCCGCCGGTCTTGGAGTCGAGGTTGCCGGTCGGCTCGTCCGCGAGCAGAATCGTCGGCCGCGTGACGAGCGCGCGCGCGATCGCCACGCGCTGCTGCTCGCCGCCGGAGAGCTCGGAGGGACGGTGGTGGCGCCGGCGCTCCAGACCGACCTTGCCCAGCAGCTCCTCGACCCACGCCTGCTCGGGCCGCTCGCCCGCGATCGAGAGCGGCAGCACGACGTTCTCCTCGGCGTCGAGCATCGGCAGCAGGTTGAAGAACTGGAAGATGAAGCCGATGTGCGCCCGGCGCAGAAGCGTCAGCGCCCGGTCGTCGAGCCGGCTCGAGCTCCGTGCCGGCGATCGTCACAGTGCCCGACGTCGGCCGGTCGAGCCCCGCGAGTAGGTGCATCAACGTCGACTTACCCGACCCCGAGGGCCCCATTACGGCCACGAGCTCGCGCTCGCGCACGTCGAGGTCGACGCTCCGCAGCGCGTCCACGGCCGTAGTGCCCTCGCCGTAGCGGCGCGTGAGCTCGCGCGCTGCTACGGGCACGCTCGCCTGGGTGGCCGCGACAGCCTCGTCAACAGTGGACACGCCCTGCAGGCTAGCCGACTTACCCCTCGGCGTAAGCCCGCATCGCTTCGACCACTGGCGCGAGGCGCCGGCCGCGGGCGGTGAGGCGGTACTCGACCGTGGGGGGGCTGGAGGGGATCACGGTGCGCTGCACGAGGCCCGCGGCCTCGAGGTCGCGCAGACGCTCGGAGAGCATCCGCGGGGAGATGCCGGAGACGGCCTCGGCGAACTCGCTGAAGCGCAGCGCGCCGGTCAGCGCGGCGTAGATGATCGACAGCTGCCAGCGGCGCTCCAGGAGGTCCGCCGTGCGGCGGACCTCCACGGGAACGGGCTGACACCTACGAGAGCTGGCGGGCGGCATGGCGGGTGGGGGGCATCGCGGGTGGACGTCGCCTACGAGAGCTGGTGCGCGACATCGCGCGCGGGCTCCAGCGCCCGGTCGAGCACCTCCTGGACGGTCATCACCGGGTGGAAGGTCATCTGCTCGCGGACCTCCTGCGGGATGTCGTCCAGGTCGCCACGGTTGCGCTCCGGCAGGATCACGTCGGTGAGGCCGGCCGCGTGGGCGGCGAGCACCTTCTGCTTGAGCCCGCCGATCGGCAGCACGCGCCCCTGCAGGGTGACCTCGCCGGTCATCCCCACGGTGTGCTTCACCGCCCGGCCGCTGAGCAGCGAGGCCAGCGCGGTGACCATCGTGACCCCGGCGGAGGGGCCGTCCTTGGGGATCGCGCCCGCGGGCACGTGGACGTGGAACTCCTGTCCCTCGAACGCGGACTCCTCGATCCCGATCTCCTCGGCGTGGCCGCGCACGTAGGAGAGCGCGATACGCGCGGACTCCTTCATCACGTCCCCGAGCTGGCCGGTCAGCACCAGCCCGCCGCCGCCGCCCGAGCCGGAGCTCTTCATCGCGGTGGCCTCCACGAACAGCACGTCCCCGCCGGTACCGGTCACGGCCAGGCCGGTGGCGACGCCCGGGGTGGCGGTGCGCGAGGCGGACTCCTGGAAGAACCGCTGGCGCCCGAGCGCCTCGCGCACGGTCTCCAGGTCGATCTTCACCGGTGGTGCCTTGCGCGCGGCTGCCTTTTTGGACGCCTTCTTCGCCGTGGGCTCAGTGGGCTGCTCCTGCTCGGCGGCGCCCTCCGACTGCGCGGCACCGGCCTCTTTGGCGCCGTCCTGCGCGCCGCCGGTCGCCTTCGAGCCGTCCTCCACTGGCAGGCTCGAGGCGATCTTGGTGGCCGTCTTGCGCAGCAGCGTCCCGAGCTCGCGCTCGAGCGAGCGCACGCCCGCCTCGCGGGTGTACTCGGCGATCACCAGCCGCAGCAGGTCGTCGTCGATCTCGACCTCGCCCTCGAGCAGGCCGTTGCGGTCGCGCTGGCGCGGCCACAGGTAGCCCTTGGCGATCGCGAGCTTCTCCTCGGAGGTGTACCCGTCGAAGCGGATCGTCTCCATGCGGTCGAGCAGCGGCCCGGGGATCGTGTCGGCGACGTTGGCCGTGGCGATGAACATCACCTGGCTGAGGTCGAGCTCGACGTCGAGGTAGTGGTCGCGGAAGGAGTGGTTCTGCGCGGGGTCGAGCACCTCCAGCAGCGCCGCGGAGGGGTCCCCGCGCCAGTCCGCGCCGACCTTGTCGACCTCGTCGAGCAGGATCACCGGGTTCATCGTCCCCGCGTCGCGCAGCGCGCGCACCAGGCGCCCGGGCAGCGCGCCGATGTAGGTGCGCCGGTGCCCGCGGATCTCCGCCTCGTCGCGCACCCCGCCGAGGGACATGCGCACGAACTCGCGTCCGAGGGCACGGGCGATCGACTCGCCGATCGAGGTCTTGCCGGTCCCGGGGGGGCCGATCAGCGTGAGGATCGCCCCGGACTTGGGATCGGCCTCGATGCCGCGGTCCTGGCGCAGCTTGCGCACCGCGAGGTACTCGGTGATGCGGTCCTTGACGTCCTCCAGGCCGGCGTGGTCGGCGTCGAGCACCTCACGCGCCCCCGCAGGATCGAGGTGCTCCTCCGAGCGCTTGGCCCACGGCACCGCGATCAGCCAGTCCAGGTAGGTACGGATCATCGAGGACTCGCCGGTCTGCTCGCCCATGCGCTCCAGGCGCCCGAGCTCCTTGAGTGCCTGCTCGTGTACTTCCTCGGGCATCCCCGCGGCCTCGATCTTGGTGCGGTACTCGTCCGCGACCGAGCCCTCGTCCTCGCCGAGCTCCTTGCGGATCGACTCCATCTGCTTGCGCAGGAAGTAGTCGCGCTGCTGCTTCTCCGCGCCGTCCTGCACGTCCTCGCGGATGCGCTTGCGCACCTGCAGCTCGGCGAGCGACTCGCGCTGCAGCTTCACGGCCTGCTCCAGGCGGTCGGTCACGTCGAGCGTGCGCAGCAGCTCGACCTTCTGCGCGTAGGACAGGTTGGGCGAGTACCCGGCGGAGTCCGCCAGCGGCCCGGGCTCGACGATCGCGCGCAGGAACGCCGCGATGCGCCCGTCGTCGCCGCGCAGATCGAGGATCTCCTCGACGATCGCGCGGTACTCGCGCTCGAGGTTGCGCGTGCGCCCGTCGGTGGGGACCTCGTCGGGGCGCTCGTCGATCTCGACGCGCAGCTCGCCGTCGATGCCGGTCTGCGCGGCGCCGATCAGCGCGCGGTGCTCGCCGGAGAGGGCCACGGCGCGCCCGCCGCCGGGCAACCGCAGGCGGTCCTCGACCTCGGCGATCGTGCCGACCTCGAGGAACTCGTTCTCGTGGCGGGGCACGAGCACGACGCGCTCGTCCTCACCGACGTCCACGGTGAGCGTGATGCCCATGTTGGGGAACACGACCGTGTCGTCGAGCGGGATCAGCCGCAGCAGCGGCCGGTCCGCCGGCTGCTGGCCGATCTCAGATCGGTCGGCGGCCGGGCGGGCTTTGGGCTTGGGTCGGGACTTTCCGTTGTCTGAGCTTGCTGGCATCTTTACGCTCCCATAGAAGCTTACGAAACAGAAGCAAGTATAACAACCGCCGAGAGGATGTCAAGGGGCGTGCGATGGCGGCCGCAGCGGCGGGGTGGCCGGGTGTTCTTTGGGGATCGTCCACGCGTGTCTGTGCGGGGCCCCGGGGCCGGTGCGCGCCGGGCCTCCCTGCCCGTCGTCGGCGGTGCGTGCGCGGTGCCCTACCGCCTGCCTCGACCCGCGAACGGCTCGAGCGGCGCCCACCATCCGCGCGGCTCAGTCAGCGTTCAGCTCCGCCTGGGCCTCAGACCAAGCGATGCCCGGTTCGCTCCGGGCCTCCCGCAGCGCCTGCAGATCCTCCTCGGCCAGCTCCTCGTCGTCCTCTCGACCTTCGGCCTGCGCAACGATCGCCCGAGCCCTCACGCCGCCAGCGGACGACCCTCGGACAGTGCCGCGTGGATCACGGTTCCGTATACGCCGCCCCAAGCCCGCGCTTCCTCCTCGGTGACGAGCACAACGTCGGCGAACACGTCGAGCTCATCGAGCGTGCACCGCAGCCTGTACGTCTCCTTGACCACATCCTCGACGGACGGCTCGATCACGAGGAAGTCCAGATCGCTGCGCGGGCCGGCCTCGCCGCGTGCGTGCGACCCGAACAGAATCACCCGCGTTCCCGGCGGCGCGGCCTGCGACAGGCGCCGGCCAGCCTTCTGTATCACGGCGTCGTCGAACATGCCCCCAACTCTACCGCGACTCCTCGCGACCCCCCGTTACTCGCACTGCGAACGCCGCTGCCGGCGGAGCCGGCCATCCCCGCCCTCAGGCGCCTGGCAGGCCCCTTGCGCATTAGGGGCTTGACAAGAGGTTTCATTTGTGCTTATTATAGTTGTGTCCTGGCGGTTGCCAGAGGCAAACATAGGGTCTGGCGGGGTCTACCCAGTTGGTCGACCTATCAGCGCGAAGGGGAAGTTGGGGAGGGGCCGGGTCAGTTCGATGAGGGAGTTGTCTTAGCGTGGTTTCTGAAGGGAGATACGTGTCGGAGATGTATGCCGCCCGAGCAGGGGGCGTAGCTAGATGCGCCAGCTTGGCGCTGTCGCATCTCTCTCTCTCTCTCTCTCTCTCTCTTCAGCTCTAGGGCCGTCCGCTAGCCCTCGTCGTTCCGCGCCTCGGCGCCGTCCGCGCCCCCTTCACACGGGGGTGGGGGTCTCCGCATCTCATCTGCCGGGCTCCTCGGCGTGGTCCTGGGGGGTGGTGTAGGTGCCTCGCGCGCGTACGCGTCCGACCTCGGTGGCGCGCTCCGGCGGGGGTGCGCGGCGGCCTGCGGGCGGCCAGTGGCGGCCCGTCGCGTCGGGCGCGTGGGGTGGCGAGGACCAAGGGCAGCTGTATGAGATTCAGCGCTCGCGGTTGTTGGCGGCCGCGGTCGGCGCGATCGAGGAGTTCGGGTACGCGCAGATGACGGTCGAGCAGATCACCTCGCGCGCGCGGGTCTCGCGGCGCACGTTCTACGAGCTCTTCGAGAACCGCGAGGCGTGCCTGACGGCGATCTTCGAGGGGGTCGCCGCGGCGGTCGAGGGCGAGATCGCGGCCGCGGGGCTGGGCGGTCTCGCGTGGCGGGAGCGGGTCCGCGGCGGCCTGCAGGTGATTCTTGGTTTCTTGGATCGCGAGCCCGCGCTCGCGCGGGTGTGTGTGGTGCAGGCATTGCGCGGCGGCCCGCGGGTGTTGGAGCGCCGCGAAGAGGTGCTCGCGCGTCTGGCGGGCCTGGTCGACGAGGGCCGCGGGGAGGGCGCGCGAGCGAGCGACTGCACCTCGGTGACCGCGGAGGGTTTGGTCGGCGCGGCGTTCGCGATCGTGTACGCGCGTCTTTCGCGCGGCGAGCGCAAGCCGCTGAGCGATCTGCTGGGCGAGCTGATGAGCTTGATCGTGCTGCCCTACCTGGGCGCGGTCGCCGCGCGGCGGGAGCTCGCGGGCCGTGCGCGCGCAGGGGTGTCGCCCGCGAGTGGGGCGCCGGCGCACGGGTTGCACAGCGAGGACCCGTTGGGTGGTGTCCCAGTGCGGCTGACGTATCGCACCGCGCGGGTGCTCGGCTGCATCGCGGAGCTGCCGGGGGCGAGCAATCGCATGGTCGCCGAGCGGGCGGGGATCTCCGACCCGGGGCAGATCTCGAAGCTGCTGGCGCGCCTCGAGCGGCTGGGTTTGATGGAGAACGGGAGCGGGGGGCACGCCACGGGCGAGCCGAACGCGTGGACGCTCACATCCACCGGTCGCCAGGTCGTGCAGGGGATCGGCCTGAGCGCCCACCACCAGCAGGGGGTTGCGTGATGCATGAGCGGCGCTCCCCGATCTTTTTCAGAGCTTTAACCCAACTCGCGTGCGTAGCGCTGGGCGCAGGCACGCTCGACTCCCCAAGGAGGAGAGATAACCAATGATGTTCTCGGCAATACGCAATCGCATGTCCTATGCGAACGTCACGGCGACGCTCGCGCTTTTCTTCGCGATGAGCGGCGGCGCGCTGGCGGCGTCGCACTATCTGATCACCTCGACCAAGCAGATCAGCCCGAAGGTGCTCAAGTCGCTGAAGGGCGCGAACGGCAAGAACGGCGCCAATGGCGCCAACGGTGCTCAGGGCGCGCAGGGCCCCGCGGGTGCGGCGGGGGCCAAGGGCGAAACCGGTGCGGCCGGCGCCCCTGGCGCGGGCGGGCAGAGCGTCACCAGCGCCACCCTGCCCAAAGGCAACGCCAAGTGCAAAGAAGGCGGCTCCGAATTCACCGCCGCCAACGGCGCTACCACTGCCTGCAACGGCAAGGAAGGCTCCCCGTGGACCGCCGGCGGCACCCTTCCCTCTGGCAGCACCGAGACCGGGACGTGGGCGATTGGGCCGCTCGCCACCGAAGAAGTGATCAGCAGTGGGAATCCTTCTCTGCTTGCTTCCTTCCCGGTCCCGCTGAAGGCGCCTCTGGGTGGCGAACATGTCCATGTGATCAATCTGGCGGGCGAAGAAGTCATCTTTGAAGAAGAAAAAGGCAAGGCGGTGCCCCAGAAGGCCAACGAATGCCCTGGGTCCGCTGCGGCTCCGACTGCTGAACCCGGCAACTTCTGCGTCTATGAGTTCGGAGTATCGAAGGTGGAACTTGTCTCTCAGGCGATTGTGCCTGCGGCGGGTGGGGAAGGGGCGGGTACCACCGGCGCCGTGGTCGAGCGTTTGAATGAAAAGATCGGTGGCGCGGCCTACGGCACCTGGGCGGTGACCGCTCCCTGACAGCCCACCCCGCCCAACCGCTTCCCCGGGGCCGGCGCGGCCCGCCCCGGGGTGGTTGAGCCCCTCGACACGACACCGCACACGAACTGACACATGCGCCACACCGACGAGAAAGGCACACAGATGACCAAGGCACACCACGCGCTCGCGTCCCTGCTCGCCGTCGGCGTCGTGGTGGCCCTCACCGCGACCCCCGCGCTCGCTGTCCGCGGCCATGTCTTCAAGACGTCTTTCGGCAGTCAGGGCGCCGGTGACGGCCAGTTCGAAGAACCCTCGGGTGTGGCCGTCAACGAAGCCAGCGGTGACGTCTATGTGATCGACGCTCACAACGATCGTGTCGAGTACCTCAGTTCCGCCGGCGCGTATCTCGGCCAGTTCAACGGCCAGGAAATCGACGGGTTGCCGGCGGGATTGGGCAAGGAAGCGCCGTCCAAGTTCTCCTTTGGGAGACCCCGGGCGTTCGCCCGGCGAAACCGAGGTGTCGGGTATCGCTGTCGATAATAATCCTGCGAGCCCCTCCCACGGCGACGTGTACGTGGGCGAATCGCGGGAAAGCGGCGTCGTCGACAAGTTCACTGCGACAGGGGAATATCTTGGCCAGTTGATCGTGCCGAGGGCATTCGGCAACGAACAACCTGAGGGCGTTGGGGTGGACCCGAGCGGCACGGTGTGGGTGGAGACTGCGAATGGGGCGGCCAGTTTCAGCGACGCCGAACCGAACGTGTTGGGTTCTTCTGTGGCAGCGAAAGCCGGGTACTACTACAACAGGCAGGGGTTCGCGGTGGACTCCAAGGACAATCTCTATCTTAAGGGTCTGACCGAGGAAGACATCATTTCTGAGTTCAGTTCCACCGGCGGGCTGCTCGACGAGACGGTGGATACCGAACCGTCGAGTGGGCTCGCGACCGAACTCTCCAGCGACGATGTCTATGTCGATGATATCAGCGGTGTGCGTCGTTTCTCTCCGAGCAATCCGCCGGTCGAACTCGAACGTTTGAGCGTGCCTGGTTTGAATGGTAGTGGTGTGGCTGTGGATTCTGCGACGGGGCGGGTCTATGTCGCGGACTCCTCGGCCGGTCTCGTTGATGAATGGGAACTTGAACGGCCCGGGCATCCTACGGTCCCGGCGGGTAGCGAGTCGGTGTCTGAAGTGACCGCCACGAGCGCTGTTCTTGCCGGCGAAGTGAATCCTCGCAGTGAAGCGGGCGAAGCGTCCACGTCTTATCGTTTCGAATACATTACCGAAGCCGCGTACCGGGAAAATCTCAGGAATGGTGTCGAGCCGTTCACTGGCGCTGTGCTCGTCCCGCAACCCGACGGGGTGCTCGCCCCCAATTACAACCCTGATGCCGTGACCGTTCGTCTACAGGGTCTCTCGCCGGATACGGTCTACCATTTTCGTGTTTTTGCTCATAATAGGCTCCCCGGTGTGGCGGAAGGTGAACTGGGTGAAGGCGGTGAAGAAGTCGTGCGTACGTTCACGACCCAGGCGGGTTCCTCGACGGGTGAAGCGGTGTTGGCGGATGCTCGTGAGTGGGAGTTGGTCTCTCCGCCTGATAAGCACGGCGCGAGCATCCAACCGCTCGGCATTGGGTATGTGATCCAGGCCGCGGCGCGGGGTGGTGCGGTCGGCTACGTGACGACGGCGCCGACCGAAGCGGCGCCGCAGGGCAACGCTGTGCTCGTCCAGGTGCTCTCCACGCGTGGCCCGGCGGGCTGGTCCTCGCGCGATGTCGCGATCCCCCATTCGCAAGCGACGGGTCCCTCTATTGGGGGAGGGCCGGAGTACAGGTTTTTCTCCTCCGATCTGTCGCTCGCTCTCCTCCAGCCTTATGGTGTCTTTGAGCCTTCGCTGTCGCCTGAAGCCTCTGAACAGACGCCGTACCTGCGCACGAACTTCGTGGGCGGGAATGTCGGTGAACCGTGTCTGCCGGTGAGCATGCGCTGTTATAGCCCGCTGGTGACGGGTTGCCCGAAGGCCGAAGAAGCGTGTCCGGTGAGCGTTGAAGAACACGCCGACGTCCCGCCCGGCACCCTCTTCGGTCAGCAGAGCCTCTGGGGTGGCGGCTGTCCCCCGTCCCAGTTCTGTGGCCCCAAGCTCCTCGGCGCCACCCCCGATCTCGGCCATGTGGTGCTCTACTCCCGGGTGGGTTTGACCGCGGGGGAGGGTGCGGGCTTGTATGAGTGGGCGGCGGAAAAGCCGGCGGGGGGAAGGCTCCAGTTCGTGGGGAATGGCAGCCTCGGATACGGGGATGAGGTTGCCAGTAGGGTTGTCAGGAATGCGATCTCCGCGGACGGTTCCCGCGTTGTCTGGTCTGAAGTAGGAGCAGGAGGCGCAGGAGGCAACCACCACCTCTACCTGCGTGACATGGCGAAGGAAAAGACCGTGCAGCTCGACGCCGTCCAGTCCGGTCCCGGTGAAGGGCTGGTGCAACCCGTGTTCCAGGATGCTTCCAGCGATGGCTCCAGGGTGTTCTTCACTGACACGCAGGCGTTGAGTAGCGACTCGGCGCATACGTCGAACGAAAATGAGGAGGGTGACCTGTATGAGTGCGAAATCATTGAAGAAAACGAACAGCTCGCGTGCAGGGTCACCGATCTCGCTCTTGAAAGCTCCGGCCATGAAAGCGCTGATGTGCAGGGGGGCGTGTTGGGAGCAGGCGAAGACGGCTCCCAGGTGTATTTCGTCGCCAACGGTGTTCTCACCGGCAGCGAAGCGAACGGACACGGCGAAAGGGCCCAGGCCGGCCGGCCCAACCTCTACGTGCGCGATGGTGGTGCGACGAGGCTGATCGCGGTCCTCTCCCCTGAAGATTTCCCCTCCTGGGCCGGCCCCGGCGACCTCTCGTTCTTTGGCCTGTCGCGGATGACTGCGCGTGTCTCTCCCGATGGGCGTTGGCTTGCGTTCATGTCGCAGCGTTCTCTGACGGGTTATGACAATCGTGACGCGGTGAGCGGCAAGCTTGATGAGGAGGTCTTTCTCTATCACGCGTCCGCGGGCGCCGGCGAAGCGGGGAGGCTTGTGTGTGCGTCGTGTGATCCGACTGGCGCTCGTCCCCACGGCGTCGAATACGGCCAAAACAACATGCCGCTGGGTGGTGACTTCGGGGTCTGGAAGGCAGAGCAGTGGCTCGCGGCGGATCTCCCCACGCGGCCGGGACTCAGCAGTGACCTTGGGTCGCGCTACCAGCCGCGTTATCTGTCTGATTCGGGTCGTTTGTTCTTCAACAGTCACGGCGCGCTGGTCCCGTCCGATACGAATGGGACGGGGGACGTGTATGAGTATGAGCGGGCGGGTGGGGCCGAATCCTCTGACGGAGCGTCCGCGAGCGATACGTGTACGACCGGGTCCTTTACGTTCAGTCCGCGTTCGGAAGGTTGTGTGAGCCTGATCTCCTCGGGCACCTCTCCTGAAGAATCGGCATTCCTGGACGCTTCGGAAAACGGCGATGACGTGTTCTTCCTGACGACGGCCAGGCTCTCCTCGCTGGACAGTGACACCAGTCTCGATGTTTATGACGCGCATGTCTGTAGCGCGGGATCTCCGTGCTTGCCGGCTGCGCCCCCGCCTGCGCCGGCGTGTGAGGGCGATGCCTGTCAGAGTCCGGTTGCGGCCCCGGACGATGCGACCCCGGGCTCGCTGACCTTCCAGGGTCCCGGCAACGTGGCGCCCCTGGCGCTCGGGCCCCCGGTGAAACCGAAGGCAAAGACGTTGACGCGTGCGCAGAAGCTCTCGGCGGCTCGCAAAGCGTGCCGCAAGAAGAGGGGCAAGAAGCGTGCGAGCTGTGAGATGCAGGCGAGACAGAGGTACGGCGCTTTGAAAGCGAAGAAGTCGGCGAAGGGGAGGAAGTAAAATGTTGAAGCGGTCCACGCGTATCCTCCTGGCTGTTATCCCGGTCGTGGTGTTTGCGATCATCGCAATGAGTGCTTCGCCGGCGTTCGCGGACTCTGCGTGGTGGCATTTGTCTTCGACGTCGCGTCCGACCGATCTGCAGTCGGAAGGCAGGGGCGAGATCGTGGTGACGGCGGCGAATCTCGGTGACGCCTCGATCGATGGGGCAACTTCACCGGTCACGATCGCCGATAAGTTGCCTGCGGGTTTGAGGGCGGTCTCGATATCGGGCGAATCGGGTACTATCAGTCGTGGCTCGGTCATGTGCCCGACGAGCAAAGAATTGAAAGAAGGCGTGGCGCT
Organism: uncultured Solirubrobacterales bacterium; assembly: GCA_963842005.1. Lineage (GTDB taxonomy): Bacteria > Actinomycetota > Thermoleophilia > Solirubrobacterales > Solirubrobacteraceae > Palsa-744. The sequence goes on along the minus strand of CAWJEV010000002.1, from coordinate 1,146,170 downwards.
CGCGTGTACTTATAGTGGCACGTTCAATGATGACGGCAAGATTGTTCCGGCGACTCTGCCGCCATACGGCGCGATCGAAGTTCGTATCGGTGTCGAAGTCAGCGAAAGCACCGTCTCGGGGGAATCCAACGAGGTGAGTGTCTCCGGCGGGGGGACGCCGGCCGCGTCGCTTTCTCGTCCGATCGTGGTTAGTGAAGGGACCCCGTTCGGTCTTTCTGATTATGAACAGGCTTATGAAGAACCGGGTGGTGCGCTGGATTTCCTGGCGGGCTCGCATCCCTTCCAGCAGACGGTCAGCTTCGCGTTCAACCAGGATGCCGCGACGGGAGCGGGCACTAATTATGAAGCGCATGCGCCGTCGCTGCCGAAGGATGTCGCTGTCAATTTGCCGGCCGGGGTGGTCGGTAACCCGGACCCGTTTCCGCGTTGCACGATCGCACAGTTCCTTTCACACAATGTTCCTGAATACGGAGACATTATCGGACAGGCTGATGTGAATGCTTGTTCGGCGCAGACCGCGGTTGGTGTAGCGGTGGTGAGTATCAGTGTTCCCGAGCTGGGTGTGCAGAGGTGGATCGTGCCTTTGTTCAACCTTGAACCGTATTTTGGTGAGCCTGCGCGCTTTGGCTTCTTCATACCGCCGACGACGACGCCGATCCTGATCGATACGGCGCTGCGCAACGGCCCCGGCGGGGAATACTCCATTACCGCCACGAGCACGAACATCAGCCAGATCGAGGACTTCTTCTCAAGCGAAATCACGATCTGGGGTGTCCCCGGGGATCCTCGTCACGACAGTTCCCGTGGTTGGGCGTGTCTGGGGCATTCCGAAGGGGTGGCGTTCCCTTCCTGTCAGCGCACCAGCCAGGCTCATCCTCAGGCGCTGCTGAGCATGCCGACCTCCTGTACCGGCCCGTTGCACGGGGGTATCGAAGTAGACTCGTGGGCGAACCCCAGCGAACCGGTCTCGATCGCGACGACCCAGCCGATGGGCGCCCTGGATGGCTGCAACCGTCTGTCGTTCAGCCCGTCGATCTCCGCGGAACCCACGACCGATCGTGCTTCGGCGCCGTCTGGTCTGGATTTCAACCTGAACTTCGACGACGAAGGCCTGACGGCCGGTGAAGGCGTCGCGCAGTCCCAGATGAAGGACACGGTCGTGAGCCTGCCCGAAGGGTTGACGATCAACCCCTCGGCGGGTGTCGGGCTCGGCGGCTGCACACCCGCCGACTATGCGCGGGAGACGATCGAATCGATCCCGGGCGCGGGCTGCCCGAACAACTCGAAGCTCGGGACGGTCGAAATCGAAACGCCGTTGTTGACGCAGAAAATCCACGGTTCGATCTTCATCGCGCAGCCTCACGAAAACCCGTTCAACTCGCTCGTCGGGCTGTACGTCGTCGCGAAGAACCCCGAAACGGGGGTCCTGATCAAGCTCGCGGGGAAGGTCACTCCGAACCCCGTCACGGGACAGCTCACGACGACGTTCGAAAACAACCCGCAGGTACCGTTCGATCACTTCAACTTCCACTTCCGCGAAGGGCAGCAGGCGCCGCTGGTCAGCCCACCCACGTGCGGGACCTACTCCACCCGGGCGCAGCTAACCCCGTGGTCGGAACCGGCCGCTCTCCTGACCTACACGTCCTCGTTTACGATCACGAAGGGCTATGAAGGCGGGGAATGCCCCTCGGGCGGCGCCCCGCCGTTTCACCCGGGGATCCAATCTGGGATGCTGAACAACAACGGTGGAGCGTTCAGCCCGTTCTATCTGCACCTCACGCGCACCGACGGCGACCAGGAGATAGCAGGGTTCTCGACCAACCTCCCCGAGGGGCTGACCGGGGACCTGTCGGGCATCCCGTTCTGCCCGGAGGCGGATATCGAAGCGGCCCGGCACAAGACGGGCGCCGAAGAGGAAGCCAACCCCTCCTGCCCCGCGGCGAGCCAGATCGGGCACACCCTCGTCGGTACCGGTGTCGGCGCGGTCCTTGCGTATGTCCCGGGGAAGATCTATCTCGCCGGCCCGTTCCACGGCGCGCCGTTCTCGATCGTGAGCGTCACCTCTGCGGTCGTCGGCCCGTTCGACCTGGGGACGGTCGTGCTGCGCTTCGGGCTCAGCATCGACCCCTATACCGCGCGGGTCAGCGTGACGCCCACCTCCTCCGAACCGATCCCCACGATCATCGACGGGATCGTCACCCACGTCCGCGACATCCGCGTCTACATCGACCGGCCCAACTTCACGCTCAACCCGACCAGCTGCAACCCGCTGGCAATCTCGAGCACCCTGACGAGCAACCTCGGCGCGAACGCCACGGTCTCCTCGCCGTTTCAGGACGCGAGCTGCGCGAACCTGGCGTTCGCACCGAAATTCGCAGTCTCGACCTCGGGCCGGACGTCTCGCGCGAATGGGGCGAGTCTCGCGGTGAAGCTCTCCTACCCGCTGGGTGCCGCGGGTAGCTACGCGAACATCGCCAAAGTCAAAGTGGAACTCCCCAAGCAGCTCCCCTCGCGCCTGACGACACTGCAGAAGGCGTGTAAGTCCGTGCAGTTCGAAACCGACCCCGCGGGTTGCCCAGCGGCGTCGATCATCGGCCACGCGAAGGCGGTCACCCCGCTGATCCCGGTCCCGCTGGAAGGCCCGGCGTACTTCGTCAGCCACGGCGGGGAAGCGTTCCCGTCGCTGATCATGGTGCTGCAGGGCTACGGTGTCACGATCGATCTCGTCGGCTCGACGTTCATCAACAAGGCCGGGATCACCTCGAGCACGTTCAAGGCGGTCCCCGATCAGCCCGTCGGGAGCTTCGAACTGACGCTCCCGGAGGGCCAGTACTCGGCGCTCGCGGCGAACGGGAACCTGTGCAAGTCGAAGCTCGCGATGCCAACAGAATTCGTCGCGCAGAACGGCGCGGTACTCAAGCAGAGCACCAAGATCAAGGTCGAAAACTGCCCGAAGGCCAAGACGAAGAGGACGAAGAAGAAGGCTGGGCGCCACGGTCGGAAGGGCCGCGGCAGGGGCAGGAGGAAGTAGCCGGAGCGCTCGACGGCACGCCACCAGCCCGGGTTCGCGCCACGAACGCCGCTGCCGGCGGAGCCGGCCATCAAAAAAAGAACCTCCCGGGACTCAGAACAGCTTGCGCGGCCATAGGCGCTTGGCCCGTACCACGTTGACCTCCGCCGCGAGCACCGTCACCTGGCCGCCGAGGTACAGCCACGTGAGCAGGCCCAGCACGAACGCGAACAGCCCCGACGTCTGCTGGGCGTGGCGCACCACGTGGTCCACGTAGTAGCCGCCCACGTGCTCGAGGGCCTGCCACAGCACCGCCGCCACGACGACGCCGGGGAGCAGGTCGCGGGTCTCCACCTCGCTCACCGTGAGCAGCCGGAAGGCGGTGAAGAACAGCAGCAGGTTCGCCGCGAGTGCCGCCAGGACTCCCGCGAGCACTTCGACCGCGCCCGCCGTCTGCGCGGTGACGTACCCCGCGATCGCCGTCGAGACGATGCTCAGCACGCCGAGCGCCACCAGCAGGCCGAGGCCGCGCAGTCGCCACGCCACGAAGTTCGCCCGCTCCCTGCGGGGCACTTTCCAGACCACGTCGAACGCGTTGCGCGTCGCGCCCGTGATGCCCAGCCCCGCCAGTAGCGCGCCGAGCAGGCCGATGCCCAACGCCAGGCCGCTGCCCCTCAGCGAGTGCACGTTCTGCTGCAGCTGGGTGCCGATGATCGGGAACTGGCTGAGCGTCGAGTGCAGCACGCTCTCCTGCGCGCCCGGGTTGCCCTGCAGCACGAAGCCGAGCACCGTCACGAACACCAGCAGCAGCGGGAACAGCGAGAAGAACCCGTAGTACGCGATCAGCGCTCCCAGCTGGACGCCCTGGTCGTCGTCGAACTTCTTCGCCACCGCCACGGTGAACGACAGACCGCGGCGGCGCTGCTGGAAGCGGTCGACCGCGCTCAGGCCCCTGCGGAACTGGGAGGGGGGTCCGCCGGGCGCTGGGTGCGACATGCCTGTGTGTCTACCCCATCTGCGCACCGCACGTCGCCCCCCGATCCCCGGCCGGTCGCGCTTCGACCGGCCGGCCGCCCCCTCGCGGACCCCGCGGAGCAGGTTGCGCTCGTGGCGCGCGCCGCGCACGAGGGACTACTGCGCGCCCACCGCCACCGCCTGCGCCGCGAGGACCTGGAGGACTGCTACAGCCAGGCCGTGCTCGAGCTGCTCGCGGGCGCGCGCGGCGGGCGGCGGTTCTCCTCCCGCGAGCACCTCGCGAACGCGCTCGAGCAGCGCTTCCTCTCCCGTGTGCTCGACCGTCGCCGCGCGGTCGCCGGCCGCAGTCCGATGGCCGCCGCGCTGGAGGGGGCGCTCCCGCTCGGGGGCCCGGGGGAGCGGGAGGTGCAGGTCGTCGACCCGCGGGCCGAGGTCCACCCGCTGGTGGTCTTCCGGCTGCAGTTACAGCGGGTGGCCGAGCTCGCGCCGCTCCTGAGCGACGACCAGCGGCTGGTGCTCGCCTGCCAGGTCGCTCTGGGGATGAGCCGCGCCGAGTTCTGCGAGCGGTTCGGTTGGTCCTTCGAGCGCTACCGCAAGGTCGCCCAGCGTGCCCGCGGACGGCTGCGGGGCCTGGTCGACGAGCCGGGTCCCTGTCCCGCTCTTCCAGCCGGGTCGGATTAAGGCAATAGGGACCCACCTATGACATCCCTCACTACCCCCATAGGCGCGTCCCTTGGGACGCCGCAGGTCGGTTGCAGGCGCGACCTCGCGGCGCTGCCCACCCGCGCGCACGCGGCCGGGGGCCGGGTTACTCCCCACCTTGGCCCTCGGCCGCCCGCGTGGCTCCTCGTCCCCCCGCGCCGCCCGTGACGCCGTTGCGCAGATCTCCCCGCCAGGTCTACCGCGTGTACTCCGAAGAGGAGTTCCTCGCCGCGGAGGATTGGTCGCTGGAGCCCCCCGCCGAGGGGCCGAACTCGAGCCCATGGGGACGTATCGCCGGTCTCGCCGCCCTGACCGGCGCCCTGGCTGCGGTGGCGGGCGTGGTGGTCCTGAGCGCCTCGCGATCCACCGCGAGCCGGCGGAGCACGCTCGGCCTGTCGGCGAGCAGCCGATCTTCCCGGTCCGCTCTCTCTTCCGCTCCGGCCGCGCTGCCGGCCTCTTTGCGGCCGATTGGCCGAGATATGCGCCGACACGGACGCGCTCCGCGTGGGCTCGCCGCTCCTCGACGGTTGGCGCAGCGGGGCGATGTCCGCGAGTTCGCGCAGACGAGGACCCCCGCAGTCGCGGCGCCACCTACCGCAGCAATGCCCCCTGTCCCAACACCACCCGTGGCACCGGACTCCACACCAACGTCTCCGGCAACAACGTCCCCCGCGACGCCGCCTCCCGCGGCAACGCCCCCCGCAACCGCGCAGGCGAACGCGGCGCGCTCGGAATTCGGGTTCGAGCGGCAGGCCGGATGAGTGTGGCCCCCTCAGACCTGGACATCGCAGCGGCGCTTCCCCGGGCGGCGGTGACGGTCACCCCCCGGCCCCTGTGGCGCATCCGCCTCGCGCGCGAGCTGCCTCGCCACCTGCTCCACGCGCTGGCGCTCGCGGGGATGCTGGCGAGTGCGCGCTTTGCGCTCGACCCCCCGCGCGCGACGGTGCCCGCCGCGCTGCTGCGGCGCGCTCCCGCGCAGGATCTCGCGGCGGAGGGCTTCGCGACGCTGTTCGCCCGCGCCTACCTCACCTGGGAAGCCCAGGACCCCGAAGCCCGCGAACGGGCGCTCGCGCCGTTCGTGGGTCCCGGGATTGACGCCGGTGCCGGCCTGCAGCCCCCCGCGGGCGGTGACCGATCGCAGATCGGCCAGCGGGTGCAGTGGACGCAGGTCGTCCAGGCCCGCGAACCCCTCCCGGGGCAGCACGTGTACACCGTGGCTGCGCAGACCGACACCGCGGGGCTCCTCTATCTCACCGTGAGCGTGCTCCACCCGGCCAGGGGAGGGCTCGCGCTGGCCGGCTACCCCGCGTTCGTGGGGGCGCCCGCCTCCGGCCCCGCCCAGACGAGCGTGCAGGGGCGCCTGCGCCAGGTCGCCGACTCCGAACTGGCGACGGTGGTGGAACGCGCGCTGCGCAACTACCTCGCCGGCTCCGCCTCCGAGCTCGCCGCGGACCTCGCCCCCGGGGCGCGCGTCTCGCTGCCCGGGGCGGGCCTGGCGCTGCAATCCCTGCAGAGCCTGCAGTGGGCGCCCGGCACGGGAGCGGTGCTCGCGGTGGTGCAGGCCCAGGACCAGCGCGGCGCCCTTTACACGCTCGCCTACGAACTCGACGTCGCCCGCGCCCAGGGCCGCTGGGAGATCGCGGCGATCCAGATGGACCCCGACACGTAGAACGACCCAAGGAGACCCCCCTATGAGACCCCACTTGAAAGCCGTGTACATCCACCGCTCGCGCGCCCGCTGGACGGTCGCGCTGCTGATCGCCTACTGCTACGCCTGTCTCGCTCTCGGCGGGCCCCTCGCCGCGCGCGCCGCGGTCGCCACCTCCCCCAGGTCCACCGGCGCCCAGACGGCGGCGGGCGGTGGGTCCGGGGCCGGTGGGTCCTCAGCAGAAGGCAGCTCGCTGGAAGCCGCCGCCTCCAAGGCGGGGAGCACCGGTCGCAAGGTGGCGATGAGCCTGATCGGCCTGGCCTTCGCGATCGCCGGGATCGTGCTCGCCTTCCGCCGCGACTTCAAGGAGGCGGCCGGCGTGTTCGCCGTGGGGATCGTGGCCGTGCTGCTCGCGACCCCCGCGGGCCTCAACCTGCTGCAGGACACCGTCAACTCGCTGTTCGGAGCCTGACGCGAGTGCCTGAGATCCCGACGCGAGCGCCTGAGTCCCCGACGCGAGCGCCCATGAGTCCCCGCGGGAGCAGCGATGGGGGCTGACGCAAGCGGCTTCCTTGGTTCGTAGCGATGGAGATCCGCTCCTACCGCGCGGTGTTCGACCTCGAGCGGCGCATCTACCGCGTCGACCGGTTGCGTCTCAACCCCGGCGGGGTTCCCCTGCGGGGGGTCGTCTACTGCTTCGCGCTGCTCGCGGGTCTCGCGCTCCTCGGCGCGCTGCCGCTGCTGGGCGCGGCCGTGAGGGCGCTGCCCTGGTACCTGCGCGACCTCGTGCTACCCACGGGCGGCGCGGCGCTCCTCACGGTGATCCGCGTGGAGGGCCGGCCGTTCCACCTGGCGGCCTCCGCGCTCTTGCGCCACGCTCTGGGCCCGCGCTCTCTCGCCGGCTCGTGCGTGCTCGGCGGCCCGCGCTCGCGCGCACCCCTTCAGCGGGTTTGGCTTCCCGGCACCCTGCTCGCTCTCCCCGACGGCTCGGACGCGCGCTTTCGCCGCCTGCGCTTCACCGGCCCGGGCGCGGTGCTCGTGCGGGTCGCCCACGTACGCTCCGGCCGGCGCCCCGGCCTCCGCGGACGCTTGGGCGGCGCTTTGAGCCCGCGCGGCCGTCCGCACGTCACGGTGCGCGAGCTGCCCGGGTGCCAGCAGCCACCCGGCGGGGAGGTGATCGCGCTGGAGCGGGGGGCGCGGTTGGAGGTGCGCTGAGCGTCTGAGCCCGCGTCGTAGGCGGTACCCTTCGCCACCGTGATCGCCGGCGGTCTTTGCGTTGGGGACGCCGTTGGCGCGCTCTGGGTCCCCCAGCCTCAGGCTCCAGACGTCGAGTAGGAGACATCCCGGGGCCCGCGGACGCCGTTGGCTGTTGGGGTTCGCGGTGTTGCCTTGACATCCACGGTGAGAATGGTGGATGGTCCCCGACTCGAGAAAACGACGGATTCCGTTTCGGGATCAAGGAGCTGATGAGATGCGAACGATAGGGAAGATAGCTGGGCTCTACCTCGTGGCTGTGTTCGTGATGAGCATGGTTGCGGCGGGGACCTCTTCGGCAGCACCGCACTGGTCAGTGTGCTTACCATCTCATGCAGGAAGTACGGCTACGAAGTGGAGTAGCGAACAATGCTCCACCGCAGCATCAGGTGGTTCATGGGAATGGAGTGAACTCAAAACCACGGAAGCGGTTAGAACCGCGGAGTCGCTGAAACTGGAAGCCAAATCTGCCATCGGCGAGGTGGAAATCAAGTGTGCAATCTTAGACACAGGGTGGATCGGCCCTAAAGGTACGGATCAGACCACGACCATTACAACAGACAAATGCGAAGCAGGTACGAACTGCGAAAAAGTCGAAGGTATCACATTTTTCCACCTGCCTTGGAATTCGGAATTGAAGGAAACCGAAGGCGGGATACACGACACTATCAGAAATGGCGGAAACGGCGAACCTGGTTGGGAGATGGCTTGTAAAGTCCTCGGTAAAATTGAAGAAAACACATGTGCCAGCGAAAAGGGGTTAGTGGTCCTGGAAAACAAGAATACTCCGGGTGGATTGGCCGCATTATTAGTATTAGCCAATTTTATCAACCCAAACAAGCCCAAGGCCAACTGTACAGCCACCGGGAGTGAAACCGGTAACGTGTCGGGGAGTACCGCGATATCGCTGTCAAGCGGCCGGGGGCTTCGGGTTGATGGTGGGAAGTTCTTGCCACACTGGTACAAGGAAGGCGCACCACTTGCGGAAGGCAGTGAAACGGGTGGTCTGGCGGTCAAGACGGGAACCGGAAATCACACCTTTTCTATAACTGATTCCGAAAACAAACGCCAGTCCAAGTGCAAGATGGAAGATTCGGGAAAAATCTGGAACCCAACCGAAGAAGAAGCTGGAAAAGGGAGCATCGAAAGCGTTACCTTCAGCGGGTGCGCGTCGGCGGATTGTACGGAAACGCCGGAACTCAAAGCAGAAGGCCTACCGTGGAAAATGGTGCTGGTCAGGGGTAATCCGATCTTGGCTGAAATTGAAAAAATGGAATTGTCAATCATCTGTAAAGGTACTTCCCAGGGTAAATATACGGGCTCGGTATCTCTGGAGACGCTCAATGGCGAAGGCAAAGGAGAAGCTGCGTGCATCGAATCTACCCACACAACATTCTTTGAATTCAATGCGTCGGAAGACGTTTTGAAATCCGGGACTGCGAAAGGCTCGCTTGAAGGGAAGGACTGCATATGGGGGAAAGCGGCGAACGAAAGGATCACTGTAAGCACCCCATGAGGAAGGCGGCAGTCCCGCGCCGGACCTTCCGGCGTGGGACTGGGCTCTCTGTAAGTGTCGCGCAACGAGCGTCGGCGCTCCTGCGGAAGATGAACCCAAACCCGGCATATCCGCAATATCCAGACTGCGGATCGGCAAAACGGACATGGGCTGCCCTCGCCGTGCTGGTCGCACACATCGTACTACGACTGTGTGCGAGATGGCTGAGCATGCTCGTGGGCAGCTCTCGATGCGTCCGCCGCTGACGACGCTCGAGCGGTTTACGCCGTAGTTCGGTCCCACTGCGGCTGGGGGGTCGGAATAGGGAGGTAGGGACCTCCCATGAACATACGCCCCCCGCTCAGCATGGTCTACGGCAACCTCGTGTTCGGCGAGGGATATGACGACGCGTGGGCTGCGTTCGCGGTGCCGACTGCATCGTACGAGTGGCTCAACGAGGACGGAAAGCGCGGGCGCTTCCTCGCGCTGCTCGGCGCGGTGGAGGCCGCGGGTGCCGACGTGCAGATCGTGCGCGTGAGCAGGCGGTGGGAGGTTGCGGCGTATGTCCGCGAGATGGCCGGGGAGTCCCCCGCGCGGCGGCGCTACGTCGCCGAGCACGCAAGGCGCCTGGAGGAACTGGAGGCGCAAAGACCCGCGGTGTTCGTGATCGTCAGCCTCCGCGACCCGGAGCGCGATGTGGCTTCGTATGTATCCCGTGCCGCGGAGCGAGGGCCGCGCGAGTGGGTGGGAATGCTCAGACGCGGAGTGCTTCCGAACGACCGCAGGCTGCTGCGCGCGACCGAGCTCGAGAAGGCCAGGGTGCGCGCCGATCAGGCCCACGCGCGGCTCGTGGACTACCTCGCGGCAAGGCCGGCGAGCGGTGCAGAGCTGCAGTGGCTGGTGCGCCGAAGCTTCTGCCGGGATCTGGGGGAGCCCGAGGTGGACGGGCTGCACGAGCCGCGGGCGCTCGTGTGCGAGCGCAATGGCGAGGCGGTGCTCGCGCCCCTGGAGGGGGATGTCGTGCGGTGGGGCGAGGGGTGGGTGGAGCAGAGGCCGCGGACGCTGAAGATCGAGTCCGAGCTGGGGGTGAGCTGGCAGGCGCAACTGGTGGTCGGCGCGCTGCCCGAGCAGGTGCACTTCCCGGGGGCAAGGGCGGAGTTGATGTTCGCTCCAGTGGAGAGCCTCCCGTTCGGCGTGGACCTCACGCTGAACGCACGGTATCTGCCGAACGAGCTGGCGTTGCGGATCGCGCGGAGGCGGATCCAGGACGCCGATCAGATCCTGCGCGCGGAGTCCGACGGTGAGCAGGGGGTGACGGATCTTGGGTATCGGCGCACGCAGGAGGCCCGCGACCTGCTCGCGCACCTGCAGGCCTCGAGCCGCCCGCCGCTGTTGCGGGCGACGCTCGCGATCGCCGTGGCGGCGCGTGGGGAGGAGGAGCTCGAGGAACGCGTGGAGGTGTGCCGGCGGGCGTACGGGGAGATCCGCCTGCATCGTCCGGCGGGCGACCAGTTGGCGCTGTTCTGCCAGCACCTCCCGGGACAGCGAACACGCGTGGCGGGGTATGACGACACGCTGACGACTGAGCAGGTCGCGGCGATGGTGCCGACCGCAACACATGAGGCGGGCAGTCAGACGGGCTTCTATCTCGGCCATACGCTCAGCGGGTCGGCGCGGCCGGTGCGCTTCAACCTGCGGGAGGGGTCCGAGCGCGACCGCAATACGACGATCCTGAGCATCGGGGCGCTCGGCTCGGGCAAGACGACGCTCGACCAGAAGCTCAAGTACGAGGGCTTCCTGCAGGGTGCGCGTGTGATCGACTGCGACCCCAAGGGCGACCACCGCTTCCACCTGCTGGAGCAGGTCGCCCCGCACGTGGAGTGCATCGCGCTGCGCCCCGACCCGGCGCTGCGCGGGGTGCTCGACCCGCTGCGCGTGGCCCCCGAGGCGCTGCGCCACGACACCGCTGTGTCGTTCCTGCGCGACCTGCTGCCGGTGCGCGCTGAGCCGGCGTGGGAGACCGCGGTGGTGGGCGCTGTGGACCGCGTGAGCCGCCGCGCGCGCGAGCCGACGTGTGGGGAGGTCGTGCGCGCGCTGCGCGAAGGCGACCCGACCGACGCGCAGGTCGCCAAGACGCTCGAGGTGTACGCCCGCTCCGGGCTGACGCAGCTCGGCTTCGCGGACCCCGAGGTGAGGCTGCCGCCGGTCGGCCACCGCCAGGTCACGTATCTGCCGATCCGCGATCTCCCGAGCCCCGACCCGGGCGCGCCGCGCTCCGAGCACTCGCAGGCCGAGCGCGTGGGGGAGCAGGTCGTGCGGCTGATCGCGATGTTCGCGATGCACCTGATGAGCACCGAGCGTGAGCGGCTGAAGCTGTTCAGTTTTGACGAGGGCTGGCGGCTGCTGAAGGACCCCGTCGGCCGGACCCTGCTGGCCTCGCTGCAGCGCATGGGCCGCTCGGAGTTGGCGGTGCCGATCATCTCGACGCAGCTCGTGACCGACACGCTGCTCGGCGAGCGCGAGTCGCTGGAGAACCTGGTCGGCGCGACGTTCGTGTTCGGGATGCGCTCCGAGGCGGAGGCGCGCCGGGCGCTCGCGCTGCTCGGCCTCGACCCCGAGGACCGCCGCGCGCGCCAGACGCTGCTCGAGCTCGACGCCGGCCGCTGCCTGTTCCGCGACCACCACGGACGGGTGGAGGCGATCCAGGTCGACGTGGTCGTGCCGTCACTGCTGCGCGCGTTCTCGACGACGCCCCCGCGCCACCGGTGAGAGCGCTCGCCCTCTCACTCGCGGCCTTGCTCGCGCCGGCAGCCTTCGCTGGGCCGGCGGCGGCCTCGCCACCGCCACACTCCTCGCACCTGCCCCGCGCACCCACAGGACCGCCGCTTGTCTCACCATCCGCCGGCGGCCAGGTGGGGGGAGCGGGGACCACGGAAGGCGACGCGGCGGCCTCGGCGCCCGCCAGCGGCGGCGACCCGCTCGTGGAAAACGGGCTCGGCAGCCCGCTCTGCGGCGAGGCGGGCGAACTGGCGCCCGCGAACCAGCGTAACTGCGCGACCTCCGGCTTCGAGGCGGCCGGCGCGCCGACGGGCGACTACGCGCTGGACGTGCACATCGACGCCGGACTGCTCGGTGTCTCGAGCCAAACGCTGCTGGAGGACGATGTGGTCGAGCCGGCGTGGATGGGGCTCGTGTGGATCGTGCACACCGTGGTCGTGGCGCTGGAGTGGTGCTTCACGCTGGACCTGCTCGACAGCTCCGCGATGGGCGCCGTGGAGCGGGCACTGCGCCAGACGCAGGGCTCGTTCACCGGGCCGTGGCTGGTGCTCGCGCTCGCGGTGGCCGGGGTGGCGGCCGCCTACAACGGGCTCGTGCGCCGCCGCGTCGCCGAGACGCTCGGCCAGGCGGCGCTGATGCTCGCGATGATGGCCGGCGGTCTGTGGACGATCGCCGACCCGGCCGGCACCGTCGGCGCGCTCGGGCGGTGGGTCGACGAGGCCAGCGCGGGCACGCTCGGGGCGGTCGTGGACGGGACCCCCGCGCACGCGCCGCGGACGCTCGCGCAGAGCGCGGGCGGGCTGTTCGCCGCGGTCGTGGGCGCGCCGTGGTGCTACATGGAGTTCGGCAACGTCGGCTGGTGCGAGGACCCCGCGCGGCTGGAGCCGCGGCTGCGTGTCTCCGGCCTCGTGATCGCCGGGATCGCGCAGGGAGCGCACTGCGAAAGCAGCGAAGCCTTGACGGCGCTGTGCCGGCTGCTGGTAGGCGAGTCCCCGCGGGCGCTCGCGCAGAGCGTGAGGCTGCTGCGCGCGGCGCGCACCAACGGGGAAGTCTTCCTCGCGCTGCCCGCCAACGGGCCGGCGCGCAACTCGGTCGAGAGCGCGGGCACGCTGCTGAGCGTCCTGTGCGGGGGCAGCGAAAACGCCACCGACTGCCGCGGGCCGACGGCGGCGCAGGCAGAGTTCCGCACCCAGAGCGGCACCGTCGCACGAGTCGCGGGCCTCGTGCTGATCGCGGTCGGCGCGACGGGGGCGGTGCTGCTGCTCGGCTTCATCGTGATGCACCTGCTGGGAGCGGAGGTGCTCAGCCTGCTCTACCTGCTGCTGGCGCCGGCCGCGGTGGTGGCCCCAGCGCTCGGCGACGGCGGCCGCGCGGCGTTTCGGACGTGGGGGACGCGGCTGGTGGGCGCGGTGTGCTCGAAGCTCGTGTTCTCGTTCCTGCTGGGGGTGGTGCTGCTGCTGACGCGCACCCTGGTGGAGCTCGAAGCGTTCGGGTGGTGGACCCGGTGGCTGCTCCTCACGGTCCTGTGGTGGAGCGCCTACCGCCAGCGCCACCGCACGCTCGGCTTCATCGCCGGCGAGCACCGGGGGCAGAGCGCGCACCGCTCGCTCACAGAGCGTGTCAAGCGGCAGCTGGAGGGACCGCGCGCCGCGTTGCGCACAGCGCAGTGGGCGCGCGGCAAGCTGTCCCGTCCCGCCCCGAGCGTGGAGCGCCGGCGGACGCTCGAGCGCATCGGCCACCAGCGCGCGCGGGCCACCGCGAACGAGCAGGTGGAGCGGATGCTCGAGCGCGAGCACGCGGTCGCGAGCGCCCATGCGGCCCGGGCCCCGGAGGTCCAGAGCGAGCTCTCCGCAAGACGCACCCAACTACAGCGGGTGCAGGGCGCGCGCGAGCAGGCGGTGGCCGCCGGCGACACCCGCAGGGTCGCCGAATTGGACGGCCGCGCGCAGCGCGTCGAGGGTGAGATCGAGCGCGGGCAGTTCGCGCTCGACGACGCCCGGCGCACCGCCGGCGAGGGCGAGCGCGCCCAGCGGCGTACCGGACGCGCCTACACCCCCGAGCAGGCGCGCGAGCGCAACGAGTGGCTCGACGCCCAGGCGGCGCTGCCTTCTGCCGCCGACGCACGCAGTCGGGCCGACGCGCGCGGCCACGGCCGGGCGGGAGACCCGCAGAGCAGCCCAGCCCGCGACTACGCGGGGCTCGCGAGCCTGGCCGGCTACAGCCGCGAGCAGTACGAAGGGTTCGCCCCCCGCGCGCAGCGAGAAGCGCGCCTGGAGATCGACCGCGAGCTCGTGCTGCGCCGGGAGCTGAGCGGCGCCGCGAGCGCCGTGGCCGCGGCCGGGGAGCCCTCGCCGGGGCGCCGCGAGCGCCGCCGGGCGGGCAGGGACTTCGACCGCGCGCTCGAGGAGCGCCTGCGCCAGGGCGGCCACGCCCCGCCGCGCTCCCGGACCGGAGGCCGCGTGTCGCGCCCGCCACAGGGTCACCCGCCACAGGGTTCCTCACCCCAAGGTCCCCCGCGCGAGGAGCACCCGCACGACGCGCGCAGACACCCGCGCCGGCACGACCCGCGGGGTCACGCGGCCGGCGGCGGGCACAGCGGGAACGAGTCCTCGGTGCTGCGCGACGCCCACGAGGTCGCCCGGCGGCGCAAACGCCAGTTGGGGCGCTGATGAAAGTTGATCTACACGGGCAGGGTGGACTTCCTCGACGACGGCGGCGCGAACGCCAGGTGGGGCGCTGATGAAAGGTCCGGCGCTCGCGACAGTGGCCGTCCTCGCCCCGCTCGCGGTGGCGCTCACGCTCGGTGTGGCGAGTGTCGCCGTCACGAGCGGCGCGCAGCCGACGGCGCTCGCCGGCGGGACCGGCGCCGAAGGCGCCGGGGGGTACGGCGTGTCCGCGCAGGCGCGCGCCGAAATCCCTCCCGAATACCTGCGTCTCTACCTCCAGGCGGCTGCCCGCTACGGCCTCGACTGGGCGGTACTCGCGGGGATCGGCAAGGTGGAGTGCGACCACGGGCGCGACCCCGCCCCCTCGTGTACGCAGGAGGGCGCGGTCAACTCGGCGGGCGCGGGCGGGCCGATGCAGTTCCTCGCGGCGACGTGGGCGCAGTACGGCGTGGACGCCGAAGGCGACGGCCCACCCGACCGCTGGAACCCGGCGGACGCGATCTACGGGGCCGCCAACTACCTGCGCGCCTCGGGAGCCCCTGCCGACTACCGCGACGCAATCTACGCCTACAACCACGCGTGGTGGTACGTCGCCGAGGTGGAACGGTGGGCGGCGGTATACAGAGGCCCGCCCGGCGGGGTCGCGCAAGCCGCCGGCTCACCGGTGGACGCCGAAGCGGGCCGGGCGGGCTCCGAACGCGACGGCGCCGGCGTGCCTGTGACCGCGAAGGGCGCCGGCGCGCCGGAATACGCCGAGGCGGGGGTGCTCCCCGGCATTCACGGCACCAGCACTGCGCCGGTCGAGTTGGTCCCCGGCGAACGGGCGGTGCTCTCTCCCGAGAACGGCCACGTCGCGCTGATCCCCGAGGACGTGCCGCCGACGGTGCAGGCGACGGTGGCGGCCGGCAACGAGCTGCAGGACCTCCCCTACGGCCCCACCGGGCACCCCGACCCGGCCGGCGCCACGAGCGAGGACTGCTCGAGCACGGTCAACTACGTGCTCTACCGCGCAGGGGTGCGCCCGCTCGCAGAAATCATCAAGGACAACCCGCTGGCCCAGGACTACGTCGACTGGGGAGCCCCCGGCCCCGGTCGGTGGGTGACGGTCTACGCCACCACCGCGCCCACCGACCACGTCTTCATCGTGATCGCGGGCCTGCGCCTGGACACCAGCCACAACGGCACCGACGTCGGCCCCAACCGCTACGAAGACGGCCCCCGCTGGCGCGTCCTCGACCACATCCCCGAATGGGCGTACTGGTCGGTGCGCCACCCGCCGGGGTTGTAGGGTTGTGGTGTGGCTGCCCGCAAGGTCGACTACCTGCTGATCGGCGGAGGGCTGGCGTCGGCCAACTGCGCGCGGTGGCTGCGCGAGGAGGGCGCGGAGGGGAGCGTCGTGGTGGTGGGCCGCGAGCCCGACCCGCCGTACAACCGCCCGAACTGCTCGAAGGGCTACCTGCGCGGCGCGGAGGAGCGCAGCGAGGCGTACTTCCGCCCCCAGGAGTGGTGGTCCGAGCAGCAGATCGAGCTGCTGACCCGCACCAGTGTCACCGCCCTCGACGCCGGAGCGCGCACCGCCAAGCTCTCGACCAAGGAGGAGCTCGAGTTCGGCCAGGCGCTGCTCGCCACCGGGGCAAACGTGCGGCGGCTGAACGTGCCGGGGTGCGAGCTGGAGCAGATCCACTACCTGCGCACGCTCGGCAACGCCGACGCGATCCGCGCGGGTGTGGCGGACGCCGAGCACGTGGTTCTGATCGGCGGCTCCTACATCGGCTGCGAGGTCGCAGCCTCGCTGACGATGGTGGGCAAGCGGTGTACGATCGTGATGCAGGAGGAGCTCACGCTCGAACGCGGCTTCGGCCCCGCGAGCGGACGCTTCTTCCACGAGCTCCTGGAAGCGCACGGCGTCACGGTCCACGGACACGACGAGTTGGAGCGTTTCGAGGGCGAGGGCCGGGTGGCGAAGGTCGTCACCAAGAGCGGCCTGGAGCTCCCGGCCGAAGCGGTCGTGATCGGAGCGGGCGTGACTCCCGACGTGCAGCTCGCGCGCGGCGCCGGCCTGCAGCTGGGTCAGGGCGGCGGCGTGCGCTGCTCCGCGCGCCTCGAGAGCTCCGCCCCCGGGGTGTTCGCGGCGGGGGACATCTGCGAGTACGACTCCCCGCTGCACGGCGGGCCGCTGCGGATCGAGCACTGGGACGTCGCCTTCAACCACGGCAAGACTGCCGCGCTGAACATGCTCGGCCGCGACGTCCCCCACGCGACGGTCCCCTACTTCTTCTCGGTGCTCGGCGACTGGGCGGAGCTCGAGTACGTGGGCCCGGCGCGCGAGTGGGACGAGGAGATCGTGCGCGGCTCGATGGGGGAGGGGAGCTTCACAACCTGGTACGTGAAGGACGGGCGCCTCGCCGCCGCGCTGACCGTCGGGCGCTCGGACGACCTCGACCACGCCCGCCGGCTGATGGTCGAGCGCCCGGCGCTCGACGCCGCCGCCCGCGGCGCGCTGGGCGACGTGGACAGCGAGTTGGACGCCGTCGGGCGGTAGCGTGCCGTCCCGGCGGGCGGTAGTATGCCCTCCGTACATACGGTCGGTGGTCGAGGGAAGCCGGTGAGAATCCGGCGCGGACCCGCCACTGTGACCGGGGATGCCCCCGCTGCGCGCGTCAGAGCGCGAGCCACTGATCGGCCGCTGGCCATCGGGAAGGCGCGAGGGGTAGGCCCGGGAGCCAGGAGACCTGCCTCCGGCCGCAAGCCCACAAGCCCTCGTGGAAAGGGGTTGGCTCCATGCGTCACGTACGCCGTAACGACTCGGTCTCGAAGTATTCGCTCGCGCTCTGGGCGGTCGCCTTGCTCCTCCTCGCGCTCGCCGGGGGTGTCTTCGCCCAAAGCGCGCTTGCCGGGGAAGCTCCCACCGTCACCGTGAGGGTCGAGGGGGTCAACGCGACGCTGATCCCCCCGACCCAGGTCACGCTCTCGGGGCCTGCCGTCGTCAAGGATGGCAACTCAGAAGACGCCTGCAGCATCACCAGCGCTCTGGGTGCGCTTCAGCTCGCCAGCGCCGGCAACTGGAGCGGGCCGTGGAGTACCAAATTCAAGCAGTACTCGATCTACGCGATCGACGGCGAGACTCACGAATTCGAAGAAGGGTCGAAGGCGAACTACTTCTGGTCGTTCTGGCTCAACGACAAGGAAGCCGAAGTGGGCGCTTGCGAAGCCCAGCTGAATCCCGGAGACCGGGTCCTGCTCTTCCCCAGCTGCTACGGCGAACAGTGTCCGACGCCGGCCCCTCTTCCGCTCGAGGTCGAAGCGCCCCCCAGCGCCAACGTCGGCGAACCGGTCCAGGTCACCGTCCGGCGGTACACCTCCGCAGGTGTTGCCTCAGAAGTCTCTGGGGCAAGCGTCGTCGGCGGCGGCGCGGGCGCGCTGACCGAAGCTCACGGGCGGGCGACCCTGACGTTCTCCCACGCTGGCGAGACGACGGTGCAGGTGAACGCGCCAGACTCGGTTCGCACCGAGACGAACGTTTGCGTCCACAACGGCAACGACGGCACTTGCGGAACCACCCCGGTCGCGTGTGCGACGGCGTCAACGTGCTCCTCCTGTGCGGCGGCGTCTGGCTGCGGTCCCCCTGTATGTCCGGCAGTGTCCTCCACGTGCGGTGAAGGTCCCCCAAGGGCGCCTCGGCCAGAGGCGGCCCGCGCGGGCGGAGTCGTGAGCGGCCACGTTTACTCCCGGCGCGCGGCTCCCCGCATCCTCGGGGGGAGCGTCGAAGTCCCCACCGGGGGCACGCTCCACGAGGTGCGCATCGCGCTTTCACGCAGCGTCCACCACCGCTGCTTCGCCTTCAACGGGCGCAGGGGAGCGTTCGTACGCGCCGGCTGCCACACGACACGCTTCTTCGACGTGGCCGACACAACCTCGTTCAGCTACCTGCTCCCGGCCCGGCTGCCCGCGGGTCGGTACGTCTACGACGTCGAGGCCGTGGACGGGGCGGGTCACGCCACACAGCTCGCGGACGGAGTGAGTCACGTCGTCTTCTATGTCAAGTAGGAGACACCGGGGTGGCGGCCGGTGGCGCGTCCTG
This sequence comes from uncultured Solirubrobacterales bacterium, assembly GCA_963842005.1. Lineage (GTDB taxonomy): Bacteria > Actinomycetota > Thermoleophilia > Solirubrobacterales > Solirubrobacteraceae > Palsa-744. Next base: position 1,127,561 of record CAWJEV010000002.1, on the reverse strand, counting down.
CTCGCCGCGCCGGTCGCCGTCCTGCTCGCCGGCTGCGGCCTCGGTGCCGGACCCACGCCCGGCGCGGTGCGCCTGGACGTCACGCGCGACTTCGGAGCACAGTCCGTGCTGGCCCTGCGCGCCCCCCGCGTGCAGGGCCAGGAGACGGTGATGAGCCTGCTGGTGCGCAACGCCACCGTCACCACCCGCTACGGCGGCGGCTTCGTGGAGAGCGTCGACGGGCACTCCGGCGGCTCCGAAGGCGGGGAACCGGCCGACTGGTTCTACTACGTCAACGGCGTGCAGGCGCCCAAGGGCGCGGCCGAGACGAACGTGCACCCGGGGGACCGCGTCTGGTGGGACCTGCACGACTGGAGTCAGACCGACGAAATACCGGCTGTCGTCGGCTCCTACCCCGAGCCGTTCCTGCACGGGATCGAAGGGCTGCGCCAGCCGGTGCGCGTGGAATGCGCGCAGCCCGAAGACGCCCCGTGCCTCACCGTCCGCGCCCGCCTGCGCGCCGCGGGGGTGCTCTTCGCGCTCGCCGCGCCGGGGCCGGCCGGGGCGCCCGACACGCTGCGCGTGCTCGTCGGCACGTGGCCGCAGGTGCGCGGCGACGTCGGCTCGCGGGCGCTCGAACGCGGCCCCCGCGCGAGCGGGGTGTACGCGCGCGTGGCCTCCTCGGGGGGCGCGATCGCGCTGCTCGATGCCCGCGGCGCCACCGTGCGCACGCTCACCGGCAGCGCCGGGCTGGTCGCCGCCATCCGCTCCGGTGAAGGGGACCCCGAATGGCTCGTCACCGGCACCGACTCCGCCGGCGTCGCCCTCGCCGCGCACGCTCTCGACGAAGCGGCGCTCCACGACCGCTTCGCCGTCGCGCTGACCGCCACGGGCGCCGTGCTGCCCCTGCCCCAGCCGAGCCCGCACTCATGACCGATCGAAGATCGGCCAGCGCCGGGCTGCTGCTGTACCGCCCCCTCGCGAGTCCGCTGCACGCGACGCGCGCCGGGGTCGCTGCGCTGTGGGCGCTCGCGCTCACAGCGGCCACGCTGCTGCTCTACCACCCCCTCGCGCTCGCCGCGCTCGCGCTTGCGGTCCTCGGCGCCGGCTGGGGGGCGGGAGTCGGCCGCGAGCTCACGCGCGCCCTGCGCACCGCGCTGATCGTGGGTGTGCCGATCGTCGCGGTCAACGTGCTCGTCTCCCGCGACGGCCTCACCGTCTTCGCACGACTCGGCGACCTCGGCCCCTTCGGGCAGGGCGACCTGACCGTCGAGGCGCTCGTGTACGGCGCGGTGGTCGCGCTCAAGGTCACGGTCCTCGTCCTGGTCTCCGCGCTCGCGAGCCTCGCCGTCGACCCCGACGCGCTGCTGCGGATCTTCCGCCGCTTCTCCTTCCGCTCGGCGCTCACCGCCTCGCTCGCGGTGCGCATGATCCCCCTGCTCGCCGCCGACGCCCTGCGCCTCGCCGAGGCGCAGCGCACCCGTCCCGGCGGTGGGACCGGAGGACCGGCCGGCGGCGCCCGTGGGCGAGTCGCGCTGCTCGGCGCGGTGCTCGCCGGCTCGCTCGACCGCGCGATGGACGTCGCCGCCACGCTCGAGCTCCGCGGCTTCGCCGCCGCCCCCCGCGCCCCGCGCGTGCAGCGGCCGTGGTCGCGCCACGACCTCGCGTTCGCCGCCTCCGCCGCGGCCGTCCTCGCGCTCGCCCTGCTCGCGCGGCTCGGCGGCGCCGCCTCGTTCACCGCCTACCCGCTGGTGCACGCCCCCGTCGGCCTCGGCCTGTGCGCGCTCTGCGTGGCGGTCGTGCTCGCGGCGCTGCTTCCGTTCTGTGATCGCCGGGGGATCGAGCCGTGAACGTCCTCTCCTTCGACCGCGTCACCTACCGCTACCCGGGCGCGGAGCGCCCGGCGTTGGAGGACGTGAGCTTCGAGGTGGCCGCGGGCGAGTTCTGCCTGCTCGCCGGCCTCTCCGGGCAGGGCAAGTCCACGCTGCTGCGCGCCGCCTGCGGCCTCGTGCCGCACTTCCACGGCGGGCGCTTCGCTGGGCGCGTGGAGCTCGCCGGCCTCGACACCCGCGAGCACGGGCCCGCGCGCCTGGGGACGCTCGCCGGCGCGCTCTTCCAGGACCCCGAGACCCAGCTCGTGATGAGCTCCGTGCGCGCCGAGCTCGCGCTCGCGCTGGAGACTCGCGGGCACGGGGCGGCGGCGGTCGCGCGCGGGGTCGAGGAGGCGGCGCTCGCGCTCGGCGTGGACCACCTGCTCGACCGCTCCACGCACACGCTCTCCGGTGGGGAGCAGCAGCGCGTCGCGCTTGGCGCCGCGCTCGCGGGCCGCCCGCCGGTGCTGCTGCTCGACGAGCCCACCTCCCAGCTCGACCCCGTCGCCGGGGACGAGCTGATCGGGCTGCTGCGCCGTCTCAACCAGGAGTGGGACGTCACCGTGCTGCTCGCCGAGCACCGCCTCGAGCGCTGCCTGCCGGCCGCCGACCGCGTGCTGGCGCTGCGCGGGGGGCGTCTCGTGCACGACGGCACCCCCGGCGCGTTCCTGGAGTGGGCCGGTCGCGAGGAGCCCGCACTGCAGACCCCCGGCGCGCGCCTGTTCGCGCTCGCGGGGCTCGGCCCCCCGCCGGTGGGCGTCAAGCAGGCGCGCGCCGCCCTGCGTGACCGCGGACTGTTGTCTGCGGAGGGGGTAAGCTCCCCCGCGCCCCCTGCCGTCGTCAGTGCAGCAGTGGACAACCGCAGGCAGGGAGCCACCAGCGGGTCTCTCGGTCGCCGGCTGCGCCGCCGGGACCCCCGCCCCGCCCCGGCGCTCCACCTGCGCGGCGTGTGGCACGAGCTCCACCGCGGGCCCGCGATCCTGCGCGGCGCCGAGCTGCGCGTGGAGCCCGGCGAGACCGTTGCCTTGATGGGGCGCAACGGCGCGGGCAAGTCCACGCTGCTGCGCCACGCCGCCGGGCTGCTGGAGCCTACCCGCGGGCGCGTCGAGCGGGCCGGACGGGTCGCACTGCTGCTGCAGAACCCGTCCGACTACTTCCTCCACGACCGCGTCGCTCGCGAGGTCTCCCCCCCGCGCTGGCGCTCGCCGGGCTGGCGGACCTGGCTGACCGCAACCCCCGCGACCTCTCCGGCGGGGAGCGCCAGCGCCTCGCGCTCGCGATCGTCACCGACGGGGGCGAGGACCCCGCGGTGCTCGCGCTCGACGAGCCCACCCGCGGGATGGACCGCCTCGCGAAGGCCCTGCTCGCCGAGGAGCTGCGCCGCCGCGCCGCCCGCGGCCAGGCGGTGGTGGTCGCCACCCACGACCCCGAGTTCGCCTGCGCGTGCGCCGTCCGCGCGGTGCTGCTCGCCGACGGGCGCGTGATCGCCGACGGCCCCGCCGCGGAGCTGCTCGCCGGCGGGTGGTACTTCGCGACCGAGACCGCCCGCATCCTCGGCGGCGCCGGGGGCGCCCTGCGGCCCGAGGAGGGCGCGGAGCTGCTCGCCGGCCGGGCCGCTGACGCCCCTGCCGCGGCCGCGCCGCCGGGGAGCACGGGCGTCACCCCTCCCGGCTCTGCGCTCGCTGCTGGAGGCGCGCCGCCGACCCCACGCCTGCGAGGGAGGGCCTCCGCTCCGGCCGATAGGGCCTCCGCTGCGGCGTCGGGCGTTCGCTGGCCGATCTTCGATCGGTCGGAGGCCGGGCGATGAGCTGGCCGCTCGCCACCTTCCTGCTCGTCGGTCTCGTGCTGGGGGCCGGCTGGCTAGCCTACGAGCGCTCCCAGCCCTCCGCACGGATGGTGGCCGTCGTGGCAACCCTTGCCGCCGTGGCCGCTCTCGGCCGCGACGCCTTCGTGGCGCTGCCCGAAGTCAAGCCGATCACCGCGATCGTGCTCGTCGTCGGCTACGTCCTCGGGCCACTGCCCGGCTTCACCGTGGGGGCCATCGGGATGCTCGCCTCCAACGTCCTGCTGGGCCAGGGTCCCTACACCCCCTGGCAGATGGCCGCCTGGGGGGCGGTCGGCGTGGCGGGCGCCGTCCTGGGGCGGCTCACCGGCAGGCGCCTCGGACGCCTGCCCCTGGCGCTCGCCTGCGGCCTCGCCGCACTCGCCGCCACGGAGGTCATGAACGTGTACACGTGGACCCTCGGCGCCACCCACACCCTTGCAGCCTTCCTGCTCATCGCCGGGGCGACCGCGCTCTCCTTCAACCTCGTGGACGCCGGCGCCTCGTTCCTCTTCGGCCTCGCCTTCGCGCCCGAGCTCGCCCGTGTGCTCGCGCGGATGCGCGCCCGCATGGACGTCCGCTGGGAGGCCTCCGGTGCCGGCGTCCCCACGGTGCTCGTGGTCGTGCTCGGTCTCGCCGGCGCGCTGCTGCTGGACGGCGGGTCGGCCCGCGCCGGGACCCCACGTGCGCTTGCCGCGCGCGCGAACGTCTCCCGCGAGCTCGCCTACCTCGCCTCCGCGCAGGATTCCGACGGGGGGTGGGGCAGCGCCGCGGGGCAGCCCCCCAGCGAGCTGTACTCGGCGTGGGCGGCGCTGGGCCTCGCCGCGGCGGGGCGCCCCCCGCAGAGCGTGCGCCGCGACGGCCACACGGTGCTCGAAGCGCTGCGCGCTCAGACCGGCACCCTCGAAGGCGCCGGCGACCTCGAGCGTACGATGCTCGCGCTGCGCGCCTGCGGCGCCCCGGTGACCTCGCTGGCCGGGAAAAACCTGCTGGCGGGGCTGCTGCACTACCGCGCGAGCGACGGCTCCTTCTCCCACCAGGTCAACCTCACGGCGTTCGCGGTCTTTGCTCTGCGCGCCGCGGGGTACTCCGCGGGCAACTCCACCGTGCGCGCTGCGGGTGCGTGGATCGCCAGCCAGCAGGACTCCGACGGCGGCTTCAACTTCGCCTCGCGGGGGGGCTCCAGCGACGTGGACGACACCGCCGCCGCGCTCCAGGGCCTGATCGACGCCGGCATCCACGGCGGCGCCGGCGTCTCGCGCGCGGTCGCGTTCATCGTGCGCGCCCAGAACCCCGACGGCGGCTTCCCCGAGCAGCCGGGAGGCGAATCGAACGCCCAGTCCACCGCGTGGGCCGTCCAGGGCCTCGTCGCGGCCGGCCGGAACGTGGAAGCCGTCCGCCGCCGCGGCAGCCGCTCCCCGCTTGGCTACCTCGAAAGCCTCGTGGCCCCCAACGGCTCCGTGCGCTACTCCCGCACGAGCGCCCAGTCGCCCGTGTGGGTCACCGCGCAGGCGCTCACCGCGCTCGCCCGCGCGCCGTTCCCGATCGGTTGAGCGGCCCGCGGCGCGGGTGAGCAGTGACCCTCTACCCTCTGGCGAGGATGTCGAGCGCACCCTTGACGGCGACGCAGCGCGCTGCGCCACACAGCGTGGGCGGGCCGGCGCGTGATCTTGCCGGCCGGCAAGGGGGCGCGTGGGCGTTGCGCGCCGCCGTCCTGTGCCTGGCGGGGATGGCCGCGACGTGGACGCTCGCGGAGCTCGTCCCCGCGGTCCACCTGCGCGACGCGGTGCTGCTCGACGACTTCACCAAGCTCAGTCGCCCCCGCGTGGACGTGCTGGCGAACGACCTGCTGCACCTGCTCGATCCGCTGCTCTACACCGTGTGGGCGTTGCTGCTGGTCGCCGTCGCGCTGCTGCGCCGCCGCCCGCGGGTGGCGCTCGCGGTGGCGGTCGTGCTGCCCGCCGCGCCGGGCGTCGCCGAGCTGCTCAAGCCGCTGCTCGCCCACCCCCACGACAGCGTCGGCCGGCAGTGGGTCGGCCCCGCCTCCTGGCCGAGCGGTCACGCGACCGCGGCGATGACGCTCGTGCTGTGCGCACTGCTCGTCGCTCCCCACCGCCTGCGTCCGCTGGTCGCGGCGCTCGGCTGCGCGGTCGCGGTCGCGGTCGGCTGCTCGCTGCTGGTCCTCGCCTGGCACATGCCCTCCGACGTGCTCGGCGGCTACCTGCTCGCCGCGCTGTGCGTCTCGCTGGCGGTCGCTGCGATGGGTCCTGCCTGGGATCGGCCGGGGCCGCTGCTGCGTCGCCGCTCCACCTGAGCCGGCCCTACGACTGCTCGGGCCTCGCCGCGGCCTCGTGGGCGCCGGGATCCCACAGCGGCTCGGACCCCGCGTCCCGCTCGTTGACCGCCCGGGCGAGGATGAACAGCAGGTCGGAGAGGCGGTTGAGGTAGCGCACCGTCTCGGGGTTGGCGTCCTCCACCGCGAGCGCGCGCCGCTCCGCCCGGCGGCAGACGGTGCGGCAGACGTGCAGGTGCGCCGCCGCGGGGGTCCCTCCGGGAATCACGAACGAGCGCAGTGGCGGGAGTGCGGCGTTGGCCTCGTCGCAGGCCTGCTCCAGCCACTCGGTGTACTCGGCGGTGATCCGCAGCCGCTCGCGCTGGTCGAAACGGGGATTCGCGCCGGAGGCGCGTGTCTCCCAGCTTCGGTTGCCGGCGGGCACCGAGAGGTCGGCCCCGAGGTCGAGCAGGTCGTTCTGCACACGGCGCAGCCACCCGGCGACGTTGGCGGGCAGCCCGGGCTGAAGCAGCGCCACGCCCAACACCGAGTTGAGCTCGTCCACCGTGCCGTACGCCTCCACGCGGGGGTGCAACTTGGAGACACGGCTCATGTCCCCGAGGTGGGTCTCGCCGGAGTCCCCGAGCTTGGTGTAGATGCGGGTCAGGTTGACGGTCACGGCCTCTTCGAGTCTCGCAGATGGTCCACCGGGGTGGCGCGCGTCCGCGCGATCGGATACGTTCCCGCCCCTCAATGCGGGTTGGCGTTCCGAAGGAGACTGCGGCGGGCGAGCACCGGGTGGCGCTCGTGCCCGAGGTGGTCGGCAAGCTGAAGGCCAGAGGACTGGAGGTTCTCGTGCAGCGCGGGGCGGGCGCCGACGCGCTGCTGCCCGACGGCGCCTTCACGGACGCCGGCGCGGAGTTGACCGACGACGCCGCGGAGGTGTGGCGCTCCGAGGTGGTGGTCACGATCGCCCCGCCCACCGCCGCCGAGGTCGGCCTGCTCGGCGCGGGCTCGCTGCTCGTCGGCTTCCTCGCGCCGCTCACGAGCCCGCAGACCACCCGCGCGCTCGCGGACGCGAAGGCGACGGCGCTCGCGATGGAGGCGATCCCGCGGATTTCCCGCGCGCAGTCGATGGACGCGCTCTCCTCGCAGTCCAACGTCGCGGGGTACCGCGCGGCGCTGCTGGGGGCGGAGCGGATGGGGCGCTTCTACCCGATGCTGATGACCGCCGCGGGCACGATCCCCCCGGCGAAGGTGCTCGTGCTGGGGGCCGGCGTGGCGGGCCTGCAGGCGTTGGCGACAGCGAAACGCCTGGGGGCGCGCACGACCGGCTACGACGTGCGCCCCGAGGTGGCCGAGCAGGTGCGCTCGCTGGGCGCCCAGTGGCTCGACCTCGGCCTCGAGGCCTCCGGTGAGGGGGGCTACGCGCGCGAGCTCACCGAGGAGGAGCGCGCCCGCCAGCAGCAGGCGCTGACTGACGCGATCAAGGGCTTCGACGTGGTCATCACCACCGCGCTTGTGCCCGGCCGCCCCGCGCCCCGGCTGGTGACCGAGGAGGCGGTGCGGGGGATGCGGCCGGGGTCGGTGGTGGTGGACCTCGCGGGGGAGTCGGGGGGCAACTGCGAGCTCACCGAGCCGGGGCAGACGGTGGTGCGCCACGACGTGTCCGTCCTCGCCCCGCTCAACCTCCCGGCCACCCTGCCCGAGCACGCCTCGGCGCTGTTCGCGCGCAACGTGCTCGCGCTGCTGGAGCTGCTCGTGGGCGAGGACGGCCAGCTGCACCTGGACTTCGAGGACGAGATCGTCGCGGGCGCCTGCGTGGTGCGCGAGGGGGAGATCGTCCATCCGGGCGCAAGGGCGGCGGTCGAGGCGGTTGACGGGAAGGGGACCTCGGCGTGATCCTCGCCGTTCTCTTCAACAACCTGCGGCGCCCGTCTGGCGTGCGGCGGCCGTCCGGTGGGAACCCGTGGGGGGGCCCCGCGTGATCCTCGCGAGCGTCCTCACGACCAACCTCGCGATCCTCGTGCTCGCGGGCTTCATCGGGTTCGTGGTGATCTCGAAGGTGCCCAACACCCTGCACACCCCGCTGATGTCGGGCACCAACGCGATCCACGGGATCGTGCTGCTGGGGGGCCTGATCCTGCTCGGCCTCCCCGGCCTGGACGGCTTGAGCAAGGCGCTGCTGGTGATAGCGGTGGCGTTCGGGACGATCAACATCGTCGGCGGCTTTCTGGTGACCGACCGGATGCTGGAGATGTTCAAGTCCAAGCCGAAGCCGCCGCCGCCCAAGAGCGACGCAGAGGACGTTGAGGAGGCCGGCAAGTGAGCGCTACGCCCCTCGCCACGTCCTTCATCCAGAGCGAAAGCTTCATCTACGTCCTCTACATCGTCGCGTTCGCGCTCTTCATCCAGGGGCTGCGAGGGCTTTCGGGGCCGACGACCGCCGTGCGCGGCAACCGCACCGCCGCGGTGGGCATGGGGGTCGCGGTGCTCGCCACCCTGCTCAACCCCGGCGAGGGCAACTGGGGCCTGATCGCGCTTGGCATCGCGCTCGGCGTGGCGGTGGGTGTGCCGGCGGCGCGCAACGTGAAGATGACCGCGGTGCCGCAGATGGTGGCGCTCTTCAACGGCGTCGGTGGCGGCGCGGTGGCGCTGATCGCGTGGGTGGAGTTCCGCCACTACGGCTCGACCTACGGCTCGCACACGGTCCACCTGATCGGTGAAACGGGCAGTGTGACGATCAGCGCCGGTGGGCCTCCGACCTACGTGGCGATCTTCTCCGTGTTCGCCGCGATCGTCGGCTCGATCTCCTTCTGGGGCTCCAACATCGCCTTCGGCAAGCTCCAGGAAGTGATCCCCGGGCGTCCGATCTCCTTCGGCTCCGCCCAGCAGGCCGTCAACCTCGTGCTGCTGATCCTTGCGCTCGCGGCCGGCATCGACCTGGTGGCGGGCGCGCACTCCGAAGCGCTGTTCGTCGGCATGCTCGTCGTCGCGGCACTGCTCGGCAACGCGGTGGTGCTGCCGATCGGGGGCGCGGACATGCCGGTTGTGATCTCGCTGCTGAACGCCTTCACCGGGCTCTCCGCGGCGGCGACGGGGATGGCGCTCGACAACCCCGCGCTGATCGTCGCGGGCATGATCGTGGGCGCGTCGGGCTCGATCCTCACGAACCTGATGGCCACGGCGATGAACCGCTCGATCCCCGCGATCGTCGCCGGGGGCTTCGGCGGCGGCGGCGCGGTGGAGGGCGCGACGGGCGCGGGCGAGCACGCGGGGACCGTGCGCTCCACGACCGCCGCGGACGCCGCGATCCAGCTCGCCTACGCCAGTCGCGTGGTGGTCGTGCCCGGCTACGGGATGGCGGTCGCGCAGGCCCAGCACGCGGTGCGCGAGCTGGCCTCCGAGTTGGAGGCGCGCGGGGTGGACGTCAAATACGCGATCCACCCCGTGGCCGGGCGGATGCCGGGCCACATGAACGTGCTGCTCGCCGAGGCCGACGTGCCCTACGACCAACTCAAGGAGATGGACGACATCAACCCCGAGTTCCAGCGCACCGACGTGTCGCTCGTGATCGGGGCCAACGACGTCACCAACCCCGCCGCCAAGAACACCCCCTCCTCGCCGATCTACGGGATGCCGATCCTCGAGGTCGCCGACAGCCGCTCGGTGATCGTGATCAAGCGCTCGATGAACCCCGGCTTCGCGGGGATCGAAAACGAGCTGTACTTCGACCCCAAGACGGCGATGCTGTTCGGCGACGCCAAGTCCGCCGTGTCCGAGATCGCCGCCGAGCTGACGCACCTCTGAGCGCCCGCTGGGCGCGCTGAACGCTCGCTGAGGGGGGAACTACGGTCCCGGCGGGGTAGCCCGCCCGGATCGCGGACAGTCGCGTATCGTCGAATCAATGTGAGTGAAAGCCCTCGATCGGCGGCCGTGCTCCTCTCCGTGGCGTTTTTTCATCACCGGGGTTGCATGTTTCGCCGATGTACTCTATTCTCAACTGAGAGGGATGAACGGTCACGGTACCGCACTCCAGCGTGTCTACGCTGTGGGAGCGGCGGCGGCCGTGCTGTGGGTCTTGGGAGTGGGTGCGGTCGGCCCGACGCTTGCGCAGGGGAGTCGTTTGCGGGCTCGGGGCGGTCCGGTTGCCAGTGAGAGCATCGTCGACGGCACGGATGCTTCGATCACCGAATTCCCCTTCCAGGTCGCGCTGTACAACCCCCACGCGGGGTCGCCCGCGAAGGGCTTCTTCTGCGGCGGGGTGATCCTTGGGCCGCGGAGTGTGGCGACCGCGGCGCACTGCCTGGTCGGCGAACGGGGACAGCGCAGCCAGCCCGCCGAAATCGAGGTGCTCGCGGGCTCCACCAATCTCGAACCGGCCGACCCGGGGAGCGTGCTGGACCCGGTGGTGTCGGCCACCGTCGATCCGGCTTACAACCCCTCCACGAGCGACTACGACGTGGGTACACTGCGCCTGGCGCACCCCCTGTGGAGCGGCGCGACGCCGGCGCTCGACGGCAGCGACGCGATCGCCCCGCTGAGTTGGGCGGGGTCCGAAACCGCGCTCGCCACGCTGCGGTCTACGGCAACGTCCGCCGGCCAGGCGCTCTCGGCGCCGACGCCGGCGGTGGTCAGCGGCTGGGGGGACCTGAACCCCGAGCCGGGCGGAGCGCCCTCCTACCCCCTGCGCCTGCACAAGGTGAGCGTGCCGCTCGTGCCCACGGGGCTTTGCGAAGAAGCGTACGCCACGATCGAACAGGCGATCACCCCGCGGATGCTTTGTGCGGGAGGCGGACAGCCGGGAGGGCCGGGTGGCCCGGACTCCTGCTACGGCGACTCCGGCGGGCCGCTGGTGGCCGCGGGCGCGGCCGGCCAGTCCTCGCCGGTGGGTGACGTGCTGGTGGGGCTCGTGGACTTCGGCAACGGTTGCGCCCAGCCGGGCTACCCTGGGGTGTACGTCCGGGTCGCGGACCCCGCTGTCGCGAGCTTCCTGAACGCGGACTCCCCGCTCGCCTCGGCCGGTGGGGTCCACCGCGGCCTCTGCCCCAGGACCGTGCGCGGCGGACACGCTGCCCACGACGCACGCCGGCCGGCCCGCCGTACCCGCCGCTGCAGGGCCTGAACTTCCGCAAGCTCTGCGAGACTGGCGGTCGTGATCGAGCGCAACCAGGCTCTCCAGGCGCTGGCGGGCAGCGAGTTCGACGTGGTGGTGATCGGTGGGGGCATCACCGGCGCGGGGGTCGCGCTGGACGCCTCCACGCGTGGCTATAGCGTGGCGCTGCTCGAGCGCGCCGACTACGCCGCGGGGACCTCCAGCCGCTCCTCCAAGCTCGTGCACGGCGGCCTGCGCTACCTGCAGAACTTCGACCTGGGGCTGGTGCGCGAGGCGCTGCTGGAGCGCCAGCTGATGGTGTCGCTCGCCCCGCACCTCGTGCGCCCGCTGCCGCTGGTCGTGCCCGCCTTCGACGGCGCCCGCCCGGACCGCCTGATGGGGGTGGGGCTGAACCTGTACGACGTGATGTCGGTCGACCGTGGGCGCCTGCGGGGGCGTCGCGGGCGTCGCGGTCGCGCGGAGCGCTCCACCGCACGGGGCAGCGCGGGCGCCGAGGGTGAGGGGGTGGGTGCCGAGGGCGGGACCTCGGCGGACGAGGGGGCCGGCACGGGCGCGGCGGCCGTGACGGGGGAGGGCTCCGGCGCGGAGCGCTCGTGGAGCCCCGAGCGCCACCGCATGATCTCAGGCGAGGAGGTGCTCGAGCTGCTGCCCGCGCTCGCTCCGCGCGAGCCGACCGGCGGCTACCTCTTCTACGACTGCCAGGCCGACGACGTGCGCCTGGTGCTGACCGTGCTCGGGGAGGCCGAGCGCTTCGGGGCGGTGTGCGCCAACCGCGTGGCGGCCGTCGGGCTGCTCGAAGGCGACGGTCGCGCCCAGGGCGTGCGGGCGTTGGACGTGGAGGGGGGGCAGGAGTTCGTGGTACGCGCCGCGAGCGTGGTGAACGCGACCGGGGTGTGGGCCGACGAGCTGCGTCCGCAGGAGCTCCACGACGAGGCCGAGCTGCCGCGCATCAGGCCGAGCCGCGGCACCCACGTCACGCTCAGCCGCGAGGACCTGCCGCTGGTGGGCGGGGCGATCGTGCCCGCGGGCGAGGGCCGCTCGATCTTCGCGCTGCCGTGGCTGGGACGCACGTTGGTGGGCACGACCGACAACGACTACGAGGGCGACCTCGCCCACGTGCGGCCCTCCGCGGAGGACGTCGCCTACCTGCTGGACGCCGTCAACACGTTCTTCGCCACCTCGCTGGGGCCCGCGGACCTCACCGGCGCCTACGCCGGGGTGCGGCCCCTGATCTCCAGCGGCGACCCGAAGAAGTCAGTGGACATCTCGCGCAAGGCCGAGCTGTACGAGACCTCCAGCGGCATGATCACGATCACCGGGGGCAAGCTCACCACGTGGCGGCGGATGGCGAAGCTGACCGTGGACCGCCTCGTGGAGCGCGACGCGCGCGAGGCGCCCTGCCGCACGCACGAGATCCCGCTCGGGCAGGCCGTCGCGGCGGGGGACCTGCAGCGCGTGGAGGGCGTGCCCGAGGAGTCCTACGCGGCGCTGGCCGCCCGCTACGGGTACGCCGCCCACGACGTGCTCGCGCTGGCGGGCGCCCGCGGGGAGCTGGCCCAGCCGATCCTCCCCGGCCTGCCCGACCTGCTCGCCGAGGCCGCCCTCGCCGCTCGCCGCGAGCAGGCGCGCTCCGTGGGGGACGTGCTGCTGCGCCGCACCCGCCTCGGGCTGCTGGCCGCGCGGGAGTTGAGTGAGAGCGGGGTGGGCGGCCCGGTGAGCCGCGTTGCCGACGTGCTCGCGGGGGAGCTGGGCTGGAGCGAGCAGCGCACGCGCGAGGAGGTCGAGCGCTTCGCCGAGGAGGCCCGCGCCGAGGGGCTGCAGGGCGCGTGAAACGCTATCGCGTGCGCGCGGTCGACCGCGTACTCGAGCTCGGCGAACGCCCGTGGCTGATGGGTGTGGTCAACGCCTCACCCGACTCCTTCTCCGACGGCGGGCGCTACGGGAGCCTCGACGACCGCGTGGCGCTCGCGCGGGAGCTCGTGGCCGCCGGCGCCGACATCATCGACATCGGGGGAGAGTCCGCCACCACCGGGCGCCCACCCGTGGAGGCGGAGGAGGAGATCGAACGCGTCGTGCCGCTGATCGAACGCGTCGTGCCGCTGATCGAACGTGTCGCCGCAGAGATCGATTCGGATTCGGATCGAACCCACCCGGACCTCGCCCACGGGGACACTGTCCGTCCCGTGGTGGTCTCCGTGGACACCTACAAGCCCCCCGTCGCCCGCGCCGCGATCGCCGCGGGGGCGCGGATCGTCAACGACGTCAGTGGCCTGCGCGACCCCGCGCTCGCCGAGGTCTGCGCCGAGACGGGGGCCGCGCTGGTGGTGGTGCACACCGCCGCCGCCCCCCGCGTGCGCCGGCAGGACCCCGACCTCTACGCAGACGTGCTCGCGGAGGTGCTCGCCTTCCTGAGGGCCCGCGTCGCGGTGGCGCTGGACGCGGGCGTCGCGCACGAGCAGCTGATCCTCGATCCCGGGCCCGACTTCGCCAAGACCCCCGCCCAGACGATCGAGCTGCTCTCGCACGTCGGACGCCTGCACGAGCTCGAGCTGCCGCTGCTGCTGGCGATCTCCCGCAAGGACTTCCTCGGCGCGCTCACCGGGCGCCCGCCCCGCGAGCGGCTCGCCGGCACCCTCGCCGCGCTCGCGCACGGGCTGGATGCGGGCGCGCACATCTTCCGTGTGCACGACGTCGCCGCCGCCGCGGACTTCCTCACCGTGCGTGCCGCGCTCTCGGGCGTCGCGGGCGCCCCGGAAAGGGATCTCGTCCTCGCCGAGGAACTGAGACACGACAGAGCTGCCCCGGGGCGCATGCCCTAAGCTGCCCTGTGCACTGAGGCCCGTGCCTCACGGGTGCCGGTCGCTGCCCAACGCGACCGGACGCCAACCGCCCACACCGACAAGGGGAGGACCACCATGGCTGTACTCGAGCGCTCCGAGCTTGACGCGAGCTCGCTCTCAGACCTGCACGCGATCGCCGACCAGCTCGGCCTCGACGGCTTCCGTCGCCTGCGCAAGGCGGAGCTGGTTGACGCGATTCTCGAGCGCTCCGGTGCGGACGGGGGCGCGGAGGCCGGTGGAGACGGAGAGCGTGGGGCGTCCGCCGCGCCCGCGGAGGAGCCCGGAGAGGAGCGTGAACCCGACACGAGCCGCCGGCGCCTTGCCCGTGTGCGCCGCTCCAGAGGGCCGGCCTCGGAGGAGCGCGAGGCCGCCGCGGAGAGCGGTGAGGAGCCAGAGGCCGCGCGCCGGCGACGTCCCTCGCGTACCCGTCGCCCTCGCCCCTCCGCGGAGACGGACGAGGCGGGTGCCCGCGAGGAGAGCGCGGGGGAGCGTGGCGAGTCGGGGCAGGGCCGTGCCGAGCGTGGCGAGTCGGGGCAGGGCCGTGCCGAGCGTGGCGAGTCGGGGCAGGGCCGTGCCGAGCGTGGCGAGTCGGGGCCGGGCCGTGGAGGGCGCGAGCGCTCAAAGCCCGCCCGCACGACGGAGCGGGGCGCTCGGGGCGAGAGCCGTGAGGAGCGCGTCGTCGAGGGAGTCGTCGAGCTGCTCGGCAACGGCTCCGCCTTCCTGCGCGTCTCTCCGCCCGAGGCCTCCGACGAGGACCTCTACATCTCCGCCGCTCAGGTCCGCCGCTGCGAACTGGTCTCCGGGGACCGCGTAAGCGGCCCGCTGCGCACGCCGCGCCAATCTGAGCGCTACCCCTCGCTGGCGCGCGTGGACACGATCAACGGCGCCTCCGCGGAGTCGGTGGCGGAGGGCACCCGTTACGAGGACCTCGCCGCCGCTTACCCCTGCGCGCGCCTGGAGCTCGACGCCGAGGACCCCACGCTGAAGGCGATCGAATGGCTGACCCCGATCGGCCGTGGCTCGCGCGTGGCGATCGTCGGGGCGGCCCGCTCCGGCAAGACCGAGACCCTGCGGCGCCTGCTCGGCGCGCTCGCCGGGCGCGAGGGCCTGGAGGTGGTGCTCGTGCTCTCCGGCGTCCGTCCCGAGGAGATCGCCGCCTGGCGCGAGGGGCCCATCGCGCCCGCCGCCGCGCTCGACCTCGCGGCTTCGGCGGACCTCCAGGGCCAGGCGGTGGAACACGTCGTGGACACCGCCAAGCGCGTCGCCGCCCGTGGCGGGGACGTGGTGGTGCTGGTCGACTCGCTCGACGGCCTGCACCCCCACGCGGCGCGCAGGGTTCTCGCCGGCGCCCGCAACCTCGCCGAGGGGGGCTCGCTGACCGTGATCGCCACGGCCGGCCGCCCGTTTGGGGGCGAGAGCACCGTGATCACGCTCGACGTCGCGCTCACCTCCACCGGGCGCCTGCCGGCGCTCGATCTCGCGAACAGCGGCGCCGTGCGGCCCGAGCTGCTCGTCGGGGAGGACGGCGCCCGCGCCATCACCGAGGCCCGCGCCTCCGCGATCGCAGGCTAGCGCCGGTAGGCGACCCGGCCCCAGGAGGGCTCGGGCGAGAGCTCGATCGGCTCGCCACCGCCGGACGAATCGCCGTCCCGCCCGCCCGCGGGCTGCACGTAGGCGAAGCTGCAGGTCTCCTCGACGAAGGCGACTCCGAGCTCGCCCTCGTTGACGCGCTGGTCAAGCCACGCGCCGCGGAACACCAGGCGGCGCAGCCAGTGCACCAGCGAGCGCTCCGCCGGACCCACCAGCTCGGGCCAACACTCGTTGACGTGCTCGCCCAGCGCCGAGGCCGGGTCGTGGATCTCGCCGTTGACCGCGAGGTTGACGAGGTCTTCGAGCTCGTCCTCCCCGAGCCGACCCCCCACGAAGCCCACCTTCAGCGCGGCCTGCTCGCAGCGCTCGGCGAAGTCCTCCTCGTTGAAGGTGAAGCGCAGCTCTCCGTATTCGAGGACGAAGTCCTCTCCCGAGTCGTAGTTTCCGCGGCGTGTCTTGTCCATGACGTAAGTGCCGGGAGGTCGTGTCGGGTCCCGAGCCGTCGCAATCATAAGCCGGGTTCCTGCTCCCGTCGAGGGGGTGAATGGGAACTTGCACGGAGTCGTGTATACGCTCAGTGGTGATGGCGCGTCTCGCCGACCACCGGCCGCGGCGTTCGGTCACCAGGCCGTTCGCGACGGCGTACGGCAACATCCGCAGCCTCCTGCAAAGGGCAGAGGGCATCCACTACGTCGAGCGGCTGCCCGACTTCGAGGCGCTCGGCTACCGCACCGCGTTGGTGCCGATCTTCGGGGACGACGTCAGCGCCACGGCGATCGGCAGCGCCGCCAAGCTGATCGGCAGGGACGGGGTCGTGTACGCGATCTTCGTGCTCTCCGTCCCCTCGCGCCTCTCGCTCGAGGCCGGCCTCGAGGAGGAGGAGGCCAAGGGCCGCTCGGTGCTCGAGAGTGCGCGCATCCAGGCGCGTCGGGAGGGCCTGAAGATCCGCACCGGCCTGATCCGCACGCGCAACCCCGGGGCTGCGCTCGTCGAGGAGGCAAGGCGGCTGCACTCCGACGTGATCTACTGGTCGACGCTCCACGCCCCCGTCGGCGAGCGGCGCATCGGGCCGACCGCGGTCTACCTGCTGGGCAAGCGTCCCTGTCGTGTGATCATCGAGACTGAGGGTCCGGTCAACCGGACGCCGGCTGTTCAGGGGCCTGCAGCCCGAGCACCACGCGCGCCCGCTTGACGCCGCCGGGCAGCGACTCCCCGCCGCCCACGGCGATGGCGCTGAGCGGCGCGACCGCTGAGGCGAAGCCCGAGAAGCCCGGGGTCTGGTTGAGCCCGAGCGATTCGATCAGCCCCGAGAGCGTGTGGACTTCGACCAGCGCGCTCGGCTGGATCCCCTGGCCGAGGGCGCTCGCCGCGGCGTTGTAGTTGGAGGTGCCGGCCAGCGTGCTCTGGGGGCTGAGCGCTTCCTGGACCGAGGACGGCCCGATCCCGGCCACGAACTTCCCCTGCCCGTACGCCAGCGTCAGCGTGAGGGGAAAATTGGGCAGCTTCACGGTCACCGCCGTTTCGGTGCCCGCGACGGAGGTTGGGGACGTCTGCCCGCCCGCTTCGCGGTACGCCTGCGCGAGCTTGGCGACCGCTGCGCGCGAGCGCGCCGGGTCCTTGGAGGTGATGACGACCGCCGCCTGCAGGCTCAGCACGCTGCTGCCGCTCACGTACACGCCGGTCGCGCCCGTCCAGCTCAGCAGGTCGCGCTGCACGTCGAGCGCGTGCGAGCTCAGCGGCGCGAACGCAGCAGCGAAGCTGATGCTGCCGAGGCTCACTCCCGAGGCCAGCGAGGCGAGCGCGCGCAGGCCCTGCGTGTTGTTGCCAAACGTCTTGCCGAGGTCCCCGATCCCGATCGCCAGCCACGCGCTGCCGGGAAGCCCTCGCAGCACCTGCGCCCCGCTCGTGGAGCCGGCGGGGCTCGCGCTCGCGGGGTGGGTGGACGATTCCCCCGAGGTGGAGCCCGAACTCGTCGAGGAGGCTGGGGGCAGCGTGTCGAGGTCGATCACCACCGAGTCTGCGCTCGGGATCACCGACAGGTACAGCTGGCCCGGGTTGCCGAGCAGGCCCTCCACCAGGGGCAGGATCGACGACGCTTCTTTGCCGCCGCCGGTCTTCGCGGAGCGCGCGAGCTCTTCGGGGCTGAAGTACGCGTTGGCGAGCGCACCGGACTCGGCGGTCGAGGTGAGCTTCGTGTAGGTCGCAACTCCCGCCAGCGACGGGCCGCCGGCCGCCGTGTCGATCACGCTCTTCAGCCCCGCTTCGCTGCCGATCACCGCGAAGCGGTGCACGACCCCCTCGGCCACCCCGTTTGGGGACACCTGGTAGGTGACTCCGCGGTAGCTCTCGCTGTGTGCGCCCGCGCTGTGGGCCTGGGCTTCGAGGAACGAGCGCGCCTTGTTGACGTCGGTGGTGTCGAGCACCAGCGCCCCCTGGGCAGCACTCGAGCTGAGCGCCGCCGACAGGCCGCCCTGCCCAAGCAGCGCCGCTTCCACGCCGGTGAGCCCTTCGGAGAGCGCTTTCTTGAGCAGTTCTCCTCCCAGCAGCCCCTGGGCGTGCGCGAGATCGACCGCGCTGAGGAAGACGCCCGCGTGGGGCCCCAACCACGGCTCGACTTCTTTGGGGTAGCTCGGCGTCTTGCCGGTGGGTCCCGCCAGCAGCTTCAGCAGCCCTTCGAACGGTTTGGGGCGGCCGGTGAGTGTGCTCGCCGCCGAGGTCGCGTCAGTCTTCAGGCTGCCTTCGGGGCGCACCACTGCGTCGACGTACAGCGGTGTCGAGGCCGGGGTCACCGTCGCGGGGCTCGCGCTCGTGCCAGGGCTGCTGGAGGAGCCGCACCCGGCGAGCGCCGCGGCAGCGGCGGTCATCAGGAGGGTTGCCCGGGCGGTGCGTCTCACGACAGGGATCGTATGCCCACGAGCGGCGAACTTGCAACTTGCATCGCAGATCGCGGCCCTGCAGCCCTGTTTGCAGCTTTGGGCGTGCTTGGGGGGTCGCTGCACGGCGCCTTGAAAACTGGCCCTGTGCAGGGATTTTTGGGTATCTGGAGGGCGTCGGAAAGGAAAAGTGGGGAAAAATGTGCAATTGGGGTTGCGTTGTGGGGGAAAGTGGGGTACTTTGCCGGAAACGCGAGCCGAGGTGGAGAGGTTCCTCCCACCTCTCCACCTCGGCTCCAACGACCCACTCAGGAGCCCCACACAGTGGCTTTCCGTGGCACCTTCGACCACACGCTCGACGTCAAGAACCGGCTCACCGTCCCGGCCCGCTACCGCGCGACGCTGGCGGAGGGAGTGGTGATGGCGATGCCCGTCGACCTCGAGCCGTGCGTCGGAGTGTGGCGCCCGCAGGAGTACGAGCGCTACACCGAGCGCGCGCTGGCGGAGCTGCCCCCGCTCTCCCCGCGGCTGGCCGAGCTCGAGCGGTTCTTCTACGGCAGCTCTCAGGACGTCGAGCTGGACTCGGCGGGGCGGATCATGCTCCCCGGCTTCCTCGCCGAGCACGCGGGCCTCAGCAAGGAGGTCGTGGTCGTCGGCGCCGGGGACCGCCTGGAGCTGTGGGACCGCGACCGTTGGAACGAGCACCGACCGATGCTGCTGGGCGGCGTCGCGGAGATCACCGCGCGTGTGGACCATGGTGCTTGACATGCCCAGGATGAGGCGGAGACCTCTCGTCTCGTGCTAGGCACTATCGACATGACAAGCATCCATATCCCGGTGCTGGCCGGCGAGCTGATCGGGGTGCTCGACCCGCAGCCTGGGCAAGTGGCGATCGACTGCACCTTCGGCGGCGGCGGCCATGCCCGCCTGGTGGCTGAGCGCCTCGGCGCGGAGGGGACGTTGGTGGCGATCGACCGCGATCCTGAGGCCGAGGAGCGATTTGCGGAACTGGCCGAGGAGGTGCCGTGCGCGGTGCGCTTCATCCACAGTGGATATGCCGAGGCGCTGGAACTGCTCGCGAGCGAGGGGGTTCGCGCGGACGTGGCGTACTTCGACCTGGGGATGTCCTCGATGCAGGTGGACACCCGTGAGCGCGGCTTCTCCTACTCCTACGACGCGCCGCTCGACATGCGCATGGACCCCGAGCAGGAGCTCAACGCGCGCGAGGTACTCGCCACGTGGGAGCAGCGCCGCCTCGCGGCGATGATGCGGGAGCTCGGCGAGGAGCGCCACGCGGGCGCGATCGCCCGCGCGATCGTGCGCCGCCGCGAAGGGGCGCCGATCGAGACCACGCACGAGCTCGTGGAGATCGTCAACACCGCGATCCCCACTCCCGCGCGCTTCGCCGGGGGGCACCCCGCCAAGCGCGTCTTCCAGGCGCTGCGGATCGCCGTCAACGACGAGCTCGGCCAGCTCGACCGCGGGCTGCCGCTGGCGTGGGAGCTACTGCGCGAGGGCGGGGTGCTCGCCGGGATCTCCTTCCACTCGCTGGAGGACCGGCGCGTGAAGCGCTTCCTCGCCGGGCGCGCCCGCGGCTGCATCTGCCCGCCCGACCTGCCCGTGTGCGCGTGCGGGCGCGAGCCGCAGGCGGCGCTGCTCACGCGCCGCGCGATCACGGCCTCCGCGGGCGAGCTCGCGCACAACCCGCGCGCCGCCTCGGCGCGGCTGCGCGCCGCCAGGAAGCTGGCCGAGAACTCGGGGGACCCGGGAGGCACGGGATGACCGCACTCACCTGGCCTGCCGGTGTGGGAGCGGCTGAGAGGGCGAATTGCCCTGGAGGCGCAACGTGAGCCCGGCCACCGCGGTGCCCGCTCCAGCGGTTCGCCCGCGGCGGGTGGGCGGGCTTCCGTCCCCTGGCCGGCCCGCCCGGCCGCTGCGACCGCCAGCGCGCCCCAGGCGGATATCAGGACCCACCCGCCCCTCCGCTCGCACCCCTGCGCGCACCGGGCAGCACCTGCCCTACCACCTGCTCGACCGCCTGATCCGTGGGCGCGCGTGGATCGCAGTGGTTGCGTTCGCGCTGATCGGGATCGTGGCGATGCAGCTGTGGGTGGTCAAGCTGAACGTGGGGATCGGCCGTGCGATCGAGCACGCGGCGACGCTGCAGCGAGAAAACTCGGCGCTGGCGGTTGAAGATTCGGCGCTCTCCTCCGGCGAACGCATCGAACAGCTGGCGTCCGCCCAGGGCATGGTGTCCGCGCCCCCGGGTGCGCTGCACTTCGACACTGTTCTGGGTCCGCTCGACGTGCGCCTCGCCGCGGCGGCGCTCGCCAGACCCGCGCAGCCACAGGCAGCCCCCAGCGCCACCACCACTGGCACGGAAACGAGCGCGAGCGCCACCACCGGCGGCGAAACAGCAAGCGCGGGAGCGACGACTGCGCCGAGCGCTCCCACGGAAACCCCGCCCGCCACGGCGGAAAGCGCGGGCGCCCCGGCTGCGGCCGCGACGGCGACGGCACCGTCCACGACGGCCGCGTCTACTCCGGAACCTTCAGCGACGGGCGGAGCCTCGGAAGCGGCGAGCGCGCCGACCGCGACGGGCGGAGCCCCTGAAGCGTCGGCGAGCGCGCCCGCCGGCGCGGGCGGGGGCACGCCGCCGGCCCGGGGGGGATAGCGCGCGGTGGCGAGCGTGCAGAGTCGCATCGGGGTGCTGTTCGCAGTGTTCGTGGCGCTGCTGGCGCTGGCTGCGGCGCGCGCCACGTACCTCGGGGTGGTGCACGGCGCGGCGCTGCGCCGGTTAGCGCACACCCAGCAGGTGACCGACGAAGCCGTGCCGGCACCGCGGGGCACGGTCACCGATCGCGACGGGACGGTGCTG
The DNA here is from genome assembly GCA_963842005.1 of uncultured Solirubrobacterales bacterium. Lineage (GTDB taxonomy): Bacteria > Actinomycetota > Thermoleophilia > Solirubrobacterales > Solirubrobacteraceae > Palsa-744. The sequence goes on along the minus strand of CAWJEV010000002.1, from coordinate 1,106,320 downwards.
GCGATCTCCGAGCCGGCCGACGACATCTCGGCGACCCCCTACCTGGTCACGGAATCTCTGAAGGCCGCGGAGCGCCTGGCGCCGCTGCTCGGGCGCCCCCAGGCGCAGGTGCTCACCGAGTTGAGCGAGCGCAGCGGCTTCGTGTACCTCGCGCGGGCGCTGCCCGCCGCGCAGGCGCGGGCGGTGCTGGCGCTGAACATCCCCGGGGTCACGGGCACGCCGACGATGCGCAGGGTGTACCCCCGGGGGGCGCTCGCGGGGCAGGTGCTGGGCGTGTTGGGGGGTACCGCGGGGGAAGGGCTGTCGGGCCTCGAATACGCGGACAACGCGGCCCTCCGCGGGCGAGCGGGCGAGCGGCGGGTGGTCAGCGACGCGAAGGGGCAGCCGATCTCGATCGCCGACGTGCGCAGCGAGGCACCGGGCGCGCAGCTGCGGCTGACGCTCGACGCGAACATCCAGCAGCGCAGCGAAGTGGTGCTGAGCGCGGTGGGCCGGGTCTTCCACCCGCACGACGCGACGGCGATCGTGATGAACCCGGACACGGGGGCGGTGCTCGCGATGGCGAACTGGCCGCAGATGAACCCGAACAAAACGGTGGTCGGCTCCGAGGAAGAACTGGAGAACCGCGCGGTGAGCTTCGACTATGAACCGGGCTCGACGTTCAAGTCGGTGACGGTCTCGGGGGCGTTGCAGGAAAACCTGATCACGCCGAACACGGAGTTTTTCATCCCCAACCAGCTGCAGGTCGCCGATCGCACGATCCACGACGCCGAGGAACACGGCGAAGAGACGTTGAGCACGGCGCAGATCCTCGCGCAGTCGAGCAACATCGGCGCGGTCAAGATCGGGAAACTGGAGGGGGAAGACCGCTTCAACGAGTGGGTGCACCGCTTTGGCTTCGGAGCCCCTACGGGGATCGACCTGCCGGGCGAGGAACGCGGGCAGGTGCTGAAGCCGAGCGAATACTCGGGCTCCTCGATGGGCAACCTGCCGATCGGCCAGGGCGAGTCGGTGACTCCGGTCCAGATGGCCACGGCGTACGCGGCGATCGCCAACGGCGGTATCCTGCGCCCGGCGCACGTCGTCGCGGCGGTGAACGGCCGCCCGACCAGGCTGCCGGCCGGCCATCGAGTGATCTCGGCGAGCACGGCGGCACAGGTGCGCGAGATGCTGGAAGGGGTGCTCGCCCCGGGGGGCACCGCCAGCGAGGTGTCGGTCCCCGGGTACAAGCTCGCGGGCAAGACGGGCACGGCCAGCAAGGTGAACCCCGCGACGGGCGAATACTCCGAAACTGCCTACGTCGCGTCCTTCATGGGCTTCGCGCCGGCCTCCGACCCGAAGCTGTTGTGCGCGGTGATCGTCGACGAACCCCAGACCGGCTCGATCTACGGCGGCACCGTCGCGGCCCCGGCGTTCGGCCAGATCATGGCCTTTGCGCTGCCGTACCTCGGCGTCCCGTCGGGGTAAAGTTGGCTGACATGCCGCTCGAACACGTAGACGTGCTGATCGTCGGGGCCGGATTGTCCGGTATAGGCGCCGGGTGCCATCTGCAGGCGAAGTGTCCGGGGAAGACCTATGCGATCCTCGAGGCGCGCGAGAGCATCGGCGGGACGTGGGATCTGTTCAGGTATCCAGGGATCAGGTCGGACTCGGACATGTACACGCTGGGCTACTCGTTCCGGCCGTGGAGGGGGGCGAAGGCGATCGCGGACGGAGCGTCGATCCTCAGCTATGTGCGGCAGACGGCGAGGGACCACGGCGTCGAGGAGAAGATCCGCTTCCACCACCGTGTGGTGCGCGCGGAGTGGTCGACAGAGGACGCGCGGTGGACGGTGGAGGCCGAGCGCACCGACACCGGGGAGACGGTGCGGCTGAGCTGCGGCTTCCTGCTGGCGTGTAGTGGCTACTACCGCTACGACGAGGGTTATACGCCGGAGCTCCCGGGCGCGGAGCGTTTCGCCGGGCCCATCGTGCACCCCCAGCAGTGGAGTGAGGACGTCGAGTATGCCGGGAAGCGTGTGGTCGTGATCGGCAGCGGCGCGACCGCGGTGACGCTCGTTCCCGCGATGGCGCAGAGCGCCGCGCACGTCACGATGCTGCAGCGATCGCCCACCTACGTCGTCTCGCTGCCCGGGGAGGACCGGATCGCCGACTTCCTGCGCCGCGTGCTGCCCGCGAAGGCCGCCTACGCGATCGTGCGCTGGAAGAACGTGCTGCGCACGATGGCGAGCGTGCAGCTCAGCCGTCGCCGGCCGGCAGCGGTGAAGGCGCTGGTGCGCAAAGGGCTCGAACGGCAGCTGCCGCCGGGGTACGACATCGATACGCACTTCAAACCCCGCTATGACCCGTGGGATCAGCGCCTGTGCCTGGTGCCCGACGGCGATCTGTTCGCGGCGATCCGCGAGGGCCGCGCGTCGGTGGTGACCGACCAGATCGAGACGTTCACCGAGCGGGGCATCAGGCTCGCCTCCGGCGCGGAGCTCGAAGCCGACCTGATCGTGACCGCCACCGGTCTGGACCTGGTGGCGCTGGGCGGCATGGAGATCGCGGTGGACGGCCGCGAGGTCGAGCTTGCCAAGACGATGACCTACAAGGGCACGATGCTCAGCGGCGTGCCCAACCTCGCGCTGGTGGTGGGGTACACCAACGCCTCGTGGACGCTCAAGTGCGACCTCACCTGCGAGTACGTGTGCCGGCTGCTCGAGCACATGGCGGAGCACGGGTACAAGGCGTGCACCCCGTGCCGCGACCCGGCGGTGGCCGAGCTGCCGTTCAACGACTTCTCCTCCGGGTACATACAGCGCGCGATCGACAAGTTCCCCAAGCAGGGCGCGAAGGCGCCGTGGCGGCTGTACCAGAACTACGCGCTCGACATCGTGAGCCTCAAGTTCGGGGCGATCGAGGACGGCACGCTGGAGTTCTCGGGCGCCGGAGCGGCGGTCGAGACCTTGGAGCGGGTCCCCGTCTGACGGCGCCGAACCGGCGACCGCGGGCGCCAGGGCTCCCAGGGCTGCGTCGGGGGCTGAAAAACCGGAGCCCGCAGGGGGCGCGTCGGGCGGTGAAACTAGACTCAAGGCCGATGCTGAGGCGGCGTTAACCGATGAGGCTGGCGGATCTGATCCCGGCCGAGCTGGACGCGGGCGCCCTTGCGGGCGAAGCCGCGGCGGTGGAGATCGACGGTCTTGCCTACGACAGCCGGCGGGTGGAGCCGGGAGCGCTGTTCTTCTGCGTACCGGGCGAGCGCAGCGACGGCCACGACCACGCGGCGCAGGCGGTGGCGGCGGGGGCGGCGGCGCTGGTGGTGGAGCGATCGCTGGGGCTGGGGGTGCCGGAGGTTCTCGTGTCCTCCGCGCGCGCGGCGGAGGGGCCGGTGGCGGCGCGCTTCTACGGCGATCCGAGCGCCACGCTCGAGGTGGTGGGGGTGACGGGCACCAACGGGAAGACCACAACGGCGTACCTCGTGCGGGCGCTGCTGCAAGCGGGCGGGCGCCCCTGCGGGCTGCTGGGCACGGTGACGTCTGTCGTCGGAGGGGAGGAGCGGCCGGTGTCCCGCACGACCCCCGAGGCGATCGACCTGCAGGCCGCCATGCGCGCGATGCTCGACGGGGGCGAGCGCGCGTGCGCGATGGAGGTCTCCTCGCACGCCCTGGAGCTCGGGCGCGCCGAGGGGGTGCGCTTCGCGGCGGGGATCTTCACGAACCTGACGCAGGACCACCTCGACTTCCACGGCACGATGGAGGAGTACTTCCAAGCCAAGCGGCGGCTGTTCGTGCCGACCCCCCCGGGGGTGAGCGCGATCAACGTGGGCGACCCCTACGGGTGGCGGCTGGCGGCCGAGCTGCCGGGGGCGGTGACGTTCGCGGTGGAGGGGACGGGCGGCGAGGTCTCCGCGCCCACGCGGACACCGGACCGGCACTCCCCGCCGGAGGACGTCACGTCCCGGGCCACCTATCGAGCGGCCGGTGTGCGCTGCGACTTCCAGGGGTGCCGCTTCGCTCTGCACACCCCTGAGGGCCGGCGCGAGGTGGCGCTCCCGCTGCCGGGGCGCTTCAACGTAGCCAACGCGGTGGGCGCGCTCGCGGCGGTCCACTCGCTGGGCGTGGACTTCGACACGCTGGTGGCGGCGCTGGAGCGCGGGGTGCGGGTGCCGGGGCGCTTCGAGCCCGTCGAGGAGGGGCAGGAGTTCGCGGTGCTGGTGGATTACGCCCACACGCCGGACTCGCTGGAGAACGTGCTGCGCGCGGCGCGAGAGGTGGCTGGGGCGCGCGTGATCTGCGTGTTCGGCGCGGGCGGGGACCGAGACCGGGGCAAGCGCCCGCTGATGGGGGAGGTGGCGGCCCGCCTGGCGGACGTCGTGATCGTGACCTCCGACAACCCCCGATCGGAGGACCCGGAGGCGATCGTCGCCGAGATCACGGGGGGCGCGGAGCGTTTCGGTTCCCCACCAACCCACGCGGCGAGGGCACATCCGGTGCAGACGCTGACGGATCGCCGCGAAGCGGTCGACCGGGCGATCGCAGTGGCGCAGCGCGGCGACGTGGTGGTCATCGCGGGCAAGGGCCACGAGCAGGGCCAGGAGTTCGCGGGTGGCGTGAAGGTGCCCTTCGACGACGTGCAGGTCGCCCGCGAGGCGCTGCGTGCGCGCCGCTCCCGGGATTCCGGCCCGCCCCCCGTCGGCGGCGCGCACGTGGCCGGGGCGACGGCGTGATCGAGTGGGACGCGGCGCAGGTGGCCGCGGCCGCGGGAGCGCAGGTGGTGCGCACGGGGAGCGGCTCACCCACCCCGCGCGGCGTGGAGGCGGGGCCGCGCCGCGTGAGCATCGACTCGCGCAGCGTGCAGCCAGGCGACCTGTTCGTGGGTCTGCCGGGGGAGCGGGTGGATGGCGGGGCCTACGCGGCGCAGGCGCTGAGCGCGGGCGCGTGGGGCGTGCTGGTGAGCCCTGCGCACGCGCAGTCCCTGGAGGCTGGCCCCGCTGCTGCACCCGCCGGGCCGGCCGGTGTACGTGCCGGCTCGGGCCCCGTCACCGCCGCCGTGCTCCGCCACCCCGACCCCTCGGAGGCCGGCACTCTCACCGCACCCGCCGGTGCCGGCGCCGTGCTCGTTCGCCCCGACCCGCTGGCGGGCCTGCAGTCGCTCGCGCACGCGTGGCGGCGTGATTTGACCCCGCCCGGGCGGGCGGGACCAAATCACGCGAGGGTGGTCGCGGTAACGGGCTCGACGGGCAAGACCTCGACGAAGGACATCCTCACGGCGCTGCTGCGCGGCGCGGAGGCGCAGCTTGGCGGGCCGACGGTGGCGAGCCCGGCGAACCTGAACACCGAGATCGGGCTGCCGCTGGCGGTACTCTCCGCACCGAAGGGCACGCGGGTGCTGGTGCTGGAGATGGCGATGCGGGGGCGGGGGCAGATCGCGCAGGCTGACGGCGATCGCCGAACCGGAGGTGGGCGTGATCGTGAACGTGGGCCCCGTGCACCTGGAGCAGCTGGGGTCGCTGGAGGCGGTCGCGGCCGCCAAGGCGGAGCTGATCGCCGGGATGGCGCCGGGCGCGACCGCAGTGGTCCCGGCCGGCGAGCCGCTGCTCGCGCTGCACCTGCGGGAGGACCTGAAGACCGTGACGTTCGGGGAGGGGGGGACGTGGAGCTCGTGGAGCGCCGGGAGGACGGCGAGGTGACGATCGTCGACCACGCCGGCGGCGGGGAGCGCATCGTGCTGAGGCCGTCGTTCGCCCAATCCCATAACCTGCGCAACCTGGTGGCCGCGGTGGCGGCCGCGCGCGCGCTCGGCGTGACCCCCGCGGGGAGCGTGGAGGTGCGGTTTGCGTCGCTGCGCGGCGAGCGCATCGCGCTGCCGGAGGAGATCGTGGTGATCAACGACTGCTACAACGCCAACCCGATGTCGATGCGCGCGGCGCTCGACGACCTCGCCGCGAGCGCGCCGGGGCGCCGCGTGGCGGTGCTCGGCGACATGCTCGAGCTGGGCTCCGAGGAGCGGCGCATGCACCGCGAGATCGGCGCGTACGCCCGCGCGCGCGGGGTCGAGCTGCTGGTCGCGGTCGGTCCGCTCGCGGGTGAGATGGGGGCGGGATTCGAAGGAGAGGTTCGCTACGTGCCGGACGCGGCCGAGGCGTCCGCGGCTCTGTCAGGGCTGCTGCACGCGGGCGACTGCGTGCTCGTGAAGGGCTCGCGTGGGGTCGGCCTGGAGCTGGTCGCCGAGACGCTGGCGGGTGCGGTGAGCGCGCCGGTGCCGGCGGGGGACCGCTGAGGTGGGCCGCGTTCTGATCGGGGGCACCGCGGCGCTCTTGATCTGCATCTTTCTGAGCCCGAAGTTCATCGAGTTCCTGCGCAAGCGCGAGTTCGGGCAGCAGATCCGCGAGGAGGGCCCGGAGGGGCACCGCCAGAAGGCGGGCACCCCGACGATGGGGGGCGTCATCGTCTTCATCGCGGTGGCGATCCCGTTCCTGATCCTGACAGGCTACGAATGGCGGGCGCTGGGGGTGTTCGGCACGATGCTGGCGTGCGCGCTGCTGGGCTTCGCCGACGACTACACCAAGCTCGTACGCCGCCGCTCGCTCGGCCTGCGGGCGCGCACGAAGCTGGGGGTGACGATCGCGATCTCGCTGGGGCTGTGGTTCGTGGCGACCCACGAGGCCCACCTGCAGGAGACGCTGCGGCTGCGGGTCGTGGACTACCACGTGGACCTGGGGCCGTTCTACCCGCTGCTGATCTACCTGGTGGTGGCGGGCACGACCAGCGCGGTCAACCTCACCGACGGCCTTGACGGCCTCGCGGCGGGCTGCGCGGCGATCGTACTGCTGGCGTACGTCGGCATCACGTTCATCACCTCGGAGTACGTCTCCACCCAGTCGGACCTCTCGATGCTCGCGGGGTGCCTGGTGGGGGGGTGCATCGGCTTCCTGTGGTTCAACGCGTTCCCGGCGACGATCTTCATGGGCGACACCGGCGCGCTGGGGTTGGGGGGCGCGATCGCGGGCCTCGCGGTGATGACCCAGACGGAGGTTCTGCTGATCCTGCTCGGCGGGATCTTCGTGATCGAGGCGCTGTCGGTCGCGATCCAGGTGCTGTACTTCCAACTGCGCCACAAGCGCGTCTTCCTGATGGCGCCGATCCACCACCACTTCGAGCTGCGCGGGTGGTCGGAGACCAAGATCATCCTGCGCTTCTGGATCATCGCCGCGATCTGCTGCGCGATCGGCTTCACGATCTACCGCCAGAGCATCGCGTGAGGTGAGACCCCGCCCGCCGATCCCCGAGGGCCCCTACCTGATCGTGGGGCTCGCGCGCTCCGGGGCCGCGGCGGCGCGCGTGCTGCGCGAGCGCGGAGAGCGGGTGATCGGGGTGGATGCGGGGAGGCTGTCCGGAGCAGGTGGCGCGCCGTCCGCGGATGAGCTGGCCGGGCTGGGTGTGGAGGTGTACCTAGATGCAGACGGTCTCGCCGAGCTGGAGAACGTGCGGGCCGTGGTCAAGAGCCCGGGGGTGCCGGCGCGGGCGCCGGTGATCGCGGCGGCGCGCGAGCGGGGGCTGCCGGTGCTGGGTGAGCTGGAGCTCGCGTGGCGCCTGCTGCGCAACGAACTGATCGCGGTGACCGGCACCAACGGCAAGACGACGACGGTGGAGTGGATCGGCCACATCCACCGCGAGGCCGGCCTGCCGGTCGCGGTGGCCGGCAACGTGGGCGCAGCGCTCAGCGGGCTGGTGGGGCAGCTCGACGAGCGGGCGACGGTCGTGTGCGAGACCTCCTCCTTCCAGCTCGAGGACGCGCTCGCGTTCGCCCCGGAGGCTGCCGTGCTGCTCAACATAACCCCCGACCATCTCGACCGACACGGGTCGGTGGAGGCATACAGGGAGGCCAAGCTGCGGATCTTCGCCCACCAGCGGGAGGGGGACTTGGCGGTGCTCCCGGCGGGGCTGCCCGAGACCCCGCTCCCCGCCGGTGTGCGCCAGGTGCACTTCGGGGGGGGAGAGTCGCTGGTGGCCGCCGGGGAGCTGCGCCTGCGCGGCGCGCACAACCTCCAGAACGCGATGGCCGCGGCGGCGGTCTGTCTCGCGCGTGGGGTCGATCCCGAGGCGGTGCGCGCGGGCCTGCGCAGCTTCGCGGGTGTCCCGCACCGCCTGGAGGAGGTCGCGCGCCGCGACGGCGTGCTCTATGTGAACGACTCCAAGGCGACCAACGTCGCGAGCACGCTCGTCGCGCTGCGAGCGTTCCCCGAGGGCGGTGTCCACCTGATCCTCGGCGGCCAGGGCAAGGGCCAGAACTTCGCTGCGCTGCGCGGCGAGGTGGGAGAGCGCTGTGCGGGGGTCTACCTGATCGGGGAAGACACCCCGGCGATCGCCCGCGCGCTCGAAGGCGGCGAGGTCCCGCTGCACGAATGCGGCGAGCTGGGGCGGGCCGTCGCGGCGGCGAGCGCGGCCGCGAGTGCGGGCGAGGTGGTGCTGCTCTCGCCGGCCTGCGCGAGCTTCGACCAGTTCTCCGACTTCGAAGCCCGCGGCGAGCGGTTCGGGGCGCTCGTCTCGAAGGTAGTGTGAGACGGCTGCGGGGTTCTTTCGACGCGGCTTGCTCGGAACGCTCTGCCTCGTGACACATTGGGCGTCGTCTTGTCCGTTTGGGCGCCAGACGAAGGCCAAGAAGCACAAGCGTAAGACGCTGCGGGAGGCTTTCGCTGCCCGGCGTCGAAGTGGCTTGGGTGCCCGCGGCGACGAAGAGGACCAGGGGCGAGCAGCCGCTCGAGCACCGCATCCTGCTGACCGCCACGCTCTGCCTGCTGGCGTTCGGGGCGGTGATGGTCTACAGCTCCTCCTCGGCGAGCACGCTGCTGCAGGGGGAAGGCAACGGCAGCGGCTACCTCGTGAAGTTCGTGGTCTTCGGGGGAGTGGGGCTGGCGCTGATGCACTACCTGGCGCGCAACGGGGTCGCGCGGGTGCAGGGCCTCGTCGCGCCGCTGCTGGCGGTCTCGTTCGCGCTCGTGCTGGCGGTGCACGTTCCGCACGTGGGGGTCTCCGTCAACGGTGCGCGCCGCTGGATCGGCCCGGGCGTCTTCCAGTTCGAGCCCTCCGAGCTGCTGAAGCTCGCGCTCGTGCTCTACTGCGCCACGCTGCTCGCGCGCCGCCCGCAGCGCGTACACGACCTGCGCGAGCTCTCGCGGCCGCTGCTGGTCGTGGTCGGCGGCGCCTGCCTGCTGGTGGTGACCGAGCCGGACCTCGGCACCGCGCTGGTGATCGCGTTCACGACCTCTGCGCTGCTGCTCGCCGCCGGTATCCCGCTGCGCAACCTGGCGGTCCTCGCCGGCTGCGCGCTGGCGGTGGTCGCGCTGTACGCGCTCGCGCAGCCCTACGCGCGTGCGCGGCTGACCTCGTTCCTCGACCCCTGGGCGCACGCTTCAGGCAGCGGCTTTCAGGCCGTGCAGGGTCAGATCGCGATCGGCTCGGGGGGCCTCTTCGGGGTGGGGCCGGGCCAGTCGGTGCAGAAGATCTTCTACCTCCCGGAGGCGCAGACCGACTTCATCCTCGCGGTGATCGCCGAAGAGCTCGGGGTCGTGGGGGTGTACGCGCTGTTCTTCCTCTACGCGCTGATCGGCTACGCGGGCCTGCGGGCGGCGAAGCGGGCGCGCAGCCTCTACAGCGCGCTGATCGCGGTCGGGATGACCACGCTGATCCTCTCCCAGGCGCTGCTCAACATGTTCGCCGTGCTCGGGCTCGCGCCGCTCACGGGCGTGCCGCTCCCGTTCATCTCCTACGGGTCGAGCAGCCTGGTCGTGATGCTCGCCGCGATGGGCCTGCTGCTGAACGTCGCCTCCGGCACCAGCGCCCACGTCCGCGTGGTGGGCGACGCCCGCGGGCGTAAAGCGGCAGGATTGGCTGGTGAGCGCAAGGCCGCCCAGAGTCGTGATCGCAGCCGGGGGGACCGCCGGGCACGTGGTGCCGGCGCTCGCGGTGGCTGACGCCCTGCGGGCGCGGGGCACGGAGGTCACGTTCATCGGCGGCGAGCGTGCGGAGGCGCAGCTGGTGCCGGCCGCGGGGTACCCGCTGCGCACGACGTCGGTCATCGGCCTGGACCGCCGTAACCCGCTGCGGGCTGTGCGCGCGCTGGCGCTCGCGGTCAGGGCGTTCCTGCGCGCCCGCGCGCTGCTGGGGGAGCTCGAGCCGGACGCGGTGATGGGCGGCGGCGGCTACGTCTCCGGGCCGGTGGGTCTCGCCGCGCTCACGCGCCGTCTCCCGCTGGTGCTCACCGAGGCGGACAGCCACCTCGGCCTGGCCAACCGCGCGCTGGCCCCGTTCGCGCGGCGGGTCTGCCTGGCGTTCCCGGTCGCGGGCCGCAAGGGGCGTCGCTACCTGGTCACGGGCCGCCCGGTCCCTCCTCCCCAGCAGGACCGCGCCGGGGCGCGCGCGCGGTTGGGGATCGAGCCGGGCGAGACCTGCGTGCTCGTCTTCGGGGGCTCGCTGGGGGCGCGCTCGGTCAACCTCGCCGCGGTCGAGGCGTTCGCCGGGGCGGCCTTCCACGTGCTGCACGTCTGCGGACGTCGCGACCACCCGGAGCTGGCCGCGCGGCTGCTGCCGGCGGGGTACGACCTGCGCGAGTACCTTGACCTCGGAGCTTTCGCCGACGCGCTCGCCGCCGCCGACCTCGTGGTCGCCAGGGCGGGCGGTTCGCTGTTCGAGGTCGCCGCGCACGGCAGACCCGCGATCCTCGTGCCCTACCCGCACGCCGCCGCCGACCACCAGGCGGCCAACGCGCGCTGGATGGCGCAGGGGGGCGCCGCGGTGGTGGTCCCCGACGGCGAGTTGAGCCCCGCGCGCCTGGCTCGCGAGACGGCCGCGCTGCTCGCCGACCCCCAGCGGATGCGGGCGATGGCGGCCGCCGCGCGCCGCCTCGCGCGCCCCGACGCGGCCCAAGCTGTCGCCGAAGAGCTGCTCGAGGCGGCGCATGGGCACGCATAGCTGCGCTGGCCGGCGTCCTCAGTCGCTCGCGTGCTGGCCGAAACGGGGATGCTCGCGGAGCGAGCGTCTCCCGGCTTCGGTACGCCACGCTCCTTGCGTCCTTGGCCAGCTTGCTCTGCGTGCCCATGCGAGCGCAGTGAGCATTTGGAGGCACTGTTGAGGATGAGCGGACCGTGGAGCGGGCGGCGGCTGCACTTCGTCGGCGTCGGTGGCGCGGGGATGAGCGGCTACGCGCGTGCCGCCCACGCCCTGGGGGCGCAGATCAGCGGCTCGGACCGCGCGGACTCGCCCTACCTGGAGCGCCTACGGGCGGACGGAGTGCTGGAGGCGAGCATCGGCCAGGCCGCCGCCGCTGTGCCCGCCGGGGAGGGCGTGGAGGTCGTCTACTCCTCCGCCGTGCCCCCCGAGAACCCCGAGCGGGTTGCCGCCCGCGAACGGGGGTTGGCTGAGCGCCCCCGCGCGGAGCTGCTGGACGAGCTGACCGCGTTGAAGCGCACGATCGCGGTGGCCGGCACCCACGGGAAGACCACCACCGCGTCGATGCTCGTGCACATCCTGCGAGCTGCGGGCCTGGAGCCCGCGTGGCTGGTTGGCGCTCCCGTGGGCGGGGGACTGCCGAACGCGCAGTGGGGGGAGGGCGAGTGGCTGGTGGTCGAGGCGGACGAGTCGGACCGCTCGATGCTCTCCCTCCACGTCGACGTCGCGGTGCTCACCAACGTCGAGCTCGACCACCACGCGAACTTCGCCTCGCTCGAGGAGCTGCGGGGAGCGTTCCGCGAGTTCCTCGCCAGGCCGGCATCCGCGGTTGTGTGGGACCGGCCGGAGCTGTTGGAGCTGCGCAGTGGTGTGGTCAGGCCCTACGACGCACACGGTCTGACCCTCACCGGCGGGGGGTCGCGCTTTCACTGGAGGGAGCGGCCGGTGTGCCTGTCGGTCCCCGGTGCTCACAACGCGGTCAACGCCGCGGGTGCCCTGGAGGCTGCGCTGCTCGCCGGCGCCGACGCCCGGCGCGCGATCGAGGGTGTCGAGGGCTTCACGGGCGCGGGCCGTCGCTTTCAGCGGCTCGGCGAGACCCCCCGCGGGGCAGCTGTGTACGACGACTACGCGCACCACCCGACGGAGGTCGCCGCGACCCTGAGCGCGGCGCGCACGCTGGAGCACCGGCGGCTGGTGGCGGTCTTCCAGCCCCACCTCTACTCGCGCACCGCGCTGCTCGCCCGCGAGTTCGGGGCCGCCCTCGCCCTGGCTGACGTGGTGGTCGTGCTCGACGTGTACCCCGCGCGCGAGCGCGCCGAGGACCACCCGGGAGTCAGCGGGCTGCTGATCGCGCAGGCGGCTGCCGACGCGGCGGGTGGCCGCCCGGTCCACTGGCTGCCCACGTTCGCCGACGCCGAGCCCGTCCTACGGGGGCTGCTCGGCGAGCGGGACCTGTGCGTGGCGATGGGTGCCGGGGATGTCGACGAGCTAGGGCGCGGCTTGGTCGGAGGGGAATGACCACCCCCTCGGCACCCTCGGCCGTGCAGCGGGACTTTCCCCTCGCCCGCCTCGCCACGGTGCGCACGGGCGGCTCCGCGGAGCTGTTCGCACGCGCCGGCAGCGAGGCGCAGCTGCTGGAGCTGCTCGCCTGGGCGCACGTCGCGCAGGTGCCCGTCGCGGTGGTTGGCTCAGGCTCGAACCTGCTGGTTGCCGACGAGGGCGTGCCCGGCCTCGTGCTGAAGCTCGAGCGCGAGCTCGCGCGGATCGAGCGGGTGGGGGAGCGGGGGCTTGAGTGCGGCGGCGGCGCGCGCCTGCCCGCGGTGGCCGCGTTCGCCGCACGGGCGGGCCTGTCGGGCATCGAGTTCGGCGTCTCGATCCCTGGCACCGTTGGCGGCGCGGTGCGGATGAACGCCAACGCCTACGGGGGTGAGCTCGCGCGGACGCTGGAGTGGGTGGACCTCGCCACCTCTCGGGGGGCCGTTCGGCGTGGGCCGTCCGAGCTGGGGTTCGCCTACCGCCGCTCCTCCCTCGCCGCCGGCGAGGTCGTGGCGCGCGCCTCGTTCGTGCTGTCCCCCGCGCCGCCCGCGGAGGTCCGGGCGACGCTCGCGCAGCTGCGTGCCCGCCGCCACGAGGCTCAGCCGCAGGGCATCAAGACGTTCGGCTCGACCTTCACCAACCCCGAGGACGCCCGCGCGGAGGGGCGTACCGCGGGTCTGCTGCTCGCCGAGGCCGGCTGCTCCGGTCTGGCTGTCGGCGGCGCGCGCTTTGCGCCCAAGCACGCCAACTTCATCGAGAACACCGGCACGGCGACGACGGCAGAGATCGTCGCACTGACGGCCGAGGGCCGCCGCCGCGTGCTGGAGCGCTTCGGCGTCGCGCTGGAGCCCGAGGTGCAGACGCTCGGGCCGGTGCAGTGGCCGTGGACGTAAAGAAGGGGCCCGGTTGCCCGAGCCCCTCACATGACGACACAGTCGCCGTGTTGGCGCTCGCATCGTAACGCTCGTCCAAGGGCTGAACGGCACGGCCGCGGTAGGGGTTCGCCAACCGAGGTCGAAGACTCCAGGGTGGATCGCTCCTTCGCCGCCCGCGCTCCGATCGGCCGACTTGCTCGCCCCCTTTCGTTCGCGCTCCCACGCGGCGCGACTGCGAGGAGGCTCGGTGCCGCGCTCGCCGCCCTGGCGCTGCTCGGCGGCGGCTGGCTGTGGCTGCGCGACTCGCCACTGGTGTCCGTCGAGCACGTGCAGATCGCCGGCGTGCGCGGGCCCGACGCGGCGGGCGTCGATGCCGCGCTGAGCGCCGCCGCACGGCGCATGAGCACGTTGGACGTACACGTGGGCGCGCTGCGCGCAGCGGTCGCGCCCTTCCGCGTGGTGCGGGGCCTGAGCGTGGGCACGAGTCTCCCTCACGGCCTGCGCATCCGCGTGGTCGAGCAGCTGCCGGTCGCGGCGCTGACGGTGGGGGGCGTCCGCACCGCGGTGGCCGCCGACGGGGTCGTGCTCGGGCCGGGGCTGCTCTCGGCCTCGCTGCCTGCGCTCGCTGCCGCCGGCGCACCGCTGCGCTCAGGGCACGTCCAGGATGCGACGGTGCGCGCCGAGCTGAGCGTCCTGGGCGCCGCTCCGCCGGTACTCCTCGGCTGGGCCGAGCGTGTTACAACGGGCCACGAAGGGCTCACTGTGGCGATGCGCAACGGCCTCTTGGTCTACTTTGGCGACGCCACGCGCCCGCACGCCAAGTGGCTCTCCGCCGCGCGGGTGCTGGCCGACCCGAGTTCCGCGGGGGCGACCTACGTCGACGTGCGCGCCCCCGAACGGCCCGCCGCGGGCACCACGGCGGCCGGCGGCCTGCAGGGGAGCGCCGCGCCCGGGCAGGTGAGCGCCTCCGATCCCACCGCCGCCGCGCTCGCTTCCACGCTCGCCGAAGCCGTCAGCGGCGGGTCGAGTGCGGCCGGGTCGAGCAGCAGTGCGTCGAGCCCCGCCGCGAGCACTTCTCGAGCGGTGCCGCAGGAAGCCGCTCAGACGGCGCCGCAGGTCGCCCCGCAGGAAGCCCCGCCCACGACCACCGCCGAACCCTCATCCTCTACTTCAGGCTGAGTCTCTCGAAAAGCCATTCCTCGGGTGGTGGTTGAGAGTCCCGGGTTCTGCAAGAGATCCTGCAAAAGTTGTCGCACCTGTTGACAGGGCGAAGTTCCCTGCATACCGTGGGCAAATCTGGTTTCCTGTAGGGGAACGGATCTGAACCCTTAACTATTACTCTAGGCTTCGGCGGAAAGCGCACAGACCATGGAGAGCGGCGTAGGCAGTTACCTGGCAGTGATCAAGGTCGTGGGCGTCGGCGGCGGCGGCACCAACGCCGTCAGCCGCATGGTCGACTCGGGGCTGCGCGGCGTGGAGTTCATCGCCGCCAACACCGACGCGCAGGCGCTCGCGGGGTGCGACGCCGACATCAAGCTCAACATCGGCCACGTCTCCACGCACGGCCTCGGCGCGGGCGCCAACCCTGAGGTCGGGTTCGCCGCGGCAGCGGAGTCGCGCGACGACATCAAGGAGGCGCTGAAGGGCGCCGACATGGTGTTCGTCACCGCGGGCGAGGGGGGAGGCACGGGGACCGGCGCGGCGCCGGTGATCGCGGAGATCGCCAAGAACGAGATCGGCGCGCTGACCGTCGGCGTGGTCACCCGCCCGTTCGAGTTCGAGGGCACCCAGCGCGCGCGCTCGGCGACCGAGGGCATCGAGCGGCTGCGCGAGGTCGTGGACACGCTGATCGTGATCCCCAACGAGAAGCTGCTCGCCGTGGTCGAGCGGCGCACGTCGATGCTTGACGCCTTCAAGGAGGCCGACGACGTGCTGCGCCAGGGCATCCAGGGCATCACCGACCTGATCACGATCCCCGGCCTGATCAACCTCGACTTCGCCGACGTGCGCACGATCATGCACGACGCCGGCTCCGCGCTGATGGGCATCGGCTCCGCGGCCGGGGAGAACCGCTGCGCGGAGGCCGCCAAGATCGCGATCTCCTCGCCGCTGCTGGAAGAGTCCGTGGACGGCGCCACCGGCATCCTGCTGAACATCACCGGCGGCCGGGAGCTCGGCCTGTTCGAGGTCAACGAGGCCGCGGAGATCATTCAGGAGGCGGCCGACAAGGACGCCAACATCATCTTCGGCGCGGTGATCGACGAGAGCCTCGGCGACGAGGTGCGCGTCACGGTGATCGGCACCGGCTTCGACCACCGTCCCGGCCACGGCGCACGGCAGCAGCGCACCGGACGCTCGGTGGACCGCGGGCCCCGCATCGGCGACCGCGAGCGCTCGTCGCTCGAGATCTCCGACGACGACATCGACGTCCCGCCGTTCTTGCGCTGAGGGTGGGAACGGCCACATGTGGCCGTTCCGGGCAGGGCCACATGTGGCCCTGCCAGACAGGCCGCATGCGGCCTGTCTACCGGAGGGCGCATGCGCCCTCCGGCGACCCCGCACATGTGCGGGGTCGAACGGAAACGCTAGCCTCGGCGGATGCGCCGCACCGCTCTGTACGACCGACACCTCGCCCCGGGCGCACGGCTCGTGGAGTTCGCCGGCTGGGAGATGCCCGTGCAGTACGCCGGCGTGCGCGAGGAGCACCTCGCGGTGCGCGAGGACTGCGGGATCTTCGACGTCTCGCACATGGGCGAGCTCGAAACTGTCGGCCCCGACGCGCAGGCGCTGCTGCAGCGGCTGCTCTCCAACGACGTGGCCGCGATCCCCGTCGGCGGCGCGCAGTACTCGGTGCTCTGCCGCGAGGACGGGGGGGTGCTCGACGACCTCTTCACCTACCGGCTCCAGGACGAGCGCTTCCTCACGGTCACCAACGCCGCCAACCACGTGCGCGACCTGGAGTGGTTTCGCGCGCACGCCGACGGGTTCGACGCGCAGGTGCACGACCGCCTCGAGGAGTACGCGATGCTCGCCGTGCAGGGCCCGCGCGCGCGGGAAGTCGTGCAGGCGCTCTCCGACTCCCCGCTGCCCCCGCGCATGACCGCTGCCGAGGGCCGGTTTGGGGGCGCCAGGGTGCTCGTGTGTGGCACCGGCTACACCGGGGAGGACGGCGTGGAGCTGTTGCTGGCGCCCGCCGACGCCCCGCGGCTGTGGGACGAGCTGGTGCGCCGCGGCGCCGCTCCTGCAGGTCTCGCGGCGCGCGACACGCTGCGCCTGGAGGCGTGCTTTCACCTCTACGGCAACGACCTGTCGGTGGAGCGCGGCCCGATCGAGGCGGGGCTCGGGTGGTGCTGCAAGGAGGACACCGGCTTCCTCGGCGCCGGTGCCGTGCGCGCCGTGCGCGCCGCCGGCCCAGCGGAGCGGCTCGTCGCGTTCGCGATCGAGGGTCCCGGGATCGCCCGCCAGGGCAACCCCGTGGTCGGCGGGGGGGTCGTGACCAGCGGCACGCTCTCCCCCTGCCTCGGGGTTGGGGTCGGCCTCGCCTACGTGCCCGCCGCGCGCGCCGCGGTGGGCACTCCTTTGGAGATTGACGTTCGGGGCAAGATACGTCCCGCGACGGTGCGGGAGAAGCCGCTCTACCGGCGGGGCGCGTAGGGTACGGGGGAAGGGGTGCTGGGGGTTCGGGGTAGGGCCGGCGGATGAGGACCGGTAGGGTCCGCGCCACCGGGCCGTGGGTTATTCTGGCGTGGTCATGGCCGACGCCAGCTACCCCGACGACCTGCTCTACCACGCCGAGCACGACTGGGCCCGCCTCGAAGACGGGCACGCCACGTTGGGCATCACCTGGTACGCCCAGGACGCCCTCGGGGAGGTCGTCTTCTGCGAGCCGCCGGCCGTGGGCGCCTTGCTCACCCAGGACGAGCCCTACGCCGAGGTCGAGTCGGTCAAGGCCGTCTCCGATGTGATCGCCCCCATCTCGGGGGAGATCGTCGAGGTCAACGACGCGCTCGCCGACGAACCGGAGAAGATCAACGACGACCCCTACGGCGCCGGCTGGCTCGTCAAGGTGCGCCTCTCGGACCCCTCCGAGGCCGAGGACCTGATGGACGCCGACGCGTACGTCGCGAGCCTGGTCTGAGCACAGCGCACTGTCGGGTCGCGCTCCCGGTGGTGGATGTAACACCCGAAAAGTTTTGCTCCGGATTTGGATGTCAACTCGTCTGGTAGGCGATCCCCGCAGGGGTCTCGTTCAGTAGGCTTCTCGCATTTATGTTATGATGACATCATGTCACGGCATGGGCCGATCCATATCAACGTGGCGGAGGCCAAGCGGCGCTTTGCCGATGTGCTTGGCACCGTCCGTTACCAGGGTGAGCGCTACGTGGTCGAGCGCAACGGCACGCCGATGGCGGCCCTGGTTCCCCTCGCCGACCTTCAGGCGACATCTGAGCAGGCTGAGCGCCCCGGCTTCCTGGCGCTTGTCGGCGCCTTCGAGGACGAGCCGGAGTACGCCGAGTCGCTCGCCGATGCGGTCCGCAGTCGCCGCGCGCAGCGCTCGCGGCCCGCTCCACGACTCTGACGCGCTCGCGATGGTCGTTCTGGACACCGACATCGTGAGCGACCTCATGCGCCCACGGCCCTCTTCTCGACTCGTGGAGAGGCTTGCCGAGACAGCCGCGTCCGAGCAGGCCACGACGGCCGTCACCATCGGCGAGCTCGCCTACGGAGCGAGACGCGTGAATCGCCCCGAGCTGTACGAACGCGCGATGCGCCTGCTGGCGGGTGTCCCCGTGCTGCCGTTCGACCGGGACGCGGCGGAGCGTTACGGGAGCATCCGCAGCGAGCTCGAGCGTGGGGGCGAACGGCTTCCCGATCCCGACCTGCGCATCGCCGCCACCACGCTCGTCCACGGTGGCGTGCTCATCACGGGCAACGTCCGCCACTTCGAGCGCATCCCCGGCCTCAGCTGCGAGAACTGGCTCCGCGGCTGACCCTCCGGCGGGAGCGTTTCCCTTGACAATAGGGGTGTAGTCCATTTTTTGGGATGTCGTCCGTTTTCCGAGGGCCGGTCTGTCTCGCTGCATCAACCCGTTCTGTGCGCGCGGAGGACGGATAAATCTCCTTTATCCATCAGGGTTCATGGGATGTCGTACGGGGGCGGCTGGTGTCTTGGCGGTGGGCGGTGGGCGGTTTCGTTGCGGTTTGCCCTTGACAAGAAGTTACTGGTGTGCTTATGATGTTGGGGTCGCGGCAGCCAGGTGGTTGTCGGGCACAAACATAGGGTCTGGTTTGGGTCTACCCGTGGTGGTCGACCTTTCCAAGCGCATCAGGGTCTTTCAGGGAGAGGGGCCGGGTCGTTTCGATGAGGGAGTTGTTTTAGCGTGGTTTCTGGAGGGAGATACGTGCCGGAGATGTGCGCCGCCCGTAGAGGGGGCGTAGCTAGATGCGCCAGCTTGGCGCTGCCGCATCTCTCTCTCTCTCTCTCTCTCTCTTGTCCTGAGCGGCTAGCCCCGCAAGGCTCTCATCGACCGGTTCTGACGGGCCGTCCCGTGTTCCCCGCGCGGGGAGGGTCCTTCGCGCTCTGGGGGGCGGTGTAGTGCCCGTGCGCGAGCGGTCCTCGATGACGCGACGGGCGGCGGCGCGACGACCCGCGGGCGACTCGTCGCGGCCGGCGCGCAGCCCTTCGCGGGGGAGCGTGCCGCGCGCTTCGCAGGGGAGCCCGCCGCGGGAGCAGGTCGCGGAGATCCAGCGCTCGCGGCTGCTGGCGGGTGCGTTGGGCGCGCTCGAGGAGCACGGGTACGCGAACACCACGGTGCAGCGGATCGCCTCGCGCGCGCGGGTCTCGCGGCGCACGTTCTACGAACTGTTCGGGGATCGCGATGCGTGCCTGGCGGCGCTGTTCGAAGACGTCGTGGGGATGATCGAGCGCGAGCTCGCCGCCGCGGAGCTGGCAGGCCGCGGCTGGCGTGATCGGGTTCGTGGCGGCCTGTGGACGATCCTCTCGTTCTTGGATCGTGAGCCGGCGCTCGCGCGGGTGTGCGTGATCCAGGCGTTGCGTGGTGGCCCGGGGGTGCTCGAGCGCCGCGAGGCGGTCCTCGCCCGCCTGGCCGGGGTGCTCGACGAGGGCCGTGGGGAGGGCGCGCGGGGCGGGGAGTGCACCCCCTTGACGGCGGAGGGCCTCGTGGGTGCGGCGTTCGCGATCGTGTACGCGCGGCTGCTGCGTGGTGAGCGCACGCCGCTCACGGACCTGTTTGGTGAGTTGTTGGGGTTGATGGTGTTGCCGTACCTCGGGCCGGCGGCGGCGCGGCGCGAACAGGCGCGTCCTGCGCCCGGGCCGGTGCCGGCCCCGGTCGTGGTGGAGGAGCCCGAGGTGTCGCAGGGTGAGCGCGACCCCTTGGCGGGCACGCAGATGCGCCTGACCTACCGCACGGCGCGGGTGCTGCAGTGCATCGCCTCGCAGCCTGGTGCCAGCAACCGTGGGGTCGGTGAGCACGCCGGGGTCTCGGACCCGGGGCAGATCTCGAAGCTGCTGCGGCGCCTTTCACGGCTAGGTCTGACGGCGAACACCGGCGGGGGTCATCTCAATGGGGAGCCCAACGCGTGGGAGCTGACTGCGCTCGGCGCGGAGGTCGCGCAGCGGCTCAGCATCGACGCCCAGGACCAGAAAGCGGCCGCGTGATGCCGGCGCGTGGCGGGTGTGTCTTCGTGCCGGAAGGGCCTCCGCTGCCCTACGCCGTTCTACGGCGGTCCCATGATCTCGTCGAAGTGGCGGATGAAGCCGGCGACGCAGCCGGCGAACACGATGAGCGCCGCCGCCCACAGGGGTGCGCCAAGAACGAGCGTGCCCGCGATCACGACATCGAGCAGCAGCCACATGACGACGTCGTAGCGGTCGAAGATGTCGAAGCCGGTCACGAAACGATCCTATCAACGAAGACAAAGAGCGTCGGTGGGCCGAGGAATATCCCGGCGAGAAGGCCCTGCCCCAGCCCGCGGTTGATTCGTCGCTACAGGGTGGCGGGCCGGCTCGGGAGTCGTTTGATCCGACCGACTGCTTCGCGCCGCGCTCCACAGCTTTTTCACCAGAACCTCAACAACCAGACCGCGTGCGCAGCGCCGAGCGCCGGCACGTTTCCACCTAGGAGGAGATACCGATGCCCTCAGCGATACGCAAGCACCTGAACCCCGCGACCGCCCTGGCCTTCGTGGCCCTGGTCTTCGCGCTCACGGGAGGCGCGTTCGCGGCGAGCGGCCGCGGCGGCCCCTCGGGCGCGCGGGGGTCCGGTCGCGCGACCGCCTCGACCGTGAGCGCCATTGCCGCCAAGAGCAAGGCCAAATCGAAGACAGGCCCGAGGGGGCCCGCAGGCCCCAAGGGCGCGACCGGGGCCGCCGGGCCCGCGGGCGCCACAGGGCCAGCAGGGCCGACCGGTCCCACAGGCCCTGCTGGTCCCGCGGGCGGGAAAGGCGAAAACGGCGCCAACGGCGCGGAAGGCAAAGAAGGCAAGGAAGGCGCGAAAGGCAAAGAAGGCAAGGAAGGCAAGCCGGGCGCGATTCACGGGCAGGAACCACTCCCCTCCGGCGCCACCGAGACGGGCGTGTGGTCGTTTGGGCCGCTGCCAGAAGCGGCAGCGGGCGCCTTTCTCTACGTTACGGTTGCGTCCTTCCCGGTCCAGCTGAGCGCCGCGCTTGAAAAAGAACACGCACATTTCATCAACACGAAAGGCGAAGAAGTGACCTTGGCGGGCGCGCAAGCCCAGCCGACGCCGATCCCCTGCCCCGGCAACGTCGAAGAACCGACGGCTGAACCGGGCAATCTCTGCGTCTATGAAAACCGGCTGGTGAATGTCGAAGGGCTTGTCCTCTCCTCGCCCGGCGCTAAGGGGGCCGATAAGACCGGGGCGATCATGCTGGTCAAACCCGACCCGACCAAGGATGTCGAAGGCTCTGGCAGTTGGGCGGTGACCGCCGAATAGTTCTACACCGTTACCGGCACGCCCGACTCCCCGTGGGCGGCTCTCCGCCGCCCACGGGGTTCCCGGCGCCCGGGATCACACATTCGAACTGACACGTGCAACACGTACACAAGAAAGGCAAGACCGTGAAATCCATTGAGCGAAGCGCCCAGAAGCCGTCCGCGAAGACCGGCACCTTCGCGCTGCTCTGTGGCTTTCTCGACCTCGCAGGGAGTGGTGCGCCCAAAGTCAGCCGAGCTCCTCGCCGTCTCGCTTCTGCCGCCGTCTGTGCCTGTGTGTTGGTGCTCGCCTTCGCCACTCCAGCCCTGGCCGCTCGCGGGCACGTCTTTGAAGGTAAGTACTTCGGCGAAAAGGGCGCCGGCGGGGGTCAGATGGAAGGACCCGCGGGGGTGGCGGTCAACGAAGCCAGCGGCGATGTGTATGTGGTCGACAGGGGCAACGATCGCGTCGAGTACTTCAGTTCGACCGGCACCTACCTCGGCCAGTTCAACGGCAGCGGCGAATTGTTGGGGGAAGGCAGGGCGGCCGGCAGCGGAGGGCTGCCGAATGAAATCCCGACGGGTCGCTTCAGAGAACCGGAAGGCATCGCGGTCGACAACGCGTGCCACTTGCACAAACCGGAATTGACCAGCGCGACGACGCCGACTTGCGAAAAGTTCGACCCGTCCAACGGCGATGTGTATATCACGGATCGCGGAAACGCCGTTGTCGACAAGTACAGTCCCACGGGCGAATACATAGGTCAGGTAAGCCTTCCTAGCGTATTCGCTCCTCGCGGGTACGAAGAACTCGACGGCGTTTCGGTCAACTCCAACGGTGAACTATGGGTTGCATCCTACCCTAGTAATAAACCCGACGAAAGCGAAGGAGAAGGCGCTGCAAACTTCACCAATGCCATCGCAAATGAATTCATCTCGTTTGGGTCTAAGCGTTATACTCCCATAGCTGCATCTTGGTCGAGTTATGGGCTCTTCAGCGGAATATTCGCTGTGGATTCCGAAGACAATCTCTATGTGGTCACACGTGAAAGTAAACAGGAAAATACCCATTTTGTTACGAAGTACAAGTACAATGTCGACGCCGAACAAAGTTTTGAACGCATTGTAGAACTGATCCCCGCGCTTGGCGGCGAAGCGTCCAGCGGGGTTGCGGTCGAACTCACGAGCAATGATGCCTATGTCGATAATTTTGGTAGTGTCGCGCGCTTCGGCTCTGATGGCAGGTTGATCGAACGTCTCAGTGCCCCGGGGATGCACGGTACCGGCGTTGGTGTGAATGCCGCGAATGGCATGGTGTATGTGGCGGATCCCTCGGCTGACCGGATCGTGGTGTTCACGCTCGAACCGCCGGGTCCTCCGTTGGTCGCCGCCGGGAGCGAGTCGGTGTTGGATGTGACCTCTGACGGTGCGAGCTTGAGCGCGGAAGTGAACCCGCGCAGCGAACCGAGCGAAGCGCCCACCGAATACCGTTTCGAGTACGGTCCGTGTGCGACGCCGAGCACCTGTGCGGGCAGCCCGTACGAATCGAGCGCCCCTGTTCCCGAAGGCGTGCTTGCTCCCAACTACGAGTCGGATGTGGTTGGTGCGCGCCTGCAGGGCCTATTGGCGCACACGACCTACCATTTCCGACTGGTCGCGCACAACTCTCACCCCGGTGTCGCCCTGGGCGAAGAATCCATTTTCGCCACTCAGGAGATGGGCGCGTCGGTGCTGCCGGACGGTCGGCAGTGGGAAATGGTCTCTCCGCCGAGCAAGCGTGGCGCGCTGGTCGGAATGGTTGGGGAAGTTCGAGGTCAGGCTGCTGTCGCAGGGGACGCGATCACCTATCCGGCGACCTCGCCGATCGAAGCCGAACCGCAGGGCTTTTCGACCGACTCGCAGGTGCTGTCGGTGCGCGGCCCGGACGGTTGGGAATCGCGTGGCATTTCGCTTCCGCGCGAAATGGCGTCCGGGGCCCTAGTGGGTGAATATCGTCTCTTCTCGAGCGACCTCTCGCGTGGCGTGCTGCAGCCTATCGGTGGCTTCGTCTCCTCGCTCTCCCCTGAAGCCTCTGAACAGACCGCTTTCCTGCGCACGGATTTTTTCAACGGCGATGTGGAGGAACCGTGTCTGCCGGCGAGTATGCGCTGCTACCGGCCGCTGGTCAGCGGCGCCCCGGGTTTTGAAAACGTGTCGCCGTCCGGTACCGCGTTCGGCGAAGAAGGCAAGTGCCCTCCATCGCACTACTGCGGTCCTTATTTCCTTGGCGCGAACACCGATCTCAGCGACATCGTGCTGAGCTCGAACGTTCCTCTCGTGGAAGGAGGGGGAGAGGGTCTGTACGAGTGGTCTGAAGGCAGCCTCCGGTTCGTGAGCTTCCCGTCCAAGGGGCAGCCGGGGTCGAGTCCCGTGCTCGGCTCTGGCCCGAGAGGGAGCGAAGGCTCGTCGGTGCGGAACGCGATCTCGACCGACGGTTCGCGCGTCGTGTGGAGCGAACTTTATGGCAATAAGCATCTCTACCTGCGTGACGTGTCGATGGAAGAGACGGTCGAGTTGGATGCTGTGCAGGGGGGGTCGGGTGCGGGTCCGGTCACGCCTGATTTTCAGATCGCTTCGAGCGATGATTCCAGGGTCTTCTTCGTGGATCAGCAGCGGCTCACCAAGGATTCTGGCGCGTCACCTGGCCACCCCGACCTGTATGAGTGTGAAATGGTCGAGGAGGGCGGTGAACTGAAGTGCGCGTTGTCCGATCTGACGCCGCTCGGGTCCGGTGAAGAGAGCGCCGATGTGTTGGGGGGTGTGATCGGTGCCTCCGAAGACGGCTCGTATGTCTACTTCGTCGCCGACGGCAGGCTCGCCGCGGGCGCCGTCGAAGGGACCTGCGTAGACGGGGCGCAGCAGCCGCAGGGCGCCACCTGCAACCTATATGTCGATCACGACGGCACGACCAGGCTGGTCGCCGTGCTCGGCGGTGAAGACTCTCCTGACTGGGAAGGAGCGGGAGACTTCACTGGCGGGGGGGTCGGTCGTGTGTCGCCCAACGGTGAATGGTTGACGTTCATGTCCTCGCGGGAACTGGCCGGCTACAATAATCGTGACGCGGTCAGCGGCAGGCTCGACGAGGAGGTGTTCCTCTATGACGCCGCCGGCGATGGCGGTGAAGGGTCGCTCGTGTGCGCGTCGTGCGACCCGACCGGCGCCCGTCCCCACGGTGTCGAATTCGGAGGAGGCACCGAACGTACGTTCATCGGGGGCAATTGGGGAATTAGGACTTGGATCGCCGCGAACCTCCCCGTCTGGCCGACGCTTGGCGATGGTGTCGTGCCGAGCGATCAGCCGCGTTATCTTTCTGATAGCGGTCGTCTGTTCTTCGACAGCTTCGATGCGCTCGTGCCGCAGGACACCAACGGCGCCCAGGATGTCTATGAGTACGAGCCGCCCGGTGTCGGCGACTGCACCGGGGAAAGTCCGACTTTCAGTGCGCGTTCTGGTGGTTGCGTGGGCCTGATCTCCTCGGGCACGTCGCCTGAGGGATCGGGTTTTCTCGAAGCCTCGGAAGATGGGGATGACGTGTTCTTCCTCACCAACGCCCAGCTCTCTCCCGAGGACACCGACAGCGCTCTCGATGTGTATGACGCGCATGTCTGCAGCGGCGCTGCGCCCTGTCCGCCGCCGCCGCCGCCTCCGCCGCCGCCGTGCAACGGCGATTCGTGCCAGAGCCCGGTGGAAGCCCCCAACGATCCGACGCCGGGCTCGCTCACCTACCACGGCCCCGGCGACCTGGCGACACCCGAAGCCGCCAAACCGGCTGTGAAACCCAAGACGAAGCCCGCGAAGTGCAGGAGGGGCTACGTGAAGAGGCACGACAGGTGCGTCAAGGCCAGAGGCAAGGCCAAGCATGCCAGAGCGAAGCGAGACCGGCAACGAGCGGAGGGCTGGATCATGAGGATTCCCATGCGTTTGAGACTTGCCGGTGTCGTGGTCGCGTCGGCGGCGTTCTTCGCGTGCCCGTCGTGGTCCTCCGCGGCGGAGCCGTGGTGGCATTTGACGTCCGGTTCGCGTCCGAGCTACCTGGCGCCCGAATCTGTCGGCGAGGTCGTCGTGACGGCCGAGAACGTCGGGGACGCCGAAGTCGATGGGAGCATTCCCGCGGAGATCGTGGATACGCTGCCTGCGCATCTGAAGGCGATCGCGATCGCGGGCGCGGCGGGGAGCGGCGATACGTTCATTCCGACGTCGTGCTCGCTGTCGGGGCTGACGTGCACCCTGAAGGAAGGGCTGCTGCCCTACAGGCAGTTCGAAGTTCGTATCAAGGTGGAAGTCCAGCCGGGTGCGTCCTCGGGGGAAGTGAACCGGGCGAGCATCAGCGGTGGGGGCGCCCCGAGCACGTCGATCGCGCGTCCGCTCACGATCAGCGCGCAGCCGACGCCGTTCGGTATCGAAGACTACGAATTGAGCGCCGAAGAAGAAGGCGGCGCGCCGGCGACCCAGGCGGGTTCGCACCCCTTCCAGGTCACGGGAACCTATGTGATCGACCAGGGCGCCGATCAGAACGCCCCGCCGAGTCCGCCGGGTCAGGGGCCCGAGATGGAGCCGGTCGAGCTGCCGCATGACATCGTGACGAAGCTCCCGCCGGGCCTGATCGGCAACCCGACGCCGTTCCCGCGCTGCACGTTGGCGCAGTTCCTCGCCAATAACTACATCGAAAACCAGTGTGCGTTCCAGACGGCGGTCGGGGTCGCGGTGGTGACGGTCCAATCACCCGGCTTCGGTACGCTCACCTTCCCAGAGCCCGTCTTCAATCTCGAACCGGCGTACGGTGAGCCGGCGCGCTACGCCTTTCTGATTCCGATCGCCGGCGTGGGGAACATCCTCGATACGTCGGTGCGCAGCGGTCCCGGGGAAGATTACGGGGTCACGGTCAGCGCCGATGACATCACCCAGCAGGCGGGTCTGCTCAGCGCGAAGGTCACGTTCTGGGGTGTCCCGGGCGACCCGCGGCACAATATCTCCCGCGGCTGGCACTGCCTGCACAATGAAACCGCGGTGTCGGCGTGCGAAACGATCGGGCTGCACCCGCCGTCGCTGCTGACGATGCCGACCTCGTGCGACGGTCCGCTGCAGACCTCCGTCGAAGCCGACTCCTGGGGCCAGGAGGGCGTTTTCGGTGATTTCGTTCCCCCGGAACCGCTGCAGTCGCTGGATGGCTGCAACCGGCTGCGGTTCGCCCCGACGCTGTCCGCTGAACCGACGACCGACAGGGCGTCCGCGCCGAGCGGCCTCGAACTCAACGTGAACTTCAACGACGAAGGCCTCACCAGCGCCGAAGGAGACGCGGAGTCGCAGCTGAACAAGACGGTCGTGACGCTACCCGAAGGGCTGACGATCAACCCGTCGGCGGGTGTGGGGCTAGGCGGGTGCAGTCCGGCGGACTACGCGAGGGAGACGATCGACTCCGCTCCGGGCGCGGGCTGCCCCAACGACTCCAAGCTCGGCACGGTCGAAATCGAAACGCCGCTGTTGACGCAGAGGATCGACGGGTCGATCTTCATCGCGCAACCCTACGAAAACCCGTTCCCCGAATCGGGGCATCCGAACGGGTCGCTGGTCGCGCTGTACATCGTCGCGAGGAACCCGGAAACGGGGGTCCTTGTCAAGCTCGCGGGGAGGGTCGCGCCGAACCCCGTGACGGGGCAGCTGACGACGATCTTCGAAAACAACCCGCAGCTCCCGTTCGACCACTTCAACTTCCACTTCCGTGAAGGGCAGCAGGCGCCGCTGATCAGCCCCCCGGCATGCGGCGCCTACAGCATCGATGCGGCGTTGACGCCGTGGTCGGAACCCATGGCGGCGCTGACGGATACCTCGCAGTTCACGATCACGAAGGGCTTCGAAGGCGGGGAATGCCCCTCCGGCGGCGTGCCGCCGTTCAAGCCGGGGATCACCGCGGGGACGCTGAACGACAACGCGGGCGCGTTCACCCCGTTCTACCTGCACCTCACGAGGACCGACGCGGAACAGGAGATCGCGGGGTTCTCGACGAACATGCCGCCCGGTCTGACCGGCGACCTGACCGGGATCCCGTTCTGCCCGGAGGCCGATATCGAAGCGGCCAGGCACGCGACGGGCGCCGAAGAGGAAGCCGACCCGTCGTGCCCCGCCTCAAGCCAGATCGGGCACACCCTCGTCGGCACCGGAGTCGGCGCCGTCCTCGCCTATGTGCCAGGGAAGGTATACCTGGCGGGCCCGTATCATGGTGCGCCGTTCTCGATCGTGAGCGTGACTTCGGCGGTCGTCGGCCCGTTCGACCTGGGGACGGTCGTGCTGCGCTTCGGCCTGGAAATCAACCCCTATACGGCGCAGGTGAGCGTCAGCCCGTCCTCGAGCGAACCGATCCCGACGATCATCGACGGGATCGTGACGCACGTCCGCGACATCCGGGTCTACATCAACCGCGAAAACTTCATCCTGAACCCGACGAGCTGCGATCCGCTGAGCATCGCGAGCACGCTGACGGCGCACGAAGGCGGTAGTGCGACGGTGACCTCGTCGTTTCAGGCCGCGAGCTGCACGAGCTTGAAGTTCGCGCCGAAATTCGCGGTCTCGACGTCCGGGAAGACGAGCAGGGCAAATGGTGCGAGCCTCGCGGTGAAGCTGACCTATCCCAGCGCGCCGCTCGGCAGCCAGGCGAACATCGCGAAAGTCAAAGTGGAACTCCCGAAGCAGCTTCCGTCGCGGTTGACGACGTTGCAGAAGGCGTGCAAGGCCGCGCAGTTCGAAGCGAACCCCGCGGGGTGCCCCCCGGCGTCGATCGTCGGGCACGCCAGGGCTGTGACGCCGTTGATCCCGGTCGCGTTGGAAGGCCCGGCGTACTTCGTCAGCCACGGCGGGCAGGCGTTCCCGTCGCTGATCATCGTGCTGCAGGGGTACGGTGTCACGATCGACCTGGTCGGCTCGACGTTCATCGACAAGGCGGGGATCACCTCGAGCACGTTCAAGACGGTCCCCGACCAGCCCGTCGGGAGCTTCGAACTGACGCTCCCCGAGGGCCCGTACTCCGCGCTCGCCGCGACCGGCAGCCTCTGCCGGGACAAGCTCGCGATGCCGACCGAATTCGTCGCGCAGAACGGCACCGTCGTCAAGCAGAGCACCAGGATCAAGGTCGAAGGGTGCCCGAAGTCCAAGACGAAGAAGCGGAAGGCGAAGCGTTCGAAGGCGAAGCGCTCGACCAGGGCCGGGGGCCGCAAGCGGGGGAAGTAGGAGCCGGCGCGAGCGGGGCTCGGGGCTCCCCGCTCCAGCTCGAGCCGTCGGCTCGACGCCCTCCCGGCGGGGGGTCTGGGCCGGCGGCTAGGCTGGGAGGTCATGACCCGCTACACCGCTGCCACCGACGCCGACCGCGTCGCGATGCTCGCGGCGATCGGCGTCGGCTCGATCGCCGAGCTGTTCGAGCGCCAGATCCCCGCGCCCGTGCGGTTGGGGCGCGCGCTCGACCTGCCTGCGGGATTGCCCGAGCAGGAGGTCTATGAGCACCTGCGGGCGTTGGCCGCGCGCAATGTCAGCGCCGAGGAGGAGCTCACGTTCCTCGGGGCGGGGATGTACGACCACTACGTGCCCGCTCTGATCGACATGCTGATGGAGCGCTCGGAGTTCCTGACGCCCTATACGCCCTACCAGCCCGAGGTCTCCCAGGGAGGGTTGCAGGTGATGTTCGAGTACCAGACCGCGATCTGCGAGCTGACCGGCCTGCCGGTCGCCAACGCCTCGGTGTACGAGGGGCCGTCCGCCGTCGCCGCCGCGGGGTACCTCGCCAAGCTGCACAACGGCCGCGGGCGCTTTGTCGCCAGCGCCGGGCTGCACCCCCACACGCTGGAGACGTTGCGCACCTACGCGCACGGCTATGGGGTGGAGGTCGTCGAGGTTCCTCTGCTCGACGGGCGCACCGACCCCGAGGCTTGGGCCGCGGCGATCGACGGAGACACCGGCGCCGCTTTCTTCGCTCAGCCGAACTTCTATGGCGCCGTCGAGGACGCGCCCGCGATCGCCGCCGCTGCCAAGGAGGCCGGGGGGGAGCCGCTAGTGGTCGTGGCGCAGGTCGATCCCCTCACGCTCGGCATCCTCGCCTCTCCGGGGGAGTGCGGCGTCGACGTTGCCGTCGGCGAGGGTCAGTCGCTCGGCAATCGCCTCGACTTCGGCGGGCCCTCGTTCGGCTTCTTCGCCGCGCGCGATGTCTACCTGCGGCGGATGCCCGGGCGCATCGCCGGGGAGACCCGCGACCTCGACGGCCAGCGCGGCTTCGTGCTCACACTGCAGACCCGCGAGCAGCACATTCGCCGCGAGAAGGCGACCTCCAACATCTGCACCTCTCAGGCGCTCAACGCGCTCGCGGGGGTCGTCTACCTCGGCTGGCTCGGCCGCCGTGGGATCGTCGAGTGGGGGAGCTGCTGCTTGCGCGCACCCACTACGCGCGCCAGACTCTTTCTTCGCTCGACGGGGTGCAGCTCGCGCACTCCCAGCCCGTCGTGCGCGAGCTCGCGCTGCGTCTTGACGCCGACGTCGTCGCCGTTCGGGCGCGCTGCGCAGCTCAGGGCGTCAACCCCGGCGCCGACCTGCACGCCCTCACAGGGCGCGATGAGGACCGCGGGGGACTTCTGGTTGCCATAACGGAGCGTCGCAGCCGCGCGGACATCGACCGGCTCGCCGAGGTGCTCGGGGCCGCGGTCGCCGCCGAGCGTCAAATGGTGGCCGCGTGACCGACACGCTCACGATCTTCGAGCGGGGCGCCCCGGGACGTCGCGCCTTTCACTGCCCCGCGCTCGACGTGCCCGCGGTCGATCCCGCCGAGCTGCTGCCCGTGCACCTGCTCCGCGCCGAGGGGCCGCGGCTGCCGGAGGTCTCCGAGCCCGAGCTCGTGCGCCACTACGTGCGGCTCTCCAAGCGCAACTTCGATCTCGACTCCGGCTTCTACCCGCTCGGGTCTTGCACGATGAAGCACAACCCGCGCCTGCACGAGCGCGTCGCCGCTTTGCCCGGCCACGCGCGGCTGCACCCGCTCCAGGACCCCGCGCGCGCGCAGGGGGCGCTTGAGCTGATGTGGCGTCTGCAGGGGGCGCTCGCCGAGATCGCCGGGCTGCCGCACGTCTGCCTGCAGCCCTCTGCCGGCTCCCACGGCGAGCTCGCCGGCGTGCTGCTCGCGCGCGCCTTTCACGAGGCTCGGGGGGAGCGGCGCTCCAAGGTGCTCGCGCCCGACACCGCCCACGGGACCAACCCCGCGACGGTCACGATGGCCGGCCTGGAGGTCGTCCCGCTCGCCACCAACGCCGCCGGGGGCGTGGACCTCGACGACCTGCGCGCGAAGGTCGGCTCTGACGTCGCCTGCCTGATGCTCACCAACCCCAACACGCTCGGGCTGTTCGACCCTCACATCGAGGAGATCGCGCGCCTCGTCCACGACGCCGGCGCGGTTCTCTACTACGACGGCGCCAACCTCAACGCCGTGATGGGGCTCTCGCGGCCGGGAGACATGGGCTTCGACATCGTCCACTTCAACCTCCACAAGTCCTTCACCCAGCCCCACGGCGGCGGCGGCCCCGGCTCCGGGCCGATCGCGGTCTCCGAGCGCATCGCGCCGTTCCTGCCCGTGCCCGTCGTCGTGCGGCGCGAGGACGACACCTTCGACCTCGACTTCGGCGGGGATGGGGACCCCACCCGCCCCGGCTCGCGCTCGATCGGGCGCCTGCGCGGCTTCCAGGGCAACTACGGCTGCTTCGTGCGGGCCTACGCCTACATCTGCTCGCTCGGCGCCGAGGGCCTGCGCGACGCCTCCGAGACCGCCGTGCTGAACGCCAACTACCTGCTCGCGCGGCTGCGGCAGCTCGGGGTGGCCGAGTACCTGCCGCTCGCCTACGGCGATCTCTGCATGCACGAGTTCGTGCTCTCCGGGGGGCCGATGAAGCGCGAGCTTGGCATCAGGACCCTCGACCTTGCCAAGCGCCTGCTCGACTTCGGCTTTCACCCGCCCACCGTCTACTTCCCGCTGCTCGTCGAGGAGGCCCTGATGGTCGAGCCCACCGAGACCGAGACGCGGGAGACGCTCGACGCTTTCGCTGACGCCGTCGCGGAGATTCTGCGCGAGGCCGCCGCCGACCCCGAGATCGCTCGCACCGCGCCGCACACGACGCCCGTGCGGCGCCTTGACGAGGTCGGGGCCGCGAAGCGGCCCGTGATCCGCCAGGCGCTCAGCCCCGTCGCGTCGGTTTGACGGGCGGCCAGTCGATCCGCTCGAGGAGCTCGCCGGCGCCCAGCTCGATCAGTCCGCTGTGCTCGATCGGCCGGTACTCGCCCTCGTGCCGCCGCAGCCAGGCGACCGAGCGGGCGGCGGGGTCGACGATCAACACCTCGTCGACCTCGTGGGCGGCGTAGAAGGGGAGCTTCTCCCAGCTCTCATCCCCGGGTGAGACGATCTCGACGACGAGCGCGGCGGTGGGATGCCACATCGCCGCCGCGCCTGGGCGATGCAGCGCCAGATCGGGTGCGCGGTAGTTCGCGTCTGCCTCGCCCACGGCGATGCCGTCGGTCATCTCCAGGCCGGCGCTGTCAGCGTGGGGTCCGAGTAGACGGGCGAGGCGGATCGCCAGCAGACCGTGCTCGTGCGAGGGTGGGGGCGTCACGCGGTAGACACCCTCCCACATCTCGTCGCGGTGGTCGAGGCCGAGCTTGCGGCGATGCTCCAACAGCGCTTTGAGCTCGGCCGGAGGCGGGTCCATCACCAGCGTGGGCATGGGAGCAGCGTAGCGCCCCCGCTGCGCCTATACCCTCCCGGAGTGCGCATCTTCTCTGGCATCCAGCCCACTGGCTCCAAGCACCTCGGCAACTACGTGGGGGCGATCCTGCAGTACGTCGCGGGCCAGGACCGCGGGGAGGCGCTGTACTGCATCGTCGACCTGCACGCCCTCACCGTCTCCTACGAGCCAGCGGAGCTGCGCCGCAGCCTGTACGACCTCACCGCGTTGCTGCTCGCCGCTGGCCTGGACCCTGCTCGTTGCATCCTCTTTCGCCAGTCCGACGTGCCCGCCCACACCGAGCTCTGCTGGCTGCTCTGCTCGCTCACCGAGCTCGGGCGCCTGCAGCGCATGCACCAGTTCCGCGACAAGTCGCTCGCCCAGCGCGAGCTCGTCTCCGCGGGGCTGCTCTTCTACCCCGTGCTGCAGGCTGCCGACGTGCTCGCCTACCGCGCGCACGAGGTCCCCGTCGGCGAGGACCAGCGCGAGCACCTCGAGCTGATGCGCGACGTCGCGCGGCGCTTCAACGCGCGCTACGGCGACGGGCGCGAGGTGCTTGTCGTGCCCGAGCACCGCATACCCACCGTTGGGGCCCGCATCATGGACCTCCAGGACCCCACCCGCAAGATGTCCACCACCGGGGGCTCCCCCGAGGGCACCGTGTACGTGCTCGACGAGCCCGCCGCGATCGAGAAGAAGCTCCGTCGCGCCGTCACCGACTCCGGCAGCGAGATCCGTCGCGACCCCGACAAGCCCGGGATCTCCAACCTGATCGAGATCCTCGCGGCCGCCCGCGCGACCACGCCTGCCGCCGTCGAGGCCGAGCTGGCGAGCGCCCACGGGTACGGCGACCTCAAGGCAGCCGTTGCGGAGGCCGTCGTCGCGATGCTTGCCCCCGTGCGCGCCCGCTACCTGGAGCTGCGCTCCGACGAAGCTGCCCTGGAGGCCGTGCTCGCTCAGGGGGCCGCGCGCGCCCGGGAGCTTGCCGCCGCCACCCTGCTCGATGTGCGCGAGTGCATGGGCGTCGGGGCGAGCGGGCGGGGTGCTCATCCTGCCTGACCGGTACCGTGACGGGGTGAGCATCGCCTCGCTCGACCTCGACCTGGACCTCTTCAGCGGCCCCTTCGACCTGCTGCTGACGCTCGTCCTGCGCGAGGAGATCGACCTGCTCGAGCTGCAGCTCGCCGAGGTCGTGCTCGCCTACCTCGACCACCTCGAGTCCCGGGGCGAGCTGGACCTGGAGAGCGCCACCGAATTCATCGTGCTCCTCGCGGCCCTCCTGGAGCTGAAGTCGCGGCTGATGCTCGCCGGCGAGGAGGACGAGCCCCTGCTCGAGCTCGAGCCCGGCGAGGCCGCCGAGGAGCTGCTCGAGCGGATGCTCGACGCCCGCCGCTACCGCTCTGCCGCTGAGCACCTGCGCGAGCTGCTCGCGCGCGAGGCCGGCGTGCGCTTCCGCTCCGCGCCACCGCCGTCCACCCTTCGGGATGCGGCGCCGGAGCCCGTTGAGGGCGCCCACGACCCCGCGGTGCTGGGTCAGGCGATCGGCCGGCTACTGGCGATGCCGCCGGCGATCAGCATTCGCCACATCGCCATCCCGCGCGTCTCGCTCGCCGAGCGCCTTGGCCACCTGCGCGGGCTGCTGCGCCGCGGGCACTTCACGTTCGACGAGGCCGTTCGCGGTGCCGACCGCATGACCGTTGCGGTCACGCTGTTCGCGCTGCTGGAGCTCTACAAGCGCGGCGAGGCGGTGTGGGAGCAGGGCGAGTGCTTCGGTGAGATCCAGGTCCGCGCGCTCGCCGCGGAGGACGCGCCGCTGGCCGCGGGCGCCGCGGGGGCCTGAGTGAGCGAGGCCGTGGACACGCTTGAGCCCGAGCGGGAGGAGGACGCCCCGGTCGCGCTCGTTGCGCTCGCCGCGGAGCCGGTAGACGCCACGGAGGCGGCGGGGGGCGACCCCGAGATGGGGGATGCCCCGGAGGAGGGGGCGCGTCCCCTGGGCGATGAGGACCCTCAGGCGGACGCGCCCTCTCCGGGTGAGGAAGACCTTGCGCAGCTTGCCTGCGTCGTCGAGGCCCTCCTGTTCCTCAGCGCCGACCCGCTCACCACGCGCGAGCTGGCCGACTCCACACAGGCCGACGAGCTCGTGGTCGCTGCCGCCCTGGAGCTGCTCACCGAGCAGTACGCCCCCGGCCGCCGTGGCCTGCAGCTGCGCGAGCTCGCCGGCGGCTACACGCTCGCCAGCGACCCCCTCGCCGAGGACGCCGCCCGGCGGCTGCTCTCCCGTCCGCGCGCCGCGACGCTCACCCCGGCGCAGGCCGAGACGCTCGCGATCGTCGCCTACCTGCAGCCCATCTCGCGCCCCGAGATCACCCGCATCCGCGGCGTCTCTGCCGACTCCGCGGTCTCCACGCTGCTCGAGCGCGGGCTCGTCGAGGAGGCCGGCCGTTCCCAGTTCGGCGCCGTGCTCTACCGCACGGCGAGCACCTTCCTCAAGCTCTTCGGGCTGCGCTCGTTGAACGAGCTCCCCGACGTGGCGCAGTGGGACCCCACTCCCGAGGAGCGCGCCGAGCTGCGCGAGCGGCTGCTGCGCGCGGGAGAGGCCCGTGGCGAGGGCGGGCCCCCGGCGGTCGAGGGGCGAT
Organism: uncultured Solirubrobacterales bacterium; assembly: GCA_963842005.1. Taxonomy (GTDB): domain Bacteria; phylum Actinomycetota; class Thermoleophilia; order Solirubrobacterales; family Solirubrobacteraceae; genus Palsa-744. Next base: position 1,071,616 of record CAWJEV010000002.1, on the reverse strand, counting down.
CAGGGGTCGAGGATCGGCCTGCGAGCGAGGGGTAGCGGGTCCCGCGTCAGGCCACCGGCTGGCCGACCTTCGGCGGAGCGAGTGTCTCCCTAATCGGTCCCCGTTTCGGCCAGCGCCGCCAGCTGACCGCACGCTGCGTCGATGTCGCGGCCGCGTGTGAGGCGCACCGTGGCCTGTACCCCGCGCTCCTCCAGCGCCGCTCGGAAGGCTGCGATCGCCTCGCGGCTGGACCCCTTGTACGGTGAGGCCGTCGGGTTGTAAGGGATCAGGTTGACCTTGAACATCCGCGGGTCGTCGGGGCCGGTCGGCGCGAGCAGCTTCGCGAGCGCCACGGCCTGCTCGTAGCGGTCGTTGACGCCGGCGAGCATCACGTACTCGACGAACACCCGCCGGCGCTTGCGCGCGTAGAACGCTCGGCAGGCCTCCACCACGTCCGCCAGCGGGTAACGCTCGTTGACCGGCATCAGCTCGGTGCGCAGCGCTTCGTCGGCCGCGTGCAGCGAGAGCGCCAGGCGCAGCGGCAGCTCGCACTCCGTGAGCCGTTCGATCCCCGGGATCCAGCCCACCGTCGAGATCGCGGTGCGCCGGTGGGTGATGCCCACCTGCGGCAGCCGCTCGCACGCGTCGAGCACCGCGTCGAGATTCATCAACGGCTCGCCCATGCCCATGAACACGCAGTGGTCCACGGACTCGACGCGGCGGAAGTGCAGGGCCTGGTCGAGGATCTCCGAGGCGCTCAGGTTGCGGGCGAATCGCATCTGGCCGGTCGCGCAGAACGTGCACGTCAGCGGGCACCCCGACTGAGACGAGACGCAGATCGAGTGCCTGGAGTCTCGGTAGCGCATCAGCACCGCCTCCACCGGACGGCCGTCGGCGGTCGCGAACAGTGCCTTGACCGTGCCGTCGCGTGCACGCGTCTCGCTGCGCACCTCCAGGCTCGAGAACGGCACCTCCCTTTGCAGCGCCTCCCGCAAGGCGACCGGCAGGTTTGTCATCTCCGCGTAGCTCCCCGCGCCCCGCGCCGCCCACTCCCACACCTGGCGGGCACGGAAGGGTGGCTGGCCGGACGCGGCGAGGGTCTCTTGCAGAAGTTCAAGATTCACGGCGTTGAGGAGGGGGATTTGGATCGGCGTTGTGGTCGCGTGACGGCGGTGGGTGCACGTGCCCGGCTAGGTGCGGTGAGCACTCGCCTGTGCAATGGTGGCAGCCCCGTGCGTCTGGCCAAGCACCTCGCTCACGCAGGAGTCGCTTCCAGGCGCGCCGCCGAGGCGGTGATCGCGGCGGGGCGAGTGAGGGTCGACGGGGAGCTCGTGCGCGATCCCGCCCGCGACGTGGGCGAGCACAGCCGCGTGGAGGTCGACGGCCGGCCTCTCGCCGGGCCCGAGCCGCGCGTCGTCTACGCCCTGCACAAGCCCGTCGGCGTGCTCTCCACTGCGAGCGACCCCCACGGCCGGCCGACGGTGCTCGAGCTCCTTGGGGAGGAGCGCCGCCTCTACCCCGTCGGGCGCCTGGACGCGGACAGCAGCGGGTTGATCCTGCTCACCAACGACGGCGAGCTCGCCAACCGGCTGACCCACCCGCGCTACGAGGTGCCGAAGACCTACCGCGTACGTGTTGGCGGCGGACCCGTCGGGGAGCGGGCGCTGCGCGCGCTGCGCACCGGCGTGGAGCTGGAGGACGGGCCGACTGCACCCGGGCAGGCGCGCCGGGTGGGCGACGGCGACGAGCTGGAGCTGACGATCCGCGAAGGCCGCAACCGCCAGGTGCGGCGTATGTGCGAGGCGGTCGGCCACCCCGTGCTCGCCCTGCAGCGTATCGCCTTCGGCCCCCTGCGGCTCGGCGCCCTGGAGCCCGGCGCGCACCGCCGTCTCGGCGAGGCCGAGCTGCGCAAGCTCGGCGAGGTCGGCCGCGGCCTCTGACAGAATCGCTCGCCATGCGACTGCACGCCTTACGCGGCGCGACCAGCGTCTCGCACAATGACGCCAAAGACATCCTCGACGCCACGACCGAGTTGATGACGACGATCATGGAGCGCAACGCCCTGCGCCCCGAGCACGTCGTCAGCTGCATCTTCACCGCCACCAACGACCTCAACGCGGAGTTTCCCGCCGTCGCCGCGCGCGCGCTCGGCTTCGAGAGCGTGCCGCTGCTGTGCGCCCGCGAGATCCCCGTGCCGCGTTCGCTGCCGCGCGTGATCAGGGTCTTGATCCACTACTACGCCGCTGAGGGCCACCGCGCGCAGCACGTGTACCTCGGCGAGGCGAAGGTGCTGCGCGCCGACCTGGAGTCCGCGCAGTAGTGCGGGACGCCCCGCGGCGTGGGCTGCGGTTCGCCACAATACCGCGGTGCCCTTCGAGTTCTCAGAGCGCATCCGCCGTCTGCCGAGCTACCCTGCGGCGGGCGGGTACGGCGACGCCGCGCCGCGCGTGCGGCTGGCCAGCAACGAGTCCCCCTGGCCGCCACTGCCCGCCGTGCGCGAGGCGATCGAGCGGACCGTGGGCGGCCTGCACCGCTACCCCGACCCCGCCTGCACGGCGCTACGCCGGCGCCTGGCCGAGCGCTACGGGGTGCCGCCGGGGCGGATCGCCGTCGGCAACGGCTCGTGCGACATCCTGCTCGCCGCGGGCGAGGCGCTGCTGGAGCCGGGCGCCGAGCTCGTCCACGCGTGGCCGTCGTTCTCGATCTACCCGCACCTGAGCGCCGCCTCGGGCGCACGGGCGGTGAGGGTGGCGCTGGACGAGCGCGAGCGCCACGACCTGCCGGCGATGCTGCGCGAGATCACCGTCGCCACGCGCCTGGTGCTCGTGTGCAACCCCAACAACCCCACCTCGACCGCGCTGCCGCTCGCGGAGATCGCCGAGTTCCTGGCGGAGGTGCCGCCGTACGTGTGCGTCGTGGTGGACGAGGCCTACTGCGAGTTCAACCTGCTCGACGATCCCGACGCCTCCGTGGGGCTGCTCGCCGAACACCCCAACCTCGTGCTGCTGCGTACCTTCTCGAAGGTCTACGGCCTCTGCGGGCTGCGTGTCGGCTTCGCGCTGTGCGGCTCGTCCGAGCTGCCGCGGGCGTTCGACCAGGTGCGCCAGCCGTTCTTCTGCAACGCGGTCGCACAGGCCGCCGCGACCGAGGCGCTCGCCCACCAGGACGCCGTCACCGAGCGCGTCACGCGCACCGTCGCCGAGCGCATCTCCGTGGACGAGCGGCTGCGAGCGCTCGGGGTGCGGCTGGCCGACTCGCAGGCCAACTTCTGCTGGCTGCACCTCGGCGAAGAGAGAGACGAAGGGGGCGTCATGCGCGGCCTGCTCGAGCGCGGCGTGCTCGTGCGCGGCGGCGGCGCGCTCGGCCAGGAGGGGGCGCTGCGCGTCACCTACGGGACGCCGGAGGAGAACGCGATCTTTCTTGATGCGCTTGCCGAGGTGCTCTGAAGGTGCTACAACTCCAAGAGACGACCTCATGTCCGCATCGGCCCTGACATCCTGCCGCTCCCTCGCGCCTGCCGACTGGTCGCCCTCTTACGCCTACGCCTGGCGATTTAGCTAGGCGCTTCGGCCTGCCCCGTCCGTGAGCGGGGCCTCGGGCCGCACGGGTCCCCTGACCGAGCGCCACCCCACCGGGCGCGCGACGCCCCCTCACGATCGCCCCGCGCGGTTTCACACGGCGGGGCAGAGGAGCACCTACTATCTCGGTACCAGAAAGGAAGCGCAGATGATGATTGTGATGAAGGAGGCTGCGACCGACGAGGAGATCGCGGCGGTCGTGGGTAAGATCGAGCGAGCCGGGGCGCGCGCCCACCGCAGCCGGGGCGCGCGCGTTACCGTGATCGGCGCGATCGGCGACGTCGAGCAAGACGCCTGCGTGGAGAGCCTCGGGCTGGAGGGCCAGCCCGGCGTGGACCGAGTCGTCCCGATCCTCAAGCCCTACAAGCTCGCCTCCGCCCAGTTCCGCCACGGCGAGAGAACCGTGCTCGACATCGAGGGCCGCAGGGTCGGCGGCGAGCACTTCGCGCTGATCGCGGGCCCCTGCACCGTGGAATCGCGTGAGCAGACGCTCGAGACAGCCCGCGTGGTGCGCGACGCGGGCGCCACGCTGCTGCGCGGCGGGGCCTACAAGCCACGCACCTCCCCCTACGCCTTCCAGGGTCTGGGCGTCGAGGGGTTGCGCCTGCTCGCCGAGGCGAAGGCCGAGACGGGCCTGCCGGTCGTCACCGAGCTGATGGACGTGCGCGACCTCGACGCGGTGCTCGAGGTCGCCGACGTGATCCAGGTCGGCGCGCGCAACATGCAGAACTACCCGCTGCTCACCGAGATCGGTCGCTCCGGGCGTCCCGCGCTGCTCAAGCGCGGACTCTCCGCGCCGCTGGACGAGCTGCTGATGGCCGCCGAGTACATCCTCAAGGAGGGCAACCCCGCGGTGATGCTCTGCGAGCGCGGCATCCGCACGTTCGACACCGCCTACCGCCGCACCACGCTCGACCTGATGGCGGTGCCGATCCTCAAGGAGCTCACCCACCTGCCGGTGATCGTCGACCCCTCCCACGCGGCGGGCCGGCGCGACCTGGTGCTGTCGCTGTCGCTGGCCGCGGCCGCGGCGGGCGCGGACGGGATCATCGTGGAGGTGCACCCCTCCCCCGACGAGGCGCTCTGCGACGGGCCGCAGTCGCTGCCGACCGACACGTTCGCCGAGTACGCCGCTGCGGTGGAGCGCGCCGCGGCGCTCGCGGGCAAGGCGCTCAGCGCCGTCTGATGGCCGCCGGACGCCGGGCTCCCCGCCGGTGAGCGCCGCGTGAGGGTCGCGATCCTCGGGGTGGGGCTGATCGGCGGCTCGATCGGGCTGGCCGCCCGCGGGCGCGCGGGAGCGCACGTCTGCGGCTACGACCCCGACCCGCAGGCGTGCGAGCTGGCGCTCGAGCTGGGGGCCGTGGACACAACCGCGGACGACATCGCCGGCGCGGTCGCCGGGGCAGAAGTAGTGTTCGTCGCCGCACCCGTGGGAGTGCTCGCACAGACGGTCTCCCAGGCGCTCACGTACGCCGGCCCAGAGTGCGTGATCAGCGACGTCGGCTCCACCAAGCTGGCGCTGGAGGACGCGCGGTCAGACGCCCGCTTCGTCGGCGGTCACCCGCTCGCGGGGGCTGAGAGTGCGGGCGTCGGCCACGCCCGCGAAGATCTGTTCGAGGGCGCCACGTGGTTCCTTGCCGCCTCTCCCACCAACAACCCCCTCCTGTACGGGCGCTTGACCGCCCTGATCAAGCGCTTTGGTGCCCACCCGCGGCAGGTCGCGGCTGCGGCTCACGACCGCCTGATGGCCTGCATCTCACACCTTCCGCACGTGCTCGCCAACGTGCTCGTCGCCCAAGCCGCCGCTGCCTTTGAGCGGGAGCAGGTCGCGGCCGGAAAGCGCTCCATTCCTCCCAGCCTGCGGGATGCGGTCAGGGTCGCCGGCGCCAACACCGCGATCTGGACCGACATCTACCTCGCCAACAGCGAGGCGTTGATCGCGGCGATCGACGAGGCCGTAAGGCGGCTGAAGGACGTGCGCACGGCACTGGAGGCAGCCGACACGCAGGCTATCGCCGAGTGGAACGAGCGCGCCCGGGTGGACCGAGAGACGCTGTTGGGTCCCGACTCGTAGGGGGTCTCGTGGTCGCTTCGCACTCCACAGTGAGCTTTCGCTCGCTTCGCCCTCGACCGGGCCGACCACGGGTCGGCCGCCATGCGACCGGCGGGGCGGGTCCGTAGGCTGCACGGCACGATGAACCTGCGCTTCGAGCCCTCCGGCCCGCTGACGGGCGAGCTGACCGCGCCGGCGGACAAGTCGATCTCTCACCGGGCGGCGCTGCTCGGCGCGATGGCCTCCTACCCGGTGCGCATCGAGAACTACCTGCACGCCGCGGACACGACCGCGACGCTGAACGCGGTGGGAGCGTTGGGCGCCCTCGTGGAGGCGTACCCGCGGGAGGTGGTCGTGCGCGGCGCCGGCCTGCGCGAGGCGCGCGAGCCCGAGGGCCCGATCGACGTGGGCAACGCGGGCACGCTGCTGCGCCTGCTGCCCGGCTGGCTCGCCGCGCAGGAGGGCCGCTCGTTCACGCTGGACGGCGACGAGTCGATCCGCCGTCGCCCGGTGGACCGGGTGGTCGAGCCGCTGCGCCTGATGGGCGCCGACCTGCAGGCGACGGAGGGCCGCTTCGCGCCCCTGGAGGTGCGCGGCGCGCGGCTGCACGCGATCTCCTACGAGCTGCCGGTCGCGAGCGCCCAGGTGAAGTCGTGCGTGCTGCTCGCCGCGCTCGCCGCGGACGGCGCGAGCACCGTGACCGAGCCGGAGCGCAGCCGCGACCACACCGAGCGGATGCTGCTGGCAGCCGGGGCCACGATCCACCGCAACGGCCGCCGCGTGACCGTCACCAACACCGACGAGCTCGTGCTCGAGCACGTACGGGTGCCCGGCGACCCGAGCTCCGCGGCGTTCGTGCTCGCCGCGGGAGTGCTCGTGCCCGGCTCGCGCCTGCTGGTCCGCGACGTCGGCGTGAACTGGACGCGCAGCGGCTTCCTGCACATCCTCAAGCGGATGCAGGGGATCGTGCTCGGCGACCTCGAGGACGAGACGGGTGAGCTCGTCGCGCACGAGCCGGTCAGCGACCTGGACGTCGCCGCGGGCGCCCTGGAGGGGACGTTCGTGGGGCCCGAGGAGGTGCCGCCGGCGATCGACGAGCTGCCGCTGATCGCGCTGCTGGGTTGCTTCGCCGAAGGGGAGACGGTGGTGCGCGGCGCGGCCGAGCTGCGCCTGAAGGAGTCCGACCGCATCGCCACCGTGGTCGAGGGCCTGCGCGGCCTCGGCGCGGAGATCGACGCTACCGAGGACGGCTTCGCGGTGACCGGGACCGGTGGCCTGCGCGGCGGCGTGCTCGACGCCCACGGCGACCACCGCCTGGCGATGCTCGGCGCCGTCGCCGGACTCGCCTCGCGCGAGGGCGTCGAGGTGCGCGGGATCGAGGCTGCCGCGGTCTCCTACCCGGGGTTCGTGGAGGACCTGCGTAGACTGGCGGGCTGATGGTGATCGCGATCGACGGCCCCGCAGGAGCGGGCAAGTCCACGGTCGCCCGTGCAGTGGCGCGCAGACTGGGCTTCACCTACCTGGACAGCGGCGCGCTGTACCGCTGCGTGGCGCTGCTGGCGCTCGAATCGCCCGATCAGACGCCGGCGCGGCTGGCGCGGGGGGCGCGCATCGAGCTGGGGGAGCGTGTGCTGCTGGACGGTCGCGACGTGACCGAGGAGATCCGCACGCTGGAGGTCTCCGCGAAGGCCTCGCTCCTCGCCTCTGACCTGGCTGTGCGCGAGGCGCTGGTCGCACTGCAGCGGGAGCTGGTGTCCCGCGGCGACCTGGTGGCCGAGGGCCGGGACATCGGCACTGTGGTCGCTCCCGACGCGGCGCTGAAGGTCTTCCTCACCGCCGATCCCCCCGAGCGGGCGCGCCGGCGCGCCGCGGAGCTCGGCCTCGACCAGGGGGCGGTGCTGGACGAACTGCGGCGCCGCGACCAGCGCGACTCCGAGCGCGAGCACAGCCCGTTGCGCGCGGCGCGGGATGCGGTGACGCTCGACACCACCGGCCTGAGCGTCGAGCAGGTGGTGGAGCACATCGCAAGGCTTGCCCGAACGGCTGCCCGACCTGAGGTCCCACCGGCCGCCCGGCCGTCATAGCTCATACTGGGCCGATGAGAGCCCCCCAATGCTCACATATGACTTGCAATGTGTGCCAATGCTGAAGGTCGCCGTCGTCGGCTATCCCAACGTGGGCAAGTCCTCACTCGTCAACCGCCTGAGCGGCGCGCGCGAGGCGGTGGTGCACGAGCGCCCGGGGGTAACGCGCGACCGCAACGAGGTGGAGTGCGAGTGGAGCGGGCGGCGCTTCAAGCTGATCGACACCGGCGGGGTGGACTTCCTCGACGAGGACCCACTGGCGGGCTCGATCCGCGAGCAGGCGCGCGCGGGCCTCGCGGAGGCGCAGGTGGCGGTGCTGGTGGTCGACGCGCGCGCGGGGGTGCGGGCGGGTGACGAGGAGCTCGCGGATCTGCTGCGTCGCTCGCCGCTGCCGAGCATCGTGGCGGCCAACAAGTGCGATGGCGTCGCGGAACTGCCACAGGCGGCTGAGTTCCACCGCCTCGGCCTGGGCGAGCCGCTGGCGGTGTCCGCCGCGCAGGGCCTTGGTACGGGCGACCTGCTCGACAGGATCGTGGAGCTGCTGGCCGAAACGGGGATGGCCGCCGGAGGCGGCTGTCTCCCGGGTTCGGTTGTGGCAGAGCAGGAGCCCGACGGCGACACGCTGCGCCTGGCGGTGATCGGCCGCCCGAACGTCGGCAAGTCCTCGCTGGTCAACCGCTTCCTGGGTGAGGAACGCGTGATCGTGTCTGAGCTCGCGGGCACGACCCGCGACGCGATCGACACGCCGCTGAGCGTGGAGGGGCGCAGCGTGACCCTGGTCGACACCGCCGGGATGCGCCGCCAGTCGAAGGTGGCGGACTCCGTGGAGTACTACACAGCGCTGCGCTCCCGCCGCGCGGCCGAGCGCGCGGACGTGGCGCTCGTGGTGTGCGACGCGACCGAAGGCGTCACCGCCCAGGACCTGCGCATCGCGGAGCTCGCGATGAAGGCGGGCTGCGCGACGGCGATCGTGCTGAACAAGTGGGACCTCTTCGCCGACTCCCACTCCTCCGAAGAGGGTGGGGAGCGCCTTTCCAACACCCACACCACCGAGGAGGCTTTGGCGCACGAGCGCGCGCGGGTGGCGGAGAAGCTGCGGCTGCGCCCGCGGGTGCTGACCGCGAGCGCGAAGACGGGCCGTCACGCAGCTCGCCTCTTGACGGAGGCGCTGGCGCTCGGGGACAGGATGGCGGGGCGCATCCCCACCCCGGAGCTGAACCGTTTCCTGGGGGAGGCCGTGCAGGCGCGCCAGCCGCCGGTGGGCACCCGCCGGGGCTCCAGCCAGCACCGCCTGAAGCCGATCTACATGACCCAGACCGGCGAGCGCCCGCCGCGCTTTGCGATCCAGGTCAACTCGCGCGAGCGGGTGACGCGCGACTACGCGTACTTCCTGGAGAACCGCCTGCGCGCGCGCTACGGCATGGACGGCGTGCCGCTCGTCATCGACTTCGTCGAGCGGGGGCAGCGCGGCCACGGCGGCGCCCCGCGTGGCGGTGCGCGCTCGGCTGCGGGGTCGCGGTAGGGCTACGGGCGTCCCGCCCGGGTAACGCGATCGCCACTGGAGCAGCACAATGGCTTTAGACTCTCGGGACCCGATCAGCCCGATCCCGCGCCGGCGCTCGCCGCGCGCAGGGCACGACCCTTCCGGAGTGGACCAGAGCCTATGAGCAACTCAGACAACGAATACCTGTTCACCAGCGAGTCGGTGACGGAGGGGCACCCGGACAAGATCGCCGACCAGATCTCCGACGGGGTGCTCGACGCGGTGCTGCGCGAGGACCCCTACGGCCGCGTGGCGTGCGAGACGCTCGTGAACACCGGCCTGATCGTGGTCTCGGGCGAGATCACGACGGAGACGTACGTGGACATCCAGCAGGTCGCGCGCGAGACGGTGCGGGGCATCGGCTACGACAACGCGGCGTACGGCTTCGACTGCGACACGTGCGCGGTGGTCAACGCGATCGACCGGCAGTCACCGGACATCGCGCAGGGGGTGGACGCGGCGTACGAGACGCGCCACGACCCGCTCGACGACGACCGGCGCGACGTGGCGGGCGCGGGCGACCAGGGGATGATGTTCGGCTACGCGACGAACGAGACCGAGGAGCTGATGCCGCTGCCGATCCTGCTGGCGCACAAGCTCTCCAAGCGCCTGGCGGAGGTGCGCAAGGCGGACGTGCTGCCCTACCTGCGCCCCGACGGCAAGACCCAGGTCACGGTCCGCTACCGCGACGGGCGCCCGGTGGCGGTGGAGAAGATCCTGATCTCCACGCAGCACGCGGACGGGATCGACAGCGAGACGCTGATCAAGCCGGACCTTTTCGAGCACGTGCTGCGCCCGGTGCTGCCGGCGGAGCTCTACGACGAGAAACAGCTGCTGCACAACTTCCTGGTGAACCCGACAGGGCGCTTCGTGATCGGGGGGCCGATGGGCGACTGCGGGCTGACGGGACGCAAGATCATCGTGGACACCTACGGCGGCATGGCGCGCCACGGTGGGGGGGCGTTCTCGGGCAAGGACCCCTCGAAGGTGGACCGCTCGGCGGCGTACGCGGTGCGGTGGGTGGCGAAGAACCTCGTGGCGGCGGGCCTCGCGGATCGCGCGGAGGTGCAGGTCGCCTACGCAATCGGGGTGGCGCACCCGGTGTCGGTGATGGTCGAGACGTTCGGCACGGAGAAGCTCGGCCGTGCGCGGATCACGGAGCTGGTGCGCGAGCACTTCGACCTGCGTCCGGGGGCGTTCCGCGAGGAGCTCAGACTGCACCGCCCGATCTACCAGAAGACCGCGGCGTACGGGCACTTCGGCCGCGACGACCACGACTTCACGTGGGAGCGCACGGACAGGGCCGAGGCGCTGCGCGAGGCCGCGGGGTTGGGGGCTGCCGCAGGGGTGTGAAACTCCGCGAGGCGGTCCGACCCTCCATCTAGTGTGGGGGAGTGCAGAGTGCGATTGCCCAGGTCGAGCCCCTGACCACCGCTCGCGCTCTGCGCGGCCCGTTCGACTATCGGTTGCCCCCAGATCTCGCGGACGGGGCGGTGGATGTGGGCTCGATGCTGGTGGTGCCCTTCGGCCGGCGCGAGGTGCTGGGCGTGGTGACGGGCCTGTCCGAGCGCAGCGAGGTCGCGGAGGAGAAGCTGCTGGCTCCGCTGCGGGCGCTGGAGCTCGGCGTGCCGGTCGACCTGGTGGCGCTGGCGGGGTGGATCGCGGTGGAGTGCTGCTCGACGCTTGCGCGCGCACTGCGGCTGGTGCTGCCGCCGGGAGCGATGAGCAAAGGGCCCGGTGGCATGGGCGTACGCAAGCGCCGCGCGCGCTCGGTGGCGCGCCCGCAACACGAGCCGATCGGGGCGCTGCACAGCGAGCCGCCGCAATTGACGGAGGACCAGCGACGGGCGCTGGAGGCGGTCGAACAGGGCGTGGTTGAACCCCACCCCCCGCGGCCGGTGTCGCTGCTGCTGCACGGGATCACGGGGTCGGGCAAGACGGAGGTGTACCTGCGCGCGGCGGCGTGCGCGCTGGAGCGGGGGCGGGGCACGATCGTGCTGGTCCCGGAGATCGCGCTGACGCCACAGATCGTGGGGCGCTTCGTGGCGCGCTTCGGGGAGACGGTGGCGGTGCTCCACTCACGCCTGACGCCCGCGCAGCGACGGGAGGAGTGGCGGCGGCTGCGGGTGGGGGAGGCGCGCGTGTGTGTGGGCCCGCGCTCGGCGGTGTTCGCGCCGATCGAAGGCCTGGGACTGATCGTGGTGGACGAGGAGCACGACTCCTCCTACAAGCACGAAGACGATCCCCGCTACGACGCGCGCGACGTCGCGGCCAGGCGCGCCGCGCAGCAGGGCGCGCTGCTGCTGGTGGGCAGCGCCACACCGCGTCCGGAGAGCTACCACGCGCTGAGGCGCCTGAGCCTGCCGTGCCGCGTGGACGGCCGCCCACTGCCGCCGGTGCAGGTGCTCGACATGCGCGAGCAGAGCCAGGGCCTGCACCCGGAGACCGCGCAGGCGCTGGCAGAGGTGCGCCGGGAGGGCGGGAAGGCGATCGTGCTGCTGAACCGCCGGGGCTGGTCGAACTTCCTCTCGTGCCGCTCGTGCGGGAGGGTGTGGAGCTGCCCGCAGTGCGACGTGGCGCTGGTCATGCACCGCGCGGAGGGACGGGTCGCCTGTCACCACTGCGGCCACCGTGAGCAGGTGCCGTCGCGCTGCGAGTGCGGCTCGACGGCGGTGGCGCGCCACGGGGCGGGCACGGAGCGCCTGCAGCACGACCTCCAGGCGGCGCTGGGGGATGGGGAGCGCTTCCCGGTCTTCCGACTGGACGCCGATGTGCTTGCAACGAACGAGCCGGCAGGCGGCGTGGGCGCGGTGCTGCGCCGCTTCGGGGCCGCCCCGGCGGGGGTGCTGATCGGCACGCAGATGGTGGCGAAGGGCCACGACTTCCCGGATGTCAGGCTGGGGGTGGTGGTGGACGCAGACGCGACGCTGCGCTTCCCGGACTTCCGCGCGGAGGAGCGGACGTTCGCGCTGATCGCGCAGCTCGCGGGCCGGGTGGGGCGCGGCGGGGAGGGGAGGGTGCTGGTGCAGACGATCGCCCCCGAGGCGCGCGCGATCGTGCACGCCGCGCAGCACGACAGCGAGGGCTACCTCGAGGGCGAGTTGGAGCGCCGCGCGGCGCTGCGCTACCCGCCGTTCGCGCACCTGATCCGGGTCGTTTGCGCGGCCCCCGAAGCGGCGCGCGCGCAGGCGGCGGCGAGCGCGGTCAGGGCGGGCATGGGCGATCGGGTGCCACCCGACCTTGTGAGCGTGTTGGGTCCAGCAGCGCTGTTTCGCCTGCGGGGCAAGGAGCGGCGGGTGCTGCTCGTCAAGGCGGCGGACCGCGGCACGGCGGTGCGCAGCGTGGGCGCGGCGGTGCAGCACGCGGCGAGCGCCAAGGAGCACGCCGGGGTGAGCTTCAGCGTAGACGTGGACCCGCAATAGAATTGGTCGAGGATGAGCACGAGCATCGATGACCCCACCGAGGTCGAGGAGGAGCCCGCCGACCGAAGCCGGGAGACACGCGCCTCCGGCGCTGGCCGATTTGGGGATGCGAGCGGAGCGAGTGTCTCCCCAATCGGTCCCCGTTTCGACCAGCATCCCCGTTTCGGCCAGCCGGAGGAGCTCGAGGGTGAGCGGACCGAGGAGCTCGATCCGGAGACCCGCGCGCGCCAGGAGGCGGCGCTGCGCCAGGTGCGCAAGTTGGGGGACCCGGTGCTGCGCGCGAGCGCGGTGACGGTGGAGCGCTTCGACGAGAGCCTGCGCGCGGAGGTGCAGCGGATGGGGGAGCTGATGCAGGACGCGCTCGGCGTCGGCCTGGCGGCGACGCAGCTCGGGGTGCTGCACCGGGTGCTCGTGTACAAGGCCTACCAGGACGACCCGGTCACGGCGCTGGTGAACCCGGTGGTGGAGTGGGAGAGCGAGGAGCGCGAGACCGCGCAAGAGGGCTGTCTGAGCCTTCCGGGGATACACGTAGAGGTGGAGCGCGCGGCGCGGGTGCGGGTGCGCGCGCAGAACCCGCACGGCAAGGAACTGGTGGTGGAGGAGGAGGGACTGCCAGCGCGGGTGATCCAGCACGAGCTCGACCACCTGGAGGGGGTGCTGATCCTCGACCGCATCTCACGGGAGGCGCGCAGGGAGGCGATGCGCGCGTTGCGGGAGGCGCGGGAGGGAAAGGATGGGAGGAGGGCCGCCTCGAGGGCGGCCCCGCGCGCCGCGGAGGGTGAGGAGACGCCGGTGGACTCGAGCGGGCCGGCCGCGGACACGAACCAGGGCCCTCGGGACCCGGCCCCCGCGTAACCCTTTGCGCACGGTCTTCCTGGGCACGTCGGACTTCGCGGCGGCAGTGCTGGAGCGCCTGGCGGCGAGCGCGCACCGCCCGGGGCTGGTGCTCACGCGCCCGGACCGCCCAAAGGGCCGCGGCCGCAAGGTGGCGCCGCCGCCGGTCGCGCGGGCGGCGGGGGAGCTGGGCATCGCGGTGGAGCAGCCGGCGAGCGTCAACGACCCGCGGGCCCGGTCACTGATCGAGCGGGCGGGGCCGGAGGTGCTCGTGGTGTGCGCCTTCGGGGCGCTGGTCAAGGAGCCGCTGCTGTCGAGCCGCCCGCTGCTGAACGTGCACCCCTCGCTGCTGCCCCGCTGGCGAGGGGCGGCGCCGATCGAGCGGGCGGTCATGGCGGGGGACGCGCAGACGGGAGTGTCGATCATGCGTCTCGCGGAGGGCTTGGACAGCGGCCCGGTGTGTGCGACGGCGCAGGAGAGGATCACGTCGGGGGACACCTACGGTTCGCTGGCGGAACGCCTACAGGAGCTCGGGGGCGAGCTGTTGGTAAGGGTGCTCGATCGCTGGGAGGGTGGGTGCCCACCGGAGTTCGCGGAGCAGGCCGAAGCGGGGGTGACGTACGCGGAGAAGGTCACAGCGGAGGACCGCCTGCTCGATCCAGCGCGTCCGGCCGCGGAGCTAGAGCGCAAGGTGCGGGCGCTGAACCCGCACATCGGAGCGCGGGTGGCCCGGGAGGACGGGACGTGGCTGGGCGTGCTGGAGTCAGGGGTAGTGCTCGGCGCCCACCCGCCCAGCCCGCCGGCGGGGACGCTGGCGAGCCACGACGGGCGCCTGCTGTACGGCACGCAAGAGGGGACGCTGGAGCTCGTTTGCGTGCAGCCCCCGGGCGGCCGCCCGATGGACGCCGCCTCCTACCTGCGCGGCCATGAGCTGCCGGGCGCCTGAGCGCCGGCCGGTGGCGAGGCGATGACGCCTCCCGCGGGCGGCCAGGGCGCGAGGGGGGTCCGGCAGCCGCTTCCTGCTCGTGTCGCCCCGGCGCGGGCCTGCGCGTACGTGGTGCTGCGCCGGGTGTTCGAGGGAGGCGCGTACGCGGATCTAGCGCTGCGCGCACAGGCAGGGGAACTCGACGCGCGCGACCGGGCGCTGGCGATGCGTCTGGCGTACGGCGCGGTGCAGCGCCGCGGCACGGTGGACTACCTGATTGAACGGCTCGCCGAGCGTCCTGTGGGCAGGCTGGACGCGTCGCTCGTGGCGGCGCTGCGGCTGGGGTGCTACGAGCTGCTGTACACGGGGGGCGCCCCGGACCACGCGGTGGTGGCCGACGCGGTCGAGCTCGCCAAGGCCGGCCGCGGGGGCCACGGTCTGGTCAACGCGGTGCTGCGCCGCGCCACGCGCGAGGGGAAGACGCTGCTCGAGGAGCTCGACGACGGCACCCCGGAGGGCGCAGCGCTCAAGCACTCCCATCCACGGTGGATCGCGGAGCTGTGGTGGGAGGAGCTGGGGGCGGAGGATGCGCGGGCGCTGCTGGCGGCAGACAACGAGCCGGGGGAGCTGGCGCTGCGCGTGAACACGCTGGTTGCCGAGCCCGCAGCGGTCGCGGCGCAGCTGCTGGCCGAAACGGGGATGCTGGCCGATTCGGGGATGCGAGCGAAGCGAGTGTCTCCCGAATCTGTCGGAGGCCCGTGTCCCCCGGCTTCGGTCGAAACGGGGATGCTGGCCGATTCGGGGATGCTGGCCGAAACGGGGACTCGCGCCGAAGGCGCGTGTCAACCGGCTTCGGTAAAGCGAGTGTCTCCCGAATCGGTCGCAGGCGAGTGTCTCCCGGCTTCGGTCGACCCGGACTTGCGTGCGGGGGACCCCGGAGCGGCGGCGGTCCACGGGGACCCGGAGATCCCGGAGGCGCTCGTGGTGGAGGGCCCGTGGGACGTGCACGGCTCGGCGCTGTGGCGGGCGGGCGCGGTGCTGGCGCAGTCGCGCGGGGCGATGCTGCCGGCGCGTGCGCTGGCGCCGCAGCCGGGCGAGCGGGTGCTCGACCTGTGCGCGGCGCCAGGCGGCAAGAGCACGCACCTCGCGGCGCTGATGGGGGGCCGCGGGGAGGTGGTCGCGGTCGAGCGCAACCGCCGCCGCGCGGCGGAGCTGCAGCGCACGGTGGAGCGCCTGCGTGCGCAGGGGTGCGTGCGGGTGGTGCTGGGCGACGCGGCGCGGCCGCTGGAGGACGAGGCGCTCTTCGACCGTGTGCTGGTGGACCCGCCGTGCTCGGGGCTGGGGACGCTGCAGGCGCGCGCGGACCTGCGCTGGCGGATCACGCCGCAGGACGTGGAGCAGCTGGCGCGCACCCAGGCGGCGATTCTCGCGGCAGGCGCCGCAGCGGTCCGTCCGGGGGGCGTGCTGGTCTACTCTACGTGCACCGTCTCCCCGACCGAGAACGAGCGCCAGATCTCAGCCTTCCTGGAATCCACCCCGGACTTCGCCCTCGAGAACCTGGGTGCGGAGCTGCCGGCTCTAAGTCGGGGCCGCTGCGTGCTGACGCTCCCCCACCGCGACCGCACGGCGGGCTTCTTCATCGCACGGCTGCGCCGCGGATGAGGCGGCGGTGATGGGCGTCGAGCGCGACAAGGCGGCGCCGGCGGCCGACCTCGGCCCGCTCTGCCCGAACTGCTCGGAGCCGTGGCTGCGCCCGACGAACCTCCCGGGCCGCTACCGCTGCGTGTACTGCCTGCACCGCTTCGAGCTGGCGTCGGTGTGCCCCAACTGCGGCGAGCACTCGACGATCGTGCGGATGTCCTCGACGGCGATCCTCAAGTGCAATAACTGCGGCGACTCCATGCTGATGCCGATCTGAGCCCCTCATGGCTGCGCTGGATCTGCGTCCTCAGTCGCTCGTGTGCCAAGCACACTTCGCTCCTTGCGTCCTTGACCAGCTTGCCCTGAGGAGCTCGGATACGCTGCTGGATCTTCAGCGGTGCACGAGATGAGCGCCTCTACAAAGAAGCTCCTGGCGGGAGTACGGGTGGCGCCCTCGATCCTCTCCGCCGACTTCGGGGTGCTGCGCGAGCAGGTGGGGGAGGTGCTGGCGGCGGGCGCGCGGGTGATCCACGTGGACGTGATGGACGGCCACTTCGTGCCCCCGATCACGATCGGCCCGCTGGTGGTGGCGGCGCTGCGCGAGCAGGTCGAGGCGGTGGGAGGGATGCTCGACGTGCACCTGATGATCGAGCACCCCGAGCGCCAGGTGGGGGAGTTCGTGCGCGCGGGGGCGCACTCGGTGACCTTCCACGCGGAGGCCACCCCGCACGCGGCGTACGCCGCCAATCTGATCCGCGAGAGCGGGGCGTGCGTCGGGGTCGCAATCAACCCCGGCACCCCGGTGCAGGCGCTGGACGAGCTGGCCGGCGCGCTTGACCTCGCGTTGTGCATGACCGTCAGCCCCGGCTGGGGCGGGCAGCCGTTCATCGCGCGCTCCCCGGAGAAGATCACGCGCCTGCGGGCGCTGCTCGACGGGGAGGGTTCCACGGCGGCGCTGGAGGTGGACGGGGGGATCGACCCGACGACCGCCCCGCTCTGCCGCAGCGCGGGCACGACAACGTTCGTCGCGGGCTCGGCGATCTTCCACGCTGCGGAGCCCGGCCAGGCCTACCGTGCGATCGTCGTGGCCGCCGGCGCGGACTGACCGCGCCGGTAGAGCAGCGCGAGCAGCGCCGCGAGCAGGCAGGTCGCGCCGAGGTAGCCGAGCTCGGCTCGCAGCACCTGTTCGCCGACGAGCGGGGTGAGCATCCAGGCAAGGAAGGCAACGGCGGCCACGAGCCAGCAGAGAGCGGCCGCGCGCGCGCGGTTGCGGGCCAGGGCGGCCTGGTTGAGCGTGCCCGAGGCCAGGTGCAGGCCCATCCCCAGGCCGACGAGGGCGAGGCCGAAGCGGTTGTAGGTGTAGGTCTGGCCGAAGAGGACGTGGCTCATCACGAACGGGCCGATCGCCAGCAGGCCGAGCGCCACGGCCGCGGCGAAGGCGGCGATCGCGAGCACTGTGATGCGGATTGCGCGGGCGAAGGAGGTGTGGCCCTCCTTCGCCTCCAGGCCGGTCAGGTGGGGCAGCAGCGAGGTCTGGATCGCCTGGAAGAGCTGCAGGGGGGCGCGGGCGATCAGCATGACGTTGAAGACGATCCCCGCGAGCGCCTTGTCAGGGGAGAGCGCGTCCACTGTCAGGACCGACGCGTTCAGGAGCGTCTGCTCGGAGAGCATGATGCCCGAGACCCACAGCGCGAAGCGCCCGCCGCGCGACAAGGACAGCTCCTCGTGCGCTGCCACCTCCTGCACGCCCTCGGTACCCGGACCGGCGAGCGCGGCGTCCGCCTCGTCCACGGTGAACACCGGATGGGCGGGCTCTGCGGAACTTGGCTCGGGCGCGTCAGCTGAGATCGGCGCGGTCGCCGAGGCCGCAGTCACCGCGGCCTCCATGGCGTTGCGACTCTCCCGCCCACTACGGGCGAACGCAGCGGGCACGACGACGAGCGAGATCAGCGGTGCGACCGCGATCCCCAACGCCACCGCGGTCTGCCCGCTCGTCACGCCGAGCGCGGCGGCCAGCGCGAAGCAGATGCGCGAGGTGGACTCCATCAGCACGAGCGCGCCGAACAGCCCGAAGTACTGGTGCCCCGCGAGCCAGCCGCGGGCGAAGTAGCTGCCGGCGTACGCGAGCGTGCCGACGACCAGCACCCAGTACAGCGCGGCGTAGCCGTCGAACACGTGGCTGACGAGCTCTTCGTGCAGGACGAGCGCGACCGCCAGGAAGACGAGCGCGAAGCCGGCCTGGAGCGCGATCGGCACGCGCAGCGGGTGCTCGACGTGCCCGTGAGCGCGGCGCTCGGCGATGGTGCGCGAGAGCAGCTGTTCAACCGGCCGGTAGATCACGGAGATGACGACGAACATCACCGACCACAGCACGTCCAAGCGCTGGGCCGCTTCTCCGCTGAGCACGTGGGAGGCGATCGAGAAGTACGCAAACGTCAGCAGGCCCGTCGCGGCGATCCCGATGGAGAGGACGCGCGCGCCGCTGCCGTAGGAGCGGGTCCGCGCCGAGCCCGAAGGCGCCTCGGGCTCGGTGCTCGGCACGCCGGGGCTAGAGGCGGACAAGCAGCATCGTCCACGGGAAGGGCGAACGCAGCTCGGCGACCGTCCCGTAGCGCGAGAGCAGGGCCGTGAACGACCGCCTGGACCAGTGGTTCAGGTGCCCGGGGGTGTTGCCGAGCTCCCGCCAGTAAGCACCACGCGCCAGGTTGAGCGCCCGCCACAGCGGTTCGCGCGGGACCGAGACGAGCAGGTGACGCGCGGCGCAGCGTGCCATCTCGGCGAGCGTGTGCTCGGGGTCGGGCACGTGCTCGAGCACCTCGATTGCGCTCACCAGGTCGAACTCGTTCTCGGCGAACGGCAGATTCTCCGCGCGCATCACGCGGTACTCGAGGTTGGGCGCCTGCCGCTGCGCCCAGCCGGCCTGGATCGAGCCCTCCTCCAGGTCGATGCCGACGATCCGCCGTCCCTCGAGCCGCTGCGCCCAGCGGTGTACGAGCACCCCCTCGCCGCAGCCCACGTCCAGCAGCGAGCGGGGGTCGGCGATGGCGAGCAGCTCGTCGAGGTCACGCTCGAAGCCTGCCATCAGCCGCCGCGCGAGCGGGTTGGTCGAGCCGTACTTGTCATAGGTGTTGCCCGTGACGATCCCGTCGCGGGAGAGCGTGACGTCTGCCCCGCTCAAGCCTCCACCGCCTCGCGCTCGGGTGTCTGGCCTTCCCCACGAGCGCTTTCACCGGCGGGGCGGGCACCGTTGGCGAGCGGCGTGCCGGGCTCGTAGTGCGAGGGAGCCACGCCCAGCTGCAGCTCGATCCGCCGCACCCGCTCGAAGGTCCGCTGGGTCATCACGCGCTGTGCGGCGAGCAGGTCGCCGATCACCCCGAGCGCCCACAGCACGATCGCGGCGATGAACAGCACCGCGCCGAGGATCAGCGACTGCACGTGGCCCTTGCCGTTGCCTTCGGCGTAGGCGACCACGAAACGGATCCACACGCCGAGCGCGGCGAGGCCGATCACGGCGGCGAGGCTCCAGAAGATCCGCAGCGGCTCGTACTGGGCGTAGATGCGGAAGATCGAGACCGCGTTGCGGCGCACGTAGGCGCTCATCGAGGGGAACAGGCGCGACTCGCGCGTCGCGGGGTTGGTGCGGACCGGGACGTGCTCGACCGCGACGAGCAGCTTGCCCGCCTGGATGATGGTCTCCAGGGTGTAGGTGAATTTCGAGACGACCTGCACCTGCAGCGCGGCCTCGCGGTTGTAGGCGCGAAAGCCCGAGGTGGTGTCGGGCACCGTCGTCGAGGAGGCCTGGCGCACGACCCACGAGCCGAGGCGCTGCAACAGCTTCTTCAGCGGTGAGAAGTGCTCGATCGAGACCACCTCGCGGTCGCCCACGACCATGTCGGCGCGGCCTTCGAGGATCGGCGCCACCAGTCGCGCGACGTCTGGGCCGTGGTACTGGTTGTCGGCGTCGGTGTTGACGATCACGTCGGCCCCGAGCTTCAGGCAGGTGTCGAGGCCGGCCTGGAAGGCGCTCGCGAGGCCCTTGTGGTTGGTCAGCGCGACGACGTGGTCGACGCCGTGGCGGCGCGCGACGTCGATCGTCGCATCGCTCGAACCGTCGTCGATCACGAGCCACTCGACCGCGTCGAAGCCCTCCAGCTCGCGCGGTAGCTCGGAGAGCGTCAGCGGCAGCGTCTGCGCCTCGTCCCAGCAGGGGATCTGGATGATCAGCTTCATGTGGCTCTCCCGGGAGGGGGTTTGAAGGCCCGCCCTCCCGGGCCTGCCCTCCCCCAGCTAAAGCTGTGGATCTGGATGATCAGCTTCATCGCCACAGCCTACCTGCCCCATAAGCTCTACCCCGATGGACGGCGCGACTCTCCCCCGACCCCGCGCGGGCCACGTGCGGCTCGCTCGCCTGCGCGCAGTGCCGGGCGCCACCTGGGCGCGGCTCGGCTTCGCGGCGCTCTGCGCCGGGGCGCTCGCGGGCTACGTCGCCTTCCCCACCTACCCCACCTACGACTCCTTCTACGCGCTGCTGTGGGGGCGCGACCTGCTGCACGGGCACCTGCCCGACCTGGGCGTCTACCGCGCCCCCACCGAGCACCCGCTGGCGCTCGCCTTCGGGGCGCTCTGCTCGATCTTCGGCCAGGCCGGCGCGCGGTTGGTGGTGCTCGGCTCGATCGCCTCCTTCGTCGCGCTCACCGCCGGCCTCTTCCGCCTCACGCGCCTGTGCTTCGGGCCGCTCGTGGCGGTGCTCGCGGTGCTGCTGACGTTGACGCGACTGTACGACGCCAACCTCGCCGCGCAGGGCTACCTCGACCTCACGTACGTCGCGCTGATCGTGTGGGCGACCGCCCTGGAGGTCGAGCGCCCCCGACGGGGCACGCCGGTCTTCGTGCTGCTCGCCGCAGCGGGCCTGCTGCGCCCCGACGCCTGGGTGCTGGCGGGCGTGTACTGGCTGTGGTGCGTGTGGCCGCGCACCGTGAGCAACCGCCGGCGGGTCGGCTACGCGGCGCTGGTGGCGGCCGCGCCGCTGCTGTGGGTGGCGCTCGACACGCTCGTCACCGGCGACCCGCTCTACTCGCTGCACTCCACCGCGGTGCTCGCCGCCGAACTGGAACGCACCAAGGGCTTCACGAGCGTGCTCGCCGCGACGTGGCGCTACCTGGTGCGGATCGACAAGCTGCCGATCGTGCTCGGCGGCCTCGCGGGGGCCGTGCTCGCGGTGTGGCTCACCCCCCGCCGCGCGCGCGTGCCGCTCGCGGTGCTCGCGCTGCTGCTGCTCGTCTACGTCGCCGAGGGCGCCGCGGGGGCGTCGGTGATCGACCGCTACATGATGGGCGCCGCGGCGCTGCTGCTGCCCTTCTGCGCGCTGGCGATCGGCGGCTGGTCGCTGCTGCGCGCCGGCTCGGTGCTGCGCCGCGTGTGGACGGCTGCCGGCGCCGCGCTGGTCCTGTACGCCGCCGTCGCCGCCGTCTCGGTGACGAGCTTCTCGAACGCCCGCACCACGCTGGCCTACCACGACGACTTCCACGAAGGTCTCGCCGCGGCGCTGCACGCTCCCGCCGTGCGCGCCGAGCTCGCCCGCTGCCCGCTGCTCTCGTTGCCCGACAACAAGCTGATCCCCGACGCCCGCTGGATCCTCGACACCACCGGCCAGCGCGACATCGTCGCCCGCTCTGAGGCCCGCGCGGACGCCCAGGAGGGCGTCCACACCCTCACCGACAGGATCGCCCGCGGCAGCGTCGCGGTCTACCCGCTCGGTGCCGCCGTCTTCCAGGAGGCGATCGTCGACGTCGGCGACAACCCGCTCGACCAGGTCCCCCTGCCGGGCTTCCGGCGCATCTACACGAGCCGCTACTACGCGGTCTATGGCAACTGCTGAGCGGCATCCCGTGGCGTTGCCCCGGCCCGAGTCGCAGGCGGAGAAGGCGCGCGCGCGCGGCCACCGGACCGTGTGGGTAGCGCTCGGGCTCGTGCTCGCGGTGGCGCTCGCGCTGCGCCTGTGGGGCATCCGCCAGGGCCTGCCCTACGCCTACAACTCCGACGAGGACGCCCACTTCGTGCCACGCGCCGTCGGGATGCTGACGCTGGGGTGGAACCCCCACTACTTCGCCAACCCGCCTGCCTTTACCGACCTGCTGCGCCTCGTCTTCTCCGTCTGGTTCGGGGGCCGCGCGGGGGTCGACCACACGTTTGCGACCAACCCCACCGCAGTCTTCACGGTGGCGCGCGTGAGCGCCGCGGTGCTCGGCACGGTCGCGGTGTGGCTGCTCTACCTCGCCGGCGCGCGCCTCTTCGACCGCGGCGTCGCGCTGCTCGCCGCCGCCCTGGAGGCCGTCGCGTTCCTGCCGGTCTTCTACGCGCACCTCGCGCTCAACGACGTCCCCACGCTCGCCCCGCTGACGCTCTCGCTGCTCGGGACCGCCGGCGTGCTGCGCAGGGGCCGCGCGCGTGACTACCTCCTCGCCGGCGTCGGGCTGGGTTTCGGCTGCGCCACCAAGTACACCGCGGGGATCGTGCTGCTGCCGCTGCTCGCCGCGGCCGCCGCGCGATATCTGGAGATCCCATCGGCCGGGCGGCGCGTGCTGATTGGTCTCGTGCTCGCCGGGGCGGCGGCGCTGGCGTCGTTCCTGATCGCCGATCCCTACTCCGTGCTCGACCTCCACGCCTTCGAGCAGGGTCTCGCCCACCAGTCCTCGCTCTCCGGCGAAGCCCAGGGCAAGTTGGGCGCCCCGCACGAGAGCGGCCTCGTCTACTACCTCTGGTCGCTCACCTGGGGCCTCGGCTGGGTGCCCGCGGTGGCCGCGCTCGGGGGCGCGTTCACCGTCTGGTGGCGCGAGCCCCGTCTCGGCTGGGTGCTCGTGCCCGCACCGTTGCTCTACCTCGTCTTCATGGGCGCCGAGGGTCGCTACTTCGGCCGCTGGCTGCTGCCGATCTTCCCGATCCTCTGCCTGCTCGCGGCTTTCTTCGCACTACAGGTGGCCAAGGCTCTGGCGCAGCGCGTACCGCGTCTACGGACTGCCCTCATGGTGCTCGCCATCCTCGCCCTCTGTGCGCAGGGGGTGCTCTACAGCGTCCACTCCGGGCTCGTGCTCTCGCGCGCCGACACCCGTGCTCTGACGCGCGCCTGGATGGTCGCCCACATCCCCACCGGCACCCCCGTCGTCGTCGAGCCGGTTGTGCCCGACGAGTGGGTGCAGGACGTCGGGCATCCCACGCTCACCACGCGCGACGGCGACCGCTGGCCCAAGTACCAGTCGCTGCAGTCGGTGATCGACGCCGCCGGGGCGCTGAGCCTCGCTGAAACGCACACGGTCACGCTCGAAAACTACGAGCTCACGCTCAGCCCGGCGCTGATCCCCTACTACGAGCGCGAAGGGTTCTGCTGGGTCGTGAGCGGCTCCGCCGAGTCCGGCCGCGCGTTCGCCGACCCCGCGCGGGCGCCCCACGCGGTCGCCTACTACCGTGCGCTGGCGCGGCAGGCCGCCGTCGTCTACCACGTCTCCCCCTACGCCGCCGGGGCTCACCCCGTCGCCTTCAACTTCGACTGGTCCTTCGACTACTACCCGCTTGCCTTTCGGCGCCCCGGGCCCGCCATGACCGTGTACCGCCTGCGCGGGGAGCGCTGCGCGCGGGGGTGAGGCGTCCGACCGATCGTGATCGACTGGATCTCCGATCGGCCAGCGGCAAGTGCCGTGCGTCTTGGCCACCCCGGCCTACTCGGGAGGGCTATCCTCAACGTTCAGGATGACAGTCGTCACCGACACCGACAAGCTGCACCTGGCGCGCGCGATCGAGCTGGCGGGCCGGGGCGTTGGGGCGGTCAAGCCGAATCCCGTCGTGGGCGCGGTGATCGCGCGCGACGGCGAGGTGCTCGGGGAGGGGTGGCACGAACGCTTCGGCGCCGCCCACGCCGAGGTCAACGCGATCGAGGCCTGCGGGCTCGCTGACCTCACGGGTGCCACGCTGTACGTGTCGCTGGAGCCCTGCTGCCACGAGGGCAAGACGCCGCCGTGCACCGAGGCGATCGTACAGGCGGGGGTTGGCCGCGTGGTCGTCGGCTCC
Organism: uncultured Solirubrobacterales bacterium; assembly: GCA_963842005.1. Classification (GTDB taxonomy): domain Bacteria; phylum Actinomycetota; class Thermoleophilia; order Solirubrobacterales; family Solirubrobacteraceae; genus Palsa-744. The sequence goes on along the minus strand of CAWJEV010000002.1, from coordinate 1,047,496 downwards.
GACGACCCCACCGAGAAGGCCGCCGGGCGTGGCCTCGGGATCCTGCGTGACGAGGGCGTCGAAGTGGTGCTGGCCGACGGCGAGCTCGCCACGCGCGCGCGGCTGCTCAACCAGGCCTTCCGCAAGCACGCCCGCACGGGGCGCCCGTGGGTGCTGTTCAAGTCCGCGATGACCCTCGACGGCAAGGTCGCCACGCGCGCGGGGGACTCCCAGTGGATCAGCGGCGAGGCCTCGCGCGCGCTCGCGCACCGGTGGCGTGCCTCCGTCGACGCGGTCGTCGTCGGGATCGGCACCGCGCTTGCCGACGACCCCCAGTTGACCGCCCGCCCCGACGGGGCCGCTGCTGACCCCTCCGAGCAGCCCCGGCGGGTCGTGTTCGACTCGCTCGCGCGGCTGCCCTCCGACTCGCGCCTGCTCGCCGCCACCGCGGAGATCCCGCTGACGGTGATCGTCTCGCGCGCCGCCGCGCGCGCGGACACCGACGCGCTGGAGGCCGCCGGCGCGCAAGTGCTGCTCGCGACCGGCGAGAACGAGCCCGCGCGCGTGCGCTCGGCGCTCGACCAGCTCGGCCAGCTGGGCGTCGCCTCGGCGCTCCTGGAGGGTGGTCCCCACCTCGCCGGAGCGTTCCTCGACGCCGGCGAGATCGACGAGATCCGCCTCTTCCTCGCGCCGCTGCTGCTCGGCGGGCGTACCGCCCGCGACCCCTTGGAGGGCGAAGGCGTCGAGCAGATCTCCGAGGCGATCCGCGCGCTCACCTTCGACTGCGAGCGCATCGGCGAGGACCTGCTCGTCTGCGCTCGCCTGCGCGAGTGGTGAGGTGTTCACCGGCCTGATCGCCGACCTCGGCAGCGTCGCCGCGGTCGAGCACGACGGGGAGGGCGCCACGCTGCGGGTCCGCACGCCGCTGGCAGGTGCCCTGTCGGCGGGGGACTCGATCGCGGTGGCCGGCGTCTGCCTGACCGCGACGCGGGTGGCCGAGCAGGAGTTCGAGGCGCAGGCGATCCGCGAGACGCTCGCTCGCTCCACGCTCGGCGCGCTTTCGCCCGGCGACCCTGTCAACCTGGAGCTCGCCCTGCGCGCCGACGGGCGCCTCGGCGGGCACTTCGTGCAGGGGCACGTCGACGGCGTGGGGACCGTCGCCGAGGTCCGCGCTGAGGGCTCCTCCCGGGTCCTCGGGATCGACGTTGACGCCGACCTGTTGTCCTTTGTCGTGGAGAAGGGCTCGGTCACCGTTGACGGGGTGAGCCTCACCGTCAGTGCTCTACGCGCCGGTGGCTTCGAGGTATCGCTGATACCCGAGACGCTGGAGCGCACCACGCTCGGGCGAGCAGCGGTCGGCGAGCCGGTTAACCTGGAGGTCGACATCCTCGCCAAGCACGTAAGGAAGCTCTTGCAAAAATGGGAGGGGGCTTGAAGGCCCGCCCGCCCCGGGCTTGCCCTCCCCCAACCAAGCGACTGCTGGAGGCCCGCACATGAACGTGAACGTATCGCAGACCATCACCCCCTTCGCCACGATCGAGGAGGCGGTCGAGGAGATCCGTAAAGGCCGGATGGTCGTCGTCTGCGATGACGAGGACCGCGAGAACGAGGGCGACCTCGTGATGGCCGCGCAGTTCGCGACGCCCGAGGCGATCAACTTCATGGCCAAGGAGGCCCGCGGCTGGATCTGCCTGGCGCTCAGCCCCGAGCGCTGCGAGGCGCTCGGCCTGGAGCTGATGACCGCGAAGAACGAGTCCGCTCTGCAGACTCCCTTCACGGTCACGATCGAGGCGCGCCACGGTGTCACGACGGGCGTCTCCGCGCACGACCGCGCGCACACGATGCAGGTCGCGGTCGACCCCGCCAGCCGGCCGGAGGACCTCGTACAGCCCGGGCACGTCAACCCGCTGAAGGCGAAGGCCGGCGGGGTGCTGGAGCGCACCGGCCACACCGAGGCGAGCGTCGACCTCGCGCGCCTCGCGGGCGTGACCCCCGCCGGGGTGATCTGCGAGATCATGAACGACGACGGCTCGATGGCGCGCGTGCCCGACCTCGCCGGCTTCTGCGAGCGCCACGGGCTGAAGCTGGTCACGATCGCCGACCTGATCGCCTACCGCCGGCGCAACGACCGGCTCGTGGAACGCGTCGTCACGACGCGCCTGCCGACCGCCTTCGGGGAGTTCGAGGCCGTCGGCTACCGCTCGCTCGTGGACGAGAAGCACCACGTGGCGCTCGTCAAGGGCGAGGTGGCGGGGCGCCCCGACGTGCTCGTGCGGGTGCATTCGGAGTGCCTCACCGGCGACGTCTTCCACTCGCTGCGCTGCGACTGCGGCGAGCAGCTCGAAGCGGCGCTCGCGATGATCGAGCGCGAGGGGCAGGGGGTGCTGCTCTATCTGTCGCAGGAGGGCCGTGGGATCGGCCTGCTGAACAAGCTGCGCGCCTACCGTCTGCAGGAGGACGGCCTCGACACCGTCGAAGCCAACGAGCGCCTCGGCCTGCCCGCCGACCTGCGCGACTACGGGATCGGCGCGCAGATCCTCTCCGACCTCGGCCTCTCCTCGATCCGCATCCTCACCAACAACCCCAAGAAGATTCGCGGGCTGGAGGGCTACGGGCTGTCGGTCTCCGCGCAGGTCCCGATCGAGCAGGCCCCCAACGAGCACAACACCGCCTACCTGCGCACCAAGGCGCGGCGCATGGGCCACACCCTGCACCACCAGGGCCTCAACCTCGACGCGGAGCTGCTGCACTCCGAGCGCGAGCACGACCGCGAGCAGGGACGATGACCTATGCCCTCGCCGTCGGTCGCTTCTACGAGGACCTGGCAGAGCGCCTCGAGGCGGGAGCGCGCGCGGCGCTCGCCGAGGCGGGTCACACCCAGGTGGAGGTGTTCGACGTGCCGGGCGCCTTCGAGCTGCCGCTCGCCGCCGGCTACGCGGCGAAGTCAGGCCGTTTTGCCGGTGTGATCTGCCTGGGAGCGGTGATTCGCGGCGAGACGAGCCACTACGACTACGTCTGCGCCGAGGCCGCGCGCGGGATCATGCGGGTGCAGCTCGACACCGGCGTACCCTGCGCCTTCGGGGTGCTCACCTGCGAGACGATGGAGCAGGCGCTCGCCCGCGCCGGCGGGGGAAAGCGCGACCAGGGCCGCCACGCCGCCGAGGCCGTCCTGCGGATGGCTGCACTGCGCACGGAGCTTCTGACCGGCTAGACTCTCGCCCCATGGCCAAGGTATGCCACAGCTGCGGCAAGGGCCCCGCGTTCGGCAACAGCCGCAGCCACTCGATGGTCGCCACCAGGCGCCGGTTCGATCCGAACCTGCAGAAGGTGCGTATCATGGTCGGCAAGGCGCCGCGGCGCGTATACGTATGCACTCGTTGCTTGAAGGCCAGCAAGGTCGTCAAGGCCCTCTGACGGGCCCCGTGACCGACACCAACCTGCTTCGCTTCCGCGCCGCCGTCGCCGGTGCGCTCGCGCACCTGGAGTCCCGCCGCCAGGAGGTCAACGACCTCAACGTGTTCCCCGTCGCCGACGGTGACACCGGCGACAACATGGTGCTCACGCTGCGCGCGGTGCTCGCCGAGCTCGACCGCCTGCAGGGGGCGGACGAGACGCGCACGATCGACGAGATCGGACGCGAGGAGATCGTGCAGTCGGTCGCCCGCGCCGCGCTGCTCGGCGCGCGCGGCAACTCCGGCGTGATCCTCTCCCAGCTGATCCGCGGCGCCGCCGAGGAGCTCGTCTCGCGCCCCGGCGAGCTGATCGACGCGGCGCTGATCGCCGCCGCCCTGGAGAACGCCGCCGACCGCGCGTACGCGTCGGTGCGCAACCCCGCGGAGGGCACGATCCTCACCGTCGCGCGCGAGATGGCCCAGCGGCTCGCGGCCGACCTCGAGCGCGACCCAGAGAGCACCCGCGTACCCGCCGACGCTGAGCCTGAGGAGCAGGACCGCGCGATCGCCGCGACCCTGACGCGCGCGGTGGCGGCCGGCCAGGAGTCCGTCAAGCGCGGCCCCGAGCTGCTGGCCGCGCTGCGCGACGCCGGCGTCGTGGACGCCGGTGGCTACGGGCTGACGATCCTCTTCGCCGGCGTGGTCGCCGCGCTGCGCGGGGACGCGCCGCCGCCGCTCGACCACTACGCCCCGGCGCGCATCCACCACCCCGAGCACAGCTCCTCCACCTACCGCTACTGCACCAACTTCGCCGTCACCGGCAGCGCGCTCGAACCGGAGCGCTTCCTCGCGCCGCTGGAGGCCCTCGGCGACTCGGTGCTCGTCGTCGGCGACGCCGCGACCGTGAAGGTGCACCTCCACACCGACGAGCCCGAACACGCGACCGCCGTCTTCGACGGCGCAGGTGAGGTGTCTCGCCTCGACGTCGCCGACATGCACGCCCAGGTGGCCGACCGCGAGCAGCGGCTTTTCGACGGCCCCCCACCGGACCACGGCTCGGACGCCGTGCCGCCCGCCCGCTGCGGCGCGGTCGCGGTCGTCAGCGGCGAGGGGCTGAGGGCGATGTTCGCCGAGCTCGGCGTCCACACCCTCGACGGGGGCCCCACGCTGAACCCCTCCACCTACGAGCTGCTCGCCGCGATTCACGAGGTGCCCGCCGAGGAGGTGCTCGTGCTGCCCAACTCACCCAACAACGTGATGGCCGCCGAGCGCGCCGCCGAGCTCTCCGACAAGCAGGTGCTCGTGGTGCCCGCCCTCAGCCAGCAGGCGGGTCTCGCCGCCGCGGTCGAGCTGGCTGGGGGACCGTCCGCTGGAGCAGAACGCGCAGGCGCTCCACGAGGCGCTCGTGCGGGTGCGCACCGGCGCCGTGGCTCCCGCCGCCCGCGACGACCTCCGGGGACGCTTCCGGGCCGGCGAGGCGGTGGGCTTCCTCGGCGAGGAGGTGGTCGCGTGGGGCGAGCCCGCCGCGACCCTGCGCGCGGTGCTCGCCGCACTCGCCGACGGGGCGGAGCTGCTCAGCGTGCTCGCCGGCGAGGACGCCCCGCTCGACCCCGCCGCGGTGGCGGCCCTGCTCGACGGGGACCTGGGCGACGCCGAGCTCGAGCAACGCCACGGCGGCCAGCCCGCCTACTGGTGGCTGCTCGCGGCGGAGTAGCGCGGCCGAGGCCCTCCGGGCAGTCCCCAAACGGTTCAGACTGGCCCACGGTTCATGATGGCGGGGTAGATGCCCGCCCTCGTCGCACCCGAGCTCTCCGTGCGCACCGCGGAGTCATGCGCGTTCGCTTCCACGCGCCCGCTGACGCGCGAGGAACTGCTGGCCGCGCCGGTGCGGTGGCCGCGGCCAGGGCGTCTGGAGAAGAGCCTCGACACACCCTCCGGCAAGCTCGCGGATGGCCTGCGGACGCTCGGCATCGAGACGGTGGGCGCGCTGTTGGAGCACCTCCCGCGCGACCGCCGCGAGGCGCGTACGGTCGGGGAGCTGAGCCCCGGCGAGCAGGCGACGGTGGCGGTCGAGGTGCGCTCGATCGCGGCGCGGCCGGTCCGTCGCCGTGGGATGCGCCCGCTGGTCGAGGCGACCGTGTTCGACGACACCGGGGCGATGGGGGCGGCGTTCTTCAACCAGCCGTGGCTGGTGGAGCGCTACCGCCCGGGGACGCGCCTGCTGCTGCACGGGAAGGCGCAGGCAGGGGGGCGCTTCGCGGTCGCGAGCCACGCGCTCGGCGGGGAGCTCGGGGCGGTGGGTGAGGACCAGGGGGTTGCGCACTACCCGGCGACGGAGGGCGTGAGCTCGACACAGATCGTGACGATGGTGCGCGAGCGCCGGAGGGCGCTGGCCGAGGTGCCTGAGCCACTGCCCGCAGCGGTGCGCGCGACTGAGCGGCTGCCCGACCGCGCGGCGGCGCTCGCAGCGGTGCATTTCCCCGCCGATCAGGGGGAGGCCGAGGCGGGGCGCGGGCGCCTGGCGTTCGAAGAGCTGCTGATGATGCAGCTGGCGGTGCTGCGTCGCCGTGCGCTGCGCGGCAGCGGAACCGCGGTGCCGCTCGCCGGCCGAGCCGCGAGCGGCGGGGGGAGCTGAGCGCGCGGTGGCTCGCGGAGCTGCCGTTCCAGCTCACCGGCGACCAGTCGGCGGCGATGGCGGCGATCGACGCCGACCTCGCACAGGCGCGCCCGATGCAGCGCCTGCTGATGGGAGAGGTCGGCTCGGGCAAGACGGTGATCGCGCTGTACGCGCTGCTGCGCGCGGTCGAGCACGGGATGCAGGGAGCGCTGATGGCGCCGACGGAGACGCTCGCCGAACAGCACTTCGCGACGCTGCAGGCGCTCGTCCCCGAAGCGCTGCTCCCGGCGGCGCTGTTGACCGGCTCGACTCCTGCGCGCCGCCGGGCTGAGCACCTCGCGAGGCTCGCCTCGGGGGAGCTGAAGCTGGTGGTCGGTACGCACGCGCTGATCGAGGGCGACGTGGAGTTCGACCGCCTCGCGGTGGCGGTCGTGGACGAGCAGCACCGCTTCGGGGTGCGCCAGCGTGCGGCGTTGGACCGCAAGGGGCCGCCTATTTCGCGCGCGCCCACGCGCGCGCCCGCGAAAAGGGACGCCGAAAGAGAGGACCACACCAACGGCCCGGCAGGCCGCGAGGAGGCCCCCAGCCCCGCCCGGCTCGCCCCCCACGTCCTGCACATGACCGCCACCCCGATCCCGCGCACGCTGGCCCTGACGGCGTACGGCGACCTCGACGTGACGCGCCTGCGCGAGCTGCCGAAGGGAAGGAAGCCGATCGCCACCCACGTTGCATCCAGCGAGGCCGAGCGCGCGCGGGCGTACGAGCGCATCCGCGAGGAGCTGCGCGCGGGGCGCCAGGCGTACGTGGTGTGCCCGCTCATCGAGGAGTCCGAGGCGCTCCAGGCGCGCGCGGCGGTCGCGGAGTTCGAGCGCCTGCGAGCGGGTGAGCTGCGCGGTTTTCGCCTGGAGCTGCTGCACGGCCAACTCGCAGCGCGCGAGAAGCGGCGCGCGATGGCGCGGTTTGGAGAGGGCGCGGCGGACGTGATGGTGGCGACGACGGTGATCGAGGTGGGGATCGACGTGCCGAACGCGACGGTGATGGTGGTGGAGGACGCGGAGCGTTACGGGATCTCCCAGCTGCACCAGCTGCGGGGGCGGATCGGGCGCGGAGAGCACCCATCGGTGTGCCTGTTGTTGGGGCCGCGCAACGCCCGTCGCCTGCGGGCGCTCGCCGAGCACAGCGACGGCTTCCGCCTGGCGGAGATCGACCTGGAGCTGCGCGGGGAGGGCGAGATCGCGGGCACGCGCCAGCACGGCCAGGCCGAACCCCGGGTGGCGAGCCTGCCGCAGGACGCGGAGCTGCTGGAGCGCGCCCGGGAGTGGGCCAAGCGGCTGCTCGCCGCGGACCCGGCGCTCACGGCCCCCGAGCACGCGCTGCTGGGCGAAGCGCTGGAGCGGGCGCTCGGCGAGGAGGCCCACGAGCCGATCCCGGCGTGAGGGCGGAGTGCCGGGGGGAGCGGCCCTGCTCGGGGTGGACCCGCGCATCACTACCCACGGCGCACCGGAGGCGAGCTGCGCGCGATGATCCGGCGGTGCGTGTGATCGCGGGAAAGTACGGCGGCCGGCGGCTGCGCGCGCCGAAGGGGCGGGCGACGCGCCCGACAACCCAGCGGGTGCGGGAGGCGGTGTTCTCGGCCCTGGGAGAGCTCGAGGGAGCGGTGGTGCTGGACCTGTTCGCGGGCACGGGGGCGCTGGCGATCGAGGCGCTTTCGCGGGGCGCGGCGAGGGCGGTGCTGGTCGAGCGCGACCCCCGCGCGCTGGCGGCCCTGCGGGCGAACCTGGCGGAGCTGGGAGTGGGGCCCGAGCAGGCGGAGGTCCGCCGCGGGGAGGCGGGGGGTACACTGCGCAACGCACGCGAGCGCCGGGAGACATACGATCTCGTCTTCGTCGATCCGCCCTACCGACACGCGGGTGTGCTGGGGTGCGAGCTGCAGGTGGCGCTGCCACCGCTGCTGGCGCCGGGGGCGCGCGTGGTGTGGGAGAGCGATCGGCGCACCGAGCCGCCGGCGCTCCCCCTGGAGGTGGAGCTGCGGCGGCGCTACGGAGACACCTTGATCACGATCCACCGCCACCGAGGACGATGACGCAGACGACGAAGCTCGACAAGTCGGTCGCCGTGTGCCCGGGCTCCTACGACCCGGTCACAAACGGCCACCTCGACGTGATCCGCCGGGCGGCCGGCCTCTACGAACAGGTGGTGGTGGCGGTCGTCAGACGGTCGGTGCGCAAGAACGAGACGCTGTTCGCGATCGAGGAGCGGGTGGGCTTCATCGAACGCGCCACGGCCGACCTGGAGGGGGTGCGGGTGGAGCCGTTCAGCAACCTGGTGGTGGAGTTCGCGCGCAGCGTGGGGGCGAAGGCGATCGTGAAGGGGCTGCGGGCGATTTCGGACTTCGAGTACGAGCTCGAGCTGCACCAGCTCAACAGCCGCCAGGACCCGGAGATCGAGTCGGTGTACCTGATGTCGAGCTCGCAGTACAGTTTCCTGTCATCGAGCGGCGTCAAGGAGCTCGCCACGTTCGGAGGCAGAATCGACGACCTGGTGCCCGACGAGGTCGCGGTGCGGTTGCAGGAAGAGCTTCAGCGCTGACGAATCTGGAGAAGGCCACATGGATGTCCTAGTTCTGATTGACAAGCTCGACGACCTGGTGCACAACGCCAAGCCGGTGCCCCTGACCGACCAGGTGCGGGTCGACAAGGAGGAGATCTACGACATCCTCGACCAGATGCGCGCGACGATCCCCGAGGAGATCAAGCAGGCGCGGTGGATCGTCAAGGAGCGCCAGGAGATGCTGGCCGAGGCCAAGCGCGAGGCCGAGAAAATCGTCAAGGAGGCGCGCGAGCGCCAGGAGCGGCTGGTGGGCGACGAGGAGGTCACCAAGCAGGCTGAGCGCGCGGCGGAGGACATCATCGAGGACGCCCGCGCACGCGAGCGCGAGATCCGCCTCGGGGCGGAGGACTACGCGGACGAGATCCTCAACACGCTCGAGGTGAACCTCTCGAAGTTCATCGCCGCAGTGCAGCGAGGCCGCGAGCGTCTGCAGGGCAAGGACGAGCCCGCCGAAGTCGCGTAGGGTGGCCGCTGAGCTGCGCGATGCTGCGTCCTCGGTCGCTCGTGTGCAGAGCACACTTCGCTCCTTGCGTCCTCATATGGGGGGTTGGTTTGTCAAGTGGGCAGGCTGGGGTTGCCCGCGTGTTGGCGGGTGAGGGGGTGGGGCGTGTGGTGTTCTCGGGGCGTCACGGGCGGTGTCTGGGCGTGTCGAGTGCTGTTTCAGCCTCATATGCGAGGGCTGGGTACCTCATGACCGCCGATTCGTCGCGGGGCGCGCAGTCTTGTGGCGGGCGCGGCCGGCACCTGGTGGGTGCTGGTTGCCCGAGGACGCAGCGCGGGCCCGCTAGCCGCGACAGGCCAGGTCCCGGTGGTTCCCGTGTCGCCCCGACAGCACCGCTGCCGTCGGGGGGTGTGGTTGTGGGTTGGTGTTCAGGTCAGTTGGCCGATCTCCCAGGTGAACGCGGCGAGCTCGCGTGCGAGCGCGATCGTGACGATGTTCGCTGGCTTGCCGCGCTCCAGGCGCAGCCGCCGGTACTGGTGGTGCAGGCGGTGTTGGGCGCGCCACGCGATCTCGCACGCGCGGGGGTCCTGGCCGTCTTGGCGGCGTGTGAGTGCCATCCCGATCGCGGGGGTGTGGCGGTAGTGGTGGGCTGCCTCGACGAGCAGTCTGCGGGCGTGCGGGGAGCCGGCCTTGGTGATCGGTCCGCGGCGGGTCTGCTCGCCGGAGGAGCGCTCGCTCGGCACGATCCCGAGATAGGACGTCAGGGTGGTGGGGTGCTTGAAGCGGTGGAAGTCGCCGATCTCGGCGCACAAGCCGAACGCGGTAGTCGAGTTGATCCCCCGCATGCAGCGCAACCTGGCGATCGTCTGCGCCCACGGGCTCTCAGCCCACGTCTTCTTGATCGCCGCGTCCAGCGCGGAGCGGCGTTGTTCGAGCGCACGGACGCCGGTCAGGTAGTCGGCGAGCACCGCGCGGGAGGGCGCGTCATCGAACTCGAGCTGGTTCAGCCACTTCCAGTGCGCGAGCGTCCAGTTGCTCCCCGGGCCACCGAAACGCACGTCGCGGCGCAACAGGAGCTTCCCGAGGCGGTGACGGGCGCGCATCAGATCACCACGAGCGGCCTCCCGGCAACGCGCGAGGTCACGGAAGCTCTCTTCCTGCACGGTCGGTACCCGCACGAAGGACAACTCTCCCGCGGCCAAAAGTCGCGCCAGGCGCTCCGCGTCGCGACGGTCGGTCTTGATCCGCTCATGCGGACGACGCAATATCGAACCCGGCGCGCAGACACGGACATCCAGCCCCAGCTCGGCGGCTGCCCGGGCGAGCCCATACCCCATAGGACCCGCCTCATAGGTCGCGAGCACCCTCCCCGGGAGCCCCCGCAGATACCCCATAACCTCGCTCGGGGGTCCCTGGACCCGCCGGAACGTCAGCTCGCCGGTCGCGATCTCCAACACGGCGGCCTGCGTCGCCGTCCCATGCACATCCAGACCCACGATCGTCCTATCGTTCAGCATGTCGGCACCTCCCATGACTCAGGGTGTCGGCCGGAGGGCCACCCTCCAGCCCAGTCCCCGCACACTCATGCGCGGGGTGCCGACCATCACTACCGCGCGTATCGGTCGACACGACCCATACGGTCTTGCCTCGCTTGCTCACCGACCACCCTAGAAGCGTTGTTCGTGACGCTGGACGACAGGCGAACCCGGCCGCAAGCGCGCGCAGTGGGATAATGAGCCGCCGATGAGCTCGCCGATCAAGCACCGCGTGGAGGTCGCCCGCACACTGCTGGGCACGGGCATGCTCAGGATGGAGCGCCCGGACAGGACGGTGCGGGCGCTGGGGACGCTGCGCCGGTGGGGGTCGAGCTCGGCCGCGGCGTACACGGTCTCGGCGATCCGCTGCCCCGAGCGCGTGGCGATCGTGGACGAGAGAGGAACGCTGACGTTCGCGGAGGTGGACGCGCGCACGAACGCGCTCGCGCGGGCGTTGCGGGCGGAGGGGATCGGCGAACAGGTGGGGGTGGCGATCATGTGCCGCAACCACCGGGGGTTCATCGAGGCGACGGTGGCGTGCTCGAAGCTGGGGGCGAGCGTGCTGTACCTGAACACGGCGTTCGCGGGCCCGCAGATAGCCGACGTGCTGCGCCGCGAGGGACCGGCGGCGCTGATCTACGACGAGGAGTTCGCGGATCTGGTGCGGGAGGGCTCGAGCGACCTGCGCCGCTTCGTGTCGTGGTCCGAGCCGGACGGGAGCCCGGGGGACCCTCTGGTGGAGGAGCTGATCGCGCGGGAGGACAGCACGCCGCTGAGCCCGCCGGCGGAGAAAGGCCGCGTGGTGATCCTCACCTCGGGCACGACGGGCACCCCGAAGGGGGCGAAACGCAAACAGCCGGACTCGATGGAGCCGGCGGCGGCGCTGTTTTCGAAGATCCCGCTGAAGGCGCGCGAGACGACGGCGATCGCGGCGCCGATGTTCCACTCGTGGGGGTACGCGCACTTCACGCTGTCGCTGCCGCTGGCCTCGACGCTGGTGCTGCGCCGGCGCTTCGATCCGGAGCAGACGCTGAGCGACGTGGCGCGCCACCGCGCAACGGCGCTGGCGGTGGTGCCGGTGATGCTGCAGCGGATACTCGAGCTGCCACCGGAGACGATCGCGCGCTACGACCTGAGCTCGCTGCGGGTGGTGGCGGCGTCGGGCTCGACGCTGCCGGGGGAGCTTGCGACCCGCGCGATGGACGCCCTGGGTGAGGTGCTCTACAACCTGTACGGCTCCACCGAGGTCGCGTGGGCGACGATCGCCACGCCGGAGGACCTGCGGGCGGCGCCGGGCACGGCGGGCCGCCCCCGCTGGGCACGGTCGTGCAGCTGCTCGACGCCGACGGCCGCGAGGTCCCGCGCGGCGAGCGGGGACGGATCTTCGCGGCGAACGAGATGGTCTTCGAGGGCTACACCGGCGGGGGGGGCAAGGAGATCGTGCGGGGCCTGATGAGCACGGGCGACATGGGCCACTTCGACGCGGCGGGCCGCCTGTTCGTGGACGGCCGCGACGACGAGATGATCGTCTCGGGCGGGGAGAACGTGTTCCCACGCGAGGTGGAGGACCTGCTGGCCAAGCACGCGCAGATCGAAGAGGCGGCGGTGGTCGGCGTGCAGGACACGCAGTTCGGCCAGCGGCTGAAGGCGTTCGTGGTGCCGCGCGAGCCGGCGAGCCTGAGCGAGGAGGCGATCAAGGAGTACGTCAAGCAGAACCTCGCCCGCTACAAGGTCCCGCGCGAGGTGGTGTTCGTGGAGGAGCTCCCCCGCAACGCGACCGGCAAGGTGCTGAAGCGCGAATTGAGCCGCTGATCCCCCTCCGTTCGGCCCTGACGGGCCGCCCGGCATCCCCTGGGGGAGGACGGGGAGGGTGAAGTTGGGATGAGGCCGCCTCGAGGGCGGCCCGCGGGGCCGGTGGGTGGGGAGGCCGGGGAGCGCCGAGGCGGCGACGGGTGGCACGAGCCGCGCGTGTGGGCGCGTTGTCGGTGTGAAACAGGGGGTTGCCGCACTACCCTGGGAGCGTGCCCGCGCTGACCGACAAGCTCGACCTCGGGAGCCTGCACCTCAGCGCCGGAGAGGGGCGGCGGCTGGAGCTGACGGTGGCGATCGAGCCGCTGATGTACGGCGGAGAGCGTTACGTGGTCGAGCCGTCCCGGCCGGCCGTGGTGTTGGACGTCTCGCGGATGGTCGGCCACGGGTACGCGCTGCGGCTGCGCTTGCAGGCGGCGGTGGCGGGGCCGTGCATGCGCTGCCTCGCGCAGGCGGCGCCGGAGGTCGAGGTGGACGCGCGCGAGGTGGACCGCCCGGGCGGGGGAGAGGAGCTGTCGAGCCCGTACGTCAAGGACGAGACACTCGACCTGGGGGCGTGGGCGCGCGACGCGTTCGCGCTGAGCGTCCCCACGCAGGTGGTGTGCCGCCCCGACTGCGCGGGCCTGTGCCCGGTGTGCGCGGCGGACCTCAATGATTTGGACCCCGCCCGCCCGGAGCACCAGCACGAGTCCGCACCGGACCCGCGGTGGGCGAAGCTGCGGGAGCTGAAGCTGGAGTAGTGGAGCCGCCCAGGGAACCCGCGGCTGCTAGCCTTCCCGGCCCGTGGCCGTCCCCAAGCAGAAGCAGTCGCACAGCCGCACCGCCAAGCGCCGCGCGCAGCACAAGATCACGGCGCCCGCGCTGAGCGTGTGTCCGCGCTGCCACAGCCCGCGCCGCCCCCACAGGGTGTGCACGGTGTGCGGCACGTACGCGGGCCGCGAGGTCACGGCACCGGTGGAGCAGATCGAGGCCGAGGAGCACAGCCACGACGAGTGAGTCGGTCGTGGTCGCGGTCGACGCCAACGGCGCCGACCTCGGACCGGTGGAGGTCGCGGCGGGCGCGGCGCTCGCGGCGCAGCGGGGGGCGCGCGTGCTACTGTTCGGCCCCGCCGGCGAGCTGAGCGAGGTGCCCGCGGAGGTTGAGGTGGTGGACGCGCCGCTGTCGATCGCGAAGAGTCCCGACCCCGCCCGCGCGGTGCGCGCGAACCCGGAGGCCTCGATCGTGCAGGCCGCCCGCGCGGTCGCGGAGGGCCGCGCGCAGGCGCTGGTGTGTGCGGGCGGCACCGGGGCGGCGCTGGCGGCGGGCCTCTTCAACGTCAAGCGCGCCCGCGGTGTCCACCGTCCCGCTCTCGCGCTCCCCCTGCCGGTCCCCGGCCGGCCGGTGACGCTGCTCGACGTCGGCGCCAACGCACAGGCGCGCCCGGAGCACCTCGTGCAGTTCGCCTTCATGGGCGCCGCGCTCGCCCGGGTGGTGCTCGACGTGCAGCGCCCCCGCGTGGGGCTGCTCTCCAACGGCGAGGAGCAGGGGAGGGGCAGCCCGCTGGTGGTGGCCGCCCGCGCCGAGCTCGCCGAGCGGCTCGCCGCGATGAGCGGGACGGCGCCCTTCGAGCTCGTGGGCAACGTCGAGGGGGGCGACCTGACGAGCGGCGCGGCCGACGTGGTCGTGACCGACGGGTTCACCGGCAACGTCGCGCTGAAGGTGGCGGAGGGCGTCTCCCAGACTGTGCTGCGGGCGGTTCGCGACGCCGCGCACTCCTCGCCCCGGGCGAAGCTGGGGGGTCTGCTGCTGGCGCCCTCGCTGCGGGCCTTCCGCGAGCAGGTCGACCCCGAGGGCCAGGGCGGCGCCTACCTGTTGGGGCTGCGGCGGTTGGGGGTCGTGCCCCACGGGAGCTTCACCCGCCGCGGCTTCGCGGAGGCGGTCCTGCGCGCTGCGCGCGGCGCGCAGGAGGACCTCGTGGGGTACACCCACGCGGCGCTGGAGCAGGCGGGGGCGCTGCGTGCGACTCGCCCATCCGCACCGACCGCTAGCCTCCAAAAAAGATGACCCGCGAGCAGGTTTACGAGCTGATCCGCGAACACCTCTCCGACGAGCTCGACCTCGATCCGGAGGAGATCCGCGAGGACACTCGCTTCAAGGAGGACCTCGAGGCCGACTCGCTGGACCTGTACACGCTCGTGCAGGAGCTCGAGGACACCTACGGCGTGCGTATCGCCGACGAGCAGGCCGCCGGCATCCTCACCGTCGGGCAGGCCGTCGATTTCGTACTGGCACAAGGCGCAGAGGTGTGATGCGCCCCGATGCAGCTGCTGAACGAGCTGTTGGAGGAGCTTCCCGAGAACCTGGCGCGCCAGGTCTTCACGCACGCCTCGTGGAGCGAGCGGCCCTCCGACTCCTACGCGCGGCTGGCGTTCCTCGGCGACAGCGTGCTGGGGCTGGCGGTCACCACCCACCTCTACCCCCGCTTGGAAGCGGAGCGCTTCGGCGCGGGACGGCTCACGAAGATCCGCGCGCAGGCGGTCTCCGGCCCCTCCTGCAGGGCGGTCGCCGAACGCCTCGCGGTGCCCGAGCGGCTGCGTGCGGCGGCGCCGCAGAGCGTCCGGGAGAGCGCGGCGGCGCTCGGCGAGACCGAGCGCGTGCTGGCCTCCGTGGCCGAGGCGGTGATCGGCGCGTGCTACCTGCACGCCGGCTACCAGCGCACCGCGGAGGCCGTCGTGGAGGCGTTCGCCCCGGAGATCGAGCTCGCGCTGGAGAACCCCGTGGACTTCAAGTCCACTCTCCAAGAGCTGCTCGCCCAGCAGGGGGAGGTCGTCACTTACACCGTCACCGCCGAGCACGGGCCGCCACACGAGCGCACCTTCGAGGTGGCCGCCGAGGTCGCGGGCCGGCCGCTGGGCAGTGGCGCGGGGCGCTCCAAGAAGCACGCCGAGCAGGAGGCCGCGCGCGAGGCCGTGGAGCGACTACAGGCGTGAGCACATGCATTTGAAGTCGCTGACGCTGAAGGGCTTCAAGTCCTTTCCCGACCGCACCCACCTGGACTTCGGCCCCGGGGTGTCCGTCGTGGTGGGGCCCAACGGGTCGGGCAAGTCGAACGTCACCGACGCGGTGCTGTGGGCGATGGGCGAGCAGTCCCCGCTTGCGGTCCGCGGACAGTCGATGCAGGACGTGATCTTCGGCGGCGGGCGCGGCGTGCAGGCACGCTCCTCGGCTGAGGTCGAGCTCGTGCTCGACAACTCCGACGGCACGGTCGCGATGCCGTTCAGCGAGATCTCGATTCTGCGCCGCCTGCACCGCTCAGGCGAGGGCGAATACCGCCTCAACGGCGCGCGCTGCCGCCTCGGCGACGTGATCGAGGTGCTTTCCGACACCGGCCTCGGCAAGGAGACGCACTCGGTCATCTCCCAGGGGCGCGTGGAGTCGATCGTGCTCTCCAAGCCCCGCGACCGGCGCCTGCTGATCGAGGAGGCCGCGGGTCTCGGCAAGCACCGTAAGCGCCGCCGCCGCGCCCAGCTGAAGCTGGAGCGCACCCAGGAGAACCTCGACCGCGCGTTGGACGTCGAGCGCGAGGCGCGTACCCGCCTGCGCCCCCTCAAGCGCCAGGCCGAAGCCGCGGACCTCCACGAGCGCCTGGAGCACCAGGCGCTCGAAGTGCGGCTGGCCCTAGCCCGCGAGGCGCTGCGCGCGCGCCGCCTGGAGCTCGGGGCCGCCGAGGCCGGCGTGCAGGAGGCCCGCGCCGCCCGCGAGGCCGTCGAAGCGGGCCTGCAGGAGGTCGTGCGGCGCCGCAGCGACGCCGAGCGCGCGCTCGCCCACCGCTCCGAGCGCCACGACGCGCTCGCCCGCAGCACGCTGCAGGCCGGCGCCGCGCACGAGCGCCTGGAGCTGCGCCGCGAACAGGCCGCCGCCGCCGTCGACGCGCTCGCCGAGCGGACCGTCCGCGTGCAGCGCGAGCTGGAGATCCTCGAGGAGACCCTTGCCGGCGGCGGTCCGTCCGAGACCGACGGGGACCGCACGGAGCTCGGCCAGCGCATCGGCGTGCTCGAGGGCGAGCTCGCCGGGCTGGACCGCGAGCGCGAGCAGGAGCTGGAGCGCGAGCTGGCCGCCCTCGACCGCGCCCGCGAGGACGCCTCCGCCGAGGTCGCCGAGCTGGACGCCGCGCTCTCCGAGGCGCGCGAGGCGCGCGAGGAGGCCGACGCCGGCGCCGAGGATGCCCGCGCCGCGCTGCGCGAGGCCGAGCGCGCGGTCGAGGCCGCCCGGCGCGAGGCTGCACGGGTGGGCTCTGAGCTCGCCGCGGTCAACCAGTTCCTGCGCAACCACGCACCCCACGCGTCGCTTGCCTCCGCCGCGGCGGGCGAGTCCGCGGCAGGTGAGTCCGCAACAGCCGATCCTATGGCCGGCGAGTCCGCGGCCAGCGAGCGTGGGACGGGTGGCGCGGGCCGGTTCCAGACCTTGAGCGAGGCCCTGAGCGTCCAACCCGGCTACGAGCTCGCGCTCGCCGCCGCACTCGGCGGGCGCCTGGATGCCGCGCTCGTGCCCGACCTCGCTCGTGCGGCCGCCCTGCTGGACCGCGCCGGGCCCGACGGCGCCACCGCGCTGCTCGCGGACCTGCGGTCCGATCCCCCGCCGGCGGCGACGCTCACGCCCCCCGCACCCGGTGCGCGCCCCCTGCTCGAGTTCGTGGACGGGCCGCCTCCCGTGCTCGCCCTCGCGCGGCGGCTGCTCGCCGACGCCTGGGTCGTCGAGCGCCTCGAGGACCTCCCCGAGGACTTCGCCGGCCTCGCCGTCACCCCCCGCGGGCGTGTGTGGCTCACCGCCTCCGGCGAGGTGCGCCAGGTGACCGAGGGCGGCGGCGAGCGCGTGCTCGCCCGCCGCAACGAGCGTGTGCAGCTACTCGCCGCGACCGAGACCGCCGCCTCCGCCGAGCACGCCGCACGCGCCGCCGCCGAGGGCGCGCAGGCCGACTGCCACGACGCCGATACCGCCTGCGAAGAGGCCGAGGGCGGGCTGCGCGAGGCCGCGCGCGACCACGCCCGTGCGCTCGAGCGGGAGCGCCACGCCGCCTGGCTGCACGAGCAGCGCCGCGCCGCCCCCGACCAGGGTCCCCTCGCGGTGCGCCGCGCCCAGCTGGAGGGCGAGCTCGCCGCGGAGCGCCGCCAGGCCGAGCGCGTCGCACGCGAACACGCCGAGCGCCTTGCGCGCCTGGAGCGCCTGCGCGCCCAGCTCGCCGCCGACACCGCGCTCGCGCCGCTGGCAGAGCGGCTCGCCGCGGCGCTGCGCTCCCTCGGGGAGGCCGTCGCCGAGCGGGTCGCCGAGCTCCAGGGCGAGCTCGCCCGCGACCGCGCCGCCGGCGAGGAGATGGCCGCCGAGCTGCGCGCCTGCGCCGCTCAGGAGGCCGACATCCAGGCCCGGCTGCGCGCGGAGGGTGAGGCGGTCACCGTCGCCGAGGTGGCAGCCCAGCGCCTGCGCGACCTCGCCGCGGACGCCGAGCTTGAGCTGCGCACCGTCCGCGAGCGGCTCGAGCTGCCCGCCCGCGCGGTCGGTCAGGCGCCGGAGGGTGCCACCGAGGAGGACGCGGAGGCTGCCGCGGAGGGCGAGGACGCCGAGGATGCTGTGCAGGGGAGCCCCTCGTGGGATGACACGGCGGCCCACGATGTCGAGGATCGCGAGTCGGTGGGGGTCGTGCAGGCCTGGACCGAGGACGGCTCGCACGAGCCCGCCGCGTTCGACGACGAGGACCCCGAGCCGCTGGACGAGGAGCAGGTGCAGGCGCTTGCCGCACGCCTCGAGCGTCTGCGCCGCCGGCGCGAGCAGCTCGGGCCCGTCAACCCGCTCGCCCAGGAGGAGTACGCCGAGGCGCTCGCCCACGTCGAGGAGCTCGAGGCCCGGCGCACCGACCTGGAGACCGCGCTGCGCGAGCTGCGCATCGTGATCCGCGACACCGACCGTCAGATCCACGAGACCTTCCACGCCACCTTCGAGGCAGCCGCCCGCAACTTCGAGGAGCTCGCCCGCGACGTGTTCCCCGGCGGTGGGGGACGGCTGCGGCTCGTCAAGGACGCCCACGTCCCGCGGCCCGTGCTCGGCGGCCAGCCGCTGCCCGACGGCGCTGCGGGCGCGGCGGCGGACGGGGATGGCGATGCCGAGGCCGCCGCGGAGCTCGAGGAGCAGGCCCAGCCCGGCGGCGCGAGGGACCCCGCGGACGCCCCCTCCGGTGAGGAGGAGATGCTCGGCGTCGAGATCGAGATCACCCCCGCGGGCAAGTCCACCAAGCGACTCTCGCTGCTCTCCGGCGGGGAGAAGTCGATGACCGCGCTCGCCTTCCTGTTCGCCGTGTTCCTCGCGCGCCCCTGCCCCTTCTACATCCTCGACGAGGTCGAGGCCGCGCTGGACGACCTCAACCTCGAGCGCTTCCTCTCGCTCCTGCGCCGTTACGCCGACCGCGCCCAGTTCATCGTGATCACCCACCAGAAGCGCACGATGGAGGCCGCCGACTGGCTTTATGGGGTCTCGATGGCCGGCAACGGAGTCTCCAAGGTCCTTTCCCGGCGGCTGCCCCCGGCCGCCGAGATCGCCCCGGTATTGGAGCCCGGTCGGAGCGGGTCCGCGTCTGGTCCATCGGAGATGATCGACCGGCGCGAGCCGTCCCCTCCCGACCCGGCGGATACCGCCCACCGCGAGTCATCCTCGCCCGAGCCGGCGGAGACCGGCCGCGATGAGTCCTCCGTCACGGAGCTGCCCCGGCCTGAGATGGCCGAGGTCGCGTAGCGCGCCTCGGGGCCTCGCTTTGGTTGGTGGAACTTGTCAGCATGCGTGTTGAGCCCTGCTGGCGAGTGTCTGTGCTACTCAACACTGGCGCGGCGGCCCATTCTCCAAAGCCAGGCTCCGAACCAGTATAGCCCTACGAGTAGCCACACTCCACCGAGCAAGACGACCGCCGCACCGGCTGCCAGGACAATAGACAGCCCCTCACTCTTACCCATGGCTCTCATCTCGCGATATGCGCGCATGGTACCGATTACAATGATCGTAAAGCTGACAACCACAACGACGGCTACGATCAACCAAGTAAGCAGATCCGCGACCAGAGTGGCTACCATTCAAAGTCTACCGATATAAGATGATCGTCGGCGCCAGCCGTGTCGCTTTTCTTGTTTCTTGATATCATGCACGCTTCTCATGCGGCTGACTTTCTGAAAAGACCGGCCTCACGCCTTGCGGGAATATTTTTGCCCAGCCGCTGCTGAACAAGTGCCACGATATCGCTCGACGACATCGACAACTGATCGAGCGACACCCAAGCCTTCTGCACGTCAACTTTGGAGGTTCTTAGCTCCGTGAGCGAACTTTCATCGTGCGGCCCGTCGTCGCACTGAACCATCAGCACAAGTTCGTGAGAGAGGCCGAAGTTTCCCTGATGCTCGATCAAGTGAGCTTCAAAAACAGTGTCCCAAGGTATCACCTGATGGGAGCGGGCTATTGTAATCGCACGATCGTCAAGGACTAGCGCAGTACGTCGTCGCAGAGCACGAAACGCATAAAGCGCAAATATCGGTCCCATGACGACCAAGGTGAGCATAATAGCCACTGCATTTCCATGTTCGATGCCGCGCTTAGTACCGACAACAACGAAAATACCAAAAAAGACCGCAGCCCCAAACGCAAGGCGGCGATTGAAACAGATCTGTGTTGGTTGACCCACGAACCTAACCTAATTGGTTAGCAGATTTACGACCGCGCCCACTCCGCCGGACACGCCCTCCGCGCTCCCACTGGAAAAGAAGCCTGTCGCAAGGTCGCCCACGAGACCTCCTGCTGCACCCTTACCGATTGTCGACGCGCTAGGCTCTTGCCCAGCGACGCCGTTTTGAGCAAGTGCCCCAGCGATGCCGCCAAGCAGAGGCTTGATCGCCGCTCTGAGGCCTCCAAGTTTTCCAACGAGGGCCTCCAAGCCAAACTCAGCAAAATTACCCGCGACCGCGCCGGCCTCGATCTGCACGTCTACGCCACCAATTTCGTTCGCCACCTTATATTCCATCGAGCACGTTTCAAGGCCGCCGTTCAGGCCGAGCCAAAAGCGCAGAGCAGCAGTCCCGCCAAACACAGGTTTGGTGAACCCGTCGAAGAAGCCGACCACGCGAGTGCCGACATCCGACCAGGATGGCGTGCCCGGAATGCCAAAGATCAATCCGCTTGGGTCAGCGCTGTTGATTGGGTCATCGGCGCCATACGTGTACGGCTCTTCGGTGATCGGTGCAAGTGGATCTACCGTGAGGAACTGTGCCGTCGCCGGGTCATAGACCCGCGCTCGGAGATAGATGAGCCCGGTGTCCGAGCTGGTGTACTGTCCGTCGTAGCCGAGCGGGGTCGTGCTGCTCCCGGTCGATCCTGTCTTGTTGCCGTACGCGTCAAACGTGGTGCTGCCGGTGACGGTGCCTGTCGAGCCGGTCAGCAGGCGCGTTGAACCCTGCCGATCGTGGTGCAGGTAGGTGACGGTCCCCCCGCTGGAGATCTGCTCGACGGGCAGACCGCCGGGACCGTAGATGTAGCTGTTGGTGCCGTCACTGACGATCAGTGGGAGGTCTTCGGCCATGTCCCATGTAAGATAGCTGGTCGTGCCGGAGATCGTCTGGGAGGTCCGCAGGCCTTCTCCGTTGTAGGCGTAGCTGTCTTCGATCTTGGAGACTTCGCCTTCTTTCGGCCGTCCGACGGAGGTCAGGTTGCCGGCTTGATCGTAGCCGTAGGTCGTTGCGGGGCCGGTGCTCGGAGTCGTTTTCGTACGCTCCCCGACTTCGTTGTAGGTGTACGTGAGGCTCGGGCCCGTTTCGAGCTCGTCGCCGGCGTTGTATTTGTAGGTCCCCGTAGCGATCTTGGTCGGGTTGTTGGCCGCGTCGTATTCGTAGGCCGTGGTAGCGCCTTTGGTCAAGCGGCTGTTCGAGTCGTATTCGTAGGCGAGTTTTTCTGCGCCCGGCAGGCCTTTGCTGATCACCGTCTTGACCTGCTCGTCGTTATCCCGGGCGAAGACGAGCGACGCGAGCGTTTCCGTGCCTTTGAGCATCTTTACTTCGCTCATCTGGTCTGCATTGTTGTAAGTGTATTTGTCTTCGTCGCTCGTCCCTGATGGGAAGACCGTGGTGGCCAGATCGGAGTCGGGGTCATACGTGAATTTGGTGATGTGTTCGAGCCAGTCGGTCACCTTTTCCAGCCGTCCGTCTTTATCGCAGGCCCGGGTGATGCTTTTTTCGCTGGGGTAGGTGATCTTCGTCTGCTCGTTCGCGAGGTCGTATTCGTATTTGACCTTTTCTTTGTGCCCGCTTTCGGCTTCTGTCAGCCGATCCAACTGGTCGTAGGTATATTTGCTTGTTCCAGTCCCGTCGGTCATGACGGTGCGGTCGCCGTCTTTGGTGTATTCGTATTTGACCGTCGGGGTTTTGCCATCGGAGTATTTGACTTCGATGAGACGGTTTGCGAGATTGTAGGTGTAGGTGGTCGTCCGTTTCATCGGGTCGGACAGGCTCGTGAGGTTGCCCGCCGGGTCGTATTCCTTCGTCGTTTTGCGCCCGAGCGGATCGACGACTTCGGTGACCTCCTCGAGTAGATTTCGAACGTATTTTGTGGTGTGTTTGTTGCCGTCGGTCTGGCTCGTGACCTGCCCAGATGCATCGTAGCCGGTTTCAGTGACGGTCCCCTTGGGTTCTTCGACCGCGGTCCGCTCGTTGTCCGCGTCATAAGTGTATTTCGTCTTATTACCGTTAGGATCGATCACGCTTTCGAGGTTTCCGTCCGCATCGTAAGCATATTTCGTGGTGGGGGGTTGCCCGGCGACTTCGGTCGCGGCGGATGTTCCTTCGGCTGAGCCGGCAGAGTTCGTGGCTGTCACGACTACGCGTAGCGTGCTCTCGGCGTCGCTTTCGGTCACGATGTGAGTGGAGCCGGTGGCGCCAGAGATATTGCTGCATTCTCCACCCGTTTTGTTGCAGCGCCGCCATTGGTAGGTGTAGGTCGGGCTTGGGACGGCTGTCCAGGTGCCGGTACCTGCGCTGAGCGTCTGGCCGATGAGAAGCTGTCCGGAAATACTGGGTGGCGTCGTATTGGAAGGCGCGACAGCGGACCGCCACTCGTCGACGCGGTTGTTGGATCTATCGGCAACCCAGAGATTGTCATTGCGATCGACCGTGAGCTCTTCTGGTTCTGTGAACTGTCCGCTGCCTGTGCCTTTCGTACCGACCTGTGTGATATATTCGCCTGTGGAGGAGAAGCCCTCTATGCGGTTGTTCTGCGTATCAGCGACCCATATGTCGCCTGCCAGATCGACGGCGATGCCCGCGGGTTCTTTGAACTGGCCGTTGCCTGTACCTTCAGAGCCGAACTGCCTGATGTATTCGCCAGTGGACGACAGCTCCTGGACACGGTTGTTGCGCGTATCGGCAACCCAAATATTGCCGTTCGGGTCTGCCACTACGCCCGTCGGATGGTAGAACTGACCGTTGCCGGAGCCGTATATGCCGACCTGCGTAATGTATTCGCCGGTGGAGGAGAACTCCTCCACACGATAGTAGCGGGCGTCGGTGACCCAGATGTGGCCGTTTGGCGCGATTGCGATACCAACAGGTTCTGTGAACTGCCCGTTGCCGCTGCCTTCGGACCCGAACTTTGTGATATATTCGCCGGTAGGCGAGAACTCCTCGACACGGTCATTGAGGGAGTCCGTGACCCATAGATCTCCGTTTGCGGCGAACGCGATACCTCGTGGTTCCTTGAACTGCCCGTTGCCGGTGCCTTCGGAGCCAAATTGCCTGATGTATTCACCGGTTGAGGAGAACTCCTCTACGCGATTGTTTTTGGTATCGGCAACCCAAACATCGCCACTTGAATCGATGGCGACAGCCCGTGGTTGTTTGAACTGCCCATTGCCCGAACCTTCCGAACCGAACTTCGATCCGTAAACAGGAGTCGGCACCGTGAACTCCTGTATGCGGTTGTTGACCCTGTCGGCGATCCATAGGTTGCCGTTGGGACCGACCGCGATGCCTTCCGGTTCTACGAACTGTCCATTGCCTGAGCCGTCGGAGCCAAACTGCCTGATGTATTCACCCGTGGAAGTGAACCCCTGTATGCGGTTATTCCTGGTGTCAGCGACCCACACATCGCCTGCGGGATCGACGGTGATACCCGCGGGTTCTATGAACTGGCCGTTGCCTGTACCTTCAGAGCCGAATTGCCTGATGTATTCGCCGGTGGAGGACAGCTCTTGTACACGGTTGTTGCGGCTGTCGGCAACCCAAATATCGCCGTTGGAATCGGCGGCGATGCCTGTTGGGTGGTAGAACTGTCCGTTGCCGGAACCTGATGTGCCGACCTTTGTGATGTATTCTCCGGTGGAGGAGAACTCCTCCACACGGTAATTGCGGGCGTCGGTGACCCAGATGTGGCCGTTCGGTGCGATGGCGATACCCCTCGGTTCTGAGAACTGGCCGTTGCCCGATCCTTCGGAGCCGAACTTTTTGATGTATTCACCGGCGGGGGAGAACTCCTCGACGCGGTCGTTGAGAGAGTCCGTTACCCAGAGATCTCCGTTCGCTGCGACCGCGATACCCGCCGGTTGCTTGAACTGCCCGTTGCCGGTGCCTTCGGAGCCGAACTTCTTGATGTATTCACCAGTGGATGAGAACTCCTCCACACGATTGTTGTCGGTGTCGGCAACCCAGACATCGCCGTTCGAATCGACGGCGACATCCCGCGGTTGCTCGAACTGCCCGTTGCCCGAGCCTCCCGAGCCGAACGCCGTGGAGAACTGCGTGGAGTAGACCGCGCCGAGAACGGTGGCTTTGGAGACGACCGCCGTCGTGTTCGACCTGCTTTCTGCTGAGCCCCACGAGTTGGTCGCGGTCACCACGACCCGAAGCGTGGTACCGACATCGCCACTGGCCAGGGCATACGTCGAGCTGGTTGCTCCAGAGACATTGGAGCAACTCCCGCCCGAGGCGTTGCAGCGCTGCCACTGATAGGTGTAGCTCACCGTCGGTTCTCCTTCCCACGTACCTGTGGCGGCGGTGAGGGTCTGTCCTTCGCGGGCTGTCCCGGAGACCGCCGCCTGCGTCCTGTCCGTGGGTGCGCCGGTGCCGCCGAGGCCGCCCGGTTCGGTCACGACCAGCGGCCGACCGTGCGTGTCGCGTTCGATCGTGGTGGTGTACTTCGCCGCTTCCCCGCTTTTGGCGTTGCCACGCGGGCTGACCATCGAGGTCTCCTGGGAGTCTTCGTTATAGCCCCAGGTGCGCTTGTTGCCTTCAGGGTCGATTTCGGCCGTCTTGTCCCCACGGCTGTCGTATTCGTATTTCCACGTGCGTTCCAGCGGATCGGTGACGCTTTCGAGGTCGCCGGATGTGTCGTATTTATATTTCGTGGTCTGGGTTTTTTCGCCTGGCGCCGGGCGTGAGATCGATTCGGGATTGCCGTTAGCTTCCCGTTTGATGGTCGTGGTCTCTCCATCCGGAGTCGCCACGGTTTCTATGTCGTGCTTGCTGTCGTATTTCCATTTCGTTTCGTCGCTGTCCGCGTCCTTTTCGCTGGTGCGGTTGCCGGCTTCGTCATAGCCGTATTCGACCTTGTGTTTATTCGGGTCGGTGAGGGCTATGAGCTCGTCGGAGCCGTTATATTCGTAGGTGGTCGTCGCCGCGATGGACGTGCCCGAAGCGTGCGTTACGCTGGTCGGCAGCCCCACGCTGTTGAACTGCTCCGCGGTTACGGCGCCGTTGGGTTCGGTGATGGTCGTTTCCGTGCCGGATTTTGTGGCTCCGTAGACCCACGTCCGCGTGCGGCTCATCGCGTCCGTCTGCTGGACCACCCGACCAAAGATGTCGTATTCGGTGGTCACGGTGTGGCCGCGCCCGTCGGTCTCCGAAGTCAGCCCGTGCGAGGCGTTGTATTTGAACTGCCAGCGCAGACTCGATTCGCCGGGCTGAGTCACGCTTGCGAGATTGCCGCTTTCGTAGGTGTATTTCACGGTATGGCCCATCGGGTCGGTGGCACTTTCGACCAGGCCTTCTGAATTATAGGCTAGCGAGAGTTTGCGCCCGGATGGATCGGAGACCGATTCGAGACCGCCCTTCGGAGTTGCGGTTCATGGTTGTGGTGTTGCCGTCGCGGTCGGCCTCGCTCGTGAGCAGACCCGTGCTGTTGAAGTACAGCTTGCTCTGGTTCGGCAGCGAGTAGACATAGCCGCTGCCTTCTTTGGTGAAGGTCGCCTGAACCAGTGGTCCGACAGGAACCCATTTTTCGCCGACGTATTCGAAGAGCGTCGTGCTGCCGTTGTCCTGGTACACGGAGGCCGTTTCCGCGCATGTTTCGCAAAAGTGCGCGAACACGACATGGGCGCTGTAGGACCCTGTCCAGCCGTACCCGAAGGGGCCTGGTTTGGCGCCCTGTTCGGTTTGGGTGGCGGCTGACAGCGAGTTATACGTCCGTGTCATCGTCAGGCCAAGCCCGCGCCCGCCGACGGAGAGATCGGTCTGGGTCTCGACCTGATTGCCGGTTGCGCAGTCCACCGGATGCCCGTTCAAGCATCTGCCTTCTTCGGGCTTTCCTGAATTTCCTTCGCCGTATCCTTCGGCTTCGTGTGCCAATTCCTTGGTCGACAGAAGCCGCCGTTTCATCACGATGGATCCGACGGAAACCGTACCGCCGTCGCTGGTATGGTAATGCCCCACTTCGAGCAAGACTGTTATTGGCTTGTTGCAAATGAATGCCGGAGGTTCGTTGTAAAATACCATGCTCGACGGAGGGGGAGGTGAGTAGTTGATCGCCCCTCCATTGCCACTTACACATGCCCCTACCACCCAAAGGGTATCGGAGGTAGGTACTTCTGTTTCGGTTTCATAAGAAGTGCCAGAGAATTTGGTGTTGACAAATTCGACGCTCGAAAATTCCGGTTTAGCAGGTGGAGTCATCTTCCAGACGCCCTCCGCGCTTTCGTAGGAATGGCCTTCAACGATGATGGGGTACTGCGTCGTTGGGGCCGTGATCGAGAGTTCCCCGCCGCCGCCCGGCGGCGTGCCTTTGAGTCCTCCCACGCCTGGTTGGGTAAAAGTCCATCCCCCGGCATTATCAGTGACCGTGATTGTGATTTCGGGGTCGACCAACACTGGGTAGGCCACCTCACGCCCGCGATGCTCAACCGTCAAAACCAGATCATTCCCCGCGGCCCTCATTTGAACCGGGACCGGGCTGTCCTGTGCATCCCGAGCGCTCGGTGACGATATCCGCGCCAGGACTGCGCCTCCACGCGAAACCACGGCGCCGCCCGCCGTTTCCTGCAGCCTCGCGCCCGCAGGCAGCGTCACGTGGTAGCGCAGCTGTTCAGGGCTCAGGCGCGACCGCAGCACCGAGAAGAGCTCCGCACCGCGCAATGTGGGCGTGACCACCGCGTCGGTATCGGCGCCGACCCCGGCGAAGAAGGCGCTCTGCCCTCCGCTCGAGCTGCCGGGAACGCTCGCGCCCTCCAGCGCGACGCGTAGGCCGTAGGAGCCGATCTCCACGCCCCCGCCGGAATCGCGAGCGATCGAGAGACCGACCAGCGGGTTCGCAGGGACGAAGGCGCTCGCGCCGGCGTCGAGGCCCAGATCGACGGGGCGGCCATCGCCGCCGCCGCTGTTCACGCGTAGCGGCGCCGTGGAGGTCTCGACTTCCAGTCCCCGTTTCGTGCGCACGACTGCGCGGTAGTCGCCCACGTAGCGGACTATCGACCCCGTACGGGCGATCGAGGCGGCTGGGTTCGCGCCCGCAGCGGCGAGTACGCTGCCGTAGTCGCGCAGCAGCAGTGTGTGCGCGGCATTCGCCCGCAGGCCGTGAAACGCCATCTGTGACGCGACCCGTTGCTCGCGCGCCTGGGAACTCTCGAGCCAATCGCGGCGGCGCGTCGCCTGTGCTGTTGCCGACCGGCGAAGTCCCGCCAAAAGCGTCCGAGTCTTGGCGGCGGCCAACCTGTCGGGTCCCGGCAGCCGGGACGCCGTGGCAGGACGAGCACCGCGAGCTCCGGCGGGATGGGCGCTGCCGGCGCCTACACCCACCGCGACCCCCACCGCAAGAGACAGGAGACCCGCGACGACGACGCCTACGAGAACACGGTCAGCCGGCCCAGCGGCCGACTCCTACGCCTACGCCCGTTGAGCGACATGTCGCCTCCCTTGATGGGCCATTCGACTCGGACAAAGATGTGCGTCGAGCCCGTCGGCCGACTCCCGGCGGACGAGGAGACACGCTAGCTCGATCGACGGGAGGCTGTCAATAAGCGGGACTCGCAGGAGGTTCCATCTTGCCGCAACTTGCGACTCTTTTGTAGTTGTGGACGACGTGAAGCATCGGGTCTCGCTCACTGCTATCGTCGCGCGCCCCGTGCCGCGCGACTGGAGCGACCTGTTCATCACCGGCGAGCCGGGAACCGCCGACGCCGGGGACTCGGGCGAGGGCGGCGAGCGCCGTGGCCTCCTGCGGCGCCTGCGCGAGAACCTCTCGAAGACTCGCAAGGCGCTCGGCGGTGAGATCCACGCGACGCTCTTCCAGACGCTCGACGAGCACACGTGGGAGCGACTGGAGGAGGCGCTGATCATGGCCGACGTCGGCGCCCCCGCCACGGCGGCGGTCGTCGCGACGCTCGAAGCGGAGGCCGTGGAGGGCGGCCTGAGCGGGGGGGAGGCGCTCACGGAGCGGCTGATTGAGCTGCTCGCCGAGACCGCTCGCACAGGCGACGGGCGCATCGACATCCGCGCCCGTCCCACCGTGATCCTCGCGGTGGGCGTGAACGGCACCGGCAAGACCACCACGATCGGCAAGCTCGCGTGGCACCTGCAGCGCGAGCTCGGGCGCACCGTGCTGCTCGCCGCTGCCGACACCTTCCGCGCGGCCGCCACTGAGCAGCTGGAGGGGTGGGCGCAGCGCGCGGGCTGCGAGATCGTCACCGGCCCCGAAGGCTCGGACCCGGGCGCCGTCGCGTTCGAGGCGGTGGCCCGCGCCCGCAGCGAGGGGGCCGACGTGGTGATCGTGGACACCGCCGGGCGCTTGCACACCCAGAATGACCTGATGGCCGAGCTCGCCAAGGTGCGCCGCGTGATCGCGCGCCAGCTCGAGGGCGCCCCGCAGGAGACGCTGCTCACGATCGACGCCACCACCGGCCAGAACGGCCTGCGCCAGGCGCGCACCTTCGCGGAGGCGGCGCAGGTCAGCGGGATCGTGCTCACCAAGCTCGACGGCACCGCCCGTGGCGGGATCGCCCTCGCGATCGCCCGCGAGCTCG
Organism: uncultured Solirubrobacterales bacterium; assembly: GCA_963842005.1. Lineage (GTDB taxonomy): Bacteria > Actinomycetota > Thermoleophilia > Solirubrobacterales > Solirubrobacteraceae > Palsa-744. Next base: position 1,018,832 of record CAWJEV010000002.1, on the reverse strand, counting down.
GTCTGCCCGTAAAGCTGATCGGAGTGGGCGAGTCGCTGGAGGACCTGCGCCCCTTCGACCCCGAGGACTTCGCGCGGGCGCTGATCGCCGAGTAGGCCGCGCCGCACGCCGTCGCGGGGCACGGAGGCCACGCGCGCACGCGCCCTGATGGTCCCAGCCCGCCACGTGGACGATCTCAAAGCTCCCAACCGTGCGCTACACGCTGCGGTCAGGTTCGCCGACCCGGCGGTGCGTACAGGGTTCCCCCCGCCCGCGGTGCGATAATCGGACACGTGGACGCGTGGATCATCTGGATCGTGGCAGGGTGCGTGCTGGGGGTGGGCGAGATGCACACCGGCGGGTTCTTCCTCGCGCCGTTCGCCCTCGGCGCGCTGGTCGCGGCCCTGGTCAGCCTCGCCGGCGTCGGTCTCCCGCTCGCGCTGGTCGTCTTCCTGCTCGTCTCGCTGCTGGTGCTGCTCACGCTGCGTCCGGTCGCCCGGCGCCACCTGCAGCACCCCCCCCGGATCCGCACGGGCGCGGCGGCTCTCGTGGGGAGCGACGCGATCGTGCTCGAGCGGATCGCCAACCAGGAGGGCGTCGGCTGCGTGCGGATCGGCGGCGAGGTGTGGACCGCGCGCAGCTACGAGGACGACGACGTGATCCCCGCCGGTGAGCGCGTGCAGGTCGTCGAGATACGCGGCGCCACCGCGCTTGTGATGCACTGAGGCGGCCGTGGGCACTGCGCGTATGCTTGTCCTCAGTCGCTCGTGTGCCAAGCACACTTCGCTCCTTGCGTCCTCGCCTCGCTTGGCCCACGGCCGCCTCAGCCGCGTGTCGCCAGGGAGATAGGCTGTACGAGACGTAATCTAGAAAGGAACCTCTGCTCATGGTCGCTCTCATCGTCGTCGCCGTGGTCGTGCTGTTCGCGCTGGTCGTGGCCGCGCGCACGATTCGCGTCATCCCCCAGGCGCGCGCCGGGGTGGTCGAGCGACTCGGCCGCTACAGCCGCACGCTGGAGCCCGGACTGACGATCATCACACCGTTCATCGACCGCGTCAAACCGCTGGTGGACCTGCGCGAGCAGGTGGTCAACTTCTCCCCCCAGCCGGTGATCACCGAGGACAACGTGGTCGTGGGCATCGAGACGGTGCTGTACTTCACGATCACCGACCCCCGCTCCGCGACGTATGAAATCGCCAACCCGCTGCAGGCGATCGAGCAGCTGACGGTCACCACGCTGCGCAACGTGATCGGCGGGCTCACGCTCGAGGCCACGTTGACCGCCCGCGAGAACGTCAACACCGAGCTGCGCGTGGTCCTGGACGAGGCCACCGGGAAGTGGGGCATCCGCATCAACCGCGTGGAGATCAAGTCGGTCGACCCGCCGTCGGACATCAAGACGGCGATGGAGAAGCAGATGCGCGCCGAGCGCGACCGCCGCGCGGCGATCCTCACCGCCGAAGGCCAGAAGCAGTCCCAGATCCTCACCGCGGAGGGCGAGAAGCAGGCGGCGGTGCTCACGGCCGAGGGCGCGCGCCAGGCCGCGATCCTGCGCGCGGAGGGCGAAGCGAAGGCGATCGACACCGTCTTCAAAGCGATCCACGAGGGCCGCCCCACCCGGGACCTGCTCTCCTACGAATACCTGCAGATGCTCCCGCAGCTCGCCGAAGGGGACGCCAACAAGGTGTTCGTCATTCCCTCCGAGTTCGCCCAGGCGTTCGGGGGCATCGGCGAGACGCTGGCGCGCCGGGTCCAGGAGGGGTCCTCCGGCGAGAAGGGCTGACCCCCGCGGTGTTCGACGCGCTCGCCGAAAAGCTGCAGGCCACCCTCTCCGAGGTCCGCCAGCGGGGGACCCTGACCGAGCAGGACATCGACCGCGCGATGCGCGAGATCCGCCTCGCGCTGCTCGAGGCGGACGTCAACTTCAAGGTCGTCCGCCAGTTCACCGCCGAGGTCAAGGAGCGCTGCCTCGGCGCGGAGCTCGTCGGCAAGCTGAACCCCGGCCAGCAGGTTGTGAAGATCGTCGCCGAGCAGCTCACCGCCCTGATGGGCGGGGAGGGCGAGGGCGAGCCGCCCACCCTGCGCTTCTCCCCGAGCCCGCCCACGGTGATCCTGCTCGCGGGGCTGCAGGGCTCGGGCAAGACGACCGCCGCCGCGAAGCTCGCGCACCACCTGCACGAGCACCACGGCTCCTCGGTGGCGCTCGCCGCGTGCGACACCTACCGCCCGGCGGCGGTCGAGCAGCTCGTCAAGCTGGGCGCCCGCGCCGGCGCCGCGGTGTATTACCAGAACCCGCCCGCCCCCGCCCCCGACCCGGTGGAGATCGCGACATGGGCGCTTGCCCGCGCGCGGGAGGAGGGCAAGGACGTCCTGATCGTCGACACCTCCGGGCGCCTGCACGTCGACGAGGCGCTGATGGCGGAGCTCGTGCGCATCCACGCCGCGGTGGAGCCGCAGGACACCCTGCTCGTGGTGGACGCGATGACCGGCCAGGACGCCGTCAACGTCGCCGAGCAGTTCGCCGCCGCCGTCCACTTCGACGGGGTGGTGATGAGCAAGCTCGACGGCGACGCCCGCGGCGGCGCCGCGCTCTCGGTCAGGGCGGTCACGGGCCAGCCGGTCCTGTTCGCCTCCACCGGCGAGCACCTCGAGCAGTTCGAGCGCTTCCACCCCGACCGCGCGGCCCGGCGGATCCTCGGCATGGGCGACGTGCTGAGCCTGATCGAGCAGGCCGAGCGCCAGTTCGACGAGCACGACGCGGTCGAGCTGCAGCGCAAGCTGCGCCGCAACGAGTTCGGCCTCGACGACTTCCTCGACCAGCTTAAGGCCGTGCGGAAAATGGGGCCGCTCACGAGCCTGCTGGGGATGCTCCCCGGCCTCGGCGGAGCCCAGCTGAGCGAGATGAACGTGGACGAGCGCCAGCTCGACCGCATCCAGGCGATCATCCTCTCGATGACCCCTGAAGAGCGCCGCCGGCCCGATCTGATCAAGGGCTCGCGCCGGCTGCGCATCGCCCGCGGCTCCGGCGTGAGCGTCCAGCAGGTCAGCCAGCTGATCAAGCAGTTCGCCCAGATGCGCAAGGTCATGCGCCCCCTCGGTCGCGGCAAGCTGCCCGACATCGGCGCGCTGATGCGCCAGGGGCGCTGAAGGGCTGGGGGAGGGCAGGCCCGGGGAGGGCGGGCCGCCATACCCCCTCCCCCCACCACGTCCCAGAGCGCGGGCCGGCAAAGCCGGCCCTTGTGAGGGGGAACAAGCTTCGGTACCAACCGCCTAGCGCTGAACCGGCTAAGCTGGCGAGCGAGAGAACGTCCTAGAGAGAGGCTCAACACGTGTCGGTAAGGCTCAGGCTCACGCGAGTGGGCGGTAGAAAGGACCCCATCTGGCGGGTGGTCGTCGCCGACCAGCGCTCCCCTCGGGACGGGCGCGTGATCGAGACGATCGGCCACTACAACGCCCAGACCAACCCCTCCACGATCAAAATCGACGAGGAGCGCGCCCGCAGCTGGCTCGCGCGTGGCGCCCAGCCCTCGGACACGGTGCGCAAGCTCCTGCGCATCCAGGGCATCACCAACTGACCCGACCTCGATGGCGGTCCAGCGGGTCAAGGAGCTCCTCGTCTACCTCGCCCAGGGTCTGGTTGACGAGCCCGAAGAGGTCACCGTCGAGCAGTTCGAGGAGGACGACGGCACCGTCGTGCTGGAGCTCGCCGTCGCGCAGGAGGACTACGGCAAGGTGATCGGCCGCGGCGGGCGCACCGCCCAGGCACTGCGGACCGTGGTGAGAGCCGCTGCGGCGAGCGAAAAGCGCCGTGTGGTCGTTGACATCGTCGACTGAGGCGGCCAGAGTGGCCGAGGAACCGGCTGCGGGGGGGACCGGGCCGGCGCCGCTCCAGGCCGGCCGCGTAGGTCGCGCGCACGGCCTCGACGGGAGCTTCTACGTCACCCGGGCGAGCCCCCGGCTGCTGGCCGAGGGGAGCGAGGTGACAGTCGCCGGGTGTACCCGACGGATCGTGCGCCGCGCCGGTGTGCAGGAGCGGCCGATCGTGCGTCTGGGGGGTGTCGAGGACCGCGCGGCCGCGGAGGCTCTGCGCGGCGAGCCGCTCACTGTCTCCAGCGCCCACGTGCCCGCGCTCGCGGAGGGAGAGTGGTGGGCGCACGAGCTGCAGGGGTGTGCGGTGCTCGACGGCGCGCGGCCCGTGGGCACCGTCAGCGGCCTGCTCGAGCTCCCCTCCTGCGAGGTGCTCGAGGTGCGCTGCGAGGACGGTCGGGAGCTGCTGGTGCCGATGGTCGGAGACGCCGTGCGCCATGTGGACGTGGCCGCGCGGCGCATCGACGTGAGCCTCGACTTCCTCGGGGAGCGCTGAGGTGGAGATCGACGTCTTCACCCTGTTTCCGGAATGGTTTCAGTGGTTCTCCACCCAGCGCCACGTGGCCAACGCGCTCGCGGCGGGCAGCCGGTTGGAGTGCGTGAACATCCGCGAGCACACCCCGCTGAGTGGGGGCCAGGTCGACGACACGCCGTTCGGGGGTGGGGCGGGGATGGTGCTGCGAGTCGACGTGATGGAGGCCGCCCTGCGCGCCCGCTACGGGGTCGATCCCGCCGAGCTGCCCTGCACCCGCCGCGTGATCGCGCTCTCGCCCGCGGGGCGGGCGCTCGACGAGGCGTACGTGGGCGAGCTGGCAGCCGAGCCCGCCTTGACACTGCTGTGCGGGCGCTACGAGGGCTTCGACGAGCGGATCGTGGAGCACTTCGCCGGTGAGACCCTCTCGATCGGGCGCTACGTCCTCTCCGGCGGGGAGCTCGCGGCGATGGTGGTCTGCGACGCGGTGCTCCGCAAGCTCCCCGGCGCGCTCGGGCACGAGCGCTCGGCGCTCGAGGAGTCCTTCAGCGAGGCGTTGGCGGGGAACCCCGAGTACCCCCACTACACGCGCCCCGCCGAGTACCGCGGGTGGCGCGTCCCCGACGTGCTCCTCTCCGGCCACCACGAGCGCATCGAAAGCTGGCGGCGGGAGCGCAGCCGCGAGCGGGCGCGGCACGACTAGCGTGAGGGAGCCGCCCGTCCGCTACCATTGCGGGCTGCGCCAGGGCGGTCGTAGACCTCTGGCGTGAGACCTCCTTCTGTTATGAGCAGCGTCATCGACACCCTCGAACGCGCCCAGCTGCGGCGTGTCCCCGACTTCGCGCCGGGCGATCGCCTGAAGGTCCACTTCCAGGTGATCGAGGGCACCCGCCGGCGCGTCCAGGTGTTCGAGGGCGTGGTCATCAAGCGCCAGGGCCACGGGGCGCGGGAGACGTTCACGGTGCGCAAGCAGTCCTTCGGGGTGGGCGTGGAGCGTATGTTCCCGGTGCACTCCCCGAAGATCGAGCGCATCGAGCTGGCGGCTCGCGGCGACGTGCGCCGCGCGAAGCTCTACTACCTGCGGGACCGCGTGGGCAAGCGGGCCCGCGTGCGGGAACGCCGCTACACCGGCCCGGAGGAGATTGTGCAGCCGGGGCTGCTGCACGAGCCTCAGCCGGAGGAGGCCGTGGACCAGGTCGACTCCTCCCCCGAAGCCGGCGTGCAAGACGCCGACGACACGGCGGCGTGAGCGCTCGCCCCGAAGGGGTCACGTGAGCGTGCGATCGCCAAAGGGCTTGGGCTCCACCGGCGGCTCGGGCTCCACCGGCGGCTCGGGCGTGCCCGGCGGCCCGGCGTCGCAGGCGGGCCCGGGACTGGGCAGGGGCGGCTCGAAGTCGAAAAAAACGACGAGCGGCTCGCTGCTCGAGCTCGCCGCGATCGTCGTGATCGCGGTGCTGCTCGCGGTGGGCATCCAGGCGTTGATCGTCAAGCCGTACAAGATCCCCAGCGGCTCGATGGAACCGACGCTCAAGGTCGGCCAGCGGGTCCTCGTGAACCGCATCGGGATGCGCTTCGACGGGCCCTACGTGGGGGAGATCGTGGTGTTCCACCCCCCGAAGGGAGCGGACCAGGAAGAATCGCATGAAGCGCCGAAATGCGGCTTCTCCTCTCGCCCGGCCGACTACGGCGGGGCGGCGTGCGATCAGACCTACCCCGTGGAGGCGAGCGTGAACTTCATCAAGCGCATCGTCGCCGGGCCTGGAGACGTCGTCTCGATCCGCGAAGGGCACGTGTACCGCAACGGAAAGCGCGAGCAGGACTCCTACATCAACCCGTGCGGGGGGGTCCAGGAGTGCAGCTTCCCGACCCCGATCAAGATTCCGCCCGGTCACTGGTTCATGATGGGGGACAACCGTGGCCAGTCAGACGACAGCAGGTTCTGGGGACCCGTCCCCACAGGGTGGGTCATCGGGGGAGCCCTCTTCACCTACTGGCCCCCCGACCGCATCGGGACCCTCTAGGGCGGGCACCGGGACCTCGCGGACCCGCCGCCGGGCACGGAGGGCCTCCAGCGGCCGGCGGCTGTTCGCCTTCGACAGGCGCTTGGGGGTGCGTCTGGTGGCGGGCGCGGACGAGGCGGGGCGCGGCTGTCTGGCGGGGCCGCTGGTGGCGGCCGGAGTGCTGTTCGACTACGGGACGCTCCCCTCCGCGGAGATCCGCGCCCTCGCTGCGCTGAACGACTCCAAGCAGCACACCGCCGAGGCGCGCGAGGAGCTCTACCCGCTCGTCCTGCGCAGCGCGGCACGCGTGACCGTGGTTTCCCGCTGCGTGCGCGGGATCGACTCGCGGGGCCTGCACAAGACGAACCTCGCGGCGCTGCGCGACGCGCTGCGGGGGGTCACCGCCGGCGTGGAGGGCGAGGTTGCGTGTCTCGTGGACGGCTTCTCGGTGCCGGACTTCGGGCGTCCCCAGCGGGCGATCGTGGACGGCGACGCCACCAGTGCCGCGATCGCCGCCGCGTCGATCGTCGCGAAGGTCGCCCGCGACCGCTACATGTGCCACGCCGACAACCTTCACCCCGGCTGGAGCTTCGCCGAGCACGTGGGGTACTCGACCCCCGCGCACCGCGAAGCGATCCTCCGCCAAGGCGTCTCTCCGTTGCACCGGCTCTCTTTTCAGTCGCTGGCGTATCAGCAACTGGCGCTCTGAGAACTCACCACGCTCCCTCGATGTGGTCGAGGCAGACGAGCCTGTCGGCCTCGTCGACGATCACGCCGATGCCGTCGAAGCGGATCGTGTGGGCTTTGGGGCGGTCGCGTGGCGAGCGGTGCAGCCACGCCGCGGCGAGGCGCCGCAGGCGCGCGCGCTGGCGGGCGCGCAGCCAGAGCAGAGGCTGCTCCTCTGGGGCCAACTGCCAGCGCCTGCGCGAACGGCGTGTCTTGACCTCGGCGAAGACAAGCGCAGACCCATCGAAGGCGATCAGATCGATCTCGCCGTAGCGGGTGCGGGCGTTACGCTCGACGATGGCGAAGCCAAGCCGCTCCAGGTGGGCCGCGGCCAGATCCTCGCCGAGCCTGCCGAGCGCGCGGCGGGGGTCTTCGCGCGGGGGGTCCGAGGGCGACTGATCGGGTTGGCGGCTGGAGGCGACGTGCATGACCAGCGAGGCTAGGCCAACCAGTGTGTCCTGAGTGCGCTTTGCGTGCCAGGACTGTTGCGGGACTGTGACGGGACGGGCACAGGCATCTGGCCCTGATCTGATTTATCTGATACAGTAGGCGGCGTGACCAGCATGACCGCCACCGAGGTGTCCAGGAACTTCTCCGCGGTGATCAACCGCGTCGCCGCGGGCGAGGAGATCGAGATCGTCCGCAACGGCGCGACGGTCGCCGAGCTGCGTCGGCCCCCCCGGCCACGGAGGCTCGCCGGCGAGGCGTGGCGGGCGTTCATCGCGGGCCTGCCGGCCGTCGATGAGGACTTCGCGCGCGACGTGGAGGAGGCTCGCGGAAGCGTCGGTCCTCCCGTGAGCCGGTGGCTGGCTGGCTGATCGACACCTCCGTGCTCGTCGGCGCCGAGCGCGGTGGGGGTGGGCTGGGCAAGGTGCCCCAGGAGGAGGAGCACGCGATCAGCGCGATCACGGCGAGCGAGCTGTTGCACGGCGTCCACCGCGCGGCGGACGGCGCCCGCAGGACGCAGCGCCGGGCGTTCGTCGAGAAAGTGCTCGCCGACCTCGAGACGCTGCTCGTCACGCTCGAGGTCGCGCGGGTGCACGCCGAGATCTGGGCGCAGCTGCAGGCCGCCGGGAGGGTCATCGGCGCGCACGATCTCTGGATCGCCGCCACCGCGATCACCCACGACCTTCGGGTCGCGACGTGCAATCCAGGCGAGTTCGAGCGTGTACCGGGGCTTGCCGTGTTTGGGGTGTGAGAGATCGCGGGGAGGCGGTACGCTCGGCACGCCGTCACCGCGTTCAAACGGGAAAGACCCGCAGGTCCGTGCAAATCTCTAGCGACGGTTTATAATTGCACGGATGATAGGGAGACGGGTAGCCTCTGAGGTCACTGCGCTGCTGGACCAGGTGCCGGCCGTTGCCCTCCTCGGCCCGCGGCAGGCCGGCAAGACCACGCTCGCCCTGGCGATCGCCGAGGGACGGCCATCGGTCTATCTGGACCTGGAGTCCACCGCGGACCGGGCTCGCCTGGCTGAGCCGGCGCTCTACTTCGCCGACCATGCCGAGGAGCTCGTCATCCTCGATGAGATCCACCGCGCGCCCGGCCTGTTCGAAGCGCTGCGCGGCGTGATCGACCGGGCCAGGCGCGAGGGCAGGGGGGCCGGCCGGTTCCTGCTGTTGGGCTCCGCCGCGATCGACCTGCTGGCTCAGTCGGGCGAGAGCCTGGCGGGGAGGATCGCATTCGTCGAGCTCGCGCCGTTCGACGTCACGGAGGTCGGCGAGGGACAACTGGACCAGCTCTGGGTCCGAGGCGGCTTCCCGGACAGCTTCCTCGCGGCGAACGACGCGATCAGCCTGCGCTGGCGCCAGGACTTCATCCGCACGTACTTGGAGCGCGACATCCCGCAGATGGGCCCGCGCATCCCAGGCTGAGACGCTGCGGCGACTGTGGACCATGTTCGCGCACCATCAGGGCGGCCTGCTCAACGCCGCGCAGCTTGCACGCGGACTCGGTGTGAGCGGAACGACCATCGCCCACTATCTCGACCTGATGGTCGATCTTCTGCTCGCGCGGCGTCTGCCCCCCCGGCTGCCGAACGCCGGCAAGCGGCTGGTGCGCTCTCCGAAGGTGTACGTGCGCGACAGCGGCCTGGTGCACGCCCTGCTCGGGCTGGCCGACAAGGAGGCAGTGCTCGGGCACCCGGTCGCCGGGCCGAGCTGGGAGGGCACGGCCATCGAGAATCTGCTCGCGGCGGCCGGGGCCGGCGAGCAGCAAGTACAGGGGAGCTTCTACCGGACAAGCCACGGCGCGGAGGTCGACCTCATCCTCAGCTGGCCCGGCGGCGAGGAGTGGGCGGTGGAGCTCGAGCGCAGCCTGGCGCCGACGCTGGAGCGCGGCTTTCACTCCGCCCTCGCCGACCTCGCGCCGCAGCGCGCAATGGTCGTCTACCCCGGAGCTGAGAGCTACCGCCTGGCGCCGTCGGTCCAGGCGATCGGCCTGGCCGAGCTGTGCAAGCAGGCGCAGGCGCGCAGCGCGGGGTGAACGGCCGCCGACTGCCTGTGGTGTATGCTCTACACATGAGTCGCACAAACGTGGAGTTGGACGACGCGCTGGTGGAGCGTGTGATGAGCCGCTACGGCGTGCCCACCAAGCGCGCGGCAATCGACCTCGCGCTGCGGCGCCTGGACCTGGAGCCGATGAGCCGCGAGGAGGCGCTCGCGATGCGCGGCAGCGGGTGGGAGGGCGATCTGGAGGAGATGCGGGGCGGCTGGATGCGTGAGGACACCGGCGTGCGGTGATCCTCGTAGACAGCTCCGCGTGGATCGAGATGCAGCGCGCCACCGGTAGCCCCGCGGATGCGAGGCTCACGGCGGCGATCGAGGCCGGCGAGCCGCTTGCGACCACGGGAGTGGTGATTCTCGAGGTTCTCGCCGGGGCGCGCGATGAGCGCCACGCCCGCGACCTGCGGCGCCTGCTCGCCCGCTGCGAGCTGCTGAGGCTGCAGGAGCCGTCCGACCACGAGGCGGCTGCGGCGCTTTACCGGACGTGCCGGCGCGCCGGGCGGACGGTCCGCAGGCTGCCGGATTGCCTGATCGCGGCCGTGGCGATCAGGGCCGGCGCCGAAGTGCTGCACCAAGACAGCGACTTCGAGGCGATCGCGCTTCACAGCCCGCTGGCGACTGTGGACATCCACGCGCACGGCTGATGCCAGCGGGGCAATCCACGCTATCGCCGATCAGCAGCTCGATGACCGCGTCGTCTACACGGCTTCGATCTGAGACATAGGCTCGTACCACCCGTGACCCCGCAAGCAAGAACCTCCCGCGCGCTAACGATCGCCGGCTCCGACTCCGGCGGCGGGGCCGGAATCCAGGCCGACCTGAAGGCGTTCGCGCGGTGCGGCGTGTACGGGATGACGGCGATAACAGCAATCACCGCCCAGAACACCACAGGCGTGACCGCGGTCCACGTGGTCCCCCCGGAGATAGTGCTCGCCCAGGTGCGGGCGGTCAACGCGGACATCGGCGTGGACGCGGTCAAGGTGGGGATGTTGGGAACAGCCGAGGTGATCAGAGCGGTGGTGCAGGCGCTCGACGAGCTGCCGGCGGGAACCCCGGTGGTGGTGGACCCGGTGATGGTCGCCGAGTCGGGCGCAAGGCTGCTGGAGGAGGACGCCCAGCAGGCGCTGATCGAGGACATCCTGCCGCGCGCCACGGTGCTCACGCCCAACCTGCCCGAGGCCCGGGTGCTCGCCGGCCTGGAGGATGACGCTGAGCCGACGGACGCCGAGGCGGAGGAGCTCGCGCGCGCGGTGCTGGCGAGGGGGCCGAGGGTCGTGGTCCTCACCGGCGGCCATCGGAGACATGCGGTGGATCTGTATGTCGACTCAGAGAACGGGGGCGAAACGGTGGAGATCCCCGGCGAGCGCTACAAGGACGGCGCGGCGCACGGGTCGGGCTGCACCCACTCTGCCGTGCTCGCGGCCCAGCTCGCAATCGGCCGGACGCCCCTGGAGGCGGCGCGCGTGGCGCGCAGGCTCGCGGGGGAGGCGGTCGCGAAAGGCCTGCGCGATGTCGGCGCGGGAGCCGGTCCGGTGGATGTCCTCGGTTTGGAGGACCTCCGGAGTGGCATAATCGAGGGACGATGAAGCTGCTGCGGATGAAGCCCGGCCATGGCGAGATCCTCCTCGCCGAGGGCGATGTCGAGGTGCCCGAGCAGGAGCGCGAACTGATCGAGGCGTTCCGCCGGGAGCTCGACGCCGGCATGTGGGCGGCGGTGCCGACCGAGCGCCGGGACGGCCGGCGCGAGGCGGAGATGGTGCGGAGCTTTGCCGATGTGCCGAGGGACGCGGAGCGTGTGATCTTCTTCCCGCGCGCCGCCGGCGGGGCACACGAGTAGGCCGCGGTGTGGCTCGCGCTGGGAGCCGCTGCGATCGTGGCGGCGGTGCTCGGGTGGGAGCTGGCGCTGCCGCGCGTGCGTGCAGAGCTGCCGCGGGTGAAGGAGGCGGTCGCTCGCCGGCGCGCCCGGTGGCACGTGCCCGAGGTGAGCTACGACCCGGGCCGTGAGCGGCGCGCGGAGCAGCGCGCCCGCGAGCTGCTGCGCTCGTGCGTGAACGAGGAGGAGTGGGCGATGTACCGCGACCTCGGGTTCCTGCGGGTGTGGAGCCCAAACACCGGCGCGCAGGTCGCGGGCGGGCCCCCGGGGGCGCCGTACGCGTACCTGGTGTACCCCCACCGTCCGATCGTGGCGTACGTGCCGCAGACGGGGGCGCTGCTGAACGAGTACTGCGTGGCGTTCCCGGATCACACGCGTCCCTATGGCAGCGCGCGGCTGCCGGACGCGGACGACGTGCTGGCGAAGTGGATGGCGCTCACCGCGGACGAGCGGCGGCTGGTGGCGGACGCGAACATGCACCTCCCGGGCCGCCAGGTGGACCCCCAGCAGGTGCGCGAGGATCTGGCGCGCCTGACGAGGTGGGAGCGCGAGCGCCTGGAGCGCGGGTTGGGCAGCGTGCGCGCCTCGTGAATGCCCTCGCGTCCAGCCGCGCCGCCGCCGGATAGTGTTCGCCCTGTGAGCCCCTTCGACGTAAAGCACCGCAGCCGCGCGCTGACCGAGGGCCCCGAGCGGGCGGCCGCGCGGGCGTACCTGCACGGGATCGGCTACAGCGCGGAGGATCTCGCGAAGCCGATCGTGGGGGTGGCGCACTCGTGGATCGAGACGATGCCGTGCAACTTCAACAACAGGGTGCTCGCGGCGAAGGTCAAGGAGGGGGTCCGCGCCGCGGGGGGAACGCCGATGGAGCTGAATACGATCGCGATCTCCGACGGGATCACGATGGGCACCGCGGGGATGCGCGCGTCGCTGGTCTCGCGCGAGGTGGTGGCGGACTCGATCGAGCTGGTGGCGAGCGCGCACTGCTTCGACGCGCTGGTGTGCGTGTCCGGCTGCGACAAGACGATCCCGGGGACGGTGATGGCGCTCGCGCGCCTGGACGTCCCGGGCCTGATGCTCTACGGCGGCTCGATCCGCGCCGGGCGCTACAGGGGGCGGGACGTGACGATCCAGCAGGTGTTCGAGGCGGTCGGGGAGTACGCCGCGGGGAAGATCACCGAGCAGGAACTGCACGAACTGGAGGAGGTGGCCTCGCCGGGGGCGGGGGCGTGCGCGGGCCAGTTCACGGCGAACACGATGGCGATGGCCTTCGAGGTGCTCGGCATCTCCCCGGCGGGCTCGGCGATGGTGCCGGCGGAGGACGGGCGCAAGCTGGAGGTGGCGAAGGAGTGCGGCGAACTGGTGGTGGACGTGCTGCGCCGCGGGCTGCGCCCGAGCGAAGTCATCACCAAGGCGGCCCTGGAGAACGCGATCGCGGCGGTCGCGACGAGCGGCGGCTCGACCAACGGGGTGCTGCACCTGCTCGCGGTGGCCCGGGAAGCGGGGGTGCCCCTCCAGATAGACGAGTTCGACGCGATCTCCGAGCGCACGCCGCTGCTGTGCGACCTGCAGCCGGGGGGGCGGTACGTCGCGACGGACCTGTACGAGGCGGGGGGCATCCCGCTGGTGCTGCAGCGCATGGCTGAAGCGGGGGTGCTGCGCGAGGAGGCGGTCACGGTGACGGGCCGCACGATCGGCGAAGAGGCGGCCGCGGCGCGGGAGACGCCCGGCCAGCAGGTGGTGCGCCCACTGTCCGACCCGCTGAAGGCGACGGGGGGCTTCGCGATCCTGCGCGGCAATGTGGCCCCGGACGGGTGCGTGGTGAAGCTCGCCGGCCACGAGCGCCGCCGGCACACGGGCCCGGCGCGGGTGTTCGACGGCGAGGAGGCGGCGATGGCGGCCGTGCTCGCGAAGGAGATCGCGGAGGGCGACGTGGTGGTGATCCGCGGCGAGGGCCCCGCGGGCGGCCCGGGGATGCGCGAGATGCTGTCGGTCACCGCCGCAATCGTGGGAGAGGGCATGGGGGAGACGGTGGCGCTGATCACCGACGGGCGCTTCTCCGGCGCGACGCACGGCTTCATGGCGGCCCATATCGCCCCGGAGGCCGTCAGGGGCGGCCCGATCGGGGCGCTGCGCGACGGCGACGAGGTGAGCATCGACGCGGACGCGCGCCGCATCGACGTGAAGCTCTCCGACGAGCAGATCGCCGAGCGGCTGCGCTCCTACACCCCGCCCGCCGATTCGAATGGTGGCCGCCCACCCGTGGAGGTGGCGATCCAGAAGTACGCAAAGCTGGTGGGCAGCGCCTCCGAAGGCGCAGTGGCCCGCTGAGAGGAATTTTCAGGGATCGTCCGCGTGGGTGGGTACGCCACCCGAAGCGCGTGTGCGCGTGGCCTCCGTGCCCCGCGTCCGCGGTGTGGTCACAGCCTCGGCCTACTCTCCGAGGAACTCCGCGAGCAGCGCGTTGAGCTCGGCGGGGCGCTCGATCTGGGGCATGTGTCCGGTGTCGGGGAGGATCACGCTGCGCGAGCCCGGGATCAGCTCGGCGTAGGCGTCGGCGTCGCGCACCGTGACGACCGGGTCGTTGGCGCCCCACACGATCAGGGTGGGGCAGGCGATCTCGGGGAGGCGGTGGCGGAAGTCGTAGTCGAGGTTGGCCTGCAGCGCCGGGAGAAAACCGGGCTTGCCGGCTCCGCGGATCTGCTCGGCGGCGAGCGGCGCGGGCAGCCGGTCGGCGTGGCGCGTGATCGCGCCGAGGGCGGCGGTGCGCAGCACGGGCCGGCTGGCGAGGATGTCGGCGTTGGCGGCGCTCCAGCGGGTGACGGCGGCGATTGGACGCTCCATTCGACGTATCCGGCGCAGTTCGCGCAGGCCGCGGGGGTCGCGGTAGGTGCTGAGGCCGGCGGCGGACACCAGTACCAGGCGCTCCACCCGCTGAGGGAAGTTGATCGCGAGCTCGGCGGCGACGAAGCCGCCCATCGAGTTGCCGACGACTGCGGCGGCGTCGATGTCGAGCGCGTCGAGCAGCGCGTCGAGCGTGCGGGCGTAGCCGGAGATCGAGATCTCCCCGGTGGGCATCGGCGACTTGCCGAAGCCGGGGAGGTCGAGCGCGATGACCCGGTGATTGTCAGCGAACACCGGCAGCTGCTCCAGCCAGTTGGGCCAGGAGCCGGAGAGGCCGTGGACGAACAGCACCGGCGGTCCCTCGCCCAGCTCGACCACGTTGACAGGAGAATCGTTTATAATTGTCCAGTGCTGGTGCGCGCGCCAGTCGACGTCCATCCAGGGAGAGCGTCCCTGCTGGCCGAAACGGGGACCGATTGGGGAGACACTCGCTCCGCTCGCATCCCCAAATCGGCCAGCGCCGGAGGCGCGTGTCTCCCGGCTTCGGTCATAGGCGGAGGGCGCGGCCCGCGGTGAGGGTGAGGACACAGGGGTCACGGGGTCGCCATCTGGATCGAAGTTAGACCGTATGGACGGCCGCTCTCGTCCGCTGGTGGTGTGAGGGTCGGCACCCGCGCATGAGGTGCGCGGGTTGAGGGTCCAGGAATGGCCTGGGCCCCGACCGCAATCATGGAGGTGCCGACCATGGCGAAGGTTCGCAGTTGGGCTGGGCTGGATGTGCATAAGGGCAAGACGGTCGCGGCGACGATGGATCGCGAGTCGGGAGAGTTGCGTTTACAGCGGCTCTCAGGGCGGACTATCGACGTGGTGGAGTTCTGTGTTGGCTTGCCGGGTCCGACGCGTGTGGCGTACGAGGCGGGCCCCACGGGGTTCGCGCTCGCCAGGGCGTTGCAGGACGCCGGGGTGGAGTGTGTGATCGCGGCGCCGGGGAAGATCGAGCGTCCGAGCTCTGACCGGGTGAAGACCGACGAGCGTGACGCGCAGCGGCTGCTGCGCTTGTTGATGATCGACGCGCTGCACCCGGTCCGGGTCCCGAGCAGCGATGAAGAGGCACTACGGGATCTCGTCCGCGCGCGTGAGGACGTTCGCGGCGATCTGATGCGCGCGCGCCACCGCCTGAGCAAGCTGCTTTTGCGTCACGACGTGCGTTACGACGGGGCCGCTTCGACGTGGACGACGCAACACCGCGCGTGGCTGGGCAAGGTCGATCTCGGTGAGCGCGGCGCGCAGGTCACGCTGCTCGACTATCTCGGCGCGATCGACGCGCTGCTCGTGCGCCGCGGCGCGCTGGAGTCAACTATCGGCGAGCTCGTGGGCGGCTCGCCGTGGGCGCAGAGCGTCGCGCGGCTGCGTACTCTGCGCGGGATCGACACGCTCAGCGCGGCCGGGTTGTGCGCCGAGATCGGGGACTGGGAGCGCTTTGAGCGCCCGGGGCACCTGATGAGCTATCTCGGCCTGGTGCCCTCCGAGCACTCAAGCGGTGAGACCCGCCGCCAGGGCGCGATCACGAAGTCCGGGTCCGGTCACGGACGCCGACTGCTGGTCGAGGCTGCCTGGCACTACCGCCGCGCGCCGGCGAAGGGCCAAGCACTCAAACGCCGCCAAGAGGACCAACCTCCCCGGGTCATCGCGATCTCCTGGGCCGCACAGCAGCGCCTGCACCACACATGGCGGCGGCTCGACACAGACCGCGGCAAGCGCCGGACGATCGTCGCGGTCGCCGTCGCCCGCGAACTCGCCGGGTTCTGCTGGGCGATCGCAAACGCCGACTGAGCGCTCAAGCACCACGTCGGTCAAGGAGGCGGCGGGAACAATCCGGCCACCACGCGCGAGAGCATCCGCGATGGCCCTATGAGCAACTGCCACCAGCAGCCACGCCCGATTTTAGACAGCGGGCTCTCACGACGAAATACGGTCCTGCGGTACCCAACCCGCGCATAAGAGTCTGACCGCGCGTCGCGCATCCGCCAGACCCGCCGCCCCCTTGACCGACAAGGATGCCCGCCCCAGCCGCGGGCATCCGGTGCTGGGCACTTGACAAACGATCATCCATAAGAGGGCCCACGTCAGAATATCGCGCACGCTGCGGACCACATCGAGCCGTCCGTGCGTTGTGTTAGAAGAGTAAAGCTAACGGATCGGGGGTCGGGCAGTGCGGATCGCGGTGGACATGGACTCGACGCTGCACCACTACTGGGACGTCCTCTCGGAGGTGTCGGTGCGGCGCTTCGGCGTGGAGCTGCCCTACGAGGAGCAGCTGACGTGGGGATTCACGCGTCTGCGCGCGGAGCAGTTGGAGCTGTGTGTGAGGGAGAGCCACAGCGACGAGCGGATTCTCGCGGGCGTGCCCTATCCGGGGGCGGTCGAGACGGTGCGGGGGTGGCACGAGGGGGGCCACTTCGTACAGGTCTTCAGCCACCGGGACGAGTGCTGCCGGCGCGCGACGGCGGCGTGGCTGGAGGCGATCGGGCTGCCGTTCGATGATCTGCAGTGCGCGCCCGACCGTATGGAGCTGTGTGTGCGGGAGCGGATCGAGCTGCTGGTCGACGACAGCCCGCTGAGCATCGTGGGGGCGCTCGAGCGGGGCATCGTGGCGGCCACGCTCGTACACCCGTGGAACGAGGAGGTGTGCGAGGAGGAGGACGTGATCTGCGCGCGCGACTGGCACGAGCTCGCGCGCCTGCTGGCGCCGGTGCTCAGCGGCTCGCCCGCGTGCAGGGCATAGCCCCCCGAGCGGCGAAGTAGCAGCGTATGGCTGCGGCGGACGGGAGGGCCGGGGAGGGGGAGGCGTGGGCGGCGGCGGTGGCGCTGCTGGACGAGGATCTGCGCCGCCGCAACGCGGCGGAGCGCACGCGCCGGGCGTACGGAGCGGATCTGCGGCAGTTCGCGCGGTGGGCGAGCGCGGCAGGAGTGGCGCCGGGGGAAGTGGGCCCGCGCGAGGTGCGCCGTTACGTGGCGCGGCTCTCGCAGGGGGGCGCGGCGCCGGCGAGCACGGCGCGCAAGCTCGCGGCGGTGCGGTCGCTGTTCTCGAGTCAACGCGAGCACGGGCTGATCGGGGGCAACCCCGCGGACCTGGTCGGGACCCCGCGCCAGCCCGCGCGCCTGCCGCGGGTGCTGAAGGCGGGCGAGGTGGGGGCGCTGCTGGAGAGCATTCCCGCCGGTAGCACCCTCCAGCTGCGCGACCGGGCGATGTTCGAGCTGGCCTACGCCTGCGGCCTGCGCGTGGAGGAGGTCGTGACACTGCGGAGCACCGACGTGGACTACGACGGGGAGCAGCTGCGGGTGGAGGGCAAGGGCGCCAAGACGCGCTACGTGCCGGTGGGCGAGGTGGCGCTGCAGGCGCTGCGGGACTACCTGGAGGCGGAGCGGGGGCGCGCCCGGGCCGCGAGTGCGCTGTTCCTGAGCAAGTCGGGCCGACCCCTGAGCACGAGCGACGTGCGCAGGCGCCTGCGGCTGTGGACGGCGCGCGCCGGAGTGGGGGGCGGAGCCTCCCCGCACGCGCTGCGCCACAGCTTCGCGACGCACCTGCTGGACGGCGGGGCGGACCTGCGGAGCATCCAGGAGCTGCTGGGTCACGCCAGCGTCTCGACCACGCAGGTTTACACTCGGGTAGAGTCCGCCAGGTTGAAAAGCGCGTATGCGCGCAGCCACCCTCGAGCGTGAAAGCGGAGTAGATCCTGGAGACCAACGTCAAGACGGTCGAGCTTCGCGACCTGTGGAAGCGCTACAAGTCCGAGGGTGACCGGCGGGCGCGGGAGCGCTTGGTCGTGGCGTACTCGCCGCTGGTCAAGTACGTGGCGGGCCGCACCGCGGCCGGTCTGCCCCCGCACGTGGAGGAGGCGGACCTGATCTCCTACGGCCTCGTGGGCCTGATCTCGGCGATCGAGCGCTTCGACCCCTCGCGCGAGATCAAGTTCGAGACGTACGCGATCACGCGCATCAAGGGCGCGATCATCGACGAGCTGCGCGCGATGGACTGGGTGCCCCGCAGCGTGCGCGCCCGCGCGCGTGAGATCGAGCGCGCCAACGCGAAGCTCGAGCACCGCCTGCAGCGCGCGGCAACCGACGCAGAGCTCGCGGGCGAGCTGCAGATCACCGAGGAGGAACTGCAGGAGTCGCTGCTGGCGATCTCCCACTCCTCGATCGCGGCGCTCGACGAGCTGTGGAGCGTGTCGGACTCGAGCGGCGACCAGGTGTCGCTGATGGACACCATCGAGGACCCGGGCGCCCCGGACCCGGCGCGGTCGCTGGACGTGGGGGACATGAAGGACCGCATCGCGGACGCGATCGCGCGCCTGCCCGAGCGGGAGAAGCTGGTGATCGCGCTGTACTACTACGAGAACCTCACGCTCAGGGAGATCGGTGAGGTGCTGGGCGTGACGGAGTCGCGCATCTCCCAGCTGCACACGAAGGCGGTGCTGCGCTTGCGCTCGAGAATGCAGGGCGATACTTTCGATTAGATGCACACGCCGGCGGACAGGATTCGCAACGTCGCCCTCGTCGGACACCGCGGCGCGGGGAAGACGTCGCTGCACGAGGCGCTGCTGTTCGAGGCGGGGGTCACGAGCCGCCTGGGGTCGGTCGTGGACGGCAACACGGTCTCCGACGCCGACCCCGACGAGCAGGCGCGGCAGATGTCGATCTCCACCGCGCTGAGCTCCTTCGAGTGGGCCGAGCGCAAGATCAACCTGCTGGACACCCCGGGGGAGCCGAGCTTCGTCGCCGACGCGGTGGGGGCGCTGCGGGTCTGCGAGTCGGCGGTGTTCGTGGTCAACGCGGTGATGGGGGTCGAGGTCTCCACCGCCCGCCTGTGGGAGCGCGCGGCCGCGCAGGACGCCGCGCGGATGGTGTTCGTGAACATGCTCGACCGCGAGCGCGCCGACTTCTTCCGGACGCTCGAGCAGTTGAAGGGGGCCTTCGGCCGGCACGTGGTCGCGACGGAGATCCCGTGGGGCGCCGAGCACGAGTTGCGCGGGGTGATCGACCTGGTGGACATGCGGGCCTTCCGCCAGGACTCCGCGCAGCGGCGGGGGTGGACGGAGGTCGCGATCCCCGAGGAGTACTCGCAGCAGGCGCAGGAGTACCGCGAGAAGCTGATGGACGAGGTGGCGGAGGTCTCCGACGCGTTGATGGAGCGCTACCTGGAGGGCGAGGAGATCTTCCACGAGGAGATCGTGGGGGCGCTGAAGGAGGGCACCAACCACGGGCGCATCTTCCCGGTGGTGTGCGGGGTCGCGACCGGGAACCTCGGCACGACGCGTCTGCTGGACGCGATCGTCGAGGATCTGCCCTCCCCCGTCAAGCACGGGGCGCTGAAAGCGGGGGAAGTGGAGCTCGAGCCGCTGGAGGACCGGGAGCTGTTTGCGTTCGTCTTCAAGACTCGCGCGGACCCGTTCGCGGGGAGGGTCAACCTGCTGCGGGTCTACCAGGGGACGGTGCGCCACGACAGCCATGTGGTGAACACCCGCGCCCACGTCAGGGAGCGGATCGGCCAGCTGCTCACGTTCGCGGGCAGGGAGGTCGTACACGTCGAGGAGCTCGGCCCGGGGGACGTCGGGGCGGTGGCGAAGCTCAAGGAGACCCGCTCGGGGGATTGGCTGGCCGCGCGGGACGAGCCGGTCGAGCTGCCCGCTCTGAAGCTGCCGGCGCCGGTGATGGCGTTCGCGATCGAGGCGCAGAGCAGGGGGGAGGAGGAGAAGGTGTTCGCCTCGCTGCGCCGCCTGCAGGAGGAGGACCCCACGATCGACCTGCACCGCGACGCGCAGACGGGAGAGCAGATCGTGGCGGGCCTCTCGCAGGTACACGTCGAGGTGGTAGTGGACCGCCTGCGCCGGCGCTTCGGGGTCGAGGTCTCGCTGAAGCCGCCGCGGGTGCCCTACCGGGAGACGATCCGCGGCACCGCGAAGGCGCACGGGCGCCACAGGAAGCAGTCCGGTGGCCGCGGCCAGTTCGGGGACTGCCATATCGAGATCGAGCCGCTGAAGGACGCCGCGAGCTCGCCGGACGCCGCGCTGCCCGAGTTCGAGTTCGTCAACCAGATCAAGGGCGGTGTGATCCCGAGCTCGTTCATCCCCGCGGTCGAGAAGGGGGTGCGCGAGGCGATGGACGCGGGTGTGCTGGCGGGCTTCCCGGTGAAGGGCGTGCGCGTGCGGCTCTTCGACGGCTCCTACCACACGGTGGACTCTTCGGAGATCGCTTTCAAGCTGGCGGGTGCGGCGGCGATGCGCCAGGCGCTCGAGCAGGCCGACCCGGTGCTGTTGGAGCCGGTCATGCTGGTCACGGTCTCGGTCCCGGAGTCCTCAGTGGGAGACGTGATCGGCGACCTGAACAGCCGTCGTGGGCGCCCCCAGGGGATGGAGCCGGCGGGCGCGGTGACGGAGATCAGGGCGGAGGTCCCGATGTCCGAGATGCTCAGCTACGCCCCCGACCTGCGCTCGATCACGGGCGGCCAGGGCGACTACACGATGGAGCTCCTGCGCTACGAGGAGCTCCCTGCCCACCTGGCCCAGAAGGTCGTGGAGCAGGCCGGCGGGGAGCGCGCTGCGGCGCACGCGTAGTCGTTCGCCGGGCGCCTCCGGCGGCCCGGTCGGAAACATTCCTCGGATGCAGTTTTCTCGCCCGTTAGGGCGGTTTGGGCGGTCGAGACGTTTGGGTCTTCCATCTCTCTGGACGGTCGTGTATGGTTGTACCTGCAGCCTTCGATCGAGCCTCGATGGTGGAGCTGGTCCGGCGAGTCAGAGACAGTCCTTCCAATTCCCTTGAAGAGCTCGTAGAATTGTGCTGTACTCGAATCGAACCAACGATCGCGATAGCGCTCGAATGGATCGAGAAGAGATTGTGACAGTCAGTTACAAAGTCGGATCTGGACCAAACCTCAACCAACATCAACGAATCATCAGACGAACATCCAAATCGAGATACAAAGGAGTTGTAGACAATGAGGTTCATACGTATCGCGGGGTCTCTGCCTCGCGGCCGTGTTCGTGATGAGCATGGTCGCAGCGGGGACCGCTTCGGCAGCACCACACTGGTTAGTGTGTTTACCATCTCATGAAAACAGTACGGCTACGAAGTGGTCAAACCATCAATGCGAAAAAGCAGAAGCCGGTGGTAAATGGGAATGGAGTGAACCCAAAACGACGGAAGCGACCAGAACCCAGGGGTCACTGAAACTAGAATCCAAAACTGCCCTCGGTGAGGTCGTAGTCAAGTGCTCAGGGACCGACACAGGATGGATTGGCCCTAATGGGACAGATCAGACCACGACCGTTAAAACAGAAAAATGCGAAGCAGGTGAAAACTGCGAAAAACTCGAAAGTGGTGCCACAGCAGTGAATCTGCCGTGGAATTCAGAAATAAAGGAAACCGAAGGTTTGCTACACGATACGATCAGAAATGGCGGAAACGGCGAACCTGGCTATACGGTGACTTGTAGGGCCTTCGGTGTAGTTGCAACAAACGTATGTACCGGACCGGGGTTAGTGGTTCTGGAAAATAAGAATACTCCGGGTAATCTGGCTGCGTTATTAGTGTTAGCTAATTTCATTAACCCGAATAAACCTAAGGCGAACTGTACGAGCACCGGGAAAGAAACCGGTAATGTGTCGGGGAGTATCGCGATATTACTGGCGAGTGGTTGGGCTCTTCGAGCCTCCAAATAGCAGTGTTTGATTGTCGTTGAGTGTTGGGGTGGGGCCGGCGTGGGTCGGCCTCACTCCGACTGGTATGGGTGTTCGCGGTGAGAGGTTCTGGTCTTGTATCTTCAACGGAGCTAGGGATGGGAGATGAGATGAGGGAGTGGGGAGGCGGAGTCGATCGGGTGCGGTTGGGTGATGTCTGTTCTGTGTTTGTGGGTGGGGTGCGCCGGGTGGAGTTTGCGTGGTTCGTGGCTCTGGTGGGGTTGATGGCGGCGTTGCTCGTGGTGGGGTTTGTGGGGGTTCCTGTGGGGAGTGCGTGGGCTGCCGAAGTGTGTCCCAATGAAGCCTCGCGCCAGGGTCCCTCTGTGAACTTGCCTGAATGTCGTGTCTATGAGCAGGTGACGCCGGTGGACAAGGGCGACGCTGTCGACATCTTCAGCCGCGTAGCCGGGGGGGGCAATGAAGGGATCGCCGTTGGTCCGGGTAACCAGGCGTATGTCGCGGAAGATGGGGATGCGATTCTGGTCAAAACGAGTGGTTCGTTCGCGGCGGATGCTTCTGCCGCCGCGTCGGCGTATGTTTTCTCGCGCGGGGTCTGGAGGGTGGGGTATGAATGTTCTGGCGCCGTCGATCGCGGCGTCTCAGGAGGTCGGAGAAAAACCTGAATTTGTGTTTGATCCTCGGGATCTCTCCGCGGTTGGTTTCAATGATGAAGTTGGGACGCTCAGCGAGTTGCGGAACGGCGAGGAATCCGCCTATCGGCGGATGGAGTTGGAGTTGGCTGGTCCTGTGGGGGGCCCGTATGCGCCGTTGTTCTCGCTCAGCGGGTCCGCCACGATGAACAGTGAAGAACAGGTCGAAATGGTTGGGAGCTCTGAAAATTTGAGTCGTGTGGTATTGGAGGGCGAGAATCATTCGCTGGCGGCGGGCGCGGGAGGTCAGGACACGGGGACCGAAGCGATCTACGAAACGGCCGGCGGCGGGGAATGCGCTCCTGGGACGTCGAGTTGCAGGCTCGTCGACGTCAACGTCGAAGGCCGGGCGATGCCCTGCGGTGCGACCCTCGGACAGGGGGGGAGCCTCTTCGGACATAAAGGTAAAGAGTACAGCGCGGTCTCGAGTGATGGCTCGCGGATCTTTTTCACGGCCCCGGAGCCGGAAGCGAGCGGTGTGGGTTGTTGGAACCCCGGGAGCCCGCAGGAAAACCCGCCTGAGTCTGTATCTGCGCGAAGACGGTCTCGAGGACGGTTGAGATCTCGGCGCCTGAAGCGGGCGTGAAAGTCGGCACGACGGAAAACCCACTGTTGCTGTCGGTGTTCGTGGGCGCGTCTGCGGACGGGTCGAAGGTGTTCTTCATGACGAAGATGGAGCTGACCAAGGGCGCCGTGGAAGGCGACGTGGGGCACACCCCCGAGTTGTATGAGTACAACATGGAACCTCGCGAAGGGGAAAAAGCGCTGACGCTCATCTCTGGAGGGCCGTCGGAAACGCTCGAAGGCGACGTCGAGAACGTCACAGCAGTCTCCAGCGACGGCGCGACGGTGTATTTCAGCGCGTATGGCAACCTCGCCAGCGGAGCGTCGCAATACCCGCCCGGAAAAGCGGAAAGCTTCGTCGGCGAGTACCCGGTCAACCTGTACCGCTACGACACCCTCACCGGAGAAACGACATACATCACCAAACTCAACAAATACGACTACCCGGGAAAATTTGGTCAGGTTTCGGAATGGGATTCCGCTGAATTCGGTGGATCCGAAGGTACCGAAGGCGACGGTGTAACCGACGTAAAGGAGTGGTATACGACGGGGGATGGGCAGTTTTTGGTGTTTGGGACTGCACTTCCGTTGACCGAGTTTGACAATACTCACGCTCCGGGACCGAAATGCCCGAACAACTACACTGGTATACTAGCGCCTGAAGGGTGTTATGAGTTGTTTCGTTATGATGCGGCGTCGGGTGGTTTGGTGTGTGTGTCGTGTGGGGGGGTGAATCCGGTGGATGGTGCGTATTTCGCGCGTACTCACTTTGAATCTGCGGGGGTTGGGCCGCCGCGTCCGGTGTCTGAAGATGGCGAACAGGTGTTTTTTGAATCGGCGAATGTGTTGGTGCCGCAGGCTTTGCCGGGTCGGAATCATGTGTATGAGTGGCATGGTGGTGTGATTTCGTTGATTAGTTCGCCGAGTGATCCGGGTGACGCGTTTTTGCTTGGTTCGAGTGCGGATGGGAATAATGTGTTTTTTGTGACGCATGCTCAGTTGTCTGCGGCGGATACTGATCAGGCGGCGGATATTTATGATGCGCGTGTGGGTGGTGGGTTTGTGGGTGTTGTGCCGCCTGCGTGTACGGGTACGGGGTGTCAGGGTGTGCCGGCGGCGCCACCGGTGTTCGCGACGCCTGCGAGTGTGACGTTTGATGGTGTGGGGAACTTCTCGCCGTCCGAAGCAGCGGTGGAAACGGTCCCGAAGAAGAAGTGTAGGTCGGGGTTTGTGAGGAGGCGTGGTAGGTGTGTAAAGGTCAAGAAGCGTGTTAAGCGTTCGGTTAAAGAGAGGAAGTAGTTATGTGTAAGCGGTGTGTGTCGTTGGTCGGGGTGTCGTGTGTGTTGGTGGTGTTGTGTGTGCCGGTGGGTGCGTTGGGTGTTGGGGGGGTTCCGCAGTGGACGGTGACTGGGTTTTCTACTCCGACGAATTTGGCGCCTGGGGGTTCGGGTTTTTATACGGTGCGTGTGCAGAATACTGGTGGTGGTCCGAGTGATGGTGAAGCGGTGAGTGTGTCGGATGTGCTGCCGGTGGGTTTGAGGGCTGGCGCTGAACCTGTTTCGGGGTTGTATTTTGAGACTGCGGCGCCGATGAGCTGTGTGGGTTTGACGTGTGTGTTTTCGGGTGTTGTTGGGGTTGGTAATGTTCTTGAAATGAAGGTTCCTGTAGAAGTGGAAGGCGGTGTTCGGGAGTGGTCGAGTGTGACGAATATGGTGACGGTGTCGGGTGGGGGCGGGGTGGAAGCCAGCCGGGAGACGCCGACTGTGATCAGTTCTTCTGCGGCTGTGTTTGGTATTGCTCCTGGTTCGACGGTGAGCGCGTTGTCGAGTACTCAGGCTGGCGCTCACCCCGACCTGACGACGACGTTCGAGTTCAATAGTGTGAGTGAAGGGTTGTTCTCGGGTAATGTGAGGGAAGCCGGTGCGACTTTGCCGCCGGGGTTCGTTGGTGATCTCGCGGATACCCCGAAGTGCCCGATCGCGGGTTTCAGCGAAGAGAGCGACGGCGCGCTGCACTGCTCGTTGAGCGCGGTCGTCGGGTCGGTGATTGTTTATTGGAATCTTGGTGCTTTGCGGGGTACTTTTGTGCGGCCGTTGTTGAATCTGACGACTAACCCTGGTGAAATCGCCAAGCTTGGCTTCACGGTCATCGAAAGGTTTGGCATCCAGGGCACGATCTCGCTGACGCCTGGTGATTATGCGGTGCGCACGAACTTCACGAAAATCCAGGACAGTTCGATAGCGATCGATGGTACCTCGTTTACCGTGTGGGGTGTCCCGGCGGAATCCCAGCACGATCTGATGCGAGGACTCAAATGCGAAGAAGCAGGAGATTGTTTTTATGTGAATGAAACGAGGGGGGAGGCGAACCCGGTTACGCTGGAAGAAGCCCCGGAGGGTCAGCCGGTGACGAATCCCGCGGTGCCGTATCTGACGAGCCCGACGGATTGCACCGCGGAACCGTTGCAGGCCGTGTTCAGTGTGAACTCGTGGGAAGAACCGGGCCGGGAGGTCAATGTGCCTTCGAGTATCGGCCCGTTCACGGGTTGCAGCCCGCTGGAATTCGCGCCGGCGGTCGCGGTCTCGCCGGATACTGTGCGTGCGGATACCCCGGCGGGCTTGACGTTCGAAGTGAAGATGGGCCAGGAAGGCCTCGTCAACTCTGGTGCGAACTCGGAGTCCGATATCCAGGACACGACGGTGACCCTCCCGGAAGGCGTGGTGGTCAACCCGGGGCAGGCCGCGGGGCTCGGCGCGTGCCAGGAAGCGCAAGCTCGGTTGGACGAAGAAGGCCCGCCGTCGTGCCCGTTGGACTCGAAGGTCGGGCAGGTCGCGGTCCAGACGCCTGTGCTGAAGAACAAGCTGGAAGGCAACGTGTACGTGCTGCAGTCCAACCCCCCCGACCTGAAGCTGCTCGTCGCCCCGGAAGACCCACAGGACGGGATCTACGTGAAGTTCGTTGGGGACGTCCGCCTGAACGAAACGACGGGGCGGCTCACGACGACGTTCAAGGGGACACCGCAGCTGCCGTTCAGCGACCTGAAGCTGTCCTTCAGCGGTGGCGCGCAGGCAGCGCTCGCGACCCCGGTGCAGTGCGGGGTGTATACGACGAGCACGGATTTTGTGCCGTGGAGCACGCCGTTCGTGAGCGAAGTGTTCCCGTCGAGCAGCTTCGCGCTCAGCGAAGGCCCGGGGGGGTCTGCGTGCCCGTCCTCCCCGGCGCCGTTCGCCCCCTCGCTGGACGCGGGGTCGACGACCGACCAGGCGGGTGGGTTCACGGACTTCTCGCTTCTGCTGACGCGGGGTGATGGGCAGCAGCGGATCTCGACGTTGCAGTTCAAGACCCCGGAGGGCCTGTTGGGGATGATCAGCAAGGTCCCGTTGTGCGGCGAACCGCAGGCAGCCGACGGGACGTGCCCCGCAGCCTCGCAGATCGGGCACACGGTCGTGGAGGCAGGCCCCGGGCCCTATCCGCTGGTCGTGCCGCAGCCCGGGTCCCCCCCCGCGCCGATCTATCTCACCGGGGGCTATGGGGGTGCCCCGTATGGCCTGTCGATCGTGGTGCCGCTGGTCGTCGGCCCGTTCAACCTTGGCACGATTGTGACGCGCGCGAGGATCGAAGTTGACCGCTATACCTCGCAGTTGACCGTCACGACGAGCCCGTTGCCGTCGATCGTCGACGGGGTCCCCTCCGATCTGCGGTCGATCGACGCGGTGATCGACCGTCCCGGGTTCATGTTCAACCCGACGAGATGCAGCACGATGGCCTTCAGCGGCACAGCGACGAGCACCGAAGGCGCGAGCGCTCAGATCTCCAGTCATTTCCAGGTCGGTTCGTGTCGCAGCTTGAAGTTCAAACCCGATTTCAAAGTCTCGACGTCGGGGAAGACCTCCCGGGCGAACGGTGCGAGCCTCGACGCGAAGCTCGTCTACCCGACCGGCCCGCTGGGCGCCAACCAGGCATCCAGCCAGTCGAACATCGCGAGAGTCAAAGTCGAACTCCCCCGCCAGCTGCCCTCCCGCCTGAAGACGCTGCAGAAAGCGTGCGCCGCCGCGACGTTCGAAGCGAACCCCGCCCGTTGCCCCGCCGCATCGGTCGTCGGGCACGCGAAGGCCGTCACGCCGATCCTGCCGGTCCCCCTGGAAGGCCCAGCCTACTTCGTATCGCACGGCGGCGAAGCATTTCCCAGCCTGATCGTCGTCCTGCAGGGCTACGGCGTCACAGTCGACCTCGTCGGCTCGACGTTCATCAGCAAGCACGGGATCACGAGCAGCACGTTCAAGTCGGTTCCCGACGTCCCGGTCTACACCTTCGAGCTCGCGCTCCCCGAGGGCCCGTACTCCGCCCTGGCAGCCCACGGGAACCTCTGCACCGCCAAGCTCGCGATGCCCACCGAATTCCTCGCCCAGGACGGCGGCATCATCCACCAGAGCACACCCATCACGACCACCGGGTGCCCACACAAAACCACCCACACACACCACCGGACACACAAGGCACACAAGAAAATTGTGAACACGAACGCGAAAGGCAAGAGGAAGCATGTTTGATGGTGGTCTTGCCGATTGCGGCGCTGTAGAAGTGATGGAGGTTGTACGGCCCTCCAGGACCGCCCTTCGGGGGGAGGTACTAAACCGCCCATAGCTGCGTTGGCTGAAGACCGTCGTGGTGAGCGTCGTGGGAAAAGTCGCGACTAGAGCGCGGCAGGTGTGGGTCGGGGAGATGAGCGATGGACGCAGTATGTCCTCTGCCGTTGACGTGTCGAAAGTGTCTAAGACGATGTCGAAACCAGGGTCGTTTTCTTGCCCTGGGAGGAGCCTGGGGGTCACCCGTTTACTGACCAGGCGGCATCCGGCATATAGGCAGCATGAACCCGACCGAGGCGCTTCTATGGAACGTGTGAAGACGTACCCGGAAACTGCCACTGATGGTTTGGTGGCGAGAGGAAGGACTCCAAGCGGCAGAATCCGTGAGGAGCAGAGTACCGTCGCCGGGAGCGTCGGCGGACTCGCTCGTAGTAGCTGTGAAGCTTCCGCGTATCGCAGCGGGGGTGGAGCCAAGGGGCGGGGTCGTCCTGGTTTGAGTGTGTGCTCAACCGCAAGGCAGGAAGCACATGCTTGAGCCAAAGCTGAAGGGAAAGTCATATGTCATCCCCAAGCAACTGGTGTGGGATGCGTGGTTGAAGGTGAGAGAGAAAGGCGGGTCGGCTGGGGCCGACGGTGTGACGATCGAGCAGTTCGAGGAGGATCTCTCGGGGACCCTCTTCAAGCTGTGGAATCGCATGTCGTCGGGGTCGTATTTCCCCGGGCCGGTCCGGGCGGTGGATATCCCGAAGAAGAAAGGTTCGAGACGGCTAGGCATACCAAATATCGTTGACAGGGTCGCTCAGACGGCGGCGGCTATGGCGTTGGAGCCCAGCGTGGAGCAAGTGTTCCACGATGACTCCTACGGCTATCGTCCCGGACGCTCGCCCCTCGAAGCGGTCGCGGTTTGCCGGGAGCGGGGTTTTAGGAAGGACTGGGTGCTCGATGTTGACATCCGGAAATTCTTTGACTCTGTTCCTTGGGATTTGACGTTGAAGGCCTTGGCGCGCCACACGGACCAGAAGTGGGTCCTGTTGTATGTGGAGCGCTGGTTGAAAGCCCCGATGTTAATGCCTGACGGCAGTCTCGTGCCGAGGGAGAAGGGGACTCCGCAGGGGTCTCCGATTTCGCCGCTGATCGCCAATCTATTTCTGCATTACGGGTTCGATGCTTGGATGGTGCGGGAGTTCCCGGCCGTACAGTTCGAGCGCTTTGCGGACGATGTGGTGATCCATTGTGTCAGCGAGAGCCATGCCCGTGAGTTGCGGGAGGCGCTCGCACGCCGGCTGGTCGAAGTCGGGTTGGAGCTTCATCCCGAGAAGACCAAGATCGTATGTGTATCACGAAGCTATGTTGAGCTTGCCGGTGAGAGGCCGGTCGCGGTAATGACCAAGCAGCCGCGTAGTTGGTGGGCGGTGGAAGGGGAGACCCGACTGTCGAAGCCCCATGACAAAGTCGCCGTTTTGGGCGGCGAGCAAGCATGCGGTCCGTACGATGAGGAATCCTGCGTAAGCGTCGATATGGTCCCCGCGAGAGCGGGAAGGAGCGGGAGCCGAGCCTCTATACGATGGGCGAAGGCCAGGGAAGGTGCGAAGACCTTGGAGTTGCAGCACCGAGGAACCCGCCGGCGTATTGGGATCGGAACGTATGCACAGTTCAGCACGGAACGTGAGAGATCCGTCTCGGCCCCGGCATTCACGGCCCCAGGTTGCCAGTCTGGGGCGCTCCGGGAAGTGGCGATACCTATAACCGGAAGTACCGGGAAGTGGTGGAGCGCTGAGCGGAAGTCGGAGGAGGCAGTAGTAGCGATGATCGGCGTGGACAACATAACCCGTCGTAGCGAAGGGCCTCTAGCCAGGTGCGCGATCAAGCAACGGCCAAGGCTCGTAAGAGCCGAGGAGCCTCGTAGGTCGCTTGGGCCGATAGCCAACGCTGTGGCAAGCGGAATGCCGTCGGTCGACTGCCTGGGGGAAAGCCGTGTGAGGGAAAACCTCATGCACGGTTTGGGAAGGGGTGAGAGGAGTCGTGCCGAGGATGCCCAGCCGTTGAGATCGCTGGGTGGGATATCGGTGGCGCGCCTCTCGCCTACTTCACATTGCAAGGACAGCAATCGCCGGGGAACATACGAGCACGTCTCGTTCACGTTCTGCGGTTATGCGTTCAGGCCCCGGAAAGCAGTGAACAAGAGACGGGGGGTTGCCTTTACAAGCTTCCTTCCGGCTGTATCTCCGGGGAAGCTGAGCGAAATGAGCCGCCGGGCAGCGTCATGGCGGCTTCACAGGCACACGACCTGGACTCTCAATGGCCTCGCAAAGGAGGTCAACCCCGTCATTGGGGGTTGGCTTGCGTATTACACCGCGTTCTACCCGAGCGCGGTCGCCCCACTCTGCCGTCGCATGGACCGCCATCTGGTGCGATGGGCGAGGTGGAAGTACAAACGACTGGAGCGCAGTGGTCCTCGAGCGCGGACGTGGTTGCGAGGGGTCCATACAAGGGAACCCGAGCTATTCGTGCATTGGAGGCACTGTGCGCCAACCCTATAAAGCTGGACGACACGAGCCGTATGAGTCGAGAGGCTCACGTGCGGATCTGTGGGAGCCGGAGGCTGCGATGCCTCCGGCCACCCGGCAGTAGCGGCCCGAGAGGATCGGAAACACGAGCGGGATCCTGCGCAGCAAACCCGCGGAGGAGCCCAAGGGGAGCCCGGGCAAGACGCGCCCGGGTTTGCTTGACTGGGGCGCGTAGTCGTGCATCGCCAATACTGGAGCCAGTTTTTGGGTGCGGAGGGTGCTCTGCGGGCGGCGGCTGGGCGCCGCCGGTGGCCGGGTTGGAGACATTCTGAGGAAGCGCCTTCTTCGGCCGTCTGGGGAGGTTTGGGCGATCGAGAGGGTTCCCTCTCCCATTTCCCTGACGATCGTGTACGGTTGTGCCTGCAAGCTCGAATCGAGCCTCGACTAGCACGGTGGCTCGATAAGGGATTGTGACGTTCAGCTACAAAGTCGGAGCTGGATCCAAACTCAAACCAACATCAACCAACCAATAAGACCAAGATCAAATCGAGATATAAGGAGTTGTAGACAATGAGGTCCATACGTATCGCGGGGTCTCTGCCTCGCGGCCGTGTTCGTGATGAGCATGGTCGCAGCAGGGACCGCTTCAGCAGCACCACACTGGTTAGTGTGCTTACCATCACATACCGGTACTACGACCACGAAGTGGAGTACCGAACAATGCACCACCGCATCATCGGGTGGTTCATGGGAATGGAGCGAACCCAAAACCACGGAAGCGACCAGAATCCAGGGGTCGCTGAAACTGGAAGCTAAATCTATTATCGGCGAGGTCGTAGTCAAGTGCTCAGGGACCGAGACAGGGTGGATTGGCCCTAACGGTACAGATCAGATCACGACCGTTACAACAAATAAATGCGAACCAGGTGAAAACTGCGAAAAAATCGAAGGTACTTTCTCGGCGGTGCATCTGCCCTGGAATACGGAATTGAAGGAAACTGAAGGCTTGATACACGACGCGATCAGAAGTAGTGGACACGGCGAACCCGGATGGGAATTAACTTGTAGGGTTCTCGGTAAAGTCGAAACGAACCTATGTACCAGCGAAGCAGGATTAGTGGTCCTGGAAAACAAGAATACCCCAGGTAATCTCGCTGCGTTATTAGTATTAGCTAACTATATTAACCCGAACAAACCCAAGGCGAACTGTACATCAACCGGGAGTGGAACCGGTAACGTGTCGGGGAGTTTAGCGATATTACTGGCGAGCGGCCGGGCGCTTCGAGTCTCCAAATAGCAGTGTTTGATCGTCGTTGAGTGTTGGGTTGAGGTCGGCGCGAGCCTCAACCAACCGGTACGGAGATGGCGGGCCCGTTCAACCTGGGGAGGATTCGATCCGATCCCCCCGCTCGATCGTCAACGACCCCACAAGAAGCTTCGTCAGGCCGAGGGTGCGACGGGCCTGCACGCCCTGTCGCCGGACTCCTCGGAGATCGCCTTCAAGCTGGCGGGTGCGGCGGCGATGCGCCAGGCGCTCGAGCAGGCTGAGCCGGTGCTGTTGGAGCCGGTGATGCTGGTCACGGTCTCGGTCCCGGAGTCCTCAGTGGGAGACGTGATCGGCGATCTCAACAGCCGCCGCGGGCGCCCCCAGGGGATGGAGCCGTCCGGCGCGGTGACGGAGATCAGGGCGGAGGTCCCGATGTCCGAGATGCTCAGCTATGCCCCCGACCCGCGTTCGATCACGGGCGGGCAGGGCGACTACACGATGGAGCTCCTGCGCTACGAGGAGCTCCCTGCCCACCTGGCCCAGAAGGTCGTGGAGCAGGCCGGCGGGGAGCGCGCTGCGGCGCACGCGTAGTCGTTCGTCGGGCGCCTCTGGTGGCCCGGTCGGAAACATTCCTCGGATGCGGTTTTCTCGCCCGTTAGGGCGGTTTGGGCGGTCGAGACGTTTGGGTCTTCCATCTCTCTGGACGGTCGTGTATGGTTGTACCTGCAGCCTTCGATCGAGCCTCGATGGTGGAGCTGGTCCGGCGAGTCAGAGACAGTCCTTCCAATTCCCTTGAAGAGCTCGTAGAATTGTGCTGTACTCGAATCGAACCAACGATCGCGATAGCGCTCGAATGGATCGAGAAGAGATTGTGACAGTCAGTTACAAAGTCGGATCTGGACCAAACCTCAACCAACATCAACCAATCATCAGACCAACATTCAAATCGAGATACAAGGAGTTGTAGACTATGAGGTTCATACGTATCGCGGGGTTCTGCCTCGCGGCCGTGTTCGTGATGAGCATGGTCGCGGCGGGGACCGCTTCGGCAGCACCGCACTGGTTAGTGTGCTTACCATCACATACAGAAAGCACGGCTACGAAGTGGAGTAGCGAACAATGCTCCAAAGCAGAAGCAAGTGGTAAATGGGAATGGAGCGAACCCAAAACTACGGAAGCGACCAGAACCGCGGGGTCGCTGAAACTAGAAGCCAAATCTATCATCGGCGAGGTCGAAGTCAAGTGCTCAGGGTTAGACACAGGGTGGATTGGCCCTAACGGTACAGATCAGACCACGACCGTTACAACAGACAAATGCGAACCAGGCACGAACTGCGAAAAAATCGAAGGATCAGGCGGTGCCGTAGCGAGAAATCTGCCGTGGAATTCGGAATTGAAGGAAACCGAAGGCACAATACACGACACGATCAGAAATGGCGGAAACGGCGAACCTGGCTGGGAAGTGACTTGTAAAGTTCTCGGTAAAAACGAAACAAACGTATGTACCGGACCGGGGTTAGTGGTCCTGGAAAATAAGAATACTCCCGGTAATCTCGCTGCGTTATTAGTATTAGCTAATTTCATTAACCCGAATAAACCCAAGGCGAATTGTACGGGCACAGGGAAAGAAACCGGTAATGTGTCGGGGAGTATCGCCATATTACTGGCGAGCGGCCGGGCGCTTCGAGTCTCCAAATAGCAGTGTTTGATTGTCGTTGAGTATTGGGGTGGGGCCGGCGTGAGTCGGCCTCACTCCGACTGGTATGGATGTCGCGGGTGAGTGGTTCTTGGTCTTGTGTCTTCAACGGAGCTAGGGATGGGAGATGAGATGAGGGAGTGGGGAGGCGAGGTCGATCGGGCGCGGTTGGATGGCGTCTGTTCTGTGTTCGTGGGTGGGGTGCGCCGGGCGGAGTTCGCGCGGTTCGCGGTTTTGATGGGTTTGATGGCGGCGTTGCTCGTAGTGGGGTTTGTAGGGGTTCTTGCGGGTAGTGCGCAGGCTGCCGAAGTGTGCCCCAATGAAGCCTCGCGCCAGGGTCCGTCTGTTGACTTGCCTGAATGTCGTGTCTATGAGCAGGTGACGCCGGTGGACAAGGGTGACGCTGTGGATATCTTCGGAAGTAGGGTCGTGGGCGAAAGCCAACTGGTTGCTACAGGTAACCAGGCGTATGTCGCGGAAGATGGGGATGCGATTCTGGTCAAAACGGATGGTTCGTTCGCGGCGGATGCTTCTGCCAGCGCGTCGGCGTATGTTTTCTCGCGCGGGACTGGAGGGTGGGGCATGAATGTTCTGGCTCAGTCGATCGCGGCGTCTCAGGAAGTCGGAGAAGAACCTGAATTTTTGTTTGATCCTCGTGATCTCTCTGCGGTTGGTTTCAATGATGAGGTTGGGACGTTCAGCGAGTTGCTGCGCGGCGAGGAATCCGCCTTTCGGCGGATGGAGTCTGGTTGGCCCTGTGGGGGGCCCGTACGCGCCGTTGTTCTCGCGCAGCGGGCACGCCGCGTTGAACAATGAAGACCAGGTCGAGATGGTTGGGGGCTCTGAAGATTTGAGTCGGGTGGTGCTGGAGGGCGAGAATCATTCATTGGCGGCGGGCGCGGAAGGTCAGGACACGGGGACCGACGCGATCTACGAAAGAACCGGTGGCGGGGAATGCGCTCCCGGGACGTCGAACTGCAGGCTCGTCGATGTGGACGGCGAAGGCAAGCCGATGGCGTGCGGGGCAGCTCTCGGGCAGGGTCGGTTCGAACTCGGCGCTGGTGGCGCGTATGGCGCGGTTTCGAGCGATGGGTCGCGGATCTTCTTCACGGCGCCTGAGCCGGAAGCGGGCGGTGTGGGTTGTTGGAATCCTGGGGTGAGCCCGCAGGAAAACCCGCCTGAGGTCTATGTGCGCGAAGATGGTTCGAGGACTGTCGAGATCTCCGTTCCGCATGAAGCAGGGGTGGATGTCGGCCCGGGGGCGAACCCGTTGATGCCGGCGGTGTTCGTCGGGGCGTCCAGCGACGGGTTGAGGGTATTCTTCATGACCAAGACCGATCTGACCCAGGGTGCTGTGGGGCACGCTCCGGAGCTGTATGAGTACAACACTGAACCCGGCGTGGGGGAAAAGGCTTTGACGCTTATCTCGGGTGGGAAGTCGGGCACGGTCGAAGGGGATGTCGACTCTGTGACGGCGATCTCGAGCGATGGTTCGAGTGTGTATTTCAGCGCGTTTGGCAAGCTCGCGCCTGGGGCGTCGAAATACTCGCCCGGCGGGGAAAGCTTCTCTCCCGTCAATCTCTACCGCGATGATACCATCACGGGAGAAACGACATTCATCACGACGCTCAACAAGTACGACTACCCGGGGACCTTCCTTGAAGCCACCGGCGGTTGGTATGCAAACGAACTCGGCGGGGGAGCGTTTCCCAAGGAGGGCACGGAACACGAGGGCTTGGACTTCGGAAAGGAGTGGTATACGACGGGGGATGGCCAGTTTTTGGTGTTTGGTACGGTGTTGCCGTTGACCGGGTTTGACAATACGCGTGCTCCGGGAGTGAAGTGCCCGAACAACTACCCAGGTGAGCCGGCTCCTGAAGGGTGTTTTGAGTTGTTTCGTTATGATGCGGGTTCGGGTGGTCTTGTGTGTGTGTCGTGTGGTGGGGTGGATCCGGTTGATGGTGCGTATTTCGCGCGCAACTACTTCGAATCTGCGGCGGTTGGGCCGCCGCGTCCGGTGTCTGAAGATGGGCGTGTTGTGTTTTTTGAATCGGCGAATGTGTTGGTGTCGCAGGCGTTGCCGGGTAGGAATCATGTGTATGAGTGGCATGGTGGTGTGATTTCGTTGATTTCGTCGCCGAGTGATCCGGGTAGCGCGTTTTTTCTTGGGTCGAGTGCAGATGGGAATAATGTGTTTTTTGTGACGCATGCTCAGTTGTCTGCGGCGGATACTGATCAGGCGGCGGATGTTTATGATGCGCGTGTCGGTGGTGGGTTTGTGGGTGTTGTGCCGCCTGCGTGTACGGGTACGGGGTGTCAGGGTGTGCCGGCGGCGCCGCCGGTGTTCGCGACGCCTGCTGGTGTGACGTTTGAAGGTGTGGGGAACTTCTCTCTGTCGGAAAAACCGGTGGAAGCGGTCCCGAAGACGAAGAAGTGCAGGTCTGGGTTGGTCAAGAAGCATGGTAGGTGCGTAAAGGTCAAGAAGCGAGCTAAGGTCAAGAAGCGAGCTAAGCGTTTGGTTAGGGGGAGGAAGTAGCTATGTGTAAGCGGTATGTGTCGTTGGTGGTTGTGTTGTGTGTGTTGGTGGTGTTGTGTGTGCCGGCGGGTGCGTTGGGTGTTGTGGGTGGTCCGCAGTGGACGGTGACTGGGTTTTCGACTCCGACGAATTTGATGCCTGGGGGTATGGGTTTTTTTACGGTGCGTGTGCAGAATACGGGTGGTGCTCCGAGTGATGGCGAACCGGTCGTTGTGACGGATGTTCTCCCGGCCGGTTTGAGCGTGGTGGCTGAAGAACCTGTTTCGGGGGTGCATTTGGGTGGGGTGGATTTGGAGTCATCGACGGATGTGAGCCCGGCGCAGGAAGTGAGTTGTGTGGGTTTGACGTGTACTTATTCGGGTCCTATCGAGGTCAATAATACGCTCGAATTGACGATTCCCGTAGAAGTCTCCAGTGGCCCGTTTACGGATTCGTGTGTGGTGCCGGGGGGTGCGGTGGGTTGTGTTGTGAATGGGGTTGCGGTGTCGGGTGGGGGCGCGCCGGAAGTGGGCCGGGAGACGCCTGTTGTGATCAGTTCGTCTCCGGCTGTGTTTGGTATTGCGCCTGGTTCGACGGCGAGCGCGTTGTCGGATACTCAGGCTGGCGCTCATCCTGATCTGACTACGGTGTTTGAGTTTGATAGTGTGATTCCGGGGTTGTTTGCGGGTAATGTGCGGGAAAGCGGTGCGACTCTGCCGCCGGGGTTCGTTGGTGATCTCGCGGATACGCCGAAGTGCCCGATCGCGGGTTTCAGCGAAGAGGGCGAAGGCGCGCTTCATTGCTCGTTGAGCGCGATCGTCGGGTCGGTGACTCTTTATTATAACGAGGGTCTTTCGCGGGGTGCTCTTGTGCTTCCGCTGTTGAACTTGACGACGAACCCGGGGGAAATCGCGAAGCTCGGTTTCACGTTTTTGAGGTATGGTTTTCAGGGCACGATCTCGCTGACACCTGGTGATTATGGGGTACGCGCCAACTTCACGAAAATCCAGGACAGTTCGCTGACGTTTGATGGTATCTCACTGACCGTGTGGGGTGTCCCGGCGGAACCCAGGCACGATTTGATGCGGGGACTACGGTGCGAAACGACCGAAGCGGGGAAATGTTTCTATGTGAATGAAACAAGGGGAATCAGCGACCCGGTCAAGCTCGAAGAAGCCCCCAAGGGTCAGCCAGTGACGAACCCCGCGGTGCCGTATCTGACGAGCCCGACGGATTGCACTGGGGAACCGTTGCAGGCCATGTTCAGTGTGAACTCGTGGGAAGAACCTGGCCGCGAGGTGAACGTGCCCTCGAATATCGGCCCGTTCACGGGTTGCAGCCTGCTGGAATTCGCGCCGGCTGTCAGCGCGTCGCCGGATACTGTGCGTGCGGATACTCCGGCGGGTTTGACGTTCGAAGTGAAGATGGGCCAGGAAGGACTCGTGAACGCGGGTGCGAACTCGGAGTCCGATATCCAGGACACGACGGTGACGCTCCCGGAAGGTGTGGTGGTCAACCCGGGGCAGGCCGCGGGGCTCGGCGCGTGCCAGGAAGCGCAGGCTCGTGTGGGTGAAGAAGGGCCGCCGTCGTGCCCGTTGGATTCGAAGGTCGGGCAGGTCGCGGTCCAGACGCCTGTGCTGAAGAACAAGCTGGAAGGCAACGTGTACGTGCTGCAGTCAAACCCCCCCGATCTGAAGCTGCTGGTCGCCCCGGAAGACCCGCAGGACGGGATCTACGTGAAGTTCGTCGGGGACGTCCGCTTGAACGAAGCGACGGGGCGGCTCACGACGACGTTCCAGGGGACGCCGCAGCTGCCGTTCAGCGACCTGAAGCTGTCCTTCAGCGGTGGTGCGCAGGCGGCGCTCGCGACCCCGGTGCAGTGCGGGGCCTATACGACGAGCACGGATTTTGTGCCGTGGAGCACACCGTTCGTGAGCGAAGTGTTCCCGTCGAGCAGCTTCGCGGTCACTGAAGGCCCGGGGGGGTCTGTGTGTCCGTCGTCGCCGGCGCCGTTCGCGCCGTCGATGATCGCGGGCCCTACGACCGACCAGGCGGGGGGGTTCACGGACTTCTCGCTGCTGCTGACGCGGGCGGACGGGCAGCAGCGGATCTCGACGTTGCAGTTCAAGACCCCGGAGGGCCTGTTGGGGATGATCAGCAAGGTGGCGTTGTGCGGTGAACCGCAGGCCGCGAAAGGCGAATGCTCGGCTGCGTCGCAGATCGGTCATACGGTCGTGGAGGCCGGCCCGGGCCCCTACCCGCTGGTCGTCCCGCAGCCGGGCTCCCCGCCCGCACCGATCTACCTCACCGGGAGCTACAGGGGTGCCCCGTACGGCCTGTCGATCGTCGTGCCGCTGGTCGTCGGCCCGTTCAACCTGGGGACGATCGTGACACGCGCAAGGATCGAAGTAGACCCCCACACTGCACAGTTGACGGTCACGACGAGCCCGCTGCCGTCGATCATCGACGGGGTCCCCTCCGACCTGCGGTCGATCGACGCGGTGATCGACCGTCCCGGGTTCATGTTCAACCCGACGAACTGCAGCCCGATGTCCTTCAGCGGAACCGCGACGAGCACTGAAGGAGCGAGCGCCCCGATCACAAGCCGCCTCCAGGTCGGCTCCTGCCGCAGCCTGAAGTTCAAACCCGACTTCAAAGTCTCCACCTCCGGGAAGACCTCCCGGGCGAACGGGGCGAGCCTCGACGCGAAGCTCGTCTACCCAACCGGCCCGCTCGGCGCCAACCAGGCATCCAGCCAGTCGAACATCGCGAGAGTCAAAGTCGAACTCCCCCGCCAGCTACCCTCCCGGCTGAAGACCCTACAGAAAGCGTGCGCCGCCGCGACATTCGAAGCGAACCCCGCCCGTTGCCCCGCCGCATCAGTCGTCGGGCACGCCAAGGCCCTCACGCCGATCCTGCCAGTCCCCCTGGAAGGCCCAGCCTACTTCGTATCGCACGGCGGCGAAGCATTCCCCAGCCTGATCGTCGTCCTACAGGGCTACGGCGTCACAGTCGACCTCGTCGGCTCGACGTTCATCAGCAAACACGGCATCACGAGCAGCACGTTCAAGTCGGTCCCCGACGTCCCGGTCTACACCTTCGAGCTCGCGCTCCCCGAGGGCCCCTACTCCGCCCTCGCAGCCCACGGGAACCTCTGCACCGCCAAGCTCGCGATGCCCACCGAATTCCTCGCCCAGGACGGCACCACAATCCACCAGAGCACCCCCATCACGACCACTGGGTGCCCACACAAGACCACCCACACACACCACAAAACCCGCCGGACACACAAGAAAAAGTAGCGGCCAAAGAGGATCGGAAGCACGAGCGGGATCCTGCGCAGCAAACCCGCGGAGGAGCCCAAGGGGAGCCCAGGGAAGACGCGTCCGGTTTGCTTGACTTGGGTGCGTAGTCGTGTATGGCCAATGCTGGAGCCAGTTTTGGGTGCGGAGGGTGCTCTGCGGGCGGCGGCTGGGCACCGCTGGTGGCTGGGTCGGAGACATTCTGAGGAAGCGCCTTCTCGGTCGTCTGGGCGGTTTGAGCGATCGAGACGGTCGCTTCTCCCATTTCCCTGGACGATCGTGTACGGTTGTGCCTGCAAGCTCGAATCGAGCCTCGACTAGCACGGTGGCTCGATAAGGGATTGTGATGTTCAGCTACAAAGTCGGAGCTGGATCCAAACTCAAACCAACATCAACCAACCAATAAGACCAAGATCAAATCGAGATATAAGGAGTTGTAGACAATGAGGTCCATACGTATCGCGGGGTCTCTGCCTCGCGGCCGTGTTCGTGATGAGCATGGTCGCGGCAGGGACCGCCTCGGCAGCACCACACTGGTTAGTGTGCTTACCATCACATACCGGTACTACGACGACGAAGTGGAGTACCGAACAATGCACCACCGCAGCATCAGGTGGTTCATGGGAATGGAGCGAACCCAAAACCACGGAAGCGACCGTAACCCATGAGTCACTAAAACTAGAAGCCAAATCTATCATCGGCGAGGTCGAAGTCAAGTGCTCAGGGACCGACACGGGGTGGATTGGGCCTAACGGTACAGATCAGACCACGACCATTACGACAAACAAATGCGAAGCAGGTACGAACTGCGAAAAAATCGAATCAAATATGACAGTCAGAAATCTGCCTTGGAATTCTGAATTGAAGGAAACCGAAGGCTTGATACACGACACGATCAGAGGTAGTGGACACGGCGAACCTGGCATAGAATTAACTTGTAAAGTTCTCGGTAAAAACGAAACGAATACATGTACCAGCGAAGCAGGGTTAGTGGTCCTGGAAAATAAGAATACTTCGGGTAACCTCGCAGCGTTATTAGTATTAGCTAACTATATTAACCCGAATAAACCCAAGTTAAACTGTACAGCCACAGGGAAAGAAACCGGTAATGTGTCGGGGAGTACCGCGATATTACTGGCGAGCGGCCGGGCGCTTCGAGTCTCCAAATAGCCGTGTTCGATTGTCGTTGAGTGGTGGGGTGGGGCCGGTGCGAGTCGGCCTCACCCCCACCGGTACGGAGATGGCGGGCCCGTTCAACCTGGGGAGGATTCGATCCGATCCCCCGCGCTCGATCGTCAACGGCTGCACGAGAAGCTCGGTCAGGCCGAGCGTGCGACGGGCCTGCGCGCCCTATCTGAGATCACCAGCAGCAGCGCGGGCAGGACGAAGTTCATCACGACGGAGGAGCCGCCGTAGGCGACGAAGGGGAGGGTGACTCCGGTGAGGGGGATCACGCGGGTGACGCCTCCGACGATCACGAATACCTGCAATCACCGCGTAGATCATGTCGCTTTCGGGGATCGGCAGCAGGCCGACGAGCGACTGGTCGAAGCCGGTGCCCAGCACGCCCCCGTCGGCTTGTGCGTAGCTGCCGCCCGAGCGCTGTTCGTAGAGGGTGTCGTCGAACGGGTGCTCCCAGGCGAGCACCCGCGCGTGCATGAAGAAGTAGCGGCCCAAGAGGATCGGAAACACGAGCGGGCTCCTGCGCAGCAAACCCGCAGAGGAGCCCAAGGGAAGCCCGGGGAAGACCCGCTCGGGTTGCTTGACCGGAGCGCGTAGTCGTGCATGGCCAATGCTGGAGCTAGTTTTGGGTGCGGAGGTGCTCTGCGTGGCGGCGGCTGGGCGCCGCCGGTAGCCGGGTCGGAGACATTCGGAGGAAGGACCCTCTCGGCCGTCTGGGCGGTTTGGGCGATCGAGACGGTTGCCTCTTCCATCTCTCTGGACGATCGTGTACGGTTGTGCCCGCAAGCTCGAATCGAGCCTCGACTAGCACGGTGGCTCGATAAGGGATTGTGACGTTCAGCTACAAAGTCGGAGCTGGATCCAAACTCAAACCAACATCAACCAACCAATAAGACCAAGATCAAATCGAGATATAAGGAGTTGTAGACAATGAGGTCCATACGTATCGCGGGGCTCTGCCTCGCGGCCGTGTTCGTGATGAGCATGGTCGCGGCGGGGACCGCGTCGGCAGCGCCGCACTGGTTAGTGTGCTTACAGTGGACAAGC
This sequence comes from uncultured Solirubrobacterales bacterium, assembly GCA_963842005.1. GTDB lineage: Bacteria > Actinomycetota > Thermoleophilia > Solirubrobacterales > Solirubrobacteraceae > Palsa-744. Next base: position 977,515 of record CAWJEV010000002.1, on the reverse strand, counting down.
TCACCTACGAAGTATCAGACCAGTCAATGCGAAAAAGGAGAAGCAGATGGCGGATGGGAATGGAGCGAACCCAAAACTACGGAAGCGGTTAGAACCGCGGCGTCGCTGAAACTAGAAGCCAAATCTATCATCGGCGAGGTCGAAATCAAGTGCGCAATCTTAGGCACAGGGTGGATTGGGCGTAACGGCACGGATCAGATCACGACTTGGGCGATAGACAAATGCGAACCAGGTACGAACTGCGAAAAAATCGAAGGTACTTCCTCAGCGGTGCATCTGCCCTGGAATACGGAATTGAAGGAAACCGAAGGCTTGATACACGACACGATCAGAAATGGTGGACACGGCGAACCCGGGTGGACTTCAACTTGTAAAGTTCTCGGTAAAAACGAAACAAACACGTGTACCAACGAAGGGGAATTAGTGGTCTTGGAAAACAAGAATACTCCAGGTAATCTCGCTGCATTATTAGTATTAGCTAACTATATTAACCCGAACAAACCCAAGGCGAACTGTACATCAACCGGGACTGGAACCGGTAACGTGTCAGGGAGTACCGCGATATTACTGGCAAGCGGCCGGGCGCTTCGAGCGTCCAAATAGCAGTGTTTAGTCGTCGTTGAGTGTTGGGTTGGGGCCGGCGCGAGTCGGCCTCACCCAACCGGTACGGAGATGGCCGGCCCGTTCAACCTTTGGGAGGATTCGATTCGATCCCCGCACTCAATTCGTCAACGGCCGCACAAGAAGCTCGGTCAGGCCGAGCGTGCGACGGGCCTGCGCGCCCTGTCGGAGATCACCAGCAGCAGCGCGAGCAGGACGAAGTTCATCACCACGGAGGAGCCGCCGTAGGCGACGAAGGGGAGGGTGACCCCGGTGAGGGGGATCACGCGGGTGACGCCTCCGACGATCACGAATACCTGCAATGCGACGGTGAAGGCGAGGCCTGTGGCGAGCAGCTTGGAGAAGGAGTCGCGTGCGAGCATCGCGATCTTCAGGCCGCGTGCGACGAACAGCAGGTAGGTGAGCAGCAGCGCGGCGGCGCCTGCGAGGCCGAGCTCGTTGACGATCACGGCGTAGATCATGTCGCTTTCGGGGATCGGCAGCAGGCCGACGAGCGACTGGTCGAAGCCGGTGCCCAGCACGCCCCCGTCGGCTTGTGCGAAGAGGGACTGCGCGAGCTGGTAGCTGCCGCCCGAGCGCTGTTCGTAGAGGGCCTTGTCGAACGGGTGCTCCCAGTCGAGCACGCGGGCGTGGACGTGGCTCACGTGAGTCGCCACGAACCAGGCGCCGGCGGCGAACAGCAGGAGGCCGATTAGTGGGAAGGAGAGGCGTCCTGTGGCGACGTACAGGAGTGCGAGGAACGCCCCGAAGAACATCAGCGAGGTGCCGAGCTCGCGGGTCAGCAGCAGGGTCGCCATTGCCGCGCCCCACACCGCGAGCATTGGGCCGAACTGCTTCATCGGGGGGAGCGTCACGCCCAGCACCCGCCGGCCCGCGGTGACGAGGATCTGGCGGTTGTCGTGCAGGTAGCTCGCGAGGAAGATCACCAGCGCGATCTTTGCGAGCTCCGCCGGCTGGAAGGAGATCCCGCCGGCGCGCACGTCGAGGTAGGCCCCGTTGACTTCCTCGCCGATTCCCGGCAGCCGCGGCAGCACCGCCATGCCGATCCCCACCGCCGCGATCGTGTACCGGTAGCGCTCCAGCACCCCCACTCCCCGGCGGCGCAGCGCGAGGATCGTGGCCGCGAACAGGACGAGGCCGACCACCATCCACTGCGCCTGCTGGCGCGCGAGCGTGGGGTTGATGCGGTACACCATCACGATTCCCACGCTCGCCAGCACCGCCCCCAGGGGGAACAGGTAGGGGTCTGCGTTGGGCAGCGCGAAGCGGATCACGAGGTGCCCCGCCAGGCACAGCCCGAGGAAGATCGCGCCGTAGGTCAGCGACACGCTCGATGCGTGGTTGAGGGTCAGGGCGGGGTTGGTCGGGACGACCGGGGCGTTCTGCTGAGCCTGGATGAAGATCGCCAGGAACCCCGCGGTCACCAGCAGCGCCGCCGGCACCAGGCCGAGCAGCTCGCGGTTGCGTGGACTCAGCACCGCTTGAGCTTAGGCCGCCTGGTCGAGCGCGGCGTTGACCAGCGCGTCCGCCTCGGCGTTCTGGGCGCGGGGGACCGAGCGGATCGACCAGCGCTCGAACTCCCGCAGCGCGGCCATCGCCTCCAGGTACAGCGGGCGCATCGCCGGGTGCTTGACCTTGTAGAGGCCCTGCACCTGCTTGGCCACGAGCTCGGAGTCGTTGACCACCTCCACCTCGGTGGCGCCCACCGCGCGGGCGCGCTCGAGACCGAGCAGCAGGGCACGGTACTCGGCGACGTTGTTCGTGGCGGTCCCCAGCAGGCGCGCCCGCTCCTCCAGGATCTCTCCCGAGGCCTCAGCGAGCACGCATGCGGCCGCCGCGGGTCCGGGATTGCCTCTGGCGCCACCGTCGACGTGCACGACCACCTTCATCGCGCTCAGTATCCCGGTTGCCCGGGACGGCACGCCCGGACGCTCAGGGACGCGCCAGCGCCGGCAGGTCGCCGGGCACCCGCGCGCGGCGGCGATCGCGCACCACGCGCTGCTGGCGTGCGTCCGGATCGGCCGAACCGCCCCGACTGCGCCTGTCGGCCTCGCGACGGTCGACGATCACGGTCACGTTCTCGTTGTCGCTGTAATGCTCCACCAGCTTGGGGTAGAGCTCGTCTACGAGCGGCTTGGGGACCACGCTGTAAATCATCGTGCGGAGATTCTACCGCACCAGCGCGAGCGCTCCGCGCTCGTCCGCGGCGGCGTTGGCGAGCAGCTCCTCAGGGGTGAGTTCCCCGAGCTCCATTCCCTCGCCCGTCAGTCGTGCGCCCTGCCCCTCGTCTCCGAGGTCGACCTCGTAGCGGTACCAGCACAGCTCCCACGCGACCACGATCGCCACCGTCGCGCCGGTGAGCGGGGCCGCTCTCACGCTGGGGGCGCCGAGCGAGCGGGTGACTCCCGCCACGCGGCGCGGGTACTCGCCGGCGTTGAAGACCTCCAGCGCTCGACTCACGCTCGCGTCTGCGTGCTTGTCTTCGAGGGCCTCCACGGCGGGTTCGAGGGCCTCCTCGTCGGGCGACGGAGGGCTCTCCGCGAAGGCCGCGTGTCCGTCTTCGGGTCGGTCGTCCACAGGCACCGCCTCGGCCCTCACTGGGCGCGCCGTCCGATCTTCGATCGGTCGGTCGCCGCCGCCAGGGCTCGCAGTCGGGACGGCCGGGTCGGGGCTGGGGGTGGGCCAGCGGGATTGGCGAAACCTTCCCAGCAGCGAGCGCCCGCGCTGGGGAGCCTCTGCTCGGGGCCTCGTGGTGTGCTGCTCGGCCTCTCTGCGCCAGCCCTCGTGCGTGGCGCGTGAGGTGCACAGCTCGCACACCAGCCGGCGCTGTCCCGCGCCGAGGAAGGTGTCCGGCTGCTCGCCGCGCAGCAGGCGCCGTCCGCACACGTCGCAGGCCACGTCGGGGTGGGAGGTCACGATCGTTCTGGCCGCCACGAGGTCCACCAGGGTAGACCACGCGGCCCGCGGACGGGCTCCGCGGTCGCTCCGAGCCGGCCGCTCAGCTCGGCAGGGGGGCGGCCGGGGCGCGCGATCCTCTAGGGTGCGTGCGCGATGCGCGCGGTCACGTTCCAGGCCCCCGGCAGGGTGGCGGTGCAGGAGGTTCCCGAGCCCGAGCTGGTGAGCCCGGGCGACGCGATCGTGCAGGTCGAGGCGACGGGGGTGTGCGGGTCGGACCTGCACATCTACCACGGCCGCGTGCAGATCGAACCGGGGTTCACGATCGGCCACGAGTACGTGGGCACGGTGCTCGCCGTGGGCGAGGCCGTGCGCGAAGTCGCCGTGGGCGACCGCGTGGCCGGCTGCTTTCAGACCGCGTGCGGGCGCTGCTTCTTCTGCCGCCGCGGCTGGTTTCACAAGTGCGAGGCCTCGCGCACCTTCGGTCACGGGGCGACGCTCGGCTCGCTGCAGGGCACCCAGGCCGAGCGGGCGCTCGTACCGAGCGCCGACCTCGTCCTGCGCCGGGTGCCGGAGGGGATGAGCGACGACGCGGCGCTGTTCGCCGGCGACGTGATGGGCACCGGCTTTCACGCCGTGCGCGACAGCGGCCTGCAGATGGGCGACGTCGCCGCGGTGCTCGGCCTCGGGCCGGTGGGACTGTGCGCGGTGCAGGCCGCACGCGCGGCGGGCGCCGCCCACGTGATCGCCGTGGACACGGTGCCCGAGCGCCTGGCGATGGCGGAGTCATTCGGCGCCCAGGCGGTGCACCTGGAGGAGGGGGACCCGCGCGCGGCGGCCCGCGCCGCGACCGAGGGACGTGGGGTGGACGTGTGCATCGACGCCGTCGGCCACCCCTCCGCGCTCGATCTCGCGCTGCGCCTGACGCGCAAGTGCGGCACCGTGCAGGCCGTCGGGGTGTACGCCGAGCGCGCCGAGGTGCACATGGGCCTGCTCTGGATCAAGTCCCTGCGGATGTGCTCCGGCCACGCCAACGTGATCGGGCACATCGACCGCGTGCTCGCGCTGATGTCCGCGGGGGTGCTCGACCCCGGGCCGCTCGTGACACACCACATGAGCCTCGACGACGCCCCGGAGGCGTACGCTTTGTACGACCGCCACGAGGCGCTGAAGATCGTCCTCCGACCATAGGAGCCACAGATGAGCACAACCACCATCGAGCCTGCCCGAAGCTCTCGGCTCCGAGGCCCGCGCGTTCATCGCGGGCCGGCACAGCCTGCTGATCGGCTCCGAGCGCACGCAGGCCGCCGACGGGCGCACGTTCGCCACGCTCGACCCCGCCACCGGCCGGGAGCTCGCGCGGGTTCCGCACGCGGGCGCCGAGGACGTCGATCGCGCGGTGCGCGCCGCGCGGGAGGCGTTCGAGGAGGGCCCCTGGGCGACGATGCCACCCAGCGGCCGCGAGCGCGTGATGGGGGCGCTCGCGCAGGCCCTGGAAGAGCACGCGGTGGAGCTCGCCCAGATCGAGTCGGTCGACAACGGCAAGCCGGTGGGGCTCGCGCAGTTCGTGGACGTCGGCGGCAGCGCCGCGCACCTGCGCTACTTCGCGGGGTGGCCGACGAAGATCGAGGGCGCCGTGCTGCCGGTGACGGCGCCGAACATGCACTGCTATACGCGCCGCGAGCCGGTCGGCGTGTGCGGGCAGATCGTGCCGTGGAACTTCCCGCTGCTGATGGCGATCTGGAAGCTCGCGCCCGCCCTGGCGGCGGGCTGCACGGTGGTGCTCAAGCCGGCCGAGCAGACCCCGCTGAGCGCGCTGCGCCTGGGAGAGCTCGCCCTGGAGGCGGGGCTGCCGCCGGGGGTGCTGAACGTGCTCACCGGCGACGGGGAGACCGGGGCAGCGCTCGTCGACCACCCGGGGGTGGACAAGATCGCGTTCACCGGCTCCACGGCGGTCGGCCGTGAGATCGGCGCGAAGGCGGGCCGCGCCCTGAAGCGCGTGACGCTCGAGCTGGGGGGCAAGTCGCCGAACATCATCCTGCCCGACGCCGACGTGCAGGCCGCGGTGAGCGGGGCCTACCAGGCGATCTACTTCAACTCCGGCCAGGCGTGCAACGCCGGCTCGCGGCTGTTCGTGCCGCGGGAGCGCTACGAGGAGGTCGTGGGCGCGCTGGCGGAGCGCGCGGCGGCGACGCGCCTGGGGGCGGGCCTCGACCCGCAGACGCAGCTGGGCCCGCTGGTCTCCGCCGAGCAGCGCGAGCGGGTGCTCGGCTACATCGCCTCCGGGCGCGAACAGGGCGCGGAGCTCGTGACCGGCGGCGAGGCGGCGCTCGCCGACAGCGGCGGGTACTTCGTCGCGCCGACCCTCTTCAGCGCCACCGGCGAGGACGCCGACCGGCTGCGGATCGCGCGCGAGGAGATCTTCGGCCCGGTGCTCGTGGCCTCGCCCTACGACGCGCTGGAGGAGGTGGCGCGCCGCGCGAACGACAACGAGTACGGCCTCGCGGCGGGCGTGTGGACGCGCGACGTCAGCTCCGCGCACCGTCTCGCGGCGATGCTGCGCGCGGGGTCGGTGTACATCAACACTTGGGGCACCGTGGACCCGTCGGCGCCGTTCGGCGGCTTCAAGGCCTCGGGGGTGGGCCGCGAGCACGGCCACGCGGGCCTGGAGGCCTACCTGGAAACGAAGAGCGTCTGGACGGCGCTGTGAGGGGCGGTCTGACCATCTCGAGCGCGGTGGACGACGGCACGGTCAGCCTCGCGCTGGAGGGCGAGCTCGACCTGGCGGGGGCGCACCAGCTGGAAGAGAGCCTGGCCGCGGCCGAGAAGGAGGAGCCGACGTGTCTGGTCGTCGACCTGGGGAGCCTCGCGTTCATCGACTCCACGGGGCTGCGGCTGCTGCTGCAGGCGGACGCACGCGCGCGCGAGCGCGGCTGTGAGCTCGTGCTGCGCCCGGGCGAGCCGGCGGTGCAGCGGGTGTTCGAGGTGACCGGCGCGCTCGCGCTCCTGCGCTTCGAGGGCCAGCCGGGAGATTGACACCGACCGGTGTACTGCCACAGCCGACCCCCCTGGGTGGGGTGGCCGGCGCGCGGACGGACGCCGCACGTACAGCCCCGGGCCGCTGGACGCCGGCGGCGGCGGGCGTGTGTGCGGTGGTGCTGCTGGCGGCGACGCTCGAGGTGGTGCTCGACGCCGCGGTGGGCCACTCGCCGCTGACCCCGGGCTCGCCGAGGATCGCAGGGTGGCTGACCACCCCCTTCGGGGGCGGTGCCCGGATCGGGGAGCGCCTCGGCTTCCGGGTGTTCCTGATCGCGCTGCTGAGCTTCACCGCCGCGTACGCGGGGCTGCTGGCACTGACGCTGAGCGGCCGCTCAGCGGTCGGCCGCCTCGCCGCCGACCGCCGCGCCAGGGTGTGGGCGATCACGCTGGTCGGGGCGCTCAACGCGATCGTGTTCGCCGGCCCCGTGCTGTTCTCGACCGACGTGTTCAGCTACATCGCGTACGCCCGCATGGGGGTGGTGCACGGGCTCGACCCGTACCTGCACGGCCCGATCGCGATCGAGGGCGACCCGGTCTTCAAGTACGTGGGCGAGGACTGGCTCAGGGTGGCGACGGCGTACGGCCCGCTGTACACGCTGATCTCCTACCCGCTGGCGGTGCTCGGCCTGCACGGGGCGGTGTGGGGGGCGAAGGTGCAGGCGCTGGCGGCGAGCGCGGGGACGCTCGCGCTGACGTGGCGGTGCGCGCGGGCACGGGGGTACGACCCGGCGGTCGCGCTGGTGGTGGTGGGAGCGAACCCGCTGTACGTGCTGTACGGGCTGGGGGGCGCGCACAACGACCTGGTCATGACCTTCTTCGTGATGGCCGCGGTGGCGTTCGCGTTCTCCGACCGGGATGCGCCCGCCGGCGCGTCGGTGGTGGCGGCGGGACTGGTGAAGGCGACGGGGGCGGTGCTGCTGCCGTTCATGCTGCTGGCGCGCCGCTCCTGGCGGGGGCTCGCCGGGGCGATGGGGGCGGGGGTCGCGGTCGCGGCGGTCTCCTACCCGGTGTTCGGCCTGCACGGCCTGGACGTGGTCTCGGCGCTCAACCGCGACGCGGCGCTCGTCTCGACCGACAGCTTCCCGACGGAGCTGGCGCACCTGGTCGGCAAGCCGGGGGTCTTCCCGGTCGACCACGACCTGCTGAAGGTGGCGCTCGTCGCGATCGTGGCGCACCTGGGGTGGCGCACGTGGCGAGGGTACGACTGGGTGTCGGCGTCGGGGTGGGCGCTGCTGGCGGTGGCGGTGACGAGCACGTGGCTGCTGGCGTGGTACACGCTGTGGACGCTGCCGCTGGCGGTGGTAGCGCGCGACCGGCGCCTGCTGGTCGCGACGTTCGCGGTGCAGGGCCTGTTCATCGTCCACCAGACCGCGCCGCTGTTCTCCCCGGTGTCGGTGTCGTGAGCGGCGCGGCCTCGGGCATCGAGCAGGGCGACCGCTGGGAGCGCGCGCGGTGAGCGGGGCGGCCGGCGGCATCGAGCGGAGCGGCGGCTGGGAGCGCCTGCCGGAGCGCCTGCGCCCGCGCGAGTCCGAGCGCCGCGGCCGAGGGGACCTACGGCGGGTGGAGAGCACGCTGCTGGCGCTGGTGTTTCTCCTGCTCGCCGTGGCGGTCGTCAACGACGTCGTGGAGCAGGTACACGTCAACGAACGCCTGACGGTGGACCTGCAGACGTGGCGGGCGGTGACGGGCCACGACTACAGAAACGTCTCGATCGAGCAGGACCTCGAACACCACACCACGCGCGACGTGCTGTGCGGCAACACGTGGCCGGCGCCGCCGGGGACGACCCCGCAGGCGTGCCTGATCATGACCGGCCCGACTGTACACGGGCGCCGCGCGGCGAAGGGCGGCTTCTACCTGCCCCCGTACTTCCCGAACAAGCGCGAGTACCGCTACGGGTGCTTCGGCACGGCGGTGGGCGAAGGGCTGTGCGGCCTGCCGACCCCGCCGGGCGCGCCGGACGAACCGTTGACGGGGGGCTGATGACGGAGCCCGCGGTCATCACCCACGAGGGCGGGGGAGGGATTTTTAATAAAACCCCCCACAAGGGGGGGTCGGATGGGCGTTCGTTGCGCGGAGAGCGGGCGAAGCTCAAAGGCGTGGCGGCGTGGTGGCCGTTGGCGGCGCTGGTGGTGGGAGCGGCGGCGCTGCGCCTGAGCACGCTCGACCTGCAGAGCCTCTGGTACGACGAGGCGTACGTGCCGGTGCACACGCTGCACGCGAGCCTCGGGGCGACGTTGGAAGCAGTGGTACACAGGGAAAACACCCCGCCGCTGTGGTACGTGCTGATCTGGGGGTGGTCGCGGGTGTTCGGGACGGGAGAGGTCGCGCTGCGTCTGCCCTCGGCGCTGGCGGGGGTCGCGACCGTGGCGGTGGCGTGGGGGATCGGCTGGGAGCTGGCCGGCTGCCGCGCGGCGATCGCAACGGCGGCGCTCGTGGCGACGAGCCCGCTGCTGGTGTGGTACTCCCAGGAGGCGCGGGCGTACGGGCTGTTCGTGGCGCTGACGGCGCTGGCGATGTGGTGCTGGCTGCGCGCCGATAGCAACCCGACGCCAGGCAGGCTGGCGGCGTTCGCGGCGAGCGGTGCGGCCGCGCTCGCGACGCACTACTTCGCGGTGTTCCTGGTGGCGCCGATGTGCCTGTGGCTGCTGCGCCGGCGGGAGCGCTGGAGGGTGACGCTGGCGGCGGTGGCGGCGGCGGTGGCGGCGGTGGCGGCGGTCGGCGCGGTCGGCGTGGCGCTCGTGCCGCTGGCGCTGGCGCAGGGTGGCCACGGCACGCAGTGGATCGGGGAGTGGGCACTCGCCAGCCGCCTGGAAACGATCCCGCAGTACTACCTGACGGGCTACTCGGGGGCGCCGCTGGGCCACGGGGTGGAGGTGCTGGTCGCGCTCACGATCCTGGCGGGGATCGGCTACGGCCTGTGGCGGGCGCTCACCCCCCGCGAGGCCGACGCGGCGCTGCTGGCGCTGGGGCTGGCGGCGTGCGGAGTGCTGATCCCGGTGGCGATGGCGGTGGCGGGAGCGGACTACCTCGCGCCGCGCAATGTGGTGGCGGCGGCGATCCCGCTCACGGCGGGGATCGCGGTGATCGTGACGGCAAGGCGAACGGGTCGCACGGGGATGGCGCTCGTGGGCGTGATCGCCCTGGCGTTCCTCGCGATCAGCGTGGACGTGAATCTCAGCCCCCGCCTGCAGCGGGGGGACTGGCGGGGCCTCGCACAGGCGATCGGCCGCTCGCCGGAGGCAGACCGCGCGATCACGACCGTGGAGCTGGGGGCGGCGCCGCTGGAGTACTACCTGCCGCCGCTGCACAACGCGCCGCTCGGCTCGACCGTGCGGGTGAGCGAGATCGACGAGACGGGCTATCCGCCGCTGGTGGCGGGCGCCGGAGAACCGCCGGCGCTGGGCTTTCGCCTGGTGGGGCACCGGGACGTCAACGGCCTGGTCCTCTACAGATTCGTGTCCGCGACCCCGCGCACGGTCTCCGAGGCGGCGCTGCGCGAACACGCGATCACGGCCGCGCATCCCGAGGTGCTGACCCCCTGAGACAGGCGAAGGAGCGCATAACGTGATATCACCGCCCGCGCAGTCCTCGAATACGAAAGGATTAGGCCTGCTGGACCATGCCGACGTCCGTCGTTGACACCCGCAGCGAGGCACGGATCGCGCTGGAGCGCGCCTGCGAGCACCTGCTCTCCCTCCAGGACGGGGCGGGTTGGTGGCGGGGGGAGCTGCAGACGAACGTCACGATGGACGCGGAGGACGTGCTGCTGCGCGAGTTTCTGGGGATCCGCACCGCGCCCGAGACGGAGCGCTCGGCGGCGTGGATCCGCTCCCAGCAGTGTGAGGACGGTACGTGGTCGAACTTCCACGGCGGCCCCGGGGACCTTTCGACCACGGTCGAGGCGTACCTCGCGCTGCGCCTCGCGGGCGACCCGCCGGACGCGGCGCACATGCGCACGGCGGCGGGGTGGGTGCGCGAGTCGGGCGGCCTGGAGGAGGCGCGGGTGTTCACGCACGTGTGGCTCGCGCTGTTCGGGCTGTGGCCGTGGGAGCGGGTGCCGGCGCTGCCCCCGGAGATCGTTTTCCTGGGGCCGTCCGTGCCGCTGAACATCTACGACTTCGGGTGCTGGGCGCGTCAGACGATCGTGGCGCTCTCGCTCGTGGTCGCGCGCCGTCCGCGGCGCGCGCTCGAGCTCGACCTGCGCGAGCTGCACGGCCCGCGACCGTGGGCGCGCCGCCGCGCTCCGGTCCGGGGCGGTCTCTCAGCGGGCGCGTGGCTCGTGCGCCTGGACGGCGCGCTGCGCCTCTACGAGCGCCGGCCGCTGCGCTCGCTGCGCCGGCTGGCGATCGCGCGGGCGCAGGAGTGGATCGTGCGCCGCCAGGAGGCGGACGGCTCGTGGGGCGGGATCCAGCCGCCGTGGGTGTACTCGCTGATGGCGCTGCACCTCGGGGGGTACCCGCTCGACCATGCGGTGATGCGCAGGGGCCTGGAGGGGCTCGAGCGCTTCATGGTGGAGGACCCCGGCGAAGGTTTTGAGTCCCTCGACAGATCCGAGTCCCGCCCGCCCGGGGCCGATCGAGCCGAGCTCGGCGACAGATCCGAATCCCGCCCACCCGAGGGGTCCGAGACCCGCCCGCCGAGCCGGCGCCTGGAAGCGTGCCAGTCCCCGGTGTGGGACACGGCGCTCGCGGTGGTCGCGCTCGACGACGGGGGCCTCACGCGCGAGCACCCTGCGCTGCAGCGGGCGGCGGAGTGGCTGGTGGGCGAGGAGGTGCGGGTGCGGGGCGACTGGGCGCAGGCGCGGCCGGGCCTGGAGCCGGGGGGGTGGGCGTTCGAGTTCGAGAACGACAACTACCCCGACGTGGACGACACCGCGGAGGTGGTGCTCGCGCTGCTGCGCGTGAACCCGCTGGAGCCCGAGCAGGTGCGGCGCGCGAACCGTCACCGCCGCCGGATCGGGGACCTGCCGGCGGCGGAGGGCGCGCAGGGGGTGCGGGAGCGCTCGCAGGACGCGATCGACCGCGCGGTGGCGTGGGTCGAGGGGATGCAGAGCGCGGGCGGCGGGTGGGGCGCGTTCGACGCGGACAACACGCGGTCGCTGGTGCGGGAGCTCCCGTTCCTGGACTTCGGGGAGGTGGTCGACGCGCCGAGCGCGGACGTGACCGCACACGCCCTGGAGATGCTCGCGGCGGTGGGCCGCGCAGACAGCGAAGCGGCGCGCGCCGGTTTGAGCTGGCTCTCCGCCCAGCAGGAGGCCGACGGGTCGTGGTACGGGCGGTGGGGGATCAATCACGTGTACGGGACCGGCGTGGCGGTGCCGGCGCTCCTCGCGGTGGGGGTGGCGCCGCAGGACCCGCGCATCCGCCGGGCGGTGGCGTGGCTGGAGGAGCACCAGAACGAGGACGGGGGCTGGGGAGAGGACCCGCGCTCCTACGACGAGGAGGCGTGGATCGGGCGCGGCCCCTCGACCGCTTCGCAGACGGCGTGGGCGCTGCTGGCGCTGCACGCCGCGGGGGAGGAGATCGAACGCTCGCGAGCGGTGGAGCGCGGGGTCGCGTGGCTCGTCTCCACCCAGCGCGCGGACGGGACGTGGGACGAGCCGCAGTACACGGGCACAGGGTTCCCGTGCGACTACTACATCAACTACCACCTCTACCGCCTGACCTTCCCGGTCATGGCACTCGGCCGCTGCACGGGCGCGAGGGCCGGGGAGTGAGCGCGGTGGCGGTGGGTGGCGGCGGGGAGATGCCGTTGCGCCCCGCCAAGCCCCTCGTACGCGACGAGGCCCAGTCCCGGCTGCCGTCCTCACCTCCGTCACCACTCTCTCCGTCTACCGCACCGTCGTCATCTCCAGATCCCCACGTCCCTGCCGACCTCCCCACCCCGGCGGCGGTGATGGCGCGCAGCGGCGGGGAGAACTTCTCGGTGGCCAGCCGCGTGCTGCCCCGCCGCGTCAGGGAGCGGCTGCTCGCGGTCTACGGCTTCGCGCGGCTGGCGGACGAGCTCGGCGACGCCGAGGCGAGTGGGCCCCAAGAAAGGCTGGCGGCGCTGGAGTGGCTCGCGGACGAGCTGGACCGCGCCTACGCCGGGCGGGCGCGCCACCCGCTGACGGTGCGCCTGCAGGCGACCCTGCGCGAGTGCCCGCTGCCGCGCGAGTGCTTCGAGCGGCTGATCGAGGCCAACCGCGTGGACCAGCGCGTGGCGCGGTACGAGACGTGGGAGCAGCTGCTCGGCTACTGCCGGCTCTCCGCGGACCCCGTGGGCGAGCTGGTGCTGGCCGCGCTCGGCCGGGCGACCCCCGAGCGGGTCGCGCTCTCGAACGGGATCTGCACGGCGCTGCAGCTCGCCGAGCACTGGCAGGACGTCGCGGAGGACCTCGCGCGGGGGCGGGTCTACCTGCCGGCGGAGGATTTGGAGCGATTCGGTTGCGGGGAGTCCGAGCTGCGCGAGCCGCGCGCCGGCTGGCGCGTGCGGGGCCTCGTCGCGTTCGAGGTGGCACGCACGCGCGAGCTCCTGGAGGAGGGCGCGCCGCTCCTCGCCACGCTGCGCGGGCGCGAGCGCGTGGCGGTGGCCGCGTTCGCGAGCGGCGCAGCAGCGGCGCTCGGGGCGATCGAACGGGCTGGCTACGACGTGCTCGGGGGCCCGCCGCGAGCGAGTGCTTGGAGGCGCGCGGCGGCGCTCGCGCGGATGCTGGTCGAAACGGGGACCGATCAGGGAGACACTCGCTCCGCTCGCATCCCCGAATCGGCCAGCGCCGGAGGCGCGTGTCTCCCGGCTTCGGTCGAAACGGGGACCGATCAGGGAGACACTCGCTCCGCTCGCATCCCCGAATCGGCCAGCGCCGGAGGCGCGTGTCTCCCGGCTTCGGTCGAAACGGGGACCGATCAGGGAGACACTCGCTCCGCTCGCATCCCCGAATCGGCCAGCGCCGAAGGCGAGTGTCCCCCGGCTTCGGCGGAGCGACACGGGTGAGCGCGCTCCCGGCGCGCACGCGGGAGGCCTACCGGCAGTGCGAATCCCTGACGCGCGCGGCGGCCGGCAACTTCTACTGGGGTATCCGTCTGCTGCCGCCGCGCAAGCGGCGGGCGATGTGCGCGGTGTACGCGTTCGCACGGCGCGTCGACGACATCGCCGACGGGGGCCTGGAGCGGGAGGAGAAGCTGCGCCGACTGGACGCGGTGGCGGCGGCGCTCGAGCGGCTCTCGCCGGAGGACCCGGACCCGGTGACGGCGGCGCTGGCGGACGCGAGCGTCCGCTTCCGGCTGCCGCAGGAGTCTCTGCGCGACCTGATCGCGGGAGTGAGGATGGACGTGGTGGGAACCTCCTACGCGGACTTCGCGGAGCTCGAGGTGTACTGCCGGCGCGTCGCGGGCTCGGTGGGGCGGCTGTGCCTGGCGATCTTCGGGACGCGCCGCGGCATCTTCGCCCGCGTGGGCACCGGCTCCGAGGCCGCCGCCGACGGCCCCGCCGGTGAGCGCAGCCGTCCGGCGAGCGAGCTGGCGGATGACCTGGGGGTGGCGCTGCAGCTGGCGAACATCGCGCGCGACCTGCGCGAGGACGCCGAGCGCGGCCGGGTGTACCTGCCGGCGAGGGACCTCGTGCGCTACCACCTGCATGACGACGGCCCACTCGACGCGCCGGCGCTGCAGGCGCTCACGCGCGAGGCGAGCCGGGCGGAGCCCTCCGTGGTGGCGGGGTTCGAGGGCGGCGACGTCGGCCAGCTGTACGCGCTGATGCGCTTCCAGTGCCTGCGTTCGCGCGACTGGTTTCACCGGGGCACGGAGCTGGTGGCGCTGCTGGACCGGCGCAGCGCGGCGTGCGTGCTGGCGATGGCGGGCATCTACTGGCGCCTGCTGCACCACATCGAGGAGCGCCCCGACCGCGCGCTCGCGCGGCGCGCGCGGCTGAAGAAACGCGAGAAGGCGTGGGTGGCGGCCCGCGCGCTGGTGGGCAAGGGAATCCCGGAGCGCCACCCGGCGGAACGGCTGCAACCGGAAGACGCGTGAGCGACCGGGGGTCGGCCGGCCGGCTACGCGGCTGGGCGGGGTCTGATCTTCGCCTCGCCTGCTCAGCGACCACCCTGGCTATACCGTTGACCCGTGGGGGCTCGTGAGTACCCGCGTGGCGGTGGTCGGCGGGGGCCTCGCGGGGATCGCGGCGGCGCTCGACTGCGCGGACGCCGGTGCGCGGGTGACACTGGTGGAGGTGCGCCCGCGGCTGGGCGGGGCGGTGTACTCCTTCGAGCGGGAGGGCCTTCAGATGGACAACGGCCAGCACGTGTTCCTGCGCTGCTACACCGCCTACCGCGCGCTGCTCGCGCGGCTCGGCAGCGACGGCGGAGTGTTCGTGCAGGGGCGCCTGGAGATCCCGGTGGTGAGCCCGGGTGGGAGGGTGAACGTGCTGCGCCGCTCCTCGCTGCCCGCGCCGCTGCACCTGGCGGGAGCGCTGCTGCGCTACCCCCACCTGACGGTGGCCGAGCGCGTGGGGGCGGCCCGCGCGGCGCTCGCGCTGGGGCGCCTGGATCCGCGCGCGCCGGAGCTCGATCGGCGGACCCTCGGCGAGTGGCTGACCGCGCACGGACAGGGCCCGCGGGCGGTGGCGGCGCTGTGGGACCTGATCGCGCTGCCGGCCCTGAACCTGCCCGCCGCGCAGGCGTCGCTGGCGCCGGCGGCGTTCGTGTTCCAGCGGGGCCTCTTGGAGCGCGCGGACGCAGGGGACATCGGCTTTCACCGCCGGGCGCTGAGCGAGATCGTGGGTGACCCCGCGGAGCGTGCGCTGCGTGCGGCAGGGGTGGAGCTGAGGCTGGGGTGGCGCGCAGAGCGGGTGAGCGCGGACGAGGGAGGGTTCGAGGTGCGGCGCGGCGCGGGCCCGGGGCTGCCGGGGGACGGCGAAGCGGGCGAGGGACCGCCGGGTGGCGAAGGTGCGGGCGAGGGGGACGCCGGCGAGCGGGACGCAAGGAGCGCCGGCTGTGTGCAGGCAGACGCGGTGATCGTGGCGCTGCCACACGCGCGCGCGGTGAGGCTGATCGAGCCACTGGACCCCGAGGCGGCGGCGGGCGCGAGGGGACTCCAGGACTCGCCGATCGTGAACCTCCACGTGGTGTACGACCGCAGGGTGTGCGAGCTGCCGTTCGTGGCGGGGGTGGGGACGCCGGTGCAGTACGTGTTCGACCGCAGCGAGGCGGGGGGCGTGGGGGAGGGCTGTCAGTATCTGGCTGTGTCGCTGTCGGGAGCTGACAGGGAGATGGGCATGAGCGTGGACGCGCTGCGCGAGCGCTACCTGCCGGCCCTCGCGGAGCTCTTCCCGCGGGCGCGCGCGGCGCACGTGGAGCGCTTCGTGGCGACGCGCGAACACGCCGCGACGTTCCGCCCGGAGCCGGGGGCGGGGGCGCTGCGGGCGGGTCCGGCAACAGCGGTCCCCGGTCTCGTGCTGGCGGGCGCCTGGACCGACACGGGCTGGCCGGCGACCCTGGAGGGCGCGGTGCTGAGCGGACATGCGGCGGCGCGGTGTGTGCTGGAGGCGCTCGGAGTCACGGAGGAGGGCGTGGCGGCGGCCAGGCCAGAAGCGGGTGCGATGTGAGCGGCCTGCTGATCGCCGCTCCGCTGCGGCTGGAGGCGTGGGCGATCTCCTCGGGGATCCGTTCCCACCCATCGGCGACGGTGCATCGTACGGGTATGGGCCCGCGCCGCGCGCGCGCCGCGGCGCCGGCGCTGCTCGACCGGCCTGGGGCGGCGCTGCTGGTGATGGGCTTCGGCGGCGGCCTGGACGAGCACAGCGACGTGGGCGACGTGGTGGTGGCGGACGCCGTGCAGGGACCCGAGGGGGTGGCGGTGGCGTGTGCGGGCGCCGAGGCGCTGGCGCAGGCGCTGGAGCTCCGCGGGCTGAGGGTGCGCCGCGGGACGGTCGCCTCGGTGGCGCGCCTGGCGATGGGCGACGCGCGCGTGCGACTGCGCGAGAGCGGGGCGGTCGCCGTGGACATGGAGTCGGCGTGGCTGGCCCCCGGCGCGGGCGCGCGGCCGTTCGCGGTCGTGCGGGTGATCTCGGACACCCCGGCCAGGGAGCTGACGAATCCCCTGCGGACGGTGGAGGGGGTGGCACGCGCGACGGCCGCGCTGCGCCGCGCGGCGGGTGCGCTTGCAGAGTGGACGCCGGAGCAGGCGACGGAGGGGCTAAGGTAGCTCCAGATGGCGGCGCGCATGAGACAGAGCACGCGCATGGGCCTCTACCTGCTGCGCCAGCGCTTGGCGGGCCGGGAGAAGTTCCCACTGATCGTAGAGCTGGAGCCACTGTTCCAGTGCAACCTGGAGTGCGCGGGCTGCGGCAAGATCCAGCACCCCGAGCACGTGCTGGCACGACGGATGTCCGTCGAGCAGGCGGTCGGGGCGATCGAGGAGAGCGGCGCGCCGATGGTCTCGATCGCGGGCGGGGAGCCGCTGATCCACCCGGAGATCCACACGATCGCCGCGGAGCTCGTCAAGCGCAAGCGGTTCGTGTACCTGTGTACCAACGCGCTCCTGCTGGAGCGCAAGCTCGAGAACTTCAAGCCGAGCCCGTACTTCGCGTGGGCGGTCCACATCGACGGCCTGCGCGAGCGCCACGACGCCTCGGTGGAACGCGAGGGCGTCTTCGACAAGGCCGTCGCGGCGATCAGGGCGGCGCAGGCGCGCGGCTTCCGCGTGACGACGAACACGACGTTCTTCACGCAGGACTCCCCCAAAGCGGTGCGGGAGGTTCTCGACTTCCTCAACGACGAGCTGCAGGTCGACGAGATGATGATCTCCCCGGCCTACGCCTACGAGAAAGCCCCCGACCAGGAGCACTTCCTCGGCGTACGCCAGACACGCGAGCTCTTCCGCGAGGCGTTCGCGGGCGGACGGCGCAAGCGCTGGCGGCTGAACCACAGCCCGCTGTTCCTCGACTTCCTGGAAGGCAAGGCCGAATTCGACTGTACCGCCTGGGGCATCCCGAGCTACTCGCTGTTCGGCTGGCAGCGCCCCTGCTACCTGATGTCCGACGGCTACACAAAAACCTACAAAGAGCTCGTCGAGACCACCGATTGGAGCAAGTACGGCCGCGGGCGCGACCCGCGCTGCGAGAACTGCATGGCGCACTGCGGCTACGAGCCGACCGCGGTGCTGCAGACCACGCACTCGCTGCGCCAGTCGCTGCGGGCGCTGGTGAGTTAGCGTCGAAACGTATCAGGCGGCGGCGAGCTCGTCGGGGAGGGCGGCGGCGATGGCTCGACGCTGCGCCTTACCGAGGCGGCGTGCGAGCCGGCGGATCTCCAGAGCGTCGTTGAATGCCTGTAGGAAGGCGCTATCGGCGGTGCCGGGGAGGGGCTCGCCGAGAGCCTGCTCGAACCACCGCGCGATGTCCGCCCAGCGCCAGACCTTGGTGCGAGCATCCAGGCGTCCGGCCGCCGGTGGAAAGGCTCCCGGGCCGCGTTTGCCGTTGACAAGCAGCCGGATGCTCTCGGGCGTGCGGCCCGAGCGCTTGGCGATGTCGGCCATCGTGGCGAGGTCGTCCTCCTCGACGCGCAGAACCGTCGCGTCGGGAAGAGTCTGGAGCAGTTCGGCCACCGCTGCGCCAAGGGCGCGGGGAAGGCTGGTCGAGCGTCGATCGAACTCCAGCAGAAATGACCCGTCCTCGTCCGGTCCCATCAGCGAGGCGTCATCGATCCGCTCGTAGATCGGAATCGAGAGATCCTCGATGCTCCGGCCGGGGGCGAGAAATCGTAGGATGAAGGTGTAGTCGTTCATGGGCTTGTGTGGGGACAGCGGGCAAGGAAGCGGTCGATTCGACGTGCCTCGTTGTCGGCGCTCCGCGGAGAGCCGTTGATCGAGAACGGGGGGCACCTGCTCCCTTGGCTGCCGGGGCAGTAGAGGATTCCCCAGTGACCCCGGTTCACTTCGACCCGGAACCCCTGGCTCTCTGCCCGGTTGAGCGCCGCCTCGACAGGCTTCTTTGGATGCTTGGGCCTCAAGGATACACCATTCTGTTGCGAACTCCCAACGCTTTTTCTCTGCCGGCTTCTACCGAGATGAAACCGGTCAGCAGGCGCTGCGACAGACGCTACCCGCCGCTTGGGACGGGACACTCGCTGCAGGCGTTGGTCAGATGAGAGTCGCCTGCTCCCCGGCGTCCTCTCCTTCGAGCGTCGCGGTGGCGCGGATGTCGCGCCAGGTCATGCCCTCCCCCAGCAGCGCGGGCAGGCCGAGCCCCAGCGCGGTGAGAATCTCGACGGCCTGCAGGATGATCCCGTAGGCGAGCGCGGGGCCGGCGCCGACGCCGTAAGCCGCGAGCACGACCAGGCAGGCGGCCTGGAAGACGCCCACGTTGGAGGGGGTCGCGGGCAGCACGGCGGAGACGTTGACGGCGAGCAGCACCGCCGCAGCGGCGGTGAGCCCGCCGTGGGACTGGAGGTCGAGCGCGAGCAGCACGGCGTAGCAGGCGAGCCACTGCAGCGTCCACGCGAGCAGTTGCAGGAGCACGGCGGGGATCCCGTGGCGGGGGTTGGCGAACGCGGCGAGCCCCTGCCGCGCGAGGCCCAGCAGTCGGCCGAGCGCGGCGGCCGCGAGCGCGACGCGCACCGAGCGCGAGCGCTGCGCGAGGCGCAGTAGGCGGGGGCCGAGCAGCACGAGCAGGCAGACGAGCAGCGGCACCGCGAGCGCGATCACGAGGCCGGAGACGTGGCGGCGCAGGAGGCCGAGGCTGGTGAAGGTGACGGTCGCGAGGATCGCTAGGGCGAGCAGGTTGATGAGCGTCTGCGAGAAAACGGTCCCGGCGACGATCGGCAGCTGCCGGCGCGAGGAGCCGGGGAGGCGGCGGGTGAGCACGAGCATCCGCGTCGGCTCGCCGATGCGCCCGGGGAAGACCGCGGAGGCCATCACGCCGATCATCGTGGCGCGGACCACGGGCGCCCACGCGAGTGGGACGTCGGGCAGCGCCGCGCGCAGAACCTCGTGCCAGGAGGCGGCGCGCAGCAGCAGCGAGAGCCCCATCAGCGCGAGCGCGAGCACGATCCAGCCGGGCTGTGCCGAGGTGAGCGCATTGCCGATGCGGTGCAGCCCGAGGCGGGAGAGCGCGAACGCGAGGACTCCGCCGAGCAGCAGGATCGCGACGAGCACGGCCGCGCGCCTGCGCAGGCGTTGGGGCCGTTGCGAGACGGTCTTCTCCATCACTGCTCGGTGTATCAGAGCGCCCGGCCGCGAGAGCCGCCGGGGCTGGATCGGCCAGCCGTCCTGGAGGCCGTCGGCGCCGGATCCCCTTGCTCCCTGGAGGCCGCCGTGCGATTGGGATCGGCCTGCTGGAGCCCGTCGCATAAATGCTTGCACCCGAAAATGCTGTCTAAAGCGTTTCTAATAGCTGGCCGATAGCCCCGGGAAAGGACACGCAAGTGTCCACTATCACTGTCCAAATCCCAAAGGGGGCCAGCAAGTGTCTATGCGTATTGGCAAGCGCAAGTTCGCTAGCCGCAAGCGAAAGATAGCGGGCCTGTGCGCATTCGTGCTCGCAGGCGTTCTCGGCGTGGGCGCGTACGCGTTCACCGCCAGCAACACGATCCCGCCGCAGACCGCCGGCGGCGGCACCGCCGCAGTCAGCGGCTACACAGAGACCGGTGTCAGCTACACCTGGTCGCTGAGCGGTGAATTCATCACCGAAGCGCACGTCGTCCTCACGAACGTATCAAAACTCAAACCGACCGACGTCGCGGTCGCGCTGAGCAAGGAAGCAACACCAAAAGCCGGAGAATGGATCGACTGCCCCGGTGCCTACACGGCACTGACCGAAACCGAAACGGAAGTCGTCTGCAAATTCAAAGGCGGCGAAGGCGCGTTCAAGAACGCGGCCGAACACGAAGCCAACAAATTCACCGCGACCGGCGTCCCGAACGCCGAAGGCAACCAGCTGACTGTCTCTGCAACAAGCCAGGGCAAAGTCATCGTCGAATAACGCAGCACGCAGTTGGGCAATGCGGAGCGGCCGTCGCACCGGCCGCTCCGCGCCCGCCCCGTCCCATAGTGCGAGCCCGTCGCGACCTCGACCCGACATGCGCTCCAGCCAGACAAGAAAGCTCCTCAGCCGCGCCCTGGGACTGATCCTCCTGGGGTCGTTGTGCTTCTGGTTCGCCCCCTCCCAGTTCGGCGGCGAGACGACCTACGTCGTCACCCACGGGACCAGCATGGAGCCCCGCTTCCACACCGGCGACCTGGCGCTCGTCCGCAGCCAGAGCAGCTACCACGTCGGCGAAATCGTCGCCTACGACAGCAGGATGCTCCATACGGTCGTGCTGCACCGGATCATCGCCCGCGACGGCGCCCGTTACGTCTTCAAGGGCGACAACAACAACTTCATCGACCCCGAGCACCCCAGGGTGAGCCAGCTCGTCGGCGCCCTGTGGCTGCACATCCCGGGCGCCGGCGCCACGCTGCTGTCGCTCCGTTCGCCGCTGCTCGTGGGGGCGCTGATTGCAGTGGGGCTCTTGATCCTCACCGGCTCCCTCTACGCCCGCCGCCGCCGGCTGCGCCGCCGTGAACGCCGCGGCGGAGGGGGCGCGCACCTGCCCGCGGCGCACCTGCCGCGGCCCTCCGCAACCCCGGCCGCCGGCATTGTCGGCGCCGGTCTGCTGCTCCTCCTCCCCTTCACGGTCCTCGCCCTCGTCGCCTTCACGAAGGCCCCGACGGCGCGGCGCTCCTACGCGATCCCCTACAAGCAGAGCGGCGCCCTCTCCTACACCGCCGAAGCCTCCCCGGGCCCGGCCTACCCCGAAGGCAGGGTCGCAACCGGCGAACCGATCTTCGCGCACCTCGTCAAGGCGATCGACTTCAGCTTCGCCTACCGCCTCCAGGCCACGGGCCGGCAGAGGCTCCGCGGGACGGTCGCGCTCGACGCCGACGTGGCCTCGTCCGTCGGCTGGCGGACGACCGTCAAACTGGCCTCCCCGACCCCCTTCCGCGGCAGCCGCGCAGCGGTCTCCGGCACCCTCGACCTCACATCCCTGTTCGCCCTGCTGCGCAGCGTCGAAAAGGCGACGGCGCTCTCCGGCAGCTACACGCTGACGATCGTCCCGAAGGTGAGGGCGGCGGGAACCGTGGACGCCTTGCCGATCCACACAAAGTTCACCCCCAAAGCCGCCTTCTCCCTCACCCCCTCGGAGATCGAGTCGTCGAGCACCTCCTCCGGCGCACCCTCCACCTCCACCTCCGTCTCCACCGAAGAAAGGCCCGCCGCAAACCCGCTCGCCTCCTCCACCTCCGGCACGGCAACCGGCACCCGCGCCGCCCCTGAAACGCTGACGCTGGGAGTCACGACGCTCTCCGTCGCGACAGCGCGCACGGTCGCGCGCGACGCGATCGTTCTCATCGTCTGCGCCGTGCTGGCGATCCTCGCGCTGCTGCGTCCGCTCCGCGCACTCCGCGGGGCGCGGCCACAGGACGAGTCGGCCACCATCCGCTCACGGTACGGCCGGATGATCGTTCCGGTCGAGCGCGTCTGGCAGCTGCCCGGCGTCCCGGTGATCGACGTCGCGGACATGGAGGCGCTGGCGCAGATCGCAGAGCACTACGACCGCTCGATCCTGCACGAGATCGCGGAGGAGGGCGAGGCCTTCTGGGTCACAGACGAGAGCGGGCAGTTCCGCTATGCGATCGGCGCGTGGGTAAGCGCGGTTGACGAAGAGCCCGTCGACCAGTTTGCGGGCGACACGCGCGTGCACGAGGTGTACCCCGACGAGCTCGAGCTCGACGGGAGGATCGCGGCGTACGAGTCCCAGCCCGAGGATGAGACCTTTGCCCCCGAAGCACATGAGACCTTCGCCCCCGAGGCAGTTGTGCAGGGCGAGTGGACGCCGCGACGACTGGCGTGACGCGTCCGCGGGGCGCTCAGTTCATGTTGACGTAACTGGTCGCTTCCGTCGGGGTGCGCACGTTGAGGGCCACCTTGTTTTCGTAGTTTCCCTCGATCGTCTGGATGTCACCGTTGGGGAGCACTTCCTTGACGATGCCGACGTGCTCGTCGCCGAACACGATCAGGTCGCCCGACTGGGGGGTGACGCCGGGGCCGTTGGGGATCGCGCGGCCGGTGCTCTGCGCCCACGAGGCGATCTGCGCCGCGGACCCCAGGCCTTCGCCGTTCG
The DNA here is from genome assembly GCA_963842005.1 of uncultured Solirubrobacterales bacterium. Taxonomy (GTDB): domain Bacteria; phylum Actinomycetota; class Thermoleophilia; order Solirubrobacterales; family Solirubrobacteraceae; genus Palsa-744. Next base: position 954,822 of record CAWJEV010000002.1, on the reverse strand, counting down.
TGCCCAGCGACTCGCCGGCTTGGCGCGCGGCCCACGAGGCGAAGTACGCACACCACGGCGCCCCCGGGACCGCCCCCGCGGTGGCGGTGCGGTACGCCGCGATCGCGGGCGATTCGTTGGAGCCCGGGGGCTGCTCGGTCTGCCCGATCTGACTTTCGGCGATCCGCACGATCTGCTGGCCCGTGCTGGCCGCAGAGCTCGGGGCTCCAAGTGCGCTCGCAGGCGTCGGGGCGCTTGCGCTCTGCAGCGCCTGTGCGAACGAGGCTCCTCCGCCCGTCGAAGGTTCCGCCGCGACGGGGGCAGCGGTCCCACCCTTGGCTGCGGCGTTCGCGGCGAGCAGCGAGGCAGGGTTGGCGATGGCCTGTTCGATCGTGGCCACGCGTGCGAGGACGGATTCCACCGACATCGCTCCTGGTGATCGGCAGTATCGCGCGCAGCTTAAACGTGCACCGGACGGCAGCTTGCGCCCGTGGCCTGCGCCACCACGCGTGGCACTGGGTCGTGCGGTGGAGGCTTGCCGGCGACACGTCGTGGGGAGGCCGGGGTTTCGGTCTTGCTCGTGATCCTGGGTGTGGCTGACGGCCAGGGCAGGTGGTGGGTCCAAAAACGCGGGACGGGCAGCCGCAGGCTGCCCGTCCCGACCACCGTTCCCTCGATGAATCGGCGGTATGTAGCTTCGTGCCGGCCTTCCCTGACCGTCGGAAGCGTTGTTGACCACCCCCGGGCGGGCTCTCACCCGCCCCGGGATGGCTTCGCTGCAGTGGCGGCGCTCAAGGCGCCGCCACTGAGGAAGATCTGGTTATCAGGCTCCGACCAGCTTCAGCACTGCCTGGGGCAGCGAGTTGGCCTGGGTGAGGATCGCCACGTCGGCCTGCTGCAGCACCTGGGCCTTGGTGAAGCTGCTCATTTCAGCCGCCATGTTGGCGTCCACGAGCGAGCTCTGGGCGGCGGAGAGGTTCTCTCCGTAGATCGCCTGGTTGCTCTGGGTGTACTGGAGGCGATCCTGGACCGAACCGAATTCGCCGGCCAGTGTGGCGACTTTTTCGATCGCGGCTTCGATCGTTTTGATTTCTTTGATTTTGATGCCTTCGGTGTCTTTTTTGAGTTCGGCGGTTTCGACTTCGATCGTTTCTTTTTCGTTGGCGCCCACCTGGAACTTGATTTTTTCCGCTTTGCCCAGGAGTTCCACGCCGTTGAATTTGGTCGTTTCACCGACTCGGGTGAGCTCTTTTTCGAGCTGTTTCGACTCGTTTTCGATCGCTTCTTCGTCGGATTTCGAGTTCGTGCCGTTGGCCAGCTGCACCGAGAGCTCGCGGATGCGCTGGAGCATCTGCTCCACGTTGTTGAGCGCGCCCTGCGCCGTCTGCACGAGCGCGACCGCTTCCTGGGTGTTCTGCTGCGCCTGGGCGACGCCGTTGACCTGGCCCTGCAGGCGCTGGTTGGCGGCGTAGCCGGCGACGTCGTCGGCGGCCGAGTTGATCCGCAGACCCGAGGACAGGCGTTCCGTCGACCGGGTCAGCATGCTCTGGCTGGTGTTCAGGTTGCGCTGAACAATCAGCGAGTTGATGTTGGTGTTGATGCTCAGGGACATGCGTTCATCTCCTTGATGACGATTGTTTGGTCAGTCCCGGGCCGACTCCCTGTCAGCCCTTCTTTCACGCCGGTTTATCGTCATCCGCGGGCGATACTTGAGGGTGGGCCAAATACCTTGGACGGCCCGCGTGGAGCGCTCGCGTACGGTGTGGGTCACCCGAGCGCTGTGGAGTGCGACCGGCCGCTTGGAAGGCTCGCTCCAGCGGTGCCGCAGCTCAGGCGCGCACGTCGATGTGCCGGCCTTCGGGGCCCTCCTCGTCGGGTCCGTCCTGCTCACGCGGCGGCTCACGGCGGGGTCTCCGCTTACGCTCGCTCCCGCCGGATGTCCTGCGGCGCTCGCGCGAGAGGCTCTGCGTCTGCTCCGCCGCCAGCTCGGCGATCCACGGGGGGCGGGGCCCGATCGGCTGGATGGGGTCCATCACGTTCTCCTGGTCTCGGTGCTCCTACTGTGCTCGCCCGCCTTGCAACTTGGCGATCTCGACGGCGAGCGCCTCCTGCTGGGCGTCGCGCAGCTCGGCGACCACGAGGTGCCGCCACAGGAACACCGCGGCGGCCCACGCCGCTACATAACACACCACTCCTGCCGCCAGCGCCCGCAGGCCGGCCCCCGCGAGCGTCTGGGTGGGCAGCGAGAGATAGCCCCCGACCAGGAAGCCGCCGAGGCCGCCCCACGCCTTGGCCCGCGCGATGCTCCGTACCGCGCGGGGGTGCTCGGCGAGGACGAGGCCCGCGCCCCCCCCGTCTGCGGCGGCCTTCTTGGACTTGCCCTTCTTTGCCTTGGCGCCCTTTGGCTTGCTCTTAGCGGCCACGACCGCTCCCTTCCCCCAGGCCGCGGCGGCGTTCGGCGCGCTGGCAGTCGAAGATGTAGCGCACCAGCCGTCGGTGGTCGCCCTCACCGATCTCGTCGAAGCAGATCGCGCGCCGGCCCCGGTCGTCGGTGCGCACGACCGTGCCCACACCCGTGATCGGTGGGCTCCCCTTGGCGGTGGTCAGCCGGAACTCGACCTGCTCGCCGACCGTCAGCGTGCTCGGTCCCGCGAGCAGGATCCCGCCGCCGCTGAGATCCACGGAGTAGGTCTGGACCGTGCCCTCGCTGCCCCCCGTGACCACCAGCACCGGCCGGGTGGACTGGACGCGGACGTACTCGCGCTCCTGAATCCGCTCGATCGAGTGCAGCTCGCGAAAGCGCAGCAGCTCGGGCTCCTCGAGCGTGACCGTGCCCTGCAGCCGGATCCGCCCGCGGCGGTTGGTGGACTCGAGCACCAGCTCGTCGAGCTGCCCGTCGTCGAGGGGCCGTTCGGCGCGGAACATCAGCGCCACCCTCAGCCCTTCGTCGTCGCGCTCGGCGACCCGCGCCTGGATGCGCTCGCCGCTCGGACGCACGACGGCCACGGGATCGGAGCGCTCCGGTAGGACGAGCTCCTCACCGCGATCCCGCGCTTTGGGGGAACGCTTGAGCTTCATCGCGGCGGCAGCAACCTGTCGACGAGCCGGCAGGGGTCGATCGAGCTCAGGGCCCACGCCCGGAGCCCTCCGTCGGCGCCGCCCTGCTCGGCGCGTGCGAGCAGGTAGACCGGGGCCGGCCCGAACGTGCACGCCGCCTGCACGGCCACCCCGAGCTGGTCGGTCTCATCGGCGTGGGTCACCGCCAGCGCGCTCGCGTTCAGCGGGCGCAGTGCCTCCAGCAGCTGGGCCGCAGGTGTGGCGCCGAGCGTGGCGGGGAGCGCGAGCACCACGCGGTCGGGCGCCAGCTCCGCGAGCAGCTCGGCGAGCGCGGCGATCGAGGCGGGGTTGGCACTGGAGACGGGGGGCGTGTCGAGCAGCAGCAGGCCCTCCTCGCGGCTCCTTTTTGCGCGCAGCGCCAGCTCCTCGGGCGCGGGGTGGGTGGTCTCCGACCCGGTCGTGGTGCACGTGACGGGCAGCGTGCTGTGCTCGCGGTAGGCCTCCGCCAGGGCGGCGCAGCAGGCGCTCTTGCCGCCGCCTCCTGCGCCGACCACGGCGATCGCGGCACCCCCGGCGGGCAGCGGGGGACACGCCGGGATCCTCTGTGCCAGCGCGGTGCGCACGGCCTGCGCGAGGCTCGTGGAGGTGGGCATGAGCGGCAGCACGTGGGCGATGGCCCCCTCGATCAGCTCGTGCACGAACTCCTCGCCGATCCCCACCCCGAGCAGTCTGCGTTCAATTTCAATCTCATCTTCGTCGCGCGCGCGCTTGCGCGAGACGGGCACGGCGGGGAGCTCCGCGGCCACGGGCTCCGCTGGAACCTCCGCGTCTACGACCTCCTCGGCGGGCGACTCCGGGGCCTCCGTGTAGAGAGGATCCGGAGGGGGAGGAGCGATCTCTTCGACTGGCGCTTCCGCTTCTTCAGCTTCGGCGAGTGCCTCGGCGAGCGCGGCGTCGAGGTCGGGGGGGACGGCGGGCTCGGCAGCGCGCACCGCGGCCTCGGCCTCGGCGAGTGCGGCGGCGAAGGGGTTTGTCGCCCAGACCTCCATCGGTTCGTCCCACTCCCCGACTGCGGGCGCACCCGGCGCCTGGACCTCGACGAGCTCGCCGGTCGGTGCGGGGGCGGCTTCCCCGGGCGGCGCGGCCTCTTCGGGCAGCACCGGGGCAGCGTCGTCCTCGTCGTAAAGGTCGATCCCGGGGGCGCCGCGGCGAGCCTCGATTTCCACGAAGGGTCGCTGGAAGAAGCCGGCGAAGCCGCCGGTGAGCCCGCGGTGGTGGCGGACCACGACGGCGTCCTCGCCGAGCTCGGAGACGATCTTGGGAATCAGCTCCTCGACGGAGCGTCCGCGGTAGATGCGGGGCGCGAAGTCCCCGGGCGCGCTGCCGTGCCGGCTGCGGTGGTGGCCGGAGCGCTGCCGGGCCCGGTCAGGCGGCCCCTCGCGCGGAGCGGCGGGGTGGGGAGCGGTGTCGTAGAGGGCGGTGCTCATGCGTGGATTACTCCAATCGTCTCGACGTTGACGCCGGGTGCGATCTCGTTGTAGGAGCAGACCGGCAGGTGGGGCTGGGCCTGGGCGATCAGCCTGCGCAGGTGGCGGCGCACGCGCGCGGAGCAGAGCAGGACCGGATTGCGCGTGCCGCGCGCGGAGGCGTGCTCGACCTGGGTGCGCAGCGCGCCGACGATCGCCTGCGCCCGGGGCGGGTCGATCGCAAGGTACTCGCCGTCTGTGGTCTGGGTGATGGAGGTGGCGACCTCCTGCTCGATCGCGGGGTCGAGGGTGATCGCCTGCAGGCAGAGCCGCTCGTCCAGGTGAGGGGCCGTGATCGCGCGGCCCAGGGCCTGGCGGGCGTACTCGGTCAGCAGGCCGGTGTCTCGTGTTATTCGCGCCTTGTCCCCGATCGCCTCCATGATCGTGCCGAGATCGCGGACGGGGACGCCTTCGGCGAGCAGCGAGCGCAGCACGTGCTGGATCTCGCCGAGCGAGAGCGCCTCGGGCACGATCTCCTCGACGACGGCGGCGTTGGTCTCCTTGAGCCGGTCGAGCAGCGTCTTGACGTCCTGGCGGGTGAGCAGCTCGGAGGCGTGGGTGCGGATCGTCTCGGTGAGGTGGGTGACGATCATCGACTCGGCGTCCACGACGGTGTAGCCGAGCGCTTCGGCCTCGGCGCGGTCGGAGGAGTGCATCCACACGGCGGGCAGGCCGTAGGTGGGCTCGGTGGTGGGGATCCCCTGCAGGCCGGGGGTGGCGTCGCCGGGGTCCATCGCGAGCAGGTGCCCGGGCATGATGCGCGCGCGGGCGACCTCCGACCCGCGCACCTTGAGCACGTACTCGTGGGACTCGAGGCCGAGCTCGTCGTGGATGCGCACCGCGGGGATCACGATCCCGAGCTCCCCGGCGATCTGGCGGCGGATCGCCGAGACGCGCCGCAGGAGGTTCCCGCCGGAGGAGCCGTCGACGAGCGGGACGAGGCCGAAGCCAACGGCGAGCTCCAGGGCGTCGACGGAGAGCCGCTCCAGCGCCTCCTCGGAGCCCTGCCCGTCCCCGAGCTGGCCCGCCCGCCCGGCCTGCGCGGGGGCGGCGAGGCCAACCGCGGCCTCCGCGGCGTCCTCCTCGCCCGGGAGGCCGTGGCGCACGCTCCAGCCGATCGCGCCGAAGATCGCGGCGATCGCCAGGAACGGCAGCTTGGGAAGACCGGGGACGAGCGCGAACAGCCCGATCACGGAGGCGGCGACGAGCGGGGCTTTGCGCTGGCGCAGGATCTGAGTGGCGATGTCCGAGCCGAGGTCTTTCTCGGAGGTGGCGCGGGTGACGATGATGCCGGTGGCGACGGAGATCAGCAGCGCGGGGATCTGCGCGGCCAGCCCGTCGCCGACGGTCAGCAGCGAGAACTGGTGGGTGGCTTCGGTGAACGAGAGCCCGTGCTGCGCGACGCCCACGATGATGCCCCCGACGAGGTTGATCGCGGTGATGATCAGCGCCGCCATCGCGTCGCCCTTGACGAACTTCGAGGCGCCGTCCATCGCGCCGTAGAAGTCCGCTTCGCGGGCGATCTCCGAGCGGCGGTTGCGGGCCTGCTCGTCGGTGATGAGCCCCGCGTTGAGGTCGGCGTCGATCGCCATCTGCTTGCCGGGCATCGCGTCGAGCGTGAAGCGCGCGCCGACCTCGGCGACGCGCCCGGCGCCGTTGGTGACGACCACGAACTGGATCACCACGAGGATCAGGAAGATCACGAGGCCGACGACGACGTTGCCGGAGACGACGAACGACCCGAATGCCTTCACCACGCTGCCGGCGTCCCCGGTCGTGAGGATCAGGCGCGTGACGGACACGTTGATCGCCAGGCGGAACATCGTGGTGAGCAGCAGGAGGCTCGGGAAGGAGGCGAAGTCCAGCGCCTTGCCGAGGTACATCGTGGCGACCACGATCGTCAGCGCGGCGGAGATGTTGAGCGTGATCAGCAGGTCCAGCAGCGCGGAGGGCAGCGGGACGACGAGCATCGTCACGACCATCACGACCGCGACGGCGGCGAGCAGGTCGGTGTGGCGCAGCAGGCGGCGCACGGTGTCGAGGTTCATTGCGCGTACCTCCTGTGCCGCGCGAGGCGGTACACGAACGCGAGCACGCGGGCGACGGCGGCGTAGAGCTCCTCGGGGATCGCCTGGCCGACGTCGGCGGAGGCGTGCAGCGCGCGGGCGAGCGGGGGGTCGGAGACGACGGGGACGTCGTGTTCCTCGGCGATGCGCCGGATCTGCAGCGCGATCAGATCCTGGCCCTTGGCGACGACCTCGGGGGCCGGGCGGGTGCCGTCGTAGCGCAGCGCGACGGCGAAGTGGGTGGGGTTGGCGATCACCACGTCGGCCTCGGGGACGGCGGCCATCATCCGTTTGCGGGCCGCCTGCGCCTGGCGGCGGCGCAGCGCGGCTTTGACCTCGGCGGGCAGCCCGTACTGGCGCTGCTCGTCTTTGACCTCCTGCTTGGTCATGCGCAGCTTGTGCTCGGTGCGCCGTCGCTGCCAGGCGTAGTCGACGGCGGCGATCGCGAGGTACGCGAAGGTGGCGTGCTGGGCGATGGCCATCCCGCGCCGGCCCATCACCGCGCCGAGCGCGCCGGGGGGGATGCCGACTTCGGAGGCCAGCGCGCTCATCCCGGGGACGATCGCGAGCGCGGCGACGCCCCCGACGACGGCGATCTTCGCGACCGCCTTGAGCGTCTCGAAGAGGAGGTTGGGCCCGAACAGGTTGCGCGCCCCCGAGACGGGGTTGATCCGCTTGAAGTCGAGCGCGAGCGCTTTGGGGGCTGGGCGGAAGCCGACCTGGGCGGACCCGGCGAAGAGGCCGGCGCCGAGGCACACGGCGGCGATCGGCCCGACGGTGAGCTCGAGCGTGGTGAGCCCGACCTCCATCAGCGAGTGCAGACCGGCGGCGGAGGTGGCCTTGGCGGGCGTCGCGATCTCGGCGAGGATCTCGCGGAAGGCGGCCTGCGCGGAGCCCACGACGGCGGGGCCGAACAGCGTGATCGCGAACAGCCCGCCGGCGATCACGAGCGAGCCGCCGACGTCGGCCGAGCGCGCCACCTGCCCCTTGCCGCGAGCGCGCTTGCGGTGCTTGGGAGTGGCCTTCTCAGTGCGGTCCGCATTTGCCATCTCAGGTCTCGCCTTCCCTCACGCGACGTGCAGGGCGCCGAGCGCGGCGCCGACGGAGGTGGACATCTGGTCTGCGACCCAGCCCGCGACGAACGGCACGGAGGCGCCGACGAGCAGCAGCGCGACGGCGACCTTGGCGGGGAAGCCGACGGCGAACACGTTGAGCTGAGGCACGACGCGGGAGACCACGCCGAAGGCGGCGTCGGTGATCAGCAGCGCGATCAGCACAGGCGCGGCGATCTCCACGGCGGAGGTGAACACGGTGGAGAAGACGTGCTCCGCGCCGCCCACGAGCGTGGTGATGCGGGGGGCGGAGGTGAGGGGGACGAGCTGGAAGGTGCGGGCGAGGCCGCGCAGCAGCCACGCTTCGCCGCCGATCGCGAGGAAGACGGCGATCCCCAGGAGCGAGTAGACGTGGGTGAGGGGGCCGCTCTCCTCGCCGGAGACGGGGTTGATGAGGTTGCCGTAGGAGAAGCCGGCGCCGAGGTCGGCGAGTGCGCCGGCCGATTCGACGGCGGCGAACAGCACGGCGAAGGAGAAGGCGAAGCCGAGGCCGACGAGCATCCCCTCGACGACCAGGGCGGCGAGCGTGAGGGGGTCGGTGGGGATGTGTTGCCCGTGCAGGGCGAGGGGGGCGAGGCCGATCGAGATGCCGACGGCGATGACGCCGCGCACGCGCGGGGGGACCATCGGCGAGGAGAACGGCGGCGCGAGCAGGAACAGGGGGCCGACCCGCGCGAGCACGAGGATGAAGCCGGCGAGCTCGTTGCCCGCGAGCTGGTTGAGGACGTGAGTCAACGCGCTCATCAGTCCACGAGGGTCGGGATCGAGGTGTAGAGGTTGGTGGTGTAGGCGACCATCTGGTCGAGCATCCAGGGGCCGAGCACGACGGCGATCACGGCGATCACGGCGATCTTGGGGATCAGCGTGAGGCTCTGCTCCTGGATCTGGGTGACGGCCTGGAAGATCGAGACGAGCAGGCCGACGACCATCGCGCCGAGCAGCAGTGGCCCCGCGACCTTGAAGGCGAGGCTCATCGCCTGGGAGGCGAGGTTGATGACGGTGTCCTGGTTCATTGATTGCCCACCCAGTCGCTCCTAGTGAAAGCTCTGAACGAGCGCCTTGATCACGAGGTCCCAGCCGTCGACGAGGACGAACAGGAGGATCTTGAAGGGCAGGGAGATGAAGGTGGGGGGGAGCATGATCATCCCCATGCTCATCAGCGTGGAGGAGACGATCAGGTCGATGATCAGGAAGGGCAGGAAGATCAGGAAGCCGATCTCGAAGGCGCTCTTGAGCTCGGAGACGATGAACGCAGGGATCAGCACCTCGGTGGGCACTTCGGCGCGGGTGCGGGGGGTCTTGGCGTGGGCGAGGGAGACGAACAGGGAGATGTCCTGCACGCGGGTCTGGTGAAACATGAATTCGCGCAGCGGCTGCTCTGCACGCGTGATGGCGGTGGTCGTGGAGATGCGGTGGGCGTCGAGCGGTTCGATCGCGTCGCGCTTGATGGCGCTGATCGTGGGGGCCATCACGAAGATCGTGAGGAAGAGGGCGATCCCGACGAGCACCTGGTTGGGGGGCGCGTTGTTGGTGCCGACGGCGGTGCGGATGAAGCCGAGCACGATCAGGATGCGGCTGAAGCCGGTGACGGTGAACAGCACCGCGGGGATCAGCGCGAGCCCGCCGACGAGCAGCAGGATCTGCACGGCGTTGGAGGAGTTGAGGTTCACCGGCGCACCGTCCACTGACGCACACGGTCGAGCGCCTCAGAGACTGCGTTCGGTACCTCGGAGGCCCGGACCTGGCCGGGGATCTGGAGGAGGCCGGAAGCCCCGCCCGATCCAGCGTCGTCGGGCCCAGGCGGCTCGGGCAGGTCGAGCAGGCCGGCGTCGCGCGCCTGCTGCTCGGTGTAGCGGTGGATCGGGGCCACCCCGTGCTCCGCGGAGCCCACGAGCAGGTAGTCGCGCCCGGCGCGCACGAGGTGCAGCGTGCGCCCGGACCCGAGCGCCAGCGTGGCGAGACTCGTGAGACCGGACCCCGCGCTGCGAGTCTCGCGCCCGGTCTTGACCTGCTTGAGGATCCAGGTGAGCCCCCAGATCACGGCGATCACGATCAAAAGACCGACGATCGTGCGCACGATGCTCGTGCCCCCGGAGCTCGTGTGCGAGGCGGTGGAGGGCGAGAGGTTGAGCGGCGCCGCTTCACCGCCGCCCTTGGAGCTCGGCGTGAAGGCCTGCGCAGGGCAGGCGTGAGCGAGCACGGCAAAGCTCATCAGAGCCGTGCCGAACGCGGGAAGGGCGGCCCGTGGGGCCGCGCGCAAAGGCAGTATCAACCTGTTCATCGAGGGACGACTCCGAGGTAGAGTCGCCCTGGTTATCGACGTCGGCCCAGATCGCTTGAGGACTGCCTGCGCCGGCCCGCGAGGCGCCGCGCGGCCTTAGACCAGCGCGTCGTACCGGTCGTGGGCTGCGCCGCTTGGCGCGGTGGAGCGCGACGGCGTGTGTGGCTTGCCGGCCAAGGTTGTGGCCCAGCTAAACGCCAGCTCGAGTTACCGGTGAGGAAGTGTGTGCCGAAACTCCTGTGGGCTCAAACCAGCGCGTCGACATGCACAGCCCACTCGCCATCGGTGCCCACCTGGAGGGTGCCGTGGGCGAAGCGTGTGCCGTTGACGAATAGATCGATCGGGGAGTCGGCGCCCTGGTCGAGCTCGACGACAGAGCCTGGCGGCAGCTCGAGGGCTTGGCCCAACGGCAGCGAAGTGCGCCCCAGCTCGGCCCACACGCGCACCGAGACGTCCAGCATCCGCGCGAGGCTCTCGCGCGTGGGCGCGGCCTGCTCGGCAGCAGCGCGATCGGGGTGCGGCGCTCCGGGTGGCGCCGGAGCAAGCAGCGGCTGCACGGCCGCCTCGGGGGCGACGGCCTCGGTCAGCTTGACCGCGCGCCGCGTGCCACGCAGACCGGGCCGGCAGCGGCCGAGGGGGACGCCCTCGGCGAACAGCCGCACGCCCTCCTCGGCGCGGTCCCGCAGCGCGAGCAGCGTGCCGGGGGTGAGCGCGAGCACGCGCTCGACGGGCATCTCCAGCGAGCCGACCTCGGCGCGCAGGCAGACGTGGGCGCCGGCAAGCCCGCGGCGCATCGCGCGGGCCTCGCGGGAGTCGGTGTCCTGCAGTCGGGGTCCGGAGCCGAGGATCTCGTCCACGACGGGTCCGATCGCCGACCAGGGGATCAGCAGGGTCATGGAGGAGGGGAGGGCGTCGATGCGACTCTCCAGGGTGAGCGCGAAGGTGGGTTCCCCGGGCGGGACGACGACGCCGGCGTCGCCCTCGAGGTCGACCTCGCCGAGACTCAGCTGCAAGCCGCCGAGGTCGCGCCACGCGGGGCCGAGGAGGGCGATCATCGAGTCCAGCAGGCGCCGGGTGAGTGCCCAGTCGACTTCGCTGAAGCGCCGTTCGGCGGCGGCCTGGGAGGGGTTGCCGCCGAGCAGGCATTCGAGCGCCTGCAGGACGAGCGGGGGCTCGATGCAGAGCAGCATCTGCCGATCGATCGGCTGCGCCTGGAGCGCCACGGCGATCGTGTTCGCCGACAGCTGCGCCTTGGCGGCCGCCCAGGTGAGCTGGCTGGAATCCGCGACAGAGAGCTCCACGGGGGCGCGCAGCTCTGTGGAGAGGCGCAGCGCGAAGGCTTCGCAGAATGAGCCGAGCGCGCGCAGGATCCTGCGGCGTAGCTCGGCGGTGAACTTGGTGGGCTGGGAGAAGTCCACGGTGCGGATGAGATGCCCGCCGGCCCCGTCCGGGCCGAGGGCCAGCGGGTCGGCGGGCTCCTCGGGCGCGAACTGGTCGGCGCGGGCGGGCGAGTCGCTCGCCTTGTCGGGGTCCGACGGGTCCGCGGCGTCCGCGGGACGCTCCGCCGAGGGGGCGTCTGGGGCGTCGGGTCCCACCTCGGCGCGGGCCGGGTCGCGTGGATCGCCGGGCGGGGTCTCTTCGAGCTGGTGGGGCTGCTCAGCCTCGCTCATTGTGGCCTCCCGGTCACTCCTGGGCGGCGGGGTCGGTGTCGATCGGGTCCCCACCCTCCCCGCCGGCGTCGATCTGGTCCCCACTCTCCCCGCTACCATCCCGCTCGCCGAGCGCGGCGACGGGGTCGTCCTCGACGATCTCGGTGACGCGCAGGCCGAACTCTTCGTCGACGATGACGACCTCGCCGCGGGCGAGGGGGGTGCCGTTGACGAGCAGGTCAACCGGTTCGCCGGCGAGCCGCTCGAGCGTGACGATCGAGCCGGCGCGAAGCTGCAGCGTCTCGCCGACGGTCATGCGGGTGCGGCCGATCTCGACGGAGAGCTCCATGGGGACCTCGCTGAGGCGGCGCAGGTCGGCGTCCGCCCCCGGGGTGGGCGGGACTCCAACCGTCCCGCCGGGGGCGGGGCTCTGGTCGAGCTGCTCGTAGGAGACCGCTTCGCTCATGGGTCGCTCCTACTGCACCGTCAGTTCGGGGAACAGCACCGCTTCGACCTTGACGTCGGTCTGGTGCGCGATGGCCAGCAGGATGCGGTGCTTGACCGAGGCGCGGCCCTGGCTGGAGGTGAGCGTGCCGCCGGACTGGCCGGTGACGGTGTCGGTGACGATTTCACGGACCAGGGGTTCCTCGGGGAGCGTCCCCGCGCCGCCTTCGCTCGAGCCGGAGGAACCCCCGGTGGCGGATGCCCCGTCGGACTGCCCCGGCGCGAGCTCGAGCGCGACCGAGAACTTGGCGTAGTGGCCTTCGGCGAGGTTCACCAGGAAGGTCTGGGGCATGAGGTAGATCGTGCCGGGGACCTTCTGCTTGACGGTCTTCTTGGGCTTGCTCATGGAGTAGCCGACGCCGAGCACGAGCAGCAGCACGAGCGGGATCAGGAGCTTCTTCTTGGACATGGTCGCGTGGGTCAGGTGTGCGGGTCGGGGCGGGGGGCTTGGTCGTGTGGGGTCCTGGTCGTAGGTATCGGCCGGGGGCGCGGGATCAGTAGAGGCGCTGCAGGACGATCTCGACACGCCGGTTCAGCGCGCGCCCTGCCGCGGTGGAGTTGGTGGCGATCGGGTGCTGTTCGGCGTAGCCGACGGCGCTGAGCCGCTGGGAGTCCACGTCCCGGGCGATCAGGAAGCGCACGACGGAGCTCGCGCGGGCGGTGGAGAGCTCCCAGTTGCTCGGGAAGGGGCCGCTGATGGGCACGTTGTCGGTGTTGCCTTCGACGGCGATCGGGTGGACGTGGTCGACGTTCAGCAGCGCCGCGATCTCGGTGAGCAGGGGCGCGCCGTGGCTCTCCAGGGTGGCGGAGCCGGAGGCGAAGAGGAGGCTGTCGGTGAGCACGCGGATCGTCAGGCCGCGCTGTTCGACGGCGACGTGGACGGACTTAGCGAACCCGTGCCGGGCGGCGTAGGCGTTGAGCTCGCGCGCGAGCGCTTCGAAGCTGGCCTGCTCCTGCTGGGCGGCGGAGACCTGCACGCTCGCGGCGCTCGTGGCCGCGGCCTGCGCGCTCGACTGCGCCTGCGCGCTGCCCGAGGACCCGCCGGACACGTGTTCGAGTTCGGAGGTGACGGTGGGGGTGAGCCGTACGATCGCGGGCGTGTCGATCGTGGTGGGGGCGCGGCTGGAGTTGGCGGAGGCGCCGGGCTGGGCGATCGACTTGCCGCCCGGCAGGATGTCCCCGGAGAAGGCGGCCTTGAGCGCGAGCTGGAGCGTTTTGTACTTGGAGATGTTGACCGAGGAGATCGAGAAGAGGACCATGAAGAGCGCCATCAGCAGCGTGATCATGTCCGCGTAGGTGAGCAGCCAGCGCTCGTCGTTGTCGTGCTCGGCGCCGTGACCGCGGCGTCGGCGAGAGTGCCCGCGCGCCATGGCTAAAGGGCCCTCCCGTGAGCCCGGCGGCGCTCAGCACACACACCGACTCCCCACCGAACAGCCGGCGGCGTGTGCCTGCGCGAGACCATCAGGCCGCCTCGGCCTGAAGGCTCTCGCTCGGCGAGGAGGCGCCCGCGCCCTCCTCGGTGTCGCGCTCGGCGGGCGGCAGGTAGGACATCAGCTTGTCCGCGACGAGGCGCGGGTTGTCGCCGGCCTGCAGCGAGAGGATGCCCTCGAGCGTCATCATGCGCAGCTCGACCTCTTCGGCGGAGATCGCCTTCAGGCGGTTGGCGACGGGCAGGAAGATCACGTTGGCCGAGCCGACCCCCATCAGCGTCGCGAGGAAGGCGGCCGAGATCGAGGGCCCGAGCGTGGAGGGGGCGGCGAGGTTCTGGAGCACGTGCACGAGCCCGAGCACGGTGCCAATGATGCCCATCGTGGGCGCGAACCCGCCGGCCTTCTCAAACGGCGCGGCTGCGGCCGCGTGCCGGGCGGCCATACCGTCGACCTCGGCCTCCATGATCGTGTGGACCATCTCGGGGTCGGTGCCGTCGACGACCAGCTGCAGCGCGTTGCGGGTGAAGGAGTCCTCGACCTCACCGAGCTGCGCGTCGAGCGCGAGCAGGCCGTCGCGCCGGGCCTGGTCGGCGAGCGACACGAGCAGGTCCAGGCGCGCGCGCATGTCGGGCGGTTCGGCCGAGAAGGCCAGCTTGTAGAGGGAGGGGATGAGCTTCATCGAGGGCATCCCCACGCTCGCGAGCGTGACCCCGCCGGTGCCTCCGAGAATGATCATCAGCGCCGAGATGTTGATGAACGACGCCGGAGACGTGCCGTCCATCATGGCGGAGAGCAGCAGGGCGCCGAACGCGACCCCGATCCCGATAGCTGTAGCGGCCTTCATCGCCCCCGTTGATCGGCCGCGGGCCGCGAACCTTCAGTGCTCGGGCGCCTATTTGCCGGGTGTGTCGTCGACGGCGAACAGCGGTGCGGCCTCGTGCCGGTGGCGCGAGCGGCCGGTGGGCTCGTGCTCGGCGCGGCGGCTGCGCATCGCCTCGGAGAGAACCTCCACGCGCCAGGCGCGCACCGCGGCGGCGACCTCGTCGGGGCTCTCGGCGACCACGACCTTGGCGGTGGTGGCGAGTGTCACGACGGTGTCGGGGGTGGACTCGATGGTGACGATCAGATCGGGGTTCAGTTGGAACGGCTCGTCGGTGTGTCCGAGCCTGTGGAGGGTGATCATGGGGGCCTTCTTTCGGTGGGATGTCGCCCGAAGGCGGGGCGCGGCGCGCCTGTCGCGGCCACGCCCCACCCGGGCGCCTCGTGTCGTCCCTGACTGCTGCTTGTCCTAGACCATGCTCACCACCGTCTGGAGCATTTCGTTGCCGGTGGTGATCACCTTCGAGTTGGCCTGGTAGCCGCGCTCGGCGGTGATCATGGTGGTCATCTCGGTGGCGAGGTCGACGTTCGACATCTCCAGCTCGCCGGCGACGGTCTGGCCGAAGGCGCCGGTGTTGGGGGTGCCCACCATCGGCGCGCCCGAGTTGGTCGTCTGGCTCCACAGTGAGCCGCCGATGCGCTGCAGGCCGTCCTGGTTGGGGAACTGCGCCAGCGAGAGGTACCCCGCGGTGACCTGCTGTTCGAAGGTCGCGGATTTGGGGTTCTCGTCGGTGTAGCTGACCGCACCGTCCTCGCCGATCGACACGTTGGCGGAGCCGGGGGGGATCACGATGTAGGTGTCCGTGGCCCCCGGCGCGTAGGTGGTTTCGGCTCCTTTCCCCGACGCGACCGCTTCGCGGCCGATCACGTAGTTCCCGGCCTGCGTGGTCAGGAAGCCCTTGGTGTTGGTCGTGAGGTCGCCCTCGCGGGTGTACTGGAAGCCGGCCGGCAGTTTGGCCGTGTAGGGGGGTTCCGCCGGCGGCGTGCCGCTGCCGACGCGCAGGAACCCTTCGCCCTGGATGGCGACGTCCAGGGGGTTGTTGGTGGACTGGAAGGAGCCCTCGGACATGTTGTTGTCGGTCGAGGCGACCGTCACGCCGAGCCCCACCTGCAGCGGGTTGGTGCCGCCGTTGCTGACGGTGGGCGCGGAGGCTCCGTGCGAGATTTGCGCCAGCGCGTCGGCGAAGGTCACACGCGCGGACTTGTAGCCGATCGTGTTGACGTTCGCGAGGTTGTTGGCGGTCACGTTGAGCATCGTCTCGTTGGCGTCGAGGCCGCTGATCGCGGCGTACATTCCTGACATCATGGTTGCGTCACTTCCTTTCGCGGCCTCCTCGGAGAGGTCCGGCCGTGGTTGTCTGGTTGGTGTGGGCGTGGTTGACGGAAAGCCTGTGTGGGCGCCTCAAGCGATCACGGCGCTGTCGATGTTGGTGAACACGTGCTCGCGCATGTGTTCGGAGCCGACCGCCGTGACGACGGTGCGGTTGTTGACGGACACCACGAAGGCGGTGCCGTCGACGAGTACGATCGAATCGCGGGAGCCCTTGCCGGCTGCGCGTCCGACGCCGTCCCGCAGACGTCCGAGCGTGGTCGGGTCGAGCGGAATCCCGCGTCGCTGCACGCGCTCGAGGGCGTGCTTGGAGAAGCGCAGCGGTTCGGACCCGCTCGTCCTGCCTGCGTCCTCGAGGACGTCGGCAAAGGACGGACCGGAGGGGCTTGGGCCGCCAGTGGCTGGTCCCTGAGCGGCGGGACTGGCCTGCGGCCTTCCGATCGCACCGGGTGCCAGCAGCGCGGGGTTGAGCTCGACGCTCATAGGGCATCCTTGGTTTGCCTCGGCCGCCGCCGGGTGAGAGCCGGAGTCGCTTGCCCGTTTGAGGGCCATCGTGAGACCAGCTCCTCCCGGCGGGGCGAGGTGCCGCAAGCGGCAACAGGACGTAGCCCCGGTGAGGGCCCGTCTATGAGCACCCGCAACGGTACCTCTTGGTCGGGGCGCTGTGAAGAGCTCGACCCCGAATAAGGAGGATGAGTGGTGGGCGTATGCGCGGGAGTTGACTGGGCCTCGGAGAAGCATGATGTGCTTGTGCAGAACGAGACCGGTGGTGAGCTGTTCAGCGGGATGTTCGCGCACGACGAGGCGGGCATTACCGCTCTGTGTCGGACTCTGGTGGGCTTGGAGGTCGAGCGGGTCGCGATCGAGCGTCCCGATGGCTTGCTGATCGAGCGGCTGCTCGACGCCGGCCTGAGAGTGATGCCGATCCACCCCAACCAGGTGCACGCCGCCCGGCCGCGGTTCCGCGCTAGCGGAGGGAAGTCCGATCGCTTCGATGCGTTTGTGCTGTGCGAGCTGGCCAGGACCGACAGCCACCGCTTCCGTGTGCTGGTCGCTGACAGCGACGAGACGAAGGCGCTGCGGGCGCTGAGCCGCGCACGCGAAGACCTCGTGCAGGCCCGCGTGGCGCTCGCTAACCAGCTGCGCGCCGAGCTCGAGCGCTTCTGGCCCGGCGCGACGCTGATCTTCGCGGACATCGACAGCCCGATCGCTCTCGCGTTCCTGGAGCGCTACCCCAGCCCCATCGACGCCAAAGGACTCGGCGAGAAGCGCCTCGGCGCGTTCCTGGCACGCCACTCCTACTCCGGGCGCAAGAATCCCGCGCAGCTGCTCGCCAAGCTCCGCGACGCCCCACAAGGACGCGCCGGCGAGAGCGAGACCGAGGCCCGCAGACAGGTCGTGCTCGCGCTCGTAGCCGCGCTGCGCCCGGTCGTCCTCAAGATCGGCGAGCTGACCAGCGAGATCGCTCGCCGCGTCCGCACACACCCCGACGGGCAGATATTCCTCTCGCTCTTCCGCGACCCCAAGAGCGTGGTCTGCGCCGCCGCGCTGCTGGCCGAGATCGGTGACTGCCGCGCGCGCTACCCCACCCCCGAAGCGCTCGCCGCCGACGCCGGCATGAGCCCCGTCGCAATGGAGTCCGGCAAGCACAAAGTCGCCGCGTTCCGCCGGGGCTGCGATAAGCGCCTGCGGGGAGCCACCTGCACCCTCGCCGACTCCACCCGCCACTGGCACCCATGGGCCCAAGACCGCTACGCCACCGCCCGAGCACGCGGACACGACCACCCCCGCGCGATCCGTACCCTCGGACGCGCCTGGTGCCGCGTGCTGTGGCGCTGCTGGCAAGACGCGATGCCCTACGACCCCGCACTCCACCGCGGCCTGCAGCAACACATCACCGTCACGATTCCCAGCCAGTCGGGCCCCCGGCCCGACACGATCGCCACCCAGCGGATGGCCGGCGCCGCAGTCACCCGAAGGGCGGCCCGCAGGGCCGAGCGCGAAGCGCTTGACGGCAAGCCGACATCCGCTACGACACTTGGGGGTTGACACAGGACGTCTCACGAGACCTCCGTCACACCGGCGAGTTCGATCCCGGGGGTGCCTTCGACCGTGAGGGTGGCGCCTGCGGAGGTGATCTCGGCGCTCTGTACGGCACCGCTCTGAGTGGCGCCGGTGGCGGGGTCGGTGTAGGAGACCGTGTGCCCGATCAGCGCGACCGCCTGGGCGACCCGCTGGGCGGTGGCCGACTGGGAGCTGTCCTGAGCGATGTTGGTGGTCTGCTCGAGCTGGGAGAACTGAGCGAGCTCGCTGATGTATTCGGTGCCGTTGCTCGGTTCCAGAGGATTCTGGGCCTGCAGCTGGGCGATCATCAGTTTGAGGAAGGCGTTCTTGCCGAGTTCGCCGCTCGGGTTGGCGGGTTCCGCGGCGGCGGCGCTCGTGGCTGAGCCGGTCTTGCCGGCGGCGCTCGGAGCGGTGGCGGCGGCGGGGAGCGCCGCGGTGGTGGGGGAGGGGGTGACGGTGGTCATGGGGTTGTCTCGCTCTCTTTGCTGAGGGGGGTGCGTGTGTGCGCTGCGGTCGTCGGGTGGTGCGGTCAAGCGAGCACGTCGACGAGCGCCCCGCGCGAGGGCGCGGGCGCAAGTTGCGCGTCCGTTTTGACTTCGGGGTCGGGGGCTGGATCGGAAGGGCCTGCGGCCGCGTCGGTCTGTCCAGAGCGGGCGCCGCGGGAGGAGGCTTCACCGCCACCGGCTGTGCTGTCGCGCCCGTCACCCCCGAGGGCTGTGCCCCCGTCGTGGGCGGTGGAGTGACCGTGACGGCCGACGTCCAGGCGCGCGAGGTTGAGGCCGAGCGAGCTGAGCGACTGTCGCAGCTCGGCGTGGGCGGCGGCGAGCGCCTGCGCGGCGACGGGCGTCTCGGCGGTGACGCGGGCGAGCAGACCCTGGGCTGTCTGGGTGAGGTGGACACGGATCTCGCCGAGCCCCTCGGGTTCCAACGCGATGCGGGCCTGAGAGAGGCCCTGTCGGGCGGCGAGCTGAATGGTGCCGTGGAGTGTCTCGATGGCCTGCTGGAGGCCCACGCCGTAGTCGAGCAGTGGTCCCTGTGGGTCTGCGCCCGGCGTGGCGGAGGCCTGCGCGGAGCCGGGGTCTGCGGCGAGCGTGCCGACCCCGGCGGCGCCCGCCCCACCGGTGGTCGCTCCACCGCCGGGGGCATCGGCGCCCGGAGAGGCCTGGGCGGCGTCGGGGACCCACAGCTTGTCGTGGGCGCCCCCGGAGCCGGCCGAGTGGAGACCCTGCTGCTCCACGGCCCGGTGCGCACCCGTCTGGGAGCTCCAGCCCCCGCCGCCGGCGCCTGTGCCCTCCTGGGTCCAGCCCCCGCCGCCCGTGAGCGTGCCCTCTGTGTGTGTCGTGGCGCCGAGGGTGGCGCCCGCGGCGGCCGTTCTCGAGGGGAGCGGGGATGCCTTGCCTTGGCTGGTGGAGGAGTTGTGACCTACCCACGAGGTTGCGGCGCCGCCGGAGGCCGGGAGCGCAGGGCTCTCGGCGATCGGCGTCGAGTCGCCGGCCGGCGGCGCGCCCGTGTGGGCGCCGGGGACCGCGCCTGCGCCCTTGGCGTCGGCGGGCGACCCTTCCAACGCTGTCGCGGCTGGGAGGACCGAAGCGCCGTCACCGGTGTTGTGCGCGGCCGACGTGTCAAGCTCGCCGGCGGTGACGGTCGCGGCAGGGATGTCCGCGGCGGGTGTGTTCGCGGCGGGCACGTTGGCGGCTGGTGTGTTCGCGGCGGGCACGTTGGCGGCTGGTGTGTTCGCGGCGGGCACGTTCGCGGAAGGGGTGCTCGCGGCTGGTGTGTTCGCGGCGGGGTCGTTGGCGGCGGGGTCGTTGGTGGCGGAGTCGTGCGCGGCGGGAGGCGCGACCGCGCTGCCTGTGGCGCCGGCACCGGCGACGGCGGTGCCCGAGGGGCTGAGAGGGGCGGGGACGGTGGAGGAGGTCCCAACCCCCACGCTCCGCGCCCGGTGGACGGGCGTGCTGTGCGAGGTCGCCGAGCAGGGGCGTTCCGAGTGGCTCTGCTGCTGGCCTTCCGCGGTGGCGGTCCGGGCCTGTTCAGTTTCGAGCGCGCTCTGGAAGAGCGCCCCTTCCGGGGGGGCGCCCGGTGGGGCGCCGGGGGGGATCGGTTCCCGCCCACCCGCAACGGTGGCGGTGGTCTGGGCGGCAGGGGTGGTCATGCGATCGCCGCCTCCGGGGTGGCGCCTCCGCCCGGGCTGTAGGCGGCGGCGTAACCGAGCACTTTGGTGACGTACTGCTGGGTTTCGGAGTAGGGGGGCACGCCGCCGTACTGCTGGACGGCGCCGGGCCCGGCGTTGTAGGCGGCGAGCGCGTCGGCGGTGTTGCCGGCGAACTGGTGCAGCAGCTGGGAGAGGTAGCGGGCGCCGCCTTCGATCGACTGGGCGGGGTCGAGCGGTTCGGCGACGCCGAGCGAGGCGGCGGTGGAGGGCATCAGCTGGGTGAGCCCGAGTGCGCCGGCGCTGCTGCGCGCGGAGGGGTCGAACCCGGACTCCTGCTGGATCAGCCCGGAGAGGACTGCGGGGTCGAGCCCGTAGCGGGCGGCGGCCTGTTCGATCAGCGGTGCGTAGGCGGAGCTCTCGCCGGCTGTGCTCGTGCCCGCTGGTGCGGCGGTGTAGGCGACTGCGGTGGCCGGTTCCGCGGCTCCGGACTGGGCGGCGTCGAGGGCCGAGGCGAAAGTACGGGAAGTCCCACCGACCCCGCCCGCCGGGCCGTGTTCGAGCTCGGCGAGGAGGGCGTGCAATTGCTGGACACGCTGGCCGGCGCCGGTGGCGGTGCCGGTAGCGACAGGTTCCCCACCGCCGGCGCCGGCGGTGGAGATCGGTTCCAACCCACCCAGGGCGGCGGCGCTCATGCGGCGCTCCGGCGGAAGCGCTCGAGGGCGATCTCGTCGAGCTGCTCGCTTTCGCGGCGCCCGGCCTCGTGCTCGTGCTCGGCGCGCCGGCGGCTCTTGAGGCGCTCGAGGATCTCGTGCTCGCGCGCGGCACGGTCGAGCTGGGTGTCGCGGTCGGCGACGTCGGCCTCGTGGCGCTCGAGCTCACGGATGCCCATCGTGCGCTGTGCCTCGACGTGCTCGACGAAAGCCTGGCGTGCGAGGAGCTCGGCGGCGCTGACGGTGGTCGTGTCCCCGCCCTCCCCTGTGGCGAGGCGCTGGTGGGTGAGAGCCTGCTCGAGGTGCTCCTCGACGCGTAGCAGCCGGTCCTGGCTGCTGGAGCGCCGGGAGATGGCACGGGCGAGCTCCTGCCGGGCGAGGCTCTCCTTGCGCTGGCGCAGGGCGCGGATGCGCTCGAGGCGAAAGCGGAACGAGGGAGCGGGGCTCACGGCCGCGTAATCGGACGGGCGGCGTGGTTCTTTAGGCCTCAACGGCTCGTTCTTTAGGGGCTCACGATCAAATCGGAGTAAGCTCTTGTGTATCCGCCACGGCTGCAGAAGGCGAACCCATCGTTTTTCCCGGAAAATCCGAAGACGAGGTTCGACCGACAGTTAGATTTATTCATCGAAACGTGATCCGGACGCCCCAACTATTTCGTAAATAAAGCATAGATCCGTACCATAGAGGCATGGATCTGGAGAAACATCGAAAAGGCGGTCCAGTGGGACCGACCGATCAAGCAAACACGCCCTGGGGATGAAGACATGAACAAGAAGAAGTCGGACGAAGTAGTGATCACGCTCTCTCCGTTGCAGGTGGAGCAGGTGATGCGCGGCGCGGGCCGCAACCGCAACGGGACCGTGTCGAACCTGCTGCTGGCGGCGTTGGACCACGCCTACGAGCAGCCGGCGGTGAAGAACGGCGGCGGGGGGAGGCCCTCGCCGTTGCAGAAGGCGACGCGCGCCGCGCTGGAGGAGGCGCTGGAGGATCCGCAGCTCTCGCAGTCGCTGCTGCGGGGCCTCGCGATCCTGGCGTCCTACGGCCCGGACCGTCCGTGGCGGGCGATCATCGACCTGGCCGGGCAGTTGGGGATGTCGCCGTCGACGACCCACCGCTACGTGAAGACACTGCGGGCGGTGGGGCTGCTGGAGCAGAACCCCTCGACGCGCGAGTACCGCCCTGTGGAGGTGTAGCGCTCAGCCTCAGAGGCTGAGCCCGAGCGAGGGGATCGCGGAGGTCCCGGAGAGACCGGAAACCTGCGCGTCCCCGAACTCGGAGGCAACCCCCTGGGGGACCTCGGCCGGGGGCTCCTCGGTGAGAACCTCCTCGGCGTCGAGTATCTCACCCGAGCGCAGCGCGAGTGACTGCTCGAGCGAGGCAGCGAGCTCCAGCAGGCGGGCGTCGGAGGCGGCGGGGTCAGCCGGCTCGTCGACGCGCTGGCGCAGGAACGCCTCGATCCGGGAGCGGTGCTCGAGCGTGGCGTCGAGCAGGGGGTCGCTCCCGGACTGGTAGGCGCCGATCGCGATCAGGTCCTCCTTCTCGCGCAGCACGGCGAGCGCCGAGCGTAGCCGCTGCCCGGCGGCGGCGAGCTCTCCAGAGACGATCTCGCCGGTGAGGCGGGACACGGACTGGAGCACGTCGATCGCGGGGTAGTGCCCGGCGTGGGCGAGCGAGCGGGTGAGGACGAGGTGCCCGTCGAGGATCGAGCGGACGGCGTCGGCGATTGGCTCGTTCATGTCGTCGCCGTCGACGAGCACGGTGTAGAGGCCGGTGATGGAGCCCTCGGGGCTGGTGCCCGCGCGCTCCAGCAGGCGCGGCAGCAGCGCGAACACCGAGGGGGTGTAGCCGCGGGTCGCGGGAGGCTCGCCGATCGCGAGGCCGATCTCGCGCTGGGCGGTGGCGAAGCGGGTGACGGAGTCCATCATCAGCATCACGTGGTGGCCCTGGTCGCGGAAGTGCTCGGCGATGGTGGTGGCAGTGAACGCGGCCTTGATGCGGACGAGCGCGGGCTCGTCGGAGGTGGCGACGACGACGACGGAGCGCTCCAGCGCCTCGCCGAGGTCGCGCTCGACGAACTCGCGCACCTCGCGCCCGCGCTCGCCGACGAGCGCGATGACGTTGACGGTGGCAGAGGTGGAGCGGGCGATCATGCCGAGCAGTGAGGACTTGCCCACCCCGGAGCCGGCGAAGATCCCGAGGCGCTGCCCGCGCCCGCAGGGGACGAGCGAGTCGAGCGCGCGCACGCCGAGCGCGACGCGCTCACGGATGCGGGGTCGGCGCAGAGCGGAGGGCGGAGGGGCGATCGTCGAGCGGCGCCCCGCGCCCTCGTGGCCCGCTCCAGCCACGTCCCCGAGCCCGTCGAGGGGGGAGCCGAGCCCGTCGAGGACGCGCCCGAGCAGGTGGGGACCGACGGGCACGCGGAAGGGAGCGCCGGTGGGAAGAACCTTGGTGCCGGGGCCGATGCCCTGGAGCTCGCCGAGGGGCATCAGCAGCGTGCGACCCTCGCGGAAGCCGACGACCTCGGCGGGAACCGCCTCGCGGTGGCTGGTCGAAACGGGGATGCTGGTCGATTCGGGGATGCTGGCCGAAATGGGGATTCGCGCCGGAGGCGCGTGTCCCCCGGCTTCGGTAAAGCGAGTGTCTCCCGAATCGGTCGGAGGCGAGTGTCTCCCGGCTTCGGTCCCCCCGACGAGGCACACCTCCCCGACCTCGGCCTGCAGCCCGGTGGCCTCGATGATCAGCCCGATGAGGTTGGACACGCGCCCGTGGCAGCGCGCGAGATCGGCGCCGGCGAGCGTGGCACCAGCGCGGTCGAGGAGTTGGCTGCTCACGGCGAGGGCTCCCCGCCCCCAAGCTCCGCCTGGATGACCTCACGGGCGCGCTCCAACTGGGTCTCGACGGTCGCGTCGACCTCGCTCTCGAGCGTGCGCACGATCGCGCCGCCGGGCCCGACGCGGCGGTCGGCTTGGACGTCGCAGTGCTCGATGCCACCGACCTGGGCTTCGAGCTCGGCGATGGCAGCGCTGACGGTGTGCAAGTCGGCGGGGTCCACCAGCACGGTGACGCGGCGGCGGTCGGTCACGCGCCGCAACGCGCCGCGGACGGTGTCGAGGACCCGCTCGGGCTGGACGGCGAGCGCGCCGGCAAGGATCTTCGCGGCGAGCGCGAGCGCGAGCGCGACGGCGTCGCGCTCGGTCTCCTCGGCGAACTGCTCGCGCAGCGCAAGCGCCTCGGTGAGCGCCTGCCGGAGGGCGCTCGCGGCGGAGCGGGCCTCAGACAAGCCGTCTTCGCGTCCCTGGGCGAGACCCTCGGCGTGGCCCTCCGCACGGGCGAGCTCGCGGATGCGCTCGGCCTCGGCGACGGCGTCGGCGAGGATGCGCGCAGCGGTGCCGGGAGGCGGAGGCGCGGAGGGCTCGAGCTGCTCGAGGAGGTAGCTCACACCACCGCTTCCTCTTCGCCCTCGCCGTCCCCGGTGGACAGCACGATCGTGCCGGCCTCCTCGAGGCGGCGCACGACGGCGACGATGCGGCCCTGGGCGGCCTCGACGTCGCGGCGGCGCTGGGGCTGTTGGATCTCCATCTCCTCCTTGAGCATCGCGGCACCGCGCTCGGACATGTTGGTCAGGAGCTTCTCCTTGACGGCGTCGGGCACCCCGCGCAGCGCGAGCACGAGGTCCTTCTGGTTGGCCTCGCGGAGCACCTGCTGGATCGCGCGGTCTTCGAGGTTGGCGATGTCCTCGAAGACGAACAGCATCCGGCGGACCTCCTCGGCGAGCTCGGGGTCGGTGGCGGCGAGGTGGTCGAGCACGGCGCGCTCGGTGGAGCGGTCGGCCTGGTTGAGGATGTCGGCGAGCGCCTTGGCCCCCCCGGCGGTGGAGTAGTCCTGCTCGACGACGGTGGTGACCTTCCGGCGGATCACCTCTTCGACCTGCTGGATCACCGAGGGGCTGGTCTCGCCCATGCGCGCGATGCGCAGCGCGATGTCGGGCTGCACGTCCTCGGGCAGGCGAGCGAGAACCTGGGCGGCGAGCGCGGTGGGGAGGTTGGCGGCCACCAGCGCGATCGTCTGCGGGGCCTCTGTGCGCAGGAAGCCGACGACTTGCTCGGGGGGGGTGTGACTCAGGAACTCGAAGGAGCGCGCCTCGTTGGCGCTCGCGAGTCGCGCGAGCAGCTCCTCGGCACGCTCGGGGCCGAGCGCGCGCTCGAGCACTTCGCGGGCGAACTCCACTCCGCCGACGACGTCGCCCAGGCCGTCGGTGCCGGTGGCGGCGGCGAGCTCGCCGAGGATCGCCTCGGTGGTCCGCTCCTCGATCGCGCCGAGCTTGGTCATTTCGAGGGAAAGGCTCTCGATCTCCTCCTGGCGGAGGTGCTGGAGAACCTCCGCGGCGCGGTCGGCGCCCAGGGCGGCCATCAGCACGGCGGCCTTGCGGCGGCCGCCGAGGCGCGCGGCGGGAACCAGTGCCCCCCCACCCGCGGCGGTGGGGGCGTCGGACGCGGGGGGCAGCTGGATCGCCATCAGGCCTGCCTCACGATCGCGCCGGCGCCGGTGTAGGCGCCGGTGTAGGTACGGGCGCTTGGCACCCGGGTGCGCAGCATCCGCTGGGCGCTGTCCATTCCGTGGTCAGCCGGCGCGATCGCCCCGGTCATCGGTCCTCCTGCATCCAGCTGCGCAGCTGCTGGGCTACGCGGTCGGGGCTCGACTCGGCGAGCTGCTCGACCTGGCGGCGTATGGGAGCTCCACCCCCCCCACCGGTGCCGGCGGGTGAGGCGACGAGCGTGGGCGCGTGGTCGGCGGGCCGCGGTGGGATTTCGCGTTCGAGCTCGGAGAGGCGGACGGGCAGCTCGAGCTCGCGCAGCCACGGGGGCTCGTTGTCGAGGCCCTCCTGCTCACGGCGGCGCAGCGCGCGGGTGGTGAAGAACAGGAACAGCGCCGAGGCGATCCCGATGAGGGCGTACTTGGCGTAGCCGAGCATCCCTCCGGAGGCGCCTTCCGCGGCGGGGGTGGTGGGCTTGGCGAAGGCCATCTGGGCGACCGAGACGGTGTCCCCGCGCTTGGACTGCAGGCCGGCGGCGTTGGTGACGGCTTCCTTGACCGCGGTGACGGAGGTGGCGGGCACGGTGCTGTCGAGCAGCACGGAGACGTGCTCGCTTTCGACTTCGCCGGGTGCGACGGTGGAGTGGGTGACGGTCTTCGCGACCCCGAGCGTGGAGCCGGTGATTTCGTGCTTGTAGTTGGACTTGCCGGAGGCGCCGGTCTGGGCGTAGGCGGGGATGTTGGCGGTGCCCGTCGCGCCGGCCCCGCCGCCGGAGCCGGTGAGGGTTTCGAGGTTCTTGCTCTGCTGCAGCGGCACGCCGCCCTTGCCGTAGGTGAGCGATTCCTGGGTGGTCTGGTTGGTGTTGAGGTTGGCGTACACCTGCACCACGGCCTTGCCGGGGCCGATCGTCTGGGCGAGCATCTCGTCGAGGCTGGCCTCCTGCCCGTCGTTGTAGCGTTCCTCGGCGGCCTGCTTGCCGCTGGCGCCGCCGCCGGCTTCACCGTTGGGGGAGGGCCACAACAGCTGCCCGGTGCCGTCCGTGATGGTGACCTTCTGCAGCTGCAGCCCGGGCACGGAGGAGGCGACGAGCTGGGCGATGCCGTGCACGGAGGTGGAGCTCAGCGCGCTGGAGCCGCTCAGCAGGACGGCGGCGGAGGAGGCGCTCTGGCCTTCGCCGAAGAGCTGGTTCTGGGGGTTGGGCAGGACGAGCTCGACCTGTGCGCCGGAGACCCCCTGGACGTTGTCGATCGTCTGCTCGAGCTGGCCCTGCAGCGCCCGCTGGTAGGTGACCTGCTGCTGGAACTGACTTTCACCGAGGCTCGATTTTTCAAACAGCGAGAAGCCGGGCTGGGCGTTGCCGAGCAGCCCTGCGCCGGCGAGCGCCACGCGGGCCTTGGCTGTCTCGTTGGACTGTACGGCCAGCGCGGTGCCGTTGTTCTGCAGTTCGTAGCCGATCCCCTGTTGGTCGAGCGTGCTCGTCATCTTCCCGGTCTGCGCCGGTTCGAGACCGGTGGCGAGCGTGGAGTAGGAGGGCTTGGACACCATGTGCACGAACAGGTAGATGAACAGGATCCCGGCGACGGCGCCGGCGCCGAGGATGATCCATCCGCGCGGGGTCAGTCGGGTGGCGAGATGTTTTACGGGCATCGCTTACACCTGGGTCTGGAAGATCTGCTGGGTGGCTTCGACGGCCTTGGTGCGAATCTGCGAGGCGAGCTGCATCGCAAGCTGGGCGTCCTCGACGGTGACCACGGCGCTCTCGGGGTTGGAGGCGGTGCCGGTGGCGAGCGCCTGGGCTGCGCCGTCGGCGCTCTGCTGGGTCTGATCGAGCGAGGAGATGGCGTGGGTGAGCGCTTCGCCGAAGCCGCCGGATTCGCCGCTGGCGGTGCCTTCGACACCGGTGGTGGTGGGAGCCACGCCCACGCCTGTGGCGCTCGACGTTTCGCCTGGGCCGAGGCCGGCGACGCTCTGCGAGAGCACATTGCCGATCGCGCCGATCGGGGGCAGCGTCACTTGAGGATCCCGAGGGTCGCGGTGAACATCGACTTGGCGGTCTGCATCGCGGTGACGTCGGACTGGTAGGAGCGCGACTCGGAGATGAGGTCGACCATTTCAGTGACGGTGTTGACGTTGGGCATCTTCACGTACCCCTGCGCGTTGGCTTCGGGGTTGCCGGGGTCGTAGACGACCTGGTCGGGGGTCCTGTCGGCGACGATCCCCGCGACCTGCACGCCGCCCGCGGGGGGATGCGTGAGAGCCCCGCCCGACGTCGAGGCTCCGCCCGGCTGGGTGGGCCCACCCGAGGCACCCGGAGCGAGCGCTTCGGAGAGCGTGGCTTCGAAGTTCGCGGAGGGGGTGCCGGTCTGCTGCAGGAGCACCTCCTGGCGCTGGTAGGGCTGCCCGTTGGCGGCTTTGGTGGTCTGCGCGTTGGCGAGGTTCTCGGAGGTGACGTCCATCCGCACCCGTTCGGCGCTGAGCCCGCTGCCGGCGATTTCGATGGCGTCGAAGAGACCCATCAGCCGACACCCATCGCGGAGCGCATGATTGCGTTGCGGGTCCCCATCACCTGCACGAGCGCCTGGTATTCGAGGCCGTTCTCGGCGAGCAGCGCCGATTCCTGGTCGACGCTCACCCCGTTGCCTTCGGGCCCCACGACCTGGGAGCTGACCTGCGGCTGGAAGGACACCTGCGCGGGGGACTCCCCGCTGGCGAGCGCGGCGCGCAGCGCTCCCTGGAAGTTGAGGTCCTCGCGCCGGTAGCCGGGGGTGTTGGCGTTGGAGATGTTGTTGGTGAGCAGCGTCTGGCGCGACCACGCGCCGCGCGCCGCGCTTTCCAAGGCAAGCTGGGTGGTGTCGATGAGGGACATCCGGTGTCGGTGAGGGACGGGGGTGCGCTTGGAGCTGTTGCCCTCCGTGGGCCAAACCGACTCTCATCCGTGTGAGCCGCCCCCGGGCGAGGAGCCCGGTTCGCTCCGGTGATCGGCCGCGGGGCGCGGACCTTGAGGCTGAGCTCCTGCGTGATGCGGTCGAGAGGGTGGGCGCACCGGGTTCGCGCCCATGGGGGCGAGCAGCGGGACCGGCTACGCGCTGTGGTCCACGCGGTGGACGCGCCGTGGGGACTGGCCGGCGTAGCCGTGGGCGGCGCGGCTGGCGCGGGCTGTCGTGCGCAGGTCGCACAGCAGCGCCTCGCGTAGGCACTGCAGCGTGGCGCTCGTGCGCTCGTGCAGGGCCGCCGCTCGTTCCAGGGGAGTGCGCGCGGAGGCGGGGGGCTGCTCGGGGAGTCCCGCTGTGAGCGCGTCCCACTGGGGCGCCAGTGAGCGCAGATCCTCGATCCGGCCGTCTCGGGCGAGTTGCAGCTCGCGCTCGGCGAGTTCGAGGATCGCCGAGTAGGGGTCGAGCGAGGAGTCGATCTCCGTGGTGGGCGCGTTGGCGAGGGTCGCCACGGCAGCACTGCCTGTGTCGTGCTTGGTGTCCACGGCGCTCACCGGTGTGCGATCTCCACCCACGACTCGCGCAGCTCACCGAGGATCTCCGAGACCTCCTCGAGCTTGCCGGCGTCCAGGTTCATGCGCGCGCGGTTGAGGTGGGCCAGGGAGAACTGGTAGATCGCGTGCAGCTGCTCCGCGAGCTCGGCGCCCTGCTCGTAGTCGAGGACCCCGTCGAGGTGCACGACGATCTGTTCCGCCTGGCGCAGCTTGTTGTGGGCGCGCTCCACTTCGCGCGCTCGCATCGCGTCTGCCGCCTGGCGCAGGAAGCGGCGAGCGCTGTCGTACAGCATCACCACCAGCTGTGCCGGGGCTGCACAGAGCACGGCGTTCTCGCGGTACGCTTGCGGTGATGCCGTCGGGGGGGTCACGGTCCTCGTTCGCTCCTTTGCTCAGCTTGCCTGTGGGCTGTCCTGGTGATCGGTCGCGCCCGCCCGAAGTTGAGCGCGCGTCTCTCTGGGGCGCCCAACCCGGCCCTTCGTGCCGTGTGCCCTCGATCTTTCGACCGGTCGGCGGCGTGTGAGGGGCCGCCGGTTGGCGTCGCGCGCGGTCAGCCGCCGGAGGAGGATTTGGAGCTGGAGCTGCCGGAGGAGCTCGAGTTGGCGAGCATCGAGGTGAGCTGAGCGCTCAGCCACGCGGACTGAGCCTGGCTCTGGGCCATGATTTTTTCCATCGCCTCGAATTCGGCCTGCAGCGTTTTCTGGCGAATCACGAGCATTTCGTTCATGTTCGCGATCCTGGTGCCCAATTCCGAGGTCTGGGCGGTGTCGCCGCTGATGCGCGCTTCCATGGAGCCCCCCGGGCCTGCGTTTGCCGTGACCAGGTCTTGGAAGCCCTTCGACCAGCTCTGCAGCATCTTTTCCACGCCCGCCGGGTTGGCCTGGATCGCGCTTTCCAGCTGCGCGGTGTTCACCGTCAGCTGCCCTTCCAGCGTCGTCTGCGAGGGGGTCGCGTTGCCCGTCGGCGCGCCCGTGCTGATGCCGATGTCCGCGAGGCTCGACATGCTCGCCGGCAGTTCTTTGCCGGGTTCGTAGATCGACTGGCGCATCCCGTTGAGCAGGTTCCCCAGTTCGAAATCCCCGAACAGCGTGCCCGTCTGCAGTTCGGCGGCGCTCGCCGGGTTGCTCGGGGGCTTGGTGGTCAGCTGGGTGTTGACCGCCCCGACCGTCGAGTTGTAGAGGGTCACGAACGCCTGCACCTGCTTGGCGATCGCGCTCACGCTGGGCCCCGGCGGTTGCACCTCGACCGTCACCGGCCCGGTGGTGGTGGTCAGCGCCTTGAGTTCCAGGGTCACTCCTGGGATCGCGCTCGTGAGCTTGTTCGAGGCGGAGCTTCCCGCAACCCCGTCGACGGTGTATTCCGCGTTCACGCCTTCCTTTGCCAGGCCCGCCTGTTCGACGAGCGTGCCCCCCGGGTCCGTGACCGCGATGAAGCCCGCTTTGGCGCCCGTTTCGCGCGTGGAGAGCACCACCGTTTCTTTCCCCACCGCCGCCGCGTACACCGTCGCGGTGGAGTCCGAGTTGATCGCCTTGACCACGTCTTCGATGCTCGCGCCCGCCGCGACTTCGATTTCCTTGCCGTCGATCGTCACTTTGTCCGCGGCCGCGGGGCTTTTGAACGTGAACGTGCGCTGCCCCGCGTTCGCGAGCTGGGTGACGTTCACCTCGTAGCCGCCCACCGCCGCGCCCGCCGTGGCGGTGGCCGCGATCCGTGTGGGTTCGCTGGAGCTCACCGCCTGGGTGGTGTTGAACAGTGTCGGGGAGCCCAGTTCCTGGGCGTCGAAGGTCAGCTGCGTGAGGCTGCTCTGGAACGACTGCAGCTGCGTGCGCTGCCCTTCCAGAGTGGTCTGCTCGTCGGTGAGGCGCGTGATCGGCGCCCGTTCGACCCCCAGCAGCGCAGAGATGATTTCGCTGGTGTTCAGCCCCGAGGAGAGGCCGCTGAAGCTGATCGGCGCGCCCGCGGTGGATGAGCTCACGATGGTCACTCGACGCCCCCTTCCTTTCTACTCCACCGGCGCTCCGGCCGCGACTTCCAGGGCCTGCGCGGGCGAGAGCGTTTTCAGCACGTTGCCGCCACGGTCGCGCACCTCGATCCGCGTACGCCCGCTCTGTGCATCCCGTGTGAAGCGCAGTTCGCGGCCCTGGGCGCTCAACGCTTCGTGCCTCTGCGCCGCACTCGCCATCTGCTCGAGCACCTCCTGCGGGGGGCTCGCCGGGACGGTGTCGAGCGCGACCGCCAGCTCGCTTGCAAAAGGCGCGCCGGCGCCCTGGAGCGCCGCGGAGGGTCTCGCCGCTTCGGTGGGGAGCACCGGCCGCGCGGCCGTCGGTCCCTGGGGTGGCGTGATCGGCGAGCTCATGCTGGTTTCCTCCTGAAAGCACTCTTCACGGTCCCGTCCGTGGGCCGCTTTGCTCTTGGGTGTCTTCATCCTGATCGGCTGGTGCTCGAAAAACTTTAGGCCCGTTCGGGTGCCCGCCCGAGGCAGGTTCGGGTGCCCCCGCGACTGCGGTCATCTACGTACTCACGGTCATCGACCGCTCTGTGCGATCCGTGAGGCGCTTACCGGCATTTGAATACTTGCCGGCGGCCGGTTCCTTGCAGCGTCGGCTTACCGCTCAAGCTCACCCACCGACGTGCCGATCAGTGCGGGGTCTCTGCTGGACCGACTCCCTCGAAATCCTGGAACGGACGTCGTGGGGCCGCTCTGCGGGACGCACCACTTTCCCTCGAGAGTCGGAGCACCACATGAAAGCTACGGAGCAACGCGCCGCCAGGATCTCGGCCACCGAGGTGCTCTCGCTGTGGCGGGAGTACAAGCGCACGGGGGACCTCAGGCTGCGGGACCGCCTGATCTTCACCTTCACGCCGATGGTCCGCTACATCGTCTACCGCAAGGTCCGCGAGGTCCCCGCGCAGTGCGACGTGGAGGACTTCCTCTCCTGTGGGCTGGAGGCGCTGATCCATTCGATCGAGCGCTACGACCCGGCGAAGGGCGCCACCCTGGAGCAGTTCGCGTGGACGCGCGTCCACGGCGCCGTGCTCGACGAGTTGCGCCGCCACGACTGGGCGCCCCGCTCGCTGCGCCGCGCCGAGCGCGCGATCAACGGCGCCCGCGAGAGCTTCACCTCCGAGCACGAGCGCCGGCCCTCTCGCGCTGAGCTCGCCGTCGCCGCCGGCATGAGCACGGCCGAGCTGAGCGGCCGCCTCGACGAGCTCGCGCTCGCGGAGGTCGGCTCGCTCAACAAGACGATCCGTTCCGAGGACTCCACCACGATCGAGCGGATCGACACGCTCGAGAGCGAGGACGAGGGCTGCGACCCCGCCCTCTCCGCCGAACGCTCCGAAGCCAAGGAGCGCTTCCGCGCCGCCTTCGCCGAGATGCCCCCGCGCGAGCGCCAGGTCGCCGTGCTGCTGTACGTGGAGGGGCGCACCCTGCGCGACATCGGCACGCGCCTCGGGGTCTCCGAGAGCCGCGTCTCGCAGATCCACACCGAGCTGCGCCGCCGCCTGCGCGAGCGCCTCGCCGCTGACGAGTCCCTCTTCACGGTCGTCTGACGCTAAAGAATCCGTCTCCTCGGGCGATCACCCGCACTGAGATGGACCTCGGCCTCTTCATCGCAGCCTCCGGCATGGTCGCTGAGCAGACCCGCCAGGCGCAGCTCTCGGGCGACCTCGCCAACGCCTCCACGCCGGGCTACAAGCCTCAGGAGTCCCCCCAGCACAGCTTTGGGGAGCTGCTGCTCGCCAACACCTCCACTGGGCAGCCGATCGGCTCGGTGAACACCGGGGTGCAGCTCGGCAAGACCTTCACCAGCCTGGCCCCCGCCGGGATGCTCCAGACCGGCCAGCCGCTGGACTTCGGGATCGCCGGCGTGGGCTTCTTCGCCGTGCGCACCCCCCAGGGAGTTCGCTACACCCGCGACGGCCAGTTCTCCACCTCCGCCTCCGGGCTACTCGTGGACGGCGCCGGCAACACCGTCCTCTCCCAGTCCGGCGCCCCGCTCAGGGTGGGCCGCGAAGGCACCACGCCCGCCGGCTCGCTCGGCGTCTTCAACGTTCCCGGCGCCGTCAAGCAGGGCGAAAACCTCTACACCGGCACGCCCGCCGGGCGCGCCGCGGGCACCGTGCGCCAGGGGGTGCTCGAGGAATCGGGCGTCAACCCCGCGCGCACGATGGTCGCGATGATCGGCTCCCTGCGCACCTTCCAGTCCGGCCAGCAGGCCATCCAGGCGATCGACCAAACCCTCCAGGCCGCCTCCACCCAGGTCGGCTCCCTCAACGGGTCCGCGTAGGACTCCAACCAGAGAGGCACGACGATGCTCGAAGGACTGTACGCCGCCGCATCGGGGATGGAAGCCCAGCAGCAGCAGCTCGACTCGATCGGCAACAACCTCGCCAACCTTTCGACCACCGGCTACAAGGAGCAGCGCACCGGCTTCCGGGACCTGCTCTACAACCAGGTGGACCTGGCCGGCACCACCACCTCCCTCGGAGCCGGGGCCGCCGCGCAGACGATCGGCGCCGACCAGTCCCAGGGGACGGTGCAGAGCACCGGCAACCCCCTGGACCTCGCGATCGAAGGGCCGGGGTTCTTCACCGTCAAGCGCTCCACCGGTGCGGTCGCGCTGACGCGCGACGGCGCCTTCGAGGTCAACGCGCGCGGGCAGCTCACCACCGCCGAAGGCGACCTGCTCGATCCGCCGCTCACGCTGCCCCGGGGGACGTCCCCGAGCGAAGTCGCCGTCGGGCCCGACGGCACGGTGCGCGTCGGCACCCGGACGATCGGCAAGCTCGCGCTCGTCACGGTCACCGCGCCCGACCGCCTGCTCCCCGACGGCGGCAGCCTCTTCTCTGCGACCGCGGCCTCCGGCGCCACCCGGCCTGTGGCCGGTGCCGCGATCCACCAGGGGGCGCTCGAGGGCTCCAACGTCGACGTCTCCACCGAGATGGTGCAGATGGTGTCCGCCCAGCGCAACTACCAGCTGGAGAGCTCCGCCATCCAGACCGAAAACCAGATGCTCTCGATCGCCAACCAACTGCGCGCATGAGCTCGGTTCCGCTCACCGCTCCGCCCGCCGCCACCGGCCTGCCGGCGCTCGACCAAGCGCGCGCTCCTGCCTCGGTCCGCAACGGGTCCGCGGCCGTCAAACAGGCCTACGCTACGGCCGAGAGCTTCGAAGAGATGCTCCTGCAGCAGCTCTCCTCCTCGCTCGCGCAGAGCAGCGGCCTCTCGGGGGAAGGCGAATCCTCCGGCGAACCAGGCTCACTCGAAGGCGGCAGCGAAGGGGGGAGCGGAATGCTTGCCTCGCTGCTGCCACAGACGCTCACCGAAGGCGTCATGCGCGAGGGCGGACTCGGCCTTGCCGCGCAGCTCATGCGCTCGCTCGACCCCTCCGCGTCCGCGACTGCCTCCCCGCTTACGAGCGCCGGTTCGACCGGTGGCGCGTCTGCTCCCGCGAACGTCGCTGCCGCGCCCGCGCCGACTGCCGCGAATGGCACAGCCGCACAGACCGGGGGTGCGTCCGCATGAGCGCCCTGCCGGAGTTGCGACCGGTGCCGCGGGGCACGACGCCCCGCGCGCACGCGCCCGGTGCCGTGCTCACACACGTGGACGATCCCCCCCTGCCCCCCCTCGTGGAACCCGGTCCTTTCGGCTCTGACGTGCTCGCCCGCGGGGACGACGGTGGGCGGGCTCCGGTCCCCGCCCTCGTGGAAACCGATCCCCTCGCCTCCGACGTGCTCGCCCACCTCGACGCGCAGCTCGCCTCCGTGCAGCGGCTGCTGGAGATCGTGCTCGAGCAGGGGGCCGCGATCCGCGCGCGCGACGTACACACCGTCGTGCGCTTCGCTGGGCTGCTGCACGGCGAGCTCGCTCGTCGCGGCTCCCTCGAGGAGACCCGCTCGGCGCTGCTGCAGCGCGCCGGCGCCCTCCTCGGGATCCCCGCTCAGGCCGTGACGCTCACCAGGCTCTCCGTGCTGCTGGCCCCTGCTCACGCGCTGCTTGCCGCCGAGCGCTCCGCGCGGCTCCGCGGCCTGCTCGAAGAGCTCCGCCGCGAACACTCCTGCAACCGCGCCCTCCTGCAGATCGAGCTCTCCTTCCTCGACCACCTCCTGCAGTCGCTCGCGCTCGACGCCGGCGTACACGGCTACGACCCCCGCGGCTCCACCACCTCCAGCGCGAGCGCCGCTCGCCACGGCGCGCTGCGTGTGCTCGACCTCCAGGCGTAGCCGCAGGCAGGCCTCCCATGTCCATCCCCACCCTCCAGGGACTCCAGACTGCCCTCTCCGGCCTGCTCGCCGAGCAGCAGGCGATCGACGTCACCGGCTCCAACATCACCAACGTCAACACCGAAGGCTACTCCCGCCAGCGGGCCGTCCTGCAGACCGCCGAACCGTTGCACATCGCCGCGCTCTCCGCCGTCACCGGCGAGGGCGGGCAGCTCGGCACCGGGGTCTCCGTCGCCACCTACACGCGCATCCGCAACACCTTTCTCGACGCCCACTTTCGCGCTCAGGCCACCGCCCTCGGCGCCGCCTCCACCCAGGCCGAAGAGCTCCAGCAGGCCCAGGGCGCCTTCGACGAACCCTCCTCCACCGGGCTCGCCTCGCAGCTCTCCGCGTTCTGGAGCTCCTGGAGTGAACTCGCCGAAGCCCCCTCCTCCGAAGCCGCCCGGGTCGGCGTCGTCTCCGCCGCCACTCAGCTCACCGGCACCCTCCACCAGCTCTCCTCCCAGCTGCAGTCGGTCGAAGGCCAGGCCGCCGCTCACTACGCCGCGCTCACCGGCCCCTCCGGCGAAGTCTCCGCCGACGCCGCCCAGCTCGCCGAACTCAACCACCAGATCAAGCTCTCCCTGCAGGCCCACCAGCAGCCCAACAGCCTCGAAGACCACCGCGACCTGCTGCTCGACAAGCTCTCCGCGCTCGCCACCGTCACCGTCACCAAGGAAGCCGACGGCACCGACACCGTCACCTTCGGTAACGCTGCCAAACCGCTCGTCGCCGGCTCCACCGTCAACTGGCCCCAGGCGCTCACTGCCGCCGCCGGTGGGCAGCTGGGGGCGTTGCTCGAACTCTCCTCTCCCGGCGGCGCGCTCGCCTCCTACCAGACTGCCCTCAACGAAGTCGCCGCGACCCTCGCCACCTCCGTCAACGCGATCCACACCGCCACTCCCTTCTTCAGCGGCGCCACCGCCGCGACGCTCGCCGTCGCCGTCACCCCCGCCCAGGTCCAGACCTCCTCCGAAGCCGCCCCCGGCGGCAACAACGTCGCGCTCGCCCTCGCCGGCCTGCGCGGCCAGGGCGCTGACCAGCGCTACGCCGCGCTCGTCACCCAGCTCGGCTCCGGTGTGCGGGGCGCCAAAGCCAACCAGGAAACCGCTCAGGCCGTGCTCACCGCGGTCTCCAACCAGCGCCAGGCGGTCTCGGGGGTCTCCCTCGACGAAGAAATGACCAACCTGATCTCCTTCCAGCGCGGCTACCAGGCCTCCGCGCGGGCGCTCAACGTGATGAACGAAGTGCTCGACACCCTCATCAACCAGAGCGGTTTGTGATCCCCTTGAGCGCGCGCATCACCTCCGAGATGGTGGCCTCCTCCACGCTGGCCTCGATCGAAACCGCGCAGGCCGGGTTGGCTCGCACCCAGTCCGAGCTCTCCTCCGGCCGGACGATCCTCGAACCCTCCGACAACCCCTTTGGCGCGAGCCAGGTCGTCACGCTCCAGAGCGCCCTCGACGGGCTCACCTCCTACGAAAAGAGTGCGCAGGACGGGGTCTCCTGGATGAACACCGCCTCCGGCGCCCTCTCCTCGATCGACTCCCAGGTGCAGCGCGTACGCGAACTCGTCCTGCAGGCGGCCAACGGGACCAACTCCCCCTCCGACCTCGCCGACCTCGCCGGCGCGGTCGAACAGCTCACCGAAGGCGTCAAGCAGGACGCCCTCACCCAGTACGACGGGCAGTACGTCTTCTCCGGCACCCTCACCTCCACGCCCCCCTACAAGCAGGGTCCGGAAGACACCTACGCGGGCAACGCCGCGCCCATCGCCCGTGCGCTTGGCCCCGGGGCCACTGTCAACATCGCCGTCAACCTCTCCTCCGCGCTCGGCTCCGGCACCGGTGCCGCCGACGGCAAGCTGCTCGACACGCTGCGCACGATCGCCCTCAACCTCCGCGAAGGCACCCCCGCCGCCACGGAAACGCTTCGTACCACCGACCTCGGCAACCTCGACGCCAACCTCACCTCGCTCACGAACCTCCAGGCCCAAGCCGGGGCCACCACCGACCAGCTCAACCTCGCGCTCAGCCGCATCTCCTCGCTGCAGACCGCCGCCACCGAGCAGCTCTCCAACGTCCAGGACGCCAACATCGCCAAGGTCTCCATCGAATACTCCAACGAGCACGCCGCCTTCGAAGCGGCTTTGAAAGCCGGCGCCTCGATCGTGCAGGAGTCCCTGCTCGAATTTCTCCATTAGCCTCATGTCCTTGACCGCCACCACCTACGAGAGCTCCCGCTTCGGGACGCTCGAGATCCCCGCCGAGGAGGTGCTCGAGCTCCCGCTCGGGCTGATCGGTCTTGGAGGGCTGCGCTACGCGTTGCTGGACCGCAACCCCGGCTCCGGCTTCCTCTGGCTGCACTCCCTCGAAGACCCCCACCTCGCGCTCCCCGTCGTGGACCCCCGCAGGTTCTTCCGCCCCTTCACGCTGCAGCTCACCGCTGAGGACCGCGAGCGGGTTGGGGCCCCCGACCCTGCTTCTGCGCAGGTGTACGTCACGGTGCGCACGGCCCCGGACCCAGCCGAGATCGTCGCGAACCTTCGTGCTCCCCTCGTCGTCTGGGAGCTTCGCGGCCACCAGGTGCTCAACACCGCGCCCGGGGCCGAGCTGCGGGTGCCGCTCTTTGCAGTGGATGGGTAGCGCCTCAGTTTGGTCGGGACCCGCAGACCCGCGAGAGCCTTATGGTGCATTTGGCGACCATAGAGCTACTGGACCTCTCATAACTGCCATCTGGTTGCTACTCACAGGTCCAGTCGGTGATATACCCCCAAACTGATACACCACCAGTGGATGCTGCATAATCACGCCCCATGCTGATTCTTACGCGCCGCGCCGGTGAGCGCGTCGTGATCGGCGACGACGTGCTCGTCACCGTCATGGAGGTCTCCGGGCAGACCGTCCGCCTCGGGATCGCCGCGCCCCAGGGGCTTCCCATCTACCGCGAGGAGATCTGGCTCGCCGTCAAGGAGGAGAACCGCGCCGCCGCGGAGGCCGCCGCCGATGCCCTGCCTGCCGGGGCCCCGCCGGCTGGCGACGCTGTGTAGCGGCTCCTGTTGGCCCGTCGGGGCGGGTGGGGGACCTCTATCAGGTGACCCACACGATGTCCCCGATCTGCAGCATCGGGTACACCGCCGCGGCGGTTTCCACCGGCAGCTCCACGCAGCCGTCAGACTGGGGGGTCCCGTAGGAGCCGCGCACGAAGCCGTGCACCGCGTCGCCCCCGTTGAAGTAGTTGACCCACGGGACGCCCGGGTCTTTGTATTTGCTGCCGTCGGGATTGGTGCCGCTCATCGTCGTGGACACGTCGCGGGCGAAGATCGGGAAGATCCCCTGCGCTGTTTCCGCGCCCGCCACCCCCGTGTTCGTGGGACTGCTCAGCGCCACGCGGTCGCCTCTGTGTACTTCCAGGGTCTCAGGGAGCGACTCCGTGACCGACACCCACGTGTACGGGCGCGGGTTGCGGTGGTACAGCGACTCCACGATCAGCAGCAGCCGCCACGTCGCCGCGCTCGGTTCGCCCGTCGGTTCGAGGTTGTGATCTTCCTGGAAGACCTCCAGCCCCCCTTTGGTGGTCTCGTCGAGCTGACCCGCTTCGACCGGGGGGGCGTTCGCGGGGTCCGGGGCGAGTCTGCCATGGGGCGGGCGGAAGGCGTGTTCTGCCGCTTCCCTGAGCGTCTCCTGGCCCGGGGCCAGGTGCACGTCGTAGCGCGGGTGCAGTCTCGCCCCCACGTAGCCCAGGCGCGCGAGCGCCTGCTGCAGTCCCGTGATCGACGGGCACTGCACGTGCAGCGTGAGGACGTGCCGGTGTCCCAGGCTCGAGTGGCCGGTCGCGAACGTGTGCGCCCACACCGTCAGCGTGTACGTCGAGCACGGCGCGAGCGTCGTCGCGGGGGTGAAGCTCTCAGTGTTGCCCACGGTGCTCCACGTGCCCGCCGCCGCCGGGCGCAGCGTCGGCCTTGGTGAGCTTTTCGCGGGGGGCGCAGACAGCGTCACGCTCAACGGGCCCGTCCCGTTGGTGACCGTCCTGCCTGGCACGCTCACCAGGCGCGTCGGGGTCAGCGGCGGCGGGGGCGCCGAGGCGCCCGCTATCCCGGAGCCCAGCAGGTTGCCCACGCTGTGCCGGTGCGCCAGTGCCGCGCCGACCGCCACCGCAAGGACCACCGCGGCCATCAGCAGCACGCCAGTCGGGACCGTCCGTCTGCGCCGTACTCCCGGCTGTGGGTCGTCTGCCGCCACGTGACCGTGGCGACCCGAGAAGCGTCTACCCACGATTCGCCCGCGATCTGGACGCGCGCCCATGCGGACAGGCTAACGCATCTACCCGGCGTCCTCGGGACTTGTTCCGATGAGTCGGCAGTTCGGCCGTTGCACGGCCATGTGGCTGCGCGTTTGCGCGTCACGACGCGTAACCTGTCACCGTGGTCCTGCGACCTGTCTCGATCCTCCTCGCCGTCATCGTGCTCGCCGCGGTGCCGTCTGCCGCGCTCGCCAGATCGGGGAACACGGCTGCCACGCGGGTCTACATCCAGGCCAACTACGCCCTCGTGCGCGCCGCCCGCTCCAACCTCGCGACCGGGACCGCCGCCCTCAAGAGCCTTGTGCGCCAGATCACCGGCGAA
This sequence comes from uncultured Solirubrobacterales bacterium, assembly GCA_963842005.1. Classification (GTDB taxonomy): domain Bacteria; phylum Actinomycetota; class Thermoleophilia; order Solirubrobacterales; family Solirubrobacteraceae; genus Palsa-744. Next base: position 915,177 of record CAWJEV010000002.1, on the reverse strand, counting down.
TGCCCGCTTGCAGCCGCCGGCTCTCCTGAGAACCACGCCTCCGAACAGCTCTCGAACGAGGTCGCGGGCGCGCTGACCATCATCGGCTACCACCCCGACGCCGCCGCGATCGGCGCCTTCGCCCGCGCCGTTGGGGGCCTGCACTGGAGCAACCGTGTGCTCACGCGCACGGTCAGAACCTACGCCACCCAGCTCCGTGGGCTCGCCACTTTGGCGCTGCCCGATGTGTGCAGCGACGTCAGGGCGTGGGCCACCGGGGGCTTTCAGGCGCTGCCCGCGAGCACCGTGCAATTCGACCAGCGCTATTACGCCGTTGACATCGAAGCCGAAGAGGTGCCCCTGCGTTTGCTCAACCCGTACGAGAGCGCCGGCGAGGCGTCCTTGGTGCGCCGCACCAAGCATCTTGAAGCGCCTTTGGCCGAAGCCGAAGCCAACGCCGTCGCTGACTACACGCAGATCCTTGATGGGCTCAAGCTGAACCCTTGATGGCTCTATACACTCGTTATCGAGCAGAGTTCGCGATGATCGTAAAGAAGTCTCGGGTGTAGGGTGCGAGCAGCCGATTGGGGATTCCCAGCTGGCCTGGCACGACCGGCACGGCGGTCGGCCCGCCGCGGTGGTGTATGTAGAGATATCCGGCGACCCACCCGGGGTTGAGGTCGAGCTCGACCGCGCGAAGGACGCCCGCATCGACCAGCGCGTGGGCGATCGTGGCTGGGGTGAGGCTCTCCCCGGCGGCCCACACGAGCTGGTCGCCGCCGGTGATCCCCAACGCCGTGCGGGCCGTTTCGGGCTTACCTCCGAGCGTTTTACCCCAGCAGGTGATGATGCACTTCCTGACGGTGGGCGCGACGACGCCGCGATCTACCAGCAGGTGCAGGTTCTGCAGGACCGAGGCGACCGGGAGCCCGCGGGCTGGGACGCCCTGGTGCCATGCCCCGATTTCGGTCGTGCCGTCGCGATAGGTCACGATCGAGCCCAATCCCACCGTGAGTGGAACCCCGACGCGACCGTATGCGAGGAACCCGACGGAGCCATAGCCGAGTTTGAAGCCACCGTTGAAGGCGGCGAGGACTCGGTGAACCTCGCTTGGGCCGATGCGATCCCCATACTTCCAGCCGTGACCGCGAGGTTCCCCCGATCCGGCGTGCAGATCGAGGTGTACCAGTCGCTGGTCGAAGCGCAGCAGCGTCACACCGGATCGCTGGGCGATCCAGGCGGCGGGCTGCCCGCCGATGCGTGCAACCGGCTTCCACATGGGTCCCGGCTTGTCAGGTCTGGTGACGACCGGAGCGCTTGGCACACGCCTGAGAGCCGTGACGGTCGACGCCCGGCCGGTCGATGTCTGGCGGTTACCCGTTTTCTCGGCGGCGTGCGACTGGCTTCCACAGCCGCCCGCCGTCGCTGCCAGCAGCATCGCGATTACGCTTGCCGGCCGCAGTTCCATCTTTGCTAATTGAAGAACGCCACCCGGTCTACGCACCCTAACCGACCTGCCGTAGGGCAGCTTCAAGCGAAGTGGCGAAGGCTTGGCTGGTGAACGTAGCTCCTGAGACGATGTTGATTTCGGCGCTCTGCGCCTGGAGTGCCTCGCTGCGGAGCATCGGAGCGACCTGTTCGCTTATTTCTCGCGAAAGCACGTGTTCGGTGGGCAACTGGAGTGCCTTGACATCGACGATCTTCCCGCCTTGCTCGGCGATCGCGACCTGTACTGGCCCGTAGGGAGTTTCGGCCACCGGGCCGGTGTAGGTCCCCGTCGTGGGTGAGCCGCCTGAGGGGCTCGACCCGCTCGCACCGCTGGCTTCTGAACCGCACACGCGCGGAGGTTCGCAAGAGCCCGACGCGGGGCTGCCCGATCCGTCCGTGCCGCCACTGGTGCCCTTGCTGCTCGACCCGTGTTCGCCCCCTGTGCTGCGGCTCTCGCTCGCCCGCCGGACTGGCGCCAGGGCGCCAGTGCCATTGCCTTCGCTGCGCAGATAGATCACTACGAGCACCGCTGCCACCGCGACTACCGCCGCGGTGCTAGCTATGCGGCGAATCAGCCTGAATGTCTTGGCCGTGATCATCGTGCGCCTCCGATCCTCATCCTCTCGCTCCCGTGCGAGCGGCGTGCCGAACGCCCGTCGGCGCGGCGTCCGGCAGCTTCCCGCGCCCGCCCACGGAGGCGAGTCCCGCGGGCCGCTCGGTGACGCCCGATGACTCGTTCGCATCTTGCAGGTGCTTCTCGACGCCGGCCGAGTAGGAGATCGTGTCGTCGTCGAAGATCACGATCGCGCCGAAGCCCGGGCGCGTCGCCGCCCACTCCGCGCCAGCTCGGCCCATCGCGAATGCAGCGGTGGCATACGCGTCTGCGACCGCGAGGTCGTGGCCGACGATCGTGACCGACAGCACCCCCTCAGGGGCACGGCGGGTGTGCGGATCGAGAATGTGATTGCCCCGCTCGTAGGTGCCCGAGGTCGCGACCGCGCCCGCCCGAAGACCAAGCACCGCGGCCACTGCGAGCCGCTCAACGGGGTGCTGGATGCCAACCCGCCAGCAATCGCACCCAGCGGGCGCGCCGCTCAGGCAGATGTCGCCGCCCGCGTTGACGCACCAGCTGTTCGCTCCGGCCCTGCTGAGCAAGCGTCCCGCGCCCTCTACTGCCCAGCCCTTCACGAACCCTGACGGGTCGACGCCGCCACCCAGGCTCGCCATCGGCGCGGCCACATCGAAGTAGCCGCGCGTGCTCCGGCGCAGCGACTCACAGCGCCTGAGCACCGACTGCACGCTTACGTGCGTGTCGGCAAGCGTGATCTCGCCCCGATTGAGCCTGCTGATGTCGCTGTCGGGCCGGTAGGTGCTGAACGTCTCGTCGACGAAGCGCAGCCACGCGAACAGGCGGTCGAGAGCCGTCTCGTCGAAGCCCATGTCGCACACCTCGACGATCACGGGCATACCCATGATGTGCTCGACCCGCTGGATCGCGGGAGGGACACGCACCGGAGGAGCGCCACTGGCGTCCTGCGCGCGGGATCTGGACGTCGATGGTGCCACGCTGCCTCTCACGCTGCGAGCGCGAAGCGCTCGTTGTGGATCTGCTCCTCGGGAACCCCGAGCTGATCGAGCGCCTGCCGCGTGGCATCCATCATCGCGGCGGGCCCGCAGATGTACACGTCGCTATCCGCGATCCGGGGGACGAGCTTGGCGAGGTTCTGTGGGCCCAGCAGTGCGGCGCCCTTGCGTGTGCGGTGATCGCCGACCAACAGGTGGAGCGTCGCACGGCTGCGTCGCTCCACCTCCTTTAGCTCCTCCTCGAAGATGATGTCGCTCCTGGAGAGGACCCTGTAGATGAGCGTGACGTCGGCCGACTCGGAGAGTTCCTCGAAAAGCGTCCGCAATGGCGTGATGCCGATGCCCCCCGCGACCAGGACGACCCCCGGCCGTCGCCTCGCCGCCGACGTGAACACCCCGAATGGCCCCTCGGCGAACACGCGCGTTCCCGGCTCGAGCTTGCCGATCGCCGTGGAGAAGTCGCCGACGGCCTTGACGGTGAGCCGCAGCGAGTCGCCATTGGGGATTGCGGAGAGCGAGAACGGATGTGACTGCCACCAGCGCCCCTTTGTGATGAACCGCCACAGCATGAACTGGCCGGCCTGCGCCCGGAGCGCGTGAAGGTCGCGCCCTGTAACCTCGATGCTCGTCACGCCCGGCGCCTCGACCGTGACGCTCCTCACTCGCAGTCTGTACCTGAACGCGTTTCGCATCGGGCGGACGACGCGGTAAGCGAGCAGGATCGCGAGCGTTGCGACGTACAGCGATATCCAGTAGTCCGCCTGAACGGGGTGGACGACGAATTCGTTGCCGGTCGGAAGCTGGTGCAGGTAGCCGAGCGCAATGCCAGCATAGACGGTGAAGTGCACGAAGTACCAGCTCTCGTACCTCATCCGCCGACGAACAATCACGATCGAGGTGAGCACGACGAGCACCATGATGGCCGTGCCAATCGTGGCTGTGACCATTTCCGGGTAGACGCCGAGCAGGCGTGAGAACTCGTGCCCGAACGTGAGCCTGTCGGCGAGCGAATAGCCAGCGGTGATCAGAAGCACATGCGCGACGATCAGCGACACGCACACCTTGCCGTTCACCCTGTGCCATGCCGTCAGCCTGTCGAAGCCGACGAGCCGCTCCAACGGCGGGAGCCGCGAGAGCATGAGCACCTGAAGCAATGCGAGGTAGACGCCGAGCAGGCCGGTGATCCTCCCGAGGCTGGTCAACGCTTCAGGGTGTCCGTGCACGCCGGAGATGCCTCCGCCGTGCAGCCACATCCACACGATCGCAGCACCATTCCCAACGACGATCATCGTCAGCGCTGCGGCGCTCGCCGCCCTGCGCGCCTCATGAGGCTCTAGCCGCCGCTCCCGGCCGCGCGGCAGCGGGGTTCCGTCGCCCGCGAGCACCTCGCCCCCCTGGGGGAGCGCCGCCACCCTAACCTCGAGATCTCTTGAGCGCATCCAGGGTTCTCCCACGTGCAGGAAAGCGGAGTCTCCTAAACGCCCGCTGTCGCAGTCGTGAGAACTTGCTCACGAGCTACGTCTCGCTCGGCTCGCCGCGGCGGCGCGAGGGCTGGGCGATCACCGACGCCGAGAACACCGAGCGGGCGGGGCAGGCACAGTACACCATTAACGCCCGCAGCTAATCAGCTTAACCCGTCTTTCTGACGACGAAGATGAGGAAAGTCTATCGAAGCGCATATCCTGAACTTAGATAGCCCGTAAGAGAATAGGGGATGTTCAGGATATCCAGGAACTGGGATGCGCGCGTTGGCGACGCCGAGCTGATCGCGCGCAGCCCCGGGTTTCGCGATCTGCGCGATCGCATCATCGAGCTGGCAGAGCCACAGACGCAGCACACGGTCGTCGATGTCGGGGCGGGCACCGGCCTGCTGTCCTTGGCCTTCGCCGAGCGGGCCGCCCGTGTGTGGGCGGTCGACAGCTCACCCGCGATGGGGGAGTACCTGCGCGCCAAGGCGACCAGTGCGGACCTCGACAACGTCGAGATCGTGCTGGCCTCCGCCGTTAGCCTTCCCCTCATCGACGGGGTAGCGGACATCGTGGTCTCGAACTACTGCATGCACGAGCTGCGTCACACCGAGAAGTACCGCGCTCTCGCTGAGGCCAGGCGGGTTCTGAAGCCGGGCGGACGGATCGTGATAGGCGACATGATGTTCTCACTCAATCCCATACAGTCGCGCGACCGGCGCGTCGTAACCGTCAAGCTGCGCAAGATCGCCCGTCGAGGCCTTCCCGGCGCGTGGCGGCTGTTGAAGAACGCCACGCGGCTGGCCACCGGACGCTGGGAGTATCCGGCCAATGCCGCCTGGTGGCAGGAGGCGTTGACGCGATCCGGCTTTGACCACGTCAAGATCGAAATGCTCGCTCACGAGGGCGGCATCGCGGTAGCCGAGGCACCTGTGGGAGCTCCAGTGCCAGCCGCTCGCGTCTCGGCCGGCGATCCTTGACGCAAGTACGATAGGGCTCAGGGTTCGGCAAGCAGCAACGCCGTTCCGGGGACGCTTCCGAGCGATACGAGAGATCACTAAGCTCATGTCGGCGGGCGACGGCCGCGGCGAGAAGCCCAAGCGCCAACAATCGCCGGCGGCGAACGGCTCGTTCGCGTCTGGCCTGCTTGCGCTCTGTGGCCCTTCGACGGGCGGCTCGTTCGCTAACGAGATCGGGCGGGCGGTGGGATGTGGGCGCCACAAGATCTCACGGTAACGACGGGTGAGGCGGTCCGGCTCGGCGCACGCCCACAATCAGACCCGGGAGCGTTCGGCGAAGCGTGTGAGGAACCCGGCGTCAGACCGAGCTGCCGGTGGGACCCGCGCCGGAATCCTACTGTGCCTCAGCCCGTGCGCCCGGCTAGGGCTCCCAGCGCTGGTAATGCTTGCGTGCCCATTCGCGGTCGACCTCGCCGGTCAGCATCCCGCGTAGCGCGGGGCGTGTGGCGCGGTTGACGAGCGCCATATAGAGATGGCCCGCCATCAAGACGCAGAGGGCGATCGTCGCGAGCTTGTGGCCGCCGAAGATCAGGTTGTGATGGGTGCCGGCCACGATCGTGTCGACCCCGGTGACGTAAAGGGCTGCGAGCAGGACGCAGACGAGGACGAAGTTGAACTTCTGGCCGGCGTTGAAGCGCGCAGCCGGTGGTTCCGGCGCGCCCTCGAGCAGGCGCGCGGGTATCGCCAGCAGCCACTCACGGTCCTCCACGTGCAGGCTGCCCAGTTCGCGCCTGGTGCGGCTGAGCGTCTGCCGGTTCCCCGCCAGGACGACCAGCGCCACGCCACCGACGAGCACGCCGGCCGACGCGAGGTGCCACGCGTACATCACGTCGTGAAAGGTCCCGCGGCGCCCGACGACGAGGCCGCTGACGAGCAGGCTGAAGAACGCGAGCGCCGTGAGCCAATGGACGGCTCGCTCGGACACGGTGAAGCGCTGAACCCGGTCGCCCACCTGGCCAGTATGACCCGTGCTCGCGGGTTCAAGCCCGCCGAGCTTGATGTGCCGACGTGGACTGTCCTGTTCTTCGCTCATGGGTTTTCGCTTTGGCCGCCGTGGCTGAAGACGGCGAAGAAATCGCGGTCGTCGGGTTCGAGGTAGCGGGTCGCTTCCCGGGTCATTTCGGGCAGCAGCTTCGACGGATCGCTCGCGCCCGGGGCCCCGTAGAAGTTGAAGGTGACCCATTCGGAGTTGATGTCGAGCTCCATCGCCCGTACAGCCCCGGCGCGCTGAAGGATCAGGGCGAGGCTTTCCGCTGTCTGGTCGTCGGCGGCCGCGTAGAGGAGGTCGCCACGCGCGTCCACGCCGACCCCGGAGCGCCAGACCCGAACCGCGTTGCCCAGGGTGGCGCCCCACTGCGATCCTTCGCCGATATTCGGGTTGAGCCGGCCGTTCTCCAAGATCAACGGCAGGTTCTGGCGTGCGAACAGCACCGACGGTCCGGGGTCCGGTCCGCCGGTCCATTCACGCACGTCGACGCTGCCGTCGCGGAAGCCGATGAGGGTGGCCTGCCCGTCGCGCAGTGGTGCGTAGACGCGCCCGAGCGCCGCGAACCCCCCACCGTCGTCCTCGAGCTTGAAGCCGCTGTTGAAGGTCGCGAGCAGCTGCGCGCGTGATTGCGGTGGGACCTCCATCGGTCCGCGGTAGGACCCGGTCGGCGGCTCGTAGCGTCCCGGGTAGAGCTGCAGCGAGGTGCGTGTGCGATCCAGCCACGCGACGCCCGCGACCATCTGGGGGTAGTTGGGATCCGGGCGGAACGTCGTCATGAGTACGGGTGGCGCACCATCGAGGAGTGGCCCTGTGCGCCGCCACTCACCCTCGCCGGGCAGCGGCGGGTTGATGGCCGGCGTGATCGGCGGCGGCGCGTAGAGCGATTCCGCACCGCCGCTCTGGAGGCCGACCTTGGGTAGCGCCTTGAGCGCTGGCCCTCCCGTTGCGGGTGCATTGACCGAGTAGTAGACCCGCTCGATGTCGTTGACGAGCCACGCGCCGCCGTTGTCCCGCAACCACTCGATCGAGCGAACACCGAAGCCGACGTTCGACGGAGCGAGCATCGTGCTGGTGTAGGAGACGAGCTTGCTGCCCACGAGGACGAGGACAGCGAGCGCGACGATTCGGCGGACGATAAACCTCAGCCGGCTCGGTCGTCGGCGTCGGCGAACAGGGGGGCGACGACGCCGCGGCGCGACTCTGGGTGTGGCCGTACCACTCGCGCGGGCTCCGCTGTGCCTCTCGTAGGCAGCGATCCGGGCCTCGTAGCGGGCGACGCTCCCGCGGTCGAGGGAGCAGTCATTTTGCAATGCACGTGCCAATACGTAATGTCTATTCGGCCCGCGGCGGGACGCCCCTCCACCGAGGCATCGCTCACGAAGTCTATGGGTGGATTCTCATTTTGATCGCGGGGTGGCCGCACCCACGGTCGAAAGCTGCATCCAGAGCTGCTGGAGGGCAACGCTGGGAGGCGGACCCGACGTGGCCCGCTCGGCGCTGGGGATCACCGGCACAGGTCAGCTCGTGTGGGCCGCCGCCGAAAGCCTGACCCCGGTCGCGATCGCCCACGCACTGGTCGATGCGGGCGTCGTACGCGCCGAGGCCGCCGCCGCGGTGGTGGTGCTCGACATGACCGGCCTGGACCGGATCGTCTCGATCGACGGACCGCGATCGCTGAGAAAGCTCTCACGAACAATTGAGGTGCCTCTTACGGGACTCGTGTGCAGTACCTACATGCTTGGCGCGGCCGGCACGCTGGCCTCCGGCCAAGCGGACAGCTTCGGGACTGGTCTATCCCGCGTTCGCCAGCGTGGAGCCCGCGTCGTCAGCGTCCAGCGCGTAGCCGTGCCGCTGCTCACGGTGGTGGCGATCGTTGTTGCGATCGTCGTCGTATTCCTGCCGCTCACTCGCAGTTATGACTTCGACGTCTTTCTGCACGCCGGCTACGCGGCGGTTCATGGTCAACAGGTCTACCCAAGTCCTGGGTCACCGGCCGTCTATTCCGGCTCGTCGTTCGTGTACCCGTACTTCGCCGCATGGCCGTTCATGGCGCTGGCGGCGATGTCCGCGGGCTTGAGCACGATGCTCTTCTTCTTCGTTTGCATGTGCGCTGTGCTGGTGGCGTGCTTCGTCGGCGCCAGGGGCGATCCCTGGCCCGCGATTCTGACCCTGTGCACGGCATTTACGATCACCGGCCTGCAGTTGGGAGCTCTCAGCCCGCTCCTGTTCGTCGGTGCCGTGTTCCTGTGGCGCCTGCGCGACCGCCCCATCCCCCTTGCCCTGCTGGCGGCGCCCGTGATCGCTTGCAAGCTCTTTCTTGCGCCGCTGCTCCTGTGGCTGCTGCTGGCGCGCAGGTATAGGGCGTTCGCGTATGCAAGCGCATCGACTCTGGCACTGCTCGCACTGTCATTCGCGCTCGGTCCGATCGGTCCGGCCCCGTATCTCCAACTGCTCTCACAGCTCGGAGCCCACGAGGCGACATCCGGGTTTGGTCTCGTCGGCGCGCTCATGAACGCCCATCTTGGATCGGGGGTGGCGGACGCAGCGGCTGTCGCGGTCGCACTTGCCCTGTTCGCGGCGGCCCACGTTCACTTTCGTCGCACTCACGACGAGCGCGTCTCCTTTTGCGCCGGAATCTTCGCTGCGCTCATCCTGACTCCTGTGCTGTGGAGTCATTACCTGATCATGCTCTCCGCGATTCTCCTGGTACTCGGAGCGCGACGGCGATGGTTCGTCGTGCTCGCGCTGGCGAGCTGGGTGATCTCGCCACCCCACGGCGTGTACCTGGGCAGAGACGCGATCGAGGCCATCGCCTCGCCAGCGGTATGGCTCGCCGCCGGCGCGTCACTCCTCCCACTGGCTTACGCCTTTGTACGGTATCGCGGTGCTCGAGCCAAGAGCGGCCACGGTTCCGGGTGGCCTCCGTGGCCGATCCGCAGCTCACGCAGCTGGGGCTGAGGCTGTCGGTTGGGCGGGTGGGTTCGCCTCGGGCGCGGTGAGCGAGACGCTCGCCGTGAGGTGCAGTGGGTCTGAAACGCATGCGCCGAACCCGGTGCCCCCGGGGCAGAGAGCCCGCAGCCACGTCCCGCCGCCGACAGGGCTGCTCGGCGTCGCGTAAAGTTCCCACTTCCCTGTCGAATCGGTCGTGGTTTCGGCGAGCGTGGGCTCGCTCACGACTTCTCCCCTGCGGCTCACGGTCCGTACTTGAACCAGGACGGGCGCACCGGTGAGCGGGGTGCCGTCGAGGAGTTCGAGGACACCTGAGAGCGCTTGGGCCTGGTTGGTCGGGGCGCTGCCGGTTCCTGCGGTGCCGACAGGTTCCGGTGTGGTCTGCGCGCCTGGCACGACTGGCGGCGCAGAGAGCGCGAGCGTCGCCCGCGTTGGATTTGGCGCCAGTCGTCGTACGCCGGCGCGGATCGCGGGCAGCTCGCCGTAGAGCACGTTGCCGGGGCATTCGGTGGCGTCGCCATCGCGGTGACCGGCGATTCGCGGCAGTGGCACGCGGGCATTTGCCGGGAAGCGACTGTAGGAGGCCCCGGCCGGGTTCACTCTCACGGTCACGCTGCCCTGCGCCGGAACTCCGTGCAGCGAGAGCTTCCACCCAAGCAGCGCTTCCAGCGCACGGCGGGCCGCTCTCGAGATGGGCACCGCCGTGAACGTGCCCAGCACTGCGATACCTGTCGAGACGAGGTTGTAGCCGCCCGCTTGCGCTCCGACCACCGGCTCGTCGATGCCGCCGGCGCGCGCCTCGAAGATCCGCCCGTACAAGTCGACGACAAAGTTGTAGCCGATGTCGTCCCATCCCTTGACATAGCGGTGAAACACGTAGATCGCCCGTAGCATCGCCGGCACTTCGCCGGCTGCGTAGCCGTTGGGGTTCTCGGTGTGGTGAACGAACGCCATCTGTACCGCTCCGTATTCGGGTGCCACCTTGGGCGGCGCCATTCCCTGGGCCCACGCCCGGCGGGCGATGATCGGCGGCTGCCCCGGTCCGGCCGCCAAGGTCGGCGTGACCAGCGGCAGGCCCGCTGCCAACGCCAGTCGCGAGGCGCTACCCACGTGCCCCGCAGTTCCCGCGCCAGCACTGACGTTGACGAGGTGCAGCTGCACGCCTCTCAAAGTGCGGGCGGCGCGAACCTGCACCGAGGTGGTTCCTCCCGTCCATATGGGCTCACCCACGTGCCGGTCTGTGGTGGGGCGCGCTTCCGGTCCGTGACCGTTGCACCCCGCTGAGACCCAACTGCTCCACAGGCCGTCCTGGCTGCGGAAGCGCAGCCAGACACCCGCTTGGGCGGGCGACTGCCATTCCAGTCCCACGAGATCCGCGGGGTGCTCAAGCTCGATGGTCGCACCCTCGGGTGTGAGTACTCCAAGCCAGCGCTGTGCGAGGGTCGGAGAAGACGGCCCGGCGAGTAGCGCGAGCGCCGCGCGCGGGCGCAGCAACCCGCTGCCCATCGCGCCGGCGGAGGCGACCAGCAGCGACCTGCGCGTTATCCGACGCGCGCTCATCGTCGTCTATGACACCACGAGACCGGGGCAGGTTGCTTTCCAATTTATGAGAATCCACTCAACCGCGGCGAGTACGGCGACCATCGCGACCTCAACCGTCGCGGTTTTCATGCGTGTGCACCCACTCGAGCAGGCGTCATCGCGGGCAACGCGGCGGTATGTCCGATCAGGTCGAGGATCGCGGCGCTCGCGCTCGCCCGGTCGTGGGCGTAGGGAGCGGGCGTCTGGGTGCGGTCGAGCGCCTGACGCAGCTCCTGGGTGAGCTCACGGGAGTCCTTGGCGTGTCTGATCAGCCCGTGGCGCACCATCGCCTTCATGTTGTGACGTACATGGCCATGCGCGAAGCCGTACGCGATCACCGGACAGCCCTGGGCGGCAGCCTCCAGGCAGGTCACGCCGCCGGTGGAGTGCACGAGCACGTTGGCCGCGCCAAGCAGGTCGGCCATTGCGTGCGTGTAACCCAGCACTCGAACCCGGGAGTGCGACGCGTAGTGGCTGCTCAGCCGCCGGGTCGCGGGCTCGTTCTCCCCGCAAACCACGATCACCTGCGAGCGCTCGATTCTCAGTGCTCCTTCGATCGCTCCGCGCAGGTCGCCGATGCCCCAGCCGCCACCGGAGACGAGGACGAGCGGGAGCTCGGGGTCCAAGCCCAGCGCACGGCGCGCGGCACACCGTTCTCGCCGGGCCCAGTGGGCGAGGCCCAGTGGAGGTCTGGCTGCCGTGGCGGGCGCTCCGTCGGTGATCGCCGCGATCTCCGCAAGGGACTCTGGATAGCTGGCCAAGTGCAGATCGGCGCCGGGGTGCGCCCAGAAATGCAGGCTGGCGAGATCGGTGACGAGCGCGCACACAGGGACGTGCAGCCGGCCGCGTTGGCGCATGACACCCAACGGCGCGGTGATACCGGGATACGTCGAGACGACCACGTCGGGGCGTTCTGCGTCGATCAGCGCACCCAGACGGGAGCGGCTGGCGCGGTAGAGCGCTCTCAGCGCGGTTTGACGCCCCAGCTTCCAGCGCACGCCGACGAAATACGAGAACGAATAAGCAGCTGGGCAGTGTGTGAGCTGCCAGCGCGTGAAGCGCTCGAGGAAGACCCGCACTGGACCGCGCGCTGCCCCGAGCCCGTTGTGCACGGTCACCCGCACATCGGGGGCCATGCGAAGCAGCTCGTCGCGTAGACCCTCCGCGGCGCTTTGGTGACCACGACCAACGCCAGCAGAAAGGATCAGCACGCTTCGGCATGAGCTGGGATGCCTAACGCAAGGCTCGACGGGAGCTTGCATGGCCTATGGCAGCACGATGTAGGCCGCTCCGCTTGCGACACGGACGCCCGCGAGCACCGCGCCGAGGACAGAATGGAGGATCACACCCAAAACGATGCCTATCGCGATACCGGGAGAGCCGATGAGCAGCCCGACCAGCATCCCGCGAGCGCTGGTCGTCCCCTGGCAGCGAGCGGCACGTGAGCCAGGATGAACACACGTAGACGAGATGAACCGAGAGGTGCCTGATACCAAGCCGCGGTCAAGTTGAGGGACGTGATCCACGGGCGGCTGGTGAGGATTGATTGTGGAGTGCTCTTCATCCCTCACCTTGACTGACAACTGGTATGAGAGGTGCCGCGCGAACCGGTGGGTCGTCGTCGGATCAGCCGTGGTAGTGAGCAACGTTGCTTTTCTACACACATAGGCGAGAGGTTTCATGAGAGTTCTCTAACGGCGCGAGTATGTGACGTCATGCCGAACCAGCCGCCGGGTGCGGGGGACGGATCGCTGGATCGCCCACTCGCAGGCTATCGAGCCCACTGCTGGCTACGCGCCGCAGGACTTGCTGGTGCCGCGATATTCGCAGCGCTGTAGTGCGCAACACAGGAAAGACGACGCCCACGCTGCGCAAAAGCGGTGTGGGAGGGGCGGCTTCAGGCCGCCCATGTCAGCGGAGCTGGCGGTCCGGGCGAACCCGCGCTGTATCCGCCGTCGGGCGCCGGCGCGCCCTTAAGCTGAAGCCTGTCGCTCACCGAGACGAACCCACCGCTCGGTACGCCCGGCTGGCCGAGGGCTCTCTGGCCTGCTGCCCGAGATGATCGCCCTCGATGACTGGGGCTACCCCATCATCGACGGAAAGCCCGTCGCACCCGAGTTGCTCGAACACGCCGAGCGGGCCGCAGCCGCATGTCCAACTCTCGCTCTCATAGTCCAACGCCGTCAGCCTCAGCACTGAGCAGCGGATCTCAAAGTGGGTGTGTGTCAGCGGCCGGATGGTGAGCAGCTCGCCGGGTTAGGTGGTGGGCGTGCAGCCAGGGGCCGAACTGGGGAATGTAGAGAATGGCGAGGACCAGGCCGGCGACGAGCGCTCCCGAGAGAGACAGGATTCGTCCGGCGCGGCCGTCTCCGTAACTGTCTGGTCTCGGCTGGATTGCGTGTTTCGTCTTCAGGGCTCGGGGCAGGTCGGATAGGTGAGCGAGTACGTGAATCGAGGTGACAGCTATCCAGATGACAAGCTCGCCTTATGGATCAGCAGCAGCGACCCGCGGGAGCTCGGTCCCAGCAACAGCAGGGCGACTCCGCTCGCGAACACCACCACCGTCGAGGCGACGACGATCGGGGCGATCAGACGCAGGGTGGGCGGGGGCGCTCGCATGATGAGAGATCTCATGGAATTGCCGCCCAGCCCGAAAAGCACCCGTTTCATGGGTCTATGCTGGCGTGATGGTGCACTCCATTGACCGCGCCGAGCAGCAGCCGTTCTCACCGGCGATCCTGTTGGTCGAGGATGAGCCGGGAATCGTCGATTTCGTACGCCGGGGACTGCAGGCCGAGGGCTTTGCCGTAGAAGCCGAGCTGGACGGGATAGAGGGCGAGCGGCGAGCCCTACACGACAGCTTCGACCTGATCGTGTATCTGCTGCGTCATCACGGACGGGTGCTCTCACGCGAGCAGATCCTCAGCGCGGTATGGGGCTACGAGCACGACCCCACCACCAACATCGTGGATGTCTACATCGGCTATCTCAGGCGCAAGCTGAACCTCCCGGACAATCCCGCCCCGATCTTTACGGTGCGGTCGGTTGGCTACCGCCTGGGCAATGCCGCCTAGCCCTCCAGCTTTGAAGCCGCCGTCCGGGCCCGTTACTCCCGCAAGCCTGCGCCGGCGTCTGGCGGGGGTCGGACTGCGCTGGCGCCTGGCGGCCTGGGTCGCGGCGGTCATACTGATCTGCACCGCGATCACCTTCGTGGCGGTCTATCGAGGCACCGGCACCCAGCTGCGTCACCAGATCGACCATGAGATCACTGGCGATGCGAGCGAGCTCTCGCGTATCCTCGCATCCTCGGGGGACCGCACTCCGCGCCAGGTGGCCCAGACGGCCACCCGCTACATGCGCGCTCAGCCCTTCAGTGTGAACTCCACGCTGCTGTTCGCGGTCGTCCCAGGGGCAGGAACGAGCACCAACAACCCCGAGCTCTTCGCCAATGCAACCCCCGACAATGGTGAGACGCTCGCCGTCCAAGAGCAAGAGAATCGCCTCTCACGACGGCTGGTGACCGCGCACGACGGATATTCGACGCTGCTCCTCCCCGACGTCGGCGATCTGCGCCTACTCGAGCACACGGTGAGTATCCCCGGAGACCGATCGGAGATCGGCCAGCGGGTGACTGTCGGTGTCGGCGAGCCCTTGCTCACAGTCGCTCATGCTCAGAGAGGCGTTGCGCGCGCGTTCATCCTCGCCGGCATTCTGACACTCGCAGGCGCGCTGCTCGCCGCCTACCTGATCGGCACCCGCGTGTCGCGCCCGTTGCGCCGCATCGCCGCCGTGGCCGCCCAGGTGGACGCCGGCGATCTGCACCCGCGCATCCATGACCCTGACAGCCAGGGGGGAGAGGTGCGAGTGCTGGCCTACGCCTTCAACCACATGCTCGACCGGCTGACCGACGCCTTCGCGGGCCAGCGCGCGTTCGTCGCCGACGCATCCCACGAGCTGCGCACTCCCCTGACCGTGATCGCCGGCCAGCTGGAGGTGCTCGCCTCCCAGCCGCACCCTTCGGGCGAGGAGGTGCGTCGCGTGGAGCGCCTCGTGCGGGCCGAGATCGCCCGGACCAGCCGCCTCGTCGACGACCTGCTGCTGCTCGCCAAGGCCGAACAGACGCGGTTCCTGCGACTGGAGCCGATCGACTTGCCGGTCTACATCCAGGAGCTATGGGACGGGATGAGCCTGCTCGCCGACCGGCGCTTCGAGCTAGGCCCCGTCCCCGCTGGGATCCTGACAGCCGACCCCGATCGCCTCGCGCAGGCGCTGCGCAACCTCATCAGCAACGCCATCGCGCACACCGCTCCCGGCGACGGACTGGTGCGGCTGGGAGTCGAGCGCGGGAGCGCAGATCACCTGCGGTTCGACGTCGAAGACGACGGGCCAGGCATCCCCGCAGGCCAGCGCGAGCGTGTCTTCGACCGCTTTCACCGCACCGACATGGCGCGTGACCGCGCCACGGGCGGAACGGGGTCTCGGGCTCGCAATCGTGCGCGCGATCACCGAGGCCCACGGGGGACATGTCGCTGTGGGGCACCGGCCCGAAAGCGGCACGAAGATCGAACTTGAACTCCCACGCTTCACTGCCCGCCAGCGTGAGAAGAGCCACATGCTCTCACCCCAAGAGACCGTGGGCGAGCAACACGTACAAGACCCGAGCTCACCGGGGGATGAGCCGGCCTCACTCGTCACGCACGTGCACGAGTACGAGGAGGAGCGGTGTGCAAGCAGGAGCCCGCTTGGCGAGTTTTAGTCCCATGAGCAGCGGCATGCCTCACGCTGCGATCATTCCCGGCGCCTTGCGGCGCTTTGCCTGGTGCAGTTCATCGCGGAAGACCGTCGGTGGCACTCCGTAGAGGCACCGGAAAGCACGGGCGAAGTGAGACGGCTGGCGGTAGCCGACCAGTCTCGCAACATCGCACACCTGGATCGTGGGCTGGCTTCCATGCCTTCGTGACGCTCACCGTAGCGCGCCCGGAGACGGATATGGTCGCCCGTGGTCCCGGTCGGACACGATCCGCGGCTACACTTCGCTACCTCATCCCGCCGGAGTAGCTCAGTTGGTTAGAGCGGTGGAATCATAATCCAAAGGCCACAGGTTCGAATCCTGTCTCCGGCATCGAGACTCAAGGCGGATTCGTTGGGCGGATGGTCCGCACGAGGCTCTATCCGCCGGGCGGGTAGGCGTGCAGGACGCGCTCGCCGCCAGCGGCGCGGTAGAGCGCGATCCAGTTTGCGGCCATCCCGTGCTGCAGGCGGCCCAGGGGTATGCGACCGGCGCAAGCCATCCGCGCGGCCCATGTTGATCTGTAGGTGGCAGGTGGCGCGTGTCTATGTCCACTCGGTGCCATCCCAGCGTGCGAGCACGGTCTGGCGTCCCGCTATCCTTTACCTATGGCTATAGATGTAAAGAAATCAAAGGGCGAGGGCAGGCGCAGCGCGGGCCGTTCGCGGGTCTCCGGCAAGCATCAGATCACGATCCCGATCGGGGCCTTCAGCGAGGCTGGGTTGCGCGAGGGAGATGTCGTGCAGGTCAAGGCCCAGGGGCGCGGGCGTGTCCTGATCTCGCGCATGGATGACGTCGTCGATGAGTACGCCGGCTGTCTCAGCACAGGTGGCGAGCTCGGCCGAACCGTGCGCGGGTTGCGCCAAGAGTGGGATTGATTCTGCTCGACTCGACGGTCATCGTCGGCTTCTTGGACGCTGATGATGCTCTCCACGAGTTCACCGTCGCCAGGTTCAAGGAGATCGTGGGCAGTCATCCACTGGTGGCCTCGGTCATCAGCTACGCGGAGGTCATGACCGGCGTTTCGCTTGGGCACCATCCCAAGGAGAATGTGGACGGCTTCTTCGACGCCTTGGTCAAGGATCTCCTGCCGGTCGATCGAGCCGTCGCGGCGCGTGCTGCGACGTTGCGAGGCGAGCGCAAGTCGTTGTCGATGCCCGATGCGCTGATTCTTGCCACAGCGGACCTCCAGCCGGGGATCGAGAGGGTCCTCTGCGCCGACGGCGACTGGCCGAAGGTCAAGGGGCTCAGCTGCAAGGTGGAGCTGTTGAAGGTCGATACGTCTGTCAGCGACGCCTCCGAGAAGTCCGCCTGACGAGGTGGGACGTAGCCACGGTGCAACAAGCCTTACGACGGCCGCAAGAGGCCACACGGGTCCTTGCGTGTGCAACTATGCGGGCGTGGGCGAGATCGAGGTCACGTACTTCAACGATCCGGGATGCCCGTGGGGCTACTCGGTCAGCCCCGCGCTGGCGGCGCTGCGCTGGCGCTATGGCGAGCAGCTGCGCTGGCGCCTCGTGACGATCGGCCTCGCAGAGAGCGTGGAGCGCTACATCGAGAACGGCTACACCCCCACGCGCGCCTCGCTGGGGCACATGAGGTACCGCGAGCGATACGGGATGCCCTTCGCGATCGAGCCGCGCGCGAGGGTGCTCGCCACAGGGCGCGCGTGCCGCGCGATCGTGGCCACGCGCCTGCTCGACCCCGCGCGCGAGCTGGAGGCGCTGCGGGCGCTGCAGTTCGCGTGGTTCACCACCACGCTGCTGCTCGACGAGGACGGGGACATCGCCAAGGCGCTCGAGCGCGTGGAGGGCCTCGACGTGCAGGCGGTCGTGGCCATCCTCGACGAGGACCGTGTGAGCGAGGCCTATGAGGCCGACAAGCGGGAGACCCGCAAAGCCGAGGGCGGCCCCACGCACTTCCAGGGCAAGGCGCGCCAGACCGACGGGCCGGTGCGCTACTCCGCGCCCTCGCTGATCTTCACAGCGGGCAAGCGTTGCGGGGAGGCGGGAGGCTTCCAGACGATCGAGGCCTACGACGTGCTGGTCGCCAACCTCGATCCGACGCTTGTCCGGGAGGCCCCGCCGGAGAACCCCTTGCCGGTGTTGGAGCGCTTCCCCCAGGGCCTCGTCACCCAGGAGGTCGCGGCGGTCATTGCGCGGGGGAACAATCCTCCCGACCGCGCCGGCGCCGAGCGCGCGCTGATCGAGCTGGTCGGAGACGGCCGCGCGCGGCGCACCGCCCTGGGCGACGACGCCCTGTGGCAGCCCGTCTGAGCTGCGGTTCTGCCCGGCGCCGGCACGGTCGAGCGACCCGAGCGCGCTCGCCCCCCGCCGGCGGGTAGCCTCCAGCGCGACCCATGAGCATCACGATCTCTCTTCCCGACGGCAAGGCGCTGGAGCTCCCCGACGGCGCCACGGGCGCCGACGCGGCCACCGCGATCGGCCCCGGCCTGGCGCGCGCGGCGCTGGCGGTGGAGATTCGCGGGATCGGCGGCGACGAGGAGGTCCGGGCGGCAGCCGGGCAAGCGGCGGGGGAGCAGGCGGCAGGGGAGACCGCGGCGCAGAGCCCCGCCGGAGCCCCCGAGGTGCGCGACCTCGCCCGCCCGCTGCCCGACGGGGCGAGCATCGCGATCATCACCGCCCGTAGCGAGGGCCAGGAGCCGCTGCGGCTGGTACGCCACGACGCCGCGCACGTGCTGGCGAGCGCGGTGATGGAGCTGTACCCGGGCGTGAAGATCTCGATCGGGCCGGCGATCGAGCAGGGGTTCTACTACGACTTCGAGTTCCCCGACGGGGTGAGCGTCTCCGAGACGGACTTCCCCGCGATCGAAGACCGGATGCGCGCGCACGTGAAGGCGGCGGAGCGCTTCGAGCGCGAGGACGTGTCCGTGGCCGACGCGCGCACGCGCTTCGCGGCGGCCCAGCAGGACTACAAGGTGGAGCTGATCGACGACCTCGTGCGCGCCGCCGATCCGGGGCGGCCACTGGAGACGGTTTCGCTGTACACCAACGGCCCCTTCACCGACCTGTGCCGCGGCCCGCACGCGCCGTCCACGAAGACGGTGGGCGCGTTCCGGCTGCAGTCGGTCGCGGGGGCGTACTGGCGGGGGGACTCGACGCGCACGATGCTGACCCGCATCTACGGCACGGCGTTCTTCTCCAAAAGGGACCTGGAGGAGTACCTGGAGCGCCTGGAGCAGGCCCGCGCACGCGACCACCGCAAGCTGGGGCGCGAGCTCGAGCTCTTCCAGTTCTCCGAGCTGACCCCGGGGGCGCCGCTGTGGAAGCCGGCGGGGATGGCGGTGTGGAACGCGCTGACCGAGCTGTGGCGCGAGGAGAACCGCGCGCGCGGCTACGAGGAGGTCAAAACGCCGATCCTGTTCGACGTGGAGCTCTTCAAGCAGTCCGGGCACTGGGAGAAGTACCGCGAGAACATGTACTTCACCGAGGTCGAGGAGCGCCCGATGGGCCTCAAGCCGATGAACTGCCCGGCGCACATCCAGATCTACAAGGACGCCCGCCACTCCTACCGCGAGCTGCCGGTGCGCTACTCAGAGGCGGGCCTCGTGCACCGCCACGAGCCCTCCGGGGTGCTCCACGGCCTGCTGCGGGTGCGACACATAACCCAGGACGACGCGCACATCTTCTGCACCGAGGAGCAGGTGCTGCAGGAGGTCGTGGAGTGCCTGCGCTTCGGATTCCACCTGTACGAGCTGTTCGACTTCAAGCCGCGCCTCGAGCTCTCCACGCGCCCCGCCCAGCGGATCGGCAGCGAGGAGATGTGGGACCGCGCCGAGGCGGCGCTCGAAGGGGCGCTGCAGGCGGAGGGCCTCTCCTACGAGGTCAACCCGGGCGACGGCGCGTTCTACGGCCCGAAGATCGACCTGCACATGACCGACTCGATCGGCCGCTCGTGGCAGTTGGGAACGGTGCAGCTCGACTACTCGATGCCCGAGCGCTTCGACCTCGCGTACACCGGCGCGGACAACGCCGAGCACCGCCCGGTGATGATCCACCGCGCGCTGATGGGCTCCTTCGAGCGCTTCATCGGCATCCTGATCGAGCACTACGCGGGCGAGCTGCCGCTGTGGCTGGCGCCGGTGCAGGCGATCGTGCTCCCCGTCTCAGACCGCTTCAACCGCTACGGGGCGACGGTGCAGGCACGCATGCGCGAAGCCGGTCTGCGCTGCGAGCTCGACGCCCGGGGCGAGTCGGTCGGGCGCAAGGTGCGCGACGCGGAACTGCGCCGCATCCCCCACATGCTCGTCGTCGGCGAGCGCGAGGAGCGCGAGGACACGGCAGCGGTGCGCGAACGCCGCGCCGGAGGGGCGCACGCGAAGGGCCGAGTCGAGAGCACCCCGGTGGGGGAGGTGGCAGAGCGCCTGGCCACCCGCGCCCGCCGGCGTGAGCGGACTGCGGCCGGATGAGGCGATCGCCGAGGCCCCCTTGCGCGCCGCCGGGACCCCGGTATACTCGGCAGCCTTGAGTGTCCGCCTCCATAGAGCGCCGCGCCTGATACAAGCTTGACGCGCGATCAGGACAACTAGTGGCCGTACCCCGCAGGTTCGACCGGCGCCCGCCCGAGCGCGACACGACGAGGGTCAACGAGCGTATCCGCGTGCCCGAGGTGCGCCTGATCGACGACCAGGGCGGCCAGGTGGGCGTGTTGAAGACGCCCGACGCGCTGCGCTTCGCCCAGGAGCGCGAACTGGACCTCGTGGAGGTCGCCCCCGAGGCGCGCCCCCCGGTGTGCCGGGTGTTGGACTACTCGAAGTACAAGTACGAGCAGGCGCAGAAGCTCAAGCAGGCGCGCAAGCACCAGCAGCAGATCACGGTGCGCGAGATCAAGTTCCGCCCGAAGATCGCCCAACACGACTACGACACCAAGAAGCACCACGTCGAACGGTTCCTGCGCCACAAGGACAAGGTGAAGGTCACGATCATGTTCCGCGGGCGCGAGGTCACCCACCCCGAGCGCGGCACCCTGATCCTCGACCGGCTCGCGGAGGAGCTCGCGGAGCTGGGCGTCGTCGAGCAGCGCCCGATGCAGGAGGGGCGCAACATGACGATGATGCTCGGCCCCTCCAAAGCGGTGCTGGCCGGCCGCTTCGACGCTTCCCTCGACGGCGCGGGCCCCACAGAGGACGGCACCGCGGGCGAGGGCGCGCAGGCCAATGGCGCAACGGAGGCCGTCCCCGCGAGCGGGAGCGCCGAGGTCGAGGGCGCGCAGGAGACGGCCCCCGAGGTCGTCGTCGTGCTGGAGGGTGCCGCCTCTGAGGCTGACGCTGTGCCGGGGGACGTCACTCCCGAGGCCGCTGCCGTGCCGGAGGATGTGGCCCCCGAGGCCGCTGCCGTGCCGGAGGGTGCAGCCCCCGAGGCCGACCCCGAGCAGTAGCCCCGGGTCCGGCTCGTCAGGGTCGAGCTCGACCGGCCCTCACGCGGCCGCGCGGGAGCCCTTCATCGCAAACATCGCGGCGTCCGCGTGGTGCAGGAGCTGCTCGGCGGTGGAGCCGTCGTGCGGGTAGACGGAAGCACCGAGGCTCGCGCCGACTTTCACCGCGCCGGCGTCGATGCGCAGCGGCTCCGAGAGGGTGTGGCGCATGCGCTCGATGAACGCGGCCACCTCGCGGGAGGGGTGGCGCAGCATCGAGAGCAGCGCCACGAACTCGTCGCCCCCGTAGCGCGAGATCAGCTCCTCCTCGCGGATCGCCCCCGTGAGCCGGGCGGCGAGCGCGCGCAGCACGGCGTCCCCCGCGCGGTGGCCGAGGGTGTCGTTGACCTGCTTGAACCCGTTGAGGTCCATGTACACGAGCGCCACCGCGCACCCGTGGCGCTGGGCGCGGGCGATGGCGCGGTCGAGCTCTTTGTGGAAGAGGCGCCGGTTGGCGAGGTCGGTGAGCTGGTCGTGGTGGGCCTGGTGCTGGAGCTGCTCGAGGATCGTGCGCCGCTCGGAGATGTCCGCGAAGGTCGCGATCACCCCGCAGGGGCGCCCCTGGCCGTCGAGCGCGGGACGGGTGCAGAGCAGGATCCAGGTGACCGCGCCGCCGTGCCCGAGCACGCCGACCGTGACCGCGCGCCGCGAGCGCCCCGTCTGGAGGGTCTCGGCGATCGGGTGGGTGGCCAGCGGCCAGGGGGAGCCGTCTTCGTGCAGCAGGCGCCAGCGCCGGTCGCGGGCGTGGCGGGAGAGCAGCTGGTCGTGGCTCATGCGCAGGATGCGCCCCGCGCCGTTGTTGGCGGACACCACGCGCCCGTGGGGGTCGAACACGAGGACCCCCTCGGAGAGCATCTCGGAGGTGATGTGCATGCGGTTCTCGAGCTCCCGCAGCTCTGCGCGCCGGACGCGCAGCTCGCCGCGCAGCCGCTCGGCGGCGGCGATCGACTGGGCGAGGCGCTCACAGGCGAGGTCGAGCGCCCGCTCGGTGTCGAGCGCTCCCGCCTCCGCGATCTCCCGCAGCGCCTGTGCGATCGCTGTGGGGGCGTCGGCGGACAGGCCCTCGGGTTGCGCGAGGGCGGGGTGTGCGATAGAGGCTCTCTCCATCCACCTGCTCATCGGCCGCCAGGCCCTGCGACATAACAGCCTCCGCGTCCGCTGGACGGGGTTTGAGCCGGCGAGAGGAGGCCGCACCCGCGTGAGGAGGCCCCGGGGGCCGGTCTGCCATAATCCCGACGCGATGCCCAAGATGAAGACGCACTCTGGCGCGAAGAAGCGCTTCAAAGTGACCGCCACCGGCAAGGTGCGCGGCAGGCACGCCTTCACGAGCCACATCCTGGAGAAGAAGTCCCCCAAGCGCAAGCGCACCCTGGGGGCCCCCGCGCAGATCTCCGCGCACGACACTCCGCGCGTGAAGCGGATGTTGGGGGTCGGCGCCAAGAGCGCCCGCGGCGCGAGCAGGGCCGGCGGGGCGGGCGGGGCGGGCGGGCCTACAAGCAAAGGGAGCGGGTCGTGAGGGTCAAACGCTCCGTGCACGCGCGCAAGAAGCGCCGCGCGACCCTCGAGCTGACGAAGGGCTTCCGGGGGGAGGCGCACTCCAACTACAGACGCGCGAAGGAGGCGCTGATCAAGGCGGACACGTACGCCTACCGCGACCGGCGCAACCGCAAGCGCGACTTCCGCCGGCTGTGGATCACGCGCATCAACGCGGCGGCGCGCCAGAACGGGATGAGCTACTCCCAGTTCATGCACGGCCTCGCGCTGGCAGGCGTGGAGCTCGACCGCAAGGTGCTCGCGGACGTGGCGGTGCGCGACGCCGACGCGTTTCGACGTTTCGCCGAGGTCGCCCGAGAGGCGTCGGCCGCCTGACCCACGGGCAGCCGACATGGAAAGCCTCCCGGGCGCCGCTCCTTCAAGGACGGCGCCTTTTTTGTTATGAACCCAATCGCCTCTTCCCAAAATCCCCACCTCAAGGAGCTGCGCCGGCTGCGGCGCAGGCGCGAGCGCGCGCGCAGCGGACGGTTCCTGGCCGAGGGCGAGGATCTCGTCGCGGCTGCGCGGCGTGCGGGGTGGCCGGCGGTGGCGGGCTTTCGCGCGGCCGGCAGCGGCCTCGGCGGCGCGGGCTTCCTCGACGTGGAGGCAGCGACGCTCGCGGAGGTCTCGACGCTCGGCTCGGGCACGCGCGTGATCGGGGTCTACGAGCAGCGCTGGCTTCAGGCACCGCGGGGGCCGGTGTGCGTGTACCTGCACGGGGTCGCCGACCCCGGGAACGTCGGCGCGGTGCTGCGCGCGGCGCTCGCGTTCGGGGCCTCGTGCGTGGCGTTCGGCCCCGGCTGCGCGGACCCGTGCTCGCCGAAGGCGGTGCGCGCGGGGATGGGCGCGATCTTCGCTGTCCCCCTCGCCCGCGCGCGCGCCGTGGAGGAGCTGCCGGGGAAGCGGATCGCGCTGGTGGCCAACTCGCGCGCGCCGGCCCAGCCGCTCGAAACGGTGCGTCGCCTCGTCGGCCCCGCGCGCGAGGAGACCGGAGCGGGTGAGGAGGAGGGGATGGGCCCCTCCGGGGCCAGCGGCGTTCGCGCGCGGAGGCCGGGCGCGGGTCCGAGCGCTCCCGCGCCCGCGTTCACCCTGCTGGTGGGCGCCGAGCGCGAGGGCCTGCCGGCGGAGACGGTGGCGGCGTGCGAGCACGTCGCGTACATCCCGATCGCCAGCGACTCCCTGAACGCCGCGCAGGCGGCGACCGTCGCGCTGTACGAAATGACCAGAGGGTGGCGCAGTCGGCCGACCCAGCCCTTCGGACTGACCCAGCCCCTTCGGGGCTGTGTGCCCGCCCCCACCGAGCCGGGGCGGGTGGGGTCGGCTGCTCCAGTTAAGGTCCCCGCGTCATGAGCGTCGTCGATCGCATCGCAGAGCTGCGCGCAGAGGCAGAGGCGGCGATCTCGGCTGCCGCATCAAGCTCCGAGCTCGAGGAGCTGCGCGTGCGCTACCTCGGGCGCAAGGCCGAGCTGCCGCAGCTGCTGCGCGGCGTCGCCGAGCTCGAGCCGGCGCAGCGCGGCGAGGTCGGCAGGGCCGCCAACCAGGCGCGCCAGGCGCTCGAGGCGCTGCTCGCGGACCGCGCGGCGGAGCTGAGCGCGGGCGAGCTGCAGGCGCAGTTGCAGGCCGACGCCGTCGACGTGACGCTGCCGGGCGCGCCGCCGCAGCCGGTGGGGCGCCTGCACGTACTGAGCGCGACGCGGCGCGAGCTCGAAGACATCTTCCTCGGCCTCGGCTTCACCGTCATGGAGGGGCCGGAGATCGAGAGCGTGCACTACAACTTCGACGCACTCAACCACAGCCCCACGCACCCTGCGCGGGCGCGCACCGACACCTTCTACGTGGCGCCGGACACGGTGCTGCGCACGCACACCTCGCCGATGCAAGTGCGTGCGATGGAGGCGCACCCGCCGCCGCTGTACGTGGTGATCCCCGGGCGCGTGTACCGGCCGGACTCGGACGCCACGCACACCCCGCAGTTTCACCAGATCGAGGGGCTGGCGGTCGACGAGGACGTCACCCTCGCCGACCTCAAGGGGACGCTGCTGGCGTTCGCGCGCGCGGTCTTCGGCGAGGAGCGCGACGTGCGCCTGCGCCCTCACTTCTTTCCCTTCACCGAGCCGAGCGTCGAGGTCGACGTCTCCTGCTTTCACTGTGAGGGCAAGGGCTTCCTGCGCGACGGCGCGCGCTGCTACCTGTGCAAGGGCGAGGGCTGGCTGGAGGTGCTCGGCGCCGGCGAGGTCGATCCGAACGTCTACTCGTACGTGCCCACGACCGACGCGAACGCGCCGGGGTACGACCCCGAGAAGGTGCAGGGGTTCGCGTGGGGGATGGGCGTCGAGCGGATCGCGATGCTCAAGCACGGCATACCGGACCTGCGCCTCTGCTACGAAAACGATCTGCGGTTCCTGGAGCAGTTCTCATGAGGGTGCCGCTGCCGTGGCTGCGCGAGTACTGCGATCCCGCGCTCGACGTGAACGCGATCGAGGAGCGGCTGACGATGACCGGAACGAAGGTCGAGGCGATTCACCGGCAGGGGGTGCCCTCCACCGAGCATTTCGTGGTCGGGCGGGTGCTCGCGGCCGAGCAGCACCCCGACGCCGACCGGCTGAAGGTGTGCAGCGTCGATCTCGGCGACGACACCGGCCCGGCGACGATCGTCTGCGGGGCGCCGAACGTCGCGGCCGGGCAGACCGTCGCCGTGGCGCGGCCGGGCGCGGTGATGCCGGACGGCACGAAGCTCGGGCAGGCGAAGCTGCGCGGCGTGGTCTCCGCCGGGATGATCCTCGCGGAGAACGAGCTGGAGCTCGGTCCGGGGGGAGGTGGGATCATGGTGCTCGACGAGCGATCGCTCGACGCTGAGCTCGCGCCCGGCACCCCCCTCGGCGAGGTGCTGCCGATCTCCGTCGAGGTGCTCGAGCTCGAGGTCACGCCCAACCGTCCGGACTGTCTCGGCGTCTACGGCGTCGCGCGTGAGCTGCACGCCGCGACGGGCGCCCCGCTCGCCGCTGCGCCGTGGAGTGAGGATCCGGGCTCGCCCGGCGAGGTGACAGGTGCCGCGGTCAGCGTGGAGTGCCCCGACCTCTGCCCGCGCTTCACCGCGCGGGTCTTCGAAGGCGTCACGATCGCGCCGTCGCCGCTGTGGCTGAAGGCGCGGCTGACGGCGGCGGGCATGCGCCCGGTCAACAACGTCGTCGACACCACCAACTACGCGATGCTGCTGAGCGGTCAGCCGTTGCACGCGTTCGACCTCGACCGCGTCGCCGGGGCGCGGCTGACGGTCAGGCGCGCACGAGCGGGCGAGCAAGTGCAGACGCTAGATGGCCAGACGCGCACGCTCGACTCGGAGGTGGTCGTGATCGACGACGCCGACGGCCCGACGTCGATCGCGGGCCTGATGGGCGGCGCGCGCTCGGAGGTGCAGGAGGACACGACACGTGTGCTGCTCGAGGTGGCGACGTGGAGCGGGCCGAACATCCACCGCTCCTCGTGGGCGCTCGGCCTGCGCAGCGAGGCGTCGGGGCGCTTCGAGAAGGGACTTCAGCCGGAGCAGTGCACGCACGCACAGGCGGTGGCGACGCAGCTGATGGTCGAGCTGTGCGGCGCGCGCGTCGCCGACGGGACGATCGACATCGGTCCCGCGCCGGCGCCGCCGCAGGAGATCCTGCTGCGCGCGGAGCGCGTGCGGGCGATCCTCGGCGTGGAGGTGGCGCCGCAGCGCCAGGCTGAGATTCTGAGCGCCCTCGACTTCGCGAGCGAGCCGGTCGTGGGCGGGCTGCGTGTGAGCGTGCCGGCGCTGCGCCGCGGCGACGTCACGCGCGAGGTCGACCTGATCGAGGAGGTCGCGAGGATCGACGGCCTCGAGCGACTGCCGGCGACGCTGCCTGCGCGGCGTGGGGCCGCCGGCAGGCTCACGCACGCCCAGCGCGTGCGCCGCGCGGCCGAGGACGCGCTGGTCGGCCGCGGCCTGCACGAGATCGTCGGCTGGAGCTTCGCCGAGCCGGCGCTGCTCGACCGGCTGCTGCTGGCAGCCGACCACGAGATGCGGAGCGTCGTAACGCTCGAGAACCCGCTCTCCGACGGGCAGTCGATCATGCGCCCGACACTGCTCGGGTCGCTGCTCGACGCCGCCCGCCACAACGTCGCGCGCAACGGTCCCGACGTGGCGATCTTCGAGTCCGGCACCGTCTACCGCGCCTCGCCCGGCGCGCCGGCGCACGAACACCACGCGCTCGGCGCGCTCCTGAGCGGCGGCCTCGCGCCGCGCTCGTGGCGCGGCGAGCCGGGCGAGGCTGACTTCTTCGCGGCGAAGGCGCTGCTGGCGGCGCTGCTCGACCGTTTCCACGTCGACTGGTCGGTGCGGCCGCGCACGTGGCCGTTCCTGCACCCCGGGCGCAGCGCCGCGGTGCTCGCCGGCGAGAAGACGCTCGGCTTCCTCGGTGAGGTCCACCCGCTCGTCGCCGAGGCGTGGGACCTGTCCCGCACGGTGGCGTTCGCGATCGACCTCGGCGAGCTTGCCGCGGTAGCGCCCGAGGTCGTGTCCTTCCGCGCGTTCGCTTTGGTTCCGTCGCTGCGCCAGGATCTCGCCGTGACGCTCCCGGCGGAGGTTCCAGCGGCAGACGTTCTCGGACGCGTGCGCTCGGCGGCGGGGACCACGCTCGAGGACGTGAGCGTCTTCGACGTCTACACCGGCGCGCAGGTCGGCGAGGGTCGGCGCTCGCTTGCCCTCGCGCTGTCGTTCCGCTCGCCCGAGCGCACGCTGACCGAGGCCGACGTGGCGCCGGTGCGCGAGAAGATCGTCGCGGCGCTCGCCGAGATCGGCGGTGAGCTGCGTGGCTAGCCAGGCCTTCGCGCCGGGGTCCCCGCGCGTGCTCGTCGCGGGCGCCACCGGCTTCACGGGCGCGCTGGCGGCTCACCTGCTGTGGCGCCACCCCCAGTTCGAGCTCGTGGGCGTCACCGGGCGCTCGGAGGTTGGGCGGCGCCTGGGCGAGCTCTACCCCCGCTACCGCGTGCCCCTCGAGATCCGTGAGCTAGACCTCGACCGCCTCGGGGACGAGCGCGTCGCGGGTGAGCGCCTCGACGCCGCCGTGGTCGCCTACCCGCACGCCGCGGCCGCCCCCACCGTGGCCGCGCTGCGCGAGCGCGGCGCCCGGGTCGTCGACCTCTCCGCGGACTTCCGCCTCTCCGAGCTCGCCACCTACGAGCGCTGGTACGGGCCCCACCCCCGGCCCGAGCCTGCTGAGCGAGGCGGTCTACGGCCTCACCGAGCTGTACCGCGAGCGGATCGCCGGCGCGGCGATCGTCGCCAACCCCGGCTGCTACCCCACCGCCGCTGTGCTCGCGCTCGCCCCGCTCGCCCGCGCGGGGCTGCTCGCGGACGTGGTGATCGACGCCAAGCAGGGCATCTCCGGCGCGGGGCGCACGTTCGATGACACCACCCACCTCTCGATGGCAGGCGAGAACATCCTTCCCTACAAGGTCGCTGCCCACCGCCACACCCCTGAGATCGAGGAGCAGCTCGACGCTCTGGATCCCGCCCACCCCGGTTTGCGTGTGCAGTTCCAGGCGCACCTCGTGCCGCTCGACCAGGGGGAGCTCGCGAGCTGTTATGTAACCCCCACGCGCCCCGTCGAGGACTCCGAACTGCGGGAGCTCTACGACGCCGCCTACGACTCCGAGCCGTTCGTCGAAGTGGTGCAGACGCCGCCCGGCACGCGCGACGTGTGCGCCACCAACTACTGCCGGCTGTTCGCCGCCGCCGACTCCCACACCGGCAAGCTGGTGGTGCTCTCGGCGATCGACAACCTGTGGAAGGGCACCTCCTCGCAGGCCGTGCAGAACCTCAACCTCATGTTTGGCCTGCCAGAGACCGAGGGATTGCTGTGAGCGCGGGCAACGACGTGTGGGGCGATCGGAGCAGCGACGGCCCGCCGCGGCCGTTCTTCGGCTCGCGGTGGGTCACCGCGCCCGAGCACGTGAGCGAACTGGAGCTCGACGCGGGGCTGCCCGCGGGCTTCCGCGCGGCCGGGGTTGCGTGCGGGATCAAGCCGAGCGGCAACCACGACCTCGGTCTGCTCGTGTGCGACTCCGAGCGGCCGGTGAGCGCCGCCCGCTTCACCACGAGCAGCACGGCCGCCGCACCCGTGCAGCTTAGTCGCGAGCGTTGCCGCCTTGATGCGCTGCGCGCGGTGCTGGCCAACTCGGGCTGCGCCAATGCGGCCACCGGCAGGCGTGGGCTCGACGACGCCGCCAAGACGCAGGGCGCCGCCGCGATTGCCATGGGGGTCCAGCCCGAGGAGGTCCTGCTCGGCTCCACCGGCGGGATCAGCTGGTACCTGCCGGTCGACGCTGCGCTGCGGGGCATCCTCGCCGCGAGCGGGCAGCTGCGCCGCGAGGGCGACGCCGACTTCCAGCGCGCGATCCAGACGACCGACGCGTTCGAGAAGCGCGCGAACCTCGAGGTCCGGCTGCCCTCCGGGAAGGTGCATCTCAGCGCGCAGTGCAAGGGGGCCGGCATGATCTCGCCGAACTTCGCCACGATGCTCTGCTTCGTGGAGACCGACGCGGCGCTGCAGCCCCACACCGCCGAGCTGCTGCTCGGCGTGTGCGTCAAACGCTCGTTCGACCGCTGCACCGTGGACGGCGATCTCTCGACCAACGACACGGCGGTGCTGATCGCCTCCGGCGCGAGCGGCGTGGAGGTCGCGCCGGAGAGCGAGGACGAGCTGCGCTTCGGCGAGGCGCTCGACGCGTTGCTGCGCCAGCTGGCGATCATGATGGTCACCGACGGCGAGGGCGCGGCGCGGATCGCCCGCGTGGTTGTGCGGGGCGGGAGCTCCGAGCGGGTCGAGGCGGCCGCGCGCGGGGTCGCCAACTCGCCCCTGGTGAAAGCCGCGCTGCACAGCGCCGACCCCAACTGGGGGAGGCTCGTGATGTCGGTGGGAGCGGCGCTGGGCGGGCGGGGCCGATTCGTTGAGCCGCTGCCCTGCGACATCTCGATCGAGGGCATCCTCGTCTGCTCGGCCGGCGCCGCGACCGACTACGACGCCGACGCGCTCGCGCGGGCGGTGCAGACGCGTGAGGTCGAGTACGAGATCACGCTTCCGGGCGACGGCGCGGAGACCGAGGTCTTCTTCTCCGACCTCTCGCACGAGTACGTGCGCATCAACGCGGAGTACACAACCTGATGCGCGACGTCGCCACCCTCCTCGAGGCGCTCCCCTACATCCGCGAGTTCCACGGCCGGACGGCCGTGATCAAGTACGGCGGTGCCGCGATGGAGGACCACGCGCTGCGCGAGGAGTTCGCCCGCGACGTGGTGCTGCTCAAGTACGTCGGGCTCAAGCCGATCGTGGTCCACGGCGGCGGGCCCGACATCACCGCTTACATGGAGCGTCTCGGCCTGCCCGTGCAGTTCGTCGGCGGCCTGCGCGTCTCCGACGAGGCCACCGTCGAGATCGCCAAGATGGTGCTCGTCGGCAAGGTCAACAAGGAGATCGTCGGCCGTCTCGCCCGCCACGGCCAGCCCGCCGTGGGGCTGTGCGGCGACGACGGCTCACTCTTCCACGTCGCCCGCCGCCCCGGTCCCGGCGGCGAGGACATCGGCTTCGTCGGGAGCATCGAGCGCGTCAACGTCGACGTCCTGCAGCACATCGCCCGCGACTACATCCCCGTGATCGCCTCCGTCGGCGCCGACCGCGAGGGGCGCTCCCACAACGTCAACGCCGACGACGCCGCCGCCGCGGTCGCACGAGCGCTCGGCGCCTACAAAGTGGTGTTCCTCACCGACGTCCCCGGCTGGCTCGCCGACCCCGAGGACCCCACGAGCCTGATCGGCCACGCCACCGCCGAGCAGGTCCGCGACGCCCTGCCCGGCTTGGAGGGAGGCATGGCACCCAAGCTCCAGGCCTGCCTGGAGGCGATCCAGGGGGGCGTCGGCTCCGCGCACATCATCGACGGTCGCCTGTCCCACTCACTGCTGCTGGAGTTCTTTACCGATGCCGGTATAGGCACCAAGATTGAGGCTGCTCCGTGAGCCTGGCCGAGCTTCAGGAGATCGAGGCCGCGCGTGTGATGCAGACCTACGCGCGCCTGCCCGTGGAGTTCGTGCGCGGCGAGGGCACCCGCCTGTGGGACGCCGACGGCGAGGAGTACCTCGACTTCCTCTGCGGCGTCTCGGTGACCAACGTCGGGCACTGCCACCCGCAGGTCGTCGCCGCGGTGCGCGAGCAGGTTGGGCGGCTCGTGCACGTCTCCAACCTCTTCTACACCGCTCCCGCGATGCGTCTCGCCGAGCGGCTCTCGCAGGGGAGCCTCGGCGGCAAGGTGTTCTTCTGCAACTCCGGCGCCGAGGCCGTCGAGGCCGCGATCAAGCTCGCCCGCAAGGCGCGTCCCGGCGGGGACGTGGTGTCGGTCACGGGCGCCTTTCACGGGCGCACCTACGGCGCGCTCTCGGCCACCCCGCAGGAGTCCAAGCAGGCGCCCTTCGCCCCGCTCGTCCCCGGCTTCCGCGCCGTCGCTCCCGAGCCCGCCGCGCTCCGTGGCGCGATCGACGGGCGCACCGCCGCAGTGCTGCTGGAGCCGGTCCAGGGCGAGACCGGGGTCAACGTGCTCTCCGAGGAGCTTCTGCGCGCGGCTCGCGCCGCCTGCGACGAGCACGGCGCCGCGCTCGTCTTTGACGAGGTCCAGTGCGGCCTGGGCCGCACCGGCTCGCTGTGGGCCTTTGAGCAGACCGGCGTCACGCCCGACGCGTTCACCACCGCCAAGGCGCTCGGTGGGGGCCTGCCGATCGGCGCGCTCGTCACCGGCCCGCGCCTCGCCGACGTCCTCGCCCCCGGAGACCACGGCTCGACCTTCGCCGGGGGCCCCGTGATCGCCGCCGCCGCGCTCGCCGCCCTGGAGATCGTCGAGGACCCCGACCTGCTCGCGCGCGTGCGCCGCCTCGGCCTGCGCCTCGCCGCCGGCCTGGAGGAGCTCCCGCACGTGCTCTCCGTGCGCGGGCGCGGGCTGATGCTCGCCTGCGAGCTCGACGTCTCCGCGCCCGACGTCGTACGTCGCGCGCTGCTGGAGCAGCGGCTCGTCGTCAACGCCACCGGCCCCGCCACGGTGCGGCTGCTGCCCCCCCTGACTCTCACCGAGGCCGAGGCCGACGAGGGCTTGCAGCGGCTCGGAGCGGCGCTCGCCGGGGGGCGCTCTGCGCCGTGAACGAGCACAGACTGTCGGCGGGGGACACCGGTAAGGTTCCGCGCCCGTGAGTGACGACCGTCCCTTCCCACCCCGCACCGCCTCCTACGAGGCCGACCCCGAGCAGGTCCACCGTGTGCTGCTGCTCTACTCCGGCGGCCTCGACACCTCCGTGATGCTCAAGTGGATCCAGGACCGCTACGGCGCTGAGGTCGTCTGCCTCACGGTCAACCTGGGGCAGCCTGGCGAGGACTACGCCGTGATCGAGGGGAAGGCCCGCCTGCTCGGGGCGCTGGAGTGCCACGTCGTGGACGCCCGCGAGGAGTTCGCCCGCGACTTCCTCGCGCCCGCGATCCGCGCCAACGCCCTCTACGGCGGCGGCTACCCGCTGTTCACAGCCCTCGGGCGGCCCCTGATCGCCAAGCTCGCCGTCGACTACGCCCGTCGCGCGGGCTGCGACACCGTCGCGCACGGCTGCACCGGCAAGGGTAACGACCAGGTCCGCATCGAGGCCACCGTCGCCACCCTCGGCCCCGAGCTGCGGGTGATCG
Organism: uncultured Solirubrobacterales bacterium; assembly: GCA_963842005.1. GTDB lineage: Bacteria > Actinomycetota > Thermoleophilia > Solirubrobacterales > Solirubrobacteraceae > Palsa-744. The sequence continues at coordinate 882,640 of CAWJEV010000002.1, read as the reverse complement.
CCCCTGTGCGCTCCTGGCAGATGGGCCGCGAGGAGGAGATCGCCTACGCACGCGAGCACGGCATCCCCGTCAAAGGCGGCGCTGAGACCGCCCCCTACTCGATCGACGACAACCTGTGGGGACGCTCCTCGGAGGGGCGCTGGATCGAGGATCTCGCCCACGCCCCCGAGGAGGACGTCTTCCAGCTCGTCACCCCCCCCGAGCGCGCCCCCGACGAGCCCGAGACCGTGAGCGTCGGTTTCGAGCGCGGGGTGCCCGTCGTGCTCGACGGGGAGCGCCTCGGCCTCGTGGAGCTGCTCGAACGCGCTGCGGCCCTCGGCGCCCGCCACGGCGTCGGGATCATCGACCACATCGAGGACCGCATCGTCGGGCTGAAGGTGCGCGACATCTACGAGGCTCCCGCCGCCGCCCTGATCCTCCCTGCCCACCAGGAGCTCGAGCGGCTCGTCGGCACGATCCACCAGAACCAGTTCAAGCCTCTGCTCGACCACCAGTGGGCCTACCTCGTCTACGCCGGGCTCTGGTGGGAGCCCCTGCGCGGTGACCTCGACGCCTACATGGACTCCGTCAACGAGCGCGTCACCGGCACGATTGGCCTGAAGCTCTACAAGGGCCACGCCCGAGTGGTCACCCGTGAATCCCCTCACGCCGTCTACGACGCCAGCCTCGCCTCCTTCTCGGAGTCCGGCGGTCTCTTCTCCCAGGCCGCCTCCCCCGGCTTCATCGAGCTCTTCTCGCTTCAGTCGCGCACGGCCTGGCGGCTGCGCCACCCTGAGTAGGTGTCCCTGACCGCCTTTGGCGGGTACCCCAGGGCGGGTACCCTGGGGCTGGCGCATCCGCAGCAGGTGCCCCCGGTCGTAGGTGCGTCTTTCCCCTCAGCGTCGCCGGTGGGGCGGGCGAGGCCGGATCACGTCCGAGCCTGCCCATACTCTGAGTAACAGTGATACCCGAGGAGGACAAGGCGCGTGGCGGTCGCCCCTCGCAGGAGAGCGAACGCGACGCGCTGGCCGAGCGCCGCGCTCGCCGCGCGTGGCTGAGCAGCCCAGCCCTCGTCCGTCGCGCCGAGGCGGCGGAGGCGACGGTGCACACACTGGAGGCCCACCTCGCCGACCTGCGCCACCGCCAGGTGGAGGCCGAGCGCGAGCGGGAGTCCGCTGCTGCGCAGCTCACCGCGCGCGAGCGCGAGCTGCGCCGGGTCAAGCAGCGCGAGTACGCCGAGCAACAACTGCGCGTCGAGGCCGAAGAGGCGGTCGTGCGGCTGCGCCGCGGGCACCGCGCCGAGCTCGACCGGCTGCAGCGACGCGCCGAGGAGGCACACGCCGCCGCGCGCCGCGCCGAGGAGCAGCGCGACGCGCTCGCCGCGCGCCTGGCCCGTGTGAGCGAGAGCTGCGCCCGTCTGGAGCGCGGCGTCGCTGCCCTGCAGAGCGTCGCCGCCGAGCTGCGGGCTACCTTCGAGCGCGACCACCTCCTCGCCCGGGCCCGCATCGCCGAGTTGGAGCGCGAGCTCGAGCTCGCACGTTCCCCTACGGGTCCTTCCGGCTCCAAGGACCCCGCCCACCGCGAGGAGATGGCCGGGGCGCTCACCGCCGCCGCGGAGCGCCTACGCGCCCGCGCGCTCCCTGCGCCTGAGGCCCCGGCTTCCGAGGCCCCAGCTCTTGCGGCCCCCGTCTCCGAGGTCGCCGCTCCCGAGGCTTTTGCGCCTGAGGCTCCTGCTCTTGCGGCTCCCGTTCCCGAGGTCGGTGCGCCTGGGGTGTCAGCGGCCGAGGTCGCCGCTCCCGAGGCCCCTGCGCCCGCAGCCCCCGCCCCCCCGCAGGAGATCCCCACCGTGTTCGTGGTGCACCGCCTGTCTCCCGGGAGCGGGGGCCGTGCCGGGCGACTGCGCCCGGTGGCTCGGCTCATCGCCGCGCGGCTGGCCGAGTGGGCCGGCCCCGCCCAAGAGCCGCCCCGCTAGCACCAGAGCAGCCTCACTCGCTCCGCCGCTCCCAAGCCTAAGATGCACTCCGGTGTCCAAGTCCTCCTGCGCCCACCTGCACGTACACTCCGAGTACTCCCTGCTCGACGGCGCCTGCAAGATCGAGGCGCTCGCCGAACGCGCCGCCCAGTTCGAGCAGCCCGCCCTGGGGCTGACCGACCACGGCGTGATGAACGGTGCGGTGGAGCTGCACAAGGCGTGCGCCAAGCACGGCGTCAAACCGATCGTCGGCTGCGAGATCTACCTCGTGGACGACCACACGACGCCCACGGTGGGCGGGGGAGGCCGCACAGAGCGCAACCACCTCACGCTGCTCGCCGCCGACGACACCGGCTACCGCAACCTCGTCAAGCTCTCCTCCGCAGGCTTCCTGGAGGGCCTGCAGCGCGGCAAGCCGACGGTCGACCTCGAGCAGGTCGCCCGCCACGCTGAGGGCGTGATCGCGCTCACCGGCTGCCTCGCCTCCCGCTTCTGCCAGCGCCTCACCGAAGACCGCCCCGGCGACGCGCGCGCTCACGCCGACGAGCTGCTCGGGATCTTCGGCCCCGAGAACGTCTACTTCGAGCTGCAGAAGAACGGGCTCGCCGCCCAGGAGAAGTGCAACGAGGGGATCGAGCGCATCGCGCGCGAGGTCGGCGGGCGCCTCGTGGGCACGGGCGACGTGCACTACCTGCGCCGTGAGGACTACGACCACCACACCGCGCTGCTGTGTGTGCAGACCAAGAGCACGCTCGCCGCGCCCAAGCTCACCTTCGACACCAACGAGTTCTACCTGCGCGACTCCGCGCAGATGGTCGAGGCCTTCGCGCGGTGGCCCGAGGCGATCGCCTCCACCCTGGAGATCGCCGAGCGCTGCGCGGTGGAGCTCGAGCTCGGCAAGCAGCTGATCCCGCGCTTCCCCACCCCCGAGGGGATCTCCGAGGGCGAGTACCTGCGCGCCCGCGTGCAGGAGGGGCTGCGTGCGCGCTACGGCGACCCCCCGCCGGCGCAGGCGGTGGAGCGCATGGAGATGGAGCTCGGCGTGATCGAGCGCATGGGCTTCAACGCCTACTTCCTGATCGTGTGGGACTTCGTCAAGTACGCCAAGGAGCACGGCATCGCCGTCGGCCCCGGGCGCGGCTCGGCGGCCGGCTCGATCGTGTCGTACTGCCTGCAGATCACCGACGTGGACCCCCTGCGCTACGAGCTGCTGTTCGAGCGCTTCCTGAACCCCGAGCGGGTCTCGATGCCGGACATCGACATCGACTTCTCCGTGCGCGGACGCGAGCGCGTGATGCGCTACGTGACCGACAAGTACGGGCGCGAGTCGGTCGCGCAGATCGTCACCTTCGGCAAGATGCTCCCCCGCGCCGCCACGCGCGACGCGGCGCGCGTGCTCGGCTACGACTACGGGGCGGGCGACCGCCTGGCCAAGCTCATCCCCGACCCTGTCATGGGCCGAGCGCCCTCCTTCGAGGAGTGCCTGAAAGCCGGCGAACAGCTGCGCAAGGCCTACGACGAGGAGCCCGACGCGCGGCGCATCATCGACACCGCCCGGGGCCTCGAGGGGATCGTGCGCAACTCCTCGATCCACGCCGCCGCCGTCGTGATCGCCGACCGGCCGCTCACCGACATCGTGCCGCTGCAGCTCGCCGACGCCGGAGCCGGCGGCAACGGCGAGCGCAACTACCGCACCGTCACGCAGTTCTCGATGAAGCCGATCGAGGAGATCGGCCTGCTGAAGATGGACTTTCTCGGGCTGCGCAACCTCGACGTGATCGAGGACGCCCTGGACATCATCGAGCGCTCCACCGGGGAGCGCCCCGACATGACCGCGCTGCCGCTGGATGACGCAAAGACGTACGAGATGCTCGCGCGCGGGGACTCGATCGGGGTCTTCCAGTTCGAGTCCGAGGGGATGCGCGAGGCGCTCAAGAAGGTGCGCCCGGACGAGTTCAACGACCTCGTGGCGCTCAACGCGCTCTACAGGCCGGGCGCGATGGATCAGATCCCGGTGTACGCGAAGGGCAAGCGCAACCCCGAGACGATCACCTACCCCGACGAGCGCCTGCGCGGGATCCTCGAGTCCTCCAAGGGTGTGATCCTCTACCAGGAGCAGGCGATGCAGATCGCCAAGGAGCTCGCCGGCTTCTCCGGGGCCAAGGCGGACGATCTGCGCAAGGCGATCGGCAAGAAGAACCGCCAGGCGATGGCGGCGCTCAAGTCGGAGTTCGTCGAGGGCTGCCGAGCGTCGGGCACCAAGCCCGAGGTGATCGAGTTCCTGTGGCAGACCAACGAAAAGTCAGCGGACTACTCCTTCAACAAGTCCCACGCCGCCTGCTACGGATTGATCGCCTACCGCACCGCCTGGCTGAAGGCCAACTACACCGCGGAGTACATGGCGGCGCTGATCTCCTCCGTCATGTCCACCAAGGACAAGGTGCCCTTCTTCGTGGCGCGCTGCGAGGAGATGGGGATCGAGATCCTGCCCCCCGACGTGAACCTCTCAGACCACGAGTTCACCGTGGTCGACGGCAACATCCGCTTCGGCCTGGACGCCGTCAAGGGCGTCGGCTACCAGGCCGTGGAGGCGATCAAGCGCGCCCGCGAGGCGTCGAGCTTCGCTCCCTCGGGAGAGTCGAGTCCCGTCCACTCCGAGGGTGCCGGCGGGAGGTCCGGCGGGACTCCCTTCAAATCGTTGTGGGACTTCTGTGAACGCGTGGACAACCGCGCCGTCAACAAGAAGGCGATCGAGGCGCTGATCAAGTGCGGCGCGCTCGGGTCCACCGGGGCGACCCGCAAGGGGATGCTGTTCGTGCTCGAGCAGGCCCAGGCGGCCGGGCAGAAGTCCCAGCAGGACGCGGAGATCGGTCAGGGCTCGATCTTCGACCTCGACGGCGCGGGCGAAGCGGGATCGGCGTCCACCGCGGCCGGCGTCGGCTCCGGTCCAGGCGCCGGCCTGATGCGTCCCAGCCATCCACCGATCCCAGCGGAGGAGTTCGAGCAGGCCGAGCTGCTGGCCGCCGAGAAGGAGGCGATTGGGCTGTTCGTCTCAGCCCACCCCCTCAAGCCCGTGCGCGAGGCGCTGCGCGCCCGTGTGGACTGCCCGCTCACCGCGCTCTCCGAGCGGCGCGACAAGGACTGGGTCACCGTCGGGGGGATCGTCACCGAGGCCAAGCGCATCCGCACCCGCAGTGGCGACCACATGATGTTCGCCACCCTCGACGACCTCGAGGGCGCCGTGGAGCTGCTCGTGTTCGGCAAGGCGCTCGCCGAGCACGAGGCGGCGCTCGCCGTCGACCAGGTGGTGCTGGTGCGTGGGCGCGTCGACCACAAGGAAGCCGGCAAGACGTGTCTGGTGGTGCAGTCCGCCGAGGCCTTCCAGCCCACCCCGCAGGAGATCGAACGGGCCGGGGCGGCCTCGGTGCCGTCCGCGCGGGTGAACGGAGCCCCATCCGCCTCACCGACCCCACCCGCGCCGCTCGCGAGCACCGAGCCGATCCACCTGCGCGTGGACGCCACCCGCCTGCCCGCGAGCTTCATCGAAGACCTCAAGCACCTGATCGAGAGCCACCCCGGTCCCGTGGAGCTGGTGCTCGAGATGGCCACCCGCACCGGCGCCCGCCGCCTGCGCCTCGGCGACGCCTACCGCGTGGCGCCCACCCCGATCCTGCACGCCGAGCTCCAGCAGATCGTCGCCCCCGCCCTCGCCGCGGCGTAGACCCGTCCCGCGGCCTGGGCAGTCACTTCCTGGCTGCGCGGCGGTGTCGTGCCTGCAGGCCGCGCTTGCGCAGGGCCATCGCCAGCGCGACCTCCTCGGCCGCGGGTCCACCGTCGCCACCCGGGGTCTCCAGCACGCACGGCAGCCCCTCGAAGGCGGGGGCGGCGAGGAAGGTGGCGCAGCCGCGCTCCCCGAGCTCGCCCTCCCCGACGTTGGCGTGGCGGTCGCGGTTTGAGCCCAGGGTGCCCTGAGAGTCGTTGAGGTGCAACGAGCCCAGGCGCTCCAGGCCGATCCCCGCCGAGACCTCCTCCAGCAGGGAGTCGAGGCCCGCGGGGGTGCGGATGTCGTAGCCGGAGGCGTAGAGGTGGCAGGAGTCCAGACACACCCCCAGCCGCTTACCGTCCCCTGCGGCGTGGATCAGCGCGGCGAGCTCTCCCACCGAGCGTCCCAGGGTGCCCCCGGCGCCCGCGGTGTTCTCCAGGTGAAGCGGGCAGCCCTCGCTCTCTGAAAGCGCCTCGCGGATCGTGGCGCCCGCGCGCGCCACCGCCTCCCCGACGTCGCCACCCTTCGCGGAGCCGGGGTGCAGCACGACCCCGCTGGCCCCGATCTGGGCCCCCACGCGCAGCGAGTGGGTCAGCGACGCAAGCGATTTAGCGCGGATGTCGGGGTCCTCGGAGGCGCAGTTCAGCAGGTACACCGCGTGGATCAGCACCGCGTCGATCGGGCTCGCGGCGAGCGCCTCGCGGAAAGCGGCGACGTCCTCCTCGCGGTAGGCCGTGGGGCGCCACTGGCGGGGGGACTGGTTGAAGATTTGGGTCGCCCGGCAGCCGCGCTGCACCCCGCGCTCCACGGCCCGGGGCAGGCCACCGGCCGGTGAGACGTGCGCTCCGATTAGCATGGCGGCGATCTTAGAACGTGTTTTGAAAAGACCGGCACACCTGGATGCGCCCCTGGACCTGCGCTGGATCGCCGCAGAACGGCTCGCACGTGCCACCAGCATGCGCTTCGCCGCCCCGCGTCGCCCAGCTTGGTCCAGGAACGCCCCAGTCGCACCGTCTATTTCAAAACACGTTCTTATGGTCTACGTCCGCTCACACGCTCCCCGACGAGACGGCTCTTGCGCGTAAGGTTCGCCCCGTCCCCCACGGGGGCGCTGCACATCGGGGGGGCGCGCACCGCGCTGTTCAACTGGCTGCTCGCGCGGGGTGCGGGGGGCACCCTGGTGCTGCGCATCGAGGACACCGACCGCGAGCGCTCCACGCCGGAGAACGTCGAGCAGATCCTCGACGCGCTGCGCTGGCTGCAGCTCGACTGGGACGAGGGGCCGGTCTTCCAGTCCCAGCGCGCCGCCCGGCACCGCGAGGTGCTCCAGCAGCTGCTGCGCGAGGGGTACGCATACCACTCGACCGCCACCGCGGAGGACGTCAAGGCCTACAAGCAGCGCCACGGCGCCGAGCGCGGCTTCCGCGGAGAGGGGCGGGCGGGGAACCAGAAAGAGGGCGCGGTGCGTCTGCGGGTCCCCGACGAGGGGGCCACGGTCGTCCACGACGCGATCCGGGGGGAGACGCGCTTCGAGCACGTACACCTCGACGACCCCGTGATCGCGCGCTCGGACGGGTCGGTGCTCTACAACTTCGCGGTCGCCGTGGACGACCTGGACGCGGGCATCACGCACGTGGTGCGCGGGGAGGACCACGTCTCCAACACCCCCAAGCAGCTGCTCGTGCTGGAGGCCCTGGGAGCCGCCCAGCCGCTCTACGCGCACCTGCCGCTGCTGCACGGCCCCGACGGCCGCAAGCTCTCGAAGCGCCACGGCGCGGCCTCCGTACAGGAGCTGCGCGCGGCCGGGTACCTGCCGGAGGCCGTGCGCAACTACCTCGCACTGCTCGGGTGGGGCGCGGGGGACGACGCCACCGTGATGTCCACCGAGCAGCTTGTCGAGCGCTTCGCCCTGGAGCGGGTGAGCCGCAACCCGGCGCAGTTCGACGAGACGAAGCTGCGGTGGATGAACGGGATCTACATCCGCGGGCTGCCGGTGGAGGAGCTCGCGCGGCGCATCGCAGAGCACCTCGACCGCGAGGGGCCTCCGCAGGCGCGCGGAGTCACCCCGCAGCGCCTGGAGCGAGCAATGGCGATCAGCCAAGAGAAGATTCAGACGCTCGCTGACTTCTGGCCGCTGGCCGGGTTTCTCTTCGAGCGGCCCGTCGAGGACCAGCGCGCGCGGGAGCGGTGGCTCGACGAGCGAGGCAGGGAGACGCTCGCGCAGGTGCGCGCAGCGCTGGAGCAGGCGCGAGGGTTCACGGAGGAGGACGTGCAAGAGGCGCTCACGGGGGTGCAGCAGCGGATGGGGGTAAAGCCGCGTGAGGTCTACCAGCCGTTGCGCGTGGCGCTCGCCGGCACCGCGGTCTCCCCTGGAATCTTCGAGAGCGTGGCGCTCCTGGGCCAAGAGGAGAGCCTGCGGCGCATCGACGCCGCCCTCGCGCGCTCGGTGTGAGGCTTCAAAAGCCTGATCTGCGGCCGATTACAGAGGCGTACCTGCGACCAAACGCCTCAACCGAACGTCCACCCCTGCCGATAGTGGAAGGGACCAGGCGCCCAACGGATTGGGCGGTGTGCGATAGAGAGGTGCGCAGGAGCATGCAGGCAACAGCCACCACACGGCAACAGAGGGCCAAGGAGCGGCCCGGTACAGCCGGCGAGTCCGCCCCCGCGGGCGGCCGTCACCAGAACGAGGGCCACGGCCGGCGCCTGACCCAGGCGTTTGAAGCACTCGAGGGGTTCCCCGCGCTGGCGGAGTCGTGCAAGCGGCTGCTGGCGGTGACGTCCAAAGACCACGTCGCCACGGCGGACGTGGTGAGCGCGGTGGAGTCCGACGTGGCGCTCGTCACGGCGGTGCTGCGCATGGCCAACCGGGCGCCGCAGTCACGGGGCCGCGTCGAGACGGTGGTGGCGGCCGTGGAGGTGCTCTCCCCGCAGACCGTGCAGGCGCTGGCGGGGCGGGTGCGGAAGTTCGACTTCTTCGAGCGCGCGAGCGTGTGGGACGCGGCCCCCGAGCGCTTCCGCCTGCACGCGCTGGCCACGCAGCACGCGGCCGACCGCGTGGCGGCGGAGGTGGGCTACGAGAACCGCGACCGCCTGACCGTGACGAGCCTGATGCACGACATCGGCAAGCTGGTGCTGCAGCACGCCTACCCGGGCTACCCCGTGCAGGTGCACCAGGGAGCGCAGACCCCGGAGGGGCGCATCCACCAGGAGCGCCGCGAGCTGGGCGTGGACCACGCGCTCGTGGGCGGGGTGCTGGCACGGCGGTGGGGCCTGCCGGTGTCGGTGGCGAGCGTGATCGAACGCCACCACAGCGCGGAGGCGACGGGGGAGGCGGCGTTCGTGCGCCTCGCGGACATGCTCGCCCACTACACCCAGGGGGCCGCGGTCTCCCCGGCGGAGATGCTGCGCACCGCGCGCACTGTGGGCCTCGGGCCGGAGGAGCTGCGCAGGGTGATGTACGAGCTGCCCAACTCCAACAACCAGCGCCAGCGCCACGTCGACCCCTGCCCGCTGTCAGGGCGTGAGGTCGGCGTGCTGCAGCGGCTGGCGGAGGGCAAGGTCTACAAGCAGATCGCCCACGAGCTCTCCCTCTCCACGAGCACCGTGCGCACCCACCTGCACAACATCTACGGCAAGCTCGGCGCGGTGGACCGCGCGCAGGCGGTATTGATTGCAACAGAGCGCGGCTGGTTGTGAGACGGCCGCTGGCCGGCGCCATACTGCGTCCTCCCTCGCTCGTGTGCTAAAGCACACTTCGCTCGGTGCGTCCTCATATGGGGGGTTGGTTTGTCAAGTGGGCAGGCTGGGGTTGCCCGCGTGTTGGCGGGTGAGGGGGTGGGGCGTGTGGTGTTCTCGGGGCGTCACGGGCGGTGTCTGGGCGTGTCGAGTGCTGTTTCAGCCTCATATGCGAGGGCTGGGTACCTCATGACCGCCGATTCGTCGCGGGGCGCGCAGTCTTGTGGCGGGCGCGGCCGGCACCTGGTGGGTGCTGGTTGCCCGAGGACGCAGCGCGGGCCCGCTAGCCGCGACAGGCCAGGTCCCGGTGGTTCCCGTGTCGCCCCGACAGCACCGCTGCCGTCGGGGGGTGTGGTTGTGGGTTGGTGTTCAGGTCAGTTGGCCGATCTCCCAGGTGAACGCGGCGAGCTCGCGTGCGAGCGCGATCGTGACGATGTTCGCTGGCTTGCCGCGCTCCAGGCGCAGCCGCCGGTACTGGTGGTGCAGGCGGTGTTGGGCGCGCCACGCGATCTCGCACGCGCGGGGGTCCTGGCCGTCTTGGCGGCGTGTGAGTGCCATCCCGATCGCGGGGGTGTGGCGGTAGTGGTGGGCTGCCTCGACGAGCAGTCTGCGGGCGTGCGGGGAGCCGGCCTTGGTGATCGGTCCGCGGCGGGTCTGCTCGCCGGAGGAGCGCTCGCTCGGCACGATCCCGAGATAGGACGTCAGGGTGGTGGGGTGCTTGAAGCGGTGGAAGTCGCCGATCTCGGCGCACAAGCCGAACGCGGTAGTCGAGTTGATCCCCCGCATGCAGCGCAACCTGGCGATCGTCTGCGCCCACGGGCTCTCAGCCCACGTCTTCTTGATCGCCGCGTCCAGCGCGGAGCGGCGTTGTTCGAGCGCACGGACGCCGGTCAGGTAGTCGGCGAGCACCGCGCGGGAGGGCGCGTCATCGAACTCGAGCTGGTTCAGCCACTTCCAGTGCGCGAGCGTCCAGTTGCTCCCCGGGCCACCGAAACGCACGTCGCGGCGCAACAGGAGCTTCCCGAGGCGGTGACGGGCGCGCATCAGATCACCACGAGCGGCCTCCCGGCAACGCGCGAGGTCACGGAAGCTCTCTTCCTGCACGGTCGGTACCCGCACGAAGGACAACTCTCCCGCGGCCAAAAGTCGCGCCAGGCGCTCCGCGTCGCGACGGTCGGTCTTGATCCGCTCATGCGGACGACGCAATATCGAACCCGGCGCGCAGACACGGACATCCAGCCCCAGCTCGGCGGCTGCCCGGGCGAGCCCATACCCCATAGGACCCGCCTCATAGGTCGCGAGCACCCTCCCCGGGAGCCCCCGCAGATACCCCATAACCTCGCTCGGGGGTCCCTGGACCCGCCGGAACGTCAGCTCGCCGGTCGCGATCTCCAACACGGCGGCCTGCGTCGCCGTCCCATGCACATCCAGACCCACGATCGTCCTATCGTTCAGCATGTCGGCACCTCCCATGACTCAGGGTGTCGGCCGGAGGGCCACCCTCCAGCCCAGTCCCCGCACACTCATGCGCGGGGTGCCGACCATCACTACCGCGCGTATCGGTCGACACGACCCATACGGTCTTGTCTGGCTTGACCAGCGGCCGTCTCAGGGCGCTGTTCCGTAAAGTCGCGCCCATGAGAAAGGGCACGCGGTGATCTCGATCACGAGCAAGTCCCCCTACGCGGTGATCGCCCTGGCCGAGCTCGGCCGCAGCGCGGGCGCGGAGCCGGTGCCGATCGGGGAGCTGGCACGCCGGCGGGGGGTGCCGGTGCAGTTCCTGGAGCAGCTGTTCGCGGTGCTGCGCCGCGCTGGAATCCTCAGCTCCCAGCGGGGGGTCAAGGGGGGTTACAGCTTTGCGCGGGACCCCGCGACGGTGAGCGTGCTGGAGGTGGTGGAGCTGCTCGACGGTCCCCTGGGACGCGACTCGGAGGGTGTCTTCGCGGACGCGGCGCAGGCGGCGCGCAAGGTGCTCCAGGCCACCACGATCGCGGATGTGGTCGAGCGCGAGGCACGCGAGGCGGGCGCGAGCATGTACCACATCTAAGGGCCCACGAACCCGAAGCCGCGGCGTCAGTGCGGCAGGGCAACGTGCGCCCGGGCGCGCTTGGACGCGTACATCGCGCGGTCGGCGGCGTCCAGCGCGGTCTCGTCGTCGAGGGTCTCGCGGTCGAGCAGCGTGAAGCCGGTGGAGGCGGCGAGGTGCACGACGGTCTCGCCGGTGTCGACCGTGCAGGTGGCGATCACCTGCCGGAGGTCCTCGCAGACGATCTCGGCGCCGCGAAGGTCCATGTGGGGGAGCAGCACCGCGAACTCGTCGCCGCCGAGGCGCGCGACCAGGTCGGTCGCGCGCAGGCGCCGCGTGAGCATCCGAGCGACGGCGCGCAGCGCCTCGTCGCCGACGCGGTGGCCGTGGCGGTCGTTGACCGCCTTGAAGCCGTCGAGGTCGATCGCGATCAGCGCGGCCTGCTCCTCGTAGCGCTGGCAGCGCCCGACCTGGAGCTTGAGGTCGTGCTCGAAGAGCCTGCGGTTACGCAGGCCGGTGAGGGGGTCGTGGTCGGCGAGGTGGCGCAGGTGCTCCTCCAGGCGCTTGCGCTCGGAGATGTCCTGCAACTGGACGATGAAGTGCAGCGGCCGGTGCTCGCGGTCGCGCACAAGCGAGACGGAGAGCAGCGCCGACATCGTCTCGCGGGAGGCGTTGAAGTAGCGCTTCTCGACCTGGTAGGCGGAGATCTCGCCGTCCACGAGCTGGCGGCGGCTGGCAGCGTCGTTGTCGAGGTCCTCGGGGTGGGTGATGTCGTGGAAGTGGCGGCGGCGGAGCTCCTCGGAGGTGTAGCCGGTGATGTCGCAGAGCGCCTGGTTGACGAGCACCCAGCGACCCTCCGGGTCGAGCAGGCCGGTGCCGATGGGGGCCCGCAGGAAGACTTCCTCGAAGCGCTCCCGGGAGTGGCGCTCGGGCTGCTCCGCGGGAGCGGGAGGGGAGTCGGAGAGGTCGAGGATCACAGCCACGCCGCTTGCGATCTCCGTGGGGACGGGGCCCGCGGCGGGGACGAGCGGCCCCACGTCGAGCATCAGCCGCGGGTGCCCGTCCGCCCCAAGGATCCTCCGCGAGCGCGTCTCCCCGCGCAGCGCGGAGCGGCAGAGCGGCTCGATCTGGCCCCAGAGGTCCGGGGGGAAGGAGTCCGCAAGCGCCTGGCCCTCTCGGTAGGCCGGCGAGCTCTCGCGGCGCCCGAGCGCGTGACCGGCCGCGACGAGCAGGCGCAGGTCGGTGTCGAAGACGGCGATCAGGGCGCCGGGCAGGTCCTCCCGGGCGAGGGACGCCGTCTCCTCGGGGCTCGCGAGCAGCGGCTCGGGGGCCTCGCGATCGGGGGTGGCCATGCCCCTGTATCGGCTGTTCCCGGTCCGCGCTTGACGGCTGGTCCCAGTCCGCGCTTGACAGGGCCGGTCCGGGGGTGCGCACCGGGCGCGGAGCGCCGACGCGGACGCCGGACCACTATTGTCGTGCCAGGTGCCCCGAATCCCGATCAACATTGCGGAGCTTGTGGGGGAGACCCCCACAGTGGGCCTGCCGGCGATGCTCGGGGAGCGCGAGCGGGAGGCGGGGGTGGGGCTGTTCGCGAAGCTCGAGGCGGCCAACCCGGGGGGGAGCGTGAAGGACAGGATCGGGGTAGCGATGATCGAGGCCGCCGAGGCGGAGGGGCGGATCGAGCCGGGGCGCACGACGATCGTGGAGGCCACCAGCGGCAACACGGGGATCGCGCTGGCGTTCGTGTGCGCAGCGAAGGGCTACGAGCTGGTGTTGACCCTGCCGCAGGGGATGAGCCGCGAGCGCGAGAGCCTGCTGAAGCTGTACGGGGCGAAGGTGCAGATCACCGAGTCGCTGGGGGGGATGAGCGAGGCGGTGGCGGCCGCCCAGGAGCTCGCACGCGACGAGCAGGTGTGGCTGCCCGACCAGTTCTCGAACCCCGCCAACCCGCAGGCGCACCGGCGCACCACCGGCCCGGAGATCGAGCGCGCGCTGGAGGGCCCGCCCGACGTGCTCGTGGCGGGCGTGGGCACCGGCGGGACGATCACCGGAGCGGGGGGCTACCTGCGCGAGCGCAACCCCAAGCTGCGGGTGGTGGCGGTGGAGCCGCACGGCTCGCCGGTCCTCTCAGGAGGCCGCCCCGGCCTGCACCGCATCCAGGGCATCGGCGCAGGCTTCGTGCCGCCGGTCCTGGAGCGCGAGCTGCTCGACGAGGTGGTGGCGGTCTCAGACGACGACGCGATCCAAACAGCCTGGAGCTGCGCCCGCCGCACCGGCCTACTGGCAGGCATCTCCGGCGGCGCAGCGCTGTGGGCGGCACTGCAAGTCGCCGCCCGCGAGGAGTCCCGAGGCCAGCGGATCGTGGTGATCGTGCCGGACTCCGGCGAGCGCTACGTATCCCAGGCGTTCTTCGCGCCGTAGGGGATTTTTTGATGAAGACCCCCACAAGGGGGGTCGGGAGGGGCGTTCGTTGCGCGGAGGCGGCGCGTAGCTCAGAGTGCCTGGGCGGCCGCGGGAGGGGCTGGTAGTGCCAGCTTGGCGCGATGCGGACACGTTGCGCGAGCTTGGGCGACCGGCCGCTTGCCAACCCGGTGAGCTGTGAGGACCTTCCGGCGTTCGTACGGGCCGTGGAGCTGGCGCGCCCGTGGCGGGAGCTCAGCCGCTAATACATTGCCGCTATCCTTCCGCGGCGTGGCTGCCATCTGGGCCGAGCTCGCGCTTGAGATGCAACCCGGTGACATCGTCATCTATCCGTACAAGCCCGACAGCACACTGAACCAGCTGAGGCATTCAGGCCGGGAACACAATCAAGCGGCGCTGCTGTAGGTGATGGTCTCGTGGATCTGGACGCCGAGGGCGTCGGCGATGTTCTGGAGGCGGTCGAGGTTGACGCCGGCATACTTGTTGGCCTCCCAGCGCTGGACCTGCTGCTCGGCGACGCTGATTCGTTTGGCGAGCTCGCGCTGGGTGAGTTTCGCGGCGATGCGGGCTTCGATCAGCGCGGTGGGCAGCTCGTGTAGGGAGGTGATCTCGCAGCTGGTGATGTGTCCGTCGCGTAGCTTCTCGTAGTGGTCGATCTGTCCGCGCAGCGTTTCGACCTCGCTGGTAAGCGCGTCGTCCATCAGTTTGTGCATACCCGGATCGACGTTCGGGCTGAGCTCGTGCGCGGCACAGGCGATCCGGCTCTCTTCGAAGCGGGCGATCCAGGACTTGGTGATGCGGTACTGGCGCTCGTTTTCGATCATGGGAGTCCTGTCAGGTCGATGGCGATGATGCCCTTGGGGTGGTTGGTGATGCGATCGCGTTGGAAGAAGTCAAGAAAACGCATACCGCCGGGATTCGCTGCCCAGTCGGCGGGATAGAGCTCGCCACCGTAGCGTGCCTTCTGTGCGGCGCGTTCGTTGCTGAAGTCCCGCAGCTCAGGGTCCAGGCGGTCGAGAACTACATCGGCGGACTCCCAGCAGGCATCGAAGTCGCCGGGATGCTCGGTGGCAGTGACGAAGCTGCCATCGAGATATGCGGTGCCACAGCCCGCGGCCTTCAGCGAGCGTAGTGCGTCCAGGAGTCCGTCGGGCAGCTCTCGGCGGTGGGTGCTGGTGCCGTACCGGGTCACGATCTCCGTCCAGGTCAAGTGGTGGATGCCGGGTGGGAGGTTCCCACGCCATCGAACTCCAGAATCATAACACAACGATATCGTTGGCTTGGGACGGGATGTGCGCTAAGCCCCCGGCCACCTCACGACCAGTTCGATCGTCACCAAGAGGTCGCCTTAACAAGACCTGATCCTGCTGGCGCTACCCTGGGGGGATGCTCGGAGTGGGCACGTTCGCGGGGGTCGTCAAGGAGCTGCGCCGCGATGTGGCCGCGGCGCGCGACCGCGATCCCGCCGCGCGCGGGGTGGGGCCGGCGGAGATCGTCGCGACGTGGCCGGGCATCCATGCGCTGCTCTCCCACCGGGTGGCCCATGCGCTGCACGAGGCGGGGGTGCCGCTGGTGCCGCGCACGCTGGCGACGGTCACGCGGACGCTGACGGGGATCGAGATCCATCCGGCGGCGCAGATCGGCAAGGGCCTGTTCATCGACCACGGCGCGGGGGTCGTGGTGGGGGAGACGGCGACGATCGGCGATGACGTGACGCTCTATCAGGGCGTGACGCTGGGGGGCACGGGCTTCGCCACCGGCAAGCGCCACCCGACGGTGCAGGACAACGTGACGATCGGCTCGGGGGCGAAGCTGCTGGGGCCGATCACGGTCGGCCACGGGGCGAAGATCGGCGCGAACACGGTGGTGATCACCGACGTGCCGCCGAACTCCACGGTGGTCGGCAACCCGGGCCACCCGGTGCGCGTGGACGGCCGCCGCCCGGAGGGTCCCAACGCCGACTGGATCCACCTCCCCGACCCGATCGCCGAGGCGATCAAGGGACTGTCCAGCCGCATCGGCGCGCTCGAGCACGCCGTCGGCGAGCTCGCCGGCAGTGAGGCTCAGCCGCCGGCCGACGTCAAACCGCTGCGGCCCGTGAAGGGTCGCAACCCCGCGGGAGGCTGAGCCGCGCGGGTTTCTGCCGCGGGTGTAAGTGCCGCGACCGTCGCCCGTCAACTCAAACCGCGGGACGGGAAGCCCGCAGCGGGAGAGGTGCGCCATGACGTCCGCCCGGCCGGCTACGGTCACGCTCGACAATTTCCCGTCGGAGAGCACGGCGGGGGCGACGATGGGAGACAAAGGTGCGCAAGCGAATCGCCGGAGCGGCAGCCACGATCTGCGTGGCGCTGGGCTTGCCGGCCGCGGCGGCGGGGGTGCCGACGTGGAGCGCAGTGAGCCCCATCTCTGAAAGCGGCGCCGACTTGATGGACACCGCAATGGGATCGAACGGCGATGTGGCCGCGACGTGGGTGGGCTTCGTCGCCGGGAAGCTGACCGTGCAAGTCGCCACGCGCCCCCCATCGGGGAGCTTCTCTGCCCCGCTCGATCTCTCGCCGCCCGGCAACGAAAGCAGCAGCGCTTCCCAGGTGGCCGAGGACGCCGCGGGGGAAGCGACCGTCGTGTGGAACGCCAGCGTGGAAAAATCGAACTACATCATGGAAGCTGCCACCGTGGCGGGCGGGGTCCCCTCGGCTCCCGCGAAGCTCTCGGCGCCAGGGCAGAACGCCGTTTCCCCGACGGTCGCGGTGGACGAACGGGGCGACGCGATCGTCGCCTGGACCCGCTCCAACGGCGCCGACGAAATCGTGCAGGCGTCCTACCGTACGGCCGGGGGCACCTTCGGGGCGCCGGTGAACATCTCCGCCGCAGGTGGGAACGCCATCATGCCGAGGGTCGCGATCGACGCCGCCGGGAACGCCACCGTCGTCTGGGAACGGTACAACGGCGCCAACGAGGTCGTCGAAGAGGCGACCCGCTCGGTCGTGACCGGCAGCTTCGCCCCTAAGGTGGCGCTCTCGAACCCCGCCGAAGGGGCGATCCAACCCTCGGTGGCGGTGAACACCGAGGGCGACACGGCCGTCACCTGGGTTCGCCTGGGCACCAGCAACGTGACCCAGGCCACGGTACGGCCGGCCGGCGGGAAATTCAGCGAACCGGCGAGCCTGTCGGTGTCGGATGCAGGGTGCAACGCCAGCCATCCACAGGTGGCGCTCGATGGGCGTGGCGACCCGACGGTGGTGTGGGCGTGCGCCATCGGTTTCGAAAGCGTCGTCGAATACGCCAACGGCACTCTGGCGGGTACGTTCTCGCCGACTATGGGCCTCGCCTTCGAAGCGTGGTTCCCCAGCATCACCGAGGATGCAGCAGGGGATACCCTCGTTGGTTATGCCACATTTCGAGCCGACGGCGCCGCCGCCGCCTTCCGGCCGGCCGGTGGTGCTTTCGGCGCGGGCCAGGAGGTCTCGTCGGCCGGGCAACTCGTGGACGGCGGCTCGGGCGGGTTCAACGTGGCGATAAGCGGAGACGGGGATGGCGCATTCGGGCTCATCGCCGAAGGAGCCGGCGGCGGGTTCATTCCCCAGGTGAGCCTGCTCGACGCGGTGGGGACGGCCCTGGAAAAGGTGTCGATCCCAGCCACGGCAACCGCTGGAGTGCCTGTGACTTTCTCGGCACAGCCGGTCGACCGTGCCTTTCCCGCGCCCACCGTCTCATGGTCGTTCGGGGACTCCTCCTTCGCGAGCGGCAGCTCGGTGACGCACACATTCACCAGCCCCGGCACCTACAGCGTGTCCGTGACTGCCGATGCGGCGCCCGGCGACTCCGCGACGCACACCGGCACGATCACCGTCGTGGCGCCGGTGCTCCCTGCGGTCCCCGCATTCCATGCAGCCACGCTCGGTACGTTGACCGCCACCGCCGACAGCCACGGGCGGGTGCATCTGAAGGTTGCCTGTCCCGCCGGCGGAGCGGTATGCGCGGGGACGGCGACATTGACGCTGCCCGCCACCGCGAGTGGCTTGGCGGTGGCAGCCCGTGCGCAGGGCACTCCCGTGACCGTCGCCGCCGGCGGTGCCTCATTCAGCGCGGCGGCCGGGGCCTCGACGACGGTGAGTATCGCGTTGCCGACCGCGGTGCTGCAACTGCTGAAGCGCCACCACCATCTCACGCTCACAGTCGCTCTCGAATCGCGCGGGGCCACCGGCCAGAGCGCGACGACCAGCGGCACGGTGCTCGTCAAGGCGTACGTAAAGCCGAAGAAGGCGAAAGGGAAAAAGAAGAAATAGTCAACACGCGGGCTTTCCGGTAGACGTACGACCGCCAAACGGACAACCCACTGCTTCCTCGTCCCGGCGCCCCACGAGGGGCAACTCAGTAATACACGCACCGGCAGCGGTGGCGCGGGCGCGCCTTGTACTCCGGCGCCCGCCCGCGGGTCCACAGGCGCGCGTCGAGTACGCGCGGGGGAACCCCGGTGCGCTGGGAGAGCAGCTCACAGGCGTGCACCGCGCAGGCGCGAATCTCACGCTCGGGGCCGCCGGGTGCAAGCAGCTCGCCGGAGTCGATGCGCGCGGCGAGGGACTCGTCGTAGACGAGCACGCCCTCGCAGCGCAGCACGTGGGGGACGAGGTTGTCGGCGAAGATCGTCAGGCGGTCGAGGTCCGCGAAGTCGGCGACGCCCGCGAGCGCGAGGTCGGAGGGGAAGAGCTGGGCGCGCTTGTAGAAGCCGCGGTCGTCGAACATCGCCATCCCCCGCGCCAGGTGTTCGACCAGCCGCTCCGCTGAACCCCCGGACTCGGCCACCAGGTCCAGCGCACGGCGAGCGCCGAGGAAGCGGCCGAGCTCGCGCAGCGCCTGGGCGTAGAGGCTCATCAGCTCGTGGTCGGGCGGCTGGTCGAGAATCCGCGCGATCGTGCGGGTGTCCACCGCGCGCAGCCACGCCGCGTCGAGGGCCCACCCGGTGTCGGTGGCGTGTTGCGCGCGTACGTGGTCGGCGAGCGCCCAGGCGACTGTGAAGTAGCCGCTCACGGGGTGTCCTGCGTCAAGGCGCTTGCGCAGCGTGGGGAACCAGCCCGAGCCGAAGTTGACGGCGTCGAGCGCCAGCAGGTAGTCCGCCACGTCCGCGGCGGAACCCTCCAGGTAGTGGCGCACCGGGTCCAGCGCCGGGGCCGACACGCCCGCTGCCAGGTCGGGCGCGGCGAGCGCCGCGAGGGACTCCCCGGCGAGCGCGTTCTCGTCGATCTGCACCCACCGCGCCTGCGCGGCGATCTGCGCGCAGCTTGCGCGGACCTCTTCGAGCAGCAGCATGGCGCAAACGTTAGGCCAGGACGAGCACGGCGGTGAACGAGCGGGGGCGGCGTCGGTGGCAGGCTGGAGTGACTTGGGCGAGGAGGCGGCCTGACGGAGGATTCTGCCAACGGGCCGGCCGGGGCCGCAACTATGCTGAAGGCGATGGTCGAAAACCCCCACGCGGAGCACCTCCAGGAGCTGCTGGAGGGCCTCAACGAGCCTCAGCGCGAGGCGGTCACCCACGGCGAGGGGCCGCTGCTGATCCTCGCGGGGGCCGGCTCGGGCAAGACGCGGGTGCTCACCCACCGCGTCGCCTTCTTGATCTACACCGACCAGGCGCAGGCGGGCGAGATTCTCGCGATCACGTTCACCAACAAGGCCGCCAAGGAGATGCGCGAGCGGGTCGAGCGCCTGCTCGGCCACGGCACGCGCGGCATGTGGCTGATGACCTTCCACGCGGCCTGTGCGCGCATCCTGCGTGCCGAGGCGGAGCGGCTCGGGTACACGCGCCAGTTCACGATCTACGACCAGGCCGACGCGCGGCGGCTGACCAAGCGGTGCATGGACGCCGTCGGCGTCGACCCCAAGCGCCACACCCCCGCCTCGATCCACAACCAGATCTCCTCCGCCAAGAACAAGCTCCAGGACGCCGCCGCCTACGACCAGGCGCGCGGCTCCGCCTACGAGGAGATGGTCGGCGAGGTGTACACCCTCTACGAGCGCGACCTGCACCGGATGAACGCGATGGACTTCGACGACCTGCTGTTCCGCACCGTCAACCTGCTGGAGCTCTTCGAGGAGGCCCGCGAGCGCTACGCCTCCAGCTTTCGCCACATCCTGGTCGACGAGTACCAGGACACAAACCACGCGCAGTACCGCTTCCTGCAGCTACTCGTGGGGGGCGGGCGCCAGGCGCCGGCGAGGGGGGAACGCGTGCGGCTCGAGGGCCACCGCAACCTTGCGGTGGTGGGCGACGACGCGCAGTCGATCTACAGCTTCCGCAATGCCGACATCCGCAACATCCTCGACTTCCAGGACGACTTCCCCGACGCCCGCGTGGTCAAGCTCGAGCAGAACTACCGCTCCACCGAGACGATCCTGTCGGCCGCCAACGCGGTGATTGCCAACAACCGTGGCGGGATCGCCAAGCGCCTGTGGAGCGAGCTGGGCACGGGCGAGCCGATCCACGTGCGCGAGCTCGACGACGAGCACGCCGAGGCGCGCTTTGTGGTCGGTGAGATCGAGCGGCTCGTCGACGAGGGCGCCTCGCGCACGGAGATCGCCGTGCTCTACCGCACCAACGCGATGTCGCGGGTGCTCGAGGACACGCTTGTGCGCCACGAGATCGCCTACCAGGTGATCGGGGGGACGAAGTTCTACGAACGCGCCGAGATCAAGGACGCGATCGCCTACCTCTCGTGGCTGGCCAACCCGTTCGACGTGGTGAGCTTCACGCGTGTGGCCAACTCGCCCCGGCGCGGCCTCGGGCAGACCTCGCTCGGGCGCATCGTGGCGTACTCCGCCACCGTCGGCGTCTCGGTGTGGGAGGCGGCGTCCGCCCCCGAGGAGATCCCCGGCCTCGGCGCCGCCGCGGTGAAGGCGCTGCGGCGCTTCATGGACACGATGGACGAGCTACGCACGCGCGTCGACCGATCGGAGATCGGCCAGCGGGTTCCCGTGGGTGACCTGCTGGAGGCCGTGCTCTCGCAGACCGGCTACGTCGAGGCCCTGGAGGCGGAGCGCACGATCGAGGCGCAGGGTCGCGCCGAGAACCTCGAGCAGCTGGTCGAGGTCGGCCGCGAGTTCGACGCCACCGCGGAGGCGGGCACCGCCGCCGAAGGCGGTCCTCAGGACACGCTCGGCGTGTTCCTCCAGCAGATCGCGCTCGTCGCCGACGCCGACTCCCGCAGCGAGGACGAGGGCCTGGTGACGTTGATGACGCTGCACAACGCCAAGGGCCTGGAGTACCCCACGGTGTTCATCGTGGGCTGCGAGGACGGAGTGTTCCCCCACTCGCGCGCCCTCGACGAAGGCGCCCTGGAGGAGGAGCGCCGGCTGTTCTACGTGGGGGTCACCCGTGCGATGCGCACGCTCTACCTGACCCGCGCGCGGCGGCGCGCGGTGTTCGGGGCGCAGACGTACGGCTTCCCGAGCCGCTTCCTCGCCGAGGTCCCCGCCGAGTTGACCGACCGCGAGGAGGAGCCGCCGGCGGTGGTCGGCGCAGGGCGTGGCACCGCCGTGGGCGGTGGGCTGCCCGATCGCGCGCTCGCCCACGCCGGGAACTGGGCCGCCGCCGGGAGTTGGGCGTCCGCCGCGCGCGTCGCGGCCGATCGTCCGCTCGGGGGGCGTGGGCGGCCCGCGGACGGCGGGCGCGCTCGGCGAGCCCCCGCCGCGGACTCCTACCGTCTCGGCGAGGACGTCACCCACGCCTCCTTCGGAGAGGGCGTCGTCACCGGCGTGGAGCCCGACGGGGTGATCGTCGTGCGGTTCGCCGGCGACGGCTCCGAACGCAAGCTGCTCACCGAGCTCACCCCCCTCACCCGCAGGTAGCATGGGGCTCTCACGGCGAGGGCCGGCAACGCGGAAGGATGACCCTTTGAGCGCCACGATCATCGACGGCAGTGCGAGCGCCGGCAACACGGAAGGGTGACGGTGGGCGCCACCCTCATCGACGGCAGGGCAGCCGCCGCGCGCGTGCGCGCGCAGGTGGTGGAGGCGGTCCCCGCGTTCGTCGAGCGCACCGGGCGCGCGCCGGGGCTTGCGACCGTGCTGGTCGGCGAGGACCCGGGCTCCGCGGTGTACGTGGGTGGCAAGCAGCGCGCCTGCGCGGAGGTGGGGATGACGCCCTTCGACCGGCGCCTGCCCGCCGAGGCGACCCACGAGCAGGTCGCGGACCTGCTGGAGAGCCTCAACGCCGACCCCGCGGTCAGCGGGGTGCTGCTGCAGCTGCCGGTGCCAGACCACCTCGACGGCCCCACCCTCACCGGCCTGATCGACCCCGCCAAGGACGTGGACGGCCTGACCCCGGTCAACGCCGGCCTGCTCGCGCTGGGGAGGCCCGGGCCACGGCCGTGCACCCCGCTGGGGGTAATGGAGCTGCTCGCGAGCGTCGGGGCAGGCGGAGAGGGGAAGATCCAGGGCGTAGGGGGGACGGGCGGGGAGGGGAAGGTCGAGGGCGCCGAGGGGGCGGGCGGGGAGCTGCAGATCGAAGGCGCTGAAGCGGTGGTCGTGGGGCGCTCGAACCTCTTCGGCAAGCCGATGGCCCTCCTCCTGCTCGAGGCCAACGCCACCGTGACCGTCTGCCACTCCCGCACCCGCGACCTCGCCGCAGTGTGTGCGCGCGCGGACGTCCTGATCGCCGCGGTGGGGCGCCCGCGCCTGATCACCCGCGAGTTCGTCAAGCCGGGCGCGGTGGTGATCGACGTGGGCATGAACCGGCTCACCCCCGAGCAGGCCGGCAACTCCAGCGGCCTGGTCGGCGACGTGGACTTCGCCGCCGTCTCCGAGGTCGCCGCGGCGATCACCCCGGTGCCCGGCGGCGTGGGGCCGATGACGATTGCGCTACTGCTGCGCAACACCCTGAGCGCCGCGCGCCGTCAGGCCGGGATCGAGGTTTGATGAGCCTGCGCCGCCTGCGCTCGGGGGAGCTGCTCGCGCTCGCGGGTGCCATCTGCCTGATCGTCGCGCTGACGCTGCCCTGGTACGAGAGCTCGCAGGGCAAGCTCAGCGCGTGGGCGACGTTCGGAGTGGCCGTCGCGCTGCTGGTCCTCGCCGCCGCCGGCGCGCTCGCGCTCGTGTTTGCGACCGTCACGGAGCGCGCCACCGCGCTCCCCGTCGCGGCCGCGGTGTGGAGCACGCTGTTCGGGTTCGTCGGGACCGCTGCCGCCGTCGTGCGGCTGCTCGAGCGCCCCGACCACGCCACCGAGCTGTGCGCGGGCGCGTGGCTCGCGCTGATCGGAGCGCTCGCCGTCCTGATCGGCAGCTGGCAGTCGCTGCGGGACGAACGCACCGGCCTGTACCCGCCTGACGCCACTCCGCCCCGTCCGGCGCCACCGGCCGGAGCAGGGTAGCCGCGAGGAGCGGCGTACCCTTGTGCGGAGGGTTGGGACCCCCGCGCGGCCTCGGCAGATGCGCGGGGCAAGGATTTCTTCGACCGTGGGGGTGCCGGCACATGGAGCTCGACTTCGCACAGCTGCGCCGAGGGCAGTGGGTGATCGCAGGCGGCGCGGTCTCGCTGTTCATCTCCACGTTCCTCTTCAAGTGGTTCGGTGGAACCGCCTCCGGCAGCGTGCCGGGCGGTCCCTCGATCACCATCAGCTCGAGCACCAACGCGTGGCACAGCCTGAGCGACACGCGCTGGCTGCTGTTGGCGACGATCCTCGCCGCCCTGGCGTTGGTCCTCGCGGCTGCCGGCGGGCGCGAGCTGCCCAGCCCGATCTCGCCGGCCGCGGTCCTCGCCGCCCTCGCCGCGGTGACCGCGGTCTTCGTGCTCTACCGCATCCTCGACCACCCTCACACGTCCGCCACGTTCGGGTCGGTGTCCGTCACCTACGGCGCGCAGCTCGGTCTCTACCTCGGGTTCATCGCGTGTCTTGTGATCGTCTACGGCGCCGTCGTCGAGCTGCGCGAAGGGGGCGCCGGGTCCTGGCGCCGGGCCACATAGAATCCGCGCGGTGATCGACCGCGAGGAAGTTCTGCACGTCGCCCGCCTGGCGCGCCTGCAGCTCGACGACGGCGAGGTGGAGTCGATGGCGCGCGAGCTCTCCGGCGTGCTCGACCACATCGCCCGGCTCGCCGCGCTCGAGCTCGACGATGTGCCGCCCACCTCCCACGTCGTGGAGGTCACCGGCCGGCTGCGCCCCGACGAGCCGGCGCCCTCGCTGCCGCGCGAGGTCGCGCTCGCCTCCGCGCCCGCAGTCGCGGACGGCGGTTTCCTCGTCCCCAGCCCCCAGGCGTGAACGCTCCCTCGCCGGAGCGCAACGCGGTGACGCGGGGTAGGAAGCCCCGCGCCCACCCGCCCGGTGGCCGTGCCGACCTGCGCGGATGCGACCCAAAACAGCCGAGCTCCAGCGGATGACCACGGCAGACCCCACCAGCCTCTCTGCGACTCAGGCGGTCCGTGCGCTGGAGGCGGGCGACCTCTCCGCAGCGGAGCTGTTTGACGCCTACCGTGCGCGCGCCGCTGCGGACGAGCTCAACTGCTTCACGTGGGTCGCCGGGGGCGAGTCCACCCCCCCTGAGCTCGAGTCCGGGGCGCCCCTGCGCGGGGTGCCGCTCGCCGTCAAGGACCTCTTCTGCACCGCCGGCGTGCCCTCCCAGTCGGGCTCGCGCATCCTCGAGGGCTACCGGCCCCCCTACACCGCCACCGTCGTCGAGCGGTTGGCTGCCGCGGGTGCGCCACTGTTGGGGAAGACCAACCAGGACGAGTTCGCGATGGGCTCCTCCACCGAGAACTGCGCCTTCGGGCCGGTGCTGAACCCCTGGGACCGCGCGCGTGTGCCCGGGGGGTCCTCCGGCGGCAGCGCCGCCGCCGTCGCCGCTGGTCTCGCCCCCTGGGCGCTCGGCACCGACACCGGGGGGTCGATCCGCCAGCCGGCCGCGCTCTGCGGGGTCGTCGGGCTCAAACCGACCTACGGCGCCGTCTCGCGCTACGGCCTGATCGCCTTCGCCTCCTCCCTGGACCAGGCCGGGCCGCTGACCCGCGACGTGACCGACGCCGCGCTTTTGCTGGCTCACATGGTTGGGCAGGACCCCCGCGACGCGACCTCGCTCGCCTTTCCCGAGGCGCTTGTCCTGCCTTCTGCCGAGCGCCTGGACGGTGTGCGGCTCGGAGTCCCCGCGGAGCTCTCCGGTGAGGGGATCGAGCCGGGCGTGCTCGCGGCGTTCGAGGCGTCCTGCCGTTGCGCGGAGGAGCTGGGTGCGGAGCTCGTGGCGGTCGGCCTGCCGCACGCCCCGCACGCGCTGTCGGCCTACTACGTGCTCGCCCCCGCCGAGGCCTCCTCCAACCTCGCCCGCTTCGACGGCGTGCGCTACGGCTCGCGCGCCGCGGACGCCGAGGACCTGCTCGACCTGTACACGCGCACCCGCCACGACGGCTTCGGCCCCGAGGTCCGCCGGCGCATCATGCTCGGCACCTACGCCCTGTCCGCCGGCTACTACGACGCCTTCTACGGTCGCGCCCAGCGCGTGCGCACGCTGATCGCCGCGGACTTCCGCCTCGCCTTCGACCGTTGCGACTTCATCGTGACTCCTACCTCTCCGACCGTCGCCTTCGGGTTGGGGGAGCGTCTCGACGACCCCTGGTCGATGTACCTGAGTGACTTCTGCACCGTCCCGATGTCGCTCGCCGGCCTGCCCGCGATCTCGATCCCCTGCGGGCTCGCCCCCGACGGCGCCGGGGGCGAGTTGCCCGTCGGGCTGCAGCTCGCGGGTCCCGTGTTCAGCGAGAACCGCCTGCTCGACGCCGCGTACGCGCTGGAGTGCGCGCTCGGCTTCGACGGGTCGCGGGCGCGGGCATGACGCGCACGGGGGGGGACGGCGTGAGCACCGTCGAGTACGAGCCCGTCATCGGCCTGGAGATCCACGTGCAGCTTGCGACCGCGACGAAGATGTTCTGCGGCTGCGCGCTCTCCTTCGGGGAGCCTCCAAACACCCGCACCTGTCCCGTCTGCCTGGGGCTGCCCGGCTCCCTGCCCGTCGCCAACGCGCGCGCCGTGCACTTCGGGCTGCTGATCGGGCTCGCGCTCGGCTGCGAGCTCGCTCCCCGCTCGACCTTTCACCGCAAGAACTACTTCTACCCCGACCTCCCCAAGGGCTACCAGATCTCCCAGTTCGACGAGCCGCTCTGCCGCGGCGGGCGCCTGGGGGAGGTGCGCATCCACCGCGTGCACCTCGAGGAGGACGCCGCCAAGCTGGTGCACGCCGGGGCCTCCGGACGCATCCACGGCTCCGACGCCTCCGTCGTGGACTTCAACCGCGGCGGCACTCCCCTCGCTGAGATCGTCACCGAGCCCGACCTGCGCTCCGCCGAGGCTGCCGGCGAGTGGCTGCGGCTGCTGCGCACCACCCTGCGCGCGCTCGGGGTCTCCGACGTGAACATGGAGGAGGGCTCGCTGCGCTGCGACGCCAACGTCTCCCTGCGCCCTGTGGGCGCGCAGGAGCTCGGCGTCAAGACGGAGCTGAAGAACATGAACTCCTTCCGCTTCCTCGAACGGGGCATCCGCGCCGAGCTCGCTCGCCAGGAGGCGGTCCTGCGCGGTGGGGGGGACGTCGAGCAGGAGACGCTGCACTTCGACCCGGGCTCGGGCGCCATCACCTCGCTGCGCTCCAAGGAGGAGGCGCACGACTACCGCTACTTCCCCGAGCCCGACCTGCTGCCCGTGGCCATCGACCAGCAGATGCTCGACGCTGCCCGGGCGGACATGACCGAGCTGCCTGCCGCGCGCGCGGAGCGTTTCGAGCGCGAGCTGGGACTGAGCGCGGAGAGCGCGCAGCTGCTCGCGTTCCGCGGCGGGCTCGGCGACTTCTTCGAGGCCGCCCTCGCCGCGCCTGCCGGTCCTGCGCCTCCCGCGCAGGCGCTCGCCAACTGGATCTCAGGCGACCTGCTCGCGCGGCTTGCCGGTGGGGAGACGGTCGCGGACACCGGTGGAGACGGTGGGGAGACGGGTGGGGGGCAGGCGGGGATCCGCTCTCCTCGCGTGTCACCCCCCGCGCGCTCGCCGAGCTCGTCGGCCTCGTCACCTCCAAGCGCATCTCCGTCGGCGCCGGCCGCCAGGTGCTCGATCGGCTTGTCGCCGACGGGGGCGAGCCGCGCGGCGATCGTCGAGGCCGAGGGACTCGCGGCGATGGACAGCGGTGACGACGAGCTCGCCGCCGTCGTGGCAGCCGCGCTCGTCGCCCACCCCGAGGCCGCCGCCAACGTGCGTGCCGGCAACGCCAAGGCCGTTGGGCCGATCGTCGGCTACGTGATGCGCGAGACTCACGGCCGCGCCGACGGCGGCGTCGTCACCCGGCTCGTGCGCGAGCAGCTCGGGCTGTGAGCGTCAGCCCCGCTCGACCCCTGTCATCTGAGCTACGCTGATCTCATGAACGAGTCTCCCGCTCCCTCCCCTCCTCCTCCCGCTCGCTGGGTCGGACGGTCGTCGCGGTGCTGATCCTTGCGGTGGCGGCGTGGGTACTGCTGCACATCGTGATCGGCATCGTCACCTTCCTCGCCGTCCTCGTCGTCGCGGTGCTCGCGATCGTAGCCGTCGTCTGGGCTGTGCGGGTACTCCTGTAGGGGCTGAGGAGCCCAATGGGCTACGTGGTGATCTGCCTCGGCTTCGGGCTCGCCGGCGGCATCGTCGGCCGGTCAAGGGCAGCTCCTTCCTGCTGTGGTTCCTGATCTCCGGGGTCGTGCCCTTCTTCGGCCTGCTCGCCGCGATCCTCTACCGCTTCGAGAGCAACGAGCTGCGCCGCCGCTGCCCCCGCTGCGGGCGCGTCACCAAGATCTACGACGCTCTCTGCACCCGCTGCGGTGCGGAGCTCGAGTTCCGGGACCGTGCTGGCGATCCGAATCGTGGGCGCCCTCCTCCGCTGCGCCGAATCGTGGCAGCCCTCGCAGGGCCGCGCGGAGTTCGCAGTAGGGCAGCCCATTAGGGAGCCCGAACCGGCGCGGGCTCTATAAACAGAGGATGGACGCGCCCGCGACCTCCACCGCGCACCCCTCGCCGATCGCCCGCTTCGTACACCGTGCCGGCTTCGCGGACGAGCGGGACTTCCTGCTGCGCGTGGTGCAGCCCGCGCTCGTGGGGCTGATCGACGGCACCGTCTCCTCGATCGCCCCGATCTTCGCCGCCGCGATCTCCTCGGACTCGCACACCGCGTTCGTCGTCGGTCTCGCCACCGCCCTGGGGGCGGGCGTGAGCATGGGCTGGTCGGAGGCGCTGTCGGACACCGGCGAAACCACCGGCCGCGGCTCGCCCGTCGTGCGCGGCGGCATCACCGGCGGGATGACCGCGCTGGGCGGCCTGTTCCACACGCTGCCGTTCCTGATCTCCAACGTGCACACCGCGCTCGTGGTCGCCGGCGTGCGTCGTCGCCGTCGAGCTGTTCGTGATCGCCTGGGTGCGCAAGCGCTTCCTGGAAGTCTCGATGCGCTCCTCGCTGCTGGTGGTCACCGTCGGCGGCGCGATCGTGCTGGCGATCGGGATCGCAATTGGGTTCCTCCTGAGCGCTGCGCTGGGACGGGATCTCCCGGGTGAAAACCCGCTGGTAAACTGCCTTTCTTCGGTGTGACGGCGACGAAGAAAGGAGTTGGCCCGTGCGCGCAGTCGATGCGCTGATGGAATGTCTGAAGGCGGAGGGCGTCGAGGTCGTCTTCGGCCTGCCCGGCGGGGCCAACCTGCCCACCTACGACGCCTTCGTGGACGCCGGCATCCGCCACATCCTCGTGCGCCACGAGGCCGGCGGCGGCCACGCCGCGGAGGGCTACGCCAAGGCGACCGGCCAAGTCGGCGTCGCGCTCGCCACCTCCGGCCCCGGCGCCACCAACCTCGTCACCCCCATCTGCGACGCGATGATGGACTCCGTGCCCGTCGTGTTCATCACCGGGCAGGTGCGCACCGAGCTGCTCGGCACCGACGGCTTCCAGGAGGCCGACACGATCGGCATCACGATGCCCGTCGTCAAGCACTCCTTCATGATCCAGCACCCGCTGGAGATCCCCCGCGCGATCCACGAGGCCTTCCACATCGCCTCCTCCGGGCGTCCCGGCCCGGTGCTCGTCGACGTCCCCCAGGACCTCTCGCGCGCCGAGATCGCCTACGAGCCCGTCACCGACCTGCGCCTCCCCGGCTACCAGCCGACCGTGGAGGGCAACCAGAAGCAGATCCGCCAGGCCGCCAAGGCGCTCGCCGCCGCGCAGCGTCCCGTGATCTACGCCGGCGGGGGGGTCGTCAACGCGAACGCCTCCGAGGAGCTCGTCGAGCTCGCCGGCTGCGACCGTTTCCCCGTCACCTGCACGCTGATGGGTCTCGGTGCGTTCCCCGCGCGGGTGGGTGGGGCGTGAGCACCCACCCCCAGTGGCTGGGGATGCTCGGGATGCACGGCACTCGCGCCGCCAACTACGCGATGGACGAGGCCGACCTGATCTGCGCGGTTGGCGCGCGCTTCGACGACCGCATCACCGGCAAGCTCTCCGAGTTCGCCCCCCACGCGAAGTTCATCCACATCGACATCGACCCCGCCGAGATCTCCAAGAACGTGCCCGCCCACATCCCGATCGTCGGCGACGCTCGCAACGTGCTCGCGAAGCTCGCCGTCGAGTACCGCGCGGTGGGGCCCGACCCCGCGCGCCTGGACGAGTGGTGGGAGCGCATCGAGGGCTGGCGCGAGCGCTACCCGCTCAAGTACGAGGACAGCGCCGACGGTGAGATCAAGCCGCAGTACATGATCCAGGCGCTGTACGAGGCCACCGGCGGCGAGGCGATCATCGCAAGCGACGTAGGCCAGCACCAGATGTGGACCGCCCAGTACTACGACTTTCCCGCCCCCCGGCGCTGGATCAACTCCGGCGGCCTCGGGACGATGGGCTTCGGGCTGCCGGCCGCGATGGGCGCCGCCGTCGGCTGCCCCGACCGCGCGGTCTGCTGCGTCGCCGGGGACGGCTCGGTGCAGATGAACGCCCAGGAGCTCGCCACCTGCGCACAGGAGCGCATTCCCGTCAAGGTGTTCATCATGAACAACGGCTACCTCGGCATGGTGCGCCAGTGGCAGGAGCTCTTCTGGGACGGCCGCTACTCCCAGGTCGACATGGGCTCGTTCCCCGACTTCGTCAAGCTCGCCGAGGCCTACGGCGCCACGGGGATGCGCTTCGAGGACAAGCACACGCTCGTGGAGGACATCCAGCGCGCGATCGCCACCGACGGCCCCGTCGTCGTGGACGTGCGGGTCACGCGCGAGGAGAATACTTACCCCATGATTCCGGCGGGCAAGGCTGCGCGGGAAATGGTGGATTTGAATGGGTGAACCCGCCACCAAGGAGCCGCTCAGCCTCGAGGAGCTCGAAGCCTCCGGCAACCTGCGCACCGGGCGCAAGCACGTCCTCTCGATCCTCGTGGAAAACAAGTCCGGCGTGCTCACCCGCATCGCCGGCCTGTTCGCCCGCCGCGGCTTCAACATCGACACGCTCACCGTCGGCCCCACCGACGACGAGCAGATCTCGCGCGTGACGCTCACCGTCGACGGCGCCCTGCACCCGATCGACCAGGTGACCAAGCAGCTGCACAAGCTCATCAACGTGCTCAAGATCCGCGACCTCGACCCCGAGGACACCGTCTCGCGCGAGCTCGCGATGTTCAAGATCGCCGCCGACGGGCCCCAGCGCGGCGAGCTGATGCAGATCGCCGAGATCTTCCGCGCCAAGGTGGTCGACGTCACCAAGCGCTCGATCATCGTCGAGGTCACCGGCACCACCGAGAAGATCGAGGCCTTCGAGGGCATGGTGCGCCCGTTCGGGCTGATCGAGATGATGCGCACCGGCGAGATCGCCATCTCCCGGGGGCGCGCGGAGACGTGAGCGGCGCTGCTGAGCGGACGCGCGAGAGTCCCTTTGCATTAGGCGAGGGCGACCTCGAGCGGCTCGGTGCGCGCCTGCAGCTCGCCGTCAAGCGCGCTCGTCGCAGCGGTCAGCCGACGCTCGCCGTGCTGACCCTGCCGCTGCTGGCCGATTCGGGGATGCTGGCCGAAACGGGGATGCTCGCCAAAGGCGAGCGTCTCCCGGCTTCGGCGGAGCGAGTGTCTCCCGAATCGGTCGGCGTGGACCCGAGCGCTGTCGCCTGCGCCTCGCGCCGTCCCGGCGAGCCGTGGTTCCTCTTCGAGCAGCCCGACCGCGGCGCCCGCGCGCTGGCGGCGCTCGGCGAGGTGGCCCTGCTCACCGCGACCGGCCCGAACGCTTTGCCACCGTGGCCGACCGCTGGCGCTCCCTGGCGGCCGCCGCCGTCAGCGACCCCCCTGAGGACCCGGGCCGCGGCGGGCCCGTCGCCGTCGGCGGCTTCGCCTTCGCCCCCCAGGGCGGCTCGGACCCCGCTTGGGCGGGCTTCGAGCCGGCCTCCCTGATCGTGCCCGAGGTTGCGCTCACCCGCGAACCCCACCCCTCCGGGGATGACGGCCAGGACCGGAGGCCGCGGCGGGGACGTGCGCCTGACGCTCCACGCGCTCGCCGCGCCCGACGACACTCCCGAGGAGCTGCTCGCCCGCTTGCAGAACCGCGTGGGCGAGCTGCGAGCAGCGCCGCTGGCGCTGCTCGACCCTGCACCCGCCGGGCGCTACCGGGTCGCGAGCGCGATGCCGCCCGAGCACTACGAGGCCGCCGTCGCCCGCGCCGTCGAGCTGATCCGTGCCGGGGAGCTCGAGAAGGTCGTGCTCGCCCGGGAGGTCCACGTCCACGCGCCCCGCGAGTACGACCCCGCCGCGCTCTTTGGAGTGCTCCGCGAGGGCTTTCCCTCGTGCTTCGTCTTCTGCGTCGGGCGCGGCGACGGCGCCTTCCTCGGCGCCTCCCCCGAGCTGCTCCTGCGCCGCGAGGGGCACCGCGTCAGCGCGCTCGCGCTGGCGGGCTCGATGCGCCGCTCCGCCGACCCCGCCGTGGACGACCACCTCGGCGAACAGCTGATGCACTCCGAGAAGGACCGCGAGGAGCACGCGATCGTGATTCGCCGCATCGAGCGCACGCTGCGCCCGCACGCTCTGTGGGCTGCCGCCCCGCCCGAGCCGACGCTCGTGAAGGTCGCCAACATCCAGCACCTCGGCACCCCGATCCGCGCCCAGCTCGCCCAGCCCCTCGACGTGATCGAGCTGCTCGAGCTGATGCACCCCACGCCCGCCGTGGGGGGCGAGCCGCTCGCCCGCGCCCGCCCGCTGATCCCCGCCCTGGAGGGTCTCGACCGCGGCTGGTACGCCGGCCCCGTCGGCTGGGCGGACGCCACCGGCGACGGCGAGTTCTGTGTCGCGCTGCGCTGCGCGCTCTTGCGCGGCCGCGTCGCCCGCTGCTACGCGGGGGTCGGCGTCGTGCGCGACTCCGACCCCTCCGCCGAGCTCGCGGAGACCGAGGTCAAGCTCGCTGCGCTCTTGCCGTTGTTGGCGGGGTGAGCCTGTTTGAACAACCGTGTGCAACCTTCGCCCGCGTGGCCTGGGTGAGCATCGCGGCATCGCTCGAGGCCGCCTGGTCCAGAGATCCCCTGCGCAATGTGTGATGGACCTGGGCCCCGAGCGTAGTCATGGTTGTGAGCGCACTCGTGCCTTCCTCCGATGACACTGGGCCGCGGGCGATCCCGTTGTCCGGGGGCTCCCGCCTCGACGACGCCGCCTTCGAGGCGCTCTTTCGTGGTTGTGCCGCCGACGTGCACGCGTACGCCATCTCGCTGCTCGGCAACAGGTCGGCGGCGGAGGACGTGACCGCGCTCGCGTTCGAGCGGCTCTACCGTTCGCGCGCGCGTCTCGATCGCGGTCGCGGAACCCCTCGAGCGTGGCTCTTCGCGATCGCGCGCAACGCGGCGCTCGACGAATTGCGCCGACGCCGACGCCGGCCTCAGTGCGAGTTGCCCGAAGAGCTGTCCGGCAATCGGGACTCCGAGGAGGCGCTCCAGCAGATCGTGCGTCGCGCGACGGTTCGCGACGCGCTTTTGGCATTGCCGCTGCGTGAGCGAGAGGTGGTGCTGCTCAAGTTCCACGGCCAGCTCTCCAACAGTGAGCTCGCGCGAGCGCTCGACATCAGCGAGTCGAACGCCGGTACCCGCCTGCACCGAGCGCTCACGCGACTGCGCGAGGAGTGCCTTGGGCTGGAACGACAGGAGGTCGCATGAGGATCATCCCCTTCCCCGGCCGCAGCGCGGCGGGGCCCAACGATGCCTGGCAGACCGAGCTCGACGCTGCTCTGGGTGGCGAGGGAGAGGGCTCGGTTGCCGACTCCTGGCGTGAGCTGCGCGAGGACGTACGTGCTCTGGCGTCGCCGATGACGCCCGAGTTCGAGCGCCAGCTCAGAGAGCGGATGGCAGAACGGGGGGCGCGGCGACCGCGCGAGGTGTCCCCGGTGGGGCACGCTGGAGCTGGCACGGCAGCCTCACCTGCCCCGCCCGCGATGCCCACGAATCCTGTGCGCCCCGGCTCTGCCCCCAAGCGGCTGCGCCGTCGATTGGGTCGGCTGCTGCGGCCGCCAGGTCTTTCGGGCGCTGCGGCCGGCCTTGCGGCGGCGGCCGGCATCGCGACGATCGGCGCGCTCATCGCGGCCGTGGTCATCGCCGGCCCTTGGCGGGCCGTCACGGGACCGACCGGGGAATCCGTCCCACCTCAGCGGGCTGGGTCCTCCAACGTGGGCGCCCGCACTTCGGCGGGTGCGATCGGTGCGGCCAAAGGCGCCGCGGCGCAAAGCACCCTGCAAAGCGCCCCATCGGTGCCCGGCGGTGCGGCCTCGAACGCACCGGCTGCGAGTGGAGCGGCCGCCGCGTCTGGGCGCGTCCAGCAGCTCGCGGCGTCGATCAGCCTTTCGGCGATTCCCTCCGAAGTGCAGACGGTCGCCGACCGCGTGGCTCGCCTGGCGGTGAGCTTTGGCGGCTTCGTCCAGAGCTCCCAGGTGCAGGTGCAGCACGAAGGCTTCGAGCCGCGGTGAACTCGACCTGCGACTGCCGAGCGCAAAGCTCAGTGGCGCCCTGGCCTCGCTCGGGCAGCTGGCGCCAGTGGTTGCCGAGAGCCAGTCGCTGCAGGACATCACCAACACCTACGACGCGGCTCGTCAGCGACTCGGCGACGCCACCGCCGAACGGCGGGCGCTGCTCCGTGCGCTGGCCGGAGCAACCACCGAAGGCCAGATCGACAGCCTGCGCGAACGACTCTCGCAGTCCCGTGGCGCGATCACCCAGGCCCGGTCGGCGCTCCAGGCGGTCTCACAGCGTGCGAGCACCGCCGAAGTGGAAGTGACCGTGCTCGGCGACGCGCACGCCGCAAGCGAAGGACTCACGCTCCACCGAGGGCTTCACGACGCAGGCAGAGTGCTCGTCGTGACGCTCGCTGTCATGCTGATCGCCGCCGCGATCCTCCTGCCGCTGGCGCTTTTGATCGTCGCGCTCGCAACCGCCCGACGTTCATGGCGTCGCTACCAGCGCGAGCGGGTGCTCGACGCGCGGTAGGTTGTACCGCCTACCCGGTACAAAACTGGACCTGGTATGCGGTACAGCACCATGCACACCGGACCCGGGTTCGTCCGGGCGACGCCTATGGCCGGCGGAGGACCGAGTGCGTACCGATGCGCCTCCAGATGATGTGCGGCTCGCCAGGCCGAACCTCCTTGCCATACTCGAAGGTCGCGCGGCCGTCCGGCGCCCAGGTCATCTCCCACACTCCATGGTGGCCTTGCACCCGCTTGACGCGCAAGCGCGGATGGAAGCTCTGGCCGCCGCCGGCAGTGTCGGCGATGAACTGCGCTACCGCTTGGCGGAAGGCGCGCTGCTGCTGAGGAGTAAGCCGGTCCCAATCGCGCCAAAACGACGCGAGAACTTCACGTGTCGGCATCGAGCGGCTTCGTGCGCTCGTCCAGGGCCGCTAGGAGCTCCTCGTCGCTCTCATAGCGCGTGACGCGGCCCACCGCGATGTCATCGTCCGCCTCGCGCTCCTTCGCCTGCCACTCGCGTGTCCAGAACCACGCCTGCTCAGGGGCGATCCGACCGTCGCTGATCTCCCCCAGAATGATCGCCGCGCCATCGACCGCCCCGTCCGGTAGACGGTCTACGAGCTCGTGCAGCTCGGCCTTAGTCATGCCCCGATTGTCGCACGGACGTCGCTCGATCTTGAGGTTCTCGCCCTAACTGTGCCAGAGCATCTCCCGCTCGCAGACTGTGGCGCGCCAACCCTGCGGCAGGCGCGTGGGGGAGACACCCTTGGGGGGCTCGGGGGACAGTAGGCAGTACTCGGGGGCCGGGCCGAACACCAGCGCTCGGCGCCAGAGGCTTGCGTGCGTGGGGTCCATGCCATCTCCGAGCAGCTGGGCGAGCTCGCCGCGCGACTCGCCCGGCGGGCGGGAAACCCATATGGCCTGAGGCGCCGCTGCTAGGTCTGCGTGGCCCTCCAGCAGGCCGTACAGACCGCCTGCGCCCGTGCCGAAGCGGCGGGCGACCTCGTCGTGGGCGCTGCGATGGCCGTGCGCTACGGCCGCCTCGTTGAGCACCCCGAGGGCGGCGAAGTCGTCGAGCAGGTACCAGTCCTCGTACGTGCTGCTCTGCGCGGGCGCCAGCCACGGCGGGCTCGCTCACTCCGAACACCGCCGAGCCGCGAAAGCCCGCCGGCGGGGAGTGGTGCAGCGAGCGGTGGAAGTGCTCGCAGGCGCGCTCGTAGGTCTCGCGCTTGACCCCGTCCGCCGGGCGATGCCATAGGAGGTAGGCGAGCATGTCCCGTACCCGGCTCTCAGCGGAGCTCAGGCTCCCCCATCGATCTCGCCAGCGACAGTCTCCCAGGCGCGGCGGTGGAGCGCCACGTTGCGCGCACGGTCGGTGCGCACCTCGATAATCCGCGAGCCGTGGGGGCGCGGCGTGAGCGCGTGCTCGAGCGCCTCGCGGAAGCCGGCGATGTCCTGCGACCACCTCGTGCTCAAGACCATAGAGCTGAGCCGCCAGTGCGAAGTCGAGACCTGTGGGAGTCGCGATGTGGCGGGTGTAGATGTCCTGCACCGTGCCATCCTCCCATTGCTGCGCCCGCGTGCTCTCCGTCCGCGACCCGCCTCCTGGTGCCTCGCCGCCCCCTGCCCGCGCCATCGGGTCGCCCGCGACGGGCAGGAAGTCGAAGATGCCTCCGCCGCCGTTGTCGATCAACACGATCGTGAGATCGAGCTCCAGGCGCCGCGCGGCGATTAGGCCGCCGATGTCGTGCGCGAGCGCGACGTCTCCGATCAGCAGCACCACCGGGCCGCGGCCATCGGCGGCGGCGCCGAAGGCGCTGGAGACTGTCCCGTCGATCCCGTTGGCGCCACGGTTGCACAGCACGCGGGGAGGATCGGCTCGCACCGGCCAGAAGCTCTCGATGTCGCGCACCGGCATCGAGGAGGCCACAAACAACGTCGCCTGCTGGGGCAGCAGCACGCCGAGCTCGGCGGCCACCGCGGGCTCGCTGAGGCCCTCCGCGGCGAGCACCCCGAGGATCGCCTCGGCGGCGAGCTCATCCGCGCTACGCCAGCTGGCGAGCCAGTCGGGGTCGGGCGCGGGCGCGTCCTGCACCAGTTGCCGCAGTGCCGCGGCGGGCTCCAGCGCGAAGCGTCGGCAGAGCGCCGCGTCGGGGTCCTGCCAGCGGCCCTCCTGCTCGATCGCTGCCTGTGGGACGTCGCACATGCTCGCGAGCCACCCGCGCAGGGGCTTGGACGTGGGCAGGTCGCCGACGCGCAGCACGAGGTCGGGCTTGACGCCTGCGGCGAACGAGCCGTGGCGCAGCAGCGCGTCGTAGTGCGCCACTGCCGCCTCCCCGCGCCGCGCGCCCGAGAGCGAGTCGGCCAGCAGCGGCCAGCCGGCCGCCGCGCAGAACGCCGACGCGGCCTCCCCGAGCGCGGTGTCGCGCTCGTAGCGTCCGGCCACCACCACCCCCCGGCGGGCGGCGGCCACGGGCACGGCGAGAGAACGCGCGTCCTCGGGCGCCGTCGGGCGTGCGGGCGTGCAGGTCACGAGCGGACGGCCATCGGGACGCCCGGTGCCGTCGTGGGGCAGCGGCCCCTCCTCGCTCCTCACGAGCGGCTCGCGCAGGGGGAAGTTGAGGTGCACCACGCCGGGGCGACCCTCGAGCGTCTGCCAGTAGGCGCGGCAGGCGAGTGTGCGCATCCAACGCAGCCGCGCTCGCCCCGCATTACTGGTGCCGGCCTCGCCCGTCCCTGCGGCCTCCAAACCGTGCACGCCGACCTCGAAGAACCACTTCGCGGCGTCCCCGTAGAGCTTGATCTGGTCGATCGTCTGCCCCGCACCGCTCTCGCGCAGCTCGGGGGGGCGGTCCGCGGTGAGGATCAGCAGCGGCACGCCAGCCTCGTGCGCCTCAATCGCGGCGGGCAGGAGCTCTGCGGCGGCGGTCCCCGAGGTGCACGCCACCGCGACGGGCCGCCCCGAGGCCTTCGCCAGCCCCAGCGCGAAGAAGCCGCTGCAGCGCTCGTCGATGTGCGAGTGGCAGCGCAGTCGCGGCTCTCCCGCGAGGCTCAGCACGCAGCGGCGCGCAGCGCGACCCCGGCGAGGTGCAGGCGTCGCGCAGGCCGCAGCGCGCGAGCTCGTCCACGAACGCGCGGAGCAGGAGGTATGTGTCGGTGGCTTGAGTCATAGGATCGCGGGGTGTCCGAGAACGTAGTCCTGCTGCACGGCTTCGGCGGCACCTGCCGCGCGTGGGATGGCGTGGTGGAGCTGCTCGACCGTGAACGCTACCGGCCGCTGGCGCTCGACCTCCCGGGCCACGGCGAGGCCGCGGACGCGCCGCGGCCGATCTCGTTCGCGGGTTGTGTGGAGCACGTGCTTGCGAGCAGCCCCGAGCGCTTCGTGCTGTGCGGCTACTCGATGGGCGGGCGGATCGCGCTGCACGTCGCGCTCGCCGCTCCTGAGCGGGTGGCGCGGCTGGTGCTGGTGGGCGTCAACCCGGGCATCGAGGACGGGGCCGAGCGGGCCGCGCGGCGACGCTCGGACCACGCGCTCGCCGAGGAGCTCGAACGGGCGCCGTTCGAGGAGTTCATCGAGCGCTGGCGCACCCAACCGCTGTTCGCCGACGATCCCCCCGAGGTGGGCGCGTTGGCGCGCGAGGATCAGCGTCGCAACCGGCCCGACGCTCTGGCCGCCGTCTTGCGGGGACTCGGCACGGGGGAGATGGAACCGCTATGGGATCGGTTGGCCCGAGCTGTCGATGCCCGTCACCGTCCTCGTCGGCGAGCGCGACGCGAAGTTCCGGGCCCTCGGGCTGCACATGATCGGGCGGCTGGCGGATGGCGAGCTCGTCGTAGCGCCCGGCGGCCACGGCCTGCCGCTGGAGAACCCCGCGGCGGTCGCTCAGGCGCTCTGAACCCCCAACCCCGGCGCGGAGGGCACTGCGATGCGTCCCTCGTGGGCGGGCAACGGGTCCTCGAGCCCGTCGAAGAGGCTGAGCGTCGCCAGGCCGCACGCGGGCAGCGGCCCCCGCGAGGCCAGGGCGGCGGCGGCGTGCACCGCGGCGGCGACGCCGAGCGGGCCGTCGAACGTGGACGCTAGGTAGACCTCCGCGCCGGAGGCGCGCACGAGCGCGGCGGCGGCGAGCAGGCCGGCGATGCCCCCGCAGCGGGAGATCTTCAGGCAGACCGCGTCGGCGACGCCCGCGCCGAGCGCGCCATGCTCGGCGGCGGTCTCGTCGATCGCCACGCGCGCCGCCACCCGCTCGCGCACCGCGCGCACCGCCTCCAGGCCGTGCGTGGGCTCCTCCACGAGCTCGAGGCCCACGGGGGCGAGCGCTTCGATCGCGCGCACCGCGCCCTCGACGTCCCAGGCGCCGTTGGCATCGACGCGCAGCTCGACGTGGGGGCCGACTGCGGCGCGCACCGCGGCCACGCGGCCCGCGTCGTCGCCGACACCGACCTTCACCTTCACGCACCCGAACCCCGCCTGCGCCGCCCGCGCGGCCTGCTGGGCGGCGCCCGCGCGGTCGGTCGCGCCCACGGTCGCGTTCACGGGGACCTCCGCGGCGGGGTCGTTGGTGAGCAGCGCTGCCACGGGCCTCCCTGCGCGGCGCCCCGCGCGGTCCCACAGGGCGAGGTCGATCGCGGCGAGCGCCGCGGGGAGGTCGTCCAGGCGCCGGCAGGCGTCGATCAGCTGCGCGCCCGGTCGGGCGCGTGGGCCTCGATCCCTGCATCAGCACGGGCCGGTAGGCCTCCAGCGCCCGCCGCACGCGCGCCAGAGAGACCCCGTCGTAGGGCTCTGCAGCGGCGCGGCTTCCCCGTACCCGGTGACCCCGTCGGAGTCGGTCAGCGCGACGGTCAGCAGCTCCCGCTCGCGCACGGTGCCGTAGGCGCTCTCCAGCGGCTGGGCGAACGCGAGCACACGCTCGGTGAGCATCATTCTCATCGCAGGAGGCCCAGTCGCGGGGGGCTCAGCCGGATCGTCCTCATCGGAGGGTCAAGTCGCGGGAGGCTCAGCCGATTCCTCCGCCCGCGAGGATCCCCGCCGAGAAGAGTAGGCAGAAGAGCAGCTGCAAGAGGCCGGTGCGCGCCAGGGCGCCGTTCAGCGAGGGGCCGTCCACGCGCGTGCGCACGACCTGGATCAGCGAGAGCGCCAGGGGGGCGGTGGCCCAGGGGAGCAGCAGCCAGGCGCTCATCGAGCCGAGCGGCCAGGGCAGGGGGGCGGTGAGGAAGGCGATGGCGAGCGCCGCGGTGTAGAGCGTGCGGGTGCGCTCGCGCCCGAGGCGCACCGCGAGCGTGCGCTTGCCGGCACGGCGGTCGGTGTCGATGTCGCGGACGTTGTTGACCACGAGGATCGCGCTCGCCAGCAGGCCGACGGGGACGGCGCAGGCGAAGGCCTGCCAGGGGAGGTGTTGGACCTGCACGTAGTAGGAGCCGGTGACGGCGACGATCCCGAAGAAGAGGAACACGAACAGCTCCCCGAGCCCTTCGTAGCCGTAGGGGCGGGGGCCCCCGGTGTAGAGGACGCCGGCGAGGATCGAGGCGGCGCCGACCGCGATCAGGCCCCACCCTGCGACCGCGACGAGGTAGACCCCGCAGAGCACTGCCAGGCCGAAGGTGACGTAGGTGGCGAGCAGCACCTGGCGCGGCGGCACGAGGCCCCCGGCGGTGACGCGCACGGGGCCGAGACGGTCCTCGGCGTCGGCGCCGCGGCGGGCGTCGGAGTAGTCGTTTGAGAGGTTGGTGCCGACCTGGATGAAGATCGCGCCGAGCAGCGCGGCGACGAACGCGAGCGGGTCGAAGTGCCCGGCCCCCAGCGCGAGCGAGGTGCCCACCAGCACGGGGGCGACGGCGGCGGGCAGGGTGCGCACGCGCGCGGCCATCACCCAGATGTGCACGGCGCTCGATCCGCGCGGAACCTCCAGCGTCGCCGGTCGTCCGGCTGGCCGATCTTTGAGCGGCGGCGCCGGAGAGGAGGGCACGGTTCACGCCCTCCGGGGGAACTGCGAGAAGTCCGGCGTGCGCTTCTCCCGGTAGGCGTTGCGGCCCTCCTGGGCCTCGGCGCTGCCGTAGAAGAGCAGGTTGGCGTCGTGGGCGAGCTGCTGGATGCCGGCGAGGCCGTCCTCGGCGGCGTTGAAGGAGGCCTTCAGCAGGCGCAGTGCGAAGGGGGAGAGGGCGAGCATCTCGCGGCACCACCCTACGGTCTCCTCCTCCAGGCGCTCCAGGGGGACCACCGTGTTCACGAGTCCCATCTCCAGTGCCTGCGCGGCGGTGTACTGGCGGCAGAGGAACCAGATCTCCTTGGCCTTCTTGGGTCCCACGAGGTTCGCGAGCAGGCCCGCCCCGAAGCCGCCGTCGAAGGAGCCCACGCGCGGGCCGACCTGCCCGAAGCGCGCGTTCTCGGCGGCGATCGTCAGATCGCAGACGAGGTGCAGCACGTGGCCGCCGCCGATCGCGTAGCCGGCGACCATCGCCACGACGGGCTTGGGCAGGCGGCGGATCTGGACGTGCAGGTCGGTCACGTGGAAGCGCCCCACACCGGCCCGGCCGGCGTCGTCCTCGGCGAGGTAGCCGGAGTCCCCGCGCACGCGCTGGTCCCCGCCGGAGCAGAACGCCAGCGGGCCCTCCCCGGTGAGCACGATCGCCCCGACCTCGAGGTCCTCGTGGGCCTGCGTGAGCGCGCGCGAGATCTCGACCACGGTGAGCGGGCGGAACGCGTTGCGTACCTCGGGTCGGTCGATCGTGATCTTCGCGATCGCCCCCTCGGGGTGCGTGGACTTCTCGTAACGGATGTCGGTGTACTCGCCGGCGGGGGTCCACGTGGTGGGCATGCGCGAAGGCTAGCCTGTGGCGATGGTCGTCGAAGCTTGGCTTCAAGCGCTGCCGCGGCGTCGGCGCCTGCGGCGATCGCGGTGGAGACACCGCGGGGCGCCTGCTCCTATGCGCAGTTGCACGAGCGCGCGCAGGCGGGCGCCGCGGAGCTTGTGGCCCGCGGGGGGTGGCCCGGGGCGAG
Organism: uncultured Solirubrobacterales bacterium; assembly: GCA_963842005.1. Classification (GTDB taxonomy): domain Bacteria; phylum Actinomycetota; class Thermoleophilia; order Solirubrobacterales; family Solirubrobacteraceae; genus Palsa-744. Next base: position 841,319 of record CAWJEV010000002.1, on the reverse strand, counting down.
CGGGTGGCGCTCGCGCTGCCGGCGGGGCTCGACTTCGCGTACGCGCTGCACGCGTGCCTGCTGCTGGGCGCGGTCGCGGTGCCCGTGGACCTGCGCCTGGGGGAGCGGCGAGCGCGCCGCGATCGTGGACGGGGCGACGGTGGTGGTGGAGGAGCCGCTGCGCGCTGAGGGTGGGCGGGGTGCCAATCGAGGTGGTACCCCGGGCGCCGTCCACGACCTGGACGCGGTGGTCGCGGTCATCCACACCTCGGGGACCACCTCGGCGCCGAAGCCGGTGGATTTGACGTACGGCAACTTCCTGTGGAGCGCGCTGGGCTCGGCGGTGGCGATTGGGACTCGCGCCGCGCGAGCGGTGGCTGTGCAACCTGCCGCTCTCCCACGTGGGGGGCTTGTCGATCCTGGTGCGCTCCGCGATCTACGCGACCACGGCGGTGGTACACGAGCGCTTCGATGCAGAGCTCACGCTCAGGGCGCTCACGGCCGATCTTCCACAGGTGACGATTGTTTCGCTCGTCGCAACCACCCTCGCGCGGTTGCTCGACGCGGGCCTCGAGCGCCCGCCCGCCCTGCGCTGCGCGCTCACCGGCGGCGGCCCGGTGCCCGTGGCGCTGCTCCAGCGCGCCCGCGCCGCGGGGGTCCCGGTGAGCCTCACCTACGGGCTCACGGAGGCGTGCTCGCAGGTGAGCACCCTCCCGCCGGCCGGTAGACACTCGCCTTCGACCATTCGGGGACACTGCTTCGCTCACCGAATCGACAGCATCCCCGTTTCGGCCAGCTGCGCTGAGCGACGAACGTCGCGCCGCCCCCACCGCGGGCCCGCCGCTCTTCTGCACCCGGCTGCGGATCGGCCCCGACGGAGAGATCGAAGTCGCCGGCCCGACCGTCGCGCGCGCCGCGGTCGGCGTAGACGGGTGGTTGCGCACGGGAGATCTGGGTAAGTTGAGTACAGAGGGCAACTTGTACGTGACCGGACGCAAGGCCGACACGATCGTCAGCGGGGGGGAGAACGTGGCACCCAGCGAGGTCGAGGCCGTGCTCGAGGGCTGCCCCGGAGTGCTCGAGGCGGCGGTGGTCGGCCGCGCGGACGCGCGCTGGGGCGAGGCGGTCACCGCGCTGGTCGTGCTCCGCGCCGGGGCGGACGTGGGGGAAGATGCGTTGCGCGCGCACTGCGCGACGCGCCTGGCCCCCTACAAGGTCCCCAAGCGGGTGGCGCTGGTCGAGGGGCCGCTGCCGCGCACGCCCTCGGGCAAGCTGCTGCGCAGAGAGCTGAGCTGAGATGAAGGCCGACCGAAGCCGAGAGACACGCGCCTCCGACCGAAGCGGGGAGACACTCGCCTCCGGCGAGCATCCCCCGTTCGGCCAGCATCCCCGTTTCGGCCAACACCGGATCGCGAGCGCCGAGCACTGGGAGGAGGCGGCTCCCGGGTGGGTGCGCCGCCAGGGGGCGATCCGCGAGCTCGGGGCGCCGGTCTCGGAGTGGATGTTGCACGCGATCGACCCCCACCCGGGCCATCGCGTGCTGGAGCTCGCGGCGGGCCTCGGAGAGACCGGCCTGCGGCGGCCGAGCTGGTGGCCCCCACGGGCGGGGTGATCCTCTCCGACCACGCCGAGGGGATGCTCGACGGCGCCCGCGAGCGCGCGGCGGAGCTGGAACTGACCAACGTGGAGTTCCAAGTGTGGAACGCCGAATGGATCGACCTCCCGGTGGCCAGCGTGGATGCGGTGCTGTGCCGCTGGGGCTACATGCTGATGGCGGACCCCGGCGCGGCGCTGTCGGAGACGCGGCGTGTGCTGCGCCCCGGCGGGCACGTGGCGCTCGCGGTATGGGACGCGGTGGGCGCGAACCCGTGGGCGCTCGCGCCGCGGCTGGAGCTGATCGAGCGGGGCCTCGCGCCGGCGCCGGCTCCCACGGCCGCACCCACGGACGGCCGCATAGAGCACACGCCGGGGCCCTTCGCGCTCGGCGACCCCGGGCGCGTGCGCGAGCTGTTGGAGCAGGCGGGCTTCGCGGAGGCGCACGTCGAGGCGGTCGACGTCGAGCAGCGCCACGAGAGCTTCGACGCCTTCTGGGAGACGATGCTCGACCTCTCACGCGAGCTGCACGACCTCGTGCTCGCGCAGCCGGCGGATGAGATCGAGCAGATCCGCCTCTCGCTGGCCGCGCGCCTCGGAGCCGTACACCGCCGCGGACGGGCACGCTCGCGATCCCCGGCCGCTCGCTGGTGGCGACGGCGAGCGCCTGACCTTCAGATAGCCTGCCGCCCATGCTCTACGACGACGACGCGGACCTCTCCCTGCTCCGAGCCGGACACGCCTCGGCTCGAATCCCCGTTTCGGCGGCAAGACCGTCGCGATCATCGGCTACGGCTCCCAGGGCCACGCCCACGCGCTGAACCTTCAGGACTCCGGCGTGCAGGTCGTCGTCGGCCTGCGCGAGAGCTCCCCCTCGGTGGCGCAGGCGCGCGAGCAGGGCCTGGAGGTGCTGCCTGTCGTCGAGGCCGCGAGCCGCGGGGACCTGGTGATGATCCTGCTTCCCGACGAGCTGCACCGTCAGGTGTGGGAGTCGGACATCGCCGACGGCATCGCCGAGGGCAACATGCTGCTGTTCGGGCACGGCTTCTCGATCCACTACGGCGAGGTCGCGCCGCCCCCGGGGGTGGACGTGGCGATGGTCGCGCCCAAGGGCCCCGGCCACCTCGTGCGCCGCCAGTTCGTCGAAGGCTCCGGGGTTCCCGGGCTGATCGCGGTCGCCCAGGACGCCACCGGGCGTGCGCGCGAGCTGGCGCTGGCCTACGCGAAGGGGATCGGCTGCACGCGCGGCGGGGTGATCGAGACGACCTTCAAGGACGAGACCGAGACCGACCTGTTCGGCGAGCAGGCCGTCCTGTGCGGCGGTGTCTCCGAGCTCGTGCAGGCCGGCTTCGAGACGCTCGTGACCGCGGGCTACGACCCCGAGATGGCCTACTTCGAGTGCCTGCACGAGGTCAAGCTGATCGTGGACCTGATGTACGAGAAGGGCCTCGCGGGGATGCGCTACTCGATCTCCAACACCGCGGAGTACGGCGACTACACGCGCGGCAAGCGGGTGATCACCGAGGAGACCCGCGCCTCGATGCGCAAGATCCTCGCCGAGATCCAGTCCGGGGACTTCGCGCGCGAGTGGATCGCCGAGAACCGCGCCGGGCAGGAGAACTTCCTGCGGATGCGCGCCGAGCAGGCCGACACGCAGATCGAAGCGGTGGGCAAGGAGCTTCGCTCGCACATGGACTGGATCACAGTCCTCCGTTCTAGATCCGACGGCGCGAACTGGTCATCTCCCGACCGAGCTGAAGCCCGCGGACGGGCGCTTCGGCTGCGGCCCATCGAAGGTCCGTCCCGAGGCGCTTGCGCGCCTGGCATCGGAGGGGGCGGCGTTGATGGGCACCTCGCACCGGCAGCGGCCGGTCAAGGCGCTCGTTGGCGAGATTCGCGGCGGGCTGCGCGAGTTGTTCGGCGCGCCCGAGGGCTACGAGGTGGCGCTTGGCAACGGCGGGGCGACCGCGTTCTGGGACGCCGCCGCGTGTGGGCTGATCGAGCGCCGCTCGCTACACCTGACGTATGGAGAGTTCTCGTCGAAGTTCGCGCAGGTGGCGCGTGAGGCGCCATTCCTGGAGGAGCCGGAGGTCATCACAGCCGAGCCTGGCGACGCTCCGGACCCTGCGCTGGCCGGTGTCGCGGCCGCAGGGCGGGGTCGATGTGATCGCGTGGGCACATAACGAGACGTCCACCGGCGTGATGGTCCCCGTGCAGCGCCCCGCGGGTGCAGGCGCAGGCGAGGCGCTCGTGCTGATCGACGCGACCTCGGGCGCGGGCGGTCTGCCGGTGGACGTTGCCCAGGCAGACGCCTACTACTTCGCGCCGCAGAAGAGCTTCGCCGGCGACGGCGGGCTGTGGGTGGCGCTGCTGAGCCCCGCCGCGCAGGAGCGGATTGCGACGCTCGCCGGAAAGAATGGGATGCCCGCCCGCCCGGAGGGGCGCTGGATCCCGCAGTTCCTCTCGCTCTCCACGGCCCTGGAGAACTCGCTCAAAGACCAGACGTACAACACCCCGGCGGTGGCGACGCTGTTCCTGCTCGCCGACCAGGTCCGGTGGATGCTTGACGGTGGCGGTCTCGACTGGTGCGTGTCGCGCACGACCTCCTCGTCTACTCACCTATACGAGTGGGCCGAGCGCACCCCCTACACGACGCCGTTCGTGACCGACCCCGCGAAGCGCTCGCTGGTCGTGGGGACGATCGACTTCGAGGAGGGCGTCGACGCGGCGGCGGTGGCGAAGACGCTGCGCGCGAACGGGATCGTGGACACCGAGCCGTACCGCAAGCTGGGGCGCAACCAGTTGCGGATCGGGATGTTCCCCGCGGTCGAGCCGGCTGACGTGCAGTCGCTGACAGGGTGTATCGAGTGGATCGTCGAGAGGACAGCATGAACACGTATGGCGGCGCTGGATCAGCGTCCTCAGTCGCTCGCGTGCATAGCACGCCACGCTCCTTGCGTCCTTGCCCAGCTTGCCCTACGTGCCCATGCTGGGGCGAGGCTGATCTAAAGGAGAAGTTCTCATGACAGAGCGCCTGAAGGTCCTGGTGAAGGAGAAGATCGGCGACTCGGGCGTGGAGTTGCTGCGCGAGCACTTCGACGTGGACCTCGGCCTCGACTGGAGCGACGAGGAGCTCGCGGAGCGGATTGGGGAGTACCACGGCATCCTGATCCGCTCGGCGACGAAGCTGACCGCGGAGCTGATCGAGCGGGCGACCAACCTGCGCGCGATCGGCCGCGCGGGGGTGGGGGTGGACAACGTCGACGTGGAGGCGGCGACCAAGCGTGGGATCATCGTCGCGAACGCGCCGCAGTCGAACGTGGTGACGGCCGCGGAGCACACGATGGCGCTGCTGCTGGCGCTCGCGCGCAACATCCCGCAGGCGTACGTGTCGCTGACGGCGGGGAAGTGGGAGCGCTCGAAGTTCTCCGGTGTCGAGCTGTACGAGAAGACGCTCGGGATCGTCGGCTTCGGGCGGATCGGGCAGCTCGTCGCGGCCCGCGCGCGCGGCTTTCAGATGCGCGTGGTCGCGTTCGACCCGTTCGTCAGCGCCGAGCGCTACCGCGAGCTGGGGGTGGAGAAGGCCGCGAACAGCGAGGAGGTCTACGCGCAGGCGGACTTCCTCACGATCCACCTCCCGAAGACGGAGGAGACGAAGAATTGGTTGAACGCGCAGGCGTTCGCGCAGATGCGCGACGGGGTGCGCATCCTCAACGTCGCGCGCGGGGGCCTGATCGACGAAGTGGCGCTGCAGGACGCGCTCGACTCCGGCAAGGTGGGTGGGGCGGCACTCGACGTGTTCCCCTCCGAGCCGACGACCGAGCACCCGCTGTTCGGCTACCCGAACGTGATCGTCACCCCCCACCTGGGGGCCTCCACGGCGGAGGCGACAGATCGCGCGGGCTACCAGTCCGCCGAGCAGGTCGTCGCTGCGCTGACCGGCGGGGTGGTCTCCACGGCGGTCAACATCCCCTCGATCGGGGCGGAGGACATGGAGGTGCTGGGGCCGTTCCTGCCGCTCGCCCGGCAACTGGGGCGCCTGGCGATGGAGTTGGCGGAGGGCAGCTCGGTGGAGCGCATCGAGGCGGCCTTCCTGGGTCGCATCGCCGACTTCGACACGCGCCTCTTGACGCTCGCGGTGATCCAGGGCGCGCTGCAGGGCCGCACCGAGGAGCAGGTCAACCTCGTCAACGCGCCCTCGATGGCCGAGGAGCGCGGCATCGTGGTCGAGGAGAAGACGGTCTCCGAGGCGCAGGACTACAACGAGCTGATCCGCGTCACGGTGATCGCCGGCGAGCGCCGGGTCGCGGTCGCGGGCACGGGGATCGGGCCGAACCGCGTGCCGCACCTCGTCGAGGTCCAGGGCCGGCGCCTGACGGTCGAGCTGGAGCGGTTCGTGACGGTCTTCCGCTACGCCGACCTGCCGGGCATGATCGGCCGGGTCGGGACGATCTTCGGCAGCCACGGCATCAACATCTCCTCCGCGGCCGTCGGGCACACCCGGGATGGGATGCCCGCCCACCCCTCCCACGCCGACGGCGAGGACCAGCGCCTCGCGGCGATGGTCGTCACGACCGACGCAGCCGTACCGGCCGAGGTCGTGCAGGAGATCGTTGCCTCGGAGGGGTTTTACGGCGGCTGGGCCGTGGTCCTGTCGTAATTCCTATAGTCTGGCGCCGGGATGCGGGTCGTCGAGATATCGAAGCACGGAGGGCCGGAGGTGCTGAAGGTGCGCGAGCGTCCGGACCCGACTCTCCGCGCAGGCGAGGTGCGGATCGAGGTCGCGGCGGCGGGCATCAACTTCGCCGACGTGATGGCTCGCATGGGCGTCTACCCCGACGCGCCCAAGCCCCCGTGCGTGGTCGGCTACGAGGTGGGGGGCACCGTTCTTGAGCTGGGCGAGAGCGTAGACGGCCTGAGCCACGGCCAACGGGTGCTGGCAGGCACAAAATTCGGCGGCTACGCTTCGCAGGTGGTGGTCCCCGAGAGCGACGTCGTGCCGCTCCCCGATGAGCTGACCTTCGAGCAGGGCGCGGCGATCCCCGTCAACTACGCGACGGCGTGGGCGGGACTGATCGGTTATGGCAACCTGCAGCCGGGCGAGCGCGTGCTGATCCACTCGGCCGGCGGCGGCGTGGGGGTCGCGGCGACGCAGATCGCAAAGCGCTACGGCGCGGAGGTCTACGGCACAGCCTCGCCGGGAAAGCACGCGCGCATCAAGGAACTCGGCGTGGACCACGCGCTCGACTACACCAAGAGTGGCTGGGAGCGGGGCCTGCCGAAGTTCGACGTGATCATGGACGCGATCGCGGGCAAGAGCTTCCGCCGTAGCTACGACCTGCTGCGCCCCGGCGGGCGTCTGGTGGCGTTCGGCGCGTCCGCGGTGGTGGCGGGTGAGAAACGCAATCCGGTCTCCGCACTGCGCACGGTGGCACGGATGCCGCGCTTCAACATGATTAAGCAGATGTCCGAATCGAAGGCGGTGATCGGACTGAACATGCTGAGCCTCTGGAAGGACCGCCAGACGCTCAGGCCGTGGATCGAGCCGCTACGCGAGCTGATGGCCGACGGCACGGTCGAGCCGGTGGTGGCAGGCGCCTTCAGCTTCGAGGAAGCCGGCGAGGCGCAGCGGATGATCACCGAGCGCAGGAATGTTGGCAAGGTAGTTCTCACTCCCTGAGCTGGTTGGCATCGCGCCGCGGCGGTGCTACCCTGCGCGAAGCATGTCGTTCCTGGCCTCTCTTCGACTTCTCCTCCTCCCCCCTCGGGGGGAATAGCGCGTGGCGGCCGCGTAGCCGCAAACCCATCTGGAGGAAGTACGAAAGAGACCGAGTACTAGGAGCGTGAGCGACATGACGAGCACGGGCACACCGGAGGAAGTTGACGGAGCAGCGGACGCGGATCGCCGCGTCGCGATCTTCGACACGACCCTGCGCGACGGGGAGCAGTCGCCGGGGATCGCGCTGAACACTCAGGAGAAGCTGGAGATCGCCCACCAGCTGGCGCGGCTGGGGGTGGATGTGATCGAGGCGGGCTTTCCGATCACCTCCCCGGGCGACTTCGAGGCGGTACAGGCGATCGCGCGTGAGGTGGTCGATCCGGCGCCACCGGTCGTCGCGGGTCTGGCACGCACCCACGTGGCCGACATCGACGCGGCGTGGGAGGCGGTCAGGGACGCGGAGCGCCCGCGGATCCACACGTTCGTCTCGACCTCGGACATCCACATCGTCCACCAGCTGCAGACCACGCGCGAGGACGTCAAGGGCCAGGCGCGCGCGGCGGTCGCGCACGCGAAGGAGTACCTGGAGGACGTGGAGTTCTCGCCGATGGACGCGACGCGCTCGGAAGTGGAGTTCACGGCGGAGGTGGTGCGGATCGCGATCGAGGAGGGGGCCACGACGATCAACATCCCGGACACGGTGGGCTACGCGATGCCCCACGAGTTCCAGGCGTTCCTGGCGCGGCTGTACGAGCTGGTCCCGGAGCTGCACGGGGTGGTGCTGTCGGTGCACTGCCACGACGACCTGGGCCTGGCCGTGGCGAACTCGTTCGCGGGCGTGCTGGCGGGCGCGCGCCAGGTGGAGTGCGCGGTCAACGGGATCGGCGAGCGCGCCGGCAACGCGTCGCTGGAGGAGATCGTGATGCTGCTGCGCACCCGCCGCGCGGACGTGGGGGGTCTGGACACGACGGTGAACACGCGCGAGCTGGCGCGCACGAGCCGGCTGGTCTCGCGCCTGACCGGCTACGCGGTGCAGCCGAACAAGGCGATCGTGGGCCGCAACGCGTTCGCGCACGAGTCGGGCATCCACCAGGACGGGGTGCTGAAGGAGCGCACGACGTACGAGATCATGGACGCGAGGTCGGTGGGCCTCGACTCCAACTCGATCGTGCTGGGCAAGCACTCCGGGCGCCACGCCCTGCGCGACGCGCTGGCCGAGATGGGCTTCGAGGTGGACGGCCAGGCGCTCAACACGGCGTTCAAGCGCTTCAAGGAGATCGCGGACAAGAAGAAGGCCGTCACCGCGATGGACCTGGAGGCGCTGGTGACCGACGAGCTGCGGGGTGAGATCCCCGGGTACGCCCTGGAGTGGTTCGAGGTGGAGGCCTCCTCGCGCCGTCCCCCGCACGCGCGCGTGGCGGTACGGCTGCCGGAGGGCGAGCTGGTGGAGGGCTCGTTCACCGGCGACGGCCCGATCGACGCGGTGCTCGCAGCGATCAACGCGGCGGCGGGCACGCGAGCGAAGCTGCGGGACTTCAAGATCGGCGCGGTCACGGAGGGCCAGGACGCGCTGGGGGAGGTCTCGGTGGTGGTCGAGATCGACGGCCAGTCGGGGTCCGGGCAGGCGCTCTCGACGGACGTGATCGAGGCCGCGGCGCACGCGTACGTGCGTGCGCTGTCGGTCGCCCGCGCCCGGGCGCTGGAACCGAAGGACACGCTGGGACTACCGGCGACGGCGCCATGACCATGCCGAAAAGCATGTTCGAGAAGATCTGGGAGGCGCACGAGGTGGCGTCCGGCCTGCTGTACATCGACCTGCACCTCGTGCACGAGGTGACGAGCCCGCAGGCGTTCGACGGCCTGCGCCTGGCGGGCCGCAGGGTGCGCCGTCCCGACCGCACGCTGGCGACAGCCGACCACAACACGCCGACGGACGGAACGCCGAATGCGGCGGCGATCAAGGAAGAGCTCTCGCGGGTGCAGGTGCAGACGCTGGAGCGCAACTGCGCGGAGTTCGGGGTGCCGGTGTACTCGCTGGGCTCCGACAGGCAGGGGATCGTGCACGTGATCGGCCCGGAGCTCGGGGTGACGCAGCCGGGTCTGACGATCGTCTGCGGGGACTCGCACACCGCCACGCACGGCGCGTTCGGGGCGCTGGCGTTCGGGATCGGCACGAGCGAGGTGGAGCACGTGCTGGCGACGCAGTGCATGGTCCAGCACCGCCCGCGCTCGATGCGCATCCGCTACGAGGGGCAGCTGGGCTTCGGGGTCACCGCGAAGGACCTGATCCTCGGCACGATCGGGCAGATGGGCGTGGGCGGCGCCACCGGCCACGTCGTCGAGTACGCGGGCCCCGTGATCGACGGCCTCTCGATGGAGGGGCGGATGACGGTCTGCAACATGACGATCGAGGGCGGCGGGCGCGCGGGGATGATCGCGCCGGACGAGACGACGTTCGCGTGGTTCACCGAGCGCGAGCGCCCCGGGGCCCCCAAGGGTGCGGAGCTCGAAGCCGCGTTTGAGCGCTGGAGCGAGCTGCGCAGTGACGAGGCCGCGAGCTTCGACAGCGAGCTGACGGTGGACGCCGCGGCGCTCTCCCCGCAGGTGACGTGGGGCACGACGCCGGCGATGGTCACCGACGTGACCGGGCGTGTGCCGGCGCCGGAGGAGTTCTCCAGCGAGGCCGAGCGCGAGGCGGCGGAGCGCGCGCTGCACTACATGGCGCTTGAGCCGGGCACGCCGATCGAGGAGATCGCGGTCGACCGGGTGTTCATCGGCTCGTGCACGAACTCGCGGATCGGCGACCTGCGGGCCGCGGCCGAGGTGGTCGCCGGGCGCAGGGTGGCCTCCAGCGTTAGCGCGATGGTGGTGCCCGGCTCCCAGCAGGTCAAGGCGCAGGCCGAGGCGGAGGGACTCGACCGGGTCTTTCGCGAGGCGGGCTTCGACTGGCGGGTGGCGGGCTGCTCGATGTGCCTGGGGATGAACCCCGACGTCCTCGCCCCGGGGGAGCGCTGTGCCTCGACGTCCAACCGCAACTTCGAGGGCCGCCAGGGCCGCGGTGGGCGCACGCACCTGGTCTCCCCGCAGATGGCTGCGGCCGCCGCGATCGAGGGGCATTTCACCGACGTACGGAACTGGAGCTGAGGACGAGATGGAGCCAATCGAGACGATCTCAGGGCCGGTCAGCCACCTGGACCGTTCCAACGTGGACACCGACCAGATCATGCCCAAGCAGTTCTTGAAGAGGGTGGAGCGGACGGGCTTCGGGGAGTTCCTCTTCTACGACTGGGCGAAGGAGCCGGGCTGGGAGCTGCCGGCGAACCCGATCCTGGTGGCGGGGGAGAACTTCGGCTGCGGCTCCTCGCGCGAGCACGCCCCGTGGGGGCTGCAGGACTACGGCTTCCAGACGCTGGTGGCGCCGTCGTTCGCGGACATCTTCTACTCCAACTGCACGAAGATCGGGCTGCTGCCGATCGTCCTGGCAGAGGAGCACTGTCGCGCGCTGGCTGCGGCCGGAGAGGGGCAGGTCGATCTGCAGGCCCAGGAGGTGCGTTATCCAGACGCCGACGGCGAGCTGGTCTCGGTCTCCTTCGAGGTCGACCCCGAGATACGCCGGCGGTTGCTCGGCGGCCTCGACGACATCGCGGTGACGCTCGGCCAGCAGGATGCGATCATCGCTTATGAGGGCGCCCAGCAGCGCTCGGGACCTGTTACAACAGCCTTGTAACTGCTGTAAATACTTGCAAGGCCCCATCCAGGGCTGACTGCGCTGCAAGAGCCGGGGTAGGGTGGTCCCAGATGGAGCCAGGATTCAAATGTACAAGCGCATAGCGGTCCTCCCCGGCGACGGGATCGGGCCAGAGATCACGGCCGCCACGCGCGAAGTGCTCAACGCGGTCGGCGACTTCGAGATCGACGAACGGCCGATCGGGGGCGCCTCGATCGACGCCTACGGCGCTCCGCTCACCGAGGAGACGCTGGCGGCGTGCCGGCGCGCGGACGCGGTGCTGCTGGGCGCGGTGGGGGGCCCCAAGTGGGACAGCACCGACCCGGGGGCGCCACGCCCGGAGCAGGGCCTGCTGGAGCTGCGCAGGGGTCTCGGGCTGTACGCGAACGTGCGCCCCGTGCGCCCGCTGCCGCAGCTGTACGACGCCTCGCCGCTGCGGCGCGAGCGGATCGAAGACGTCGACCTGCTGGTGGTGCGCGAGCTGACCGGCGGGATCTACTTCGGCGAGAAGACGCGCACGGCCGACGCGGCGAGCGACCTGTGCTCCTACAACGTCAGGGAGATCGAGCGGGTGGCGCGCACGGCGTTCAACGCGGCGCACGCGAAGGTGACGAGCGTCGACAAGGCCAACGTGTTGGAAACGTCGCGGCTGTGGCGGGAGGTGGTGACCCGCGTGCAGGACCGCGAATACCCGCACGTGGAGCTCGAGCACATGCTCGTGGACAACGCGGCGATGCAGCTGATCGCAAACCCGCGCCACTTCGACGTGCTGCTGACCGAGAACATGTTCGGGGACATCCTCTCCGACGAGGCGGCGATGCTGACGGGCTCGATCGGGATGCTCCCGAGCGCCTCGCTGGGCGACCGCGAGCCACGCTCCCCGGGGCTCTACGAGCCGGTGCACGGCTCCGCGCCGGACATCGCGGGCGAGGGGATCGCCAACCCGATGGCGATGTTTCTCTCCGCGGCCTTGATGCTGCGCAACAGCCTCGACCTTGAGGAGAAGGCGCTGGAGGTAGAATCAGCCGTCGAACGCGCGCTCGACGACGGCGTGCGCACCCCCGACCTCGGGGGCGGAGCCAGCACCGCGGACGCGACGCGGGCGGTGCTCTACTACCTCTGACAAGACCTGTACGGATCGGAGCTAGGACGTTGAACCCCACGGACCTCATCTGGATGAACGGAGACTTCGTCGCGTGGGAGGACGCCAAGGTCCACGTCCTGACGCACGGTCTGCACTACGGAACCGGCGTGTTCGACAGTATGCGCTGCTACGAGACCGAGCTCGGCCCGGCGGTGTTCCGCAACGCCGAGCACATCGAGCGGCTGCGGCGCTCCGCCGAGCTGTACTACATGCCGCTGCCCTATTCCGACGAGGAGCTGCGCGCGGCGACGCTCGAGCTCGTGGCGCGCAATGGGCTGCGCTCCTGCTACATCCGCCCGCTCGTCAACCGCGGTTACGGCACGATGGGCCTGAACCCGCTGGACGCCCCGGTGGACGTCACGATCGCGTGCTGGGAGTGGGGAACGTACCTCGGCGAGGAGGGGATGCGCAACGGCGTGCGCGCGGCGACCTCCTCGTGGCGGCGCATCAGCCCCGACTCGCTGATCCCGCACGCGAAGGCGAGCGGCCAGTACCTCAACAACGTGCTCGCGAAGGTCGAGTCGGTGAAGGCCGGCTACGAAGAGGCGATCCTGCTCGACGACCACGGCCACGTGTGCGAGGGCACCGGCGAGAACATCTACATCGTGCGCGACGGTGAGATCGCGACGCCCGGGCAGCACAACTCGATCCTCGACGGCATCACCCGCCGCTCGCTGATCCAGATCGCGCAGGACCTCGGCTACAGGGTGCTCGAGCGCAACGTGGCGCGCGCGGAGATGTACCTCGCGGACGAGGTGTTCATGTCGGGTACCGCCGCCGAGCTCGTGCCGGTGCGCGAGGTCGACAACCACAAGGTCGGCACGGGCGAACCGGGCGAGGTGACGCGCGTGCTGCAGGCTGCGTTCGACGACGCGATCCACGGGCGGACGGAGCGCTACCGGGAGTGGCTCGACGTGGTGAGCGCCCCGGACCGATTGGAAATCGGCCAGCAGACACCCACGGGCGAGGCGCCCACGCCCGCGCACGGCGCCGCGGCGTCGCAGAGCGCCGCGAGCGGCTGATGTCTGTGCCAGGGGTCCGCGTCGTGACCCGACCACCTCGATCCCACCACCCGCGGTGACGCGAACCCCAGTCGAGCTCTACGACGCGACCCTGCGCGACGGCATGGGCGGCGGCGGGCTGAGCCTGACGGCCGAGGAGAAGCTGCGCGTGGTGCACGCGCTGGACGAGCTGGGCGTCGAGCTGATCGAGGCGGGCTTCCCCTCCTCGAACCCCAAGGAGCGCGCGCTGTTCGAGCTGCTGGAGCGGGAGAGCCTGTCGTGCGCGGAGGTGGTCGCGTTCGGGATGACCCGCCGGCGAGGCAGCGCCGCCGAGGCGGACGAGGGCCTGCGGGTGCTCGCCGAGTGCTTCGCTCCGGTGTGCACGCTCGTGGGCAAGGCCTCGCCGCTGCACGTGGAGAAGGTGCTACGCGTCTCGCGCGAGGAGAACCTGGCGATGATCGGGGAGTCGATCGCGTTCCTGGTGGGCGCCGGTAAGCGAGTGCTGCTCGACGCCGAGCACTTCTTCGACGGCTTCGCGCTGGACCGCGAGTACGCGCTGGAGTGCGTGCGCGCGGCGGCGGCGGCGGGTGCGGAGCGGGTGGTGCTGTGCGACACCAACGGCGGCTCGCTGCCGAGCGGCGTGCGGGAGGTGGTCGCGGACGTCCACGCGGCCCTGCCGGAGGTCGCGCTCGGGATCCACACGCACGACGACTCGGGCTGCGCGGTCGCGAACACGCTGGTGGCGGTGGAGGCGGGCGCGAGCCAGGTGCAGGGCACCGTCAACGGGATCGGGGAGCGCACGGGCAACGCGAACCTCGTGACGGTCATCGCCGACCTGCAGCTGAAGATGGGTCGGGAGGTGCTGGAGGCAGAGCAGCTCGCGCGCCTGCGCGAGACGGCGCACTTCGTCGACGAGCTGCTCAACCGCGTGCCGGACCCGGCGCAGCCGTACGTGGGCAAGCACGCGTTCGCCCACAAGGCGGGCCTGCACGCGGCGGGGGTGAGCGCCGACGCGCAGACGTTCGAGCACGTGGACCCAGAGCTGGTGGGCAACGGTCGCGAGGTGTTGGTCTCCGAGCTCTCGGGTAAGGCGACGGTGATGGAGAAGGCGCGGGAGGCTGGGATCGAGCTTGACGAGGAGGCCGCGCTGCGCACGGTGGAGCGAGTCAAGGAGCTCGAGCACCGGGGCTTCCAGTTCGAGGCGGCGGACGGCTCGTTCGAGCTGTTGATGCGCCGGGAGGCGGGGGAGTACGAGCCGCTGCTGCGCCTGGAGTCGTGGCGGGTGATCGTGGAGAAGCGCGCGGACGGCGGGGTGGCCACCGAGGCGACGATCAGGATCCTGCCCCCGCACGAGCACGCGCGCTCGGGGGAGCCCCGCCGCGTGTACACCGCGGAGGGCAACGGCCCGGTGAACGCGCTGGACCGAGCGCTCCGCGCCGCGATCGAGGAGCTCCACCCCCACCCGCGCAAGATCGAGCTCGTCAACTACAAGGTGCGGATCCTCGACGAGGACAAGGGCACCGACGCGGTGACGCGGGTGTTGATCGACGCCTCCGACGGCCAGCGGGTGTGGGGCGCGATCGGGGTCTCGGAGAACCTGATCGTGGCCTCCTGCGACGCGCTGGTGGACTCGCTGGAGTCGGGGCTGCAGCCGGCGGCACGACTCAGGGCCTATCCCGGTGGGGGCGTGCGGCTGGGGGGGTCGAGTGTCAAGTGAGGCGCGGACGCAAGGGCGAAGGCTTGGTGGGCCAACCGGTGACGGGTTCCGGAGGGATGAAGCCTCACGCAGGCAATCGGCCGCATCCAGGTGTGCGAGCCTGCCGGGATAGGCCCTGACACGTGAGCGAGGAGGAGACGGTCCGGCTGGTCGAGGAGGAGACGATCCCCCTCGCGCGCCCCTCGGTGGGCGCGGCGGAGGAGCGGGCGGTGCTGGAGGTGCTGCGCTCGGGCCAGCTCTCGCTGGGACCGCGCGTGGGGGAGTTCGAGCGGGCGTTCGCGGAGCGCGTGGGCGCCGCGGCGGCGTGCGCGGTGTCGAGTGGCACCGCGGGTCTGCACCTGGCCCTGCGCGCGGTGGGGGTGGGGCCGGGGGACGAGGTGGTCACCAGCCCGTTCTCGTTCGTGGCCTCGGCCAACGCCGTGGTGTACGAGGGCGCGCGCCCGGTGTTCGCGGACATCGACCCGATGACGCTGAACCTGGACCCCGAGGCGGCTAGGGCGGCGGTGACGGAGCGCACGCGGGCGATCCTGCCGGTGCACGTCTTCGGGTACCCGGCGGAGATGGACGCGCTGGAGGCGCTTGCCCGCGAGCACGGGCTGGCAATCGTGGAGGACGCCTGCGAGGCGCTGGGGGCCCGCCACCCGGACGGCAGGCCCGTGGGAGGCCGCGGCAACCCGGCGGTCTTCGGGTTCTACGCGAACAAGCAGATCACCACGGGCGAGGGCGGGATGGTCACGCTGGGCGATCCGGCGCTCAAGGAGCGGATCGACTCCGAGCGCAACCAGGGGCGCTCCCCGCAGCGGGGCTGGCTGGACCACGACCGCCTGGGCTTCAACTACCGCCTCTCGGACATCGCGTGTGCCCTCGGTCTGGTGCAGCTGGAGCGCCTGGACGAGTTCCTGGCGGCGCGGGCGCGGGTCGCGGGCCTCTACCGGGAGGCGCTGCGGTGCATCAGGGGCCTCGAGCTGCCGTGCCCGGACATGGAAGGGAGCAGGCGGGGGTGGTTCGTGTTCGTGGTGCAACTCCCGCACAGGGTGGACCGCGACACGGTGGTGCGGACGCTCGCGGCGGAGGGGATCCAGAGCAAGCCGTACCTGCCCGCGATTCACCTGATGCGCTTCTACCGCGAGCGTTTTGGCCACCGCCCAGGTGAGTGTCCGGTCAGCGAGGACGTGGCGGCGCGCTCGATCGCGCTGCCGTTCTTCGTAGGCATGGAGGAGTGGGAGGTGCGCTGCGTGGCCGACGTCCTGCGGGACGCCGTGGGGCGGTAGGGTTCACGACAAAGTAGATGGCGGGATCGGGGTGGTCGATTCGTGGATGGGATGCGACGCACGGGAGCGCAGCCGTGCTGGTGGCACGGCGAGCATCGCGGGTGGCGCAGACCGCCGCGAGGCGGCCGCACCGGCCCGTCAGATACTTTGTCGTGGGCCCCTTAGCAGGCGGTTGCCGAGGCCGTGCTACGGGGCCGTCGCGATCGCACCCGCGTCCCGCGCGCCGATGAACGGCGCCAGCGCGAAGTAGGTCGCTCGCGGGACCATCGCGGGCAGCTCGTGCGTGCGGTCCTGCAGCGCGTGGTGCAGGCACAGCTCGTACAGACCCCCCGCGATCGCCTCCACGGTGACAGCCGGCGGGCGCTCCCCGTCGGGGTAGTAGTCGAGGCCCGGGAGCAGCATTCGCGAGTAGGAGCTCACGCCTTTGAGCGCGCGTTCGGCGGTGCGGTCGGTAGCCGCCAGCACGTCCACCATCGAGATGTGCGTGTAGGCCGGCTCCCCCGCCATGAAGCGGAACAGCGCCGCGATGCCCGCCCGCACGCCCAGGCGCCAGTCCGGCTCCGCGCGAAACGCGTGCTCCACCAGCGCGAGCGCTTTGTCGTGGCCGATCTCGTACGCCACGAGGAACGCGTCCTCCTTGCCGCTGAAGTGCTCGTAGAAGGCGGCCAGCGAGACCGACGCCTCGGCCGCGATGCCCTCGACCGTCAGGGCCGCGTAGCCCTTGCGCGCGGTGAGGTTCGTGACCGCGTCGAGGATCCGCTCGCGCTGGGAGTGCACCACGAAGCTGCGCGACATCCCGGCCTCTCCGCGCGGCAGGCGGCGTCTGTCGTTGGCGGCCGCGCCGAGCGAGAGCGAGCCCGGAGCGCGCCCGCCCGACAGATCCAGGTGCAGCTCCTCGGGCGCCGGGTCCACCAGGTTCAGCATCGACGCCGGCGCCGGCCAGTAGGTGCTCGTCCACTGGGCCAGCGAGGGGACGAGTCCACGCAGCCGCACGCGCTGCCCCCGGCGCAGGTGCCCGTAGAGGACGTGCAGCAGCCCCCCGACCACGCCGCGCAGCACCGGGTTGGGGATCGGACCCGGACCCGGCGGCAGGCCTAAGCTTTCGCGCAGGAGGTCCTCGTAGCCCGCCGCCAACTGTTCGCGGCGCCCGATCCCCGCCGGGCCCGCCGCGGCGATCTCCACCGTCAGCAACCGCACCGCGTCCGGCCGTTCGATCGCCAGATCGAAGAGTTCCTCGAGCGCCGCGTCGATGCTCTCCGGCAGGTCTTCGGCGTGGCGGAACGTCTCGGAGATCGCGCGCTGGGCGTTGGCCGCGATCGCGTCGTAGGCCGCCAGGAAGCACTCTTCCTTGTTGGTGAAGTGCTCGTAGAAGGCCTTCCGCGAGACGCCCGCCCGCTTGATTACGTCCGAGACCGCGATCGCAGCGTAGCCCTTCGCTCCAACCGCTTCGACCATGCCCTCCAGCAGGCGTTGACGCTGGTTGGTAGCCACCTGCGCGCGGGTGAGCGAGTGCGGTCCCCGCGGTAGCGCCTGAAACCGGCCGATCGAGGGTCGTTCCAGCAAATCCGACATGGCCCGATTATTGCGCACACCAGCGCGCCCTGCAGGGGGTGTTTCCAGCTCCTTGGCCGGAGTCGTCCGGGACCTGGTGTTTCTTGGAGGTATCGGGATGGTCCCAGAGTATGACACGAGGGGGGTGCAGGACCGCCGCGCGGGAACTCCGCTAGTGTCCGCCGAGCGCAACGCCCCCGACGAACATGTCCCGCTTCCGCGAGCCCCAGCACCCCGACTTCCGGCGCCTGAACGCCTCGCTGGGCTTCGACCGGCGACTGTGGCCCCAGGACATCGAGCAGTCCCGTGCCCACGCGTGGATGCTCGCTGAGCGCGGGATCGTCTCCGTCGAGGACCGCAACAACCTGATCGAAGGCCTCGAAGAGGTCGAGGCCGAGCTCGCGGGGGGGAACTTCGCCTTCAAGGAGGACGACGAAGACATCCACATGGCGATCGAGCGGCGCCTGACGGAGCTCGCGGGGCCCGTCGGGGGCAAGCTGCACACCGCGCGCTCGCGTAACGACCAGGTCGCCACCGACGTCGCCATGTACGTGCTCGAGCACGCCCGCGCCGCTCACGACGCCGCCGGCGAGCTGATGGGCGCGCTGGTGGACCGCGCCGAGGAGCACCTGGACTGGCCGCTGCCTGGCTACACGCACCTGCAACGGGCCCAGCCCGTGTACCTCGCCCACCACCTGCTCGCCTACTTCTGGATGCTCGCCCGCGACCGCGAGCGTTTCGCGTTCACCCTCACGCAGGCCGGACGCCTGCCGCTCGGCTCGGGCGCGCTCGCCGGCGTCAGCTTCGACACCGACCGCCGCGGGCTCGCCCGCCAGCTGGGCTTTCACGACGTGGTGCCCAACTCGGTCGACGCCGTCTCCAACCGCGACTTTGCGCTCGACTACCTGCACGCCGCCGCGACCTGCGCCACCCACCTCTCGCGCCTGGGTGCGGAGCTCGTGCTGTGGTCAAGCCAGGAGGTCGGCTTCTGCGAGCCTGCCCGACGCGTGGTCGGCGGGCTCCTCGATCATGCCCCAGAAGAAGAACCCCGACGCCGCCGAGCTGCTGCGCGCCAAGGCGCCCCGCGTCGTCGGGCACTACAGCGCCCTGCAGGGCGTCCTGCACGCCCTGCCGCTCACGTACAACAAGGATCTGCAGGAGGACAAGGAGCACCTGTTCGACGTCGCCGACACGCTCGAGCTCGAGCTGGCCGCCGCCCGCGGGATGGTGCGCGGCGTGCGCTTCTCGCGCGAGCGCATGGCCGCCGCGGCCGCCGATGAGCTGCTCGGCGCCACCGACGTCGCCGACTGGCTGGTGCGCCAAGGAGTGCCCTTCCGCGAGGCCCACGGGGTGGTCGCGGGGCTCGTGCGCGCCGCCCTGGACGCCGGCCGCAGCCTCTCCGAGCTGACCCCCGCCGAGCTCGCCGCGCACAGCCCCGTGCTCTCCGAGCACGCCGAGGAGTACCGGGAGCTGCTCACGCAGAGCTCGTTCCTGGAGAGCAAGGTCTCCGAGGGCGGCACCGCCTCCGAGCGCGTGCGCGAGCAGCTGCAGACTCGCCCACGGCGTGCTCGCGCACCCCCCCGCCGAGGAGTCGAGCAACCCCTGGGATTGAGATGGCCCGGGCTCCCACCGCCATCGTCGATGCGCCCCGTGCTCCCGCCGCCGGCGGCTTCGCGGTGCGTCCGCCGCGCACCCCCGCGCTGGGCGCCCTGCCGGTGGAGTTCTACGCCCAACCGGTGCTCGAGGTCGCCCGCGCGCTGATCGGCTGCGTCGTGGAGCACCGCGCGGCTGCTGGGGTGATCGTCGAGACCGAGGCCTACCACGAGAGTGAGCCGGCGTGCCACGCCTTCGTGGGGCTCACGCCCCGCACCCGCACGCTCTTCGGCGGCCCCGGCCGTGCGTACGTGTACCGCTCCCATGGCATCCACGCACTCCTGAACGCCGTCTGCGAGGAGCCCGGGGTGGGCGCCGCCGTGCTGATTCGAGCGCTGGAACCGCTGCGCGGGATCGCCCGCATGCGCGAGCGCCGTTCCGTGCAACACCGCGAGGAGCTGTGCTCGGGCCCCGGCAAGCTCACCGTCGCGCTCGGCGTCGAGCTGCTGCACAACGACTGTGACCTCACCCGCGGACCGGTCACGATCCGCCCGCCGAGCGAGTCGTGGCTGCAAGCTGACCACAGGGTGCTCGCGGCCCCGCGCATCGGGATCTCAAAGGCCGTCGAGCTGCCGTGGCGGTTCTGCCTCGCGGGCAACCCCCACGTCTCGCGTCCCCGGCCGGGGTGACACGGGTCGAGAGGGTAAGGTCTACACCTCGCCACCGCGTGGGCGCTCGCTCAGCTGTGCTTGCTGACGAGCTCGAGCTTCTCGACCGGCACGGTGGGCATGTCGAGGGTTTCGCCGTGCTCGCCGACGATCTCGACCGTCTTGGCCTCGCCGTAGTCCATGACGACGGTGCCCTCGGTGCCAGCGGGCCAGGTGCCGGTGCTTTCGAGCTTGGCGATGGGCTCGGTGAAGGCGACGACATCGATTTCGCCGATTGCCTGCTTGACGGTTGCCATGGTTCCTCCAGTCTAGGCTTCGGGATGGCCGTTACAAGGCGCGGTGGGGCGCCCGGGTCCTCGAATGTCCAGACGGTCCTTACGTTGATGACACGATCGGCCTTTGCGCCAATACCCCGGACCTGAATGTTGACGACGTAGTTGACGCCGTAGGGCTGGTTGTCTCGGATGTCGCTGACGGGCGTGTCGAGGATGCGGGCCATAATCTGGGCTTCGAGGTAGTCGATCGCGTCGATCGTGATGCCGAGGACCAGCTCGAAGCCGCGGGCCTTGAGGCCGCCGTACTTGTGGGCGACGTCCAGCGAGTAGGTTTCGAGCTTGCGGCGCACGCCGAACGCCTCCGCCCCGGGGAGCAGCTCGCCCACGGCTGGCACCCCGGAGTTCATCGATGTGGGTCGGTCCAGTTCACGAGACCCACCGTACGCACGGGAAGGAACGCTCCGCCGTCAGGAGTCTCAGCCGTCCGGACTTGCCCCGCCGGTGGGCGCGCCCGTGCCGCCGCTCACCTTCGGCGCGGGCGCTTCCGCGGGAGCAGGCGCCTGGTTGGGAGCCCCGCCCGATCCACTCGGCGTGGGCGCTTCCGCGGGCGGCGCACCGGTGGGGCTTCCGCCCGCCCCTTTCTGCCCGGGCGCCTGCGCGCCTTCGGAGCCTTCCGTGGTGCCCGCGCTGCCGCCCTTGCCCCCACCGCTCGCGGGCGCCGGCGCTTCGCCGGTGTGGCTCTTGGGAGCCGCGCCCGTGCCGGCGGACGGTTCCGCCGCCGGGGTGGGGGCGGTGGTGCGCGCGGGGGCTCTGCTCGCTTCCCCGCCCCCTTCCGGGGCCGCCCCGGTCCCCGCGCCCGCCTTCTTGGCGGCGGCGGCCGCCCGTCGGGCCGCTTCTTCGGCGGCGCGTTCGCGTTCCACCTGCATCGCGGAGACCATGAAGCTGTGCCAGATCAGCGCTGGGAACGTGCCGCCCAGCACGGGGCCCCCGTTGAACTCGGTGAGCATCGGCACGAGGCTGTTGGGGAAGCCCACCCACACGGCCACCGTGTAGCGGTGGTCCCACCCCACGAACCACGCGTCCCCGTAGTTGGTGGTCGTGCCCGTCTTGCCCGCAGCGAACTGGCCGAGCGCCGCCGCGCGCGCGGTGCCGTACGCCAGCACCGTCTCCAGCACTTCCGTCTCGGTGGTCGCGACCCCGGGGGGAAGCACCCGGTGCAGGGAGTTGTGGTCGACCTGTTCGTGTGAGCCGTCCTGCACCGCTTCGATCCCCACCGGGGCACCCGGTTCGCCCAGCGTGCCGCTCACCCGCTCACCGCCGTGGGCGATCGTCTCGTAGGCGTGCGCCATGTCCAGCGGGGTCACCCCCGTTTTCAGGCCCCCGATGGTCATCGCCGGGTTCGTGGAGATCGGGGTGGTGATGCCCATACGGTGCGCCAGCGCCGCGATCTTGTGGGTTCCCACCAGCAGGCCCACTTCGGCGTAGATCGAGTTGTCCGAGTACGCCGTTGCCCCCGTCAGCGTGTCCGAGCCGGCGTACGCGTTTTCGTCGTTGTGCACCGTGAACACTTCCGAGGAGTGGGGCACCTTGAAGGTCTTTTCCTTCGAGGCCCACACCGAGTCCGGTGAGATGCCGTCCTCCAGCGCCGCCGCGAGGTCGAACGCCTTGAAGGAGGAGCCCGGCTGGCGCTCCCCCTCGGTCGCCAGGTTGAAGGGGCTTTCGTCGTAGCTGCGCCCGCCCACCATCGCCCGCACCTTGCCGGTGGAGTTTTCGATCGCCACCAGCGCCGCCGTTGGACCTTCGCTGCCCGGCAGGTAGCCCGCCACCGCCTGTTCGGCGGCTCGCTGCAGCCCCAGGTCGAGGGTGGTGTGGACCTGCAGGCCGCCGTAGTAGGCCCGCTCGGCCCCGTAGCGCGCCACCACCTGCTGGCCCACCCAGTCGTCGAAGTAACCCGCGTCGACCCCGTCCACCAGCGGCTGCTGGGGAGGCGCGATGTTCTGCGGGGCGGGCATCGTCTGGATCGTGCTTTCTTCGTACGCCGCGCGGTTCAGGTGGCCCTGCTGGTACATCTGCTGGAGCACCACGTTGCGCCGTTCCCGCGCCGCCGCTGGGTCGCTCACCGGGTTGTAGCCCGTGGGGGACTGGATGATCCCCGCCAGCAGCGCCGCCTCCCACGGCTTGAGCTCCTGCACGCACAGCGGGTGCCCCGGCAGGCCGCACCCGAGGTGGTCGGGTTCCTGGCCGAAGTACGTCTGCGCCGCCGCCTCGATGCCGTACGCCCCGTTGCCGAAGTAGATCGTGTTCAGGTACTCCGTGAGGATCTTCAGCTTCGACCAGTGGTGGGCCAGGTGGAAGGCCAGCGCCGCCTCGCGCAGCTTCTCGAGGATCGTGCGGTGGGCCTGCGCTCCCGGCAGCGCGTTCTTGATGAACTGCTGCTCGATCGTCGATGCCCCCTGCACCGCGCTCCCGTGCAGCACGTCCGTCACGGCCGCCCGCGCGAGCGAGCGCAGGTCGACGCCTTCGTTGGTCATGAACCGCTTGTCCTCGATCGCGATCACCGCCTCGCGCACGATCGGCGGGATCTGCCGTTCGGTGACGAGCACCTGGTCGTGGTCGCTCAGCATCCCGATCTGCGTGCCCCGGTCGTCCAGCAGCACCGAGTTGTGCGCGCTGGTCTGCCTGAACTTCGCTTCGAGCTGAGGCAGGTCTGAGGCCACGGCCATGAACATGCCGAACACGAACGAGACCAAGCCGAGCAGCCCGAGCGCCAGGAAGATCAGGAAGAAGCGGAGCTTCTTCAGGCGCGAGCGGCTCCGGGGCTCCGCGGGAGGGGGTGGGCCTGCGGGGAGGGCGGTGCCTGGCAGCGTGGCGGACTCCAAAGCGAGGGAGGGAGTCTATTAGCATGGCTCGCCGATGCCCGACCCGACTGATGACGCGGCCGCCGAGCAGGCCGTGAGACTGGCTAGCAACGCCGTCGACAGACTGACCAGCAACGCCGTCGACAGCCTGCCGGCCGTCGCACTGCTCCAGATGATCGAGCACGCCCAGCGGGCAGGCAGGGCGCTGCGCGTCAAGCTGGGCATTGACCCGACGGCGCCCGACATCCACCTCGGTCACGCCGTCGTACTGGGAAAGCTGCGCGAGTTCCAGGAGGAGGGTCACGTGGTGGTTTTGATCATCGGCGACTACACCGCTCGTGTGGGAGACCCGTCGGGGCGCTCGACGTTGCGCCCAATGCTCTCGGCGGAGCAGATCGAGGCCAACGCGGCGACCTTTCAGGAGCAGGCGCTGCGGATTCTCGATTCGGAGCGGCTGGAGGTCCGGCGCAACAGCGAGTGGCTCGCGAAGATCGACCTGCTGGGGCTGACGCGTACGACCACCGTGGCCCAGCTGCTGGAGCGCGACGACTTCGCCACGCGCTGGGCGGCGCAGCGGCCGATCTCGATGCTCGAGCTGATGTACCCGCTGCTGCAGGGCTACGACTCGGTGGCGGTAGGCGCCGACGTGGAGCTTGGAGGCACCGATCAGAAGTTCAACCTGCTGCTCGGCCGAGACATCCAGCGAGCCTACGGCAAGGTCGGGCAGGCGATCTTGACGATGCCGCTCCTCGTCGGCACCGACGGGCACCAGAAGATGTCCAAGTCGCTCGGCAACCAGATCGGAATCACCGATCCGCCCGGGGAGATCTACGGCAAGACGCTCAGCATCCCAGATGAGGCCATGGGCGAGTACTACAGGCTGCTGCTGCACCGCGCACCCCCGGCGGTCGGGGAGATGTCTGCGCGCGATGCGAAGCGTCTGCTGGCGCGGGAGCTGGTGGGCTGGCTGCACTCGCCGGCGGAGGCCGCACAGGCCGAGGCCGACTTCGACCGGGTCTTCGTCAAGCACCAGACACCGCAGGAGGTCGAGGAGGCGCACGTGACGGTAGGCGAGGGCGGGATGGTCCACCTGCCTCGGCTGATCGCCACGAAGTACGCCATGTCGAGCTCGGAGGCCCGGCGCCTGATCGACCAGGGGGGCGTGTCGCTGAACGAGTCGCCGCTGGGCGCCGGCCACTATGACGTAGCCATCGAGGACGCGCGGGGCGCGGTGCTGAGGGTGGGCCGGCGGCGCTTCCTGCGCCTGCTCGTCGAATAGCGCTATACTGCTCGGCCGGTCCCAAAGCGCCCTCGGGCGTGGGTCGGGTTGGTCTTCTCCGGGGACGTCCTCCCCAAAGAGGCTCGGCGGTCTTTGAAAACTCAACAGCATGCGCACCGACGATCGAATCGATCGTGGTGTGCGTCCAGGTTCGACCCGTCGCCGGGTCGGCGCTACGGGCTGGCCGCTCTGCGGCTGCCTCGTCGGTGCCTCCGGGGGCGGACCAAGAGTCAAGTAGGAGCAGTACCCCGTCGCGGTCCCGGAGCCCACGTGTATAGGCCCCGGGCCGCCGGTCGTCGCCAACCGGTCTTTCGGACGGCGGCGCTCGGCAAGCCGTGACAGCTTTTCGTGAAGTTCTTCACGGAGAGTTTGATCCTGGCTCAGGACGAACGCTGGCGGCGTGCTTAACACATGCAAGTGGAGCGACGAACCAGGGCTTGCCCTGGGGCAGAGCCGCGAACGGGTGAGTAACACGTGGGTTACCTGCCTCGATGACCGGGACAACCCGAGGAAACTCGGGCTAATACCGGATGTGCCCGCAAGGGGAAAGGAAGCTTCGGCCTCCGCATCGAGATGGGCCCGCGGCCCATTAGCTTGTTGGTGAGGTAACGGCTCACCAAGGCTTCGATGGGTAGCTGGTCTGAGAGGACGATCAGCCACACTGGGACTGAGACACGGCCCAGACTCCTACGGGAGGCAGCAGTGGGGAATCTTGCGCAATGCGCGAAAGCGTGACGCAGCAACGCCGCGTGGGGGAAGAAGGCTTTCGGGTTGTAAACCCCTTTCAGTTGGGACGAAGCTTCGCCGGTGAATAGCCGGCTGGAGTGACGGTACCTTCACAAGAAGCACCGGCTAACTACGTGCCAGCAGCCGCGGTAATACGTAGGGTGCAAGCGTTGTCCGGAATTATTGGGCGTAAAGAGCGTGTAGGCGGCTTGATAAGTCTGCTGTGAAAGTCCAGGGCTCAACCCTGGAAAGCCGGTGGATACTGTCAAGCTAGAGTCCGGAAGGGGCGAGTGGAATTCCTGGTGTAGCGGTGAAATGCGCAGATATCAGGAGGAACACCAATGGCGAAGGCAGCTCGCTGGGACGTGACTGACGCTGAGACGCGAAAGCGTGGGGAGCAAACAGGATTAGATACCCTGGTAGTCCACGCTGTAAACGATGGCAACTAGATGTGGGGGGTGTCGACTCCCCCCGTGTCGAAGCTAACGCATTAAGTTGCCCGCCTGGGGAGTACGGCCGCAAGGCTAAAACTCAAAGGAATTGACGGGGGCCCGCACAAGCAGCGGAGCATGTGGTTTAATTCGACGCGACGCGAAGAACCTTACCTGGGCTTGACATGTGAGTGACAGGTGTGGAAACACACCCTCCTTTCGGGGCACTTTCACAGGTGGTGCATGGCTGTCGTCAGCTCGTGTCGTGAGATGTTGGGTTAAGTCCCGCAACGAGCGCAACCCCCGTCGCATGTTGCCAGCATTCAGTTGGGGACTCATGCGAGACTGCCGGTGACAAACCGGAGGAAGGTGGGGATGACGTCAAGTCATCATGCCCCTTATGTTCAGGGCTACACACGTGCTACATTGGCGCGTACAGAGGGTTGCGATACCGCGAGGTGGAGCGAATCCCTTAAAGCGCGTCTCGGTTCGGATTGCAGGCTGAAACTCGCCTGCATGAAGGCGGAGTTGCTAGTAATCGCGGATCAGCACTGCCGCGGTGAATACGTTCCCGGGCCTTGTACACACCGCCCGTCACACCACGGGAGTGAGCAACACCCGAAGCCGGTGGCCTAACCCGCAAGGGAGGGAGCCGTCGAAGGTGGGGTTCGTGACTGGGGTGAAGTCGTAACAAGGTAGCCGTAGCGGAAGCTGCGGCTGGATCACCTCCTTTCTAGGGAGCACTAAGGTGCCCCGGTCCTAGCGGCCGTTCGATCTCGTGGAGACCTTCGGGTCTCGGACGAGCTCGGACGGTGACAAGAGCAGACCGGGCCTAGCATGTCGACCGAACCTGGCTGGCGCGCCGTCGCCTCCATCGAGGGTCCTCACCTACTGGGAGCCCCGTGGCGGAGCGGCATCCAACCCGCCAGCATGCTGTTGAGCTTTGAGAGACCGGCGCCCGCCCGGCGTTAGGCGCAGTCGCGATACAGAGATCGCGTCCGCACCAGCCCAGCGCAGGCCGGTGTAAGCCTCTCCACGGTCCTTGAAAACTGCACAGAAGCCACATCAGCCGCCATCGATAAGCGGCGGCTGAAAACGGGTATCACCGGGCCGCTCGCGATCATTCTCATCCGTGCCTGCTTGTTCAGGGGCGCGGAGGATCACGATCGGTCTGATCACCGTCAAGATAGTAAGGGCACATGGTGGATGCCTTGGCACCAAGAGTCGATGAAGGGCGTGAACGGCTGCGATAAGCCACGGTTAGGCGCTGAATAGCCTTTGACCCGTGGATGCCCGAATGGGGAAACCCAGCGCTGGTAATGCGGCGTTATCCCCGGCTGAACACATAGGCCGGTGGAGGACAAGCGGGGGAAGTGAAACATCTCAGTACCCCGAGGAAAGTAAATCAACCGAGACTCCCTGAGTAGTGGCGAGCGAAAGGGGATCAGCCCAAACCTGCTGCGTGTAAGCGGCCACGCGTTGCGTAGCGGGGGTTGTAGGGCGCTTGTTCCGAGCCGTGGCCGGCTCGGCGGAAGTTACAAAATCATGTGGTAGTCGAAGCGCGTGGAACCGCGCACCATAGAGGGCAACCGTCCCGTAGACGAAACTGCATGATCTTCCGTCAAGCGTTCCTGAGTAAGTCCGTGCTCGTGAAACGCGGACTGAACCTGGGGGGACCACCCTCCAAGGCTAAGTACTCCTTGGTGACCGATAGCGGACAAGTACCGTGAGGGAAAGGTGAAAAGTACCCCGGAAGGGGAGTGAAATAGTACCTGAAACCGCGTGCCTACAAGCGGTGGGAGCAGGCTTGTCCTGTGACCGCGTGCTTTTTGCATAACGAGCCGGCGAGTTACTCGTCTGCGGCGAGGTTAAGCGATGAGCGGAGCCGTAGCGAAAGCGAGTCCTAATAGGGCGACATAGTCGTAGGCGGTATACCCGAAACTGAGCGAGCTACCCATGGGCAGGCTGAAGCGGGGGTAAGACCTCGTGGAGGGCCGAACCGACCTAGGTTGAAAACTGGGCGGATGACCTGTGGGTCGGAGTGAAAGGCTAATCAAGCTCAGTGATATCTGGTTCTCTCCGAAATATATTTAGGTATAGCCTCGGATAAATTGCGTTTTGGCCGTAGAGCACTGTTTGGACTAGGGGCCCTACCAGGTTACCGACTTCAGGCAAACTCCGAAGACCATTACGTGTACTCCGGGAGTCAGTTGCTGGGGGATAAACTTCAGCGTCGAAAGGGAAACAGCCCAGACCGCCAGCTAAGGTCCCAAAGTGCTAGCTAAGTGGGAAACGATGTTCGAGTGCATAGACAACCAGGAGGTTGGCTTAGAGGCAGCCACCCTTGAAAGAGTGCGTAACAGCTCACTGGTCAAGTGTTCGAGCGCGGACAATGTAACGGGGCTCAAGCTAGTCACCGAAGCTGCGGGTGTGTGAGACTTTCGGGTCTCGCACGCGGTAGGAGAGCGTTCCCATGCCAGTAAAGCGGCGGCGTAAGCCAGCCGTGGAGGCATGGGAAGTGAGAATGCCGGCATGAGTAACGAAAGAGAGGTGAGAATCCTCTCCACCGATTGCCCAAGGATTCCTTAGTAAAGTTCGTCTACTAAGGGTTAGTCGGGACCTAAGGCGAGGCCGAAAGGCGTAGTCGATGGCCAACAGGTTGATATTCCTGTACCACGTCGCTTCCGTTTGACCGATGGGGGGACGAGGAAGGCTAAGGGAACCCAGGCGATGGTTGTCCTGGGACAAGCATGTAGGGGTGGCCCTAGTCAAATGCGGGGCTGCTTAACCCGAGGTGCGATGTCAGCTGGCTCTAAGCCGGCGAGTCCCCGACGCCATACCTCCAAGAAAATCCTCTAGGGAGGAAGCGCGTGCCCGTACCAAAACCGACACAGGTGGGCAAGTAGAGAATACTAAGGTGATCGAGATAACCCTCGTTAAGGAACTCGGCAAAATTGCCCCGTAACTTCGGGATAAGGGGCGCCCCAGTAGGGTGAAGCTCTTCGCGAGTGGAGCCCGAGGGGGCCGCAGTGAATAGGCTGAAGCGACTGTTTACCAAAAACACAGGTCTCTGCAAAGTCGAAAGACGACGTATAGGGGCTGACGCCTGCCCGGTGCCGGAAGGTTACGTGGAGTTGTTAGGGCTTGTCCCGAAGCAGCGAAACTAAGCCCCGGTAAACGGCGGCCGTAACTATAACGGTCCTAAGGTGACTCACGCTGCCTTAGCAAAACCTGGCTGTATGCTGGAAACTCCGAGTATCCGGCGCTACTACCCTTCGGGATAGTGATAATGCGTCCGGTGCGGACAATCAGCAGGGAAGTCGTCCGGTTCTCCGGATTGACCCCTCAGAGACCACACGCCAGGGCCCATTTTTGGTGGGCAAGATATGGTCCGGCCTGCATGGCGACATGCAGAGGTCGACAGAAATGATCGACCCGCTGGGGCTTTCGAGTCTCAGTTGATCCCAGGTAGTGCATATCAAGGGCCTGGGAAGTAACAGCTAGAGCGAAATTCCTTGTCGGGTAAGTTCCGACCTGCACGAATGGCGTAACGACTTCAGCGCTGTCTCAACGAGGGGCTCGGTGAAATTGCAGTCTCGGTGAAGATGCCGAGTACCCGCGGCTAGACGGAAAGACCCCGTGAACCTTTACTACAACCTGGTATTGGGATTCGGTGCATCTCGCTCAGGATAGGTGGGAGGCTTTGAAGCGCCGGTTGCGGCCGGCGTGGAGCCAACCTTTAGATACCACCCTTGGTGTATTGGGTTTCTAACAGCGTGCCGTGAATCCGGGCGCTGGACATTGCCAGGCGGGTAGTTTGACTGGGGCGGTCGCCTCCCAAAATGTAACGGAGGCGCACAAAGGTTCCCTCAGCACGGTTGGAAATCGTGCGTAGAGCGCAAAGGTAGCAAGGGAGCTTGACTGCGAGACTGACAGGTCGAGCAGGTGCGAAAGCAGGTCTTAGTGATCCGGCGGTAGCAAGTGGAAGTGCCGTCGCTCAACGGATAAAAGGTACTCCGGGGATAACAGGCTTATCGGGCCCAAGAGTCCACATCGACGGCCCGGTTTGGCACCTCGATGTCGGCTCGTCGCATCCTGGGGGTGGAGTCGCTCCCAAGGGTTGGGCTGTTCGCCCATTAAAGCGGTACGCGAGCTGGGTTCAGAACGTCGTGAGACAGTTCGGTCCCTATCTGCCGTGGGCGTTGGAGAGTTGAGAGGAGTTGTCCCTAGTACGAGAGGACCGGGATGAACGCACCTCTGGTGTATCTGTTGTCCTGCCAAGGGCATTGCAGGCTAGCTACGTGTGGATCGGATAACCGCTGAAAGCATCTAAGCGGGAAGCCGACCTCAAGATGAGCTCTCCCATCCCCTAGAGGGAGTAAGACCCCTGGTAGACCACCAGGTTGATAGGCCGGATCTGGAAGGGCGGTAACGCCCGTAGGAGACCGGTACTAATAGGTCGAGGGCTTGACGGATTTTTTTGATCAAGGTGGTACCCAGGTCCCGAGTCGAAAAGCCGGTGAGGGTCTGCTGGATGGATGGTCGTGATCTGACGTTCGACGGTGGCGGTCCGCGTGCTGGTAGCACGTGGGCCGACGCTGGCGGGCGTCAGGCGCGGGCAGACGCCGGCAGGCACCATCGGATTTTCGACTCGGGACCGCCAGTGGCGCTGTGCAGTTTTGAAGGACCGGGGAGGCTGGTCTCTCGCTTTTTTCCGGTGGCCTTGGCGAGGGGGAAACACCTCTTCCCATTCCGAACAGAGCAGTTAAGCCCCTCAGCGCCGATGGTACTTGGCTCGCAAGGGCCTGGGAGAGTAGGACGCCGCCGGTTCTTTTCCACACGGGCCGCCCCCTCGGGCGGCCCGTGGGTCGTTGTGGGCACGGGTGTCTCTGGGCATGCACGTGCAGGCTCGGCGCCGTCGGGTAGGCTTGCGGCCATGTCTCGTGTGGCCGACTTCTACGCCCGTCTCAGCCCCTACCTCGCACACCGCCCCGGCAGCGCGCTCGCCACGCAGGCGCACGCGTGGATCGTGCGGCGCACGGGAGGGCGACTCGGTGGCCGGGCGCTCGGGGCGGAGGTCCTCGTGCTGCGCACCCTCGGCCGGCGCTCCGGCCAGTGGCGTGACGCGCCCGTGTTCTTCGTCCCTCGCGGCGACGGGTTCGCCATCGTCGCGTCGAACGCCGCGTCCGTCCGCCCGCCCGCGTGGTGGTTCAACCTGCAGGACCACCCCGACGCCGATGCGCTGGTGCGGGGACGCACGTACCCGGTCCGCGCCCGCGCCGCCACCGAGGCGGAGATCACCGAGCTCTGGCCGCGGCTCGTGGAGCTCTACAGCGGCTACGAGCACTACCGGTCGATAGCGACCCGCGAGCTGCCCGTCGTGATCCTCGAACCACGCTGAGCGCTGCGCACCACGTCAACCTTTCGGTGTCCGGCGACCGGGCGGGCACACGACCCGGACGGTTGGGTCGGGCAGAGGCACGGCTGCGGCGGGGGCGCCGGCTGGCCCCCCCGCCGCGGTGCCCGCCGTCGACACAGCGACCGAAGCGGGGAGACACTCGCCTTCGGCGAGAATCCCCCGTTCGGCCAGCGGTGCGCGTGAGCCCACGTGGGCTCGTTGCTCGTTGCCGCGAGCTCCTCCTGGTCGACCTCCCAGTCGACTGGATCGCCGTCCTCGAGCAGGAGGAACGCGCGGGTCAGCGAGAGCGCCCTGTGGGCGCGCTGCGCGAGCGTCGATGTCCGAGTTGAACAGAACACGTGTTCGTAAGATACGGCGGCCTTCGGACGGAACGGCTCGAACATACGTGCGCCTCGGTTGTCCGGATGGGGATGTGGCTTAACTGAGCCAGATCGGCCCCTTGGACCTGCAACGGAAATTGCAGACTTGCTGGAGATCTGGCCGTTGCTCTGGGCCTCGCAAGGTGTGCGGCCGGCGAACGTGCACGTCCCGAGGCCCCCGCACACGAACGCTGCGCACCAGCCAACCCGCCGGTCGGACGCCCCGCCCGTGCAGGTCCCCGGGCTCCGTGCGGCGAACTCCCTATCCAACATGGCTGTTACCCTTGCCGGAAGACGCGGCGGCGGTTCGATCCTGGGCCGGCGGGCGCGTGCGAAGCCCATGGAGAAGCTCGTCATCGACGGCGGCGTCCCGCTCTCCGGCACGTTGACCCCGGCCGGGAACAAGAACGCGGCGCTGCCCGCTCTCGCTGCCTGCGTCCTCACCGAGGACGAGGTGCTCGTGCGCAACGTGCCCCGCATCCGCGACGTCGAGGCGATGGTTGCGATCCTGGAGCAACTCGGGGTGCGTGTGGAGCTGGCTGGGCCCCAACGAGCTTTCGCTGTGCGCCGCCGGGGTGGACGGCGTCGAGGTCGACCCCGCGCTCGCCGAGCAGCTCCGCGCCTCCTTCCTGCTCGCCGGGCCGCTGCTCGCGCGCTTCGGGCGCGCCGTGATGCCCCCGCCCGGGGGCGACGTGATCGGGCGGCGGCGCCTGGACCCCCACCTGGACGCCTTCCGCGCGATGGGCGCCCGCGCCGACTGCGGGCGCGACATCGTGCTCACCGCCCCCCGCGGCCTGCGTCCCACCGACGTGTTCATGGACGAGCCCTCCGTGATGGCCACCGAGAACGCGCTGCTGGCCGCGGCGCTCACCCCGGGGCAGACGGTGATCGGCAACGCCGCCTGCGAGCCCCACGTGCAGGATCTCGCGCGCCTGCTCGTCAAGATGGGCGCTGACATCCAGGGCATCGGCTCCAACCTGCTCACCGTCCACGGCTGCGACTCCCTGCACGGCTGCGCGCACCGCATCGCCCCCGACCACATCGAGATCGGCTCGTTCATCGCGCTCGCCGGCGTCACCGGGGGGGAGCTGCTGGTTCGGGACACCGTCCCCTCCGACCTGCGGATGATCCGCCTCGTCTTCGAACGCCTCGGCCTGCGCACCGAGCTGCGCGGCGAGGACGTGTTCGTGCCCGGGGGTCAGCGGCTTGTGGTGCAGGCCGACGTGGGGGAGTACAAGAGCAAGATCCAGGACGGCCCCTGGCCCGCCTTCCCCGCCGACCTCACGTCGATCGCGCTCGCCCTTGCCACCCAGGCCGAGGGGTCGATCCTCGTGCACGAGTGGATGTTCGAGAACCGCCTCGTCTTCACCGACAAACTGATCCTGATGGGGGCCGACATCGTCCTCTGTGACCCCCACCGCGCGATCGTCACCGGCCCCCGGCGGCTGCGCGGGGAGCGCGTCGAGTCCCCCGACATCCGCGCTGGGATGGCGATGCTGCTCGCTGCCCTCTGCGCCGACGGGCGCTCGGAAATCGGCAACGTCCGCCAGATCGACCGCGGCTACGAGCGCATCGACGAGCGCCTGCGCGAGCTCGGCGCCTCCTGCGAGCGCGTCGCGGTCGAGCCTCAGCCGGTCCTCCACGTCTAGCCTCCCGGGTCGCTCGTGATTCACCCGATCCCCTCCGGCACCCGCGACGTGCTGCCCGACGAGATGCGCGAGCTGCGGGCCCTCACCGAGGCGCTGCGCGGGGTGTTCGACCGTCATGGCTACGGCGAGGTGTACACCCCCGCGCTCGAGTACGAGGCGGTGCTCGCGCGCGCGGACGCCTCTCCCTCCGCGCCGCCGGTGTACCGGCTGTTCGACGAGACCGGGGCGCTGCTCGTGCTGCGCTCGGACATGACTGTGCCGATCGCGCGCCTGGCGGCCACCCGCTACCCGCACGCCTCCCCACCCCTGCGCTTCTGCTACTTCGCCCACTGCTACCGCGCGGTGCTCCCCTCCCGCGGGCAGCCCCGCGAGCTGCTGCAGGCCGGCATCGAGCTGCTCGGCGCGCCCGCCCCCGACGGCACCGCCGAGGCGCTCACGGTGCTCTGCCGCGCGCTGGACGCCACCGGCCTGGAGGGTTACCGCGTGGGTCTCGGCGACGCCTCGCTGTTCCCCGCGCTGATGGCGGGTCTACAGGTGCGCGAGCCCGTCCGCCCCGACCTGCTGGAGGCGCTCGCGCGCAGGGACTTCGTGGGACTCGCTCGCCGCCTCGAGGAGGCTGGGCTGCCGGCCCCCGACGCGGAGCTCCTGCTCGACGTGCCCCAACGCCGCGGGGGGCCCGAGGCGCTCGAGGGCCTCCCGGGCCCCGCGGCGGACGCGGTCGCGGGGATGCGCGCGGTGTACGCCCTGCTCGACCCCGACGTGGCAGCACGTGTGATCTTCGACCTCGGCCTCGTGCGCTCGCTCGGCTACTACACCGGCGCCGTGTTCGAGGTCTACGACCCCGCGCTCGGCGCCCCCCTCGGCGGCGGCGGGCGCTACGACGAGCTGCTCGGGTCCTTCGGGCGCTCGCTGCCGGCGGTCGGGTTCGCGCTGGGAGTCGACCGTCTGCACATCGCACTCGCGGGCGAGGAGCGCGGCCGGGGAGCGGGGCTGACACGATGAGGGTCGCGGCCGTGCTCGTGTCGGTTGTCTGGGTGCTCGTGGCGGAGGTCTCCGCCTACCCCGGGCCGTCGGGAGCTCAGCAGTGAGCGGGCTCGCCGGTCTCACGCTCGCCGTGCCGCGCGGCGCCCTCTTCAAGGACACGGTCGCGCTGCTGACCGGCCTGGGGGTGGACACCGAGGAGCTGCGCTCCAACGACCGCCGGCTGCTGTTCGCGGAGATCGGGGTCATCACGATGCGCCCCTCCGACGTGCCGACCTACGTGGAGGCCGGCGCTGCGGACCTCGGGATCACCGGCAAGGACGTGCTGGCCGAGCGCGCGCTCGGCGGCGTCGGCGGGGTCGGTCGCTCCGTGACCGGTCGCGAGGTCTACGAGTTGCTCGACCTTGGCTACGGCCGGTGCACGATGGTGTTGGCGTCTGTCGCCGGCGACCCCGACCCCGCGGAGGAGGCGCTGCGCCGGCTGGGAGTTGTGCGGGTCGCCACCAAGTACCCCCTCACGGCCGCGCGCCACTTCGAGGAGACCGGCCGCCAGGCGGAGATCGTGGAGGTCAAGGGCTCCGTCGAGCTCGCCCCGCTCACCGGGCTCGTCGAGGCGATCGTGGACCTCACCGCGACCGGCACCACGCTGCGCGAGAACCTTCTCGAGGTGCGCGAGTCGCTCTTCGAGTGCACCGCTCGCCTGATCGCCAACCCTGTCGCCCACAAGCTCAAGGCGGCCGCGATCGACGACCTGTTGGAGCGGTTGCGTGCGAGTTGAGCGCCTGGACGCGCGCGAGCCGCCGGACGGCTACGACGCCCGCGGGCGGCTGCTGAGCGGCCCCGCCGCGGTGGCGGAGCGCCTGCGCAAGCTGGCCCCTCCGCCCGGCGACGCGCGGGACGTGGTCACGCAAATCCTCGCCGTGGTCGCCCACGAGGGAGACGAGGCGGTGCTCGAGTACACCCGCGAACTTGACCTCGCCGGGGCGCCCCCGCGGCCGCTGGTGGTCCCCGCGGAGGAGCTCCACGAGGCGATCGTGCAACTGCCCCTGGAGGTGGTGGCGGGCCTGCAGGTGGCGATCGCCAACGTCGCCGCGGTCGCGCAGGCCGGAGTCGGGGGCGACGTGTCCGTACGCCTGCCCCAGGGCCACTCCGTCACGGTGCGCGAGCTGCCCGTCGACTCGGCCGCGGTGTA
The DNA here is from genome assembly GCA_963842005.1 of uncultured Solirubrobacterales bacterium. Taxonomy (GTDB): domain Bacteria; phylum Actinomycetota; class Thermoleophilia; order Solirubrobacterales; family Solirubrobacteraceae; genus Palsa-744. Next base: position 806,187 of record CAWJEV010000002.1, on the reverse strand, counting down.
CGTGCCGGGGGGGCGCGCTCCGTACCCCTCCACCGCCGTGATGGGCGTCGTCACCGCCCGCGCCGCCGGGGTGCTGGACGTGGTCGTGTGCTCCCCGCCCGGGCGCGACGGGCAGGTGGACCCCCTGATCCTCGGCACCTGCCGCCTGCTCGGGGTGGAGCGGGTCTACCGCATGGGCGGCGCCCAGGCCGTCGCCGCGCTGGCGTACGGGACGGAGACGGTGCAGCGCGTGGACGTGGTCGTGGGCCCCGGCAACGTGTACGTGCAGGAAGCCAAGCGCAAGCTCTCCGACGTGGTGGGGATCGACTCGTTCGCGGGCCCCTCCGACCTGCTGGTGGTGCTCGGCGCCGACGCCGACCCGCGGCTGCTGGCGCTCGACCTGCTCGCCCAGGCCGAGCACGGGGCGGGGAGCTTCGTGGCCGCGCTCTCCCCCTCCGCCGCCGCCCTGGACGCGCTCGCGGCCGAGGTGGAGCGGCTGAGGGCGCAGGACGCCTCGGCGGCGGTGGGGGCCACTGGAGCGGTGGCGGGGGTCGGTGGGTCGGCGGCGCCCCGTCCGGGCGTGGACGCGCCGCGGTGCGTGTTGGTGCAGAGCGCGGACGTGCGCGCCGCGGTGGAGATCGCCAACGAGTACGCCCCCGAGCACCTCCAGCTGGTCGGCGCCGAGCCCGAGGCGATGGCCCCGCAGGTGCGCCGGGCCGGCTGCGTGTTCGTGGGAGCGGCCGCGGGCACCGCGTTCGGAGACTACGTGGCGGGCTCCAACCACATCCTCCCGACCGCGGGCGCCGCGCGCTTCGCCTCGGGGCTCTCACCGCGCCACTTCCGCCGCCGCCAGGCGGAGGTACGGCTCGGCGCCGTGGGTGGGCCCGCCGCACGCAAGCTCGCGGCGGCCGGTGCGCCCGTCGCCCGCGCGGAGGGCTTCGAGTGGCACGCGCGCTCGATGGAGGCGCGCGCGGGGGGCATGGGGGAGAATCAAGAGCCATGAGCCGCACCGCCACCCTTGAGCGCCGCACGGGAGAGACCGACGTCACGCTGAAGCTGACCCTCGACGGCACGGGCGCGGGCACGCGGGCGACGGGGGTCGGCTTTCTCGACCACATGCTTGACCTGCTGGCGCGCCACGGGCGCCTGGACCTCGACGTGCGGGTCACCGGTGACCTGCAGACCGGCGCGCACCACACCGTCGAGGACACCGCGATCGTGCTCGGCCGGGCGCTCGACTCCGCGTTGGGCGACCGCGCGGGGATCGCGCGCTACGGGTCGGCCGTGGTGCCGATGGACGAGGCGCGCGCGAGCTGCGCGATCGACGTCTCCGGGCGCCCCTTCACGCTGTTCGAGGCCGACCTCCCCCCGGGCTCCACCGGCGGCTTCGAGCACGAGCTCACCGAGGAGTTCTTCCGCGCGGTGGCCACAGCCGCGAAGCTCACGGTGCACCTGCAGGTGCAGGCGGGCACCAACGCGCACCACCAGATCGAGGCGGCCTTCAAGGCGTTCGCGCGGGCGTTGCGCGCCGCGGTCGCGCTCGACCCCTCCGAGCCGGGGGTGCCGAGCACGAAGGGGACGCTGACCGGATGACCGGATACCCACCGCGGGGTCAGGGCCAAGCCTCACAAGGAAGTCGGATCCCACCCACCCCGCGTTGTGCGCAGAAGAGCACACGAGCGACCGAGGACGCAGCGGGGCGCCGGAGATGACCCCGCGGGTGGCGGTCGTGGACTACGGGATGGGCAACCGCCGCTCGGTGGAAAAGGCCCTGGAGCGCGTCGGCGCACAGGCGTTCGTGAGCCGCGACCACGCGGAGCTGCGCGCGGCCGACGGCCTGGTGCTCCCCGGCGTGGGAGCGTTCCCCGCGGCGATGGCAACGATCGGCGAGCTCGGCCTCGACGGGCTGCTGCGCGAGCGCGCGGCGGCGGGGACGCCCGTGTTCGGCTCGTGCATGGGGATGCAGCTGCTGTTCGAGCGCTCCGAGGAGCACGGCGGCGCGGAGGGCCTCGGGCTCCTGCGGGGGGAGGTGCGCGGTCTGGAGGTCGGCGGCGGCGCGGCGCGCGCGCTGAAGCTGCCGCACATCGGCTGGAGCGAGGTCGCCTGGCAGCGCCCGACCCCGCTGCGCGAGGGCCTGCCGGACCCGACGTTCCTCTACCACGTGCACTCCTTCGTGGCGCACCCCGCGGACCCCGAGGTGGTGCTCGCCACGGCGGAGTACGGGGAGACGTTCCCCGCGGTGGTGGGCCGGGGCAACATATATGGAGCGCAGTCGCACGTGGAGAAGTCCTCGACCCACGGCCTGCGGCTGCTGGGCAACTTCGTGGGCCTCTGCGCCGCTGCGGCAGCCGCGCAGGTGCCTCTGGCGTCGTGATCCTCTACCCCGCGATCGACATCCTTGGTGGCAACGCGGTACGCCTTGTCAAGGGCGACTTCGACGCGAAGAAGGTCTACGACCAGGACCCGCTCTCTGCCGCGCGCGCGTTCGCGGAGGCAGGCGCTCGCTACCTGCACGTCGTCGATCTCGACGGTGCCAAGAGCGGCACGGCGGTCAACCTGGGGCACCTGCGGCTGATTGCCGGAGAGCTCGGCCTGCCCGTGCAGTACGGCGGCGGGCTGCGCTCCGACGACGCCATCGCCGCGGCCTTCGACGCAGGCGCCACGCGAGTGATCTTGGGCACGGCGGCCTTCACAGAGCCTGAGCTGCCCCACCGCGCGATCGACACGTACGGCGATGAGCGAATCCTCGTGTCGATCGATGCTCGAGGCGGGTACGTGGCCACGCACGGCTGGGTCGAAGCCACCGAGGTGCCCGCCCGTGAAGCGATCGAACGCTGGCACGACGGCGGTCGCGGGGTGAAGCACTTCGTCTTCACGAACATCGACCACGACGGGATGCTCGACGGCCCCAGCCGAGACGACGCCGTGATGGCCACTCGGGCAGCCGGCGAGGGGAGCGTGATCCTCTCTGGCGGGATCGGCGAGCTCGCGCATCTGGACACTCTCGCGCGCCTGCGCGAGGACCAGCGCCTCGACGGCCTCGACGGCGTGATCGTCGGCAAGGCCCTGTATGAGGGGCGCTTCACAGTGGCCGAGGCGCGCGCGGCACTGGGGGAGTAGTTGTTGGGATGAGGGCCGCCCCGAGGCGGCCCCAGCGGCGTTCGCAGCGCGGAACCGGGCGCAGTGCACGTGTGGCGGGTCCGCTTGCCCGCCCACTCAAGCGTCCGACCGCTACCGTGAGCGCGTGCACCTCAAGCGCGTGATCCCCTGCCTGGACGTGGACGGCGGCCGTGTCGTGAAGGGCGTGGAATTCGTGGACATCCGCGACGCCGGGGACCCGGTGGAGCTGGCGGCCCACTACGACCGCGAGGGCGCCGACGAGCTCGTGTTCCTCGACATCACCGCGACCCACGAGCGGCGCGAGACGATCGTCGAGCTGGCGCGGCGCACCGCCGACGAGGTGTTCGTGCCGTTCACGATCGGCGGAGGCATCCGCTCGGTGCAGGACGCCCAGGCGGTGCTGGACGCCGGGGCGGACAAGGTCTCGGTGAACTCCGCGGCGCTCGCGCGGCCCGAGCTGATCGACGAGCTGGCGCACGTATTCGGCGCGCAGTGCGTGGTGCTCGCCGTCGACGCCCGGGCGCACGTGCGCCCGGCTCCCACGAACGGTGCCCGCGCGAGCTCCGGAGCGGGTGCTGACCTCGGCTTGGAGGCGACGTGGGAGGCGTACGTCGCGGGCGGTCGCACCGCCACCGGGCGTGACGTGGTGGAGTGGGTGCGCGAGGCGACCGAGCGGGGGGCGGGGGAGGTGCTGCTCACGAGCATGGATCGCGACGGTACCTCCGACGGCTACGACCTGCGGCTGACGGCCGCGGTGAGCGAGGCGGTGGGGGTGCCCGTGATCGCCTCCGGCGGGGCCGGCGAGCTGGCGCACCTCGCCGAGGCCCTCCACGCAGGCGCGGACGCGGCGCTGTGCGCGTCGATCTTCCACTACGGCCGGCACACCGTCGGGGAGGCCAAGGAGTACCTCGCTGCCGCCGGTGTGCCCGTGCGAATCGGCTGAAGGGACATCGCGAGGGAACATGTTTGAGGACGACACGCCCGAAGAATCCCTACGCAGGGAGATTTTCGGCGATATGACCAGTGAGCTCGTAGGCGAAGGAGGTGTGCTCGGAGAGCTCATTTTCGGCGGCTTGACGAGACAGGCGAGATTCATCCATCACGAGAGGGCCCGCGGCGAAGGGCCGGTCAGCGGCGAGCAGGTGGTGAGCGCTCTGCGCAGGCTGCGGGGTGGTCCAGGGCTGCTCGGCTTGGCGGCTGAACGGGGCGACGTGGAGCTGGTTGGGGGCGCCTTGCGCGATCTGCTGCTCGGGCTGACTCCCCGCGAGCTCGACGTGGTGGTGGCAGCCGACGCGGCGGCCTTCGCCCACGAGCTCGCCGCCCGCCTCGATGGACCGGCCGCGGCGGTCGCGCACGAGCGCTTCGGCACGGCGCGCGTCGAGTGGGACGGGGGACGGATCGACGTCGCAAGTCGGCGCGCGGAGTCCTACCCGGCGCCCGGGGCGCTTCCCGACGTGCGCCCGGGGACGCCCGAGGAGGACCTGCTCCGAAGGGACTTCACGGTGAACGCGATTGCGGTGCAGCTCGGCGGCGTGGATCAAGCTGAGAGCGGTCTGCGCGCGGTCGACCATGCGCTTGCGGACCTCGCGTCCGGCCGGCTGCGCGTCCTGCACGATCGGAGCTTTCTCGACGACCCCACGCGTCTGCTGCGCCTCGCGCGCTACTACGCGCGGCTTGGGTTCACCATCGAGAGGCACACGGGTGACCTGGCCGTGGAGGCGGTCGCGGCACACGCGCTTGACACGGTCTCCGGTGCGCGCCTCGGCGCTGAGCTGCGGCTCGCGCTGAGCGAAACCTCCGCGCTCTACGCGGTGATGGTGATGCGTGTGCTCAAAGTGCTCCCTGCGCTGCATCCATGGCTGCGCTCCGAAACGACGCTTGAGCGTACTGCGCTCGTCCTGCTTCCCGCCGAGTGTCGGCCTGACCTGCTGCTGCTCGCGTCGTTGCTGCTCGTGGGCGCGCTGCGGGCTGAGGACGATCCACGCGCGGAGCTGGTCGCGTTCCTCGATCGCATGGAGTTCCCCGCCGAGGACCGCGACCGCGTCGTGGCGACGGTGATGGCGGTTCCCCGGCTGGTCCAGACGCTGCCGGCGGCCGGGTCACCCTCGGCGCTGCGCGACGTAGTGCGGGGTGCGCCGTTGGAGGCGGTCGCGCTGGCGGGTGCGCTCGAGGATATGACTCTGCTGGGAGCCACCGAAGATGCGTTCACGGCGGAACTCGAGGACGAAAGCATTCTGCAGAAGTCAGTCTGAGCTTCCGGTCCACCGGGCTGCGCGCCGCTGGCTGGAAGACCTCCGCCACGTGCGCCTGCGGATTACCGGGGACGATTTGCTCGCCTCCGGGGTGCCCGAGGGTCCCGAGATCGGCCGCCGCCTCGAAGAGACCCTGCGTATGCGCCTCGACGGCGAACTGCCAGACGAGCGCGAGGCTCAGCTGCGGGCGGCACTCCGGCTGCGGTGAAGGATGTGACGCGCCGGCCGGGGTCGATGGGCGCATCGATCGCGTATGGCGCCACAATGGCGCTATGCTGTTCTGCGTGCCCAGCGTCCAGATCAAGAACGTCCCGCCCGACGTCCATCGCGTCCTGCGCCACCGAGCCGACGCGGCAGGCCAGTCGCTGCAGGCGTACCTGCTCGCCGAGCTGACCGAGCAAGCGAGCAAGCCTACTCTTACGGAGCTGTTCGATCGCATCGAGAGCGAGCGCAGCGGTGGCAGCATGTCATTTGAACATGCCGCACGTCTCGTGCGAGCCGATCGCGACGCGCGTTCGTAGTGATCGTTGTCGATGCGTCTTTCCTCGCTTCGGCGCTGAGCGACGACGGCTCCTACGGCGCGCGGGCACACCTCCGCATGGACGACGAGGAGATTCTCTTTGCCCCCGAGATCATCGACCTCGAGATCGCCAGTGCCTGGCGTCGCGACGTGCGTGCGGGTCGTCTCGGCGAACATCGCGTACAGCAAGCGCTCGATGACCTCGCCGCTTTGCGTCTGGTCAGGGTGTCCCACCAACCGTTCATGGGCCGCATTTGGGAGTTGCGTCACAACCTCACTCCGTACGACGCCGCCTATGTCGCCTTGGCTGAGGCTCTCGGTGCGACGTTGTTGACGGTTGATGGCCGGTCGACCCGCGCTCCCTCGCTGCGCTGCGCGGTCGAGCTGCTGCAATGACCGAGCCGGCCGGCGCCGAGACGGCCCTTCCGCCGCTGCGCTTCGAGTTCCCCGGCGGCGGGCATGCGCTGTTCACCACCAGCACCGACGGCAACCTCTCGACCGCGCGCGGTCCCGGTCACGAGCACGGCCGCCGCGAGCGCGACCGCCTCTGCGGGGAGCTTGGGCTGCGGTGGCTGTGCGCCAGCCGCCAGGTCCACGGCACCGTCGTGCAGCGCGTGAGCGGAGGATTGGATCCCGCCCACCCGAGCGGGGAGGCCGTGGCGATCGACGCCGACGGGCACGCCACTGCGTTGCGTGAGGTCGGCGTGATGGTGCTGGTCGCCGACTGCCTGCCCGTGGTCCTCGGGTCCAAGGGGGCCGTCGCGGCGCTCCACGCCGGCTGGCGCGGGCTCGCCACCGGGGTGCTCGAGGAGGGGGTACGCGCGGTGCGCGAACTCGGTGGGGAGGGGGAGATCGCCGCCGTGATCGGCCCCGGCGCGGGTCCCTGCTGCTACGAGGTGGGCGAGGAGGTACACGCCGTGTTCGGCGAGCGCTCGCCCGGTCGGCGGGGCGAGGGGCGCAACCTCGACCTCCCCGGCCTCGCCCGCGAGCGCCTTGCCGCCGCCGGCGTGCGGCGGATCGAGGACGTTGGCGTGTGCACGATCTGCGACGAGCGCTACTTCTCCCACCGCCGCGAAGGCCCCCGCGCGGGGCGCCAGGCGGGAGTGGCGTGGCTGAGCTGATCCGAGCTCTCGCCGCTGCGAGGGTCCTGGATAGGCGCCACGCCGGGGTCGCATGGTTGAGCTGATCGCCGACGTCAGCGTTGAGCGCGTGCGCGAGAACCTCGCCCGTGCGCGCGAGCGGATCGCCCTCGCCGCCGCCCGTGCCGGGCGGAATCCCGCTGGCGTGCAGGTGCTCGCCGCCACCAAGTACATCGCCCTGGAGGACCTGCCCACGCTCGCCCACGCCGGGGTGCGGCTCGTGGGGGAGAACCGCGCCCAGGATCTCCAGGCGAAGGTGGCCGCCCACGGCGAGCTCTTTGCGTGGCACTTCATCGGCCAGCTCCAGAGCCGTCGTGTGCCGCTGGTCGTGCCCTACGTGCGCCTCATCCACTCGCTCGCCTCCGAGTCCGCCCTGCAGGCGCTCGAGCGCCACCGCGACGCCGCCCTCCTGGGCTTGGAGGTGCTGGTCCAGGTCAACGTCGCCCGCGAGCCCGGCAAGGCCGGCGTGCTCCCCGAGGAGCTGCCGCTCTACCTCGAGCGCTCCACGTTCCCCGTCGTCGGCCTCATGACCATGCCTCCGCTCGCGACCACGCCCGAGGCGAACCGCCCCTGGTTCGCCGCCCTTCGCGAGCTCGCCGACGCCCACGGCCTGCGCGAGCTCTCGATGGGGACCTCCCAGGACTACCCCGTCGCGGTGCAGGAGGGCGCGACGATAGTCAGGCTGGGCACCGCGCTCTACGCATGACCGACTATCCAAACCACAGACGGCTAGGATATGCAGGGAAAATCGCAGTTTCAGCGAACAACGACCCCTGATGGCCTTTCGCGACTCCTGGCACCGTGCGCTCGTGTACTTCGGCCTCGCCGAGGAGTACCACGACGAGTACGAGGACGACGCCCCCCACGAGGCCGCGCTCGAGGACCACTACCGCGAGCGGCCCAACGTCAAGCGCCTGCGCCGCCGCCGCGACGAGGTCGACGACATCTTCGCCGAGGACGAACCCCGCGCACGCGCGGGGGGGAGCCCAACGACAAACCTGCGCTCTGTCGGCGCCCGCTCCAACGGCGACGTTCGTGTCCACCTCGTCATCCCCAAGTCCTTCAACGACGCCCAGCAGGTCGCGGACCGCTTCAAGGACTCGATCCCGGTGATACTCAACCTCCAGGGCACCGAAACCGACCTCGCCAAGCGGCTGATCGACTTCGCCTCGGGCCTCACGTACGCGCTCGACGGCGGGATGCAGCGGATCGCCGACAAGGTCTTCATGCTCACGCCCCGCAACGTCGAGATCTCTGCCGAGGAGCGCGCGAGGCTAATCGAGAAGGGCTTCTTCAACCAGTCGTAGTTTCTCGTCGTGGCCTTGATCGGACCGGATGCCCGGTAGCCTAAGCCCGCTATGCAGATAGGACTGATCGGAGCAGGCAACATGGCGCGCGCGCTCGCGCGTGGGTGGGGGCGGCCGGTGCTGTGCTTCGATCCGCTCGCCGCCCGCGCGGCTGCGTTGGCCAAGGAGACCGGGGGGGAGGCGCTCGCGAGCAACGCCGAGGTCGCCCGGCGCGCCGAGCTCGTGGTGCTCTGCCACAAGCCCGCCCAGCTGCACCGCGTCGCCGAGGAGGTCGCACCCCACGCCCGTGCGGTCGCCTCGATTCTCGCCGCCACCCCCCTCGACGCGGTGAAGGAGGCGTACCCCGAGCGGCCCGTCTACCGCTTCATGCCCTCGCTGCCCGTCGAGGTCCGCCAGGGGGCCGTCGTGCAGGCGGCCGACCCAGAGCGGGAGAGGGAAGCGCTCAGCGGAGACGGGGGCCCCGACCGAAGCCGGGAGACACGCGCCTTCGGCGCTGGCCGATTCGGGGATGCGAGCGCAGCGAGTGTCTCCCTAATCGGTCCCCGTTTCGACCAGCAGGTGCGCGAGCTGTTCGCCGAGCTCGGCTCCCTGGTGGTGCTCGACGACGCGCTCGTGGACGTCGCGATGGGGCTCATGTCCTGCGCCCCCGCCTACGTCGCGCTCGTCGCCGAGGCCCAGATCGACGCCGGTGTGCGCCGCGGGATCCCGGCCGCCGAGGGCGCCCGGCTCGTGGTGCAGACGCTCGCCGGCACGGCGGAGCTGCTGCGCCGCCGCGACTACGACACGCTCGCCCTGCGCCGCGAGGTCTCCTCCCCGGGGGGGCTCACCGCGCGCGGAGTGGATGCCCTGGAGCGTGGGGGGGTCCGCGCCGCGTTCAGCGAGGCGCTCGACGCCGTGCTGCGGCGCCGAGGGGCGGGCGGGCGGCGTGGTGGGCCGCCGCGGCGGGGGAGTGGCCGATGACGCTCCTGCTCGCCTCCGCTCGCACGGAAGTCGCCAACTACCTCTCGACGCTGATCTACGTCTACATCCTGCTGATCTTCGCCCACATCGTCTTGGGGTGGCTACCTGTCCTGGGCGTGCGCATTCCCTACTCACGCACCTCCAGCGCCGTGATCGGCTTCCTGCGCGACGTCTGCGAACCGTTCCTGCGGATCTTCCGCCGCGTCATCCCCGGCATGGGGGCCTTCGACTTCAGCCCGATCATCGCGATCGTCGTGCTCGAGATCCTCAACAGCGTCGTCGTGCAGGGCATCATCGGCGGTTGACCTCCCCCCGCGACCCTCGGTCTGAGGCGAGTCCCGCCCCCTCGCCGGGCTCTCCCCCTGGCGCGAGCGCCCGACGGTCGCTGGGGGCCTCCCCCTGGACCCGTGTCGCGCTCGTCGCCCTCGCCGTCGTCGTCCTCGACCAGCTCTCCAAGGGCGCCGTGCGGCACTCGATCGTCCCCGGCGAAGAACGCCGGGTGCTGCCCGGGATCGAGCTGGTGGACACGCGCAACCACGGGGTCGCCTTCGGCTTCCTGCCCGGCGACCACGTCGTCGTCACGATCGTCATCGGCCTCGCGCTGCTCGCGCTGCTCGCCTACTTCGCGCGCCACGCCGCGCGGCAGTGGATCTGGCTGCCCACGGGGATGCTGCTCGGGGGTGCGCTCGGGAACATCCTCGACCGCCTGCGCGAGGGGTCGGTCACCGACTTCGTCAAGCTCCCCCTCGGCTGGCCCCCCTTCAACCTCGCCGACGTCTCGATCACGCTGGGGGTCCTGATCCTGCTGCTCGTGATCGAGCGCCCCGCGGGCGACCGGTCACGCGCGCCATGACTACGGCGGGTGGGAGCCCACTCGAGATCGTCTACGAAGACGAGCACCTGCTCGTCGTCGACAAGCCCGCCGGCCTCGTCGTACACCCCGCCCGCGGGCACCGCGAGGGCACGCTCTCCCAGTTGCTCGCCGGCGTCGCGGCCGGGGGGGAGCCGGAGCGCGCCGGGATCGTGCACCGCCTGGACCGCGAGACCTCCGGCCTGCTCGTCGTCGCCCGCTCCGAGGAGGCCCACCGGCTGCTGCAGCGCGCGATCGGCGAGCGGCGCGTCGAGCGCGAGTACCTCGCGCTCGTGGAGGGCCGCCCCCCCGCGCGCAGCGGCACGATCGAGGCCCCGATCGGGCGCGACCCCCGCGTGCGCACCCGCAAGGCCGTCGGCGGGGACTTCCCCCGCGAGGCGCGCACACGCTTCGAGCTCGAGCGCGCCCTGCCCGAGTACTCGCTGCTGCGCGTGCGGCTCGACACCGGGCGCACCCACCAGATCCGCGTGCACCTCCAGGCGATTGGCCACCCAGTCGCCGGGGACCCCGAGTACGGGACCGCCGGCATGCTCGGCCTGGAGCGCCAGTTCCTGCACGCCGCCCGGCTGGCGTTCGAGCACCCCTTCACGGGAGCGCCGCTGGAGCTGCGCTCGCCGCTGCCGGCCGACCTCGCCGCTGCCCTTCAGCGCGCCGAGGGTCGGTAGCGCACGGATCCCGGATGGCTGGCAGGCCGGTCGGAGGGGGTTTGGGCTATCCTGACCGGTCAATCGTCCTCGACCCGTAGTGGAGCACGGATCGCGGCCCTGCTTGCAGGACACCGGCCTGCGCCGGTCATCTCCCTGTGAGTCCGCCTCCCGCCACACGGATACGCAGCACCACCCACCAAGGAATACTCATAAGGAGCAACACCGTGGCTCAAGTCGGAATCGCGGAACTGCTGGAGGCCGGCGTTCACTTCGGCCACCAGACGCGCCGCTGGAACCCCAAGATGCGCCGCTTCATCCATGGCGAGCGCGCCGGCATCTACATCATCGACCTGCTCAAGACCGCTGTGCTGCTCGAGCAGGCCCGAGAGTTCGCGGGCACCCTCGCCCACCGCGGCGGGACGGTGCTGTTCGTCGGCACCAAGAAGCAGGCTCGCGACACCGTCCGCGATGTCGCCACAGCCGCCGGGATGCCCTACGTCAACCACCGCTGGCTCGGCGGGCTGCTGACCAACTTCCAGACCATCAACCTCCGCATCCGCCGCCTGCACGACCTCGAACGCTTCGAGGCCGAGGGCCAGCTCGCGCTGTTGCCCACCCGCGAGCGGATGGCCCGGCAGGCGGACCTCGCCAAGCTGCGCGCCAACCTCGGCGGGGTCAAAGACATGCAGCGCGTCCCCGACGCGATGTTCGTGATCGACCTCAAGACCGAGGAGATCGCCGTGCACGAGGCGCAGCGGCTGCGGATCCCGATCATCGGCCTCGTCGACACCAACTGCGACCCCGACGGCATCGACTTCGTGATCCCCGGCAACGACGACGCGATCCGCTCCTGCTCGCTGATCACCCGCGCGATCGGCGACGTTGTCGCGGAGGGCCGCAACGTCTTCCGCGCCGAGGAGGAACGCGCCCGCCAGGAAGCCGAGGAGCGCGCCCGCGTCGAGGCTGAGGCCCGCGCCAAGCGCGAAGCCGAGGAAGACGCCGCCCGCCGCGAGGCCGAGGAACAGGCTGCACAGCAGGCCCAGGAGCGCCTCGCCGCGCAGGCGGCCGCTGCAGCGGCCGCCGAGGCTGCTGCCCCGGCACAGCCGGCTCCGCCCGCGCAGGCCGCGCCCGCACCCCAGAAGCCGGCGCCGACGGACCCCGCGCAGGCCCAGGCCGTGCCCGAGCCCGCAGTGGCGCCAGCGGCGGAAAGCCCCGAGGCTGCTGCGACCGAGGTGACGCCCGAGCCGGTGGCAGAGAGCCCCGCGCCCGCCGCGCCCGAGGCGGCAGCCGAGCCGGTCTCGCCCGCCCCGCAGAAGCCGGCTCCCGAAGGTGCCGCGCCTCCGCCGGTCGAGCCCCAGGGCAACGGGGACGGAGCGGCCGTCGAGACGGAGGCGAGCGCACCATGAGCGCGGTCGAGGTCAGCGCCAAAGACGTGAAGGCCCTGCGCGACCGTACCGGTGCAGGGATGATGGACTGCAAGAAGGCTCTCACCGAGGCCGCGGGGGACCTCGAGAAAGCGATCGAACTCCTGCGCCTGCGCCAGGGCAAGAAGATCCAGGACCTCGGCGAGCGTACCGCGACCGAGGGGACGGTGCAGGCCTACGTCCACCCCGGCGCCAGGGTCGGGGTGCTGATCGAGGTCGACTGCAACACCGACTTCGTCGCCACCAACGAGGACTTCACCGGCTTCGCCCGTGACGTCGCGATGCAGATCGCCGCCTCTCCCACCGTCGCCTACGTCAGCCGCGAGGACGTGCCCGCCGAGCGGCGCGACGCCGAGGCCCGCATCTACGAGCAGGAGGCAGCGGACAAGCCCGAGAACGTGCGCGAGCGGATCCTCGCCGGCAAGCTCGACGCGTGGTACGAGACGATCGTGCTGCTCGAGCAGGAGCTGCACAACCCCAAGTTCGAGGGCAAGACCGTCCAGCAGCTGCGCGACGAGCTCACCGCCAAGACCGGCGAGAACGTGGTCGTACGCCGTTTCGTGCGCTTTGCAGTGGGCCAGTAGACCTCACCCGCCGCGGCGGTGGGGCATGGAGGACCGAAGCCGGGAGACACTCGCCTCCGACCGATTCGGGAGACACTCGCTTCGCTCGCATCCCCGAATCGACCAGCATCCCCGTTTCGGCCAGCACCCACTCGCGATCGCCGAAGCACCCACCCGCGCGGATGCGCCCCAAATGCAAACTGTAGGCTCTCTGCGACCGTGGCACCTGTCTTCAAACGCATCCTCCTGAAGCTCTCCGGCGAGGCGCTGATGGGGGGGCTCGAGTTCGGTACCGACCCCGCGCGCGTGGCCGCCGTCGCGCGGCAGGTGAGCGCGGTGCGCGACCAGGGGGTGCAGGTCGCGATCGTGGTGGGCGCCGGCAACATCTACCGCGGCATGAAGGGCGCCGCCGCCGGGATGGACCGAGCGACCGCTGACTACATGGGGATGCTCGCCACCGTGCTCAACGCCCTGCCGCTGCAGGACGCCCTGGAGAAGACCGGCACCGACACCCGCGTGCAGTCCGCCCTGGCGATCTCCGAGGTCGCCGAGCCCTACATCCGCCGCCGCGCAATGCGCCACCTGGAGAAGGGGCGCGTCGTGATCTTCGCGGGCGGCACCGGCAACCCGTTCTTCACCACCGACACCGCCGCCGCCCTGCGCGCCGCGGAGGTCCACGCCGAGATCATCCTGATGGCCAAGAACGGCGTCCAGGGCGTCTACACCGCCGACCCCGCGCTCGACTCCACCGCGCAGTTCATCCCCGAGATCACCCACATGGAGGCGCTGGAGCGCCGCCTGCGCGTGATGGACTCCACCGCCCTGGCGCTGTGTATGGAGAACGGGATGCCGCTCAACGTCTTCAACATGGACGACGAGCACAACATCTCGCGGATAATCTCTGGAGAGCGCGTGGGCACCGTGGTAGCGACAATGCCGAGCGAGGAGGAGGGCTCCGATGGCCGCTGAGATGATCGACGAGCTGCTCGAGGACGCGGGCGCGCGGATGGCCAAGTCCGTCGAGGCCACCCAGCACGAACTCGCCACCGTGCGCACCGGCCGCGCCAGCCCGGCTCTACTGGAGCGCGTCGTGGTCGACTACTACGGCGCTCCCACCCCGCTGAACCAGCTCGCGACGATCTCCGCGCCCGAAGCGCGCCTGCTCACCGTGCAGCCCTACGACAAGTCCTCGATCAAGTTCATCGAGAAGGCCATCAACGAGTCCGACGTCGGCCTCAACCCGTCCAACGACGGCTCCGTCGTGCGCCTCGCGGTGCCCGAGCTCACCGAGGAACGCCGCCGCGAGCTGGTCAAGGTCGTGCGCCACCTGATCGAGGAGGGGCGGATCAAGGTCCGCAACGTGCGACGCGACGTGATGCACGACCTGCGCGAGCTCAAGGAGGCCGGCGAGGCGGGCTCCGACGACGAGCACCGCGCCGAGGTCGAGCTGCAGAAGCTCACCGACGCCCGCGTGGCCGACCTCGACACTGTGCTCAAGGCCAAGGAAGAGGAGATCCTCGAGGTCTGATGGCGGGCGCCGAGCCTGCGGCAAGGTACGTCGCGATTATCACCGACGGCAACGGCCGCTGGGCGCGCGCCCGCGGCGTGCCGGTGAACGAGGGGCACGACGCCGGCGCCGACGCCGTCAAGGCGCGCCTGCGCGACGCGGTGGAGTTTGGGATCGAGGAGTTCACGGTGTACTCCTTCTCCACCGAGAACTGGTCGCGCCCTGCCGCCGAGGTGCAGGGGCTGTTCGAGATGTTCTCCCGGCGGATCGCCCACGAGACCCCCGAGCTGCACGCCGAGGGCGTGCGGATGCGCTTCATCGGCCGCCGCGAGGGGGTGCCCGATGGGCTGGTGGAGCAGATGCGCTGGGCCGAAGAGCTGACCGCGGCCAACGCGACCGTCACGCTGTTCGTCGCCTTCAACTACGGCGGGCGCGCGGAGATCCTTGACGCCGCCAGGCGCTTCGAAGGTGAGACCGAGGAGGAGTTCCGCCGCTGCCTGTACGCGCCGGAGATGCACGACCCCGACCTGATCATCCGCACCTCCGGTGAGCGGCGCCTCTCCAACTACCTGCTCTGGCAGTCCGCCTACTCCGAGCTCGTCTTCCGTGAGGAGCTCTGGCCCGACTTCACGCGCGAGGCGCTCGAGCAGTCCCTCGCCGAGTTCAGCGCGCGGCGGCGGCGCTTCGGCGGGCGATGAGCTCCCCCCAACGCTCGGACTTCGCCGCGCGCCTGCTCGCCGCGCTGCCCGCGATCGCGTTCGCGCTGTTCATCGTGATCGAGGGCGGCGCGATCTTCGCGTTCGGCGTGTTTGCGCTCGGAGCGGTCTGCATGCACGAGCTCTTCTCGATGTACGACCGCGCCCACCCGGTGCGTCTCGCGGGTATGATCGCGCTCGCCGGCCTGCTCGCCGCCGCGCTTTACGGAGGCCCCCCGCAGGTGCTGCTCGCCGCGGTCGCCGCGCTGCCCCTGCTGTTCGCGCTGACCCTCACCCAGCGCCGCCCCAGCGTCGGAGGGATGGTCCTCACGCTGTTCGGGATCTTCTGGATCGGCCTCGCCTTCGCCCACGCCGTGCTGCTGCGCAAGCTGCCCCACGGCGAGGGCATCGTCATCGACGTCCTGGTCGGCACCTTCCTCGGCGACACCGGCGCCTACCTCGGCGGGCGCCTGTTCGGCCGCCGCCCGCTCGCGCCCTCGATCTCGCCCAACAAGACCGTCGAGGGGCTGGTGATCGGGATGACCTGCGCAGTCGTCGCGGTGTGGTTCGCCGGCCGCTACCAGGAATGGCTGCCCGGCACCCACGCGCTGGTGTTGGGCGCCGGCATCGCCCTCGCCGGGCCCGTCGGGGACCTGTTCGAGTCGTTCGTCAAGCGCGAGGCCGGCGCGAAGGACGCCGGACGGCTGTTCGGCGCCCACGGCGGGGCGCTCGACCGCCTCGACGGGGTGCTCTTCACGGCGGTCGTCGGCTACTACATCTGGTTGGCTTATGTTCACTAGGCACCTCGCTCCCGCAGAACGCCCGTCCACCGCGCTCCCCACGCGCCAAACCTCTCTGTGCCGATGCCCAAGCGCCTCCTGATCCTCGGCTCCACCGGCTCGATCGGCACGCAGGCGCTGGACATCGTTCACCGCAGCGCGGAGCTCGAGCTGGTCGGCCTCTCCGCCGAGCGCTCCTGGGAGGCCCTCGTCGAGCAGGCCCGCGCCCACGGGGTGGGGCGGATCGCGCTGGTCGAGCCCGACGCCGCCGCGCGCGCCGCGCAGGCGTGGAGCGGGGGGGAGGTGCTCGGCGGGGCCGAGGGCCTCGTGCAGCTGGTGGTGGAGTCCGGCGCCGAGCTCGTGCTCAACGCGCTCGTCGGCTCCGCCGGCCTCGGGCCGACCGTGGCGACGCTCGGCGAGGGCATCGACCTCGCGCTCGCCAACAAGGAGTCCCTGGTCGTCGGCGGCGAGCTCGTGACCGCGCTCGCCGAGGCGACCGGCGCGCAGATCGTGCCCGTGGACTCCGAGCACACAGCCCTGCACCAGCTGCTCGCGGGCCAGCCCCCCGGCGCGGTCGAGCGGCTCACGATCACCGCCTCCGGCGGCCCGTTCCGCGGGCGCACGCGGGCGCAGCTTCAAGGGGTGACGGTCGAGCAGGCGCTCGCCCACCCGACCTGGGCGATGGGGAGCATGAACACGATCGGCTCGGCCACGCTGATGAACAAGGGCCTGGAGCTGATGGAGGCCCACCACCTGTTCGGCACCCCCTATGAGCGCATCGACGTGGTCGTCCACCCGCAGTCGCTCGTCCACGGGCTGATCCACCTCGCCGACGGCGCGATGCTCGCCCACATCGGCCCGCGCGACATGCGTGTGGCGATCTCCTACGCGCTGCACGGCGGGGAGAGCGTGGACCTCCCGATTGCACCACTGGACCTTGTGAGCGTCGGCGAGCTGACGTTCGAGGCGGTCGACCTCGAGGCGTTCCCCTGCCTGGATCTGGCGCGGGCGGCGGCACGCGCGGGGGGCACGGCGCCGTGCGTGCTGAACGCCGCCAACGAGATCGCGGTGCACGCCTTCACGGAGGGGCGCCTCGCCTTCAACGGGATCCCCGCCGTGATCGAGCGGACGCTCACTGCGCTCCCAGCCGCTCCTGTGCGCGCGTTCGAGTCGCTCTACGAGGCCGACCGCGAAGCCCGCGCGCTCGCCGCCGAGGCCGTCGCGGCGCTGGGGTGAGGTCGTCCGAATCTCGCGGTGCTTCCAGCTTGCCAGTGACCTCTGTCCCACTCGCCACGGGGTGTCGGATATAGAGGGTATGGCCCTACATCCAACATCCCATCACGAAGCTCCTGTGCCACCCACCTGTCCTGTCCTCCTACGTCCGCCGGCCTGGTATGATCCCAGTATGACCAAGGTCGCGAAGATCACAGTCTCCCTGCCCCCTGAACAGGTCGAGCAGGTGCGGGAAGCCGTTGCCCGAGGCGAGGCTGCGAGCGTGTCCGGCTACATCTCCGCCGCGCTCTTCGACGCGCTCGCAAAGCCCCGCCCCGAGCAGGGGAAGGATGAGAACGCCCTCGCCGAGCTTGTCGCGGAACTGATCGCCGAGTATGGCGAGCCCAGCGCCGAGGCATACGCCTGGGCGGACGCCGCTCTCGCCCTGTCCGATCCAGATTGAAGGGACTCACTCTCGACGCCGGTGCCCTGATCGCGCTGGAGCGTGGTGACGAGCGTGTACGCGCGCTGCTCCAGCGGGCCGTCGCTGAGCCCGGCGCAACTCTGCACATTCCCGCAGGTGTGCTTGCGCAGGTGTTCAGAGATCCCCGCCGCCAAACGCGCCTGGCGCGACTGCTGAAGCACGATCGCACGAGCATCGTGCCCCTCGATGACCAGACCGCGCGTGTGGTGGGCCTGCTGCTTGGACTTCGGAACTGCAGCGACGCAATCGACGCAAGCGTTGCGGTCTGCGCCCGCCGCCACAGGCAGGGAATCGTGACGAGCGACCCCGACGATCTGCGTAGGCTCGATCCCAAGCTCCGGCTGACGGTCGTCTGATCGCAGAGAACGTGTTTGAGAACAGGCGGTGCGTCCGGGGCGTTCCTGGACCAAGCTGGGCGACGCGGGTCGGTGAAGCCCGTGCTGGTGGCACGGGCAAGCCGGCACGTGGCGATCCAGCGCCGTGTCCAGGGGCGCATCCGGGCGTGCCGATCGTTCTCAAACACGTTCTGGGACCCCAAGGGCTGCTGGCCACTGCGCCACCCGACTGAAGTATCGCCATCGCCTGCCACACTGAGACGCATGAGCTGGGTACTCACCATCCTCGGCATCGCCGCACTGATCGTCCTGCACGAGCTCGGGCACTTCACCGTCGCCAAGGCGGTCGGGATGCGCGTCGAGCGTTTCTCGCTGTTCTTTCCCCCGAAGCTCATGGGGGTGCGCAGGGGGGAGACCGAGTACATGATCGGGGCGATCCCCGCGGGGGGGTTCGTGAAGATCACCGGCATGAGCCCGCAGGAACTTGAGGGGCTCGAGCCCGACGTCGCGCGGCGCGCCTACTACAACCAGCCGCCGTGGAAGCGCATCGTCGTGATCCTCGCCGGCCCCGGCGTGAACCTGCTGATCGCGTTCCTGCTGTTCTGGGCGATCCTCTTCTCCGGCAGCCTCGACGGCACCACCACGCTCGAAAACCTCAACCCCTCGATCCACACGCGCGTCCCGAGCACGACGGTGGCGGCAATCGAGAAGGCGCAGCCCGCCTACGGCGCGCTCGCGATCGGCGATCGGATCCTCGCCATTGATGGGCGGCCCGTGACCGTCACGTCCGCGATCCGGGCGATCGGCGCCCACCGCTGCGCCGGGACGCCGCGCGCGGGCTGCCGCGCCGCGACGCCGGTGCAGATCACCGTCAAGCGCGCGGGACACGTGGTCCGGCTCTCCGTCTACCCCCGCTACTCCGCGCCCCTGGACCGGATGCTGATCGGCTTCGACTTCGGGGCCGCCGCGAAGCGCTACGGTCCGTTGGCGGCCGCCGGGGCCGCGCTCGGCGAGATGTGGGGGATCACCGCCCACACGCTCACCAACATCGGCCACGCCTTCACCAGCGCGAAGGTCCGCCACGAATTCCACAGCATCGTGGGGATCACCGTGTTCACCCAGGAAGCAGTCGTCGCCGGGCCGGGCTATGCGCTCGCCATCCTCGGCCTCGTCTCGCTCGTGCTCGCCGTCATCAACCTCTTCCCCTTCCTGCCGCTCGACGGCGGCCACGTCCTGTGGTCGGTGGCCGAGAAGGTCCGCGGCCGGCGGGTCTCGCTCGCCGCGATGTGGCGCTTCGGCTCGATCGGCATCGTGCTGCTCGCCTTCCTCGTCATCAATGGGGTCAGCAACGACATCAGCCGCCTGGGGGGTTGACGCAAACCCAGCTCTTGACGAGCGGGCCCCACCGCTCGGGCAGCGCCGGGCCGAATAGCGCTTCGAGTTCCCCGCGGCGCAGCAGCTCGATCTCCTCCCACTCCCCGGCGGCTCCCAGACGCCAGTAGTGCTTGCGCAGCGCTCGCGGCAGCCAGTGGGCGCCCGGTAGTAGCGCGTGTGGCTCGATCGGGAAGGAGAACGCCGGCGTCTGCACGAACCAGCCTCGGCCCACGCGCTTCAGCTCGGCCGCGAACGCCTCCCGGCGCTCCGGCGGGACGTGCTCGATCACGCTGCTGCAGTACGCGAGGTCGAACTCGCCGTCCGCGAACGGAAGACCCTCGGTTGCGTCGGCCTGCACGAATGGCCCTGGGTAGTCCGGGCGCTCGGCCAGGTCCGCACCGGTGATGTTCAGGGTTGGCTCCAGGACGCGCAGGCCGAGCGCGCCGCAGCCCACGTCGAGCACCCGTGCGCCCTCGGGCAGGCGGGTCAGCGCGAAGAAGCGCTCGTGGCGGCGCTGGCGGGCGCGGGCCGCGTAGGGGGAGGCCAGGCGGGCCAGCGGGCCGTGCGCGGTCGCGTAAACCTCGGAGGGGGCTCGCGTCATCGTAGAATCACCGTATATGGCCTCGGAGCGGCAGATCACTGTGGGAGGCGTCCTGATCGGCGGCGGGGCGCCCGTCGCCGTGCAGACGATGACCAAGACCGAGACCGCGAACCTCGCGGCGACGATGGAGCAGATCCTGAAGGTCGCCGACGCCGGCGCGGACATCGTGCGCGTCGCCGTGCCCCGCGAGCAGGACGTCGAGGCGCTCAAGACGATTGTCGCCCAGTCGCCGATCCCCGTGATCGCGGACATCCACTTCAACCACACGCTCGCGCTGAAGGCGATCGAGGCCGGCGCCCACTGCGTGCGGATCAACCCCGGCAACATCGGTGGGCCCGACAAGGTCGCCGAGGTGGTCGCGCTCGCCCGCGAGTGGGGGACGCCCCTGCGCGTCGGCGTCAACTCCGGCTCGCTGCCCAAGCACCTGCGCCAGCTCGAGTACGACGACCCGGTGCAGGCGCTTGTCACCGCGGCTCTTGAGACCGTCGCGCTGATGGAGAGCCTCGACTTCTACGACTTCAAGGTCTCGATGAAGTCCACCTCCGTGCCCAACACGATCGCCTCCAACCGCCTGCTCGCCGAGCGCGTCCCCTACCCGATGCACCTCGGGGTGACGGAGGCCGGCACGAAGTGGGCGGGCTCGCTGAAGTCTGCGGTCGGGCTCGGCACCCTGCTCGCCGACGGCGTCGGGGACACGATCCGCATCTCGCTCTCCACCTTCCACGCCGAGGAGGAGGTCAAGGTCGCGTGGGAGATCCTGAAGGCGCTGAAGCTGCGCGAGCGCGGGCCCGATCTGATCGCCTGTCCCACCTGCGGGCGCCTGCAGTTCGACATGGACTCCGTGGTCGCGGAGGTCGAGCGGCGCCTGGAAGCGTACGAGGATCCGATCGAGGTCTCCGTGCTCGGCTGCGCGGTGAACGGCATCGGCGAGGCGCGCCACGCCGACTTCGGCATCACCGGGGCCAAAGACATGGGGATGATCTACTCCAAGGGCGAGCCGCTGAAGAAGGTCCCCACCGAGCAGCTCGTCGACGAGCTGTTCAAGGAGATCGACCGCTACTACGCCGCGGGGAAGACCGTTCAGCGCGACGAGGCCGCCGCCGCGGAGGCGCGGGAGTGGCTCGCCGCCAACGAGGACGACACGCAGATGACTCCCGAGCGGATGGCCGCGCTAGAGGCCGCCGCGGCCGAGAACGACGAGGAGGCCGACGCCGTGCTCGAGTCGATGCTGGAGACGGCCTCGCCCGTCGCTGGCAGGCGCTTTACACGGCGCTGAGGCGCGCGGCCACCGTCGCCCAGTCCACCGTGTTCCACCACGCGTCGAGGTAGTCGGGGCGGCGGTTCTGGTACTTCAGGTAGTAGGCGTGCTCCCATACGTCCACGCCGAGCAGCGGAGTCTTGCCCGCTGAGATCGGGTTGTCCTGGTTGGCGCTGCCCACGACCGCGAGGCCCGAGCCGTCGTGCACGAGCCACGACCAGCCGGAGCCGAACTGGTTGACGCCTGTTTCCTTCACCTTCGCCTGGAGGTCCGCGAACGAGCCGAAGGCCGCGTCGATCGCTGCCGCCAGCGCGCCTTCGGGGGCGCCGCCGCCGTCGGCGCTCATGTTCTCCCAGAAGAGCGTGTGGTTGTAGTGGCCGCCGCCGTTGTTTTTGACAGCCGTGCGCTTGTCCTCGGGGACCTGGCTCAGATCCTTCAGCACGTCCTCGATCGGCGTGTTCTCAAGCGGCGTGCCCGCCAGCGCGGCGTTGACCTTATCCACGTACGCCTGGTGGTGCTTGTCGTGGTGGATTTCCATTGTCTGCTTGTCGATGTGCGGCTCCAGCGCGTCGTACGCGTAGGGGAGCGGCGGAACTGTGTAGGCCATCGGGGGCTCCTTCTCTCTCTTCGGGGACGCTCGGTAGGTGGTCGCTGTTCTATCAGAGGCTCGAGTGCGAGCGGCCGCGTGCACTAGGCTCCCCCGTCGTGACCCGTCTCACCGAGTACCTGCTGCCCACCGAGAAGGAGGCTCCAGCCGACGCGGAGGCGATCTCGCACAAGCTGATGGTGCGCGCCGGCCTCGTGCGGCAGATGGGGGCCGGCATGTGGACGTGGCTGCCCGCCGGTTGGCGCGTGCACCAGCGCGTCGTCGCGATCATCCGCGAGGAGATGGACGCGATCGGCACGCGGGAGATGCTGATGCCTGTGCTGCAGCCGGCCGAGCCGTGGCGCAGGACCGGGCGCCTCGAGATCGAGGAGCTCTTCAAGCTCACCGACCGCAAGGGCTCGGAGCTCGTGCTGGCGATGACCCACGAGGAGGCCGTCACCTTCCACGTCGCCCAGCTCGTGCGCTCCTACCGCGACCTGCCCCTGGCGCTCTACCACTTCCAGGTCAAGGAGCGCGACGAGCCCCGCCCGCGCGCGGGAGTGCTGCGCACGCGCGAGTTCGTGATGAAGGACGCCTACACCTTCGACCGCGACGCCGCCGGGCTCGCGGTGAGCTACGACCGGCAGGTGGGGGCGTACGACCGGATCATGCAGCGCACCGGCCTGCGCTTCTACCGCGTCGAGGGCGACGTCGGGATGATGGGCGGCAGTGGCGCTCACGAGTACATGGCCCCCTGCCCCGCCGGCGAGGACCGCGTGGCGCTCGCCGACGGCTACGCCGCGAACCTCGAGGTCGCGTTGCAGCACCCCGACATCCGCGAGGTGGACGGCGGCTACGCGCTCGGCGAGCAGCCGCTCACAGTCGAGCCCGCGATCGAGATCGCCAACATCTTCAAGCTCGGCACCCGCTACTCCGAGCCGCTCGGGGCGCGCTACCTCGACGAGCACGGCGAGGAGCACCCGATCTGGATGGGCTCCTACGGGATCGGCCCCGCACGCATTGTCGCCGCCGCCGTCGAGCAGTACGCCGACGAGCACGGCATCTCCTGGCCCCGTGCGCTGGCGCCGTTCGCGGTGCATCTCGTGGCGCTCGGCCGCCCCGGCACCCCCGAGCGCGACGCGGCCGACGGGTTGTATGAGACGCTGCGCACGGGCGGGGTGGAGGTGCTCTACGACGACCGCGACGTGGGGACGGGGGAGAAGTTCGCCGACGCCGAGCTGCTCGGCTGCCCGCTGCGGCTCACCGTGGGACGGAAGTCCCTGGAGTCGGGTGAGGTCGAGGTGCAGCTGCGCCGCGGTCGCCAGAGCGCTCCCGGCCTGCCGCTGGGCGCCGCGGCGGACGTGCTGGTGGGAGCGGTGGACGAGTTGTGGCGGGGCCTGCCCTGAAGCGCAAGCGGGACGCGGAGAAGCCCACGCCTGGAGGAGCCGACGGCGCTCCGAGCGCACCCGGCCGGCTCACCGCGAGGCGTCTGTTCGGCCTCGACCGCTCGGGCCCGCCGCCGCCCGAGACAGCCGCCGGCCAGCCGCTGCGGCCGTGGACGGTCCCCAACGCGATCGGCTTCCTGCGGCTCGCGCTGATCCCTGTGTTCCTGGTGCTGGCCCTCTCGAGCTCCGACGGCGTGGGCACGCTGCCCGCGGTACTGTTCGCGGTGATCGGGTGGGGCGACTACGCCGACGGGATCGCCGCCCGCGTGACCCGCCAGTACAGCCGCCTGGGGGCGCTGATGGACCCGCTCACCGACCGCCTGCTCGCGATCTCCGGGGTCGTGGTCTGCTGGCACTTTGCGCTGCTGCCCCGGTGGGCGCTCGCGGTGCTGGTGGTGCGCGAGCTGACGATGCTCGCGCTCGCGCGCTACGGCCTCGCGCACGGCGTGCAGCTGCGCATCAACTGGCCCGGGCGCCTCTCCGTCGCGCCGCTGATGGGGGCGTTCTTCTTCGCGATGGTCGGCCTCGAAGGGCTCGGGGCGGTGCTGCTGTACGTCGGTCTCGCGCTCGCGCTCGCCGCCTCGGTGCTGTACGTGCGCGACGGCCGGGCTCTGGGACCCACCCCGGGTGAGCCCTAAAGCTCAGCTTGACGTTTGGGCTATAGTGGGGTCGCAAACCGGACCGGCGCCGCCCGCAGGCGCGAAGACACCCCCGAGAGGAGCACCGCCCGCATGGACACCTTTCCCGACCTCGGCTCGCTCTCGGACGCGGAGCTGAAGAACCTGATCCGCGAGCTCACCGACGAGGAGACCGACATCTCCTACCGGCGGCGCATCCTGCACGGCAAGATCGACATCCTGCGCGCCGAGCTCGTCAACCGCCTGCAGCAGCGGCACGGCAACGGCGAGCAGATCATCACCGGCGCGGACGTGGAGCACCTCACCGAGATCCTGGCCCGGCGTCAGACCGGCGCCGCGACCGACGGCGCGTAGCGGTGAGTCGTACCGCGGACACCCCCGAGCGCCGCCCCGACACGCCGCGGGGCGCCTGAGGAAGGCTGGAGCCGATGGCGGTGCATTGCCCCGAGTGCGGCCACGCAGGCGGCGAGGGCGCGAACTTCTGCCAGAACTGCGGCGCCTCCCTGCGCAGCGAGGGCCCGTCGAGCGAGGTGGATCCTGTCACCGCCACGTACCGCATCGACGAGAGCGGCGAGTTGGTGCCGGTCGAGCTTGGCGAGGTCACCGCACACGGACCTGCGCTCGTGATCCGCGCCGGCGGCGGCCGCGTGGGGGAGAGCTTCCCGGTGGCGGGCGAGCGGATGAGCGTCGGCCGCCGCCCCGACTCCGAGGTGTTCCTCGACGACATCACCGTCTCGCGCGACCACGCCCTGCTGATCGGCCGCGGCGACCAGTGGCACATCGACGACTGCGGCTCGCTGAACGGCACGTACGTCAACCGCGAACGGATCGAGTCCCACCGCCTCGAGGACGGCGACGAGCTGCAGATCGGCAAGTACAAGCTGACGTTCCACGCGCGCTGACTGAGTAATGGCCTCCGCCCCGACAGCCACCCCCGGCAGCCCCCCCGGCCCCCCCGGCGTCGACGTCGCCGAGCTCGAGCGCGGCCTCCCCGCCGGGCGCCCGAAGTCGATCACGATCGGCGCGGTGTGCAAGGCGCTCGTGCAGGAGTTCCCCGACATCTCGATCTCCAAGATCCGGTACCTGGAGGACCAGAAGCTCCTCACCCCGCGCCGCACCCCCGGCGGCTACCGCCTCTACACCCAGGGCGACGTGGCGCGCCTGCGCACGATCCTGAGGATGCAGCGCGACGAGTTCCTGCCGCTGCGCGTGATCCGTCAGGAGCTCGCGGCGGGCCGCAGCGGGGAGACGCCGACGCCGGGCGGCGACGGCCACCCCGGCCACTCCTCCGCCCCGGGCGCGGGCGGGCCGCGCGTGGCCCGGCGCGCGAGCGTCACCGTGCGCGGGGACTCCGGCGCGCTGTACTCGCTGGAGGAAGTGGTCGAGGAGACGCACGCCGACGCGAAGCTCGTGCGCGAGCTCGAAGAGTACGGGGTCGTCCGCGGCGACCGGTCGAAGACCGGGGGCACCGCCGACGGAGGAGGTGGTCACGGCGGCGCGCCCCGCTACGACGAAACGGAGCTCGAGATCGTGCGCGCGGTCGCCGAACTGGCGCGCTACGGCGTCGGGGGCCGCAACCTCAGGACGTTCCGCTCCTCCGCGGACCGCGAGGCGAACCTCCTGCAGCAGATCCTCGCCCCGGCGCTGCGCTCGCGCAACCCCCAGCGGCGCAAGGAGGCGCTGGAGGCGCTCGAGAACCTCGCCGCGGTGACCACCAACCTGCGCCACCTGCTGCTGGTGCGCGACCTGCGCAAAATCGCCGGTTGAGGTAGGGCCGGGGCGGGCAGGGACCGAACTTCGCGTGCCCACAACCCAACGCACCCGTACGATCGCCGCGCCCGCGGGGGAGGTGTGGGAGCTGCTCAGCGACCCCCACCACCTGCCCCGGTGGTGGCCGCGCGTGGCGCGCGTGGAGGCGGTCGAGCGCGACGCCTTCACGGAGGTGCTCGCGAGCCCGCGGGGCCGGATGGTGCGCGCGGACTTCCAGGTGCGCGCCGACGAGCGCGCGCTCGTGCTGCGGTGGGCCCAGCAGATCGAGGGCACCCCGTTCGCCCGCGTGCTGAGCGCCGCGGAGACGGAGCTGCGCCTGCAGCCCAACGGGAGGGCGACGGACGTGACGATCGAGCTGCGCCAGGCGCTCAAGGGCCTGTTCCCCCACCTCGGCGCAAGCCGCATACGCCGCGCGGCGCGCGCGACGCTCGAGGAAGCGCTCGACGGCCTGGAGCGGATCGTTGGCTGAGGTCCTCGCGCCCGCGGCTCTCGTGGCTCTGCCGGCGGGCGGGTCCTACGCCTCCCCGGCGGGCGCTCACGCGAACGAGGTACCGGGTGGCTGACGTCCCACCGATGCGGTGGTGGGGGTGGGGCGGGGACGGGCGGGGGTCCCATCCTCCCCCGCCCGCGCTGGGGCCGCGCGCACTCGAGCTGCTGCGCGAGACCGTGGGGACCGAGGGCGCTCCGAGCGCTCGCCCGCGCCCGCCGGTGGCGCTGGCGCGGGTGCGGCTGGAGCCGACGGCGCTGCCCGAGGGCGCCCGCGCCGAGCTGCGCGCGGTGCTCGGCGAGGAGGGGGTGCGCGACGACCACGCAGAGCGCGTGGTGCACGCGGCCGGCAAGGGCTACCCCGACCTCGTGCGCCTGCGCGCGGGCGAACCCGAGGGCGCGCCGGATGCGGTGGTGTACCCGTCCTGCCCCGAGCATCTGCGCGCGGTGCTGGAGGTGTGCGCGCGCCGCGCAGTGGCGGTGGTGCCGTTCGGGGGCGGCACGAGCGTGGTCGGCGGAGTGGCGCCCCTGCGCGGCGAGCACGCCGCGGTGATCGCGCTGGACGTGCGGCGCCTCGGGGAGGTCGTGCGACTCGACCGCGAGTCGCGGATCGTCACCGTGCAGGCGGGGGCGCGCCTCCCCGCGCTCGAGCGGCGCCTGGCGGCGGAGGGCCTGACGACGGGCCACCGCCCGCAGTCCTACGAGCACGTCTCGCTGGGCGGCTGCGCGGCGACCCGCTCGGCCGGCCAGGCGTCCACGGGCTACGGGCGCTTCGAGGAGCTCGTTCTCGGCCTGCGGATGAGCACACCGGCGGGGGAGGTGGAGCTGCCGGCGCACCCGGCGAGCGCCGCGGGCCCGGACCTGCGCCGCCTCGTGGTGGGCTCGGAGGGCACCGTGGGGGTGATCCACGAGCTCGACCTGAGGGTGCGAGCCGCGCCGCGGGCCGAGCGGTACGAGGGGGTCTTCTTCGAGGACTTCCAGGCGGGGGTGGAGGCGTTGCGCGCGATGGCGCAGGAGCGCACGGTGCCGACGGTCGCACGGCTGAGCGACGAGGCGGAGACACGCCTGACGCTCGCCCAGGCAAGCGCGGGCGCGGAGGGACGAAAGGCCCTGAAGAGCCGTATCGGCCAGGCGTACCTGGGCCTGCGGGGCTACCGCGCGGGCTGCCTGGCGGTACTCGGCTTCGAGGGCGCCCCCGAGGAGGTGGAGCGCCGCCGCAAGCGGGCGCACGAGCTGATCCGCGAGCACGGCGGCCTCCCGGTGGGCCGCGCGCCGGGGAAGGCGTGGAAGGCCCAGCGCTTCGCGGCGCCGTACCTGCGCGACGAGCTGCTGACACACGGCGTGATGGTGGAGACCCTGGAGACGGCCACCCGCTGGTCGAACCTCCAGCGCCTGTACCGCGCAACCACCCACGCGATCGAGGACGCGCTGAGCGGCCAGGGCACCCCGGGCGTGGCGGGGTGCCACGTCTCGCACCTGTACGAGACGGGCGCGTCGCTCTACTTCACGCTGCTGGCCGCGCAGCGCGAGGGCCACGAGATCGAGCAGTGGCGGGCGGTGAAGCGCGCGGCGAGCGACGCGATCGCGGCGACCGGTGGCACGATCACCCACCACCACGCGGTGGGCCGTGACCACACCCCGTGGATCGCGGGCGAGGTCGGCGAGCAGGGCGTGGAGGCGCTCCGCGCGCTGAAGGAGCGGTGGGACCCGGCGGGCATCATGAACCCCGGGAAGCTCCTGCCCTGAGCGGGTCTTTGGGGATCGTCCGCGTGAGTGGGTGGGGCCACCGGGCGTCGTGTGCGCTGGGGCCTCCGTGCCCCGCGTCGAGGCGGCGGACCGGGACCTCTCTGACCGTGCACCGCGGGAGAACGTCGTCGCGTGGCCCGGTCTACCCGACCTTGAACGTCCCGCTGAGCACGATCGGCCCGGGCTGGGTCGGCTTTTCGCTGCGCTCCTCGGTGAGGACGATCGTGCCGTAGTGGCTTGCGTTCGCCGGCAGGCCCCCTGCGGCCTTGAGGACGCCGTTCGAGCCCACCTTCGGGCCGCTGCCGAGCAGCAGGGCGTCGGTGGGGGAGTTGTACAACCAGGCGGCGTAGCGGAACCCAGTTGTCGGCGGCAGGTGTTCGGCGACCACCAGGAAGGCGCGCACGTTGCCGCGAGAGATCACCTCGACTATCCCCAGCGCTTTGTCGGCCGGGTTGGGCGAAGTGAGCGGGATCGTCGCGTCGATGCGGGGTTCGCCGGCCGCGGTTTTGGACCCGGTCTTGGACGTGGTCGAGCCTGTCGTCGAGGTGGAGCTCGTGCTGGTCGTGGGCGTTGAGCTTGTCGCCGTCGAGCTCGTCGCGGGTGTGGTGCTTGCCGCGGATGTCGAGGTTGTCGCGGGCGTAGAGCTCGCGCTCGAGGCGGCGGTTGAGCCCGGGTTGGAGCTGCCGCCGCTGCCGCCGACGCCCACGATCAGCGCCACCGCCGCGATCACCACCGCGGCGGTCACGCCCAGCACGATCATGCCCCCCCGCCGCGAGCCGCGCGTCCCCTCTGTCGTTGCCGGCAGCTCAGGCTCCGCGGCGTCGCTCGCTGGCGGCGGCTCGGAGGGGGGCGCGGTCGCGCCCGGCGGCGGCTGCGTGGTCTGCGTTACGCCGGCGGCCGGGGCTGCGCCTGGCTCTGCCCGCGGGGTCGTCGGCGTGGCGGTACCCCCCGCGGGGATCTCGGGCAGCGGCCTGCTCGCCAACGGAGCGAGCTCGGCGACGAGCGCCTGCGCCCACGCCCTTGCGGGCGCCTCGCTCTCCAGGTGCGCGCGGGTCTCGTGCCGGCTTGCGGGGTCGTCCTGACCGAGCACGTACTCGCCCACCCGCTCGCGTTGCGCGGTGCTCAGCTCGCGTGCTTGGCGTGGGGCGAGCATCGCGAGCGCGGCGTGAGCGCGGTCGTGCACCGCGCGCTCCTCGATGCCCACCATCCCCGCCACCTCGGGGTAGCTCTTCTGGCGGCACAGCACCAGCGAGAGCACCGCGTGCAGATCGGGGGGTAGGTCTTCCAGGTGGCTCACGTTGGGTTCTCGGGGTTCACTGGTGCGGGTCTTGGGGTTCTCGGCGTGTGCCCCATAAGCTATCGTGGCGCGTCGATGGGCACCCCCGGCGCGGAGCAGACCCACGAGCCGCTGCCCGGGTTCGACGGCCTCTACGGCCTGCAGCTGCTGGAGTACTCCGACACCGAGGTGCGTGCCCGGGTGGAGGTGCGCGAGGAGCTTCTGCAGCCGGCGGGCCTCGTGCACGGCGGCGTGTACGCCTCGATGGCGGAGTCGATGGCCTCGCTGGCCACCGCGATCGTGGTCTTCCCCGACGGCTTGGTCGCGATGGGTCTCTCCAACAACACGAGCTTTCTGCGCCCCGTCACCGCAGGCACTGTCCACGCCCACGCCGTGCGCCTGCACCGGGGGCGCACCACCTGGGTCTGGGACGTGCGCTTCAGCGACGACGCCGGCCGCCTCTGCGCGGTGACGCGCATGACGATCGCCGTGCGCCCCCTCCCGGCGGGCTCAGTGCAGCACTGAGGCCCACCCCGTCGGCGCCGCCGTGGGCAGCTGGGAGGGCAGCGGCTTTTCGGCGTAGCCCGAGTTGGGCAGCGGCTTGGGCAGCGGCGCGCCGGGGGTGTCGGGCGTTCCGATCGTGACTACCGCCGCGGCAGCTGCGCGCGCGAGCTCGGGGCGCTCGGCGTAGATGTCGACCACCACGCCCCCCGTCGCCACGGTGAGGGTCTTGCCGCCCCTTGCCGCTACGGCGCGCACACCTCGGATCGGCACCGCTCGCCGTGGCGCTTCGCCTCCAGGGAGGAAGCTGTTGTCGGGCGACGTGACGACCTCTAGCGGTGTCACGCACGTGTTCTCGCCGCCCACCGTGCAGTTGCCGTACTGGATTTCCCACGCCCCGCTCGGGTCGAGCGCGACGCGGGTGATCCCGAGCCCCTGAAAGGCGCCCCCGAGCCAGTACACCGGGAACTGCTCCTGCCTCACCGCCGGCTCGAGGACGCTCGGCGCCAGCGGCTGGTCCTGCAGGGTGTTGCCGCACGCGCCCACCCCCACCGCGCAGCCGACCGCCACCGCGGCGAGCGCCGTCCGGCCGGCACGGGACGGGAGCCCGCGCACCCCACCCACCCGGGCGGGCGTCAGGAGGCGGGCGGGCACTCTCGGTACCTGTTGGTGATCGGCATCCGCCGGTCGCGGCCGAACGCCCGGGTGGTGACCTTGATGCCCGGGGGGGCCTGGCGGCGCTTGTACTCGGCGCGGTCCACGAGGCGCACCGTGCGGTCCACCTCCGCTTCGGGCAGGCCTTCGGCGATCAGCTGCTCGCGGCCCTGGTCGCGCTCTATGTACCCGTGCAGGATGCGGTCGAGCAGGGGGTACGGAGGCAGCGAGTCCTCGTCGCGCTGGTTCTCGCGCAGCTCCGCGGTCGGGGGGCGCTCGAGGACCGAGGCGGGGATCGGCGACGGCGCGGCGACGCGGCCCCCGCTGGTCGTCCCAGAGTGCACGGATGCCGCGGTGGCGTGCGGCCCACCCGTCCCACCGACCCCGACCGCCTCGGAGTTACGCCATTCGCAGAGCTTGTACACGAGCGTCTTGGGGACGTCCTTGATGACCGCGAACCCACCCGCGAGGTCGCCGTACAGGGTGGTGTACCCGACCGACATCTCCGACTTGTTGCCCGTGGTCAGGACCAGCCACCCGAACTTGTTGGAGAGCGCCATCAGCAGGTTGCCGCGGATGCGGGCCTGCAGGTTCTCCTCGGTGAGATCGGTGGCGCGCCCGGAGAGCTCCTCGCGCAGCGTGGCGGTGTAGGCGTCCATCACGGCCTCGATCGGCAGCTCGTGGGTGCGCACCCCGAGCGCTTCGGCCACCGCGCGGGCATCGCCCTGGGTGTCGGGGGACGAGTACGGGGAGGGCATCACCGCCGCGCTCACCCGCTCCGGCCCCAGTGCGTCCGCGGCGAGACACGCCACGAGCGCGCTGTCGATCCCGCCGGACAGGCCGAGCACCACGTGTTGGAAGCCGTTCTTCTCGACGTAGTCACGCAGCCCGAGGCACAGCGCGGCGTAGACCTCGGCCTCCTCGGGTGCGATCGGCTCGAGGACCGCCCGTCCGCCCGCTTTTCCGCCCGTCGCTCCGCCGGATCCCCCAATGACCGGCTGCCCGCCCGCCCCGATGTCGATCTCGCACACCAACATCTCCTCCTCGAACTGCACGGCGCGCGCGACCGTCTCGCCGTTGGGGTCGAGGACGAACGAGTGGCCGTCGAAGACCAACTCGTCCTGGCCTCCGACCAGCCCACAGAAGGCTATATAGGCGCCGTGCTCACGGGCGCGCTGTGCGAACAGGCGCTCGCGCTCGGAGCCCTTGCCGGCGTGGTACGGGGAGGCGGAGACGTTGAGGATCAGCTTCGCGCCTGCTTTTGCCTCCTCGGCGGCCGGGGACCCGGGCCTCCACAGGTCCTCGCACACCGTCAGCCCCACGGGGCGCCCGCCCACGTCCGTCACCGCGCCCCCGTGCCCCGCCGTGAAGTAGCGCTGCTCGTCGAACACGCCGTAGTTGGGGAGGTGGACCTTGCGGTAGACGGTGCGCACCGCCCCCTCCGCGAGCACCGCTGCCGCGTTGTAGACCCGCGGCGCCCCCTCGTGCCCGCCGGGCGCCCGCTCCGGGAACCCGACGACTGTGACGATCCCCTCCGTGTGGGCCGCCACCTCCTCGAGCGCGGCGCGGGCGTCGTCGAGGAAGTGCTCGCGCAGCAGCAGGTCCTCCGGCGGATACCCGGTCACGGCGAGCTCGGGGAACGCCACGAGCTCCGCGCCGGCCGCGCGCGCGGCGTCGACGCCGGCCTTTATCCGCTGCGCGTTGCCGGCGACGTCGCCGACGGTGGCGTTCATCTGGCAGAGGGCCAGGCGCACTTGCTAGGCGGCGGGCCGGCCGGCGGGGCGGGTGCGTCCGCCGGCTCCCCCGTTGCGAGCACCGGCTTTAGCGCGG
Organism: uncultured Solirubrobacterales bacterium; assembly: GCA_963842005.1. Taxonomy (GTDB): domain Bacteria; phylum Actinomycetota; class Thermoleophilia; order Solirubrobacterales; family Solirubrobacteraceae; genus Palsa-744. Next base: position 774,228 of record CAWJEV010000002.1, on the reverse strand, counting down.
CCGGCCTTCGCAGGGGCCTTGGTCTTCGTCGCCCCGGGAGCCTTCGCCGCCCGCGCGGGGCGCGCCCGCCCGCCGGCTTTGCTCCGGGCGCCGTTGGCCCGCTTCGCCGGGGAGCCGCTGCCGCGCGCTGCACGCACGCCCGCGGCGCGCGCGAGCCGGCGGATCGCGTGCTCGAGGTCGAGCGCGATCGCGTCGAGGTCGCCCAGCGCGTCGTAGTCGGCGAGCAGGCCGAAGCCGAGGTGGCCGTTGTAGCTCATCACCGCGATCCCGAGCGCCTGGCGGCGCGCGAGCGGGACCACCGGGTAGAGCGAGCGCAGGCGGCGGCCGAGCAGGTACAGCGGGAACTGGGGCCCGGGCACGTTGGTGACGACTAGGTTGAAGTACCGCTGGCGGGCCTGTAGCCGCGCGGCCTGGCTGAGGATCGTCGGCGGGGCGAAGCCGGCGAGGTTGGTGAGCGTCTGGGCGCCCACCGCCTGGCCGGAGTGCTTGATCTCCTCCATCGCCGCGGCGATCTGCGCGAGGCACTCCGCGGGGTTCTCGACGCCGACCGGCAGCGGCGCCCACATCGCGGCGACGCGGTTGCCCAGTGCGGGCTGGTGGGGGGCGGGTGGGCGGGCCCTTCGATTCGCGACGGCGCGCACCGAGACCGGCACCATCGCCTTCAGCACGAGCCCCTCGGTCTCCTGGCCGTGTTCGCGCAGCCACCGGCCGAGCGCGAGGCTGACGGCGGCGAGTACCACGTCGTTGAGGGTCCCCCCGAGGGAGTCCTTGATCGCCTTGAACAGCGCGAGGTCCACGTCCACCCACGTGTAGCGGCGGTGCGGGCCGATGTCGACGTTCAGCGGCGAGGGGGGCGCCGGCGCGTTGATGCCCGCCAGCGTGGTGGCGCCGAGGTTCGCGAGGCCCTCCCGCAGCTGCTCCACGGCGCGGCGCGGCGCGCGCACCATCCGCCGCGCCCCGCGCGCGATCTCGCCCGGCGCCGTGGCGCGCTCCAGCAGCGCCTCGCCGAGCAGCTTCGCCGCGCCGGGCAGCGGCCGGGGGGTCCACGGCTCGGGCGGCCTCGGCGTCGCGGTCGGCTCGGGCGCGGTGTCGAACAGGACGGTGGTTATGTCCACCCCGGAGATCCCGTCCACCAGCGCGTGGTGGGTCTTGGCGATCAGCGCGAAGCGCCGGCCCGCCATCCGCTCCACCAGCCAGATCTCCCACAGCGGCTTGGAGCGGTCCAGGCGCTGGGAGAAGAGCCGCCCCGCGAGCCGCTTGAGCGCCGCCTCGTCGCCTGGCCGTGGCAGCGCGGTGTGGCGGATGTGGTAGTGGGGGTTGAAGTGCGGGTCGTCGGTCCACACCGGCCGGCCCTGGTCGAGTGGCACGTACGCGAGGCGCTGGCGGTAGCGCGGCACCAGGTGCAGGCGGCTCTCCACGTGGTCCACGAGCTCCTGCGGCGTCGGGGCTTGGCCCTCGAAGATCATCACCGACGCGACGTGCATGTGCGCCGTGGAGTGGTTCTCCAGGTGCAGGAACGCCGTGTCGAGGCCCGTGAGGCGGTCGGAGTTGGCCATGCGCCTCATTGTCGCTGCTCGGGGGCGGCGCGTCAACGACCGTGCCCGAATCTTTCGCTCCTGGGGCTGTCGCGGGGGCCCTGGAAACATTTTCAGGCGTTCCGCCTCGTGGCGGGATCGCCCACTCCGCTTGGGTTTGTCCGGTCGGCGCCGGTGTCTGTGTGATGGCGCGCACAGTAGCCTGGGGCGAGACCTCTATCCTCCCCCGGTCTTTTCAGAATCTGCCGAATCGCCGCCGTCGTTGGCGGCGAACGGGGGACCCACTGCCGGCCCGCCCTTGTGCGGCCTGGATGGGGCGAATCCGCCGCTGCTGCGGTGGTAACGCCTCGCTGACGCACGCCCTTCGTGCGTTTGGCGGCGCGTGAGCCCGACAGCTAACCCCGTAGGCGGTAACCCAGGAGGACTGTATGTACGTACCCGCGACGCCTGCGTTGGCCGCGCCGCCCCTTGCTCCGGTAGGGATAGTGGCGGGGGTGGACGAAACCCGCGCACCCGCTCCGCCCGTCCCACCCGCCGCGACATCGTCGACCGTGCGGCGCGCCGCGCACCGCCCGGGCCGCCCGAACATCTACCGCCTCGTCGAGGTCTCCTGGTACGGGGGCGGCGGCAGCCTCGCCTGCGGGGGCTTACTGACGAGCTCCACGATGGGCGTCGCCAACAAGACCCTGCCGTGCGGCACGCACGTGACGCTGCGCTACCACGGGCGCACCGTGCGCGTGCCCGTGGTCGACCGCGGCCCCTACGTGGAAGGCCGCGAATACGACCTCACCGAAGCGACGGCGCACGCGCTCGGGTTCGAAGGCGTGGGGGAGATGTGGGCGTCCGCGTGAGCGGCTCGCCACGGCGGCGCCGGTAGAGTTCCCGGCTCCGACCCGGAGGCCGAGGATGAGCGAGCAGGTCCCCTACGCCAACTACCAGTACGAGATCTACCTGCGCGGGTTGGGCGGGCAGCGCCCGGCGCGGCCGCTCGACTGGCGGGCGCTCGAGCGCGACGCCTACCACCTGCTCGCCGAGGGCCCGCGCGGCTACATCGCCGGCGGGGCGGGGCTGGGGGAGACGATGCGCGCCAACCGCGAGGCGTTCGACCACTGGCGCCTTCAGCCGCGGATGCTGCGCGATGTTTCCGAGCGCACGCTCGCGCGCACGGTGCTCGGCACGCCGCTGCCTGCGCCGGTGCTGCTCGCCCCGATCGGGGTGCAGACGCTCGCCCACCCCGAAGGGGAGCTCGCGATGGCGCGTGGCGCCGCGGAGGTCGGGGTGCCGTTCGTGGCGAGCACCGCGGCCGCGCACACGATCGAGCAGATCGCGCAGGCCGCGGGGGAGCTGCCGCGCTGGTACCAGCTCTACTGGCCGCGCGACCGCGAGCTCGCGCGCAGCTTCGTGGAGCGCGCCGAGCGCGCCGGCTACAGCGCGATCGTGCTCACGCTCGACACGTGGCTGCTCGGCTGGCGCCCCGCCGACCTGACCAACGGCTTCCTGCCGTTCCTGTGGGGCGAGGGCAACCGCAACTACCTCGAGGACCCCGTCTTCCGCGCCGCGCTGCCCGCCCCGCCGGAGGAGAACATGCAGGCCGCGATCGGCCACTGGGCGTGGCAGTTCGCCAACCCCGCGGTCACCTGGAAGGACCTCGCGTTCCTGCGCGAGTGCACCGAGCTGCCGATCGTGCTGAAGGGCGTCCTCCACGCCGACGACGCTCGCCTCGCCGTCGAGCACGGCGTGCAGGGCGTGCTCGTCTCAAACCACGGCGGGCGCCAGGTCGACGGCGCGGTCGGGGCGCTCGACGCGCTCCCAGAGATCGTCGCGGCCGTGGAGGGCCGCTGCGAGGTGCTCTTCGACAGCGGCGTCCGCTCCGGCGCGGACGCGCTGAAGGCGCTGGCCCTCGGCGCCCGCGCGGTGCTGCTCGGCCGCCCCTACATCTGGGGCCTCACGCTGGGCGGCGCCACGGGCGTCGTCGAGGTGCTGCGCTCCTTCCTCGCCGACCTCGACCTCGCCATGGCACTCAGCGGGTACGCGTCGATCGACGAGGTCGGCCCGGGGGCGCTGGTCGCGCAGCCCCGCTGAACCAGACTGCGGCCCCCGGTGGGTCCGTGCTCAGCGCAGGTGTACGCATATCGACGCCTCCGCACCGGGCGAAGGAGCGACGGCGCGTGGATGCCTACGAGGACGCCCAGAACGGGGCGCAACTGACGCAGGCGACGAGGATCAAAGTGAACGGCTGCCCCAATGCAAGCGCGCGCGGACACCGCAAGCGCAGGCGTCGAGGGCGGCGGGCTGCGCGGGGCGGAGCGGGGATGCAGGGAACGCGCTGACCCCGCCGCACGCGGCGCTAGATTCGACCGAGTGTCCGCTGAGCCAGAAGACTGTTTGATGTGTTAGGATGCGCCGCCAAATAGCGGAGACCTTACGGTGTCCCGGCGGGGAGCCATTGGGGATCCATGGAGGGTGTGCTCATGCGCTGTGCACGACTTGTGGTTGTTCCTCGGTGCTTGCCGTCTGCGGCGGAGCGGGCTCTGTCGGTCTGCGCGGCGGCACTCGTGGTGTCTTCTCTGGCCCTGCTCGCCGGCACGGCGAGCGCGTCGGCCGCCCCACTCGGCGCCGTCACCGAGTTCTCGGAAGGGATCACCCCCGAAAGCACCCCGTACGACATCGCGGCGGGCCCCGACGGCAACCTCTGGTTCACCGAGTACTTCAGCGGCGTCGAAGGGATCGGGATCGGGCGTATCACACCGGCGGGCACGGTCACCGAGTACTCGGCCGGGATCACCCCCGGCAGCAAGACGACCGGGATCGCGGCGGGCCCCGACGGCAACCTCTGGTTCACCGAGGACGGCGACTACCCCGAATTCATCGGCCGGATCGGCCGGATCACCCCGACGGGTACGGTCACCGAGTACTCGGCCGGGATCACCCCCGGCAGCTTTCCGCACGGGATCGCGGCGGGCCCCGACGGCAACCTCTGGTTCACCGAGGAAGCAGGCAGGATCGGGCGGATCACCCCGGCCGGTGTGGTCACCGAGTTCTCGACCGGGATCACCCCCGAAGCCAACCGGACTGGATCGCGGCGGGCCCTGACGGCAACCTCTGGTTCACCGAGACCAACGGCAACCGGATCGGGCGGATCACCCCGACAGGCACCGTCACCGAGTTCTCGACCGGGCTCACCCCCGGCAGCAACCCGTTCGACATCGTGGCGGGCCCCGACGGCAACCTCTGGTTCACCGTGGACGGCGAAGGCGGACGGATCGGGCGGATCACCCCGGCCGGTGTGGTCACCGAGTTCTCGACCGGGCTCACCCCCGGCAGCTTCCCGACCGGGATCGCGGCGGGCCCCGACGGCAACCTCTGGTTTGCCGAGTACTTCGGCAATCGGATCGGGCGGATCACCCCGGCGGGCGTGGTCACGGAGTTCTCGGAAGGGATCACCCCCGGCAGCGGCCTGGGGGCGGTCACAGCGGGCCCGGACGGTAACCTCTGGTTCACCGAGCTAAACGGCAACCGGATCGGGCGGATCGGCGCCGGGGTCGACGTCATCGCGGGCGCCGTCAACGGCAGGCTGGTTGTGAAAACCGGCGAGACGATCGAGCTCGCCTCCACAGCGAAGATCAATGGGCCGGTAACGGTTGAACCCGGCGGCGCACTCGACGTCCAGGGCGGAAAGATCACGGGGCCGCTCACCGCCAAGCAGGCGGCGCGGCTGCAGCTCTGCGGAGCGAGTGTCACGGGCCCTGTGCGAGCGAGCAACGGCGGCCGGGTCGTGATCGGCGAAGGCATCCCTGGGTGCCCCGCCAACGTCATCGCCGGACCGCTCACCGTGACGGGCAACACAGCGGGCGTGGAGATCGATGACAACGTCATCAAGGGACCGGTCACGGTGACGGGCAACGCGGGCGGGACGACCGTTACCAACAACTCTGTGTTCGGACCGCTCACCGTCACGGGGAACAGCGGGACCGTCGTGGATAAGCCCAACAAAGTCGCGGGGCCGTCGAAACTCCAATAGGGGCTTCAATCCATGTTCCTAATTCGTTGGCCGGTTCGGGAGGTTGGCGGTCAGTAGCCGCATGTTCCACCAGCCGGTGCCAGAGCAAGCGCTGCGCTCCGGGCTCGCCCAGCTCGCCTGGCCTGACCCCCTGAGTTCGGTCCGACCCTTGTGAGAGTTTCTTGCGCCCGCGATGGTGGGCGAGAAAGGAACTCTGATGAAGCGACGCAGGCATACGCCGGAGCAGATCATCCGCAAGCTGCGGGAGGCCGAGCGGATGCTCGGCGAGGGCAAGACGATCCCAGAGGCGGCGAAGGAGCTCCAGGTGAGCGAGCAGACCTATCACCGGTGGCGTAACCAGTACGGTGGGATGAAGGCGCAGGACGTCAAGCGGCTGAAGGAACTCGAGCGGGAGAATGTGTCGCTGAAGGCGATCGTCGCTGACCAGGCGCTCGAGGTGCGGGCGTTGAAGGAGATCTCCCGGGGAAACTGGTAGGCCCAGCCCGTCGGCGCCGGGCGGTCGCGATGCTGCGCGACCGTCTCGGCGTCAGCGAGCGCTGGGCGTGCCGGGTAGTCGGCCAGCACCGCTCCACGGAGCGCTACGAGCCCAAGCGCGCCGAGGACGACGCGGCGCTGCGAGCCGAGCTACGCAAGTTCTCCAAGGAGCGACCGCGATGGGGGTACCGGCGCGCGCACCACCACTTGCGCGAGCAGGGCTGGGATGTGAACCGCAAACGGGTGCAACGGCTGTGGCGCGAGGAGGGGCTGCGGGTCCCTGTGCGTAAGCGCAAGCGTCGCCGGCTTGGGGAGTCGACCGTTCCCGCGGCACGGCTGCGCGCCGAGCGTCCCAACCACGTATGGGCGTTCGACTTCCAGTTCGACCAGACCGCTGACGGCAGGGCGCTGAAGCTGCTGAACATCGTGGACGAGTTCACCCGAGAGTCGCTGGTGATGCTGGTGGGGCGCAGCATCGACGCTGAGATGGTCGTCGGGGCGCTGGAGCGCCTATGCGGCGAACGGCGTGCCCCGGAGCTGCTGCGGATGGACAACGGCCCGGAGATGACCGCGCACGCGCTGCGGGACTGGTGCACGCTCTCGGGCACAGGGACCGCGTTCATCGAGCCCGGCTCACCGTGGCAGAACCCGTTCGTCGAGAGCTTCCACTCCCGTGTGCGCGACGAGCTCTTGGACGTCGAGGAGTTCTCCTGTCTCGCCGAGGCGCGTGTGGTGATCGGCGACTGGCAAGAGGACTACAATCGCCGCCGTCCGCACTCCGCGCTCGGGATGCGCGCCCCCGTCGCGTTCGCCGCCGCGTACACCGCCGCCGAGACGATCGATCGCGCAGCGGCATAACCCGGGAGCGGGAGCCTGTGGACATGCCGCGTTGTGGACAGCAAGCTGCCCACAACGCTTGGACAACGCTTCGCGTTGCCCACATGCCCACAGGCCCAACCGCTACACCACGTACACTCCACAAGTCGACCCGTGTCCACGAGAACGGGACGGTCCATCCACCCACCCACTCTCACACGCGGTGGACCGAAAAACGGGGGCCGGCCACGCCCGCTCGCTACACCGCCTCCACCCAGTGATCCGGTCGCGCTGGGCGCGTTCGGCTTCAGGGTGGGGGTCATCGCACGGGACTGTAGGGCGGGCCGCGGAAGACAAACCATCCCCCTGCTCGTGACGCCTGCCGCAGGCGGCGCTAGATTCGCTCTCAGTGGCCTGCGAAACCTCCCAGCTCAGAGTGGCCTTGCTCGATTGCGACGCCTTCTACGTCTCGATCGAGCTGGGGCGCCGGCCGGAGCTGCGCGGGCTGCCGGTGGTCGTCGCGGGGACGGGGCCGCGCGCGGTGGTGACCACCGCAAGCTACGAGGCGCGCCGCTTCGGGGTGGGCTCGGCGATGCCCGCCTCGCGCGCGCGGCGGCTGTGCCCGCAGGCCGTGTTCCTGGCGCCCGACTTCCTCACGTACCGCGAGGTCTCCCGGCGGGTCATGGAGCTCGTGCGCGGGACCGTCGAGCGCGTGGAGGTCGTGGGGCTCGACGAGGCGTACCTCGACGTGAGCGGCCTGCTCTCCCCGCGCGCGGCGATGCGCCGGCTCGTGACGGAGATCCTCCGCGAGACCGGGATCGCCTGCTCGGTGGGGATCGGCCCCAACAAGCTCGTCGCGAAGGTCGCCTCCGACGCGGAGAAGCCCGCGGGCTTTGTCGTGCTGAGCCGCGAGCAAGCGTGCGCGCGCTTCGCCGGCTCGCCCCCGGGGCTGGTGCCGGGGATCGGTCCGAAGACCGTCGCGCGGCTAGCCGAGCTGGGGCTGACCACGCTCGCCGCGGTCGCGTGGGCCCCCGAGCGGGTGTTGACCGAGCGCTTTGGCCCCAACCTCGGCCGGGAGCTCGGTCGCCGCGCGCGCTTCGAGCACGACGGGGAGGTGGGCGCCGCGCGCAAGGTCGTCTCCGAGTCGCGCGAGCGCACCTTCGACCGCGACGTCCACGACCACGCCCTCCTGCGCGCGGAGCTGCAGCGGATGTCCGGTGAGCTCTGCGCGAGCCTCGCCGCGCACGGCCGCAGCGGGCGCACGGTCGGGATCAAGGTGCGCCTCGACGACTTCACCACCGTCACCCGCGCGCGCACCCTCGACGAGGCGACCCGCGACCCGCAACTGGTCGACGCCGTCGCCCAGCGGCTGCTGCACGAGTACGCCCCCGCGCGGCCCGTGCGGCTGTTGGGGGTGCGCGTTGCCGGCCTCGGCGGGGACGGTGCCCGTGAGCGTCGACAGGAAGACACCGGGGCGCCCGCGGAGGACCAGCTCGCGCTGCCCGTCTGAAGGACATCACATCGGTCACCGTCTAGAGCGGCCGTCCTAGACCTCAGTTGACGAGGAGGTACGTAAACCCGACCGCGCTCGGGCTCGCAACGAGCGAACCCGCATAGGAGGCGTTCGCCCGCCAGTTGCCCACCGCGGGGGGCGTGAACGGGATTTCCGCTGAGCCTTCGCTGACCTGCGCTTCGATCTCTCGGTAGAACTGCCACCCGAAGACCGGGTCGAAGCGCTGCACTTCGACCTTCACCGGGCCCGAGGTACCCGGCGAAACTCGGACCTTGATCGGGACCGTCTGGCCTGTGGTTCCGTGGGCGGCGCCGAAGGCGATCTTGGTGTGGGTGATCGTGCGCGACTCGCGCGTCAGGGTGAAGTTCCCGGAGGTGTGGTTGCGCACCGACACCACCGCGTAGTAGCGGCCTTTGCGCAGCTGCTGCTGCAGCTTCTGCGAGCCGCTGCCGCTGCAGCTGCACGCGAGGACGCCGCCGTTCTGGTCGCGCAGCTGCAGGTCGAATTCGGCGCTCGACGGAGCGCTCAGCCTCAGCGTCAGGTTGGAGTGGCTGGTCACGTCCACCCGGTACAGGCGCAGCACCTGCACGCCGGTGCCTTCCAGGCGCCCGCTCGCGCGCCCGTAGTTGCCCAGCGGCAGGCCCGGCGCCGTCTGCGTACCGTTCGCCCGTGCGACCTGCAGGTGGAAGCGCTGCTCGCCCTTGCGTTCAGGGCTCGGCGTGACCTCGAAGCTGTAGAGCCCGCCCTTGCCGGGGCCGGGGGTGAACAGCCGGTAGCCGCCACAGTCCACACGGAAGCGCGCGCTGGCCCCTTCGAATGAGCTTGTGCCCGGGGGGTACAGCGCGCCGTTCACGCACCCTCCCTGCGTCTCGTTGGCGAGGTTGATCAGGTAGCTGACCCCCGCGTGCAGGCTGAGCGAGTACGCCGCGTTGCTGTTCTGGATGCGATCGACCTGCCCGCTCACGCCGCCTGGGGGCAGCCGCGGCCCGGGCGGGGCCACCGCCGGGGTCGGCTGGAAGACGTTCAGCGTGAAGCCTGCGAGCTGGGAGTTCGGGAGCGCCGCCACGCGGATGTCGTACAGCGTGTTCTTCTTCGCCTTGAACGACAGCGACGCCTTGCCTTCTTCTTCGGTCCGCGCGCACGCCACTGGTTCCAGTTGCGAGCGCACCGCCTTGTACACGTCGACCGTGCCGTCGAGCTTCCCCCCGGCGGCCACTTCGACCGCGACCCGCTCGGCGTTCGTGGTGTGCAGGCTGTACCACACCGAGGCCACCGTGCCACCGACGCAGCCCGACCCCGGTTCGCTTGTCACGGTCGTGGCGCCCACCGCCGTGCCTTCGATGCTCGCCGGCAGCGAGTGGATCGCCTGGGCGTTCGCGACTTCGTCGTTCGCCGGCGGCGTTGGGGCTTCGCTCGATGCCGCCACGGCTGCGGGCGCGAGCGCTGACCCGACCGTCAGGGTCATTGCGAGAACCGCCGCTCGTGCGAATCGTGCCACTTTAGAGATTGTACGGAGGGACCCAGATGGATCGCGGGACGCGTGGCCGCGGGGCACGGAAGCACCGCGCGCACCCGCCGTGGTAGTCGTGCTGCGACGCGCGGACGATCTCCAACCCTCCCTACTGGCGGGTACCATCCTCGGATGCCTCTCGCACGAGTCGGCGACGTCGCCCTTTCCTACGAGCGCACCGGCTCCGGGCCCCCGCTGCTGGCGATCGTGGGGATGGGCGGCACGCTGCTGAGCTGGGGCGAGCCCTTTCTTGGCGGGCTGCGCGAGCACTTCGAGCTGGTCGCCTACGAGCACCGCGGCGTCGGCGGGAGCAGCCGCATGGAGGCGCCCTTCACGATCGCCGATCTAGCCCGGGACGCCGCCGGGCTGCTCGACGCGCTCGAGCTCGACTCCGTCCACGTGCTCGGCATCTCGATGGGCGGCATGGTCGCCCAGGAGCTCGCACTCGCGCACCCCGCTCGGGTTCGTACGCTGGCGTTTGGCTGCACCTACTGCGGCGGGCCGGGCTCCTCGCTCGCCTCGCCCGCCGTCGCCCAGCGGCTGGTCGAGTCGCTGCGCTCCGGGGACCGCGCTCTCGCCCTGCGCACCGGCTGGGAGATCTGCATCTCGCCCCGCTTTCGCGACGACGCCGTGCTCTACGACGCCTACGTCGCTCGCGCGCTGTCCCGGCCTGTCGCCCGCGCCGTGATCATGGCCCAGATGCGGGCCATCGCCGCGCACGACACCTCCGCCCGGCTGCCCGGGCTTGGGGTGCCCACGCTGATCGTGCACGGCACCGCGGACGACCTGATCCCGGTTGAGAACGCCCGCGTGATTGCGGGGCACATGCCCGCTGCCCGCCTCGAGCTCCTCGACGACGCCGGCCACCTCTTCTTCTGGGAGGAGCCTCTACGCTCCGCCGAGCTCGTTCGGGACCACGCCGCCGTGCCCGCTTAGGCGTGGCGGCGCGCGAGCTGACCGTCCGCACTGACGACGGGGTCGTCCTCGCCGGCGAGGAGGCAGATTCGGATCCCGCCCGCCCGCCGATCGTGTTGCTGCACGGGCTCACCGCCACCCGCCGCTACGTCGTGATGGGCTCCCGGCTGCTGGAGCGCTCCGGGCACCGGGTTGTCGCCTACGACGCCCGGGGGCACGGGCGCTCGACTCCTGCTCCGGACCCGGCTGCCTACGGCTACGAGCGGCTCGCCCGCGACCTCGGTGCCGTGCTCGATGCCCTGGAGATCCCGCGTGCCGCGCTCGCCGGCGCCTCGATGGGGGCTCACACCGCCCTGCGCTTCGCCTTGGAGCACCCCTCGCGAGTGGCGGCGCTCGGGCTCGTGACACCGGCCTTCGACCCCTCCGTGCCGGCCGACGCGGTTGACGCCCCCGAAGGCGACCGCGACCGAAGCCGGGAGACACTGGCCTTCGACCGAAGCCGGGAGACACGCGCCTGCGGCGCTGGCCGATTTGGGGATGCGAGCGGAGCGAGTGTCTCCCCAATCGGTCCCCGTTTCGGCCAGCATCCCCGTTTCGGCCAGCTCGCGCGCGCGCTGCGCGCCGGCGGGGTGGACGGGTTCGTGCGGGCCTACGACTTCTCCACCGTGCCCCCCGCCTGGCGGGACACCGTCGAGCAGGTCGTCCGTCAGCGGCTCTCCCTCCACGAGTACCCGCTCGCCGTCGCCGACGCCCTGGAAGTCGTTCCCCGCTCGCGGCCCTTCTCTGACTTCGCCGAGCTCGGGGCTCTCGGCGTGCCCACTGTCGTCATCGGCTCGCGCGATGAGGTCGACCCCGGGCACCCGCTCGCCCTGGCTGAGCGCTACGCGCGGGCGATCCCCGGGGCCGTGCTCACCGTCGAGGGCGGCGGGCCGCCCGTGCGGTCCCCGCTGGCGTGGCAGGGGGGGCAGCTTTCCAAGGTCTTCTTGGAGCTCCTTGCGCGCGGGGGCACACGCCCGCGGAGCTGATGTTGTGGGCCTTACTTTTGGGGGCCTATTTCGCGCGCGCGTACGCGAGCGCGCGATATAGGGCCGAATTTCTTTCACCACCGACACCTCCCGAGGGCCGAGTGCGACCCCGGGGCCGTGCGTTATACATAGGGCATGACCGTACGCGAGTGGGACGGCAGCGTCTACGACCGCATCTCTGCGCCGATGGAGGCCCTGGGGCGTGCCGTGCTCGACCGCCTGGAGCTGCACGGCGATGAGACCGTGATCGACGCCGGCTGCGGCTCGGGGCGCGTCACCGAGGCGCTGCTCGAGCGGTTGCCGCGGGGACGGGTGATCGCGGTGGACGCCTCCGCCTCGATGGCCCGCGCCGCGCGCGAGCGGCTCGAGGGCGCGGGGATCGGCCCGGAGCGCGTGGAGGTGCGCGAGGGAGACCTGCTGGAGCTGGAGGTGGAGGAGCCCGTGGACGCGATCCTCTCGACCGCGACCTTCCACTGGATCGCCGACCACGATCTGCTCTTCCGCCGGCTGCGCGCCGCGCTGATGCCCGGGGGGCGACTCGTCGCGCAGTGTGGGGGGGAGGGCAACATCGACGTGCTGCGCGGGGTCGCCCACGCGATCCTGGAGCGCGAACCGTACGCCGAGCACTTTCGAGGCTGGCAGGCGCCGTGGAACTACGCGGGACCCGAGGTCACCCGCGAGCGGTCTGCTCGGCGCAGGCTTCTCCAGCGCGGAGTGCTGGCTGCAGCCGGCCCCGCAGCAGCCCGAGCACCCGCGCGAGTTCCTCTCCTCGATCGTGCTCGGCCCCCACTACCAGCGGCTGCCCGAGGAGCTGCGCGAGCCGTTCACGGACACCGTGCTCGCCGAGCTGGGGGAGCCGGTGGTCGTGGACTACATCCGGCTCAACCTCGACGCCGTCGCGTAGGGGCCTCCGTGACCATGGCGCCGCCGGCTCGCCGCTCCCACGCCCGACGCTCCCACGGCGTCAGGCCAGCGCGGCGGAGTCCGTGGCCGCGCGTCCTGTGAGTGTCGCGTAGCGCCCGCCCAGCGCCAGCAGCTCCTCGTGGGTGCCCCGCTCGACGATCCGCCCGTCGTCGAGCACGAGGATCTGGTCGGCGTCGCGGATCGTCGAGAGGCGGTGGGCGATCGCGATCGTGGTGCGGCCCCGAGAGAGCTCGTCCAGCGCGAGCTGTACCGCGCGCTCGGTCTCGGTGTCGAGCGCCGAGGTGGCCTCGTCGAGCACCAGCACCGGGGGGTTGCGCAGGATCGTGCGGGCGATCGCGATGCGCTGCTTCTCCCCGCCGGAGAAGCGGTACCCGCGCTCGCCCACCGGGGTGTCGTAACCCTCGGGGAGCGAGGCGATCAGCTCGTGGATCTGCGCGGCGCGCGCGGCCTCTTCGATCTGCTTGTCCGAGGCGTCGGGGCAGGCGAAGCGGAGGTTCTCGCGGATCGAGGCGTGGAACAGGTAGGTCTCCTGGGAGACCAGCCCCACCGTGGCCGCGAGCGACTCCAACGTCACGTCGCGGATGTCCACCCCGTCGATCGCCACGCGCCCGCGCTGGGGCTCGTACAGCCGCGCCACGAGGTAGGCGAGCGTGGTCTTGCCCGCGCCGGTCTCGCCGACCAGCGCGGTGCGCGTCCCGGCGGGGATCTCGGCGTCGATCTCCCGTAGCGTCCACGGCGCCTCGGTGTCGTAGCGGAACGACACGTCTTCGAGGCTGACGTCCCCGCGCACCCCGACCGAAGCCGGGAGACACGCGCCTTCGGCGCTGGCCGATTTGGGGATGCGAGCGGAGCGAGTGTCTCCCCAATCGGTCCCCGTTTCGGCCAGCGCGCGGGCGCCGGGCCGCTCCACGATGTCCACGGGCAGGTCGAGGTACTCGAAGATCCGCCCGAACAGCGCCAGCGAGGTCTGGACTTCCAGGCCGACCGACAGCAGCTGCTGCATCGGGAACAGCAGCCGGGTCTGCAGCGTCGTGAACGCCACGATCGTCCCAACCGACAGCGCGTCGTTGCCGTGGGCGATGCTGTAGCCCCCGAACCAGTAGACCGCGGCGGGCATGATCGCGAAGCTCATCTGCACCGAGGCCATCCGCCAGCGCCCGGCCATGCGCGCGCGCACCTCCAGGTCGGCGAGCTCGGAGGACTCCCGCGAGAAGCGGTCGACGAGCTCCCCGGAGCGGCCCATCGTTTTGCCGAGCAGGATGCCGGACACCGACAGCGACTCCTCGACGAGCGTGGACATGTCCGCGAGGCGCCCCTGGCGCACGGACTGGATGCGCCGGCGCTCGTTGCCGACGCGGCGCGTCAGCCACACGAAGAACGGCAGCAGCACCAGCGAGAACACGGTCAGCTGCCAGCTCAGCGCGAACATCGCGACGACGGTCGCGGCCACCGTCGCGACGGTCGAGACGGTCGAGGTGGCGGTGCTCGTGACGACGTCGTCGATCCCGCCGATGTCGTAGGCGATCCGCGCCTGCACCTCTCCGGAGCGGGTGCGCGTGAAGAACGCCAGCGACATCCGCTGCAGGTGCGCGTACACCGCGGCGCGCAGGTCGTGCATCACGCGCTGGCCGACCTCGTTGGAGATCCAGGTCTGCGCGACGCCGATGACACCGTTGACGACGGCCAGCGCGATCATGCCGGCGACCATCCACGTGAGCAGTTCCAGGTCGTGTTCCAGGATGCCCTTGTCGAGGGCTTCGCGCAGCAGGAACGGCGAGGCGACGCTCAGGATCGAGCCGAAGACGATCAGCCCGAGCAGCAGCGACAGACGCAGCCGGTACGGGATGAACAGGCGGCCGATGCGCCACAGCGAGACGGGTTTGTCGGGGACGTCCTCCGGGCGGAACTCCTTGCGGGCGCCGGGTGGGCGGGCACCTGATCCCCCCCCGCTGCCGCCGCGGCCCTCGCCGTGGAAGCTCACGCCAGTCTCGCAGCCTGCTCGATCGCCCATCAGGCGACTCTACCGACGCCGGGCTCCGGCGGTGGGAGCCCGCTGGCAGAGGGGCCCGGCTCGCCACCCTCTAGCCGTAGTAGCGCGCGATCACCTGCAGCTGGCTGACCACGTCGTGCCCCAAGAACAGGACCACCATCGCGGCTCCGGCCACGGGAGTCCACCGTCGTCCCGCGCCGCGCACCGCGAGGGTTATCACGGCGCCGAACAGGGGGAGCAGGGGCAGTAGATAGCGCGGCTCGCCAAACGCCAGGTGGTGGTCGATCACGTCACTGAAGTACGACGGGGCCCCCACTATCACCAGGACCCCCACGGCGATCAGAGCGTAAACGCCGAACTCCGGCAGGCGAACCCGGAGCGCATCTCTTCGCGCGAAGAGCGCACGACCACACAGCAGCGCGACCTCTCCCGCCGGCACCAGCGCGACGTTATCGACCCACCCGGGGAACACCGTGTCCATCCAACCGTACAGGCCGACGGACCGGTCGAACCAGATGTCCTTGTACGTCGCCATTCCCTGGAAGTACGACGTCATCCCCGGCAGGCGCGGCAGGTACAGCTGCCATATGTAGCTGACCACCGGCAAGGGCGCGTCGATCACCTGCTTGACCTCCGACACCGCCCCCAGCGCCGGGTGGTGCGACAGGAGGTTTCTGAACACGTACAGCGCCACGGGGGCGATTCCGATGCCGGCGGCGATTGCGGGACACCGCAGCGCCTCCCGGCCCCTGAGTCGCGCCCCGCTCACCGCCAGCACCACCAGGTACGCGAACACGCCAAACGCAAACCCGACGAAATCGAGCTTGGTCAGGAAGCCCGCCGCGGTCAGCAGCCCGAGCACGACTGCCAGACGTGGGGTGAGCCCGCGGCGCAGCGCGCGCGCCAGGCAGAGGAACACCCCGGCTGCGACCGCGTACAGCATCGTGTCGGGATTGACGCTGCCGGACATGAACGCGAACAGCGGCTGCAGCGCAACGCACAGCGCGCCGACGGTCGCGGCCCACGGCGCACGCGGCAGGATCTCGCGCAGGAAGAGGAAGGCGAGCAGCGCGGTCACAGCTCCGAAGAGCGCCCCGAACAGCCTCATGAGCTGCAGTTTGGTGAGCACGTTGCCACCGCCCAGGGCGTAGGGAATCGTCGCGAGCGCGTAGTACAGCGGGGGCTCAGGCGTGGCCACTCCTGCCGCTTCGTTCCCTCGCAGCGAGGCGGGTGCGTCGACGTCTTTCATGAGGGTCCGCTGTTCGGCCGGCGAGGAGATCGCGGGCGTCTGGGGTGTGAACTCCACGCTCGAGTAGTGAAGCCCCTGCAACACGAGCATCTCCTTGGGAGAGTACGTTTCGCTTTCGCTGTTGGGCAGGGTTCGATTCTCGGCGAGCTGGTTGACATAAGCGAAGTGGGCGACCTCGTCCTTTCCCTCGAAGGGTGGCACTACGAGCGACCACGCAGTGGCGTTGAGGAGCGCAATCAACGCGCACACCCAGGCGGCCCTCGGCACGCCCCTGAGCGCTGCCCTCACATCGATCGAGCGTCCGGTTGGCGCCTGCTTCACCGCTGCACGCGCGGCCTGCCCCCGCGCGGCACGCGCTGGTTTGGGCTCTCGCGTTCGAGGCGCAGGGAGCTCCCGCACGGTGAGTCGCACCGCGAGCGCGCCGACGGCAACGACGAGCGCGACGATCAGCGCCACCACCCAGGTTCCGCTGAAGGCGCGGCCGATCTCCATGTGCCGTACCACCGCTGGGATGCGAGACCACCACGAGCCCCTACCGGAGGCCAGGTCTTCAACACTCACCCTGCCGACAAGCGTTCGTCCTTCCAACGTGGCCGCTTCCCGCTTGGGCGTTTCGATCCCCCCGACGTAGACTGGCTCATTGTTCGGTCCAAGGTCGATGCAGAGCTTCACGTGCGAAGCGGCGTGGTGCAGCGGGGTGACGGGCACCGTCACCGATTTGCCCGTCCAATCGGCGCCCCGCCTGCCTTCCGTGAGGATCTGCGAGCCGGAGAATGCCTGCACGAGGACTTTGGCTCCAAAGAACGCCTGCAGCGGGAGGCGGATCGCGGACACCCCGGCCGGCAACACTTCGTTTTCCTGGCAGATTTCCGTGCTGCTGGCGGTGGTCCCCAAGAGTACTTCCACGTTCGACGACACTCGTACCACGCGCGGCGGGGCGCGCGTGAGCGTCAGAGCGACCACTGCGAGCATGAGCGCGATGCTCACCCCGAGCGTTATCTTGAGTGCCCTCACAGCTCTAGCGCTCTCACCGCGTGAGGACTGTCCTGGCCGGAAGAACACGAGCGTCCAGTGTCGGCGGGGGGCGAGACGCGCGTCAAGCGCAACGCCTCGACCGCCTGCCCGCGGGCGGACACGCGAGGTGGACGCGCCCTCGATTGTCCTGCAAATCGCCACTATCTGGGTCCAAAGGACGGCGCTGGCCGTTGGGAAACGGGAGCGGCAAATGTTTCCGACGCGTCCAGCCGCGCGGTCCGGAAGACGGTCCGCTGCGCGGCGGGCAGACCCTGGGCCTGGTGCGGCATCATAGGCTTTGAGCCATGAACCTCTCTGTGCCGGAGATCCGCGTGCTGGGGTGCCTGCTGGAAAAGCAGCGCACGACCCCGGACGCCTACCCGCTGAGCCTCAACGCGCTGCGGCTGGCCTGCAACCAGTCGACCAACCGCGATCCGGTGGTGCAGTACGACGATGCGGTGCTGCGCGACGCGCTGCACCGCCTGGAGCGCCGCGGCTACACGCGCCTGGCCAGCGGGGCGGGCAGTCGCGCGCCGAAGTACCGGCACCTGCTCGCCGAAGCGCTGCCGATGGCCGCCGACGAGCAGGCGGTGATGTGCGTGCTGATGCTGCGCGGCCCGCAGACGCCCGGGGAGCTCAAGCAGCGCACGGAGCGGATTCACGCCTTCGCCGACCTCGGCGGAGTGCACGAGACGCTGCACCGGCTGATCGGCCGTGAGCTGGTGGCGGCTCTGGAGCGCCGGCCGGGGCAGAAGGAGGAGCGCTACGTCCAGCTGCTGGGGGACGACGCTGAGGCTCCCGACGATGCGCTTACCCTCGCTCCGGTGGCCCGAGTAGTGGACACCCTGGAGGAGCGAGTCGCCCGCCTGGAGCGCGAAGTCGCCGACCTGCGAGCGGCCACATGATCCACACCACAGGGCTCCTCGCCGTCGCGGGCTCCTCCGGGGACACCGCCACGGGGGTCGGCATCCCACTGGCGCTCGCGGCGGGACTCGTGTCGTTCCTCTCGCCCTGCGTGCTGCCGCTGGTGCCGGGCTACCTCTCGACAGTGATCGGGGTGGCGCCGGCGGACATCCAGGGCGCGGGCGCGCGGCGGGTGCTCGGGCCGAGCCTGCTGTTCATCGCGAGCTTCTCGCTGATCTTCATCCTCCTCGGGCTCACCGCCACGCAGGTGGGCTCGCTGTTGAACGACCACATCTCAACGCTGCGGACCGTCGGGGGAGTGCTGATCCTGCTGATGGGGGTGCTCTTCCTTGCGACCCCATTCGTGGACGCACTCAACTTCCAGTGGCACTCGGAGAGGCTGATGCGCCTGGCCGGCCGCGGGGGCCCCCTGCTCGCGGGCGCGGCGTTCGCGATCGCATGGACCCCCTGCACGAGCATCACCCTCGGCGCGATCCTCACCCAGGCGGCGGTCTCGAGCTCCGCCGCGCACGGGGCGCTGCTGCTCGCCTTCTACTCCGCGGGCCTTGCGATCCCGTTCCTGGCGATCGCGCTCGCGTTCGAGCGCATGACCGGCGCGCTAGCCGTGGTCAAGCGCCACTTCCCGGTGATCGTGGGCGTCGGCGGTGCGGTGATGATCGCGCTGGGCCTGTTGATCCTCACGGGGGAGTTCACGGTCCTCAACGCCAAGGCGAACAGCTTGCTTCAGGGCACAGGGCTGAACCTCTCGAACATCTGAGCCTGACGGCCGTTGGCCGGCGCGGGCTCGGCGTCCTCGGTCGCTCGTGTGCCGAGCACACTTCGCTCCCTGCGTCCTTGATCCGCTTGACCAACAGCCGTCAGGGGGCGCTGTTCATCAACGCCGGAGCGTCTGTCGCCTGCTGTTCTCGGTAACGCTGTTCCCAGGATTCTTGGTTGCGTTTGGCGTCTCTGATGAAGGGCGAGATTCCGATCGCCTTCACGATCAGCCGGTTGACCGCCGACTCCGGGAAGGGCAGAGGGCGCAGCACGTCCACGAACAGCACCACGCGGGTCTCGTCGGTGTCGTTCCAGACCTCGTGGTTGAAGGTGTCGTCGAAGACCGTGCTACGACCCGCCTCCCAGTGGCGGATCTCATCGCCGACGCGAATCCGGCACGCCTGCGCGTCGCGGGGGACGATCAGCCCGAGGTGGTAGCGCAGCACGCCCTTGTAGGGGCCGCGGTGGTCGAGGATGTGCTTGCGGGGCGAGAGGATCGAGAACATCGCGGTGGTCATCCCCGGGATCTGGCGCATCAGCGCCGCCGTGCGCGGGCACATCTCCACGCCGAGCTTCGCCTCGAAGCCGTACCCGTACAGGAAGAACGTCTTCCAGCGGTCGTCGTCGGTGATCTCGACCTGGTCCTTGGAGATGTCCTGGAAGTTGGGCAGCGCCTCGCGGTCCTCCAGCACCCGCTGCAGCTCCTCGCGGATCACCTCCCAGTTCTCCTCCACATGCGCCACCCACGGAAAGCGCTCGAGCGGGAAGAACTGGGCGTCGCCCACCAGCGAGCGCCGCCCGATGAAGCGCTCGATGGGGGCGAGGACCCGTTCTCCTACGGCAATCGTCCATTGGACGACACGGTCCCACATGCGGTTCAGATACTACGGGCTTATGCTGCCTCGCGGAGGGCTGCCAGCTCCGGCGACTCGGCGAGCTTCTTCAGCGCGCGCTGCTCCAGTTGGGAGGCCCGCTCCGCGGAGAACCCGAGGCGCTTGCCGATCGCGGTCAGCGTCTGCGGCGCCTCGTGGCCGGTGCCGAAGCGCAGCGTCAGCACGGTGCGCTCGGTTTCGGGCAGCTGGGAGATCGCGAGGTGCACGAGGCGCTCGCGCTCGTTCTCGTATGCGGTCTCCTCGGGGGGCTCCTGGTCGGAGGGCAGCAGGTCGCCGAGGGCGGTGTCGCCGTCCTCGCCCACCTGCTGGTCGAGGCTCACCAAGGCGGCGCGCTGGTGGCGCACTTCCTCGACCTGCTCGATCTCGAGGCCGGTCTCCAGCGCGATCTCCTCCGTGGTGGGCTCCCGTCCGAGGCGCACCGAGAGCTCGCGCTCCACGCGCCCCACCTTGCGGGTGCGCTGGGCGACGTGCACCGGCAGGCGGATCGTGCGGCCGGAGTTCTCGAGGCCGCGCTGGATCGCCTGGCGGATCCACAGGGTGGCGTAGGTGGAGAAGCGGAAGCCCTTGCGCCAGTCGAACTTCTCGCTGGCGCGGATCAAGCCGAGCATCCCCTCCTGCACGAGGTCGGCGAGCGGCAGGCCCTGGTTCTGGTAGCGCCGCGCGTTGGAGGCGACGAGGCGCAGGTTGGAGTTGATCATCAGTTCCTTGGCGTGTAGATCCCCGCGCTCGATCCGCTGCGCCAGTTCGATCTCCTGGTCGGGCGTGAGCAGGGGGTAGCGCCGCGAGTGCGCGAGCAGCTGGTCGACCGACTCCGGGATGAAGCTTTCGGGCTCCGCCGCCACAGGACGCGGGCGGCTGGCGCGGGCCGGGCGGGCGTCCTCGTAGGCGGGGTCGAGCGCGACGGTGCTCGCCACCGGTGCCTCGGCGGTCTCGAGAGTGTCTAGTGTGGTGATCTGGGGCTTGTCGTCTGACATGGTGCCTGGTAGTCCTTCTACGGTGCTGTGGTGGTGCTCGGTCCTCTAGTTGAAAGAAGAGGGGCTCGACCGAAGCCGGGAGACACTCGCCTTCGGCTCGCATCCCCGTTTCGGCCAGCCGGCCTCTGATACCGATGCCTGGAGTCGGAATTATAGGGCACAGTAGTTGCGTTGTCAATCATTCTATGTGGAGCGGCGTAAAGCGAGCTATCCTCCACCCTGTATACGCGGAGGCTTCCCCTTTGGAGACCGTTGGCCTCCCTGGAAGTTGCTGTCCCTACAAGGTTGAGCTACCCGTCGGGCCCGTGGGTTATGCGGTCGTTATCGGCTTGTCGTGAGCTTCTTATTCGCGCGCGGGGTCGAGAAACCTGCGCCGCGTGGTGTTCCGCTCATCGGACCGCCACCGCGATCACCCAAGCATCGCGGCCTTCGGCTGGCCGGGTTGACGGTCCTCGGTGGTCTTGGGGCCCCTACGACGCCGGCGTGTGTTCGGCCCCGGTCTTCGTGGTGAGGACCGAGACGCGGCCGCTCCTCACCGTGCGGCGCACCAGCCCCGGAAGCAGCAGCCGCGCTGCGCTGGCGAGCGCGTAGGCGCGGGGCACGTAGCGCTCGGGGCGCCGGCGCAGGCCGGCATCCACGATCGCCTCTGCCGCGCGGTCTGGCGTGGAGACGATCCACGCGGTAGCCCGCCGCGCGGTCAGCTCGCGGGCGGGGAAGCCCTCGGTGGCGATGTAGCCGGGAAGCACCACGCCCACGTGCACGCCGTGCGCGTGCTCCTCCGCGTAGAGCGCGTCGCTCCAGCCGGTGAGCGCGAACTTGCTCGCCGAGTAGGCGCCCGAGCCGGGCCGGGCGATGCGCGCGGCGGTGCTGGACACGTTGACGATCGCACTCGGCGCCGAGGCGCGCAGCAGCGGCAGCAGCGCCTCGGTGAGCCGCACCGGCGCGTCGAAGTTGAGCTCCATCGTGCGGCGCACGTTCGCGTAGCCGCCCTCCGCGAAGCTCGCGCGCCAGGAGGACCCGGCGTTGTTGACGAGCAGCGTAAGGCGGCCTCCGCAATGCTCGCGCACGTGTACGAGCACGCGCGCGGGCGCGTCCTCGTCGGTCAGGTCGAGTGCCAGGCAGCTGCACGGCACGGGCAGCGTCTCCGCCAGCTGGCGGAGACGCTCTCCACGGCGCGCCACCAGCACCAGGTGCGACCCGGACCCGTGGGCCGCGTGCCCGGCGCTCCCGTTGGCGGCCACGGCGCCGGCGCTCGGCACCTCGCGCGCCAGACGCCGCGCCGTCGCCTCCCCGATGCCGCTGGAGGCGCCCGTGATCACCGCGACGAGTGGTCCGCTCACGGCCGCGACCTTACACCAACGGCCTCGCCGCCCGGTACTCTGTGGTTATGGAGCCCTCGGGCCAGATGCTGCCGGTGGAGGGCCACCGCCTGACGGGCATCTCCCCGCGGGCCTTCCAGCATCCGGCCGACCGCGCTGCCACCGCGGCGCTGAGCGCGATTCCGTATCTGGACAAGGTCGTGCGCAAGCTGATCGAGCTCGGCTACGAGCGCGCGCTGCGCCAGAGCTACCTGGGCTCCGCGGTGCGGCTCTCCGAAGAGCAGTTGGGAGACGTGTGGCGCGAGCACGCGATCGCCTACGCCACCCTGGACATGGCCGACGTGCCCGACCTGTACCTGACCCAGTACCCCTCGCCGAATGCGATGGCGATCGGCTCCAAGCGCCCGATCGTGGTGGTGCAGTCGGAGCTTGTGAGCCTGCTGGACAAGGGGCAGCGCCGGGCGGTATTCGCCCACGAGGCCGCCCACATCCTCGCCGACCACCAGCTGTACCGCACCGCGCTGTACATCCTGATGCTGCTGAGCCGCACCTCGCGGCTGCTGCTCCCGCTGGCGCCCATCCGCACGGCGCTGATGGAGTGGGAGCGCGCGACCGAGCTGAGCGCCGACCGGGCCGCGGCGCTCGTCACGCGCGACCCGCTGACGGTGTGTCGGACGTTGATGTGCCTCTCCGCCGGCGCGATGGTCGACGAGCTCGACCTCGACGTGTTCATGCGCCAGGGCCTCGACTACACCGAGAAGGGCGGCGGCCTGGAGCGCCTCACGCGCCTGCTGATCGACCTGGGCCTCAGCCACCCGATGCCGGTGAAGCGCACGCACGAGCTGATGGCGTGGGTGCGCTCGGGCGAGTTCGACCGGATCGTCGCCGGCGAGTACCCGACCCGCGACGAACCAGTTGACGCCCGCGCGGAGGGCTCCGACGCCGTCTCCCACTACTCCGAGCGCTTCCGCGACGCCTTCAGAGACGCCGGCGAGTCGATCAACTCCGTCGGCCAGGAGCTCGCGGGCTGGCTGCGCAGGTCGGGCGGAGAGGACGGGGAGGACGAGGAAGTCGTCGAGGACGACGACGAGGCGTAGGACCTACGAGCGCCACTTCCCCTGCCCATAGCGGGCAAGCTCCAGCCGCGCGATCACGCCGCGGTGGACCTCGTCGGGGCCGTCGGCCAGGCGCAGCGAGCGAGCCACGGTCCACGCGGCGCCGAGCGGGAAGTCGTCGCTGAGGCCGCCGCCGCCGTGCAGCTGCATTGCCATGTCCACCACGCGCTGGGCCATGTTGGGAACGGCAACCTTGATCTGCGAGACAGCGCCGAGCATCTCCGCCGACTGTGTGTCGATCAACCACGCGGCGTGCAGGACGTGCAGACGCGCCTGGTCGATCGCGATGCGGGCGTCGGCGATCCGCTCGTGGTTGCCGCCGAGGTTGGCCAGCGGCTTGCCGAACGCGACTCGCTCGGTGGCGCGACGGCAGGCGAGCTCCAGCGCGAGCTCGGCCAAGCCGATCAGGCGCATGCAGTGGTGCACCCGCCCCGGGCCGAGGCGCGCCTGGGCGATTGCGAACGCCTGGCCGGGTCCGCCGACGATCGCGCTCGCGGGGAGGCGCACGTCGGTGAAGGAGACCTCGCCGTGCCCGCCGGGGGCGTCGTCGAAGCCCATCGTGGAGAGCATCCGCTCGACCTTCACCCCGGGGGTCTCGAGCGGGACGAGCACCATCGAGTGCTGGTGGTAGCGGTCGGCGGCGGGGTCGGTGAGCCCCATGAAGATCGCCACCTTGCAGCTGGGGTGCCCCACCCCGGTGCTCCACCACTTGCGGCCGTTCAGCAGCACCTCCTCGCCCTCCAGCGTGGCGGTCGCCTGCATGTTGGTGGCGTCCGAGGAGGCCACGTCGGGCTCGGTCATGCAGAACGCCGAGCGGATCTCCCCCGCGAGCAGCGGCTGCAACCAACGCTCGTGCTGCTCGGGGGAGCCGAAGTGCAGCAGCACCTCCATGTTGCCGGTGTCCGGGGCGTTGCAGTTGCACACTTCGGAGGCGATCAGCGAGCGGCCCATACGCTCCGCCAGCGGGGCGTACTCGACGTTCGAGAGCCCCGCGCCCTGGACCTGCCCGCCGAGTACGGGGCC
This sequence comes from uncultured Solirubrobacterales bacterium, assembly GCA_963842005.1. GTDB lineage: Bacteria > Actinomycetota > Thermoleophilia > Solirubrobacterales > Solirubrobacteraceae > Palsa-744. The sequence goes on along the minus strand of CAWJEV010000002.1, from coordinate 750,238 downwards.
GCCGGGCAGGAACAGGTTCCAGAGGCCCTCCGCACGCGCCTTCGCCTTCAGCTCCTCGATCGCCGGGTGCACGACCCACGGGTCCGCGCGCGCGAGCTGGCCGAAACGGGGATTCGCGCCGAAGGCGCGTGTCTCCCGGCTTCGGTCGCGGTGGTAGGGCTCCTCGCGGGGGGCCACCTCGCGCTCGATGAACGCGCTCAGGCGCTCCAGCAGCTCGCGCGCGCGTGGGGAGTGCTCGAAGTCCATCACCGCACCTCCAGGACGACCTTGCCGGTGGCGCGCCGCTCGTCGATCTCCTGTAGCGCCTCCGAGGCGCGCTCGAGCGGAAAGCGCGCGCCGACGAGCGGGCGCACAAAGCCCCCGTCGATCAAGCGTGCGAGCTGCTCGCCGATCTCGACGCAGAGCTCTGGGCGGGCGAGCGCGTAGGCGCCCCAGCCGGCGCCGACCACCTCGACGTTGCCGAGCAGCAGCCGGTTGACCCGCACCTCGGGGATCGAGCCACCGGTGAACCCGACCACGACGAGGCGCCCGTCGGGGCGCAGCGAGCGCAGGCTGTCGGTGAAGCGCTCCCCGCCGACGGGGTCGAGCACCACGTCCACGCCACCGCCGGTGAGCGCCTTCGCCTCGTCCTTCCAGGGGCCGTCGGAGCGCAGCACCTCCCCGGCGCCCGCCGCGCGCGCCACCTGCTCCTTCGCGTCGGTCGAGACGACCGCGATCGTGCGCGCGCCGAGGCCGGCGGCGACCTGCAGCGCCGCGGTGCCGACCCCGCCGCCGGCCCCGTGCACGAGCACGGTCTCACCCTCCCGCAGGCGCCCGCGCAGGGCGAGCGCGAAAAAGGCGGTGTGGTAGTTGAGGGGCAGCGCCGCGCCCTGCGCGAAGTCGAGCGCGTCCGGCAGCGGGAAGGTCAGGAAGGGAGGCGCGACGGCGACCTCGGCGAAGGCGCCGAGCCCGCAGAACGCGGCCACGCGCTGCCCGGCGCTCAGTGGGCGTTCGCTCGGGCCCCCCGCGCCGCCGGCGAGCGCGCTGCGCACCACCCCCGCGACCTCGCTGCCCGGGACGAACGGCAGCGGCGGTTTGAGCTGGTACTCGCCGCGCGTCTGGAGCACCTCCGGGAAGGAGACGCCGGCGGCGTGCACGTCGATCACGACGCCGCCCTCCGGGCTCAGGGGATTCGACGAGCTCTCGGGCTCGGGGAGGTCGAGCAGTCGCAGCGCACCGGCGGGGCCGCTGAGCTCCACGATCTGAACCGCTTTCATCGCATCTCCTCTGTGCCGTCGCGGGGAGGGAGGGCACATTCAACACGCTTTAGGATGCCGCAGGGGCCGCGGTGCGCGGTTGCCAACGGGGGGCGGGGGTGGACGCGGGGATCCGATCCCCTGGCGTCACCGTCGCCGTGGACAGGGCACGGCGGTGCGGGCGGCGGCGTGGGTGGTGTCCTGGAAGGTGAAGCGGGCGGCGAACTTGAAGCCGCCGCGGGGGCAGGTGCGGGGCAGGACGATGCCCCTGGGGTGGTAGGGGAGGTAGCGCCCGCGGACGCGTTCGTAGTAGGTGAGGTGCTCGGGGCCGATCGTGGTGGAGAGTTTGACGACGGCCGCGTCGGGCGCCCCGGGGAGCGTGGGGACGAGCGGGATCGTGGTGGAGAGGTCGCCGCCGTAGGGGTCGGAGGCGGGGAGCACGAGCCCGGGGAAGACGATCTCTGCGTCGACGGGTGTATGGCCGACGGCGTAGAAGACGAGCCCGAGGTGCCCCTGGTTGAGGTTGGCCATGAATACTCTGGTGGTCGCGGCCTCTTGCAGGATCTCGGGGCCGAAGGGGACCTCCACGAGCCCCGTCCCGTAGCCCATCTGGGACTCGGAGGGGCAGCCTTCGGGGCCCAGGTCTTCGAGGATCTGGGCGGTGCAGGTGGCGAGGCCGAGGCCGCTGGTGGCGAGGCCGAGGTTCGCCGGGTAGAGCAGTTCGACGCCGGTGAGGGGGGAGGGCACGTGGCCGGTCGTGGTGGAGACCGTGAACGCGAAGGCGATCGTGGTGCCGGCGCCGAGCCGCTCGGGCGTCAGCGTGGCGTGGAGCTTCACCTTCTGGGCAGCGCCGGCGGCGGCCGGCAGGCACGCGCAGGCCAGGAGCACGAGGCCGGCGAGCACAGCGGCAAGGAGTGTTCGGATTTCGAAGACCGTTCTCCTCATACCTGCACAAACCATACAGTGTGGAAGTGCCGCTCAGTAGACTTGTTTCTGACTGTTGTCTGTCGCGGTGCTCGCTACGCTCCGCCGTAGCTGACGAGGAGGTCGGTGGCCACGCCGACGAGGAAGCCGAGGGCGAGCATGTAGAGGCCGAGCTCGCGGTGGCCGAAGCGGCGCACCCCTGTCCAGATCTCCCCGACCACGTAGAGGATCGCGCCGCCCGCGAGGGAGTAGAAGGCGAGCTGGAGCGCTTCGGAGTGGACCTGGTAGCCCACGACGGTGCCCAGGAACGTCGGGCCTCCGGCGACGAGTCCGGCGAGCGCGAGCCAACTCCAGGAGGGCTTGACGTCGCCGAGCGGGCCGACGATCCCGAAGCCCTCGGTGGCGTTGTGCAAGGCGAAGCCGATGACGAGCACCGTGGCGAGGCCGATCGCCCCTGTCTTGGCCGACACGCCGATCGCAAGGCCCTCGGCGAAGTTGTGCAGCCCGATCGCCAGCGCGATCGTCATCCCGGTGCGCAGCGCCGCCTGCCTGACGCGGCGGGCCTCGTCCTCAGGGCCGCGCAGGGCGGTTGAAGGCCCGCCCACCCCGGACCCGCCCACCCCGCTCACTCCGCCCGCCGCGGCCGTCGCCTCCGCCGCGGCTGGCTCGCCCCCGGCGATCGGCGGCGGGGTGTTTGCGCGCGCGGTGCGCAGGCGCCGTTCCAGCGTGCCGATGCCCGCGACCCCGGCGGTGAAGCCGGCGGCGAGCAGCGCGAACAGGCCGAGCACGTGGGGCAGGCCCGTGTGCGTGCGCTTGTAGTCGTCGAGGGCGCCTGCGACGATCGCCTCGCCGTGCGCACCGACGTCCATGAAGATGAACGCGAGGATCCCCACGGAGAGCATCGCCAGGGCCAGGCGCACGCGCGGGCCGACGCGGTCCATGCGCCCCAGCGGCAGGCCGATGTAGATCGTCGATCCTGCGATCGCGCCGAGTAGCACGGTTTCGCCGAAGGGCACGGGCGGGGTCTCCTTGGGTGGCAGTCGGCTCGGGTGCGAGCCGTACGTTGATCAGTTTGGCCTCATTAGGGTACCCTAAGAGTTCTACGCGCGCTGCCACGCGGCGAGGTGCACCAGCGTCCCGGCGTTGACGGCCCGCGCGGTGAGGACGCAGGTGTGGCCGGCTTCGCGCCAGGTCACGACCGTCGGGTTGGCGGCCCGCACGACGTGAAAGCTCACGCCGTGACGCTCGACGGTGGCGCTCCCGACCGGCACGGGCAGGGCAGCGCCGGAGACGATCGAGTACCAGACGCGCCCCGCGCCGCGGTGGGTGTAGAAGACAGTGGTGACCGTGCGACCGGCGAGCGTGTCGGTGCGGGCGCCGGTCGTGTGCCAGCCGAACCGGTCACCCCAGTAGGGGAAGGCGATCCCTGCGGCGGAGGCCGCGAGCAGGTTGGGGTTGTGCCGGCTCTGCGGCGGGGGCGGCTGCGTCGAGGGGCGCACCCCCGCGCTCGAGGCCTGCAGCAGGGTGGGCGCGGCGGTGGGAGTGCCCGAGCCGCCCGTCAGCACCAGGACCACGGCCACCACTGCGGCCGCGGCCAGCGCCACCGCGGCGCCCGCCTGCAGTCGCGCAGGCACCGTGCGCCGCCGGCGCCAAGTGCGCGGGGAACGGGGGCCGGCGCTCCCAGGCTCCTCGTCGCCGGCCGTCGACGTCTCGATCGAGCGGCGCAGCAGGGAGGGCGCCTCGACGCTCTCCAGCGAGCGCATGATCGCCACGGCGCGGCGCTGGCGCTCGAGCTCAGCGGCCAGGTCAGGTGAGTCGGCCACCTGTGCGAGCAGCTGCTCGCGTCGCGCAGCCGGCAGCGTGCCGTCGGCGAGCGCGGCTAGCTCGGCGTGGGTGTCCTCTGGCTTGCGGCTCATGTGGGGCCTCGTTGGGTAAGACTCCGCTGGGGTGGCTGACCTTCCCGCTGCAGGTCGGCGTCGTCCTCGCCCGTGAGCCTACGAGCCACCTGCTCGCGGGCGCGGAAGACTCGCGTGGCGATCGTCGCCTCGCGGGTTTCGAGGACGCCCGCGGCCTCGCGGTAGGAGAGCCCGACGATGTCCACGGCGACCAGCGCGAGGCGGTAGCGCTCGGGTAGCGCGGCGATCACGGCGAAGACCTCCCTCGCCTGGAGGGCCTCCTCGGGACGCGTCCCGCTGCGCGGGTCCACCGGTTCGAGCTCCTCGAGCGGCGTGCCCCCGGTGCGCGGCCGGCGCGCCGCGGTACGGCGCTCGGTGAGGAAGGTGTTGCGCAGCACCGTCATCAGGTAGGCGAGCTCGTCGTGGCCGTGCAGCCTCCGCGGACGCGCGAGGACCCGCGCGAACGTCTCCTGTACGAGGTCCTCCGCGTCGTGGGGCGAGCCGCAGAGAGCCCACGCCGCGCGGTAGAGACGGTCGAGGTGGCGCGGCAGCGACTGGGGATCGAGCGCAGGCACCAGGCACGACTGTAGCGGCCGGTCCGCCGGGTGGTGAAAGGTTTGTTCCGGCTGTGGAGTCTGGAGGTGTGAAGGTGTGAAGCAGCGCCAACGTCAAGCAGCGTCAACCAACGACCCAGGAGGTCAGGGTGCGATACCCGTCCACGTTTGCAGCAGCCACCCTCGCAGCCGCCGGGCTCGCCTTCGCGGGCTGCGGTTCGAGCTCGAGCAAAACCGAAGCGAGCGGTTACTCGTCGTCGGCCACGTCCGCGTCGCAGAAGGCGGCCGCCGTCACGTCGAGCTCCAGCGGCTCAGCGGCCACGGGGACGGCGGTGACGACCGTGCACACCAGCCTCGGCACGATCCTCGCCGCGGGCCCGAAACGACTGACGGTGTACCTGTTCGCGGCGGACACCGGCGCGGTCTCCACGTGCTCGGGCGCGTGCGCGCAGGCGTGGTCTCCGGTGAGCACCAGCGGCACCCCGAAGGCCGAAGGCGGCGCGGTGGCGGCGGACCTGGGCACGATCACTCGCTCGGACGGGACCAAGCAGCTCACCTACAAGGGCCACCCGTTGTACTACTACGTGAGCGACTCGCAGTCCGGAGAAACCACGGGGCAGGGCGTCAACAGCTTCGGCGCGCCGTGGTACGTGCTGTCCCCTCAGGGGAACAAGGTCGATAACTCTTAGAGCAGGCAGGAAAGGACAAGCGGACATGCACACCATCAAGATGCGGGCGGCGCTCGCGGCGCTCGCCGTGAGCGCGATCGTGGTACCGGTGGGCGCTCGCGGCGCGAGCTCACACGAGGTGGTGCTCAAAGGGCTGCGGTTCCACCCGAGCACGATCACGATCAACCCCGGTGAAAGCGTGACGTGGGTGTGGCAGGACGGCAACGTCGAGCACAACGTGACCGGTGGCAGCTTCCGCTCGCGTACACAGACGCACGGCTCGTTCACGGTACGGTTCACGCACGCGGGGACGTACAACTACCGCTGCACGATCCACGAAGGGATGGTCGGTAAGGTGGTGGTTCGCTGAGGGCACCTCGGGCCGCTCACCGGCCAGGCTTCGAGCTCTCGACGAGCAGCGCAAAGGTGGGGCAGGCAAGGGCGGCGCGACGGGCGTGAGCGAGCAACTCGGGGGGAAGAGAGCCGCCGTCGAGAAGCGGGTAGCCCCACTCGTCGAGCGAGATGCGCTCGGGCAGCAGCTCGGCGCACATGCCGTGAGCCTCGCAGGCGATGGGGTTGACGCGCAGGCGGTGGCTCATCGGCGTGAGGGACTCGCGAGGCGGGATATCGAGACCCGCCCGTCCTCCCGCGGTGCGCGGCGCGCGGGCGCGCGGGTCTCAGGACTCGCGCCGCCGCCGGCCCCGGCGCGGGGGCGGGGCAGCTCGGAGGGCCGGGCGCAGGCGGCGCACGGGCCGTGGCGGGCGTGGTCGGCGAGCTCCTCCGCGAACACGTCGAGGGCGCTCGCGACGAGACGGGCGGCGCCGTCGGGGTGCGAGCAGGCGCCGCGGCGGTTGACGAGGCCGGCGAGGGTCGCGATGCGGGGTATGGCACCCCGCCCACCCGTGGCGCCTCGCCCACCAGGGACGCCGGGTAGATGGGAAGCCCGCCCACCCCGCCGCCCACCGGGGGCGTCGGCGAGCACGAGCTGCTCGAACGCGGAGGCCAGGGCGTCGAGGCCGAACACGCAGGGCCCGCACTGGCGGGCAGACTGCGCGGCGAGCCAGCGGACGAGGCGGGCGACCTCGGCGACGGGGCAGGCGGCGGCGGAGAGCAGCACGACGACGCCGGTGCCGAGCGTCGCGCCGTGGGGCGCGAGGTGCTCGTCGGAGAGCGCGACGCCGCGCAGCAGCGAGGCGTCGATCCAGGTGCCGGTGTAGCCGCCGAGGAGCACGGCGCGCAGAGGGGCGGTGGCGCCCTCGGCGGCGTCGAGCAGGGCGGTGAGGGGGGAGCCGTGCTCGATCTCGTAGACCCCGGGGAAGGCGACGGGCCCGGAGACGGTGACGAGCGCGGACCCGGGCTGCGCGGGGGTCCCGAGCTCGCGAAACCAGTCCGGTCCGTGCCGCGCGAGCAGCGCGAGGTGGGCGAGGGTCTCGACGTTGGAGACCAGCGTGGGCCGCCCGCGCACCCCACGTTCGAAGGGCCGCGGGGGGGTGAAGGTGGGCAGCGCAGGGCCGCCGCCGAGGAAGGAGACGAGCGCGGACTCCTGCCCGGCGACGTAGCGGGAGGGCACCGCGACCAGTTGGACGGAGGCCTCCCCGCGGCGGGGAGGCCGCTCGGCGAGCGCGAGCGCGCAGGCGTCGAGCGCGACGGGGGCCGACTCGCAGACGCCGAGGAGGATCTCGTGTGCCCCCACGGCGGCGGCGGCGAGCAGCGCGCCGTCGAGCACGAGGTGGGGGAGGGACTGCAGCAGCGTGCGGTCCTTGGAGCTCGCGGGCTCGCCCTCGGCGCCGTTGACGACCACGACGGGCCGCCCGCCGAGGGGGGAGCGGGAGGCGCCGGCAACCGCGCGGAGCTTGGTGGCGAGGGGAAAGCCCGCCCCGCCGTAGCCGCGCAGACCGGCCGCCTCGACGAGGTCGATCAACCCGGAGGACCCGCGCCGCCCGCGCCCCTCCAGCGCGGGGAGTGCCCCGTGCTGCGCGAGGTGGGCATCAAGGGAGAGTGCCCCGCGGGCGGGGATCCCGGCGAGCAGCCGGGGCAGACCGGCGGGTGGGCCGGAGAAGCCGGTGGGAGCGGAGCGCTCGGCGAGGGACCCGTAGCCGCTCATAGGGCATCCTTGGTTTGCCTCGGCCGCCGCCGGGTGAGAGCCGGAGTCGCTTGCCCGTTTGAGGGCCATCGTGAGACCAGCTCCTCCCGGCGGGGCGAGGTGCCGCAAGCGGCAACAGGACGTAGCCCCGGTGAGGGCCCGTCTATGAGCACCCGCAACGGTACCTCTTGGTCGGGGCGCTGTGAAGAGCTGACCCCGAATAAGGAGGATGAGTGGTGGGCGTATGCGCGGGAGTTGACTGGGCCTCGGAGAAGCATGATGTGCTTGTGCAGAACGAGACCGGTGGTGAGCTGTTCAGCGGGATGTTCGCGCACGACGAGGCGGGCATTACCGCTCTGTGTCGGACTCTGGTGGGCTTGGAGGTCGAGCGGGTCGCGATCGAGCGTCCCGATGGCTTGCTGATCGAGCGGCTGCTCGACGCCGGCCTGAGAGTGATGCCGATCCACCCCAACCAGGTGCACGCCGCCCGGCCGCGGTTCCGCGCTAGCGGAGGGAAGTCCGATCGCTTCGATGCGTTTGTGCTGTGCGAGCTGGCCAGGACCGACAGCCACCGCTTCCGTGTGCTGGTCGCTGACAGCGACGAGACGAAGGCGCTGCGGGCGCTGAGCCGCGCACGCGAAGACCTCGTGCAGGCCCGCGTGGCGCTCGCTAACCAGCTGCGCGCCGAGCTCGAGCGCTTCTGGCCCGGCGCGACGCTGATCTTCGCGGACATCGACAGCCCGATCGCTCTCGCGTTCCTGGAGCGCTACCCCAGCCCCATCGACGCCAAAGGACTCGGCGAGAAGCGCCTCGGCGCGTTCCTGGCACGCCACTCCTACTCCGGGCGCAAGAATCCCGCGCAGCTGCTCGCCAAGCTCCGCGACGCCCCACAAGGACGCGCCGGCGAGAGCGAGACCGAGGCCCGCAGACAGGTCGTGCTCGCGCTCGTAGCCGCGCTGCGCCCGGTCGTCCTCAAGATCGGCGAGCTGACCAGCGAGATCGCTCGCCGCGTCCGCACACACCCCGACGGGCAGATATTCCTCTCGCTCTTCCGCGACCCCAAGAGCGTGGTCTGCGCCGCCGCGCTGCTGGCCGAGATCGGTGACTGCCGCGCGCGCTACCCCACCCCCGAAGCGCTCGCCGCCGACGCCGGCATGAGCCCCGTCGCAATGGAGTCCGGCAAGCACAAAGTCGCCGCGTTCCGCCGGGGCTGCGATAAGCGCCTGCGGGGAGCCACCTGCACCCTCGCCGACTCCACCCGCCACTGGCACCCATGGGCCCAAGACCGCTACGCCACCGCCCGAGCACGCGGACACGACCACCCCCGCGCGATCCGTACCCTCGGACGCGCCTGGTGCCGCGTGCTGTGGCGCTGCTGGCAAGACGCGATGCCCTACGACCCCGCACTCCACCGCGGCCTGCAGCAACACATCACCGTCACGATTCCCAGCCAGTCGGGCCCCCGGCCCGACACGATCGCCACCCAGCGGATGGCCGGCGCCGCAGTCACCCGAAGGGCGGCCCGCAGGGCCGAGCGCGAAGCGCTTGACGGCAAGCCGACATCCGCTACGACACTTGGGGGTTGACACAGGACGTCTCACGGGCTCACCACGATGCTCGAGTGGGAGGAGGAGGAGTGGCCCAGCAGCGAGGCGGGGGTCCCGGAGCGCCGCGCCCATTCGGTGCCGAGCGGCCCGGAGGGCAGCCACAGCAGCAGACCCACGGTGAAGGTGGCCGTGCCCCCGAGCGCAAGCCCGCGCACGCGCGCCGGCGCCTCGGTCCAGGAGCCGAGCGTGCGCACGAGCACGGCGGCGGCGACGGCCGCGAGGCAGGCGACGGACAGCACGAGCAGCCAGGTGGTTTTGACGTCGGAGCCGGTCCCGAGCGTGTGCAGCAGCGCGACCGGCCAGCAGGCGTAGGCGAGCCAGTGCGTGGCGCGCCACACGCCGGGCCTGAGGCGGGCGCGCAGCAGGCTCGTGAGGATCACTGCGAGCAGCAGGTCGAACGCGACGGTGCCGAGTCCCAGCCAGAAGGGCCGGTAGGAGCTCACGAACGGCACGAACGCCGCGAACAGCGAGATCGGCGCGAACGAGTCGAGCACGGCGGTGAGGATGTGCAGCACGAGGAACACAAGCGCGAGCAGCGAGACGGAGCGGTGCAGGCCGTCCACGACGAACCGCGGCCAGCGCGGCGAGGACCAGCGCTGCACGTCGGCGACACCGAGCGCGACGGCGAGCGTGAGGAGCAGCAACGCGACGGCGCCGGTGGACCGGGTGAGGTACCAGTCGAGCGACGGACCGGCCGTGGCGAGGGGGGAGAGGGGGGTGGTCATAGGGGATCGTCCACGTGTGTGGGTGTCCCGACAAGCGGGTGCGCGCGGGGCGTCGTGCCCCGCGTCGGCGCGTCGTGGGGTCGGCCAAGCGCGACCGGCCGCTCGCCGGCCGGCGAGCGCGGAGGGCGCCGAGCGGGAGCACCCTGCGTCTGCGGGGACCCCGGCCGCCGCGCGGGCACCGAGGCCGGGCCCGAAGCCCCGCGCAGTGTCCGGACGGGCCGACCGTGCGCCACCGGGTCCACGGGCCAGCCGCCGACTCGGAGCACACCGCCGTCGTGGGCGACGAGGCGCGCGGGCAGGCCGAGCTGCTCAAGCCAGGCGGGCGCGCGGTCCTGGCGCACGAGCGCCGCGGTGGCTGCGGTGTTGGCGTCGGCGCAGGTGCCCGCGGCGACGCTGACGGTGCGCCAGGGACCGCGCACGGGAGCGCCGGTGGCGGGGTCGATCAGGTGGTGCGCGGTGACACCGTCGTGGCGCCAGCGGCGCACGGCGGTGGAGGACGTGGCGAGGCCGCCGGAGGCGACGGTGACCGTCTGCCCCGGCGCGAGGGGGCCGGCGCGGTGGTCGTCGGTGACGTGGACGCGCCAGCCGCCCGCGGGAGCGGCGCCGGCGGTGGCGAGGTCCCCGCCGAGGGAGACGAGCACCCCGCAGCCGCACGCGGCGTGGATGGCCTGGGCCGCACGGTCGGCAGCCCACGCTTTGGCGGTGGCGCCGAGGTCGAGCACGACCCCGCGGGGGACGCGGACGGTGTGCAGCGGGGTGTCGAGCTCAACAGTGCGGTAACCACTGCGCAGCCCCACGCTCACCACCGGAGGAGCGGGTCGGGAGTCGCACTCCAGGCTGCTCTCCGCGGGGTCGGCGGGAGCCGGCTCCAGCAGTCGCCAGTCGCGGTCGTAGCCGGCGAGGACGAGCGCCGCGCCGACCGTGGGGTCGACGTCGCCGTCGGTCAGCTCCGCGGCGCGCAGCGCAACCAGGAGCGCTTCGACCAGCAGCAGGGCGACCGGCACGGGGCGCCCACCGGCACAGGCGTTCACGCGAGAGAGGTCGGAGTCGGGGCGAAAGCGGCTGCAGGCGCGGTCGAGCGCGTCGAGCTCGCGCGTGAGGATCGCGCTGGCGCGGGGCAGCCAGAGGGGGTCGAGGACGCGCAGCACGACGCTCGTGCCGAGTGCCTCCCAGCCCGCGGTCGCCGAGGCACCGGTGGACGTGGAGAGCTCGGGGTGGGAGTCGCGGCGCATGGTGCGAGAGTCCTTCACGATCCGCCGGAGACGACGGGGCCGCTTTCCTGCGCGGGGGCCGATTCCTGGGAGGGCGTCGCTTCCTGAGAAGGAACCGGTTCCTGCGAGGGCGTCGATTCCTGTGAGGGTGCGGATTCCTGAGAGGGCGTCGGTTCCTGCGCCGGCGCTCCCGACGACGCTTCTCCGGAGGGCGTCGCGGACGAAGCTTCCCCGGAGGGCGTGGATTCCTGGGAGGGGGTCGATTCCTGGCTCGGCGCCGCTTCCTGTGGAGTGGTGGACTGCGGAGCCTGCGCGGGGGGCTGCAGCGCGTGCGAGGAACCCGTGGAGGTCCCCGAACCCTGCTGCCGGGAGGCGCGTGTGCGCTGGGCGGCGTCCGCGGCGGCGCCGGTCGTCTTGAGCGTCTTGCCGGGGAAGGCGGAGGCGGCGACCGCGGTGAACACGCCGGTGAGGGCCGCGCTGCCCGCGAGCAGCCAGCGGTTGGCGTGGGCCAGCCGGCGCAGAGCGGCGTCGCGGGAGCGGGGTGTGTGGTCGTTGTCGGGCATCGGTCGAGGGGTCGGGTGGCGAACCTACAAGCTCAGTGTGCCCGCGTTGGGCAAGCTCGGACTAAAGGGCGGGTGAGAAGTTCCATAAGGGGTTGTGTGCTCTGTGTAAGACCTTGGCCGTCGAGCGGCTATCTCCTGCGTCACGGCGCCTCGCTCGACACCGGCGCGTCCCGCCGGGTGAGCGGTCGGTGGCCGAAGAAGGCGCGGTGGCAGTGACACGTCTCGCCCGGGGAGCCACGTCAGTGGCCGAGGAAGACACGGTGGTAGCTCAGCCACGGCCCGAACTGGGGGATCAGCGCAACCGCCAGGACCAGCCCCAGCGCGAGCCCCACACCGAGCGTGAGGGCGCGTCCGGCGCGGCCCGCGCGGGGGTCGTGCGAGTCGCTCTCGTACCCGTGCGCCGTGGGGTGCCCGGTGGCCCGGGTCTGCACTCCGGCCAGCACGGCGCCGCGTAGCTCCCGCCCGCCGGCGAGCGTCCGCTGGACCTCGGGCAGGTGGCCGAGCACGTGCACGCCGGTGAGGGCGAGCCAGAAGAAGAAGCTCACCTTGTGGACCGGCAGCAGCGTCCCGCGCGAGGAGGGGCCGGCCAGCAGCAGCGCCACCCCGCTGGCGAACACGATCACGGTGGTGAGCACGACCAGCGGAGCGATCGCACGCAGGTAGGCGGGCGGCGGGCCCCGGCGCCGGTAGCGCGGGTTGTGCGTGTAGTAGCGCACGAAGCGGTAGCCGGTGCTGCCGAGCTTCACGAGGACGGGCCCCAGGAGCAGCAGCCCCACGAACAGGTGCACCCAGAGCAGCGTCGTGTGCAGCCGCAGGATCGTCACGCCGATCACCGCGAGCAGCACGATCAGGACCACGCCGGTCCACACCGTGAGCCGCTCGTTGCCGTCGCTCCCTCCAGCGGTGAGGCACCCGAGCACCGTGTTGCGAGCGGTGCGCGGCGGGCGCGGAGGTCGCGCCGTGGCAGGGTCGCGCCGGGCGACGGCGCTCCTGGCGCGCGTGACGTTCGGCGGCACGCTGCCCGGCGGAGCGGGGGTGCGCAGCCGAGTGGGCTTTTGGCCGGTCTCCACCAGACGAGTGTCGGCACGGCCGCTAAGAGCGGTGTAATCCCTCGGTGAGAGAGCTCATAGAGTCCTTGTCGCCCGGGTGCTGGGCACCGCTCGGCCCTATCCTGGGCCGGGTGCAGCGTTCCACGGAGCCCTCATCGCCGGCGGCCTCACCGCACGCCCCTCCGCCGGCGGCCCCACCGCACGCCCCTCCGCCGGCGGCCCCACCGCAGGCGGCGATGCGACCGTCGATCCTGCTGGTCGAGGACGAGCCGGGGATCGTCGACTTCGTGCGGCGCGGCATGGAGGCGGAGGGCTTCGAAGTCAGAGCGGAGCACGACGGGGCGGAGGGGGAGCGCCGCGCGCTCACCGAGAGCTTCGACGCGGTCGTCCTCGACCTGATGCTCCCGAGCCGCGGCGGCATGGAGGTGCTCGCCGCGCTGCGCGCCGCCAAGCCGACGCTGCCGGTGATCGTGCTGACCGCCAGGGGCGAGGTGGAGGACCGCGTCGCGGGCCTCGACGCGGGCGCGGTGGACTACCTCGTCAAGCCCTTCTCCCTGGCGGAGCTGCTGGCGCGGGTGCGCGCCCAGCTGCGCAGCGCCGCGCAGGGCGCACCCACCACGCTGCAGGCGGAGGACATCGAGGTGGACCTGCTCAGCCGCAAGGTGCGCCGGGGGGGCGAGCCGGTGCAGCTCTCGACCACCGAGTTCGAGCTGCTGGTGTACCTGGCGCGCCACCGCGGCACGGTGCTCTCGCGCGAGCGGATCCTGAGCGCGGTGTGGGGCTACCAGCACGATCCGGCGACGAACATCGTGGACGTGTACGTCGGGTACCTGCGCCGCAAGCTGCGCCGCCCCGACAGCCCGGCGCCGATCCACACCGTGCGCGCGGTGGGATACCGCCTGGGCCGTGCCGGCTGAGCCCGGGGCGGGCGGAGCCTCGGATCCGCGTGTGGCGGTGGGCTGGAGGCCGAGCCCCGAGGAGCAGTCGGAGGAGCGGTCGGACTCGAGGGCCGGCGCGTCGGACGCCCGGGTGGCGAGGCGTGGGGCTCTGGGGTCTCTGCGCTGGCGGCTGGCGGCGTGGGTGGTGCTGGTGGTGGTGCTCTCCACGGGGGTCGCCTTCGTGGCGGTCTACCGCGGCACGGGCACCCAGCTGCACAACCAGATCGACCGCGAGATCACGGGCGACGCGGACGAGCTCGCGCACGCGCTCACCTCCTCGGGGGCGCGCACCCCCCGGGGGGCGCTCGCGGCGGCGAGCGACTACATCCGCGGGCAACCGTTCGACGCGAGCTCGACGCTGCTGTTTGCGCTCGTCCCCGGGGCCGGAACCGCCACCAACACGCCGGAGCTGTTCGGTCGCTCCACGCCCGACGACGGCGAGAGCGCCGCGGTGCAGGCAGAAGAGAACCGGCTCTCCCGCAGGCTGCTCAGCGCGGGGTACGGGTACTCCACCCTGAGCCTCCCCGACGTCGGGCACCTGCGCCTGCTCAAGCGGTCGGTGAGCGTCCCGGGCGAGCGGGCGGGGAGCGAGCGATTGAAGCTCGACCGGGCGGAGGGCCGAAGCCGGGAGACACTCGCCTTCGGCGCGAGTCCCCGTTTCGGCCAGCATCCCCGTTTCGACCGAAGCCGGGAGACACTCGCCTCCGACCGAAGCCGGGAGACACTCGCCTTCGGCGCGAGTCCCCGTTTCGGCCAGCATCCCCGTTTCGGCCAGCAGGTGACGATCGGGGTGGGGGAGTCGCTTGCGAGCGTCGCTCACGCCCAGCGCGGCGTGGCGCGGGCGTTCATCCTCGCGGGCCTGCTCACGCTCGCCGGGGCGCTGCTCGCCTCGCTGGCGATCGGCGCGCGATTCTCGCGCCCGCTGCGCCGGATGGCCACAGTGGCGGCGCAGGTGGACGCCGGCGACCTGCACCCGCGCATCCACGACGTCGAGCGCGAGGGCCAGGAGGTGCGGGTGCTGGCCGACGCCTTCAACCACATGCTCGACCGCCTCACCGACGCGTTCGCGGGCCAGCGCGCGTTCGTGGCGGACGCCTCGCACGAGCTGCGCACGCCGCTGACGGTGATCCGCGGCCAGCTCGAGGTGCTCGCCGCCCAGCAGCAGCCCTCCGGCGAGGAGGTGCGGCGCGTGGAGCGCCTCGTGCAGGCGGAGATCACCCGCGTCACCCGCCTCGTGGACGACCTCCTGGTGCTCGCGAAGGCCGAGCAGACACAGTTCCTGCGGCTGGAGCCGATCGCCCTCGAGCCCTTCATCGAGGAGCTGTGGGGTGGCACCACCCTGCTCGCGCCGCGGCGCTTCGAGCTCGGGGAGGTGCCCGCGGGCACGCTCCTCGCCGACCCCGACCGGCTCGCGCAGGCGCTGCGCAACCTGTTGAGCAACGCGATCGCCCACACCGCTCCCGAGCACGGGCTCGTGCGCCTGGACGTCGAGTTCTCGGAGGGGCGGGGTCACCGACCCGCGGCGGTGCGCCACGACATCGAGCTTCCGGGGGGGCCGGGGCGCGGGTGGGTGCGCTTCGTCGTGCAGGACGACGGGCCCGGCATCCCCGCCGAGCAGCGCGAGCGGGTGTTCGACCGCTTCCACCGCACCGACGCAGCCCGCGACCGCGCCTCCGGCGGGACCGGCCTGGGCCTGGCGATCGTGCGCGCGATCGCCGAGGCCCACAGTGGGCGGGTGTCCGCGTCGGAGAGCTTCGCCGGGGGCGCCCGTGTGGAGCTCGAGCTGCCCCGCTTCGCCCCCGCCGCCCCGCTCACGGCGAGCGGCCTCGAGCCCGTGCCGAGCGCCGCGCGGTCCACGCGGTAAACGGACGCAGCCCGGGCCGGCCACCGAGGCCGAGCCACCGGCCACCAGGAGTGCTGCGGGCGGGTTCGATCGCCGAGAGCGCCGCGGGCTCAGCGTGAGTAGACCGCGAAGAAGTCGCGGTCGTCGGGCGTGAGGTAGCGTTCGGCCGGGCGTTCCATCCCTTCCAGGAGCTTGGAGGGTTGCTGGGCGCCGGGGCCGGCGTAGGCGTTGAAGCTCACCCAGTAGGAGTTGATGTCGAGCTCCATCGCGCGCACCGCCCCGGCGTGGATCAGGATCGCGGCGAGGCTGCCGACCGTCTGGTCGTTCGCGGCTGCGTAGATCAGGTTGCCGTGGCGGTCAACTCCGATCCCCGAGCGCCACACCTGCACCGCGTTGCCGAGCGTCGCGCCCCATTCGGAACCGTCGTTGAGGTTGGGGTTGGGCCGGCCGCCGGAGACGATCAGGGGCAGGTTCTGGCGCGCGAACACCACGTCCGCGGGCACTCCCGGGCCGTCGTGCCAGGCGGTCACGTCGTAGCGCCCGTCCGCGTAGCGCACGAACGTGGCCTGGCCGTCGCGCATCGGGGCGTACGCGTGCCCGTGCAGCGCCCACCCGCCGTTTGAGTCGGCGAGCTTGAAGCCGCTGTTGAAGGTCGCCAGCAGCCTGTGGCGGTCGCTCGCCGGTGCCTCCTCGGGCCCCCGCGCGGGCAGTTCCACCGAGGGCTCCAGGCGGCCCGCGTACAGCGAGACGGTCGTGCGCGAGGTGTTGATCCACGCCACCCCCGCCACCAGGCGCGGGTATTCGGCGGGGTCGCTGCGGAACGTCGTGACCAGCAGCGGGGGGTCGGTCGCGCTCTCGCCGACCTGCGTGGAGTGCCACACGCCCTCGCCCGGCAGCGCGGGCCTGCTCAGCGGCGCCACCCGCGGGGGGCGGTCCACGACTGGGATCGCGGCCGAGGCCCCGCCCGCGGCGCCGGCCCCGGAGGCCAACCCCACCCGCGGCAGCGCGTGCAGCGCCGGCCCGCCCTTGGCGGGGGCCTCCAGGGAGTAGTAGGCCGACTCGACTTTCGTCACCAACCCTGCCGCTCCGTGGTCGCGCAGCCACTCGACCGTGCGGATGCCGAGGCTCGAGTTGGAGGGTTCGAGCATCGTCGCCACGTAGGAGGCGAGCGCCGGGAGGAGCGCCACCAGGCAGGCCGTCACCACCACGCGCCGCACGCGCTGGGCGGTGCGGGTGGGGGGGCGCCGCGGCGCGGAGGTGGTGGGCAGCGCCGAACGGGGCAGCTGGCGGGCCGGGGTGTGCAGCTCCATCGGCTGGGATCGTAGGCTCGCGGGCCTTTCGCCTTCCTAAAGACCCCTGCACCCTAAGAGCATTTTCACCCAAAGCAGAGCTTGCGCTGAGTTAGATGTGGTGGCCTACCTGAGCGTCGTTCGCACGCTATCGGATGTACCCTGGCACGGTGAGCCTCGAGCGAGGCTCACCGGCGAGCGTCATCGACCACGAGTGCTCCACAGGAGCGGGAGGACGCCATCAGCCCGACCGAAGCAGCCACCAGTGCCGAGGGGGCCGTCACCGGCGTCGGGATCGGACCTGCCGATCCGCTGGACGGCGCCCTGGCCGAGCAGGCCCCCACCGGCGTCGAGGCCGGACCCGCCCACCGGCTCGACGGTTCGTTGTCTGAGCAGGCCGCCACCGGCGTGGAGATAGAGCTCGACGGCGCCTCCAGAGCGCGGATCACGGGCGACGCCGGACTCGCCCAGGGCGGGCGCAGCCGGCGGGAGCAGACCCCAGGGTGGAGCACCGAAGTGCACCCGCGCGGCCTTCCGCTCGGCGCCCTGCTCCGCGCCTGCCGGCCCCGCCAGTGGGTCAAGAACGTGCTCGTCGTGGCCGCGCCCGGGGCGGCCGGCATCCTCACGCACCCCGACGTCGCCGGCAAGGTGGTGCTCGCCTTCGTGTGCTTCTGCGCGCTCTCCAGCGCCACGTACCTGCTCAACGACGTGCACGACCGTGCCGAGGACCGCCGCAACCCGCGCCGGCGCTCCCGGCCGATCGCGGCGGGCGAGCTCTCGGTGGGGGCCGCGGTCGCGGCGGCGTTCCTGCTCGCCGCCGGCGGCCTTGCGCTCGCAGCCGCCGTGCGCCCCGCGCTGGCCGCCGTGGGCGTGGGCTACCTAGCGCTCACCGCCAGCTACACCCTGTGGTGGCGCTCCGTCGCGGTGGCCGACCTCGCGGCGGTCGCCGGCGGGTTCGTGCTGCGTGCGCTGGCCGGCGGCGTCGCCACGTCGGTGCCGGTCTCCCGGTGGTTCATGCTCGTCACCTCCTTCGGCGCGCTGTTCCTGGTCGCGGGCAAGCGCTACGCCGAGCTGACCGCCGGCGGGGACGCGGAGCCCCTCAGAGCCTCGCTGCGCGAGTACTCCGTGCAGTACCTGCGCTTCGTGGTCGGTCTCGCGGCCACAGTCACCACCACCGGCTACTGCCTGTGGGCGTTCCAGCGCGCCCACACCGCGAAGCTCTCGTGGTACGAGCTCACCGTGGTCCCGTTCGTGCTGTGGCTGCTGCGCTACGCGCTGCTGCTCGACCGCGGCGAGGGGCAAGCCCCCGAGGAGCTCGTGCTGCACGACGGCTTCCTGCTGGGCGCGAGCGCCGCGTGGCTCGCGGTGTTCGTCTGCGGTGTGTACGTTGCCGGCTAGCACCCACGGCGTGCGCTCGGACTCTGCCTCGCTGCACGGTGTGAGCCCTGACGCCCCGACCCTGCCGGGGGTGAGCGCCGACCCAGCCTCGCTGCACGGTGTGAGCCCTGACGCCCCGACCCTGCCGGGGGTGAGCGCCGACCCAGCCTCGCTGCACGGTGTGAGCCCTGACGCCCCGACCCTGCCGGGGGTGAGCGCCGACCCAGCCTCGCTGCACGGTGTGAGCCCTGACGCCCCGACCCTGCCGGGGGTGAGCGCCGACCCAGCCTCGCTGCACGGTGTGAGCCCTGACGCCCCGACCCTGCCGGGGGTGAGCGCCGACCCAGCCTCGCTGCACGGTGTGAGCCCTGACGCCCCGACCCTGCCGGGGGTGAGCGCCGACCCAGCCTCGCTGCACGGTGTGAGCCCTGACGCCCCGACCCTGCCGGGGGTGAGCGCCGACCCAGCCTCGCTGCACGGTGTGAGCCCTGACGCCCCGACCCTGCCGGGGGTGAGCGCCGACCCAGCCTCGCTGCACGGTGTGAGCCCTGACGCCCCGACCCTGCCGGGGGTGAGCGCCGACCCAGCCTCGCTGCACGGTGTGAGCCCTGACGCCCCGACCCTGCCGGGGGTGAGCGCCGACCCAGCCTCGCTGCACGGTGTGAGCCCTGACGCCCCGACCCTGCCGGGGGTGAGCGCCGACCCAGCCTCGCTGCACGGTGTGAGCCCTGACGCCCCGACCCTGCCGGGGGTGAGCGCCGACCCAGCCTCGCTGCACGGTGTGAGCCCTGACGCCCCGACCCTGCCGGGGGTGAGCGCCGACCCAGCCTCGCTGCACGGCGTGAGCCCCGACCCCACCGCCCTGCCGGCTCCAGTCGAGCGCTCCCGCCCCGCGACGGCGCCGGAGCAGCGACTGCTGTGCGGCTGGGGGCGCACCGCCCCCACGCGCGCGTGGCTGCTGCGTCCGCGCACGCCCGAGGAGGTCGCTGACGCGCTCGACGGCTCCCCTGCGGTGCTGGCCGCGCGGAGCGCCTGTCGCTCGCCGCGCGGCGGCGCGATCGCGCGCGGGGCCGGCCGCAGCTACGGAGACGCCGCCCAGTGTGGGGGCGGCCTCGTGATCGACGCCACCGCGCTGCGGGGCACGCTGGCACTGGACGCCACCCGCGGCGTGGTCCGCGCCGGCGCGGGGTCGACGTTCGCCGAGCTCCTGCTGTTCCTCGCCGCGCGGGGGTTCACGCTGCCGGTCGTGCCCGGCACGCGCCACGTCACCGTCGGCGGGGCGCTCGCCGCCGACGTGCACGGCAAGAACCACCTCCGCGACGGCAGTCTCTCCCGGCACGTGGAGTCCTTCACGCTGTGCACCCCCGCGGACGGGCTGCGCCCGGTCTCACCGGAGCGCGAGGGCGACCTGTTCGACGCGACCCTCGGCGGGATGGGCCTGACGGGAGTGGTCGTGGACGCCGCGCTGCGCGTCGTGCCGCTGCGCTCCGCGGGCGCGGTGGCGGACATCGACCGCCTCGACCGCCTCGAGCAGGCGGTCGCACTGCTCGCGGGCGTCCAGTCGCACCGCTACGCGATCGCGTGGGTCGACCTGCTCTCAGAGGGCGCTGCGTTCGGACGCTCGGTCCTCACCCGCTCCGACGAAGGTCCGCCCGCCTCGGAGGACGCCCTCTTCGAGTCCCCGGCCCTTCGGCACGGCCGCGCAGGGTCGCCGCCTGGCGCACGCGGTCGCCGTCCACCTGGCGGGCTGGCGACCGAAGCCGGTAGACACCGGCCTTTGGTCGGCATCCCCGTTTCGACCAGCGGCGGGGGGGAGGTCTCCGGCTCGGCAGGTCGCGGCGCGGAGGGCCCCGGCGCGGCGCCGTTCTCGCTGCGCCCCCGCCTCACCGTCCCGCGCGGCTTCCCCGGAGGTCTGCTGCGCCCTGCCGTCGTGCGGGCGTTCAACGCCCTGCACTGGCGTTCCGCCCCGCGCCACGCGCGCGGGCGCTCCCTGAGCATGAGCGCCCAGCTCTTCCCGCTCGACGCCCTCGGTGACTGGAGCCGGCTGTACGGGCCCGCCGGCCTGCTGCAGTACCAGTTCGCGGTGCCGCTCGGGCAGGAGGACGCGCTCCTGCACGTGGTCCACCGACTGCGCGCCCGCCACCTGCCGATGTACCTCGCGGTGCTCAAGCGCTTCGGGCCGGGTGGGCCCGGTAAAAGCGGCCCGCTCTCCTTCCCGCTAGCTGGCCTCACGCTCGCGATCGACCTTCCCGCCGGGGCGCCAGGGCTTTATGGCGCCCTGGAGGAGGCCGACGCGCTTGTGGTCGGCGCGGGGGGGCGGGTCTACCTCGCCAAGGACGCCCGCCTGCGTGCGCCCACGCTGGCCGCCATGTACCCCGACCTCGAGCGCTTCCGAGAGCTGCGTGCGCGTGTGGACCCCGACGGGGTGCTGCGCTCGGACCTGGGCCGGCGTCTGGGGTTGTGCCGGTGACGCCGGGCCGGCGCGCTGCGCT
Source organism: uncultured Solirubrobacterales bacterium (assembly GCA_963842005.1). Taxonomy (GTDB): domain Bacteria; phylum Actinomycetota; class Thermoleophilia; order Solirubrobacterales; family Solirubrobacteraceae; genus Palsa-744. The sequence continues at coordinate 729,785 of CAWJEV010000002.1, read as the reverse complement.
CCGACGCGGGGCACGGAAGCCCCGCGCGCGCCGCCGCGGTTGGCGTACCCGCCCGCGCGGACGATCCCCAATGAGCACCCTCTTGCACCTCCCTTTGGCCGACGGTGGTGCGCCGGTGAGCGTCGCTTTTCGGCGCGTGCTCGTGCTCGGCGGCACCTCCGAGATCGCCGGCGCGATCGTGCGCGAGCTGGCGGCGGGTGGGCCGTGCGAGGTCGCGCTCGCCGGCCGCGACGAGGACGGTCTGCGCGGCGCCGCGGAGGGGCTGCGCCGGGCCGGCTGCACGCGCGTGGAGACGCTGGCGCTCGAGGCCTCCGCGCCGGCCAGCCACCGCGCGGTGCTCGCGCGCGGGGCCGAGCTGCTTGGCGGCCTCGACCTCGTTGTCCTCGCCGTCGGGCTGCTCGGGGAGCGCGGGGGGCTGCCGGACGACGTGGCGGGGGCGGTCGCTGTGCTCGAGGTCAACACCGTCGGCGCCGGCTCGCTGCTGCTGGAGTCCGCCCGCGCGCTGCGCGAGCGAGGACGCGGGACGATCGTGGTGCTCTCCTCCGTCGCCGCCGAGCGGCCCCGTGCCGCCAACGCCGTCTACTGCGCCTCGAAGGCCGGCCTGGACGCGCTTGCCCAGGGTCTCGCCGACGCGCTGGTGCCCACCGGGGTGCGGGTGCTGGTGGTGCGCCCCGGGTTCGTCCGCACTCGCATGACGCGCGGGCTGCCCGACCCGCCGCTGGCCACCGACCCCGAGACCGTCGCGCGCGCCACCGTGCGCGGCCTGCAGGGTGGTGCCCAGACCGTATGGGCGCCCCCGGCGCTGCGCTGGCTCATGGCGCTCGTGCGCCTGCTGCCCCGCCCTCTGTTCAGGAGGCTGCCGCTGTGAGCGCCCACTCACCGCACTCCGCGGGGACCGGCGCCCCCCCGCCCGAGCGGACGGACGGGCCTGCGTCGCTCAGTGACCACACGCCGGCGGACGGTTGGACGCCGGTCGAGTACACCCACTCTGTGCGCCGTGGTGGGAGCGCTCCGCTCGGGCGCCCGGGATCGGTCCAGCGCCGCCGCGCCGCCGCGGCGCACGCACGCCGCCGGCGCCTTCTGGCGATCGACCTCGCGCTCGGGTTCGCGCTGGCCCTGGTCGTTCTCGTGCTCGCCGCGGGACTCGCCATCGTCGCGCTCCTCGCCCTGGGCGGGCTGCTCGCGTGCGCGGCGTCGATTGCCTTCGGGCGTCTGCGCCGGCGCAGACCTGCGCGCAGATCTTAAAGTCCCTCCTCACAGCGCACCGAAGGTGCGTGCGCGTTGTTTCGGAGTTTCAGCAGTGCCCCCCGACCCGACCGACATTCGAGCCGCCAGCGACCGTCGCACCTTCCTCAAGCAGGGGGTGCTCGCCGCCGGCTCGCTCGCGCTCGGCTCCAGGGGCGGAAGCCCGCCCGGGCCTGGCGGGCGAGTGGGCTCCGGGCGGGCGGGCTCCGGGCCCCGCCAGCGGGCGCGCAGACCTCCGAATATCCTCGTGGTCCTCGTCGACCAGCTGCGCACCCCGGTGTGGCTGCCGCCCGCCGCCCAGCCGGCCGCGCTCACCCCCCACCTGGCCGCGCTGCGCGCCGGGGCTGTGAGCTTCGAACGCCACTACACCGCCGCCAACGACTGCACCCCCTCGCGCGGGGCGCTCGTGACCGGCCTGCACTCCCACCAGACCGGCTGCCTGATCACCGGCGACAGCCGCCTCGACCCCGGCCTTCCCACCTGGGGGACACTGCTGCGCGAGCTCGGCTACCACACCACGTGGTGGGGCAAGTGGCACCTGAACCCCAACCCCGACGCCTCGCTCGAGCCCTACGGCTTCTCTGGGGGCACCTACCCCTCGCCCAACGGCTCACCCGGGCAGGGCTCTGAAGTCGATCCCGCGATCGCTGCGCAGTTCGCCGAATGGCTGCGCGCCGAGGGGGGCGCCGAGCCGTGGTGCGCGACCGTCTCGTTCGTCAACCCCCACGACATCGCGTGGTGGTACCGCTTCACCAGCCAGGTGCCCGGGGAGAGCGCGCCGCCCGGGCTCGCCGCCGCGCTGCCCGGAAACTACGAGACCCCCGAAGCGCTCGAAGCCCAGCGCAAGCCGCGGCTGCAGCGCTCGCTGCAGGACACCGCCGCGCGCTCCTTCGGGCCCGTCCCGTTCGACGGCGCCGAAGCGCTGCAGGCGTGGACCGGGCTGATGGACACCTACCTGATGCTGCAAAGCTACGTTGACGCGCAGGTCGGCACCGTGCTCGCCGCGCTCGCCGCCCAGCCCGCCGTGCACGCCAACACGGTGGTGCTCTTCACCTCCGACCACGGCGAGTACGGCGGCTCCCACGGACTGCGCGGCAAGGGCGCCTCCGCCTACGAGGAGGCGATCCGCGTGCCGCTCTACGTGCGCGACTTCCGTGGCCTCGCCACCGCGGCGCCCGCGGTCGGGCGCACGCAACTCACCTCCTCGGTGGACGTCGCCGCGCTGCTGCTGACGCTCGCCACCGGCTCCTCCGCGTGGCGCCGGGAGGGCCGCTACCGCCACCTGGCCGCCCGCCACGACCTCGCCGCAGTCTGCGCGCACCCCGGCGCTCCCGGGCGCCCCTGGGTGCTGCACGCCACCGACGAGGACGTCACCGAGTTCGCCACCGAACCCTACGCCGCCGAAGCGCCCCGTCACGTCGTCGCGCTGCGCACCCCCCGCGGCAAGCTCGCGCTCTACTCCAACTGGAGTGCCGGCTCGATCGCGGTCGAACCGGCCGGCGCTGAATTCGAGCTCTACGACTACAGTTCCCCCGCCGGGCGCGCCGAGCTCGAAAACGCTGCGGGCGCTGCGGGCGCGCTGGAAGAGGAACTGTGGGTGACCCTCGAAGAAGTGGCGATCCCGGACGAGCTGCGCGCGCCGCTGCCCTTCGCGCTGCGCGCCGCCCAGCGCCGCGGGCTGGCCGACTACCAGGCGGTCGAGGAACTTCAGGATCTCAAGGTCTACGCCAGCCAGCACTCCTCCCCGACGGCCCCGGAACCGGAACCGTCCGCGACGCCCGAGTGAGACCTCCAGCGACGGGGCGTCGGCTGTGCCCGCCGCGCCCGTGTGATCGACCTCCAGCGACGGTGCGCTGACCGCCCGTCACGCCCGGGTGGCTCACCCCTCCGGCGACGCGGTGGGGCTCGCTTTTGTTTCCGTCGCCCCGTTCTCGGGTAGCATTCCATCAACCGGACTAAGGGAGAGAGTCAGTGCCTCGAACGCTACCGCCTGAGAACGAGTGGACGATTCCGAGTTTGCGCGAGCCGCGCTACTCGCAGTCACTGGAGCGCGGCCTGGCGATCCTCGCCTGCTTCACGCCCGACCGCCCCGTGCTCGGGATCGCCGAGATCGCCGACTCGCTCGGCATGAGCCGCTCGACCACGCACCGCTACGCGATCACCCTGGTCGCGCTGGGCTACCTGGAGCAGGACGCCACGCGCAAGTACCGCCTTGGGCTGCACGTCACCGACCTCGGGATGTCCGCACTGAACTCCACCTCCCTGCGCGAGCACGCCCAGCCGTACCTGGACGAACTGCGCCGGCGGACGGGGTACACGATCAACGTGGCGCTGCTCGACGGCCCCGAGATCGTCTACACCGCGCGCTCCCGCTCCCACCGCCGCGCCCAGCAGCGGATCGACCTGGGGCTCGACCTCGGCTCGCGCCTGCCGGTGTACTGCACCTCGATGGGCAAGCTGCTGCTGGCACACCTCCCCGACCGCGAGCAGCGCGAGCTGCTCTCGGAGATCCGCCTGGAGCGGCGCACCCCCAACACGATCACCAACAAGCGGCTGCTGCAGATCGAGCTCGACCGCATCCGCGAGGACGGCTTCGCGGTCAACGACGAAGAGCTCACACCGGGCCTGCACTCGATCGCCGCCCCGATCCGCACGGACTCGCGCGAAGTCGTCGCCGCCGCCAACATGGCGGCGCACAGCTCGATGATCGCCCTGCAGGACCTCATCGACCACCTCGGCCCCCACCTGATCGCCACCGCCGACCGCATCTCCGCGCGTCTCGGCTACCGCCGGGATGATGAGTTGGCTGCCGCAGGCGCCCGCTGACCGAAGCCGGGAGACACTCGCCTTCGACCGAAGCCGGGGGACACGGGCCTCCGGCCCGAATCCCCGTTTCGGCCAGCATCCCCGTTTCGGCCAGCGCGGTGCTGCGTCCTCGGTCGCTCGTGTACCGATCGTCGATCAGATGCGATCGACCGATCGGCCAGCACACTTCGCGGGGTGGGCGGGCCTTCCAATCCTTGCCTCGCTTGCTCAGCGAACGCCTGTCCGGGGGCCGCGGACTCTTCTACCCGTGACGCTTGGGGCTAGCGCGTAGGGCCTGCGCTGTTGTTGAGACGCGCACCAGCACCGTCGAGTCTGCAGGCACGCTCGCTGCGATCGCTCCCGTGGTGCTGGTGACCGCGCCGGTCCACACGTTGCGTACGTCGTAGCCACCGACTTTCGGCATCCCCACGGCAGCGGCGCTGGTCACGACCTCGATCGACTTCCCGGAGCGGTTGAGCAGCGCGACCGCACGGGTGCCGTCGCTGAGCGGCTTGACCCACACCTGCCCGGAGCCGTTCGCGGAGAGCAGCCGCGCCTGCACACCCGCCGGGTCCTGGTCGATCGCGATCGCTTCGCGGTCGGAGACGGTGGTCTGGGTGGCGCTCGACATCGACACGAGGTCCTCGCTGACCATCAGGGGGGCCGCGAGCACCGCCCACATGCTGAACTGCGTGCGGAACTGGGCGGCCGACATGCCCTGGTCGGGGCCCAGGTAGTCGGGGTCGTTCCAGTGGCCCGGCCCCGCCGCCTGCGGCTGCGCGGCGTCCGCGTCGAGGTTGCGCAGCACGGCGGTGAATTCCACGTCCCCCGGGACGCCGACGTCGGTGTCCGTGCGCCAGCTGTTGCCCACGCTCGGCCCGAACGTGTACGAGGCGAAGTTCGAGCCTGCGAGCGTCGGGACTTCGTTTTCGTACTGGCCCGGCTGCAAGAAGTTGCAGACCGACAGCAGCACCGGGCGGTGGCTTGCGTTGTGCACGATCGCTTCGTGGACGGCCCCGTACGCGCTTGCCGGTTCCAGGTGCTGTTCGATGCCCCCGCAGTAGTCCACCTTGACCGCGTCGAAGCCCCACGCCGCGAACGTGTTCACGTCCTGCTGGTAGTGGCCGTAGCTGCCCTGCCCCTTTCCGCCGCAGCCGTTGGTGCCCGCGTCGGTGTACAGGCCCACCTTCAGCCCTGCCGCGTGTAGGGTGCTCGCCAGCCACGTCATCCCGTGCGGCCACTGGGTGGGGTTGACGACTATTTCCCCCGCGGCGCCACGCTGGCCCTGCCACCAGCCCACGTCCAGCCACACGTAGTTGTAGCCCGCGCGCTCCAAGCCGCGCGTGACGAGCTGGCTCGCCTGCTCGAGGACCGTCGCCTCGTCGTAGTGGGAGCCGAACGCGAAGTAGCTGTCCCAGCCCATGTACGGGGTCGGCGCCAGCACACCCGCCGGGGTGGCGCCCCCGCTGGCCTTGCTCGCGCTTGGTCGGTGCGCGGCTCGTGGGTGGGTGGGTCCAGATCCCATGGCTGGGTTGGCGAGCGCCAGCACCAGCAGTGCGGCGAGGGCGCCGGCGCAGGCGATGTGGCGAGAGGGGTGGGGGAGGGTGTCGGGCGCGGCGCTCACCGGCGGTGGTGGGTGGAGGCCTTGTGAGAGGACGCCTTCCCCGACCTACTCAGCGTGAGCGTGGCGCTCTTCAGGGTGGCGCTGAGCGCGCCCACCACCGTGCCGCTGACCGACAGCTTCACCGGCATCTGCCGCAAGTGCGCGAGCAGGCGCCTACCGGTGGCGTTCAGGGTCAGGTTGACCGTGAGCCGCTGGGTGGGTTTCAGGTGCACGGTGCTCGCGCTGACGGTGACCGTCGCGCGCCGGGCGCGCGCTGCCGCCACGGCCACCACGCGGGTGCCGTGGAGCGTCTCCACCACGGTCAGGCGCAGCGTGATCGTGCAGCTCCCCGCGGCCTGCGCCGAGCACGTCAGCGGCACGCTGACCGTGGCGCCCGCCACCCGTGGGGTCCCGACCTGGGTCTCCGAGATCGCCCCGAGGCCGCCGGCGGGCACGGTCACGAACGAGCTGCTCGCGCTCTCGCTGCCGCCCGCGTTGGTCGCGGTCACGCGGCACTGCAGGTGGTGGGACACGTCCGCGCTCGAGACGGTGTACGCGGAGCTGGTTGCGCCGGCGAGGGCCTGGGTGTCGCGCAGCCATGCGTAGCTCACCGTCACGCTCGCACTCCCGCTCACGCCGGACTTGCAGGTGAGTCGCTGTCCGACCGCGGGGATGCCGCTGATCGAGGGGTGCGGCTCGACGAGTGGGGGGGCGAGCGTCTTGAACGTGACGTCCGCGCCCACCGACGTGCCACTCGCGGTGCTCGCCACCAGCCGGTAGTGGTAGGTCGTGCCGGCCGTGAGGGGGCTCAGCGTCGCGCGCACCGCCTGCGTAGCGCCGCCCGCCGGGAGTGGAGTCGCGCAGGGCGCGCTCTGTCCGTACGCTTCGCTCGGGCCGTATTCGAAGGCGCAGTTCGTGAGCGTCGCGTCGTCCGGGTTCACCGCGCCGGAGACGTTCGCCGCGCTTTCGTTGAGCGCGGTCGGCGTGCCGGTGGTGGCCGTGGGTGGGGGGACGCGCGTGACGAACACCTGGCCGGCACTGTTCACCGCTGCGCAGAGCCCTTCCGGCACGCACGAGACTCCCGCCAGCGCCCTGCCGGGTTCGATGCCGCCGAACGTCCACAAGGGTGGCGTCGTGGTGGGATCGTCGCTGGCGTAGGCGCCCCCACCGCTGTCCACGGACACGCAGAGACCGGTGGCCGCGCACGAGACGGCCGTGGGCGCTCCGGGTGCTCCGAGTGCGAGTGCGAAGGCCGGGGTCCAGCTCCACGTGGGTGCTTCCCCGGCCGGGTTCCCGCTGGCCAGCGCGTCGCCTTCGCTGTCGACCGCCACGCACAGGCCGGCCGGAGCGGGGGCGCAGGAGACCGAGACGAGGTGCGGGCTCAGGTCGATCGGGCTCGAGTGCCACGCGGACGGCGCCCCGGCCGGTTCGCGGCTCACGAGCGCGCGGCCGGCGTTGTCCACGGCCACGCACAGCGCCGTGGAGGCGCACGAGACCGAGCTCAACGCCGCGTGCCCGGAGTCGATTTCCACACGGCTCCACCCCGCGCCCGCGCCGGCGGTGGGGTTGGTGCTGACGAACGCACCGCCGGCCTGGTCGACGGCCACGCACAGCGCAGTGGAGGCGCAGGAGACCCCGGTCAGCGCCGGGGCGCCTGCGAGTTCCACACGGCTCCACCCCGCGCCTGCCGCCGGGTTGGTGCTGATGAGCACGTGGCCTTCCCCGTCGACTGCCACACAGAGGGCGTTGGCGGTGCAGGAGACCCCGGTGAGGGCGGTCCTGCCGTCGATTTCGTGCGGACTCCACGTCGCGCCGGCACCGCTGCCGGGGTTGGTGGTGGTGAGCGCGTGGCCTTCCTTGTCAACGGCTAGGCAGAGGGTCTCGGAGGCGCAGGAGACCCCTGTGAGGCCGGCGCCGTCGACTTTGACCGCGCTCCACCCGAGGTTGGGGGCCGCTCCGGCGGGCGCAGCCGCCAGGCAGGCGAGCGCGAGGGCGCAGAGCAGCGCCGCGAGCGCCGCGGGAACGGTGGCCGTCGGACTGTCCAAGCGCACGCCTTCACCTAACACGGGCCGTGGCCCGCGGTTGCGCTGTGGCCCGGCCCCGCCGCCTGTGGCTGCGCGGCGTCCGCGTCGAAGGACTGTCCAGCAGTGCGCACGCGAGCGCGGTGAGGGTGAGAGTGACGCCGACGGGAGTCTCGTGCGGGGGTGTGCGGGCGTTCGAGCTTCAGAAGCCGGAGGTTAGCGAGCCCCTCAGTCGCCACGCGTCGGTGGCCGGGGAGGACCCAAATCGCTGAGACAATCGTCTACAATAACCCCCCTGTGCTAACCGAAGCTCCGCCTGGTTCCTGTCTCCCAAATGGCCTGTCTGTAAAAATCATTCGATCCACGTGACCTGTGCGCCGGGTTTTGGTGTACGGTCTCTTGCGTATATGCCACGGAAGCGATTGGTTGGCTTATCGGCCGGAGAGGCTGTTCTGGGACTCGTGATCGAGCAGCCCGACTCCGCCTCGCGGCTCGGCTCTCGCCTGGTCGAGCGCTTTCGCTCCGCGCAGTTCACCCGCTCCACCGCCCACAACGCACTGAGTCGCCTCGCCCGGCAGGGACTCGTGCGGGTCGTGGCCGACGAGGACGGGCCGGAGGAGCACCGCTACGAGGCGACGCCGCTGGGCGTCGAGCACTTCCGCGCGTGGCTGCGCGCCTCCACCGCCGCGGCCCCGGCCCTGCGCGAAGAGTTGCACGCGAAGGTCGAGTTCTGCACCTCCGCCGACCTGCCGCAGCTGATCGAGGCGATCTGCGCCGAGGAACGGGCCTGCGCGAGCATGTTCGCGGCCGCCCAGGGGCGCCTCTCCGAGGCAGAGCTCGTCGCCCCGCAGTGCTCCACCACCGCGGCGGAGCGATGGGCGGCGCTCACGCGCCGGGCGGTCCTGCGCGACGAAGCGGCGCTGTGGGGCACGCGGTTCAAGCGCCTGGAGCGCCTGCGGGCGCGCCTGGAGGAGCTGGGGGACGTCGCAGAGGAGCCGGCGATGGGGCACAACGCGCCGACGCGGGGTAGGAAGACCGATAGGAGATCAGATGCGATCTCCATATCGGCCAGCGCGCACGCGCTCGGCGGGCACCCCGCACACGCGGACGATCCCCCCCGATGACCCTCCTGTCCCTCCAGGGAGTCGGCAAGCGCTACCGGCGCGGGGACTTGGCCAGGTGGCTGCTGCGGTCTGTCTGGCTCGACGTCGCCCCCGGGGAGGTCGTCTCGGTCCTCGCGCTGCGCTCGCAGGGCAAGACCACGCTGCTGCGGCTCGCCGCCGGCATGGTGGCGCCGGACGAGGGGCGCGTGCTGCTCGGGCGGGCTGACCTCGGCGGCCTCTCGGACCACGCGCACGCGCGTGTGCTGCGCGAGCAGCTCGGGTGGGCTGGCCGCCTCGGGCCGGGGCTCGGGGTGCAGATGCTCGACTACGTCGCGCTGCGCCTGGCGCTCGGGGGGCGCACCCACCGACGCGCCGTTCGTTCGGTCGCGCTCCGGGCGCTCGAGCGGGTGGGCGTCGAGCACTGCGCCGAGCGGCGCTGGGGCGAGCTCTCCGACTGGGAGCGGGCGCTCGTGGAGCTCGCCCAGGCGCTCGCGGGCGCTCCGCGGTTGCTGCTGATCGACGACCTGCTCGACGGGCTCGGGATGCGTGAGACCGAGGAGATCGCGGTGCTCGTGCGCTCGCTCGCCGAGGAGCTCCAACTGGGCGTGCTGATGACCGTCTCCGACCCCGAGGCGGCGCTCTGCTCACACCGCGTCCTCTCGCTCGCCGACGGTCGTCTGACGGTGCTCTCGGACGTGGGCGCTCAGGAGCCCGGGAACGTGATCGACTTCCCGCACGGGCGCCCTCCGGGCCTGCGCGACGCGCGCCGGGGGTGACCCGGGTGCTGGAGCTGCGTCTGATGGCTCCGTGGGAGCTCCTCTACATCTACCGCGCCCGCCTGCGGGCTCGGCTCGTACTCGTACAGGAGCTGCTCGCGGTGCTGGGGCTCGCCGTGGGGGTGGCGCTGCTGTTCGCCTCGCAGGTCGCCTCCACGAGCCTCTCCGGCTCGATCCAGCAGACTGACCGCCGGGGTGGTGGGCCGTGCGAGCCTGCAGCTGGTTGCGCGCTCCCCCGCCGGCTTCGACGAGCGGCTGCTGGGCCGGGTGCGCCGGTTGCCCGGGGTGCAGGGACCGGAGCCGGTGCTCGAGCAGCGCGTCACCGTCCTCGGCCCGCTGGGGCAGCGCTCGGTCGACCTGCTCGCGGGCGAACCGCGCTACCTGCTGGCCGATCTCCGATCGGTCGGCGGCTCGCTGCCGCAGGGCCTCACCGCCACGCAGCTCGCGTCGCTGCACGCGCTCGCGCTGCCCGCGCCGGTGGCGGAGGCGATCGGAGTCGACTCGCTGCAGACGCTCACGCTGGAGGTCGGCGCGACCCGGCTCACCGCGCTGGTGGGAGCGAAGCTCGACGCCGGCTCCCTCGGTGCGCTCGTCGCCAGCCCCATCGCGATCGCCCCCCTCGCCTACGCGCAGGCCGTGACCGGCCTGCGCGGCCGCCTGACACGCATCCTCCTCCGCACCCTCCCCGGGCGCCGGCGCGAGGTGCGCCGCGAGCTCGGAGCGCTCGCGGCGGGGCGGCCCGTGAACGTGGAGCCGGCGGACTACGACTCGCGGCTGTTCGACACCGCCGCCGCGCCCGCCGACGCGAGCACCAGCCTGTTCTCGGCGATCTCCGCGCTGGTGGGCTTCCTGTTCGCGTTCAACGCGATCCTGATGACGCTGCCCCTGCGCCGCACTCTGATCGAGGCGCTGCGCCACCGCGGCGCGACTCGCGCGATGACGGTGCAGGTGCTGCTGTTCGACGCGCTCGTGCTCGGTGTGCTGGGCTCGCTGCTCGGACTGGGCCTCGGCGAGGCGCTCTCGATCGCGGTGTTCCACGCGAACCCCGGCTGCCTCTCGTTTGCGTTTCCCGTCGGCTCGCAGCGTCTCGTGACCTGGCAGTCCGTCGCGCTCTCGGTCGCCGCGGGGCTGCTGGCTGCGGGCTTCGGCGTGCTGGTCCCGCTCCGGGGCGCTCTCGCCGGCCCCGTGCGGAGCGGCGGCGGACGGGTGCGCCGGCGCCCGGGCGCGAGGACCCTGAGCCTGGCGGCCGGGGTCGCCTGCCTCGCGGGCACCACGTTCGTCCTGCTCGCCCGCCCGCAGGCCGCCGTGCTCGGCAGCCTCGCGCTCGCCGCGGCGCTGCTGCTGCTCCTGCCCTCCGCCTTCGACGTCGGTCTCGCCGCCTTCGAGTGGTTGCAGCGCCCGCTCTACGCCGCCTCCACGCGCCTCGCCGTCGTCGAGTTGCGGACGCCCGCGACCCGTGTGCGCTCGCTCGCGATCGCTGCCACGGCGGCGATCGCCGTGTTCGGCAGCGTCGCCATCCAGGGGGCGCAGGGCAACCTCCAGGACGGCCTGGACCGCACGGCTGCGCAGGTCAACCGCGTCGCCGCCCTGTGGGTCTCGCCGGCGGGGTCGGGCAACACGCTCGCGACGACCCCCTTTCCGAGCGCCGGTGCCGGCTCGCTCGCACGCCTGCCCGGGATCGAGGCGGTCGGCGTCTACCGCGGCGGCTTCCTGGACGTGGGCAGCCGCCGGGTGTGGGTGCTGGCCCCGCCGGCCACCTCGCCCCACCCGATCCCCTCGAGCCAGATCCTTGCCGGCGAGGAGGCCGTGGCGAGCGCGCGCCTGCGCGGTCACGGGTGGGCCGTGCTCTCGCAGGCGATCGCCGCCGAACTGCACCTGCGCCTCGGCGAGCCCTTCACGCTCCCCGCGCCGCGCCCGACGGTGTTCCGGGTCGCGGCGTTGAGCACCAACCTGGGCTGGCCGCCCGGCGCGATCATCCTGGGCGCCGCGGACTACGCGCGGGCCTGGGGCAGCGACGCAGCCAGCGCCTACCTCGTCACGCCGGCGCCGGATGTGTCGCCTGCTCGGGCCAGCCGTGAGATCCGGCGGGCGCTCGGGCCGAGCTCGGGGCTGGCCGTCCAGACCGCCGCGCAGCGCACGCGACAGTGGGAAACCACCGGCAGCCAGGGGCTCTCGCGTCTGACGCAGATCGCGGCGCTCGTGCTGATCGCCGCGATCCTCGCGACGGCCGGGGCGATCAGCTCGATGATCTGGCAGCGCCGACCCCAGCTCGCCTACATCAAGCGCCAGGGCTACAAGCGGGGGGTGCTGTGGCGCTCGCTGCTGTGCGAGAGCGCTCTGCTGCTCGGCTGCGGCTGCTCGCTCGGCGCCCTCTTCGGACTGTACGGTCAGCTGCTGCTGAGCCACGCGCTGGCGAGCGTCACCGGCTTTCCGATCGTGGTCTCGGTCGCCGGCACCGTCGCGCTCTTCAGCTTCGCGCTCGTGTCCGCCGTCGCACTGGCAATCCTCGCCCTTCCAGGGTATCTTGCAGTGCGTGTGCGTCCGACAACTGTCAGCACAGCCTGAGTCTGTGCGCCCACGCCGGCACGCTTCGTGGCGCGTGGCCTGCGCCTCGTAGCGGCGGGGGGCGGCCGCGCGATCTGCTCTCACCGTCCACCCAGCAGGCGATGTCGCTCCTCTGCGTCGCTGCCCGTCAGCTGCTGTGGGGCCTGCCGGCGGTCGCGGGGGAGGTGCGGTGCTGGCGGGCGCGAGCGCGAGCGATCCCAGACCTCGCACTGCGCGCTGACGGGCTTGGCTCGTTGGCCTGCAAGCGTGCCAGCGCCGACGGAGCGGCGCTGTTCTGGACGCTGCCCCCGGCGCGCAACGCCCAGCTGCTGCGTCTGCTCGTGGCCTACGAGGTGATGGCTGACTTCCTCGACTCCGTCAACGAGCGAGCGGCACACGCCGGCACGCTCAACGGCCGTCAGCCTGCACCTCGCCCTCAGCGAGGCGCTCGCTCCCGACACCCCGGCGTCGGACTACTACCGCCACAACCCCCGCCGCTGCGACGGCGGTTACCTGGGCGCGCTGCTGGGAGCCTGCCGTGCCGGCTGTGCGCTGCTCCCGTCCTACCGCACCGTCCGGCCCTTCGCGATTCGGGCCGCGACGCTGACGCAGGTGCTCGGGCTGAACCACGAGCTCGACCCCGCGGCGCGCGAGCAGGCGCTCAGAGAGTGGGCCGCGTCGCACTTCGACGCGCTCAACGGCTTGGTCTGGTTCGAGTTGACGGCCGCGGCGAGCGCGTGGCTCACGGTCCTCGCGCTGCTGGCCTTGGCGGCTGGGCGGGAGGAGTGCGACGAGTCCCGCTGCGCCACCACCTACGCCGCCTACCTGCCGTGGATCTCGCTCGCGGGCACGATGCTCGACAGCTACGTCGACCAGCGCGAGGACTGCGCCCGGGAGGACCACAGCTACCTCGCCCACTACTCCTGCGCCGAGGAAGCGGTGGAGCGCCTGGGGGAGCTTGTGCGAGAGGCCGCGCTGCGAGCGTGGTCCCTGCCGGACGGTCCCCGGCACGCGGTGCTCGTAGCCAGCATGGTCGCGATGTACCTCTCGAAGGACAGCGCGCGCACGCCCCAGCTGCGCGCGAGCACGCGTCGCCTCGCTGTCGCGGGCGGTTCGCTGGCGAGAGTGCTCTTGCCGGTGCTGCGCGTGTGGCGTGTGGTCTACGCGCAGCGCGACGCTTAGCGGCCGGCCTGCGTGGCACTCACCCCCACCTGTTTGCAGCTTTTTGTCTGCGCTTTTTTCGTTTTATGAAAACGCGCTGCGGGCTCGGGCTGGGCCGTTTGCGCAACGATCGGTCGCGTGAGGGTCCACAGGAACACAGCTCCGCTCGGCCGGCCGGTGTCGGGTGGGCGCCCGAGGAGAGGTGCGGTGAGGGAGGGCCGCAGACGCGGCTATGAGCGGGTTGCGTGACCGAGGCGCGGGCCGTGTGTCGCCGGGGGCGCGCGGCCCGCGCGCGGAGGCGGGGACGTCTGGTCATGGGACGAGCGGCGAGTGGCGTGAGCCCGTTCCCCACCTGCTCGAGTCGCGCTACTCGCAGTCGCTCGAGCGCGGCCTCGCGATCCTCGAGTGCTTCACCCCGGAGCGCCCGGTGTGGGGGATCGCGGAGCTCGCGGACGAGTTGGGGATGAGCCGCAGCACCACTCACCGCTACGCGCTCACGCTGACGGAGCTCGGCCACTTGGTTCGGGCCCCGCGCCGACGCTACCGGTTGGGGCTGGGGGTCACCGGGCTGGGGCTCTCGACGTTGAGCTCGACGAGCCTGCGCACGCACGCGCAGCCGCACCTGGAGGAGCTGAGCAGACGGGTCCCCCACACGCTCGCGCTCGCGGTGCTGGACGGTCCCGAGGTCCTGTACGTGGACTGCGTTCGCGGCAGCCGCCGGGGGCGCCACCCGGTCGATCTCGGGTTGGGCGAGGGTGCGCGCCTGCCGGCGCACTGCACGGCGATCGGCAAGCTGCTGTTGGCGAACCTCCCGGCGCCCGAGCAGCGCGATCTGATCGCGGAGCTCGAGCTGGTTCGGCGGGGGCCGCGTACGATCGTGAGCAGGGCTGTGCTGCGCCGGGAGCTCGCCCAGGTTCTCGAGGCTGGCCTCGCCACGGGCGAGGAAGAGCTCGCGCCGGAACTGTTGGAGCTTGCGGCGCCGGTGCGCTCGCAGGCACGGGAGCTGCTGGCGGCGGTGAGTCTGATCGCGCACCGCTCGACGATCTCCCTCGATCAGCTCGTCGAGCACCTCGGCCCGCACCTGATCTCCACCGCCGACCGCATCTCTGCGCAGGTCGGCTTTCGCCGGGAGGACGAGCGCGCGGTTGGGGGGTAGGGGCGAGGGGAGGGGTAGGCTACCGCGCTCGAGCGGAGAAACTCGTGGCGCCGCCGCATTCGCCGGCGCTCGTGGAGATCGTGCCGCTCACGCTGCGTCCGGAGAAGCGGCCGGTGATCGTCTGGACGATCGCCGGTGGCCCCGGCCCCGGTAGGAACCGCTGGCCGATCGATGCCCGGAACGCTCCTGAGCTCGAGATCGGCGCCGGCCTGGTGGTCTGCACGCGCAGCGATTCCCTGGTATTGCAGTACATCAGGGGAGCCGTGGACGAAAAACCGACAGTCACCGATCTGCCGTTGCGGGCGACACGGAGGACGATGTTGCCGCCCTCCCGCAGCTGCATCCGGAGGTGGTGGTAGTTGGCGATTCCCGAGGAGGGCGCGCTTCCTTCATAGGTCTTGCCCTTCAGGGGCCCGGCTGCGAGCGCGGCCGCTGAGACGGCGAGCGTGAGCGCGAGTGCGGCGGCCAGCGTGCGATGTGCTCTATTCCTCATGGGTCCTTCCCAGTAGCGTGCTGTTTGGCGAGCATTATCACAGAACACACAAGCTCGCGAGCCAGTGCAAGGAGCGCACCCGCTTGCATTCTATCCGATCGCGGGTATCATGACGCGCGGATAGGTCGCGTGCTCGCTGGATCTCGGTTGGTGGCGCAGCGTTGGTTCCGGGTGGCTTGGTCTCGTACCTCTGGGGCGGCGGAACCGCGATGTCCACCCAAAGCATGGGTGTCGGCACGGTATAAGCACGACATGGAGGACAGCATGGCTGCGAGCAGATGTCCAAGGAGTACGGTGCCGAGAGCGCTCCTGCGCGCGGTCTTGGGCGCGCTCGTCGTGGTGGCCGTCGGGCCGGTGGGCATCGCCATGGCCGAAGCGCCCACGGTCACGTCCATCGCCCCGACCTCGGGCACGACCGCCGGCTCCACCGCCGTGGTGATCAAAGGCTCGGGCTTCGTTGTGGGCGCCACGGTCAAGATCGGCAGCGCGGCCAGCGAAGTCAACGTCGTCTCTGAAGAAGAAATCACGGCCGTGACAGCGCCCACGGCAGCCGGCTCTGACGAAGTCATCGTCGAAGACATAAACGGCACCTCCACCAGTGGCCCTTTGTATACGTATGTAGCTCCGCCGTGCTCTGCGGCTCCGGCGATCGAAACACAGCCTGCGAACCAGACGGTGACCGCTCCGGACGAAGCGTCGTTCACGGTCACCGAAGGCGCGATCCCCGCGGGTTGCTCAGCCGCGACGATCCAGTGGCAGGTCTCGACCAACCAAGGCGGGACGTGGAGCAACGTCTCGGGCGCGACCCCACCGACGCTGTCGATCGAACCGACGAGCACCTCGGAATCGGAAAATGAGTACCGGGCGGAGCTGAGCAATGCCAATGTCGCCTCGCCGACCGACAGCACTGCGGCCACCTTGACGGTGGAACCGCCGTTGACCGAACCGAAAGTGAGTAAACAGCCGGCGGCGGTGACGGTCAACGCGACTGAAGCGGCGAGCTTTACCGCTGAAGCGAGTGGTAACCCGAGCCCGACGGTGCAGTGGGAAGTGTCGACCGATGGCGGCTTGAGCTTCGAACCGGTGAGCGGGGCGGGGACCTCTGACACCTACACGATCCCCAGCACGAGCACCGCGGAATCGGGCAATGAGTACCGGACGGTGTTTACGAACTCTCAGGGCAAAGCCACGAGCAACCCGGCGACGTTGACGGTCAACCCCGCGCTGGTGAAACCGGTGGTGAGCAAACAGCCCGAAGCGAAGACGGTCAACGCGACCGAAGCGGCGAGCTTTACTGCTGAAGCGAGTGGTAACCCGAGCCCGACGGTGCAGTGGGAAGTGTCGACCGATGGCGGCTTGAGCTTCGAACCGGTGAGCGGGGCGGGGACCTCTGACACCTACACGATCTCCAGCACGAGCACCGCGGAATCCGGGAACCGCTATGAGGCGGTGTTCACGAACTCCCAGGGCAAAGCCACGAGCAGTCCGGCGACGTTGACGGTCAACGCGGCGCTGGTGAAACCGGCTGTGACTAAACAGCCCGGGGCGGTGACGGTTAATGCTACTGAAGCGGCGAGCTTTACTGCTGAAGCGAGTGGTAACCCGAGCCCGAGTGTGCAGTGGGAGGTCTCAGAAGGTGGTGGTGCGTTCGTTGAAGTGCCTGGTGCGACGTCTGATACGTACATGATCCTTAGTACCAGCGTCTCGGAATCCGGGGATCGTTATGAGGCGGTGTTCACGAACTCTCAGGGTAAAGCTACGAGCAACCCGGCGATGCTGACGGTCAACCCCGCGCTGGTGAAACCGGCTGTGACTAAAGACCCCAAAGCGGTGACGGTCAACGCGACCGAAGCGGCGAGCTTTACCGCGGAAGCGAGTGGTAACCCGGCGCCGAGTGTGCAGTGGGAGGTCTCGGAAGGTGGCGGCGCGTTCAAAGAAGTGCCCGGTGCGACGTCTGATACGTACACGATCCTGAGCACGAGCACTGCGGAATCGGGGGATCGTTATGAGGCGGTGTTCACGAACTCTCAGGGTAAAGCTACGAGCAACCCGGCGATGTTGACGGTCAACCCCGCGCTGGTGAAACCGGTGGTGAGCAAACAGCCTGGGGCGAAGACGGTTAATGCTACTGAAGCGGCGAGCTTTACTGCTGAAGCGAGTGGTAACCCGGCGCCGATGGTGCAGTGGGAGGTCTCAGAATCAGGGGGCCCCTTCGAACCGGTGGTTGGTGCGACGTCTGATACGTACACGATCCTGAGCACGAGCACTGCGGAATCGGGGGATCGTTATGAGGCGGTGTTCACGAACTCCCAGGGTAAAGCCACGAGCAACCCGGCGATGCTGACGGTCAACCCCGCGCTGGTGAAACCGGCTGTGACTAAAGACCCCAAAGCGGTGACGGTCAACGCGACCGAAGCGGCGAGCTTTACCGCGGAAGCGAGTGGTAACCCGGCGCCGAGTGTGCAGTGGGAGGTCTCGGAAGGTGGCGGCGCGTTCAAAGAAGTGCCCGGTGCGACGTCTGATACGTACACGATCCTGAGCACGAGCACTGCGGAATCGGGGGATCGTTATGAGGCGGTGTTCACGAACTCTCAGGGTAAAGCTATGAGCAACCCGGCGATGTTGACGGTCAACCCCGCGCTGGTGAAACCGGCTGTGACAAACAGCCCGAAGCGAAGACGGTCAACGCGACCGAAGCGGCGAGCTTTACTGCTGAAGCGAGTGGTAACCCGGCGCCGATGGTGCAGTGGGAGGTCTCAGAATCAGGGGGCCCCTTCGAACCGGTGGTTGGTGCGACGTCTGATACGTACACGATCCTGAGCACGAGCACTGCGGAATCGGGGGATCGTTATGAGGCGGTGTTCACGAACTCCCAGGGTAAAGCCACGAGCAACCCGGCGATGCTGACGGTCAACCCCGCGCTGGTGAAACCGGCTGTGACTAAAGACCCCAAAGCGGTGACGGTCAACGCGACCGAAGCGGCGAGCTTTACCGCGGAAGCGAGTGGTAACCCGGCGCCGAGTGTGCAGTGGGAGGTCTCGGAAGGTGGCGGCGCGTTCAAAGAAGTGCCCGGTGCGACGTCTGATACGTACACGATCCTGAGCACGAGCACTGCGGAATCGGGGGATCGTTATGAGGCGGTGTTCACGAACTCTCAGGGTAAAGCTACGAGCAACCCGGCGACGTTGACGGTCAACCCCGCGCTGGTGAAACCGGTGGTGAGCAAACAGCCTGGGGCGAAGACGGTTAATGCTACTGAAGCGGCGAGCTTTACTGCTGAAGCGAGTGGTAACCCGGCGCCGACGGTGCAGTGGGAGGTCTCAGAATCAGGGGGCCCCTTCGAACCGGTGGTTGGTGCGACGTCTGATACGTACACGATCCTGAGCACGAGCACTGCGGAATCGGGGGATCGTTATGAGGCGGTGTTCACGAACTCCCAGGGTAAAGCCACGAGCAACCCGGCGACGTTGACGGTCAACCCACCGCCCACCATCACCTCCATCGTACCGTCTTCGGGCCCGACCGCCGGCGGCACCTCGGTGACGATCAAAGGAACCGGGTTCGGCACGACGACCGCCACCAACACGGTCACGATCGGCGGTGCCGCGGCGAGCGTCACGGCCGCGAGCGCTATATCGCTGACCGTCACGACACCTGCCCGCAGCGCCGGTGCAGCTTCGGTGGTGGTGACCAATACCACCGACGGCTTGTCGGTTACTGACGCGGGTGGCTACACCTACATCCCCCCGCCCACGGTTACGCTGAACCAGCCGCTATCGCCCTCCAACAAAACGACGCCATCCTTCACCGGCAACGCGACCGACACCACCACGGTCACCGTCAAGATCTATGCCGGAGCTACGGCGAAAGGCTCGGTCGTCTCGATGGCCACAGCGACCGGCACCGGCGGCAGTTGGACCTCCGGCAACGCGAGTCCAGCGCTGGAAAACGGGCAGTACACCGCAACTGCCACCCAAGCAGGCTTGGTCGGAAATCCTGCCGGCGTGAGCCCGCCCGTGACCTTCGAAGTCAACACCGAACCGCCCAAAGTCACGTTGAACCAGCCGAGCACGCCGTCGAGGGACACGACGCCGACGTTCAGCGGCGCGGCTAGCGAAGACACCGAAGTCATCGTTCGCGTCTACGAAGGCTCCAAGCCGGAAGGCGCCGAAAAGGCGAAAGTCACGACGACCGCCGCGGGCGGAAGCTGGTCGGTCGGCGCGACCCTGCCGTCCGGGGACCATACCTATACGGCCTTGGCGACGGAGGTGAGCGGCCTCGAAAACTCCCCGGGCAAGAGCATCGCGGTGACGTTTGTCGTGAACACCGAACCCCCCGTGGTGACGCTCGCGGGGCCGCCGACGCCGTCGAGGAACACGACTCCGTCGTTCACGGGGACCGCGAGCGAAAACACCGGAGTCGAAGTGCATGTGCTTCTGGAAGGAACGGAAGTGGCGAGCGCGACGACGACGGCGTCGGGTGGTAAATGGTCGACGGAAACGCTGAGCAAAGCGTTGCCGACCGGGAAACACAGCTTCACGGCGTATGCGATGGAGAGGAGCGGCTTGGGCAACGCTGAAGGCACGAGCAACACCGTGACCTTCGAAGTGGACACGCTGCCGCCGGAAGTGACGCTGGAATCGCCACCGCTGGTCTCGGGCAACCGGACGCCGTCGTTCAGTGGGACGGCGAGCGAAACGGCGCCTGTGACGGTTAAGGTCTTCAAGGCGGCCAAGCCGGAAGGCACGCCGGTCGCGACGCTCGTGACTCAGCTGAATGCGGGCCACTACACGACTACGGTCAGCTCGTCGCTCGCAAGCGGGGAGTACACCGCGATAGCCAGCGAGCCGAGCTCCATCGAAAACCCAACGGGCTACAGCGTCCCCGTGACGTTTGAAATAGAAGCCAATGCGCCGACGGTCGAACTGACGAAGCCGCCGCACGAATCCAACGACACGACCCCGACGTTCTCGGGCACGGTCACCGCTCCGGAAAGCGAAAAGGAGAAGGTGACGGTGTATGTCCATGAAGGCTCCTCCTATCAGGGCCCGATCGTGCGGACGGTCGAAGCATCTGTGGTCAAGGGAGAATGGACGTCCGGCGCCGTGAGCCCGGAATTGCCAGCTGGGATGCACACCTACACCGCGGTCGCCACCACACCGAGCGCGATCGGCAATGGCGTCGGCAAGAGCGCGCCGGAGACGTTCGTCGTGAACACGGAAGCGCCGAAGGTGACGCTGGCGCAGCCGGCGGCGCGTTCGAAAAACACGAAGCCGACGTTCAGCGGCACGGCTAGCGAAGACACGGAAGTCATCGTTCGCGTCTACGAAGGCTCCAAGCCGGAAGGCGCCGAAGTGGCGAAAGTCACGACGACCGCCGCGGGCGGAAGCTGGTCGGTCGGTGCGACTCTGCCGTCCGGGGACCACACCTACACGGCCCTGGCGACGGAGGTGAGCGGCCTCGGAAACTCCCCGGGCAAGAGCAGCGCGGTGACCTTCGAAGTCAACACGGAACCGCCGGTGGTGAAGCTTCTCAAAGGCCCGCAGGAAAGGTCCAGCGACAGGAAGCCTTCCTTCTCCGGCACGGCGAGCGACAGCACTCCGGCCACGGTCGACATCTACCAGGGCGCGAATCCGGAAGGGCCGATCGTGGCCTCGATCGAAGCGCGGGTGGAAGGCGGAGAATGGTTCGCGGACCAGACGGAACCGCTGGAATTCGGCGAATACACCGCCGTTGCGAGGCAGCCGAGCTCCATCGGCAACGAAGGCGGGAAGAGCGCGCCGGCGCGGTTCGTGGTGGCGCAGATCCCGCCGGTGGTCCTCACGGAAGCGCCGTCGGCAATCGCAGAAACGCATGCGGCGCTTTACGCTTCCGTCAATCCCGCCGGTGGGCCCGTGAGCGCGTGCAACTTCGAAGTCGGCGCCACGCCATCCTACGGCCGTGAAGTCGGATGCGGTTTCGTGTCCGGGGCCTCCGCGTTTCCGCCGGCCGGCGTCGGCTTCGTACCGGTGTTCATCCGGATATACGGCCTGCGGCCCAGCACGACGTACCACTACCGTGTCGTGGCCGCGGGCGAAGGGGGCACCGGCACGGGCGCGGACCAGACGTTCACGACCCTGCCCCAAGAAGGGTCGCGGGCGCCGAGCGCCCCACCGCCGAGCGCCCCTGCTCACGGAGCGGGGACGGGTGTCGCTGCGGTGTTCGCGGAGCAGGTGATACCGACCGGGCGAGCGGCGAGGATCGGAGCGCTCCTGAAGAATGGACTGTTCAAGCAGCGCTTCAAGGCGCCTGAGGCGGGGACGGCGGTCGTCAAGTGGTACTACCTGGCGCCCGGCGCCAGGCTCGCCGGCGCCCAGCACGCCAAGAAGGCAGCGCCAACGCCGGTGCTCGTGGCGTCCGGCAGCGTGACGTTCCATGCGGCCGGGACGGCCTCCGTGAAGCTCCGCCTGACCCCTGCGGGTCGGCGACTGCTGCGCCATTCGAGGCGGGTCCGGCTGACCGCGACGTGCGCCTTTACGCCGGTCGGCGGGGCGACGATAACGGCATCCGGCACGTTCCAGCTCAGCCGCTGAGCGGGCGCCGGGCGCCGTCCTGCCTCCCGCCCCTGCCTGGGCCTCTGCGTACCCTGAACGTCGGTCTCCTGAACGCAAAAACCCTGCAAATCGACGGCTAATGGCCAAAAAAAACCCGCAAATTGCGACTTTTTCTTCGAACATCCGTCCATGATCTGTGATATCAAGTCAAGCCACAAGCCCGCGGGGGGTTGCTCCGATCGAGGATGGAGCCCTCCGGTGTGCTGCTTCGCATTCGCTGGAGCAGTGGGTCCAAAGCAAATCACTCCACTGGAGGAATAGTCATGGAAAGACGCAATCTAGGGGCGGGCCTGATGGTCCTTGCTAGCAGCTTGCTGCTAGTTGTCGGCACTGCTTCGGCACATTCGGCCTCGCCGCAGACGACGAGCAGCGCGACTTCTTGTGTGCTGCACACGCAGGCTTCGTTTGTCAACCAGGGCGAGTTCAGCCTCGCGGGAACGGTGGCGGACATCGCCGAAGTCGAGTGCAACCCGGAAGTGTTCATCCCGGGTACCAAAGTCGAAATCTCCGACGCGCAGCTGTACAGCCGCTGTCCGGGCGGCATCGAGTGGGTTGTGCCCAACGAATTCGGCGCAGCCGCTGGCGCAGGGCTCAGGGTGGAACCCAACTCCCGTAGCATCACCGTCGGTCTCGACGGTGTTGGCAATGCCACGGTTGCGCTGGTGGCCGGTCCGCACTGTGCGGCCGGTGACACCGTGATCTCCGGGCACACCGAAGGAGCGGTGGTCGAATCGTTCTCGGCATCGTTCGCGGTGTTGACGGCCGGACCCACGACACCGGGAGTGACGGTGCTGCCGGCCGAACAGGTCGAGGACGAAGGCTCCAGCTCAGTGGCGACGATCCTCGAGGCTGAGTTCCCGGGTTCCACCGAGGCGAAAGTGCGTCTCGCTGCGCCCGAGCTCTACAGCCGTTGTGAAGTGGGCAACAAAGTGAGCTGGGTGAGGGAGAACAAGGAAGTCGTTACTTCCGCCAAGGAACTGGTGGGAGGCACCGCGCTCGAACCCACAGGCACCGAAGCCGTCAGGACCGACGACGACGGCAACGCCTTCGCGATCGCGGTCGGCAACGAGTCCTGCCAGCCTGGCAAGTCGTTCTTCGAGGCCGACCTCGAAGAAACCCCGTTCACGACCGAAGAACCGGAATTCACGATCAAAGCGCCCCAGCCGACACCCCCGTTCTAGGGCGAGTCGCTTGAGGTAGTCGCGGTGCGGACCCCGGGAGACGATCTGCTTCCCGGGGTCCCCCGCGTTTTCTGAGGATGGCGTTCGCCGGACAGACGCCTTCGGCTGACCCGTCCAGGATTCCCCAAACTGACGGTCGACACGCCGGGCGCAGCTCGTGTTGAGTCTGTCCGCCGACACCAAAAAGACAGATGAGAGGCAGCAGCAGCGATGGACTATAAAAGCGGAATGCGGGCTCGAGGGGCGGCTGTCCTAACGGTTGTCGCGGCCGCGATCCTCCTCGCAACCGTGCCAGGGGGCGCCGTTGCGCGATCTGTCAATCGCGTCGTGCCTGCTGCGCACAGCGCGTCATGTTTGATGCGCTCGCTGTCCTCCTTCGCCGCTCAGGGAGAGTTCGCGGTGGCGGGCTCGGTGGCGGACGTCGCCGAAGTCGAGTGCAACCCGGAAGTGTTCATCCCGGGTACCAAAGTCGAAATCTCCGACGCGCAGCTGTACAGCCGCTGTCCGGGCGGCATCGAGTGGGTTGTGCCCAACGAATTCGGCGCAGCCGCTGGCGCAGGGCTCAGGGTGGAACCCAACTCCCGTAGCATCACCGTCGGTCTCGACGGTGTTGGCAATGCCACGGTTGCGCTGGTGGCCGGTCCGCACTGTGCGGCCGGTGACACCGTGATCTCCGGGCACACCGAAGGAGCGGTGGTCGAATCGTTCTCGGCATCGTTCGCGGTGTTGACGGCCGGACCCACGACACCGGGAGTGACGGTGCTGCCGGCCGAACAGGTCGAGGACGAAGGCTCCAGCTCAGTGGCGACGATCCTCGAGGCTGAGTTCCCGGGTTCCACCGAGGCGAAAGTGCGTCTCGCTGCGCCCGAGCTCTACAGCCGTTGTGAAGTGGGCAACAAAGTGAGCTGGGTGAGGGAGAACAAGGAAGTCGTTACTTCCGCCAAGGAACTGGTGGGAGGCACCGCGCTCGAACCCACAGGCACCGAAGCCGTCAGGACCGACGACGACGGCAACGCCTTCGCGATCGCGGTCGGCAACGAGTCCTGCCAGCCTGGCAAGTCGTTCTTCGAGGCCGACCTCGAAGCGTCCCCGTTCACGACCGAAGAACCGGAATTCACGATCCTGCCGCCGCAACCGACCGCAGAACCGGCGTTTACGATCGAAAAGCTTCAGGAAATCAAGGGCAGCGGCGCCGGCTTCACGAACGCCACGCTGACAGGCGAAATCGGCCAGACCGTCGACTATGAGATCGTCGTCAAGAACACAGCCAGCGTTGCCGAGACATTCAGCGCGTTCACCGACGCGAACTGCGCCCCCGGCACGATCGCCGGCGGGCCGGGCTCGAGTCCGGTCGCGCCCGGGGAATCGACGACCTACACGTGCGATCACGTGTTGGCGAAGGTGGGCGTCTACACGAACGAAGCGACGGTCACCGCCACTACGGTCGATGGCACGCCGCTCACGCACACGTCAAACCAGGTCGTGGTCGAAGTGCCGCCACCACCACCGATGTTCACGATCGCGAAGCTTCAGGAAATCAATGGCAGCGGCGCCGGCTTCACGAACGCCACGCTGAAAGGCGAAATCGGCCAGACCGTCGACTACGAAATCGTCGTCAAGAACATGGGCGAAGCCGCCCTGACGTTCTCGAGCTTCAGCGACCCGGACTGCGACCCCGGCACGATCGCCGGCGGGCCGGGCTCGAGTCCGGTCGCGCCGGGGGAATCGACGACCTACACGTGCGATCACGTGCTGACGAAGGTGGGCTCCTACACGAACGAAGCGACGGTCACCGGCACGTCCGAAGGCCAGCCGCCGCTCACGCACACATCGAACCAGGTCGTAGTCGAAGTGCCGCTACGACCGGCGTTCACGATCGTGAAGCTGCAGGAAATCAACAGCAGTGGCCTTGGCTTCACCACGGCTCTGCTGACAGGCGCGATCGGTCAGGCGGTCAACTACGAAATCGTCGTTAAGAACACGGGCAACGTCGCGCTGACGTTCTCCAACTTCACCGACCCTAACTGCGACCCTGGCACGATCGCCGGCGGCCCTGGGTCCAGCCCGGTCGCGCCGCTGGAATCGACGACCTACACGTGCGATCATGTTTTGACGGCCGTTGGCTCCTACACGAATGAAGCGACGGTCACCGGCACCCCCGAAGGCGGAACGCCGGTCACCACGCATACCTCAAACCAGGTCGTGGTCGAAGTGCCGCCACCGGGAGCAGCGAGCTTCACGATCGAAAAGCTGCAGGAAATCAAGGGCAGCGACGCCGGCTTCACACGCCTGACGCTGACCGGCACGATCGGGCAGACGGTCGACTATGAGGTCGTCGTGACGAACACGGGGAATGTCCCGTTGAAATTCGGCGAACTCAGCGACGCGAACTGCGAAAACATCACGCCGGCCGGGGAAGAGGAAATCGCGGTGTCCGCGCACGAGACCTACACGTGCGATCACGTGCTGACGACGGCCGGCTCCTACACGAATGAAGCGACGGTCACCGGCACCCCCGAAGGCGGAACGCCGGTCACCACGCATACCTCAAACCGGGTCCTGGTCGAAGTGCCGCCACCGGTACATCACGCAGCGAGCTTCACGATCGAAAAGCTGCAGGAAATCAAGGGCAGCGGCACTGGCTTTTCGTCCTCGAAACTGACTGGCGCGATCGGCCAGACGGTCGACTATGAGATCGTCGTGGAGAACACGGGCGAAGTCGCCCTGACGTTCTCGGGCTTCACCGACGCGAACTGCGATGCCGGCACGATCAGCGGCGGCCCCGGTTCGAGTCCCGTCGCGCCGGGCTCCTCGACGACCTACACGTGCGATCACGTGCTGACGACGGCCGGCTCCTACACGAATGAAGCGACGGTCACCGGCACCCCCGAAGGCGGAACGCCGGTCACCACGCATACCTCAAACCAGGTCGTGGTCGAAGTAGTGCCGGAACCCAAGAAGGTCACGCCGCCTCTCGTAGGGACGATGCCGGGCGCCCTGGCAAGCCCGCCGCTTCCCACACCGAAAAACGGGGTCCTCGCCGAATGCGTAACGTCGGCGCCATTGCAGGGAGCTTCCGGACCCAAGCGCCGGACCTTCACGGTGCAGACCAGTTCGATCGGGATCAAGCAGATCACGTTCTACCTCGACGGCCGCAAGCTCGAGACGCTCAAGCAGTCGCAGGCCAGGCGCGGCAAGTTCACGGTCAAGATCAACCCGCTCAAGCTGTCCTTCGGAGCGCACAAGCTGTCGGCCAAGACGCTCATGAGCAACCCAAGCTGCAAGGCGACGGCGCGTTCCAGCGTGTTCGTGCGCCCTTCCTCGGCGCGCGTTGCGCCGCGTTTCACAGGCTGACCTCAGACGATTTCGACCGGCGTGCCGACCTGGATCATGTGCCATAGCCGCGCTATGTCAGCGTTGTGCAGCCGGATGCACCCGTGGGAGGGGCGACCGGGGATCAGCTGCGGTTCGTCGGTTCCATGGATCCCGACGACGCCGCCGCCCGGCCATTCGCTGAGCGTGGGCGCATAGGCGCTCGTGCCCAGCGCGTAGGGGCCGTAGACCGGCGTGCCGACGGTCGTCAGCTTCTCCGTGACGTAGAAGTGCCCGGCAGGCGTCGGCAGGCTCAGCCGTCCGACGCCGACAGGGGCGCGCCAGATGGGGCTGCCGTCGCGGTAGAGGGTCGCACGCAGGGTCTCACGGTCGATGCGCAGGTACTCCCTGGTGACGTGCGCTTCACCGAGCGCGCCGGCCGGAACCCACCCGGCCGCGCCGTTTGGACGCCCCGGCAGTGGAACCAGGATCCACGTGTGCCGTCCGATCGTGGCCGAGCGCAGCTCGAGATATACCGCTGCCTGCCCGTCGACCGTAAGGAATCGCAGGTGGCCGACAACGCGGGATCGCGCCGAGGCATACTGGTGCGCCGCCGCCGCCGCCTGCGGGTAGGCCCAGCGGGAGAGCGTTCTCAGGTTCGACAAGGTCGCGACGACAGTGTGCGCGGCTTCGACGGTGTCAGGGGTGGGGGAGTGTTCAGCGGTCGCCGCCGCCGGCGTCAGCGCCAGGGACACGGCGGCGAGAAACGCCGTCGATCCGTGCGCCCACGCTGGACGCACGATGCCGCCACCGAGTGAGCTTCCAGGGTGTCCACGCATTTTCCTCTGATAGCATGATAGTCGTGGGAAGCGCACGCGCGCAGCGACCGCGGCGACGGCGCCTTCTTGACATCGACTCCAGAGACCGGTAGGATCGGGAACCCTTTTGGGTTGGGGACGATGATGACCGTGCGACGACGCCAAGGAGAGAGCATGTCAACGGACCCGGACCGCGTGCCAACATACCTGAACAGCGTGCGCTCGCGGCGCATGATCGTGGCTCTCGCCGCGATCGTGTGCCTGCTCGCCGGCCCGGCCGCAAGGAGCGCCGTGGCAACCGCCCCCCCCGTGGACACAACGCGGCCGGAAGTGCAGCACAGCGCCAGGCTGGGGGAACGGCTCGTGTGCGCGTCCGGCAGCTGGTCGGGAAGCGTGTCGGAATACTATTTCACATGGATTCGCGCAGGCAAAGCAATCGAAGGCGCAGTGAGGGACAAAACCCCCGACTATACGCTTGTCAAGGCCGACGAAGGCCAGGAAATCTGGTGCGAAGTCACCGCCAGGAACGGCGGAGGCGAAGCGACGGCTGAAAGCTGGAACAGCGTTGAGTTCGGCGCCAAAGAACCGCCGCCCGAAGCCCCGAAAAACGTCGTCGCCCCGGAAGCGTCCGGGACCTTGGAAGTGGGGGGGAAACTGAAATGCTCGGAAGGCACCTGGAGCGGGCGACCAACGCCGACATTGAGCTATCAGTGGCTGCGCGAAAAAGCGGGCATCCCGGGGGCGACCGGCCAAGCCTACACCGTGAGCAGCGAAGACGAAGGCCACGCGCTGTCCTGCAAGGTCACCGCGAAGAACAGCGCGGGGGAAGCCTTCGAAATAAGTAACAGCCTGGCAATCCCGGGCCATAAGCCGGAACCGGTGGAAGCGCCGACAGTTGAAGGCCTCCCCGAAGTCGGCCAAACGCTGACATGCACCAAAGGCAAGTGGAAAGGGACCGAACCGCTCACGTTCAAGTTCGAATGGCTGCTCGAAGGGAAATCCAGCAGTGTGGGCCCCGACACGTTCAAAGTCGAACCGGCCGACGAAGGCAAGAAGCTCTCATGCCGGGTCGAAGCGACGAACAGCGTCGGCAGCGGGGAAGCCGCGAGCGCGCAGGTCACCATCGGCTTTGGGGCGGTGGAAAGCATCGGGCCGCCCGAAGTGTCGGGGGAACCGAAAGTGGGCGAAGAATTGACGTGCTCCCAAGGCGAATGGACCGGCTCGCCGACGAAGTACGAATACAGATGGTTCAAAGAAAGTGAAGAACTCCTCGGTCAGACGACCAACAAATACAAGGTGATCGGCGGAGACGTTGGCCACAAGCTGTTCTGCTCCGTAACCGCTGAAAACGCTGGCGGCAAAAAAGGCACGCGAGAGAGCGAAGCCTTTGTCATCCCAAAGGGCGGGGGCAAAGCCCCAGTAGACAAAGCGCCACCTGTGATCACCGGTGTCGTAATGACCGGCGCTGAATTGGAATGCTCGCAAGGCGAATGGCTCAACAGCCCGACCAGCTTCGAATACCAGTGGGTGCGCGACGCGGGCAAAGCGGGCCAGGTGAGCATCGCCGGAGCGACCTTCCCAAGCTACGAAGTGAAGGCCGCCGATGAAGGGCACACCCTGTCATGCCAGGTGACTGCGGCGAACGAATTCGGCTCGGGCAAAGCGGAAAGCGAACCTCCGGTGAAGGTCAGCGGGCGCAAGCCCAGCCCCAGGGAAGCCCCGTCGATCTCGGGGACAGCGCGCGTCGGGGAAACTCTGACGTGCCAGCCCGGCGCCTGGGAAGCGACGCCGCCGCCGGAATTCGCCTACAAGTGGCTGCGGGATGGTACAGAAGAAGTTGGAGCCGAGGACTTCTACACGGTGGCCGGCGCGGACCGGGGCCATACGCTCTCCTGCGTGGTGACGGCGAGCAACAGCGAAGGTTTCGCCGAAGCGAGCAGCCTGGGCCTGGCAGTGCCGGGAGCCCCTCCTGAAGCCCTGGAAGCCCCGAGGATAAAGGGCACACCGCAGGTCGGGGATGAACTGACCTGCGAAGAAGGCAAGTGGAACGGGGCGCCCACGCCGGCGGCGACGTATGAATGGCTGCTGACCGGAGAACCCATTTCCTCGGAAACGCAGAAGACCTATACGGTGACCACGAGGGATCGGGGCCTGCAGCTCTCCTGCAGAGTGACCGAGACGAATCGCGAAGGGCATGCGTCCGCCTCCAGCGAACCGGCGCTCGTCCCGGGTATCAGACCGAAAGAAGTCGAAGCGCCCAGGATCTCCGGAGTGCCCGCGCTCGGCCAGACGTTGACATGCGGGCACGGCATCTGGGAAGGCGCGCCGCCGCCCGCGTTCAGCTACCAGTGGTACCGCGACGGCGTGGCAATCGCCTCGGCCACAGCCAGCACGTACACGGTCGAACCCGCAGACCAGGGGCACCTGCTCTCGTGCGTCGTGACCGCCGCCAACGTCCAGGGCCGAGTGGAAGCGGAAAGCAGCAACGGCGTCGCCATCCCCGAACGGAAGACGGAAGACCCCTCGACGCCTCTCACGCCGTCGTCGAAAGGGCCCCCGCACGCAAGCGCCACGGCGGTGCGCGACGCGCTCACCAGCCAGCTGGCGCGCGCGCTGGGCGGCGCGCGCCTCACGAAGGTGTCGAAGGCGGGCGGCTACTCGCTGTTGTTCGCCGCTCCGGGGGCGGGCACCCTGGAAATGCAATGGTACGAGCTGGTCAAGGGCACTCATGGGTACAAGCGCGTCGTGCTGGCCAGCGGCAAGATCTCTTACACGATCGCTTCGCGGGCGACCCTGCGGCTGCGGCTGACCAGCGAAGGTCGGCGGGCGCTCAGGCACAAGCGGCGTCTGAAGCTCACCGCGAAGGCGGTCTTCAGCGTTCCAGGTGGCGTCTCTGAGACCTGGCAGGAGACATTCGTCCTGAGCCGCTGACCGCGCTTATCAACTGTGCTTCGTTGCGCCGGAGCGGAGCGTAACGGTCGCCTGCCAGGCGTACACAGCCCCTGCGGGGCCACGCGTGAGCAGCGTCGCCCGCGCGCGCAGCACGCGTGAGCGCGTGAGCAGCTTGCGAGCCCTGCCGGACAGGCGCAGCTTGACGCTCGCGACGCCCGCGTGTCTCACCGTGAATGAACCGGCGGCGAGCGTCAGGATGCGCTTGCCCGACGAATGGCTACCGGCGGTGACGGCGCCCAGCGTTTGCAGCGTGATCGTTCCTCTGCAACCCGCGTCCGCGGCCGGACAGCGCAGCCTCACGTTGAGCTCACCGCCCGAGCTGACCACAAGCGTGGTGCTGGTGAGCTCGGCCTCCTGCGCGGGCGGGAACTGTGCAAGCGGTGGCGCGGCTGGTTCCAGCGCTACTAACGAGGGCCCCAGCACCGACGAGGGCAGCGTGGCAAATTCCTGGATCGCTCCGTAACTGGTGCCGCTCGCGTTGCTGGCGAGGACCCGGTAGAGGAAGGTGGCGCCCGCGGGGAGACCGTACACCGACGCGGAGACCGCCTCTGGGCCTTGCTGGGATCCCGGCAGCGTTGCGCACGGCACATCGTCGTTCGAGCTGTTGAATTCGAACTCGCATTCGCTGATAGCTGCGCCGTTGGGGTTGACAGTGGCGTTCAGGGTCACCGAGGACTGCGTCACAGCCGACGCTGTCCCGGTCGAGACCGTTGGGAGGTTGGGTAGGAGCGTGACTGTTTGGTCGTTGCCGTGGCTGGTTCCCTGTCGGTTGGTGGCAGCGATTCGGTAGTGGTAGGTGCTGTTCGCGGTTAGGTCTGTCAGCGCCGCGGAAACTGCCACGGGTGCCTGCCCGCTGCCTGGTGATGGTGTGCATGGCGCGGTGGTCCCGTAGGAGGTGTTCGCCCCGTATTCGAACTCGCATTCGCTGACGGCTGCGCCGTTGGGGTTGACGGTGGCGTTCAGGGTCACCGAGGACTGCGTCACAGCCGACGCTGTCCCGGTCGAGACCGTTGGGAGGTTGGGTAGGAGCGTGACTGTTTGGTCGTTGCCGTGGCTGGTTCCCTGTCGGTTGGTGGCAGCGATTCGGTAGTGGTAGGTGCTGTTCGCGGTTAGGTCTGTCAGCGCCGCGGAAACTGCCACGGGTGCCTGCCCGCTGCCTGGTGATGGTGTGCATGGCGCGGTGGTCCCGTAGGAGGTGTTCGCCCCGTATTCGAACTCGCATTCGCTGACGGCTGCGCCGTTGGGGTTGACGGTGGCGTTCAGGGTCGCCGAGGTTTGTGTGATGGCCGACGCCGCCTGGCTGATGACTGTCGTAGGGTTGGGTAGGAGCGTGACTGTTTGGTCGTTGCCGTGGCTGGTTCCCTGTCGGTTGGTGGCAGCGATTCGGTAGTGGTAGGTGCTGTTCGCGGTTAGGTCTGTCAGCGCCGCGGAAACTGCCACGGGTGCCTGCCCGCTGCCTGGTGATGGTGTGCATGGCGCGGTGGTCCCGTAGGAGGTGTTCGCCCCGTATTCGAACTCGCATTCGCTGACGGCTGCGCCGTTGGGGTTGACGGTGGCGTTCAGGGTCGCCGAGGTTTGTGTGATGGCCGACGCCGCTCCGGTCGAGGCCGTTGGAGGGTTGCCGAGCGTCGTGAACGTCAGATCGCCACCGTTGCCCGCACCGCCCGGGTACGCTACCGCGATCCTGAAGTGGTAGACGGTGCTCGCGGCAAGCCCTGCGATCGAAGCCGATACGGGCACGGGATTCGTTCCCGCGCCCGGCAGCGACGAGCACGCCGCGATCGACCCATAGGCGGCGGTCGGACCATATTCGAACCTGCATTCGTCCACTTCAGCGCCGTGCGGGTTCACCGTGGCGCCAAGCGTCGCGTCGGTTTGCGTGATCGAGCTTGCGCCTTCGGTGACGGGCGCCGGCGGCGGCACTTCCGGGGCACCGTGCAGGCTGCCCAGTCCGCTGGGCCCATCGTAGCCGGGCCCCGCTTCGCAGAGGTAATTGCCACAGTTTCCATTGGCTCCGGACACGATGTCGTTGAAGCCTCCGACTTCGTTGGCTGCCTCCAGGTAGAGGCCCTCGGCGCCGTCGAATGATCTCGTGTAAGGGCTTGCCAACGCCATCGCCGCGGCGACGATCGGCGTCGCCACGCTGGTTCCACCGAGCAGCAGCCACGGAGATTTCGTTTCGTAACTGTCGTAGGCCGAGACCGGAGTGTTCGGATCGGCAACGGCCGCCACGTCGTTGTCCGTCCTGTACGGGCAGCCGCTGTCCTTCTGCCAAGTAGGCTTTGGTTCTCGACTGCACCCGCTTCCAGTGTCATACCAGACGCTCTCCGCCCAGCCCCGGCGGCCCGCCGCCGGGACGAGCGTCGTTCCGCCCACGGCGATCACGCCCGGGTGGGACGCCGGTGATTCGACGCCGTATCCGTGATCGCCGCTGGCGGCCGCGATCGGGATCCCCGGGTGATCGTAGGCTGACGCGTATTCGGATGATTCCGCTTCGGCGAAGCTGTCGCTGATCTCCGTAGCCTTGAGCTTGGCGGCCTCGTTCTCCGCGGCGGCGAGATCCACGCCTTCACCTGTGCTCGCCTCGACAAGCAGGATGTGGCAGTTGGGACAGATCGCCGAGACCATGTCCAGATCGAGAGCGATCTCTCTGGCCCACACGCCGTCTGGTGAGGGGTAGGAGGCGCCGCCCGTCTGATTGACCTTGCGAAAGCAGCCATTGCTTTCGGTGCATTCCGGGATTCCGTACTCGGACCGATAGGCGTTCAGGTCGGGTTCTGCATGCGGGTCGTCGTGGGCATCGACGACCGCGACCGTCTGACCGACGCCCTGCGATGTCGAGGGTAGATCGTATGCGCGGCGCAGATCGGCCGGCGAGTATCCCCCTTCGACCCCGCTCCCAGAGAAAGCCGGGCTGACTTCCTGCTCTGGGCCGGCCGTGATCGCGCCCGCGGCGACCGGTCCACGGCGGTCCGAGCCGCGGCTCGGATCTTCGATCACCTGGCAGCGAGGACGATGGCCGCGCTGGGGGCAGACGAAGTAGGGCGCATTGGTGGACGGACGCGAGGAGACGCGCGCCCAACGCGCATTTGCGACCTGCGGCGCCATCGCCGCCGCGAGCGCTACCACGATGCCCACCAGGAGGGCCACCCGAGGTGGGCGTACCGTCTCGCCACCGAGCGGGCGAAACCCTCGCGCCGAGCGGCCGGCAGGTGCCCGTGTCTTGGCGCCCAACCGGGCGAGCTCCAGATCTCTCATCTCCACGCCCACATGCCTTCCTTGACGTTCAGCCGCCGATCTCTTGACCTCGGACCACGCTTGACCTCGGACCACGCGTCGGGCGCAGGAGCGCAGTCTACCAGGGGGCGATGGGATGGACAACATGGGATCGCCATCCCGGGCGTGTTTTGAGCCGCCTCAGTTGATCGCGATGTAGAAGGGCGCGTTTTCGGTCAGCGGTTCTTTTGTCGTAGCGTTCCGCGAGTTCCAGGTTTCGACGGTGATCTGGGCCGTGCTGCATAGAGTTTCTTTTTCAACGTATGCGCTCTTCCCGAGCGTCGCTGTGACGAAGAATGCGGATATGGAGCCTTTGGCGTCGACCGTCGCCTGCACGTTGTGCAGTTCGACGGTCAGGCCGGAGATGCAGTAGACCCCTTCCTTTTTGGGGTTTTCGACGATGGCCTTTTCAAAGCCCTTGCTGCCGGGTGACGCTTCGATCACGCCTTCCGCACTGATATGCGCAAATGCGACGGCGCTGCCTTCTTTGCCTTCTTTGCCTTCTTTGCCTGCCGGGCCGGGAACTGTGCTTTCTTTGCCTTCTTTGCCTTCTTTGCCTGCCGGGCCGGGAACTGTGCTTTCTTTGCCTTCTTTGCCTTCTTTGCCTGCCGGGCCGGGAACTTTGCTTTCTGGGCCGGGAACTTTGCTTTCTTTGCCTTCTTTGCCTTCTCTGCCTTCCCCGGTTTCGCCCTTCAGTCCAGCCTTGCCCACCTGGCCTTCTTTGCCCGCAGGGCCTTCTTTGCCGGCCGGGCCTTCTTTGCCCAGTGCCCCCGCCGCGCCCGTCGCCCCACTCCGCCCTGTTCCCCCACGCAGGTGCTTCAACACGCTGGGCTTGATCTGGTTGGTGCTGGTGATGATGTAGTGTGAGGCCGCCATGCTCGTGCCGGTCAAGGCGACGAACAGAGCGAGCCAAGCGACGAAGTTCCGGCGGACGGCGGTGAGGATACTGGAGAACATGTTGCTCCTGGGATTGGTTTCGGCTGTAAAGCGTACCAGGTAAGTCGTGTCTGTCTGTCACTTGGAGTACAGGGTCGTCAGCCTGCAACCGGGCTATCGTCATGACCTCCATCCCGCCCAGCAACCCAGCCGATCCCGCGCCGACCGATCGTCGGTTCAGCGCCGCTCGGTGTCGAACATCGCCAGCGCGTGGGCGCCGGCGGGGTGGGCGCGCAATTCGCGCACGACCCCGCCGGCGTAGGCTGGGAGCTCCCCGGGCCGCGGCAGCGCCACTCCGTAATCGGCCGGCATCAGCATCGGCGCGGCCAGCGCTGAGAACGTCAGGTCGGCGGCGGTGAACTCATCGCCGCATATGTAGGTCCGGCCATCGGCCAGGCGCTCGCCGATCGTGTCAAACGTGGCTCGCACCTCGGCCTCAGACCTGACCGCCGTGGCGGGCGTGACATCGAGGACACGCGCCACGATCGCCATCACCACGGGGTAGCCAAGCCGCAGGCTCGCTCGCTCCCAAGCCGGGACGCCGGCGCAGCCGTATGAGATCGCGAGATCGCGGCGTCCGCGCAGCTGCTGGTACATCCAGCACCGCGAAGTGGGACCCAGGCGCGCGTTGAAGTCGGCCTCGAGCAGCCGCACCTCGGCAGCCTGCTTGGGGTCCTCCGGATACAGTCTGCGGCCCGGCGGGGCCTGCGTATCGGCCCACGCGAGGATGTCCCCGGAGTCGGCCAACACGCCGGCGGCACACACGAGCACGGGCACGGTGAGCCCACCGCCGGCGCGCAATGTCGCAGCGCGATGGAACGCCTGGACATGAGCGCGCTCCCGATACGCCACGCCCGCGCGCTCGAGCGCCCACCTCGCCTTCTCGCAATAGTGGCTGATCGGGATCGTCACGAGCGTATTTACGGTCGTCTGCTTCGTGGGCATCTTGCGATCCAGGCTACGCGTATAGATCAGAGAGCGCATTCAGGCGGTTGGGGTGTGGTCTGCCGATTGGCTGTCCCACCACCAGTCGGCGAAGGCGACTCGGTCGGAGACCGCTGGACGCGGATAGCCGCGGTCGGGGACATCGACGCTGACGAGATCGTGTTGCTCATCGGGGTTGAGGTCCTCCGGCCCGTAGGGCAGTCCGGTGAGCGCCGGGCAGGCGCCGGGTCGGGATCGGGATCTCGGACGCCCGGGAATGTTGCATGATCGACCTTTCTATGCAGATAAGGCCCGGCTTATCTGCCGTGGATTGCAGAAAACCAATGGGATTTCTGCGTTCCTGCTAGGCTGGCGGCCATGAACGAAGGCCAATGGACGCGCGCCCTGGCGGCTGGCAATGCGTGGTGGCGCGACCCTCAATGGGAGCGGGGGGGACCGTGACCTGCGCCCCTTGGCGGCTACGACGCTCGGGGGGGACGCCGCTCAACGAAGTCGCTGGGCTACAGTCGGCAGATGATTGAGCCCAGGCTGGTCACCCTCCAGGATCTTTTCACCGATCGGATCCACTACGAGGTTCCGATCTACCAGCGGCCGTATGTCGGTGGTGTATCAGTTTGGATTGGCGGTGGGATAGAGTCCGACCGTCGTGAAACGGCTGACGGTCCTCATCGTGGCGGTGGCGCTACTCGGTGGCACGGCCCTGCTCACCGAGCATGGGCGAGCGACCGCCTTCTCTCCGCCGAACCACAACTGCCCGGCGGTCCCGACGCTCAGGAGCTTCAAGCGCGGCTACCCGATCCTGATTCAGACGCGCAATGTGTCGTGCGCGCAAGCGTTGACCATGGTGCAGGCAATGGAGTCGGGCGTCGGCGTGACGTTTGTCGGCAACCCCGAAGGTCCGGCCTCCCAGTTCCGCTGGAAGCTCTACGGCCTACCCGGCTGGACGTGCTTCGGCGACGGCAGCGGCTTTCCCGGTCACGGGGAAGGCGGGGACTGCTCAAAGGGAGCCGCCACCGTCGAGTGGTACCACGCCTAGACCATCCGGAGGGAGGTCGCCGAATGGCGGGGCTTTCGCATGAGGCATGGCGCACCCGGTGGCTCCCCGAGCTGGACCCGGGTGTCGCACCGTATGTAGGTGCGCTCCGATCCGAGGGCATCGAAACCTTTGAGTCCTGCGATGGCTGCGGCCTCTGGTGCCGTGATGTCTTAGATTGGAGCGCATGATCCCGTGAAGCTCGCCGCTGGCTTCGAGGTGTACGTACGCGGAGTGCACGGCGGGGCCGGGGTCAGGCCTGAAGGCAGTAGCTGAGGTAGACGAAGCCGTTCGCGAACGTGCGCGTGTCGTTCAGCTGCAGCTTGGAGTGGATGCCTGCCGGGAGGGCGGGCTTGCCGGCGCCGACGATCACGGGCGCCAGCAGGAGCCGCAGCTCGTCGACGAACCCCGCGGTGATGGCCTGCCCGCCGAGCTCGGCGCCTCCGATCGAGAGCTCGGTGGGCGAGGACTCCTTGAGGCGACGGATCACATCGGCGGTCAGCTCACGCTTGATCCTGGTCCTCGCGCTGGAGGCCTCCTGCAGGGTGCGCGAGAAGACGATCTTGTCCGCTGCACGCCAGATCTGCGCGTACTCGCGGGTCACCGCCGACTTCCCATCCTGCGTCTCCCAGAAGACCATCGTCTCGTACATGCGCCGCCCATAGAGGTAGAGGCCGACGGGGCGCTCCAGCTGGTTGACGAAGGCGTGCACGTCCGGGCCCGGGAATGCCCAGTCGAAGTTGCTGTGCTCGTCCTCGATGAAGCCGTCGAGCGAGGCGATGGCGGTGTAAATGAGCTTGGTCATCAAAACCTCCATCGTCATTGAGGGTTGCCGATAAGTGCGGCGTCCCGCCCATGTGAGACAGACGCGACGACCTCAACGAACACGACGCGCGAGGCGCTCCCGCTCGGTGGCGGCCGTCTCACGCGACCGATTCGAGTACGAGGCCAGGTACGGCCCTGAAGATGGTGTCGTTCGAGACGAGTGGGATCCCGAGTCGGATCGCGGTCGCGGCGATCCAGCGGTCGGCGTTGTGCTCGCGCTGCGCGAGAGCGTGGCCGATCGCGGCGCAGTCGGCGCGCAGCTGGGCGTATATCGCCACGAGCTCGGGGCCTGTGTGGACGACCTCCGCGCGCTGGATCTTGCTGTCGAGCTTCAGCATCCGCGCCTCGCCCCAGCCGCGCCGGATCGCCCCGTAGCGTAGCTCCGTGGCCGTCTGGAAGGAGATGAACGGCGGCCGGCCAGTGATGATCGGCGCGTAGCGCTCCGCCAGTCGTGAGGTCGGGACCAGGTCGGCGCTGAAGACATCAGTGTCGATTACGATCGCGCCGCGCGATCCCGACGCGGTCACGACTCGACGGCGGCGAGGAAGGCCTCGCCCTCGTCTTCGCTGAGATCGTCGATCGCCATCTCATCGTGGTCAGGCAACGGACGCGCCCGGCGGAACAGATCCTCGACCGGGAGCTCCAGGTGCTCGGATTCGTTCTGGTGCGCAGGGTGCATCGACACGGCCCTTGAAGTGTAGGGGCTGTGTCCGGGCGGGGACGTCTCTCACGTCGCGTGAGAGACGTTCGGCCGTTGTCTCCGGCTTGGCCGTCGACACCGACCCCACACAGCACCTGGGGCGCGTACCAACTGACCATCTCAAGATCGAGATCGCCGACCTCGCAGCCATCTGGGCCTCCATTTTTTTCATGCTCGATAATGAATGTTATGTAAACCTATAGGGGTGGCGCCGACGACACGTGCCCGCCGGCGCGCTCGGCCGGCGCGCAACCGTCTGTTGCTGTTCGTGATCC
Organism: uncultured Solirubrobacterales bacterium; assembly: GCA_963842005.1. GTDB lineage: Bacteria > Actinomycetota > Thermoleophilia > Solirubrobacterales > Solirubrobacteraceae > Palsa-744. Next base: position 692,032 of record CAWJEV010000002.1, on the reverse strand, counting down.
TCAAGCCGGTCGGTCACCGGTCTGGAGGCGCTCGGCTCGCCTCAGCTCAGTTCGTAGGCCAACGCGATCTGCGTTGAGAGCGTGCAGGCTTCCGCCGCAGACTTCTTGGCCGAGTGCCGTTTACGATGCTTGGCGGTCGGTTTCTTGGCGGGCGCTTTGTGGATGGTCGGGGTTGCCCGGCCCGAAGCCTTAGGCGGACTCGCGACCCCGACCACCTCCCCGATGGCGAAGCCGAAGTCGGGCTGGGCGCCCTGGTATTCCTCGCCTTCGGGGCACTGGATGTCGCCGCCGCCTTCGCCGATGCTGTGCACCTGCCCCAGCGTGGCGCCTGTCTTTTCGGCGAGGAACTTGGCCTTGGCCTGGCCATCGGTGATCGCGGCGGCCATCGCCTGGCGATAGACCGCGGTCGCCGTTTCGGCGCTCGCTGCGGAGTCGATGGGCTCGTTCGCGATGCCCTGCACGCTCACTGTGCGCACCGGCGCGCTCGCCGGTGGCGTCGGGGTCGTTTCGGCCCCTGCCGTCATCACAATCACCCCGCCGGCCACCAAGACGGTTGCCGCCAAGCCAGCTACTACGAACGCGATCCTCATAGGGTCTCCCTGCCGCGGTTGAACTGCCGCCTACAGGGTAGCGCCCCCCGGGGACCTCAGACCCCCAGGCTGGCCGAACGCGGTGCGCCGCTTGACATAATCGAGCGTCCAGTCGAGCGCCGCCTGTGCCACCGCCGCGCCGGCGATCGCGATCGACAGCCGCTCCTGGGCGAGGTTGGAGACGAGGTGGTTATGTCCTCCGCGACGCCCGCGCCGCGCCGTAGTAGCATCGAATCGATGCACACGTGGATGTGGTTCGTGCTCCTGGCCTTCGGGCTGATCAAACTTCCGATCGCCGCGCTGATGCTCTGGATCCCCTTTCGATCCGACGCTGCGGTCTCGTCGCTTCCGCTCTACGAGTCCGACGCGTCCGAAGAGGACGACGGAGGCAGCAAAGCCCTCCCCGGCGGGGTGGGTGGTCCCCGGGTGAGTCCCCACCGTTATCCGAGGACGCCGCTCGGCAGCCGCGGGCCCCGCCGCGGACCTCACGGCGGGGCCGCGGGCGGGCAGCCCGCATCCCCCGCGCGGGTTCGCAGCGCCCCTCGCAGCGCCACGCGCGTCAGGGCCCGCCAGTAACGCGGTGGACCTCTGTTCCCATCTCTCTTGCTATCTCTTGCGGTGGCGCTTGCGCTGGAGCCGCGCCGCCTTCGCCTGCGCGCGGCGCTTGCGCAGACGTCCCTCCGGGTTGCGTGTGCCCCCGGTCGCCAAGCCCTCCGTCACCGGCGCGACCGAGCGCGCGTCGCGGAGGATCATGAACGCGATCCCCCCAAGCACCAGGCCGGCCGCCACCAGCGCCAGGATCTCCGACGTGTTCGTCCCAGAGCTTGATTCCTGCGTGTTCGTGCTCGCCGTCGTCGTCGTGCCCGCCACCCGCGAAGGGAGGATGGCGCCCTTGGCCGGGGTGGCGGCCGTCGAGACCTTGCCCACGCCCGAAGCCCCCGCGGCCGTCTTGGCGGCGCTCGCTGCCGACTTCGGAGACGTGCCGCCGGCCCTGCCGGCGCCGCTCGCCTGTTTCGCCGCCGGCGCGACGGCCGGCGACGCTGGAGCGAACGGGTTGCCCGCTTCGCTCGCTGCAGCTGTGGCGGCAGGCAGTAGGACAAGCAGCGCCAACGCCAGCGCCGCATATACGTACGCCGCAATCGGAGTCGCCTTGATCTGCGGAGTTGGACGCATCGAACCGTTTCCTCGCTTGCGAGCATAGCGTCTGTGCAGCGTCTGCGCACGGCGTTCACGCCCGGTGGACGGTCCCTCCGCGCAGACCGTAGAATGCTCAGCCGATGCCCCCCAAGCAGCGTCAGGTCCGGATCGAACAGCGCGGCGCCGTGGAGGCCATCCAGGCGCTCGAGCAGCGCACCGACGAGGAGCTCGAGGGCGAGACCAAGTTCAAGTCGGCCGCCCTCTCGATCCTCGGCGCCCGCGCGGCCGAGCGCTTCGACGCCGAGCAGGCCCGCGCCTACTTCCAGCGCGCGATCGCCGCCGCCCGCCCCCAGGAGCGTATGCAGATCCGGCGCATGGCCGACGCCTCGCTCGCGCTCGCCGAGCGCCGCCCCGGCGATCTGCGCGAGGCCGTGCAGCGGCTCGGCCAGGAGCCCCCCTCCGGCCGGCAGATGTTCGCGCTGCGCGCCATGGGGCTGCTGATCCCCCCCGCCTCCGCCGGCGTCCTCGCGCGCGTGCGCGGCATCCTCCTGATCGTCCTGCTGGTCATCCTCCTGCTCGCCCTCGGCCTCGGCGTGGTCGAGCTGATCTCGCTCCCCTTCGGCGGCCTCGGCGTCGCTCCCGGCGTCCTGCTCGGGCTGTTCCTCGTGATCGCCGTGCTCGCGGTCGCCGCGCTGATCGGGCGCCGCCGGCGCGACCGCGCGCGCGAGGCCGCCCGCGGGGCGCCGCCCGGTTGAAGGCTCAGAGGCTCAGCTTTCCGAGAGGCTCGCCCGGCTGATCACGACCGGATGGACCGGCTCGCCGTCCTGCGGCGGAACCGTCGAGAGCTTGGCGATCGCGTCCACCCCCGCCATCGTCCCCACCACTCTGCCAACCAGCGCGTACTGCGGGGGCAGTTCCGCTTCCTGCTCGGTGACGATGAAGAACTGGCTCCCCGACGCCCCCGCCGGGTCGGTCCCCGTCTTCGCCATCGCCACCGTCCCGCGCGTGTATCTCGAGTTCGCCGGGGGGCGCTCCACGACCGTGTAGCCCGGGCCCCCCGAGCCGTCCCCGTTGGGATCTCCCCCCTGGATCACGAAGTTCGCCGCCACCCGATGGAAGGTGAGATCGTTGTAGAAGCCGCGCTTCACCAGGTAGGCGAACGACGCCGTCGTCTTCGGCGCCCGCTTTACGTCCAGCTGGATCGCGATCTTCCCGCAGTTCGTCGCCAGCGCCACCACATAGCGCTTCGCCGGGTTCAGTCTGTGCGTCGGCGGCGGCACGTGCTGGGCCCCCTTCGGCACCGGAGCGCTCACCATCTGGCAGGCTTCGTGTGAGCCGCTCGCAGAGGTGGAGGCCGCGTCCGTGCCCGAGCTCGCCGAGGCGCTCGCACCGCTCGAGCTCGTGCCGCACGCCACCATCCCGAGCGCGATCGGGGAGACCGCCACGACGGGACCGACAATGCGCATGGCTCTGACAATGCGTGAGGCTGGAGAGCTGGCGAGGAGCACCTCGCCAGCTTAGATGCGAACTCCCCCATTACTGCGCGCTCTTCGCGCGATCTTAAGGAACTCTTATGATTCCCTTCCGAATACGCTAGCGCGGTGCCTGCTCCCGTCTGTCTGATCGTCAACCCCGCTGCGGGCGGCGGGCGCGCGGGGCGCGCCGCGCCTGCGGTGATGGACACGCTACGCGGGTATGGGCTCGATGTGCGGCGCGCCGACACCCGTGATCTCCCCCACGCTCGCGAGCTGGCGCTCGAGGCCGCGCGCGGCGGTGAGACCGCCGCGACGCTCGGCGGCGACGGGCTCGCGGGGGCCGCGGCCGACGCGCTGCGCACCGTGCCCGGCTCGATCCTCGGCGTGCTGCCGGGCGGGCGCGGCAACGACCTGGCGCGCGTGCTCGGCATTGGGCAGGACCCGGTCGCGGCGTGCGCAGTGATCGCCGGCGGGGTCGCGCGCGAGCTCGACCTCGGCCTCGTCGGCGAGCACACCTTCGTGGGCATCGCCAGCCTGCGGCTTCGACTCCGACGCCAACCGGATCGCCAACGAGGCGCCCTCGTGGCTCGGCAATCTCGTCTACGCCTACGGCGCGCTGCGCGCGCTGGCCGCGTGGCGCCCGGCGCGCTTCGAGTTCGTGCTCGACGGCCAGCGGCACGCCTTCACCGGCTACAGCGTCGGCGCCGCCAACTCGAAGGCGTACGGGGGCGGTATGTACGCGGCGCCCGACGCCCTGCTCGACGACGGCCTGCTCGACGTCCCCTACTGCGAGCAGATCTCCAAGCTGCGTTTCCTCACGACGATCCTGCCGAAGGTCTTCAAGGGCACCCACGTCCACGAGCCGTCCGTGCACGTGCTCCGCGGCCGCGAGCTTCAGATCGCCGCCGACCGCCCCTTCACGCTGTACGCCGACGGCGACCCGATCGGCGAGCTGCCGCTGCGCGTGAGCGTGCTGCCCGCCGCGGTGCGGGTGCTCATCCCGGCCGACAGCCCACTCGGGAGCGGACTCTGAGCGGCTCACTCGCCCCAAAGCTTGCCCTCGCCCGTGCGGCAGGTGCGCTCTCGCGGCTGCGCGGTGGCGGCGCCACGAGCGTGCCGGGGAAGGTGCTGATGCGTCTCGAGCCCAACGCGATCGCCGTGCTCGGGGCGCGGCTGCGGGGTGGCAGCGTTCTGATCTCCGCGACCAACGGCAAGACCACCACCGCGGCGATGGCCGCCGCGATCCTCACGCAGGACGGCGTGGAGCTCGTTCACAACCGCGCCGGGGCCAACATGGCCGGGGGCATCGCCTCCACCCTGCTCGCCGCGTCCTCCGGGCGCAATTCGATCGCCGGCGAGCTCGGGCTGTTCGAGGTGGACGAGCTCTGGCTCGATCGGATCGCCGCGCAATTGGATCCTCGCGCGATCCTGCTCGGCAACCTCTTTCGCGACCAGCTCGACCGCTACGGGGAGCTCGATTTGATCGCCGAGCGCTGGGCGCACCTGGTTCGCGACGGCCCCGGCCGCGACGCCCGATTGGTCCTCAACGCCGACGACCCCCTGGTCGCCGACCTCGGCCGCGAGCACGACGGTGTGCTCTATTTTGGGGTGGACGACGACTCGCTCGCGCTGCCTCACCTTGCGCACGCCGCCGACGCCAAGCACTGCCGCAACTGCGGCGCCCCCTATGTCTTCGACGCGGTCTACCTCGGGCACCTTGGCCACTACCGCTGCCCCGCCTGCGGCCAGGCTCGCCCGGCGCCCGCGGTCTTCGCAACAAATGTGCGGCTGGAAGGTGTGCGGGCCGCGCGCTTCAGACTGCACACCCCCGCCGGCGAGGCCGAGGTCGCACTGCCTTTGCCCGGCCTCTACAACGTCTACAACGCGCTCGCCGCTGCGGCGCTCGCCTACTCGCTCGACGTTCCGCTGGAGCACGTTATCGCCGGATTGGAGAGCACGCGGGCGGCATTCGGCCGCGCGGAGAGCGTGCCGATCGACGGGCGCGAGCTGTGCATCCTGCTCGTCAAGAACCCTTCCGGCGCCAATGAGGTGCTGCGCACGCTTGCCCTGGAGCCCGGACACCATGACCTGCTCGGGATTCTCAACGACAACACCGCCGACGGGCGCGACGTCTCCTGGATCTGGGACGCCGACTTCGAGCTGCTCGCCGGGCGCGTGCGTTGCGCCACCTGCAGTGGCATCCGCGCCGCGGAGCTCGCGGTGCGTCTGAAGTACGCGGGCGTGGAGCCCACTCGCATCCGTGTACTGCCCGACCTCGCCGCCGCCCTGGCCGCCGCCCTGGCCGACGCGCCGCCCGGAGGCACGCCTCTATATGCGCTCCCCACATACACCGCGATGCTCTCGCTGCGCGAGTTGTTGAGCGCCGGCGGCCAGACGCGGAGCGCGCTCTCATGAGCACCCTGCGCGTCTGCGCGCTCTACCCCGATCTGATGAACATCTACGCCGACCGCGGCAACCTGCTCGTGCTCGAGCGCCGCTGCGCCTGGCGCGATCTCGGCTTCGAGCTGACCCCCGTCGGATTGGGTGAGCCGCTGGACGGTGACGCCCACGACCTCTTTTACCTCGGCGGCGGGCAGGACCGGGACCAGCGGCTGTGTGCGGACGATCTGCTTGTCACCAAGCGCGAGGCGCTGCATGCTGCCGCGGCGCGGGGCGCTGTGGTCCTCGGTGTGTGCGGCGGCTACCAGCTCCTCGGGCGCTCCTACGAGCTCGGTCCCAGCGAGGAGTTGCCGGGTGTTGAGCTGTTGGACGTGCGCACCGTGCGCGCTGACGGCCCCCGCCTGATCGGCAACGTCGCGATCGAGGTCTCACTCGACGGCGGTAGCCGCCGCGTGCTCGCGGGCTTCGAGAACCACGGCGGGCGCTCTCACCTCGGCGCCGACCAGCCTCCGCTCGGGCGTGTCCTGAAGGGTCACGGCAACGATGGGCGCAGCGGCTTTGAGGGCGCACGTTCTGGCACTGTGATCGGCACCTACCTACATGGGCCTTTGCTGCCGAAGAACACCTGGTTCGCGGACTGGTTGATCGCGACCGCGCTGGGGATTGACCCCGGCGAGCTTTCGCCGCTCGATGATGCGCTGGAGGAGGAGGCACACCGCGGGGCGAGCCATGCAGCCGGTATCTGAGCGAGCGTACCGTCCCGGTCGCTGAGTACAATGGTCTGTGACGGCGGGTGTAGCGTCGAGGTCGACGCAAACGGTTGATAACCGAGGTAGCTCCTCCTACGCCCAGCACCCGACCCGCCCCGGCGGGTCGAGTGCTAAGCCACCGCGAACCGCGCGAAGCGCGCGGCCATGCGGGCCGGTACCAGCGCTCTGACGCGGACGCCCTCGGGGGTGTCCAGGCGGGCCAGATCGCCGGCCAGCTCGTGCAGCTCCGCGAGGCTCGAGCCGTTGGCGTAGGGGACCAGCAGTTCCACCGGGCACAGCGTGTGGCGCAGCTCGCGCTCGATCCGCTCGACCAGGTCCTCCAGGCCCTCTCCCGTCTCGCCGCTGACGAGCACCGCCTCGGGGTGGCGCAGGCGCAGCTCTTGGCGGGCCGGCTCGTCGAGCAGGTCCACCTTGTTGAGGACCAGTACCCGGGGGCTTGCGTCGGCTCCGATCTCCTCGAGCACCTCCCCCACCGCCCGGCGCATCGCCTCCATCTCCTCCTCCGGCGCGGAGGCGTCGAGTACGTGCAGCAGCAGGTCCGCGCGGATCGTCTCCTCCAGGGTGGCTCCGAAGGCGTCGACGAGCTGGTGGGGCAGCTTGCGGATGAAGCCGACGGTGTCGGTCAGCAGGTGCGGGCGCCCGCCGAGGCGGATCGTGCGGGTGGTCGGGTCGAGCGTGTGGAAGAGGCGGTCGCGCACCTCCACCTCGGGGCCCGCGTCGGTGCCCGCGCGGCGGCCGTGGGCTGCGGTCAGCGCGTTGAGCAGCGTCGACTTGCCCGCGTTGGTGTAGCCGGCGAGCGCGACCGTCGGCAGCGCAGCGCGCTCGCGCTCGGCGCGCATCGTGGCACGGGAGCCGCGCACGTGCTCCAGGCGCCGGCGCAGCGCCGCGATCCGGTCGCGGGCGAGGCGGCGGTCGGTCTCGATCTGGCTCTCGCCCGGTCCGCGCGTGCCGATCCCGCCGCCGAGGCGCTCCAGGTGGGTCCACAGGCCGCGCATCCGCGCGAGGTTGTACTCCAGCTGCGCGAGCTCCACCTGGAGCTTGCCCTCCGCGCTGGCAGCGTGCGCGGCGAAGATGTCGAGGATCACGGTGGTGCGATCGACCACGGGCAGGCCCATCTCGGCCTCTAGGTTGCGCTCCTGGCGCGGGCTGAGCTCGTCGTCGCAGGCGACCACGTTGGCGTCGCACTCTGCGGCGGCCCGCTTTGCCTCCTGCACCTTGCCCGGCCCGAGGTACGTGTTGGGGTGGGGCTGCTCGCGGCGCTGCACCAGCTCCCCCACGCTCACCACCCCCGCAGTGAGCAGCAGCTCCTCGAGCTCCCGCACGCTGCTTTCGTCACCGTCGGGGAGCGCGGCGATGCAGAGAGCGCGCTGGCGTGCGCGGGGCGCTGTTCTATCCACTCGCCCCAGTGTAGGCCGCGGGGAGGGCCTCCGCGAGGCGGCCAGTCACGCGCTTTGACGCGGGGCACGGAGGCTCCGCGCACACGCCGCCTCGCAGGCGCACCCACCCGCGCGGACGATCCCTCCAAATGAGCTCAGGTCATCGAGGCCAACCGCTCCACTGCCTCCGCCAGGCGATCGTCCGGGGTGGTCAGGGAGATGCGAAACCACCCCTCGCCGCTGGGGCCGTAGGCGCTGCCGGGGGAGATCACCACGGCGGTGCGCTCGAGCACGTGCTCGCAGTACGCGACGGAGCTCTCGAAGCCCGCGGGGACGGGCGCCCACACGTAGATCGTGCCCTTCGGCGGGGTGACCTGCACGCCGGCCTTCGCGAGCGCGTCGCACACGAGATCGCGGCGTTTGCGGTACAGCTCGTTCATCGCGGCGACCTCGGCGTCGGTGTCCGGGGAGAGCGCCGCGACGCCCGCGAGCTGCACCGCCTCGAACAGCCCGGAGTCGATGTTCGTCTTCAGACGCCAGTACGCCTCGATCGCCTGCGCGTTTCCGACTACCGCCGCGCACCGCCACCCGGTCATGTTGTAGCCCTTGGAGAGCGAGTACACCTCGATCCCCACCTCCTTCGCGCCGGGGGTCGCCAGGAACGAGGGCGGGCGGTGGCCTTCATACGCGATCTCCGAGTAGGAGTTGTCGTGGACGACGAGGACGTCGTGCTCGCGCGCGAACGCCACGACGCGCTCGAAGAACCCCTCGGGGGCGAGCGCGCCGGTGGGGTTGTTGGGGTAGTTGAGGTACACCACCTTCGCGCGCGCGCTGTCCGCGGGGGCGATCGCCTGCAGGTCCGGCACGAAGCCCAGCTCGGGCACGAGCGGCATCGCCACGGCGTCGGCGCCGGCGAGCAGCGGACCGCCGGTGTACACGGGGTACCCGGGGTCCGCCGCGAGTGCGGCGTCGCCGGGGTCGAGGAACGCGAGATTGAGGTTGAAGATCGCCTCCTTGGCGCCCACCGCGGGGATGATCTCTGTCTCGGGGTCGAGCCGCACGTCGAAGCGGCGCGCGTAGTAGTCGCTGACCGCCTCACGGAAGTCTGCGCGCCCACGGTTGGACGGGTATTTGTGGGTCTCGGGCTCGGTGACCGCCTCGCGCATCGCCTCCACCACCAGCGCCGGGGTCGGCCGGTCGGGATCGCCGATGCCGAGGCTGATGACATCCGCCCCCGCGGCCTTCTTCTCGGCGATCTTTCGCTCCAGTTCGGCGAACAGGTACGGCGGGATGCGGCTCAGGCGCTCACTCGGTCTCATGATCTTCCGTCCTTGTCACACGCTTTTGTGGGAGGGGGTACTGGGGGAGGGCCTGCCCTCCCCCAGCCATCTCATGCAGCTCCTTCAGGAGGTCGTCGCTGAGGCGGCCCTCGAACACGGGCCGCGCCCAGCCGGTCAGGTTGATGTGCAGGTCCTCCCCCACCTCGACCTGCAACTCGCCGCCGTCGAGGACGACCGTGATCGGTCGCTCGGCGCGCACACCGCCGCGCACGTGGTAGGCGACGGCCGCGCCGGTGGCGCCCGTCCCCGAGGAGAGCGTCTCCCCCACCCCGCGCTCGAAGATCCGCGCGTGGACGCGGTCGGGTCCGGTCTCGGTGTACCACGAGACGTTGGTGCGGTTGGGGAAGCTCTCGTGTCCTTCGACCTCCGGGCCGACGGCGGGCAGGTCTAGCGCCTCTAGCGCCGCGACGTTCTCGACGCGGATCGCGCACTGGGGGTTGCCCACCGAGACGTGCTGAAAGCGCCACGTCCTTCCGCCGGCGCTCAACTCGCCCACCCCGTCCGCGGCGCCCCCCGGGTAGTCCTTGGAGGTGAGCGACGCGCGGCCCATGTCCACGCGGCACGTGTCGGGGCCGGTGACCGTGGGGCGCACCTCACCTGCTGCGGTCTGGATCGAGAAGACGTCCTGGTCGGTCCAGCCGTTACGGCGCAGGTACAGCACGGCCTCGCGCACCCCGTTGCCCGAGAGCTCTGCCTCGGAGCCGTCGGGGTTGAAGATACGCAGGCTCGCCACGTGCGCCGGGTCTTGAGAGCGGGTGAGCAGCAGCACCCCGTCGGCGCCTACGCCGAAGTGCGGGGCGCAAAGCTTGCGGATGCGCGGGGAGGTGAGCTCGAACGGCAGCGCCTGCTCCTCCACGATCAGGTAGTCGTTGCCGAGCGCCTGCCACTTCTCGAACCTCAGCGCGCCTGTCTCTCCGTTGGTGGTCATGCAGCGGCGGAGTCTACGATCTCCGCGGCGACACCCTCCGGCGTGCGGCCGGTCACGTCGATCAGGTGCACGCCGGCGAGCTTGCGCATCCACGTGAGCTGGCGGCGCGCGTAGTTGCGAGTTCGGCGCTGCATCGCCTCGACGTCCCCGGCGAGCAGCTCCTCGAACCCGAGCGCCTTGCGAGCGGTGAGCGAGGCCCCGGCGGCGTGCGCGCGCAGCACCTCCTCGCGGACCCCAGCGTCGAGCATCCGCTGTACGCGGGCGTCGATCCGCTCGTAGAGGGCCCCGCGCTCCATCATCAGCCCGACGAGCAGCGTGGGGTGGCGCACGTCCTCGCTCCACAGCTGCGACGGACCCTCCGGTGGAGACGGCCTGAAGTCCAGATCGGCCAGCGCGGCGCGCAGGTACAGCCCGGTGCCGCCGACGACGATCGGCCGGCGGCCGGCGGCGAGCAGCCCGTCGATCTCGGCGTGGGCGAGCTCGGCGTACTGGCCGGCGCTGAAGCTCGCGTCGAGCGGCAGGAACGAGACGAGGCGGTGCTCCATCTGGGCCCGCTCGGCGGGGGAGGCGACGCCGGTGAGCGTCTCCAGGCCCGCGTACACCTGCAGCGCGTCGGCGGACACGGCCACCGGGTCCTCCCCCGCTGCGCGCAGCCGCTCCGCGAGCGCGACCGCGACCGCGGTCTTGCCGACGCCGGTGGGGCCGAACAGCGCAATCACCTGCACTGTCGTAGCCTTGCAGCAAGTGAAGGTCTTCGGCTCAACGGTGCTGCTCACCGGCGCGACGGGCGGCATCGGCCACGCGATCGCACGCGACCTGCACGGGCGCGGCGCGCGTCTGATCCTGACGGGCCGCCGCGTGGAGGTGCTGCAGGAGTTGGCGGCGGAGCTCGACGCCCGGGTGCTGGCGGCGGACCTGGCCGACCGGGCGGACGTCGCGCGCCTGCTGGCGGACGCGGGGGAGGTGGACATCCTGGTGGCGAACGCCGGGCTCCACGGCGCCGGCCTACTGGAGGACTTCTCGAACGAGGAGATCGACCAGGTGCTCGAAGTAAACCTGCACGCTCCTATCGCGATGGCGCACGCGCTCGCGCCGGCGATGGCGCGCCGCGGTGGGGGCCACCTGCTGTTCGTCTCCTCGCTGTCGGGGAAGGCGGCGTCGGCCCGGTCGGCGATGTACTGCGCGACGAAGTTCGGCCTGCGCGGCTTCGCGCTGGGGCTGCGCCCGGACCTGCGCGCGCACAACGTCGGCGTCTCGGTGGTGTGCCCGGGCTTCATCCGCGACGCGGGCATGTTCGCGGAATCCGGCGCCCACCTGCCGCCCGGGGTCGGCACGCGCAGCCCGCAGGACGTGGCGCGCGCGGTGGCCGCCGCGATCGAGCGTAACCGCGCCGAGGTGGACGTCGCCCCCCTCCCGCTGCGGGCGGGCGCCGCCATCGCGAGCGTCGCCCCCGGTCTTGCGGCGAGCTTCACCCGTGTGACGGGCGGCGACAAGATCGCGGATCAGCTCGTGGCGGGCCATCGGGTCGCCGCGGGCCAGCGCGACAAGCGTTGAGGGTGGAGCCAGCGGCAGGCCGGAGAGGCGGCGGGCCGTCGCCGGGTTGGGACGGCCCGCCACGCTCCGGGGGATCGGAAACACTGTCGGCGCAGTGCGGTCGCGCGCGCCGGTGGCACATCTGCAGCGCTCCAACCGCCCGCAGCCCAGTGAGAGCGGGGCATTCCGGCCGGGCGCACGGCGACTTCGGACCCGCGAGCGCTCGCGGCGGGAGCAGCGGATCGCCAAGGGTGCGCTCGCGGCGCGGATAATCCGCGCGCAAACCGACGAGCCACTAAGGAGCCCCATGCCCCGTAACAGTTCTAAGAACCTCGGACCGACGACGATCGCTCTGGTGGTCGCCTCGCTCGCCTGCCTTGGTCTGGCGGCGTGCGGGAGCTCCTCCAGCGGGTCGTCCTCCAGCGCGTCGACCCCGACGGCCGCCAAAACGACGGCGGAAGCGATCCCGACGACCACGACTCCCGAAAGTACGACCCCGACGACCACCACGCCCACGAGCACGACCCCCGAACTCAGTTTGGCCCGTCGTACTCAGCTGGCCGCGAGGGTGGCGAAATGCCTACGCGGTAACGGTGCCAACGTGGCCGAACCGAATGCGGCAGGCAACCTGAAAATCGAAAAATCGGTGTCGAGCACCCCCCAGTATCAGGCGGCGCTGGGGAAGTGCCACTCGGTCATCGCCAAGGCGTTCGCGGAAGCGGCCGGCAAATAGGGCGACGGACGGACGGGCCGGGCTGAGCCAGAGCACCTCAGCCGGCTCGGGCTGGCCGAAACGGGGACCGATTAGGGAGACACTTCGCTCCGCTCGCATCCCCGAATCGGCCAGCGCCGAAGGCGAGTGTCTCCCGGCTTCGGTAACAGCTCCTCGCCCGCGAGCGTCTGGCTGGTGGCCGAGTCGATCCGCACACGGGTGAGCTCGCCGGGGGCGGCGAGGCCGGCGAAGTTGACGACCTTGTTGTGGCGGGTGCGCCCGCGCAGTCGCTCGGGGTCGGTGCGGGAGGGGCCCTCCACGAGCACCTCCACGGTGCGCCCGACGAAGCGCTGCGCGCGCTCGCGGGCGTGGCGCTGGACGGCCTCGACGAGGCGCTCCATGCGCTCCACCTTCACGGGGTGCGGGACGAGGCCCTCGGTGAGCTCTGCCGCCTCGGTCCCGCGGCGGGGTGAGAAGAGGAACGTGAAGGCGCCGTCGTAGCGGACCTGCTCGACGAGCGACAGCGTTTGCTCGAAGTCCTCCTCGGACTCTCCGGGGAAGCCGACGATGATGTCGGTGGTGAGCGCCACGTCGGGGACGTGCTCGCGAATCAGCGCGACGCGGTCGAGGTAGCGCTCACGGTCGTAGGTGCGGCGCATCGCCTTGAGGATGCGCGAGGAGCCGGACTGCAGCGGCAGGTGGACGTGCTCGCAGAGAGTGCGCAGCTCGGCGTGGGCGCGGATCACGTCCTCGCGCATGTCCTTGGGGTGGGGGCTCGTGTAGCGGATGCGCTCGATGCCGTCCACCGCGTCGAGCGCCCCCAGCAGCTCGGCAAAGCCGCGGCGGGCCGGACGCTGGCCGATCTTCGATCGGTCGCGCCCGTAGGAGTTGACGTTCTGCCCTAGCAGCGTGATCTCGCGCACCCCGTCGGTCGCCATCTGTCGCACCTCGTCCACGAGCTCCTCGAAGGGGCGGCTGACCTCGCGCCCGCGGGTGGAGGGCACGATGCAGTAGGAGCAGCGGCAGTTGCACCCGACGCTGATCTGCACCCACCCCTGGAAGGGGCGCTCGCGGTGGGCGGGCAGGCGCCCGGTGAAGCCCTCGAACTCGAAGTACCCCTGGGCGGTGAGCGAGTCGGAGGTGAGGAACTCCGCGAGGCGGTGCACCTGCCCGGGGCCGAACGCGACGTCGACGAACGGAAAGCGCTCGAAGACCTCCTCCTTGACCGACTGCGCCCAGCACCCCCCCACGCCCACGATCCGCTCGGGCTGTTCGCGCTTCAGGCGCTTGGCTTCCCCGAGGTGCGCCAGGAAGCGGCTGTCGGCTGACTCGCGGATCGAGCAGGTGTTGAAGAGGATCAGGTCGGCCTCGGCGCGCTCGGGCGCCTCGCGGTAGCCGAGCGACTCGAGCATCCCCTTCATCCGCTCGGAGTCGTGCTCGTTCATCTGGCAGCCGAAGGTGGTCACGTGGTAGCGCGGCACCTTTCAAGAGTAACGCCGGGGCGACCCTCTGGCGACCTCGCGAAAGCCGCCAGGAGGTGCAGACCAACCGATGGCCGCGCGGTCAGGCGGCTACCGGATCGCCCAAGATTCTCCGGACGCTGACGACTGGGGCCTCTGCATCCGGGGTGGCACCGTCGGCGACGACGGACTCCAGTGGCACCGCGGGTCCGTCCGGCGAGAGGCCGCGCGCGGCGAAGATCTTCTCGCGCAGCTCCTTCGCCATCGCGGGGTGCTCTACAAGGTAAGCCTTCGCGGCGCCGCGGCCCTGGCCGAGGCGCTCGGAGCCGTAGGAGAAGAACGAGCCGGACTTGGTGACGAGGTTGTCCTCGAGGCCGAGGTCGATCAGGCAGCCGGCGGTCGAGATGCCGCGGCCGAACTCGATGTCGAACTCGGCCTGGCGGAAGGGCGCGGCGAGCTTGTTCTTGACGACCTTCACGCGCACGCGGTTGCCGACCGCCTCGGTGCCGTCCTTGAGCGTCTCGATGCGCCGGATGTCCAGGCGCTGGGAGGCGTAGAACTTCAGCGCCCGCCCGCCCGGCTGGGTCTCCGGCGAGCCGAACATGACCCCGACCTTTTCGCGGATCTGGTTGGTGAGGATGCAGAGCGTCTGCGTGCGGTTGAGGTTGCCCGCGAGCTTGCGCATCGCCTGGGACATCATGCGCGCCTGCGCGCCGACCGTCTGGTCGCCCATCTGCCCCTCGAGCTCCACGCGCGGGGTGAGCGCGGCGACGGAGTCGATCGCCACGACGTCGACGGCGCCGGAGCGCACGAGCATGTCAGCGACCTCGAGCGCCTGCTCGCCGTAGTCGGGCTGGGAGACGAGCAACTCGTCGATGTCGACCCCGATCTCCCTCGCGTACAGCGGGTCCATCGCGTGCTCGGCGTCGATGAACGCGCACACCCCCCCCAGCTTCTGGGCCTCGGCGAGGACGTGGTAGATCAGCGTGGTCTTCCCCGAGGACTCGGGGCCGAAGACCTCAACGATGCGCCCGCGCGGCACCCCCCCGATCCCCAGCGCCAGATCGAGCGACAGCGCGCCCGTGGAGATCGCAGCGACGCGCACCTGCGCGCCCTCGTCGCCCATGCGCATGACGGTGCCCTTGCCGAACTCGCGCTCGATCTGGGTGAGCGCGCCCTTCAGCGCGGCGTCGCGGGCCTTGGCGGCCTTCTCCTGGTCGGTGTTTGCGGGCATCGTGGACCTCCGAATCGAGATTGGTCCGCACACCGTAGAGATCGCTCCGGACAGAACAGTTGTTCGTATCGGGGACCGGATCAGGATGGGTCTCTGCGGGCAGAGCCCGCCCGACCAGGGGGGCCGTGAGAGCGTATGCGAGGAGCCCCTCGCAGCAGGCCTCTGTGGGTGTGGACACGATCAGGGAAATGTCGCGAGGGCATGCGTCGTGAGCCCCTCGTAGCGGGCCTCTTTGGGCGTGAGCCACGATCGGTACAGCGTCACGGACGGCGGGGCGAACGACAGCCGGGGCGTGGCGGGGAGGCCGCGCTCGCTCGGGGCCTCGCGTGGACGCAGGCGCGCGACGGTGACATGTGGGCGGAAGCGCCGGCGCTCGGGGACGAAGTCGCCCGCGATGGCTAGCGTGCGCACCAGGGCGTCGCGCAGGGACGCGAGGGCGCACTCGGCGTCGTCGTGCAGCTCCACGGCGAGTGCGCGCGGGCGGCGCTGGGGCAGCCACAACGGGGCGCCTAGCGAGAGCTCGCCGACCGGCACGGCGCAGACGCTCGCGACCGACTGCGCGAGGGCGTCGATCCGGCCGGTGGGCTGCTCGCCGAGGAAGCAGAGCGTGACGTGCAGCAGCTCGGGGTCGAGCAGCCGCAGGCGCCCGCCGCTCGCCCGTGCGTTCAGCGCGGCGCCACGCGCCCAGTGCGCGAGCTCGGCGCGCACGGGAACCGGGAGATCGACGGCCACGAACAGCCTGGCTGTGGCGCCGCGGGTCACGGTTGGTGATGATCGCAACTGCAGGCGCAGGATCCGGCTCGTGTTTCCGATCCTCTTGGGCCGCTACTTTTTCTTGTGTGTCCGGCGGGTTTTGTGGTGTGTGTGGGTGGTTGTGTGTGGGCAGCCGGTGGTTGTGATGGGGGTGCTCTGGTGGAGTATGGTGCCGTCCTGGGCGAGGAATTCGGTGGGCATCGCGAGCTTGGTGGTGCAGAGGTTCCCGTGGGCTGCGAGCGCGGAGTAGGGGCCCTCGGGGAGCGCGAGCTCGAAGGTGTCGACCGGGACGTCGGGGACCGTCTTGAACGTGCTGCTCGTGATGCCGTGTTTGCTGATGAACGTCGAGCCGACGAGGTCGACTGTGACGCCGTAGCCCTGTAGGACGACGATCAGGCTGGGGAATGCTTCGCCGCCGTGCGATACGAAGTAGGCTGGGCCTTCCAGGGGGACTGGCAGGATCGGCGTGAGGGCCTTGGCGTGCCCGACGACTGATGCGGCGGGGCACCGGGCGGGGTTCGCTTCGAATGTCGCGGCGGCGCATGCTTTCTGTAGGGTCTTCAGGCGGGAGGGTAGCTGGCGGGGGAGTTCGACTTTGACTCTCGCGATGTTCGTCTGGCTGGATGCCTGGTTGGCGCCGAGCGGGCCGGTTGGGTAGACGAGCTTCGCGTCGAGGCTCGCACCGTTCGCCCGGGAGGTCTTCCCGGAGGTGGAGACTTTGAAGTCGGGTTTGAACTTCAGGCTGCGGCAGGAGCCGACCTGGAGGCGGCTTGTGATCGGGGCGCTCGCTCCTTCAGTGCTCGTCGCGGTTCCGCTGAAGGCCATTGGGCTGCAGTTCGTCGGGTTGAACATGAACCCGGGACGGTCGATCACCGCGTTGATCGACCGCAGGTCGGAGGGGACCCCGTCGATGATCGACGGCAGCGGGCTCGTCGTGACGGTCAACTGCGCTGTGTGGGGGTCTACTTCGATCCTTGCGCGTGTCACGATCGTTCCCAGGTTGAACGGGCCGACGACCAGCGGCACGACGATCGACAGGCCGTACGGGGCACCCTCGTAGCTCCCGGTGAGGTAGATCGGCGCGGGCGGGGAGCCCGGCTGCGGGACGACCAGCGGGTAGGGGCCCGGGCCGGCCTCCACGACCGTATGACCGATCTGCGACGCAGCCGAGCATTCGCCTTTCGCGGCCTGCGGTTCGCTGCACAACGCCACCTTGCTGATCATCCCCAACAGGCCCTCCGGGGTCTTGAACTGCAGCGTCGAGATCCGCTGCTGCCCGTCCGCCCGCGTCAGCAGCAGCGAGAAGTCCGTGAAACCCCCCGCCTGGTCGGTCGTGGGGCCCGCGATCATCGACGGCGCGAACGGCGCCGGCGAGGACGGGCACGCCGAGCCCCCCGGGCCTTCAGTGACCGCGAAGCTGCTCGTGGGGAACACTTCGCTTACGAACGGTGTGCTCCACGGCAGGAAATCGGTGCTCGTGGTGTAGGCCCCGCACTGCACCGGGGTCGCGAGCGCTGCCTGCGCGCCACCGCTGAAGGACAGCTTCAGGTCGCTGAACGGCAGCTGCGGTGTTCCCTTGAACGTCGTCGTGAGCCGCCCCGTCGCTTCGTTCAAGCTCACGTCCCCGACGAACTTCACGTAGATCCCGTCCTGGGGGTCTTCCGGGGCGACGAGCAGCTTCAGGTCGGGGGGGTTGGACTGCAGCACGTACACGTTGCCTTCCAGCTTGTTCTTCAGCACAGGCGTCTGGACCGCGACCTGCCCGACCTTCGAGTCCAGCGGGCACGACGGCGGACCTTCTTCATCCAGGCGAGCCTGTGCTTCCTGGCACGCGCCGAGCCCCGCGGCCTGCCCCGGGTTGACCACCACGCCTTCCGGGAGCGTCACCGTCGTATCCTGGATATCGGACTCCGAGTTCGCACCCGCGTTGACGAGCCCTTCCTGGCCCATCTTCACTTCGAACGTCAAGCCCGCCGGGGTATCCGCACGCACAGTATCCGGCGACGCACTCACAGCCGGCGCGAATTCCAGCAGGCTGCAACCCGTGAACGGGCCGACACTCGAAGGCACGTTGACCTCCCGGCCCGGTTCTTCCCACGAGTTTACGCTGAACATGGCCTGCAACGGTTCCGCGGTGCAATCCGTCGGGCTCGTCAGATACGGCACCGGAGGATTCGTCACCGGCTGACCCTCCGGGGCCTCTTCGAGCGTGACCGGGTCTTTATTCCCCCTCGTTTCGGTCACATAATAACATTTCCCGGGTTCAGTGGTGAAGCCGGGTTCGCAATGCAGTCCCCGCATCAAATCGTGCCTGGATTCCGCCGGGACACCCCACACAGTCAGCGAGATACCATCAATCGCCAGCGTACTATCCTGGATTTTCGCGAAGTTTGTGCGCACCGCATAATCACCAGGCGTCAGCGAGATCGTGCCCTGAAAACCATACCTCGAAATCGAGAAACCGAGCTTCGCGATTTCACCAGGGTTCGTCGTCAAATTCAACAACGGACGCACGTAAGCGCCCCGCGAAAGACCCCCGTTATAATAAAGAGTCACCGACCCCACGATCGCGCTCAACGAGCAATGCAGCGCGCCTTCTTCCTCTTCGCTAAAACCCGCGATCGGGCACTTCGGCGTATCCGCAAGATCACCAACGAACCCAGGCGGCAAAGTCGCACCACTTTCCCGCACATTACCCGCAAACAACTTCGGACTCACACTAGTGAACTCAAACATCGTAGTCAGATCGGGATGAGCGCCAGCCTGAGTATCCGACAACGCGCTCGCCGTCGAACCAGGCGCAATACCGAACACAGCCGCAGACGAACCAATCACAGCAGGCGTCTCCCGGCCCACTTCCGGCGCACCCCCACCCGAGACCGTGACGGCGTTCGTGAGACAGCCCACCGCACCCCCCGGCACCACACACGAATCCGTGAACGGGCCACTGGAGACTTCTACGGGAATCGTCAATTCGAGGGTGTTATCGACCTCGATAGGACCCGAATAAGTACACGTCGAACCCACACAGCTCGCTTCCTGCGCCGGGCTCACATCCGTCGCCGACTCCAAATCCGCCCCACCCAAATGCACCCCCAAAGCAGGTTCTTCGGCCACCGCACTCAAACCAGCCGGAAGAACATCCGTGACAACAACCGGTTCGCCATCACTCGCAGCACCACCCGTATTCTGCACACGTACCGTAAAAAACCCTCTACCCCCAGGCGCCAAATTCGTCGGAGTCGAAAACCCAGTCACCGTCCACTGCGGACCACCCACAACACCCAACGCACCCGCTGGCACACACAACACCACCAACACACACAACACAACCACCAACAACCCATATCTCTTACCCATAATCTACTTCCTCCCCCTAACCAAACGCTTAGCTCGCTTCTTGACCTTTACACACCTACCACGCTTCTTGACAAACCCCGACCTGCACTTCTTCGCCTTTTTCTGAACCGTTTCCACCGGTATTTCCGACGGCGAGAAGTTCCCTACACCTTCAAACGTCACGCCCGCAGGCGTCGCGAACACCGGCGGCGCCGCCGGCACACCCTGACAACCCGTACCCGTACACGCAGGCGGCACAACACCCAGAAACCCACCACCAACACGCGCATCATAAATATCAGACGCCTGATCAGTATCCACCGCAGACAACTGAGCATGCGTCACAAAAAACACATTACCCCCATCCGCACTCGAACCCAGAAAAAACGCACTACCAGGATCACTCGGCGACGAAATCAACGAAATCACACCACCATGCCACTCATACACATGATTCCTACCCGGCAACGCCTGCGGCACCAACACATTCGCCGATTCAAAAAAAACGACTTTGCCGTCTTCAGAGATCGGACGCGGCGGCCCAACCGCCGGAGATTCAAAGCGAGTACGCGCGAAATACGCACCATCAACCGGATCCACCCCCCCACACGACACACACACAAGACCACCCGACGCCGCATCATAACGAAACAACTCAAAACACCCTTCAGGCCCACCACCCGCATCCGGGTAGTTATTCGGACACTTCGCCCCTGGAGCATGAGTGTTGCCAAACCTAGTCAACGGCAACACCGTACCAAACACCAAATACTGTCCATCTCCCGTCGTATACCACTCCTTCCCAAAATCCAAGCCCTCGTTTTCCGTGCCCTCCTTGGGAAACACTCCCCCACCGAGTTCGCTTTCATACCAGCCGCCCAACCTTTCACCGAAAACCCCCGGGTAGTCGTACTTGTTGAGCGTCGTGATGAATGTCGTTTCCGCAGTGACGGTGTCGTAGCGATAGAGGTTAACGGAAGAGAAGGCTTCCCCGCCTGGTGAGTATTCCGATGCCCCGGGGGCGAGCTTCCCAAACGCGCTGAAATACACACTCGAACCATCGCTCGAGATCGCTGTCACAGAGTCGACATCACCCTCGACCGTGCCTGACTTCCCGCCCGAGATAAGCGTCAAAGGTTTTTCCCCCACACCGGGTTCAGTGTTGTACTCGTACAGCTCCGGCACGTGCCCCACAGCGCCCTGCGTCAGATCGGTCGTGGTCATGAAGAACACCTTCGATCCGTCGCTGGACGCCCCGACGAACACCGCCGGCATCAACGGGTTCGCCCCCGGGCCGACATCCACACCTGCTTCATGCGGAACGGAGATCTCGACAGTCCTCGAACCATCTTCGCGCACATACAGCTCAGGCGGGTTTTCCTGCGGGCTCACCCCGGGATTCCAACAACCCACCCCGCTCGCACCCGGCTCCGGCGCCGTGAAGAAGATCCGCGAACCACCGCTCGAAACCGCACCATACGCGCCACCAGCGCTGAGCTCGCTCTGCCCCTGCCCGAGAGCCGCCCCGCACACCATCGGCCTGCCTTCCCCGCTCACATCGATAAGCTTGCAATTCGATGTCCCAGAAGCGCATTCCCCGCCACCGGTCCTTTCATAGAGCGCATCGGTCCCCGTGTCCTGACCTTCCGCGCCCGCCGCCAACGAATGATTCTCACCCTCCAACACCACACGACTCAAATCTTCAGAGCCCCCAACCATCTCGACCTGGTCTTCGCTGTTCAACGCGGCGAACCCGCTGAGCGAGAACAATGGCGCATACGGGCCCCCCACCGGACCAACCAGCTCCATACTCCGAAAGGCGGATTCCTCGCCGCCCAACAACTCGCTGAACGTCCCAACCTCATCATTGAAACCAACCGCAGAGAGATCTCGAGGATCAAACAAAAATTCGGAATTTTCTCCGACTTCCTGAGACGCCGCGATCGACTGCGCCAGAACACTCATAACCCACCCTCCAACTCCGCGCGAAAAGACATACGCCGACGCGCTGGCAGAGGCATCCGCCGCGAACGAGCCATCCGTTTTGACCAGAATCGCATTCCCATCTTCCGCGGCATACGCCTGGTTACCATCAGCAACAACGATCCCCAGTTCGCCTCCGCCCCCGACCCGGCTGCCGAAGATATCGACAGCGTCGCCCTTGTCCACCGGTGTCACCTGCTCATAGACACGACATTCAGGCAAGTTGACAGACGGACCCTGGCGCGAGGCTTCGTTGGGGCACGTTTCGGCAGCTTGCGCACTCCCCGCAAGAATCCCCACAAACCCCACCACGAGCAACGCAACCATCATCCTCACCAAAACCACGAACCGCGCGAACTCCGCCCAGCACACCCCCCCGACAAACGCAGAACAGACGCCACCCAACCACACCCGATCGACCTCGCCTCCCCACTTCCTCATCTCATCTCCCATCCCTAGCTCCATTGAAGACACAAGAAGACCAGAACCTCTCACCCGCGACATCCATACAGTCAGAGTGAGGCCGACCCAAGCCAGCCCCACCCCAACACTCAACGACAATCAAACACTGCTATTTAGAGACCCGGAGCGCCCGGCCGCTTGCCAGTAATATCGCGATACTCCCTGAGACATTACCGGTTCCAGCCCCTGTAACTGTACAGTTCGCCTTTGGTTTATTCGGGTTAATGAAATTAGCTAATACTAATAACGCAGCTAGGTTACCCGGAGTATTCTTATTTTCCAGGACTACTAACCCTTCGTTGCTGGTACACACGTTCGTTTCACTTTTACCGAAAGCTCTACAATGCACTTCCCAGCCAGGTTCGCCGTGTCCAGTGCTTCTGATCGTGTCGTGTATCTTACCTTCGGTTTCCTTCAGTTCCGAGTTCCACGGCAGACCTAGCGGTTTGACTTCTCCTTCGAGTTTTTCGCAGTTGGTACTTGCTTCGCATTTGTCTATTGTAATGGTCGTAGTCTGATCTGTGCCGTTAGGGCCAATCCAGCCTGCGTCTAACCCTGAGCACAAGACTGCCACTTCGCCGAGGGCAGTGTGGGCTTCCAGTTTCAGCGACCCCGCGGTTCTGGTCGCTTCCGTAGTTTTGGGTTCACTCCATTCCCATGAACCACCTGATGCTGCAGTGGAGCATTGTTCGCTATTCCACTTCGTGGTCGTAGTACCGGTATGTGATGGTAAGCACACTAACCAGTGTGGTGCTGCCGAAGCGGTCCCTGCTGCGACCATGCTCATCACGAACACGGCCGCGAGGCAGAACCCCGCGATACGTATGAACCTCATTGTCTACAACTCCTTGTATCTCGATTTGAATGTTGGTCTGATGATTGGTTGATGTTGGTTGAGGTTTGGTCCAGATCCGACTTTGTAACTGATTGTCACAATGTCTTCTCGATCCCTCGAGCACTGTTGCGATCGTTAGGATCGATTCAAGTAGTACAGCACAATTCTACGAGCTTTTCAAGGGCATTGGAAGCATTGTCTCTGACTCCACCCAGCGGGCCGGTCGGGTAGACGAGCTTCGTGTCGATCACCGCGTCGCTAGTACCCCGGCGTTGGGCCGATAGAGCGCTTTCAGCGCAACACGGGGTCCAGCGCCCGGCGCACCAGGTGCAGCGCGACCGTGGTGGCGCGGTCGCGCACGTCCGCCCGGTCGCCGGGGAGGGTGACCTCGCGTGTGAGGGAGGCCCCGCCGGGGCCGGCGACGGCGAGGCAGACGCGCCCCACCGGCTTCTCGGGGGTGCCGCCGCCGGGGCCCGCGACTCCGGTGACGCCCACGCCCACGTCGGCTCCCAGGCGCGCACGCGCACCCTCGGCGAGCGCCGCCGCGACCTCCGGGGAGACCGCGCCGTGGCGCTCGAGCAGCTCCGCGGGGACGTCCGCGAGGGCGACCTTGACCTCGTTGGAGTACGCCACGACGGCGCCCCGCACATAGGCGGAGGCGCCCGGCAGCTCGGTCAGGCGCGCCGCGAGCAGGCCGCCGGTGCAGGACTCCGCGGTGGCGATCGTGCGGGCGTCCCTCCCACCCTCGCCGCGCAGCAGCGCCGCGAGGAGCTCGTCCACGGTGGCGCCGTCCTCGGAGAACAGCGTGTCGGCGTGGCGCGCGCGCACGACTGCGACGAGCGCGTCGTAGGCGTCCTGGGCGGGCGGCTCGTAGCGGGTCACGACCTCGACCTCGCCCCGTTTCAGGCAAGTGGTGATCTCCAGACGCTCGAGCTCGACGCCCTCGGCAGCGGCCACGCGCAGCGTCTGGGCGATCTCCGACTCCGGGATCCCGAACAGGCGCAGCGTGCGCCGGCGGTAGATGGTCGCGCCCGCGAGCACGGCGCGCAGCGCGTCGCTTGCAACGGCCGCGCGCCACATCGGCTGCAGCTCGCGCGGGGGGCCCGGGAGGACGACCACCGTCGGGGCGCCGGCGGGCGGGCCGCCTTCTCCCACGCCGCCGGCCGCGGTGCTCGAAACGCCGCCGGGGGGGACGACGAGGCCCGGGGCGGTGCCGACCGGGTCGAGCACCACCGCTCCCGCGGGGACCGTCGCCTGCTTGCGCGTGCCCTCGCGCAGCGCCTCAGGGTCGATGTTGCGCCACCGTCGCGACAGCGGCGCGACGATCGCTTCGATGCGCGCGTGGAGCGCCTCGTCCCACACTGGCTCGCGGCCCTGAAACTCACCCACGACCTCCGCGGTGAGGTCGTCCGCGGTCGGGCCGAGGCCCCCCGAAGTCAACACCACGTCGAGCCCCTCCCCCGCCAGGAACCGCAGCGCCGCCAGCAGGTCAGCGCGACGGTCGCCCACGATCACCACGTGCGCGAGGTCCACGCCGAGCTCCTCCAAACGGTCCGCGAGCCACGGGCCGTTGCGGTC
The DNA here is from genome assembly GCA_963842005.1 of uncultured Solirubrobacterales bacterium. Lineage (GTDB taxonomy): Bacteria > Actinomycetota > Thermoleophilia > Solirubrobacterales > Solirubrobacteraceae > Palsa-744. The sequence continues at coordinate 668,127 of CAWJEV010000002.1, read as the reverse complement.
CGCGACACGACCCGTGAGCACCTCCGTGCCGGTCACCACGATGCCCGCGCGCACGCTCACCCGCACGTCGGCTGTTCGGCGGACGGCAGTGGGCGCAGCCCCGCCCGCGTGACCGTGTACCCGATCGCCTGCGCGGAGGCCGGCACCGTGTGCGGGGTGCCGTTCACCACCAGCGTCACTTCGTCGTTGCCCAGTGTCACTTCGAAGCGCCGCGCGTGGTAGGTCGGGAGGGTCGATTCCGGGGTGAGGATCTCGCCCGGGATGCGCTGGCGGCCGTCACCCACCAGGCACACGTACACCCGACCCGTCGGCTCCACCTTCAGCGACGCCAGCGCCGCCGTCGGGCTCGTCGGCGCCGCGCCTCTGTGCGGGGAGCGACTCCTGCTCGCCCCGCCGTGCGAGGCGGCGACGGTCGGGGTGCTCACCGTCGGGCTCGGGGTGGAGCCGCCCGAGAGCAGCGCGTACACCAGCAGCACGATCACCACGGCCACCGCGCTCACCGCCGCGAGGTAGCCGCGCGAGGGGCCCTGGCGCCGTGGCGCGCCGGCTCCCGTACCGCCGCGGCGGCGGGCCCCCCCTCCTGCGGCGCGGCTGCGCGTCCACCGCTGGGAGGACGCTGCCGGTTGCTGCACGCTCTCCGGCCCCTCCCCGGGGTGCTCGTAGTGCAGCTTGTACTCCTCCACCAGCGCCCGCCCGTCGAGGCCCAGCGCCTGCGCGTAGGTGCGCAGGAAGCTCTTGACGAACGTCGGGCCCGGCAGCAGGTCCCACTCTTCGTTCTCCAGCGCCCGCAGGTACTTCGCGCGGATCTTCGTCTGCGCCTCGATCTCCGACACGTCGATCCGCGCGCGCATGCGCGCCTCACGCAGTGTTGCTCCGATCTCGGCCATGGGCTCAGAAGGCTAGTGACTGGCGGGCCTGGCGCCTTCCTCGCACGCGCGCTTGCGCCCTCGAGCTTCGCCAGGCTCCGCGCAACGAACGCCCCTCCCGACCCCCCCTGTGGGGGTCCTCCTCAAAATCAAGACCCCAACCTTTCACCCGCGACCGCGCGCTCCTCGAGCGCTGCCAGGACTCGCGGCACGTCCCCCTCGCCGATCAGCACCTGGCGGGGCTTTGAGCCCTCGTAACCGGAGATCACGCCGCGGCGCTCGAGCATGTCGATCATCCGGCCCGCGCGCGTGTAGCCGAGTCGCAGGCGGCGCTGCAACATCGAGGTCGAGGCCGTCTGCATCTCCGCCACCAGCGCGATCGCGTCGCGCAGCAGCGGGTCCTCGTCGGGGCTGAGCTCCTCCGGCCGGCCCTCCTCCGCCCCCTCGCTCGGCTCGACCTCCTCCAACAGCTCCTCGCGCAGCTCCGGCTCCCCCTGGCGGCGCCAGTGGTCGGTCAGCTTCTCGATCTGCGGCTCGTCCACGTACGCGCCCTGGATGCGCTGCAGGCGCGAGCTGCCCACGGGGCTGAACAGCATGTCGCCCTGGCCCAGCAGCGACTCCGCGCCGTTCTGGTCGAGGATCACGCGCGAGTCGGTCTGCGAGGAGACCGCGAACGCGATCCTCGAGGGCACGTTCGCCTTGATCATGCCCGTGATCACGTCCACGCGGGGGCTCTGCGTCGCCAGCACGAGGTGGATGCCCACCGCGCGGGCCTTCTGCGCGAGGCGGATGATCGAGTCCTCCACGTCCGCCGGCGCGACCATCATCAGGTCCGCGAGCTCGTCGATCACGCACAGTATGTACGGCAGCGGCGGCTCCCCGCGGCCTTCGCGCACCCGGTTGAGCTCCGGCAGGCTGCGCGTGCGCGCCAGCGACATCGTGCCGTAGCGCTGCTCCATCTCCCTGACGAGATTTTGCAGCGCGTTGGCCGCCATCCGCGGGCTCGTGATCACCGGGGTCAGCAGGTGCGGGATCGACTCGTAGTGGTTGAGCTCCACCTGCTTGGGGTCCACCAGTACGAGGCGCAGTTCGTGCGGGCTGGCGCGCAGCAGCACGCTCGCGAGCATCGCGTTGATCGCCCCCGACTTGCCCGCGCCCGTCGTGCCCGCCACGAGCAGGTGGGGCATCTTCGCGAGATCCGCCCCGATCGCCTTGCCCGCGACGTCCTTGCCGAGCCACACCGTCAGCGGCGACCAGTCGGCCGGGGGCTCCTGGAAGACGTCCCCGAGGCGCACGATCCGCCGGCGCGCGTTCGGGACCTCCACCCCGACCGCCTGCTTGCCGGGGATCGGCGCGAGGATGCGGATGTCCGTCGCCGCCAGCGCGTACGCGAGGTCGTCCTTCAGCTGCGCCACCTTGCCGACCTTCGTGCCCGGCGCGAGGCGCAGCTCGTAGCGGGTGATGTGCGGGCCCGCCACCGTGCCGATCACCTTCGCCTGCACGCCGAAGTGCCCGAGCGCCTCCGTCAGGCTCGCCGCCGTGCGCTCCTGGCCGGCGGTGTCCGGACGCGCCTGCTCGGCGGTGGAGCGCGAGAGGACCCTGTTCGCCTGCGGCAGCTTCCACACGAAGTCCGGGTCGTCGGTCACTCGCTCGCGCAGGCGGCCCTGCGGGGTCAAGTCGTCGGCGTTTGTCGCTGGCTGAAGCGGGGATTCTCGCCGAAGGCGAGTGTCTCCCGGCTTCGGCACACCCGCGACGGCCTCCTCCTCTACCTCTTCTACCTCTTCCTCGTTCTCGAACTGCAGCTCATCCAGCGAAGGGGCCTCGACGTGGGTCGCCCTCACCACCAGCTCCTCTGGCTCGGGCTCCGGCGGGAGCAGCTGCTCCATCGGGTGGGGCGCGAGCTCGGAGGGTCCTGCCGGCCCACCCACCTCGCCCACGACGCGCAGCGCACGGTCCGGGCGGTGCTCCGCCACGCGTGTGCGCAGCCTCTTGGTGCTGTCCACCACCCCGCTGCCGGTCGCCCGCAGCACGCTCGCCAGCGAGGCGCCCGTCAGCAGCACCAGTCCCACCGCGAACAGGAAGACGACCAGGATGTCCACCCCCACCTGCTGCACCAGCCGGTGCGCCACGGTGTACAGCGCCTCCCCCACCGCGCCCCCTCGCGCCTGGAGGAAGTGCGCCGACCACTGCGAGCCGTTCGTGACGGGACCTCTGCTCACGCCCAGCGTGCCCGCCGCGAGCGCCAGCACCACAGCGCATGCCAGACACACGCTCCCAGCCCGCAGCGGGCGCAACGCGGGGAGGACCGGGCGCATCAGCAGCACCGCCCCACCCCCCACCAGCGCGATCGGCGCCAACACCCGCGCGCGGCCCACGCCGACGCCCAGGGCCACCGCCAGGGCGTGGCCCACACCGCCGCCGGCCTGGGTGCCCGCGCTTCCATAGAGCACGAAGCCCATATATGCGCCCACGGCGATCAGCGCGAGCGCCAGCACGTCCCGCCGGCGCTGGTCGAGCTCGGGCAGGTGCGGCGGCCACCATGACGGCGGCCAGCGTGCGGCCCGTCGGCGGCGACGACTGGCCCCCCCGCGCCGAGCGCCCGCGCCACGCGATCGTCCGCCGGTCACTCTTCGCCCAGCCGGGGGCCTACGCGCGGTGCGCTTTCGCGTGCTTGCCATCCTCCCGCAACTTCGACGCCGGGGCTTGAGAACCTGCGTGGCGGCACACGACTTCTTCTCGCGTGGGCTGCGCATTCACGCGCCAAGCCCACCCGCGCGTGTGCGAGCTTGCCGGCCACGGTTGTCAGCGCCCCCACGCCAGCAGAGTTACGAAGACATAGAGGAGCTCGGGTCGGGGGCAATCGTGCGCAAGGCCTTACTATCGCTTTAGCGCAGATCGCTACAAGGAGCCTGTATGAACGACTTCGACCGTGCACCCAGAGTTCTTGTGATCGAGGACGACGAGGACATCGCCCAGGCGCTCCAGCGCTCCCTGCGCATGGAGGGCTACGAGGTCCGCATCGCCGCCGACGGGGTCCAGGGCCTCGAGCAGGCACGGGCGTTCGTCCCCGACCTCGTGATCCTCGACCTCGGCCTGCCCCGGCTCGACGGCATCGACGTGGCCCGCACCCTGCGCCAGCAGGACGACGTGCCGATCCTCATCCTCACCGCTCGCGACGCCCTGGAGTCCCGCGTCGAAGGACTCGACATCGGCGCCGACGACTACCTCGTCAAGCCCTTCGAGCGCCAGGAGCTGCTCGCGCGGATGCGCGCGCTGCTGCGTCGCCGGCCTCCCCGCGGCTCCGCGCCGCTGCGCGTCGGGGACCTCTCGCTGAACGCCGACACCCACGAGGTCGCTCGCGCTGAGCGGGCCATCGACCTGACCCAGCGCGAGTTTGAACTACTCGAGTACCTGATGCGCAACGAGCGCATCGTCATCTCCCGCCAGCGCCTGCTCGACGAGGTCTGGGGCTATGACCCCTTCTCCACCACCAACACCATCGAGGTGTTCGTCTCGAACCTCCGCCGCAAGCTCGAGGCCGAGGGCGAGCCGCGTTTGTTGCACACGATCCGGGGAGCCGGCTACGTTCTACGCGCCTGAGCGCCTCCTGACGCGGCGCTCATCGCCACGTGCCGGCTCGGACGTACTACCCGGTACGCCCCCACGTCGCTCAGCTTGGTCATGAGAAGCCCAGGAGGGATCACCTTGTTTGCTCGGATCTCCACCGCTTTCGACCGTCTGCCTATCCGCACCCGCCTGGCCGGCGTCTCGGCGCTGCTCACGTTCGTGATCCTCTGCGCCTTTGCGCTGATCGTCGGCTCGCTCACCGTGCACCGCATCCGCTCGGACTTCAACCGCGAAGTCACCGCGTCCGCGGCCGACCTTGCTGGGCTCCTGCAGATCGGCGTGAGCGGCAACTTCAGCCAGGGCTACGTCATCACCGTGCACCCCAACCTCGACGAATACGCCGCCCCCGACCACGCCGCCATCAAGGTGCTCACCCCGGTCAACGAACGCGTGATCGACCACACCGCCAACGCTCCCAACCTCGGCCGCGAGAGTTACCCCCACGTCAACGGCAACCGCGTCGAATCGATCCTCAAAGGCCACGAAAACATCGACGGCTACCGGGTCGAATCGATCGCAAAGGAGCTTCCCCCGCCCACCGGCGGCGACGTCGTGATCCAGTACGCCCGTCCCCTCTCCGACGTGCAGGGCACGATCGCGCGCGTCGAGCTGCTGCTCGTGCTCGGCACGCTCGCCGGCTCCGGTCTCGCGCTGCTCGCGGGCGCGATGATCGCCCGCCGAGCGATGCAGCCGATCGCAACGCTCACCACCGCCGCCGCCGAGATCGCCCGCACCCGCGACTCATCCGCCACCGTGCCCCTCTCCGAGGCCGAGGACGAGGTGGCCGAGCTCGCCCGCACGCTGCAGGGGATGCTCCACTCGCTCGACGACGCCCACGCCGAGACCGAAGCGATGCTCGCCCGTCAGCGCCGCTTCGTCGCCGACGCCTCGCACGAGCTGCGCACGCCCCTCACCTCCGTGCTCGCCAACCTCGAGCTGCTGGCCGAATCCCTCCGCGGTGATCAGGGCGACGCCGCGCGCTCGGCCCTGCGCTCCTCCCGGCGTATGCGCCGGCTCGTCGCCGACCTGCTGCTGCTCGCCCGCACCGACGTCCCGCGCGACGTCGCGCACGAGCCGGTGGACCTCGCTCAGGTCGCGCTCGACGCCGCCGCCGAGCTCGGGCCTCTCTCCGGCGACCACGACCTCTCGATCGACGCTCACGCTGCCGTCGTGCAGGGCGACCACGACGAGCTCTTCCGGCTCGCCCTCAACCTGATCGAGAACGCCCTGCGCCACACCCTGCCCGGGACCGCGATCCGCGTGTCCGTCGGAGCTGATGGAGCCGGTGCCCTGCTCGTGGTCGAGGACGACGGCTCCGGCGTGCCTCCCGAGCTGGCCCCCACCCTATTCGAGCGTTTCGTCCGCGGCGCCGGCGACCGGGGCGGCTCGTTCGGCCTCGGCCTCGCGATCGTCCGCGCCGTCGCCGAGTCCCACGGCGGCTCAGTCACCCTGGAGGAGGCCGTCCCCCACGGCGCACGCTTCACCGTGCGGTTGCCGCTGGCCCCCCGGTCAGACCTCCACCACGACGGGGAGGACCATCGGGCGACGGTGCAGCCGGTCGTAGACCAGTTGCGCTAGGTCGTCGTGCAAAGCCTGCTGGATCAGGTCGACCTCGTGCAGGTCCTCCTCCGCGGCGCGGCGCAGGGACTCCTCGACGGTGCTGCGGATCTCCTCGACCAGCTTGCCGGCCTCGTCCAGAAACGGGACGCCGCGGAAGATCACCTCGGGGTCGACCACCGAGCGGCCGTCCTGCTCGGCGATCGTGGCGACCACGATGAAGATCCCGTCGGCCGAGAGCATCCGCCGGTCGCGCAGCGCCACATCGGCCATGTCGCCGATCTCCACCCCGTCCACGAACACCATCCCCGCCTGCTCGCGCTCGCCGAAGCGCGCGCCGTTGCCGTCCAGCTCCAGCGGCAGGCCGTTGTCTCCCTGGAAGATGTCCTCGGGGGCGATCCCCACCGCCTCCGCGAGCTGGCTGTGCAGGCGCAGCCGCTTGAAGTCGCCGTGGAAGGGCATCACGTAGCGCGGCTGCACGAGGTTCAGCATCAGCTTCACCTCCTCCGCGTAGCCGTGGCCGGAGGCGTGCACCGGCGCGTCGCTCGGGGTCACCACGTCGCAGCCGATGTGGTAGAGCCGGTCGATCGTCTCGTTCACCGCGCGCTCGTTGCCCGGGACCGGGGTCGCCGAGAAGACGACCGTGTCGCCGGAGTGCAGCTGCACCTGGGGATGGTCTCGGTAGGCCATGCGCCGCAGAGCCGACAGGGGCTCCCCCTGGGAGCCGGTGGAGATGATCACGATCCGCTCGTCGGGGAAGTTCTCGATCTCGCGCGTGCCCACCAGCATCCCCTCGGGCACCTCGATGTGCCCGAGCGTCCGCCCGATGCCCACGTTCTTGCGCATCGAGCGTCCCACCAGCGAGACCTTGCGCCCCAGCGCCTGCGCCGCGTCGACCACCTGCTGCACGCGGTGGATGTTCGAGGCGAAGCTCGTCACCACGATCCGCCCCTCGCAGCGGGCGAACACCTCCTCCAGGTGTCGTCCCACCCCCGACTCCGACGGGGAGAAGCCCGGGCGGTCCACGTTCGTGGAGTCCCCGCACAGCAGCAGCACCCCCTCGCGCCCCAGTTCCGCCAGGCGCGAGACGTCCGCCGGCGGCCCGTCCACGGGCGTCTGGTCGAACTTGTAGTCGCCGGTGATCAGCACCGTTCCCAGGTCCGTGCCGAGCGCCACGGCGCTCGAGTCCGGGATCGAGTGGGTCATGTGCACCATCTCCATCGAGAACGGCCCCAACTCGAGCACTTCTCCCGGCGCCACGTCGGAGAGCTCGACGTTGCGCAGCTTGTGCTCCTCGAGCTTCGAGCGGGCCATCGCCATCGTCAACGCCCCCCCGTACACCGGCGGTGGGTCGCCGTACTCGGAGAGCTCGCGCAGCACCCACGGCAGCGCCCCAAGGTGGTCCTCGTGGCCGTGTGTCACCACGATCGCCTCGATCTCCCGCGCGCGCTCGCGCAGGTAGGAGAAGTCGGGCAGCACCAGGTCGATGCCGACCATCTCCGGCGTCGGGAAGCGCAGGCCGACGTCCACCACGACGATCCGCCCGTCGTGCTCCACGACGGTCATGTTCTTGCCGATCTCCCCCAGCCCGCCGAGCGGCAGAACGCGCAGCTTCGCGCTCACGCGTGCTGCGCCTGTGCTGAGGGCGCGGGGGTCTCGCTCGCCGAACCTGAGATCCTGCCGGCCCTTGGGGTCTCGCCGGCCGTGGAGGCGTCGCCGGCCGGCAACAGGCCGTGGCGCACGAGCATCGCCCGCACCGCCTCGAGCTCCTCGGGAGTGGCCTCCACGATCGGCAGGCGCACGCCGCCGACGTTGTGGCCCAGCAGGTTCAGCGCGGCCTTCGTGCAGGTGGGGCTCGATGTGAGGAACAGCGTCTTGTAGACGTCCTGCAGCGACGCGTCGATCTCGGCGCGCTTCTCTGGCTCCTCGACCATCCGGCGCATCTCGTTGCCGACGACATGGCTGGCGACCGCCACGCCCCCGGCACCGCCGATGTCCAGCGTGCGTGCGAACGAGCTGTCGTCGCCGGCGTAGACCTCGAGCCCGTCGATCAGCTGCAGCTCGTCCGCGTTGGCCTGCTTGACCCCCTCGATCCCGTCGATCTGCGCCAGCTCGGCGAGCAGCTCGGGACCGATGTTGGTGCCGGTGCGGCTCGGAATGTTGTAGAGCAGGATCGGCTTGTCGGTGGCGGCGGCGACGGCTTCGTAGTGGCGCTTGAGACCCAGCGGGCTCGGTCGGTTGTAGTAGGGCGTCACGGAGATGATCGCGTCGGGGCCGAGCGCGCTGGCCCGTTCGGTCAGGAAGACCGCATGGCGCGTGTCGTTGGTGCCGGCGCCGGCGACGATCGTCTTGCCGGGCGGGCACTCGGCGACCGCCAGCTCGATCAGCGCGAGCTGCTCCTCGTCGGTGAGCGTGGCAGCCTCGCCGGTGGTCGCAGCCACGACGAAGCCGTCCGAGCCGTTCTCGGCAAGGTGGTTCATCAGCGCCACGAACGCCTCCTCGTCGACGCGCAGCTGCGCGTCGAACGGCGTCACGATCGCCGTCAGAATCGTTCCCAGGTTTGCCATGCCGGCCATTATCCCACGTCGCCTCCGTCTTCGACCGAAGCCGGGGGACACTCGCCTCCGGCGAGCATCCCCGTTTCGGCCAGCAGGCTCTCGAGGCCCACGGTGAGCGGCTGCTCGAGCGCGGCGATCCGGCGGACCGCCAGCAGCACCCCGGGCATGAACGACTCGCGGTCGAGCGAGTCGTGGCGGATCGTGAGCGTCTGGCCGAGGTCGCCGAGGATCACTTCCTGGTGGGCCACCAGGCCGGGCAGGCGCACCGAGTGGATCGGCGGCGGTGGTCCTCCACTCGCTTGCGCCATCAACTGCGCGGTGCGCTTCGCGGTGCCGCTGGGTGCGTCGAGCTTGCGGTCGTGGTGCAGCTCCACGATCTCGGCCTTGGCCATGTGGCGCGCCGCCTCCGCGGCGAGGCGCATCATCAGCACCGCGCCGATCGCAAAATTGGGCGCCACCAGCACGTTCGCCTGCACAGAGACGCGCTCGGCGGCGCACGCCCTGCCCAACTCCTCCACGTCGAAGCCGCTCGTGCCGACCACCGCATGTACCCCTGCCCGCACACAGGCCAGCGCATTCTCCGGAGCGGTATCGGGCCGCGTGAAGTCAACGACTACGTCAGCGTTCGCCAACACCTCCGCGAGCGTCGTACCCAGCACGGGGTCGGCTCGGCCTGTGAGCTCCATGTCATCCGCGCCTTCCACGGCGGCGCACACCGTCTCGCCCATGCGGCCCGCGGCGCCGGCGACCGCGACGCGAATCACGCCTTCACCTCCACGCGGATCACGCCGCCACAGCCTCCAGCGGCCCCAACGCCCCGAGCAGCGCACTCTCGTCGGGGCCGATCGCCGCGACCGACAGCTCCTGCCCGCGGAACAACTCCGCCGCGAGCTCCCGCAGCTCCTCGGCCGTGACCGCGTCGATTCGCGCGATGATCTCCTCCACCGAGAGGATCGGCAGGTCGTTCAGCACGGACGCTCCCAGCCGGTTCATGCGCGCCGCGGTGGACTCCAGCGAGAGTGCGAGGCGGCCCTTGGCGTTCTCGCGCGAGCGTTCGAGCTCCTGTGCATCGGCCGGTTCGCGCACGAAGCGCTCGAGCTCCGCGGCGATCACCTTCAGCGCCTCCTCGAGGTTCTCCGGGCGGGTGCCCACGTACAGCCCCACCTCTCCGGTGGCCGAGTACAGGTTCGAGAAGGAGAACACCGAGTACGCGAGACCGCGGCGCTCGCGCACCTCCTGGAAAAGCCGCGAGGAGGCGCCGCCGCCGAGCACGTTGTCGAGCACTCGCAGCGCGAAGCGGCGCTCGTCGTCGTGCGCCATCCCCCGGCCGCCCAGGCAGAGGTGGTACTGCTCGGTCTCCTTGCGCAGGAACCGCACCCGCCGTTCGAACCGAGGCCCGCCTGCCCGGGCGTCCCTGCCGTACGGCTGCGCGGCGGGCACCTGCGGGCATGCGCCTCGCGCCAACTCCACCAACGCATCGTGGTCGACCGACCCAGCGGCCGAGATCACCACGTCCGCGGGGGCGTAGCGCTCAGTGTGAAAGTCCCGCAGCTGCTCGTGCGTGAGCGCTCCCACCACCTCCGCGCGGCCGATCACCGGGCGCCCGAGCGGGTGCTCGCCAAAGACCGCGTCGCCGAGCACGTCGAACACGCGGTCCTGCGGGTCGTCCTCGTACATCGCGATCTCTTCGAGCACCACCTCGCGCTCGGCCTCGAGCTCGCCCATGCGGGGGCGCCACACCATGTCGGCGATCACGTCGAACGCGCGCTCCAGGTGGCGATCGAGCACGCGCGTGTACACGGAGGTCGCCTCCTTGTCGGTGCCCGCGTTCAGCTCCGCGCCCATCGCGTCGAACAGCTGGTCGATCTCCTCCGAGCCGTAGCGCTCCGAGCCGCGGAACAGCATGTGCTCGAGCAGGTGCGAGATCCCCGCCTGCTCCTCACGCTCATGCGCCGAGCCCGCGCCGATCCAGAACCCCAGCGCGACCGAGCGCACCGCAGGCATCGGTTCGCTCACCACCCGGACGCCGCAGTCCAGGGTGGTGATGCGATGACCGTCGATTGGGCTCAGGCTCAATACCGGTCGCGGTCGCGCCCGGAGCCGTGGCGAGGACGCCCGGAGCCGCGCTCCCCACGCTCCCCGCCCTCGCTGCGGCCGCGGTCCCGATCGCCGCCGCCGCGGCCTTCACGGCCGTTGCGCGATGGACCCGACGAGCGCCCGCCTCCACCGCCTCCTCCGCCGCCGGCGCCGACGGCCGCCAGCTCCTCGACGGACTTGCCCGCGATCTCCGGGTCCTCGGCGAGGCGCAGGCCGATGCGCCCGCGCTCGCGGTCCACCTCGACCACGCGCACGTTGATCTCGTCGCCTTTGTTGAGCACCTCCTCGACGCTCGCGATGCGCTCGCCCGGCGAGACGTTCGAGATGTGAAGCAGGCCGTCAGTGCCCTTCGCGAGTTCGACGAACGCGCCGAACGTCGTCGTCTTGACGACCTTGCCGAGGAACTCGTCGCCAACCTCGACCTCCTTCATCATCATCCGGATGCGCTCCGCGAGCTCGTCGGCGAGCTCGCCGTTGGCGGAGTAGATCAGCACCTGGCCCTCGTCGTTGACGTCGATCTGGGATTCAAACTCGTCCGAGAGGCCGCGAATCGTTTCCCCGCCCTTGCCGATCAGCAGGCCGATCTGGGAGGGGTCGATCTGGATCGTCTGGATGCGCGGGGCGTACTGGCTGAGCTGCGAGCGCGGGCCCTCGATCACCTCGGCCATCCGCCCGAGGATGTAGGAACGCGCCTTGTGCGCCTGCGTGAGCGCGTCGCGCAGGATCTCGAACGTGACGCCCGAGATCTTAATGTCCATCTGCAGCGCGGTGATGCCCCGCTCGGTGCCGGCCACCTTGAAGTCCATGTCTCCCAGGTGGTCCTCCACGCCGGCGATGTCGGTCAGGACCGTGTAGGCGTCGCCCTCCTTGATCAGGCCCATCGCGATCCCCGCGACGGGGCGCTTGAGCGGCACGCCCGCGTCCATCAGCGACAGCGAGGAGCCGCACACCGAGGCCATCGAAGAGGAGCCGTTGGACTCGAGGATGTCCGAGACCACGCGGATCGTGTAGGGGAACTCCTCGATCGTCGGCACCATCGGCACGAGCGCCCGCTCGGCGAGCGCGCCGTGGCCGATGTCGCGGCGCTTGGGGCCCATGCGGCCCGCCTCGCCGACCGAGAACGGCGGGAAGTTGTAGTGGTGGAAGTAGAACTTTTTGCTCTGCAGCCCGAGCGTGTCCAGGCGCATCTCCTCCTTGAGCGTGCCGAGCGCGGCGACGCTCAGCGCCTGGGTCTGCCCGCGCGTGAACAGCGCCGACCCGTGCGTTCTCGGCGTCACGCCCACTTCGATCGAGATCTCGCGGATCTCGTCCTCGGCGCGGCCGTCGGGGCGCTTCTTGTGCACCGCGATGCGCTCGCGGATGATCGACTTCTCGAGCCGGTCAAACGCGAGCTGCGCCGCGGCGCGCCGCTCCCGGGCGGCCACCAGCGCCTCCTCGCCGGCGCCCTCGGGCGCCGCCGGGGCGTAGTGCTCGAGGATCGCCTGCTCGACCTCCGTCGTGGCCTCCTGGCGCTCGAGCTTGTCCACGACCTGCGTGGCCGCGTCGAGCGCGCTCCCGTGCGAGCCACGGATCGCCGCGAGCAGCGACTCGTCGGCGACGGGGGGCGTCACCGCGACCTTCTCGCGGCCCACCCGCTGGGCGAGCTCGCGCTGCAGCGCGCACAGCTTCTTGATCTCCGAGTGCGCGATGTCCAGCGCGTCGAGGATCTCCGCCTCAGAGATCTCGTTCGCGCCCGCCTCCACCATCAGGATCGCGTCCTCCGAGCCGGCCACGACGAGGTCGAGGTCGGAGACGACCTCCTCGCCGGCGCCGGGCAGCTGCTCCTCGCTGGGGTTGACCACGAAGTTGCCTTCGACCTTGCCGATTCTCACAGCCCCCACGGGGCCGGCGAACGGCACCTCGGAGATCATCAGCGCCGCGGAGGCGCCGTTCATCGCGAGGATGTCGTACGGGTGTACGTGGTCCACCGACAGCGGGATCGCCACAAGCTGGGTCTCACGGTTCCACCCCTTCGGGAACAGCGGCCGCAGCGGGCGGTCGATCATGCGCGCCGTCAGCGTCGCCTTCTCGCCCGAGCGCCCCTCGCGCTTGAAGAACGAGCCGGGGATCTTCCCGGCCGCGTACATCCGCTCCTCCACGTCCACGGTGAGCGGGAGAAAGTCCACGTCGCGGGGGTTGCCCGCGGTTGCTGTCGCGAGAACCATCGTGTCGCCCTGGCGGACGACCACTGCGCCGGAGGCCTGCTTGGCCATCCTGCCGGTCTCGAACGAGATTTCGCTGCCTGCGATCTCCACGGAGACCCGCGTCACGGCTACGTCGCTACTCATATCTCTACTGCCTTCCTGTCCGCCCGTCGGTCGGCGGCTCTGTCTCTTTTATCTCTGTTCCGAACGTAGGTGAGCTTAGCGGCTATACGTTCTTGAGGCCGCCGAGGATCATGTGTACCCCCGGGAGGTCGGCGGGCGAGGGCGCCTGGTAGCTCCAGCGCACGACCCCGTCGGGGCCGACGATCACCAGCGCGCGCTGGGGGAAGCCGCCCTCGTGGAGCACTCCGAAGGCACTGCAGGCCGCGCCCTTGGGCTCGAAGTCCGAGAGCTGCGGGATGCTCACGCCGAGCTTTTCGCGGAACGCTTTCTGCGCCCACGTGCTGTCGCACGAGACGCCGTAGATCGCGGTGCCGTCCGCCGTGATCTGGTCGAGCGCCTTCTCGTACAGCTGCAGCTCGTCGGTGCACACGGGGCTGAAGGCGAACGGGTAGAAGACCAGCACAGTGGTCCCGCCGTGCAGGTCCCTCTCGGTGAAGCGCGCGCCGCTTTCGGTAGTGAGCGAGAAGCTCGGAACCTCAGTGCCCGGGTCGAGGACGCTCACTGGGGCCCTCGGCTACTTACGGAGGCCGAGCTCTTTGATGAGCGCGCGGTAGCCCTCGAGGTCCCGGCGCTGCAGGTAATCCAGGAAGCGCCTGCGGCGACCCACGAGCATCAACAACCCGCGACGGGAGTGGTGGTCTTTCTTCTGCTCGCGCAGGTGCTCGGTGAGGTGGTTGATGCGCTCGGTCAGGAGCGCCACCTGCACCTTGGTGTTTCCGGTGTCGCGCTCGTTCTCCCCGAACTTCGCGGCGAGCTCGCGCTTTCTCTCGGTGGTCATCGTCATCGGCGGACGCACACGCTAGCAAAGCGCCGCCCCACTGAGGCGGTCGAGGGTCAAGCATGGCCATCAATCAGAACCCACCCACCCGCGAAGTGTGCTTCAGCACACGAGCGACCGAGGACGCCGCCATGCGCCGGCCATCGACCGCCTCACAGCTCGGCGACGACCCTGCGGGTGAGCTCGACGTCGCTGTGCATCTGCTCGATCAGCGCCTCGGTGGTGGCGAAGCGCCGCTCGCCGCGCAGCCGGCGCAGGAAGTCGATGCGCAGCTCGCTGCCGTACAGGTCCCCGTCGAAGTCGAGCAGGTACGCCTCGATCAGCTCGCCGCGGCCAGTGGTGAAGGTCGGGCGCACCCCCACGTTGACCGCGGCCGGGTGCCCGGCGGCGAGGCAGGCGTAGATGCCGTGGCCGGGGCACACGAGCTCCTCCTCGGGGACCAGGTTCGCGGTCGGGAAGTCAAGCGTCCGCCCCCGTTCGTCGCCGCGCACCACCTCGCCCCGCAGCTGGAAGGGCGCACCGAGAAAGCGCGTCGCGCTTGCGACCTCGCCGGCCAGCACGAGGCCGCGGATGTGGCTGGAGGAGACGATCTCCCCCGCGACCTCCAGCAGCGGGTGCACCGTCGTCTGGAAGCGCCCGTCCGCGGCCAGCAGCGCCGTGTCGCCCTTGGCGCGGTTGCCGAAGCGGAAGTTCTCGCCGACCGATACCCGCACCGCCCCCAGCGCGCCGACGAGCACCTCGTCGATGAACTCCTGTGCGGTGCGCGCGGCGAAGGCGGCGTCGAAGGGGATCACGATCAGCTCCTGCACGCCCAGCGCGGCGATCAGCTCGGCCTTGTGGTCGAGCTTTGTGAGCAGCTTCGGCGCGTGCTGGGGCGCGACCACCGAGACCGGGTGGGGCTCGAACGTGAGCACGCTGTCCGCGCCGCGGATCACCTCGCGGTGGCCGAGGTGCACGCCGTCGAAGGTCCCGACCGCCACCTGGCGCTCACGGCGCTGCGCTTCTGGTAGCCAGGTGACCTTCACCGCCGGGAAGCCTAGCCCCTCTCGGTGACAGGAGCTCGTGGCGTTTGAGCAGGTTTTGATTACGGGAGGGGGCTCGGGGGGAGGGCCAGCCCTCCCCCCGCCCCGAGCGCCCGCTCGATCGTGAGCGGCTCGGGCGGCTGCCACGGCTCGCCGCGGCGGGGAGGCGCCACGGCATCCTCGACCTTGAACGGTCCGATCGCCGTGCGCCGCAACTCTACGCAGTAGGCGTCGCCGAGGTCAGCGATCAACGAGCGCACGTACGTGCCGGCCGAGCACTCGATCAGATAGCCCGCGCGATCCTCCTCGCGCCACAGCTGCTCGAAGAGGTAGACCGTCACGAGTCGCTCGGGCATCTCGAAGTGCTCGCCGCGCCGCGCACGCTTGTACGCGCGCTCTCCGCCGATCTTCACCGCCGAGTAGATCGGGGGCCGCTGGCGCACCTCGCCCGTCGGCAGGGGCGGTGGGTCAGGTGGGATCCGGCCAGTCTGTGTGATCTCCCCCTCTGGGTCGCCCGTGCTCGACACGGCACCGAACTGGGCGACCGTCTCGTAGCGCTTGGGGAGCCCCATCAGCTTCTCCTGGATGCGCGTCGCCTTTCCCACCAGCACGAGCAACAGGCCGCTGGCAAAGGGGTCGAGCGTCCCTGCGTGCCCCGTCTTGACGCCCCCCAGCGCGCGGCGCACCGCGGCGACCACGTCGTGCGAGGTGATCCCGACGGGCTTGTCGATCAGCAGGACGCCGTTCACGCGGGCGCCGGCGCGACCGATCGTCCGGGATCGGCCAGCAGCTGCGCGGCGATCTCGCGGCGCAGGAACTCGATCAGCTCCTGTGGCTCGAGCGTCGTGGAGAAGCCCGCGGCGCGGCGGTGCCCGCCTCCCCCCTGGGCGCGCGCGATCGCCGAGACGTCCACGTCGTCGTCCACTGCTCGCAGCGAGACCTTGCGCTCGCCGCGGCGCTCCTCTGCCGTGAGCTCGCGCACGAGCGCCGCGACCTTGGTGCCCTGCACGGCGCGCAGGTGGTCGACGATGCCCTCCGAGTAGCTGTCCTCGGCCTCCGCGCGACGGAAGTCTTCGGCGCTCAGGAACGCCAGCGTGAGCTCGCCCGAGTCGAAGCGGCGCACCTGCCCGAGCCCCAGGGCCAGCAGGGTGAGCTTGGCGTAGGGCGTCTCCTCGTAGAGGCGGCGGTAGATCGCCTGCACGTCCACGCCCGCTTCGATCAGCTCGGCCGCCATCACGTGCGCGCGCGGCCCGGTGTTCTCGTACATGAAGCGCCCCGTGTCCGTGACCAGACCGACGTACAGCGCCTCCGCGACCGCCGGCGTGGGCGCCACCCCGAGCCCGTGCGCCAGATCCCAGATGATCTCCGCGGTGCACGAGGCATCCGCCACCACGTGGTCGAGGGTGCCGAAGCGGGTGTTGTCGTGGTGGTGGTCGACGTTCAGCAGGTGCGCGCCGTCGCGCAGCACCCCGGCGGAGTTGCGGTCGATGTTGCCGCAGTCCAGGAGCACCACGGTGCGCTGGGCGATGTCCGCCGGCGGCGCCTCGATCACGCGGTCGAGGGTGAAGAAGCGGTACTCGACGGGCAGCGGCAGCTCCCCGGCGGGGATGAACATCAGCGAGTCCTTGCCGAGCGCGGTGAGCAGCCCGTGCATCCCGATCAGCGAGCCGATCGCGTCGCCGTCCATGTTTTCGTGCGTGGCGAGCACGAAGCTGTGGTCGTTGCGGATGTGCTCCAGCACGAGCGCGCGGGTCTCCGCGGTGTCCCCCCCAGCCGCTGCGCCGTTCTCACTCATCGGCGTCGGCCCCCGCTTGCTTGGCCCCAGTCCCCGACTCACCGGCCTCGGTCTTCGACTCCTCCAACAGCTCCTCCAGGCGCATCGCGCGATCTGTCGTGTCGTCGTAGAGGAAGTCCAGCGTGGGTGTCCGCTTGAGGCGCAGCTCGGAGGCGACGCGCCGCTGCAGGTAGCCGTGCGCGCTGCTCAGTCCCGCGAGCGTCCCCTCGCGCCGGGACTCGTCGCCGAGCACGCTCACGTACACGCGGGCGTGGCTGAGGTCGGCGCTCGTTCGCACATCGGTCACCGTCACGAAGCCCACTCGGGGGTCCTTCAACTCGCTTGCCACCACCTCTCCGATCACCTGCCTGATCGCCTCGTCGACGCGGCGCATACGCCCTGAAGTCATCCTACTCTCCCCGCCCGTCGGGTCTGCACGCCTGGTGTCAGGCCAGTTCTCGCTCGACCTGGCGGGTCTCGTAGGTCTCGAGCACGTCCCCCTCGCGCAGGTCCTGGAAGTTGGCGAGCACGATCCCGCACTCGAACCCGGCGGCGACCTCGCGCGCGTCCTCGTTGAAGCGGCGCAGGCTCGCGACGGTGGTGTCGTAGATGACGGTGCCCTCGCGCACCACGCGCACGCGCGCACCACGCGTGACCTTGCCCTCGGTCACGTGGGAGCCCGCGATCACCCCGATGCGCGAGGCGCGGAAGAGCTGGCGCACCTCCGCCTGGCCGAGCGTGCTCTCGACCTCCTCGGGCTCCAGCAGTCCCTGCATCGCGGCGCGCAACTCCTCGATCGCGCGGTAGATCACAGCGTAGGAGCGGATCTCCACGCCCTCACGCTCGGCGAGCTGGCGGGCGTCGCCGACGGGGCGCACGTTGAAGGCCAGGATCAGCCCCTCGGAGGCGGCGGCGAGCATCACGTCTGACTCGTTGATGCCACCGACCCCGCGGTGGATGATGTTGACCTTCACCTCCTCCTGGGGGAGCTTCGCGATCTCGTCCTCGATCGCCTCCAGCGACCCGGCCACGTCGGCCTTGATGACCAGACCGAGCTCCTTGACGGCGCCCTCGCGGGCGAGCTTGAAGACGTCCTCGAGCGACAGCTTGCGCCCGGAGCGCCGGGCCAGCGCCTCGGTCTTCAGGCGGTTGGCGCGTTCGCCCGCGAGCTGGCGCGCGCGGCGCTCGTTCTCGACGACCCGCACCAGCTCGCCCGCCTCGGGGACCCCGTCGAAGCCGAGCACCTCGACCGGGTCGCCGGGCTGCGCGCGCTTCACGCGCGCCCCGGTGAAGTCGTGCATCGCGCGCACTCGCCCGAAGTGCGCACCTGCCACCAGCGCGTCGCCGACGTGCAGCGTGCCGCGCTGGATCAGGACGCTCACGACCGGGCCGCGGCCGGGGTCGAGCTTGGACTCGATCACCGTCCCGGAGGCCTCCGCCTCGCGGTTGGCGCGCAGCTCCTCCAGGTCGGTGACGACGAGGATCGTGTCGAGCAGCTCGTCGAGGCCCTGGCGGGTCTTGGCGGAGACGTCCACGTACTCGGTCTCTCCCCCCCACGCGGCCGGCTGCAGTCCACGCTGGGCCATTTCGGTACGCACCCGTTCGGGCTGGGCGCCCTCCTTGTCGACCTTGTTGACCGCCACCACGATCGGCACGTCGGCCGCGCGGGCGTGGTCGATCGCCTCCTCGGTCTGCGGCTTGACCCCGTCGTCGGCCGCGACCACGATCACGGCGACGTCGGTCACGCGCGCCCCGCGGGCGCGCATCGCGGTAAACGCCTCGTGGCCCGGGGTGTCGAGGAAGGTCACCTGTTTGCCCGCGTGGGTCGCCTGGTAGGCACCGATGTGCTGCGTGATGCCGCCGGCCTCCCCGGCGGCGACCTCGGTCTCCCGGATCGCGTCCAGCAGCGAGGTCTTGCCGTGGTCGACGTGGCCCATCACGGTCACCACCGGCGGGCGCTCGACGAGGTCCTCCTCGGCGTCCTCGAAGACCGGCTCGAGCTCCACGTCGTCGGCGGCGTGGACGATCTCGATCTCCTTGCCGAACTCCTCGGCGAGCACCTGGATCGCCTCGTCGGAGAGCGTCTGGGTGAGCGTGGCCATCTCCCCAAGCGACATCAGCTTCTTGATCACCTCGGGCACCGGCACGCCGAGGTACTCGGCGACGCCCTTGACGGTCGAGCCGGAGTTGACGCGCACGAGGTTGGCGTCGCGGATCGCGGCGGTGTTGTCGATCGGAGCGATCGTGTCGTCGTAGGTCCCGCGCCGCCGCCGCCCGCGGCGCGGGCGGCGCTGCGGCTGGTTGGCGGGACCCGCCTGCTGGCGGCGGGAGGCCTGCGAGTCGATCACCACACGCCGCCGTCCGGGAGGACCGGCGCCCGCCGGCGCCCGCTCCCCGGTGCGCGAGTCGCGCGTGGGGCGCACCCGCTCGGCGGGGGTGCTCGGTACCTCGCCTACAGTGGGTGCAGCGCCCGGAGGGGGTGCAGCGGCCTGGTCGGCTGGCGCGGCAGGTCGCGCGTCCCCGGTCGGGGGCGGCGCGGTCGCGACGGACGCCTGCGGAGCGGGATCGGAGACCGCCGCCGTGGGCGGCACCGTGCGCGCGACGGGCGCCGGCGGGGGTGTGGACGTCGGCGATGGTGTCGGCGGCGGGCGCTCCACGATCGGAGGAGTGGCAGGCTTCGCCGCCGGTGGCTCGGCCACAGCCGTGGCGACCGGGGCCACCGCCGCGGAGGCGCCGTCCCCTCCGAGCGCGCGCAGCGCGAGGGACTCCTCGACCGAGGAGGACGCCGTCTTGACCTCGACCCCGGCGGCCTGCAGCCGCTCGATCAGCGCCTTGCTGGCGACGCCCTGCTCCTTGGCGATCTCGTGTACGCGCTTCTTGCTCACTGGTTCACCGATTCTACGATCTCGGGGGCGAGGGTCACAGCGCAGCGCAGCGTACGCGCGATGCCCCGGCGGCGCTCGGCGAGCCGCAGGCAATCCGGATTCGGCTTCAGCTCGGCGGTGCCCGACTGGAGAAGAGGGGCCCGACCGAAGCCGGGTGACACGCGCCTTCGGCGCGAGTCCCCGTTTCGGCCAGCCGGCTCCTGGCCGGCTGCGCCACCCTCTTGGCGACAGAGGTAGGCGCCGCGGCCGGGCAGCGTGCCGGTGGTGTCGATCACCGCGCGGCGGGAGCGTCCCTCACCAACGACCGCGAGGCGCACGAGCTCGGACTTCGACGCGATTCGCCCGCAGCCGACGCAGCGGCGTCGGGGCACGTGGCCCGCTATGGCGCTTGCCCCCCTGCGCTCTCGACCTCCGCGGCAGGCTGCTCCTGCGTGACTCCGGGAACGACTTCGGTGGCGGGCGGCGGCGCGGCCGCGGATGCGGCCTCCTCCTGCGTGACCTCAGCGGCGGGGTCGCCCTGCACAGCCTCCGCGGCGGGCGGCGGCGGAGCCTCGCCGGACGCCGCGCCGTCACCGTTGAGGTCGGCGACTCT
The DNA here is from genome assembly GCA_963842005.1 of uncultured Solirubrobacterales bacterium. Taxonomy (GTDB): domain Bacteria; phylum Actinomycetota; class Thermoleophilia; order Solirubrobacterales; family Solirubrobacteraceae; genus Palsa-744. The sequence continues at coordinate 648,005 of CAWJEV010000002.1, read as the reverse complement.
GTCGCCGGTGATGCCCGCCAGCGCTTGGTGGGTCTCCAGGCCGCAGTAGCGCGAGCCGGGCAGGGCCGCGTTGGGGCAGCGCCGGCCGTTCGAGAGGATCGCGGCGCAGCGGCCGGAGACCTCCTCCTCCTCGTAGCCGTGCTCGGCCTCCTCGGCGGCGAACTCGGTCTCCGAGCGGATGTCCACGCGCCAGCCCGTGAGACGGGCGGCCAGGCGCGCGTTTTGGCCTTCGCGGCCGATCGCGAGGGAGAGCTGGTCGTCGGGCACGATCACCGTGGCCTGCTTGGCCTCGTCGTCGACCAGCACCTCGCGCACACGCGCGGGTGAGAGCGCCTTGGCGACGAAGCGCGCGGGCTCGTCGTTGAAGGGGATGATGTCGATCTTCTCGCCGCGCAGCTCGGAGACGACCATTCGCACGCGCGAGCCGCGCGGCCCGACGCAGGCGCCGACGGGGTCCACGCCGTCGGCGTGGGAGACCACCGCGATCTTCGAGCGGTAGCCCGGCTCGCGCGCGACGTTCGCGATTTCCACGAGGCCGTCGGCGATCTCGGGGACCTCGAGCTCGAACAGCTTCTTGATCAGCTCCGGGTCGCGCCGGGAGACGATGATCGAGGGTCCCTTGGTGGAAGGGGAGACCTCCTTGATGACGGCCTTGATGCGCTGCGAGTGGTCGTAGCGCTCGCCGTCGACCTGCTCGGACTTGGGCAGCAGCGCCTCGACGCGCTCGCGCAGCTGCACGAGCGTGTAGCGGGAGTCCGACTGCTGCACGATGCCGGTGATCAGCTCGCCCACGCGGTCGCGGTACTCCTCGAACATCATGTCCCGCTCGGCCTCGCGGATGCGCTGCAGGATCACCTGCTTGGCGGTCTGCGCCGCGATCCGGCCGAAGTCGTCGGGGGTGACGTCCTGTTCGCCGATCTGGTCGCGGTACTGCTCGAACTTGGCAGGGTCGATTTCGGGCTCCTCGGGCTCGCGCAGCTCGCCGGTCTCGGGGTCCACGACGGTGCCCTCGTCGATCGTCTCCACGATCAGGTGAGCCTCCAGGCGCTCGGGGACGATCAGTTCGATCACGCGGAAGTCGGCGGTCTCGCGGTCCATCTCCACGCGTGCGTACTTCGCGGAGCCGGGCTGCTTCTTGTAGGCGGAGAGCAGGGCGTCCTCCAACGCGACCATCAGCTTCTCGGGCTCGATGCCCTTCTCGCGGGCCAGCGCGTGCATCGCTTCAAGGATTTCGCGTGACATGGCGCCTATTCCTCGAGCAGGTTGGATCGGCGGATCTGCGCGTAGGGGATCGTGACGAGCGCGCCGTCGGCGGCGAGCGTGATCTCGGTGTCCGAGGCTCCCACGAGCTCCCCGGTGTAGCTGCGCCGGCTCATGGCACCCGTGGGCTGGCGGGTCGGCGGCGCGGGCTGGCGGGGCGGGTGGGCATTCCAATCCGACCGCACGCGCGCGCGGCGCCCGACGAAGCGGCGGAAGTGGTCGGGCTTGGTCAACGGCCGCTCGGGACCCGGGGAGGAGACCTCCAGGGTGTAGCGCTCGCGCAGCTGGGCGAGCGCCACCGTGACCCGCTCGCAGAGCGCGAGCGTGACGCCGTCGGGGTGGTCGATGAAGATCCGCAGAGTCCCGCCGCCGATCACCTCGGCGAGCAGCACCTCGACGTCGGGCTCGCACGCGGCGAGCTGCTCTTCGATCTCCCTCTGCAGTGTTGCTGGCATGTGCCCTCCAGAAATGAAAAAAGCGGGCGATCCGCCCACTTTCGGTCCGACAGCCGGCATCCTTACGCCGGCACGAAAGCTGTCGGGCGAGCATAGCATCGAGCTACGCTCCTAGGGCGTCGTTGAGCAAGCGAGGCCAGGACGCAGGGAGCGAAGTGTGCTTTGCACACGAGCGACCGAGGACGCAGCATCGCGCCGCTCAGCGACGCCCTAGGGTGGCGCGGCGCGCGCGGTCGCGGTAGACACGGTAGTCGCGGCGCTCGGGACGCAGCGAGCAGGCGAGCGCGAGTGGATGGCGGGCCTCCTCGTGGCGGCCGAGCTGCTGCATGGAGCGCCCGAGGCAGAACAGCGCGTAGTCGTTGGTGGGCGCCTGAGTGGCGATCGCGCGGAACTCCTCGGCGGCGTCCTCGTAGCGCTGCGCGTGGAACAGCGCGCGGCCGAGCGCCTCGCGGATCGAGGCCTTGTCGGGCTCCTGCTCGCGCGCGCTGGTGAGCGGCACGATCGCGGCCTGGTAGTCGCCGTGACGGAGCAGGTCACAGCCGCGGCGGTAGAGGTCGTAGACGCTGTCCATGGTCCTCTCCACTGTAGAAAGGCGTTTCAGGGTGCCCGCAGGCGCTCCACCGCGTCGAGGACCGCCTCGGCGACCCGCTCCTTGGAGGCGCGCGGCACGTGTTCGTCGCCCGCCGCGGTGAGGATCGTGACCTCGTTGGAGTCGGCCCCGATGCCGATGTCAGAGCGGGAGATGTCGTTGACCACGACGGCGTCGAGCCCCTTGTTCTCGAGCTTGCCCCGCCCGTAGTCGATCGCGCCCGCTCCGTGCTCGGCGGCGAACCCCACGAGCGTCTGCCCGGCCTGCCGGCGGGCGGCGAGCGCGCGGAGCACGTCCGGGGTTGCTTCGAGCTCCAAACGCAGGCGCTCGCGGTCGGCCTTCTTGAGCTTCCCGTTCGCGGGCTCGACGGGGCGGAAGTCCGCGACGGCGGCGACCATCAGCAGCACGTCGCAGGCGGGAAACGCCTGCTCGCAGACCTCGGCGAGTTGGGCGGCGGTTGAGACCTCACGCCAGGCGACGCCCGCGGGGCGGGGCAGCGAGACGTTGGCCGCTACAACCGTCACCTCGGCTCCGCGCGCGTGGGCGGCTCGGGCGAGCGCGAGTCCCATGTGCCCGGAGGAGCCGTTGCCGACGAAGCGCACGCTGTCGATCGGCTCGCGGGTGCCTCCCGCAGTGACGAGCACACGCAGCCCGCGCCACGAGCCGGTGGTGGCTCCCCCGCTGGTCGAAACGGGGACCGATTGGGGAGACACTCGCTTCGCCGAAGCCGGGGGACGCTCGCCTTTGGCGAGCATCCCCGTTTCGGCCAGCATCCCCAAATCGGCCAGCGCCGAAGGCGCGTGCCTCCCGGCTTCGGCAACCAGCGCCTCGCAGACCTCCAGCAGCCGCACGGGGTCGGGCAGGCGCCCCACCCCCTCCTCCCCCTCGGAGGCCAGGCGTCCGCACTCGGGCTCCACGACGTTCACGCCGCGCGCGCGCAGCGTCTCGAGGTTGGCCTGCACGGCGGGGTGCTCGTACATGTGGTTGTTCATCGCGGGGGCCACCACGAGCGGGCAGGTCGCGGCGAGCGCAGCGCTGCACAGGAGGTTGTCGGCGAGACCGTGGGCGAGCTTGGCGATCGTGTTCGCCGAGGCGGGCGCGATCAGGTAAAGCTCAGCGTTGCGCACGAGCTCCAGGTGGCTGATCGGCTCGTGCGCGGGCAGCGGCTGTCCGGGGAACGCCCCGCGCGCGGGGTCGCGCTCGAACTCGTCCACGAGCACGGGCGCTCCGGTGAGCGCGGCGAAGGAGGCGCTGCCCACGAAGCGCAGGCTGGCGGGAGTCTGCACGACCCGCACCGCGTGGCCGGCGCCGGTCGCGAGGCGCACGAGCTCGAGCGCCTTGTACGCGGCGATCCCGCCGCTCACCCCGAGCAGGATTCTGGACATACCGGGGTTTTAGAGCCCCCGCCGAGAACTGGCAAGCCCTGGTGGATGGCTTGCCGGGCGTCTACCGATAGTGGTACTTGATCTTCCCCTGCGCTACCTCCTCCAAGGCGATCGTGAGGTAGTTCTTGGAGGCAGTCTCGATCATCGGAGGCGGGAACTCGTCGAAGGTGCCCTCGCCGAGGTTGTGGTAGTAGCTGTTGATCTGGCGGGCGCGCTTGGCGGCCACCACGACGGAGGCGTAGTTGGAGTCGACGTTCTCCAGCAGACGGTCGATGCGGGGTGAGATCACAGGGGCCCTTTCGTGGTTGAGCGTCAAGTGTAGAGGGCCGGCGGAGGCGCCCCGGCGAGCCCTATCCGTTCAGTTCGGCGGCGACGACCGCGACGAGCTCCTCGAGCGCCTCGTCCAGCCGGTCGTTGACGACCACGTGGGCGAACTCGGACTGCGCCTGCAGCTCCTGCTCGGCCACCCGCAGGCGCCGCTCGACCTCCTCGGCGCCGTCCGCCCCGCGCCCGATGAGGCGGGTGCGCAGGGCCTCCAGGGAGGGGGGCGCGATGAAGACCTGCAGCGCCTCGGGCGCCGCGGCGCGAACCTGGCGGGCGCCCTGCACCTCGATCTCCAGCACGACGGGCACGCCGGCTCGCACGCGCCCGTCGAGCTCGCTGCGCAGGGTCCCGTAGCGGCGCCCCGCGTAGTCGGCGTACTCGACAAAGTCCCCCGCTTGCACGCGACGCTCGAACTCCTCGGGGGCGAGGAAGTGGTAGTCGATGCTGTCCTGCTCGCCGGGGCGGGCCGGACGCGTGGTCGCCGAGACCGAGAGCTCGAGCTGAGGCAGGCGCTCCATCAGGCCGCGGATGAGCGTGCCCTTGCCCACGCCCGAGGGGCCGGTGATAACGAAGACGCGCGCCACTCCCGGCACCCTAATGCCGCCACCGGTGGAACGCAGGGTGAATCCAGATGGGCCGAGGGGAGCCGAGTGGGCCTAGCGACGCAGCAGGGAAACCAGCTCCGAGCGCTGTCTCTCGGAGAGCCCGCCGATCGTCTTGGAGGGGGCGATGCGGCAGTGGGCGAGGATCTTGTTGACCTTCACACGCCCGTACTTGGGGACGGCGAGCATCACGTCGAACACCTTCGCGGTCTCCATGTACTCGGGAGGGTTCAGCAGGAGCGTGTGGATCGAGTACCGCCCCGCCTTCAGGTCGCGCTTGAGGCGGGCGCGTTCGGTGCGGATCAGGTTGGCCCTGGCGAGGGCGTCCATCCGCTGGTTGAGTGAGCGCTCAGGCGCCGCCGAGTGCTTGGTGGGCGTCATACCCGTCCCCATGGCCATGGGCGGCGAGTCTACACACCCGCGGCCGACGATCAAGGCGCGAGGCGCCAATTCACCTAAAGCTCAACTCGAGGTCTAGGTATGTGGAGGCTGGTGGATGGTGCGGGGGCGTGTTTGCAGGGGTTTTTGTCCAGCGTTTCGCTGGCTGCCCAGCCAGTCAGCCCAACCGGTCCGCGGCGAGCGCCCGCGCGATGCGCCCGCCGGCAGCGGGGTCGCGAAAGCTCTCGGTGCCGACCGCCACGAGCGTGGCGCCCACGTCGAGCAGGTCGCGCGCGTGGGCGGCGCTCTGCACCCCGCCCATGCCCACCACGGGGATCGTGACGGCCGCTGCGGCGGCGGTCACCTGGGCGAGCGCGACCGCCCGGATCGCAGGGCCGGAGAGGCCGCCGCTGCCCCCCCCGAGCCAGGACGCGCGTGGAGCTGAACGCATCTCTGGAGCGAGCGCGGTGGCGCGTAGCGTGTTGATCAGCGACACGGCATCCGCCCCGCCGGCCTCGGCAGCCAGCGCACAGGCGGCCACGTCAGCAGCGTTCGGGGTGAGCTTGACGATCAACGGCTTGGACGTACGGGGACGCACCTCGCGCACGACCCGCTCGAGCGTCGCGGGGTCGGCGCCCACGTCGAGGCCGGTTGCAACGTTGGGGCAGGACACGTTGAGCTCGAGCGCCGCGATCTCGGGGCGCTCCTCGCAGCGCTCCAGCAGCGTCGCGATCTCCTCGGCAGTGGAGCCCATCACGTTGGTGACCAGCGGCACCGGAAGCCGCGCCAGCTCGGGGAGGTCGCGCTCCAGGTAGCCCTCCAGGCCCTTGTTGGGCAGTCCGATCGAGTTGACGAGACCCGCCGACGCCTCCCACAGCCGCGGCGGGGGGTTGCCGTCGCGAGGCTCCAGCGTGATCGTCTTGGACACGAACGCGGAGAACGGGAACTCGGCGTCGAGGGCCTCCCCGAAGGCCGCGCGGGCGGCAGGGACGTCGAAGGTACCCGACGCGTTGATCACCGGGTGGGCGAGCTCCAGGCCACAGAAGTTCACGCTCATGCCGGCGCCCCCGCGTGGGCGTCGATGTGGTCGAACTGTGCGGCGTCGAGCACGGGGCCGTCCACGCACACGCGCAGGTAGCCCCCGCCGCGGCAGGGCACAACGCAGCCGAAGCACGCGCCGAAGCCGCAGGCCATCCCGGACTCCAGGGCGAGCTGGGCCGGGATGGAGCGCTCGGCGCCGAGCGCGCGCACGGTCTCGAGCATCGGTGCGGGGCCGCACGCGTAGACGGTCGCGTGGGAGTCTCGCGCGAGCTCGCGCGAGAGCAGCTCGGTGACGAGACCGTGGTACCCGACGGAACCGTCGTCGGTGGCCACCTGGGCGTCTCGGAGCAGCGCGGCTCCCGTGGCGTGGCGGCGGTCGCGAAAGCCGAGCAGCACGGTTGCCTGGGCGCCCAGCGCGTCCTGCCAGGCCGCCAGCGGCGCGGTCCCGGCGCCGCCGCCCACGAGGATCGCGCGGCGGCCGTCGGCAGGAGCCGTGAAGCCGACCCCGAGCGGCCCGAGCAGCCACACCTCCTCGCCCGGGCGCAGCTCGCACAACCGCTGCGTGCCGGGGCCGACGTCCTCGAGCAGGAAGTGCGCCTCGCCCTCCGCGGTGACGCGAGCGTAGGAGAAGGCGCGGGGCAGGTGGGGGCGCTCGTCGGCCCCTCCCCCCCACCGCTCCGCGGCGGCGAGCATCGCGAACTGGCCAGGCTCGGGAGTAGGACCGTGGGGATCAGCGACGCGCAGCACCCTGTAGGCGCCCACCTCCTCGTTGCCGGTGAGGCGCAGCAGGCGCCGGCCGAAGGGAGCCGTGGGGCTGGCCGATCTGTGATCGGTCACGCCACCCCGGCCCCGGGGCGCTCGGGGGAGTCCCCGCGCGGCGCGGCCGTCACCTTCGCCGCAGCCGAGCCGCCCTTGCGCTGTGAGGGGCCCGCCTTCGCCGCGGACGAGCCGCCCGCGGAAGGGCCGCCCTCGCGGTGGAGCTCCTGCAGGCAGAGCACCGGCGGGGGCCCGCTCTGGCGGGCACTCGCGATCGCGCGCGCGGCGGAGACGCCGGCGGCGAGCGTGGTGAGGCAGGGCACGCCGCGGGTCACCGCAGCGCGGCGGATCAGCCGCCCGTCGGTGCGCGCGCCGGAGCCGGTGGGGGTGTTGACGACGAGGTCCACGTCGCCGCGCTCGATCCACTCGACCACGTGGGGGGAGCCCTCGCCGACCTTGTTGAGCGGCTCCACGGGGATCCCCATGCGCGCGATCGCCTCGGCGGTGCCGCGGGTGGCGAGGATGCGAAAGCCGTTGTCGTGCAGCGACTGGGCGATCGCGAACGCGCCGGCCTTGTCGGCGTCGGTGACGGAGATGAACGCGGTGCCGCGCAGCGGCAGCGGGCAGCCGGCGGCGGCCTGGGCCTTGGCGAACGCGGTGGGAAAGTCGCGCGCGATCCCCATCACCTCCCCGGTGGAGCGCATCTCGGGACCGAGCACCGCGTCGGCCCCCTCGAAGCGGTCGAACGGCAGCACGGCCTCCTTGACCGAGACGTAGCCGCCGAAGCCGAGCCCTTCGCGCTCGCTGGCCGAAACGGGGATGCCGGCCGGAGGCCGGTGTCTCCCGGCTTCGGTCGAAACGGGGATGCCGGCCGGAGGCCGGTGTCTCCCGGCTTCGGTCAGGCGCAGCGCGGCGATCGACTCTCCCAGCTGCACGCGGCAGGCGAGCTTCGCGAGCGGCAGCCCCACGGCCTTCGAGACGAACGGCACGGTGCGCGAGGCGCGGGGGTTGGCCTCCAGTACGTACAGCTGCCCGTCCACCACCGCGTACTGCACGTTGAGCAGGCCCACCACCCCGATGTTCAGCGCGAGCTCGCGCGTGGCCTCGCGGATCTGCTCGAGCATGGCCCCCCCGAGCGAGTGCGGGGGCAGCACGCACGCGGAGTCCCCGGAGTGCACTCCGGCCTCCTCGACGTGCTGCATGATGCCGCCGACCCACGTCTCCCGCCCGTCGCACAGCGCGTCGACGTCGACCTCGATCGCGTTCTCCAGGAACCGGTCGAGGTAGATGGTCGTGCCGTTTTTTTGATTTGGAGGGGGGCGTTCGTCGTTCGTCCCCGGGGGGCGTGCAGCGTCAGCGGTGTGCCCCGCCCCGGCAGCGGGGTGGGTGCGTTCGTCGGGCGTACCCGGGGCGGGTAGCTCACGACGTAGGTAGTCAGCAAGTCCCTCGGGCGAGTACACGATCTCCATCGCGCGGCCCCCCAGCACGTAGGAGGGGCGCACCAGCAGCGGGTAGCCGACCTCGGCGCCTCTCTGCAGCGCCTCCTGCACCGAGCGCGCGGTGGCGAACGGAGGGGCCTGGTAGCCGAGGCGGCCGAGCAGCTCCCCGAAGCGCCCGCGGTCCTCGGCGAGGTCGATCGCCTCGACGCTTGTGCCGAGCAGCGGCACGCCCGCGGCGGCGAGCCCGGCAGCAAGCTTCAGGGGGGTCTGTCCGCCGAACTGCACGATCACGCCCTCCGGCTGCTCGACCTCGACCACGCCGAGCACGTCCTCGAGCGTGAGCGGCTCGAAGTAGAGGCGGTCGGAGGTGTCGTAGTCGGTGGAGACGGTCTCGGGGTTGCAGTTGACCATCACCGCGTCGCGTCCGGACTCGCGCACGGTCTGCGCGGCGTGCACGCAGCAGTAGTCGAACTCGATGCCCTGGCCGATGCGGTTGGGGCCCGCGCCGAGGATCACCACCGAGGGGCGCTCGCCGCGCTGGACCTCGTGGGCGGGCGCGCGTGGCTCGGACGCGGGTGCGGGGTCCTCGCCCGCGGGCGGGGGGGCCGAGGGGGCCGGCGGGCGCTCCCACGCGGAGTAGTAGTAGGGGGTGCTCGCGGGGAACTCCGCGGCGCACGTGTCCACCGCCTTGTAGGTGCGCTCCCCCGCGAAGGGCGCCTCGGGGTCCTGGGCGAGCGCGCGCAGCTCGTGCAGGAACCACGGGTCCACCGCGGTGCGCTCGTGGACCGCCTCCACCTCGGCGCCGCGGCGGAAGAGCTCGAGGACCACTTCGAAGCGCTCGGGCGAAGGGGTGGCGAGGCTCTCCAGCAGCTCGGCCTCGCCGACCTCGCCCAGGCGCGGGGTCTTGTCGAGCTCGCGCGAGCGCAGCGCCTTGGCGAACGCCTGGCCGAAGGTGCGCCCGATCGCCATCGCCTCGCCCACCGACTTCATGTGCGTGGAGAGCGTGGGCTCCACGCCCGGGAACTTCTCGAACGCGAACCGCGGCCACTTCACCACCACGTAGTCGATCGTCGGCTCGAAGCACGCGGGGGTGAGGCGGGTGATGTCGTTGGGGATCTCCTCCAGCAGGTACCCCACCGCCAGACGCGCGGCGATCTTCGCGATCGGGAAGCCCGTCGCCTTGGAGGCCAGCGCCGAGGAGCGCGAGACGCGGGGGTTCATCTCGATCACGTGCACCTCCTCGGTCTGCGGGTTGACCGCGAACTGCACGTTGGAGCCGCCGGTCTCCACGCCGACCGCGCGGATCACCGCGATCGCCTGGTCGCGCAGGCGCTGGTAGAGGCGGTCTGAGAGCGTCTGCTGGGGGGCCACCGTCACCGAGTCGCCCGTGTGCACGCCCATCGGGTCGACGTTCTCGATCGAGCACACGACCACCACGTTGTCCGCGCGGTCGCGCATCACCTCCAGCTCGAACTCCCCCCACCCGAGCACCGACTGGTCGAGCAGCACCTGGCCGATCGGCGAGGCCTCCAGGCCCCGTGCGACGGCTGTGCGGAACTCCTCGGGGGTGCGCGCCACGCCGCCCCCGCGCCCGCCGAGCGTGTACGCGGGGCGCACGATGCACGGCAGCCCGACCTCGTGCATCACGCCTTGCGCACGCCCCACCCCGCGTTTGACGTCGAAGCGCTGCTCCTGCTCGTCCCAGCTCGAGACCACCGCGTTGGCCGGCATCTGCAGGCCCGCCCGCGCCATCGCCGCGCCGAACAGCTCGCGGTCCTCCGCGCACGTGATCGCCTCGTAGTTCGCGCCGATCAGCTCCACCCCGCAGCGCTCCAGCGTGCCGTCGTCGTGCAGCGCCTTGGCGAGGTTCAGCGCCGTCTGTCCGCCGAGCGTTGGTAGCAGCGCGTCGGGGCGCTCGCGCTCGATCACCTGCGCCACCGGGCCGGGCAGCAGCGGCTCGACGTACGTGGCGTCCGCCATCTCCGGGTCGGTCATGATCGTCGCGGGGTTGGAGTTCACGAGCACCACCTCGTACCCCTCCTCGCGCAGCACCTTGCACGCCTGCACCCCGGAGTAGTCGAACTCCGCGGCCTGCCCGATCACGATCGGGCCCGAGCCGAGGATCAGGATCTTGTGGATGTCCTCGCGCCGGGGCATCAGCACAAGCCCCCGTTCCGCGCAACGAACGCCGCTGGGACCCCCCCTTGGGGGTCCTCATCAAATCTCTTCCCCCGTGTGTGCCTCACGCTCCGGCCTCCGCGATCCGCTCCAGGAAGCGGTCGAACAGGTACACGCTGTCGTGCGGGCCGGGCCCCGCCTCGGGGTGGTACTGCACCGAGCCGCCCGGCACGTCCAGCAGTTCGAGGCCCTCGACGGTGCGGTCGTACAGGTTCACGTGCGTCAGCTGCGCCGCGCCGAAGTCGGTCTGCCAGCGGACGGGTTTGGTGCCCTCGATCGTGCCCTTCCCGCTCGGGCCCACCACCGCGAAGCCGTGGTTCTGGGATGTGATCTCCACGCGGCCCGTCTGCAGGTCCTTCACCGGGTGGTTCGCGCCGCGGTGGCCGAACGGGAGCTTGAACGTCTTCAGGCCCACTGCCCTGCACAGCAGCTGGTGGCCGAGGCAGATCCCCCACACCGGCTTGCGTCCGACCACTTCGCGGACGGTCTGCGTCACGTACTCCACCGCCGCCGGGTCGCCGGGGCCGTTGGCGAGCAGCACGGCGTCCGGCTCGCTCGCCAGCAGCTCTGCCGCGGAGGTTGCGCACGGGTGCAGCGCCACCCGCGCACCCCGCGCCACGAGGTGGCGCACGATCGAGTCCTTGATCCCCGTGTCGATCACCGCGATCCGCGGACCCTCCCCGTCGCCGTGATGGCTGACCTTGCTCGGGCTCACGCTCGCCGCGAGATCCTGCCCGTCCATCCGCGGCTCGGCCTCGATCTGCGTGTGCGCGTCGGCTGGGGCCACGCTCGCCGGGAAGATCCCCCCGCGCATCGCCCCCGCCTCGCGGATGTGGCGCACCAGCGCGCGTGTGTCCACCCCGGTGATCGCCGGCACCCCGCAGTCGGTCAGCCACGCCAGCCACCCCCCCTCCGCGCCCGGGGCGTCCTCGCGGTCGCACGCCTCACGCATGATCGTGCCGCGCGCCCACGGGCGCTCTGACTCCATCGCCTCCGCGCTCACGCCGTAGTTGCCTATGTGTGGGTACGTGTACGTGATCAGCTGGCCGGCGTACGAGGGGTCACTGACCGACTCCTGGTAGCCCGACATCCCCGTCGTGAACACCACCTCCCCCACCGCGCTGCCCTGCGCCCCGCACGCCTCGCCGTCGAAGCGGGCTCCGTCCTCCAAGAGTACGTACGCAGGCGGGTTGGCCGAAACGGGGATGCGAGCCACAGGCGAGTGTCTCCCGGCTTCGGTCACAGTATGAGCCTCTGCACTTCCTTGAACTCCGGGGTGCCCGCGCGCTCCAGCAGCTCGAACAGGGCCGCCTCGACCGTGGTCACGACCGCTCCCGCGCGCTCCATGCGCTCCAGGCCCCGCTCGTAGTCCACCTCGTGGCGCGAACCCACCGCGTCGGCCGGCACGTGCACCTCCACGCCACGCTCCAGCAGGTCGTGGACGGTCTGCGACACGCACACGTGGGTCTCGATCCCGCACACCACCGCCTGCTCGCGCCCCGCGAGGTCGAAGCCCTCCGCGCGCGCGGCCGAGAAGACGCTCTTCTCGATCCGGGGCTCGCCCTCCCCCAGGCCCACCTCTGGCGCGGTGTGGCCGAGGCCCTTCGGGTACTGCTCGCTGACCTGCACCGGGAGCCCCAGGATGCGTGCCCCCTGCACGAGCTTTGCACAGGACTGCGCCACGCCCGCGAAGGACGCGTACGGGCGGAACGCCTCCTGCACGTCCACCACGACCAGCGCGGTGCGCTCGCGGGAAAGCAGGCTCATACCGCCACCGCCCGGCCTTCGACGCCGGCGCCCGACCCCTGCACCAGCGCGCGGTACGCGACCGCGCCCGCGGCCACAGTCAGCAGTACTCGTCCGCGCAGGCGCCGGCCCGCGAAGCAGCGAGCTCTCCGAGCGGCTCTGCCAGCCGTGCTCGCCCGCCACCCACTCGGCGTCGAGATCGATGAGCGTGACGTTCGCCTCCTCGCCCGGTGCGATCGTCGGGACGGGCAGCTCGAACAGCTCTGCGCCCGCGGTCATCCGCTCGACGAGGAGGTCGAGGCCGAGCACGCCGGGCAGCACCAGCTCTGTGTACAGCGCCGCGAACGCGGTCTCCAGGCCGGTCGTGCCCATCGGGGCCTCGGTGAACGGAAGCGCCTTCTCCGCGCTGGCGTGCGGGGCGTGGTCGGTGGCCACACAGTCGATGGTGCCCGCGCGCAGCGCCTCCACGAGTGCCTTCCGATCCGCCTCGGTGGCGAGCGGGGGGTTCATCTTCGCGCGGGTGTCCGGGTGGGCGTCCCCGTGCGCATCCGCTCCGCGTACGGCCTCCTCGGTCAGCAGCAGGTGATGGGGCGTCACCTCGGCGCTCACCCTCACGCCGCGGGCCTTCGCGGCCACGAGCGCCTGCGCCGAGGCGGCGCAGCTGAGGTGCTGGAAGTGCACGCGCCCACCCTCGCTCCCGGCGAGGACCGCGTCGCGCGCGACCATGCTCGCCTCGCTCGCGCACGGTACGCCGGGGATCCCGAGCTCCGTGCTGAGGGCGCCCTCGTGCACGGCGCCCCCGCGCGAGAGCGTCCGGTCCTCCTCGTGCAGCGCCACCACGCCGCCGCACGTGCGCTGCTGCTGGAGCGCTTCGCGCAGCACCCCCGCGCTCGCGACGGGGTTCCCGTCGTCGGTGAAGCCCACCGCGCCGTGCTCGCGCAGCGCGGCCATCTCCGTCAGCTGCTCCCCGTTGAGACCCCTGGTGATCGCCGGCAGGAAGCCGACCGGCACGTGCGCCTGCTGCGCGGCGGTCTCCCGCACGGCCCGCAGCCGTTCTGGGGAGTCCGTCGGCGGCTTCGTGTTGGGCATCGCCACCACCGCCCCGTACCCCCCCGCGGCGGCCGCGCGGGTACCGCTCTCGATGTCCTCCTTGTGCTCCTCGCCGGGGCTGCGCAGGTGCACGTGGGGGTCGAAGAAGGCCGGCACCGCGCGCAGCCGCCCGCCACCCTCGACCACCTCCACCGCCGCCTCGCCGTCCGCGGGGAGCGTCCCCGGTGCGCCCACCTCTGCGATGACACCGCCGCGTACCAGCAGGTCGTAGCGCGCGTCCAGACCCGCGCGTGGGTCGAACAGGTGGACGTCGCGCAGCAGCAGCTCGGCGGCGCGAGCGGGAGCACGAACGAGTGGGGGCGAGCTCACGCTGAGCTCCTGCGGCGGGGACTCGGTTCTGTGCGACGAGACAAGCTCATGGGATTATCGAGGACGCGACCGTCTCGGTGTCCTGCGGGGTGCGGACCCCCGCCCCACCGCCGGCCTCCTCGCCCTGCGCGCGCTCGCCGGCGCCCTCCGCGCCACCCGCTCCAGCGCCGGTGGGCACCGCTGGCGGGCGGTTGGACCACCGGACCAGCCGCGCGGGCCCGCGCTCGGGGAACGGGACCTCGACCGCGTCGAAGTCCCGGGGGACCTCCGTGGGGGCGAACACCGCGCGGGCCTCGCTCTGGACCTCCCCGCCGGAGTACCGCGTCGAGAGGTGGGTCAGCACGAGCATCCTCACCTCCGCGTCCCGCGCCAGCCTGCGCGGCCTGGCGCGCGGTGCTGTGGCCCGTCTGGCGCGCCCGCTCGCCCTCCTCCTCGACGAACGTCGCCTCGTGCACCAGCACGTCCGCCTGGTGGGCGGCCACCGCCAGCGCCTCGCACGGTGCCGTGTCGCCGGAGATCACCACCTTGCGGCCCTCCCGCGTGGGGCCCACCACCTGCTCGGGGGCGACCCCGTTCACGCTCTCCCCGCGCACCAGCCGCCCGAAGTCCGGCCCCGGTCGCACCCCCAGCCGCTCCGCGAGCTCCGGGTCGAGCTGCCCCGGGCGGGCGTCCTCCACGAGCGCGTACCCCACGGCCGAGGCGGCCCGGTGTTGCACCGGGACCGGCGTCACGCTGTAGCCCTCGCGCTCGACCGCCTGCGCCGGCTCGAGCTCAACGACCTGTAGCTCGTACGGCAGCCGCCGCCCGTAGATGAAGCGTGTTTGGGCCATCAGCTCCCTCAGCCCCGCCGGCCCGTACACGCTCAGGGGCTGCTCGCGGTCGCGTAGCGCGAAGGACTTCAGCATCCCCGGCAGCCCCAGCCAGTGGTCGGCATGGAAGTGCGTGATGAACACGCACTCCACGTCCGCCAGCCCCACCGACCGCAGCAGCTGGCGCTGCGTCCCCTCGCCGCAGTCGAACAGCAGCCTGTCGCCCCCGTGGCGCACCAGCACCGCGGGCAGCCCGCGCCGGGGGCTCGGCACCGAGCCGCCGGTTCCTGCGAAGAACATGGACATCTCCATGCCGGCAACGGTAGCGGCGCGTGGCGCTGGGAGGCTCGCGCCGGGGCCGCCCGACCCTCAGAGCGTCGGGTGGAGCCTGCTCGCTGTCGCTAAGCTTCGCGGGTGCAGTTACGCCGTCTTCGACGGCCCTCCTGCGCCCGTAGCTCAGTGGATAGAGCGCTCGCCTCCGGAGCGAGAGGTCGGCCGTTCGAATCGGCCCGGGCGCGTCGCTCTACGAGTCGGCTAGACGTCGCAGGCAGCGACTCAGGCTGTCGGCTCGTTCGGCAGCGACGTCAGGGCGCCAACGCTGCGTAGCAAATTCGATGAGTCGCCCAGCGTAGTTGGGCCCGGTCTTGCGGCCACCTCCAGATGTCGGCACCATGTCCTGCCTCACGCGCCTGTCGCTCGATGCCCGGGCGACATTCACCATCGTCCGCTTCGCATCAACCTCGCCCTCCGGATCTTTCGGCACAAGTGCTTGGCTGACACGTAGGTAACGCGCCAAGCTCTCTCGGTCAGCCATGAGCCACGCCTCTGCCTGTCTGACGGCAACTCTGAAGATCATGTTTGCGGATGGCGCCGGGATCGTCTCGCTGACGAAATCTGGTGCACACGCGGCGTCACCGTTCAGGTCGACGACGACGACCCACGGGCTGAAGCGCGCCGCCGCGTTGAACCCCGCGAGCTTTGCAAGTAGCTTCGGCTTGCCGCCTTGAACATAGATCGTCCCAGCCTCTCGGCCCGTGTGCTCCAAGAGGGTCCGAACGATCGCCTCGTCCACGATCCCCTCGACGGCGCCGGAGACAGGTGCAGGGACAGCGTTCACGGCTAGTCGGCAGGGAAGAACGAAAGCTGCTCGGCCCGCTGTGGGCGAGTTATGGGAATAACGATGTCCGCAACATTCAGGCCGCCGTCGAGCAGCGACGAAATCTCCGATCCCTCGGAAGCGGGCTGTACCGTGGTGCCCTCGTTCTGGGGCATCAAGAGGAGAACCTCGTCGAGCCCAATCCCCTCATCCTGGAGCAACTCCGGCGAGTGCGTGCTCACGATCACCTGGCGACCGGCACGAGATTGCATACGGGCGAGCATTTGCGGCACGTATCGGACCACAGCCGGATGGAGGGACAACTCGGGCTCCTCCAGCAGCAGCGGCCCGCCGCGTTCGAGCAGCGCCCAGAGCAGCCCCAGCAGACGCAGAGTCCCATCCGAGAAGTCAGCCTCGGACTGCCACGCGCCTTGGGGTCTCCAATGTTCGTACCTGCCCTGCAGGTGATATACGCCTCTCACATCCTGGGCCAGCGCAAGCGTCTCGAGCTGTGGAACGGCGATCTTCAGAGCCTCAACGATTTGGCGCAGACGCGCCCGACGAGTCCGCTCCGGCGTGTTGGCGATCTGCTCGATGAAATCGCCGCCGTACGGATCGTCGGTCCTGCCGATCGACCGGTCGGGCTCACGCACGAGCTGCGGGACGATGTGCGAATAACGCACTGTGCGCAAGAAATCAGCCACGAACCGAAATTGACGGTTTGCATTGACCTGCTCGAGAAAGGTCTGGCCCAACCGCGCGGGGTCGTCTTCGTCCTCGGCTTCAGGTCGGCTCAGCCGCTCTTGGCCCTGCTCACGGACGATCTCCTTCTTGAGGTAGGGGCGTTGCTGGTTGTTCTGCGCGAAGCTGACCTCGTACTCCCACGCACGTGGACTCTCGTCGGTTCCGAGGGCGATGCGAAGCTCCACGTCGGGATACCGACGGGCGGCGAGCGAGCGCAACGCAGAGACGCCGTTTCGCTTCCCGACAGCGTCGGCGAATCCGCCTCCCACTGCCACTATGTCGTGCAGGAACCGGATTGCATCCAAGAAATTGGACTTGCCCGACGCGTTCGGCCCGACCAGAAACGCTCGTCCCGCGAGATCGACATCGACCTTGGGAAAGTTGCGCCAGTTGCTGAGGCCGAGGTGTGTGATCCGCGTCACCGACGCGCCCCCTGGGCGTTTCTGCGTGGAAAGGGCGGGCACGCTGGCATTCTGTCAGAGTCCCTCCAGCCATATGAGCTCCAACATGGCGCGCTCTACTGCCGTCGGCGAGAGTTGGCGGGTCGCCGTGTACCAAACGGACGACGGGAAGCGCCCGGCGCTCGAATACCTCGGCGGGGCCGAGGTCCCGGATCAGCCGCGACGTGAGCTGCTGTTGACCGTCCTCGCGGTCGTGCAGATGGGGCCTTTGGAGTTCCCGACCGGCACCAAGCGGTGGCGGCTGATGCATAAGCCGGCCAAGAGGGGCGACGTGGACATGAGCGGCATCTTCGAGGCGCGCGACGAGCACAACCGTGTCCTCTACCGTCCGTTCTGCCTGCTCGACCGCAAGGCGCTCCCCCGCGGCCCGGCGGTTGTGCTGCTCGGCGGCGGCACCAAGCCTGACCGCACCGAGATGCCTCAACGCGTATACAGGATGATCGACCGCTGCCGGGAGGACTATCTGGCGACCCGCCGCGTCGCCGAGCTCAAGACCTGGCCGGAGTGGTGGCCGCAGCCGCGCAGTTGAGCCCGGTGCCCGTCTTGCGTAGCTTTCATGCTACGCTACGGGAAACCCGTAAGGAGACGACGATGAAGCAAACCGATCAGAGTGCCGTCTTCGCTGACTTCCTCGGCAAGACCTACGCGACCGAGGAGGAGCGCGCGTCCTTCGAGCGCGACCTCGCGAAGCTCGTCGCATCGGCCAAGCTTCTCAAGCAGTTGGAGGACATCCGCGAGGCCAAGCAGATGACCAAGGCCGAGGTGGCACGACGCCTCGGCGTCAAGCGACCCGTCGTCTCCCGACTGCTCGCCGGCAAGGGCACCGTTCCCAACCTCGGGACCATCGCCGACGTCGCCGAGGCCCTCGACGTATACATCGACGTGCGCATCAAGTCCCAGCCCCGCAGCGGCAAGCGCCACGCCGCCATCGAGGTCCACGAAGCCGCGGCTTGAGCGATCCGGCGCGCTCCCCGCCTCATGCGGGGGTCCGCGGACATGGTGCCCGATCCACGTGCATTACGCGCGGCGGGCGTCCGCTGCCACAGTTGAGACGTGCTAGCCTATCTCCAGAAAGAGATACCGCTATAGGTATCGATGCCACTCAGAAGACAGGCAAAGTTCATGCCCGAGCGCGATTTCCTGGACAAGATCATCGACAAGCGCACGGCGCGCAACCCCGAGTTCCCGCGGTTGCTGGACGCGGCTCGCCGTCGCCGCGAGCTGCTGCGTGCCCTGGCCGCCCAGCGCGAGGAGCAGCGGCACTCGCAGACCGCTGTCGCCGCGGCAATGGAGACCTCGCAGTCCTTCGTCGCGCGCTTGGAGACCACCGCAGCCGACGCGAAGATATCAACCGTCGATCGCTACGCGGAGAGCCTCGGCTACGTCTTGCAGTACCACCTTATCCCGACGGCCCAGGCGGACAAGGCGCCGTCAGTCGTGGTGCACACAACCGGCGGTGTGGCTGACAAAACCACGGGCGGCTGGCCAGACCGAGGCGCCCGTACCGCGCCTGCCGCTCAGGGTTGCGTCAGGGAACGGAAGTAGACGGGGCGATTGCCGTAGTGCGCTTGGAACGCGGCCATGGCTGCCTCGTGTGCCGCATCCCTGCTTGAGGCGGTCCCACGCCACTCGAACTCGCGGCACCCCGGCTTGTGCTCGTGATTGAACACGCCAGTCTTTGGGTCCTGGACTCGCTCCGTCTCCGAGATCTGGACCGAGAACTCGGTCTGTTCCCCTGGCTCGGTCTCCGGATCGACGTTGGGCAGCACGAGCTTCAGCGCCCGAGCCGCGACAATGCGAAGGCCGCGACCCAATTCGGTGCCGGCGTCCCATCCTCCAGCTTCTGCCACTCAGGCGGTAGGGGCAGCATCGGATACATCGCGCCCCGCACCTCATCGACGGCGCCTGGATCGATCAGGTGCTGCCCACCTACCGTCTCAGCCTGCAGCTGGCCCTCGCGTATCCACCGACGGACCGTCCCGGGACTCCGGCCCACCCGCTGCGCTGCCTTAGCAACCGTAAGCACAAGTCGATGATACGTACCCGACCCGACGAAGCTCTGGAGCAAAGCTTACCGGCCGGCTACGGGCGGGGAAGGTCGGGCGGCGATGGAGGCCGCGGCGCCAGCTTCAGACGACTTGGTCGAGGCGGGCCACGGCGTTGATCGCGCCGTGTGCTTGTTTGACTCGCACCGTGAGCCCGCGGTAGCTGGACGGAACATCGACCGGCCCAGTCGCTCCGACATCGAGGAACCATGCGTCTCGCCGCTCGGGGTCGCGCCGCACGGCAACCGAAGAAAAGCCGTCCTGCACGCGATGCGCGCGGTAGAAGTCCACACGAATCTGCTCGCGTTCGGCGGAACTGATGTCGAGTAGGCTGCTCACACGCTTCATGGTAGGCCTGAGCCATCCCGTGTTTGACGGAGACTTCGGGGCCAGGGTTTGCCTGGTGGAGGGAGAAGTCTCGGCTCATGGCACATGCGAGGAAGTATTCAAAGGAGTTGCTGGACCGCGGAGCGCGTCTGGTGTTCGAGTCTGGGCGTCCTATCGCGCACGTCGCGAGGGATCTCGGGATCGAGAGCGAGACGCTTCGCAAACACGTCCGGCAGACCGAAGCTGATGAGGGCCGGCGCAAAGACGTCCTGAGCAGCCAGGAGCGCGAGGAGATCAAATCCTTGCGTCGTGAGGTTGCGCAGCTGCGCCGAGCGAATGAGATCCTGAAGGCCGCGAGCGTGTTTTTCGCGGGCGAGCTCGATCCACACCGTCCGAAGTGAGCGCGTTCCTCGACGAGCATCGTGAGCGCTTCGGGGTCGAGCCGATCTGCGAGACCCTGGGCGTGTCGGCGTCCGCCTACTACCAGCGGGCGACCGGAGAGCGCTCAGCGCGGGCCGTCGAGGATGAGCGGCTGCTCGGCGTGATCGAAGAGCTGCACGCCGCGAACTACTGCGCCTACGGGTCGCGGCGGATGTGGAAGGCGCTCCTTCGCGAGGGCGAGCAGGCCGGCCGCAGCCGGGTGGAACGCCTGATGCGCCAGAACGGCATTCAGGGCGCCAAGCGCAGGGGCAAGCCGTGGCGGACCACCACGGCCGACCCGGCGACGCTGCGCAGTCCTGACAGGGTGCAGCGCGACTTCACAGCGTCCCGGCCGGATGAGAAGTGGTTCGCAGACTTCACGTATCTCAGGTGCTGGGAGGGCCTGGTGTTCTTCAGCTTCGTGATCGACGCCTACAGCCGGATGATCGTCGGCTGGCAGTTCGCTGGGCATATGCGCACCGATCTCGTCTTGGACGCTCTCAGGATGGCTTTGCATCAGCGAGCCCCCGGAGCAGACGTCTCGCTCGTGGCACACTCGGACGCCGGCAGCCAATACACGTCGTTCGACTACACCCAGCTCCTGGACGACCACGACGTACTCGCCTCGATCGGGACAGTCGGCGACGCCTACGACAACGCAGCCGCCGAGAGCTTCGTCGACACCTTCAAGACCGAGCTCATCACAGACCGCACCTGGGCCAGCAGAAGCCAGCTCGAGCTCGCGATCGTCAGATACGTCGCCTGGTTCAACAACACTCGACTGCACGAATCTCTCGGCGACCGGCCACCCCGAGAGGTCGAGGAACTATACGCTGCGAAAAACCGGGCAACCACACCCACGCAATGAACGTAGGGAACCTACAAAAACGGTCTCCGTGGAACCCAGGGCGGCTCAATCGCGCACGCGAGCATCGCTGCGGTCAACGTGGTAGCGGAGGTTCGCAGCCACCGCGGACAGCGAGCGCGCGTGCAGGCTGCGCCACCACGTCAGGGCCTCCCACGCCTCGTCGAGCTTCTGTTCGTCGGAGTCTGCGATGGCGCGCTCGGCACCATCCCGCTGCATCCGTTCGCGGAGGTCGAGCAGCAGCACACCCGCCCGGTTGACCTCGCCCTTCGTGAACGGCGCTGCTGTCGGGGAAGAGGCTGGGCGATGCGCGACCACGGCAGGGTTGTAGCGGACATCGGCGACGAGACTCGTCAGCGCGGGCTCGGCGGCGGCACCAAGCCCGACCGCACCGAGATGCCACGACGCGTCTACAGGATGATCGACCGCTGCCGCGAGGACTATCTGGCGACCCGCCGCGTCGCCGAGCTCAAGACCTGGCCGGAGTGGTGGCCACAGCAGCCGCCGCCATCGAGGTCCACGAAGCCGCGGCCTGAGCGGATGACGCAGACATGGCGCCCGGTCTTGGCAGCCGTGTCAAACCCCTGAAATCGCTGCCGCTTTGCGCGAGTCCCGGCGGGAGGCTGTTGCTTGACGAAGCGGCGTAGCACACGGCGAACGCCGATCTCGGGGCGAACGCCGGGCGTTGCTCAGCTCAGCGGCTGCAGACGCATCTGTTCGACCTCGACCAGCTTGCGCCGCAGCCGCTTGTATTCGCGATCCTGCGTCGGCGTGCGCTTGTGTCCCCTGTACGCGAGGTTCGTGCGCTCCAGGGGATCGGCCTTGAGGTCGTACATCTCCCACTGGTCTGGCACCTTGCCCGCGGCGTCGTAGTAGCGGGCGAGCTTGTAGCGCTGTTCGCGGATCGAGACGACGTGGTTGGGCGGCTCGGGGTAGGGCCCCTTCGCCTGCCCGGACTGCCAGTCGTCGTAGGTGAAGATGGTGCAGTCCTGCGGCGAAGACGGCGCGGCGCTGAGGATCTGATCGGAGTAGTCGATTCCCTGCCAGGCGGAGCGCGCCGAGGCGGGGGCGCCGACAAGACTGGCGAGCGTGGGTAGGAAGTCGACGTGTGAGACGAGCGCGTCGCTCGTGCGGGGGCGGGGGAACAGGCGCGGGTTGGAGTAGACCAGCGGGACGCGCGTGGACTCCTCGTAGAAGTTGAAGTTCTTCTGGCGCAGGCCGCCGTGGGCTGTGCCCATCTCACCGTGGTCGGCGGTCGCGATCACGAGCGTGTTCTCGAGCAGGCCGGTGGCAGCGAGCGTGTCGAGGATCTTGACGAGGTAGGCGTCCGAGGAGCGCATCAGGTTGCCGTAGAAGTTCAGGTAGTTGCGCTTCAGCTGCGGCGTGGGGATCGGTCCGGAGGCGTTGAACAGGCGCAGGAACTGCTCCTGGACGGTGGGCTTGGTCGAGAGGTCTTCCTCGGCGGTCGCGGGCACCTCGATCTCGCCTGTCAGCCACGAGTCGTCGTAACCACCTTCGGTGTAGGTCTTGGGGTAGAACAGCACGTCGTGGGGGTTGACGAGTGAGACGACCACGAAGAACGGCTGGTCGTGCACGGCTGTGGAGCTGAGGTACTGGAGCGCACCTTCGGTGCCCGCTTCCGGGGTGCCCTGGGAGTTCATGAACCGGCCGTCGTTGTCGTGGATCCCGCCGCCCTCCTCCGGGACGTCCTGGTTGGCGCCTGCGTCCGGCGGATCCCAGCGGGTGAACCCGTATTGGTTGACATCGGAGGGGACCCAGGTCGCGCCGTTGGCAGGCTTGTTGCAGTGGAACTTGCCCTTGTAGACGGGGGTGTAGCCGGCGGCCGCCACGACCGTCGCGGGGTTGGCGAAAGAGGTCGCGAGCTCGACCTGCGGGTATTCGGGGGAGGGCATGTCGGTCTCGAGCGTGTACTTGACGCCGTGCTGGGCGGGGAAGTAGCCGGACATCAGCGTCGAGCGCGCGGGCGAGCACATGCACGCGTTCGTGAACGCGCGCTCGAACGTCAAGCCGTGTGCCTGCAGCCGCGTCACGCCAGGCAGGTTGCGCGCCGACCAGCCGGGCGGGAAGTGCTGGATCGCGCGCTGCTGGTCGGTCAGGAAGAGCAGCACGTTCATGCCCGCGATCCTGCCGGTGGGCGCTGCGCGGCGGGGCTTTGGGCGTGTCGCGGCGGCGGCTGCGGTCGCGCGGCCGCCGAGCAGAATGCCAGGCGCGGCGACGGCCGCCGTCTTCAGCAGATCGCCGCGGGTGATCCCCTCCCGCTCGTCCTCGTCGTGCTGCGGAGGTGCCCCAACCTGCTTGGAATCGCTGTCCGCTCTGTCCATGACCGCTCCTTTTCGATCTCAGCGCCGCCTGCGCGAGATCGTCTTGGTGACCCGTTTGAAGACGCTGAGGGCTTTCGACGCAAACGCCGCCGAGTAGACGTACCTGCCGTCGGGGCTGACGGCGATCGAGCTGACGCCGCGCAGTCCGCGCCCGCGCGCGCAGCTCTGCGGCACGCCCACGGCCAGGCAGCCCGCGCGGCGGGGCTTCTGCGTCAGCACGCCCGATTCGGCGCTGCGATCGAGGGCGTCGATCGCGCCCGAGGCGAAGGCCGTCGCGTAGACGCTCGCGCCGTCGGGAGAGACGGCGAGCCCCTCGGGCGCGCTGAGCGCCTGGCCGAGCGAGCAGCCGACGGCCAGCACGTAGAGCACGCACGCGGAGGTGCCGGTCTGCTGGGCCAGCTGGCCGGTGCTCGGCGTGCGCGTGAACGAGGTCACGCTGTTGCTCAAGACCGATGTCACGTAGACGTCGCCGCCGTCGGGGCTGACCGCCACGGCGTCCGCGCCGCCGAGCTGCACCCCGGTCGTGCAGCCCGTGAGCGGGGTCTGCACAATGCAGCCGGCGCCGCCGCTCGCCTGCGTAAGGGCGCCGGTGGACGGGTTGCGCGCGAAGACGTCGAGGGCGTTCGAGAGCGCGGCCGCGACGTAGACGTTGTCGCCGTCGGGACTGATCGCCATGCCCTCCGGAGACGCCAGCGCGACGCCGGTGGCGCAGTTGGCGATCGGGGTGTAGGCGATGCAACCACTCGTGCCGGCCGCCTGGGCGAGCGCGCCGGTCGAAGGGTCGCGGGTGAACACGGCGATCGAGTTGCCATGGAAGGCGCCCACGTAGACGTTGCGCCCATCGGGGCTGACCACCACCACGTCCGGGCCCTCGAGCGCGCGGCCGGTGCCGCAGCCAGCGGTTGGGACGTTGGCGATGCAGCCGCCGCCGGTGCTGGGGCTCGCCTGTGTGAGTGCGCCGGTGGAAGGGTTGCGAGCGAAGACGTCGACCGCGTTGCTGTTCAGGGACGTGGCGTAGACGTTCCGTCCATCCGGGCTGACCGCCACCGAGTTGGGGCCTTCCAGGCCGATCCCGGTCGCGCAACCGCCAGCGCCCTGCGCAGCAATGCATCCCGCGACACCCGGGCCCTGGGTCAGATGGCCGGTGCGCGCGTTGCGCCTGAAGACCGCGATCGCGTTGCTGGTCGATGAGGCAACGTAGACGTTGCGGCCATCCGGGCTGATCGCGATCGCCTCGGAGCCGAGGAACGGGGCGGGTCCACGCAGCGCGCGTACGGATTGACAGCCGGCGCGAGGTGCGGAGCGGTCGACCAGGCACCCGCTCGACCCGGAAAGCTGCACGAGCGTGCCGAGCGTCGTGACCGGCTGGTGGCTCGGCTTCGGCGTGGGTCCTCCGAGCGCACCCGCTGGGAGCGTCAGAGCGGTCAGAGCGGCGAGGACAACCGGTGCGCAGAGCGCCGAAGAGGCACAGATGGGAAAACGAGAGAAGCGCATGTGCCACGGCGAATACCGTGGCGTTGCCACACTAGCAGGTCCAATCCGCTAGCTGGACTTTCGGCCAAAGGTCCAGCACCGCCTTTGCCCGCCCCACGGGGTTGAGTAGGTCATTGACGAACTTCTCGATCCTCCCACACCACTGCTGCGCTGAGAGCTAGCCCTAGTCATGGTGGCCCGGCGGGGGCGAGGGGCGCGTTTCCTGTCCCCCCAGGGCCCTGAGAAGATAGCTGCGTGCAATCCCCGCCCGGTGCTCGTTCGCGAGCTTCGACAGCCGCCCTGCAAGGGGTCTTCCACGACGCCCGCCGCGACCCCGAGCTGGCCGTGCTCGAGGGTCTGCACGCGCTCAAGCACGCGCTTCGGTTCGGCGCCCGGGTGCAGCGCGTAGTCGTCACCGAGCCCGAGCAGGTGCGCACACTTGCGCAGGCGCTCGCGCCCGACGTCGCGGAGCGCATCCTCGCCGACGCCGAGCTCGTCTCCCCCGAGGTGTTCGCGGCCCTCGCCCCGCAGGCTCCCTCGACCGGCGTGATCGCCCTTGCTCGGCGCCCACGGATCGATGTCGACGCACTCCTCGCAGCGGAGCGTGCTGCGCCGATCGTGCTGCTCGAGCAACCTCGCAACCTCGGGAACCTCGGTGCGTGCGTGCGCGTTGCTGCTGCCGCGGACATCGCGGGGGTGCTCGCCACCGGTATACACGACCCGTGGGACCCCGCCGCGCTGCGTGGTAGCGCTGGCTTGCACTTCGCGCTGCCCGTCGCGCACCTGGGCGAGGACGAGCTGGCGCATCTCGGCGGCGCGCGACGAGCGGATACAGGTACTGAGACGGGCGCAGGCGCCGGGTCGGGCGCTGCCGGCAAGGACGCTCGCCCGCTGGTCGCGGTGGACCCCGACGGAGAGGACCTGCGTCCCGAGCGGCTCCCCGCGCGGGCGATCCTCGCGTTCGGCAGCGAGCGTCAGGGGCTCTCTGAGGAGCTTCTTGGTCAGGCCGACGCGCTGGTGCGTCTGCCGATGCGGGCGGGGGTCTCCAGTCTCAACCTCGCCACCTCGGTGGCTGCGCTGCTCTACGCCTGGCGCTTGTCCTGACGCTGGCCCACTCGCCTGGCGCTCCACCAGCCCCAGCCGCCCACGGCGAGCACGGGCGCCACGAACATCGCGGAGGTGTACCAGTGGTATAGGCACGCGAACACGGCCATCGCGTACAAGCTACCACTCGTGCCCCCGGTTGGAACCTGCTGCGGCGGGCGTGTATAGGCTGGGAAGCCGTGACTTCTTTACCTCCTCTTGCGGTCTCCACCGCGCTGCTCGCGGTCGTGCAGCTCGGGCCGTTGATGGTCCTCGGCCTGCTCTACGCGCGGCGCGTGCGCACGCTTGCGCTGGGCGGACACCCCGTGCCGGGGTGGCGGCAGGCGTGCTTCTACTCGGGGTTCGTTGTGATCGGCGTCGCGCTCTCCTCACTTGGGGGTGCCAGTCAGGAACTGCTGTTCGTGCACATGGTCGAGCACCTGCTGCTGGGGGACGTCGCGGCGCTTTTGATCGTGCTCGGTCTCACCGCCCCGCTGATCGCTCCGATCCTCAAGATCCGCCTCTTCGACCGCCTGCGGGTGCTCGCCAACCCTTTGATCGCGTTCCCGCTGTGGACGATCGACCTCTACGTTTGGCACCTGCCTGTCTTCTACCAGGCCGCGCTTGAAAACTCTTGGGTACACGCGCTCGAGCACACGATGTTCCTTGGCTTCGGGATCAACATGTGGATGTGCCTCTTCGGGCCGCTGCCTATGCCCGCTTGGTTTGGGAACCTCGGTCGGCTGCTCTACATCGTCGCCGTGCGCCTCGCGGGTACCGCGCTTGGCAACATCTTTCTCTGGTCGGGGACGGTCTTCTATCCCTTCTACTTGCACTCGGACTCTTTGCACCACATCTCTCCGATCGCCGACCAGAACCTTGCTGGGGCGATCATGATGATCGAGGAGAGCCTTTTGACGATCGGCCTCTTCTGCTGGCTGTTTCTGCGCACCGCTCGGGAGGCTGAGGAGCGCCAGGAGCTGCTTGACTTCGCTCGGTTGCACGGGGTTCCGCTGAGCGAGAAGCGGGCGGCTCGGGCGGTGTCCGCCGGGCGCGGGGCGGAGCTTCGTAAGCGGCTTGAACGCCGGGTGGAGGGGGGCGATGCGTCGCCTGCTCCGGTTATGACTCCTGACTCCTCCTGACGGGGGAGGGGGAGGGCCAGCCCTCCCCCTCCCCCGTCGCCCCCACCCCCTCCCGTTTTCAATCTCGTCGCTTTCGACTACGATCTGGGGTGTGTGCGTTGGATGCGCTATGGCTGCGGCCTCGGCCGCCAGCGGGTTTCGGACCTGGCTTCAGACCCATCACATGGGGTGGCTCACGCCTCGTCGTATGCGTGCGCTGACGGTCGGCGCGATGTGCGCCGCCGGGCTTGTCTCCACGATTGGGGTCAGTGGCTCCTCGATACCGACGGCCCCCGCGCATAGCGTCCCCGCGGCGGCCCACGTCGCCGGCGCGCGCTGACCGCCGCGTAGTGGCCACTGCCACTGTACGTGGCGACCCCAGGTCGCGTTAGCCGCCTGCCACGGCGGGCAGGATCGTCAGCTCTGCGCCGTCGGCCACGGGCGTCTGCAGGCCGTCCAGGAAGCGGATGTCCTCGCCGCTCAGGTAGACGTTCACGAAGCGCCGCAGCGAGCCGTCTCCGTCGGCGATCCGCTCGCGCAGCTCTCCGAAGCGGTCGAACAGGCCGTCCAGCACCTCTTGTACGGTCTCGCCTTCTAGCTGCGCCTCCGTGGCGCCTTCGGCCGCGGCGCGCAGCTGCGTTGGAATCTTCACCGTCACGGCCATTGGGTTCAGCCCCTCGCGCCGCCGTTGCTTGCGAGTGCCACATCCCTCGTCGCCGTCTGGAAGCGGCTCTCCACCTTGGTCTCGAACTCCTCCACGCTGGGGGCGATCGCGTGCGTGTCGAACCGGCCACGCACCGCGTCGAGCGTCTTCAGGCCCTCGCCCGTTATGACTAGCACCACGCGCTCGCGTGGGTCGATCGCTCCGCGCTTGGCTAGCTTTGCTAGGACCGCTGTGGTGACACCGCCGGCGGTCTCCGTGAAGATGCCGGTGGTCTGCGCCAGCAGCTCGATGCCCTCTCGGATCTCCTCGTCGCTGACCGCGTCGATCGAGCCGCCGCTCGAGCGCGCCTCCTCCAGGGCGTAGGGGCCGTCCGCGGGGTTGCCGATCGCCAGCGACTTCGCGATCGTGTTGGGCTTCACTGGCCTGCACACCTCCTGGCCGGCCGCGAACGCGCTCGCCACTGGCGCGCAGCCCTCGGCCTGCGCGCCGCTCATCCGCGGCAGCTCGCCGCTCACGAGGCCGAACTCGCGCCACTCCGCGAAGCCTTTTGCGATCTTCGTGAACAGCGACCCCGAGGCGATCGGCACCACGCAGCGGTCGGGCAGCTCGAAGCCGAGCTGCTCGGCGATCTCGAACGCCAGGGTCTTCGAGCCCTCGGCGTAGTAGGGGCGCAGGTTGATGTTCACGAACGCCCACTCCCGCTCCGCTGAGAGCTCGGTGCAGAGGCGGTTGACTTCGTCGTAGTTGCCTTTCACCGCCACCAAACGGGTTCCGTAGACGCCCGTGGCGAGCACCTTCTGCTCCTCCAGGTCCGCCGGGATGAACACGTAGGACTCGAGGCCCATCGCCGCCCCGTGCGCCGCCACGGAGTTGGCCAGGTTCCCGGTGGAGGCGCACGCGATCGTCTGGTAGCCGAGCTCGCGGGCTCGCGCCGCCGCGACCGCTACCACGCGGTCCTTGAAGGAGTGGGTGGGGTTGGCCGCGTCGTTCTTGACCCACACCTCCCCCAGCCCCAGCCGCTGCGCGAGGCGGTCGGCACGGACCAGGGGGGTGCAGCCGGCCGGCAGACCCGTGCGCGAGGCGAGCCGCCCCGAGGGGCCCGGGGGTCCGCCCGCCAGGGGCAGGAAGTCCGCGTAGCGCCAGATGTTCTGCGGGCCCCCCTGGATGCGGCGGCGCAGCTCCTCCACGCCGCCGTCGACCAGGCGGCTGTGGTCGTAGGCGACCTCCAGCGGGCCGAAGCACCGCTCGCACACGTACAGCGCCTCCAGCGGGTACTCCGCCTCGCACTCTCGACACTTCAGGTTCCTGGCAGCCATTTTGGGCTCCTTTGTCGTCTTCGCCTTGTCCCGTGTGGCGAAAGACGTGAAGCCCGCCACACATCTGTCTGGAATTGGCACCTTCCGCGTTGGGACGCGGTGGTTGCCGGGGCTTCGTCGGGCCAGTCCCTCCACCCCTCTTGATGTGTACTGCTGACGGGCAGTATATCGGACCGGCGGCGGCGACGCATTAGATCCGTCGCACCGGGCGGCGATGTGTCAGATCGGCCTGCTCTGGTAACGCTCCTGCGCGCGCGGTGTACGCAGGTCCGTGGACACCTCCGTGCACGACCTTACGCGATCCCTACCGGAGCAGGGTGAGCACGACCGCGAGCGAATCGCCCATACGCAGCACCCGGGACAGGGCGAGGAGACTTTCGATCTCGCCTCGCCGGTGGCCAAGAAGCGCATGCTGATCATCGTCAACCCCTACGCCTCCACCGTATCCGACGGCCTGCGCCACCTGGTCGTGCACGCGCTGCAGGGCCGCTTCGAGGTCGACGCCGTGGACACCGAGGCCCGCGGGCACGCCACCGAGCTCTGCCGCGAGGCCGCCCAGGAGGGCTACGACGTGGTCGTCGCCTTCGGTGGGGACGGCACCGTCAACGAGGCCGCCAACGGCCTGCTCGGCTCCCCCACTCCGCTGACCTGCCTGCCCGGCGGCTCGGCCAACGTGTTCGGCAAGATGCTCGGCATCCCCGGGGACCTCGTCGACGCCACTGAGCACCTGCTGGGCATGGCCGACGACTGGCGCGTCCACCGGGTCGACCTCGGCGTCGTCAACGGGCGCTGCTTCACGTTCGCCTCCGGCCTCGGCCTCGACGCTTCCGTCGTGCAGCGCGTGGACGCCCGGCCGCGGCTGAAGGCCCGTCTGGGGCCCTGGTTCTTTACGTGGGTCGCCGTCGGGACGTTCGCCCGCCGCTACCTGCTGCACCCGCCGCGCCTGCACACCCTCCTCGCCGGCGAGGAGTACTCCGGAGTCACCGCGGTGATCCAGAACGGCTCCCCCTTCACCTACTTCCGCAACCGCCCCATCGAGATCGCCGAGGACGCAAAGCTCGACTCCGGCACCCTCTCCACCTGCGTCCTGCGTCGCGCCCGGCCGATCGACATGCCGTTCATCGCCTGGCGCGCCTTCTCCAAGCGCGCGCGCCTCGCACGCCACCGCCAGATCACCGCGCTGGCGCCCACCACCGAGCTGACCGTCCGCAGCGCCGACGACCGCCCGCTGCCGCTGCAGGTCGACGGCGACTACCTCGGCGAGGTCTCCGAGGCGCGCTACTCGATCCTGCCGCGGGCGCTCAACGTCGTCGCCTGAGCCATCAAGACGGACTCCTGCGGGAGGGGGCTCTGGGGGAGGGCCTGCCCTCCGCCAGCCTCTATCCGGCCGCCCCCGGGGTGACCCGGTAGGCGTCGAACACCGACTCCGTGTTGCGCAGGCGGTTGATCGCACCCTTCAGCGAGTGCGTGTCGGCGACCTCGACCACGAAGCGGTTCTTGACCATCGGCGGGTTCGACAGGCACCGCGCTTCGACGATGTTCGCGCCCGACTCCGAGAACACGCGCGAGAGGTCCTCCAGCAGCCGGTGGCGGTCCCACGCGTCGATCTGGATTTCCACCACGAACGCGCTCGACTGCTCGCCCTCCCAGTAGACGTGGGTGAAGCGTTCGGGGTTCTTGCGCAGCACCGTCGCGTTCGGGCAGTCCTCGCGGTGGATCGTGATGCCGCGGCCGAGGGAGATGTAGCCGACGATCTCATCGCCCGGCACCGGCCGGCAGCACTTCGCCAGGCGCACCATCACGTCCTCCACGCCCTCCACCTGGATCCCGTACTGCCCCGAGGAGCGCGTCGGGCGCCGCGGGGAGCGCCCCACGCGCAGCAGGTCGCTCGCCGCGGTGGCGCCGCCGTCGGCCGCCTCGCCCTGCTTGAGGCGCTGCATCACCTTGTTGACCACGATCTTCGGCGAGACCTTCGCAGCGCCCAGGGCGATGTAGAAGTCGTCCGCCTTGCGAAAGCCCATCTCGCGGATCACGTCCGCCAGCAGCGCCGAGCCGGTGATCCGCTGGGCCGGCAGGCCCTGTTTCTTGAGGTGCTCTTGGAGCACCTCGCGGCCGGTGTGCTCGGTGTCCTGGCGGCTCTCCGCTTTGAACCACGCCCTGATCTTGTTGCGCGCGCGCGTGGTCTTCACCATCGCCAGCCAGTCCCGCGAGGGCCCGCGCTCGCGCTTGGCGGTGAGGATCTCCACGATGTCCCCGCTGCGCAGCTCGTAGTGCAGCGGCACGATCTTGCCGTTCACGCGCGCCCCCACGCAGCGGTGGCCGATCTCGGTGTGCACCTCGTAGGCGAAGTCCAGGGGCGTTGCGCCCGCGGCGAGCGACTTGACCTCGCCCTTGGGGGTGAACACGTACACCTCGTCCTCGAACAGGTCGATCTTCAGGCTCTCCATGAACTCCTGCGGGTCGGAGGCGTCCTGCTGCCAGTCGAGCATCGAGCGCAGCCACTTCAGCTTCGCGTCCTCCGGCCACGTGGAGGCCGCCTCCCGGCCCCCTGCGCCACGGGCGGCCGGCGAGCTCTCGGCGGGAGCGGCATGTCCGCCGGCCGGCTGCCCACCCGCCTGCCCGGGGTGGGCGGGTCCTGCTCCACGGCGCTGCTTGTACATCCAGTGCGCCGCCACCCCGAACTCCGCCATTTCGTGCATCTCGTCGGTGCGGATCTGGATCTCCAGCGGCCGCCCCTCCGGCCCGATGACCGTCGTGTGCAGCGACTGGTACATGTTGAACTTGGGCATCGCGATGAAGTCCTTGAAGCGGCCCGGCAGCGGCTTCCACAGCGAGTGGATCACCCCCACGGTGCCGTAGCAGTCCTTCACCGAGTCCACGATCACGCGCATCGCGGTGAGGTCGTAGATCTCGTTGAACTCCTTGCCCTTCTTGGTCATCTTCGAGTAGATCGAGTAGAAGTGCTTGGCGCGGCCCGCGATCTGCGCTTCGATTCCAACCTGGCGCAGCTCGCCCGTCAGGTACTCGCCGGCCTCGCTCACGTAGCGCTCGCGGTCGTCGCGCTGCTGGGCCACGAGGCCCTTGATCTCCTGGTACTTGCGGGGGTGCAGCGTCGCGAACGCGAGGTCCTCGAGCTCCCACTTGATCGCGTGGATCCCCAGGCGGTGCGCGATCGGCGCGTAGATCTCCAGGGTCTCCCGCGCCTTGTCGACCTGCTTCTGCTTGGGCATCGCCTCGATCGTGCGCATGTTGTGCAGGCGATCGGCGAGCTTGATCAGGATGACCCGCACGTCGGTGGCCATCGCGACCATCATCTTGCGGTAGTTCTCCGCCTGCGCCTCGTCGCGCGAGTGGAAGGTGATGCCCGTCAACTTCGTGACGCCGTCCACCACGCCTGAGATCTCCTCGCCGAAGCGCTCGCGCACCTCCTCGATCGAGGCCGAGGTGTCCTCCACCGTGTCGTGCAGCAGCGCCGCGCACAGCGTCTCGGTGTCCAGGCGCATCCCCGCACAGATTCTCGCCACCCCCACCGGGTGCACGATGAACTCCTCGCCCGACTTGCGCCGCTGCGCGGCGTGGTGCTCGCAGGCGAACACGAATGCCTCCTCCACCCGCGCGCGGTCGACGTGGACAGCGGAGTCCGCCGCGTGCTCGGAGACGATCGCGAACAGGTCGCCGAGCAGCCGCCGCTCGAGCTCCCCGAGGTGCTGGGCGACCCAGCTCTCCGAGCTGGGCGCCCCCGACCGGTTCGGCTGCGCACGCTCCACCTCCGCCAGCGGCGGTGGGCCGGCGGTCAGCTCCTTGACCGGGCTCTTCGGCTCCTGCGTGCTCATGACCAAAGGGTAGGGCAGCGGCTGGGCTAGTTGAAGCGGGTGTCGCGGGGACTTACGCGAAGAGGACCAGCTCCTCCTGGTCGATCGTCGAGCGGGGAGCTGGGTCGGGCGCCTCGACCTGCACCTGCACGGGTTGCGCGTGGCGCAACACCAGGCGCGGTTCGCTCACACCGCCCCACTCGTTGACCTCGAGCGCGAACGTCGCGTCCGCCGGCTTGCCGTCGCCCACCGGCAGGCTCGTGCCGCCGCCGAACGCGACCGCGCGGGCGCGCGCGCCGTCTGCGAGCACCGTGAAGCGCACGTGCCTGCCCTCCCCCATCGGCCGGCGCTCGGCGAAGCGCGCGCCCCGCACCAGCAGCGAGACCGCCGGGTTCGCGCACCCGAACGGCGCCAGCGCCCGCAGCTCCTCCGCCAGCTCCATCCCCAGCTCTCCCCCCTGTACGACCGCGTCCACGCGCTCGGTCACCCCCAGCGCCTCCTCGCTCAGGACACGCTCGGCGTGTGCTGCGAACGCCGCTCCAAATCCTTCCAACCTCCCGCGCTCGATCTCCAGACCCGCCGCCGCTTCGTGGCCGCCATGGCGCGCCAGGTGTCCCGCGCAGGCCTCCAGCGCGCCCAGCAGGTCGAAGCCCGCGATGCTGCGGCCCGACCCGCGGCCCCGCTCGCCGTCCAGCGCGACCAGCACGAACGGGCGGTGGTGGCGCTCGGCCAGGCGCGAGGCGACGATCCCGATCACCCCCGGGTGCCACCCCTCGCCCGCGAGCACGTACCCCGCGCGCTCCCCCGCCGCTGCCACCTGGCGCTCCGCGTCGAACAGGATGCGCTGCTCGACGTGCCTGCGCTCGCGGTTGGCGCGGTCGAGCTCCGCCGCGATCGTCTGTGCGCGCGCGGGGTCCTCGGTCAGAACCAGCTCGAGACCCGCGTCCGCGCGGTACATCCGCCCCGCCGCGTTCAGCCGCGGCGCGAGCGCGAAGGCCACCGTACGCTCGTTGACCTCGCCTGCGGAGGACCGCGCCACCGCCAGCAGCGCGCGCAGCCCCGGCTTGGCGGTGCCCGCCAGCGCTCGCAGCCCGCGGCGCACCAGGGCGCGGTTCTCGCCCAGCAGCGGTACGACATCTGCGATGCTCGCGAGCGCCACGAGGTCGAGATCCTCGCGCGGGTCGTGACCCTCGCCCTCGCACAGCGCCTGCGCGAGCTTGTAGGCGACAGCGGTCGCGCACAGGTCCGGACACGGGTACCCGCACACGGCTGGGTGCACCGTCGGCGCCTGCGGCAGCGCCCCGTCCGCGCGTGGGGCGTGGTGGTCGCTGACCACCACCTCCATCCCTTCCGCCTGCGCGAGGCGCACCTCCTCGACGGCTGTGATCCCGCAATCGGCGGTGACGAGCAGGCGCGTGCCGCGCGCCGCCAGGCGCTGCACCGTGCGCGCGTTCAACCCGTAACCGTCGCTCGCGCGATCGGGCAGGTACCAGTCCACGTCCGCCCCCAGCGCCCGCAGCGCCCGCACGAGCACCGCCGTCGAGCAGATCCCGTCCACGTCGTAGTCCCCGTGCACCGTGATCCGCGTGCCGGCGCGCACGTGGGCTAGGATCGTCGCGAGCGCCACCTCGATGCCCGCGAACGCGGCGGGTGGGTGCTCCTCCTCCGCGGCTAAGAACGCCCGCGCGCGCTCGGGGTCCGCGAAGCCGCGGCGCACCAGCACCTGGGCCAGCGCCTCGCTCACCGCGAGCTCGCGAGCGAGCTCGCGCACTTGTGACTCGGGGCACGGCGCGATCTCAAAGCGGCGGGGTGGCTGGGCGACCATTCCCGGCCCACACTACGGGTGGGTCTGGACGGAAGTCCGTCAGGCGGGCGCGTTGGCCGACTGTCGGCCGGTCTGTTCGCGGCGTATCCCCTCGAAGTAGACCGCCGCGATCCCGAGCAGGGCACCGGGCACCGCGTAGAGCACCACGGCGACGTCGGTCGCCTTTTCCCCGGGCACCAGGCCGGTGCCTTTGACGCTCGAGATCACCATGCCGACCGCGATCGCGCCGAGCAGCGCGCCGACGAGGGCGCCCACGATCCCGCCCCAGAAGCGGTCCGGCAGGAAGATCGTGTAGTGCCACAGCGCGAGGCCCATCATCACCCAGCCGAGGAGTCCCATTACCTACTCCTCCCGTGGCGGCGGTTGCGCGGGCGCTTCTGGCGCTTTGGCTGTTCCTTGAGCACCAGATCCTCAGGGGTCAGATCGGCCGCGGGATCCTGCGGCGCCTGCGAGGGCTTCGGCTCCGCGGGCGCCGCGGCGGGGGCCGCCTTGGAGGCGCTCGCCGGGGGGGGCACCGTGCCGGTGGGGGCGCCTGACGGTGGCGGCCCGCCCACCCGGCGGGCACGACCGCGCCGACCGTTGCCCCTGGCGCCCCGACCGATCGGAGATCGGCCGGCAGGGCCGGTGAGAGCCTGCTCGCCGTCTCGCTCGATGTCGAGGTCGCGCACCATCTTGTCGAACTCCTCCTGGGAGACCTCGTCTCCGGCTCCCGCCGGCGCGGCAGTCTGGTTGCCGAACAGCCCGACGCTCGAGCTCCCGGCGCCCGCGCGCTCCCGGCGGGGCTTGCGCGCCGGCTCCACGTCGATCGGCGTGCCGTCGAGCGCGGTGGCGTAGGGGGGCACGAAGCCGAGGTCGCGCACCAGGCGCGCGCGGCGGTTGCGGTAGGAGCCCTCGCGTTCCTTCCAGTGGGTCAGCACCGGCGAGGCGATGAAGATCGAGGAGTACGCCCCCGAGGCGATCCCCACCATCAGCGCGAACGCGAAGTCCTTCAGCGTTTCCCCGCCGAAGAACAGCAGCGCGAGTACCGGCAGCAGCGTGCAGAAGCTCGTCGCCAGCGAGCGCGTGATCACCTCCGACATCGAGCGGTTGACGATCTGTGAGAACGCCGCGCGCGGCATCCGCGGCACGTTCTCGCGCACACGGTCGAACACGATGATCGTGTCGTACAGCGAGTACCCCAGGATTGTGAGCAGCGCCGCAACCGTCGAGGTCGTCACTTCGCGGCCGGTGAGCGCGTAGACGCCCGCGGTGATCAGCAGGTCGTGCATCAGCGCGATCAGCACGGGCACCGCGTACTTCCACTCGAAGCGCAGCGCGATGTACGCGGAGATCACGATCAGCGAGGCGATGATCGCGAGCACCGCGCTGTTGGCGACCGACTGCCCGAAGGTCGGCCCGATCGAGGTGTCCGAGTTCGAACCGGGCCGAATCGTGAAGGCCTTGTTCAGCGATTCCTCGACCGTCACCACCTCGGTCGGCGTGAGCTGCTTGAGCGAGATCTGGTAGCCCGAGCCGCCGATGTTCTTGTCGCCGGTGAGCTTCTGAATCTGGGCGTCCCCGTATTTGTGGGCGCGCAGCACCGTGCGGATCTGTTCCTCTGAGACCGGCTTGACGAACCCCGTCTGGATGCGGGTGCCCGACTTGAAGTCGATCCCGAAGTTCACCCCTTTGGCGCCGATCGCGAGCGCCCCGATCAGCAGGATCGTGCCCGACAGCGAGAAGAACCACTTCGAGGCGCCCATGAAGTCGAAGCGCAGCGCGCGCCGCCGGCGCGCGGCGCCGAGCATCGCGGGGTGCCCCACCAGGCGCGAGCGGCCCATCGAGCCGAGCACCGCCTGCGTGGCGAGCACCGCGGTGAACAGCGAGAGCAGCGTGCCGATGCCGAGCGTGAACGCGAAGCCCTGGACTTCGGCGGTGGCGAGCGCGAACAGGATGAAGGCGGTCATGAACGTCACGACGTTGGCGTCGACGATCGCCGCGAACCCGCGTTTGTAGCCGGCGGCGATCCCCGCCGGGATCGAGCGCCCGGCGCGGATCTCCTCCTTGACGCGCTCGAAGATCACGATGTTCGCGTCCGCCGCAATGCCGATCGTGAGGATCAGGCCGGCGATGCCCGGCAGCGTCATGACGATCGGGATCGCCTTGATCAGCGCGAAGTAGTAGATGCTGTAGATCGCGAGACCCCCGATCGCGACCATCCCCAGCACGCGGTAGAAGGTCAGCAGGAAGAGGCACACGATCAACAGGCCCGCCAGCATCGCGAGCAGGCCCTGGTTGAGCGCCTGTTTGCCGAGCGTCGCGGAGACCAGCGATTTGGCGATCAGTTCCAGCTTGATCGGCAGTGCGCCCGACTGCAGCTCGTCGGCGAGGTTCTGCGCGGAGGTGAGCGTGAAGCCGCCGGTGATCTCCGAGCCGTTGCTCACGTCGATGCCGGTCGGGAACTGCGTGTAGTCGATCGAGGGCGCCGTGATCACCTGTTCGTCGAGCACGATCGCGAAGTGCTGCACCGCGTTGGCCTTGCTGATGCCCGGCAGCTGGGCGTTCTGGCCGCGTTCGGCGATCCGCTTGGTGACTGCTTCGAAGACCTTGCGCCCGTGCGAGGAGAAGCCGAAGTTCACGTCCGGCAGGCCCGAGCCAGAGCCTTCGTTCTGGAAGCCCTGCTGGGGGTTGTTGATGTCTTCGCCGCTCAACACGGGGTCGTCGTTGAGCACGTAGAAGGCGTTCGGTTCGGGCTTGATGACTTTGCCGCTGAATTCTTCGGGGTGCGCCTCGACGAGCACCGTGCCCGGGTTCACGCGCACGGCCTTCACCTTCGCGCCGGCCGGCGGTTTGTAGCCGTCTGCGTAGAGCTCCGCCGGCGTGTCCACCGGGCCGCAGATCGGTTTGCCGCCGGGGCACAGCACCTTTTCGTGCTTGGCGTCCACGAGGTACCACCCGCCGTAGATGCAGCCGTTCGCCTGCGCCGGCGTGCAGCCCTGCTGGTAGGTGGTGTCGTTCGAGCGGATGACCGCCGGGCGTTTGGCGGCGCGCAGGACCGCCTGGTACTCCGGCAGGCCGGAGGGGACCGAGGCGGCGTTCGCGCCGCCGGTGGCGGCACGGTTGGTCGGTTCCAGCGTGCCCGAGGGGCCGATCACGTTCGGCTCCCAGTCGTAGAAGTGCAGCTGGGCGACCTTGCCGACCTGTTCCTGGGCGCGCTTGGCGCTGCTCACCGCCGGCAACGAGACGTCGATTTCGTTGTGCCCCGTGGTCTGGATTTCGGGCTGGGCGACACCGATCTGGTCGACGCGCTTGCGCATGATGTCGATCGTGCGGTTGAGCGTTTCGGAGTTGACTTTCGCCTGGGCGGTCGGGATGCCCTTGTAGACGAGCGACACCCCGCCCTTGAGGTCGAGGCCCAGGCGGGTCGGCTTGGTCGCGATCACGACCGCCGAGACCGCCAGCAGGGCGGCCACGAGCAGCAGGACCAGGGAGTTGCGGCGGCGGTCGCTCATTGGAAAAGACTACCTGTCGGGAGTGAGCACAAGCAACAGCCCGCCCTCGTCGTCGTACGCGGGGAACATGTCGGCGCGCGCGGTCGCGGGCATGTCGCGGTCGCCGTTGACGCGCACCGGCTTGCCCAGCGCGCGCACCCCCCACTCCAGTACCGTGCCCACGGGATCGTCTCCGTTGGCGAACTCCAAGCCGAGCGCCTGCGCGACGGGCCGGCCGATCACCGCTTCCTCCTCGAGGCCCGTGAGCGCGAAGGAGTTCTTGCCGCAGCCGATCACCCGCCCCTCGCGGTCGCACACGAAGAACGCCGCGTCCGGGGCGGGGTAGTAGTCGTCGAGCAGTTCGAAGAGAAACGCGAACCCGCACTTCGAGCAGCCCTTCGGCTGGCGGGTGAAGCCGAGGTTGCGGTCCAGCTCGCTGTAGCGGTGACCGCAGTTGGGGCAGATGAAGGGATGTGTCATGGGCACGGTGGGCGGAGGCCCCTCTAAGACTAGGGTAGGCGCGGCAGACAGGCTCCGCTCGTGGGGGGAGCGCCCGCCGCGTCGCCGCAAGCCCGGCGGTCGCGGGCGGAGGCCGCGGGACCAGCGCCGGGCCGTGGGGAGCTCAGCGCCCGCCCGGGGAGCCTAGAAAAGCGCCGGGCCGGCGCTCTCAGCCGTGCCCGCCCGCTCGCTCACCCGCCCAGCCTGCGAGAGGCCGTCGGGGACCTCCAGGCCGAGGTGGGCGAACGCCGCGGGGGTGGCGGCGCGGCCCCGCGGGGTGCGCTTGAGCAGGCCCTCGCGCAGCAGGTGGGGCTCGTAGACGTCCTCGATCGTGTCCTGCTCCTCGCCCACCGCCACCGCGAGCGTGGAGAGGCCGACGGGGCCGCCGTCGAACTTCTCGCAGACCGCGCGCAGGATCGCGCGGTCCAGGCGGTCGAGGCCGCGCTCGTCGACCTCCAGCAGCTCGAGCGCCGCACGCGCGGCGTCGGCGGAGAGGACGCCCTCCATGCGCACCTCCGCGTAGTCGCGCACGCGCCGCAGCAGGCGGTTGGCCACGCGCGGGGTGCCGCGGCTGCGCGTGGCGATCGCCTCCGCGGCGCCCTCCTCCAGGGGGATCTCGAGGATCCCGGCGGAGCGCCTGACGATCGTCGCGAGCTCGTCGATCGCGTAGGGCTCAAGGCGCGCCTGGATGCCGAAGCGGTCGCGCAGCGGGGTGGTGAGCAGCCCCGTGCGGGTGGTCGCTCCGACGAGTGTGAAGGGGGGCAGGTCGAGCGTCACGACGCGCGCCCCGGCGCCCTGACCGACTGTGATCGGCAGGCGGCGGTCCTCCATCGCGGGGTAGAACGTCTCCTCGAGCGTGCGCGGCAGGCGGTGGATCTCGTCCACGAAGAACACCGAGCGTGGCTCCAGCGCGGTGAGGAACGCCGCAATGTCTCCCTTTCGCTCCAGGGCCGGCCCCGCGGTCTGCACGAACGGCACCCCGAGCTCTCCCGCGACGATCTGCGCGAGCGAGGTCTTGCCGAGGCCCGGCGGGCCGGCGAGCAGCAGGTGGTCGAGCGCCTCCCCGCGCGCGGCCGCGGCCTCGATCGCGACCGCGAGCTGCTCGCGCAGGGCGGACTGGCCGACGAACTCGCTCAGCCGCCGCGGGCGCAGCGAGAGCTCGAGCTCCTCCTCGAGCTCGTCGTGCTCGTCCAGGTCGGGAGTCTGAATGCGGGCGCTCATCGTCGCCTCGGCCCTCGTGACCCTGCGCTCGTCAACGACTCCGTAACTCTGCTGGCGTGGACAGGCCGACCACCTTGGCCGGCAAGCCGTGCGGGCCATGGCGGTCCAGGCGAATGATTGCGCAGCCCACGACGCCTCATCGCCTCACCCCGCCCGCGCCGTGCGCAGCGCCTGCGCGAGCAGCTCCTCAGCGCTCTCGCCCGCGGCGCCGTCGAGCAGGGCCTCGGCCTCGCCGTGGCTGTAGCCGAGCTCGAGCAGCCCGTCGCGGGCGAGCGTGCGCGGGCTCTCGACGCGGCGCGCCTTGATCGCGCCACCGCCGGGGGCGCCACTGCCAACGTCGATGTCGGCCACGACCCCGACCTTCTCGCGCAACTCGACGAGGATGCGCTCCGCGGTGCGCTTGCCGATCCCGGGCACCGCCTGCAGGCGCGCGGCGTCGCCGGCGGCGAGCGTGGCGAGCAGCTCGCGGGGGGTGCCGGCGGAGAGCACCGCGAGCGCGACCTTGGGTCCGACGGCCTGCACGGAGAGCAGCATCAGGAAGAGGTCGCGCTCGGGCTCGGTGTGAAAGCCGTACAGCGCCAGCGCGTCGTCGCGCACGATCAGGTGGGTGTGCAGCGTGACTTCGCCCCCCACCGGGGGGACGTGGCGCAGCGTCTCCGCAGAGACGGCCGCACGGTGGCCGATCCCGCCGCAGAGGACCACCACGTGGTCTGCGCGGCGCACCGCCACCTCGCCGCGGAGCAGCGCGATCATGACACCCCCACTGCCTCTGCCTGGGCCGTTGCATGAGCAAGCGGCGCGGCGTTCATGTGGCAGAGCGCCACCGCCAGCGCATCGGAGGCGTGATCGGGCCGGGGCAGCTCGGGGAGGCTGAGCAGCGTCTGCACCATCCGCGCGACCTGGTCCTTGCCCGCGCGGCCGTTGCCGCAGACGGAGGACTTCACGCGCTGGGGGGTGTAGGAGAAGCACGGCACCCCGCGCTGCCCGGCCGCAAGCATCGTGACGCCGCGGGCGTGCCCGACGGCGAAGGCGGTCTGCACGTTCTGCCCGAAGTACAGCTGCTCCAGGGCCATCGCGGTGCAGGCATGCTCGTCGAGCAGTTCCAGCACGCGCCCGTGCACCCTCGCCAGACGCGACTCCAGGGCGAGGCCGGCAGGCGTGTCGATCACGCCCCCGTCGAGCGCGGCCAGTCGCCGGCCGCGGCTGGCGACCACGCCGTAGCCGGCGTTGGCGAGGCCAGGGTCGATGCCGAGGACTATCACAGGCAGTGATTCTGCGTGGGCGGTCGGACGCCTGCTCAGCGGACCCAGGGCGCGGCGCCCGAGGCCCACAGGTCGTTGAGCGCGATGGCGTCCTTGTAGGTGTCCATGCACTCCCAGAAGCCCTCGTGGCGGTACGCGCGCAGCTCGCCGGCGGCGGCGAGGCGCTCCAGCGGCTCGCGCTCGAGCACGGAGTCGTGGGCGAGGTACTCCAGGGCACCGGCGCGCAGGCAGAAGAAGCCGCCGTTGACCCAACGCTCGGAGCGGGGCTTCTCGTGGAAGCCGAGCACGCGGCCGTCGCCCCCTTCGAGCTCGGCCACCCCGAAGGGCAGCTCGGGGCGCACGACGGTCATCGTGGCGAGCGCGCCGTGGCCCTCGTGGAAGGCGAGCAGCCGCGCGAGGTCGATGTCGGCGAGCCCGTCGGCGTAGGCGACGCAAAACGAGCCCCATTTCGCGCGCGTCGCGCGCGCGCCCGCGAAATGGGCTCCAAAAAGTTCGACGCCCCCACCCCCAGCGCCGTTCCGGCCGGCGTCCACCGCAAGCTTGAGACGACCGCCCGTAGGGGTGTCGAGGCCGGTGTCCACACACTGCACCCGCACCCTCTCCGGCCAGCGGCAGGCCGCGGCGAAGCGCTCGAGCAGCTCACCGCGGTAGCCGGTGGCGAGCAGGAAGTAGCGAAACCC
This sequence comes from uncultured Solirubrobacterales bacterium, assembly GCA_963842005.1. Taxonomy (GTDB): domain Bacteria; phylum Actinomycetota; class Thermoleophilia; order Solirubrobacterales; family Solirubrobacteraceae; genus Palsa-744. Next base: position 606,899 of record CAWJEV010000002.1, on the reverse strand, counting down.
CTGGGCGGCGTACAGCTCGATCACGTGCTGGACGATCGGTCGCCCGCCGATCTCCACGAGCGGCTTGGGGATCTCGCGGGTGCGCTCACGCAAGCGTGTGCCGCGCCCGCCGCAGAGGATCACAACGGGTGGCAGATCCGTTTGGTTCATCGGGGATCGTCCACGTGTGTCAGTAGCGCCACCTGGCGTGTGCGCGCCGGGCATCCTACCCGGCGGCGACTCGTGGCGCGCCCGTCGAGGGCGCTCATCGGGCGCAGGACGTTCGGCGCGGTGCTGGGGTCGACGGAGGCTATCCAACTGCCCGGGCGAGCAGCTCGGCGGGGGCGTCGAAGTTGGCGTGTACGGCGGAGACGTCGTCGTTCTCTTCGAGGGAGTCGATCAGCTTCATCAGCTTCACGACCTGGCCCTCGTGCTCGATCGGCACAAGGCTGGAGGGCCGGTAGGTGAGCTCGGCGCTCTCCAGCTCCACGTCGGCCTCCTCGAGCGCGCGGCGCACCGCGGTGAAGTCGCCCAGCGCCGTGACGACCTCGAAGACGTCCTCGTCTTCGGAGAGGTCCTCCGCGCCGGCCTCCACCGCGACGAGCAGGTCGTCCTCGGTGTAGCGCGAGGCGTCCACGACGATCACGCCCTTCTTGTCGAACAGGTACGCCACCGAGCCCGGCTCGCCGAGGGAGCCGCCGTATTTGGTGAAGAGGTTGCGCACGTCCGGGCCGGTGCGGTTGCGGTTGTCGGTGACGGTCTCCACCAGCAGCGCCACGCCGCCGGGGCCGTAGCCCTCGTAGATCACGGTCTCGAGCGCGTCCGCGTCGCCGCCCTCGCCGGTGCCCTTGGTGATCGCGCGCTCGATGTTGTCCTTCGGCATCGACGCCGCCTTCGCCTTGCGGATCGCGTTCTCGAGCGCCGCGTTGGAGTCCGGATCTCCCCCGCCCTCGCGCGCGGCGACCGTGACGGCCCGCGCGAGCTTCGTGAAGGCGGCCCCGCGGCGGGAGTCCACGACGGCCTTCTTGTGCTTGATGCTCGACCACTTGGAGTGTCCTGACATGCCCTAGAGCTTAGGATGCAACCCACTGTGCGTGCTCTCTCCCCAGACATCTTCAAGGCCTACGACATCCGCGGCCTGTACGGCGAGCAGATCGACGGCGACACTGCCGAGCTGATCGGCCGCGCGTTCGCGCGCGTGCTCTCCAGCCTGGAGGGCAAGCCCACGGGCGAGCTGCGCGTGGGGCTGGGGCGCGACATGCGCCTGACGGCGCCCGAGCTCGCGGGGCGCTACCGCGAGGGCCTGCTCGCCGAGGGCGTACACGTGCTCGACGCGGGGCAGGTGGGGACCGAGATGCTCTACTACCTCGTCGGCTCACGCGGCCTGGACGGGGGGCTGATGTGCACGGCCTCGCACAACCCGAAGGCGTACACCGGCGCCAAGCTCGTGCGCGAGGGGGCGCTGGCGCTGTCGGGCGACAGCGGCATCCAGGACATCCGCCGGCTCCTCGAGGCGGGGCTACCGATCGGAGATCGGCCAGCGCCCGGGGGGGCGCGCGGTGCGGTCGAGGAGGTGGACGTCGCCGCGGAGTTCCGCGAGGCCGTGCTGCGCTTCATCGACCCCGCGGCGGTGGCGCCGCTGAAGGTCGTGGTGGACGGCGGCAACGGGATGGCCGGCCCGATGGTGGGCCCGCTGCTGGAACGCCTGGGGCTCGATTTGACCAAGACCTACTGGACCCCGGACGGCAGCTTCCCCGACCACGAGCCCAATCCGCTGCTGCCCGAGAACCGGCGGTTCCTGATCGAGCGGGTGCTCGAGACCGGCGCCGACCTCGGGATCGCGTGGGACGGGGACGCGGACCGCTGCTTCTTCATCGACGACACCGGGCGCTTCGTGGACGGCGACTTCCTCACCGCGCTGCTGGCGGAGTCGCTGCTGAGAAAGAGCACCCCTGGCGAGGCGATCCTCTACGACGTGCGCGCCTCGCGGGCGGTGCCCGACACGGTCACACGGGCCGGGGGCACGGCTTATGTGAACCGCGTGGGGCACGCGTTCTTCAAGACACGGATGCGCGAGGAGGGCTCGCTGTTCGGCGGGGAGGTCTCCGGGCACTACTACTTCCGCGACTTCTACTGTGCGGACTCCGGCACGCTGCCGGCGCTGCTGGTCCTCGAGCACCTCTCGCTCACCGGCCAGAGCATGTCCGAGCTGCTGAGGCCCTACCGCGAGCGGTACTTCATCTCCGGGGAGATCAACACCGAGGTGGCAGACCAGCACGCCAAGACGGAGGAGATCGCCGCACGGTACGCCGACGCCGAGCAGAGCCGCCTCGACGGGATCTCGGTCGACTACGAGGAGTGGCACTTCAACGTGCGGCCCTCCAACACCGAGCCGCTGCTGCGCCTCTGTCTGGAGTCGCTGCGTTCGCAGGAGGACATGGAGCGCCGCCGCGACGAGGTGCTGGCGTTGATCCGCTCATGAGCCCCCGCAAGGCGGCCAAGCGGGGCGCAGCCGACGAGGCCGCCGCCCTGGAGCGGGCCGCGCGGGAGGGCATCCACCGCCTGGCGGTCCCCACCCCGTTCGCGGTCGGGCGCGTCAACGCGTACCTGATCGAGGACGAGCCGCTGACGCTGATAGACTCGGGGCCGAACTCCGCGAAGGCGCTCGACGAGCTCGAACAGGCGCTCGCGGCGCACGGGCACGCGATCGAGGACCTCGAGCTGCTGGTCGTCACCCACCAGCACATCGACCACTTCGGCCTCGCCGCGATCCTCGCCCGGCGCTCCGGCGCGCAGGTCGCCGCCCTGCAGGGCCTCGACCACCGCCTGCGCGACTTCCGCACCGACGCCGAGCTCGACGACCGCTTCGCGGCGCGCATCATGCTCCGCCACGGGGTTCCGACCGACGTCGTGACCGCCCTGCGGGCCGTCTCGGCGAGCTTTCGCGCGTGGGGCTGCACGGTCGCGGTGGACCGCCCGCTCGCCCCGGGGGAGGCCCTGGAGCTGCGCGACCGCACCCTCACGGTCCTGCACCGCCCCGGCCACAGCCCCTCGGACACGCTCTTCTGGGACGAGCGCCGCTCGCTGCTGATCGCCGGCGACCACCTGCTCTCGCACATCTCTTCCAACCCCTTGATCGCCAGGCCGCTGGAGGCGGAGGGCGACTACGACGGCCCTCGCCCGCAGGCGCTGCTCACCTACATCGACTCCCTCCGCAAGACCCGCGCGATGGAGCTCGACCTCGTACTCTCCGGCCACGGCGTCCCGATCACCGACCACGCCGCGCTGATCGACGAGCGCTTGCGCCTGCACGAGCGGCGTGCGGAGCGCATCCGCCGGCTGATCGCCGAGCGGCCCCGCACCGCCTACGAGCTCGCTTGCGAGATGTGGGGCAACGTCGCCGTCACCCAGGCGTACCTGACGATCTCCGAGGTCCTCGGCCACATCGACCTGCTGCTCGAAGACGGCCGCGCGGTCGAACACGAGGACGACGGGATCGCGCGGTTCGCGGCCACGTAGCGCGCTGCGCAGGAGTGATCTCGCCCAACGGGGGTCTCAGATGCCCGGGAACGAAGACGTGCGCTAAAGTCTATGACAATTCGCTGATCGTTTGTACAGGATCTGCACGGTCGGCAGGGCTGGAAGCGAGGGTCGCATGGGGTCGCATAAAACCGGGAGAGGGCCGTGGACAGCGCCACCGCCAACCCGCACCTGAACGTCTTCGACCCGTATCGGGATCTCGGGCGCACGCACGAGGACCAGCTCACGCGCGCCGCGATGATCGTCCTGCGACTCGTCCCGTTCGCGCGCGAGACGCTGCTGCGCGCGATCGGCGAGCCCTCGCAGAGCGAGCTGCCCGACTGCACCGTGGACATGCAGGCCACCCACATCGTCGACGCCTCCGAGGAGAGCGCCTCCGGCGGGGAGGTCAAGCGCGGGCGGTTGGTCTCGGTCTTCCTCACCCCCGACTCCGAAGCGGCCGAGCCCGACGGGGAGGTCCGCGACACGAGCCGCGGGCAGCGCTTCGACGGCGTGCTGCGCTTCGACCCCGAGCTCGTCGTGCTGCTCGAGAGCAAGGTCTGCACCCGCTGGGCGCGGCGCAACGGGCACCGCGTCGGGGAGCTCAACCTCGGCAGCGCCCGCTTCGCGCAGCGGCGCACCTGCGTGCTGCGCTGGCACGACCTGCTGGAGTCGTGGTGGCGGCTGGTCGAGCTCGGCGTCCTGGCCCCCGCCGAGCGCGCGCTCGTGCAGGACATGCTCGCCTACGCCCACCAGGACTTCGCGCACCTGCTCCCGTTCGGCTCGCTACGGCGCGTCGGCGAGGACCCCGTGCGGCGCAAGTGGCGCCTGCGCGCGCTGCTGCGGGAATCCACGGGCCTCGCGCCCGAGCGCATCGGGCTCGCGCACGTGCGCCTGGACACCGCGCTCGGCACCGTCACCGTGCAGCGCGCGGCGCTCGACTTCGACGGGCAGGAGCTGCTGCTGCACATGTGGCCCGGCGAGCTCAAGCGCCAGGCCGACCACCTCTACAGCTCCGGCCTGGCCACACGCCTCGGCGAGCTCGACGCCGCCTCCGGACCATGGCGCGTGGAGCCCCAGCCGCAGCTCGGCTTCCGCAACGCCCCCGCCCGCACCCGCGTGTACCTCACCTGCCGCCTCGACGCCGCCACCTACGTGCACCGCTGGCAGGGCGAGGACTTCAAACAGGTCGGCGCCCACCCCCCCGACACGATCCTCACAGAGCTGTGGCCGTGGATGCTGCGCCGCCGCTACGCCTCCGCCCGCGACAAAGCCCGCCTGGAGGCCTTCCTGCGCACGCTCGGGCGCCGCGCGGCGCACCTGCGCCCCTCCCTCCACGTGGCCCGCGCGTGGCCCTTCGAGGAGGCCAGCAGGCTCGACGACGAGGGCCTCCTCGCCGGGGAGATACGCGACGCGATCAACCTGGTGCTCGACCTGCTGGAAGAGCCCCCGATCGCGGTGCCCGCGGACGCCGGGTCGCCTTCAGGCACGGCCGGCGTACTCGATCGTCTGCGGTGAGCCCCGCGCAGGGCCTCCCGGGCCGGGCCACCCCGAACCGGTGTTCGTTGGTCCAGGGGCGGCTTGTCAGTGCTTGTGCTTCCTGCTCCTCCTGTGCGCCGCTTTCTTGCGGTGCTTGGCCTTCGCCTTGTGCTTTGGGCAGCCGGTGACTTCGATCTTGGTGGTCTCGTGGATTTCGGCGCCGTTCTGTCCGATGAATTCGGTTGGCATCACGAGGTTCTTGGCTTTGCAGAGGTTGCCGTGGGCGGCGAGTGCGGAGTAGGGGCCCTCGGGGAGCGTCAGTTCGAAGGTGCTGACGGGGTTGTCGGGGACCGTCTTGAACGTCGATGAGGTGACCCCGTTCTTCGCGATGAACGTGTCGCCGACGAGGTCGATCGTGACGTTGTAGCCCTGCAGCACGATCACGAGGTTCGGGAACGCTTCGCCACCGTTGGAGACGAAGTACGCCGGGCCTTCCAACGCCACGGGGATGTTCGGCACTGTGGCTTTGACGTGGCCGATGATTGACGCCGCGGGGCAGCCCGCGGGGTTCGAGCGGAACTGGGCCTGCTTGCACGCCTTCTGCAGCGTTGTCAACCGGGAGGGCAGCGCCTTGGGGAGTTCGACTTTGACCTGTTTGATGTCCGCCTCGGTGCCCTGCGGCACTTTGGGGTAGGTGAGCTTCACGCTCAGGCTCGCACCGTTGGCGCGGCTCGTCTTGCCTGATGTCGAGACGCTGAATTTGGGTTGGAACTTCAGTGCGGCGCAGTTGGTGACCTGGAACGGGGCGGTGATCGTGTCCGAGCCGCCTTCGGCTGAGAACAGGTTCCCCACGGCCTGCATTTTGCTGCAGTTGGTCGGGTTGAACTGGAACGCGGACCTGGTGGTCGTGACGTTGACGTGCTGGATCTCCAGCGGGATCCCTTCGATCATCGTCGGGATCGCGTCCGGGGAGCCCGGCGGGTCGCTGATGATCGTCAACCCGGCCGTTTCCGGGTTGACTTCGATCTTCGCCCGGACGAGCACGCAGTCGCAGGCGTCCTCCCCGGCGGGGTTCGCGGTGTTGCGCTTCAGATCGTAGGGGCCGGCTTTCGCGGGGTTGACGATCGACAGGCCGAACGGGGCGCACCCCGGGGCGCCGGGGCCGGGTGCGCAGCCACCCGTGCCGTTGTAGGGGCCGGTGATGTAGACCTTGCCGCCGTTGACGGTGTACGGGTCGCTGCCGACACCGACGCTGACCGTGGTTTCGCCGATCAGGCTGTTCGGACCGCAGGTTCCCTGGTTGGCCTGCGGTTCGGGGCACAGTTCGACGTCCGAGAGGTACCCGGAGAGCCCCTCGGGGAGTTTGATTTCGCCGGACTGCAGGTTCTGTTCGCCGTTCTGGCGGGTCATCGTGAACGTGAACGGCGTGAATTCCCCGGCCTGGATGTTGGTCGCGCCGCCCGTCGCCGTCGGCTGGAACGGGAGGCTCGCGCCGGGGCACGGGGTGTTGTTCGGCCCCGCGTCGATTTCAAATGGCGATTCGGTCGTGACCGGTTCGTTGCCCGACCACGGCGTGAACACCACTTTCGTCGTGTACGTCCCGCAGTGCGCGGGCGTCGCCAGCGGCGCGCGTTCCCCGCCGAAGAGATGGAATTCCGCTTCTTCGAAGGGCGCCTGAGGGATGTTCAGGAACGTCGCGACGATCTGCCCCGTCTGCGGGTTCAACGACACTTCGCCCGGCAGCTTCACGAGGATACCCGCGGTCGGGTCTTCCGCGACGATGTACATCGCGATCAGGCTACCGAACGGGTTCGCGTTCTGCGAGGCCAGGTACAGGGCGCCTTCCAGCGGGTCGGGCAGGACCGGCGTCTTGATCTTCACCGTCCCGACCTTCGACCCGTTCGGACAGAAGTTGACGCCCGGTTCGAACGCTTCATTCGACCCGGTGCTGCCCGGGCGCGTCCTCGTGAAGTGCAAGCCTTCGGGAGGCGCGCTCGCGCCCGGCAGGTAGCCGACCAGCGCCTCGCTGCACGCTTCCAGGCCACCCGAGCCCGAGGGATTGATCACGACACCTTCAGGGAACGTGACCTTGACGCCCTTCACGTCGGACTCCCCGAGACCCTTCGGGTTCAGGCTCACTTCCTGGCCGATGTACTGGTGGACCGCCAACCCCGTCGGGGTGCTCGCCGCGTGCCCATCCGGTGAGACATTCAACGACGGTTCGAATGGCAGGCGGTTACAACCATCCAGCGCCGGCTCGGATTCCGCGGACAGCGACCTGAACACACCCGGTTCTTCCCAGGAGTCCACTTCGGTGCTCGTCTGCAACGGGCCGCTGCACGCCGTCGGCAGCTCGAAGTACGGCGGGGGATTATGCGCGTCCAACGGCTGACACGGGGGGTACCCCTCAGCTATCGACAGGATACTCAGACACTTGCCACGGGTGCTGTCGTGGCGCGCGTCGCCGGGGACACCCCAGATCGTTATGTAGCTCGAGATGAATTCGATCTTCTGGGTGATGTTGTTCGCGTCCACTTCGATACCGTAGTTTTCGCCGGTACGCACAGACGGGTCGAGGTAGACCGGGTTTTCGCTGTCCAGCACGATGAACCCAAGCCGCGCGGGCTCCCCGACCGCCGGTTCCAGGTTGAATATCGGATCGCTCAGAGTTACCGTACCGGCGTAGCGCGGTTCGCCGAAGGTCGTGATCGCGACACCGAGAATCGACCCGGTCGGGCACTCGCTGGGGTTCGCGAGGAACTGCTTCTCAGTGCACGTTTCGAGCGGCTTCGGGTTGGCGATCAAACCCACCGGGAACCTATTGTGTACATCTTTCGTCAACCCCACGGGTGCTGCCGAGGTGTTCCCGTCCCCCGACAGCACTTCGGCGGTATTGTTCAGATGGAACGCAAATGTCGTCTGGAACGGGTGCGAACCGGCCTGCGTATCCACCCTGCCGCCTTCTTCTTCGGGCGTCAATTCATAATCTTCCAACCCGAACGGCGTCGGTAGAGAGTCTGATCGTGACCGGGCGCGAGATCGACGCGGCGGGCGCGCCGCCGCCGGTGACGCTCACTTCGTTCAGTTCTCCCGTAGTGGCGCCTTCTTCGACGACCACGCCGATACGCAGTTCGAGCAACTGAAATGGAGCCACGGACGTGGCGGTACAGACCACGCTCAGCGGTTCGCCTTTCTTCAAGCTTTCAATCGAGCACGGCAGGATTCCGTGACCCAGTACTTCATTGGACTCCCCCACCCCTTCGACGTGTACCGCTTTCAACCCCGGAGGAAGCTTGTCAACAACCTTCACGGGCGGTCCCTTTTCAAATTCCCCAGAACCCGACCCCGCCAGTTCCGTACATGCAGAGTTCTTGTACTTCCCCACGCCCGCGTTCACCTGAACGCATTCGCCGGCGCTCGCGTCGCCGAGATTGACGACCGTCGCGACGACCACGCCGCGGGGGGCGTGCAGGTAGGTCGGGCGGGCGCCGGAGTTCAAATGCCACCACGGAGAGCTCGCGAGCGCCTGCGGCACGCCGACACCGACGACAGCGAACAGAGCACCAACGGACACCACCACCACCGTCATCAGGATTCGTCTCATCATCCAGCCCTCCGATCGCGACTGGCTCTCCTGGCCCTGGTCTTCTTCTTCGACTTGGACTTCTTCACGCACTTGCCGTGATCGATCTTCTTGCCTTTCTTGCACTTCACCGTCTTCTTTGTAACCTTCTTCGGCACTTCGGGGCCAAGGTTTCCAACGCCGCTGAACGTCGCACTCGACGGGGCGCCAAAGATCGCCGGCTGCGGAATCGGCGCCGCACGGCACGCTTCCACATTTGTGCATTCCGGCGGCGCGACGGACGGCGGTGGGATACACGGCGAGACGCTCGTGCATTCATGCGCGTCATAGACGTCATACGCCTTGTCGAAGTCCTGCGGCGTGAGCTTGGACGTCGTCATGAAGAACACGTCACCACCCGTTTCGCTCGCGTCCATGAGCGCCGATTCCTGCGCGGATCCACCAGAGGAGATCAAACCCACACAGCCGGCGCCTTCTTCACCCGATCTGCCTTCCACTTCAAAAGCATGCGCGGGCTTGAACACAACGCTCCCGCTCGCAGCGGCGGGCCCACAACGCGCGGCTTCCGGACCCACCCCTTCGGGCTCGTACTCATACACATCCAGCGTACCGTTGACGTCCTGCGGCACCAACGCGTCAGCACCGTCGAAGAACAGCCGGCCACTGTCAGACAGATACCGTGGTTGATAAACCCCAGTACCCTGGTAGAACTCCACCCACGCCGGAAGAGCACCCGCCAACCACGGCGATACTTCACTCCGTCCCCCCCGCAGGTTTTCGCCGTCGAGGATCGGGACTTTGTTCCCCTGAATCCCATCGGGCCGCGCACCGCTCGGATCGCACGACGCGCATGCGAGCCTCCCGCTCTGAGCGCTATACAGATAGACCTCCTGATCGCGCTGACCACTGGCAGCGTCACGCGTATCATAGCCGGTCAAATCCTGATCCGATACGAACGCGAGCCACTGGCCGTTCGGAGAAACCCTGGCAGTCATTGCTTGGAGCTCCCGGCCAGTTATATCTTCCGCGCCAGAAGCGATGAACTTCGACGTCCACACCCCGTCGCTCTCGTGGGCGACATAAAGTCCGCCGCACGGCTTGTGATAAATCGATTCGACCTCTACCCCCAGCAGCCTGCAGCCAGTGGCAAAGTAAACGTCGCTGCCGTCTTCGCTCGCACCAACCACCCACCCAACTTCTCCGTTGACGCTCGCAAGATCCGTTGTCTCACATTGCAACCTGCCTGCCACTTCGACGACTTCACATACGTACAAGCTCCCGCCTTCCTTGAAGAACACCCTGGAACCTTCAGCATTGGCGTCTTCGAAGATTGCGCCTGTGCCACCGATCTGGATCGTGCACCCCCCAGCGGTGGCGGTGCACGGGCCGACGGGGGGAGGACTCGGCGGCCGATCGGCATTCTCACGCATATAAAGCTCTGTAGTTTGTTCGCTCTGAGCTGCAGTCCAGAAGACGCGCGACCCGTCGTCTGAGATCGCGTGCCTCTCATCTGTTCCTGCACCCCTTCCGCCGCTCGTCGATCCGAGGAACAGTAGTTCGTTGGCGGTATACGGCAATTCTTCGCCGGCTTCGTTGCGAGGCAGCAGACCGATGGGCTGCAGCTGTTCACTCGGCGGCGCTCCCGCGCTCCACTCCTCCACCACGGTCCCTGGACCGTTGATCACCACATGACTGGCGTCGGGGTTTGCACCGTCAAAATACGGGCCACAAAAGTTGGCTACTCCGTGTTCAGATTTTGAGTGAGTGCACGACCCTCCAGTGCCGGCGCCACCCTGGCCAAATTGGCCGAACACAGTGCCCGCCGGCACGTTCGCGTGTTCCTTCACACCCGGTGCGCATTCCTGGCCTTCAGGCGGACAGCCCGTCACGAGCGGGGCATAACAGGAGCTCGTGCAGGGTTCATCGACGTTACCGTTCAAAAAATTGGTGTGCATGAACGCTGTCTGTTCAGAGGCGTCCGCGGACAGGCACGGCTGCGGCGCGCCTTCGGAGGAACGACACGGCAGGAACATGCCGAAGGGCTGCAGAATGCCCCGCGACAGGTCTTCGGAGAAGAACCGGTATTCCTGGCCGGCCTCGACGCTCTGCCCGCTCGAGCGATTGTGCTCGGTCGCGAGATCCTGCGTGACCCATCCGCCAGGACCGCGCCTGGAGAGCACCTGCTGGTGGTTGGTATATCCCGCGACCGTCAATTCTGTCGGCACGCTGGTCAGATAGGCGAATGCGCCGCCGGCGGCGGCGGCCTGTGTGATCTCCCCACCTTCTTCGTAAGGTTCGATCGACGCGCCCTCCTTCTGCGGCGGCGAGACCATTTCCCACTCACGACCGTCGGGCAACCCGAACCCACCCGGGCTCTGCATCGTAAACGAGCCTTCTTCGCCCTCGAACTCTTCGCTCCTACCAGGCCCTATTTCGCTGGATGCGATCGCGCGGTAGTGGTAGACGCCGCCGGGCACAAGACCCTGGACGTGCGGTTCGACAGTGACGGGAGTGTCGCCCGAGCCGATCGCTTCAGGCGTCGTGCTGAATTCGAACGCGCTCGAGGAGCACGTGGTCGGCGAGGAGCAACGCCCATACTCGAAATGGATGCTCGTGGGCGCGTTGTTCGGGTTGACCGTCACATCCAACGTCGCCGAGCTCGACGCGACATCAGACGCCGACGCCTTTTCGACGATGGGGCCGGGAGTGATGAACTCGCCTTCGTCTTCGGCGCCCTGGCCGGTGTTCGTTTCACCGTCCGCGTCGTTGGTCGCATCCAGACGGTAGAAATACGTCGTGCCGGGCGGGAGCCCCTTGATCGATTCCGAGTGGACCGGGGCGAAGGCGTTGCCTTCCGGCACGGCTGCAGAGCAATCCGACGGCGTCCCGTAGGACGTGGTCAGCCCATATTCGAACTTGCATGTCGCCGGACCAGCCGCATCCGGATCGACCTTGCCGTTCAACGTCGTGCTCCACGTATGCGTCGCCGATTCGATCGCGAACACCGGCGACGGCCCGACTTCGACGTCCGGGATCGTGAGATCCGGGCCGAACCGGTCCACGACGCTTTCACTGGCGACATAGACGTCCCCGCTTTCGGGGGCAACCGCGACCTCGCTGCGAGCGTTGAACGGGACCAGCGAGCCCCCCGGGCCGGTGGGCGTGCCCTTCACCGTACCCAACGGTTTTTCTTCAGCCACCGACCCGGGAAACTCATCGACGATCCCGTTCCCGCGATCGATCACGAGCACATTGCCAGTACTCGGATCGATCGCGACGCCAACCTGCTGAACCCCGAACTGTTTCGCGGGGGTCTTTGCGCCCGTCCACGTCGCTTCGAGCGTCCCGAGCCGGCCAAACACATACACGGACGATCCAGACGGGGTCCCTTGGCCGACATACAACGTCCCTTCCAGGATCCCCCCCGATTCGGCGACCGCGAGCGACTGTTCCCCACCGCCCTGAGGCAGCACCCCGTTTCCGAACTGCGACTTGAATTTCGACCCGCCGCCGGCTTCCATCGCGAAAACATCCACGACATCGCTCACACCGGCCGTCTCGCTCAGGTTGCCGACATACAGTTCATGCGTTTTCTGATCGAACGCCAACCCCATCGTCCCGGTGAACGGCCCGTGCACCGGGGCTTCTGGGACGTTCGGGACTTCCTTGATCTGCCCAAGGAATTCGCCCGTAGCGGCGAACACATCGACGACCGTGCTGTCGGACACATAGATTTCGCCGGTTTCGTCGTTGACGACGACACCGCCTTCCAACGAATTGCGGCCTCCGCTGAGCGAGCCCGTGGGCGTACCCTCCAGCGTATTGCCAACAACATACCCTTCGCATTTTTTCGTTTCGACACACTTGAACGGCAGCGGGACGTTCGCAGCGCTGAAACGATCGACGACACTGCCATTGTGATCGGCCACATACAACGCGCTCTTTTCGAGCGCCGGTTCAGGTTCAGAAGGCCCAATCCCCACCCCGATCACGCGGCCGAAGCCTTCGATATTCCCCAGGTACCTATGCGTGACTGCGGCCTGAGCGACGCTTGGGGCAAAGCAGACCAGACAAAGCAGCGTCGCCACGAGCGAGGTGAGGGTGAGTTGTGCCTTGGTCATGTGGGTTTCCTTGGTGTGGATGAGCGAGTGGGTGGTGTCGGCGGGCCGAAACCCGGACGATCCTGGTGTGACGGACCGCCCGGGTCCTGTGGTTCGTGGGTGGGTTATTCGGCGGTCACCGCCCAGGTGCCGTTGCCTTTCTCTTTTTCTTCCACGAATAGGACAGCGCCAGATGTGGCGGCGCCTTCGAGAAATTCTCCATTTTTGGGGTCCCATCCAGCTGGGTTCCCTATGATAAGCCGTCCTGCTTCTTTGAGCGACAGGTGGCCTTCGTAGACACAGAGGTGGCCCACTTCGGCGGTCGGCGCTTCGACGGTGCCTCGACACGCCGCAGGAGGAGTCTTGCTATGTTCTTTGTTCTGTTCTTCCTTAGTGACGTAGGCGGTCGGACAGGTTCTCGCCGCGTTACACGCGCTTGTGTCTTCACCCAGGGCGTTTTCCAGGGGGATCGGGAAGGAGATGGCCGTTTCTGTTTCCGGTTCTCCCGTGGCCGCCTGTTCGAAGGAGTACGCGCCGTGCTCGGTTTCTCCGGCGGGGAGGACTTTGGTGAAGCCGGTTTTGCCGGGTTTGCCTTCTTTGCCTTCGTGGCCGATGGGGCCTTCATTGCCTGTCGGACCTGCGGGGCCCTGTGGACCAGTGCCACCGGCGGGACCTGCCGGACCTGCCGGACCTGCCGGGCCCGTTGCTCCAGCCTGCGCCCGCGGGACCCGTCGCTCCGGTCGCGCCCTTGGGGCCGGCGGGACCACGCGTGGTCGTGGTTTTCTTCTTCTTCTTGGCCGCCGCACTCGCATGCGTGACCGAGGCGGTCGCCTTGGCGGGTGAGCCGCCGGAGCCGCCGGTCGCGGCGAAGGCGCCGCCGGTGAGAGCAAAGATCAGCGCGAGCGTCGCGGCCACGTTGCTGTAACTGAGCTGTCTGCGTAGTGCTGAGAACATGGTTACTCCTTCTCTGCTGAGAGTCGAACGTGCCGGCGCCCAGCGCTACGCACGCGAATTGTCGAGTTGAGTTCGTAAAAGACCGAGGAGCGCATCACGCCGCCCGCTCCTGGCCACGAGCGCTCGCGCCGATACGCAACGCGACCTCACGGCCCACAGGCGTCAGATCCCACTCGTTCGGCTCGCCCTTGGCGTGGCCACCACCGGTGTTCTGGATCAGCCCCAGGCGCTCCAGCCGCCGCAGGAGCTTCGAGACCTGGCCCTGGTCGGCGATCCCCGCGTGCTCGGAGACCATCCGGTTGCTCGCGCCAGGCTGCGCCGCGATGCCACCCAGCACCCGCGCGGTACGGTAGGTCAGGCGCATCGGCACGTCCCCCAGCGGGTCGAGCTCGACCGCCACCGCCCGCTTACTACCGGCAGCCCGCGCGGCACGCCCGGCCAACGGAGCGGGCGCCGGGCGGGCGCGTTCGCGGCGCGCCGCGGCGACTCCAAGGTAGGGCAGCACAATCATGCCCATCAGCTCGCCGAGCAACTCCGTCGGAGACCCGGACTCGTTGCGCGCCAGGCGCGCGTAGAGGATGGTGAACGCCGCGCCCACGAGACCCTCCGCCGTCAGCGGCGTGCAATCCCCCGCCCGCGAGGAGCCCTCCAGGCGGCCCTCGTCGACCACGGCGACCAGGCGCGCGAGGACCCGCTCGCGGTACGCCAACACCCGCGGGCCGCCCTGCAGCGCCTGCACAACAGAGACCCGCGCCAAAGTCGGCTCGCGCTCGAAGAAGCAGAGAATCGCCCAGAGGCCATTACGCACCCGCTCGCGCCACGCGAGGCTCTCCAGGCCCATCGCCGCGAGCTCCTCCTCGAGCGCCCCGACGACGGCCTCCTCCAGCAGCGCGATCAAACACGCTTCGCGGTTCTCGAACAGCTCGTAGAACGTCCGCCGCGAGACACGCGAGCGAGCCGTGATGTGCGCGACCGTCGTGTGCGCGCACCCGTGCTCCTCGATCGCGCCGACCGCGCCCGCCAGCAGCCGCGAGCGCTGGATCTCCGCGACCTGCGCCGCGGGCACGTCCGGCCGCGAGGACCGTGAGGACCCAAGCTCCGCACGCCGCGCGCGCACACCAGAGGCGCGCGAAGGCGAGCTCCCGCGCACACGCGCGCTGCGCGCCATTAAGAGACCCCTCCGCACACGCCCGGAACGAGCGTGGGAAACCCAACCCCCGCGAGCGGGGAATCGGGACGGCACCGCGGCGCAAAAAAGCTGGCGCTAGCGGCTAGCCCGAGAACACAAGAGAGAGAGAGAGAGAGAGAGATGCGTCAGGCTGCTGACGCATCTAGTGACACGCCCGCCAGAGGCGGTGCACATGACCGGCACGTTTCTCCCTCCAGAAACCACGCTAAGACATCTCCCTCATCGCTCTGACCAAGCCCCTCTCCCAAGCAAAACAATCCTGCGAGCGCTTGATGTCAACCACAAGACGGCTTGACCCAAACCAGACCCTATGTTGTGCCCGCGGCTCCCAACGCCACGTGACAACGGCCATTATAAGCACACTTGCAATCTGATGTCAAGCCCCTTGTGCTGAGGGCTCGGGGATGGCTACTGCGTACCTGCTCGAAGAGCCCCCGAATCCCGCGCCCGCCGGCGCCGGACCGCATCCAGGAACAGGCGGTGCACCCGGTCGTCCGGGGTGAGCTCCGCGTGGAACGCCACCGCCAGGCGATCGCCCTCGCGGGCCGCCACAGGGTGGCTGTCCACCTCGGCGAGGATCTCCACATCCGGGCCGTGGGACTCGATCCACGGAGCGCGGATGAAGACGCCGCGCAGCGGGGTGGTCGGGTCCTCGATGCCTCGCACCGCCACCTCTGCCTCGAAGCTGCGGGTCTGGCGGCCAAAGGCGTTGCGCCGCGCGCGCAGGTCCATCAGCCCCAGGTGCTCGCGGTCGAGCAGGATCAACCCCGCGCACGAGCCGAGCACGGGAACCCCTCGGCCGCGCGGCGGCGGGCCGCACAGCTCGCGCAGCGGCTCGGCGAGGCCCTCGCGCTCGAGGCCCAGCGTCATCGTCGTGGACTCCCCCCCGGGGATCACAAGTCCGTCGAGACCGTCGAGGTCGGCGGGGACCCGCACCTCGCGCACCGTGGCCCCCAGCCCGCGAAGGACCCGCGCGTGCGCCTCGAAGCCGCCCTGCAGCGCGAGCACCCCGACCGAAGCCGGGAGACACTCGCCTCCGACCGAAGCGGGGGGACACTCGCCTGCGGCGAGCATCCCCCGTTCGACCAGCATCCCCGTTTCGACCAGCGGCGCGTCGTCGTTTCCCACTGCACCCGCTCCGAGCGCCCGGGCGCTACCAGCCGCGGTGCGCCAAGAGCTGCTCACCCTCCAGCTTGGAGCTCTCCAGGCTCGCCATCGCGGTGCCGAGGCCGCGCGAGGCGCCCGCCACGCGCGCGGGGTCCTGCCAGTGCGTCGTGGCCTCCACGATCGCGCGCGCGCGGCCGGGGGGGTCCTCGGACTTGAAGATGCCCGAGCCGACGAACACGCCTTCGGCGCCGAGCGCCATCATCAGCGCGGCGTCCGCCGGCGTCGCGATGCCGCCCGCGCAGAACAGCACGACCGGCAGGCGCCCCTCCGCGGCGACCCGGCGCACGAGGTCGAGCGGCGCGCCGTGGGCCTTGGCGGCCGTGGCGAGCTCGCTCTCCTGCAGGACGGCCAGGCGGCGCAGCTCACCCGTGATCAGGCGCATGTGGCGCACCGCCTCGACGATGTCCCCGGTGCCCGCCTCGCCCTTGGAGCGGAGCATCGCCGCGCCCTCGCCGATGCGCCGCAGCGCCTCGCCGAGGTTCGTGGCGCCGCACACGAACGGCACCTTGAAGGCCCACTTGTCGATGTGGTTGGCCTCGTCCGCGGGCGTCAGCACCTCCGACTCGTCGACGTAGTCAACGTCCAGCGCTTCGAGCACCTGCGCCTCCACGAAGTGCCCGATGCGCGCCTTGGCCATCACCGGGATCGAGACCGCCTCCTGGATGCCCGCGATCATCTCCGGGTCGGACATCCGCGCCACCCCCCCGTCGCGGCGGATGTCCGCGGGCACCCGCTCGAGCGCCATCACCGCCGCGGCGCCGGCGTCCTCGGCGACCTTCGCCTGCTCGGGCGTGACCACGTCCATGATCACCCCGCCCTTCAACATCTCCGCCAGCCCGGCCTTGACCGTGAACGTCGCCTCGTCGCGCATGTGGTGAAGTCTATCCGGGTCCTTGTGTCTGTTCCGGTCGGCGCATGCGCCGACCGGCGGGGAGGTGCACGCACCTCCCCGTAGCAGGGCCGCATGCGGCCCTGCTGGCCCTGCCGCATGCGGCAGGGACCCAAGACATCTACTTCAGGCGGAACGCCTTGATGCGGTCTTCGTAGGAGGCGCTGTCGCGCGAGTACACGCCGTAGGCCAACGCCTGGATGAGGCTCAGCAGCGCCGCGTGGGAACGCACGTACGCGGGGCTGTTGGAGGAGTAGTACAGCTTGATCTGCGCGAGCTTCGCGACCTCCGAGAGGGTCGCGTCGGTGACCGCCGCCGTGCGCGCCTTGCGGTGGCGCGCGAGCTTCATCGCGCGTACCACCAGCGGGTGCGGGCGGCCCGCGGAGAGGCCGATCACGAGCGTCCCCTCGTCGATCCGCCCCAGCCGGCTGAGCGCCTCCTGGGAGGGGCTCGCGACGACGTCCACGCGCAGGTCGAGCAGCATCAGCAGGTGGCGCAGGTAGCTCGCGAAGAACGCCATCTGGTCGGTGCCCGCCACGAGCACCTTCTCGGCGCTCACCACGGCGTCGATCAGCGCGTCCACCGACTCGCGGGAGACCTTGCGCGCGGTCTCCTCGACGTTCAGGTGGTCGGCCGCGAGCGCCGCCTCGAACTCGGTCTGGTCGAGCGAGAACAGCGGCGTCGAGCTGCCGCCCGCCGGTTGGGCGGGACTCGCGTGCACGCGCCGGTACTCCTCGCGCGCCGCCGCCTGCAGCTCCGGGAAGCCCTCGAACCCGAGCGCCTGGGAGAAACGCACAACCGTCGAGCTCGACGTGTTCGCGCGGCGCGCGAGCTCCTCCGCGGTCTGGAAGGCCGCCTCGTCGAGGTGGTCCACGATGTACTGCGCCACGTCCTTCTGGGAGCGCGAGCACTGCTCGAAGCGCGTCTGGATGTACTTGGAGAGGCTCTGGTTCTCGCCGGCCTTGCCGTTCAGGGGCACCTCGACCGTGGGGGTTGCGGCTGTTCGCTTCACGGCCCCCTTGTTCGACGCCTGTGGCTCGGACTCCTCCCGCGGCGCCTTCGCTTTCAGCGCAGCGTCTGCGCGAGGCGCACGAAGTAGTCGAGCGCCGCCGGGTTCGCGAGCGAGTCCACGCTCGCCGTCTCGCCCGGCTCGGCGCCCATCAGGATCCGCTTGACCGGCACCTCGAGCGCCTTGCCCGACAGCGTGCGCGGCACCTCCTCGATCTGCAGCACCCTGTCTGGCACGTGCCGCGGCGAGCAGTCCTCGTGGATGCGCCGCTTGATCGCCGCCGCCCGCGCCTCGTCCAGCTTCACCCCGGGGCTCAGCACCACGAACAGCCACATCTGCAGCTCCTCGTCGTTCCGTCCGCTCGGGATGTCCACCACGAGCGCGCCCACGACCTCCTCCACCGCGCTCGCCGCGCGGTAGATCTCGCTGGTGCCCATCCGCACCCCCTGGCGGTTGATCGTCGCGTCCGAGCGGCCGTAGATCACCGCGCCGCCGCGCGGGGTGATCTTGATCCAGTCGCCGTGGCGCCACACCCCGGGGTACATCGAGAAGTAGCTTTCCAGGTACCGTGGGCCCACGCGCGACTCCGGCCCGACCCGATCCTGCGGATCGTGTGCCCGGTCGTGGGTGGGTGGGTCTCCCCAAAAAAACAGCGGCATCGAGGGCAGCGGCTCGGTCAGCACGAGCTCCCCCACCTCGTCGACGAGGCTGTGGCCCTGCTCGTCCCACGCCTCCACCGCGCACCCCAGCCCGCGGCACTGCAGCTCGCCTTCGTACACTCCCAGCAGCGGGCAGCCGCCGACGAACGCCGTACACACGTCGGTGCCGCCGCTCGTCGAGAACAGCCACACGTCCGGCTTGACCTGGTCGTACACCCACGCGAAGCTCTCCGGCGCCAGCGGCGAGCCGGTCGAGCCGATGGAGCGCAGCGCGCTCAGGTCGTACTCGGCACCTGGCCGTACGCCCGCCTTCTCGCACGCGCTCAGCAGACCCGCGCTGAGACCCATGCACGTCATCCCCGTGCGCTGCGCCAGCTCCCACATCGCGCCCGCGTCGGGGTGGGCCGGGCTGCCGTCGTAGAGCACCACCGCCGCGTCGGTCAGCAGGCAGCCGATCAGGAAGTTCCACATCATCCACCCGGTCGTGGTGAACCAGAACATGCGGTCCCCCGCGTGCAGGTCGAGGTGCAGGTGGCTCTTCTTGAGCTGCTCCACGAGCACCCCGCCGTGGCCGTGCACGATCGCCTTCGGCAGGCCCGTCGTGCCCGAGGAGTACAGCACCCACAGCGGGTGGTCGAAGGGCACCTGCTCGTACGTCGGCTCGCCCGCTTCGCGTTCGCTCGCGCCGCGCTCGCACAGCTCGCCCCACGTGAGGCCGCCCGGCCAGGCGGCGGGCACCTCGACTCCGCCCGCGGGACCGGTCCGGCCCGCCGCGAGCGGGCTCTCACTCAGGTAGGGCACGAGCACCGTGTGGCGGACCGTGGGCAGCTCGGCGAGGATCTCCCCGACGACTGCGCGGCGGTCGAAGTCCTTGCCGCCGTGGCGGTACCCGTCCACCGCCAGCAGCACCTTCGGCTCGATCTGCCCGAAGCGGTCGGCCACGCTGCGCGCCCCGAACTCCGGCGCGGCGCTCGACCAGATCGCGCCCACGCTCGCCGTGGCCAGGAACGCGACGAGCGTCTCGGGGATGTTCGGCAGGTACGCCACCACCCGGTCGCCCCGCTCAACGCCCAGCGCGCGCAGTCCGCCGGCCACCGCGGCCACCTGCGCGGTGAGCTCGCCCCACGTCAGCTCGTTGAGGGGACGCAGCTCGGAGGTGTGGAGCACGGCGACTTGATTGGGATCCCGCCCACCCCGTCCGTCCCGCCCGCCCTCACGGTGCCGCGCCAGCATGTTCTCCGCGTAGTTGAGCTGCGCGCCTTCGAACCACCGCGCGCCCGGCATCGCGCGTGAGGGCAGCACCCGCTCGTAGGGGCGCGACGACCGCACGCCGCAGAACTCCCAGATCGCTGCCCAGAAGCGCTCCAGCTCCTGCACCGACCACTGCCGCAGCTGCTCGTACTCCTCGAACTCCCGGCCCTCGCGCTCCCCCACCCAGCGCATGAAGCGGGTCATGCTCGCGCGCTCGCGCTGCTGCGGGGTCGGTGTCCACAGTGGAGTCTGGCGACCGCCCGGGGGCACACGGTCCGGAGGAGTGGGTCGGTCCTCACCGCTCACCGTGTCGCCCCGCTCGCTCCCACCCCACTTCGCGCATCGCCCGCTCCACCGTTCGTTCCCTGCGCTCCCGCGGCTGTCCTGGCGCGAGAGCCTGCCATTCTTTCGACTCGTTCCAAGTAATTCGGATATTGCGAAATCTCAGTATGTCAGGCCGCGCGGATCCGCGCGGCTATCCTCCCCGCTCGTGGACGCCCCCGCCCTGCGCGAGCAGTTCCCCGTCCTGCGCCGCCTCGCGTACCTCAACGCGGGCACCGACGGTCCGCTGCCCCACGCGGCCGTGCAGGCCGCCGCCCGCGAGCTGCAGCGCGAGGCGCAGGAGGGCCGCGCCGGCCGTCACTTCGAGCGTCGTGGAGAGTTGAACCGCTCACTGCGGGCCGCCTACGCCTCCCTGCTCGGGTGCGCCGCCGAGGATCTCGCGCTCACCACCTGCACCACCGAGGGCCTCGCGGTGGTGCTCGGCGGCCTGCAACTCGCCCGCGGCGAGGAGATCCTCACCAGCGACGAGGAGCACCCCGGCCTGCTCGGCGCGCTCGCCGCAGAGCGCGAGCTGCGCGGCGTGGCGGTTCGCGTGGCGCCGTGGTCTGAGCTGCCCGCCGCCGTCGGCCCCCGCACCCGGCTCGTGGCCGTCTCGCACGTGAGCTGGCAGACCGGGCGCCTCGCCCCCACCGCGGCGCTCGCCGACACGGGGGTCCCCGTGCTGCTCGACGGCGCCCAGGGCGTCGGCGCCGTCCCCACCGACGTGCACGCGCTGCGCTGCGCCGCCTACGCCGGGGCGGGCCAGAAGTGGCTGTGCGGCCCCGACGGGACCGGCCTGCTCTACGTCGCGCCTGCCCTGCGCGAGCGGCTCGCCGTCGCGCGCCGCGGCTACGCCAACCTCGCCGACCCCGGCGCGGGGCTCGACGCCGGCCTGCACGGGGACGCGCGGCGCTTCGACACCCTCTCGCTCGGCGCCGAGACCGTCGCCTGCGCGCTGGCCGCCTTCCAGGTACTCGAGCGCGCCGGGTGGGCACGCCTGCAGGAGCGCGCCCGGCTGCTCGCGGCGGAGCTCGCCGAGCGGCTCGCCGCCCGCGGGCGCGAGGTCGTCGCCCGCCACCGCGGCACCCTCGTCACCTTCGCCAGCCCCGACCCCCCCGCCGAGCGCGAACACCTCGCCGCGCAGGGGATCGTCCTGCGCGACATCCCCGGGCGCCCCTGGCTGCGGGCGTCCGTGGGGGCCTGGAACGACGACGGCGACCTCGACCGCCTGCTCGACGCGCTGGAGCGGTGAGGCGCGAGGCCTCTTACTGCCCTCTTAGGTCTTAATGCTCTCTTAGCACAGTTTCCGCTTTGCTTTCCCCGCGCGGGGGAGGCTCCGCCGCGCCTCCCACACCACGCCCCGATGAGCACCTCGCCCCCCCCGACGCCCGCCCCTCACGCTCCCGCCCCCGAGCCCTCCGCGCCCGATCCGCCCGCGGGTGCGCCGGGCTTCGACTCCTCGGGCGCCCCGACCCCCCCCGCGCCGCCGCCGGCCGCGCGGAGCCCCCGGCGCGCGATCCCCAGGCCAGACCTGCGCTCGGCGCTCGGGTGGGTCGCGCTCACGCCAGTGCTCGCGCTCTCCGCGGTGCTCGACACCGAGCGGCTCTCCCAGAACGGCTACGCCAACGTCTTCTACGCCGCCGCGGTCCGCTCGATGCTCGGCTCCTGGCACAACTTCCTGTTCGCCTCCTTCGATCCCGGGGGGCTCGTCACCGTCGACAAGCCCCCCCTCGCCCTGTGGGTTCAGGTACTGAGCGCCCGGCTGTTCGGCTTCTCTCCCCTCAGCCTGCTGCTGCCCGAGGCGATCGTCGGAGTGCTCGGGGTGGCCGCGCTCTACGCCGCCATGCGCCGGCCGTTCGGACAGCTCGCCGCGCTCGCCGGCGCGCTCGCGCTCGCGGTCTTCCCCTCCTACGTCGCGGTCTCCCGCGACAACGGCGTGGACCCCTTCCTGGTCCTGCTGATGATCCTCGCCTGCGGCGCCGCGCTGCGCGCCACCCGCACGGGGGGCTGGCCCTCGCTGCTCGCCGCCGCCGCGCTGGTGGGACTCGCGTTCAACGCCAAGACCCTCGCCGCCTACCTCGTCGTCCCCGGGATCGCGCTCGGCTACCTGCTCTGCGCGCCGGGGGCGCTGTGGCGCCGGGGGCTGCGACTGCTCGCTGCCGGGGTGGTGCTCGCCGCCGTCTCCCTCTCGTGGACCGTCCTCATCGAAGCGACCCCAGCCTCCCAGCGCCCCTACGTGGGGGGCTCCACGAACAACACCGAGCTCAACCTCACCTTCGGCTACAACGGCCTCGGGCGCGTCGAAGGACAGGTCGGGGGGCCCAACCAGATCTTCATCCACCTCGGCGCCGTCGCGCCCTTCCCCGCCCGCGTGCGTACGGACCTCACCGCCAAACGCAAAGCCGCGCCAAAAGTCCGCCCCAACCCGATCCTGCCCGACGGCCACTACGCCAACCCCACCCCTTTCGGCGGCCCGGTCGGAGCGATGCGCGTCTTCCACGCCGGCCTCGGCGGCCAGGGCGGCTGGATGCTGCCGTTCGCGGCGCTCGGGCTGCTCGCGCTCGCCCTGTCGGTCCTCTGGCCGGTCCGCGGGAGCGCCCCAGCCAAGGCCGAGCCGGACGGCTCCCGCTTGCAGCGCATCCGGCGCGACCCGCGCACCGCGGGGCTGTTCGTGTTCGGCGGCTGGTTCCTGGCGGAGGCCTTCATCCTCGACTTCTCCAAGGGCATCGTGCACCCCTACTACGTCTCCGCCCTCGGCCCCGGCACCGCCGCGATGGTCGGCGCCGGCGCGGTCGCCTTCGCGCGCTTCGGCCGCGGGCGCGACTGGCGCGTGGTGCTGCTGCCGCTCGCCGTCGCGGCGACCGTCGCCGTGCAGCTCGTGCTGCTGCGCCGCGAACACTACGCCCACTGGCTGCCACCGGTGCTGATCGCCGCCACCGCCGCCGGCGTACTGGCGCTGCTGGCCGTACGCCGCCTCGCGGCGCCCGCGATGGCGCTCGTGCTCGCCGTGCTGCTCGTCGCCCCCACGGCGTTTGCGACCACCACCTGGGCGGTCCCGGTCGAGGGGACCTTCCCCACCGCCGGGCCGCGCGTCGCCGGCTCCTTGGGGCCCTACGGGATCACCGCGCACGACGTCAAAGTCGACCGCGACCTGCTGCGCTACATCGACGCCCGCCACCCCACCAGGCGCTGGGAAGCGCTGACCGTCTCCTCCAACACCGCCGCCTCGATGATCCTGCTCGGCTGGCGCGCCGGCGCGGTCGGCGGCTACTCCGGGACCGACCCCGCGCTCGACGGCCCCGGCCTCGCACGGCTGGTGGCCCGCCACGAGGCGCGCTACGTCGTGCTCGGCGGCGCCTACTCCAGCCGCGGCGGCAACCTCGCCACCCAGGCGGTGATCCGCGCCTGCCGCTACATCCCCTCCCAGATCTGGCTGCACTTCCCGCGCTGGTCGATCTACAGCCTCACGCTGTACGACTGCGCCGGGGCGCAGCGGCGGTTGGCGGCCGCCGGCTGAGTCCTACGCCACCACCGACAGCCCGCGGTGAAACGCGCGCGCAAACAGCTCGCACTCCCGGGCTGCCGCCCACCGCGGGACCGCCGCGCCGCCCTCGGCGATCAGCCGCAGGCGCACCTCGCCGTTGCGGGCGCTGAGGACCGTGTCGCGAACCAACTGGTCGCGCGAGCGCTCCAGGTCCTCGGCGAGGCGCAGCAGCACCGCGCAGCGGTCCAGGCGCTCCGCGTCGCCCTCCCCGAACAGCGCCGCGAGCGGCCCCGGCTCGGGCAGGCCCTTGCGGTGGTACCGCGCCGCCTGTGCGACGATCGCCACCTCCGTCGGGGAGTACCCCGGCAGGCCTGCGTTGAGGATCAGGTAGCGCGAGTGCTTGTGGTGGTCGTCGTAGGCCACCGACATGCCGATGTCGTGCAACGTGCACGCCGCCCACAGCAGCTCCCGCTCGCGCTCCTCCCCCGCGTGCAGGCCCATCCGCGCGAGCTGGTCGAACATCCCGAGCGCGAGCGCCGCCACGTGGCGGGTGTGGGCGCGGTCGACCCCGTAGCGCGCCGCGAGGTTCTCCACCGAGGCCCGGCGCACGTCCTCGAACAGCGGCGGGCGCTCGCCCGCGCCGCCCCGCAGCGAGGCGGGGTGGGTGGGATCGGACAGGTGGCGCTCGAAGAAGACGCCCTCGCGCAGGCCCGCCTCGGTGACCTCCAACTGCTCGAAGCCGCCCGCCCGCATCGCGCCCTCCACGACCACCGCCCCCGCGAGGATCAGATCCGCGCGTGCCGGCTTGACCCCGGGCACGCTCGCGCGCTCGGCCGTCGGCAACGCCGCCAGACGCTCCACGATCTCCTGCAACGCCTCGCGCGTTACGGTCGCCCCCTGCACGCCGTTCGTGGGCAGTCCCTCGGCGCGCTGGGCCACCGCCGCCAGGCTTCGCACCGTCCCCCCGATCCCCACCAGCCGCCGGCCTGTCCGCGACAGCCACGGAGCGCTCGCGAGCTCCTGCGCCACGTGCTCGCGCAGCGCCTCTACCTGACGGGGTTTCGCCGGGCCCCCGTTGGGCAGGAAGCGCTCGGTCATCCGCACCGCCCCCACCCCCCACGAGCCCACCTCCCCCGCAAGTCGCTCCTGCACCCGCACGAGCTGCAGCGAGCCTCCGCCGAGGTCCAGCACGCAGCCGTCGCTCAGCGTCGTCGAGTTCACCGCCGCCAGGTAGCCGTACCGCGACTCCTCCTCGCGGCTCAGCACGCGAATCGGCACGCTCGTACGCGCTCGCGCCTGCGCCAGGAAGACCGGAGCGTTCTCCGCGTCGCGGATTGCGCTGGTTGCGACCGCGTCGACTGCCCCCTCCGGCGAGGTCGGGCCCAAGAGCCCCGCCGCCTGGCAGAAGTGGCCGAACACGTCGAGCGTCGCCAGCGCCCGCTCGATCGGCTCCTCGCCCAGCCGACCAGTGGCCGCCATCCCTTCGCCGATCCTCACCGCCTGGTAGATCTCGTCAGTGCGCTGCCACCACCCGTCCGCCGCGGAGAACACCACGAGCCGGAACGAGTTCGAGCCGAGGTCGATCACGGCGAGGCGCTCGCGTGAATGCACCCCTCTGAGGGTATTCCCCGGGGCGGCGGGCTCCGGGGGGGACCGCGGCGCTCCGCCGGCGGGAGGTGTTGGTAGCCTCTCCGCCGGGAACTGTCCGCGTCAGCAGAGCCGACTCCGAGTTGGCAGGTCGCCTCTCGCCGCTCAGGCGTCCTCGCCGGCCGAAGCCGGGTGACACGGGCCTTCGGGGCTGGCCGATTCGGGGATGCGAGCGAAGCGAGTGTCTCCCTAATCGGTCCCCGTTTCGACCAGCGCGCTCACCACGTTGCGCGCGTCGGAGAAGATCTGGGCGTGCGCCACCAGGCCGTCCCTGAACTTCACGACCCACGTGGTCGGCGCATCCTGGAACGATCCCCCCGGGCCGCGTCCGCTGACCAAGCCGAGCGCCACCACCGCGCGACCGGCGGCGCGGATCTGAGCGGGGCGGACGGTCAACACCTCCCAATGCGACTCGACGTCCCGTGCGTAACGGCGGATGCCATCGTGCCCGCGGTAAGGCTCGCCCGCTTGCGTGACCGTCGCGGTCATCGGCTCGAAGACGACCTCGGGGTGCACCAGCGCGAGCGCGCTCTCCACGTCCCGGCGGCTGAAGGCCTCGAAGAGTCGAACCACGACCTCCTCCTTGGGCAGCGTCGTCGGCGCCGGCGGGGCCGCCTGGCGCGGAGGGTCGGGCTCAGCCGGCCGCTCGTGCCTCGCCCGAGGGTCAGCGGGCTGCTCGTGCCTCGCCCGAGGACGATCCGGCTCTTCGCGTCTCGCCCGCGCGCTCGTGTGACTCACCGTCAAGGTGTCCCCCCTGCCATAGCCCTGCACACGTGTTCGCTCCGTTCTTCGATCCGCACGCCCCGGAACCTCCCAGGAGGCTACCCGGGTGCGGAGCCCGTCAAACGAGAAACATTACGAGTCTCTCATCGCCCGTTAACGCTGGCGAAGGGTTGCGCAGCCAATGTTGCGCACCGGAGACGCCTAGCCTGCACCGGATCCTCGGCGCGTGGCGCGCAACGATCGTATGGCCTCAGTACACGACACCAGCTGGCACACCACCGTCGCGAGCAACCCCCGCCCGCGGATCCCGCGGCCGACGGCCTGCACCTGGAGTACACGGGCGGGGAGGGCTGGCTCGGCGCTACTCGCGGCCACCGTCCTTGCGACCGGCCTCGCTGCGTGCGGCTCAACCTCCTCCGGGCAGACTCCCGCCCACACCTCGGCGTCCTCGGCGACCCTCTCCGCTCACGTCTCAACCCAGCCGCACCCGTCTTCGCTCCCCGCCGCGATCGCGCGCGCGCGCAGTCGCGGTCGGAGTCGCATCGAAGGCGACGTCTTCGCGGCGCAGACGATCTACTACGGCGAGACCCGGGGGCCCCAACTCCACGCAGAGTCTCGGGCGCATCGCCCGAGACCCCGTCCTGTTGCGCGCCCTGGCCAGGGGCGACCCCGCCGCCGCGCAGGCCGAGGCCGACGCGCAGCTCTACAGCACGCTCAACCACACCGCCCACGTGACCCGCATCGCCGTGCTCCACGGCTCGCGGGTGGTGGTCAACGCGACCGTCAACGCCGACGGGGTGTTCGTCTGCGCGCCCGGGGTGCGCGTCCTGCGCCTGCACGGCCGCCCCCTGGGCACGCTCCTGGTGACGATCCAGGACGTGACCGGCTTCGTCAAGCTCATGCACCGACTCATCCACGTCCAGGCGCTGGTACGCGGCGCGAGTGGGCGTGTGCGGACCTCGCTGCCCGCCGCCGCCCACGTCGCTCTGCCTGCTTCTGGGCGCGTCACGATCGCTTCTCGTTCCTACCTTGTTCGCTCGTTCAACGAGGTTGGTTGGGGCGGCGAACCGCTCACGGCTTGGGTGCTTGAAGCGGTGTGACCCGCCTGTTGGCCGGGTAGGGTGAGGCGCCGTGATCTAAGGTTTGGTGTCGCTGTTCTGACAGCGGCTAGAAGTTGAAGAGGCGTCTGGCGGCCAGCTCGCGTAACTCGTCTCGGCCGCCGTCCTCGGATGGGCTTGCCAAGCCGCCGGCGCCGAAAAGCCTGCGCCGCTCGTCGGGCCGCAAGCCGGGCGGCCAGCCCGGTCGTGAGGGTCGTCATCTGCAGCGGGTGGAGCGCCCTGATGAGGTTCTTCGGCATGTCCCGTCGCGTTGTGAGGGTTGCGGTGGCGATCTCTCAGACGGCGAACCGGTGGGCGAGGAGGCACGGCAGGTGTTTGATCTACCGCCGGTGCGCTTGAGGGTCTGCGAGCATCGCGCGCAGCGGCGACGCTGCGCCTGCGGGCATGTGACGAGTGCCGGGTTTCCACAGCGGGGGTAAGCGCCCCCGCGCAGTACGGGCCGCGGATGCGGGCGCTTGGGATCTATCTGATCGCGGCTCAGCATCTGCCGTATAAGCGGGCCGCTGGGCTGCTCGCGGACTGGCTCGGTGCGCCGCTGTCGCCCGGGACGCTGATGGCGTTCGTCAAGGACGGCGCCGGTGATCTCGGCGGGTTCCTCGACCGGGTGCACGAGCAGATCATCTGCTCGCCGGTCGTGCATTTCGATGAGACGGGCGTTCGTGCTGGCGGAAGGGGGCGGTGGCTTCACAGCTCCAGCACCAGCACGCTGACCTTCTATGCGCTGCACGATCGTCGCGGCACCGAAGGGATCGCTCACGCCGGGGTGCTCCCGCGCTTCCAGGGGATCGCCGTCCACGACGGTTGGCCGCAATACCGCGCCTACACCAGCGTCATCCATGCTCTCTGCAACGCCCATCACCTACGCGAGCTGCTGGCGATCATCGAGGCAGACCCCGAGGGGCAATCCTGGGCCAGCAAGATCGACGCGCTGCTGCGCGCGCTGCACACCACCGTCGAAGACGCAAAGGCCGCCGGGGAGCAATCGCTTGACCCATGGACGCTCGCCTGCTACCGCGCCGCTTACGAGCAGATCATCGCGCTCGGCCACCAGCAGAACCCGCCACCAACCAAGCGGACGGGCAAGCGCGGCCCGATCCGACGGAGCGCTTCGGCGAACCTGCCGCGCCGTCTCGACGAGCAACGCGAGCACGTCCTACGTTTCGCTCACGACTTCCGGGTCCCGTTCGATAACAACCTCGCCGAGCGCGACCTCCGCATGATCAAGATCCAGCAGAAGACCTCAGGCTGCTGGCGCACCACGACCGGAGCCGACCGGTTCCTCGCCCTACGCGCCTACATCAGCACCAGCCGAAAGCAAGGCCGCGACACGATCAACACCCTCGCGCGACTCGCCACGCATCAGCCCTGGCTCCCCGCCGCCGCCGGACCCTGACACCCACGCAGCGACCTGAACAGTCACGCGTTAGCAGGGCTTTTCCGCTGTGGGCCCGGCAGGACTCGAACCTGCGACCTAGCGATTATGAGAGCCCTTCCCGCCTTGCTTGGCTTTGCCTGCGTTCGGGGAATCCCCAGCTATAGAGCCATTTCCCGGGGTTCGGCGACTTCGGGCTTTGCCTGCGTTTCTGTGGCTCGTGTTGCCCACGGTGTTGCCCACCCGGCGGCGTCGAGGAAGTCCGCGTCCCCGAGTCCGTCATCGATCAGGTGGACGTAGGTCCGCAGCGTGAAACCCGGGTCGGAGTGCCCGAGCCACACCGTCCGCCAGGCGAAAGGGCCGCAAGAAGCGGTGTCGAAGCGGCCCGACCCACCGGATCGATGCCGACCTGCTCGCCGGGTAAGGTGAGGCGCCGTGCCCCAGGTGGTCGTGGAGAACTTGCGCAGTGCCGTGTACGCGAGCTATGAGGAGCTCTCGGCGCAGGTGCAGGCCGACGGCGCGCTCGACTCC
The DNA here is from genome assembly GCA_963842005.1 of uncultured Solirubrobacterales bacterium. Lineage (GTDB taxonomy): Bacteria > Actinomycetota > Thermoleophilia > Solirubrobacterales > Solirubrobacteraceae > Palsa-744. Next base: position 577,925 of record CAWJEV010000002.1, on the reverse strand, counting down.
AAGCTCCTCGGCCTGCTCGGCTTCTTGGCCGTAGCCGGAAGCCTCTTGCTGACCCTCCCTCGCGGTCTGCATGATGGACGTGTGCTGCTGCTCATCGGCGTGGGACTCGGCGTGCTCGCGTGTCTCGCTGGGAGCATGGGCGGCTCGAGCCCAAACGCCGGGCCGCCGCCGGAGAAGTTCTACGCCGACTATGGCGCCGGAACCGAGACGGACTACTTGAGCCAGCTCCTCGCCGATCTCGCGGCCCAGGCGGAGCGCAACCGGGAAGGGCTCGAACGTCGCCGCAGGGCGCTCGCGTTCGCCATTCGTGCGCCGCTCTTGCTCGTCATCGTCTACGGTGTGGTGTCGCTGCTCTGATAGCGACTAGAATGAGGCGTATGGAGAAGCAGCCGACAGCACCTCTGCCCCCGCCCTCCGGCATCCCTCCGGTCCAGATCCCCACCGGGCCGTCGCTGAACGGGCTTCGGGGCCTGTTCCACCGCAACGGTGGATCGCGCACCACTTCCCCCGCACCATCGCCGGCTCCTACGCCGGCAACGCGAGACTGACTCGCTTCGTGTGGCCGTGCCGTTGCTCGGCGCTCGGGTTGGCGAGACGCTGCGCTGGAAGGCGCTCTACGGGGTGCATGGTCCGTCGAGCAGGCACACCGGCCTGTCCCCTTGCGCGTGGGCAACACCACCCGGAACCTCATGTTGCCCATTCTGTTGCCCACCCAACCGTCTCGCAGAACACCCAAGTACACGAAATGGCTCCACTACAAGCAATTGGGCTATGGGCCCGGCAGGACTCGAACCTGCGACCTAGCGATTATGAGTCGCCAGCTCTAACCAGCTGAGCTACGGGCCCGCCCCGCGCGGTGGCCGCGCGGTGGGGCAGACGCTACCAGCGATCTCCGCGGCCATGGACGCGATCCACCCTTGGACGCAGGGCATCCGCCGGATGGGAGAACCGCGCATGGCGTCCGGGGATACGGACGGGGGCCGAGGATGGTTTGATTGGGCCTGTCAACGACCACAAGGACGGGGCGGATCTATGGCTGAGCGGGCGGCGATCGTTACGGGGGCTTCGAGCGGGATCGGATTGGCGATCGCGCGGGTGCTGGGGCAGGAGGGCCATGCGGTGACGATGGCGGCCCGCAGGCCGGAGAAGCTGGAGGGCGCGGTGGCGGCACTGGCCGGGGAGGGCCTCGAGGTGCACGGGGTCCCCGCGGATGTCTCCCACGAGGCCGAGATCCAGAAGGTGGTGGCGGCGCACCGCGAGCGCTACGGGCGCCTCGACGTGCTCGTCAACAACGCGGGCGTCGGGATCGGGGCGCCCGTTGGAGACATCCAGACCAAGCGCCTGGACATGCAGCTCGACATCAACCTCCGGGCGATCGTGATCTTCTACCGGGAGTGCCTGGAGATGCTGCAGGCGGCCGGGGCCGAGCACCGGGGCGCGCTGGTCGTCAACACTGCCTCGATCGCCGGCAAGCACGGGGCCGCGTGGACCTCTGTGTACTCGGCCACCAAGCACGGGGTGGTCGGTTGGACGCGCTCGATGCACATCGAGCTCGGCCAGCAGGGCATCAAGTCCACGGCGCTGTGCCCCGCCTTCGTGGACACCCCGATGACCGACTACGTCAAGGGGCAGGTCAAGGCGGAGGAGATGATCCGCCCGGAGGACATCGCCGAGGCGGTGCGCTACCTGCTGCGGGTCTCCCCCGCGTGCATCGTCCCGGAGATGATGTTCATCCGGCCTGGGGACGTGTTCTGATATGTCGGGTCGTTTGTCAAGTGGGCGTGTTTGATCGCGTCCGTGTGGCGGGCGGTTTTGGAGTGGTCGGGAGAGCGGGGCGCCGGGCTCGGTGTCGGCGTTGCCAGTCTGATGATGCGGGGGTTGGGTACCCCAGGGCCCGGTTTCGTGCTGCCAGCGTGCGCTGTCTAGGAACGGGCGTGGCACTCCTTTCGGGGTGCTGCTCATAGAACAATCGCGCGTGCTGGCCGCTGTTGGCCCGGCGCCCCGGTCTCCCGGCCGGTAGGGCTGTCCGTGAGGGTCGGTCGGCGGTCGCTGCTGCCCAGAGGAAGCACGCCAGTTCGCGGGCACACGCGACGACGGTCACGTTGTGTGGCTTACCGCGGCCACGCATCCGGTGATAGACCCGGTGCAGTCTGTGCTGCGCGCGGTTAGCGATCTGCAGGACATGGTCGGGCTGGCCTTGCTGGCGATTGCTGAGGGTCACACCGATCCGTGGTGGGCGTCCGTAATGCCAGGCCGACTCGACGAGCAGACGGCGAGCGAAGCCCGATCCCGTCTTGGTGATGGAGCCCTGGTGCGATGACTCGCCGGACTGGTGAAGGGACGGGATCAGCCCGAGCCATGCGCTCAGCGCGTTCGCTCGCGCGAAGCGCTGCCAGTCCCCGCCGAGCTCGAGGTGAACCGCGAACGCGGTCAGCGTGTCAACGCCCCGGAAGCAGCGGAGCCTCGCGACGGTCGGCCACCACTGCTCGTCTTCTGCCAGGCGCGAGAGCCGCTCCGCGATCGCCGCCTTTCGCGCGCTCAGGCCATCGACGGAGGCGATCAGATCAGCGAACACCAGATCGCTGACAGCCTCCTGGAACTGTTGACGGGCGAGCCAGCGCCGGTGAGCGACAGTCCAGGTCGAGGACTCGGGATAGACCCGGCCGTGGCGCAACAGCATCTTCGAGACCCGGTGACGAGCCGTCATGAGATCACGCCGGCACGCATCGTGGGCGCGCATCATCTCGCGGGCGGCCTCGACCTCGACAGGCGGGACCACAACACTCGTCAACGAGCCGGCCAGCAGCAGCCGCGCGAGCAGCTCCGCGTCCTTGCGGTCAGTCTTCACCCGATCCGACGGGCCCCTCGGCGTCTTGCCCGGCGCGATCACCTCCACGCTCACCCCGGCCGCGCTCGCAGCGCGATAGAGCCCAAAACCGGTCGGCCCGGCCTCATAGCAAGCACGTACCGGGCCGGGCAAACCCAAAAGCCACGCGACCGGCTCCTCGACGCCCGGCCCGAACCGTGCACGCAGCAGCTCACCCGTCGAGACGTCAATCGCCGCAGCGTGAGTGGAGCGGGCATGGACATCGAGCCCCGCATAAGTCACCATTCCGGTCATGGCCGGACCTCCTCATCGAATTGGGGTCAGCCGGAGCCATTCTCCGGCCAGACAAACCCCCGCGAGGAGTGTCCGGCCTACCCCGGCGGTCAACCCAAAAGGGCGACCTACGGCATAGGGTCTAGCCCCAAAAAATGGGTCTAGCGCGTCTATACGCGTCGGCGATACGTGTCGTGTCGGGGTGCCTCGGGCCACCCGCCCTTCGACGGCGCCTATAGACGACCTCACGCAGGCTGAGCAACCCGATCTGCGTCTACGCCGAGACGCGCTCGCGGCGCCGCCCCAGCCAGCGCGGGGCGCGGAGGCGGCGGGCGACGATTTCGCCGGTGGGATCGCCGGTGGGATTGGCGGTGTGTGTACGCCGGTGGCGCGCAAGCAGACTCGGTGTGCTCGTCGATCGCGCGGGCGAGGTCGCACGACTCCTCGTCCACCAGACTCGCGCGCAGGAGGCCGACGAGGACCGCGAGCTCGTGCCTGGTGGCTCTGCGGCGCCGCCGGGCGTGCGTGAAGCGATCCCAGGAGCGCGCGAAGGAGAGGAAGTTGGTGCGCCCGCCGCGGCGGTGCGCGGCGAGCATCGGACACACGCCGCCCTCGCGGTCGGTGTAGGCGCCGACGATGACGCGGGGGCTGCAGAGCACCCCTTCGAGCATCGCCTCGCGGGTTCGGAGCGGCAGGCACTCGATCGCCAGGCGCAGCTCCTCGATCGGCTGGGCGTTGCGGGAGCGGGCGGTTGGCATAGGCTGTGTCCCACCGGTGGCCGCGATGGCTCCGGACGGGCGCGCCCCCAGCGTAGGAGATGGGCTCGCGCTTGGCAACGCTCTCCCTTCCGCTGAAAGGAAACTTGCGCATGAAGCTCGGCGTGCACATCGGCTACTGGGGCCTCGGCCTCACCTCGGAGGACCAGCTGCACATCGTCCAGGAGGCGGAGCGGCTCGGTTACGACTCGGTGTGGACCGCGGAGGCGTACGGATCGGACGCCGCCACCGTGCTGGGGTGGCTCGCGGGGCAGACCTCGAGGATCCGCCTCGGCTCGGGGATTTTCCAGATGCCGGGGCGCTCGGCGGCGATGACCGCGATGACGGCCGCCACGATCGACCAGCTCTCCGGGGGGCGGATGGTCCTCGGGATCGGCTCCTCCGGCCCGCAGGTCGCCGAGGGCTGGCACGGGCAGCGCTTCGCCCGCCAGCTGCAGCGCACGCGCGAGTACGTCGCGGTGGTCCGCATGGCGCTCGCGCGCGAGCGCGTGGACTTCCACGGGGAGACCCTGGAGCTGCCGCTCCCCGACGGCCCGGGCAAGGCGCTGAAGCTCACGATCGGCCCCGTGCAGGAGCGCATCCCGATCTACCTCGCGGCGATCGGCCCCAAGAACACCGCGCTCGCGGGGGAGATCGCGGACGGGTGGATCCCGACGCTGTTCTCCCCCGAGCACGTCTCCGAGCTACGCCCCCTGCTGGAGGAGGGCGCCGCCCGCTCGGGGCGCTCCCTGGAGGGCTTCGACATCGCGCCCACGGTAAACGTGTTCGTCACCGACGACCTCGAGGGCGCGCGCAACGCGATGCGGCCCTTCATCGCGCTGTACGTCGGTGGTATGGGCTCGCGTAAGCAGAACTTCTACAACAACCTCGTGCAGCGCTACGGCTTCGAGGCGGAGGCAAAAACTGTCCAGGACCTCTACCTCGAAGGCAAGCGCGATGAGGCGATGGCGGCGATCCCCGACCGCCTGATCGACACCGTCTCCCTCTGCGGCCCGGCGGACGTGGTGCGCGAGCGCCTCGCGGTCTACCGCGACGCCGGCGTGGGCACGCTGGGGATCACCCCGCTCGCCTTCACCGCCGAGGACCGCCTCACGCAGCTGCGCCTGGTGGCAGAGCTCGCCGCGGCGTAGCTCGGGGACGCCTGGTGGTCGTACGGCGGACGGGATTTTTTTTGATCAAGGGCTGGGTCGCGTGACTGCAGACCGGGGCTGGGTGCGGTGGCGACCGAGCGTGTAGACCGAGCTCCGATCGGCCGCGACCGCGGCCGCAGGGTGGCTGTCGGTGTAAGCGAGGGAGGCGCTCGCAGTCGCAGGGTTCTCCTGGGCGCCTTCGGGGACCCCGGCCACGCCTTCCCGATGATCGCCCTCGGGCGCGGCCTTCTCGCGCACGGGCACGACGTCACGCTGCAGACGTGGACGCGCTGGCGCGAGCCCGTGGAGGCCGAGGGCCTGCGCTTCGCCCCCGCCCCCGAGTACCACGTCTTCCCCAACGGGGGGCCGGGCGCTCCGCCGCTGGACTTCTACGAGGCGGTCGTGCACGCCACGCGCGACACGCTCCCGCTCGTGCGCGACCTCGCGCCAGAGGTGGTCGTCGCCGACATCCTCACGCTCGCCCCCGCCCTCGCAGCCGAGCTTCAGGGCATCCCCTGGGCGACCTTGATCCCCCATGTCCACCCCCACCCCCCGGCCGGCGCCCCGATCTACTCGATCGGCGCCCGCCTTCCGCGCACCGCGCTCGGCCGCGCCTTCTGGCGACGCGCCACGCGGCCCGTGGAGCACGGCCTCGAGCGGGGCCGCAGGGACCTCAACGCCGTCCGCGCGCGCCTCGACCTGCCGCCGCTCGCCCACGTCCACGGCGGCACGAGCCGCGAGCTCGCGCTCGTGGGGACCTTCCCCCAGCTCGAGTACCCACGCGTATGGCCCGCCCACACGCACGTGGTCGGGCCGCTGATCTGGGAGCCCCCCACAGAGGATGTCGAGCTCCCGCCCGGCAAGGACCCCCTGGTCCTGATCGCCCCTTCGACCGCCCAGGACCCCGAGCACCGCCTGCTGAGCGCCGCGCTGCGAGGTCTGGCCGACGCCCCGGTGCGCGTGCTCGCCACCTGGAACCGCCGTCTCCCACCGGCACCGCTGCCGGTCCCCGCGAACGCCCGCGTCGTCGAGTGGCTCTCCTACGCGCGCACCATGCCCCTCTGCGACGTGGTCGTCTGCCACGCCGGCCACGGCACCCTCGCCCGCGCCCTTTCCTGCGGCTGCGCCGTGGTCGCCTGCCCCGTCCTCGGCGACATGAGCGAGAACGCCGCCCGCCTGGACTGGGCCGGTGCCGGAGTACGTCTCCCCCGCCGCTTCATCGCCCCCAGGCCCCTACGCCTCGCCGTGCAGAGGGCACTTGACGACCCCGCGATCCGCGCCCGCGCGCGGGATCTGGCGGCGTGGTGGGCTGCTCACAACCCGGCGGACACGGCGGCCGCGCTGGTGGAGCAGTTGGCGGCGGGCCTACCTACATCCCCTCCGGGGATCCCGGGCGGCCCGCCAGGGCCGGACGGAGGGGGTTTTGAGGCTCTGGGGGTGGGACTCGAACCCACAACATCTCGGTTAACAGCCGAGCACTCTGCCAATTGAGTTACCCCAGATCGGTCTACCTTGGAAGAATATCCTCACCGATCGTAGACGCGTCCGCGTGGCAGTACGCGCTTGACGACGATCGTGCGCGCGGCCTGGTCGAGTTCGAGCAGGACACGCCAGTCGCCTATGCGCAGACGCGATTCGGGGCGACCCTTGAGCTTGCGCAGCGACCCGTCGTTGGGGTTCTCGGCCAGGTTTCCAAGCGCCGCCAGGACCCGCTTGCGGAGGGGTGGGTCCAATCGCGCGATGTCCTTTTCGGCACGCTTGGCATAGCGGACGATCCAGCGGCCTTCACCGCTCATCCGTATTTGCGGAGCATCTCTGCGTGCGAGACGGTGCGGCCAGCGGCGATGTCTTCGTCGGCCTCCCTGACTGCCGCTTCATCCTCCGCGGTGAACGGCTCGTCATCCTCAGGTGCGTCGCGGAACGCCGCAACCACCGGGTCCTCCCCCCCGCGCGAGGCGATGAATTCAAGCACGGGCTCGAGCTCGGCCTCGGGCAACTCGTCCAGCAGCTTGCGGGCCTTTTCGCGTGTTGTCATGCAAGCGAGTCTAGCCGGCCGTTCGGGTGAGATAGCCTGGCACGATCGAGGACATCGGGCCGGCCGCGCAACGCGACCCCACCGCGGAGGAGAGGAATCATGGATTTGACCTTCAGTGAGCAGGAGACCGCGTTCCGTGACGAGCTGCGCGCGTGGTTCGGCGCGAACGACCCCGGCGAGGAGCCGGAGGGCGACGAAGACCGCCGGTACGCGTGGCGGCGCGACTTCCAGCGGCGGCTTGCCGAGGGCGGCTGGGCTGCCGTGCACTGGCCGCGCGAGTACGGCGGGCGCGGGGCGACGCTGACCGAATCGGCGATCTTCTTCGAGGAGCTGGGGCGCTCGGGCGCTCCCCTGCCCGCCAACGTGCTCGGCCTGCTGCTCGCCGGCCCGACGATCATGACGTGGGGCACCGAGTCCCAGAAGGACCGCTACCTGTCTCCGATCCTGACGGCGGATGAGATCTGGTGCCAGGGCTTCTCCGAGCCCGACGCCGGCTCGGACCTCGCCAGCCTGAAGACGCGCGCCGTGCGGGATGGCGAGGAGTGGGTGCTCACGGGCCAGAAGGTGTGGACGAGCGCCGCGCAGTACTCGAAGTGGTGCATGCTCGTCGCCCGCTCGGACCCCGAGGCGCCCAAGCACAAGGGGCTCACCTACTTCCTGATGGACATGGAGCAGGAGGGCGTGCAGATCCGCCCGCTGCGCCAGATCACCGGCGAGCCCGAGTTCAACGAGCTCTTCCTGGACGGCGCCCGCGTCCCGGACGAGAACGTGCTGGGGGGCACCGGCAACGGCTGGAAGGTCGCGCTCACGACACTGATGAACGAGCGCGCCGGCCTGGGGTTCTTCCTGCAGGTCCGCCTGCGCCAGCTGCTCGACCGCCTGATCGAGGAGGCCGCCCGCGAGGGGCTGCTCGAGGACCCCGTCGTCGTCGACCGCCTCGGCGAGCTGCACCTGCGCACCGAGATCGTGCGGCTCACCGCCTACCGGGGGCTGACCGCGATCGAGAAGTACGGCCAGCCCGGCCCGGAGGGGTCGCTGACCAAGTGGATGTGGTCGGACACCAACCAGCGGCTCACCCAGCTCGCCGCCGACCTGTTCGGCCCCCGCGCGCTGCGCGCGGGCGACCCGTGGGCCTACGAGCTGCTGCGCGCCCGCGGCAACTCGATCGAGGGGGGCACGACCGAGGTGCTCAAGAACATCGTCGCCGAGCGCGTGCTCGGCCTTCCAAAGTCCCGTTAGGAGGCCGCTGTGGACTTCGACCTCAGCTCCGAGCAGCGCGAGATCAAGGACGTCGCCCACGAGCTGCTGGCTGCGCGCTCGCCGTTCGCCAAGGTGCGTGAGGCGGCCGAGGCCGCCGCGTACGACGCCGCGCTGTGGAGCGAGCTGGTCGCGCTCGGCTGGCCGGGAATCGCCGTCGCCGCGGAGCACGGCGGCCAGGGGCTCGGCGCGGTCGAGCTGGCCGTCCTGGTCGAGGAGCTCGGGTACGCGTGCGCGGCCACGCCCTTCCTCTCCACGGCCACGGCCGCCGCGGTGATCCAGGCCGCGGGGACCGACGAGCAGCGGTCCCGCTGGCTGCCGGGGCTCGCCTCGGGGGATCTGAGGGCCGGGATCGGCACGCGCGAGCTGGCAGCCGACACCACCGGCGCTGCGGTCGCCCTCGTGCTCGACGGTGACGAGGCCCAGCTGATCGCCTCGCCCGAGACCGGCGAGTTCGTCTCGATCGACCCCACCCGGCGCTTCGCGACCGTTGCCGGCGAGGGCACGCCCCTGGGCCCCGGCGCTGCCGACCGTATCCGCGCAGCACTCGCGGCCGAGCTCGTGGGCGTCTGCCAGCGCGCGCTCGACATGACGCTCGCCTACGTCAAGGAGCGCCGGCAGTTCGGCGTCCCCGTCGGGTCCTTTCAGGCCGTCGCGCACCGCTGCGCGGAGATGTTGCTGCACACCGAGAGCGCGCGCTCGACCGCCTACTACGCGGCCTGGGCCGCCGACGCCGACCCGCAACTGCTCCCCGAGGCAGCGGCACTCGCTGCGGCTGCGGCAGCCGAAGGCGGCCCGTCGGTCACCGCCGGCGCGATCCAGATGCACGGTGGGATCGGATTCACCTGGGAGGCCGACGTGCACTGGCTGTTCAAGCGCGCGCAGTTGGACGCCGCGCTGCTGGGCGGCGCCAAGCGCCACCGCGCGGCGCTCGCTCGGCAGGCTTCCGCCAAGGTCCGGCAGTTGACATAACCGAAGCCCGGGCCAGGTGTGGCCCGGCGCGTCGTGCCGGGCTTGACTCAGCCTCGGCGGGCGGCGGGTGTGGGGCCCGGCGCGACCTGGCGAGTTATTCCGGGCCGGGCCTCACTCAGTCTCAGCGGGCGGGGTCCGGCGCTCCCGCCGCAGACGGGCGATCCGTCCACCGAGAGCGCTCAGCAACATCCCGGCGATCGCGGTGACCACCGCGAGCAACGGTGGAAAGCTGCCGAGCGAGACCTTCGTGTGGGTGCCGACGACCGCGTGCACCACGAGCAGGGCGATCCCGTAGATCAAGCCGGCCACCAGACCGCGGTCGGCCCCGCCCCACCCGTCCTGGTGCTCGAAGCCGGCCACGACGGCGCCCACCGCGGCGAGCGCGCCGAACGCCCAGTAGGCGCCGCTGGAGACTCCGACCAGCACACCGGCCACCCCGCCGGCGACCGCGGGAACCACACCACCCAGCACCACCTGCGCGGGACGCTGGCGATCGCGAAACAAAGTCGGTTCGAACATCGGACCCCCTCCTCGGAATCTGCTCTCAGACTATCGCTTGCGTCCTCCCTACCCCCCGGTCTCCACCAGCACCCGCTCGCAGGCCTGCTCGAAAGCTCGTTTGACCTCGGCCCGACGGAGCGCCAGATCACTCACCTCTCCTGCCTCTTGCCCGCGCGCGCGCTGGATGTCTCGGTCGATGCGCGCCAGTTCGAGCTGCAAGCGCTGGGACTCGAGCATCGCCGGTACAGGCGACTCTCGGCCAGCCTGCACGCCCAGCTCGGCCAGCAGCCTTGCCAGCTCCGGGTCGTCCTCTGGCAAATGCGCGTTGGCGTCGGGAAGATGTGCATGAAGACGCACAGCCGCGCGACGTAGCACGTCACTTGTGAAATGCGTTGCTATCTCCAGCTTGCCGAGCGCCTGCGCCCCCGACTCTGGCTCGGCGATACACAGGGCTAGAAATGCCCGCTCGGTGTCCTCGCGCCTCGAGAACTCACTTCGGCGTTCGGCCACACGCGCATCGGGCCCGCTCTCGCTCAGCCCTCCGTTACGACCCTGATCGGGCCGTAATCCCACCCGTAGTTTCGCTGCGGATTTCAGAAGCCTCTCGGCCAGACTCTCCGGAAGGTCGAGTCGCTGAGAGACCATCTGGATCAGCTCCATCTGCGTAGTCCCTGGCTCGAGCTCGGCGAATACTGGACCGATTTCTTCGACCATTCTTTCCCGCCCCTCCGCGCTGCCGTGGTCACCAGTGGCCAGCACGCGCTCAACACGGAAACGTACGAATGGCACGGAGTCGTCAATCACGGATTCGATCGCCTGTGGACCATCGCGCTGAATAAGTTCGGCCGGATCGGCACCCACTGGCAGTGGCACGACCCGAAGGTTGAGTTTGCGCTTGTTCGCCAAGCTGAACGCGCGCAGCATCGCCTCCTGGCCCGCGGTGTCCGCGTCGAGCGCGAGCAGGACCGTCGGCGCCATCCGCGCGAGCTCTCCGACCTGCTCGGCCGTCAGCGCCGTGCCCATCAGGCCCACGGTGTTCGGCATCCCCGCCTGGTGCATCGCGATCACGTCGGTGTAGCCCTCGCAGAGGACCGTCCGTCCCGCGCGCGCGGCGTGCGCGCGGGCGAGGTCCGCGCCGTACAGGTGGCGGCCCTTGTGGTAGATCTCGTTGTCCGAGGTGTTCAGGTACTTCGGTTTCTGCTCCTCGCGCAGCGCGCGCGCGCCGAAGCCCAGCACGCGCCCGCGGGTGTCCGCCAGCGGGAACATGATCCGCGCGCGGAAGCGGTCGTACACGCGCCCCCGCTCGCTCGCCGAGTGCTGCACGAGGCCGGTCGCGTAGAGCTCCTGCTCGGTGAAGCCGCCTCGGCGCGAGGCCACCAGCACCTTGTCCCACGCGCTCGGGGCGTAGCCCACGTGGAACGCCCGCAGCGTCTCCTCGCGCAGGCCGCGGCCCTCCAGGTACTCCCGCGCGCGCTGGGCCTCCTTGGACTCCCACAGGCAGCGCTCGTAGTAGGCGCTCGTACGCGCCAGCAGCTCCCCGAGGCGCTCGCGGCGGCGGCGGCGCTCCGCTTCGCGGGGGTCCTCCGCCTCGCGCTCGAGCTCCACCCCGCAGCGGTCCGCGAGCAGCTCCAGCGCCTCTTTGAAGTCCACCCCCTCGGTCTCCTGCACGAACGTGAACACGTCCCCCTTCGCCTGGCAGCCGAAGCAGTAGTACACCTTGCTCGCAGGGTTGATCCCGAAGGAGGGGGTGCGCTCGTCGTGGAAGGGGCACAGGCCCTCATACGCGCTGGGGCCCGCGCGGCGCAGGTCGGTGCGCGTGGAGACCAGCTCCACGAAGTCCACCGCGTCGCGCACCCGGTCCTTGGACGCCTGTGTGTAAAAGGCCATCGGGCCGCCTACGCTACTGACCCGCGAACGCGCGGGGCACCTGGAGCTCGGTGTACACCCTGATGCAGTACCGGTCGGTCATCCCCGCCAGGTAGTCGGTCACGCGCTGGGCGAGGTCGGCCTCGGCGCCCTCGACGCTCTGCGCCGGCGCGGCCTGTGCACCGAGGCGGGGCGACCCCGGCATCTGCTCGGGGTGCTCGACGTAGTGCTCGAACAGCCTCCGCACCACCGCCTCGATGCGCTCGCGCTCGGCGCGCACCTCCGGGCCGAGGTACACCCGCTCGAACATGAACTCCCGCAGCGCCCCCATCGCGCGTGCGGCCTCCTCGCCCTGGACGATCTCCCCGGCGCGTGCGGAGCGCTCCACCATGTCGTGCACCAGCGCGTCGATCCGCTCAGAGCCCGTGCGTCCCAGCACCGCCAGCGGCTCCGCGGGGAGGTCGCGCTCGTCCAGCAGGCCCGCGCGCACCGCGTCGTCGATGTCGTGGTTGATGTACGCGACGCGGTCCATCACCCGCACGATCCGCCCCTCCTGCGTCGTGGGCTCCACCGCGCGGCTGGAGTGGTGTGCGATACCGTCGCGCACCTGCTCGGTGAGGTTGAGGCCCGCGCCGTCGCGCTCCAGGCGCTCCACCACCCGCAGCGAGTGCTCGTAGTGGCGGAAGCCCCCGCCGAAGCGCTCGCGTAGGCAGGCGTCGAGCACCTCCTCCCCGATGTGCCCGAAGGGCGGGTGCCCGAGGTCGTGGCCGAGCCCGATCGCCTCCGTCAGGTCCTCGTTGAGCCCCAGCGCGCGCGCCACCGTGCGCGAGATCCCCGTCACCTCCAGCGTGTGGGTGAGCCGCGTGCGGTAGTGGTCCCCCAGCGGCGCCACGAACACCTGCGTCTTGTGCTTCAGGCGGCGGAACGCCTTGCAGTGCACGATCCTGTCGCGGTCGCGCTGAAAGGGAGTGCGCAGCGCGCAGTCCTCCTCCTCCAGTGCACGCCGCGCGGGGTAGGAGCGCGCCGCGCGCGGGGTCAGCGTCAGCACCTCGAGCTCTTCCCGGCGCGCCGCGAAGGCCGCCGCCACCGTCCCCTCAGCCGCCGTGCTCTCACGCGCTGCAACGCTCATGCCTTCGATTGTGGCACCGCGCGCGGCCACGCTGCCGGAGTCGATCCGCTCTCAGCGCTCGCGGTCCCAGTCGCCGCGGCCGGAGAGGTGGTGGACCCAGTGGCTCCATTTGCCCTGCTGTTTGGCCGGGTCCTCGTTGAACACCGGCGCCGCGTGCTCCGGCCCGGGGAGGCCCATGACGGCAGCCGTGTCGATCCGCAGGTCGACGCCGTGTTCGTGGATCGACGCGACGTCGGCCGCCTCGACGAAGTGGACCGTGTGGCCGGTGGTCTTGACCAGGAGCCCGTGGAAGACGTCCTTCTCGGGGGCCGCCAGCACGCTCGTCACGGTCCCCACCTGGGTGCCGTCGGACGCCAGCACGGGCACGCCGGCGTCGAGCAGCTGGTAGGCGATCGGCAAACCCTCGTCCACAGCGGGCACGATACCGGTGCCAGTCAGCCGGCGCGCCCCACCAGAGGCCGCAGCCGCAGGTGGGCGTGGTGCTCGAGCGTCTCGGAGATCGCGCGCTCGACCTGGCCGAGCGTCTGCTCGGAGGCCGAGGGGGCCTCGGCGAGCGCCCGGGCGAGGGCCTGCACCATGAAGCCGTGGGCGTCCTCGCCGAGCGGGAACGACGCGGCCTCGCACGCCCCGCAGACCACGCCCCCCGCCGCGCCGGAGAAGCCGACCAGGTGCTCGGGCTCGCCGCAGTGCGCGCACGCCCCCAGCTGCGGGGCTAGGCCCGCGGCGTGCAGTAGCTTCAGACGGAATTGCAGCCCCCCCGCACGGGTGGCCGCCGCAGGTTGGGCGTCGAGCAAGCTGAGCTTGCGACAGAGCAGGTTGAACACGCCGGGGTGTGGCTCCTCGGTCTCGAACAGACGCCCCACGGCGTCGCAGGCGCGGGCGGCCGAGTCGAGTGCATGAGCGTCTTCGCGCAAGCGGGGGTGCCCATCCACAGTGTGCGCGCCGGTGACCGTGAGGAGCTCCCCGCGCCCCTCGTGCAGCTCCAGGCGCAGGCGGAAGAACGGCTCCAGGCGCCCCCCGAAGCGGCTGCGCGTGCGCCGCACCCCCTTGGCGATCGCGCTCACCCGCCCACGGTGGGGGGTGTAGACGTGCAGGATGCGGTCCGCCTCCCCGTAGCGCATCGAGCGCAGCACCACCGCCTCGGTCTTGACCGGTCCAGGCACAGGGGCCGAGTGTAGGATCGGCGTCGGCGGCCGGCGGGGTCGATCCTCGCAAGGCTTCGATGGTGTCGGTTGGTTTGGCCTCGAGGCCCAGCTATACTTTATGAAGTAATGAGCCGTATAACCGTTTACACGACCGAGCCGTGCGGCTACTGCGCCCGTGTGAAGGGCCTGCTGAAGTCTCGCGGCCTGGAGTTCGCCGAGGTGAACCTCGCCAAGGACCCGGAGGGGCGCGTTGCGCTGGCGGAGAAAACGGGGATGCGGACCTTCCCCCAGGTCGTCGTCGGCAACCAGCTCGTGGGCAGCTTCAACGAGACACAGGCGGCCGTGGAGAGCGGCCGGTTGCAGGAACTGCTGAAGCCGGTAGACACTGGCCTTCGACCGAAGCCGGGAGACACGCGCCTGCGGCGCGAATCCCCGTTTCGGCCAGCATCCCCGTTTTAGCCAGCGGCCTGAGTCCTCGCCGACCGGTCCCCCGCGGCCGTGGCTGGCAGCGCTCGCAGACGTAGGTCCCGCGCCCGCCGACGACCAGCTTTACGATCGTCCGCCCGCACCGCGGGCAGGGCTCCCCGGCGCGGCGGTGCACGAGGAAGCGGTCCTGGAAGGAGCCGCGCACCCCGTCGACGTGGCGGAAGTCGTCGATCGTGGCCCCGCGCGCGTCGATGCCGTCGAGCAGAACCTCGACCACCGCGTCGCGCAGGCGCGCGTACTGCGCGCCGGTGAGCCGCCCGGCGGGGCGCAGCGGGTGGACGCCCGCGCGGAAGAGCGCCTCGTCCGCGTAGATGTTGCCGACACCCGCGACGCGGCGCTGGTCGAGCAGGAACGCCTTGACCGGGGCGGTGCGCCCACGCGCGAGCGCGCGCAGGTGCGCGGCGGTGAACCGCTCGTCCAGCGGCTCCAACCCGAGGCGTGCGGCGAAGAACTCCTCCAACGCAGCCTCACCCAGCAGCAGCTCGCCCGTGCCGAAGCGGCGGGGATCGACGATCACAAGGCGCCGCCGGCGAGGGCCACCATCACCGCTCCGCCCCCCCAGCTCGATCCGCGCGCTCACGTGGGGCGGCTCGGGCCGGGGCTCGCAGAGGACTGCCCCGGTCATCCGTAGGTGTTGGACGAGGAAGACCTCGGCGGAGAGGCGCCAGACGAGGTACTTGCCGCGCCGCTCGAGACGCTCGACGCGCCGCCCCACGAGCGCGTCGGCCAGCTCCTCGGGGGCGAGCGGGCGCGACCAGCGGGGGTCGAGGATCTCCACGCGCGCCAGGCGCCGGCCCTCGACGAGGGGAGCGAGCTGGCGGCGGATGGTCTCGACCTCGGGGAGCTCGGGCAACGCCACCCCAGCTTATGACCTGGAGGAGCTCGCTCCCTCACGTCCTATATAGGGCCCAATTTTTTACTCCCTATAGACCCGCAGAGGCCGCGCCACACGGGCCGGCAGGAATCTCACCGCTGCGCGCGCGGGTGCGCGGCGAAGTAGACGTCCTTGAGGCGCTCGGCGGAGAGGTGGGTGTAGATCTGGGTGGTGGCGAGGTCGGCGTGGCCGAGCATGTCCTGCAGAGAGCGAAGGTCACAGCCGCCGGCGAGCAGGTGGGTGGCGAAGGTGTGGCGCAGGGTGTGGGGGGACATGCGCTCGGCGAGGCCGGCGCGGCGGGCGTGGCCCTGGACGATCTTGTAGAGGCCCTGGCGGGTGAGCGACCGCCCGCGGTGGTTGAGAAAGAGCGTCGTCGGATCGGCGGCGTGGGCTCCGTCGCTCGTGAGCAAAGCGGGGCGCCCGCGCTCGCACCAGACGCGCAAAGCGGCGACGGCAACGCGCCCGACGGGGACGATGCGCTCCTTGGAGCCCTTGCCGCGCGCGCGCAGCAGCCCCTCGTCGAGGTCAACGTCACCAAGAGCCAGCGCGACGGCCTCCGAGGCGCGCAGCCCACAGGCGTACAGGATCTCCAGCAGCGCGCGGTCGCGCAGAGCAAGTGGCTCCGAGCCAGCGGGCTGACGCAGCAAAAGCGCGACCTCCTCGCGGGTGAGAACCGAGGGCAGGCGCTGCAGACGCGGGGGCCCGCGCAGCTCGGCGGTGGGGTCGTGCTCGAGCAGCCCATCGCGACGGAGGTGGCGGTAGAAGGAGCGCAGGCAGGCGGCCTTGCGCTGCAGCGTAGCGGGGGCGACGGCGGGCCGCTCGGCGGTGCCGGAGGCGAGCTCGGAGAGGAACGCGGCGAGGTCGCCGTGGCCGGCATCGAGCGCACGCACGCCGCGACGGCGCAGGAAAGCCCCGAGCTGGAGCAGGTCGGCGCGGTACGCCTCGAGCGTGTTGCGCGAGAGCCCCCGCTCGAGCTCGAGAAAGGCGAGGAAGTCGAGCGAGAGCGCCGCAAGATCGTCCCCAGCGGGTGAAGAGGCCGGAAGGGTGTTTTGGGGCTCATCCGCGTGTGTGGGTTCGGCCCCTGGGTGGTGCGCGCGGGGCGTCGGGGTGGGCGGGCTTTCATTCCGCGGGAGTGCGGTGGACGGAGGCGCGGTCACTGCGCCCTGCTTCGCCCTCGGCGCGGCTACTCCTGCTGGCCGAAACGGGGATGCTGGCCGAAACGGGGATGCGAGCCGAAGGCGAGTGTCTCCCGGCTTCGGTCGAAGGCCAGTGTCTACCGGCTTCGGTCGATCTCCGATCGGTCGGCGGCAACCGCGTCGGGCAGCGCGAGCGCGACCTCGAGCGTCGCCTCCAGCGCGGCGACGGAGACGCGCTCCCCGGGCTCGTGGTTGCGCTCGGTGCCGTTGGCGAGGTTGACCACGGGCAGGCCGGCGGCGATCAGCGCGTTGGCGTCAGAGGCGCCACCGCTCGAGATCCGCACCGGCTCGTAGCCGCAGGCGCGCAGCGCACGCTCGGCGGCGCGCACCGCGGGGGTGGAGGGGGAGGTGCGGTAGCCCCGGAAGGTCCGCTCGACGGTGACGTCGACGTCGCATTCGCACTCGGGGAGGTTGGCGGCCTCGTGCACGCAGTCGAGCAGCTCGGCGAGGATCGCCTGCGCGCGCTCCTCGCGCAGGGAGCGAACCTCGGCAAGGATCGTGCAGCGCTCGGGGATGACGTTGATCGCCGAGCCCCCGGCGATCGTGCCGACGTTGGCGGTCGTCTGAGCGTCGAGGCGCCCGAGGCGCATGTCGGCGACGGCGCGCGCGGCGGCGAGAATCGCGGAGCGGCCCTGCTCGGGGCGCACGCCGGCGTGGGCGGCGAGGCCGTGGAAGACGGCTTCCAGGCGGTGGTGGGTGGGCGAGGAGAGGATCACCTCGCCGACGGGGGAGGAGTGGTCGAAGACGTAGCCGAGGCGGCTGCGCAGGCGCGTCGCGTCGAACGCGCGGGCGCCCGCGAGCGAGCGCTCCTCGCCGACGGTGAAGAGCAGCTCGAGGTCGACGGGCAGACCGACCCCCTCCAACCCTTCACGCCGCGCGCGGCGCGCGAGCGTGAGCAGCACGGCGACGGCGGCCTTGTTATCGGCCCCGAGGACCCCCTCGTGGGCGTTCTCCCAGAAGCCATCGCACACGACGGGCTCCACGGGGGCCTGGAGGGGCACGGTGTCCATGTGCGCGCAGAGCAGGATCGACCCCCGCCCACCCAGCCCACCCCGCTGGCCACTCCCATCGCCCGTGCGCGCCCCACCGCCGGGCAGCCGCGCGAGCAGGTTGCCGCAGTCCGAGCCGGCAGCGCCGGCCGCGTCGTCCTCCTGCACCTCGATCCCGAGCGCACGCAGCTCCGCGGCGATCCACTCCGCGCAGACGCGCTCGCGGCCGGAGGGGCTCTCGATGCGGCAGAGGGCGGCGAAGGTGTCGTTCAGGTACCGGCGCTCGAGCTCGTCGGGCGGGCCGCCTCGGGCGGACAGGGAGGCGCTCACCGGCTGCCGAGGTGCGCCCGGGAGCCCGTCCCGGACGCGGAGCCGGCGGCAGACGCTTCGGCCTCCCCCGGGGAGCCCTCGCCCTGCTCCGAGGACGCCCGGGAGGCGCTCACGGCTCCGTCTTCACCGTCCCAGCCCGTGCCGCGAGCCAGCGCAGCGGCGACGAACTCCCGGAAGAGCGGCGCGGGACGCTCGGGGCGTGACTTGAACTCGGGGTGGAACTGGGAGGCGAGGAAGAATGGATGCCCACCCTCCCCGCCGGGCAGCTCGACGACCTCGACGAGGCGCTCGTCGGGGGAGGTCCCGGAGATGCCGAGGCCGGCGCTCTGCAGGCGCTTGCGCAGCAGGTTGTTGACCTCGTAGCGGTGGCGGTGGCGCTCGTAGATGACGGCCTCGCCGTAGATCGCGCGCGCGCGGGAGCCCTCGTGCAGCTTGATCGGGTCGGCCCCCAGGCGCATCGTGCCGCCGAGGTCCGCGACCTCCTTCTGCTCGGGCAGCAGGTCGATCACGGGGAACGGCGTCTCGAGGTCGAACTCGGTCGAGTTGGCACCCTCCATCCCGGCGACGTGGCGGGCGAACTCGGCGACGGCGACCTGCATCCCCAGGCAGATCCCCAGGTACGGGATGCGCTGCTCACGCGCGAGCTGCGCGGCGGCGATCTTGCCCTCGATCCCGCGCCCCCCGAAGCCGCCCGGAATCAGGATGCCGTCGGCGGCGGTAAGGAGCTCCCGCGTGCGTTCGCGCTCCTCCTCGCGCCGCCTGGCTCCGCCAGCACCGTCGAGCCGCCCAGCCCCGTCCTCGAGCCGTTCGGTCCCGCCAACGCCATCGAGCCGCCCGGCCCCACCGCCCTCGAGCCGTTCGGAGTCCACCCACTCGATCTGCACGCGCGCGTCCTGCAGCGCAGCGGCGTGGCGCAGCGCCTCGGAGACAGAGAGGTAGGCGTCCTCGAGCTGCACGTACTTGCCGACGATCGCGATGCGCACCGTGTCGCCGGCCCCACCCGTGCGCCCACCCACTCCCCCACCGGCCCGCTCGGCGCGTTCGATCGGCTCCTGCCAGCTGGAGAGGTCGGGCTCGGGGGCCTCGACGCCGAAGTGCTCGAGGATGAAGTCGTCGACGCCCTGCTCGCGGAAGGTGAGGGGGACCTTGTAGATGTTGTCGACGTCGCACGCGGAGACGATCGCAGACGGGGGCAGGCTCGCGAACAGCGCGATCTTCTTGCGGATCTCCTGCGAGAGCGAGCCCTCCGAGCGGCACATCAGCATGTCGGGCGCGATCCCGATGCCGCGCAGCTCGTTGACAGAGTGCTGGGTGGGCTTGGTCTTCAGCTCGCCGGCGTGGCCGATGTAGGGGACGAGGGTCAGGTGGATGAACATGCAGCGCCGCCGCCCCACGTCCACGGGGAACTGGCGGATCGCCTCGAGAAACGGCAGCGACTCGATGTCCCCGACGGTGCCCCCGATCTCGGTGATCACGAAGTCGACGTCGGAGGACTGGGCGATCAGCGCGATGCGCTGCTTGATCTCGTCGGTGATGTGCGGCACGACCTGGACGGTGCCCCCGAGGTAGTCCCCGCGGCGCTCGCGGCGGATCACCGTGTCGTAGATGCCCCCCGCGGTGACGTTCGAGGCACGCGAGGTGTTGGCGTCGGTGAAGCGCTCGTAGTGCCCGAGGTCGAGGTCGGTCTCGGCGCCGTCCTCGGTGACGAACACCTCCCCGTGCTGGTAGGGGGACATGGTGCCGGGGTCGACGTTGATGTAGGGGTCGAACTTCTGCAACCCGACCGTCAGCCCCCGCGCGACCAACAGCCGCCCGAGCGAGGCCGCGGCGATGCCCTTCCCGAGCGAGGAGACGACGCCACCGGTGATGAAGATGAACCGGGTCTTGGCCGGCGGGTCGGCGTGGCGGTCTGGCGCGGGGCGGTTCATGTACCTGCCAGGGGAGTCTAGTCGCCGCGCCCACGGAACCGGAACGCGCCCCCAAAGCGGGGGGCTGGGCCGTCGAATACGAAGGCCTCGAGGGCCCGGAAGTGGGGGTGGGAGGTGGGTCGCCCGGGGCCCGTTGACGGTGCTGCCGGCGGGGGGCCGGCCTGGGTCGTCCGGCCCCCCACTCGGCGATCCCGAGAAAACACGTGCGTGGGAGAGGAGAGTTCCACGCTCTCGGGGGTCTCTGCGGGCGCCGAAGGGTCGGTTCGGCGCCCGCGAGCTTCTGGCATGACGGCTCCCGCTTCCCCGAGCAGGAGCGGTCTGCTATTTCTTGTGCTTCTTCTTGGGCTTGGGGCCGTACGCCTTATGGGCCTGCTTTTCGCATGTCGCCCGCTTGCTCTTCGACTCCTTCTTGCACGCCTTCAGCGCTTTCTTGAGCTTTTCGGCGTTGGTGAGCTTCTTCGTGGTTTTTTTCCCGGTTTCTTCTTTCGGGAAGGTGTTGTTGGGGATGGTGAGCAGCGGCGTGGTCGGGATCTGGGTGGTCGAGCCGGGGTTTGGCCTGGCGACGGTCGTGAACGACCCTTCGGAGCTTTCGACCATACCGTCCGGGTTGACCGCGTTGAGCTTGTAGTAGTACTTGGTGCCCGGGGCCAGCGATTCGACGTTCACCAGGAGGCCCAGCGAACTGGAGCTCGTGGTGTCTCCAGCAGCCTCGAACTGCAGGTTGCCTGCGGAGCTCCCGAGCTGGAGTTCCCAGCGCGTCGGCAGACCCTTCGCTTCGAGCAGCGCGCCGACCACCGCGCTGCTCTGGGTGATGCTGGTGCCTTCCACCGACACCTGGCTGAGGACCGGCGGCGTCGCGACGGTTTTGAACGTCTTGCCTTCGCCGTGGACCACCTGGGCCGTGCCCGCGTTGTTGTTGCTGGCGAAGATCCGGTAGTGGTAGGTGGTGTCGGGTTCAAGGCCGGTGAGGTTGGCCGTCTCGGGGACAGCGCTTTCGCCTTCTCCCGCTTTGCCCGCAACCATCGGTATCTGGTTGATGGAGCCTGTGTTGGTGCTGTACTGGAACCAGTAGGTGGTTTCGTCCTGAGCGGGCTGTCCTTTCGCGCCGGGGTTCACGCTCCCCGCGATCGTGGCGCTGTTGGGGGTCACCGCGGACGCTTCTCCGGTTGCGACCGTCGGGGGGTTCGGCAACGTCAGGAAGTGTTCGGGGGGGGTGCTTCCTTCTGAGCCCGTCGCGTTTTCGACGAAGAGGCGGTAGTAGTAGGTCGTGTTCGGCAGCAGGCCCGTCAGGCTCGCATGGACGCCCACGCCGCTGCCGCCCTGGCCGAGTTCGAGGGCTTCGGGTTCGTGGCACGGCGCGGACGGAGGCGTGCCGGCGAGGGCCGCTTCTTCAGTGGCGTACTGGAATTCGCACTTCGTCGTAACCTGGTACTCGGGGTTGACCGTTCCCGTGAGCGACGCCGTGGTCTGCCCGAAAGCCGAGGTGGACACCGACCCTTCGATCAGCGGCTTTTTAGCAGTCAAGGTCGTGAAGTTTTCGACTTTGCCGTTTTCCGTGCCGGTCCCGTTTGTCGCCACGACACGGTAGTAGTAGGTCGTTTCAGGGATCAAGACGGCACCGGTTTCGACGGGGCCCACCGTCTGTTCAAATGAGACGCCGGGGAACGATCCTTCGGTTAGGACCGTCGCTCCCGGGGTGCCGAGCTTGGCTGCTTCGCTCGCGTATTCCAAGCGGTAGCTCGTTTCCTGCTTCTCCGCGTTGATTTTGGCTTCGAGCGTCGCGCCGACCGGCGTCACGGAGGGTGCGGTCTCGCTGGGGATGACGGGCTTGGTCGTGGGCGTTTTGAATTTCAACGGCCCCCCGGTCGCCGATTCGCCCGCCGCGTTGGTCTCAACCACGCAGAACGTGTATTCGGTGCTTCCCTCCAGTTCGATCACCGGAGTCGATACTTCTATTTTCGTGCCCGTGGCTTCCGCGCCTGGTGTCGTCGTGAAGCCTTCACAGGTCCCACCGGGACCGTAGGTGAAGTAATAGCCGTCCTTGGCGGCGACCGTCGCTGTCGGGTTCAGTTCGCCGTTGAGCGTCGCCGTGGTGCCAGTGGTGTTCGCGGTTGCCGCCATGGTTTCAGGTTTTTCCGGGTTCAGGGCGGTCGTGAACGTGACGGGCGTACTCACGGCTTCCAGGGGCACGATTTCGGAGTTGTGGACGACCAGGCAGACCGTGTATTCGGTGTTGGGGGTGAGGCCCGTCAGGGTTTCCGTGACTTCTTCGTGCATGCCGCCCATCGCCGTGCCCGGCGGTATCGGGACCGGGGCGCCGCCGACACACGTCGCACCCGCCTTGTAGAGGAATTCGTAGGTGCCGACTTCGCTGGGGGCTATCGCGGCGGGGTTCAAGACGCCGTGGAGGACCGCTTCCGTAGACGGCGAAGGCGGAGAGGGGACTTTGGCTTCGATCGTGAGTTCCGGCTTTTCCGGGGCAGCCGCAAGCGCCGGGGTGCTGCAGAGCATGAATGCCCCAAACAATACACCGAGCGTTGTGACGCTCGTCAAGATCGATCGACGTATGGTGCTCATCACTTTCTCCTCACATTGTTATGAATATGACCCAGCAGCCGGGCTCCTCGAACCCGACTGGCCTTGCTTGTCTTCCTTGCCTTTCCACATCCCGTCCCGGCGATCGTCGTGTTTTGGGTCGATCATGGGCGAGTATAAAGTTACGCGACTTTCAAAAGATGTGGAAGAGCTGTCTCTGACTCGTCCGAAGAGACGAAATGTTTCCGGCCGGGCCATCGGAGCGCCCCGCAGCCCTAACGGGGACCATCGCCGACGCCCCAAAGCCCGTACCAGCATTGAAGATACGCGGTGAGTCCCCCGTCGCCGGCACGCCCCGCGCGCCCGTCGGGCGGGGGGCCGCGCCCGCAGAACCGCGCCTCAAACCTTTTCGTCGAGTTCCGCGACCGTGTTTCTCAAGCCGCCCGGCGCAGCTCTCGGGCGTGGCGGCGGGCGGCGGCGTCGCGGTCGGGGGCGCCCAGCATCCTCACGAGCTCGGAGAGGACCTCGGGCTCGGCGAGCTGGAGCACGCTGGTGCGGGTCTCGCCTGCGGCGGACTCCTTGACCACGGAGAAGTGGCGCCCCGCCAGTGAGGCGATCTGGGGGTGATGGGTGATGCAGATCACCTGGCGGGTCTCGGCGAGGTCGCGTAGGCGCTCGCCCACGGTGCGTGCGGTGTGGCCGCCGATGCCTGCGTCGATCTCGTCGAAGACGAGCGTTGGCTCGGAGCCGGGGTTGGCGGCGGAATTGGCGCCGGGGTTGGCGTTGCCGGCGCCTTCGGCGCTGACTGTCGTGAGCGCGAGCATCACGCGCGAGAGCTCCCCGCCGGAGGCGATCTCGCGCAGCGGGCCCGCGGCGACGCCGGGGTTGGGCGCGATCTCGAACTCCACCGCGTCGCCACCGGTCGGACCGGGCTCGCGCTCGGTCAGCTCTACGGCGAAGGCGGCCTCGGGCATCGCCAGCGCGGCGAGCTGCTCGCGCACCGCCTCGGCCAGGCGCGGGGCGGCCTGCACACGCGCTGCGCGCAGCGCCTCCACGCGCTCCCGCAACGTCTCCTCGGCGGCCCGCAGGCGCCCGGCGGTCTCCTCGAGCGCCTCGGCGGCTCCCTGCAGCTCCTCGCGGCGAGTGCGCGCCCGCTCGGCGTGCCCCGCCACGGCGGCGATCGTTGGGCCGTGCTTGCGCAGCAGGCGCTCGAGCGCGGCCAGCCGCTCTTCGACGGCCTGGAGCCTGCCGCCCTGCACTCCTCCCTGCGCTCCCGCGACCGATTCGGGAGACACTCGCTTTACCGAAGCCGGGTGACACGCGCCTTCGGCGCTGGCCGATTTGGGGATGCGAGCGGAGCGAGTGTCTCCCCAATCGGTCCCCGTTTCGGCCAGCATCCCCGAATCGACCAGCGCCCACCCGGCCCGCGGCGCGCCCCCGTGCCCCTGCGCTTCCGCGTCCTGCGTCTGCGCCCCTGCGGCCTCGTCCTCCAGCCGCTCGCCGTAGCCGCGCAGCTCCCCGGCGAGGTCGCCGGCCTCGATCGTGAGGGCGCGGGCGCGCTCGGTGAGTGCGTCGAGCTGGGAGTCTACGCCGGCGACGGCCTCAAGGCAGGCGGTCGCCTGGGCGCTCAGCGCGGCGGCGCCGGGCGTGTCGTGAGAGTCGGAGCCCTGCCCACCCGCGAGCGCCTCGGCCGCCTGGCCCGCGGCGGCGAGCAGCGCGTCGAGCTGGCGCAGGCGCTCGCGCTCGGCGCGCAGCCGCTCGGGCTCCCCCTCCTGCGGCGCAGCCTCCTCGATCTCGGCGAGCTCGTGCTCGAGCAGGTCGAGCTCCCGCTCGCGCGCGTCCTCCAGCTCGCGCAGCTGCTCCGCCCGCTCGCACAGCTCCCGCACCTCGCGGTGGGCGGCAGCGCCGGCGGCGCGGCGGGCGGCCTGCTCGGGGCCGCAGCAGCCGTCGAGGATCTCCAGCTGCGCGGCGGCGAGCGTGAGCTTGCGGTGCTCGTGCTGGCCGTAGAAGGTGAGCAGCGCTCCTCCGAGCCGGCGCAGGTCCGCGACGGCGGCGGTGCGGCCGTTGACCAGAGCGCGGGTGCGCCCGTCGGCGCCGACGCGCCGCGCGAGCACGACCTCCTCGGCGTCGGCGGGGAGCAGCTCGCCGCGCTCGCTCTCCAGCGTCTTGGGCAGCGTGAAGACCCCCTCGACGTACGCCTCGGCGGCGCCGGGCCTCACGATTCCCGCACGGGCGCGCCCGCCGAGCAGCAGGTCGAGCGCGTGCGCGAGCACGGTCTTGCCGGCGCCCGTCTCGCCCGTGAGCACGTTCAGCCCGCCCGCGAGCCGCAGCTCGGCCCGCTCGATCAGCAGCAAGTTCTCGACGCGCAGCTCTTGTATCACGCCCGCAGGTGTATCAGCGGGTACCGACGGATCGCTCGCGCGCGCCGTCGCGGGGCACGACGCCCCGCGCACACGGCCGTGATGGCCCACACTCACACACGCGGACGATCCCCCCTGCCCCACCCTGCTCCCCACCCGCACGGTCCGGAGACGGGACGCTCGATTTCGTCGGCGGGAGCGCAACCCCTGAACTTCCGTTGTTTAGGGTGACCACGACGGTGACCCTCTCCGATCCTCACCCCGGCATGGCTGCCACCGACTCCGACGCCGACCCTCTGCGCGGGTCGATCGAGTACCTCTCCGCCTCCGCGTTGCGCGAACGGCTGGACGAGGAGGTTCTCCGCGCGGGGCGCCACGGCACGCCGCTGAGCCTGCCTTCTGCTGGACATCGAGGACCTGCGAGACGTGCAGCGCACGCACGGCGCGCTGCTCGCGGAGCAGGTCGCCGCCTACGTCGAGCTTGCCTTGCGCTGCGAGCTGCGCCGCTTCGACCGCGTCGGGCGCTCGGCGGAGGACGAGCTGCTGGTCCTACTGCCCGGCGCGGACGGGCCGCGCGGAGAGGTCGTCGCCCGGCGGATCCTCGGCCGGCTGCGCGCGCTCAAGCTCGAGGCCGGCGGGGAGCGCCGCTCGCTGCGCTTCGCGGTCGGTCTCGCCCCGTGGCGCAAGGGGCTGAGCACGCCAGCGCTGCTCGGTCGCGCGCGCGCCGCGGCCCACCCGTGCGCGGGGGCGCCGCAGCGGGAGCCCGTGGTTGGGGGCCCCGCCGGGGCGCTCGACCTGGAGGGCCCGCTCGGGTAGCACGCCGCGCGCTCGCCGGGCTACCGCTCGGAGCGACCAGCTAGGTTTCCCGGATGCTCTCCGGCTCGGAGCTCTGGCTGCTGCGCCTGATGGCCGACCGCGGCCTCGCGCTGCTCGACGCGAGCACGCTGCTGATGGTGATCGAGGAGCGCGGCGAGCTGCGCGTCGCGGCGGCCTCCGGCGAGGGCACGCCGCGGCTGCGCATCATGCCGGTGGAGGGCTCCGCTTTGGGGGCGCTGTACCGCACGGGGCAGCCGCTCGCGCTCGACCGCCCGCGGGGTCCCGACGCGGCGTGGCTGCACGAGCTCGGCCTCGAGGCGCGCGCGGCGCTGGTCGAGCCGCTCTCGATGGAGGGCCACGGCGGTGGCCTCGTGATCGCTTTACGCCGCGACGGCGGCTTCCGCGGCCCTGACCGTCAGGCGCTCAAGGCGTTTGCGACGAGCGTCGCGCAGCGTTTGGCGGCGGAGCGCTCGGTGGAGATCGAGCGGCTGCGCTACGGAATGAAGGCGCGCGAGCGGGAGCGCACGCGCTGGGCGCGGGAGATCCACGACGAAGTCGTGCAGGGTTTGGGGGCGCTGCGCCTGAAGTTGGCCAACGCGCGCGACCTGCGCGACGAGCGGGGCCTGCACGAGGCCGTGAGCGACGTCCTGGAGGGGCTGGGCGTCGAGATCGAAGGTCTGCGCCACCTGATCACCGAGCTGCGCCCCGCGGCCCTGGACGACCTCGGCCTGGTGCCGGCGCTCCAGGCCCTGGCCCGCCGCGCGCAGGCGATCGACGGCCTGGACGTGCAGACGGAGATCGACCTCAGCCCCGGCGGCGAGCGTCTGGACGCGGAGCTCGAGAGCACGATCTACCGCGTGGTGCAGGAGGCCCTCACCAACGTCTCACGCCACGCCCAGGCCACGCGGGCGGTGGTCTCCGTCAACGCCGGCGGCCACGACGGGGCGATCCGCGTGACTGTGACAGACGACGGCCAGGGACTGCCGGACAACGGCCGCCTCGGCCCGCGCGGCGACGGCCTGGAGGGCGGCTTCGGGCTGTCGGGGATGCGCGAGCGCGCCGAGCTGGTGGGCGGCGAGCTGGAGCTCGGGCCGGCGCCGGGGCGCGGCACCACGGTGCGGCTCACCGTGCCCTTGGCTAATCGACCAGCCCCAGACGCCTTGCGTACGCCGTGATCTCCGCGCGCGAGGAGAAGCCCAGCTTCTCGATCGCGCGCGCGCGGTACGTCTTGACGGTGCGCTCGGCGACGTGCAGCTGCTCGGCGATCTGGGGGTTGGTGTGGCCCATCGCGATCAGCCGCACGACCTCCCGCTCACGCTCGGAGAGCGCGGGCCCCTCCTGCGCGGACTCCCCGCCGGTGGCCATCAGCGCGCCGAGCCGGGGGTGCAGGTAGTTGCCGCCGGCGACCGCGAGGCGGAAGGCCTGCAGCAGCTCCGCGGGCTCGGCCTCCTTCAGGACGTAGCTGCGCGCACCCGCTCTGAGCGCCTGGCGGGCGTACTCGGGGTCCTCGCGCATCGTGAGAATCGCGACGGCGAGCGTGGGGTGTGCGACGAAGCACTGGGGCAGCGCGGCGAGGCTCGAGCCCCCGGGCATCGTGAGGTCGAGCGTGAGCAGGTCGGGCTTGTGGGCGCGCACTTCGCGGATCGTGGCGGGCACGTCGGCGGCCTCGGCGACCACCCGGAACTCCTCCGCCTCGCGCTCGAGCACGGCGCGGATGCCGTCGCGCACGACGGCGTGGTCGTCGGCGATGATCACCTCGATCGGGCGGTCGACGCCGGGGGTGCCCTCTTGCATCCCGCACACCGTAGCGGCTCATAGAGAGCAGCGGGTGGTCCCCCGGGGACGACAGAGATCGACCCCTTTGGGACGACACGATCGGCACTCTCCGGACGGCAGACAAACGCCCGCGAGGGGTGCACCATGTCACGTGCAGTGTTTTATTCAAACGGCCCCCTGTCCCGGAGATGCCCTGAGCCGGGGAGGGCGCCACAGAGAAGAGTCGAGGACACCATGTGTACGTCACGGATGACACCAGCCGGCCGGGGTGAGCAACGATGACCGTCGTGGGCGTCGTACTCATCTGGCTGGCGATCGCAGCGGTCGCCTTCCTTGCGCTGTCGGCGCTCGCGCGCTTCACGGCACCCGGGGAAGCCGAACTGGGGATCGTCGGCGATGCCGAACTGATCGACACGAGCTACATGAGATGAGCCCCGCGACCCTCACAGCAAAGCGACTCTCGCGCACAGACCGACCCCCGCGCCCGAAGCGACCCTCGCGCATCCTGGTGGCGGGCGCCGACCCCGTGCAGCGCGCCGCCGTGCGCCACGACCTCAGCGAGGCGCTGCCGGCGGACACGCAGATCGGGGAAGCCAGCGCGGTGTCGGAGGTGCTGGAGCAGGCACCCTCCTCCAGCGTCGTGATGCTCGCCGGCGACCTCGGCGAGGTCTCGGCGGAGTCGCTGATGCAGGTGCTCGGCAGCCGGCACCCGAGCCTGCCGGTGATCGCGCTCGGCCTCACCGCAGGCCGCGGTGGCCAGACCGCGGTCTCTGCCTGAGGGCCCGCGATTCGCGGGCCCTCACCACCGCGCTGCACAAAATCACCCAAACCGCCCAGACCGCCTTGTCTCGTCCCGGTCAAGCGTTAGCGTGGCGGCGTGTTCGCGTTGCCCCCCTCCCCCCGCCTGCGGCGGATCCTCCTCGCCTACACCGTCAACCAGCTGGGGACGTGGTTCGGGTACTTCGCGCTCTCGCTCGGCATCTACGACCACACCCACTCCGCGCTTGCGGTGGCGGGGATGTTCGTCGCCGCGCGCGGGCTGCCCGCGCTGCTCACGCCGGCGCTCGTGGCCTCCACCGAACTCTTCGAGGGCAGCGGCGGCCTCAGCCGGCTGTACCTCGTGGAGGCGCTCGCCGCCCTCGGGCTCGCGGGGCTGCTGTCGCACTTCTGGCTGCCGGGCCTGCTCGTGCTCGTCGCGATCGACGGCACGGCGGCGCTGACGGCGAGCGCGCTGCTGCGCGCCACGGGGGCGCGTGTGGCGGCCGAGGAGTCCGACGACGTGGAGGTGGAGGTCGCACAGCGCAAGGTCAACGCGACGTTCAACTTCGCGTTCACCGGGACCCTCGCGGTGGTTCCGCTGGTCGTGGGCTTGGTCGTCGAAACGGCGGGGGCGCCCACGGCGCTGCTGATCAATGCGGCGACGTTCGTGGCGTGCGCGGCGCTGCTCGGCGGTGTGCGTCCGCACGCGGAAGACGCCGACGGGACGTCGGTGCGCGCGCGGCTGCTCGCCGCGTGGCGGTACCTGAACGAAATGCCCCAGTTGCGCAGCCTGCTGCTGATCGAGGCGGTGGCGGTCGTCTTCTTCGCCTCGGTCGAGCCGGTCGAGGTGCTCTACGCCAAGCAGACGCTCGCGGTGGGCGACCGCGGCTACGGCGTCCTGGTGGACGTGTGGGGCGTCGGCATGGT
This sequence comes from uncultured Solirubrobacterales bacterium, assembly GCA_963842005.1. Taxonomy (GTDB): domain Bacteria; phylum Actinomycetota; class Thermoleophilia; order Solirubrobacterales; family Solirubrobacteraceae; genus Palsa-744. The sequence continues at coordinate 549,038 of CAWJEV010000002.1, read as the reverse complement.
GCTCGGCAGCGTCGTGTTCGCCCGCGCGGTGCGCCGACCGCTCGGACCGATGCTCGTGGTGGGCACGCTGCTCGTCGGCCTCGCCTACCTCGGCTTCGCCGTGGCCCCGACGCTCGCGGTTGCCTGTGCGGCGGCGCTGGTGGGCGGGGCCGGCAACGGCGCGCAGTGGCCCTCGCTGATCAGCGCGGTGCAACAGCTCACGCCGAAGGCGCTGCACGGCCGCCTGATGAGCGCCGTGGAATCGATCGGCTCGCTCTGCCCCGCGATCGGCTTCGCGCTCGGCGGCGCGATCACCGCGCTCAGCTCTCCCCGCGTCGCGATGCTGGTGGCGGGCGTGGCGGCGACAGCGATCACGGGCCTGTTCGTGCGGATCGCCGGCTCGAACTTCCGCCTCGAGCGCCCCGCGGAGGCGACGGTGACTGCGCAGGACGCCGGCCCCTCACACGATGGGTCACTGGTGGACTCTGAACCGCTGGTGGACTCGTTTCCCCAACCGGAGGTTCCTCAAGTACGACTGGACGTGGGTCGTTAAGAACGACATGGGGCCCTAGCTCCGCCCCGGCACTAGAAGGCCTCCTCCCCCTGGCATTAGAAGCACCCCCCCCTGGCACCCATGAGTCACATTCGTCGCACGCACCTGTACACGGCTTTCGAGTGCTTCCTGCTCGCGGGCGCGCTGACCGCGGGGGTGGCGCTCTCGCGGCCCGAGGAATGGCACCCGATCGAACTGTTCCTGCTGCTCCTGCTCCTGGGCGTGGGTGGCGACCGGCTGGCGGTGACGGTGCGCAGCCAGAACCTCTCGGCGGCGTTCGTGGCACTCGTCCTGGCGATGACCCTGCTCGGGCCGCTGCCGGCGATGGCGATCGGGATCGTGGTCGTGGTCGTCGACGCGCGGGTCCGCGGGCTCTCGCACGCGCGGTGGATCAACAACCTGGCGACCTACTCGGTCTTCCCGGTCGCCGGCGGCCTGCTGGCGCGGTCGCTGCTCGACGTGCACGACCCCGCCAACGCCCAGGCGAGCCATAGCGTCGAATTCGTGCTGATCGTGTTCGGCGTGTTCATCGGCACGAACCTGCTCAACTTCGCGATGATCGCCGCCCACCAGCGGGTCTTCAGCGGCCGCGGCCTGGTCGACCAGATCCGCTACCTGCTGATGCCGATGCTGCCCGGCCAGGTGGCGGTGGGGGCGCTCGCGGCGCTGGTGGCGGTGGCTTACACCAACCTCGGCTACCCGGTGCTGCTGGGGCTGGTGCTGGTGATCCTGATCTTTCAGTACCTCGCAGTCGCGCTGCTGCGCTCGGAGGACCGCGCCGACCAGTTGGAGGCGCGCTCGATGCACCTCGCCTCGCTGCAGCTCGGGGTGCTCGTGACGCTGGTCGAGACGCTGGCCCTGCGCGACCGCATGACTGCCCGCCACGCCGCGGCGGTGGCCCGCTTCGCGCGGGCTCTGGCCCGCGAGGCGGGCTGCGACGAGTCCGAACAGGACGTCGCGCACACCGCAGGGCTGCTGCACGACATCGGCAAGTTCGCGCTGCCCGACCGCATCCTGAAGGCGGACGTGCTCTCCGACGAGGACTGGGCCCAGATCCGCCGCCACCCTCAGGACGGGGCGACGCTGGTGGGACGCCTCGACGGCTACGGCCCGATCGCGGACGCGATCCTCTACCACCACGAGCACATCGACGGCAGCGGCTACCCGGCGGGCCTGATCGGCAGCGAGATCCCGCTGCTTTCGCGCATCCTCGCGATCTGCAGCGCCTACGACACGATGACCTCGCGCGACTCCTACCGCTCGCCGATGACCGCGCAGGACGCGCTCGCGGAGCTGCGCCGGATGGCGGGGCGCCAGTTCGACTCCGAGCTGGTCGGCAAGTTCATCGCGATGCTAGAACGCGAAGGCCCGGCGATCTTCGCGCGCGGCGACGAGGTGGACTTCGAGGCGGAGCTCGCGTTCGAGCGGCGGGCGCGGGCGATCGCCCAGCCGGTCTCCCAGTAGGCCCGTTCCCGGCCGACGGCCTACTCACACGCCCCCCGCAGTGGGTCAACCAGCAGGACCCCTCCCTGCGGTCCCTCTCCCAGGAACACCTCCCTACGACACCTCCTTAAACACCGGTAGGCGCCGAGTACAGGCGCCTACCGGGCAGAGGTCAAACCTGGCGACCTCTCGAATAGCTTTACTGATCGTTGGTAGCAGCCGGCTTATTTCCAACCCATCGTCTGCTCCTTCGCTCGGACCGGTGGGGGCCGCAGGAGATTGCGGCCCCGGGCACCTACCCTCCCCAGGACAACCGCACCTACTCGATTTGAGTAGGTTTACGGAGGATAGTACCAGGACCATACGAATTATGCAGTTTGGACAAACGATAGGCAACCCTGTGCACGATTTCTTGCATATGCAGGACTTCTCGGAAGCCTTTCTGCGGGATCGATAGACCAAACGTCCACAAAGGTGCGCCGCACTCGACTTCCGAGGCCATCGGGCCGAAACTCGACGCATAGAGGCGCACCCCGGCGCGCTCCAGATCGAGAGGACACAGACGACGATGCCCTTCGCACCCACTCCCCCCACCCACCACGACAGCCAGCTGGTCTTCACGAGCTCACAGGCGGCGCGCTACCTGGGCGTCTCGCTGGCCACGATCCGCCGCTGGGCGGACGCGGGCCACCTGGACTGCTACCGCACGCCGGGCGGGCAGCGGCGCTTCTCGCGCGAGCAGCTGGACGGCTTCGTGGACTCGCTGCAGCGCAGCGGCGACGGCGGCGCGCACCCCGCCCAGAGAGCGGCCTGAGCCGCCTCAGCGCGCGAGGCGCCCGAACTTCTCGCGCAGCCGGCGGTAGAAGGAGGAGCCTGGAAGCTGGGCGATCGTGCCGACCTCGTTGACGAACCGTGCGCGGATGCGCGCGTCCGGGGCGAGGTCGCAGACGGGGCGCCCGTCGACGGAGACGTCGAGCGCCTCGCGCGAGCGGTTGTGGATCGTGATCGGGTCCCCCGGAGCCGCGACGAGGGCGCGCGCGGTGAGCGAGTGGGGGGCGATGAAGGAGACCACGAACCCCTCCACCCCCCACGCCATCACGGGGCCGCCGTTGGCGAGGTTGTAGCCGGTGGAGCCCGCGGGGGTGGCGAGCACGAGCCCGTCGCAGCGCACGGAGCCGACCTCCTCGCCGTCGAGCGTGTAGGCGAGCTCGGCGACGCGCTCCCCCACGCGGCGGTGGATCGCGATGTCGTTGATCGCAATCTCCACCCTGCCCGCGGGGGTCTGCAGCGCGATCCCGGGCAGGCGCAGCAGCTCGAAACGGCCGTCGAAGGCGCGGGCGATGCCGTCCTCCATCTCCTGCGGCTCGACCGTGGCAAGGAACCCGATCTCCCCGAAGTTGATCGCGAACACCGGCACCTTGGTGCCCGCATACAGCCGCAGCGCGCGCAGGATCGTGCCATCGCCGCCGAGCACCACGCACAGCTGCTCTTCCGTACCGATCTGTGCGTCCACCTCCACGCCAGGTCCGGCTTCTAGGCCGTGCTTGGCGGTCTCCTCCGCGTTGAAGCACAGGGTGACGCCCGCTGCGCCGGCCATCTCGATCAGCCGCTTCATCGCCTCGCGGGTTTCCTCGATGCGCATGTGGGTGAGCACCGCGACGCGCTTCGCTGAATCGGTGCTCAAGGCTCCTCCCGGAGGGCCATGAGCTCGATCTCCTCGGCGTCCTGCGCGGTGCCGGCGCGTCCGTGCTCGGCGAGCCATATGAAGGTCTCGCGATTGCCCTTCGGCCCGGGGAGCCCGGAGGAGCAGAAGCCGAGGACGGCAGGCGCACCGGTAGGTATCTCGATACCGCGGGCCGCGAGCCCCACAGCCACGAGCGCAGCGCGGCGGACGGCTGGGTCGCGCACGACGCCGCCTTTGCCGATCTGCTCCCTGGGGGCCTCGAACTGGGGCTTGACGAGTGCGAGCACGTCATAGGTCTCGGCGAGGCAGGCAAGCACGGCAGGAAGGACCTTGGTCAGGGAGATGAAGGAGACGTCCACCACCACCAGGTCCGGCGTGGCGGCCACCACCGCGGGGGTCAAGGAGCGCGCATTGGTGCGCTCGAGCACCCGCACGCGGGGGTCGGTGCGCAGGCCGTAATCGAGCTCTCCATAACCCACGTCCACCGCGAGCACCTCCGCGGCCCCGTGCTGGAGCAGGCAGTCGGCGAACCCCCCCGTCGATGCCCCCACGTCCAGCGCGCGGCGCCCCACCACGGCGATACCGGTGCGGCGCAGAGCATTCTCCAGCTTGAGCCCCCCGCGCGAAACATACCGCGGTCGCTCGTCCACCCTCAGGAGCGCATCCGCAGAGACCATCTCCCCCGGCTTCTCCGCGCGCCGGCCCGCAGTACCGACGCGCACCTCCCCCGCCATCACCGACGCCGCAGCGCGGCTGCGCGAGGCGAACACGCCGCGCTCGGCCAGGAGTGTGTCGATACGCTGCTTGGGCACCGACGGAACGGTATCCGCTCACGCCGCCGATACAGCGGCGCGGCTTAAATGAAACGGCCCGCCTTGGGGAAGACGGGCCGTTTCGAGGGAGGAGGGATGCTGCTTACTTCGGGTCTGTACTCATAATGCCCGCTCCGCCCACCTTTATGTGTGAGAGTCAACACAGAAGGGTCTCCGCGCGTGAGAGCTCGTGCCCGCAGAGCAGACGGATCGACTGATCCTGGGGCCCACGAGCCCTACGCCCCCACCGCCGCCGGGTCACGGTCGAGGATCGCCGCCTCGATACGCTCCGCGATCCGCTTGCCGGTGAAGCCAACCTCCTCGTGCAGCAGAGCGGGCTTGCCGTGCGTGACGTAGCGGTCGGGCAGGCCGACGCGCATGATCCGGACCCCGTCCGCACCCGCGATCCCGGTCTCGTTGAGGGTCTCCCAGACCGCCGAGCCGAAGCCGCCCGCGAGCACGCCCTCCTCGACGGTCACCAAAAGGTCGTGCTCGGCGGCGAGCTGCGCCATCAGGCCCGCGTCGATCGGCTTGGCGAAGCGCGCGTCTGCCACCGTCACGCCCAAACCGCGCTCCTCCAGCAGCGCCGCGGCCTCCAGCGCCTTGCCGACGCCGCTGCCGTAGCCGATCAGCGCCACTCGCGTGCCCGCGCGCGCGAGGGGAGCGGACTGAGGTGGCGGGCCTTCGGTGGGCCCACCGTCGGTTGACGGGCGCGGGACGCCAGCCTCGCGCAGGATCTCCCCGGTGCCGATCGGGATCGCCTGCGGCTGCGCGGGCAGGGGCACCCCCACGCCCTCCCCGCGCGGGTAGCGCAGCGCGATCGGGCCATCGTCGTGGAGCAGCGCGGTGTGCAGCATGTGGACCAGCACCGCCTCGTCGCGGGGCGCCATCAGCACGATGTTCGGCAAGCACCGCAGGTAGGCGATGTCGAACGCCCCGTGGTGGGTGGGGCCGTCGTCGCCGACGAGGCCCGCACGGTCCATCGCGAACACCACGTTGAGCCGCTGCAGGCACACGTCGTGCACGATCTGGTCGTACGCGCGCTGCAGGAAGGTCGAGTAGATCGCCGCCACCGGCTTGCACCCCTCCAGGGCGAGACCCGCCGCGAACAGGACCGCCTGCTGCTCCGCGATCCCCACGTCGAAGTAACGCTCGGGAATCGCCTTCTGCAGGATGTTCAGGCCCGTCCCGGAGTTCATCGCCGCGGTGATCCCCACCACGCGGGGGTCCCGTTCGCACTCCCTGACGAGCGCTTCGCCGAACACCTGCGTGTACTGCGGCGGGGGAGCCTGCACCGCACCGGCGCCCCCGGGGGCCGCCGCCGGCTTGGTGGGGGAGCCGTTGAGGATCGACTTCGGCTTGGCCGCGTGCCACTTCTCCATCCCCTCCAGGCCACCCTCCTCCGCCGGCGCGAAGCCCTTGCCCTTGACGGTCGCAATATGCACCACCACCGGGCGTTCGGCCGCGAGCGCCTCGCGCAGCGCCTCGCGCAGCGCGCGCACGTCGTGGCCGTCGATCACCCCCGTGTAGGCCCAGTCGAGCTCCTCCCACCACAGCCCCGGCGCCCAGAACGCCTTCAGCGACTCCTTCAGCTGGGGCCCCAGCCGCTCGAACGCCGCGCCGATCCCCCCCGGCAGGCGCGCCAGGCCCCCCTCGACCCCCTCGCGGGCGTGCCACAGCTTCGGGTTCAGCCGCACCCGGTTGAAGTAGCGCGAGAGCGCCCCCACGTTGGGGGCGATCGACATCCCGTTGTCGTTGAGCACCACCACCATCGGGGTCCCGAGCCCGCCGGCCTGCCCGATCGCCTCGAACGCCACCCCGCCGGTCATCGCCCCGTCGCCGATCACCGCCACCACCTTGCCCTCAGCCCCGTGGCCCAGGTGGCGCATCCCCTCCTTGATCCCCACCGCGTACCCCACCGAGGTCGAGGCGTGGCCGGCGCCCATGATGTCGTGCGCGGACTCCTCCCGCGAGCAGAACGGCGCGAGGCCACGGTACTGGCGGATCGTGTGCAGCTGGTCGCGGCGGCCCGTGAGGATCTTGTGGGGGTAGGCCTGGTGGCCGACGTCCCACAGGATCTTGTCGCGCGGTGAGTCGAGCAGCGAGTGCAGCGCCACCGCGAGCTCGCAGGTCCCGAGGTTCGCGCCGAAGTGCCCCCCGATCTCCCCCACCGTGTCGATGATGTGCTCGCGCACCTCCTGCGCGAGGCGCTGCAGCTCCTCCTCGGAGAGCCCGTGCAGATCCTGTGGCCCCTCGACCCCGCTCAGAATGGAAGCCCGCCCACCCCGCGTGAGACCGGCGCCGTTCTCGCTGGGGCCGTGCTCGCCGCCGCGCTTCTCCTCGCCTGGGGTCTTGCCGGCCGTCATGAGGTCCGGGTGTAGATGAAGTCGGTGATCTGCTCGAGCTCCACTGTGTCGCGCGGCGCCTGCACGCCCGCGCGCGCGGCCTCCGCCAGCGCGGCGCGCGCGAGCCGGTGGGACTCTCCGGCGAGATCCTTCGCTTGGTCGATTCCGAACTCGCTCACGTAGGTGCGCTTGCCGTGCCGCTCGTCGCTGCCCCGCGGCTTGCCGAGCGCGTCCTCCGTCCCGGTCACGTCGAGGATGTCGTCAACGATCTGGAACAGCACTCCCAGCTCCGCCGCGAAGCGGTTGAACGCCATTGTCGCAGGTCCGTCCACCCCGGCCAACCTCAGCACACACACGACCGACGCCCCGATCAGCCGGCCCGTCTTCAGCTCGTGCAGGCGCCGCAGCCCCGCCGGCCCGCGCGGCGCGGTGTTCCGGACGTCCGCGTACTGGCCCCCGACCATGCCTCCCGCCCCGGTCGCCGCCGCGAGCTCCGCGGCCGCCGCCAGCACTCTCTCCGGCGCCGAGCGCGGGTTGCTCAGCAGGTGGCGGAACGCTTCCGCGTACAGCCCGTCCCCCGCGAGGATCGCCACGTCCTCGCCGAACGTCACGTGGCACGTCGGCTGGCCCCGGCGCAGCGCGTCGTCGTCCATCGCGGGCAGGTCGTCGTGGATCAGCGAGTAGGTGTGGATCAGCTCGATCGCGCCCGCGAGCGGCAGCGCCTCGCCGCGCTCCAGGCCCACCGCGCGCGCGCTCGCCAACGCCAGCACCGGGCGGATCCGCTTGCCTCCCGCCAGCAGCGAGTAGCGCATCGCCTCGTCCAGGCCGGCCGTGAGCGGCTCCTCGGAGAAGCGCATCCGCTCCAGATAGCGCTCCACCTCCACCCGCAGGTGCTCGGGGTAGGCCGCCTTGGGGGCGGACTGGGGGCCTGTGGGCTCGTGCACGCTCACGCTGGCCACGACTACAGCAGCGAGTCCTGGCCGGGCGGCGGCGCGAACGGCTCCGCGCGCGAGCGGCGCTCGAGCTCCGCCCCCGCCTGGTTGGCCAGCGCCGCGCACTCGTCCACCAGCGTCGCGGCCGCGTCCGCGGAGAGCTCGCCCGAGCGCAGCTGCTCGGCCGCGCGTTCGAGGCGCGCGATCAAATCGTCGAGGGAGTCCGCGGCGTCGCTCATGGGATCGAAGCATTCTCCCGCACCTCGCGCAACACCGCAGCCAGCACCCCGTTGACGAACGCCGGGGCATCCGCCCCGCAGAACGTCTTCGCGCTCGCGACCGCCTCCTCGATCGCCCCCTCAGGCGGGATCGGCGCCTCGCCGGGGGCCGCGTCGGGGTGCAGGATCTCGACCAGCGCGACCCGCAGGATCGAGCGCTCGAGCGGCTGAATGCGCTCCACCGCCCACCCGTGCGCATGGCGGTCGATCACCTCGTCCAGCTCCGGCGCGCGGTCCGCGGCGGCATGCGCGAGCGCGCGCGTGAACAGCGACGCCCCCGGCGGCAGCGACAGCTCCCGGCCCGTCAGATCGTGCTGGTAGAGCGCGAACACCGCGGCCCGCCGCTGCTCGGAGCGGCGCACGCTAACCGCCCGCCGATGGGCATTCAGGCACGTGAGACATATTCGCCCGAGCGCGTGTCCACCCGCACCCGCTCGCCGACGTTCACGAACAGCGGCACATGGATCGTGGCGCCCGTCTCGAGCGTCGCCGGCTTGGTGCCCCCGCCCGAGGCGGTGTCCCCGCGCAGGCCCGGTTCGGTCTCGGTGACCTCGAGGTCCACAGCACTCGGCAGCTGCACATCCGCGGGCCGCTCGTCGATGAACAGCACGTCCACCTCGCTGGACGGCTTCGTCCAGCGCAGCGCCTCGCTCACGCTGCCCTCGGGCACCTCCAGCTGCTCATATGACTCCATGTCCATGAAGTGCGCATCGGTCCCATCGGCGTACAGGAACTGCATCCGCCGCGCCTCGGTGCGCACAGGGCGAAACTTCTCCCCCGCCCTGAACGTCCGATCGATCACCGCCCCGTCGGATGCCCGTCGGAGCTTGGTGCGCACGAACGCCCCCCCCTTTCCGGGCTTCACGTGCTGGAACTCCACGATCTTGAAGACCGTCCCCTCGACCTCGATATGGCTTCCATTGCGAAACTGATTGGTTGTGATCACGGTCTCGCAGGGTAGCGGGCGGCCCCTAATATGAGCGTCATGCCAGCCGCACGCTTCTGGCGCTCGCCGCCGGACCAGCCGCGGTGGGCCCGTCCCGTGCTGCTTGGGATCGCCGCGGTGGCGGGGGTGGCGTACGGGTGGGGCATGAACGGCGCGGCGCTCGAGGTCTTCTATGGGGCTGCCGCGCGGAGCATGTCGATGAGCTGGCACAACTTCTTCGTCGGCGCGTTCGACCCGGCGGGCACCGTGTCCGTCGACAAGCTGCCCGGCGCGCTGTGGCCGCAGGCGCTGGCGCTGCGGATCTTCGGGTTCCACGTGTGGGCAATCGTCCTTCCCCAGGCGATCGAGGGGGTGGTCACCGTGCTCGTGCTCTACCGAGCCGTCCGTCGCCTGGCCGGTCCCGTGGCGGGCACCGTCGCCACCGCGGTGCTCGCCACGAGCCCCGTTACCGTGGCGCTGAACCGCGGCAACGTCGCGGACTCCCTGATGATCCTGCTGCTCGTGCTCGCGGCGGACGCGACCTCCGCGGCGCTCCTGAGCGGGCGGCTGCGCACGCTGCTGCTGGCGGGGGTGTGGGTTGGGCTGGCGTTCCAGGCGAAGATGCTGGTGGCGTGGCTGGTGCTGCCTGCGCTGGCCGGGGCGTACCTGCTCGCGGCTCCCGCGCGGCTGCGCACGCGGATCGGCCACGTGGCGCTCGCCGGAGCGGTGACCGTGGTGGTGTCGTTGAGCTGGATGACCGTCGTCTCTCTGGTGCCCGCCCACGAGCGCCCGTACGTGGACGGCACCCAGAACGACTCCCTGTTCAGCCAGGTGTTCGACTACAACGGGATCGCGCGCCTCGGGCGCAGCAATGTGTTCGCCGGCGCAGGCCACCCGGCGCAGTTCCTCGTGCGCCTCTCCGAAGCGAGCTCGGCCCCGACCCACAGCGCGAAGCCCAGCTGGCACCGGCTGCTCGGGGGGGTGTTCGGGCGCGACGACGGGTGGCTCCTGCCCGCTGCGCTGATCGCCGCGGCCGGCGTGCTGGTCGAGCGCCGCCGCACCGGGCGCCGCGACCCGCTCAGGGCGGCGATCGTGCTGTGGGGCGCCTGGCTGCTGGTCCTGGCCGCCTTCTTCAGCGCCGGCGGCTACCCGAACTCGTACTACGTGGCGACGCTGGTGCCCGCGATCGGGGCTCTCTGTGGAGCCGGTGTCGGTCTGGCCTGGCGGCGCCGGGAGCACCCCGCGGCGCCCCTCGGACTCGCCGCGGCCCTGCTCGGCTCGGTCGGCTACGGCGTATACCTGCTGCAGGGCGGAACGGGCGTGCCGGGGTGGCTGGTCCCCGCCGCCGCCTGCGTCGGCGTGGGCGGCGCCCTGGTACTGCTCGCCCAGAGTCACTCGAGTCGCGCCGTGGTGCTCGCCGTGGTGTGCGCCCTGCTGCTCCCCGGAGTCGCCTCCGCGCTGATGGTGCGCCGCGGCCTCGGCCCGTTTGCGGCGCCCTACGAGCCGGCGTCCGCCACGGTCTCACGCGCCTCAGCCCAGCACACACGCGTACTGGACGAACAGGTCGTGGAACAGCTCTCCTCGACCTATGCCGCCCCGATTCCCCTCGCCACCGACTCCTCCATCCTGGCTGCCCCCTTCATCCTGGCCACCGGCCAGGAGATCCTGCCCATCGGAGGCTTCCAGGGCGGGGGGCCCGCCCCGACGCTCGCCCGGCTGCAACGCGACATAGCCTCCGGAGAGGTCCGCGCGTTCCTCGTACCGCTCCAGAGCGACGACCCCCGCATCGCGTGGATCCACACCCACTGCGCGCCACCTCCTGGATCGGAACCCAACAGCGGGAGCCCCACCGCGCTGTACGACTGCGGCGGGGGCTGAGAACAGGGCCTACCCGACGACGGTGAGCTCCTTGGGCAGCCCCGTGAGCACGACAAAGCCATCGTCGGTGACAACAAGAAGGTCCTCGATGCGAACGCCAAAGAGGCCGGGTACATAGATGCCCGGCTCAACGGTCACGACAGACCCGGCGCGCAGCGACTGCTCGCCCGCAGTGCGCGAGAGGCGGGGAGCCTCGTGGACCTCCAGGCCCACGCCGTGGCCGAGGCCGTGGCCGAAGTGATCGCCGTGGCCGGCGGCCTCGATCACCTCGCGGGCTACCGCGTCGAGCTCTTTGCCGTTCGGCCCCGCGCGCACGGCGGCGAGGCCGGCCAGCTGGGCCGCCAGCACCAGCTCGTAGATTTCGCGGGCCCCGGCGGGGAGGTGCTCGCCGGTGGCGTAGGTGCGGGTGCAGTCCGAGCAGTAGCCGTCGTGGAGGGCGCCCCAGTCGATCGTGACGAGCGTGTCGCGCGGGATCTGCGCCTCGCGCGGCTCGGCGTGGGGCAGGGCAGAGTGGGGGCCGGCGGCGACGATCGAGGGGAAGCTCGGGCCAGTGGCGCCGAGGCGGCGCATGCGCAGCTCCAGTTCGATCGCGACCGCGCGCTCGGTGCGCCCGGCGAGCCCCGCTTCCAGGATGCCGCGCAGGGCCTCGTCGGCGAGCTCCGCGGCGGCGCGGATGCGCGCGATCTCGGGGGGTTCCTTGACCTCGCGCAGCTCCTCGACGAGGCCCCCGCTGGGGACGAGCTCCCACACGTCAGGCAGCAGCTCGCGCAGCCGCGCGTGCTGCTTGACCGTGAGGACGCCATCTTCGAAGCCGAGGTGCCCGCCCTCCTGCTCGGCCAGCTCTTCCGCGGCCGCCTCCAGCAGGTCCACTGGGACGATGCGCCGCTCGAACAGGACGGGCATCTGCGCGGCCGACTGGGTTTCGTAGCGGAAGTCAGTGAAGAAGCGGTGTGAGCTCCCCCCGGCGGCGATCAGCGCGAGGCCGTTGGTGCCGCTGAAGCCGGTCAGGTAGCGCAGGTTGACGGGGTGCGTGACGAGCAGCAGATCCATGTCGCGCTCGCGCAGGAGCACGGCGACGCTCAGAGTGCGCTGCACCTCGGCCGGGTCGCTCACGCGGCGCCTTCGAGCACGGCGCGCAGCCGCTCGAGCGCGAGGCGGTACCCCTCGACGCCCTGTCCGGAGACGGAGGCGACGCAGAGGTCCTCGATCACCGAGACCCGCCGCCAGGGCTCGCGGGCCTTGATGTCGGAGAGGTGGACCTCGACCGTGGGCAGGCCGGCGATCTCCAGCGCGTCGTGGAGCGCCCACGCGTAGTGGGTCCAGGCGCCGGGGTTGAGGATGATCCCGTCGGCCTCCTCGCGTACACGGTGCAGGCGCTCGACGAGCTCGACCTCGGCGTTGGTCTGAAAGAAGCGCGCCCGCAGTCCCAGTTCGACGGCGAACCGCTCGACGCGCAGTTCGAGCTCCGGGAGGGTCAGCGTGCCGTAGTGCGCCGGATCGCGGCGGCCCAGCATGTCGAGGTTGACCCCGTGCACGACCACAATGCGGTAGGAGGCGTCGCCCATTCCAAGGAGCCTATATATATGCCCGATATGCCCGCTTGGGGCCCACGTCCCAGGCAGGCTCGGCGACGGCGACGGTCCGCTCAGGCCAGCTCGGCGACGGCGGCGCGCAGCTGCGCCTCGGGCACCTCGCAGCCGACGCGAATCTCTCCGGGAGCGTCGAGCAGCACAAACGGGGTCGAGCCGGCGAGGCGCTTCTTGTCGTGAGCGACGGCCGCCACGACAGCGTCGAGGCCGGCGCCCTGGAGGGTCACAGGGAGCCGACGGGCGAGCAGCATCTCTCGCACCTGGGCGCGCAGATCCTCTCGACCCGAGAGGCGCAGAGCTGCGAGCAGGCCGAGGCCGACGGCCTCGCCGTGGCGGTAGCGGGCGTAGCCTGTGGCGGTCTCGATCGCGTGGCCGACGGTGTGCCCGAGGTTGAGGACCTGGCGGCGCCCGCCGTCGCGCTCGTCCTCGGCGACGACGGCGAGCTTGAGGCGCGCGCAGGCGAGGATCGTGCGCTCGTCCACGGGCTCATCGGCGGCGACGCGTTCCCACAGCTCGCCCCCCGCGATCAGCGCGGTCTTGAGCACCTCCACCCAGCCCGCGTTCAGCTCGGCCGCGGGAAGCGTACCGAGTGTGTCGGGGTCGACGACCACCGCGGCCGGCTGGTGGTAGGCGCCGACGTAGTTCTTCGCCTCGGGGAGGTCCACGCCGGTCTTGCCTCCGTAGGCCGAGTCCACCTGAGCCACGAGCGTGGTAGGGACCTGCACGACGGGCACCCCGCGCTGGTAGGTGGCCGCGCAGAAGCCCGCAAGGTCGCCGACGACCCCGCCGCCGAGCGCGACCAGGTGGTCGGCGCGGGTCATGCCCGCCGCCGCAAGCTCGCGCCACACGCGCTCGGCGGTGGCCAGCGTCTTGTGAGACTCCCCCGGGGGGATCGCGATCGACGCGGCCAGCGCCCCCAACCGTTCCGCATATAGCGAGCCGACGGCCTCGTCGGTGACGCAGAACGGCCGCGAGGCGGCGAGGTCGAGCGGCCAGCCCTCGGGATGGCGGGCCCCCTCGAGCAGTCCGCGACCGATAAGCACCGGGTACTCCCCAGAAGCGGCGGCGGCCCACAGCAGCCGCGCGGTCTTCTCCCCTGCGGCGGCAAGCACCCGCAGCGCGGGCAGCGCGCGCACGGCGACGCCGGGCCGCTCCGCCGGCAGGATTGCGTCGGCGAGCTCCTCGTACAGCCCGCGGCGCTCGGCGTGCAAAGCGGCGAACGCCTCGGGGTCGCGTGCGAGCGGCCGCTGCGCGGCTCCACCCCCCACGCGCTCCCAAGCGAGCCCGGGATCGATCTCGAGCAGAACGGTGACGTGCGCAGCCAACGCCGCGCGCACCCGCTCGGAGAGCACCGCGCCGCCGCCGAGCGCGATCACGATACCCGGACCCGCCTGGGCGAGCAGCTCACAGACGAGCTCCTGCTCGTGCGCGCGGAAGGCGGCCTCGCCGTGGAGCTCGAACTCGCGGGCGATCGGGTGCCCGAAGCGCGCCTCCAGCAGCCGATCGGTGTCCAAGACCTCCCCGCCAAGCGCGCGCGCGACCTCGGCGGCGGCGGTGGACTTGCCGGCGCCCATGAAGCCGGTGAAGACGAGCGCCCGGTTCAACCGCGCCAATCGATCCGCTCCTCGTAGGCGCGCAGCGCCGCGCGCACGTCGTCGATGTGGTCACCCCCGAACTTGAGGCGGTAGGCGCCGGCGAGCACGAGCGCAACCATCGCCTCGCCGACGACCCCGGCGGCGGGGACGGTGCAGGAGTCGGTGCGCTCGCGCAGCGCCTCGGCCGGCTGAAGGGTGGCGATGTCCACGGAACGCAGCGGCTTGGTGAGCGTCGGCAGCGGCTTCATCGCGCCGCGCACGACGAGCGGCTCGCCGGTGGTCATCCCGCCCTCCAGGCCCCCGGAGTGGTTGGTCTCGCGGTAGTACCCCCGCTCGGGCGAGTGGAAGATCTCGTCGTGGGCGTGGGAGCCGGGGACCCCGGCGAGGTCGAAGCCGTCGCCGACGGAGACCCCCTTGAGCGCGTGGATCGAGAGGATCGCCTGCGCGAGGCGCCCGGAGAGGCGCTCCTCCCAGGAGACGTGCGAGCCGAGGCCGGGCGTCAACCCGAACGCCTGCACCTCGAAGACGCCGCCGAGCGACTCGTTGGCCCGGCGCAGCGCGTCGATCTCGGCGACCATCGCGCGCGAGGCGTCGGCGTCCAGGCAGCGCACCGGCGAGTCGTCCACCGCGGCGAAGTCCTCGACGGTGAGCGGAGCCCGCCCGCCCTCGCGCGCGGGGGCGTGTACGGAGGCGATCTGCACGACGTGCGAGCGGATCTCGACGCCGAGCGCGCGCAGGAAGGCCTTGGCGAGCGCCCCGCCGGCCACCCGCGCGGCGGTCTCCCGCGCGGAGGCGCGCTCGAGGATGTTGCGCACGTCGCTCTGCCCGTACTTCCAGGTCCCCACGAGGTCGGCGTGCCCGGGCCGGGGCAGGTGGACCTCGGGGATCTCCTCGGCGACCGGCCAGGGGCTCATGCGCGCCTCCCAGTTGGCGTAGTCGCGGTTTGCGACCTGCAGCGCAATGGGGCCGCCGAGCGTGCGGCCGTGGCGCACCCCACCGGTCACAACGGCAACATCCCGCTCGATCTTCATGCGGCCTCCACGCCCGTGGCCGAGCTGGCGGCGAGCGAGGTCGGCGTCGAGATCCTCCTGGCGGAGCTCGAGGCCCGCGGGCAGTCCCTCGACGATCGCGGTCAGGCCGGGGCCGTGGGACTCCCCGGCGGTGGTCAGGCGGAGGCTCATCGCGCCCTAGCTTATGGCGTAGCCCATAACCGCCGGTTCCCGCAGAGCCGTGAGGGAGCTTTGGGATCGTCCGCGTGAGTGCGTACGAGCGCCGAGCGGGTGCGCGCTGGGGCCTCCGTGCCCCCGCGTCCGCGGTGGGGGCGTCCACCGCGGGAGGAGCGGAGGTCTACCCGTGGTGGCGGTGGTGGTGGCGGCGGCGCGCGATCCGCGCGGCGGAGGCGCCTTCCGGCCTGGCGATGCTGACGACCTTCAGTTCGTAGACGACAGTCTGCCCGGTGGGTTCAAGGTATTCGAGCTGCTCGCTCTTGCCCGGCGAGAGCTCGATCGATTCGCACTGCGAGGTGCTGGGCACGCAGATCCCCTGGCTGGTGGGCTTGGGGATCACTTCGGCGGTGAGCGCGAAGACGGCCTCGAAGGGGCTCCCGTGGACGCCGGTGAAGATGATCCGGGGATCGTTCGCGGAAGGCAGCTGCTTGCGCGAGCGGAGTTCGTAGGGAGTCAGCTGGACGGGCGCCCCGGGGGCGGTGGGCAGCGGCCCGAATTCCAGCTTCACGATGTAAGCCGGTTTGGGCTTGGGCTTCGACTTGGGCGCAGCCGGCTTGGTGGGCTGGGTCGGCTGGGTGGGCGTCGTGGAGCTGCCGCCGGTCGAGGCGCTCGATTTGCTTTCCGAAGACGGGGTGCTCGCGGCGGGCGTGGTTGCGGTGGTCTTCGCTTCCACTTTGACCGCTCCAGGGAGCGGGGTGAACGGGTTGTGCTTGCCCGACCTGTGCTGGTAGCGCGCACCGTCGGTCGTCTCGGCGACGGCGGCGTTGGGGTTCGCTGGGGCCTGCTGCACCGCGAGCGCGGGGCCCTGGGTGGGTGGCGCGACCGGGCCGACGGCGGCGGCCGCGGGGGTCCCGCTCGATCCGCCGCCGGCGAGCACCGTGTAGGCGATCGCGCCCGCCACCGCGGCGACGAGCAGCACCAGAATCGGCAGCATCCGCCGGTCGAGCAGGTCGGACTTCAGCGACTGGAGGATCTCGTTCACGGGTTCACCCTGATGAGCGCGGGGGTCGTGGAACTGGAGGAGGCCGAACCGGTGGAGCCCGGGAGGATCGGCGTGGCGCCGCCGGTCAGCCCCTGGGTGGCGGGCAGCACGTAGGCGGTGGCGGTGATCGTCGCGGTAAGCGGCGGTGCGAAGGGGTTCACCTTGGCGCCGCTGGCAGTCGTGCCGCCGGCGTTTTCGATCGTGATGTCGGCCCCCTGGATCGTGAGCAGGCGCCCGCTCACCCGCAGTTCGCCGGCGGTGGTGCGCTGGACGAAGCCGTCGACCTGCCCGAGCAGGTGGGCGAGCCCCTGGAAGCTCCCTTTGAAGACGAACGTGAACGGCATCTGCGTGAAGCCTGCGGGCGTGGCGGAGGCGGCGGCGGCGCCGGCGGCCGAGCTGGACGCGGCGGAGCTGGGTGCGGAGCCGCTGGTGGTGGTCGAGATCGAGGCGAAGTCGACGTTGCGCAGGCCGGAGGCCACGTCGAGCTGGAAGATCAGCGACGGCACTTCGGTGGCGGGCGGCACCGCCTCGCCGAGGCGCACGACGGAGCTGTAGGCGGCGTCGTAGCGCCGCTCGGCTGCTTTCGCGCCGGCGGCCGCAGTCTTGGCGCTTTCGAGCTGCTGCTGCGCGCTCTGCACCTGGGTCTCTGCCTGAGCAGCCTGCTTGCGCTCCGGCGAGACGACCATCAGATAGCCACCGGCGAGCACGACGAGCACGATCACGCCGATCAGTACAAGGCGATCGCGGGTGGTCATCGCTTCGCTCCCGTGGCGAGGTTCGACACCGGGCGCTGCGCGCCCTTGGAGGACGACGCGGACGCTGTCGACTCGAGCTGGTTGACGCTGGAGCTCGGCGGCGTGGGCAACGCTTCGAAGCTCACCTGCACCGAGAAGAGTGGGTCGCCGGCGGCGCAAGAGCCGCCGCCGCCCCCGCCGCTGGTGGACTTGGTGGAGCTCAGCAGCGTGACGCTGCTGACGCCGCTGATCAGGCGCAGGCGCACGAGCATCTGTGCGACCGTCGCCTGGCTGGTTGCGCACCCGCCGAGCGTGAAGGTGGGGACCGTGCCGGGAGGCGTCGAGGAACTGACAGCGCCGCCGCCGGCAGCCCCGGCGGTGGAGGCGGTGGTGGTGGCGGTGACGGAGGACGGGGCTTTGGCGCCGGTGGTGGCGGTTGTGGAGCCGACCGTTCCCTGCATCGAGCTGAGCGAGACATTGCCCGGCAATACGCGGCTCAGTTCGCCCATCGCGCCGGACCAGTCGAAGCGGGAGCCGACCAATGTCGCGATCGCCTGAATGCGCTGTTCGCGCATCGCCACGAAGCTCGTATACGAGGCGAGCCGGGATGCCTGCGACTGCAGTCTGCTGCGCCTCGTTGGTGAGCGCGGCTGCTTCGGCGTGGCGGCTCGAGACCTGATGGTGCGCGCTCCCGTACATGAACACGAGAATCGCGAGGCCCGCAAGCAATGCGAGCACGGCGAACGCGGCGCCCTCGGAGCGGGCCCCGACGGTGCCCCCCGAGCGCTGCTCACTGGGGATCAGGTTGACGGCCCTCATCGGGACGCCTCCTCGGTGGCGAGCCCGGTGGCGATCGCCAAACGATGGGCGGAAATTGGGTGAGCGGGATCGGAATCCCCGCCGGTGGCAAAGTGCACGGCCTCGCGGCGCACGGCGATCCCAAGATCGGCTTCGAGCGCCTCGCTGAAGCCGTTCAGCTCCAACGCCGGGCCGCTGAGCACGACGCTCTGCACCTCGCCCCCGCCCTCCTGGGAGCGATGGAAGTCGAGCGAATTGCGCACCTCCCCGACGATCTCGCGGATGCCGTTCTCGAGCACCATCCGCACCTCGGCGTCGGTATCGGCCTTCAGCGCGGCCGCGGAACGCCGCTGGTCGCTCCTCGCTCGGTCGATCTGCGCTCGGTCGGGCTCGGCCGGTGCGGGCGCGGCCGGTGCGGGCGCGGCGGGCTCCTGCGGCGCCGCACCGGCGCCCTGGGCGAGCGCCCACGTCTCGACCCGCTCCGCCTCCGGCGGGGTCGCGCCCTCCTCGAGATCCTGCGGCTGGTCGATCTCCGACTCGTCGGCGTCGGCCGCGGGGGGCTCGGGAGCGCTCGGGGCAGGCGTGGGAAGAAGCATTTCGACGGGGGGCTTGTTCAGCTCGAACGCGGCCAGCAATGCGCGGGCATCGACGAGCGGTATTCCGCGCCGCTCTGCGATCTCGCTTGCCATCGCCTCGAGGCCGCCGCCGACGACGCGGGTGAAGCGGCAGAGGGTCCCCTCGGCGATCGCCATATTCGTGAGCCCACCGACGTTCAGATAGAGCACGCGCTCGAGCTGCTCTGCGGCGGCGTCCTCACCGTTCTCGCCCTGTACAGCGACCGGCGTATTGCCGGGGCGATATAGGGAGCGGATCAGCGCAAATGCAGAGAGATCGACGCCCTCGGGCCGCAATCCGGCATATCGCACTGCGCGCAACAGGCGCTCGACCATCTCGCGCTGCGCTGCCACCACGATCACCCTTTGGCGCGGCCCGCTGGGAGTGTCGAACACCCCCAGCGAGTGAAAGTCGAGCACCGCGCTCGCGAGCGGCATCGGCACCTGATCCTCGGCCTGGAAGCGCACCGCGGCGGCGAGCTCCTTGCGATCGGTCACCGGAGGCAGTTCCAACATGCGCAACACCGTGCGCTGATTGGCGAGCCCGACCCGAACGCGCTTGCCGAGCCTTCCGTCCTTGAATAGCTCCTGCAGCGCCTCGCCGAGCGCGGCCTCGTCATACACCTCGCCCTCGCGGACCGTATCGGGCGGCAATGGCGCCCCGGCCGCCTGCTCGACGACAATTCCGCCGTTGACATGCGCCTTCACAGCAGCGACATATCCCGGCTGGATATCGAGGCCGACAATATCCGCGCCGCGATTGCCGCCGATCGGAAGACGGATGTTGGTCAGTGCGCTGAGCTTGGGCATTGGAAGGGGTTCAACTGAGTCGGCATTGCGCGTTCGATTGGGAGCGCTTCGCGCCGCGATGCTTCACGACCCGTCATCGACCCGATCCGCGGATCGCTATAGAGGCAATTGGCCCGATCGGCTATTCGTCCAGGTGCGGCCCCGGAGGCCCGAAATCGTGCTATCGGGGCATCCGCCGCCGGTTCCAGCGACGGGAGGTCGGCGCATCTCGCCTGCATGGGAGGCTGATCGGCGTCCGGCCATGATCGCTTGAGCCTCGGGACCAGCGGGGCCGGTGCCCGCCGACTTGCGGTAGGGGGCATCACCGGCTAGAATGAGCCCCATGAATGTAGCCGCACCTGAGCGTGAGTTCATTGTGGACGGTCTCTCGCCCCGCGAACGCGAGGTGCTGGCCTATGTCCATCTGGAAGGGCTCACGACCAAGGAGGTTGCCAAGCGACTCTCGCTCAGCCCGCGGTCGGTCTCACAGATCCTCGCGATTGCGGCCAGGAACCTCCTCACTGACCGGGCGCGCGCCGCGGCGGCCAGGCGCCGGCTGGAGCTCGTGATCGAGGCGATGCTCCCCGACTCGGTCCCCTCGCCCGCGGAGGCGTGGCACGCTCAGCAGAGCGCGCAGGCGCGCGAAGAGCTGCTGAGGGAGTTCGGAGCGCTCACGGCCGAGCAGGTGGCCGACCAGGCGCACTCGAAAGCCGCCAATCGCTCGGCGCTGGCGTCGCGGTGGCACAGCGAAGGACGAGTCATCGGCGTGCCGTGGCACGGGCGCATGTTGTATCCCGCGTTTCAGTTTCGCGATGGACGACCGAGTCCCGTCGTCGTGCGTGCGGCGGAGACCCTGCGCAACCGGGGCCTGAGCGGCTGGCCGCTCGCGCTCTGGTTCGCCACGCCAAGCGGCTGGTTGCGGGACCTACGCCCGGTCGAGCTCCTCGACGAGGATCCTGAGCGCGTCCTCGCGGCGGCCGGCGAGGCGCTGTCGCTGCCCGCTTGAGCCCGCTTCCGGAGCCGCCCAATAGGCCCGCATTCGAGCTCGAGCCGATCGCGGCTGGCGCGCGCCTCGTGCGCATCCACGACCGCGACCTCGGCGAGACCGAGTTCAACTCCTCGCCGCGGCCGATCGCACGGTTTCGCCCCATCGGCAACCCGGTCGTCCCAACGCTGTACGCCGGGGTCGACGAGGACGTCGCAATCGCGGAGGGCCTGTTCCACGACGTCCCGATCCGTCCCGGCGTCCTCAGGCAGTACCCACTCGCCGGGCTGGACGGCCGGGTCGTCAGCGAGATCGCACCAACCCGCGAGCTCACCCTCATCCAGCTTCACGGATACGGACTTCAGCGACTCGGGGTAACACACGGCGAGCTGATCGAGACGCCGGCGGCCGAGTACGAGTGGACGGCGCGTTGGGCACAGGCGCTCCACACCGCGGTCGACCGGGCAGACGGGTTGATATGGATGAGCCGCCGGTTCACGGGACGCGCCGCGATCATGCTCTGGCAAGGCAATAAGCGAGTCGAACGCGACGACCTCACCATCACGATTCCCGCTCGTCCGTTATGGGAGGGTTCCGGCCGCGAGCTCGTGCTCGAGACCGCGCAGCGGGCCGGCATCCGGCTCATTGCGTAGCGGTTCGTCGGCGTCAGTGGCCAGGCTCTACCAGTGGACCGACGACTATCACACCCGCAGCATTGAAGTCGCGTCGGTTGAGGGTCACAACCGCCAGATCGTGCGCCAGCGCAGTGGCGGCAATGAAGCTGTCCTTGATCGGCATTGCGCGCCCCTGTGCGCGAAGTGTCGCGAGCAGCTCGGCCCAGCGCAGTCCCGTCGAGGCCTCCCACGGGATGCACTGCAACCTCTGTATTCCGTCGTCGAACCAGCGCTCGAGCCGGCTTCGGCGAGTGACCGCGAACCATCGCCATCCGCCGCTCGCGCTGGCCCGGCGCCGATCAAGCCGGCGCCTGTGCAGGTCGATGCCTGTCGCATGACGAGGCCACCTCGGCACAGCTCCGCGCTGCGCGGTTCTCGACCCGCCTTCGTCGCGCCGGCGGACGGACGGGCGCCGTTCGCGCTGTCCAGCGCGACTCCTGCCCATCGCCGCCTGCTCACGATCACGGTCGTGTTCGCGCTGTGCGCGGCTGGCCTGTGGGTCCTGCACCAGCAGACCAGGCCGCACTATCGCCTCAGCGCCGCCGCCGCAATCGCAGCCGCGCGTGCGAACAAGAGCGACCGCGAATTCCTGGCCCACCACCCGACCAGCAGCGCTCGGGTGATACCGCTCGACGCCACTGTGCAGCGCGTCACGTTCTTCGACGGCCCGCGGATTGTGCTGGACGCGGCGGTCGGCGAGCACGGCGAAGTGGTGGCCAGTGAGGAACACATCCCTGGGGTGCCCGCCTCCGGCGCCGCGCTCGCCAACTCGCCGTGGGTCCTTGCGCTCCTGAGCGTCCTATTCCTGCTCGCCACGCTCGTCGTCCCGCTCCGGCGCGTACGCAACCTCGACGCGCTCGCGCTCGCGAGCCTCACGCTCACCGTGCCGCTCATCAACGCGCGCCTGGTCGCCGCGAGCGTGATCTGCGCGACGCCGGCGCTCTGCTACCTGATGGTCAGGTGCCTGTCGGTTGGCCTGGGTTCCGGGCGGCCGCGCGCCGCCGGTCCCGCTGACACACTGCTGCTCGACTGGCTGTGGGCTGGGTGGGAGCCGAAGCGGCGTACGAGAATACTGCGCCTGCTCGTACTCGCCACGGTCCTCGCGTTCCTGATGATCACGCTTACCTCGAGCGGCTACACCGACGTGGCGGCGGCCTCACTCGAGGGCGCCACCGACATGCTCCACGGGGTACTCCCCTACGGGCACATCCACCTGGCGTTCCACGGCGACACCTACCCCCTGCTGAACTACCTGCTCTACGTCCCCGCGGCGCTGTGGCTTCCGGTGAGCAACGCCTTCAGCGACCTGACGGGCTCGCTGATGACGACCGCCGTCGCGAGCCTGCTCGTGGGCTGGGCGCTGTACCGGATCGCGGGGAGCCGCGAGCTTGGCGGCGCGGGTGAGGCCCGGACCGACAACCGTCTGCGGGCTGTGCTCGCATGGTTCGCCTTTCCGCCCGTGCTGCTGGCCGCCTCGGGCGGCGCGAACGACCTGGCGCTCGCGGCCTGCCTGGCCTGGATGCTCGCGCTCCGCACGCGCACCGCCGCGTCGATGCTGGCGCTGGCGATGGGCGTGTGGGTCAAGCTCGTGCCGCTGGTCCTGCTGGCGATCTGGGTTCCCTACCGCCGTCGCGGGCTATGGCGCTCCTGCGCCGCGGCGCTCGCGATGTCCGTGGCCCTGACGGCCCTCCTGCTGCTCCTCGGCGGCACGGGCGGGATCTCCGCGATGGCGCATGCGATCTCCTTCCAGTTCCAGCGCGGCTCCTTCTTCGCCCCGTGGTACACGTTCAACGTGCAGTGGCTACAGCCGCTGGCGCAGGCAGCGGTGCCCGCGATCCTGGTGGCCTCGATCCTGCACCTGCGAGCCGACCGGTCCGCCCGCACGGATCTCGTCCGCCTGAGTGCCCTCGCGGCCGCTCTGCTGCTGGGCGTGCAGCTCGCGGCCAACTACTGGACATGGTCCTACCTGCCGTGGGTGTTCCCGTTCCTCGCCGTCGCGCTGTTCATGTCCCAGGGCGAAGCGGCGCTGCGGATGGCGGAGCAGCGAGAGCATTCCGGCCTCGAGCTGCTCAGTGGATGAAGGTCTGGGAGTACCAGCTGACGATCGGCTGCCCCGCGAAGATCGCGACGATCCCCCCGAGTGCGAGGAACGGACCGAAGGGGACCGCTGTCTTCCGTGCGACATTGGCGCCCTTGCGGGCGGCGATCACCGCGCCGACCAGCACACCTGAGATCAGCGCAATCAGGATCGCGGGCGCGACCGCGGTCCCGAGGAAGAGCCCCATCACCCCCGCGAGCTTGACGTCGCCCATCCCCATTCCCCCCGGGTAGGCGAGCGCCGCGAGCAGCAGGAAGCCTCCGGCGGCGGCCCCGGCGATCAGTCGCGTCGGCTCGCCGCTGGGATCGAGCGCGGTTCCCAGCACGAGCGCGAGCAATGCCCCGGCACCCGTCAGCTTGTTGGGGATGATGCGGTGCTCGAGGTCGATCAATGCCGCTGGCACGAGCACTAGGATCAGCACGACCGAGAGCGCGATCCCGGCCGCGGTGTCGTTGCTCAACACGGCGCCGGCGCATAGCAGCGCGGTGGCGGCCTCCACCAATGGGTAGCGGGGGGAGATGCGCACCCCGCAGTCGCGGCAGTGGCCCCGCAGCAACAGCCACGAGAGGATCGGCACGTTGTCGTATGGCCTTATCTGCGCGCCGCAGGAGGGGCAGCGCGAGCGGGGTTTGACGATCGATTCGTGCCGGGGCAGGCGATAGGCGACGACGTTCAGGAACGAGCCGAAGAGGGCACCGAACACGCCGGCGAAGGTTGCCTCCATGAGGAGATGATCGGCCGTCGCGGACGCCGGCTTGAGGACACGAGAACCGGACACACCCGGTGCAGGCACGGATCGTCGGGCACCGATCTGGACGTGTTGCGCTGCTTACCAGGTGCCGCCCGCGGCGCAACCGCCGTGGCCTGCGGGTTCGCAGGTGTGGGCGACTTCGGTGCGCTTGGTCAGGTACTTGAACTTGTCCCCGCCGGACGTGGCAATCGATGACACTTCGTATTCTTCCTTGCCGGCATTGATGATCGCCGGCGTCGCCTCGATGTGGTTCTTTAGCGTGGGCTCGATCGCTTCCAGTAGTGGGAGTTCGGCGCCTTCGTAGCTGCCGTCGTGTTCGGTCGCATACGTCTCCATCGCGGTCTGAAGCGTTCCGATCTGGGACTTGGCGCCCGCGTCGTTGGCCTTAGTCTTCTGGCTCAGGAAGGCGGGGATCGCAATCGCGGTAAGGACGCCGATGATGAGAATAACGACCAGCAATTCGATGAGCGTGAAACCACCCTCATCGGCGGTGCGCTGTCGCAGTCGGTGAGACATCTCAGTTCTCGTCTCGGCTCTCGTGCATCAAAGGGGGCGGCCCGCAGGCCGCCCCCGATGAAATGCTGAGGAAGCGGTCGCTCGATCGGGTCGAGCGCGGGTCGCCTTACCAGGTGCCGGCCGCGGGGCAGCCGCCCTTGCCTAAAGGCAAGCAGGTACGTGTGATTACGCCGGCCGTGTTGACGAGCTTGAATTTGTCGCTGCTGGCGACCGAGGCGGATTCGATTTCGTATCCTTCTTTGGTGGCGGCGACGACCACCGGGACCGTCTGGGAGTGATCTTTCAGCGTAGGCTCAATCGCTTCCAGCAGCGGGAGCGTAGCGTTGAGGTAGCTGCCGCTGTTTTCGGTCGAGTAGGTCTCGATAGCCGTCTGCAGCGTCCCGACCTGGGTCTTGGAGGCCGCGTCGTTGGCCTTGCTCTTCTGGCTCAGGAACGCCGGAATGGCGATCGCCGACAGGATGCCGATGATGAGAATAACGACCAGCAATTCGATGAGCGTGAAACCACCCTCATCCTGGGTGCGCTGGCGCAGTCGATCCAACATTTTTGATCCTCCTATGGATCCGGGTATAGGGCGCCAGCCCCTGGTCCCATCGCCCTCATTTGGCGATACGCCCCCCGCGGGTCGATTCTCGATCGGCCTGTGAGGGTCGCCGGCTTTGCTACGCACCTATATGGCGCTCTGCCCTGACACCTCTGGCTGGCTCTTGTGTTGGGCTCAGCATCGGCAGGCATATACCGCGCTTGAGCCGCGCAAGTGCCCTTGGACACATAGGCGCGGGACTTGGGCGTGCGGGATCGCCGTGCGCGGGCGCTCCTGCGGTTCGGCGGCCTATCGGCCGGCCCCTACGCGACCACGTCGACGGGCGGCTCCGTCGGGGCCTCAGCGCCGCCGCTGCCCGCCGCGTCGCCCTCCAGCCATACTGCCTGCGCGTCGATGCCGGTGAGGCGGATGGCGCCGCCCTGGCACCATGGGCAGGTCACATCGCGGGACTCGCCGCCCAGGTTGGAGACTACCTTGCCGGTGCCCCGGCAGGGCATACATGCTTGGGGCTCGCCATGTTTGGGCATCGAACGGCGAGAATAGCGCCATCGCCAGCCGAACATCCAACCGAGTCGTCGTCTGGGTCGCGCTCGCCGCGATCACGATCCTTGCCGCGGTATTGCGCTTCGCGCACCTCGGGCAGGTCGTTGCCGACCCCTTCTATGACGCGGCCGTCAGAAGCATGGGGCTCTCGTGGCACAACTTCTTCTTCGGGGCAGTCGAGCCGTCGGGGGCGGTATCGATCGACAAGCCCCCGGTCGATCTCTGGCTGCAGGTCATCAGCGTGAAGCTCTTCGGCTTCGGATCGACGACGTTGAAGCTGCCCGAGGCGTTCGCGGGCACGATTGCGGTGCCGCTCCTGTTTGCGGGGGTCATGCCGGTCTTCGGCGCGCGCGCCGGGCTCGCCTCCGCGCTGGCGTTGGCGGTACTGCCGATCGAGGTGGTCACCGCGCGCAGCGACACGATGGACGCGGTGATGATGGCGTTGACCGTGCTCGCGCTCGTGCTCGCGGTGCGCGCCATATTGACGGGGCGCAGCGTCTGGCTGTTGGGGGCCGCCGCCGCGCTCGGCGTGGCGTTCGATGTCAAGCTGTTGGAGTCGTTGATCGCATTGCCGGGGATCGCATTGCTCGCCTGGCTTGGATTGCCCGGCAGCACGCGCCGGCGGGTGGCGCAGCTCGCGCTGGCGGGCATTGTGTATGTCGCGGTCGCGCTCTTGTGGCTGAGCGCCACATTGCTCTACCCCGCGCACGACCGGCCCTGGGCGTATGGATCGAGCAACGGCAGCGCTTGGAACGCCGCGTTCGTCTTCAACGGCCTCGAACGGTTGGAGGGCAAGGCTTCGGAAGGCGGCCAGGCCGGCTATCGGGCTGGATACCCCTATCCCGAGGCCACCCAGGCCGAGCGCGACGCGATCCCGATCGTCCCCCCATCCCCCACCCGCCTGCTCGCCCGCGTCGGCCCGCTCTCCGGCGAGCGGCTCGGCATCGAGGTGCTCGCCGGCCTGCTGTTGGGGGGGGCGTTGCTCGGGTCGCTGCTTTGGGAACGGCGATCGATCGAAGATCGGCCGGCTCCGCGTGACGGACCCGAGGGCGGCGACGGCGGGGCGGGCGCCGTGGATGGCGGCGGGGCTGCGGTGGGCCGATCTCCAGACGCCCGTCTGAAGATTGCGCTGGCCTCCGGCCTGGTGCTGTGGCTGCTCGTGGGCATCCTCCTGTTCAGCGACATGGGGCGCCTGCACCCCCGATATACCGAAGGCTTCACGCCCGCCGTCGCCGCCACATTGGGGATCGGCGTCGTATGGGCGACCGAGCGGCGCAGCATTGCGCGATTGCTCGCATTGAGCGTGACGTTGCTCGCGGTGGCCATATATGCCGAGCGGCTGATGTTCGGCACGACCGCCGTGTGGTGGATCGCCGCCGCCGGGGCATTTGGGG
This sequence comes from uncultured Solirubrobacterales bacterium, assembly GCA_963842005.1. GTDB lineage: Bacteria > Actinomycetota > Thermoleophilia > Solirubrobacterales > Solirubrobacteraceae > Palsa-744. The sequence goes on along the minus strand of CAWJEV010000002.1, from coordinate 522,377 downwards.
CGCTCGCGCTCGCCTGGATCGGCCGCCCCCGCGGCGAGGGGCTGCGCGCCGGCGTGTTGGCGCTCGCACTCGTATGCCTGCTCGCGATCCCGCTGTGGTCCTCACTGCGCGTCGTGCATGAAAACCTGTCCGACACCAACCGCCTCGGCGTACTGCACCCCGGGGAGCTTCAGCCGCTCAGCGCCTACCTGCGCGCCCACCAGGGCACCGCCTACTACGAGGCCGCGTTCGACTCGGGCACGAAGATGGGCGAACTGGTCGTGCATGACGCCCGCCCGATCCTCGTGCTCACGACGCTCAACGGCCGCGTCTTCACCCCGGTCGCACGCCTCCGCGCGCTCGCCGCCGCCGGGCGCGTCCATTACGCCTTCATCGACGGCGGCTGCGGGCGCCATTCACCCCCCACGAACCCCGACTGCTCTGCGCCGGCCCGCTGGGTGATCGCGCACGGAACCGACGTCTCCAAGGCCGCCGGGATGCCGCGCGCCGGGATGTTGTGGCGGCTGCCGTGACGTGTAGCGTGCCCGTTGTGATCACGCTCGGCCCTACGCACCACGCGCCGACGCCGGACACGAGGACCGAAGCCGGGAGACACTCGCCTTCGGCTCGCATCCCCGTTTCGGCCAGCGCACACGCGCTCGTTGCCGTCCCCACACACGTGGACGATCCCAAATGAACACCATCGAGGCGCCACCCTCGCTGAAGATCCTCGTCGTCGACGACGAGGAGACGCTGCGTGAGACGTTGACGCGCTCGTTCTCGCGGGAGGGGCATACCGTCGAGGCGGTCGGCACCGGGGCTGAGGCGATCGCGCGTGCGGGCGCCGAGCAGTTCGACGTCGTTCTGCTCGACGTCGCGCTCGGCGCCGGCCCCAACGGCTATGAGGTCTGCCGCACGCTGCGCGAGCGTCGCAACGTGGTGCCGATCATCATGCTCACCGCGCTCGATACCGAGGCCGATGCGGTGCAGGGGTTGGAGGCCGGCGCGGACGACTATGTCACGAAGCCCTTTGGCCTCGCCGAGCTGCGCAGCCGCGTGCGCGCCGTGCTGCGCCGCTCCGGGCCGCGCGCGCTGGGGCGCGAGGTGCTGAGCGTTGGGCCTGTGGCGCTCGACCGCGGCCGGCGGGAGGTGAGCGCGCACGGGGAGCCCGTGCGCCTCACCTTCTCCGAGTTCGAGCTGCTCGCGCGTTTGATGTCCGAACCGGGCCGTCTGCTCAACCGCCAGGAGCTGCTGCGCGCGATCTGGGGGGACTCCGCCTACCGCGACCCCCGCGCGATCGACGTTCACATCCGCCACCTGCGCGAGAAGCTCGAGGAGCATCCCGAGGATCCGCGGCTGATCCTGACCGTGCGGGGGGCCGGCTACCGCTTCGCCGAGCCGTGACGGGGCCGCGCGCGCGGGGCCGCACACTGCCCCCCCGGCTGCTTGGGCTGCGCCCGCGGCTGCTCGCCGCGATGCTTTTGAGCTCGGTCGTGACGCTCGCTGTGGCGGCGCTCGCGCTGCTCTCGCCGCTCGAGCAGCGGCTGCGCCAGGACGGCGAATCGACCGTGAAAACGGCGCTCGGCGCCTCGCGCACCGAGTTCGCCGAGATCGCGTTCGACCCCTCCACCGGGCAGCTCGACGCGCAGGAACTGCGCAAGGCCGTCAACGCCCTGCGCCACCGCTCCAATGCGACCGTGGCCGTCCTGGACAGCCAGCTCGACGTGGTCTCCCCGACCCCGAGCGAGAGCCAGAACGTACCCGACTACTACGGCCAGGTGCGCCGTGCCCTGAGCACGCGCCAGCCCGTCCACACCCTCCACGGCGACGAGCTGGTGGTGGCGGAGCCGATCCTGATCTCCGGCCGTCGCTACGTCGTGGTCCTCCTCAAGCGCTTGGACTACGTCGCCTCGGCGGTGCAGGTGGTGCAGAGGGCGTTCTTCGAGGCCGCCGCAGCTGGGCTCCTGATCGCCCTGCTGCTGGGGCTCTGGCTCACGACCACGCTGTTGCGTCGCCTGAGGCGGCTGCGTAACGCCACCCGCGAGCTCGAGCGCCGGGGGGTAGGCGGGCTCGAAGCAGATCCGTTGCCGGACGACCGCGTCCCCGACGAGGTCGGCGAGCTCACGCGCGCGTTCGCGCGCATGCAGTCCCGCTTGCGCAGCCAGGAGGCCGCCCGGCGGTCGTTCGTCGCGACCGCCTCGCACGAGCTGCGCACCCCGCTGGCCTCGCTCGACGGGATGCTCGAGCTGCTCGAGGACGACCTCGACCCCGCGCAACTCGACCTCGCCGACGCCCGCGAGCGCACCGCGCGCGCGCGGGAGCAGACGCGCACGCTCACCCACCTCGCCTCCGACCTGCTCGACCTTTCCCGCCTGGACGCCGAGGTCGAGTTGCGCAGCGAGCCGCTGGAGCTCGGCGAGCTCTGCCGCGCGGTGGCCGCCGAGCTGGAGCTCGACGCCGGTCGGCGCCACGTGGCGATCCACGCGCCGTCCCCGCCCGAGCCCTGCTGGGCGCAGGCCGACCCCGGGGCAGTCGCGCGCATCGTGCGCATCCTGCTCGACAACGCGCTGCGCGTCGCCCCGGCGCACTCGAGCATCGAGCTGGAGTCCGCCGTCAATGGGCCATGGGCCTCGCTCACCGTCCGCGACCGCGGCCCCGGGGTCGCGCCCTCCGAGCGATCTCTGATCTTCGAGCGCTTCCAGCGCGGCTCCTCCACGGGCGGGCGCTCCGGCTTCGGCCTCGGCCTCGCGATCGGGCGGGAGCTCGCGGCGCGCATGGGCGGAGCGCTAGATCTGCTCGACCCCGGCGGACCGGGACCCGTCCGCCCGGACGGAGCCTGCTTCCAACTGCGCCTCCCATCTGCCGCGCTTCTGGGCGAGGAGCCGCATTCATGAGCGATGATTCGGACGTGCTCGCGGAGATCGCCGCCCAGGCGCGGCACTCCGGGCATCTTGCGCTCGACACCGAGTTCATGGGCGAGGGGCGCTACCGCACACTGCTCTGCCTCATCCAGCTCGCGGTCCCCGACCACACCGCCGGGCTGCGCATCGAGCTCGTCGACCCGCTGCTCGAGTCCCTCGATGGCGCGCCCCTCGCGCAGGCGCTCGCCGACCCCGATGTGGAGGTGGTCGTTCACTCCGGCCGCCAGGACATAGCGCTCCTGCGCCGGCGCTTCGATACCCCTATATGCAACATCTTCGACACGCAGGTGGCGGCCGGCTTCGCGGGAATGGCCGCGCAGACCTCCTACGAGACACTGCTCGCCGAGCTGCTTGGGGTTCGTCTCGCCAAGAGCGCCTCCTTCACCCGCTGGGACACCCGGCCGCTCACGCGCGAGCAGCTCGCCTACGCGCGCGAGGACGTCGTTCACCTCCTGGAGCTCGCCTCCGAGCTGCAGCGCAGGTTGTCCGCCTCCGGGCGCCTCTTATGGGCGCGCGAGGAGTGCCGCGCGTTGGAGCAAGCCTCCGACGAGCGTCACGAGGAGGAGATTTTCGCGCGCCTGCCCCGCGTCCGCAACCTGAGCGCGGCCGCGCAGGCGATCGCACGCGAGCTCGTCTCCTGGCGCGAGCGCACCGCCGCGGCGCACGATCGCACCGTTCAGAGCGTGCTCGGCGACGCCGCTCTTGTCGAGCTGGCCAAGCGCCGCCCCTCCACGATTCGCGATCTCGAACAGATCCGCGGCTTCTCCAACAGCGGCCTGCGCCGCCGCGGGGCGGAGCTGCTCGAGGCCGTGCGCCGCGGGGCCGACCGGCCCTATACCCCGCTCGATCGCGTCCCGCGCCACACCCCGCCCGACCCCGCGGACGCGCCGCTCGTCGCTCTCTGCGAAGCCCTGGTGCGCGCCCGCGCGCGCGAATCCGACCTGGCCTACGAGCTGATCGCCGCCCGCTCCGACCTGCAGGCAATCGTCGCCGCCGCGCGTTCCGATGATCCCGAGCCGGACATCCGCACTTTGCACGGTTGGCGCCGGGAGTTGGTCGGTGCCGAGCTCTTGGAGCTGCTCGACGGGCGAGTCTCGCTTTCCGTGCGCGAGGGACGCCTGCGGATCGGCCCGTGATTATTGGATGTGCTGGTAAACCGTGAACAGCGGCATGTACATCGAGATCACGATGAAGCCGACGATCGAGCCGATGACGATGATCATGATCGGCTCCATGATCGAGGTGAGCGCCTTGACCGAGGCGTCGACTCGGTCCTCGTAGAAGTCCGCGACCTTGTCGAGCATTGCGTCCAGTGCGCCCGTTTCCTCGCCTACGCCGACCATGTGCGAGACCATTGTCGGGAAGATCGAGGCCTGTCCCAGCGGGGCGGCGATCGTGCCGCCGCGCTTGACCGAGGCGATCACGCCGTCCATCGCCTCCTCGACCGCGATGTTGCCGCCGGTTTTGCCGGTGATCTCCAGGGCCTGCAACAGCGGCACGCCCGCGGCGGTCAGCGAGGCCAGGGTGCGCGACCAGCGGGCGATCGCCACCTCCTGCACGATCGCCCCGATCTTCATCGGGATGCGCAGGCGGAAGCGGTCCCACTGCGGTCGGCCCCAGGTGCTGTTCTTCCACTTGACGAACAGCACCGCGAGCCCACCTGCCGCGCCGAACATCAGCCACCAGTAGCCGATCACCATGTGCGAGAGGAACACCGAGATCTGGGTGATCTTCGGCAGTTCCCCGCCGAACTGCTTGAAGACGCCCTCGAAGACCGGTACGAGGAACGCCACCAGCGCCATCATCACGCCGACCGCGAAGACGAGCACCAGCGTCGGGTAGATCATCGCCGCTTTGATCTGGCGGCGCAGCGAGGCGTCCTTCTCCAGCTGGTCGGCCACGCGCAGCAGCCCGCCCTCGAGCACGCCGCCGGTCTCCCCCGCGCGCGTCATCGCGACGAACAGCGGGTTGAAGATCTTCGGGTGGCGCTCCAGCGAGTCGCTCAGCGGCAGGCCCGCCTCGACGTCCTTGCGCACCGCCACGATCGTTTCCTTGAGGAACTTGTTCTCGGTCTGCTCCTCCAGCACGTACAGCGCGCGCAGGATGCTCATGCCCGAGGAGATCATCGTCGAGAGCTGGCGCGAGAAGACCGCCAGGTCGGCTGCCTTCACGCTCTTCATGAACGAGAACTGGATCTCCTTGGAGGCGTGCTTGTCGGCGATCTCCAGGACGATCAGCCCGCGCCCCTTCAGCTGGTCGGAGACCGCCTGCTTGGAGTCGGCGTCGACTTCCCCGCGGGCCTTCACGCCGGCCAGGTCCATCGCCTTGAAGACGTATGTGCTCATCGCTACGCCGCCAGTGAGCCGGCGCCCAGCAGGCGCCGCAACTCCTCGGGGGTGGACGAGCGCGATTCGGCCATTTTCTGGGAGATCGTGTTCTGGCGCACGAGCGTCGCCAGCGAGGCGTCCATCGTCTGCATCCCGTGCGCTGTGCCCGTCTGCAGCGTCGAGTAGATCTGGTGGGTCTTGCCCTCGCGGATCAGGTTGCGCACCGCCGGCGTGGGCACCAGCACCTCGCACGCCACCGCCCGGCCCGAGCCGTCGGCCGTCGGGATCAGCTGCTGGGTCACGATTCCCTGCAGGCAGACCGACAGCTGCACCCGCACCTGCCCCTGCTGGTAGGGCGGGAACACGTCGATCACGCGGTCGATCGTCTGCGCGGTGTCCTGCGTGTGCAGCGTCGCGAACACGAGGTGGCCGGTCTCCGCGGCGGTCAGCGCGGTGGAGATCGTCTCCAGGTCGCGCATCTCGCCGACGAGGATCACGTCGGGGTCCTGGCGCAGCGCGGCCTTCAGCGCCTCGGAGAAGCTCTGCGCGTCGGCGCCCAGCTCGCGCTGGTTGACCAGGCAGCGCTTGTGCGGGTGCAGGAACTCGATCGGGTCCTCGATCGTCATGATGTGCTCGTCGCGCGTCTGGTTGATCTCGTCGATCATCCCCGCCAGCGAGGTCGACTTGCCCGAGCCCGTGGGGCCCGTGACGAGCACGAACCCGCGCGGCTTGCGTGTGAACTCATGCACCGTCGCCGGCAGGCCGAGCTCGTCGATCGAGGTCAGGTCGACCGGGATCAGGCGGAAGGCCGCGCCGATCGCCCCGCGCTGGTAGTACGCGTTCACGCGGAAGCGGGCGTGGCCGGGCACCGAGTAGGCGAAGTCCAGCTGCCAGTCGGTCTCCAGGCGCTGGCGCTGGTCGCCGGTGAGGATCGAGTAGACGATCTCGCGGGTGTCCGTGCCGGAGAGCTTCTGGTACTCCTCCAGCGGCGTGAGGCGCCCGCGCACGCGGATCGTCGGGTGCGCCCCCGCGGAGAGGTGCAGGTCTGAAGCGCGCCGCGAGACGACCTCCATCAACAGGTCTGCGAAGTCAATTCCCATCGCCCTGTCCATCGACCCTCGCGCGCCCCCTTGCGCGGTCCTCTGCGGCGCAGTGGACGGAAATACGAGCCGCCGCGCGCTCTGCACGGGATCTTGCAGAACGCCCCTGGGGCGGCGTCCTAGCTTCCAAGGACTCTAGAGAGCTCGGCAATCGAGGTGCGGCCCTGGCGGACCTTGTCGAGGCCGTCGTCGCGCAGGCCGCGCATCCCCTGTTGGATCGCCGCATCGCGCAAATCCTCGGAGGACCGGCGCTCGAGCGCCAGGCGGCGGATCTCGGGGGTGACGCTCATCACCTCGTAGATCCCCGCGCGGCCCCGGTAGCCCGAGCCGCCGCAGCGCCGGCAGCCCTTGGGCTCGTACGCCTCCAGGTCGACGAGCGCCTTGTAGCCGTTCTGGCGCAGCACCTCCGCGGTGATGATCGTGCGCTGCTTGCAGTGCGCGCAGAGCGTGCGTACGAGCCGCTGCGCGAGCACACAGTCGAGCGCAGAGGCCACCAGGAACGGCTCGATGCCCATCTCGATCAGGCGCGTGATGGCAGACGGCGCGTCGTTGGTGTGCAGCGTGGAGAGCACCAGGTGCCCCGTCAGCGCCGACTCCACCGCGATCTGCGCGGTCTCGTGGTCGCGAATCTCGCCGACCATGATCACGTCGGGGTCGGCGCGCACCATCGCGCGCAGGCCCGTCGCGAAGGTCAGGCCCGCCTTCGGGGAGACCTGCACCTGGGTGATGCCCTCGACCTGGTACTCGACGGGGTCCTCGACGGTGATGATGTTCTTCTCCGGCGTGTTCAGCGCCTGCAGCGCCGCGTACAACGAGGTCGACTTGCCCGAGCCGGTGGGGCCGGTGACGAGCACCGCGCCGTGGGTCTGGTGGAAGGCGTGCTCGAAGCGCTCGCGGTCCTCGTCGCCCATGCCGAGCTTCTCGAGCTTCATCACGACGGAGTCCTTGTCGAGAATGCGCATCACGATCGACTCGCCGTGCACGCTCGGGAGCGTCACCACGCGCAGGTCGACGTGGCGCCCGTCGACGGTCAGCCCGACGCGGCCGTCCTGGGGTATGCGGCGCTCGGAGATGTCCAGTTCGGACATGATCTTCACGCGCGAGACCACCCCCGGCCCCATCCGTTTGGGCACCGTGGTGACGTCCGAGAGCACCCCGTCGACGCGGAAGCGCACCCGCGTCTCTTTGCCGTCGGGCGTTATGTGAACGTCGGAGGCGCCCTGTTCGACCGCCTGCGCGACGATCTGGTTGACGAGCTTGATGACCGGCGCGTCGTCGTCGGTCTCGTGCAGGTCGACGACCTCCTGGGCTTCCGCCTCGCTCTCGGTGAGCTCGCCGGTGGCCGCGACCGCGTCATCGAGGCGGTCCAGGCGCGAGATCAGCGCGACGATGTCCTCCGGCGCGGCGACCGCGACGCGCACCTCGTAGCCGGTCATGATCGCGATGTCGTCCACCGCCAGCACGTTGGAGGGATCGGTCATCGCAACGAGCAGCGTGCGCTTGTCCACGTACGCCACGGGCACCGCCTGGTAGCGCTTCGCCGCGGCTGTCGTCACGAGGTTCGCGGCGCCCATGTCGACCTGGAAGACCCCGAGGTCGAGGTGGTCGAGGCCGTAGCGCTCCGCGAGCGCCCGCGCGAGGCCGTCGTTGGAGAGCGCCCCTTCCTCGACCAGCACCCGCTCGGGCGTCGTGCCCGAGCTGCGCGAGGCGGCGATCGCCTCGTCCACACGCGCGCGCGCCACCAGGCCCATGTCCACGATCACGTCCGTCAAAAAGCGCGAGGAGGAGCCGCGGCGCGTAGGCGAAGTGATCCCCACCCGCCCCTCGCCGGGAGCGTCCCCCGGCCCGGGTGCCCTGGGAGCCTCCAGCGCAGGTGCCTCCGGCTCACGCTCGGGCAGAGTCACAACCACCGCGGGCTGCTCCTCCACGCCGAAGATCTCACTCAAGTCAGTGCCGCCGTCAGACGCGCTCACGGCGCCCACCCCCTGTTACTGCTCGCGTGCCGCGCGCCGCATGACCTCGATCGGAGCTGGCCGCCCGGTCCACAGTTCGAGGCTGAGCGCGCCCTGGGCGACGAGCACCTCCAGGCCGTCGAGCGTCGGCACACCCCGCTCGCGCGCAGCGGCGAGCAACGGCGTACTGCCTTCTCTGTAGACCAGATCGATGACATAGGAGGACTCACCGATCAGATCGTGCGTTAGACCCAGCAGGTTGAGGCCGCTCTCCACATCGCTAGCCGGTCGTACTAGAGGGTGGCGCAGTCGGCCGGAGGCCGGCGAGCCGGGCCCCTCGACCATTCTGGTCAATCCGACCGAGGTGCAATTGATCAGAATGTCGGCCCTTTCGGGCAACGCGACCGTACGAACCCCCAGCGACCGTCCGAGCTCCTCCGCACGCGTGGCGGTGCGGTTCCACACCGAGACCTCGCGCGCCCCCGCCGCGCGCAGCGCCCACACCACCGCGCGCGCGCTGCCCCCCGCGCCGAGCACCATCGCGGTGAGGCCCCGCGGGGAGCGCCCCGCGCGCTCCATCGCGGCGATCAGCCCCGGGGCATCGGTGTTCTCCGCGGCGATCCCCCCGGCGGGGTCGAAGGTGAGCGTGTTCGCCGCCCCGATCTCGCGAGCGGCGGCACTGGCGCTGTCGGCGAGCGCGAGCGCCGCCTGCTTGTGCGGGATCGTCACGTTCGCCCCCGCGAAGCCGGCGCCGGGAAGCGCGCGCACGGTCTCCTCGAAGAGCTCCGGCGGCACCGGCAGCCGCTGGTAGTGCCACTCCGCGAGGCCAAGCTCCCGCAGCGCCGCGTCGTGCACCGCCGGCGAGCGGCTGTGCGCCACGGGCCACCCCAGCACGCCCAGGCGCGTCATTTGTGGGACTTCCTGCACGTGGGGGGGTGCCCGCCGCCCCGCTGCAGCGCCGCCTGGTAGGCCGCGACGTTGGCTTCGAATTCGGCCGCGGTGTTCGAGAACACCTGCTCGCCGCAGCCATCTGCCCCAGCGACGTAGTACAGGTAGGAGGCGTGGGCGGGGTGGGCGGCCGCTTCGATCGAGGCCGTGCCCGGGTTTGAGATCGGGGTCGGCGGCAGGCCGGTGTGCGTGCGCGTGTTGTAGGGGGAGTCGATGTGCAGCTGGGCTTCGGTCAGTTCGCCGGTGTAGGTCGCGATCCCCTGCTGCTGCTCGACCGCGTAGTAGATCGTGGCGTCGATCCCCAACGGCATCCCCAGGCGCAGCCGGTTGTCGATCACCGCCGCGATCTTCGCCCGGTCGCCGGGGATCAGCGCCTCGCGCTCGACCATCGAGGCGACGGTCAGCAGCTGGTAGGGCGTCTCGTGCAGCGCGTGAGCCCGGGCGATCAGGTGCGGGCCGAAGCGTTCGGTGAACGCCTGCAGCTGGTCGGAGACCAGCAGCCGGGCGGCCGAGCCCGCGTACAGTTCGTAGGTCGCGGGGAACAGGAAGCCTTCGAGGTTCGGCGTCCCCCGCGGCGCCCCGTAGTGCGCAGGGTTGAGCTGCGGCGAGCGCCGCGCCGCCGCCAGGTAGCTGCCCGTCAGGCCCTTTTCCCTGGCGACCAGCGCGATCTGCGCGCGGGTCTCGCCCTCGGGGATCGTGATCCTCACGGTCTTGACCGGCGCGGGCGGCGGCGGCGCGGGTTTGGAGCCGGGTATCGCCCGGGCCAGCGCGAACGCCCCCACCGCCAGGATCGCGACGACCGCGAGCGCAACGGCCCGTCGGCGCCTCACCTTGACAGCCATGACTCCAACATCACCGCGGCCGCGCGGGAGTCCTCGGGCGTCGTGGCGTCCTCTATCCGCTGGGCCAGGCGCGTGGTGAGGCGCTCGTCGTGCAGCTCGACCGGCACCCCCACCCCCGCCTCACCCGTCTCCGTACTCAACCGCCGCGCGAGCCGGGCGGCGAACTCGCGGGTCTCGCGTGTCTGCTCGGTCTCCTTGCCGCTGAGCGAAAGCGGTAGGCCGACGACGACGCGCTGCACCTCGCGCTCGGCGACGAGCGCGGCCAGCGCGTCCATCCCGCGGCGGGTCGCCGGGCGGGGGATCACATCGACCGGGGTGACGAGCGTCCCGGTCGGGTCGGCCACCGCGCAGCCGCAGCGGGCGCTGCCGTAGTCGAGGCCGAGCACGCGCATCAGCCCGCGGGCGAGCTCTCCGCGGGCGCGCCCTGCGCCAGCGCGGCCTCGATCGCGGCCCGGGCCGCCATTACCGCCTCGTGGACCTTCTCTGGGTAGCGACCACCGGCCCGGGCCATCGTGTCGCGGCCCCCTCCACCTCCACCGGCAACTTCGGCCGCTGCTTTCACGATGGCGCCCGCCTTGACGCCTCGCTCAACCAGCGTGGGGGCGACGCTGGCAACGAATAGCGCGCGCTCTCCGCTAGCAGAGCCAAGCACAATTGCAGCCCCGTCAAGCTTGGCCTTGACGCCATCGAGGAAAGCCAACAGTGCCTTCTCGTCTGGCGCCGACACGGCAACGGTCACGACAGGCACCCCCGCGATCTCGACCGCCTGTTCGAGGACGTCCTCGATGTCGCGTTTGCCCTGCGTTGCGTCCTTGGGCCGTCCAGCTTGCTTCCATTCCTTGGTCTCGCGCTCGCGCGCCTTCACCTTCTCTGGCACGTCCTCCGGGCGTACGCGAAGCACTGCGGCGGTCTCTTCGAGCAGGCGGTCGTGTTCGCGCAGCAGCGCCACGCCCGCCGGTCCGGTGAGCGCCTCGATGCGCCGCACGTTGGCCGCGCTGGAGGTCTCGCTCTGAATGTGGAACAGGCCGATCTCGGCCGTGGAGCGCACGTGGGTGCCCCCGCAGAGCTCGCGTGAATACTCACCCTCGCCGATCTGCACCATGCGCACCACGTCGCCGTACTTCTCCCCGAAGAGCGCCATCGCGCCCAACTTGCGCGCCTCGTCCAGGGTCGTGGTGATCGGCCGCACGGGGTCGTTGGCGAGGATCCAGGCGTTCACCCGGTCCTCGACGTCGCGCAGCTCCTCGGCGGCCAGCGCCGAGGAGTGGCTGAAGTCGAAGCGCAGCTTGTCGGGGCCGACGTAGGAGCCGGCCTGGCGCACGTGGGCGCCGAGGCGCTCGCGCAGCGCGGCGTGCAGCAGGTGGGTGGCGGTGTGATTGCACTCGGTGGCATGGCGGGCCGCGTGGTCCACACGCGCGAGCACAGGTTCACCCTCTTGCAGCTCGCCCTCCTCCACGATGACTTTCAGCACCCGATCCTGGCCGACCGAAACAACATTCTCCACTCGCGCACTACTGCTCCCGTCCCTATATTCGAGGACGCCGATGTCGGAGATCTGGCCCCCGCCGGCGAGGTAGAAGGGCGACTCCGCCAGCTTGACCAACCGGCGTACTCCTGCCGCTCCGTCTCCACCACTGGCGCCAGCGGGCTCGTCGGGCCGCACAGCCACCACCGTGGTCCGCTGCTCCTCGGTCTCATACCCGGTGAAGCGTGTTGGAGTGGTGCCGTCGAGTGAATCACCTATAACCCTGGGCTCGAGTTTCCCCGCGATGCCCAAGCTGGCACGGCTGCGCACCCGCTGAGCGTCCATCAGCCGCTCGAAGCCATCGACGTCAACGCCGAGGCCGCGCTCGGCGAGCAGTTCGCGGGTCAGGTCGAAGGGAAAGCCGTAGGTGTCGTGTAGGGCGAAGGCATCGGCGGCGGCGATCCCCTTGGCACCAGCATCGAGCGCGCGCTCGATCATCTCCTCCAACAGTCGGGTGCCCTGCTCGAGGGTGTGCCCGAAGCTCTCCTCCTCAGAGGCGAGCCACGTTCCGATTGCCTCGCGCTGCTCCGCAAGCTCGGGGTAGGCCGACCCCATCAGCTCACGCACGACCTCTGCATAGCGAACAAGGAATCCACCCTTCATCTCGAGGCGAACCGCCTGCAGGATCGCGCGACGCATGACATGGCGCAGCACGTAGCCGCGCTCCTCGTTGGAAGGGACGACGCCGTCGGCGATCAGAAAAGTCATCGCGCGGGTGTGGTCGGCGAGGATCCGCAGCCCGCGGTCGGTGGGCTCCGACTCGCCGTACCGCCGGCCGGAGAGCTCCTGGCCAAGGTCGAGCAGCGGTTGGAACTGGTCGGTCTCGAAGACCGAGTTCTTGCCCTGGAGAAGCACGGCCATGCGGTTGAGCCCGAGACCGGTGTCGATGTTGCGCGTCGGCAGCTCCGTCAAGCGGTCGTGCGGCTCCTGGTTGTACTGCATGAAGACGAGGTTCCAGAACTCCAGGAAGCGCTCGTTCTCACCGCCGGGGAGATCCTCGGCGGTGCCGAAGTGCAGGCCGCGGTCAAGGTACAGCTCAGAGCACGGCCCCGACGGACCGACCGGCCCCGCTTCCCAGAAGTTCTCCGAGCGCGGACAGCCGACGATCCGCTCGCGGGGCACGCCGACCGCCTCCCAAAGCTCGATCGCCTCCTCGTCGGGGCCGAGCCCGAGCGCCTCGTCGCCCTCGAACACGGTCACCCAGACATCCTCCCCGCGGAAGCCGAACACCTCCCGCGAGAGCTCCCAGGCGAGCTCGACGGCGCCCTGCTTGAAGTAGGCCCCGATCGAGAAGTTGCCGAGCATCTCGAAGAACGTCAGGTGGCGCAGCGTCGAGCCGACCTTCTCGATGTCGGGCGTGCGGAAGCACTTCTGGCAGCTCGTGAGCGTCGGCGCGGGCGGCGCCTCGCGGCCGAGGAAGTACGGCTTCAGCGGCTGCATCCCCGCCGTGGTGAGCAGCACCGAGCGGTCCTCGGGGGGCGGCACGAGCGAGGCCGAGGCCAGCCGCCGGTGCCCGCGCTCCTCGAAGAAGGCCAGGTAGCGCTCGCGGATCTCGTCCGAGGTCATAGTCGGGTGATCTTAGGGTTCATCCGCCGGAGACCCCATATATAGGCCCCACTTTTCACAACCACCACCCCCTGCCCCGCTGGTGATGTCGGCGCGTCAAGCAACTGTGCCGTAGCCGAGGATCACATCGCCCTCGTATAGGCACGCGATCTGCCCCGGCGCCGCGCGGGTGATCGGCTCCTGCAGCTGCACCTCGACGCCCTCGTGCCGGCCGGGCCCGGGGTCGGCCGCGAGGCGACATGGGTGCAGGCGCCCGTGGGAGCGCACGCGCACGCCGTCGACCGTCGCGCCGGAGCGGCGCAGCGTCACGTCACGCACGGCGACAGTGGCGGTCATGAGCGCCGCGCGCGGGCCGACCGTGACGGTGTTGGCGACGGGATCGGTGCCCAGCACGAACAGCGGCTCGGGTCCGCCGCGCAGGCCGAGGCCGTGACGCTGCCCGACGGTGTAGGCGTGCGCGCCGCGGTGGGTGCCCAGGCGGGCGCCGTCGGCGTCGAGGATGCTTCCGGGAGCGGGCGCGAGGTTCCCGTGGCGCGCGATGAAGCGCTGCAGGTCCGTGCCCGCCAGAAAGCAGAGGTCCTGCGAGTCGGGCTTGTGCGCGACGGACAGCCCCTCCCGCTCGGCGATCTCGCGGACCTCGTCCTTGGTCATGTCCCCCAGCGGGAAGCGCAGCCGCGCGAGCGAGGACGGGTCGAGCCCGGCGAGCGCGTAGCTCTGGTCCTTGAGCGTGTGGCGCGCCATCCGCAGCAGCGGGACGGGACCGTCGAGCACCCGCGCGTAGTGACCGGTGACCAGGTGCGTGGCGCCCAGCCGCGTGGCGAGCTCGAGCATCGCGTCGAGGCGCACCGAGCCGTTGCAGCGGATACAGGGGTTGGGCGTGACCCCCTGCGCGTAGCCCTCCAGCCAGCCCTCGACCACGCCGGCGCGGAACTCCTCGCGCAGGTCGATCGACAGGTGCGCCAGCCCCTGGGAGTGCGCGAGCGCGCGGGCGCCGCGGACGGCCTGCGCCGAGCAGCAGGAGCGCTCGGCGTCGTTCTCGGGGTCCGCCCACAGCTCGAGCGTCACGCAGACCACCTCCGCGCCGGAGCGCGCGGTGAGCAGCGCGGCGACGGAGGAGTCCACCCCGCCGCTCATCGCCACCACCGCGCGCTCGGCGCACGGAGCGAGCGCCGCGCGGGCGCGGGCGGCCCCCCCGAGCGCGCGGTGCAGGGCGTCGGCGGCGAGCTCGGCGGCGTGGCGCTTGGCGGGCGAGAGCCCCCCGAGCTCGGCCGCGATCTCCTCGGCCCCGACGCGCGCGGCGTCCAGCAGCGGCGCGCCGCGCACGAGCGCGACCGTGGCGGAGCCGGCGGCGAGCGCCGCCCCGCAGCCGGAGGCGTCGAAGCCGGCGTCCGCGATCAGCCCCTCGGCAGAGTCGGGGTCGAGCGCGAGCGAGACGCGCACAAGGTCCCCGCAGGCGGCCCCGCCGGCGGCGCCGGTGAAGGAGTCCGCGGGGGTGTGTCCACGCCCGAGCGGGCGCTCCAGGTGGTCGGCGAGCGTCCCGGCGAGCATGGAGCCGAGTTTAGACCCGCGGTACGGCCGCGCCCTACTTGCGCGCTTCGGCGACGGCCTGTTCGATCGAGAAGCCGTCGGTGAGCCCGGTCAACGTGGTGACCTGCAGCTTGGGGTTGACGATCAGCAGCGTGGGGGTCTGGTAGACCTGGATGTTGCGCGTGATCGAGCCGAACGAGTTGACCTGGCCGGCGAGCGCGAGGTGCGCCGCGACGTGGTGGCGCAGCTTGTACGCGGTTTCGGTGGTGTCGATCGCCGTGGCGTCGTCGTCGTAGGAGTGGGGGTTGAGGAACAGCAGCAGCACGGTCTTGCCCTGGTGCAGCTCGGCGGCGATCGTCGCCGGTGGGGTGGGCTGCAGATCGGACTTCATCCTGGCGACGAGGGTGTCTTCCGCGTGCGCGACCTTCGCCTTCAGCCCCAGCCCGGGGTCGATCGCTTCGACCAGGTCGACCACGGCCTTCAGATGCAGGGCTTCGGTGAGGTGGTGCAGCGTGAGCGCGGCCGTCGCGGTCGTGGCGGCGCCACTGGAAGTGTGGGTGTGAGCGCGTCTCTGGGCAGGAGACCCAGCGGCAGCGGAGGCCGACTTACCTGCCGACGAGGCCGCGCCGGCGCCGGTGTGAGCGCCCGCGGTGGGGTGCGACGCCGCGGCGGGCGTCCCCCCGCTGGCCGCTTCCCCGGTCCCCTGGGCGGCCTTGCTCTGCACTTCGCGGCCGTTGCTTTCCACCTGGGCGGCGGCGCCGTGGGCCCGCTGGACGTCCCGCGTCAGCCCTTCGAGGCCGGGCGCGGAGCCGTGGTAGACCGAGCTCGATTTCGCGGCACCAGAGCCGCCCGAGGCAGAGCCGGAGGAGTGTGCCGAAGAACTGCCCGAGGAGGAGACGCTCGGGGACGAGGACGACCCGCCGGGGCGGTGCAGCACGGCGAACCACGCGAGGACGAACACCCCGAGCGCGATCAGAGCGATCTGAAATGGACGCGACAACTGGGCCATCCCTCCCAACTTCGGCATTCCCGCCGCGCGAGTTGAGCCCCAACTTGGGGCTTGGACGTCGCGAGGCGGCGGGGGAGCCGCCCCCGCCGCGCGAGTTGAGCCCCAAATGCGGGCTTGGACGGTTGCGAGCGTCAACGGGGCCGCCGGCGCGGCTCAAAGATCCCGCAGGCCGCGCAGGACCGTGTGCACCACGGTCTCCGTGGAGATTTGTTGCTGGGTACGGGCCTGCACGTCCTCGAGCGTGGTCTCCTCTGCAGACCCCCCCGCGCCGACGATCGCCACGTAGCGCGCGCCGAGGCGTGCCGCGTGAGCGAGCTGGTTCTTCAGGGAGCGGCCTCCGAGCTCCATCTGCGCCGTGAGGCCCGCACCGCGCGCTTCGTGCAGGACCCTGAACGCGACCCTACTGGGCGAGATTTGCTCCGTGGGACGTGCACCGGCCGTCGCGGCCGGCTCGCCGGCCCCCACGCGAACGCCGCTCCCGACCCCCCCTGGGGGGTCCTCGTCAAAATGCTTTTCAAAGGCTATGTACAGGTCGATCGCAGTCGTTCCCGCCGCCGGCGCCTGGCCTGCCAGGAGGATTCGCTCGATCCCCGCCGCCCAGCCCATGCCCGGGGTCGGGGGGCCGCCGAGCTCGGCCACCAGGCCGTCGTAGCGCCCGCCGCCACCCACGCCGCTCTGCGCGCCCAGCTTCTCGGAGGTCAGCTCGAAGACCGTGCGGGTGTAGTAGTCGAGGCCCCGCACGAGGGTCGGGTCGATCTCGTAGGCCACCCCCGCCTCGTCGAGCAGGGCGCGGACCTCCGCGAAGTGGGCGGCGTCCTCGGGGCTCAGGTGCTCGAGCAGGCGGGGCGCGCTCTGCATCACAGCGCGGGTGCCCGGGTGTTCGGAGTCGAACGCGCGCAGGGGGTTCAGGTCGATGCGCTCGCGCACCTCCTCCGCGAGCTGCGCCTCGTTCGCGCGCAGGTGGGCCTGCAGGCGCTCGCGGTACTCCGCGCGGGCCTCGCGGCCGCCGAGGCTCGCCAGGCGCAGGCGGGCCTCCGCCACGCCGAGCTCCTCCAGCAGCCGCGCGAGCAGCACGACCGACTCGGCGTCCACCGCCGGGTCCTCGGAGCCGAGCGCCTCCGCGCCGACCTGCCAGAACTGGCGCTGGCGGCCCGCCTGGGCGCGCTCGTAGCGGAAGAAGCTCGACGCGTACCACAGCTTCACCGGCTGGCGCTGCTTGTGCATCCCGTGCTCCACGTACGCCCGGCACACCGGCGCGGTGCCCTCCGGGCGCAACGTCAGCGAGCGGCCGCTGCCGTCCTCGAAGGTGTACATCTCCTTCTGCACGATGTCCGTCGAGGCCCCCACCCCGCGGGCGAACAGCTCGGTGGACTCGAACGTCGGGGTCTCGATCCGCTCGTACCCCGCGCCCTCCAGCACCCGGCGCGCGACCTCCTCCACGCGCGCCCGCGCCTGGGCCTGCTCGGGCAGCACGTCATGGGTGCCCCTTGGGGCCCTGACCTGCGGGGCGCTCAACTCGCGGCGGCGCTCGCCGCGGTGCCGGAGCTCCGCGAGGAACGGGTTGGTCTGGAGCTCGCGGCCCAGGGTGGTCACGCCCCCGTGGCCCGGGTACACCACCGTCTCGGCCGGGAACCGCTCCACGAGCGTGGCGATCGAGCGCTCCAGCACGCTCCAGTCGCCGCCCGGGAGGTCCACCCGCCCGACGGAGCCCTGGAAGAGCACGTCGCCGGAGAGCAGCGCCGGGGCCTCGCCCGCGGGCTCCGCGGATGACGCCTCGGCCGGGGCTGCAGCGGCGGCGGCGATCGCGTACGTCACGTGCCCCGGGCTGTGGCCGGGGGTGGACACCACCTCGATCTCCAGGCCCGCGAGGGTGAGGCGCTCGCCGCCTTTGACGGTGTGCTCGGGCTCCCAGTTCTCGAACGGGCCGAACCCCGCGGGCACCCACGTCATGATGTCGCTCAGCAGCGGGCGCTCGATCTCCGGGCAGTACACCGGCGCGCCCAGTCGCGCGCGCCACCGGGGCCACGGCGCCGATGTGGTCGAAGTGGCAGTGGGTGACCAGCACCGCCTCCACCTGCACTCCCAGCGCCTGCGCCGCCGCCAGCAGCCGCTCTGACTCTTCCCCGGGGTCGACCACCACCGCCCGTCCGCTCTCCCGGCCGGCACTCACGATGTACGCGTTCTCCTGCACCGGGCCCACCGTGAACATCCGCACGTCGGTGCTCACCTTCGCTTCACCTCACACCTCACTTCACCGCGCTCCCCGCCTTGGCCTTCTGGCGCATGCGGCGCTTGTAGAGCCACGCGTCGGTGTAGTAGCTGATCGGCACGTACGACCGCGAGCACGATCGGGAACAGCGCGATCGCCTCGCTGGAGTTCTTGATCAGGACGATGCCGATCAGCAGCATCAGCCACCGCGGCGACCGCCGCGCGGTAGAACGCGCCCCGCCAGGTGGGCGGGCGGTCGTACTTGTTCAGGCGCTGCTCCTTCGCCTTCGCCTTCTCCCGGGCGCTCCCGCTGCGCTCCGCGGCGGTCGGCCGCCGGCCGGTGCGCCCGCGGGACTCCACCATCCCCGCCGCGTTGCCACGGTGCTTGGTCTTGCGCTTGGTCTGGGCCATCCCGCTAAGCCTAGTGCGTTCTCGGGCCGGTGCGTTCCTCCGTCGAGGAGGGCGTTCTGTTCCCAGTCGAGGAGGCGCGTTCTCGATCACGTGGCGCGCGGGGTCGAAGCCGGGCACCGGCAGGTCCTCCGGGAAGCCCTCCCACGCGGCCGCGGGCGCCAGGCCCACGAGCTCCGCGCACGCCACCGCGGCGTGCCTGCGCACCACCTCGACCACCCTGCGCAGGGGCGTCTCGGTCGGGCGCTCCACGTTCATCGAGACCTGCGCGATCGGGCGCTGCGCGCCAGACACAATCCGGGTCCGCCGCTCGCCCCCCGCCGCGGGGCCGCGGTGCAACTCCACCCCGATCGCGCGCACGCCCGGTAGGCCCTCCGCGCCGCCCTCGCGGACCAAGCTCAGCGATCCGGCGTGCGTCCTCCACGGTCGCGGGGGGCACCAGGCTCGAGGTTGAACGCCACCAGCGGCGGGCGCGCCGCCACGAGCGTGGCGCCCGCAGTGGGGTGCACCGTTTGGGGGCCGAAGTCCGGGTCGCAGCTCGCCGGCTGCGCATCCGCTGCGCAAGGCCCGCCACACCGCCACGGCGCAGCTCGGCACGGGCCCGTCCGTCGGCCAACTCGCCGTACAGGAACACCGGGACCCCCAGCCGCCCGATCAGATCCGGCCACCACCAGCGCCTCCGCGCATGCCGCACCGCGCGCCGCGGGGTCCAGGTACACGACGGGCACCACGTCCACCGCGCCCACGTGGGGGTGCTCTCCGGGCGGGCCCGCGCACCCTTCTCGGTGCCCTCCCCCACGTCCACACGCCGCACGACCTCCGCCGCGCCCGCCGCCAGCGCACACGCCAGCGACCCCGGGCGGCCCACGAGCGTGAGCACCGCGCGGTGGTGGTCGGCGTCGGCGTGGGTGTCCAGCAGCCGCGCGGCGCCGCTGGCTGTAAAGGCGCGCGCGATAGCGTCGACCGCGGCGGGGTCACGGCCCTCGGAGACGTTCGGGACCGCAAGCAGCGGCGCTGTCACAGCCGCGCCGCCACGAGCCCCGAGGCGAGCAGCACCATCGCCAGCGCGCACGCCCCCAGCGCGCCCTCCATCGGCGCCGCCAGGCGCGCGGCGTCGAGCGCCACCGTGGAGCCGTCTGCGAGGCGCTGCTCGCCGCTGAGCGACACGGTGCGCCGCCGCAGCTCGCGGACGGGGGTGCTGAGGCGTCGCTGGACGAGCGTCAGCGTGAAGCACGCCCCCGCCGCGAGGACCACGGGCGCGCGCAGCTGCTGCTCGTTGACCCAGTACCCGGTCAGCGCCGGGAAGGCGCCCCACGAGGCGGCGAGCCAGAACGCGGTGTGAAAGCGCCCGCCGAACCACTCGAGGTTGTAGGCGAGCACGATGAACGCCCCCGCGGCGACGAACGGGACCAGCGTGAGCGAGACGTTGACGGCTCCCACGACCCCGATCGCCACCGCGCCCGCAAGCGAGAGCGCGGCCGCCGCCACCAGCGTGCGCGTGGACAGCTGCGTGCCGAGCGGCCGGCCGTTGAGCTCGTCCAGCACGTGCGCGCAGACGCCCACGCCGAGCAGGAACGCACCGAGCGTGGCCAGCAGACGGTCGCCGTACAGGTGCGGCGCGACCGCCGCCCCGATCGCGACGTTGGCGAGGTTCCACGCGGTGTACGGGGGGTGCAGCACCGTCACGAGATCCCGCCACCCGCCGGGGCGCAGCGCGTAGAACGCGGGGCGGTCGAGCGGAGGCGAGTCCACGCTCCTCACCTACCTCCCGTTGCCCGCCGCGTGCCCCACACCACCACGCCGCCGCCGAGGCTCATGCGGCGGGCGTAGACCGCCTCGATCCCCGCGGCCCGCCACCACGCGAGCACCTCCTCCAGGGGGTGGCGGGCGTAGAAGTCGGGGATGCTGTGCGCGAGGAACCGCCCCGTCTGCGCCCACTCGCGCGAGGCCGCGCGTCCGAGCATGGGCAGCCCCGCGTGCGTGTACAGCCTCCACGCGGCGCGCCACGCGGGGTTGGGGGGCACCCCGAACTCGAGCATGGCGATCCGGCCCCCCGGTCGTACGACCCGGGCGAGCTCGGCGAGCGTCGCGGCGGGGTCCTCGACGTAGCGCAGCAGGTACGTGAAGGTGAGGTGGTCGAACTCTTCGTCGGCGAACGGGAGGTGCTCGGCCTCGCCCTCCACGAGCGTCACCCGCGCCGCCAGCGTCGGGTCGCGCGCCAGTCGCGCCCGCGCGGCCCCCAGCATCTCCGGGCTCTGGTCGATGCCCACCACCGAGCACCCGTACCGGCGCACGAGCTCCTGCGCGACCATCCCCGTGCCGGTCGCCACGTCGAGCACGCGCTCACCCGGCGCCGCGTCCACCGCGGCGACCATCGCGCGCCGCCAGCGGGGGTCCTGCCCGAAGCTGAGCACCGTCGCCACGCGGTCGTACTGGCGCGGCAGCGGCGCGAACAGCTCGCGGGCGTGCGGTTTGCGGGGGGGTGGGTTCCCGTCCCCTGCGCGGCCCACTCGCTCATCACGCCACGACGCTCGTTCTCATCACCTCTGCGTAGTCTCCCCGATCTCGCGCCCGGAGACAGCCCAGGTCAGGGCCTGGGTTCGCCGCCGTCCAGATCGAGTGGAGCTCGATCTGCTTCGACGCGCAGGCGCTCGGCGAGCGCGCGCTCGTCGGGAAACGTAGTCGGGGTCGACGTAGAAGCTCGCCTCGCTCGCGCTGCGCGGGTCGGAGACCGCCTTGACGCGCTGCTGCCAGTCGCCGTACTCTTCGCAGGACCCGCCGAGCAGCGCGCTCGCCGCCGGCCCGAAGGCCAGGCGCGCGAGGCCTCGCAGGCCCAGGCGGCGGCGCAGCACGTTCATGGCGCGCATCGCCCAGTACGTGCTTTGAGGGTCGCGCAGATTTGAGAACATCCCACCGCCGATCGAGCGCAGAATCTGCTTGAGGGTGTCGACCTTCAACTCGTACTCCTCACGGTCGGAGGCGCAGATCGCGACGATCAGCACGTAGCGCAGCTCTGACAGGAGCGAGCCCGAGTAGATCTCGGCGAATTCGGTGTTGTCGGCCGTGGGGGTCGGAATGGTCCCACTGGTACTTGGGCATGATCGTCGGCTCACGCTCCAGATAAGCCGCGAGCACCGACTTGCCCGGGCGGGGACAGAGCGGCATCGCGGCGCGCAAGCCCTCGGCCCGCAACGCCGGAACGAGCTCCTGGAACGTGACGCCGGCCTCGAACAGCGCCACCCGGTTGCGACGGTCCACACGCCGTACGGCCCGCATCTGCGAGATGTCGACGACGATCTCCTCCCCGGCGCCAGTGGCGCCGTCAGAGCTGTGATGGGGCGGGCGCGAGCTGCTCGCTCGCAGCGGAACGCGAGCGTCCCGAGCCAGCGAACGAGCGCGGCGACCTCCTCTACGCGGCGCGTACGCGCGACCCCGAAAACACCGTGTTCCCCAGGGTCGTCGAGGTCCACACCGGAGTCGTTGAGGTCAAGCTCGGGCATCCTCTCCCGCAGGCAATCAACTGCCGTGGCGCTCATTGGTCGATATCTCCTTGGCTCATGTCTCTTACGCTTGCGACCGTTGGGCCGTAGCTGTGGACCTTTGCTTTGTGTGGGTCTCCCCGAAGCCGGCGAGCAGCTCGCGGGCCCCGAGGTCTGACTGCAATGTGCGGATCAGCATCGAGAGAACCGTGCCGAGCAAGCCATCCGGGATCGTGTCGGGGTCGGTGAGCTTCAGCATTGCCAGGCCGATGCCGAGCCCGAGCGTCACCGCATGGCGCCTCCCGATCACGGCTTCAGCGCTCGCCTGGCCGGCCTCGCCCAGGCCGCAAGTGAGGAGGCGCGTGCCTGCCGGGCCGCGGACGCCGCAGGCTTTGACTGGGCGCCCCATCGTGCCGTCGACCCCCGGCCGCCGTACGAGCTGCAGCCCGGTACCGGGCGCCGTGGACCCGAGGGGCTCTGGCAGCGCTTCGACGAAGCCGTCCGGCATCTGAACACCGCCGCCACCGGCCAGAACATGCTCGACGTCGCCCGCGCCTACGACGACCTCGCCGCCGCCGCCGCGGAACTCGCAGAGGCGGTCGAGCGCGAAGACGGCGCGAGCGACCAGCGGCCACGCTCCCGCACACGTCGCTCAGCCTGACCTGGGGAGAGAACTTCGCTCGCAGTCGCGTCCGAGTGGCTCAGGAGCGCTTGGACGGCAGCACCGGGACGGCCGTCTCACCCCACACCGACGCCGAACGCTCGGCATCGCGGCGGCGATGGGGCAACCCGAGGGTCTCCGGCGCCCAGAGGTCGCGGCGTGTCGCCAGCGAACTGCTGTCGGCTTGGGCGCGTGCGAGCAGCGCGTCGACGTGCTCGCGTCGTATCCGGAAGGCGCGGCCGATCTTCGCTGCCGGCAGCGCGCCGCTGTCGATCCAGTTGCGGATCGTCTGGGCGGTCACCTGGAGCTCCTCGGCAACCTGGGGGACGGTCAGGATCTGCTGCTCGGTCGTAGACAACTCAGAGCAAAATAGCAAAGCAAGCACCCTTTGGTGCAACTGTGTGCCGTGAGGCGGAGCGCAGCGACGCAGAGCGGCGGGCTTGCATTGCCGTGGGGGTACCGGAGCGCGGTCGGAGAGGATGCTTGGCGCTGGTGCGTACGTCGTGGGATACGTGGGCGAGAGCCGAGCGGAGCGAGTGGAGCACGGGAGGTCGAAGGGCATGTGGTTGAGCGCGCGGGTCGAGAGTCTCGGGCGCGGCGCGGTGTCAGCGGCGGCGGCACGTGAGGATCACGACAGCGGGGAGTTCCATCCGGGTGAGCGGGCTGAGATTGCCGAGCAAGCGCGCGAACAGCCGCGGGACTCCCTCCGTCGATCGAGCAGTCGGTCGGCCCCCGGCACGGCGCCCGCGCACGCCCTGTCACACCCCTTGTGGGTTGACAGGGCGTGCTACCCTGCCCGCCCGGCGGGGGCCGGGGGACTGCGCTCCGCCGCGGTCGGGGCCCCCGACCAGGCGCAGCCTGGTTGGGGAGCGGCGGACGATCGACCGTAACGTTGCAGTTCCGTCGAGCTGTCGGACACTTTGCAAGATCGGTGCGAGACGGGTAGCGAGCCGGCATCTGCCCGTAGGTGTGGGAGCTCCCGTGAACCGGGGCGCAACCGGCGGATACCCTCAAGGGAGTGCGCATCGATCACGTGATCTATGCAACCAGCAATATCGATGACGCGGCGGCTCGAATCGAGAGCGAGCTGGGGCTCAGCAGCGTCGCGGGTGGGCGCCACGAGGGCCTCGGAACGCACAACCGCATCGTTCCCCTCGGCGATGGGAGCTTCATCGAACTGTTGGCGATCGCCGACGCGCAGGGGGCGAAGGCCTCGCCGCTGGGCGCGGCGGTGCTGGCCGGGATCGCGCGCGTCGAGAGTCTGCTCGGCTGGGCGGTCGCCGTCGAAGACGTCGGGCGGGTTGCCGCGCGCCTGGGAACGTCGGTCAGCACCGTTGGGCGCCACCTGGCGAGTTCGCTGCCTCCCGCAGTCGTCGCTGACACAAACGTCGTCCACCACAGGCGGCGAACGTACCAGAGCCGCCGGAGCCAACGGTAGCTTGGCTGCATGAGCGACCGCGACGCACCCGAGGCTTCGAGCCTGCGTGCCGAGCTTGCCCGTGCGGCACGGAGTACCGACCTGGCGGAGCGCACGCTCGAAGTCGTTGCCGTGGTCGAGGCCGTGGCTGCTCCCCTGGGCATCCATCCGGTCGTCGTCGGGGGCATGGCCGTCTACTTCTGGACCGCCAGCGAGGAATTCGTGACGCACGATATCGACGTTGTGATGGAAGTTCCCGACGAGCTCGCCGCGAAGCTCACCGAACTCGGGTTCGCCCGCACCACGGACGGCCGACACTGGATGTTGGAGGGGACCGAGATCCTCCTGGAGGCACCCGGCGCGTACCTCGACGCGGACGCTGTCGTGGCCGAGATCGAGCTGCAATCGGGTCGAACAGCGAAGGTTCTTTCGCGCATAGACATCCTCCTCGACCGCCTTGACGAGTTCCAGGCCACCGGCCACGAAACCCCCGCACAGCAGGCGCTCGCGCTCCTCGCCGGCCTTTCCGACACAGAAGCTAACGACCTCGATGACCGGGCGTCCAATCGCCGCGTGGGAACCATCCTCAAAGTCATGCGCGAGCTCGCCGATGACCTCAAGGCGGGCGGCTCTCCGCCAGACAGCGGCGAGCTACACGAAATCGCCCGGGAAGCTCTCCGCACCGAGTACTCTCCGAAGAGACCATGAAGACGCAAACGATCTCCTTCGAGCAGTGGCGCCGCGAAGCGCCCCAGCTACGCGCCAAGAGCGCACAGGTTCTCGCACGCTTCGGGCCGCCGCGACGCGAGAGGCCGCGCAACGCCACCAAGGCCGAGTTCCTGCGCAGCATCGGAACACCCGAGCGCCTGATCGGCCCCCCGGCCTGACACTCAGCGACGGCCGCTACGCGTGGAGCGTCACGACCCGCTCGACGCGCGATGCGACCTGGGCGCAGCGAGTAGGACCAACCTCGTAGTCCGTCCTTCCGTGGGCCTCGGCTCTCGGGGGTGAGGCTTGTATGGGAAGAATGTGGGAAGACGGGCCTTGGAGGACTTCGCTGCCGCCCTCCACTTAACGAGAAAACCCCTGCTAATCGGTGACTGTTCAGGTCGCTGCGTGGGTGTCAGGGTCCGGCGGTGGCGGGGAGCCAGGGCTGATGCGTGGCGAGTCGCGCGAGGGTGTTGATCGTGTCGCGGCCTTGCTTTCGGCTGGTGCTGATGTAGGCGCGTAGGGCGAGGAACCGGTCGGCTCCGGTCGTGGTGCGCCAGCAGCCTGAGGTCTTCTGCTGGATCTTGATCATGCGGAGGTCGCGCTCGGCGAGGTTGTTATCGAACGGGACCCGGAAGTCGTGAGCGAAACGTAGGACGTGCTCGCGTTGCTCGTCGAGACGGCGCGGCAGGTTCGCCGAAGCGCTCCGTCGGATCGGGCCGCGCTTGCCCGTCCGCTTGGTTGGTGGCGGGTTCTGCTGGTGGCCGAGCGCGATGATCTGCTCGTAAGCGGCGCGGTAGCAGGCGAGCGTCCATGGGTCAAGCGATTGCTCCCCGGCGGCCTTTGCGTCTTCGACGGTGGTGTGCAGCGCGCGCAGCAGCGCGTCGATCTTGCTGGCCCAGGATTGCCCCTCGGGGTCTGCCTCGATGATCGCCAGCAGCTCGCGTAGGTGATGGGCGTTGCAGAGAGCATGGATGACGCTGGTGTAGGCGCGGTATTGCGGCCAACCGTCGTGGACGGCGATCCCCTGGAAGCGCGGGAGCACCCCGGCGTGAGCGATCCCTTCGGTGCCGCGACGATCGTGCAGCGCATAGAAGGTCAGCGTGCTGGTGCTGGAGCTGTGAAGCCACCGCCCCCTTCCGCCAGCACGAACGCCCGTCTCATCGAAATGCACGACCGGCGAGCAGATGATCTGCTCGTGCACCCGGTCGAGGAACCCGCCGAGATCACCGGCGCCGTCCTTGACGAACGCCATCAGCGTCCCGGGCGACAGCGGCGCACCGAGCCAGTCCGCGAGCAGCCCAGCGGCCCGCTTATACGGCAGATGCTGAGCCGCGATCAGATAGATCCCAAGCGCCCGCATCCGCGGCCCGTACTGCGCGGGGGCGCTTACCCCCGCTGTGGAAACCCGGCACTCGTCACATGCCCGCAGGCGCAGCGTCGCCGCTGCGCGCGATGCTCGCAGACCCTCAAGCGCACCGGCGGTAGATCAAACACCTGCCGTGCCTCCTCGCCCACCGGTTCGCCGTCTGAGAGATCGCCACCGCAACCCTCACAACGCGACGGGACATGCCGAAGAACCTCATCCGGGCGCTCCACCCGCTGCAGATGACGACCCTCACGACCGGGCTGGCCGCCCGGCTTGCGGCCCGACGAGCGGCGCAGGCTTTTCGGCGCCGGCGGCTTGGCAAGCCCATCCGAGGACGGCGGCCGAGACGAGTTACGCGAGCTGGCCGCCAGACGCCTCTTCAACTCCGCGATCTCCGACCGCAACTCCTCGATCAACGCCGCCTGCGAAACAACAAGCGCCTCGAGATCCTCATACGACAGTCGCCCCTGAGACACACAACAACGTTCGCGGCCCCGCTCCCACCCCCTGCCCCACGAACTGAACAGTCACGCGTTAGCAGGGGTTTCCTCGGATGGGCGATACTGGGCTCGAACCAGTGACCTCCGCCTTGTCGAGACGGCGCTCTCCCAGCTGAGCTAATCGCCCTGGGATCGACCGCAAGCGTATCAACGGGCAGTAGCCGATCGGCCCGTGCAAACTCCACGCACCAGACGCCCGCGGATCACGGCACGATCACCACGCGCCCTCCTCCACCGACGACCGCTCCGGATTCGCCCGACGTCGCTTCGCCCGCGCCTTCCACACCACCGGTGCTTGATCCGCCGGCTTCTT
Source organism: uncultured Solirubrobacterales bacterium (assembly GCA_963842005.1). GTDB lineage: Bacteria > Actinomycetota > Thermoleophilia > Solirubrobacterales > Solirubrobacteraceae > Palsa-744. The sequence goes on along the minus strand of CAWJEV010000002.1, from coordinate 495,617 downwards.
CGCGGCCTTCGGGGCCCTGCGCTTCGGCTTCGCCAGACGGGCTTTGTGCGCCATACGGCGAGCGTCCTTCCTCAGGCGACTGCGCCCCGTAGCCGCCTTCCCCACGGCTCTGCCCAGCAGTCGAGGCGTAGGTGACGCCATTGCCGGCTTCGATCGTGCGCACCGCCGAGACAACCGTGTCGGAGGTGATCGCGAAGCCCACGCCCGTGCTCCCCGGCTGCGAGCCATCGATGCTCGCCGCGTCGCTGGCGATCTGCGAGTCGACGCCGATCACTTCGCCCTGTTCGTTGAGCAGCGGCCCACCCGAGTTGCCGGGGTTGAGTGCCGCGTCGGTCTGGATCGCGTCAGTGATCTTGGCGCCGTCGGGGGCTGAGATTTTGCGGCCGAGGGCCGACACGATGCCTTTGGTGAAGGTCTCTTCGAGGCCGTACGGGGTGCCGATCGCGTACACGGTGTCGCCGACCTGCACCGAGCTCGAGTTCGCGAGCGTCAGCGCTTTCAGGCCAAGGCCCGACGGGTCGACGCGGATCAGCGCCAGATCCTTGTTGGCTTCTTCGCCGACGAGCGTCGCGCTGCGGGTCGTGTTCGAAGATCCGCTGGCGTCGACCGTGATGCTCCTCGCGCCCTTGACCACGTGATCGTTTGTGAGGATCAGGCCTTTTTCGTTCAGGACGATGCCGGTGCCCTCGTCCTCGCCTTCGGCGGTGATCACCTTGATCGACACCACGCCGGGGGCGTCCTGGCGGTAGATCTGCGTGGCGGTGGGTATCGTCGAGGCCACCTCACGGCGGGTGCCGGCGGTGGAGGAAGCCCGGCGCACCGACGCCGTCGCCGTGCGCGCCCTCGGTGTCGCGCCTGAAGCCCCGCCACCGAGAAGCAGCACCACCGCGCCCGCAGCAACTGCTCCGGCGAAGCCTGCCAGCAGCATGGGTAGAAATGGTCGCCTCATGGGTCACCTCCGGTTCGTGGGGATGAGACGATGATCGAAGGGGTTGCTGTGCGACCGCTAACAGTGTGCGAAAGCGCGGCTAACGGAAGGGGAAGAAGTTCATAACGCTCCGCCTACCCTCCACTAAGCAGCGCCTCGCCGGACCGGCAGGCCCGACGCGCGTGCGCGATCCCAGGTCCGCTGCCCCACTCGATGCGCGCGCCCACTCGATACGCTTGTGATCCCCCCTGGCGACGTGGCGGAGTGGCTACGCAGCGGCCTGCAAAGCCGTTTACACCGGTTCGATTCCGGTCGTCGCCTTCAAGCAAAAGCCCTGCTAACGCGGGGTTTTTGTTTGCCCTGGACCTCCCTGCAGAATCGGCCTGTGTCCCCGTTGTGTCCCGAGAACCCCCCGCGAGCGTCCGATGCCGCAGGTAGAGTCCGTTCTCGATCTGGCTCTTCCGGTCTGATCTTCACCTTCGAGCGCGCCCACCAGGGCGCGTTCGTCGTTCTGGCGCCGAAGCGGAGCCATCCGATCCGGCTGCCAGAGTCCCGAGCGTGAAGACGAAGAGTGAGATCCAGACGTGCAACCGGATGAGCTGAGCACCAGCCGCGGCGCCACGCAGTGGCAGGAGCTGCGCGAGCTGGCGCAGGCGGCCATCGCGCAGACGCTCCGCGTCCCGGCCCACGGCGAGGATCTCCTCAGCGCTCGAATGGTCGAGCGGCGCGAGGCCGATCGGTTCGTGCGTGGTCTCGCTCGACGGTGCGCGCTCGCCGCGGTTGCGCTTGAGGCCGAGGTCTCGCTGACATCTCGCTGGGCACGCAAGTACAGGCCGTCTATCAGCTACGAATCCGCCTTCGCCGAACTCAAAACTGCCGTGGATGCCTCGATTGATGAGCTGATGGACGAACTGCGAAGAGAGCTGCCCGCCGAGATGTTCGAGCGGGCGGACGCGACCATGCACGCCGAGCCGGTCGCGCGATCGCCACAGGCGGCCATCGCGCAGGCGCAGACGCTTTGTGTGCCCGTGAGGGATCGCACGCGGGCGCGCAGCTCGCTGAATGGTGGGCGACGGCGGCCAGGCCGTCGCGTCGCTCGCGGGCAGCCACCACCGGGCGACGAAGGCGAAGGCGAACCCCACCCGCGGGGATACCCGCGCAGGAACGTTGACCAAGGGGCGCTCGCGTGAGCGTCGAACGCCGCCACGCCGCAACAGTCCGGGATCTGCGCGCTCTCAAGAGGGCCTGCGAGCGCGAGCCGACGCCACCCGCTGAGCAGCTCGCCGCGTTCCCGATCGCCGACGCTGAGCCCACGCGCTTGGCGCCGCCGGCACGACGGGCTCCCGCGTTGGCGATCGCGAGCGCGGGGCGCGAGTCCAGCGCGAGTGCCGCAAACAGTCTGGTGGTCCGTGCAGCCGACCTGTCTCTCAGCCGGCCGCCCGAGTGGGTGTGGCAGGACAGGATCGTGCTCGGGGCGCTGAACCTGATCGTGGGCCAGGAGGGCTCTGGCAAGGGGACCTTGGCGTGCTGGATCTTCGCCAAGGTGTCCCGCGGCGAGCTGCCGGGCAGCCTCTACGGCAAGCCCGCCCGTGTGGGGATCATCGGCGACGAGGACTCTTTCGAGGCCGTCTGGACACCACGCCTACACGCCGCTGGCGCAGACCTCGACCGCGTGAGGCTGATCGAGCGCGGCGACGGCAGCCTGATCGAGCTGGCGGCCGACCGCGAGCGACTGGTGCCGATCGTGGGCGACATGCGGTTGCTGTACCTCGACCAGCTAACAGACAACCTCGGCGCCGCCGTCAACGACTGGCGAGGCAAGGAGGTGCGCGAAGCGCTCGCACCAGCTCGCCACCTCGCCCGCGAACTGGGCACCGCCATATTCGGCGCGCTCCACCCGAATAAGAGCGGCGCCACGTTCCGCCAGCTCATGGCCGGCTCGATCGCCTTCAATGCAGTGAGCCGCTCGAGCCTGCTGCTCGCCGAGCACCCTGGCGACCCGGACCGGCGCGTCATCACACGAGCGAAGGGCAATCTATCGGCCGTTCCCGAGGCGGTGGAGTTCGCGATCGAGAGCTACACATTCGAGGCGAACGGCCACACCTTCGACGTTCCGCGAGCGGTCGATTTCAGCACCAGCAGGCTCACGACCGGAGACCTGCTGGATATCACGCCAGCGTCTCCGGTGGGCGATGCCCGCTCAGACGCCCGCGAGCTGATCGCCGGGTTGCTCGCCGATGGCGAGTGGCACAAGGCCAGCAAGATCCTCGCCGACTGCATGGCGAAGGGTGTCTACAAGCGCGCCGCACAGTGCGCGGCCGATGATCTTGGCATCGAGAAGGCCAAGCGCGAATACCCCGCTTGCGTGCATTGGCGGCTGAAGCGACAAGAGGTGACTACGCCGTCGCCTGTCGCCTCTGTCGCCTCTGTCGCCTCCGTGGATTCGGCTCTAATAGATAGAGGTGACAGAGATGACACCGATGACAGAGATGCACGTGTCACCTCTGCTGTCACAACAGCGAGCGTGGACCGCGACCGCTCGCTGGAAGCCGCCGCGCTCGACCGTTTCGGGGGTGAGCGATGACGCTCCCTCGCTCGCTGGTGGCCGCCGCTGCTCGGGCCGTCGAAGCCGAGGGCGGGGACATGGATGACGTTCAGGATCTCGTCGAAGTCTGGGAGCGACTGGCCGCCGACAAGCACGGCCGCGTCGCCCGGCTGCGTTACGAAGCGGCCAACCCTCGCTGCCGTTGCGCGGATGGCGGGGATCGGGAGCACGGGCCAAGCTGTGGGCGCTGTCAGGGGGTGCTGGCATGAGCGCGCCGACGGCCGAGACGGCAGGGCGGCTGCTCACCGCCGAGCAGGTGGCGGAACGCTGGCAGGTCCCGCGCTCGCAGGTCTACCGGCTCGCCCGCGACGGGAAGCTGCCGAGCGTGGCCGTCGGCCGCTATACCCGATTCCGCCAGGCCGCGATTGACGAGTGGGAGCAGCGCGGCGGAGTGCTCGGAGGCGAACCATGACCACCGGGGCGCGGCAGCGCGAGATCAGGTGCATGCTCCCGGAGCACATCCACCAAGAACTCCGGGCGCAAGCCGAGGAGCGCCACACCTCATTTGAGCTGTACCTGTCCGTCGCGTTGAGCGTCTTGTCAATGGGGGGCGGACTCCCGCGCGGGCTGTTCAGCGCCGAGGCCCTGGCCGCGCTGGCCGACCACGAACGCGAGACGATCGCATGAGCACAACGCGAGCGCTCGCCGATCTCACCGCCGAGCCGAAGCGTGTACGCCGCCGGCCGCTTCGTACATCGAGGGCGAATCGTGACCCGGCGCCACCGGCTGAATGCACCTGACAACCGTACGGGGCGCCCTCGCAGCTCGCGTCATCGCCCGACGATTTCAGGGGACCGTCTGGTCCATTGCGGCAACGTCTGGTGCAGCTCGCGGCGCGTGAATCGTCGGGGATACGCTGGATGGGATGGAACGCTCAAACGCCGCCGGTGCGCCGCGCAAGCTGCCGAAGATCCTCACTGCGGAGCAGCTCGACGCGCTGCTCGCGCGCCCGAACATCGGGTGTCCTACGGGGCTGCGCAACCGAGCGGTCATCGAGCTGCTGGCGGGCGCCGGCCTGCGCGCGAGCGAGGTCTGCGGCGTGTACCTGCGCGATATCGACTGGCAGCGCGGCGAGCTTCGCATCCGCGCGGAGGTCGGCAAGGGTGGCCGCGAGGCGGTGCTACCGCTGGACGAGCGCACGTTCTCATGGCTGGAGCGGTGGAAGCCCGAGCGTCGCCACCACGCGGCCGGCGCCCCGTGGCTGTTCGTGACCCTGAAGGGCGGCCAGCTCGATCGACGGTACGTCTGGGAAATGGTGTCGCGCTACGCGCGCAAGGCGGGGATAGAGGAGCCGGTGTGGCCGCACAAGCTCCGCCACGGTTGCGCGACCTCGTTGCTGCGGGAGGGCTTCGACTTGCGCGAGGTCCAGCAGCTCCTCCGCCACGCCGACATCCGCACGACAGTCATCTACACCTACGTCAGCCCGGAGGCGTTGGCCGAGAAGGTGCGCCGGCGGCGGCGCTGAGTCGGCCACCTATGGATCAATCAAGGGGCATCTTCAAGGAACTTATGCCCCCCGCGCGCGTGGCGCGCGCGAGGGGAAGCCTCAAGGGCCGGTCGACGGTTGGGCGCCCTGGCGGCGGCGCATTGGCCCCCGCCCAATACCGCGCGCCGGTGATCTCGCATGGGCACTAGCGATCAAGAGCAGGCCAGCGCGAGAACACCGGACACGACACCAAAGAGTCCCCGCGAGACGCCGCGTGTGGACAGTCTCGGCAGGCGGATCGGCGAGCGCGTGCAGGGCGAGCACCCTTCGGAGCGGCGCGCGCGCAAGCGGGAGGAAGCCCGGCAGGAGGTCGAGCGCATGGCGGCAAGCGGCGAGCTGGTCGTGCGGCGCCTGGACGCGGCGGAGCTGGTGGAGTACGAACGGCGCGGACCCGGACGGTGAGCGGCGCCGGCGCCGATCCCGGTCTCGACCGGCTCCATGCGGCGGCGCTCGACCGTGCGCAGCGGCGCCCGGCATCGCGGCAGCTCGCGGCGGCCGTGGACGCCGACCGGCCGCCGCTCTCGCTGGGAGACCCCGCGGCGCTGGCGATGAGCGCACCGGAGCCGCCGCGGTCGATCGTCACCGCCGGGCGCTCCGTCTACTGGGCGACGCGCGCGCAACTCGAACGGCGTGGGGTGCCGATGGCGTCGGCGTCGGCGTCGGCGCTGCGTGTCGCCCGTGGCGTCGCGTTGGAGCTGGCGGGCTTCGATCGATCGGAGGCGGCGTGTGCGCTTGGCGTGAGCGCGCGCCAGGCGCGGCGCGATCGTGCGCTCGTCCGGGGGCTCAGTCCTGCCGAGCTCGCGGACGGTGAGTTGCTCCCGCCGGTGCCGTGACGGGGCTGTGAGGTCTAGACTGAAGGCCATGAGCGTCGATGCGATGCCGGTTGCCACCAGCGAGGCGGCGGCGGACACAGGATGCGTCTTCGTGTCCGGCCCGGACGGGGACCACCAGCTTTCTGAGGCGCGTGCGTGGCGCGAGGAAGGCGTCTACACGGTACGCAGCACCGAGTTCGACGTGATCGCCGAGGACGAGGACTTCGACCGGGCGATCGACGTGTTCGTCGCGTGGCTGATCGACTATGCGGCGCTGCTCGCCGAGCGGGTGGATGCCGGGAAGGCGACCGAGGACGAGTCGCGTACCTTCGCCGTGCTGTCGGCCCGGCTGTTCCCGCTGCTGCGGGAGGCCGAGCAGGAGCGGCGGCGGCACGTCCGACGGCGGCGTATGCCAAGCTCCGGGCGGTGGCGACACCAAGGGACTCCAGCAAGCAGCTCCGCGCGGCTGTCCGCCGCCTGACCGGCGAGCCCCCCAGGAAGGCCACCCACGGCGAGCTGTTCTGCGTTGAGGTCGTCTCCTCCGACGGGCGCCCCTACGCCGTCACGGTCCAGGTGGACACCCACCGCAAGGTGCCGAGCAAGCGCGTCTTCAACGACCTCGCCGACCGGCTGCGGGTTCCCCGCCGAGAGATCGACGACGTTCTCGCGGGCTGGAGCCCTGAGCGGCTTCGCGGGCACCTGTCCGGCCTGACCCACGAGCAGCTTCGCAGCCGCGCGCCGCTGTAGGCCGGGCCGCTCCACCACGCACCCGTCGCCCTCCTGCGCTCGATCCTCCCTCCGCTCGGCTCCCGTCGACGCCCCGACAACGCGCTCGCCATCGCCAAGGTACCTGCCCTCGGGCACCGGCCTACGTGGTGTTGGTGCGGGGGTTGGACAGGGTCGAAGTCCGGTGATGGGCTGTCAAGGGCCAAAATCGGTTGTAGATGCCCTTCCGCCGCCGTAGAACCCCGGACCTATCCCGCGTGCCCGCCCGGGCGCTGGCCGCGGAGCTCGTGACGCGCGGCCGTGTCGTGTTGTCGGTGCCGGAGCTCGGAGCGCTCGCGCTCTCGGTGGGCCGACAGGCGGAGGCGCGACAGGAGCTCATTGGGGAGATCGAGAAGTGGAAGGTCTTCGCGGAAGAGTCGATGCACCACGCTACGCGGCTGATCGTCGAGGCGGACCGCCTCGCGGCGATCGTCGCGGCGCCGGGCATTTACAACATCGAAGAGTTTCTTGACAGTGAGGTGAAAAGGTGACTGCTGTACTCGCACTGATGGACCAGCCGGCTTGGGAGGCGATGAAGGATCACACACAGTTCGACGTGCTCGCGCGGGCGATCACCCTGGACGCGGACTGTGACTATCTATCCGCCATTGAACGTTTTACCGATGCAGCGGATGCCGTGCGAGAACAGCGCGGCCAGGGCGCCACTGTGCGGATGGTCCTCGACGCCGCTGGTGTGAACGCGGGCGAGGTCGAGGCCGGCGTGCGCCTGCTTGAACGCAGGGACAGCGGGCTCCTGAAGCAGCTCGACGCGGATATTCGCGCCGTGGCGCCCTCTACCGTGCCGGTAGACCCTGCTGGACGGGTGATGCTCGGCCCGGACGCCGACATGGGCGCGCTGCTGGTGAATGAGGAAGAACACGTTCGGCGTTGGGCGAGGATGTGCTCGGCTGACCCTCGCGGCCGGTTTGGCGGCCCGTGGGATGGTGACAAGGGCCGGCAGCGGTTCAAGGAGGTTGACCACGCATGGATTGAGAGTCGCCTCGATCTGGTCGGCACTGCCGAGCGCGCGCAGGCCCTCGCGGAAGCCAGGGCGAGAAGTGAAAACCTGGCCCACCAGGTTGACAGTGAATTGCGCGAGGCGATCTCGGTTCAAGCGGGCGTGAAAGCGCTCGATGATCGGCTCTCGGCCCTCGCCGCTGACACGTTGACGACCCGCGCGCAGCGTGACGCGGCGGCGGGCGCTGCCGTGGAGCCTGCGGGGCCTGGCGTGAAGTTCCTGCTCGAGGCGCAGACCACGGCCGGGATCTCGGGCGACTTCGGCCGGGAGCGCGCCTACCTGCTCGATCTCGGCTTGGATGAGACCGCGGTCCTAGCGCTCGAAGCGTACGCACTCGCTCAGCCGGCGGTGACGACGCTGGACGCTCCGGCCCGGCACGCGGCCACCGGACGATTCCAGCGCGCGCCAACCCAAGGGGGGCGCTCAACCGCGGCGCTGCCTTCGCCGCGCCGCGCCGATGACGAGCTCGCCGCGCAGCTCGCGGCCGGCGGCACGGTGGACGCGATGGGCAAAGTGACGACCGCCGATCCGGCGGAGGGCCGCAGTGGGCTCGACGTTCCCGGCGCGGGGATGCCGCTCGCGCCGCACAGCATGGTGACGCGCGCGGGCTTCGACTCGCAGGTCAAGCAGCAGCAGCAGCGCAACGGGCAACCGTGGCCGGCAGCGGCGCGCGAAGTGGCGGGGACGCTCGCGCCGGCGATGACCAGCGCCGAACTCGCCGCCGCCGGGCTGCTCACGGGGCCGGCGGTGTGAGGGATGGCACGCGATCCTCGCGCGCAGCGTGACCGACGAATCGGCCGGCTGCACGCGCAGGGGCACACGAGCAGTCAGATAGCGGAGGCCGTCGGGTGCTCCCGCGCGGTCGCTTATGAAGTCGCGCACCCTGACAAGCGCGCTGCGTACAACTCGCGCAGGCGCGCTCATCTGCGGGAAGTAGGGCGGCTGGCCGAGGCGGGCTGAGGGCTCGGCGCGGTCGATCGCGGGCGCTGAGGGTGTCAACCGCGGTGTCACGCGCCGCTGTCGCCCCGGATCACTAGCGCTCATGCGGGATCGGCGCCCGGTGGTACTGGTCGTGAGCCAGTGCGCCGCCGCCAAGGGCCGCACGGGAGCGCCACCATCCCAGCTCGGGCGCCCCGGCGGCTCGTGGCAGGCTGGGCCGCCGGAGTGGCCTACGGCGCGGCGAGGGCGCGCGAGATGGGCAGGAATCGGCTACTGCTCCTCAGCGTCGACCGCGGCGCCCAGCTCGCCGAGGCTGACATCGAGCGCAGCGGCGACCTTGACGACCGTGGAGAACGCCGGGTCGGACTGGCCGCGTTCGAGCTTCGACAGCGTGCCCGTGGTCACGCCAGCATCGTGGGCGAGGTCTTCCTGCGTGATCCCGCGCCGCTCGCGCAGCCGGCGCACGGCGGTACCGAGTGCGACGTTGGCGTCCTCGACGGCGGCATGTGGCATAAAGGAAACATCGCACGCCGCTTGCTGCAAAGTCCATGCAGCCGCGAACTTGCAGTAGGGCGCTTGCCGTGTCGCGCTGGTAGGATGCCCGCGGCCTCGGGGGCTCCCTGGCGCCCACGGGGTTGCGCCGGGTGCCGAGCCTCCCCACGGCTCCGGCACCCGGCGCGCGAGCCCGCCCCGGCCAGCGCAACGGGACGCCGACATGACCAATTCGAGCGGACGCGACGTGATCCCGCAGGGCTTCTTGATCCCGGCTGAGCTGGTGGGCGCCGTCCGCGCGCTCGCGTTCTCCGCGGTCGGCTCCGGCACGGCATCGCTCGGCGTCGCCACCATCCGCTGCGACCGGAGCGCCGGAGACGACGCGATCGACGCGCTCAAGGCCACCCGCGGCCTGCTCGACGCGATCGGCTGGCAACCACCGCGCGGCGGCGAGTGCGACGTGCTGCTCGACGTGAGCCATCGGCCGGCGCTCGAGCTGCTCGCCGACAAGCCAGGTCCGCGCAACATATCACGCCTCGTCCTCTAGCATCACGCCGCGTATCGTGTCTAGTATCATGTCCCGTATCGGCCATCGACACGAAGGGGACAGGATGAGAACGGCAACGCAGGGCGAGAAGGTCCGGGAGCTACGGCTACGCCGGATGGCGGAGCGTCAAGGGCTCGCGCTCCACAAGTCACGTCGACGCGACCCGCGCGCGATCGACTTCGGAGGCTGGATGATCGTGGACATGTCCACGAACAGCATCGTCGCCGGCGAGTTGGGCACGGGTCACGCGATGGACCTCGACCAGATTGAGGAGTACCTGACGGGGGGCGATGCGTGATGGCACGTCCAACGTTCACCGACTACTTGCACGATCGGATCGGGGCACGCGGCAAGGCACGCGGCAAGGCGCCGTCCACAAGCGCGCTTAAACTTCTGCAGCTGCTCAAGGTCGAGGACGGCACGGTCACACCGATTCGTACGGCGCTCGACGCGTACCTCCAGCTGCCCGCAGACATTGATGATTTCCGGGAGGAGCTTGACCGTTGGATCGACCGCCCCCCCGAGGCGGACCCCCACGCCGTGGTGCTCGTCGAATCGACCGACACGGGCAAGCGGTCCGAAGAGGCGGAGAAGATCGCCAACCGGCTCGTCGAGCTTGCGGTCGCCGGCAGCTACAGGTGGCTGCGTCGACGGTGGCACGAAGGCTTCGGCGGCGGCGAGGCAGGTGTCGCTCGCAGGACCAAAGCCGTGGAGTACCTGAAGGCGGCGGGATTGAAGCAGCAGTGCGAAATCGACGCTGCGGCTGAGGACCTGGAGATTCCCGACGACTGCTTCGATCTGGACCCGCAGGCGCGGCGAGAGTGGCTCGAGGCTAGGAAGGCACGCAGGGCGCAGGGGGGCGATGCGTGATGGCCGCGGGAGACGAGACGCGCCGCTCCTACGGGACGGGCTCGATGTGGGAGCGCGCCGACAAGGCGGGCCGCGTGACGTTCTACGGCCAGTGGCGCCGTGATGGCGTGCAGGTGCGGCGCCGGATTGGTCCGAAGCGCATCGAGGGCTCACGGGACGGGTTGACGCGCCGCGCCGCCGAGTCGGAGCTGCGCCGGCTCATGGGCGAGCCGGCGACGGCCGCGCCGTCGGAGGCCCTGACGGTCGCCGAGGTCGGCAGGCGCTACCTCAAGCACCTGGAGCGCCAGGGGCGGAAGCTCTCGACGCGCACGGCCGTAGAGTCGGCGCTGCGCGTCCACCTGGCGCCGTTCTTCGGCGAGCGCGGGATCGGGACCGTGAAGCACGATGACGTGGCCGACCTCATGGCGTCGATGGAGGACAAGGGCCTCGGCCCGAAGTCGATCCGCAACTACGTCGGGACGCTCTCGGCGCTCTACAGGTTCGCCATGCACCCGCGCCGCCGGTGGGCGACTGTGAACCCCTGCGAGGGCGTGGAGCTGCCCGCGGTGCCCGATCATGTAGAGGTTCGCTACCTGGAGCTTGAGCAGGTGGACGCGCTGATCGCGCACGCCGAGCCCGGGGCGTACCAGGCGCTCGACAGGGTGCTCTACAGGGTGGCCGCGATGACGGGGATCCGCGAGGGCGAGCTGATCGCGCTGCGCTGGCAGGACGTGGATTGGCCCGCGAGCGCGATCCGCGTGCGCTCCAACTACGTGCTCAAGCAGTTCGGCACGCCGAAGTCGAAGCGCTCGAGCAGGCCCGTCCCGATGGCCGATGAAGTCGCGGGCGAACTCGACCGCTTCTACAGGGCGTCCGGGGAGCCCGCAGACGACGCGCTCGTGTTCCCGGACCCGCTGGAGGGCTCGCCGCTGGATAAGGCGGCGCTGCTCCGCCGGATGCGCAAGGCGCTACGCGCGGCCGGGCTCGACCCGACCCGGCGCTTTCACGATCTGAGGCACACGTTCGGGACGCAGACGGCCGCCCACGGCGTGCCGATGCGCACCCTGCAGGAATGGATGGGCCACCGGGACATCAGGACCACCGAACGGTACGCCGACTATGCGCCCAAGGCCCGGGACGCCGAGCTGATCGCCGCGGCGTTCGCACGCGATCCTCGCCCCGTGACACCGTTGGCGACACCATCCGGCGCCGGTCCCACGAATCCCGCGGCACCGTAGCCCGGCGGATTCGGCGTGGGCGCCCGGGCTGATCGCCCGTTTCTGTTTCGCACCCAATATCGCCCGCTCACGAAAGCCCTGCAAATCGCGGCGCGGGGGACGAATTGGCCGCTACGCCGCGCGCTTCTTTGTGGCGCCACTCGCGTGCGCTGCACGCCTATGAGCCGTCGGGATCTCCGGTCATTCCTCGCCGACGCGGCTGCCCTGTTCAAGCACACACGTCCGTTCGGGTTCGCCGCGGCTGTTCAGCAGCCATTCGGAGTGACCGCCTGCTTCGGGGCACAGCGATACGACCAGCTCCTCGTCCGTCTTTACTTCGCCTTCTGCGCGTTCCATCGCCGTGATGGCTTCGTGCTCTTCTCCCTGCGCCTTGGCGAGTTCCGTTTCTAGTTCTGAGATGACACCCTTTTCTTCTCCCAGCTTCACGTTCAGTATCTTGATTTCGAGACTCCGTGGCCTTGAGTTCGTCTTCGTGCCAGTGACTGCGGTTCGTGGTCACGGCTTCTTCTGCGGTGCGCAAAGCCCGCGCGGCTTCCCCCAAGGCCCCGATCGCTTTGAGCTTGGCTTCAAATGCCGCGTGCCGTTCGGCTTCGGCGGCCTTGAGCGCCGCTTCCAGCGGCGTTTCCGCCGGCGCAGTCGGTGCCGGTGTCGAGCAGACGACCGGGTGCGTGACCTTCGTGTAATGCTCGCGCCGGCGGACGTACACGATGCGGCCGTGGCGACGGACATCGACGCGGCCGAACTCGCCGACACGGTGCGTCTTCGGGACGCGCACCCACCGGACGGCTGGCGTCTTGACGGTACTGGTGATGCAGGTCGCGTTCGCGCCCGTGGCGCTGAGCCCGAGCGTTGCGACAACGGCGAGGAGTGCTGCTGCTAGCTTGACGTGCATCGGAGCCTCCTGTTCGGCCCCCGGCGATTCCAACCTCGCACGGGGGGCGTGGACGGTCATAGTGTCCGCCGCGCGTGGTAGCGTGTGCGCTATCATGGACGGTACAGTAAAGAGCCCCCGCGACGGTGACACGCCCGGGGGCCGGACACGAGAGAAAGGGCCTCCCATGCCGACCGAGACAGTACCCCGCCGCGCAGCCGAGCGCGGCCACCCGGTAGCAGCAGCACGCAAGCACGCAGGGCTGAGCCAGCAGGCCCTCGCCGACCGTACCGGGCTCGCAAAGAGCACCGTCGCCCGGATCGAGCTGGGGCAGCATCGGCCGTCCGTAACGGTCGCGCTGGCGATCTCGCGGGAGCTGGGCGAGCCCGTCGAGACGCTGTTCGGGGGTGAGCGCTGATGGCACGGCCAGGCACGACGTTGAAGCGCCCGACCGGGCATCTACAGCTACGCACGCGCCGCGAGGGTTCGGTCTGGTACGTCAAGACCCGTGTTCCCGGCCGCGAGCCCGTGCAGACAACGCGCCGGCTCGCCCCCGCGCACCTGACCGGCGGCAAGCCGGCTGCGGGAGTGCTGACGCGCAAGCAGGCAGAGGACGCTCTCGCGGACCTGCTCGCCGCCGAGCGCAGGAAAGTCGGCACGGGCGCCTATGCCAACCAGCTGGGCGGCGCCACGTTCGCGGACGCAGCGGCCGGCTATCTGCGACACGTCGAAGATGTCAAGGGCCGGGAGGCCAGCACGATCCGGGACTACCGGCAGAGCCTCGGGCGCTACCTGCTGCCGCGCTGGGGCGATCGGCCAGCGGAGTCGATCACGAGCACGGATGTCGCGGCGCTGCGAGACGAGCTGCTGAAAACGCGCCGGGAAGGTCGCGCGGACGGGACGCTGCTCTCGCCCCGGACGGTGGTCCGGCACTTGACGGTAGCGCATGGCGTGTTTCGCTACGCGATGCGCGCCTACGGGTTGGAACGCAACCCCGCGTCCGCCGAAATGGTCGATCGCCCAACGGTCTCCTACAGCGGCGAGTTTGAGACGCTGGACGCCTCGGAACTCGCGGCGCTGGTGCGGGCAGCGGACGATCCGGCGAGCGGGACGCTGTACCTCGCCGCTGCCATGACCGGACTGCGCCAAGGCGAGCTGTTGGCGCTGCGCTGGCGGGACATCGACTTTGCCGGCCAGCGCCTCCATGTGCGGCAGGCGTGGAGTTCGGTGGCGCGCGCCCGGAAGGCTCCGAAGTCGGGCAAGGTGCGATCGGTGCCGCTGGTGGCGGAGCTGGTCGGCCCGCTCGATCGACTCTCGCAACGGGAGCACTTCACCGGCCCGGACGATCTGGTGTTCACGGTCGATGGCTCGCCCGGAGCCTGTCAAGCTCGGTGAGACAGATTGGATGGGAATTTAGTGAGTGGTCTCCTCGGTGTCGGTGGGTTTGTTGATCCACGCGCCGGTTGGTAGCGCGGGTGGTCGGGGTGGCCGGCGGATGAACCGGTCCGGGGTCGCGGCGTAGGCGGCGTTGAGGACGGCAGCGCGGGCGGTGTGCGTCTGCTCGGCGAGGCCGTGGTGGACGGTGGATGGGGTCATCAGGCCGATCCCGGAGTGGCGGTGCTGCTCGTTGTACCAGGGGAAGAAGTCGCGGCAGAACGCTCTGGCTTCGAGGATCGAGGTGAACCGGGCGGGGAACCCGGGGCGGTACTTCAGTGTCTTGAAGTGTGCCTCGGAGTAGGGGTTGTCGGTCGAGGTGTACGGCCGGCTGTGGGTCTTGGTGACCCCGAGGTCCGAGAGCAAGAAAGCGACGGGCTTGGAGCGCATCGCTGAGCCGCGGTCGGCGTGGATCGTCAGCTGGTGGCGGGGTATCTGCTGCTTGGTGAGCGTCTCGGCGATCAGCCGCTCAGCGAGCGGCGCGGTCTCCTGGTGCTGCACGGTCCAGCCGACGACGTAGCGGCTGTAGATATCGAGGATCACGAACAGGTAGAAGTACGTCCATGTTGCCGGGCCGAGCAACTTCGTTATGTCCCACGACCAAACACGGTTCGGTTCGCGGGCGAGCAGCTCCGGTCGGGCGTAGGGCGGGTGGGTGAGCTGGTCGCGACGCTCGCGGACCTCGCCTTGCGCGGCGAGCAGCCGATACATCGTGCGCTCCGACGCGAGATACGTCCCCTCGTCCAGCAGCGTGGCGTAGACGTGCGCGGGCGAGCAGTCAACGAACCGCTCCTCGTGCAGCCGCGCCAGCACCGCCCCGCGCTCGGGCTCAGACAGCGCCCTGGGCGACACCGCCGGCGAGCGTGCCGCGCGCACCCTCGGCTCCGAGCGCCAGCGGTAAAGCGACGCCCTGCTGGCGCCCAGCACCCGGCACGCCGGCAAGGTACCGAGGTGCGGCTCGACCTCGCCGACGGCCTGCTCGATCATCGCTCTGGCCGCGGCGTGTTGGTCTCGGTCGCGCTCTTGGGCGCCAGCAGATCCTCCAAGAGCGCTGAGACGTTTCCCTGCACCTCGATCACCCGCCGCGCCGTCGCAAGCTCAGCCTCAGCCCGCTCCAGCCGGGCGCGCACCGCCCGCAACTCCACCTGCTCCACGCTCGGTCCGCGCGGCCCACGCTTACGCGGCTCCAGGCCCCGCAGCGCCCCCGCGTCCTGCTGCTTACGCCACGCCGTCAAATGCGACGTGTAAAGGCCCTCACGGCGCAACATCGCCGCGATCTCCCCCGACCGCGTCGACCCAGCCTGCCTCACGCAAGATCCGCAGCTTGTACTCGCCGGAGAACCGCCGCCGCCGCGGGCGCTCGGCGAGCTCCGGGTCCGGCCGGGACCCCCCGGCCGCGGCGCGCGCGCCGAGCATTTCGCTCCGCTCGCCTCCGGCGCCCTCCACGAAACGCTCGGCGCCAGGCATCTCCTTCATCTCCACAGACCGCATGGGCTCCAACATCGCTACAGCTCCGTTCTCGCCCTCAAGGCTCAGTAATCCAGCAGGATGATCTGTCTCACCTCACCTTGGCAGAGAGGGGCCGCTGGACGGGTGGACACTGCGCCGGCGCTACTACGCCGCGCTTGATCGCGCGGGCCTGCGCCGGATCAGGTTTCACGACCTGCGCCATGCCTTCGGTTCGACCGCAGTCCGAGCGTTCCCGCTGAGCGACGTGCAGGCGATGCTCGGTCACGCGCACGTCTCGACCACGATGCGCTACGTCCACCACCGGCCGGGCGCCGAAGACGCCGCGCGGCTCTCCAGCGCCTTCCAAGGCGAGCAGGTCTCCCCGCTCACGCAGACCGCCGAGACGGTGCCCCAGCAGTGAGCCCGCGCGATTCTGTGTCCCGAGTTGTGTCCCGAACTAGCCGATTCGGGGGTAACTCAGCGCAACTCAGCGACACGGAAAGCCCTGTAAACTCGGGGGCAGCACATCAACCGTAAGGACTGCAAAGCCGTCTACACCGGTTCGACTCCGGTCGTCGCCTCTACGACAGTTTGCGCTTCAATTTTCAATTGGCTGGTTTGACCGGCTCGCCGGGCTGTTGGAGGAGGATTTTCGGCTCTGCGCCTGGCTTTTCTCCCGCCGCGACGGTGCCGTGGGTGCTCGGGCGGCGTCGGATGCGCGAAGCGCCCAGGGGCCATCCCCTGAGCGCGCCACCCCTCCCCATGCGGACTACGGCTTGCCGGGTGACGCCCCGCGAGGACGCCGCGACGGCGGCGTCTCTTCGCCAAAGCCGAGGAGCGCGGCCTGCGCGCCATAGGGCTGCGCGAGGCCCATGCGCACGCGCATCTTCGCCAGGCGCGCGGCGATGCGCAGGCCGCGCTCCTTGAAGCGCCGCTCGCCTTCGCGCCGTGCCCTCCTTGCCGAGCCGAGCCAGCCGTGCTTGGCGCCGATGCGTAGCCACTCGATGAGGCAAGCGACGTTCGCGCGGAGCCTGTGCCAGTCCAGGCTCACGACCCTGGGGCGCAAGCCGAGTGCGTCGGCAGCAACCCGGTAGCGGTCGCGCCAGTAGTCGTGAGTCGCCTCATAGGTGCCGTGCGACTCACGAAGCTCGTGGTACAGCGCCTCCGTGCGCGCCAGGGGCACGAGGGCCTTCCAGTCCGCCTGGCAGGAGATGGTCTGCTCCTTGGCACACTCGGGCGTGGTGGGAGTCGTGCAGCGAAACCAGAGGCGCGGTTTTCCTCCGTTGGCCGAGAAACGCACTTGCTCCATCGGCCCGCCACATCCCTTGCAGCGCTTCACGCCGTGGCGGTCGTGCGTCTCCTTGTCGTGGCGCTTGCGGTCGCCGCCAGCGGTGCGCCAGGGGAAGATGGGCGCCGTGCCGTTGCTGGTTGCGTGCTCGAAGCACGAGGCGACGGAGAAACCCTTGTCCCCGATGGCCGTTTGCGGCGCCGTGCCCGCCATCTTCGCCACGCGGTCATAGAGGCCGGGGAACAGGTAGTACTCCTGTTCGCTTGCGCTATCGACGCTCGGCACGACCCCGCCCGTGAAGTGGTCAATCGCCTTCCCGCTGTAGTAGCCGTGCCAGAAGCGCTTCGCCCCCCGCTCGCCCGTGTAGGCACGGATGCCAGCCTCCGTGTCTCGCGTCCTGTACCAGCAGTCACCCTTGCGGATGCGCTTGATGGCCTTGCCCTCGCGTTCGACTATCTCCGTGCGCTCGGGGGAGGCAGCGCGCTCATGCTCGGCTGCCTCCTCCGGGGCCTCCGCGTTCCAGTCCTCGCGCTGACGGCGGGCAGTACGTGTCGCGACGCGCTCCGGGCGCTGCGCGTACCCCGCCGCCGCTCGCCGATGCGGCCCGCGCACGCGAGCCATCCTCTCGCGGTAGGCGCACTCCTCGCCGGGCTGGCAGTCGTGGATGAGCGCGGCGTGCGTCTCGTCCTCCGTGAAGTCGAAATGGACGTGCGCCATGACGCGGCTGTCGTGTTCGCGGCAGCGGCGGATGACCTTGCCTGCGGCGCTCAGGAACTCATCACAGACCTTCTCCAGCTCGCGCAGGCGCCGCCAGACACGCATGTACGGCGGCTTCGACTCGAAGCCGCACTCGCGCCATAGCTCGTCTGTGCTCTCGTCGTAGAAGCCCTGGATATCAACCTGCCGGCTGGCGATGTAGGCGACGGCGGCCAGCTCCCAGTGCCCCGGCTCACGACGGCGCGCGTACTTGACCTCCAAGCCGGCGCACACCTCGCGCAGCTCATCCCACACCCAACGCTGACTCTTCAGGAGCTTGACCGTGTTGAGCGAGCCGCGCAGCGCGGCTTCCTTGCTGAATTCGGTCGCGCCGGGGAGGCGGTCTGGAGGCTGGTAGCGAAGGCAGGGCATGTATCTAAAGAAAGGAGCTCTGGACTGCTCGACCGGGAGAAACCGCGCTTACAGCCCATCAATTTCTTTGTATCAAGCATCGCACGATACGCACCGAACCGGGCGCGAAACGTCGTGAAGTAGTCAACAGTTCGAAGGGCGCTGAATCAGGCCCGAGGCAGCGTCAAGGCTTGCTTTGCTAGGCAGCGGAGCCGCCGTGCAAACGCTGCGCGGCCTCATCAATGGCGCCAGCGAGGTCGCGGAGGTCGGCGCCCATCGCGTCGAGCAGGCGCGTGATGGAGGACCACAGGACATCGCGCCGGCCAGCCTCGATGCGCGAGAGGGAGGCGGCGTTCGAGCCAATCAGCTCGGCGAGGCGTTCCTGCGAGAGGCCGCGCTGCTCGCGCAGGAGGCGCAGGCCACGGCCCAGGGCGACGGCATCCATATAGCCGTACAGTCCGCCGCTGAGGGCCGTTCTCCTGCTCTCTGCAAGTCCCTTGTCGCGCGCGACAAGTCTACGCTACGATCCCGGCCGCTTTTCAGCATCCAATCAACCAGCGGCCCCGGCGCGGGCAGTAACCCGACGCCGGAGCCTGAGCACAAGGAGGCGATAGCTCCCCATGCCTGACGAGAACCCTACCCCTGCCGAACGGTGGGACGACCTGGAACGCGACACGCTCTACCTGCTCACCGGCGATGACCTGCCTATCTGGTCGGTCGAGGACATCGGGCGCAGCATCGAACATCCCGGCAGCGCCGAGGACATCGTGCGGCACCTCCGCAGCGACGGCCTCATCCACCAGACCAGCGACGGCTACGTGTTCGCCACGCGCGCCGCATTCCGGCTGGTGCAGATGGTCGGCCAGGTGGTCTAAATGGCCCACCGCTCCGACCCTGAGACGCTCGCGGTCGTCGCCGCCTTCGCCCGGCGGCTGCGCGAAACGCGCGCAGCGTCCGGGCTGACGCAGGATCGGCTTGCGCGACTCGCCAGCCTGCACCACACAGAGGTAAGCAAGCTGGAGCGTTCGCTGACCGACCCCCGGCTCTCGACCGTCGTGCGCCTCGCGCGCGGCCTCGGCGTGCCGACCTCGGCACTGGTCGAGGAGCACTACGAGCGCCAATTGACCATCGAGGGGTTCGCCCAGCACTTCGGCCACCTGCCAACCGACGGGGAGGGCTGACCGTCAGGAGCGCCACGCCCAGCGGGCAGGCGTGGCGCTCTACGTGGTGGTCTTGCGGTTCTCAGGCTCCGCTAGCGACCGTTGTTCGGGCGTTGGCGCCAGAACGCCTCCGGCTCCGGTGGCGCCGCCGCGCGCGCGTCGAAGGGCAGCCACTCGCGCCACTCATCCTCGATGAGCGCGTCCAGCTCGACGCCGAGAGCGATGGCGCAATTCACAAGCTGCCCGAGCTTGGGGTTGCGCACCTCGCCGCGCTCCAAGCGCCGGTACGTCGGCACTGAGATACCGACGGCGCGCGCCAGCTCCTCCTGTGTCACGCCCCGGCTCATGCGCGCGTGGGCGAGCCTCGTCTCCGGGATGGTCCCTGGGTCATGGCGCGCTGGCGACATGCCGGCAGGGTAGCGCTGGGTCAGGTCAGCGCTCGCTCATCCCGGTGGTCGGCCTTCGGCTCTCAACCTGGCCCCTACGGCGCTGCGCATGCGGCGCACAGCGCGGCGTGAAGCTAGCTCACACTGGCCGCGTGCGCACCCTATGGTCGCGTCATGGCTAGAGACTTCTTGTTGTCGGCGCCGGTGAGAAACTGACCCCCCTTCGCCGGTTGAGAGTTGACCCCCCTGGGGCGGTGGCGGAGGCGTCCGGGGTCGTGTTGAGCCTGGTTCGGTCGCTGTCACCGAGACCGGGAGAAGGGTTGTGTTGGACGTGGAGCAGTGGGCTGAGTTGCGCCGGGAGCATTTCGTTCGTGGGGTGTCGATCAAGGAGCTTGAGCGTCGCACGGGGCTGGCGCGTAACACGATCAGGGCGGCACTGCGCTCGGCGCAGCCGCCGGTGTTCCGTGTGCCTGAGCGCCCGTCGAAGCTCGACTCGTTCAAGGAGGAGATCCATCGCCTTCTGAAGGACGATCCGAAGCTCCCAGGGGTCAGGGTCAGGGAGCTGATCGAGCCGCTCGGGTTCGATGGCGCCAAGACGATCGTCGATGACTACCTGCGCGAGGTCCGCCCGTTGTTCTTGGCGCGGCGCACGTATCAGCGGACGGTCTATCGCCCGGGGGAGATCTGCCAGTGGGATCTGTGGGAGCCCTCGGCGTGGGTGCCGGTCGGGCATGGCGAGGTCCGTCGCGCGTGGGTCGTCGTCGCGTGCTTGGGGTATTCGCGTGCCGGCGCGGGCGCGCTGATTTTCTCGAAGGAGGCGCCGGATGTGTTGTGGGGGATGGCGCGCTGCTTGTGGTCGTTGGGTGCGCTGCCCGAGTTGTTGGTCTGGGATCGCGAGGGGTGCCTGCACGCCGGTGGCGGCCGATCGACTGATGCGTATGCCGGCTTCTGTGGGCGGCTCCCGGTCGACTGGTACTTCTGCGAGTCCGCGTGACCCGCAGGCGAAGGGCGCCGTGGAGCGCCTGCAGGGGTACCTGGAGACGAACTTCGAGCCGGGCCGGTCCTTCGCGAACCACCTCGACTTCCAGCTGCAACTCGACGCCTGGTTCCAGAAGGCGAACGCGCGGACGCACAAGACGCTCAGGGCGCGGCCGCTCGACCGCCTCACAGAGGAGCGGCGGGTGATGCGCGCCCTGCCGCCCCGGGAGCTTGACCTGGACCGCCGCTGGGTCACGCGTGTGGCTCCCGACCCGTACCTGCGGTTCGATACCAACGACTACTCCCTTGACCCGCACCTCGTCGGCCGTCGCGTGGAAGTCCGTGCCTCCCAGCGCGAGATCACCGCCGCGGCGCTGGACACGGGTGAGCTCGCATGCCGGCACGAGCGCTGCTTCGCCAAGAACCGCACGATCACCGCGCTCGAGCACGCCAGGGCGCTCAAGGAGCGCCACGGGCAGCCAGAGCCAGAGCCGCTCGTGCAGCAGCGCCCCCTTGCCGTCTACGACCAGCTGATCGCGTGAGCGCCACCTCTGAGCTCACGCACCTGTTCAGGGCAATGAAGGCGCCGGCGGCCGCCATGGCGCTACCGAAGCTCGCCGAACGCGCACGGGCGGAGGAGTGGAGCTACGAGCGCTTCGCGCAAGCGCTGCTCTCTACCGAGACCTCCGCCCGTGAGGCGCATGGCGGGGAGAGCCGCATCCGCCAAGCACGGTTCCCCGCCCGCAAGACACTGGAGGAGTTCGACTTCACTTTCCAGCGCTCAGTCAAGAAGCAGGTGATCGAGCACCTCGGCCAGCTCGACTTCCTGCACGCCAAGGAGAACGTCGTGCTCCTCGGCCCGCCCGATCTGGTTTCACACTGCCCCTTTCGCGTTCGTCATTGCGCAAACAGTCCAGCTTCGGACTGAAGCACCTGGATTCTCAGGCCTTTGCGACGGCCGGTGGTCACGTGCACCGCGTGTCGCTGCCCGCGTTGGACTTGGTGCAACACGGTCTGGCGGGCGACTCCGAGGCATTTCGCGGCCTCGTTGAGTGGTAGATAGCCCTCGGGGACGTTCGGCACGAACTGGGCGCGGACCTCGTCCGTTAGCCGAATTCGCCACGGCGCGCCTGCCGTGACTTGCTCGCCGGGGAGCAGCCCTTCGCGCAGCCACCGGTGGATCGTCGAGGTTGACACCTGCAGTGTGTTGGCGGCCTGTTCGATCGTGACGGTGCCGCTGTTCGGTTCAGGCTGGGGTGCGATCGGGATGCTCGCTCGCTGACGAACCCCTTGGACGCGTGTCGCGGTGAATGGCAGCCCGGTCCCGGTGCGCCGGCCTTGCCGGTTCAAGATCGCTGCGATCTGATGGTCGGGGTGATGCGCAGCGAGCCGGCGGATCAGCTCGATCGTGTCCTCGGAGGTGCAGGTTCGCTTCGTGCCGCGGCGGACCAGCGGAATGCTCAACTGGGTGCGGGCCGCACCCTCCCAAAAGATCTCGACCTCGGCGATGTCTTCTGGCCGTTTCACCGTGATGACGACCTCGCTGATCAGCGCCCGGAGGAGCTCCTTGCGGTCACGGTCGCTGGTGGTCTTCGCCGCCCACAACTTCGGCAGATCACGCGCGAGACGGGTCAACGCTTCGCGCTCGGCCAGGGTGAGCGGCGCGGGTCGGGCGTGCTCCAGCGCGGCGAGCGTGCGCTGCTCGCGCGCTACACCCGCGAGCGCGTCCTCGAGCTTGCGCTCCAATGTTCGCGCGACGAGCCGGTTCTCCGGCTCGCATGCATCGAACTGCCGCTCTGCGCGCTGCGCTTCGAACTCGGCGCGTTCCAGCGCGAGTCGTTGCCCGGCGAGCCGGGCGTCGTGCTGCTCGGTCAGCTCCGCGATCGCGCCGGTGCTGGCCGCGACCCCGGCCGGGGTGACTGCCTCGAGGAACGCCGCGGCGACAGCCTTGTCGAGCCTGCCGCCCCCGAGGGTCTGGCACGTCGACTCCGTGCCGTGAAGATGCAGCCCGCGCACGCACGCATACCGCACACGGCGGCCGTCGTTGCCGGAATACGCGACCTGCATCCGCCTGCCGCACCGTCCGCAGCGGAGCAACCCCTGCAGCAGCGCGCCACCCTCACGGGCGGCGCCGCCGCCCTCGCCGCGGGGTCTCACGTTCGCCCGCAGGCGCTGGCGGTTGGTGAGGTACTCCTCCCACGCGACATAGCCAGGATGGTGATCGGGCAGGCAGACAGACCACTCCTCGATTGGGACCTCAAGCGTCCTGACGTGCAGCTCCGCGTTGGCGTCGACGTGCTTCTCTTGGCGGGTGCGGCCGAACACGAACGCGCCGGCGTAGACCGGGTTGGTCAGCAGCTTGTGGACCGCGCCATAGCTCGCGCGGACCCAGCGGACGCGTCGCTCGCCGACCGATCGGCGCGGGAGCAGTTGCCCGTCGGCGATCAGCTCCCCGACGACCTGCCGTGCCGATCCAGCACGGCGCCAGAGTCTCGAACACGCGCGCGATCGCGTGACGGACCTGCTCATCAGCGCACAGGACGATCCGGTGATCCTCGTCACGATCGAACCCGGCCGGGAGATGCATCACCAGCTCGCCGCGCGCGGCCTTGTTCCGCAACCCGCCGGTCAGCCGTGCACGGATCAAGTGCAGCTCTGCCTCGGACATCGTGCCCTTCAAGCCGAGCAACAGCCGGTCGTTGAAATCACCCGGCGCATAAATCCCGTCAGAGTCGGCGATCAGCGTCCCGGTCAACGCACACAAGTCGATCAGCTGATGCCAGTCCGACGATGAGCGTGCAAATCGTGAGACCTCCAACGCGAGGATCAGCCCGACGTTCCCCAGACCCACGTCAGCGACCAGCTCCTTGAACCCCTCGCGACCGTGCGTCGTCGCGCCCGATCGGCCCGTGTCCTCGTCGACAACCGTCACCGATGCCGCCGGCCAGCCCAGCGCGACCGCCCGCTCCCGCAGCGCGTACTGCCTGGCCGTCGACTCTGTGTTGCGCTCAAGCTGACCAGGCGAGGACTGCCGCACATACACCACCGCGCGACGCTGACGGTGACGCTCAGTGATCTTGCTCTGGCTATTCATCGCGGCTCGCTTCCACCAGCGCGGCGAGCAGCCGCGCGAGTCGCAACGTCACCTGCACCCGGCAGTCGATCGGGATCGTCTCCCAGACCACCGCCGGCGCGACCGTCACCTCGACTCCAACCTGCAACGCCAGCTGCCCGGACATCACCACCTCCGTTTTCACCGGAGACTGCGGCGCGCGCCGGACGCCGCCGAGCCCTCACCCCCTCCAGCCGATCGGCCAGCAACCGCCAACCCGCCGGGCTAGCCAGCACCCCGAACCTTGGGCCGGGCGCGACACGACGAGGCAGGTCCGTCCACCGCGCCGGGATCGTGCCCGAGCTGCCGTCCACCAACCGGCAGATCAGCGCCGTCTCGCCCTCCTCCGTCCGCCACCCGAGCACCTCAAGCTCGACATCCCGCAACTCGCCCGGCGCATCCACCAGCCGCACCCGCTCCGGCAGAACATCAACAACATGAGTAGTTCGACGCCCACTCGCCCGGGACCGGCAAGACCCACCTCGCGATCGCGCTCTCGATCCGCGCGTGCCTCGCCGGCCAGCGCGTCCTCTTCCGCACCGCGACCGAGTGGGTCGCGCTGCTCTCAGACGCCCAACGCCAAGGCCGCCTCGACGAGGAACTACGCCGCCTGGAGCGCTACCCGCTGCTGGTCTGCGACGAGGTGGGGTACATCCCGTTCGACCCCCAGGCCGCGAACCTCATGTTCATGCTCGTCTCCCGCCGCTACGAGCGCGCCAGCCTGATCGTCACCTCCAACAAGCCATTCTCCGCCTGGGGCGAGATCTTCGGTGACGACGCGACCGCCGCCGCGATGATCGACCGCCTCGTCCACCACGCCGAGATCCTCTCGCTGAAGGGCGACAGCTACCGCCTCAAAAACCACGACCTCGGCGCCCGCCCCACCGAACGGCCCCAGGCCGACTGACACCCCCCCACAGAGCCACGCGGGTCCTCCTCGTTCCGCCTCCGCCTACGGCTCCGGCTCCGCGAGGAGGACCCGACACCACGCCTCATACCGCCCCAAGGGGGTCAATTCTCAACCGGCGCTAGGGGGTCAATTCTCGACCGGCCTTGACACTTGTTTGGTGGGTTTTCGGAGCCTGCATCCTCACTTGCCTGATGGGTATGGCCACTGCCGTAATCGAAACATCGTCACGCAGGCGCTGTGACGTGGGCGTGGGCGGTGAGCAGGAGGATGAATTGCAGGGCCGTACCCCCGAGGAATAGCGCCGCACCGAGGCCCGCTGGTGCGGCCTCGGCCTCGGCCTTGTCCAGTTTGACGCGGGCGCCGCGAGAAAGCTCCTTGATGCTCCTGTACTTGTCGTTTGGCCGCTCATCAGCAACCTCGGCGGTGTTTCGCCCTCGCAACATTCGCAAGACAATGAGAGGTAGCGCGCCAATCGCAATCACGGCGGCGAGCAAGACGATGGTGATCGCGTAGGCCGCGATGGCGGCTCCGTTGAGGGGTTGCTTTTCCGCTTCATGCACGATGGCGCCGACGATGGCGGCCATCCCACTGACAGCGATGACACCCAGGAACACGCGGTACGCCGTGGCGAACCGCGCTCTTGTCTGTCCGCTCCAGTTTTTTGGCCCGAAGGCCAGAATGGCACCGCCGATGTCGGGAGTCAGAAGCAGCGTGCCTACGGTGATTCCTGAGAGCGCGAGCTTGGCTAGCTGCTGTTCCCCTTCGAGGGATAGGCAAGCCATTACCACCGCAACGGCCAGAGTAAGGAGGCGCGTCGCCACGCGCTCATTACTAACTGGCTCCACAGGTTCAGTGGCCTGGGGTGGTTCAAGGGCCTGGGGCGATTCGGTGGCCTCGGTCATAGGCATAGGTGCTGCGCTCTGTCTCGACGCGCGCCTCCCTTGCGTGCGATAGGTCGGTAAGTTTGGCCCATCGGGCGGACGTAGAATCTGCGATGGCTGCGAGGCGCCTCTCAGCTTCCCGCGCTTCGCGCCCCGTCGCGCAGCTCGTCAGCGAGCGACACCAGCCCTCCCGGCTTCATCCCCAGCGCTCGTGAGAGGCGCAGGAGCGTTGCATAGGAGGGGTTGCGCACCCCGCGCTCCAAGCCGCCCAGGTGCGTGATGTGGAGGTCGGAGGCGGCGGATAGCTCCTCCTGCGAGAGGCCCAGCCGCTCCCGCGAGAGGCGGATGGCATCGCCCAGGGCGCCATGCTCGGGGGAGCGCGGGTGGGAACGTCGCTCGGGAGGCACGCGCGAAGCCTCCACGAGGACGTCCGTCCAGGTTAGAGCAGAAAAGTCCTAACAGGTTGGTGCGCGGGCGATGACATCGCAGGCCCCATCAGCGACTTTGCACGGCGGCTTCGCCGCCTAGCAAAACGAAGGAGCAGAAGATGCCGCCCCTCCCCCGCAGGTCCCTCACGAGGAGGACGGGCGCCATCGCCATGTCCGTGTGCGCCCTCGTCCTCTGCGCATCGACCCCGGCCACCGCCTCGGACGCTGCCACTCTTACCTTCTCCGGCACCCGCCAGGCCCACGCTGGGGCCAGCGCCCGCCTTCAGGCCACACTCAGCGCGCCCGCGCCCTCCTGCAACCTGTACGCCGGCGCCACGCTCCTCGACCGCGTAGTGCCGCGCGCCAAGGATCTCGTCTGGACTCTGCGTCTGCCAGCCCGCGCCCGCGCCCAGGCCCTGCTCCTGCGCCTCTCCTGCGGCGCCGAGCAGGCACGAGTGGTGCTGCATGTCCTCGGCCCGACGCGCGGGACGAGGGTTAGGGGCCTGGAGGCATCGGTACGCCAGGAGGGGCCAGCCCTTCCCTCGCCACAATCCAGCACCGCCAGCGAAGGCGAAGAAGCCCCGGCGCCAGCTCCATGCACCGACGCCTACACCTGCTCTCCTGTCAATAACCCCAGCATCGTTCCCGGCGATGAGGCCATGCCCCTGTCTGCGGGGAACTGCACCGATTGGGCCGAGTATAAGCGCCCGGACATTTGGTACAACCAGGCCGCCAATGACCCTCTCGGGCAAGACTGGGACGCCTGGACCTGGGCCGAGCACGCGCAGGCCGAGGGCCTGAGCGTTGGCGCCGTGCCGCAAGTAGGTGACATCGCTGTCTGGCAGCCGAACACGGCCCATTCGGGTCCGGTTGGGCATGTCGCTTATGTGGAAAGCGTGGGGCAGGGGTCGATAACTGTTAGCGAGATGAACGCGCCGTTTGACCCCGTGACCCTGAAAACGCCCGAAGGCTACACCTACTACGAGAGCACCTTGACTGAGGCCGAACTAACTGAGCAGAGTGTGCAGTTCATAGCCCCGGCATCGTAGGGGTCGCCGGCGCAACCCTTACTGTCGCAGCCAATGGAACAGCTCCTCCTCTTGCAAGGCGTACGCGAGGTCAGCGAGCGCGCGAACCCGAGCGCGCCAACGTCCGTCTCGCAGCGCGCCTTCGATGCGGCCAGCGCGGGGAGCGCCTTCCCCGACCTCCCCGCCGCGCGCAACATCGCCGCTCAGCTTGGGATGTCGTGGGCCGATGTCCTGCGCCTCGCCCACGAGCGCGAGGGCACGCACGCTCATCGCCTGGGCCGCAAGCAGAGCAGCGAGGAGCAAGACTGGCTGATCGAGGAGTACGTCATCTTCGTGCTGAGGCTCGTGGCGCGGCGCCTCGGGAAGGACACGCTCTCGCTCCGCGACTACCGGCTGGAGCGCGCTCGCCTGCTGAGGGCCGACCGTGCGCGCTACCTGCACGGTGGGCAGCTCGTCCTCCCCAACGAGGAGCAAATCATCACGCGCGTCGGCTCCTGGGAGGCAGCGCTGCGCCTTGCCGGCATGACCCCGCACGAGGAGCGGCGCGACTCGCGCCCGGAGTCCAGTAGCGCCCTCCTCATCTGCGACCTCTTGGAGCGCTTCCACGAGCACTACGGCGTCCAGCCCACCATCGCTGACCTGAAGGCGTTCGCCAGTGGCAACGGCATCCCCTACCCGAGCGAACGCGCCGTGCGCTTCAGCGAAGCGCTGGAGCAGTGGAAGGCCGCACGCAAGGCCCGTGGCCTGCCCGTCCCTGAGAAGCCACCCCCGCCCAAGGCCCGAGCCGACTACTCGCTGGATGTCGGCGCTGCGCGCGAGGGCGAGTATCGCCGGCACAAGTGGGCCGACGTCGAGCACTGCATCACGTGGATGGTCAGCTACCTCGAAGGGCTACCCGCCACAACGCGCTCAACGATGCGCTCTTACCGGGACTGGGCGGGCCACCAAGACGGCGCCCCGTCGCAACACTCCCTCGCTCAGCACGGCGGCTTCGAACGCGTGAGGCGCCTCGCGCAGGAGCGCATCCGCGCGAGCCGGCGCTAGGAATGCCAGGTGCAGTTTTTGCGCGAACGAAAGGTCTGCATCCAACACGCTCCACCTGGATTTGCCACGCGAAGGTGCGGCGGATATACAAAGGAATTTCCAACGGCGAGGCCCCGGACGGTGAGGCTCTGGCGAGCATGTACATTAGACGGGTAGGCGCGCGTACAAACGCTCCCGGCACCCACCCGCATCCGGCTCTACGACGTAATTGAAAACTGTCCCTCTATGCAAACAGCCTCCAAATCGGCATGTTTGCGGCCCGAGGCGGCTGAGCCGAGGACGCCCGCAGAGGCCAAGGCTCCCCATAGGCTCCCCTTAATCGGAGCGGGAACCGCACAAAAAGAGGGCCGGAGCCGTGCGGCTCGCCCCTCTTTGCTGCCCTCCTTGGCGCTGTCAGGCGGCCCGGCGCAGCGGGACCACGTTGGTCTCCTCGTCGCTATCTGCTCCTCCCCAAAGCGCGGTCAGCTTCGCCGCCGCGTCGGGATCGGGGGCATAGTGCAGGTAGCGTTCGGTGGTGGTGATGTGGCGGTGGCCCATCATCCGCTGGACCTCGTGGATCTTGAAGGCGCGGATCGCCTGCGTGCCGAACGTGTGCCGCAGGTCGTGCAGGCGCAGCCTGGGCAGACCGGCCCGTTCCGCGGCGCTCAAGAACCGGCGGTAGAGAGACGTGCCGCAGATCGGCTCGCCGGGTTTGGCGTCGTGCTCGAAGACCAGCATGTTCCCGGTCTTCCCGTCGCAGAACGGTGCGAGCACCGAGCGGACGTTGGCGGTCATCGGTACCGACCGCACTCGCCGGCCCTTGTTGCCCGCGTGCCCGCCGCTCGTCCGTGAAGCCGTCCTCGAAGCGCAGCACGCCGACCTTGAAGTCGACGTTGCTGACCTTCAAACCGCGGATCTCGCTCAACTTGGGGCCGGCCTCGGTCGCGAGGGTGTAGATCGCCTCATCAGCCGTCGAGTACGCCTCGGCGACGAGCTTTCGTACCTGCGCAGGCGTGTAGAAGCGCAGCTTGCCCTCGCTCTCGATCTTCTGGCCCATCCAGGCCCACGCGAGAGCCGGGCTGCTCCGGTGTGTCCCGAGGATGCCGCGCACGACGCGCCGGTAGTGGTTCACGGTGTCCGCGCTGCGTTTGGCCTGCGCGAGTTCCTGGCGGACAGCCAGCAGGTCATCGTCGGTGAACGTGTCAAGCGGCCGGTCGGCCCACGTCAGCTCGCCCCGCCACGGACGCGCTGCCAGGCGCTCGCCGATCTTCTTGTACTCGTGCATCGTGGAGCCGCGCAGCCCCTTCTCCTGGGTGCAATAGCGCACGAAGGAATCCAACGCCGCCCGAAACGAACCTCGAGCATCGGGCGTGTCCGTGGAGTGTTCCGCGGCGAACGCCTGCGCCTTCGACAGGGCATCGCCTTCCGTCAGGTGCCCATGCGGAGGACGCCCCTTCTTTGTCCACGCGAGACCCAGCACCTCCTTGGAGTCCTTGCCCGACGGAAGGCGATAGCGCATGACCCAAACGGTGGTCGATCGTGGTTTGCCCTTGTATGTCGCCGACAGGGCGACGCTGACCTGTGCGTGCTTATGAGGCTGTTGAGCGCCGCTTGAGTTCGGCACGCGTGGTGGTGTTCGAGACGCGGCCGGTGCGATCGCACTCGATCAGGACATCGACCACGAGGTGACGCCTGTAGTCCTCGGGGTACACCCGGCGCTCCTCCCAAGGCGGCGGCTGGACCATCGTCATCCATCGCTGCTCGTCCTCGTCCACGAGGACGATCGAAAGCGCCGCGTCGGGCTTGACCACCTGCAGTCGCGCCTGGGCCTCAAAGCCTCACACCCACGTCCGCTCGGGCCGGCGCTCGAACCCGCGTTCGAACACGAGGTCCGCAGCTTCAGAGACCGTGACCGGGACCGCTCGCCGTAATCGTCGGGCTCGTCGAGCGGCGGAAGGAAAACGTGCTCCCCACGCCACTCCGTCACGATGTGGGCGCCCCTGGCCTGGGTGGCGAGCGTCGCGTCCACAGCACGGCGGTAGGAGATCAGGAAGTCGACCGCCTCGAGGTCGTGGCGCACACGCCCGGGCATCGCAAAACCCCACGGGCGCTCCGCCCACGCCCACCGGTTGAACTTCGCCTCCGACCCGAGCAGCCACGGTTCAGGGCCGTACTCATCACTGCTGATGACCGGAGAGGGTCCGGACCTGAGCCGGTCAAAGCCCTTGCTGGTGACAGACCACAGGTAGGGTTCGCTACCGGCGCGCCTGCCGCCACGGTGGCGCTCCACTGACAGGAAAATAGCGCAGCTTGTTCAACCGCTCGCGCGCCTTACACGCCTGCTGGCCGGGAAACAGCTCGACAGCGACCTGCAGCGTGCTCATCACCCGTGTGACATGCAACGCCCACAAGATCGCCTGGTCACGCCACACAAGACCCTCCCGACGTAGTTCGCTCGGCCGGCCCTTGAAGATCTCCTCGAGATATGTCCCCAGGAGATTGATCACGAACAAGCTCGCTTCCACAGAGAAGACCACAGCAAGCGCCATCTCAGATAGAGAAGGGGATATATAAGAATGTCCCCGTCTGCCGCGCATCGCGCAACAGCCAGGTTTTGCAGGGACTTCGGCCCCTCCGCCAATGCCAAGGTACGCGACCCCAAGGTCCGGGCAAGCACCCCCCAAATCGACCGAGGGTCCACCCAACGCCCATACCCTGGCCCCGAAGGTACGGGGCTCGCACCCGGATCCTCGGGCATCGCGCAAGCGAGCTGAGTGGTTGGCTGGAGTGCCATCACCAGGTATGTCGCTGGAACGCCGGGCGTTCCCCCCTACGTCTCCCTGAGCCCGGAGACAGGCGTATCCGCCTCGTGCCTCAGCGAAGCGGCTGAACGCCGCGCGCTCGACCCACTCGCTGAACGACGAGGTGTTCCTCGTCGACGACGCGCAGATCGACGTCGAGGACCGCGTTCAGCGCGTCGGCGATCGAGGCGAGCTGGCCCACCGTGAGGTTGGCGCGGCCCGCCTCGACGTTCGTGACGTAAGGGGTCGTGGTTTGCAGTCGCTGGGCGAGTTGCGCCTGGGTGAGACTGGCGTCATGGCGGGCTTGGCGGATCGCCTGCCCGACTTGCTTGGCGGTTGGATCGGAGCGTGTCGTGCGCGGCATCAGGAGCCGCTATGCACCCGTTGGCGTACGACGAGTCGCTCGCCGGCGTCCTGCTGACCGATCTCCGATCGGTCGGGGTTATCGTCGTGGACGATCTCGGCGAGCAGGTACGGGGAGCGGTAGGAGCCAGTCAGGCTCCGTGCCCACTCTTCCGGGTCATCCTCCCAACGAATCGCCTCGCCCGTGGAGATGCTGAGCACCACCCGCTCGAGATCGACGACCTGTGGCTCACGACCCTCGATCTGAGGCTGTGAGCGCCCGCGCTGTGTGAGCGTGGCGACGCACTCGGATCGGCCGATCTCGCTGCCCGGACGCCAGAACTCAACGTGAACCATCTTCGCCTCTCAGTCGATTACCGTAGGTCAAACAGCTGCGAGCGCGGGGGCTAGATCCTCGGCGGTCGTCTGCACCGTCTCGGGGATCGTGACCGCGAGATTTCCGTCGCGCTCCAGGATGCGGCGTGGACCCATCATCGTCAGCCCGACGATACGGCTGGTGCCCGGCTCATAGCGAACGACGTGACCCTCCGGGGTCTCCTCGCCCTCTCCGGCCTGCGGTTCCCCAACGTGCAGGTAGAGGACATCGTTCTCGGCGTCGTAGTCGGCGCGCTGGAAGCTCATCGGGCCGATCGTGATGTTCACGCGCTCCATGACTTTGGGTCCTTTCGGTTCGCAAACGCCGACACGATCCGCGCGGGCGTCTGCTCATAGCTTACGACGACCAGCAGCCAGCGACTCGGGCCGACATCCCGTGCGTAGTACCGGGTGCGGTCCCCGTAGACAGGATCGGGCGCCGTGTGATCGGGGCTTGAGACTGTCCGCAGGACATCCGGCATGTGCGCGTCGATCTCCGGGTGGTCCCTGGTGATCTTCTCCTCCCAGACACGCCGGGGCAGCACCACCCGAGCGCCGCCCGGATCGGTCGTCTCGATGACTGTCGGCTCGTCCTCCACAACCAGACAGGATGCTCGCCGCTGCGGATGGCTGCGCACGCGCCCGGAGCCGAGCGCCTGATGCTTCCCCAGAACGCTGTCGAGCAACAGGCTATCGGCACTCTGCTCCGAGGAGTCCTGAAGGTCAAACAGCGCGGTTCAGCGCGGAGGCGGACGGGCATCGGCGCTCAGGTCAGGGCAGGCGACCCTGCGCTTGCTCAAGCGTGTCGAGCTGCCCGGGGGGAGCCGTGGGCTTGCCAAGCTCGACCGCGCTCCCCGGCACACCGAACATCTCGCGCGTGCGACGCTCGACAGAGTCCAACAGCACCTTCCGGCGGCCCGTTGGGCTCATGTAGCCCTTGAGAATGCCGCCGTCGAACCACGCCCGCACGGTGTTCTCATGCACACCCAGACGGGCGGCCGCAGCCTTGATCGAGATCGTGGGTGGAGCCAGAACGGTACTCATGATGGAGTTATGGCCATGGCGCAGCGGAGCGCGAGAGGCTCCCCAAAGGCTCCCCATTCGAGCGTTTTTTGGGGACATCTGAGAGCACCTGAGGTCCCCGAAAACCGCTTAGGTAAGGGGAGAACAGGACTTCCGGGAGCACTGCAAAGCCGTTTACACCGATTCGATTCCGGCCGTCGCCTTGGGCATCAGGCTACGCGCCCGCTCTTGGAATGGGTCGGGGCCTTGCGCTCCGCCGGTACGGCCAGACCTTCGAGCAAGGTGCCCGGCGCGACCTCCAGCGCGTCCGCGAGGATCAGCAGCATCGTGAGGCGCGGGTCCCGCTTCCCCAGCTCGAGCGCGCCGAGGTGGGTCCGGTGGACATTGGCGATCTCGGCCAGCCCTTCGAGCGAGACGTTCCGGCGTTCGCGCTCGGCGCGCAGCCGTTTGCCGAATGCTTCCAGCAGCCTTGCGCGCTCGGCCGCGTACGCGTGGTCGACGACCTTCGGGGCTTCCGGTGCAGGCTGCCCGGGGCTCATGACCGGAACCCGGCTCACCGAGCGCGGACCTCTCGCAGCCTTTGCACTCCCAGCATAAAAGCTGCCAGCGCAAGATCTGAGTGCGCAACGGCTGAGTGCGGAAACGGTTCGGACGTGATACGGTGGGCCGATGATGAAGACAACACGCTGCAATCTTACCGTCTGCACTCCTGTCCGTTTCACCGCTCCCGCCCCCTCATCTGCCGCCGGTCGGCGCCGGCTTCGCATTGCTCAGCCGCCCGACTTGGATCGGTCGGCCGCACATGCCACACTTCAAGGCGTGGAGCCGACCCATGTCACGCTCAGCGGCGATCTCTCAGGGGACTACGTAGTCGAGGACCACCGGCCCGACGGCCGTGTCCTGCTGCGCCCCGACCTGAGCGTGAAGGCGATGCTCGCTCGCCACGGGGAGCGCAGGTTGACCCCCGAGGAGTTCGAGCAGCACTTCGGCCGGCTCCCCGTCGACGGCGAGGGCTGAGCGATGGCCGACACCAGGGCCGCGCCGACCGTTCCGGTGCAGTTCAACGAACCCGCAATCACCGAGGATCTCACACACCACCCGCCCACCGCCCGTAAGGTGCTCGAAATATTCAGGCGCGAAGTCGATCGCGGCGGCGGGCTGCCCCTCTCCCGCCTCTTGGGCTGCGATGCGGAAGCCCGCGACGGCACCCGCCTCGCCGGCTGCGTGAAGACCTACGTCCCGTGGCCCGCGGGACGCTTCGGTCTGGTCCTGCTCCCGGTCGCCCACCCCACGAGGCCGTTCGCCTTGCGGGCCTTCGCTTTCGGCGTCCGCCACCCCGCGGCGAACAAGTTGAGCGTCTACACCGTCGCCGATCGGCGGCACAACGACGAAAGCGCGTGAGCGGCGCTCAACTGGTCGCAGTGGGTGTCAGAACCATCACCGGGATGACGCGCCCCGCTTTCGCCTCGTAGTCGGCGAACTGAGGGACGCGCTCGGCCTGCGTGCGGAAGAGGCGCTCGCGTTCCTCGCCGGTCGCCTCGCTGGCGAGGACGTCGATCGTGTCGGTCCCGACCTCGATCGCGACGGAGGGGTGGGCCTTGAGGTTGTGGTACCAGTCAGGATTGGTCGGCGCCCCAGCCTTCGAGGCGAAGATCACGTAGCGCCCGTCATCGGCCTGGTAGGCGAGCGGGTTGACGCGGCGCTTGCCGGACTTCGCACCGGTGTGGTGCAACAGCAACAGCGGCAGACCCTCGAACATGCCCCCGACGCGTCCTTCGTTGGCGTGGAACTCCTCGATGATCTGGGCGTTGAAGTCTGCGGGCGACGTGGACATCGTGCTCTCCTCCAGGACGTGTGGACAGGGCGTGGCGTGGTCGCTGAACGGTTCTCGCCCCCGCTCCCCGTAAGATGTGGGCGTGTCGCCGAAGAAGCGATTCAAAGAGTACTCGCCCGCCAAGCAGACTCTGGATCGCTGTGCTCATCGTGGTTTCGCTCGGGGTCGTGGCGGCAGCCGAGCGCGACATCCAGCACCGCCCGGCCGACCAGGTGCGGGGCAGCAAGCTGCTGTGGCGGCTGGTGTGCCTGAACGCCCTCGGCTCGGCGAGCTACTTTCGGTGGGGGCGTCGACCGCCGCGGCCCTACCAGAGCAGCGGCACGTCGTAGGCCGCGAGGCGCGCGTCGCGGGTCACCACGGTGCAGCCCTCGAGCTGCGCCTGGGCGACGAGCACGCGGTCGAAGGGGTCCCGGTGGTGCGGCGGCAGAGCCGCCGCGAGCAGCGCGTGGCGCGAGCTCACCGGCAGTTCGACGAAGCCTTCATCGCCAAGGGCCTCCAGCAGGCGCTCGGGGAGGCTCAGCTTGCGCGCGGCCCGCTTGATCGCGAACTCCCAGACCGACGCCGCGCTGAAGCGCGGCAGGACGTCCGGGTCTTCGATCGCCTCGCGCGCCCGGATGCCGAGCCGCGGGTCGTCAGCCAGCCACCACAGCAGGGCGTGGCTGTCGAGCAGCAGCAAGCTCAGTCCCGCGTGCCGAACAGGCGCTCGAGCTCCTCGTCGGGCTCGTCGAAGTCCTCGCTCATCCAGATCTGCCCGCGCAGGCCGCCCGGCTTGCGCGCCCTGCGCCGGGCGGTGTAGCCGACCAGCTTCGCCACGGGCCGGGGCCCCCGGCGGATCACGATCTCCTCGCCGGCGCCGACGCGCTCGATCAGACGCGAGAGCCTGTGTTTTGGCCTCGGTGACGGTGACGGTGACGGTTTCGGACACGGCCCCCAAACTGTATCAGACCTGGTCACCCTGGTCCGATGGCCAGGCTGCCGACAGAAAGAACCAGCGGCCCCCTCACCCCGGCGAGGTGTGCACCCGCGGACGGTCCTTCGCCGCGTACATCGCGCGGTCGGCCTCCATCAAGACTGCCTCGCCCCCGGGGGCGTCCTGGTCGATCGCGGCGATGCCCACGGAGGCGGTGACCGAAACGCGCCCCCCGTCGGCTTCCACGGAGCACCCGGCGAGCGCGTCGGCGAGGACGGTGGCGACCTTGCGCGCGGCCTCCGCAGAGGTGCCGGGGAGCAGCACCGCGAACTCGTCGCCGCCGTGGCGCGCGACCATGTCGGTGCCGCGCAGGCGGTGCTGGAGCTCGCGGGCGACCGCCTGCAGCAGCTCGTCGCCGACCTTGTGGCCGTAGGTGTCGTTGACCGACTTGAAGCCGTCGAGGTCGAGCACGAGCAGCGCGGCCTGCTCGCCGTAGCGCCGGCAGCGGGCGACCTGCATCGCGAGCTGGCGCTCCAGCAGGCGGCGGTTGTGCAGGCCCGTGAGCGAGTCGTGCTCGGCGAGGTGGCGCAGGCGCTCCTCGATCAGCTTACGCTCGGTGATGTCCTGGATCTGGGCGATGAAGTGCTGAGGGCGCCCCTGGCGGTCGCGCATCACCGAGACCGAGAGCACTGTGGAGATCACGTGCCCGCGCGCGTGGAAGTAGCGGCGCTCCATCTCGTAGTGGCTGATCTCCCCGGCGAGCAGGCGCCGCACGTACTCGAGGTCGGCCGAGAGGTCGTCGGGGTGGGTGATCTCCTCGAGGGACTTCGCGAGCAGCTCCTCGGAGGTGTAGCCGGTGATCGTGAGCAGCGCCTGGTTGACGCGCACCCAACGGCCCTCGGGGGTGAGCAGCGCCATCCCGATGGGGGCCTGCTCGAAGACCAGCTCGAAGCGCTCCTGGGCGTGGCGGCGGGCCTCCTCGGCGTGCTTGCGGGGGGTGATGTCGCGGGAGACCGCCACGCCGCCCACGATCTCCCCGGCGCCGCCGCGCAGCGGCCCGACCTCGACCTGGTAGCAGCGGGTGTCGTCGGAGGACCAGACCTCGAGCGAGCGCGTCTCCCCGTTCAGCGCGGCGCGGTAGAGCGGCTCGTAGGTCTCCCAGCGCTCGTCCAGGAGCACCTCTTCGGCGGGCATCCCCTCGAGCTCCACGGCGGAGAGCCCCTCGTGCTCGAGCGCGTGTCCCCCGGCGAGCACGTAGCGCAGGTCACGGTCGAACACGAGCGCGGAGGCCGCGGGGAGGATGCGGAGCACCGTGAGCGCGATCTCACCCGCGCCGAGGCCCTCCAGCGGGTTGCGCTGTGAGGCGGTCACACTCGAACTATCGGCACCGGGACGGCCGGGCTTGAAGGACTACGCGCCCAGCGCTACGCCCCAAGCGAGGCGCGGCCCGCCGGCGCGCACGCCCCGCGCGAGGCGGGCTCGGCGAAGAGGGCGACGCGGTTGTTGGCCGTGTCCGCCACCAGCACGTCGCCGCGGCAGTCGACGGCGAGGCCGGAGGGCGCGCTGAGCTCACCGGGCCCGCCGCCCGGAGCGCCCCACGCGGCGAGGAAGCTCCCACGGGCAGAGAACTCCTGCACACGCGCGGCGGCGCGGTCGGAGACGAACACGTGCCCCGCGGCGTCCACCGCGACCCCGGCCGGTTCGAGGAAGCGCCCGGGCGCGGTCCCAGCGCCCCCCCAGGAGGCGAGCAGCGCCCCGGCGGGCGAGAGCTCGAAGACGCGGCGCCGGCCGGCGTCGGCGACGTACACCACCCCGCCGGGGCCGACAGCCAGCGCGACGGGCCGCAGGAGCGCGACGGAGCCCAGACGCACCAGCGGCTGACCGGAGGAGCTGAAGCGCACGACAGAGCCGGCGCCAGTGTCGGCGACGTAGACCACCGCGCCGGAGGCAGAGAGAGCCACCCCGTCGGGACTCGACAGACCCCCAAGCGCACCGAGGAAGGCCCCGCCGGAGGAGAGGTGGCGCACGAGGCCGTTGCGGGGGTCGGTGACCCACACCGACCCGTCGGGGGCGACCGCGGCGGCGGTCGGGCCGAACCAGTGACTGCCGATGATGGCGCCCCCGCCTCGCTGCCACTCGCCGAGAAAGCGCAGCGAGGAGTCGAAGTGGTAGAGGGGGCTGCGAGAGCCGTAGGTCTCGACCACGAAGAGACCCCCCGCAGCGTCGGTGGCGACGCCGAGCGGGGCGACGAACTGCCCGGGAGCGGTGCCGGGCGTGCCGAAGGCAAGCAGTCCGCGCCCGAAGGGGTCGAACGCGACAACGCGTTCGTGGCCGGTGTCCGCGACAAACACGCGCCCGGCGGGCGAAACGGCGGCGGCGCGGATGTAGGAGAGGTGGTAGGCGCCAACCCCGCTCCACTCTTCCACGTAGCGCAGCGCGCGAGTGAGCACGACGAGGCGGTTGTTGTTGTCGTCGACCACAAAGACGCGCCCGCCGTGGACGGCGACGCCAAAGGGGTTGACGAACTGTCCGGGCCCTTCCCCGAAGGAGCCCTCGGCGTACAGCGGCCGGCCGTCGAGGGCGAGCGCCTGCACACGGTGGTTGCCCTCGTCCGCGACGTAAACCACGCTCCCAACAACGGCAAGCCCGCGCGGCGAGGAGAACCGTCCGGGCGCAGAGCCGGGCCGTCCCCAGAGCACCGGGTCGGAGCCGTCGAGGCGAAAACGCACGATGCGGGAGGCGGCGGAGTCCGAGACGTAAACAAACCCCCCACCAACCGCAAGCCCCCCACCCGGCGGCTTGTCGGGCCCAAAGCCGGGACCGAAGTCAAACTCCCCAAGCGCACGGCCGGGCCTACCCCATTCGCCAAGCAGACGCCCCGAAGCGGTGAAACGCTCAACGCGAGCGTGCGTGGAGTCGAGCACAAAAACGTCCCCGCGAGCGTCCACCGCAAGCCCATCGACCGCGCCGAACTGCCCGGGCCCAGAGCCAAAGGAGCCCCACTGACCGAGAAAGCGCCCGCCGGGGGTGAAGCGCTGCACCACGTGGGAGAACTGGTCGGCAACAAAGAGGTCGCCGTCGGGCCCGAAGGCAAGCGCCTCAGGACAGCGAAGCACCCCCGCCCCACGCCGACCGAGGAAGCTCACGCGGGTGTAAGGACAGACAGCCCCAACCGCGCCGGGACAGGCCCGCAGGAGCGCGACCCGCGAGTCGGACCCCCCACCCCCGCACCCCGCGCACGCGAGGACCGCCGCTGGCAGCAGGGCGAGGGGGAGGAGCCTGTGGAGGAGGAGAGGGAGTTCGCAGTGGCGCCCCCGGCGTGGTGGAGTGCGCTGGAGAGCGCGGGACGGAAGGGCGCGGGAGAGTGGGCGCAGCAGGCGCGCGGGCGGGCGGGAGAAACACAGGAGCACAGCCCCAATGGTCGTGGATGGCGCCCCAGAGCGCGCCGACCCCCACACGGGCGGCACACCACCCTCTGCTCGGCGCCCCGCTCGTGGCAGACGGCGCTCTCTGACAGCCCGCCGCATCCGTGCCAGAGTGTTGTGGATGCGACGCGCCCGCCCCCCGAGAAGCCCAACGCGCAGGCTCGCCGGCCACGTGCTGTGGGGACTCGCGGCGTCGGTGGGTGCAACGCTCGTGCTGGCGCTCGTGGTCTCGCGGATGGTCTCCTCTGCCGGGCATACCCACCGCGGCGCTCCCTCCTCGCCGACGGCAGCCGCGCAGCGATCGGGACCCGCCCATCCCGGCGATCCACGCGCGGCCGAACCCCCGGGTGCGGGCTCCGCGGCTGGGCCGGCGGCGGGCGGGCCGGCTCCGGCGCCCCCACGGGGCACGCCCGTGAGCGTGAGCGTCGCCGCGCAGCCGGTGGGGCCCACGGTGCCCGCGGACTTCCTCGGGCTCTCCTTCGAGGTGCGCAGCCTGCCCGCGATCGCGGGGTACGCCGCGCGGGGGGACCTGGTGGCGCTGCTGCGCTCGCTGGGGCCCGGGGTGATGCGCTTCGGGGGGATCTCCGCCGACGAACAGGCCGCGTGGGTCGGAAACGGCGCGGCGCGGCCGGGGTGGGCGAGAGTTGCGCTCGACGAAGCGGACCTCGCGGGGCTCGCCGCGCTCGCCCGGGAGAGCGGCTGGCGGGTGCTGCTGACCGTGAACCTCGGCCACTACGACCCGGCGGCCGCGGCGCTCGAGGCCGCGGCGGCGCACCGGCTGCTGGGCTCCTACCTCGAGGGGATCGAGATCGGCAACGAGCCCGACCTTTTAGTGCGCGATCGCCTGCGCGGGCCGGGGTGGGGCATCGTCGCCTACGGGCCCCAAGCGCGCGCGTACCGCGCGGCGATCGCGGCGGCCGCGCCGGGGGTGGCGATCGCCGGCCCCGATCCCTCCACCGGGGTTGCCGGCCTCGGCTGGCTGCGCACCGTCGCCTCCGCGCCCGCCCTGCGCCCCGCGCTGCTCACCGACCACTACTACCCGCTCTCCAGCTGCGGGTCGGAGCCCACCGGCTCGGAACTGCTGAGCCCCAACGTGCGCCGCGCCGAGAGTGACATGCTCGGCAAAGCGCTCGCGATCGCCCGCGCCCACCGACTGGCGCTGCGGATGGACGAGACCAACAACGTCTCCTGCGAAGGGGAGCGCGGGGTCTCCGACACCTTCGCCTCGGCGCTGTGGGCGCTCGACTACGCCGCGCGCGCGGCGGACGCGGGGGTGGCGGGGCTCAACTTCCACGACCTCCTCGACAAGACCGACGCCTACAGCGCGCTGTTCGCCCCCACCCCCGCGGCGCTCGGCGCCGGCGCGCTGCACGCGGCGCCAGAGTGGTACGCGCTGCTCGCGGCCCGCGGCCTGCTCGGAGGCCGTCCGCTGTCCGCCGCCGTTGCGGGCGGCGCCCCCGGGGAGCTGAGCGCGAGCGCAGTGCGCGGCTCCGACGGGAGCGTGCGCCTAGTGCTCGTCGACTACGACCCGCCCGGCTCCTCCCCGCTCGCGGTGCGCCTGCGCGTTCCGCGCGGCCTCGGCGGCGGGACCGTGCTGCGCCTCACCGCCCCCTCCCCCACGGCCACCTCCGAGGTGCGCCTCGGGGGCCGCGCGGTCGCGCCCGACGGGACCTTCACGCCGCCCGCGGCGCTGCCCCGCGTGGCCGGCCGCGCCGGGTCGCTCGCCGTCGGGATGCCGCCCGACTCCGCCGCCGTGGTGACGCTCTCACCCTGATCTCGTCGGCCGGCGGCTGCCGCGACGATCGCACGCACGGGGCGAGTCGCCGACCGTAGGCCGCGGGGCAATCCGGCCGTGGCTGGATGCCCTACGATCGCCCGGGGCCTCGCCGATCGAGCGCCGGCCGTGGCCTCGAATGGGACGCCGGGCATCCGCCCGGATGGGTACACACCGCCGACGCGGGGCACGGAGGACCGAAGCCGGGAGACACTCGCCTCTGGCGAGCATCCCCGTTTCGGCCAGCGCGCGCCCGCCCCGGTGGCCACACCCACCCGGTCGCGGTAGGGGCGGCCCTTCGCTTTGTGGGCTGGGGCCGCCCCCCGCACAGATCCCAGCGTGCGGGACTACCGCACTGGGCTCTTGCCTTGGATTCTGGCGTCGAAGCGAGCGTTGGGCCAGGGGTGCAGGATGCGCACAGTTGGTAGCCATCGTTCGGCGAGGCGCTTCATCCGCTCCCAGGTCATCCTGGTGCGCTGGCTGCGCCGCCGCAGCGCCATCAGCCAGTGCCGGACGATCTGGTGACGGAAGGCGTTCAGCGCCTTGCCGTTGTCGGGCACCGCGTAGTAGTTGCAGTGCCCACGCAGGACGCTGGCAAGCCAACGCCCCTGCTCCGGGGTGGGCAGATGCCGCCGTCCTCTGAGCTCGGCCTTGACCTCGCGCAGCTTGGCTCGCATCCGCTTGGAGTCGGTGACGCGCTTGAGCTTGAAACGCCCCTTCCTGGTCTTCGCGCAGATGTGCGTGAAGCCGAGAAAGACGAACGTCTCAGGCTTGCCGAGACCCCGTGCTGCTCGTCGCTGGGCGGCGAACCGCCCAAACTCGATCAGCCGCGTCTTCTCAACGCTCAGCTCCAGGAAGAACTCCGCGAGCCTTCCGCACAGCTCCGCCTGAAACCGCTCAGCGTCATCCCGGTGCTCGAAGCCCACCACGAGGTCATCAGCGAAACGCACGATCACCACGTCCCCGTGCGCGTGCCGGGACCTCCACTGGTGCGCCCACAGGTCGAAGACATAGTGCAGATACACATTCGCCAGGAACGCCGAAACCGACGCGCCCTGCGGTGTGCCCTGCTCCGTCCGTGACCACTCCCCGTCCTCGATAACTCCCGCTTTGAGCCATTTCTGGACCAAACGCAGGACCCTCTTGTCCGCAATCCGGTGCTCAAGGAACTTGACCAGCCACGATTGGTCGAGGCTGGAAAAGTAGTCGCGGATGTCCACGTCGAGCACCCAGCCCACCCTCCTGCGTTCGATCCCGACCGCGAGCGCATCCAGCGCTTGATGCTGGCTGCGACCCGGCCGGAACCCGTAGGAGAAACCCAGGAAGTCCACCTCGTAGATGGCGTTCAGCACCTCGACCGTCGCCCGCTGGAGGATCTTGTCCTCCAACGCAGCGATACCGAGCGGCCTCAGCCGCCCATCGGCCTTTGGCATGTACGTCCTGCGAGACGGCTTCGCCCGGTACGCGCCCCTGTGCAGACGTGCGTGCAGGTCCAGAAGGTTGCCCTCCAAGTCCCGCCCGTACTCTTCCCACGTCACGCCGTCCACCCCCGTCGCGGCCCTCGGGTTCAACCCCAGATAGGCCGCCCGCAGGCGCTCGACATCGACATGGTGCAGGAGCGCGGTGAACCGCGCTTGCCTGTCCTTCCGTGCAGCCCGGCGCACGCAATCCAGCCCGTTTGACACGCTCAGATCGGCACTGCGTCCGGGGCGTGTTGCGCTGTCCGCGTTCTCCTTGGCCGGTCCCCTTCCCTCCACCGCCTCCGCCGCCCCGCCTTGGACGTTGTTCGGCCGCTTCTCGGGTACTACGGGACCGTCCGACTGCCCACCCTCGTGCATCACGGGATTACGGCCCTTGGCCTTCCCCGCACGACCCGCCACCCGCCGACACGCCACCCCGCGACCCACGCAGGGCGGAGCATCACCGGCAAGCACGGGTGAGAACGGGCTCTCCCGGTTCTCGAACATGGAGAGATCGCACGCATGCACGGGCTCTTCGACCCCGCAGGGTCCACCAGCGCCTTGCGATAGCGCCGCCGGTGATGTTGCCTTCCGCACTCCACGACGGCGTCGGCACCCCAAGTGAGGATCTTTCGAGGCTCAATAACCGGCCTGCGTACACCCCTGGCCAACGCTTCGCTGCGCCCTCGCGGGACACCAACGCATAGCTCGCGGCCACCGTGATTCGCTAGACCTTCGATGTGCGACCCTTTCATTCGCTTCTCCATGCCGGTTCATCCCGGCGCTTTCCGCGGACGATCCCCAAATACCCCTCCCGAACGCCCGCCGCATCGGCGACTCCGTACCTTGCGCGGTCCCGTCCCGGGTCTACTGGGCGGCGAGCAGCGGCACGTCGTGGGCGATTTCGCTGGGGTTCCACGTGCCGCCGATGTACAGCGTCCGCATCTTGCCCGACGCGTCGATCCCGTACACCAGCGCCGAGTGGTTGACGACGTCCGGCTGCTGTGCGTCGCGTTCGGAGCCCACCCCCCACGCCTGCCACACCTTCCCCAGTTCCCTGGGGGAGCCGACCAGGTACTTCATGCGCCCCGTCATCCCGTGCAGCTTCAGGAACGCGGCCACCGTCTGCGGGGTATCCCCGCGGGGGTCCACCGACACCGCGATGACCTGCACCTTCGCGGCCGTCGCCGCGCCCATCTTGTTCTGGGCCACCCGCAGATTCGCCGCGATCAGCGGGCACACGTCGGGGCAGTGCGTGTACAGGAACGTCACCAGCACGGCCTTCCCCCGGTAGCTGTTGATGTTCACCGGTTCCCCCGTGTAGTTGCGCAGCGCCAGCGGGGGGGCCTGCTTGGGGGGCGAGAGTTCGTTGCCCTTGAAGGTGGCCGACTTCGTGCTGTGCACGCCCGCCGCCAGCGGCTGGGAGTTGCGGCCCGTGCTCTGCAGCAGCACCGCGAGGCCCGCCGCCAGCACCAGCACCGCCAGCAGCGGCAGCACCGCCCGGCGGTCCACCCGCCCGCGGGTGCGCGGGCCCTCTCTCTCGGGGCCCGTTCCCGCGGGGCCCACCGCCGGTCGATCCTCTGAGTTCGGGGCGTCCTCCATCTCGAAGTCAGTGTACCCTCGCCCTCCGGGCCTCTCGCCGCCTTGCGCGGGCGGGCGCCGTCGGCGCGAACCAGGGTTTCGGTCTTGCTCGTGACTCAGCGGGTGGCTACCGCCGTCGGTGATGCACGGTCGGTAGGAAGCGTTGTAGTTGTACTTTTGGGACCCTATATATAGGCGGCGGCATTGAACCCCATATAGCGGGGCCGTCGGCAAGAACGCTTGCACTCCTTCCCGTGCGATGCATCTTGCGCCGAGACCTGATACGGTGCTCCGCGTTCGTGCCGAGTTCCTCTCCTCACGAGGAGGGGGAGCGGGGGACCCAGTGCAGCCCTTCCGGGCTGCGGGGGCGAATCGCCACCGTTTGTGGCGTAGCGCACTGCGCGAGCCCGACAGCTAACCCCGTAGGCGCCCACGCCAGTCAGAAAGGACGTCTGCGCATGCCGGGATACGCCCGTGACCTCGCCACCCTCGAGCCCTGGGAGGCTTCGCTTGCACGCTCGCGCGCCCGCCGCCGCAGGGCCGCTGGTCGATCTCCGGTCGGCCGGGGACGCGCCGCCAAGCTCGCCGCCGTCTCGCCGGTGTCGCTCGCCGCGTTGATCGACGCCCGCCGCGAAGCCGCCCGCGACCTCACCGCGCACGAGCCCTGGGAGCTCTCCCTCGGGCGCTCCCGCGCCCGTCGCCGCGCCGCGCAGCTGCGCTTCGTGCCCGCCTCCTCGCGCGCCCGGCGCCTCTCGCTCGGCGCGCTCGTCGCGCTCACCGCCGCGCCGGCCTCGGCGCTGCTCGATTCCGGTGGGACCCAGGTCGCCGGCGCTGCTCCCGCGGAGCCCGAACCGGCCACCACCACCACGCACCACATCGTGCTCTCCGCCGGCTCCGAAGGCCGCCAGGTGCGCCTGCTGCAGCTCGCCCTCGGGATCCGCGCCGACGGCGTCTACGGGCCCCGCACCGCGGCTGCCGTGCGCCGCTTCCAGGCCTCCCGCGGGCTCGCCGTCGACGGCGTCGTCGGCCCCGCCACCTCCCACGCGCTCGCCGTCCACGCGCCCCCCGTGCTCTCCGGGGCCGCCGTGCTGCGCAACCTCGACGGAGAAGTGCGCGAACCCGCGCCCGGCGAG
Organism: uncultured Solirubrobacterales bacterium; assembly: GCA_963842005.1. GTDB lineage: Bacteria > Actinomycetota > Thermoleophilia > Solirubrobacterales > Solirubrobacteraceae > Palsa-744. Next base: position 451,225 of record CAWJEV010000002.1, on the reverse strand, counting down.
GTGCGCGAAACCGCGCTGGCCTCCACCGCGCCCGCCGCCGGTGGGGCCGCCCAGAGCGCCGGGGCGGCCGGCGCCGAAGCCAGTGAAGCCGGCCCCGCCGCTCCGAGCGCCGGCTCGGGCGAAACCGGCGCGACCGCGGTCTCCCTTGCGGTCGCCACCTCCGGCGCGGGAGCGGGCTCGGGCGAAACCGGCGGGACCGCGCTCCCCCCCGAACCCGAAGTCCCCGGCGGGGTCCGGGCTCCCGTCCAGCTCGAAGGCTCCGGCGGGACCTCTGCTCCCGCGGAAGGTGCCGGGACCGGCGCGGGCGGGGCCACGGAAGGCCAGAGCGCCGCCGCCGGCCAGGGCGGTGCTGAAGGCCAGGGCGCCACCACCGGCCAGGGCGCCACAGAAGCCCAGGGTGTCGCAGCCACTCAGACGCCGGCCGAAGCCGAAGTCGCGCACGCCGAAAGTGTCGCCGCGGAAGCCCGCGTCCACACCGAACAGGTGGCCACGGAAGCCGAAACGCATGCCGTGCAGCGCCTGCAGGCCGCCCTGCACGTCGCCGTGGACGGCGAATTCGGCCCCGCCACCGAGGACGCCCTGCGCAGCCTCCAGTCCCACGAGGGGCTCGCCGTCGACGGCGTCGCCGGCCCCGCCACGTGGCACGCGCTCGGCCTCCACGGCCTCCCCCAGCTCACCCCTCCCCCCTCCGCGCTGCCTCAGCCGAAGGTCCACCACGCGGGCGGCGGCGGAGCGCAGCGGCAGGGCGACCCGCTGCTCGCCGGCGGCGGCGCACGCCCCACCGGCCGCCTTTCGCACAGCGGCGCGGTCCGGCACCTGCAGGAAGGGCTCCACGTCTCCGTGGACGGCGAATTCGGCCCCGCCACCGAGGCCGCCGTGCGCAACTTCCAGGAAGCCCACGGCCTCGCCGTGGACGGGGTCGTCGGCCCCACCACCTGGAGCGCGCTAGGACTCTCCGGCCTGCCCGAACTGCACCCGCCCCGCTGGGCGCTCGCCGGGGGCGGGGGCTCCTCCTCCACCGCCGGCGGGGGCTCCTCCGCAGGCAGCTCCTCCTCGACCGCGGGCGAAGGCGAAGGGGTCGTGCAGCGCGTGATCGCCGCCGCCGACGAAATCGCCACCCGCCCCTACGTCTACGGCGGCGGCCACGGCTCGTTCACCTCAGAAGGCTACGACTGCTCGGGCTCGGTCTCCTACGCGCTGCACGGCGGCGGCCTGCTCTCCTCCCCGGAGGACTCCACGGGCCTGGAGTCCTACGGCGAACCCGGCCCCGGCCGCTACATCACGGTCTACGCCGACGCCGAACACGCCTGGATGACGATCGACGGCCGCCGCTTCGACACCGTCGCACTCGCCGAATCGGGCTCGCGCTGGTCGGACTCGATGGCCTCCACCGCGGGGTACGTCGTGCGCCACCCGGACGGGTTGTAGGGGCTGGCTCGATCCACACGTTGCGCGGCGCGCGATCCCGTGCGGGGAGCGTCCGTCTCTGGAGAACCCGCCTCGCGGGTCTACCGCCCCGCTCTTCACCGGGAGGCGAGTCCCAACAGCTCGGCGGCCTCCCGGACCGCAGGGTGCTCCGGCGCGAGCGGCTCCACCTCCGCGAGCGTCAGGTGCGGCGCGGCGCGATCGAACAGCGTGAGGTTGATCAGGCTCGCCTCCAGCGTCGACCACCAGCGCAGGCCGAGCGCGCGGGGAACCTCATCGAACACGCGCGCCGCGTACGCCTGCGTGACCGCGCGTGTGCGAGTGGCGACCCGGGAGGGGCGCAGGCCGCGACCGGCCAGCACGCGGGGGTCGTCGAGGTCCACCGTGCCCGCGTCGTCGGCGAGCTCCAGCCGCGCGAGTGTGAGGGGAAGGCCGCCCCGCAGGAACATCTCCGGCGCAAGCGTGCCCGCCCCACGGAACGGCGCCAGCGCCTCCGCGACCGCCGCGACCGCCGCCTCGGAGACATACAGACAGCCGTAGCGGTCCGGGTTGTCGTGACGTCCGAGGCCCTGCAGCTCGCGCGGGCACCACAGCGCCCCACCGGGCTCCCGCGGCGGCGCCTGCGCCCGCCACGGCAGCACCCGCCAGAGGATCACGCGTAGCTGCCCGCGCGCTCCTGCGCGATCGCGTCGAGCAGCTCGCGGGAGCGCCCCGCGCGCACGAGGTCGATCGGCCTGCGGTCGCCGAGGTGTGGGTTGAGGCCGTGCAGCCACTGCTCGGCCGCCTCGGGCGGGTACAGCCTCAGCAGGCTCGACATGACCAGCTCCAGCAGATCGACCCGCTGGGCGTTCGCCTCGTCGATCCCCTGCCCGCGACGCCAGCGCGTGACCTGTGCGGGGCTCACCTCCATCAGCTCCGCCAGGCGGCGCTGGGAGCGGAAGTCGTGGCTCAGGGCGGTGACCTTCTCGGCGGTGCTCACGGGCATGAGCTCATCTTAGCGCAATGGAAAGCGTTGCGCAAACTGGGCCGAGCGAGCGTACCGTCCCAAGCGCGGCCTAACGTGCGGACAGTCGTCCGATGGCGACTCCGACCAACACCGTCCCACACGAAGGAGGCCACATGCTTGCGCGGGCACGCACGTACACGATCGAGGGGCTCGAGACCCAGCCGGTGGCCGTGGAGGTAGACATCCGCGCGGGGCTGCCCGCGTTCACGATCGTCGGCCTCGCCGACGCCGCGGTGCGCGAGGCGCGCGACCGGGTGCATGCGGCGATCCTCAACTGCGGCTACGAGTTCCCCGAGCGGCGCATCACCGCGAACCTCGCCCCCGGAGACGTCCCCAAGGTCGGCCCCGGCCTCGACCTCGCGCTCGCCTGCGCCGTCCTCGCCGCCTCCGGCCAGCTCCCGGGAGAGCGTCTGGAGACCCACGCGCTCTTTGGGGAGCTCTCCCTCGACGGCGAGGTGCGCCCCTGCCACGGCACCCTCGCGATCGCGCAGGCCGCGCACGAGGAGGGCCTCTCCACACTGGTGCTCGCCAGCGCGCGTGCACGCGAGGCCGCGCTCGTGGAGGGCCTTCAGGTCGTGGTCGCCGAGCGCCTCTCCAGCGCCGTGCGCGTGCTTGGGGGCGGGGCCGGCGACCCGCTGCCCGCCCCGCTCGAGCAGGAGGACGACGCCGGCGGCTCGGGCTGTGCCACGGATGAGGCGGGTGGGCTTGCGAGCCTCGACCTCGCCGACGTGCGCGGCCAGCCGCACGCGATCGAGGCGCTCGTGCTGGCCGCGGCGGGCGGGCACAACCTGCTGCTGAGCGGCCCCCCGGGCACCGGCAAGACGATGCTCGCGCAGCGCCTGCCCACGATCCTGCCCCTGTTGAGCCGCGCGGAGGCGATCGAGGTGACGCGTATCCACTCCATCACCGGGCGCCTGGAGGCAGGGGAGCTGATCCGCCGCCGCCCCTTCCGCGCCCCCCACCACTCGATCACCACCGCCGGCCTCGTGGGCGGCGCGCGGCGGGGGTGGGTCGGCGAGGTGGTGCTCGCCCACCGCGGGGTGCTGTTCCTCGACGAGCTCTCCGAGTTCGCGCGCCCCACCCTGGAGGCGCTGCGCCAGCCGCTGGAGGACGGGCGCGTCGCGATTGTGCGCGCCCGGCACTCCGCGGTGTACCCCGCGCGCTTCGCGCTCGTCGCCGCCACCAACCCCTGCCCCTGCGGCTACCTCGGCGACGGGGAGCGGTGCAGGTGCACCGAAGCCGACCTCGCCCGCCACCGCCGGCGCCTCAGCGGGCCGCTGCTCGACCGCATCGACCTCGTCGCCCACCTCGAGCGGCCCGGCGCCAGCCGACCGAGCGGGGGCCGGCCCGGCGGGAGCCGGACAGGCGGCGGTTGGCCCGGTGTAGGCAGGTCCGGTGGGAGCTGGGTCCATAGCATCCCGCCCGCCGGCGGCGCGCACGCCCCGAGCACCGCGCCCGTCGTCAGCTCCGCGCAGGCCCGCGAGCGGGTGGTGCACGCCCGCGAACGCCAGGCGGAGCGCCTGCGCGAGGAGGGTGTGAGCGCCAACGCCCACATGGACACTCGCCTGCTGCGCCGCCACGTCGCGCTGAGCGAGGGCGCGGCACAGCTGCTGCGCGGCGCCCAGGAGCGGGGCACGATGAGCGCGCGCGGCATCGCCCGCGTGTTGCGCGTCGCGCGCACCGCAGCCGACCTGGAGGGCAGCGCGCACACCCGCGAGCAGGACATCTCGCTCGCCCTCTCGCTGCGTCCGGAGGCCGGTGTGTCGCGCCGGCGGGTGGCGTGAGCGGCGTCCCCGGCGTGAGCCACGCTCTCGGCGCGAACCGCGCCCCCAGCGTGAGCGCCCCTGGAGTGAACGGCACCCCCGGTGTAAGCCGCGCCCCCAGCGAAGAGGCGGAGTCTCGGCGCGAGGGCGCCTGCCTCGTGTGCCTGCGCCACGCCTGGCTGCTGGGAGCGCTGAGCGGGCGGCTTGCGTACTGCAGGCGCGATCCCGAGCGTCTGTTGAGACTGCTCGGGCTCGCCGACGAGGAGCTCGTGCGGGCGATCGGGGGCAAGTGGCGGGGGCAGCTGCTGGCGCGCTACGCGCAGCTCGAGCGCTCGCAGTTGCCTCCAACCCCAGACGTGCAGCGGATCTGCCGCCACGACCCCCGCTACCCCCGCGCGCTCGCGCAGGGAGACGACTCGCCGCGGATGCTGCACGTGGCTGGCTCCGTCGCGCGCCTGGAGGAGCTGCTGGAGCAGCCGGCCGTGGCAATCGTGGGAACCCGCAGGGCGAGCGACTACGGCATGGAGGTCGCGCACGGCCTCGCGCGGGGGCTGGCGGCGAGCGGAATCGCCGTCGTGAGCGGCCTGGCGGAGGGCATCCCTGCGGCGGCGCACCTCGGGGCGCTGCACGCGGGAGCTCCCACGGTGACGGTGACGACGGGCGGCGTGGACGTGGCCCACCCCGCGAGTTGGCGCGCGCTGCACCGGCGCATCGCCGCGGAGGGCTGCGCGCTGGCGGAGCTGCCGTGCGGCTGCGCACCGAGCCCCTGGTGCCACCTCGCCCGTGCGCGGATCGTGACGGCGCTGGCGCGTCTGGTGATCGTAGTGGAGGCAGGAGACCATCCGCTGGAATTGCTGCACGCGCGCCTCGCCGCGGTCTCGGGCACGATCGTGGCGGCGGTCCCTGGCCGGCTGAGCGCCCCCGCCGCGCGTGGCCCACACCTGCTGCTCAGAGAGGGGGCGCTGCTGGTGCGCGACCCCCAGGACGCGCTGGACGCGCTCTACGGAGTGGGCGGGCGCCGCGCCGTCGCAACACGGCCCGAGCTCGAACCCCGCCTGCGGGCGGTGCTGGAGCAGGTGGGCGCCGGCTGCGACACCGTGACCCGACTCGCCGCGCAGGGCGCGGGGACCCACGAGACGCTCGTGGCTCTCGCGCAGCTGGAGCTGAGCGGCGCGGTGGCGCGCGGCGACGGCGGGCGTTACGTGGTGTGCGTTTGAGGCCACCGAGGAGATCGCTGACGCCCCGGCCGCCCGGAGCGGGTCCGTTGGGCTCCACGCGCTGGGTTCCAACTCGGGACACCGGGCCGGTCACCGGGTAGGGTAAGCTCGAAGGTGAGCGATGAGGCTCGCTCCATAGGGTTCGCGTGGGCCCATAAACCGCGGCAACGCCGCTGATGGCCTCTACGACAACGTCCAACGACGCCTCGTGGAGGTCCCGGGTGACGGCCGTTCAGCTTGCAGCCATCCTCGCCGGTGCCGTGCTGCTCGCCAGCATCGTCTCGGTTGAGATCGGCATCTCGGTCGCGCTCGTCGAGCTGGCGCTCGGGGTCGCGCTCGGCAACACCTTCAACCTCGATCCGGACGCGAGTTGGCTCGTGTTCATCGCCAGCTTCGCCTCGGTCGTGCTCACCTTTCTCGCCGGCGCGGAGGTCGACCCCGACGACTTCCGCGAACGCTTCGGCGCCTCCATCGCGATCGGCGTCGTCTCCTTCGCCGGGCCGTTCGTGGCGGCCACCCTGGTCGCGCTCGGCCCACTCGGGTGGACGACCAAAGCGTCACTGATCGCCGGCACCGCGCTGTCGACGACCAGCCTCGCCGTCGTCTACGCCGTGCTCGTCGAGACCGGGCTCAACACGGTCCGAGTCGGCAAGTTGATCATGAGCGCCTGCTTCGTGACCGACATGTGCACGGTGATCGCGCTGTCGGCGATCTTCATCAAGCCGACCGTCTGGTTCCCGGTCTTCCTCGTCGTCTCCGTGGCGCTCATCGTGCTGCTGCCCCGGCTCGCGCCGTGGTTCTTCGGACGCTACGGCGACCGCGTGATCGAGCCCGAGATCAAGCTCGTCTTCGCGATCCTCCTGACCCTGATGGTTCTGGGCGATGCGGCCAACGGCCAGGCCGTGCTGCCGGCGTTCGTGCTCGGCCTGGTGATGTCGCGCCACTACCAGCGCCACCTCGAGGAGCAGCGACGCCTTCGGATCGTGGCGTTCGCGTTCCTCACGCCGTTCTTCTTCCTGCGCGGCGGCCTGAACGTCTCGCTCGCCGCGGTCTTCGCCAACCTCGGCGTACTCGGCGTGCTCGTTGCGGCGAAGATGGTCCCCAAGCTCACCCTGATCTACCCGCTCGCTCGCCGGCACACGAGCCCCAACGCGACCTTCACCACGCTGCTGATGAGCACCGGCCTGACGTTCGGCACGATCAGTGCGCTCTACGGTTTGACCGCGCACATCATCGACCGCACCCAGTTCTCCCTGCTCGTCACCGTCGTCGTGCTCTCCGCGATCGTTCCAACCGCGATCGCCCAGCGCTGGTTCTCGCCGGCGCAACCCGGCACTCACCCCCACCACACTTTGCCGCCCGAGCCGTCGGAGATCCTCGTTGGGGAGGCGGGCTGAGGCGACACCGCCGTACGGATCGCCGAGCCGACGGGACCCGACATCGGGCCCTGTCCTCGCCTATAGTTATACGGCCTACGCGGATGTAGCTCAGTTGGCTAGAGCGTCTGCTTGCCATGCAGGGGTGCTCAACAGCTTTTTCACTGGAAATTGGCGCTTTTTGAGAAATTTCTCCCGAGAATTTCTCCCAAAGAGTGTCCCGCCTCCGCTTGACACGAGCGGGAAATGCTTCAAAGCGGTGTTGGAGCGTTGCCTTGGGCCACGTCGTCCGGCTGTTCGACAGGCTCGCATACGGTGTGCGAGCCCTTCGGTGGGGGCATCAGATGATCGCGCACCAGGCGTACACGCGGCCTGGGTCGATGACGTAGCGACCGTCGAGGATCTCTGTCCTCTCGAAGACCGCCTGGATGTCCTCGTCCTTCACGCCGGGGAATACCGCCTCGGCCAAGGCCACGGCCGTGCTGTCGCCCACGGGCCGTTTGTCGGCATCGAGGCGATCGACAATGATCCAGCGCTCGGCATACTCCTCGACCACCGTGACCGAGACCCCGAAGTCCTGAGCGACGGCGGCGGACACCTTGTCGATGTCCACCGCGATCAACTCGCCACGGTGGGCCTGCGCCTCCTGCACAGCGATGACTACGGCGTCACAGGCACGCTGCATCCATTCCCTCTCGTGCTGGTCTGCGAGGTCGGCGTAGTCCTCGTCGGTCGGCAGCCACGCGTCATCGGGGTCGTGGAGGATGTCGGCGTGTGAGACCTGCAGATCTGAATGGTGCCCCCGCCGTCGAGGTCCCTCGGCGATCATCCAGTCGATCCTCAGGCTGCTTGGGATGAACGCCCGCTCCCCCGTGTCGCGCCACAGCCAGGCCCGTCGCGCCGCCGGAGCCTTGATGTGGAAGTTCCCGAGCACATGCGGCCCCACACCCGGCGCTCCCCGTGGCCGGTCGCGAGCACGGTCCAGCCGGTTGGCGCCCGCGTAGCAGTAATCCAAGCTGTCATCGCCCAGGAACCGTCGCAGGAGATGGCTGCCGCCGTGCTGAGCCAGCACCTCATCGTGAGCACTCGCACCCCAATCACGCTTCGCGCAAGCGCGCGTGATCCGGCGGTACTCCTGCACGACGACGAACCGAGCGCAGGCTACTTTGCGTGCCTATGCCAGAAGGCCCGCTTGGCCTCCGGGTCCATGGCCTTGTACACCACCCGCGTCAGGCTTTCGCCCTTCGCCTTCGCAGCGCGTATTTCGGCTAGGAGCGACCGTTCCCGGGGGCTGAGCGGTCTCGTTGTGCGCTTCTTCGTCGTGGCCATGACCCAAGCGTAGCAATGACCCCGGAGGATGCAAACCGGGCACCTGGGGGACTGTATCCGCGAGCCGTGTGGCCGTGGCGGGCGAAGTCGCCGCCCAGGATCTCAAGCCCGACCCTCCCCGCATCTCGCAGTTTCACAAATTCGTGCGGGGGAAGCGTGCCCCTGCGCGCGACGAAAGGAGGTGGTGGCAAGATGAGCGAGCATCGTGGTGGCAGCCGGCCTGAGAGCGCGGCGGTGTCCTTGTCGGAGCCGCTGCTTGATTGCGCGGCGGCTGCGGCGTTGCTGAACGTGCGCGTTTCGTGGGTGCGTGACGCAGCCCGGCTGGGCCAGCTGCCGTGTCTGCGCGTTGGGCGCCACTTGCGCTTTACCCGAGCGATGCTCGAAGACTGGCTGGCCGAGCAGGCTGGGCGTCCAGCGGGTCGCCACAGGTCATCCGCTGGGCCGACCAGCGGATCAGGCGGCAGACCAGCGTACGGCGCGTATCAACGCAGGACACAGACCGCTCTCCTGGCGAGCCTGGCTGAGAACCCGCAGCGCAAGAAAGGTGGATGAGTAGCAGCGATCCCTCGCAGGGTTCTGGTTGGTAGGATTGGTGGCCGTGGATGTCTGGGTCGCGATCATCAATGTCGAAACGCTCGACGAGACCGAACTCGGCGTATACACCACCGAAGAGCTGGCGCTGAGCACCGCCAAGCGCGTCTCACCCGGAGCCGCCGACGCAAGGCACTACGTGCTCGACGAGGTTCCGAACTGGATCAACGCCGTCGAGCGGGAACGCGACGACTGAAAGCCCATAGGGCGTAGTTCGTCTCCCCACCCGGCTGCATCACGGCAGCCCAGCGTACAGTGCCCGCCTACGCCGGACGGGACCACTGTGGGACATGGTTGATGTGGTCAGCGTCGGCAGCGAGCGAATCGTCGGGGCTGACCGGCCACGCATCAAGCCCAGGCGCGTCGAGAATGGTCCGGATGAGGTCCGTGGTGCCTCCGACGAGCGTTGAGTCGAAGTCGATCTCGCTGGCGACACACCATGCATGATTTGCGGGCCAGAACAGGTTCGGTGACTGCGGCTCAAAACCATCCACTCCCTCGAGATTGCCGATCTGAGTTGCCGCCGGGAGTGGGCCCGTAAGCAGCAGGTAGTCACGGCCGGGGAGCTGCAGACGAGGCCAGCTCGAGCTCATCCGCTGAGAACGCAGGGGGGATGCAGTCAATCGGTTTGGGGTCGGCCGGCTTGGCCGTCGAGATGTACCTGGCGCCGGCCCGACGTGAGGTCAGGCGAACGCTGCCGCACTCGACCCAGGCCCAACCGACCCACAGGCCAAAGAAGCAGTGCGCAGCATCTTGCGTGTGTGCTCCCAGGAACTCGCATAGCGCTTCGAGCGAGTGGGGAGCCAGATTCCCGCAGTCCGGATCGCCGCCTCGCCACAACGAGCTCTTGAAGTTGAAGGGGTCGGGCGAGCCGACGAGCGCGTGCCACTGCATGAGAGGGTGTGCCGTGCGGTCTCGTCGCCCTCGCGACTTCCGACCAGCTGGCGGGCGCACCATCACTGTCCGACGCCGGGTGGCAGATCCGCACGTACGCGGCGTAGCCGCTCGGGACCGTGAGCGAGACTGCGCCGAAGTCGCCGTGCAGCATCGGCGCGATCCACGCGCCTTGCGAGGCGTCTGTGATCTCGAGGTCGCCTGCCAACACTTCTCCAGCGTGTCACGGCAAGACGGGTGGCGGCTTCCCCGAGGTTTCGTACACGCCGATGCGAACATGAGTCCGTCAGGGAACAGCCTGCTCGGAGGCGAGGCCATGCGGCAGGGGATAACTGCGGAAGGGTGATCTGCAATTTGGGCTTTCGCGGATTCCCCTCGGGCGTAGGACGGCTGAGGACGACCAGCGAATGGTGGGGCGGGCCTGTGCAGTTATGGATGGTGGGTGGGCACGCTGACGGGCCACAGGAGCAGCGCCGTGCCACAAGGGGCGGATGCGCCGGAGGCATGGGCGAGAGGTCGATCCAGGAAGATGGGCGAGAACCTGGATGCTATGGACTACCAGGTGCTACGAGGCCCCGACAAGCGGGGGAAGCCAGACACGAGGTCGTGGACAACAATGAGAAGGACACTGTACAGGACGGTGCAGCGGAAGCGAGCAATCCCCTGCAGCCAACAGAAGGACGCGATCGGCACAGGGCAGTTGGATACGGGCCAAAGGCACGGAGCAGACCATCACCTGGGCACCATGCACGGGACGAGCGGACAACCAGCGGAGATGCCCACACCCACACTTCCCGGAGGGTAGGTACGCCAGAAGTCAAGGGCAGACTTACCGGCCTACACCCATATTCCATCACCGTGTCGTACTCAGCCGCGAATCCGCCGAAAAGCCCGTCGTTACAGGCTTTTTGCCCGATGAGGCAGCCCCGACGGACCTCGATTCGCGGCGGACTTTGGCCTCAACGCCGTACTCCGCCGCGAATACCCGTTTTACCAGTGTTGAAGCCAAATACGTGGCGGTTGACAGTTCGATTCGCGGCGGTGTATAACCATTCGCGGCGGACTAAACGCCCTTCACGGCAGAGGCCCTATTTGTCGATCCAACATGGTTGGTAACCCGAGCGCGCGACTTCTTCGAGCAGGCATCCAGCAGCGATGGATCGCGCACCAGAACTCCCCTTCACGGCCGCCGTAGTACGACGAGGCTACTGGCTGCCACGTGAGCGCCTGAGCGCAACGTCAGCCGCAACCGCAGCCGCTTGTGCTGGCGCAGGAGCGAGCGCACCGCTGGACGCAGCGACACGCTCAACCGCCCCGGTTCGAGGAGCGCCTTCCCGACGAAGTGCCCGACCCCAACCACCTTGTGGGGAGCATTCGCAAGCGTGACCGTGGCTTGGTAGTCGCAGGTGTTCGAGGCATCTAGGCTCTCACACGCCACCCTGGCGCGCAGGCTCCGAGAGGTCGCTTTCGCGCCACATATCCGGACCTGGGTCGGTTCACGTTCCAGTTCGCGCGTCAGGCCGGGGAGGTCGAGACCGGCCGAAGTCTTTCCCGGTGCGCGCGCCGAACCAGAGATCTCCTTCCGGGCCGACCGTCATATCTTCCGGGGTTTCGTTGGAGCTACAGAACACCAGCTCCCCGAACTCGCCCGCACTCGTGACCCGCTTGAGGACATCGCCTGCTTCCTGCTCGGTCACCCACAGGACATCGTCGCCGGTCGTGGCGACCGACCCCGTGAAACTCTGACCCACGCCTTCCTTCACGCTGATGTGGCTCAGCACCGCCCCTTCGGGACCCACCTGCGTGAAGCCGCGCTGTTCGACGAACCACACGCCCCCGTCAGGGGTCCCGACCATTGGATCTGCTGGGGTAACGGGACCCTGGCCGGGTTCGCCGACGCGGAACTGTCTCACGACTCCACCGGGCTCCACCAGGCCGATCGTCCCTGCTTCAAAATACTCCCCCATCCACAGGTTCCCGTTGGCCGCCTTGGCGAGCGCTCGCGGCACTTCATCGCCTTTGGATTCCTCGCGCCCACCGATCACGACTTGCTGCGCGGGAAACTGGCTCAACGCCCCCGCCGGGGTGATCCGCGCCAGCACATTCCCTCCGAAACCGTCCGCGATGAACCAGAGATCGTTTTCCGGTCCCGGGATGATCTGTTCGACCTGCTCGTGCAACGTATAGGGAAGGTTCGGCCGCACCGGGGTCGGGAACCGCGTGAGCTGGCCTCCAGCAGTCAACCGGCCAATGCCAGGAGATTCGCTTTCGGAGTCGATGGCGGTCCCCTCCGTGAACCACAGGTTGCCTTCCGGGCCGACCGTCAGATCGTTCGGGCGTTTCTTGAGCCGCAGAACAAGCTGTGGCTTCGGGTCGTTGATGGGCAGCCGCCCTATCCCAGACAGTCCGGCCCCCCCAAGGTTGACTTCGCAACCGCGTAGCAGGAACCAAAAGCTTTCGCTCGGCCCCAATACGAGCCGCTCTTGCGTGCAAGCTTCCGGAAACGGCGAGGGAAACAGCTTCAGCGGCAGCGCTGAGGCCGGCAAAGCACGCCCCAGGAGCGCAGCGAAAACCGCGATACCAGCCATCACCGCGCGCCACCCTTGCATCTCTTGCACGAAACCCGTCATCGACATTCCAACGGTCCGACCTTAGCCAAACGCTGCAGCCTCGACGATTGATGCTGCCCACGATACCTCAATCGGGCGCAGCCCGCCACCGCGTGCCTCGCCCCCAACAAGGAGCCGCAGCTCATCGGGTTGCGCGCGGCGCAGCGCGCTGGAGGCGTTCGACGGCCGACGACTGCAGCGTCGTCGTGGCGCGGCGCAAGCAGAGGCACATGCTTGGTTATCAAAGCCCGGCGACAAACACTGGTGTGGTTCTCTTTGTCGTCGTGCCGTCGCCTAGTTCTCCAACCCTATTCGACCCCCAGCACTCGACCTGCTTGCTCGTGAGCACGGCACACGTGTGCAAATCGCCGGCACTCAAGCCTACAGCTGACGAAATGCCAGTGACGTGCACCGGTTCATCGTCGATTTCGGGCGTTTCGCCGTTACCCAACTGGCCTTCGCCGCCCGTGCCCCAGCACTTGACTTCTTTGTTTTCAAGGGCGCACGCATGGTCGTCCCCGACGGCTACCTGCGTCGCTTTGGTGATGCCGACCACGGCCGATGGTGTTGCAACTTCACCGACGGCGTGATGGCCGTCACCAACTGCCCCATATTCGTTCCTACCCCAGCAATCAATGCCACCACCGCTCAGGGTTGCACACGCTGAGACTATGCCCGCCGAGGCGGCTGTCGCATTGCTCACACCGCTCACCACAACCGGCGTAGCGATATATTCGCTACTTTCTTTGCCATTACCAAACACGCCGTAGTCGTTCCTACCCCAGCAGGCAACACTGTGGCTTTCAAGCACAGCACAAGGGGCAAACGTACCCTCCCCGGAATTGATGCCAATGATTGCCCCTAGCCCTTCAACCGGTTCGGGCGCTCTAACGGTCGACGGTTTAGACGTACCCCAACACTCACCGGTGCCGCTACTCAACCGTGCGCAATTTTCATACTCCCCTCCGCCACCTATTTCAGCAACGCCAGACAAGCTGGGGACGGCCACCGGCGTCATACTACACGATATTTCAGAGCCCCGCCAGAGACATTTTTCCGGCCCCGTCGTCGTTCCCTGGCCGAGTTCACCAAAGATGTTACGCCCCCAGCACTTCACCGTCCCTTCCGCGAGCAGCGCACATGCATTGTAATCGCCGACGACTACCTGCACGGCATTCGTGATCCCGCTCACGGGGACGGGCAGACTACTGCACGGTTCGTGGTAGTATCGGGTTCTGAGGAGCATTCTTCGGGGCCCGTGCTTGTGTCGTTGCCGAGCTCGCCATAGGAGTTTTCTCCCCAGCAAGCGATGCGACCTGTGAGCAGGACGGCACACGTGCTTCCTACCCCGGCCGAGACAGAGACCGCTTCGCCGCACGAGGTCGTGAACACCTTATCCCCTCCGAGCGCCGGCTTGCTTTCATTGGCTTCGTTTTCGGCCTCGGCTTGGTAGTGGTAGGTGGTGCAGGCTTCCAGCCCGCTGATGGCTGCCGTCTCGCTCTGTTCACCGATCGAGTTCGCCGTGGTCGCTACCGTTGTAGCGTGACCGTAGCTTGACGTCGTGCCGTACTCGACATGGTATTTCGTGACCCCGCCGTTCGGATTTACTACCATCGACGCGGTGGCAGTAGTTGACGTGATCGATTTCGCTACCGCGGTTTGTGTCGTTGCGGTGGGCGGACAGACTTCCTTGTCGGCCAGGGCAATGACGCAATACGCGGGCCGGTCGTCTTCGGGCGCTTTGCCTTCATCGGATAGGAGCGCGCTATCGAACTGATTGCTGTTGTTGTGGGCTGCGGATTTTTCTTCTTGCTCCTTGTTTGTGAAACGGTTTTTGTATTCGTAGTAGTCGTTGGTTTCGATGTGCCCGGTCGATTGCTTCCCGAGTTCGAGGAAGTCTTCTGCGGCGATGCGCTGGGCTTCAGGGTTGCCGTACAGCGTCGTGTGTCCGCTCCGCACCCAGAGCTGCACACCGTCCTCGGTGATCCAGTCCTGTGGATGGCCGAGTCCGGCTCTGTGGGTTCCCTGCACGAAGGCTTGGGCTTCGGCGCTCCCGGTACCGCTCCTGCGTACAAGTTTTTTGCTTACTTCGGTGGCCGATTCAGCCGTTTCTTTGAGGTCTTTGTAGTCATGCAGACCCCAGATTTCCGGCTTGCCGGCATCCCATTTCTTCTTGCGGGCGTCTTCGATTATCGCCTTCTCGTAGCCGGTGACGTAGTTGAGCTCGTTACGGCCAGGGAACTTCCGATATCCAGCGAATTCGCCGGCGATAACCTTGCAATGCGCGTGACAGCCGGCCTTGTGTAGCGCTCGTACGGCGGCGCCCCATACTTCTGCGGCCTCTCCGGCCTTGAGGCTGCTGAGCTCGGGCTCGTTCCACGTGCCCCATATTCGTACGGGCGGGAGGTGTTCTTTGGCGTTGCCCTTGATGAGAGCTTTCATGATCGGCAGCACGTGACGGTAGAAGATTTCGGGGAAGTTGTGCTGTTTTTCCTGTTTCAAACAGGTTTCTGAGTGTATTGGTTCTCCTTCGATGCCGGGTGTGCACTTACCGAAAGTAATCACTGGCACCAGTCGTGCGCCACCCGGGAGTTCGGTTTCTCCTACCTTTTTCAACCAATTTTCAAGCGCATCGAGCGCTTTTTCTTTGGCCGTATTGTCATAAGGGATTATGAGCCGGGCGTACTTGATCTTGACGTTTTTACCTTCGGTGAGGTGCTTGTCCATATGTTTGACTACTTCCCATTTGCCTTCGACTTCTTCTTCGGCTTCCTCGAAGGGTTGGGGGAGCTGGCTGGAGAGACCGTAGGTGGGGGCAGGTGTGCGTTTTGCGCTCGCAACATTGGTCGGGGCATCCGCAGACAGCGCTGCCGTGACTGGGTATTTCGCGGAGCCGGGCGTGATGCTCAGCTTGATGGTGTTGCCTTCGACGCTCAGGGTCGCGGGCACGGTGTGGTCTTCGGCGTCCACTACGGTCGGGACGGGGAGCGCCATGAGCGTGGTGTTTTCGGTGTGTGATTCCGCGTAGGAGGTGGCCGTGACGGCGGCTTCGTACTGGGCTTTGGTTTCTTGGGGTTGCAGTTCGCCGGATTTGGGTTTGGATTCGCCGGTGCTGCTGGTTTTGGAGTTGGCTAGTTTGCTGAGTTTGCTTTCTTCCGGCGTTGCGTTTTGGAGGGCTTCGGCGGCGGCTTCGGCGCTGTAGCCTTCTTCGCCTTTGGTTTCAGCGGCGGTTTCGTTGCTCGGTTTTTCTTCGGTTTCTTCGACTTCGCCTTCGACGCCGGAGCCCGCTCCCGATTCGGTCACCGCGACGCTGCCGTTCGCGAGCACCTGGAGCTTCTGGTCAGCGCCGAGTCCCACCTGCCAGCTGAAGGAGGTCGGGGCCGCGGAGGAGCGCATCTGGAGCATCGTGGTCGCGCCGAGCGGCTCAGGCCGCACGATCATGTCCGTCGCGGCTTGGGTGCCCGCGTAGACCGCCGTCGCGCCGTTGACGATCAGGGGCGTGGTCGTGGCGTTCGCAGCGGTGGAGAGGGGTTTGAGGCTGATTTCGCCGATCGGGGTGTTGACCGCGAATTCGCCGCTGGCTTCCTTTGAGAGCCAAGAGCTGGTCAGGGTGCTCGTGGCCTCGAGTCCTTCTCCGGCGTCTTCGGCGTTCGGTTTGATGGTCTGCCCTTCAAGTGTCGCGCTCGAAGGTTTGGCGATCACGGACGGGTCGGTTTTTTCGGCGAGTTCCATCGCTTCTTTGGCGCTGGCTTCTTTACCCGCCACCACGCTCGTCTGGGGCGAAAGCGAACTGGCGCCACCAAGCGAGTTCGTGACCGTCACGCTCACGCGCAGCGTGGACCCAACATCGCTGCTGGTCTCTTTATAACCGGGTTTGGTCGCGCCGCTGATCACGGCGCATTTTTCCCCGGCGGCGTTGCAGCGCTCCCAACGGTAGAAGTAGCGCAGTGGCTGGGAGCCCGTCCATGTGCCGTTTTCGGCGAAGAGTTCGTTGCCTTCCTGGGCCGTCCCTTTGACAGCGGGCCGTTCGCTGACAGACGGCGATGCGGCGGCTTCGATCACTTCACTCGCGGACGAGGCAGCGCTTTCGCTCCCGATGAGGTTTTCGGCAGTGACGGTCACGCGAACAGTCGAGCCGACTTCGGCGCTGCCGAGCACATATGTCTGGCTGACCGCACCGCCGATACTCGTGCAGCTTTCTCCAGCAGCGTTGCACTTTTCCCAGTGGTATTTGTAGCTCAAAGGTGCTTCCCCGAACCAAAGCCCCGGCTGCGCGGTCAGAGTGCTACCCGAAATCGTGTAGCCTTCGATCGAAGGCGCCACGCTGACTTCGGGGCTGCCGGAACCGGCGGCAACGACAGCACTGGCAGCTGAGGTGGCACTCACTTTGCTCGAGCCGCCAGTCGCCGTGACCTTCACGCGATCGGTACCGCCAGCATCGGCCGACACCATTGTGTAGCTCGATTCGGTTGCGCCCGTAATGCTTGCGCAACTTTCGCCTTTCGAGTTGCAGCGTTCCCACTGATAGGTGTAGGTGAGCCCCACAGCGGCTGTCCAGAGCCCATTGGTCGCCGCGAGCGTGTGGGCTACCTGCGCAGTGCCGGAGACCATCGGCAACGACACGTCGGCCACGGCCGTAGCACTCACCGTGACCGGCGCGCTCAGAGCTTCGGTTGAGTTGCCAGATGCAGTCGCCGTCACGAGCACTCGGATGCTGGAACCTACAACGCTCGTCGGCAGTTTGTAGGTGCTGCCTGTCGCGCCGGAGATCGCCGCGCAGGCTTCACCGGCTTCGTTGCACTTCTGCCATTTGTAGGCGTAGCTGTTGCCGGTTCCAGCCCATTTGCCGGTCGTCGCCGCGAGCGTGTATTCCGGCAGACCCGTCCCGGAGACCCCCGGCGCGGCTTCCAGCACCGGGCCTTTTTCGCTCGCTATAAGCTCGCCGACCGACGCGACGGTTCCCGCATTCGTTCCTTCTTCGCTGGCCGTGACGAGCACCCTGTCCGTTTTGCCCGCGTCTGCGGAGGCGAGCACATACGTGGACGACGTCGCCCCACTGATGTTGGCGCATTCTCCGCCTTCCCGATTGCAACGCTGCCACTTATAGGCGTAGGAGAGGCTCGCGACCCCAACCCAGCTGCCAGGACTCGCGGTGAGCGTCTGTCCGGTCTTCGCCGTCCCGGACATGCCCGGAGCCCACGAGTTCTTCAGAGTGGATTTCGCAGAGACGGTGAGCGTTGGAGTCGAGAGCGCCACGAGCGAACCGGATGTCCCACCCGCACCCACTCGTACACGCAGAGTGTGGCCGACATCAGCGCTCGAGAGCGCGTATTCCTGCCCTGTAGCACCAACGATGTCCGAGCATTCCGCCCCAGAAGCGTTGCACCGCCGCCACTGGTAACTCGCCGCGTCGCCAGTCCCGGCCCAACCTTCGCCGTTCGCCGAGAGCGTTTCGCCTTCCCACGCCCCACCAGAGATCAACGGAGGTTCAAGCGCCACGGGCGGCCCCTGAGCGACTTCCGCCGTCACGACAGACGCCGCTTGGGCCGAGCCCACAGAGTTCGTCGCCGTCACGACCGCCCGCAAGGTCCCTTCAACATCAGCCGAAGTAACGCGGTAGCTCGATTCCGTAGCCGACGGCAGATTTTCGCATTCCTTGCCCTGCCGGTTACACGCCTGCCACTGATACGTGTACGTGATCGGCGTCGTCCCCGACCAGGTGCCATTCGTCGTTTCCAGAAGCTGACCATCAACCGCTTTACCACTCACCACCGGCAACGCGGTATTCGACGGAGCCGTCCCTTCCGCAGCGGCCCCACCCGGCAGCCAAACCAACACGCCGACGATCGCAAGCACGAGCACCTCGGCACCCGAGCGTCCCCCGGCCACACCAACCCGCCTAGCTATCTCACGCCACGCTAGCATCCCAACGCTCCAATCCTCGGGTTTTCGATTGTTTCAGCAGGCTGCGATTCTTCCGTGTGGGTATGCGAACTCCGCTCACGCACTCGTTGACAGGCACTCTATTCAAGAAACTTAGACGAGTCAATAATGGCGGCCAAGAAAAGTTACGCATTTTGCGAGATTTTGTTGCACCGAAGATTTCTGATGACCCGAGCACGCCTTGTGCGGCTGCGCTGGATGCTGTCCCTGTTCTCAGCCATGTTGCGCCTCACTGGTGTGGCTCGCGGAGTGTTTGGGTTCCTGCTCCAGGCCGAGTTCGAGGCCGATAGATACGCGCGCGGCAGTGGAGGCCAGGCGCGGCGCGGTATCGCGCATAAGGTCTTCGGGGGCGACCGTGGCGGTGGGCGCTTCGACTGCCAGTGCCGCGACAACCGTGCCGTTGGAGTCTCTTATCGGGGCGGCGATCGAGAGCAGCGCGTTCGTGAGCTCGCGGTCGCTGAGCGCAAGACCTGTGGCCTGGATGCACTGGAGCTCCTCCCGGAGCACGGTCTTGGTCGCGATTGATCGTGGACCCTGCCGTGTGAGCTTCAACGACGCTATGCGCTTGCGCTGCTCGGGCGCCGGGAGACTCGCGAGCAGCAGCTTGCCCATCGCCGTGCAGTACGCCGGCACGCAACATCCCACGCGCAGCCCGTGGGCTCCGAGGTCGAGCTCGAACTGCCCCCGCGCGTAACTGGGCAGGCGCTCCAGGTAGAGCACCTCAGTGCCCTCCAGCACACCGAGACTCACGGCGTACCCCGTCTGCTCACGCAGCTCACGGAGCCGTTCGCGGGAGCACTGGCGGACCGGCTGGCTGTCGAGGACTACGCGCCCGAGGTTCGCCGCCTGCGGCGCGAGCCTGTACTTGGAAGACGACGTGTGCTCCACATAGCCGAGCGTCGCGAGCGTCGTCATGTACCTGTGCGTCGTCGAGCGGCCAAGCTCGGTCTCATCGCCGACATCGGCGATACCCCGCACCCGCCTGTCCGCTGTGAAACACCGCAGGACCGCCAAGCCGGCTTGCAGGGACTGCGAATAGCGCAGCTCGTTGTACTCAACGCACACCGCATCCGCCGTAGCCGACCTGTCCCCGCCGACGGCGGCGGCTGCCCGCGCTTTACGGGACCGCGCCGCCCTCACGCGAGCACCCCGCCCGACGCCACCGCAAGCCGGCCGCCACTCCGCTCATCAGCCCGCCGGTACCCCAGCCTCGCTGAGAGCCGACCAGCCACCGCGAGGAGATGCGGGCCGAGCGCACCAACCAGTTCCCCAAGGGAGATCATCGAACCGTGCGCCTCAAGACCGATCCCCGCCACGACTTCGGACGCCGAGCGCAACGGCGCCGCGATCTCATACACCCCCACCGCGAACTCCTCCTCGGCCACAACCAGACCCACCCCACGGACCTGCTCCAGCTCGCTGCGCAACGCACGCCTATCCGCCAAGCTGTTCGGCCCCCGCTTCGTGAAAGACACCTCCGCGAGTTGCTCGCGCAACGCGCGCTTGGGGAGACTCGCGAGCAGCAGCTTCCCGATCGCCGTGCAATACGCCGGCCGCTGCGCACCCAACTGCAAACCCGGATCCAACAGACTCTCACCGCGACGGCTGCCGCGCACCCGCTCGACGACCAGAACCTCCGGCCCATCAAGCACCCCTACATAGACCGAGAACCCCGTCTCCGCGCGCAGCTCCTCCAGAAACGGCCGCGCGTGTACCCCAAGGCTCGTCCCGCTCAACGCCAAGAGCCCCAGCTTGGTGACCGCCACCGTCAGCCGATACTTCCGCCGCCGGCCCTGCACCACGTACCCAAGGCGCTCCAACGTACTGACATACCTGTGCGTCGTCGAGGTACTTATTCCCAGCACGCCCGCGATCTCCGCGATCCCACGCACCGGCTGCTCAGGCGTAAAGCACGCGAGAACCTCGAGCCCCCACTCCAGCGACTGCGAATACCGCGACTCCTGCAGCACCGGAACCGACCGGGCCACCTCCCCATCGGGCGTCAACACGGGCCGCCTCATTCTGGACATACGTCCCCTGGCCTGCCCGACCGGGGTCTGCCGGTGAGACGACGAGCCGCGCGCCCCCCGATACGCCCGGCCCGCCGCCCACTCGGTTGCCCTCCCTCACCCCTGCCGGGGCAGCGCAGCCCTCGACGGCACTGCACCCACATCCCCGCAGCCCGCACCCCGGGGTACCCCTGCCCTCTCGCACGCCAGGGCAGCACCACGCTTCCTTCGGCCCTTGAACTCCGAGCGATGTCGCCTTGCGCGCCCATGACCGGAAGCATCCTGACGACGTTGTCCCGCCTTGCCTAGCAACTAGTTGTGACGGTTCGGTTGCTCCATATCTCGCTGACGCGGCGCGACCTACGAGCCCAGGTCGCGGGTGTGCCTATCGGGCGTCGGCGCTGGGATGCCCGGGCGAGCGTCCCGGACCGAAGCTCGCGGCCCTGCGGTCGCGGGGGCCGAGCACCACTCGTGAGCCGGCGTGGGGCGTGACGATCACGCTGCGCCAGCGTGGGCGCTCCATACGCCTGCCGGTAGGGAGTACCGTCGCGCGCGACAGCACCGCGCGCAGGACCGTCTTCATCTCCAGCATCGCCATATGCAAGCCGGGGCAGCGCTTGCGGCCCCCTCCCCACGGCAGCCACAGGTGCGGCGGTGGCGGCGCGTCGAGAAAGCGCTCAGGGCGGAACCTGTCGGGCTCGGGATAGATGCCCCGGTCGTGATGCAGTAGGTAGATGCAGCCGAGCAGCCGCGCCGGCGGGTTGTACGTCCAGCCGCCGATCTCGGTTGGCTTGACCACCGCGCGGGGGATCGTGAAGAGGAACACCGGGCGATGGCGCAGCACCTCCTGGACGGTCGCCGTCAGGTACTCCTCGCCTGCATCGCTGTCGATCTCATCGATCAACCGGTCCTGCACCCTCGGGTTGTGCGCCAGGAGCTGAAATGCCCACGCCAGCTCCGATGCGGTCGTCTCGTGCCCGGCGAGGATGATGGACATGATGTTGTCGCGCACCTGCGGGTGCGATGCGGGCGAGCCGTCCGGATTACGCGCCGAGAGGATCATGGTAAGCACATCGCCAGGGTCGGCGGGGGTATCGCGGTTCTTGTCGATGAGTGCGTAGATCAGCTCGTCGGCCTCTGCCCGGTGGCGTAGGAAGCGCTCCCAGATTCGCCGCCCCGGGCCGTGACGTAGGGAAGGCTCCGGGAATACGGGACTTGCAGTCACCGACAACATCTCCAGCAACCGGTCGCGCAACGCGGGGATTCCATCATCAGTAGTGGATTTTGACGAGGGGAAGATCCGTCGCAAAATGATCTCGAGCGTCAGCGCACGAAGTTTTGGATGAAGCGCTATGGCCGTTGTATATGGCCATGAGGCCACCTCACGCAGTATGATGTCCGTCATTAGGTTAGCATGTTTTTGTACTGTTTTGTCATGGAAGGCCGGAACTATAGTTCTACGTCCGTTCGTATGCCTATCCTCATCATGTAGCATAAAAGATTCTTTACCGACAAGCGGCATAATCATCGCCCCGCCTTCCCCAGGATGAAGCACGTCGGCTGGGGCCAACAGCATAGTCCTTATCTCCTCTGCATTTGATAGGAAGACCAATGGTGGCATTCCGGCGGCATTCAGCGTAAAGCGACCGCCGTAACGACTACGACAGTACTCCAGGTAGTTAAATGGCCATGTCCAAAAAACCCACGTCTGGGCCACCGCGGGCAGGTGTATACTTGACGGCAATTCAGATCGACCGGGTCGTCGGCGCATCCCCACTCTCCTTCAAGCGGAACGAAGGGTGTAGACAAGGCGCCATATGCGCAAGACTGGCCCCAAGAACCTTGTGAGAGAACCGCCGGCCTGGATAAAGCATCGAGTTGTCGCGTCGCTCTCGGAGACACGCGCGCTGTCTCTCGACATATACATCGCGATCATGCACGCGACGATGACAGCGTGTCGGCATCCGTTGCGCACACCGAGTACTTCATGAGTTGACCGGCGTATCAGTTCACCGATACGCTGCCGGGCGAACTCGAAGGTGGGATAGTAGTCTATGTAACTATGGCCACCTTGAGCAGCGTCCTCGGCCCTATCGACGTAGCTGTCCAGCATCGTGGCTGTCAGCGACAACCACGGAAAATAGGCAGCTTGGATGCGATCGATGTCGCTTGAGGTGCATACGGATTCGGCAGCCAGCGCCAACAGAGCGTGAACGGTGAGCGAAGCGGTCGCAGCTCCGCTTAGCTCAAACCAGCTATCGCACTCATGGTCTGGAAACTCTAGCCCCACCCATTCTCTGAGCCTGTCGTGTCGATGCGTCGCATCGTGGTTGAGCGCCAGCACTTGAGCGCGACACGCTTCGCGAGTGACTAGTTCGCTGACGATCGCGTAACACGGTAAAGAGATGCAATCTTTGCGACAGGCATCTACGAGTGCCCGTAGGTAGCCGTTATCGTCTTTCTGGGGGTGGTAACAGTAATAGTCGGATATCGGCACATCGAGAGTGACAGCCTCGGATAGCGCGAGATGAAGTTGGTGGCCATTGACCTCTTCTGCGCTTGTTGTGCGCTCGTGGAGGTCGTCGAGGAACTCCAGAATGGCCTCGTATGCGACGAGTGCTCGTAACAGGTGTAGGTTACGGTGACGCGGCAGAATCCAAAATAATGCCGCGCCGTCCAGATGAGGACGCTTACCAACGAGCGAGTCGAGCGCAACCGCACGTATCGACGCGTCCGGGATCGCCTTCGCTCGACATCGCCATACACCGACCTCGTGAGAGACGGCCCGCAGCCCCCACAGCAGCTCACGAGCCGCAGCTTTCGTTAGAGTCCAGGCTTGCCTGGGACGAAGCGGTATCGAGTCCTTATCATCAGAGCAGGTATATCCTGGGAGTGTATAGGGCCGACTTCATCGCCCATGACCACGATCACTCCAACCGGCAGATACACGAAAAGCACCTTCTGGTTTGTTTCCGACTCGGGTCGACGGCGCAACATTCACGAGTGTGGATGTGGATATGGGCGCACGCCAGCTGTGCGATACCCGGGTATCGCGACGATCGCAGCTGCGACGGCAGTGACGATCACGAAGCTGCCGATAGCGGCTGGAATCCTGGCCGAGAAGACCACCGGGAAGCCGGTGACGGCCAGCAGGGCGTGACTCAGAAGAAGCTGACCGTAGACGCCGAAGGCGGCTCCGACCAGACAGCCGGTGCCGAGCAGCAGTGCGCTCTCCCAGATGAGCGCAAACCACAGCACCTCCCTGCGGAATCCCTGGACCCTCATGCGCGCGAACCGGCGGCGGCGCTGCCAGATCAGCGTGCCCATCGATACCGCCATGGCCAGGACTCCGGCGATCAATACCAGCAAGGCTATTTGCGTCAGGCGCCCCAGGCCCCGACGACTCGCTGCCCGCTGGCTCTGTTCGCGCTGCTGCGCGGTCTCCACGATCAAGCCCGACGCAGAGCCAAGCGCTTTCCTGATCTCGCGACCGACTACCTCAGATGACGCGCCTCGCCCGAGCATGATGTTGTACGCGCCGGAATCGGTGCTCTCCCACGCTCGAGCGTAGTCGGCAGCGTTGAGGATGATCGCTCCGGGAGGCCATCCGAGATTGGTGCTCAGTGCCGCGACGCGGAAGTAAGTTGACCGGGGCGAGGGCAGGGTGAAATATGAACCTATGTGCAGGTGATGTTCGTCTGCAAGGGCCTGCGAGAGGACTGCCCACCCGCCCTCACGAAGCCTGGCGGTCGCCGTCGCGAGGTTGCCTGTCACGAGCTGGCTCGGCGGAAGCGGATCGGCGGCGGTAGGCGGTGGTGCGAGTACATAGACACGACGACCGCTGTATTCGAGGAAGCCGGCACGGTACATCCCTACGGCCCTAACACCCGGTAGACGCGCCAGTGCGGATGCGGCGGTGCCAGAGAACGGGGTGCTCACCAACAGGTTCTGTTCGCCAGGCGGAATGACCCACAAATTGCCGACAACCGATAGCTGATGCACGAGGCGATCGAGGCCGCCCTGAAGGTTTGTGTGCGACCCCTGAATCGTGACGCTGCCGAACACAGCAATCGCTCCGGTCGCAGCGATCGCCACCGACCGTACCCGGGTCTTGGGCGACTGCAGTTCGATGACGGCTATCTCGGTCGATCCGGCTCCGATCGGACGCTGTAGGCGGTCAAAGACAGCGACGACCCCGTCGATCAGCAGCGGCAGGAGCAACAGCAGCGCGAGGATCAATGTCACGATGCCGACGATCGCTGACTGTGGCGCAGCGAAAAGGATGACGGTCGTCACCGCGAGGCAGGCAAGGCCGCCGGTGAGCGTCGCGGCGGTCCACCAGTTGAGAATCGGCCGCTCGTGGGGCACGTCGGTGCGTCGTGCGCGTGTCCAGATGTCGCGCAGCGGGGTCAGCACACCGACGCACGCGGCGAGAAGTCCCGCGCCGACGGCGATGGCGACGCTCTGCCAGGTCACGATCCGCTGCGAGCCGACGGGGAACGCGAACGAGAGGTACCCGGGGTTTGAGCCGAACACGAGGATCGAGAGGAACTCGCCGAGTGCGAGCCCCAGCAGCGATGCGAGGCTGCCGAGCACCAGCGCGTCGAAGAGGAGCGCCTTGACGGCCTCCCAGCGGGTCGCGCCGCTGAGCCGCAGTTCTCTGACAAGGCCCTGGCGCAGGGGCATCGTGAGCAGCATCGAGCAGTACGCGAACATGAAGCCGACAAGCGCGCAGATCGCCGCGAATGTCTGCGTGGACTGGTCGATCGGCGTCGCGGCCTGCGCGAAGAGCGTCGCGTCGTAGTCTCCCGGCTCGACGTTCAGGCGCCCGCCGGCCAGCCTCACGAGACCTGCATGCACCTCGCCGGTGTCCGCGGGCTTGGCCTGGACGAAGATGCGGGTCACCATGCCCGGCATGCCGGTGAGCTTCTGTGCGTAGGCGAGCGGCGCGAGCGCGATCGGGCTGTGGACCAGCGGCCCGATTTCCGAGGGCTGCAAGATCGCGGCGAGCAGAGTCGGTACGACGCTCGCGCCGACCTGCAGCTCGATCGGTTCAAGCGAGGACGCGCCGATCGCCTGCGCTACCGGGGCGGGGACCGCGAGCGCCTGCTGACCGGCCAACTGCCGGGCCGAGAAGTGGTGCAGCAGCGGGCCGGCCAAGTACACGTAGCGCGGGTCGGTCGCGATCAGGTCCACCGCCGCCCGGCGGCCGGTCGGGCCGATCACGCTCGCCTCGTGCTCGAGCACCGGCACCGCCGCGCGCACCCCGGGCAGACGCTGCACGTCGGCGAGCATTCCTTCGCTGAAGCCCTCTGAGCCGCGTGCCTTGAGCTGGTACTGCGAGTGGCCGACGATCCCGTTGGTGAGCTGGCGCACCGAACCCGTGAGGCTGGTGCTCGCCACCTGGGAGGCGAACAGCAGCGCCACACCGACCGCGATCCCCACGATCGCGAACAGCTCCTGCACGAGCACGACCCTCGCCTTCAGGCGCACCCTGTAGAGGTGGGCGATGTCGTAGAGCCGCATCAGCCGGCTACCGCCCGAGCAGCGGCCCGAACACCGCATCCGGATCGAACGCCACAACCCGCCCGTCGCGCAGCATCTGCACACGGTCGGCGAACACCGTCGCCTGCGGGTCGTGGGTGACCAGCAGCACCGCCGTGCCGTGCTCGCGGCAGACCTCACCCAGCAGCCCCAGCACCTCGCCGCTGCGCTGGGTATCGAGGTTGCCCGTCGGCTCGTCCGCGAGCACGAGCTTGGGCTCGGTCGACAGCGCCCGCGCGATCGCCACCCGCTGGCGCTCGCCCATCGAGAGATGTTCAGCGCGATGCTTCAGACGCGCCTCCAACCCCAGCCGCACAAGCAGCGGCTCGATCCGGCGCTTGCCCTCGTGGACACCGACCGCTATCCACAGCTTCAGCGAGGCGTTCTGGACCACGTTGCCACCCGGCAGCAGATCCAGGGACTGGTCCACATAGCCCAGGTCGTGCAGCCGGTAGCGCGATGCCTCGTTGTCTGAGAGCGTCGAGATGTCGCGGCCGTCGACGATCACCGCGCCGCTGTCGGGGCGCAGCAGCGCCGCGATCAAGTTCAACAGCGTGGTCTTGCCGGACCCGCTCGGTCCGTACAACGCGACCATCTCCCCGGCGTGCACCTGCAGCGAGGCACCGTCCACCGCGCGCACCGGCTCCCCATCACCGATCGGGTAGTACTTGACGAGATCGCGCAGCTCCAGCACAAGCTCGAACGTTACGCGGGCACTCCACGCCCCGCGCCTCGTTCAGGCCGATCGGCGCCCGGAAAGTCCACAACCTTGCTGCGCCTGCGCCGCGGGTCGCCGTCGGGAACCAGCAGCTCTCCGCTCGAGAGCGTCGCCACCCGCTCAGACCATGCGGCCTCCTCCATGCTCGAGACGCTCGCCAGGACGCCCAGCTCTCGCTCCTGCGCCAGCTCGGCGAGAAGCCGCGTGACATCGTCGGCCTCACGACCCTTCAGCATCGCCGTCAGATCATCGACGACCAGCAGCCTCGGCTCCCTTACGATCGCCCGCGCGAGCGCCACAAGCGCACGCTCCGCATCGGAGAGGCTCCCCCAGCGCTGCTCGACGCAATCCCCGGCGCCGACCCGCTTGAGCGCATCGCGCGCACGACCGGTCGCCACGTCGGTGCCCAGCGCGACTTTCAGGGGGATCGCGACATGTTCGAGTACGGGCACGTCGAGCTCCGGCACTGCGTTCGTGACCCATCCCACCGAGCGGGACAGCAGCCGCGAGCGCTGACGGTCCGAGAGACCCCAAACGTTCGTACCCTCGACGCTCACCCGGCCCTCGACGGGCTCCTCGAACCCGGCCGCCACCCGCATCAGCGTCGACTTGCCCCGGCCGCGCTGCGCCCACACGCAGACGACTTCCCCCACCCACACGTCAAGCGAGACGCCGGCGAGCACAACCACCGCATGACGCCGCCCCCGCTGGTAGTGCAGGCTCACTCCGTCAAGCGAGAGCAGCGCGTCCATCGCCTCAAGCCAGGTGCGACGCTGCGGCCCGCCGTTCAGCCTGGAAGAGCTTCCACTCCTCCTCCAGGTCGCCGCGGAGGTTCTGAAGCCATTTGATCCTCGCTTCCCACCACGCAAGATCCCCGCGCATCACGACAACATACGTCCGCTTGCGCCACTCCCTCACGCTCGCCACGGCACGGCGTTCCTCACACGCCCGCCGGTTGAGATCGCGAACCATGACCACGCACGCCAGCTCGGAGTCGCGGACCACCGCGATCAGCCGCGGGAGATCCTCCACCCGGCACAACGCGATCTTCGCGAGCAGCTCCTCGCGCACAGGCGGCAACGGAAGCGACGCGGACAACCAGTTCTTGAAGTGCTCGATCCCGCGCGGCGTCGCCACGTACTCCCCATCCGCCGCACGCACGAACCCCTGCTTTTCAAGCCGATCGAGTGCCCTGGACACCGTTTGGACCGCGAACTGCGTCGAGCCCAAACGCTCGTTCAACCGCTGCACCACCCGGGAGCTCGTGGCGGGCCGCTCGATCACCAGACCCAGCGCGACCTCGCCCGCGGACGTCTGCGATCTCGGCGTCGGACTGGCCATACAACCGAGACCGTATCGAAATCCGCGACGAATCGGCTCCCTCAACAAAACCATGCCGATAGCTGGACAACTGATAGACAGCCGCCAAACGGCTTATCTAGCCGGAGGCGAACGGCGGCCGGACGGGAAGCTCGACCACCTCACCCCCACCCCCACGACCCGAACCGGGCGGCACCATCATCTCGCCGCCGTAGAGCGTCGCGACCCGGTCGGACCACGTCGTCGCGCTCAAATCCGAGACGCTCACCAGCACGCCGACGCCCCGCTCTCGTGCCAGCGAGGCGAGCAACTCCACAATTCCATCGGCCCCACGGACGCTGAGCATCGCCGCCAGATCATCGACGACCAGCAGCCTCGGCTCACGCACGATCCCCCGCGCCAGCGCGACACGCGCACGCTCAGACTCATCCAAGCTCCCCCACACCTGCTCCGCGCACTGCGCCACCCCAACCCTCTCAAGCGCCCACTCCGCCCGCGCATACGCCCCACGACGCCCCCCCGCACGCAGCGCCGGCATCGCCACGTACCTCAGCATCGACGCACCGACAGCCTCCGGCGCCACGCGCTCGACCCACCCGATCCCCCCACCCAACAACTCCGCACGCTCCTCGTCCGCCATTCCCCACACATCGCGGCCCTCGAAGAGCACTCGGCCGCCACCCGGCCGCTTGAGCCCAGCCCCCACCCGCAACAGCGTCGTCTTGCCCTGGCCACGCTGCGCCCACACGCAAACGACTTCCCCCGCCCGGACCTTCAGCGACACCCCCTCCAGCACCCGCACCACATGACGCGCTCCGCGCACGTAGTGCAGACGCACCTCCCGCAACGACAGCAGCTCGCTCATCGACGACAAAGGATGACGCATCCCACTCGTGCATTCAGATCACGCGGCGACCAGCCGGTGACTCCCTCGGAGAGCGGATGATGGGATTCGAACCCACGACCTTCGCCATGGCAAGGCGACGCTCTAGCCAGCTGAGCTACATCCGCACGAATCGCCCATTCTAGCCGCCGCAGCAGTCAAACGTCCCCTCGCGCGGGAACGGTCAGGCGGCGGCGTCGAGCGCCTTGGCCTTGGGCCGGAAGGCGCTCGACAGGAGGCGTGCGTCGTCCGCGCGGCTCTTGTGGTGTAAGTAGCGCATCGTGGTCTTGATGTCGGCGTGGCCCATCCACGCCTGGACCTGGACGATCGAGGCCGAGTTGATCGCCAGCGACCCGAAGGTGTGGCGCAGGTCGTGGAAGCGCAGGAAGCGCAGCCCGGCCCGGTCCAGGTCGGCGACGTAGCGACGGCGCAGCGCCGAGCCGTCGATCGGCTCGCCGTCCTCGCCCGCGAACACGGGATCCTTCGGCTGGGTGTGGCGCTCCCGGGCCTTCAAGCGCTTCAAGGCGCCAGCCAGATCCTCGACCATCGGGACCGTACGCGACTTGCGCGACTTCGGCCGTCCACGCTCGCGCTGGGTGACGGTCTCCCACACGCGGATCGAGTGGTTCTCGAAGTCGACATCCTCCCAGAGCAGCGCGACCAGCTCGCCGCGTCGCAGGCCGCTGAAGGCCGCCGTGAGATACACCACGCCGTCCTGAGAGCTCTCCGCCTTGGCGACGAGCTTGCGGACCTCCTCGGGCGAGTAGAAGTCGAAGCGCGCGGCGTCGTAGGATTCGCGCAGCTTCTCGACGTCGCGGGCGGGGTTGTGCAGCAGGCCGTGCTTGCGCACCGCGTACTCGAAGATGCCGTGCAGGATCGCCAGCAGCTTGTTGGCGTTGCGGCGGCTCATACCGTGGTCCTGGACCTGCCCGTCGCGCCACCGTTCGATGCGGGTGGAGCTGACCGACTCGATCCGCAGCGCGCCAAAGGTCTCGATCAGGTGGTGGTCGAGCACGGATCGATAGTCGCGCTGGGTGCTCAATGACCAGTCGCGCTTGAGCTTGCCCGAGGCGTACCACCCCTCGGCGACGTCCCTGAACGTGACCCCCGTGCGTCCCTGCGCCGCGGCGCCGCGGCGCGCGTCCACGAGGATCGCGTCAAGCTCCGCCTGCGCATCCTTCTCGCGCAGGAACCCTGGCGCAGGCTGGCCGGATGCGCTCCAATCCTTGCCGAGGCGCCTCTCGTGCTGGCCGGTCGCGTCGCGCCACTTGGCGTACCAAACGCCGCCGCGCTTTCCGGTCCGCAGACGGATGTGGCCGGAGATGGAGATGGGGGAAGGCATTTGCTTGGCTCCTCTCGCTCAGCGTGCCGTCCGAGCCCTCTGCATCACTGATGATATGCGCAACGGGCGATTTCTGGGTCTGCTCACTATTCCAGCATACACAGGGGATCGGCGGACCTTCTCCCGAACTTTCTCCCCAAACTACTCGGAGGGGCCTTGGGCAAGCAGACCCAATATGGCACTAACAAGCGCCTCGCGAACTAGAAACTTCTCCCGTGGCGAATTGCCATGCAGAAGGTCGTGGGTTCGAGTCCCATCATCCGCTCTTGAGAAAGCCCTGCTAATCGGTGACTGTTCAGGTCGCTGCGTGGGTGTCAGGGTCCGGCGGTGGCGGGGAGCCAGGGCTGATGCGTGGCGAGTCGCGCGAGGGTGTTGATCGTGTCGCGGCCTTGCTTTCGGCTGGTGCTGATGTAGGCGCGTAGGGCGAGGAACCGGTCGGCTCCGGTCGTGGTGCGCCAGCAGCCTGAGGTCTTCTGCTGGATCTTGATCATGCGGAGGTCGCGCTCGGCGAGGTTGTTATCGAACGGGACCCGGAAGTCGTGAGCGAAACGTAGGACGTGCTCGCGTTGCTCGTCGAGACGGCGCGGCAGGTTCGCCGAAGCGCTCCGTCGGATCGGGCCGCGCTTGCCCGTCCGCTTGGTTGGTGGCGGGTTCTGCTGGTGGCCGAGCGCGATGATCTGCTCGTAAGCGGCGCGGTAGCAGGCGAGCGTCCATGGGTCAAGCGATTGCTCCCCGGCGGCCTTTGCGTCTTCGACGGTGGTGTGCAGCGCGCGCAGCAGCGCGTCGATCTTGCTGGCCCAGGATTGCCCCTCGGGGTCTGCCTCGATGATCGCCAGCAGCTCGCGTAGGTGATGGGCGTTGCAGAGAGCATGGATGACGCTGGTGTAGGCGCGGTATTGCGGCCAACCGTCGTGGACGGCGATCCCCTGGAAGCGCGGGAGCACCCCGGCGTGAGCGATCCCTTCGGTGCCGCGACGATCGTGCAGCGCATAGAAGGTCAGCGTGCTGGTGCTGGAGCTGTGAAGCCACCGCCCCCTTCCGCCAGCACGAACGCCCGTCTCATCGAAATGCACGACCGGCGAGCAGATGATCTGCTCGTGCACCCGGTCGAGGAACCCGCCGAGATCACCGGCGCCGTCCTTGACGAACGCCATCAGCGTCCCGGGCGACAGCGGCGCACCGAGCCAGTCCGCGAGCAGCCCAGCGGCCCGCTTATACGGCAGATGCTGAGCCGCGATCAGATAGATCCCAAGCGCCCGCATCCGCGGCCCGTACTGCGCGGGGGCGCTTACCCCCGCTGTGGAAACCCGGCACTCGTCACATGCCCGCAGGCGCAGCGTCGCCGCTGCGCGCGATGCTCGCAGACCCTCAAGCGCACCGGCGGTAGATCAAACACCTGCCGTGCCTCCTCGCCCACCGGTTCGCCGTCTGAGAGATCGCCACCGCAACCCTCACAACGCGACGGGACATGCCGAAGAACCTCATCCGGGCGCTCCACCCGCTGCAGATGACGACCCTCACGACCGGGCTGGCCGCCCGGCTTGCGGCCCGACGAGCGGCGCAGGCTTTTCGGCGCCGGCGGCTTGGCAAGCCCATCCGAGGACGGCGGCCGAGACGAGTTACGCGAGCTGGCCGCCAGACGCCTCTTCAACTCCGCGATCTCCGACCGCAACTCCTCGATCAACGCCGCCTGCGAAACAACAAGCGCCTCGAGATCCTCATACGACAGTCGCCCCTGAGACACACAACAACGTTCGCGGCCCCGCTCCCACCCCCTGCCCCACGACCTGAACAGTCACGCTACCGCGGGGCTTTCTCGTTAAGCGGCCTTCCGCTCGTTTGCGTCCGAGGGCTCCAAATCACCCCGTTCGCCCATATTCGCCCAATGGCCACCCTCGATCAGCGCGCGTAGCGCGACCTTCTCATCCTCGCCACGGCGCATCGACTGGCGATATACGCGCAGCGCGAGGCCCGGATCGGTGTGCCCCATTTCGTCCATGACCACTCCGGGGTCCTCGCCGAGCGCGTACAGCAGCGAGCAGAACGTCCGCCGCAACGAGTGCGGCGTGAGCTTGTTCGGCAGCGGCGGCAGGCCACGCGCGGTGAGGTTGGCATCCGCGCGTTCCACGGCGCCCCTGAGCGTCCGGGAGCGCACGTTGTCCGTGCTCATCCGGGCGCCGCTGCGCGTGGCGAACACGTAGGCGTCCTGGTCTGCCTGTGGCCACCGTGCGCGCAGGTCGAGCAGAGTGTCCCGTAGCGCCCCGCGAATCTTCACGACCCGGTAGCCCGCGTCCGTCTTGGAGCCCGTGTGCAGCCACCCGGCTGCGAGGTCCACGTTACGCCAGCGCAGCGCGCACAGCTCGCCGATCCGCAGCCCCGCGAACGTGAGCGTGGCGAGCATCGCGCGACGCTCGACGTGACGGCGCTCCTTCGTGGCCTCGCGGTCCAGCTCGCCGGCCGCGTCCAGCAAGGCCGCGATCTGCTCCGCCGTCTCCAGGTAGGAGCGGCTGGGCGCCCGTTCGCGGACTCTGCGGCCCTTGCCCTTCGCTGGGTTGCGCGCAATCAGCTCCCGCTCCACCGCGCCCTCCAAGATCGCGCCAAGCAGGATCACGGTCATGTTGATCGACCGAGGCGAGAGCGGCTTGTCCTCGGCGAGCTTGGCGGCGATATAGCGCTCCACTGTGTCGAACGTGATCGCGTCCAACCGCATCTCCGCGAAGTACGGCAGCAGGTGGGCCTCCAGCCGCCAACGGTAGTCCGTCCGGGTCTTCGCGGCGAATCGCTTCTCGTTGCGCACCCACCATTCCTCGCTGAAGGCGTGGAACGTCGGGACCTCGACCTCGACAGGGCCCTCGACGACTGTCGGCGGTTTCAGCTCGTCCAGCGACTCGATGACGGTGGCACTCATATCGAGATCAGCCCCAGCTCATCGATGCGCCTCGCCGCCCGCGATGCCTTGCATGTCCCCTCGCCGAGCACCACGACGCCCACGCCCCCCAGGCTCCGGACCACCTGCCGGACGATCTCCACGGGCAGACCCGGTATCTCTTGCTCCAACTCCTCCAGCTTCCATAGCTCTGCGTGATCGTCGCGGAGCACCTGCAATACGACGGCCCGCTCGGCCATCCACAGCTTTTTCGCCCTGCTCATCCTGCGTGTCATGGTCGGTTCCTCCGTTCGATTGGAGGCCCCGGGAGAGGCTTTCAGCGAGGGGGCACCGGGTAAGGTGTCCAGCGCGCCGGGAGTATCCGCTCTCGGTGCCACGCCCCCGGCCGTGCAACCGGCGCGGGGGCACTTTGACGTATAAGATGGGAATGATACTCCGTGGATATTGGCACGTCAATGGGCGACGCTCCAGACGATGCCGAAGGGGAAACATCCAACGTCCGCTCAACTGGCGCTCGGCGACGCCATACGGGCAATCCGTGAGGAGCAGGACACCTCTCAGGAACGCCTCGCGCTGACGGCAGGCATCGATCGGAGCTACTTCAGCGCCATCGAGCGCGGCGAGTTCAACGTGACGCTCGGCGTCCTGCTGAAGGTCGCGTCTGGCCTCGGCGTTCCTGCGTGGGAACTGCTGAAGCGCGCGAAGCTGTAGCCCGCGCCGTTCAGCTCGCGGGGCTCGGCCACGTCCGCCATTCCTCGAAGTGCCGCTCGCTGGCATCGAGCACTTCGCGCCAATCGTCCCTCAACGGCTCCACGCCAAGCTCGGCGACAGCGCAGCGCAAAAGCGACTCGAGCGCCACCCGGCCCGTTGCAAGGTGGGCACCGTTCAGCCGCTCGTGGCCCACCAGGGCGCCCTGCCCCAGGTGCATGTGAGGATGTGCTTCCTTGCCGCGCCCCTCAGGGTGCCAGTGGTAGGCCAATACCTCGCGGGACTGCGCGTCGTCGAGCGCGTACAGGTAGCCGACGCTGCTCGCCTTCCACGGGCCTCGCGCGCCCTCCGCCTCGACAATCCGATAGTGGTGCGTGACTCTCAGCGCCAGCTCACCGGGACCTCGCATCCTGACTGGCGCCTCGACGCCGAGCGTCAGCGCATGGGGAGTCTCGGCCACGTGGTAGCCGCCGTGAACATCGAGCACCGTCGGCGTGACGCAAGAGACCGCTCGCTGTAGCGGGGCCAGGAAGTTGGCGACCGCCTCAGCGGGGCTACGACCGGCCAACGAGCGGGAGCAGCATTACCACCTGCGCGACCTCGGGGCGCTCCACGTCCTCGAACTCGCCGGCGTCCCACGCCGTGAGGAACTCATCGCCGCTCATGTCGAGGTAGCGATGCGTGGCGCGATCGAAGACCTCGCGCGATTCCTCGGCTGTGCGGTAGTGCTCAGGCGCTATCTGCGTGACGGGGTTCATTGTGATCGCTCCTATTCTGCTCATCGCCAAGGGCGACGAGCGGCTTGATCTCATCTTACCGCCGCAGACGGATACGCTGGCGACGCCGGCTCTACGCCGGTCGGCGTGCCGTGATGGCTTTTGGAGTTCCTGCCTGCGTGAACAGAGGGCGCTGCGAGACACGCCACCGAGGGGCGCCCGAAGCGAACGGACCTCATGGCGTGCTGTATGCAATGGTGGTCCGGGGTTATTGCCGCTGGATGGCAGGGGGATTGAGTGTCTGATTGTCACGGTTTCGTCTTCGCCGCCGATCAGGACGTCGCGGACGAGCAGTTGTAGGACTCGCGCTTGCTCGTCGGTGCGCATGTCGTCCAGCCCGTATGTGAGTCGGCTTGTGAAGGTCTCTATGGTCTCGGCGAGCTTGAGGTAGTTGGCGGCGTCCTCGATGTCGGCTTCGATCGCGTCGCGTTCGGCACGCAATGCCTGTTCGCGGCGGCGTAGTTCGGGCATGCGGGCACGTAGCTCGTCGAGCGTGATCTGCTCGTCTTGGTAGGCGTCGACGAGCCGTGCTATCGCACGCTCGGCGCGTGTGAGTTCGACTGCGAGTGTCTCGCTGCGACGGGCTGCAGGGTCGGTCTCGCGCATGGTCTGCAGCCGGCGGTCGATCTCGGCACGAACCAGATCCGGCTCGCAGAGCAGGCGCGTTATCTCGCCCCACACGAGCTGGTCGAGCTCCTCGGCGCGTACCGGCGCGCTGTTGCAGCGCCGCTCTGCGGTCCGCAGGCAGCGACTGCCGCACTGGTAGAACGCCCGCTTGGACCGCTTGCTCTTCTCGACCCGGTGCCATGCATAGCCGCACTCGCGGCAGACGAGTAGACCGCGCAGCAGACTCGGCTTGCGGGCGTTCCGCGAGGCGAATCGGACACCTCGCTCGAGGCGTGAGCGAGCGAGCGCAAAAGTATCGTCATCGACGATCGCCGGCACCGCGATCATCGTCCAGGAGTCCTCCGGCGCGCTGGTGCGCTGCGGAGCGAGCGATTGACGCGCCCCGCGCTGGCGTGCCTGGCGCGTCGCCTTTCCACGCGCACCCGTGACGCGGGTCTTGCCGAACGCGGCCTCACCGCGATATGCCGGGTTGACCAGCATCCCGCGGACCGTCGAGGAATGCCACGTCTTGCCGGGCGTCGTGGTGGGCGTTGCGGTCTCGTTCAGCCAGTCGGAGATCGCCGCCAGCGTCTGCCCCTCATGCGCGTAGCGACGGAAGACCTCACGCACAACGCCCGCCTTGACCTCGTCGATTTCGAAGTACGCGTCAGCGTGCTCGGAGCGACGCACATACCGGTAGCCATACGGAGCACGGCCCAGCACCGCGGGCGACCCGGACCTGGCGCGGTGAAGCCGTCCGCGCCTGGTGCGCTCGGCGAT
This sequence comes from uncultured Solirubrobacterales bacterium, assembly GCA_963842005.1. Lineage (GTDB taxonomy): Bacteria > Actinomycetota > Thermoleophilia > Solirubrobacterales > Solirubrobacteraceae > Palsa-744. The sequence continues at coordinate 415,499 of CAWJEV010000002.1, read as the reverse complement.
TTGCGCCCGCTCGTACTCAGCGATCATCCCCTGCATCTGACGCAGCAGCTCGCCCTCAGGCGTCTCGGCGCGCTCATCCTCGAACGCGAAGATGACCTCGACCCCGGCGCGAGCGAACTCGTCGAGCAGCAGCACCTGGTAGGCGTAGCGACGCGCGAGGCGATCAGGCGAATGGCACAAAAGCACCTCGAACGACCCTTCCGCGGCGCCGTCACGCAACCCCTCGAGCGCCGGGCGAACGAGCGTCGCCCCGGAAACTCCCTCGTCGCAGAACACCAACTCCGAACCGACAACCAACTCGCGGGCAGTGGCGAGCTCACGCAGCTCGTCGACCTGGCTTGCGCTCGTCCCCTGCGCGCGCTGATGATCCGTTGAGACCCGGGCGTAGATCGCGGCGATCCTCCCCTGGTTCGGCTTCGAATCGTCCATCACCAGCTACCTCCTCGGTTGTCTTGCCCGTAACACGCAGACGCTCGGGAACACAGAAACCGTAGGCCTGAGCAAGCCGCGCGCCAGCGAGCCTGTCGCCGACGTAGCGGACCTCAACCCGCAGAGCCACCTTGGGACCGACCTTCGTGCGCCAGATGGCCGCGAAGCGCTGCCGCGGTCAACGCCCCGAGCCCCTCGCCACGCCCCTTCGCACCCGCACGAGCCGCAGTGATCACCGACACAGGCAGTCGCACCGTGAACGTCGCAGTCGCCTCCGGCACGGCCATCCCGCTGGGCGACGCCTGAGCGGCCCGCACATACCGAAGTGCCTGACGTGCCGAGAGCGAGAACTCTTGCTCGATCGCTCTCCGCGCGCCCGCCGGCCGACACCCCGACGCCAGCAGCTCGACAGCCCGGTTGACCCGACTCGCGAACTCCTCGCCTCTCGCACGCCGCTCGGCCATACGCCCTTCTACTACCACCCCTCACGACCGTTTCCTCCCCAACGGCAGCCGAACGGAGCGGTCGAACTCGAACCGCCCTATTGCATACAGTTCTTCATGGTGCCGCTCCCGGTGGGCGCGTCGCTCGGCGGGGACGCACAGCGAGAACGCCACCGGGCTGCGGCAGACTGTCAGCCGAACGAGGACGGCCGCGACGGCGAACAGGCGGACGCTTGGCCTCAGTTGAGTTGGCGACGTCTGCCTGCGGCCGTTGGCTGCCACCGATGAGCGCTTCGCGAGCACTCTGAACGTCGAAGCGCAAGCGTGGCTTTGCGCCGGCCCCAAGCTGTATGGCGCCGAGTTCGGCGCGGTGTTCGTAGACCCACGAGCGCGTGACCCCAAGCTCCGCGGCCAGGGTTGCCGCGTCGACAAGTCCTCGGGAGGAGGAAGAAGAGGAGGAGGAGACGCCCTCGCCACGCATCAACTCGACCACCCGTCGTGCGACGGCCTCCACGAAGGCCGCGTCGAGTATGGCGTGTGGGCGCTCGGGGTAGTGGGGCTGCGGGCGGTCGTGTGGGGCCATCGGTGTTAATGACCGCGAGTTGCCCAGACCGGCCAACGACTTTTCGGCCAGCGTCCTCGACAGCGTCCACGCTACGGCCTTCCCATCGCCCCCCGGGCAAACCGACACGGCCTGCGATCGAGTCGCAGTCCACCGCATCTCGGCCATCTCCCGAGATGCGTCGCGCACTTGTGGCTCGCCCGCGCAGTTGCTCGCAGGACCACGCCCAGGAAGCACCCAGGAAGCACAGACTAGATGCACTGTGATGCTTCGGCACAGTGATTGCTGTGTCGTGAGGTGTTGGCGATCGGTGGTCGCTGTGTTGTCGACGTTCCCCCGCGGGGGAACGTCGGGCCTGGTGTTCAGGCTGGCTCCCGGTAGCGATGGACGTGACTCCCACATGCACTGGCCTCGCGTCTTGGCGTGGGTGCCTTACAGCCGATTTGTCCGTCTGTTGCTGCCGGTCCCGGCCTGGCCGCCGCTGGTGGCCTGATCAGAAGCCTGTCCGCCCCGGTGGTTCGGGGCGTGACTCATCACAGTCTTGCCCTTCGCGGTTCCTATTGCCCAGGCCGAGTACCGACAGTCAAACCCCCAGAACAGGAGGTCGTATTCCATGCTGGCAGACCAAGCCGACCATGTGCTCGGCGTCGATACGCACCGCGACTCGCTGAGCGCCGCAGTTCTCGCAGCGGACACCGCGGTCGTGCAGGGACAGACCACCGTCGCCGCGAACGAGCGGGGCTACCGGCGGCTGCTGCGCTTCGCGCGGGAGAGCGCGCCGGGACGCCGTGCGTGGGCGGTCGAGGGCACCGGCAGTTACGGCGCCGGGCTCACCGCGTTCCTGCATGGTCAGGGAGAGCTCGTGCTCGAGGTCGACCGTCCTCGCCGGCCGGCCCGCCGTGACCACGCGAAGTCTGATGAGCTGGACGCGATCCGCGCGGCACGCGAGGCACTCTCCCGGGAGCACCTCGCGCAACCCCGGTTGCGTGGTGAGCGCGAGGCGCTGCGCGTGCTGCTCGCGACCCGTGACAGTGCTGTGCGTTCAAAGCGCGCAGCGATCCTGCTGCTCAAGGCGCTGCTCGTCTCCGCCCCGCCGTCGCTGCGCGAAGGATTGCGCGGTCTGGCGACCCGCGAGCAGGCTCGCAAAGGCCGCACGCCTGCGGATCAGCCCGACACTCAGCAGCGAGCATCGCGCAACGACCATCACGATCCGCGCGAGTGCCCGCCGCGCGCTCGCCCTCGAAGACGAAGCGAGCGAGCTTCAGCGCGAGATCGAGCCGATCGTCACTCGCGTCGCGCCCAGGCTCCTGGACGAGATGGGGGTCGGCTCGATCGTCGCAGCCCAGATCCTCTGCGCCTACTCCCACCCTGGGCGCATCCGCTCTGAGGCAGCATTCGCGGCTCTCGGCGGCGTCGCCCCAGTCCCGGCGTCCTCCGGACAGACCGTCCGGCATCGCCTCAACCGCCCAGGCGACCGCCAGCTCAACCGTGCGCTGCACACGATCGTGCTCTGCAGGATGCGCGACGACGCCCGCACACGCGCCTACACCGCCCGCCGCGAAGCCGAAGGCCGCAGCACCCGAGAAATCAAGCGCTGCCTCAAGCGCTACACCGCCCGGCACCTCTACCGCCTCCTCAACAGCCACCCAAAACCCGCAAATAGCGAACCTTGACAAACATAGAAGCATCGAGTCCCGAGCGGGACCCACAGGTGTCCCCAAATTGCTTGGCCGGTTTGGCGATCTCGCGGTCATTAACCCCAGGCGCGCATACGGCGCGCTCGTTAATCACGACAGAGGGAGCCCGATGAGCTACCGCATGAAGATCACCCTGCCCGACCCAATAGTGGCCCAGCTGGAGGCCCTCGCCGAGCAGCGGGGAGAACCGGCGTCCCGCATCGCGGCGCAGATGGTTTGCACCGGGCTCGCCGAGGGAAAGGACCCTCGCCGCGATGATTCCTCGATTTCGGCCTCCTCGCCGGCGACAGCCCCGGATCGAAACGCGCCCTGGATCGAACCCGTTCTCGGCGACCCGGAATGGCGGTCCTACATGTGGGGCTCGATCGTGGCCCTCTACGGCCGCTACCCGCACGCGCTGGCGCACCTGAAAGACGGCTGGTGGGAGGACCCCGCGCACGTCGAGGTGCTGTGCGCACTCGTGGTGTGGCGCGACTGGATCGACCAGGTGGCGGAGGACCCACGGCACGAGCTGGCGTTTCATGCGCAGCTCTCCGACTACAGCCGAGAACTTCGCCAGGAAGGCGGCGGCGTCACGCGGGCATGGCAGCCTGGCGCACCGCCGGACGGGTGGGTGTGACCGGGGACGCAGCAAACACATTCGGTTCGACCGGTCTCTGCGATATACAGATGCGTTCGTTATGACCGTGCACAGCGCAGCACCAACCGTCGAGTTCAAGCAGAAGTTGCGTCGCCTTGGCCGGCCCCCGTTTTTCGGTCCACCGCGTGTGAGAGTGGGTGGGTGGATGGACCGTCCCGTTCTCGTGGACACGGGTCGACTTGTGGAGTGTACGTGGTGTAGCGGTTGGGCCTGTGGGCATGTGGGCAACGCGAAGCGTTGTCCAAGCGTTGTGGGCAGCTTGCTGTCCACAACGCGGCATGTCCACAGGCTCCCGCTCCCGGGTTATGCCGCTGCGCGATCGATCGTCTCGGCGGCGGTGTACGCGGCGGCGAACGCGACGGGGGCGCGCATCCCGAGCGCGGAGTGCGGACGGCGGCGATTGTAGTCCTCTTGCCAGTCGCCGATCACCACACGCGCCTCGGCGAGACAGGAGAACTCCTCGACGTCCAAGAGCTCGTCGCGCACACGGGAGTGGAAGCTCTCGACGAACGGGTTCTGCCACGGTGAGCCGGGCTCGATGAACGCGGTCCCTGTGCCCGAGAGCGTGCACCAGTCCCGCAGCGCGTGCGCGGTCATCTCCGGGCCGTTGTCCATCCGCAGCAGCTCCGGGGCACGCCGTTCGCCGCATAGGCGCTCCAGCGCCCCGACGACCATCTCAGCGTCGATGCTGCGCCCCACCAGCATCACCAGCGACTCTCGGGTGAACTCGTCCACGATGTTCAGCAGCTTCAGCGCCCTGCCGTCAGCGGTCTGGTCGAACTGGAAGTCGAACGCCCATACGTGGTTGGGACGCTCGGCGCGCAGCCGTGCCGCGGGAACGGTCGACTCCCCAAGCCGGCGACGCTTGCGCTTACGCACAGGGACCCGCAGCCCCTCCTCGCGCCACAGCCGTTGCACCCGTTTGCGGTTCACATCCCAGCCCTGCTCGCGCAAGTGGTGGTGCGCGCGCCGGTACCCCCATCGCGGTCGCTCCTTGGAGAACTTGCGTAGCTCGGCTCGCAGCGCCGCGTCGTCCTCGGCGCGCTTGGGCTCGTAGCGCTCCGTGGAGCGGTGCTGGCCGACTACCCGGCACGCCCAGCGCTCGCTGACGCCGAGACGGTCGCGCAGCATCGCGACCGCCCGGCGCCGACGGGCTGGGCCTACCAGTTTCCCCGGGAGATCTCCTTCAACGCCCGCACCTCGAGCGCCTGGTCAGCGACGATCGCCTTCAGCGACACATTCTCCCGCTCGAGTTCCTTCAGCCGCTTGACGTCCTGCGCCTTCATCCCACCGTACTGGTTACGCCACCGGTGATAGGTCTGCTCGCTCACCTGGAGCTCCTTCGCCGCCTCTGGGATCGTCTTGCCCTCGCCGAGCATCCGCTCGGCCTCCCGCAGCTTGCGGATGATCTGCTCCGGCGTATGCCTGCGTCGCTTCATCAGAGTTCCTTTCTCGCCCACCATCGCGGGCGCAAGAAACTCTCACAAGGGTCGGACCGAACTCAGGGGGTCAGGCCACGGGGACCGTTCGGCGATGGGGCCGTGACGGTCGAGTTCGTTCGCCGCCGACTCGTCCTCGCCGCTGCCTTTGAGGCGGGTGATGAGGGATTCGCGTCTTTGGCCGATTGTCGGGAGGATTGCAAGACGCTGTGGGGGCTCGAACTCGATATCGACGAGCTACGCGAGGTCTTCAAGTCGCTGACAACCTCGGGCGGGGTAGAGAGGACGAACGGGCGCTACTTGCTCACCGGTACGGCGCGTGCCGAGCTGAATGCCGTGGTGGAGCGCTCGAACGAGATCGAATCGACTGCCCTGGCTGAGTGGGAGGCCGCTTTGCCCTCATCCGCTAGCACTCTTCGCGGAGAGGAGATCATGGCATTGCGCGAAGACCTCTTGGCGTGGCTCCAGCGCATCTTCATCCACTATGGCGCAGAGGCAGCGCTCATCCTATACCCGGAGGAAGAGCGTGCCGCGCGGTTCTTCACTGAGGTCGAGGAGCTGGGATTCGACTTCCTACCTCGACGCGAGCCATCGCTGAGGGAGGTGCGTGCATCTGCCCTGTGCCGGTTCATCCGCAATCCCACTGCAGCGCAGCGTGCGTTCCTCGCCAACCTGATGACAACGGCGTACATGATGGCGGTGTTTACACTTGATCCGGAAGCACAGCGTCTCGTCCAGGCAATAACGCGTGGGCAGCGCATTTACCTGGACACGAATGTGCTCTACTCGGCACTCAATCTCAACGGGCCTCGCGCGTACCTGTCCACTACACGGGCGCTCAACATGACACGCGACCTGGGCTTCGAGCTTGCTGTGACGCCGTGGACGGTCATCGAGATGAAGGAGAGCATTCGTCATGGCCGGGAAGCGCTTGCACGAACCTCTCTTCCGCCGCGCGCACTGGCCGAGATAGCTGCGGATGCCAGCGACGAGGGCTCATTCATAACCGCGTATTGGCGTAAGTACAGGGAGACAGGGGTCACTCCTAAGGATTTCTGTGATCTGCACGACCATGTTGAGGGACTTCTCGAAAGACTCGAGATCGCGATTGTGGACGAGGGGTGTCCTGCAATCGATCGCAGCCGCGACGCCGTCAACGAGCAGATGTCCCTACTTGAACGCATCCGTGGTGGAGAGGGAAAGCCCGATCCTGTCAAGGAACACGACGTTAAGCATCGTTTGCTGATCGAGAAACTACGAGGTCAGCATGAACGCAAGTTCTCGAACGCTGGCTACTGGTTCCTTACGCGAGACGGAGCGATGATTCCCTACGGTCTTGCCGACAGGTCTCCCGGCGCTCTGCCGTTTGCCGTCTCGCTCACTGCCTGGACACAGATCGTGCGCGGCTTCACGCCTCGAACCGAGGACTACACGCAAACCCTGGTCGATCTGCTTGACACACCTTCGCTGCGCCCGCGCGGCGTAATCAACCACCAGACGGTAGCTGAAGTGCTTGGTCGGATCGATCTGATGGTTGAGGATTCGACCGAGGAGGTTGCGACTCGCGTGATGCTTGACTCTGCGGCGATGGTTGAGATTGAAGCGAAGTCGGACGACGAGCGCGCAGCGCAGATCGATGCCATCGTCGCTGAGAAGAGTCGTGAGATGGAGCAGCAGCTAGCTGATGCGCAGTGCCTGCTTGAGGAAGAGCGCATGGCCCGCGCTGAGGCAGAAACCCGCGCCAAGATCGCGAACGATGAGTTCACTAGCGAGCGTGAGCGGGCCGATGCAGAGCGGGCTTCGCGCGAGGAGTTTGATCACGCGTTGGCAGAGCTGTCGGGTCAGACCGCACGCGAGCGAGCAGTGGCGGAGGAGCGGATCACGGCTGCTGAGGCCCGCGCGACCCTCGCCGAGCGGCGAAGCGCGCGTGTCGAACGATTCGTCCGTGGCGGCGCAGCCGCTGTCATCTCTACAGTTGGGCTCGCCACTACCGTCGTTCCTTGGGCGACAGGCTGGCTTATAGGCTGGCCTTTGGTGGGAACCATTGTGGTTGGTGGCCTGCTCGTGGCGCTAGGAGCATGGTTGGGAATCCACTCGAAGGCGGCGAGAATCTTCTTGACCATTGTTGCCATGATGATCGGCGTAGTAACCGGTATCCATGAGATCGTCGATCCGTCAGGGCACAGCTCGACGCAGCAGATAGGCGGTGGGCAGAAGAAGCGCTGATGGGACACCGCGCGAGCTGGGGCGTATGAACACACGGCGCCACCGGATGGGGTGGGCGTATCGATCACGAATGCGACGCGAGCGAAAAGCAGCACCGAGGGGACGCACGAGTCGGTGGTCGAGGGTGCGCGGGGACTACGGGCACCCCAGGCGGCGGGAGTTGTCGCGGCCGGGTGGCCGCCGCTACGTGCACCGGAGGCGTCGGCTTCGCCTCCTTGTTCGCGTTACGGGACCACTCCGGATACGCCGATGATATCGCCCATGCTGGAAGCGTCTCACATTCTAGTCAGGACGGATCGTAGATCAGTGCGGTGCGCCGGAACTCGTCCTCAGCGCCCGTCTTCCAAAACTCAAGGATCTTCATGTCACGCTTCTTGCGCTCACCGGTGTATTGGCTCAGATCAAGCAAGTACGCCTCGTAAATCTTGCCCGGCCGGTCGCGAACAGTGACTCGGGACTTGACCAAATGGAGCAGCCTGAGGTCAACGAGCTCCTGGACGTGTCCGTATCCCGCGCTAGGCGCGTCCTTCTCGACCAAGAAGCAGTTCACGTGCTTGTCCTCCAGGCAAAATCGGCGAATGCGCTCGAACTCATTTATCAGGGGAACCTCGTCGCCGCCCGCGTCGCTCGACAGCTCCTCGCGCTTCGTTGCCTCATGCTCGCCACATGCCTGGTTGACGTCCTCCGTGTTGACCTTGACACCGCGGTATGTCTTGCCACGCTCGCGAGCCACACTGATAGCCTTGTTGGCTATTGAGAGGAAGTCACGTGCGACGCCACCGGAGGCAAGCACGAGGCGATCCACTGCACCGTCTGTCAAGAGGTCATTCGGCAGTACTGTGCATTCCTCGGCAATCTCACCGAAGACGCGTGTCAAAAACGTCTTGGCGGTGCGGTACTTCTCCAGCGTGATGTCCAAGTTGATTTCGTCAGCGTCGTCGCCGAGCTTTGTGCCAACGGCCGGATCGCCACGTACATACCAACTGGACCGATGGCGAATCGTGCCGACCTTTAGCCAAAGGCGCTGGTTCTTGGTCAGACGATGGAAGTAGTCAACAACGAGTGGCTGATCTGAGCGCCTGATGTAATAGAGGTCATCAAGGATCAGGAGTCCATCTGCGTCGGCCAGATCCACGACGCGCTTCAGGACTCGCTGATACTCAAGGATCCTTCGGTGTAGATAGTTGGCCTTCGACCGACGTAGCTTCTCCAACATCTCCTCAGTGCGCTCCTGCGACGAGGATTCTCCTGCGGACAGTCCCACGTTGATCGGGACGGTGGCCGGCCCCGAGACGGACAACGACGCCTGAGACTCGGACGCCTGCTTCGCTGCGACCTGGGACCGGCGCTCGATCTCAGCGTGGTCCTGCGAATGAAGTAGATCCTCCAGGCTCGCAAGGATGGACTCGACCTCAGCACTGATCTCCTGGGCGGTCGCCCGGGCCAGTGGACCCTTTCGGGGCTTTGAGAACCACCTCTTCCAGATTCCAGCTCGGTTGGCAGGAGCTACCGCCGCCTCATCCAGCCAGAGCTTCAGACTTCGAAAGAACTCGATCAGCACACTGATGAGGACGTCCGGATACGTGTGCCCCTTGAACGGCTCCAGGTCAACGAACGCGCTAGGCCGCCGGTCGAGGTTGTGCTCGGCGATTGCCTTGCGCAGCAGGCTCGTCTTGCCCGAGCCTCGGCGGCCGAAGATTAGGTGTGGGCGTCGGCTGAGCGCAATGCGTAGCGTGCCGCTCGCGGGCTCGATGAAACGCTGTACGCCCTCCTCGCTTGCACGGACTGCCTCCGTAAGTGCGTTCTGAAGATTCTGAACTACTATGGAGTTGAGGTCGATTTCAGGCAAGACGAAGTCACGATACAGGCGCCTATGGACGGCAAAAATGTGGTCCTCTGTTACGAGCGCGACGAGGCCGGCGGAACCCGTAGGTGTCATGACTCCTATTCCGTTCATCGCCACGGGTGACGGAACCCCACGGGGGACGGAAGGGACTTGATCCATCGCGGCGCCGACGAACTCATCAACGGCACTGGTTCGACGCCGGTCAGTGGGCTTGTCAAGGGCGCGACGAAGGCGGAAGGTAGCCAATGCGTCCGCGAAAGACAAGCTATACTTGTCCTATGCAGGACGCGCCACACCCCGACGTGCTCGGTCTGGAGGCCGAGGCATATCAGCAAGGCGGCTACTTCAACGCGAGTCAAGCCCGCACGCATGGAATCAGTCGCCAGCTCCTTGACCACCACGTGGGCCGCGGGCGCTTCGAGCGCATCCGCCGCGGGCTGTACCGAGTCCAGGGCTTCCCGACCACTGAGCACGACGACATGCGCGAGGCGTGGATGGCCGTTGGAGGCGCCGATGCGCTCCTCTCCCACGACAGCGCGCTCGCGCTGCTTGACCTCAGCGACCACATCCCCGACGCCATCCACCTTCTCGTCCCACGCCGCCACCGCGGGCTTCGTCGGCCCACCGGCGTCATTCTCCATACTCACCCCGACAACGAAGACATTGCAACGGTCTGGCGTGACGGGCTGCCGCTGACTGCCCCCGTGCGCACGCTGCTCGATGTCGCCGACCGCCTCCAGCCCGAGCAGCTCTCGATGGCCGTGAGGCAGGCTCTGCGCCGGGGGCTGCCAACAGCTGACCAGCTACAGGAGGAAGCCGAGCGCCGCCACAAGCGGCACACGATCGAGGCCATCCTCTCTATCGAGACGAGCGCGTGAAGTACACAAGCGCCGCCGCGTTCCGCCAAGCGCTTGAGCAGCGTCTCAAGAACGAGGCTGCCGCCACCGGCTTCGGACTGGCAAGGCTGCGCAAGCGCGTAGCCTTCGAGCTGTTCCTGCGCCGACTCCTCGCCGTGGCACCGGATCGGTGGGTGCTCAAGGGTGCGCTCGCGCTGGACTTCCGCCTCGCCACTACCACCCGCTCCACCAAGGACATTGACCTCGGACGCGACGACGACGAGGCCGCCGCAATCCGCGACATCACCGCTGCCCAGCAGCTCGCGATGGACGACTTCTTCACCTTCGCCGCCACCAGGACCGACGAGCTGGACGACACCGACGAGTTCTTCGCCGTGCGCTTCCACGTCACCGCCCAGCTCGCCGGACGCACCTTCGAGCAGTTCCTCGTGGACATCGGCTTCAGCGACACGGCCTCCTGGACACCCGACACGATCCACACCTCAGACCTGCTCTCCTTCGCCGGCATCCAGCCGCTCGCGCTTCCGGCGATCCCCCTCCCGCAGCACCTCGCCGAGAAGGTCCACGCTTACACCCGCAGATACGGAGCTTCAGGACAGCCCAGCACCCGCCCGAAGGATCTCGTCGACATTCTGCTGATCGCGAACTCGACAACGATCGGCGGCGGCGCCTTGAGGCACGCGCTGGAGAGCACCTTCGCCGAGCGTGCCCGCCAGCCACTACCCACCTGTCTCCCACCGCCCCCGGCCACCTGGGGAGACCCCTACAAGCGCCTGGCCGACACCGTCCACGTCGAGGCGGACCTCATTGCCGCCTTCGACCGCGCCGCCGCCTTCCTCGATCCGGTACTCGCCGGGCGCACCAGTGGACGATGGGACCACGAGCGCCGGGAATGGGTTGCGCCGGCCGGGTAACGGCGCCCACCTACACTGGTCTCTGAATGCCCCAGGTAAGGCTCTCCCGTTTCGACGGTGATCCCCCTGGGGCTCCGTCATTCCGGGGATGCCTCCAAGGACGCGGCTGCTACCACACTGCTACCATAATGGGATGAGCAAGCAGATCGCTGTTCGCCTCCCAGACGAGCTCGTCGACTTCGTCGATGGGCTCGTCGACTCCGGCGCCGGACGCAGCCGGGCGGCGGTCGTCACCAAGGCGCTCGAGCGCGAGCGCCGGCGGGCGGTTGCCGCGCGCGATGCCCAGATCCTGGCCCGTACCGGTCCGGATTCGGAGCTTGCCGGACTGGCCGAGCACGCTGCGGGCCTGCCCTCCGCGCTTGCCTGATGCGGCCGATCCACATCGCTCACCTCGACAAGGCCCGGCCCGTCCTGCTCCTCACTCGCGAGCTCGTACGCCCGCACCTTACGACGGTGACCGTCGCGCCGATCACGACGACCATCCGCGGGCTCTCGACCGAGGTGCTCCTCGACGCGGCGAACGGTCTCAGCGGACCTTCTGTTGTGAGCTGCGACAACATCACCACGATCCCCACGGATGCTGTGGGAGCGCAGATCGGCGTGCTGCTCGACAGCCAAGAGCAGGCCATCGGCTACGCAATCCAGGCCGCATTCGATCTCGGCTGACCGTTTCCAAAACGGGCGGTCCGCCGGCTACAGTTGCTCACCCTGCGGCCAGACCATCCAGGGCACCCACGGCTCGCACATTTTGGACCGCAGTCCAAAGGCGCGAAGGGCGCCGTGCGCCAATATCCTCGCATGAACCGTTCGCTCTCCAACCCGATGCCCAGCACCCCACGACGGTTTCTGCTGTTGCCCGAGGAGTCGCTCGAGGCCCCCGGTCGGGGGCCTCGGATACGGCGCTACCGGCTGGCCAGCGTCGCTCGGCGCTCAGGGCCCGGCGGGGCCGAGCGGTCTCCACGGCGACCGGGGACCGACGGCGGGGAAGGCCAGTAGCGCAGCACGCAGCAGTTACCGCGATCGCCCCGGCGCCGACCTGTGCCGGACGACCGTGGTCCTCGGTGGGTTCAGACCCGGTCCACAGCGGCAGACAGCGCTCGCCGTCGGCCCTTCTCCGCAGGTAGGCTCCAGCCCCGTCAGCCGCAACCCGTGCCCACCCGACCTGGAGCAACCCATGGATGTGCCGATCCTCCGCCTGCACGACTCCGCGCAGCAGCCGCACTACGCCACCGCTGGTTCCAGCGGCTTTGACCTGTGCACCGCCGAAGCGGCGGACCTCGCACCGGGAGAGATCGCCCTGGTGGGGACCGGGTTGGTCTTCGCCACGCCGCCCGGGTGGTGCCTGCTGGTGTGCCTGCGCTCCTCGACGCCGCGGAGGTTCGGGGTACTCCAGCCGCACGCCGTGGGCGTCATCGACGAGGACTACTGCGGCCCCGAGGACGAACTGCGGCTGCAGTTGCTGAACTTCACACACGCGCCGACCCACATCCCGGCCGGCAGCCGGATCGCGCAGGGCGTGTTCGTGCGCGCCGACCGAGCACAGTGGAGCGTGCACGACCCCGACCCGGGCAGCCGCGGGGGCTTTGGCAGCACCGGCGGGTAGGAGACGGGCTTGGCGGCACCGGCGGGCGGCCCAGGGGGACTGTTCCAGGCGCCCGACGAGGCGACGCCTCGCACCGGCGTGACGGACGCCGCGAAGTCCCCCGCACGGACAAACGCCGCAGACCGCAGCCGTCAACGCACGCTGAGCGCAGGCGGCGATGCTCAAGGTTGCATTCCACTGATCCGATGCGCCCGAAGATTCACTCTGCTCACACTCGTCGTTATTGCCGGAACGCTCGCATAGGCTCCAGGAAGCAAAAAGCAGCGGCCCTTTGGAAGAATCACGGCGATGATCGAAAGCTACCGGGACCTACCCGGCGACCTAGCCGTCCCGACGGACGACGGGGCCGCGGATCACCTGCCGGGGCGGGAGGTGCCGGCGGTGCTGCTGAGCTCGACGCACGGCGGGCGGCTCGACCTGAGCGCGGCCACCGAGCGGCTGGCGGTGGTCTACGTGTACCCCCGTACGGGCGTGCCGGGGGAGCCGCTGCCCGGAGGCTGGGACGAGATCCCGGGCGCGCGCGGCTGCACCCCCCAGAACTGCGCCTTCCGCGACCACGTCCTCGAGCTCGCGGCCTACGGAGCCTCGGTGCTCGGCCTGAGCGCCCAGCCGCACTCAGAGCAGCGCGAGTTCGCGGGGCGCGAGCACATCCCCTACCCGCTGCTGTCCGACCCCGACCTGCGACTGGCCGACGCACTGGGACTGCCCACCTTCGAGGCGGCCGGGGCGCGGTTCTACCGGCGCCTGACCTTCATCGCGCGCGGTCGGCGGATCGCGAAGGTGTTCTACCCCGTCTTTCCCCCGCACCACAACCCCTCAGAGGTACTGGACTGGCTCGCGCAGGAGTCCGCCTGAGCTCACCGGCCCGGCCCCCTCGGGCGAGCCGTCCGGGAGCCCGCGCAGCGAGACCATCCGCGCTGCCAGCGGGGCCGCGCACAGGACCGTGGCGGCCATCGCGAGGAACGCCGCCGTGGGGTGGTGGACGAGCGCCTGCACCACCAGCGCCACCACGAGGCCCCCGGCGTTGCCCGCCATCCACACGATCGCCCCCGCCGTGCCCGCCGCCGGCCCCGCGAGCCGCTCGGCGACGGTCATGATCACCGGCAGCGCCGGGAGCAGCAGCGCCCCCATCGCCACCATCACGACCGCCCGGCCCGCCATCCCGGGCACGAACGCGAGCGCCACTGAGCCCCCGCAGCCCACTGCGATCACCGCCGTCATGAACCCCCGCTCGGCCCCGCGGCGCGCGATCGGGGCCGGCAGCGCCGCGCAGCCGACCACCCCTGCCACGATCATCCCCACCAGCAGCGCCCCCGCGGCCGTTTCCGAGACCCCCGCGGGCGCCAGCAGCGTCTGCAGCCACGTGGACAGCGCCACGAACACCCCGAAGCCGAGGAACGCGAGGCCTGAGAGCACGCGCACCTCCGGGCGCGCCCACAGCGCCCGCGCGACCCCGCCTTCGATCGCCGTACGCTCCCCCGCTCCGCTCCCGGGCCGGCGCAGCGCGAGCGCCAGGGCGCCCGCCGCGAGCACAGCCACCGCGGCCTGCACCTCCAGCAGCGCCTCCAGGTGGGCCGCCCCGAGCAGCGGGCCTGCCAGCAGCGCCACCAACATCCCGACGAAGCCCGCCGCCGAGGCGAGCGAGATCCCCAGCGCCCGCTCGCCCACAGGCAGGTATTCGCCCGGCAGCTTCGCCACCGCGCTCATCACCACCGGCTGAGCCACCGCCACCAGCACCTGCCCCGCCAGCGCCCACGCGAACGAGAGCCCCCCGAGGCGCACCAGCCCGCCCGCCGCCACCAGCGCGCCGCCGAGCGCGAGGCTGGGGCGAAACCAGCGGTCCAGCAGCGCCCCCGCCGGGATCGCGAGCGCCACGTAGAGCAGCGGGAAGATCTCCGCCAGCCACCCCACCGCGCCGACCGAGACCCCGTAGCGCCGGGCTGTGCCGGTGGTGATCGCGGCGTAGGTCAGCCACAACATCTGGGTGGCCGCCGCCACCGCACCGTACGCGGCCACCACGCGCCACCCCGCGCCGGGCGCTCCGCGCCCGCCCGCCGCGCCGTAGGCCGCCACCGTTGTGTTCTCCTGCGCGCCCCCCGCCATCGCCGACTTCCTAGCAGGTTTGAGAACGCCGAGTGGGGGCGGGCGGGCTCTAAACACAGCCCTTTTCGATCTTTAGTTTTGTCCCGCCTGCGCCGATACTTCACCGTGGCCGGGGAGAGCGACAGCGAGCAGCCGCTCCGACGCTCCCTGCCGCCCGCCGGCGGGGCGCGCGGGCGGCCGATGCTCCCGCCCCCGCCGCCGAGGCGGCGCACGCCCAGGCCGCCGACGCTGCCAGCCCCACCGCCGACGCGGGGCACGGAGGCTCCGCGCGCACCCGCCCGGGGAGCACCCGACCCACGTGGACGATCCCAAACCAGCACTCCCGGCGAACCCGCGCGCGACCTACCCTGGAGCCGTCTCGCGCGCTTCCTGCCGGCTCTTGTCACCGTGTGCGTGGCCGCACTCACCCTGGCAGGGGCACTCGCCGCGGACGGACAGGACCAGAGCAGTGCCCGTGCGCCCTCCTCCAACCTGTCGCTGACGGTCACGATCCTGCTGGTGGGGCTGCTGGGAACGCTGCTCGTGGGCACGTTCGGCGTGCAGGCCTGGCGGCGGGAGCGCTACGCGCAGGCGCTCGTCGCACGCCGCCTGGCCGAGCGGGAAGTGGCCGAGCAGGCGCTCGCGCGGGACCGTCGGCGCTACGAGTTCGAACTGCGCTACCAGGCCGACCACGACCCCCTCACCGGCCTGCTCAACCGCCGCGCGTTCGAGCGCCGCCTGGAGGAGCACCTCGCGCGGGGTGAGCGCTACGGCCACGCGGGCGCGGTGCTGGTGGTGGACCTCGACGACTTCAAGGGGGTCAACGACACGCTCGGGCACTCCGCGGGGGACGAGTTGATCGGGCGCGTCGCGGGCGCCCTGACCTCGCGCCTGCGCGAGTCCGACACGCTCGCCCGCCTGGGGGGCGACGAGTTCGCGGTGCTCACCCCCGTGGGGGACCGCGCCGAGGCCGAGCGCCTCGCCGCCCTGCTGCTGGGGGTCGTCCGCCGCGAGCACGCCGCGCGCGGGCCCGGCGGGCCGGAGCGGCCGATCACCGCCTCGATCGGCCTCGCGCCGTTGGATGGGGCGCAGCCCCCCAGCGCCGAGGAGGCGCTGATCAACGCCGACCTCGCGATGTACGACGCCAAGGAGGCCGGCCGCGACCGCTCGGAGACCTACGGCGGGACCAGCCGCGGGCAGGCGCGCATCGAGGCCCGCCTGCAGTGGGTGGAGCGCATCCGCGCCGCGCTCGACGAGGACCGGCTCGTGCTGTACGCCCAGCCCGTCGTCGAGACCGCCACCGGGCGCACCACCCAACACGAGCTGCTCGTGCGGATGGTGGACGCACACGGCGAAGTGATCCCGCCGGGGTCCTTCCTGCCGATCGCGGAGCGCTTCGGGTTGATCCGCGAGATCGACCGCTGGGTGGTGACCCGCGCGATCCGCGCGCTCGGCGAGCACCGCGCCCAGGGCCGCCGGCCGACGGTCGAGGTCAACCTCTCCGCGCACTCCCTCGGGGACACCCGACCTCGCCGCGCACATCGGCCGTGAGCTGCGCGCCGCGGGGGTGCACGCCACCCAGCTGATCTTCGAGGTCACCGAGACCGTCGCGATCGGCAACATCACCGCGGCGCGCGCCTTCGCGGAGCGGTTGGGCGAGCTGGGGTGCCGCTTCGCGCTGGACGACTTCGGGGCGGGCTTCGGCTCCTTCTACTACCTCAAGCACCTCCCCTTCGACTTCATCAAGATCGACGGGGAGTTCGTGCGCAACTGCACCTCCGACCCGACCGACCGGCTCGTGATCGGCGCGGTCGTCGAGCTCGCGCGGGGCCTCGGCAAGCGCACGATCGGGGAGTTCGTGGGCGACGCGGCCACGCTCGCCACGCTGCGGGAGCTGGGCGTGGACTACGCGCAGGGCTTTCACCTGGGGGAACCCGCGCCGCTCGAGCAGTGGCTCGGTCTCACCTCGCCGCGGTAGCCGTGGTCTCTGCAAGCGACCGGCCCGCTCGGGAGCGGGCCGGTCTGGGAGGGAATGAGGGAGGGATGCTCCTCACGGGTATGTTGCCCGAATGGACCAAACCCAAACCCGAGATTATCCAAATTGGAATCGTTGGAAACCCGCCAGGAAGGACAGTCGGAAGCCACTTTGTGCTCAGCACGGACTCCGCGCGCCCCGGGAGCTTCGCCGCGGAGGTTAGGGCCCGCCCTTACGTCGAGGGCAGCACAGACCCCACGCGCCGGCCCCCCACCTGCGCCGGGGCGCGCTCGACGGACTGCTTGACGCGGTAGAGACTGCGGTCCGCGCGGGCCAGGCAGGCGTCGAGGTCCTCCCCGGGCAGCCACTCGCTGACCCCCACCGACCAGCGCACCGGGAGTCCCTCCGCGCGGAGGCGTTCGAGCACGCCCTCGGCCTCGCGCGGGGAGGTGGCAGGGAGCAGCAGCACGAACTCGTCCCCCCCGTGGCGCGCGAGCACGTCCCCGGCGCGCAGGCGCTCCCGCCACCTCCTCCCCAGGTCCGCCAGGAGCCGGTCTCCCGCGGCGTGCCCGAGGCGGTCGTTGACCTGCTTGAAGCCGTTGAGGTCGAGCATCGCGAGGGTCAGGGGAGCGCGGGTGCGTTCGGCAATCGCGTGCTCGCGCGCGGCAAGGGTGAGAAAGCCGCTGCGGTTGAGCAGGCCGGTGAGCGGGTCGGTGTCGGCCCGCCGGCGCAGGCTTTCGCTGAGGTTGGCGAGCACCAGGCCGGTGGACCACACGGTGCCGGTGACGACCACCCACACGATCGTCATGTCGGGCAGGCCCCCGACGAGGAGACCCGCCGCGAAGCCCACGGAGATCAGCAGCGACTGGGCCAGCACCGCGCGGCGGGAGAAGAAGTGAGCCACGTACATCGCGGTCCACGGGTAGGCGAACGCCGCCAGCATCACGCCTGCGCTGGTGTGGGCGTTGGCGACCATCACGCTGACGGTCACCGCGCTCAGCGCCATCAGCAGCTGCATCAGGCGCGCGGGCGCGTTGCGCGCGAAGGTCCACAGCCCCACGCCGAGCAGGCAGGCGAGCACCCCGACGGCGAGGTTCAGGCGCACGGGCTCGCGGGCGCTTACGGGAAAGGCCACCGCCGCGAGGCAGGTCAGGCCGCGGCATACGTATAGGAGCGCAGCGGCCCACACCACCGACGGGCGCGTGCTGTGCAGCCGCGTCAGCGCACCACGGGAGATTCGCAAAGGACGCGAGTCGAGCATCTGCTCGTCTCTTCGGTGCGACCGCGCGCGGGCTTGAGCGCTAGCCTGGAGCACGTGCTCTTCGGCCAGCGCAAGACCCACATGATCGACCCCGCCGCCGCCCTCCCAGGCCGTGCGCAGGAACTGCCCGTGCCGGCGCGCCACGAGGTGTTGGGCACACCCCTGCAGCCACCCTTCCCTGAGGGGGTCGAGCGGGCGGTCTTCGGGATGGGCTGCTTCTGGGGCGCCGAGAGGCTCTTCTGGGAGACCCAGGGGGTCTACACCACGGCGGTGGGCTACGCGGGTGGGTACACCCCGAACCCCACCTACGAGGAGGTCTGCTCGGGGCGCACCGGCCACGCGGAGGTGGTGCTGGTCGCGTTCGACACCGCCACCACCACCTTCGAGGAGCTGCTGCGGCTCTTCTGGGAGGGCCACGACCCCACCCAGGGGATGCGCCAGGGGGCAGACGCCGGCACCCAGTACCGCTCCGCGATCCTCTGGGAGGGCGATTCACAGCGCCGGCAGGCCGAGGCATCGCTGGCGGCCTACCAGCAGGTGCTCACCGCGGCGGGCCACGGGGCCATCACCACCGAGCTGGCCGAGGGCCCCCCCACGCACCCGTTCTTTTACGCGGAGGCCTACCACCAGCAGTACCTCGCGAAGAACCCCGGTGGCTACTGCGGCCTCGGGGGCACCGGGGTCAGCCTGCCCGGTCGCCGCCTGAGCCTCAGCTGAGAGGCTGTAGAAACGACACGGCCCGCCGTTGGGCGGGCCGAGCTGCAGGCGCTTGATAACCGCGTAAGGGTACTAAAGCCATGGGACGGGAAACACCTACGGCCCCGCCAAAGCGGGGCCGTACGTGCATCGCGTAGGAGGAGAGCGCGCCCAGAGGATGGCGCGCTCCCGGAGGCGTCCGTGCCTACGTTGCGCTGCCCACCGCGGGCTGCGGAGCCGGCTGCCACGCCGGCGGGTGCGGCCCCCCGAGGGTCGGAATGTCCGAGGGGTAGACCTCGTTGCCGTGGATCGCGTGGTCGCCGATCTCCAGCTCCTCGTCGGAGAGACGCAGGGGCAGGAAGATCCCCACCAGCTTGAGGATGGCGAACGTGACGACGCCGGTGTACACGATCACCCACAGGGCGGTCTCGGCCTGCCAGCGCAGGAGCGTCCAGCTGCCGCTGATGAGCAACCCCGATTTACCCGGCAGGTTGGACGCGCCGCCCACGCCGATGTACTCGACGATGGCTGGGTCGGCCAGCAGCCCGACCATCAGACCCCCGGCGAGACCGGCGATGCCGTGCGTGTAGATCACCCCCAGGGTGTCGTCAACGTGCCTGAACATGGGCGCTCGGCTGAGGAAGCGGATCGCCATCCACACGATCGTCGCGTCGACCACGCCGATGATGATCGCGCCCCAGCCGTTGACGAACCCGGCGGCGGGCGTGATCCCGACCAGGCCCGTGATCATCCCGTTGACCGCCCCCAGCATGGAGGGCTTGTCGCGGAAGATGTAGTCCCACGCGATCCACACCATCATCGCCACCGCGGTGCAGAGGTTGGTGTTGAGCACCGCCGCCGAGGCGTCCGCGCCGGCGTAGTAGGAGTCCCCGCCGTTGAAGCCGTTCCAACCGAGCCACAGCAGCCCCGCGCCGCAGGCGACCATCAGCAGGTTGTTGGGCGCGTCGATCTCGCGGTCTCGCTGCAGGCGCGGGCCGATCACCGCTGCGAACACGAACCCTGACACGCCCGCGGAGAGGTGGATCACGTAACCGCCGGAGTAGTCCAGGGCGCCGTGCGCCGCGAAGTAGCCGCCGCCCCAGATCAGGAACGCGTTGACCGCGTACACGAACGTGATCCACAGCACCACGTACGGGATCCACGCCTTGAAGTTGACCCGCCCGAGCACCGAGCCGAGCGCCAGGATCGGGGTGATCGCCGCGAACACGAACTGGAAGTACACGAGCGACGCCTCGGGGAAGTGGAACGGCGGACCTTCGGTGATCGACTGGATTTCCGCTTTGCCCTCCTCGCCGACGTGGCTGAGCACGGAGCCCGGTTCACCCAGGGCCGTACCCAGGAAGCTTTTCGCCCCGAACAGTCCCGAGCCGCTGTGCGCGATCGAATGGCCGAAGCCCATCTTGAACGCCCACAGGCACCAGACGATCAGCGTCACGCAGAACGCGACGAACGTGAGCATCATGCTGTTCACCGACCAGCGCTTCTGCATGACGCCGCCGTACAGGACCGCGAGGCCCGGCAGGCTCATCAGCCCGACGAATGTCGCCGCGGTCATCTGCCACGCGTTGTCACCTGCGTTGAGCCAACTTGGGTATGCCAGCCAGGACATGTGCCTCCGTTCCCCTGTCGTTGTCGGGTCTTGTGGCGCCGCCCCGCCCACGGGCGGGGAGCACCTGTTGCAGTTCCGTTATGAAATCCGGCTTGCAGGCGAGCCGGTAGGGACAGGGTGGCCAACACTTCGACGGGGTCTTTCGACATTTGTCGAGACGCCCTGAAGGAGGGCCCGCCGGTGATCCTCAGCGTCGAGGAGCGTACGGAAAGCCAGCCCGTAGGCAGGCGGCGCGCAGTTCGGCGGCGACGCTCCGGAACGCGCCCGGCGAGGCACAGACGGCGCGGGCCTGCGCGCCGCAGGCGTGCTCGGTGGCGCCGCCCAGCGTGGAGGCGAACGTCACTTCGATGCAGTCCCTGCGCGCGGGCGCACCGCTCGTCAGGGCAAAGGCGCCGAGGCCGACCGCGGCCAGCGCCACGCACGCGAGCAGCACGACGACGACGGTTCGCTCGCGCCGCCCCCAGTGCAGCGACTCGGAGAGCCGCCGGGACTGGTCCTGCATGATCATCATGCGATCAAGAAAGGCCTAATCGGCACGACTCGGCCCAGGCAGGGCGCCACCCGACTCAGGGTCCCCACCACTCGACCCCGGATCCCGAGCACCCGACCCTGGGACCGCGCCCCCCGAACCGGCGTCCCCAGCGGGCCCACCCCCGGGTGCGAAGGAGAGCGCGGCGGAGTTGATGCAGTAGCGCTGCCCCTCGGGGCCGGGGCCGTCGTCGAAGACGTGCCCGAGGTGCCCCCCGCAGCGGCGGCAGCGCACCTCCGTGCGGCGCATGAACAGCGAGTTGTCCGCCCGCAGATCCACAGCGGCCGCGAGGGCGGGCTCGGTGAAGGAGGGCCAGCCGGTGCCCGACTCGAACTTGGTGTCCGAGGCGAACAGGTCCGCCCCGCAGGCCGCGCAGCGGTACATGCCCGAGTCCTTGTTGTAAACGTACTCCCCCGTGAACGGCGCCTCGGTGCCCGCGCGGCGCAGAATCTCGTACTGCTCGGGGGTCAGCTGCTCACGCCACTGGAGCTCGGACTTGACGACCGGGGCGTCACTCATGCGCACCCACCTCGATCACGTATCCGACAGGGTGGGGTGTGAAGGGAGGGTTCATTTGTGATCATCCGCGTGAGTGGGTGCGGCCACCGGGCGCGCACGCGCGGGGCTTCCGTGCCCCGCGAGACGCGGGTGGGACGCCTGCCTCGCGGGCCGGGGGAGTGGGTGCACTGGAGCGCTCATCTCGTCTCTGTTCTAGCAGTTGCTGGCTTCGCGGGCGTCGAGCTACAACCACCCCGCAACAGCCTCTCGATCGCCTCTTCGAAGGACGCCCTGGGCCTCGCTCATAGACTATACCTAAACGTGTATAATAGGTGAAATGGAGACCGCCGGCCTGATCCGTGGCGCCCGCCACGACGCGGGGCTGACCCAGTGCGAGCTTGCGGATAGGGCTCATACTGCCCAGCCGGCCGTCGCGGCGTATGAGTCCGGAGCGCGGACTCCCAACATCGCCACGCTTCAGCGGCTGCTGCGCGCCTGCGACCACGATATGGAGGTGCTCGCCCGCCCCCGAGTGCGACGCGGAGCGGCCCCACTCGCCGCGCTCGCCCCAACGATTGCGGACGACCTCAAGGCGGGCAACGAACACGATGCGGCACGACTGCTGTTCGGCTTCGCCGACGACTTCAGGGGCTCCTCACGTCCCGGCAGGATCGGGCTCATCCACGACGAGCCCCCCTCGACCGGCGATGCCCGCTTCGACGCGGCACTCGCCGGCATCGCCGAGATGTTTGCTGCCGAGGGGGCGATCCCAGCCCCAGCATGGGTCAACGGGTCAAGCCGTTTCGTCGAGCCGTGGTGGTTCCTCGCAAGCCGTCCCGCCTTCCACGCCTACACCCTCGCTCACACGCCCGCCGTGCTCGCCCGCCACGGGGTGTTCATTGCGCGCGAGGTCTTCGACCGTGCCTGAGAGGCACTTCAATCGCGCCCGCATCCTCACCGCGCTCCAGGCCCTCGGCGACGAGCTCACCAGCAGGGGTGTGCGCGGTCAGATATTCCTCGTCGGGGGCGCCGCGATGGCCCTCGCATACTCCACGCGGCGGGTCACCACGGACATCGACGCGGTGTTCGAGCCCAAGTCCTCGATCTACGAGGCCGCCGCGAAGGTCGCCGAAGACCTCGGCCTGCCCGAGGATTGGTTGAACGACGCCGTCAAGGGCTTCTTACCCGGCGCGGACGAGCACCCCCGGCCTCTGCCAGAGGTCCAGGGCATCGAGATCACCACCGCCTCCCCCCGCTACCTGCTCGCGATGAAGCTCATGGCGATGCGCTTCGGCGAGGACGACGAGGACATCGAGATACTGCTGCGGGAGTGCGGGCTGCGCAGCCCCGAGGAGGCCCTGGATCTGCTCCAGGGCATGTACCCACTCCAAGAGCCGCCCCTAAAGACGAGGCTCTTCCTCGAAGAGACCTTCAAGCCCGCGGCCTCGTAACCATGCTGCTATCCTGATCCTTACGTTCACGTCAGCTTCAACAAGACCTCGCTTCGGAGTGGCGGAAGGCCACGAGAACTACAAGTGGTGGGCGCTCTCGTGTACGAGCCTCGGGATGCTGCTGGCCGCCACCAACTCCGGGACGCTGATCATCGCGCTGCCCGACCTCGAGCGTTCGCTACATGCCAGCCTGCTGGCGCTCGTGTGGGTGATCCTCGCCTACCTGATCGCCGCCACCGTGCTCGTGCTGATGGCCGGCCGGCTGTCGGATCTGTTCGGTCGCAAGAAGGCGTACATAGGCGGCTTTCTTGTGTTCGCCCTGGCCTCCCTGGGGGCCGGCTTCTCGAGCAACGCCGAAGTGCTGATCGTGTGGCGCGTGCTGCAGGGGATCGGCTCGGCCTTCCTGTTCGCCAACGCGGCCGCGCTCGTCACCGACGCATTCCCCCACGACGAGCTCGGCCTCGCGATGGGGACCAACACGATGGTCGCCGCGTGCGGCCTGGCGATCGGGCCGGTGCTCGGGGGGGCGCTGGTCGCGATCTCGTGGCACTGGGTCTTCTGGTTCAACGTCCCGCTCAGCCTCGCCGGGGCTGCGTGGGGCGCGCTGATCCTGCGCGAGCTCTCAAAGCCCGACCAGGTGCGCGGCTACGACGTGCTCGGCAACGTCACCTTCGTGCTCGGCCTCACGGGCCTCGTGCTCGGCGTCTCGCGCGGTGGGCTCAGCGGCTGGAACGACACGATCGTGATCGCCGGCCTGGCCACGGCGGCGGTGTTGCTGCCCACGTGGGTGGCGATCGAGAACCGCTCGCGCGCCCCGATGCTCGACCTGAGGCTGTTCAAGAACCGCCTGTTCGCGGCCGCCACCGCCGCCGCCTTCATCAACGGGCTGGCCCGCTTCGCGCTGATGTTCCTGTTCGTCTTCTACTTCCAGGGCGCCCAGGGCAACACCCCGATCGACGCCGGCATCAAGCTGATCCCGCTCGCCGTGGGAATGTTGGTCTCCTCCCCCCTGGCCGGCATCTACGCCGACCGCCACGGCTCCCGCGGCCTGGCCGCACTGGGGATGCTCGTCAGCGCCGCGGGCCTCGCCGCGATGACGACGCTGCAGGTGGACACCCCCTACTGGCAGAGCACCCTGTGGCTGCTCGTCGTCGGAGTGGGCTCGGGCATGTTCAACAGCCCCAACACCGCCGCGATGATGGGCACCGTGCCCGCCGATCGCCGCGGGATCGCCGCCGGCGCGCGCACACTGCTGCAGAACACCGGCGCGGTGCTCTCGATCGCGTTCGTGCTCGCGATCGTCACCTCCGCGGTTCCCAAATCCACACTTTTCGCTGTCTTCTCCGGCCTGGCCAAAGGCCTCTCCCCACAGAAGCTCGCGCCGTTCATCGACAACATGCACGTCGCCCTGTGGGTGCTCGCAGCCACCTCGTTGGTGGGCGCCGGGGTCTGCCTGCTGCGTCCCCGGCACGTCCAGGAGGCCGAGCGGGCCGGCGAGCAACTGGCCACGGCTGGAGCGCGCTCGTGAGCGCCCCCCTTCGCAGCGCCGAGGTCGCACGACAGCCCGCCCGCCCCGGGGCGCGACCGTGAGCGCCCCCCTGCGCATCGGCGACGTCGCGCGGCTCGTCGGCACCACGCCGCGCACGATCCGCTACTACGAGGAGATCGGGCTGCTCCCCGAGACCCCCGCGCGGCCCTCCGGGCAGCACCGCACCTACACCGAGGCCGAGGTCGAGCGCCTGCGCGAGGTGATGCGCCTGAAGAACCTGCTCGGGGTCTCCCTCGAGGAGCTCAAGACCCTGCTCTCCGCCGAGGAGGCACGCGCCGCCGTGCGCGCGCAGCTGCAGCGCGAGGACGTCCACCCCGAGCGCCGCCGCGAGCTCCTGGAGGAGGCGCTCGGACATATCGACCGGCAGCTGCAGCTCGTCGAGCACCGCGCCGGCGAGCTGGCGAAGCTCAAGGAGGAGCTCTGCCAGACCCGGGCGCGGGTGCGCCGCAAACTGCGCGAGCTCCCCCACGCGCCCATCGAGCACGTGCTTACCTGACCACCACGCAGAAAGGAGCAACCCGTGGATCGCAAATGGTGGACCCTGATCGCCGTCTCGGTGGCGATCTTCATGCTGCTGCTCGACATCACCGTCGTGAACGTTGCGCTGCCCTCGATCCAGCGCGAACTGCACGCCTCCTTCTCGGACCTGCAGTGGGTCGTCAACGCCTACGCGCTGACCCTCGCCGCCTTCCTGCTGACGGCCGGCGCGCTCGCCGACCTGGTCGGCCGCCGGCGAGTGTTCACCGCGGGCCTCGTGGTGTTCACCTGCTCCTCGGCGGTGTGCGGGCTCTCCTCCAGCCCCCTGATGCTCAACCTCGCCCGCGCCGTGCAGGGGGTCGGCGGGGCGATGATGTTCGCCACTTCGCTCGCCCTCATCGCCCAGGCGTTCCGCGGGCGCGAGCGCGGGGTGGCGTTCGGGGTGTTCGGGGCCGTCACCGGCGCCGCGGTCGCCGTGGGACCACTCGTCGGCGGGGTCATCACGACCGGCATCGGCTGGGAGTGGATCTTCTTCGTCAACATCCCCATCGGCGTGGCCGCCGTCGCCCTCACGCTCACGCACGTGGGCGAGTCGCGCGACCCCGCCGCGACGGGCGTGGACTGGCTCGGCCTCGTGACCTTCTCGGGAGCGCTGTTCCTGCTCGTGTACGCCCTCCAGCAGGCCAACGAAGCGGGGTGGGGCTCGATGAAGATCGTCTCGATGCTGCTCGCCGCCGCCGTGCTGCTCGCGGCGTTCCTGCTCGCCGAGAGCCGCCAGCGACGGCCGATGCTCGACCTGACCCTCTTCCGCCGCCCCGCCTTCACGGGGGCCAACATCGTGGCGTTCGCGCTCGCCTCCTCGATCTTCGCGATGTTCCTCTACCTCACCCTCTACATCCAGGACGTCCTCGGCTACAGCGCCCTACAGGCCGGCCTGCGCTTCCTGCCAATCACGCTGCTCTCCTTCTTCGTCGCGCCGATCGCCGGGCGGCTGACCGTACGCGTACCGGTGCGGCTGCTGCTCGGCGGGGGCCTGCTGCTCGTCAGCGGCGGACTGCTGGCGATGACCGCCGTCGACGCCACCTCCGGGTGGACCGCGCTGATCCCCGGGTTCGTGCTCGCCGGCGCGGGCATCGGCATGATCAACCCCCCGCTCGCCTCCACCGCGATCGGGGTCGTGCACTACTCGCGCAGCGGCATGGCCTCCGGCATCAACAGCACCTTCCGCCAGGTCGGCTTCGTCACCGGGATCGCCGGCCTCGGCGCGGTGTTCGCCCACCAGGTCACCCACACCACCGCCTCGGCCCTCGCCGCCGGCGGGCAGGGGGGCGCCGTCCAGACCGCCGCCCACGGGCAGCTCGCCAAGCTGCTGCAGTCCGGCGAGGTCGCCCACCTGCTCCCGGCCCTCTCCCCCGCCGCCCGCGCCGCGCTCGAGCACGCCTACCGCACGGGCTTCACCGAAGCGTTCACCACGATCCTCCTGATCGCCGCCGCCGTCGCCCTCGTCGGCTCGGCGCTCGCGTTCGCGCTGGTCCGCAGCCGCGACTTCGTAAGCTCCGCCGAGCCCGCCGCCGAGGGCCCCGCGCGCGAGCCCGTCGGAGTGGCCGCGGGGTGAGGTCGAGGTCGGATACTTGTCGTGGGTCCTCAGTTGCCGCCCCGCCGCTCGTACCCCGCGCAGCTCAGCACCGGCAGGCGGGGGTAGCGTGGGTAGGATGCCGGGTCCTCGCGGGAGCGGTTGCACAGCGAGAAGGTCGAGCCGCGGGTGTTGGGCACCACGCGCTGGTGGGCGCACGTGTCGCACAAGCCCGCCGCCGGGCCGCCGCGCGGAGTGGGCGTGACCGGCGGAACAGACATGGCCGCAGGGTACCCGGCGTGAGGGCGCCCCGAAGGTGCGAGGGGCCGGTGGGCGCCCTAACGCGCCCGGACCGAGACGACACCCGACGCGCTCCCCCGCTCCCTGCAATAATCGTTGACTAAGCAACTATGACGACCTTCTACCGACTGCTCGGCTTCCTGCGTCCCTACCGGCGCGGACTGACCGTCTCCTGGGTTCTCGCCAGCCTCGCGATGGTGATGACCGTCGCGCTCCCCGCCCTCACCGGGCGCGCGGTGGAAGCGATCAACAAGGGAGCGCACGCCGCCCACCACCACCAGCCGGCGCTGCGCGCGCACGAGCGCCACACGCTGCTGACGCTGGCGCTCGTGATCCTCGCGGTGGTGCTCGTGCGCTGGGGGGCGATGTACTGGCGGCGGATGGTCGCCGGGCGGATGTCACTGGGGGTCGAATACGACCTGCGCGCGCGGGTCTACGGCCACCTGCAGCGGTTGGAGCTCGGCTTCTTCGACCACCAGCAGACCGGCCAGCTGATGTCGCGCGCAACCGTGGACCTGCAGGCCGTGCGCTTCTTTCTCGGCTACGGCCTCGTGTTCATCCTGCAGTCGATCCTCACGATCGTGCTCGCCGGGGCCGTGATGATCGTGGTCAACCCAGGACTGGGCCTGATCGCGCTGGCGCCAGTACCGTTCGTGGTGGTCATCTCCTACCGCTACGGGCGCCGCGCGCGGCCCGCGATCCAGGAGGTCCAGCAGCGCATCGGCGAGCTGACCGCCGACGCCGAGGAAAACATCACCGGCGTGCGCGTCGTCAAGGCGTTCGCCCGCGAGCCCCGTCAGCTCGAGCGCTTCCGGCGCAGCTCCGGGCGCGTGTTCGCGCAGGCGATGGTCACCACCCGCCTGGAAGCCACCTACAACCCGGTGATCGGCTTCCTGCCCCAGCTCGGCCTCGCCGCGGTGCTGCTGGTGGGAGGCGAGTCGGTGATCCACGCCCACCTGACGCTCGGGCAGTTCACCGCGTTCTACCTCTACCTGAACATGCTGATCAGCCCGATGCGCTCGCTCGGCGTGACGCTCAACCTCGCCCAGCGCGCCACCGCCTCGGGCGCGCGCGTCTTCCAGGTGCTCGACCGCGAGCCCCGCCTCGTCGAGTCGCCCGGCGCCCCGCCGCTGCCCGCCGGCAACGGCCACGTGCAACTGCGCGGGGTCACACTGCGCTACGAGGACCCCCACGACGAGCTGGCTGGCATCGGCTCCTCGGCGGCCCACGCGCCCGACCGAAGCCGGGAGACACTCGCCTCCGGCGAGCATCCCCGTTTCGACCGAAGCCGGGAGACACTCGCCTCCGGCGAGCATCCCCGTTTCGACCAGCAGAGGGCGCGCGCGGTGCTGCACGACGTCGATCTCGACGTGCCCGCGGGGCAGACCGTCGCGCTGGTGGGGGCGACAGGCTCGGGCAAGACCAGCCTCGTGGCGCTGATCTCACGGCTGTACGACCCCGCCGCGGGAAGCGTCTTGCTGGACGGAGCCAACGTCCGCGACGTGAGCCTGCGCTCGCTGCGCGGCGCCGTGGCGGTCGTCAGCGACGACCCCTTCCTGTTCTCCGCGTCGGTCGCCGAAAACATCGCCTACGCCCGCCCCGAGGCCTCGATCGAGGAGATCGAAGCGGCCGCCCGCCGCGCCCAGGCGCACGACTTCGTCGCCCGCCTGCCCCAGGGGTACGAGACCCAGATCGGCGAGCGCGGCCTGACGGTCTCCGGCGGGCAGCGCCAGCGCATCGCGATCGCCCGCGCGCTGCTGGCCAACCCGCGGGTGCTGGTGCTCGACGACGCGACCTCCTCGGTGG
The DNA here is from genome assembly GCA_963842005.1 of uncultured Solirubrobacterales bacterium. Lineage (GTDB taxonomy): Bacteria > Actinomycetota > Thermoleophilia > Solirubrobacterales > Solirubrobacteraceae > Palsa-744. The sequence goes on along the minus strand of CAWJEV010000002.1, from coordinate 387,016 downwards.
ACGCCTCTACCGAGCAGAGCATCAAGCTGGCGCTCGCCGAGGCGATGACCGGGCGCACCACGTTCGTGATCGCCCACCGCCTCTCGACGATCGCGCTGGCGGACGAGATCGTCGTGCTGGACGGCGGGCGGATCATCGCGCAGGGCGACCACGAGGAGCTACTGGAGGAGTCCGAGCTGTACCGCGAGATCGTCGAGAAGGGCCTGCCCGAGCACGTGTTCCTGACGCGAGAGACGCGCGAGCGAGAGGTGAGCGGAATATGAGCGCCCGCAGCGGCCGTGGCGGCGGGGGCGCGCGCATGGCCTTCCCCGGCCACTGGCGCGGCGGGCAGCAGTGGGATGGAGAGCGCGCCGGCAAGGAAAGCCGCGCACGCAACCTCCGCGGCCTGCTCGAGCTGCTGGGACCCTACCGGCTGCGCGTCGCCGCGATGCTCACGGCGCTCCTCGTCGGCACCGCCGCCTCGCTGGCGCCGCCGCTGCTCGCCAAGGTCGCGATCGACGAAGGGATCTTGCGCCACGACACGCACACGCTCGTGCTCGTCGTGCTCGCGTTCCTCGCCTCCGCGGGGCTGGTGTGGGCGATGACCTACGCGCAGACCTACCTCGTCGGCCTCGTCGGCCAGCGCGCGCTCGCGGACCTGCGCATCCGCATCTTCACCCACCTGCAGCGCCAGCCGATCGGCTTCTACGAGAGCCGCCCCGCGGGGGTGCTGATCTCGCGCATCACCAACGACGTCGAGGCCCTGGAAAGCCTCGTGACCGACTCCGTCGTGACGCTCGTACAGGCCGGTCTGACGCTGTTCGGGGCGATCGCCGTGCTGCTCTACCTCGACCCGGGCCTGGCGCTGCTGACGTTCTGCGTCGTCCCGTTCGTCGCCGGCCTGTCGATCTGGTTCCGGCTGGTGTCGGCCGGCGCGTTCCGGCGCACCCGCGAGACGATCGGGGCGATCACCGCCTACCTGCAGGAGACGCTCTCGGGCATCCGCGTCGTGCGCTCCTTCGGCCAGGAGCCCCGCCACGAGGCCCGCTTCGCCGAGTACAACCGCGACAACTGCGACGCCAACATGGTGACCGTGCGGCTCAACGCCGCCTACTTCCCCGCGGTGGAAATGCTCTCCGGGGTCGCGCTCGCGCTGATCGTGCTGTACGGCGGCTACCAGGCGATCGCCGGGCACATCACCGCCGGCACCGTGGTGGCGTTCGTGGCGACGCTGTCGTTCCTGTTCGAACCGATCCAGCAGCTCTCCCAGCTGTACACGACCTACCAGTCCGGCATGGCGGCGCTCGAGAAGATCTTCCAGCTGCTCGACACCCCGCCCACATTGGAGGACCGCCCCGGCGCGCCCGCGCTCGGCCCGATCCGCGGCGACGTGTGCTTCGACGAGGTTTCTTTCGCCTACAACCCGAGGCGCCGGCGCAAAGCCGCGACCGCAGCGAGTCCTGGCGGCGACGGCGCCACGGCTACCCCAGCGACTGGAAGCCCCAACGGCGACAGCGCAGCGCCGGCGGAGGTGCTGGCGCTCGACCACATCGACCTGCACGTGCCCCCCGGCCAGACCGTCGCGCTGGTCGGCGCCACCGGCGCCGGCAAGTCCACGATGGCAAAGCTCGTCGCACGCTTCTACGACCCGACCACGGGCAGGGTCCTGGTGGACGGGCACGACCTGCGCGAGGTGACCGCCCACTCGCTGCGCTCGCAGATGGGGATCGTCCCCCAGGAGGCGTTCCTGTTCAGCGGCACCGTCGCCGAGAACGTCGCCTTCGGGCTCCCCGACGCCACGCCCGAGCAGATCCGCGACGCCGCGCGAGCGGTGGGAGCCGACGAGTTCATCGCGGCGCTGCCGCGCGGCTACGACACCGAGGTGGGCGAGCGCGGCGCGCAGCTCTCCGCCGGGCAGCGCCAGCTGATCGCCTTCGCGCGCGCGCTGATCGCCGACCCGCGCATCCTGATCCTCGACGAGGCGACCTCCAACGTGGACCTTCACACCGAGGGCCGTATCGAGGACGGACTGCGCCGCCTCCTGGCAGGCCGCACCGCGATCGTGATCGCCCACCGCCTCTCCACGATCCGCCGCGCCGGGCGAATCGTCGTGCTCGAGCACGGCCGCATCGTCGAGCAGGGCACCCACGACGAGCTGATCGCCGCCGAGGGCCGCTACCACGCCCTCTACCGCGACTGGTCCGCGCAGGCCGCTGCGTAGGCTCTCCCGGTCATGCGTATCTAAGGACACTACGACGCCGAGGCGGACTGAGCCATCCCGTGTTTGGCGGAGACTTCGAGGCCAGGGTTTGCCTGGTGGAGGGAGAAGTCTCGGCTCATGGCACATGCGAGGAAGTATTCAAAGGAGTTGCTGGATCGCGGAGCGCGTCTGGTGTTCGAGTCTGGGCGTCCTATCGCGCACGTCGCGAGGGATCTCGGGATCGAGAGCGAGACGCTTCGCAAACACGTCCGGCAGACCGAAGCTGATGAGGGCCGGCGCAAAGACGTCCTGAGCAGCCAGGAGCGCGAGGAGATCAAATCCTTGCGTCGTGAGGTTGCGCAGCTGCGCCGAGCGAATGAGATCCTGAAGGCCGCGAGCGTGTTTTTCGCGGGCGAGCTCGATCCACATCGTCCGAAGTGAGCGCGTTCCTCGACGAGCATCGTGAGCGCTTCGGGGTCGAGCCGATCTGCGAGACCCTGGGCGTGTCGGCGTCCGCCTACTACCAGCGGGCGACCGGAGAGCGCTCAGCGCGGGCCGTCGAGGATGAGCGGCTGCTCGGCGTGATCGAAGAGCTGCACGCCGCGAACTACTGCGCCTACGGGTCGCGGCGGATGTGGAAGGCGCTCCTTCGCGAGGGCGAGCAGGCCGGCCGCAGCCGGGTGGAACGCCTGATGCGCCAGAACGGCATACAAGGCGCCAAGCGCAGGGGCAAGCCGTGGCGGACCACCACGGCCGACCCGGCGACGCTGCGCAGTCCTGACAGGGTGCAGCGCGACTTCACAGCGTCCCGGCCGGATGAGAAGTGGTTCGCAGACTTCACGTATCTCAGGTGCTGGGAGGGCCTGGTGTTCTTCAGCTTCGTGATCGACGCCTACAGCCGGATGATCGTCGGCTGGCAGTTCGCTGGGCATATGCGCACCGATCTCGTCTTGGACGCTCTCAGGATGGCTTTGCATCAGCGAGCCCCCGGAGCAGACGTCTCGCTCGTGGCACACTCGGACGCCGGCAGCCAAGGTGGATTCAATTGGTCGTCGCAACACCATTCGATTGAGAGGGGTTGCGATGAACGGGAAGCGGCGGAGGTCGGATCGGGCTGGGCGAGCGAAGATGCACTCGCCGGGTCGTCCGCCGGGGTGGCGTAGGGAGCACCGGCAGCGGTTCTGGGCGGCGATCGCGCGTGGCGTCTGGAGCGATGATGCGGCGGTCGAGGCGGGGGTGTCGGTGTCGGTTGGCGTCCGGTGGTTTCGTGAGGGTGGCGGGATGCCATCAGTCACTCAGGCCCCGCTGTCGGGGCGTTACCTGTCGTTCGCTGAGCGTGAGGAGATCGCGATCCTGCGTGCCCGTGGGTGTGGGGTGCGGGAGATCGCGCGTGTGCTCGGGCGTTCCCCCTCGACGATCTCCCGGGAGCTTCGTCGTAATGCCGCGACCCGCGGTGGCTATCTCGAGTACCGGGCGAGCACCGCGCAGTGGCACGCCGACCGTCGCGCCCAGCGTCCGAAGGCCGCGAAGCTTGCGGTCAGCCCCGAGCTGCGCCGCTACGTGCAGGACCGTCTCTCGGGTGCTGTGCAGCGTCCTGGCGGGGCCACTGTGGCTGGCCCGGATGTGCGGTGGGCCGGTCGGCGTCACGGCCCCCGCAAGGACCGGCGGTGGGCGAAGTCCTGGAGCCCCGAGCAGATCGCTCACCGGCTGCGTCTTGACTTTCCCCATGATGAGTCGATGCGGATCTCCCACGAGGCGATCTACCAGTCGCTGTATGTGCAGGGCCGCGGCGCGCTGCGGCGGGAACTCACCGCTTGCTTGCGGACCGGCAGGGCGCTCAGGGTCCCCAGAGCCCGCACGCGGGGACCAGGCAAGAGCTTCGTCACCGAGGAGATCCTGATCAGCGAGCGGCCCGCCGAGGCCGAGGACCGTGCTGTTCCCGGGCACTGGGAGGGCGATCTCATCCTCGGCTTGGGGCGCTCAGCGATCGGCACGCTGGTGGAGCGCAGCACCCGCTTCACGATGCTGCTGCACCTCCCCCCGATGGACGGCCACCCTCCGCGCGTGAAGAACGGTCCACCGCTCGCCGGTCATGGCGCCGAGGCGGTCCGCGACGCGATCACAGAAGCAATCACGACGCTCCCCGTGCAACTGCGCCGCTCACTGACGTGGGACCAGGGCGCTGAGATGGCCCAGCACGCGCAGCTACGCATCCACGCCGGCCTGCCGGTCTACTTCTGCGATCCGCGAAGCCCGTGGCAGCGCGGCACCAACGAGAACACCAACGGGCTGCTACGCCAGTACTTCCCCAAGGGCACCGACCTCACCAGACACAGCGCCGCCGATCTCGCCGCGGTCGCAGCAACGCTGAACAGCCGACCACGCAAGACACTCGGCTGGCGAACACCAGCAGAGACCCTCAACGAGCACCTACTCAGCTGCCCAACGACTGGTACGGCCCCTTCGGGTCGTCTCTGACCGACAGTGGAAGATCATCTCTCGCTCACGGATAACGAGAATGATCCTTCACTTTTTCACCTACACTGTCAAACACACTGTTGCGAGGACCGGTTGAGCCCGGGCAATACACGTCGTTCGACTACACCCAGCTCCTGGACGACCACGACGTACTCGCCTCGATCGGGACAGTCGGCGACGCCTACGACAACGCAGCCGCCGAGAGCTTCGTCGACACCTTCAAGACCGAGCTCATCACAGACCGCACCTGGGCCAGCAGAAGCCAGCTCGAGCTCGCGATCGTCAGATACGTCGCCTGGTTCAACAACACTCGACTGCACGAATCTCTCGGCGACCGGCCACCCCGAGAGATCGAGGAACTATACGCTGCGAAAAACCGGGCAACCACACCCACGCAATGAACGTAGGGAACCTACAAAAACGGTCTCCGTGGAACCCAGGGCGGCTCATTCCGCTCGGGTTCAATCAGACGGCCACCTCAGCCCGCCAGACAACCGGATCCCCCGGTCTCAACATAATCTCGCTCAGGCGAACCAGTTCGCTGTGTCCGAGCCTGTACGTCGCGATGCACGAGAGGTGCTCGGAACTCGAGTCATAAGCGATCAGCAGCGCGACCTGTTCGGCGAGTGCCGCGTCCTCGTCAGCCCGGCGTAGAAGTTGCTCTGCGAGATCCTGCTCGCTCGCCATCAGGCGACGAGCTCCCGACCGCCGGTCAGTGCCGCGTGAGTGAATGAGGCTGCCGCGCACGTCGCGCCACTCCTGCACCCTGTGCTCGCTCACGACGATGATGTCCATCGGCACCAGCACATCCGCCAGTACCCTGCGCAGCCGCACCGACTCCAAGGCGGGATTCTCGACCTCCGGTCTCGATCACCAAGAAGTCCAGATCGCTATCCCGAGTCAGATCCCCACGCGCAGCCGAGCCAAACAGGATCACCCGTGAACTCGGTGGCGCCGCCTCTGACAACCGACGGCCAGCCTCCGCTATCACCGCATCGTCAAGCACGCACTCACGATACCCGCTCCAGGCACTCGCCCAGGCTGCGATCGCACGGCTGGCACGAATCCTGGCACGAGCGGCTTCCCTGCAACGCCAAAGACCTCGTAAGCACGGGGCCTTATGCGTGCGCCAGCTCGCGCATCTGCCGGACCGGGTGGCGTCCCAGACGGCTCGGCGTCGCGTACGGCGCGGCGTGCCCGTGCACCCGGTGAGCGACGTTGACGGGCACACGCCCCCGCAACCGATCGATCGGCCCGCGGCGCAGCGGCGTCAACAGCAGCTCGATCTCCTCGCCGACTAGGACCGTCGGGCGCCCTTCGATGAGGGTGCGCCACAGAACCTCGTCAGCCCACTCCTCATCGGCGGGAACGAACGCGACCTCGGCCGGGTAGCCGAGGTCGTCGTCGCTGAGCGACGCTTCCATGAACAGCTTGTCGGTCCGGTCGGTGATCGTGCTCATCGTGTGCGCTCCCACTCGTGAACGATATCGCCCCAGCCGTTCAGCAGCTTGAACTCGGCGGCGTGCATCGCCTCGTTGACCAGCCCATGCGTGACGATCGGGGCCTGCTTCTCCGAGCCGACGTAGGGGTGCTCGTGATGCTCGCCTGGGTCGTGGGCGTTGTCGAACGTGCGCATCGCGCGCCAACGGCCGTCTCGTAGGACGCGCAGGATGATCGCGTACCGCACGGGGTGCTCGCTTGAGCGCTCGATGACGATGCTCACGTCAGGAGCAACGAACCGCTCACGAATCCGGTCCTTGGTCACAGCGGCGCATGATCCCACCGCACCCCGACGCCTCAGCGCCTACCCGCTCCCAGCGGCCCGAGAACGCCCGGCGCTCGGGTCTGCGCCTCGCACCAGATCGTCCAGCCGGGACCCTTCAGCACTCAGTTTTCGACGCCCCGCGTGCGCGACTGGCGCAAATACTGGCGCACACCCCACCTCAAAACACGAAACGCCCCGTAAACACGGGGCGCAGCGCTACTCCGGGACAGGGACTCGAAGCGTGGGCAGCGGTCCGTGCAATCCCTGTACTAGGGCCAAATATGGCTCCAGTGCAGGCGAAACGCCAGATCGCTCCTCCGGCCGAGTCCGCTGGAATCCGGCCGAATCAGTACACGACTGGCCCGAGATTGGCCCGAGCTTCACCCCACGAGCCTGAGCGCCGGACGCTTCCCGTCGCCTGCCAGATAGGCGTTCGCGGCAGCCGCAGCCTCATCCAGCCCGCCCGGCATCAGCTTGCCGTACACGTCGAACGTCATGGCGATGGTCGCGTGGCCCATGATGACGCTCAGCGCCTTGGCGTTCACGCCCGCTGCGATCAGCAGCGAAGCGCAGGTGTGCCGCGCCTCATGCAGCGTGATCGGCTGCTGTGCGTCGTCTCGTACCTTGGCGAGGATCGTCCTCGGACCGTCCGCTTCCCTGTTCGGGACTTCCTGCCAGCCCCACGCCGCGAGCGCGTTCCGCCGGATGGTTTCCGGGTTGAAAGGCTCGGCGGCGGTCCTGCCGAACACCAGCGCGTCGCTAGAGCCCTCGGTGCGGAGCTTGTGCGCGGCCAGCTCCCCCGCGAGCGGCTCGAGGATCGGCACCCGCCGGTTGCCCGCGGCACTCTTCACCGCCTGCTCGCGCTCGATCGCATCCCAGCCCCGCGAGACGTGGATCACACGGGCCGGCAGGTCGACGTCGCCCCAGCGCAGCGCACGCAGCTCCCCGCGCCGCAAGCCGGCGTAGAATGCGCACGCCCACAGCGCCCGCTCGCCCTCGGGGATGGCAGCGATGAGCGCCGCCGCCTCGGCGGGGTCGGCGATCCGCTCCCGCCGACCGTCGGGCCGGCGTAGCTCAAGCCGCTCGGTCGGGTCGGCCGTGACTTCTTCGCTGCGGATCGCACGCCGATAGATGACGCGCAGCGGGTCGAGCGTGTTCTGGACGGTGCTCGCGCTCAGCCCTTCGCTCGTCAGCCGGTTGGCGAACTCCTGCACGTCGCGGCGCTCGACATCCGACAGGCGCATGCCGCCCAGCGTCGGCAGTAGACGTTTGTTGAGCCCGACCCTGTAGCCCCGGAGCGTCGCGGGCTTATAGCGGGTGCCCGATGCCGTCGGGATAGAGCCGTCGCGGGCACCAGCCATGAACGCCTCGGCGGCCTGCCGGACGGTCACAGACGTGGGCGCACGGAGCTTGCCCCTGTTCGCCGCGGCGAGCTTGTCCGCCCGCCAGGCCTTTGCCGCCGCCTGCGTCGGGAACGTCTTGCGCAGCTTGCAGTCGTCGCGCTTCGAGTAGACCTCGGCACGCCACGGACAGTCGCAGCGACCCTTACCGTTGCAGCCGTTTCCGTGGCGTTGACGCACTCCGGTGGCCATCAGCAATCACCTCCACACGATGCCGCGGTGTACGGTGCCGATTGCATGGGAGCTGACCCTCCTGCGTCATGCCCTCGGCCGCGACCACGGTGCGGGGGCGCTTTGCAGATAGTCCGGCACGCTACTCCCCCACTCCGACGCTTTCGGCGTGCCGGTCAAGCCAAGCCTGCAGCTCGCTGACCGGGATCAACTTGCGGCGCCCAAGGCGCACGAGGCGCACATCGGGCTCGATATGCGCGCGCCAAGTGTCCCACGAAACGCCCAGCGCTTCGCATGCCTGCTCGACGCTGAGGGCGAGGGCGGGCGCGCTCCGCTTCCGGGCCCCAAAGGTGACTGCCGTACGTGGGGATATTGCGGCCATCGCGGTTACAGACCCCAACCTGCACTGACCGGCCAAGAGATTGCGCGAAGAACCGGTGCGGGCGCGACATTGGGGCGCGCATCTCAAAGGCCCTCGAAGGGCAAAGCCGCGCGGCAGGCCACAAGCGCCTGGCGCCTGCGCTTCGCTCCGTCAGTCACCCGCACCACGACAAATCATTCCACTCCGAAGTAGCCGGCGCGACCCCGCCGCCGATTCTCGCCTGTGCCGCCACGACACGCCCGGCGGCACAACAAAAAGCCAGCACAGACAACATGCACTGTGATGCTTCGGCACAGTGATTGCTGTGTCGTGAGGTGTTGGCGATCGGTGGTCGCTGTGTTGTCGACGTTCCCCCGCGGGGGAACGTCGGGCCTGGTGTTCAGGCTGGCTCCCGGTAGCGATGGACGTGACTCCCACATGCACTGGCCTCGCGTCTTGGCGTGGGTGCCTTACAGCCGATTTGTCCGTCTGTTGCTGCCGGTCCCGGCCTGGCCGCCGCTGGTGGCCTGATCAGAAGCCTGTCCGCCCCGGTGGTTCGGGGCGTGACTCATCACAGTCTTGCCCTTCGCGGTTCCTATTGCCCAGGCCGAGTACCGACAGTCAAACCCCCAGAACAGGAGGTCGTATTCCATGCTGGCAGATCAAGCCGACCATGTGCTCGGCGTCGATACGCACCGCGACTCGCTGAGCGCCGCAGTTTTCGCAGCGGACACCGCGGTCGTGCAGGGACAGACCACCGTCGCCGCGAACGAGCGGGGCTACCGGCGGCTGCTGCGCTTCGCGCGGGAGAGCGCGCCGGGACGCCGTGCGTGGGCGGTCGAGGGCACCGGCAGTTACGGCGCCGGGCTCACCGCGTTCCTGCATGGTCAGGGAGAGCTCGTGCTCGAGGTCGACCGTCCTCGCCGGCCGGCCCGCCGTGACCACGCGAAGTCTGATGAGCTGGACGCGATCCGCGCGGCACGCGAGGCACTCTCCCGGGAGCACCTCGCGCAACCCCGGTTGCGTGGTGAGCGCGAGGCGCTGCGCGTGCTGCTCGCGACCCGTGACAGTGCTGTGCGTTCAAAGCGCGCAGCGATCCTGCTGCTCAAGGCGCTGCTCGTCTCCGCCCCGCCGTCGCTGCGCGAAGGATTGCGCGGTCTGGCGACCCGCGAGCAGGCTCGCAAAGGCCGCACGCCTGCGGATCAGCCCGACACTCAGCAGCGAGCATCGCGCAACGACCATCACGATCCGCGCGAGTGCCCGCCGCGCGCTCGCCCTCGAAGACGAAGCGAGCGAGCTTCAGCGCGAGATCGAGCCGATCGTCACTCGCGTCGCGCCCAGGCTCCTGGACGAGATGGGGGTCGGCTCGATCGTCGCAGCCCAGATCCTCTGCGCCTACTCCCACCCTGGGCGCATCCGCTCTGAGGCAGCATTCGCGGCTCTCGGCGGCGTCGCCCCAGTCCCGGCGTCCTCCGGACAGACCGTCCGGCATCGCCTCAACCGCTCAGGCGACCGCCAGCTCAACCGTGCGCTGCACACGATCGTGCTCTGCAGGATGCGCGACGACGCCCGCACACGCGCCTACACCGCCCGCCGCGAAGCCGAAGGCCGCAGCACCCGAGAAATCAAGCGCTGCCTCAAGCGCTACACCGCCCGGCACCTCTACCGCCTCCTCAACAGCCACCCAAAACCCGCAAATAGCGAACCTTGACAAACATAGAAGCATCGGCTGTGGGTCGCGTCCCAGGTGCCGGGGGAATTGGCTGGGTGTAGCCCCCGCTGGGGTGGGAATGTTATGCGGCGATCACCTCCTGGGTGCTCTCGGCCGGGGCTGTGTGGGTGTGGTGCGCAGCTCGCGGCGTAGACGCTCGATCTCCGCGACGGTCTTGGGGCTCATCTTCACGCCGCGCCAGCCACGGCTTGTGAGCTCCAGCACGGCCCAGATGAGCGACAATGCGGAGGTCTCTCCAGGGAATCGTCCGATCACCTTGGTGCGCCGGCGGACCTCCACGAACGTCCTCTCCAGCAGGTTCGTGGTCCTGATCCGCTTGCGGTGCTGGGAGGGGAACCGCAGATGGGTGATCAGGGCGGCCAGGTCGTTCTCGATGACAGCCATCGCGGAGGGGTACGCGGCCTTGTAGTCCGCGATGATGCTCTGCAGCTCGCGGCGGGCCTCGCCCGGGGAGCGAGCCTCATCGAAGGTCTTCCACCAGCGGGCCTTGATCTCCTGGTGGTGGCGCTCGGGCAGCTTGCTCGTCACGTTGCGCAGGGCGTGGACTGTGCAGCGCTGCTCGAGAGCGTCAGGCCAGACCTCCCGCACGGCCTTCCAGATCCCGGGGGCTCCATCGGCGATCACGAGCGCCGGTGGCCGCAGACCGCGGGCGAGCATGTCCCGGGCGAACGCGAGCCAGCTGTCGTAGCTCTCGCGGCTCCCCAGGGCCAGCCCGAGCAGGACCTTTCGGCCCTCCAGGGTGATGCCCCAGCACACCAGGACGCCCTCCGCGGGCTGATCCTCTGGGCGCAACTTCAGGTAAATCGCGTCGAGGAACAAGTACACGATGTCGTGCTCCTCAAGGCGCCGCTCGCACCAGCGGCGGTATCGCTCCCGGGTGTCCTCACAGATCCGCGAGACCGTGCTCTTGGATGCGATCGGCTCCTCGAAGACTTCCTCCAACGCCGCTTCCACATCCCGCGTGGATAGACCCCGCAAGAAGCTGCTGATCACCAGGGACTCCAGCGCGTGCGTGCGAGCCACGCCCTTGCCGAGAATCTTGCTCACGAATCCCAGCTTGCCCGCGTCGCGGACTCGCGGGCGCTCCACGTTCATCGAGCCGCTCGTCGTCTTGATCGTCTTTGGTTCGTGCCCGTTGCGGTGGCTGACCGTCTCCTCGGCGCGCTGATAGCGCCGGCGGCCGAGGAACTCCGTGACCTCGTCCTCCAACGCCTGCTGCAAGATCAAACGGGCTCCCAGGCGGCCGACGACCTCCACCGGGTCCTGCTCCCGGTCGACACCGGCCAGGACCTCATCCAGCTCTTGGCGAAACCTCTCGCTCGGGGCTACCTTCTCCATGCGGGCGTACCTCCATCTTCGACTTGTTCAGGGTCAAAGCGGAGGCTACGCCCGCAACCTCAATTCCCCCGGCTCACGGGACGCGACCATGGCTAGAGACCGGCCGCGGTCACGGGTTCGGCCTCGAGGAGGCCGTGCGGCTGATCGGCGCATCCGAGCGCCCAAAGGCCGAGCTCGCGATCGAGGATCGTGTCGAGGCGAAGCTGACCGAGCAACACGCCGTCTTCCAAGAGCGCGACCTGCGGGCGATCGTGCTGGAGCAGGCCGCCGGGGAGATGGCGCCGGATCAGGCGCTTGCCGTAGCGCGGGAGATGATCCGGGACCGGCGCGTGCTGACCTTGGAGGGTGGGCGGATGACGACGCTGGCGACTCGCGCACAGGAGCAGGCGATCGCGCGCCGCGCCACACAGCTCGTCCAACCCGCGGGCCGGGACGTCGGCGACGTCGCACGCGAGAACGCTGCCCGCGAGGTAGCCGAGCGCATCGGCGGACCGCTCAGCCCCGAGCAGCATCAAGCGCTCGAAGTCCTCACCGGTCCAGAGCGCGTCACGGTCCTCGTCGGCCCCGCCGGCACCGGCAAGGGAGTCGTGATCGACGCCGCCGCCCGCGCGGAGCAGCACGCCGGGCGAGAGACGATCGGGGTCGCGGTGTCCGGGTCCACCGCCGAGCGGCTCGGCGCCGACAGCCCCGCGCTAGCCGGGCAGACACTCACTCTGGACTCGCTGGTCGCCCGCGCGAACACGGGGGCCATCCACGTCGGCAGGGACACGACAGTAATCCTGGACGAGGCCGGGATGGTCGACCACAAACGCCTCGACGCCCTGACCGAGCTCGTGGAGCGATCCGGGGCAAAGCTGATCGCCGTCGGCGACGGCAAGCAGCTCCCCTCGATCGGCCCCGGCGGGATGTTCGACCGGCTCACCAGCCACGCGCCAACGGCCGAACTCGCAGACATCCACCGCACCAAGAACCCCGCCGACCAGCGCGCATGGCAAGCCCTGCGCGCGGGAGAACCTGAGCGCGCGATGGCGCACTATGCCTCACGCGGCCAGCTGCACCTCACCGGCACCCGCGACCAGGCGGCAGAGCAAGCCGTACAAACATGGGCCACGCTCACAGAGGGCCGCGATATCCGCGAGGTCGCGTTGATCGCCGACGCCTCCAACCAGGAGATCGACCGGCTCAGCGCCCGCGCACAACACCTACGCGCCGAGCGCGGCGAACTCGGACACCAAGAGATCCCGCTGCCCGGAGTCCACTACGGCCTCCGTGAAGGTGACCTCATCGCCTTCACCACGCAGCACCGCCCCCGAGGGCAGCCGCGGGTCGAGAACGGCACCCGCGGCCAAGTGAGCGCCATCCACGAGCGCGGCGTGACGGTCACAATCGACGGATCACAGCGCAGAGTCGGCCTCATTGACAACGATCTGGAGTCGCTGAGGCTGGCCTATGCGCAGCACGTCTACCGCCAGCAGGGAGCGACCGTCGAGCGCTCCGTTGTGCTCACCGGCGGCTGGCAGACCAGCAAGGAGACCGCCTACGTCGAGGCAACCCGCGCCCGCCACGGCACCACCTGCTTCATCGCACGCGACGACCTCGGCGCCGAAGGACAAGACGCCGGACGAATCACGCGCCTCGCACGGAAGATGGCGAACAGCCGAGCACAGACACCCTCGCTCGCTTACCCGGAGCGCCTCAATCCCGGCTGGGCACCGAGCCGCGACCCCCTACGGCTTCGCACTGCCCTCTCGCCGGCACGCTGGCTGACCCGCACACTCAATCGCGATACGCCCGACCACAGCGCGGGCCGGGGACGCTGAGCGATCCCTAATCCAACTGTCTGCGGTGTAGCGGTATCGGCACTCAGCCGTAGATCGCGCGCTGCGCTGCCGCGAGGACAATCGCTGCGGCGACGGTGCCGTCGGCTACGCGATAGAGCGACGGGGTCTGGCGGTTCGAGACGCTGACCCGGATCCCGTTGGCGTACACGTCGACGCTAGCCCAGAACGTGCAGTAAGCGTGGGAGAGTGACCGAGGAGCCCGCGTGCGGCGATCCGGGGGGTTGTGGGGGTGGCGTTGTCCGGTGATGGTGGCCGTGCGGGTGGGTTTCGCGGCAGCGCGATGCTTGTGCGGCCGGTGTGCGGGTAGCGGTGAGCGAGGCCGCGGCCGGAAAGCTGCTTGGTGGGTGTGGTCGGCCGGTGGCGGCTGTCAGCCGGTGAGGGCTGGGAGCGCTTTGAGCTTCTCGAAGGCGGCGAGGAGCTCGGCTGCCCACGGCCATGTGTTCTGGAGGTGGAGCTTTGCGCGGCGGCCGGAGAACGCGAGCCGGCCGGCGACGTGCAGCAGTCGATAGCGGATGCGCTTGGGCTCGGCGTTGGCGAGGTCTCCGGTGAGGGCGAGCGCTTGGGTCCAGACGAGCAGGTCGTGCGCGAACATCACGATCTCAAGCCATACCTCGTTGAGCGCGAACTCTTTGAACGGGAACTTGGAAAGGCCGGTGTCCTTGTCATCGCGGATGCGGTCCTCGACGTGCGCGTGCTGGCGGTGGCGGCACTCGAGCACGGCGATGTCCTGGTCGGCCTGGTCGGTGAGGATCGCTTGGAAGCGGTAGCCGTCGTGGTCGGTGAAGGACAGGCTGTGCTCCGGGGTGCGGACGCTCCCTGCGCACGATCAGCCGGGAGCGCTCGGGCCAAGCGGACAGATCAACCATGTCGGTGATCTCCACGACCTCGCCGTTTTTGCGGGCCGAGCCGTCCTGGTCGAGCGCCACAACCCACGCGTCCTGGGGGACCTGGAGGATCGCTGAGCGGACCGTCTCGGTCAGCTCGTAGCCGACCGAGAAGCGCATATTGCCCTCCCTGCAGTAGTCAACCAGCCCGTGGGTGGCGCCGGCGGAGTCCGCGCGCACCAAGATCTCCAGCGCCTGCACGTACTCGGCAGGGACCTGCTCAAGCGCCCGATCCAGCACCGCCACATGATCAGCGGCGGTGTTCGAGCCGGCGTTCCCCGGCCGCAGCAGCCCGCCCATCGCCTCGCGCGTCTCATCGAGGTAGACCTGCAACGGGTGAAACCCGTAGCCACCCTTGTAGTTCCCAGCCGCCTTCTCCTTCTCCGAATGCGCAGTGATCAACGTCGCGTCAACATCGAGCGTCAACCGCCCAGGCGCACCATGCATCTCCCAGAACCGGGCTCTGGCGCGCGCGTGAGCCTCGCGGAGGGCATCCAACAATCCAGGCGTCGAGGCGATCCGGTCGATCACCCGAAACGCTGTCGAATCAGACGCCACCGCCCCGAACAACGCGTCCTGCTCACGGACCGCGCCGAGATCCGAGACGCACTCGCCGCCATCGACCAACATCACCGCCAGATCGCGGACCACCCAGCCCGGGTCATGACCCCGACGCCGCTGCTTGATCCCGGCCAGCCCCAACGACAACGCATTGGTGAGCCCAACCTCCTCAGCGACCTGCGCGACCAGCGCGCTGCCCACATGCGAGACCAAACCCGCTCCGTCCGACGTGACTTCTACGGTTACCGGGCGTCCATCACGCATCACCTTCAAGGTGAACCTCCTGAGTTCGGGAATCGGCCCTTCAGCAAGCCCAATCCTCCAAGCCCAGCCGGACGCTTCCGCGCCCCCGCTCACCCCGGGGGCGCGGTCGTTACTGCACGCTCCGGGCTAGTGAGCCGGTCGAGGCGGGACTCCACGGTTTTCCGATCGCCCTGAAACACGACGCGACTGCTCGTGAGCGAGAGTACACCGTCGTCCGCTGGCTCCAGGCTTGTTCCGACGACCACTGATCTCCCCCTCGACCCCGACGTCCGATACCGGACGCCCGGCGCGACCTTGAAGCTAACACCGCTTGAACTACCGCGGTATTCCCGGTGGATGACCTCCTTCATTAGCGATGCTCGAAGCTCGAAGTAGACGGTCTCGTCGGGCTTAGCGATTAGCTTTGGCTCCGGCTCGATCGGCATGCGGCCGTCATTTATCCGCGCGACCATGAACCGGCCTGCCAGGTCTAGCGGGAATGCGGACCCGTCAGGCGTTACGGCTTCAAGCACCTCGCCAACGAGTCCCAGCTCTTCCTCCTCCTCTGCGGAGAGGAGGTCGTCTTCCAGGGTTCGTTCAAGAAGGGCCCGATAAGCCGCCTGGTTCAGGCGTGTGAGCTTCCGAGACTTGAGACCGGTGGCGTCGGCGGCGAGGGTTAGCCGGTCAGCCAGCCCTGCCAGCGGAGCTTGTCCGTCGATGACAGCTCGCAAGATCCGTTGATAACCAACCTCAGCCTGCCGCTCCTCCTCGCTGCGACGCCCGAAGAGCCGGTGTGTAGGCTTTTTCGCTTGCCTCGACGGCAGCTCCTGCTCGGGCGTCGGGGGCTCAGGCGGCGCAGGCTCCTGTGTGGGCGTCGAGGCCTCACGCGGCGCAGGCCCCTGTGTGGGCGTGGGAGCGTCAGGCGTTTGCGGAGCCGCAGGTGTTGACGTTGGCGGCTCGACCCTCGAAGGCTCCGGGGCGGCCTCGGGCGCCGGTGCCTCCGGGGGCGCAGGCCCCTGTGTGGGCGCGGGAGCGTCAGGCGTTTGCGGAGCCGCGGGCGTCGGCGTTGGCGGCTCGACCCTCGAGGGCCTCAGGCGCCTGTGCCTCGGGCGGCTCGGGCGAGGATGAGGCCCGCGTGGGCTCGGGGCACTCGGGCGTTGGTGTGGGTGGCTTCGGTGTGGAGCTGGGGTGACGAGCATTGGCTGGCCGTGCGCCGCGTGGCCAGCCCCCGGTCATGGGAATTAGATCGTGGGAGACGGCCCCGATACGTACTGCGCGAAGTTCCCAATCGCCGATTGGCGCCCGGCCAACTGACTCGGTCGTGATTTCCGCTGGGACGTGTTCAGGGTGTTTGTCGTGGCCGCCGCGCAGGAGGTCGTCCCAGGCGATGGTTTTGCGGCGATCCGGTAGGCGACGCTGACAAAGCTCTTCGGACACGTGGTTCTTGGTCTCGAAGATGTCTGCGAAGGCTGAGCCCGCCCAGAGGGATTTCTGTGCTCCGGTCATCAGAAAGGTCGCAGGATGGTCCTCGCGGGTCTTGCCGAGCGCCATCTTGAACAAGTCCCAGATTGCCTCGTAGAGGACGTCGTTCCCCGGCCCACACCACTTCAGCTCGCACATCCAAGCCAGAGCATCGTCGGGGTCACGACGCCTCAGCAGCAGATCGACATTCCCAACTCCCGACCAACCTGGGATCAGGACACGCCGACCCTTTTCCGCGCGTGTCCCGAAGACGGTCATGAGAACGGCCAGGGCAGATGGCTCCAGGTCCTTCCGCTCTCCCAGCGCCGCAAGGCCGGAGGACTCCCGTTTCGCCCGTGTCCCAAGCTGATCAGCAATCGCTTCGACGAGGTCCTCGGTGAGTCCCATCTCGGCCTCGTTGAAGCCGCGCTTTCCTTGGCGCTCGTCATCGGTTGACATCGCTTCCCTCCCCGTCGTCCTGGGAAGCACCATCGACGGCTTCGGGCTCGGTTGAGGACTTCTGTCCGCCCCTGGCCTGCTCGACCAAGCCCCGCGCCCACTGGACCGCGGCGGTCGCCCACCTCGACGCCGTCTCACGCTCGACGGCGTGCACCGTGTCGTCGTCGTAGCGCAGGCCAGCGGCGTAGGGCGTCAGCAGGTCTGCACCATCCATCTCTCCCGGTAGCGGTGCGCCCGCTTCCCTGCACAGCTTGGCCAGACCACTGATGTCATGAATGAATGGAAACTCCACGCCGCGGGCAGCAAGCACGGCCTTGAGCGCCTTCTCGACAGCCTGCTGGGCGTGAAAGCAGATGAGCACATCCGCCACTTCGTTGATCGGCAGCATCGCCCTGGCCCCGGCCGCGTCCGTGTCAGCGCGACGAAGAAGCTGCTCTGCGAGATCCTGCTTGCTGGCCATTAAGCCGCCAGCTCCCTGCCCTCGGCCAGCGCCGCGTGGATCAGGCTCCCCCTCACATCCCGCCACTCCTTCACCCGGTACTCACTCGCGACGATCACGTCCGCGGCCAGCACCAGATCCCCCAGCACCCTACGCAGCCGCACCGACTCCAAGGCGGGATTCTCGACCTCCGGTCTCGATCACCAAGAAGTCCAGATCGCTGTCCCGCGTCAGCTCCCCTCGCGCAGCCGAGCCGAACAGGATCACCCGTGAACTCGGTGGCGCCGCCTCTGACAACCGACGGCCAGCTTCCGCTATCACCGCATCGTCAAGCACGCGCTCACGATACCCGCTCCGGGGCACCCGCCCAGACTGCGATCGCACGACTGGCCCAAATCCTGGCCCGAGCACCCCCCAGGAGCGCGAAACGCCCCGTGTTCACGGGGCGCAAGCGTACTCCGGGACAGGGACTCGAACCCCAAATTCGTGCTCCAGAGGCACGCGTGTTACCAATTACACCATCCCGGACCGGGACGCCAGAGGATAGAGGATGGGTACCAGGGAGCCGAGGGTCTGCCAGGGCCTACCCCTGCAGCTGAGCCCCGTTGGCGGCGAAGAACCCGGTGATCGCGTCCTCCAGGCCGGGGTCGAGCACGAGCAGGACCTCGTCGCCGGCCTCGATCACTGTGTCGGCCTTGGGGACGAAGCCCGAGCCGCCGCGCAGCACGGAGATGATCAGGGAGCCTTCGGGGAGGTGGATGTCCACGACGCGCTCACCGACGGCGGGCGCTCCGGCGGAGACCTCGAGCTCGATGATCTCCAGGCGCTCCTCTTCGAGGGCGAGCAGGTGCACGAGGCCGTAGCGGGGCACCTCGTGCTCGATCAGGCGCAGGATCAGGTCGGTGGCGGAGACGGCGGGCTGGATCCCGAGCAGCTTGAAGTGCTCGTGGTTGCGGGGGTTGTTGACGCGGGCGATGATGCGGTCGCAGAGGTACTTCTCCTTGGCGACCTGGCAGACGAGCATGTTGTCCTCGTCGTCCCCGGTGACGGCGATCACGAGGTCCGCGCGCTGGATGCCGGCGCGCTCGAGCACCCACAGCTCGGTGGCGTCGCCGTACTGGGCGGCGTGCTCGAACTCCTCCTCGATCGAGAGGTAGCAGGGGCGAGCGGACTCGATCAGGGTCACCTCCTGGCCCTTGGCGATGAGCTCGCGGGCGAGGTTGCGCCCGACCTTGCCCGCCCCGACGATGATCGCGTACATAGCGGAGGCTAACCGACGTGCTCGGCGGTGAGGGCGCGCTCGAACATCTCGATGGCGTGCTGGGTGGGGGAGATCGTGTGCAGGCCCTGCTCGCCGTACCACCCCGCGCGCGCGGGGTCCATCACGCGGGCGAGCACCTTGGGCACGGCGAAGCGCTTCTGGGCGAGCTGGGCGATGATCAGGTTGGTGTTGTCGCCGTTGGTGGAGGCGATGAACACGTCGGTGCGCTCCACGCCGGCCTGCACGAGGGCGTCGACCTCCAGGGCGGTGCCGATCGTGAAGAGCCCGCCGGCGTCCTCCCAGGAGGTGGGCTGCCCGGCGTTGAGGCGCTCGTGGGAGAGGGGGTCCTCGTCGAGCACCGAGACCTCGTGGCCGGCGGCCAGGGCGGACTTGGCCACGGCCGAGCCGACGCGCCCGGCGCCCACGATCAGGACGAACATGGGTCGCACATTAGACGATGCCGGCCCCTGCAGGTTGCGGCGGGGCGCCATCCACAGGAGGCTCCTCGCGGGTGGGGGGCGCGGTGACGATCACCCGGCAGGGGGCCCGGGCGACAACGTAGCGCACGAGGTCTCCGGCGAAGCTCTCCAGCGGCCCGGAACGGCCACCGAGGCGGGCGCCGCCGCGCACGCGGGAGGGCTCGGCGGCGCCGAGCACGATCGCCTCCACCCCCCGGCGGCGGGCCTCCTCGACGATCGCGTGGCCGGCGGCGCGGGCACGGACGGTGGCGGTCGCGACGTGCACGCCGGCGTACTCCTCGCCGACGGCCTTGGCGCGCGCGAGCGCCTGGCGGGCGCGACGGACGTGCTCCTCGGGCAGGCGCGCGTCGAGCGTGAGGGCCAGGGGGATCTCGAAGATCCACACGGCCTCCAGCGTGACGGTGTCGACGGCGGCCTCGTCGGTCGGCTCGCCGGCGACGAGCAGCGCGGCGGTCTGCACGATGTCGTCGTCGAGCGCGCCACCCTGGACGGGCACGAGAATCGAGCCGTAGTCCCGGGCGCGGGACTGCTCGGGGCGGAGCATCTCGGGCGCGACGGTGACCCGCTGCAGGGGGGAGCTTTCGTCGAGGCGGCGGTACACCAGGTAGAGCACGAGCCCGGCGGCCATCCACCCCAGGCCGACGTAACGGGCGGCGTGGTGGACGACCATCAGGGCGACCCACCCGGCCGCGGAGAGCAGCGCCCCGAGCACGGCGAGCACGGGCAGCTCGCCGCCGCGGAAGCGCACCGAGAGGGGGACGCGGAACGGCCGGCGGCCGTGGGGCTCGCGGTAGCGCAAGCGCACCACCGAGAGGTGGGCGACGGTGAAGGAGAGCACAGCGCCGAAGGCGTAGATCCCGACGAGGAAGTCGAGGTTCTCGGGCACCACGAGCACGGCGGCGAGCAGGCCGGCGAGCAGGATCAGCACGTAGGGGGTGGAGCGCTGGGGGTGCAGGCGCCCGAGACCGGAGGGGATCTGGCGGTTGGTGGAGAGCGAGTAGGCCAACCGTGAGAGCCCGAGCATGGCGGAGTTGGCGGCGGCGATCAGCGTGACGGCGACGACGGCTCCCATCGCGTAGCGCAGCGTCTGCTCCAAGGCGTGGGGGCGCAGGCGGCTGACGAGCCCGATCACGGGGTCGTCCAGGTAGCGGTGGCCGAGTGCAGAGTAGGTGCCGTGGACCGGGAAGGCGGTGACGGCGAGCAGCGCCACACCGACGTAGGCGAGGACGAGAACCACGATGCCGCTCGCCAGCAGCCGGCGCAGCGCGCGGCGGCTGGCCCGCACCTCCCCGGCGAGCCCGGAGGCGTACTCGACCGACGTGAACGCCATCGTGGTGACGGTGAGCGCGAAGATCAGCCCCGACCACGTGGGGGCGCTCCCCAGGTGGACCGAGGCGGTGAGGGTGTGGGGGTTGAAGTAGAGGGCGAGGCCGAGCGCGATCACGAACAGCTCGAGCGCGAGCGCCCCGACGACGAGCACGCCGATGCGCAGCGCACGACGGGAGGAGAGCCCGCGGATGTTGGAGAGCACGACGAAGGCGACGATCGCCAGCGCCACCAAGAGCGCCTCGGTGTGGTTGCCGAGCGGAGCCCAGAAGACCTTGAGGTACTGCGTCGCGGAGTAGGCACAGACCGCGATCAGGATGATGTAGTCGAGCAGGATCGCCCACCCGGCGACGAACGAGACGAGCTCGTTGAAGGCGTAGCGGGCGAACACGGTGGAGCCGCCGGGCTCCTGGTGCAGCGAGGCGCCCTCGACGTAGGTCGCCGCGGTGAGCCCGAACATCGCCGCGGCGAGCAGGAAGACGAGCGGGGTGAGCCCGAGCGCGTGGTTGACGACGACCCCGAGCGAGAAGAACACGGCGGACGCCAGCGACGTGTAGACGATGCCAAACAGAATCGGTGAGCCGATCGTGCGGCTGAGCGTCGCCAGCGACCACGCGGAGAGCTCCGCGCCGAGGCGCTCGCGCATGGGCCCCCTGGAGTCCTGCGGTTCCAGCCACTCCCAGTCCGAGCCGTCGGGGGTCGTGCTCACGGTGTCCCCGGTGGCCGACCGTCTGCGCAGGTGTTGGGGTGCGGGATGTCTTTCATGGGATCGTCCGCGCGGCGCTGTTGGTCAACGGGCGTCTGCGCGTGGGGCTTCCGTGCCCCACCTCCGCGCGGTGTGCGTCCACTTGAGGTTATGAACCTGGAGCCCGTCCGCCCCGCGGCAACCCCCGCGCCGGCTTCGAGCCGCTCAGGTGATCAGCGGAATGATCAGGATCGCGACGATGTTGGCGACCTTGATCATCGGGTTGATCGCGGGTCCGGCGGTGTCCTTGAAGGGGTCCCCGACGGTGTCGCCGGTAACCGAGGCGGCGTGCGCGTCGGAGCCCTTGCCGCCGAACGCGCCGTCCTCGATCAGCTTCTTGGCGTTGTCCCACGCGCCGCCGCCGGCGGTCATCAGCACCGCGAAGAAGAAGCCCACCACGATCACCCCGATCAACAGGCCGCCGAGCGCCTGGGTGTCGATCAGCCCGACGATCAGGGTCAGCCCGATCGGCAGCAGCGAGGGCAGGATCATCTCGCGCTGGGCGGTGCGGGTGACGATGTCCACGCAGGTCGCGTAGTCGGGCTCTTCTGAGTAGTCCATGATGCCCGGGTGCTCACGGAACTGGCGGCGCACCTCCTCGACGACCGCTCCGCCGGCGCGGCCGACCGCCTCGATCGAGAGCGAGGCGAACAGGCACACCATCAGCCCACCGATCAGCAGGCCGATCAGCACCGGCGGTTCGTTGATGCCGAAGGAGATCGCGTGTTCGAGCTTGTTTTCGAGTTCTTTCTGGAACCCGGCGAACAGCACGATCGCGGCGAGCACCGCGGAGCCGATCGCGTAGCCCTTGGTGACGGCCTTCGTCGTGTTCCCGACCGCGTCGAGGCGGTCGGTGACCTTGCGCACCTCCTCGGGCAGGTCGGCCATCTCGGCGATGCCGCCGGCGTTGTCGGTGATCGGCCCGAACGCGTCGAGCGCGACGATCAGCCCCGTCAGCGAGAGCAGGCCCATGACCGCGACGCCGATGCCGTAGATGCCGGTGACGCCGCCGCCCGCGAGCTTCCACGCGCCGAGGATGCCGAGCACGATCACGAGCGCCGGCAGCGCGGTCGCCTGCAGGCCCGAGCCGAAGCCCTGGATGATGTTCGTCGCGTGGCCGGTGATCGACGCTTTCGCTGTCTTCTTGACGGGTGAGAAGCGCGTCGAGGTGTAGTATTCGGTTATTCCGAACAGCAGCGCGGTGACGGCGATGCCGATCAGCGAGCACAGGTACAGGTGGCTCCATTTGAGCACGTTCGCCGAACCGTCCTGGAAGGTCAGGTTGCGCATCAGCCAGTACGTGATCGGCGCAAACGCTGCCGCTGCGATCACGCCCGAGACGATCAGCCCCTGCAGGAGCGCACGCTCCACGTTGTCGGTGGTGGTGCGCACCGCGAACGTGCCGATGATCGACGCGATGATCGCCGCGCCGCCGATCACCAGCGGGTAGAGCGCAACCTGCGTGGACTGGTTGAACGTGAGGACGCCGAGCAGGATCACCGCGACCGCCGTGACCGCGTAGGTCTCGAACAGGTCGGCCGCCATGCCGGCACAGTCACCCACGTTGTCGCCGACGTTGTCGGCGATCGTCGCCGGGTTGCGCGGGTCGTCCTCGGGGATGCCCGCCTCGACCTTGCCGACGAGGTCGGCGCCGACGTCAGCCGCCTTCGTGAAGATGCCGCCGCCGAGACGCGCGAAGACCGAGATCAGCGAGCCGCCGAAGCCGAGGCCGATCAGGGCGTCGACCGCCGTCTTCGGGCTGTCGTTGAAGAACGAGGTCAGCGCACCGTAGTAGCCCGCCACACCGATCAGCGCCAGTCCGACGACCAGCAGGCCGGTGATCGCACCGCCCCGGAAGGCGACCCGCAGCGCCGGCGTGACACCACCGCGCGCGGCCTCGGCAACGCGGGCGTTCGAGCGGACCGAGACGTTCATCCCGATGTACCCGGTCGAGCCGGACAGCAGGCCGCCGATCGCAAAGCCACACGCGACGGCGATGTTCTGCACGAAGATCAGCGCGACGAACAGCAGGACGCCGACGACGGCGATCGTCGTGTACTGGCGGTTCAGGTAGGCGCGTGCGCCCTGCTGGACGGCGCCGGAGATGCTCTGCATGCGCTCGTTGCCCGGCGAGAGCGCAAGCAGGGCGCGCGTGGTCAGAAGGCCGTACGCGACAGCGCACGCGGCGCAAACGAGGGCGACGACGACCCCGTGGTTCGTCAGGAAGCTGCTCAAGAAATCCTCCGCGGTCAGTTGGCGTGCCGCGCGAGGATCGCGCGCACTGTTGTCCACCGTCCCGCCCGGGCCGCTCTGTTGAACGCCTCTCCCGGCGGAAAAGCGGGGCGCAGTCTATCGTGCCGTGCGGCGGGAGGCGTTCAGCGTCCCGGCACCCACAGCCTGCCACTGGACTCAGCGGGCCCTGCTCCGGGCTTGCCGGCTGGTTTGCCTCCCGGAGGCGGTCCGGCCGGAGGACTCTCGGGCGCGCTGGTCTGCGCCTGCGCCGGGGCCGGGGCCGCCGCCTGGGCCTCGCGTGCGTAGGCCATCTGCAGCTGGGAGAGTGCCTCGCGCAGCGCGCGCGCTTCCTGGGGAGCCCGGCGCTCGATCACTCCCATCAGTCCGCGGACGGCGTCGATCGCGTCGCGCACCTGCTCGAGGTCGCGCTCCGGGGACTGTGGGGCACCCGCTCCCTCCGGCCCTCCGACGAGCCCGAGGCGGCGGGCGCCGATGTTGAGCAGCGAGACGGTCGCCTGGAGCACCATGTCGGCGCTCGTGATGCGGCTCAGTTCGGCTTCGTAGGCGGCGCGTAGCTCCTCCTCGCTCGGCTGTCCCGGCCCACCAGGCCCACCAGGCTGCCCCGGCCCGCCCGACTCGCCGGGCTGCCCGGCCGCGCTCGGCTGCTGCTCGCTCGGCCGCTCCCCCTCGAACTCCGTGGTCCCGCCCTGCGGGGCCTCCTGTGTACTCATACGGTCACCTCCCGTGCGTAGGTTTGTCTGGTCTCCGCCACCGACGCCGCGAAGACCTCCCGGCGGTCGGCGCCCGCCTCGATCATCGCGCGTTGGCGCTGGGCGCCGTTGCGCTCGGGGAAGGCCCACTCGATGCCGAGCTCCCCGCGGACCGGTGCCGTCCAGCCCGCGAGCCGCTCGATCGCCTCGCGCGCGGGGTACTCCTCGACGCGCTCGGTGTCGATCAGCCGGCCGTCGAGGCCGAAGCGAATCGCCCGCCACACGTTCTCCTCGACCACCCGCGGCGCGGGGTCGGCGAACGGGACGCCTTCGTCGACGTCGCGCGCGGCCTGGGCCACGCACGCCACGATCAGGGCGGCCAGCGCCTCGGACTCGGTCGCGGTCGCCTGCGCGTCGCAGATGCGGACCTCCACGGTGCCGAAGCCGAAGTGGGGACGGACCGACCACCACACCTGGGTGAACTCCACGATCGAGCGGGTGCGCAGCAGCAGCTCGACGTACTCGCGGTAGGCGCGCCAGCTGCCGAAGGGGTCGGGCACCCCGCAGCGCGGAAAGCTGCGGGTGAAGCTCTGGGTGCGCGCGGAGTGCAGGCCCGAGTCGCGGCCGTCGAGGTAGGGGGAGTTGGCGGACACCGCCAGCAGCAGCGGCAGCACGCCGCGCAGCCGGTCGCACACGAGCACCGCGCGGTGGGCCTCGCGCACGCCGACGTGGACGTGCATGCTGAAGGTGTTGTTGCGCCACGCCACGTATTTGAGGCCCTCCTCCACGCGGCGGTAGTGCTCGGTGTCGATGATCCGCTGCTCGCGGTAGTCCGCCCACGGGTGGGTCCCGGTGGCCCCCAGCGCCAGGCCGTGGTCCTCGGCGAGCGCGAACAGCCTGCGGCGGTACTCCCGCTGGCGGGCGAGCGCGTCGTGGAGGTCCGCGCCGGGGCCGGAGACGATCTCGATCTCCGCGGAGATCAGCTCACCCGTGATGTGCTCGTGCAGCAGCGGGTCGCGCGTACGGGCGGCGTCGAGGAGTTCTTCGAAGCGGGGTTCCAGCTCCAGCGTGGCGGGGTGCAGCAGCGAGAACTCCTCCTCCAGGCCGACAGTGCCGTCCACCGCCTGCGCGAAGGTCTCCACCGCCCGGTCGAGGTCCAAGCTGTTCATGCGGTTCAGGTTCAGGTCAGGTAGAAGTACAGCGCGTACAGCAGGTCCACCGCGGGGCTCGAGGTGTGGACGGTGACCTCCGGGGGCACGAGCAGCAGCGACTCGGAGTAGTTGAAGATGATCTTCACCCCCGCCTCCACGAGCTCGTCGGCAAGCTCCTGGGCGACGCCGCTGGGCACCGCGAGGACCCCCACGACGATGTCCTCGTCCTCCACCATCTGGCGCAGGTCGCGGGTGTGGCGCACGACCTTGTTGCCCACCGTGGTGCCCACCTTGGAGGAGTCTACGTCGAAGATCGCCACCACCCGAAAGCCGTGGTCCGCGAAGATGTCCGAGGAGGCGATCGCCTTGCCGAGGTGCCCGGCGCCGAACAGCGCGATGTTGTGCTGACCCGCCGTGCGCAGGATCTTGCGGATCTGGGAGACGAGCGACTCCACGTTGTAGCCGACCCCGCGCTTGCCGAACTTGCCGAAGCCCGAGAGGTCGCGGCGGATCTGGGTGGAGTTGACGTGGGTGTAGTCGGAGAGCTCCTGGGAGGAGATCGTCTCCTTGCCCATCTTGCGGGCCTGGGTGAGCACCTGCAGGTAGCGCGAGAGGCGCGCGGCGACCCCCAGTGAGAGCCGCTCGCCGGGGATCTCCTCGGCGGCGCGCTCGATCTCCGCAGTGTTGCTCAAGTGTCCATATGCCATCGCTCGTGACTATAGAGGCGCCCTGCGCAGCCGCCTCACTGCGGCCGCCGAGGGGATGAGTCCCCACCCGCCCGTTCTCCGGTCGCGTAGGCGTCGAGGGCGAGGTAGCGCGGGTAGGGCAGCCGCTCGGCGAAGCGCGCGGCGCTCGCGATCATCGCGGCGTTGTCGGTACACAACACCCGTTCGGGCACGTGCACGGTCGCGCCCACCGCTTCGAGGCGGCGGCGCAGCGCCCCATTGGCGGCGACCCCGCCGCCGACCACGAGGCGGGTCAGGCCGGTCTGCTGGAGTGCCCGCTCGGCCCGTTCGACAAGTCGCTCGATGATTGCCGCCTGGTAGGAGGCCGCGAGGTCCGCCGCCCGCGCGGCGAGCTCGTCCTCGGGCAGTTCGCGCACCTTGTAGAGCAGCGAGGTCTTCAGGCCCGCGAAGGAGAAGTCCAGGCCATGGGCGAACGCCTGGCGAGCGGTGCCGAGTCCCGGTCGAGGCCCCCCGGCGGGGAACGGGAACGCCTCGGGGTCGCCGCTCGCCGCGACGCGCTCCAGCGCGGGCCCGCCGGGGTAGCCGAGACCGAGCATCCGGGCGCCCTTGTCGAACGCCTCCCCCGCCGCGTCGTCGAGCGTGCTCCCCAGCACCTCGAAGCCCTCGTGCTCGCGCACGTGCGCCAGCAACGTGTGTCCGCCGCTGGCGATCAGGCACACGAAGGGGGGCTCGAACGGGCCCCGCTCAGACTGCCCCTGCTCGACCGCCGAGGAGCTGGAGCCCTCTGGCCCCTCGCCTTGCGGGGCGATGAAGTTCGCGGCCACGTGGCCCTGGAGGTGGTCCACCGCAGCGAAGGGCAGCTCCCGCGCGGCCGCCAGCGCCTTGGCGGTGGCGAAGCCCACCAACAGCGCCCCCACCAGTCCGGGGCCCTGGGTGGCAGCCACCAGGTCGACCTCGTCCAGGCTCGCCTCTGCGCGCTCGAGCGCGTGGGCCACCACGAGGTTGACCAGCTCCAGGTGGTGGCGGGAAGCGATCTCTGGGACCACGCCTCCGAAGCGGTTGTGGACCTCCTGCGAGGAGATCACGTTGGAGCGCACCCGCCCCTCCCCGTCGAGGACCGCCGCGCAGGTGTCGTCGCAGCTGGTCTCCAGCGCGAGGATCATGCGCGCGCCGGCCTCCAGCCGGCCCTCAGAGAGCGGGTCCCGGAGGGGGCCCTCCGGGCGACCTGAACGGGGCTGGCACCCCTCATACAAAGCCGGGGTTGGGCACGTCCTCGAACGACCCCGCCAGCGTGGCGGGAGTCCGCCACATGACCAGCGCGTCCTCGCCGTTGTCCTGGTAGTAGCGCCGGCGCAGGCCAGCCGCGCGGAAGCCTTCGCGTTCGTAGAGGCGGATCGCGACGTCGTTGGAGCGGCGCACCTCCAGGGTGTAGCGCGCCTGCTCGTCGCCCACGCGCACGTAAAGCTCGCCGAGCAGCGCCGAGGCCACCCCCTCGCGGCGGTGCTCGGGGGCGACGGCCACGTTCATCACGTGCCACACGGTCTCGTAGCGCGAGCAGATCAGGTACCCCACGAGCCGCCTGTCGTACTCGTTGCCAAGCACCGCGGCAAGGCAGATGCCCGAGGACTTGGAGAGCTCCAGCACGAACATCGCCAACGACCACGGCGTGGGGAACGCACGGCGCTCGACCCCGATTACCTGCGGTAGGTCGGAGTACGCCAGGCGCCGGATCTCCAGCGGCGGTCGTCCGGAGGCGACCTCGGCGACGTATTGCGCACTCACGTCAGGAAGCCCTCCGATGCGACCTTTGCGAGGAACGGGGGAGCTGGCTCACTTACCTGCACTCTTTTCCAAGGCGATCTCCGCATCGGGGAGGCGTCGGTAGTCGGGGAGCACCGCCTCCGGGGCACCGGCGGGCACCTCGAGCGCGAGCTCGCACAGCACCCCGGCGTCGACTCGGTGCAGCGGCGAGGAGTCGTCCGCGACCACAACTCCGAGCGCCTCCACATATCCCCGAAAGCGTACCGCCCCATCCCCCACCGCCAGCCACCCTAGACCCTCCGCGGAGCCCACGGGGAGACCTCCGAGCTCCTCGGGGCGTAGCGCACAGGGGGCTGCCACCTCCCCCCCGCCGGCGTAGAGCGCAACGAACACCTCCCCGCGGCGGGCGTCTACCGCTGCGAGCACGCCACGCTTGGACACCGGCACCTCGCCGCTCGCCTGCGCCTCTGGCCACTCCACACCCGGCGCCCGCAGGGCAGCCTCGGCGAGGACTCGCAGTGTGGAGACGCCCACCACCTCGACCCCCAGCGACTGCGCCAGCCCGCGCGCCGTGGCGACCCCGATGCGCAGGCCCGTGAACGTGCCCGGCCCGACACCCACAGCGATCCGCTCGATCTGCCCCCAGCGCAGACCGGCCTGTGCGAGCAGTTCGCTCGCCAGGGGCAGCAGCCGCGTGGTGTGTCCGGGACGGTCCCCGGCGGGGGGGTCGTCACGCGCCTGCAGCGTGGTCCCGTCGGCGAGCCGCAGCCCCACGACGGTGGCGGGCGTGGCGGTGTCGAAGCCGAGGACGACCTTCACTGTGTCCACACCTCGATCCGCCGGCGGTCGCCGCCACGGTGGGTGAGCGTCACCCGCATCCTCGCCTCCCCCAGCTCGGGGCTACCCTCCTCGGGCCACTCCACGAACGCGACGCTCTGCGGGCCGAGATAGTCCTCCAGCAGGCCCGGATCCTCCTGCCCCAGCCCCGCCAACCGGTAGAGGTCGAGGTGGGCCACAGTCACCTGCGACCCGCGGTAGCGGTGCCCGATCCCGAACGTAGGGCTGGTTACCGGGTCGGTCACGCCTAGCGCCCGCGCAGCTCCACGCACCAGCGTGGTCTTGCCCGCGCCCAGCTCGCCCCGCACCAGCACCACATCCCCCGCGCGCAGCTCCGCGGCGAGCTCGGCGCCCAGCGCCTCAGTCTCCTCGGGGGCCGCAGTTTCGCGCACGAACACGCGAGAGACTTTATTGTCGGACCCCGGGGACCAGGTCTTCATCGACCCACGCTCCCGTCATCTGCCTGCCTGAACGCGGCCTTTGATCCGCCGTCTCTCGCGGCGAGAGCCCTACGCGGCGCGTAGCTCCTGCTCGTAGGAGAGCGCCTGGCGCTGGAGCCCGCCGTCGGGGCCGACCCGGTAGGCGCCCATGCGGGTGAGTGGCGGGGAGTACGCGTGGATTGTGACCGCGGGCTCCGTGCCGGCGTGCAGGACGCGGTGGATCGCGCTTGCGGGAACGTTGAAGCACGCCCCTGCCGACAGCCTCCGCACCAGCGGCGGGGAGCCCACCACGAGGCGCTCCTCGCGCACGCGGCCGGCGATCACGGCGATGCCGCCGGCGGACTCGTCGTGGTCGTGAAAGCCCGTGTCCTGGTTGTCGCTCCAGCAGATCAACCAGGCGTTGACGCGCTCGTCGCTGAAGATCTGCTCGTAGACGCGCGTGTCGTGCTCGTGGCGGACCAGGTGACGCCAGCGCGCCGGGTCGGCGGCGAGCGCAGTGGCGAAGCGCTCGAGCTGCTCGGGGTTCAGGCGCGCATCGAGGCCCTCCGTGGGCACCGGCTCGGGCTCTTCCAGCAGCCGCTCGAACCGCTTGACGGCAAGGCTCAGGGCGTTGGCCGCAAATGGCGGGCTGGCGGCGGGCGAATCGGACGCGGGCCGCGCACGGGGCGCCGGGGCGAACCACACAAGCCGTGTGGGACGGGCACTCATACCGCCACCCCCGTCCGGATCGAGGATGCTCGCCCCAGCAGCTGGGCGGCGTTCTCAGCGAGCAGCGCCTCGCGGCCGGTGGGGGTCGGCTCGACGACGGGGCGATCCGAGCCGTACACCAGCTGCTCCCCGCCCACGCGGCGGGCCATCGCCTCGACGGCGGCCGGGCCGTAGCTGGAGGTGTCGTAGAAGGTCAGCGGATCGCGCAGGTCCACCGCCGGCCCGCCACGCGCCGCGAGCCGCTCGCTGAGTAGCGGCGCGCCGCCCG
The DNA here is from genome assembly GCA_963842005.1 of uncultured Solirubrobacterales bacterium. Classification (GTDB taxonomy): domain Bacteria; phylum Actinomycetota; class Thermoleophilia; order Solirubrobacterales; family Solirubrobacteraceae; genus Palsa-744. The sequence continues at coordinate 357,100 of CAWJEV010000002.1, read as the reverse complement.
CGAGCATCGCGAACACGGCCCGCAGCCGCGGGTGCTCGCGCCGGCCGAGCGTCGCGAACGTCAGCCACGCCGCCTGCACCTGCGCTACATAATCAGTCAACGGCCGCCACCACAGCGGCTCGCTGAGCGTCGCCTCGCAGGGACGCCATCCCGGCGCTGGGCCGGGGTGGACGAACAGCGGCGCCCCACGCTCCGCCACCCGCTCGAGCAACGGCGAGACGAGTGCAAGGGCGTCCGGGCCGGCCAGCGCTCCCGCCGGCAGGCAGACCCCGATGCAGCCGCGCGCGAGCAACCGGTCGACGTCGTCGGGGTCCGGCCCATCGAGCGCGATCGGCCCCCACGCGGCGAATCCCTCGGGCAGTGCCAGCGCGCCCTCGAGGTGGGCCTCGATCAGCTCGTCGACCTGCTCGCGCGGCAGCGCCTCAATGCCGATCGCGCTCGACAGCGCCACCAGCGCGAGGTCGAGGCCATCGCCATCCACAAGACTCGCCCGGCGCGCGGGCGATTCCGCCTCTGGATCGATCACATACGGCTGCTCACCCGCTGCGTGCAGCACCGTCAGGCCATGGGAGCGCCGGACAAACGGAAGCGTCCGGCGAGCGGCCAGTGCGTCGAGCAGCGGGGCTGTCCAGATGTGCTGGTGAACGTCGATCTGCATGGTTTCGGAAGACATTCCTCGCCTGAAGGCGGCTCCTTGACAGGCCCGCGGATTCGGCCCGCACTGGCCTGTACCTCATAAAGTAGATCGACAATACCATCTTTTGGCGGGAGGCGCAAGCCCAAGGGTCGGATCTTTCTTGAAGGACCCTTTGAAGACCCTTGCTCGAGGACCCCTTAACGACGACCGGCCCACGGGAGAGGGGTTCGTGGGCCGGTCGCACTGCTTGGGAGGAGGAGGTTTGTCCACTATCGGCAGCTTGCCTGCGCGGCTTTAGCGACCTACTGCTCCGCCACGGGCCATGCCAGTGGGGTGCAGCCGTGTCCAGCTCAGAACAGGTCGAGTTGATCGGCCTCTGCCACCGGCTCCGCGGCCACGCCGGACCCCGCGGCGACCGGGGGCTCCTCGAGCTCCTCGACCACCTCGGGAACCTCCAGCCACTGCGGCTGCTCGGGGGCAGGCAGCGCGAGCAGCTCGGGCAGCCGCTTGAAGTCCTCGCGCAGGGTCTCCAACATCCGCGGGGTATATAGCGCCGCGGCGGGATGGAAGATCGGGTATAGCCGCACCGCCCGGCGGCCCACCGCCAGCACCTCGGGCTGCCCGTGCAGACGCGTGATCCCCGTCGGGTCCTCGCGCAGCAGCTTCGTTGAGAAGTTCCCCAGCGTGCATATCACCCGCGGCTGGATCATCTCCACCTGGCGGTACAGATACTCCCGGCAGTTCTCGATCTCGGCCGGCTGGGGGTCGCGGTTGCCGGGGGGCCGGCACTTCAATGTGTTCGCAATAAACACATCCGCGCGCGCCATCCCAATCTCCCCAAGCAGCTTCTCGAGCAGCTTGCCCGCCGCGCCAACAAACGGCAGCCCCTGCTCGTCCTCGCTTGCCCCCGGCGCCTCCCCCACGAACATCAGGTCAGCGTCCGCGTTGCCTGCCCCAAACACGACCGTCTTGCGAGTTGCCGCCAGCTCCGAGCAGCGCACACACGCCTGGGCCTGCTCGAACACTTCCTTCAGGGCCTCGCGCCGCTCCGCGGCCGAGCCCGGCAGTTGGCTCTCCTCGGCAGACATCGAGACGGGATCGTATCCCCCAGCGGAGGCATGCGCATCCGCCACTTCGCCTCGTGACGTCCCGACCCACCACACCAGAGCCACGTCGCACACCACCTCGGCCGACGCCCGAATTGAGCCGCCGTCGTAGTTATCCTTATGCGCGACTATCCGTCCGACCCCGGGGGGATGATGTGCCCCGTGCATGTGTCGGACGCCCACATGGTGCAAAGGCTCGGTGCTGGCCGCAAAGCCGTCATTCTGCTCTCGGGCGGCCTGGATTCGGCCACTGCGCTCGCGATCGCCCAGAGCGAAGGCTACGAACTCCATGCCCTCTCCTTTCGCTACGGCCAGCGTCACGCCGTCGAGTTGGAGGCCGCTCGGGCGGTCGCAGAGGCGGCTGGCATAGCACCGCCCATCATCATCGACATCAACCTTGGGACCTTCGGTGGCTCGGCCCTGACGGCGGATATCCCAGTGCCCAAGCACGACTCGGTCGAGGAACTCGATCAGGAGATCCCGCCAACGTACGTACCCGCTCGTAACTCGGTCTTCCTCGCATGCGCGCTCGGGCACGTCGAGGTGCTGGAAGCCGACAACATCTTCATCGGCGTAAACGCGCTCGACTACAGCGGCTACCCGGACTGCCGCCCTGAGTTCATCGAGCGCATCGAGTCGGCGTTCAACCTCGCAACCAAGCGCACGGTGGAAGGCCATCGCCTGCGCATCCACACGCCCTTGATCGACATCACCAAGGCCGAGACCGTCCGCCGCGGCCTCGCCCTCGGGGTCGATTACTCGCTCACACGCTCGTGCTACGACCCGGCGCCCACCGGCGACGCTTGTGGCCACTGCGACTCCTGTCTTTTGCGCCTGCGCGCGTTCGCCGAGAACGGCATGGCGGATCCCGCGCCCTACCGGGCCCGAGCGCGGGCCGCATAGCGGGATGCTCGCGACGCCAGCGACCCCCGCCCGACGGCGAGCGGCGGGCGCTGTGACGCTGCCCGTGATCGAGATCTTCGGTCCAACCGTCCAAGGAGAGGGCCCGGACGCCGGAGTGCCCGCCTACTTCGTGCGCTTTGGCGGGTGCGACTACCGCTGCAGTTGGTGCGACTCGATGCACGCCGTCGACCCTGCCGAGGTCAGGGCGAACGCCGAGCACTTGACAGCGGAGCAGATCGTCCAGCGCGTCACCGCGTTGCCCGCCGGCCCCGATCTCGTCGTTCTCTCTGGCGGGAACCCCGCACTGCTGGACCTCAGCGCGCTGGTCGTTGCACTCAAGCGTGACCGCCGGCGTGTGGCAGTCGAGACCCAGGGGAGTCGTTGGCGCGATTGGCTCGCCGACGTCGACCGACTCGTCATCTCTCCCAAGCCGCCGTCCTCGGGCATGGCGAGCCCCGACGAGTTGGCCGTGCTGCAAATCTTCATGGGCAAAGTGACCTCCGCCTCTGCGCCGGCCCTGAAGATCGTCGTCTTCGATCAGGCCGACCTCGACTGGGCCGCTGCACGGCATCGCGACCATCCTCAACTACCGCTCTTCCTCTCAGCCGGCACCGATGTCGGCCTGCCGGACGAGGAGACGCTGGGTCGCCTGCGCGAGCGCTACCGCTGGCTGTGCGAGACGGTCGCCCGGCGGTTCGACCTCCGCGCCGCGAGCGTCCTGCCGCAGTTGCACGTGATCGCCTGGGGAACCGCGAAGGGGGTTTGAAGATGGAGCTCTTCAAGGAGTTCACCTTCGAGGCAGCCCACCGTCTGCCACACGTACCCCCCGATCACAGATGTGCGCGGCTGCACGGCCACTCCTATCGCGTGCTGATCCACGTCAGTGGAGAGGTCGACCCTGCATCGGGCATGGTCATGGACTTCGCTGACATCAAGGCCGCATTCAAGCCGATCGTCGACGAGCACCTCGACCACTACTACCTCAACGACGTTCCCGGCCTGGAGAACCCCACCTCAGAGAACCTCACGCGTTGGATCTGGCAGCGACTCAGCCCGGCCCTGCCCCAGTTGAGCGCCGTCGAGGTGCGCGAGACCTGCACCTCCGGCGTCATCTACCGAGGCGAGCACGAGCGATGAGTCTACTCGTGGAGCGGATGCTGCCCGACGTTCAAGCAGGCGACGACGAGCGCGGCGTCGCCCTCGACGACGTAGGGATCTCAGGCCTGCGCTACCCGGCGACAATCGAATGCGCCGATGGCAGTTCGCAGCAGACGATCTGCGAGGCCCAACTCGCCGTCGCGCTCCCCGCGCCGATGCGCGGCACGCACATGAGCCGCTTCGTGGAGGCGCTGCACGAGCAACGTGAGGCTCTTTCGCCGGCAGGCGTCCTCGCGATGGCACGCGCCCTCGCGGCCCGCCTCGACACCGACGAGGCGGCGATCGGACTCGCCTTCCCGCTATTCGTCGCGCGAGAGGCGCCTGTCACCGGGCAGGAGGCCCTGCTTGGCATCGACTGCACACTCAAGGCGCGCTTCAGACCAGACGGAGCCGAGGTGCGCGTCGGAGCCCGCGTCCCGGTCACAAGCCTCTGTCCCTGCTCCAAGGAGATCGCCGACTACAGCGCCCACTCCCAGCGCGGACACGTGCTGGTCGAAGTGCTCGATGACCGCTGGCCGGCCGGCGACCCCGGGCTCTGGCCCGAGGAACTGCTAGCCATCTGCGACCAGGCGGCATCGGCGCCGATCTACCCCCTGCTCAAGCGCCCCGACGAGCGCCACGTGACAATGCTCGCCTACGACCGCCCCGCCTTCGTAGAGGATCTCGCGCGCGAGGTCGCATTGACGCTGAAGGCGGACGAGCGAGTCTTAGGCTTCGATCTCGAAGTCGTCAACCAGGAGAGCATCCACGACCACCAGGCATTTGCGCGGCTCGCATGGAGGCGTCCGTGAGCGGGCGCATTCTAGTCGTCAGCTCGTGTACCGCCACGAAGCTACACGCGCCCGACGGGCAGCCGCTCTGCGCCGAGTCGCTATATGCCGGCCAGCAGCATATGCGCCTGATGCGAGGCGTCAACGACTACCGCAACGCCAAACAGCCCGCCGGCAAGTTGCGCTTCCGCATCCTCTCCGCCTTCCATGGACTCCTGCCTCATGACAAGCGGATCTCGTCTTACGACCACTCGTTCTCCGGCTTGCCGACGGCAGTCATCCGCCGACAGGGCCGCGAGAAGAACGTGCCCGAGGACATCCGCAAGCTGCTAGGCAAACCGTTCGACCTCGGGGTATTGCTGCTCGGCGATCCATATCTGCGAGCGTGCGACCTGGACACCGACATCGAACTGGGAGGACCACTCCTCAGCTTCTGCAGCCCCGCAGTAGCCAGACGCATGCCGAAGATCTCTGGGCTTCGCACGATCACCTTGGCCAATGCCGAGGCGCGCCGCTTCTCCTGCGGCCTGATCGCGCTCAAGGGCGAGCTCGGAGGGCGGCTGCTCTCACAACTCGCCGCCGAGCCAGAAGAAATCGACAGCTTCGCCGCACCAAACGCAAATGTCCTGCGCCTACTGAACAGGAGCCCGCGCCTGCGCCAAGCGCAGCCAGTCGCGGCATAGCGATGGACTTCTACTTCCCCGACAGCCAGGATCAGATCGATCCCGAGTTCGACTTCGAAGCCGAAGTCCACCCCCCGTTCCACGTGCGTCAGCGCGACGATCGCTATGCACACGAGATCCACGATCTTCCCCCCTACAGCGGGATGCTCATATCCAAGACGATGATCGACGGCTACGCCGGCGCCGGCCGCTACACCGCCGCCCAGCGCCACCGCCTCCACCGCCTCGGGGTGCACAAGTTCTTCCGTTTGCCTTTGGGGCTCAAAGTCATCGGTGACTGTGGCGGCTTCAGCTACGTGAACGAGGACGTGCCTCCGGTCACGATCGATGAGGTGATCGACTTCTACGAGAGCGTTGGGGTCGACGAGGGCATATCCGTCGACCACGTGATCCTCGCTTACCAGCCCGATCCGACATACGAGCCGGAGGAGGAGTGGCTCGATCGCCAAGCCATGACGCTTGAGTTGGCCGCTGACTTCTTCACCGAGCACAGCCTCCGCGGCTGCCGCTTCACGCCGATGGGCGCCGCGCAGGGTCTGGAGTCCCGAGTCCTACGCCGCATCGGTGCAGCGCCTACAGGAGATCGGCTACCGGCGCATCGCGCTTGGGGGGATGGTGCCGCTGAAGATCCTGCAGATCGTCGCCTGTTTGGAAGCTGTCCACAAGGTGAGGCTGCCCGACACAAGCCTGCACCTGCTAGGGATCAGCCGAGCCGAGCACTACGCAACGTTTCGCGCTCTAGGCGTACGTAGCCTCGACTCCACCTCGCCGTTTCGGCAGGCGTTCAAGGATGACAAGGACAACTACTACATGCCCGGCGACAACCACATCGCGCTGCGCATCCCACCGTCGGAAGGCAACGACAGCCTGCGTGGACGCATCCGCGCTGGACAGCTTGACCAGAGCGTCGTGCGGAAGGCCGAGGAGCGCGCGCTGAGCGCGGTGCGTTCCTACGACCAGGGCGCCGGCACCTTGACGGCGGCACTGAAAGCACTGCGTGAGTACGAGCGGATCTTCGATCTCAAAGAATGCGACCGCACCGAGGAGTACCGTGCTGTTCTGGAAGTGCGCCCGTGGCAGAAGTGCCCATGCGCGGTCTGCCGTAGCTGGGGCGTTGAGGTGGCCATCTTTCGTGGTACTGAGCGCAACAAGCGCCGGGGCTTTCACAACCTATGGGTCTTCAATCAGATGATGCAGGAGCAGATAGCCGGGATGGAAGCAATGACCACAACAACAAAGGAGATGATCGGTGAGCCGGTCTGAGCTGCGCCTTCCGGCGCTGGAGGTCCGTCAGGGCAAGCGCCGGCTCTACCAGTTCGCGATCGACGGCAAGCGACTCGCGGACATCAGCACCGTCTCGCGGATCCACCGCGACGATGACGGCCAGATCGGCGGCTACCAGCGCCCCGAGGTCCTGCGCCACGTCAGGGCCATCCGCGACTACCTCGAGAGCCCCGGTGCGCTCATGCCCAACGCAATCGTCATCGCCTTCGACTCGCGCGTGCGCTTTGAGCCGGCTCCCGACGTCAAGCCAACAGCCGGGAGCGCCGCAGGCAACATCGTCATCCCAGCATCTGAGCCAGACTCGCCCAACGCACCTGGATGGATCGTGGACGGCCAACAGCGAGTCGCGGCGCTACGGGACGCGCAGCTCGCCAGCTTCCCCGTCCCAGTCGTAGCCTTCATCACCGACGACCTGCGCGAGCAGCGCGCCCAATTCATCCTCGTCAACAACACCAAGCCCTTGCCGAAGGGTCTGATCCACGAGCTCCTACCCGACACCGAGGGACACCTGCCGTTGGCGCTGCTGCGCAAGCGCTACCCCTCAAAGCTGCTCTCGCTGCTCAACCTGCTCCCCGACTCGCCGATGGCAGGAGCGATCAAGACCCCCACGATGCCCGACGGGCGCATCCGCGATAACTCCGTTCTGAAGATGATCGAGAACTCGATCACCGACGGTGCCCTCTACCGCTACCGCGACCCGGACACCGGCGAAGGCGACACGAGCCGGATGCTTCAAGTTCTCTGGAACTTTTGGGGAGCCGTGGCCGCTACGTGGCCCGAGGCGTGGGAGCTGCCGCCGCGGAAGTCACGGCTGACCCACGGCGCGGGGATCGTGTCTTTGGGCTATGTGATGGACGAGATCACCGAAGTCTGCACCGTCGGAACCGACGTGCCGGCGATCGACACCTATACAGCACACCTGGAGCCGCTGGTCGAGATTTGCGCCTGGACGCGCGGCCAATGGGACTTCGGGTTGCGCGAGCACCGTCCCTGGAACGAGATTCAGGTCACGCCGAAGGATATCCTCAAGCTTGCGGACTTACTTCTGCAAACCTATCGCAATGCGCGACTCTCACCACCAGCCAATCATGCGAAGACCCGTGCCGTGCTGTTCGCCTAAATTGGTAGCTCGCGCTTGAGGGTGCTGCGAGTAGACTGGGTACCGCCCGCGGCCACAGAAGCACCCCGCGCCTACCGGTGCTGCTCATACTCACCGGTAAGGAATTCGGCAAGCCGTCGCTTGTCCTGGCTGGTGTTCTGAAGGGCGTCCCAAGGGCACGAGAGCGGGCGCGGCCATCGGCCGCTAGTCCAGGCACATCGGGACTCGATCTTACGGAGCCGTCGCTCTACAGCACCGATCGCGCGTGGAGACGTGACGTTCACCTCGGGGATGAGGACCTCCATGAGGCGACCCAGGGCCGTGATACCCACTCCATGCACCAGGCGACTCGTCCAGGGACTCTCGTTCCAAGCGTACGGCCACACTCGAGCAACGGCCATGAAATACATCTCCAAGGTGTGTGCCATTGCCGCCACGTCCGCCGCAGTTGGATCCGGCGAGTAGTACGGGGACAAGACGCCGCCGCGTCTGATGCTTGTCTCAACGACCGCAAGAACCGCAGCCTGGCTGACGTTATAGCCTTCCGTATTCGCTCCCAGGCCGCGGATTCGTCCATAGAACGGAGATTCCCGGTCGTATCTAAGGGTCTCGACCACCGTCGCCGCGATCCGGCGCATCTGTAGCGATTTCGGGAGCTCTGCGTCGATGTGTGGAAGGAGTTCGTTCAGCAGATCGCGGGGCAGTGGTTTGGTCTTGTTCACCAGCACGAACTGCTCACGCTGGAGGTCGGTCGACGTCGCGAGGAAGCCCACGACGACCACAGGGAAGTTCCGTGTCGCGGGCAACTGTGCGAGGGCAGAAGACCGCTGTTGCCCGTCCACTATCAGCCCCGGACGGGCCTCTCCCGCCCCGGGAAGCGGAATGTAGAGCGTTCCGGGTGTGCCCCACTCTGAACGCAGCACCCCCGACGCCGGCTCGAAGTTTACATCGCCGGAGAACGCCACGACGATCGCGTTTGGCAGGATCGCACCATCCGTAGCAAGATACGCATAGATCTCGGCGATGTGGCGGTCCACTCGAGTGCGCTGATACCCCCCGAGCACGCCATCGCTTGAACGGTGTGCCGCATCCACCGCGGCGAATTGATGGACCATACGTCCGTCAACGCCAAAGACGAACAGCGGTGTATCGACCCTCTGCTCGATTCTCAACGCGTGGAGGCGAAGGACAGGAGGCCTACGGCGATGCATCGGCCCATACGCGATCTGGTAGATAGATGTTCTCGGGTGTCCGGCGATATCGTCCGCCCGACAACGTGGCGCCTTCGGTCTCGCCAGCGAACTTCACAGCATCCTGCAAAACCGACGGATACGAATCGACCGAGGACGCGAATAGGCATGTGGCGAAAGTGACCTCGCGGAGCGGTGCCGGTCCGATTCGCCGACGCATCAATGCGTACGCACATGGGATCGCCTCTCGCCATGGGCGCGTACTAGTTGTCGAGCGTACCGGTGCCCAGACCGGGTTCGTCCGCCATTGAGAAGTGGCTACGGTCTCTGGCCAATAGTCGGAGTCGAAGTTGTCGTCGAGATCAGCGAGAAGAGACCGAAGTTGCGGCGTGATCCTGTACTCGAAGCTGTTCTTCGGGAGCCCTTCCTTAGTGAGATAGCCAAGATCGGTCAACCACTCGAGACGGGGAGAAACCCGGTGCTCCAGGACGCCTGGTCCCGCGGACTTATGGGTGGGATTAGCTCCCCCGCGAGCAATACGCCGGCGAGAACCGGAGTTCGAACTCCTTTCGATGAGGTCCTGAAAAGCTTGGAGATCATGTAGGTCCGGAGGAGGCACTCGCAGATCCTTGGCCGCAGCAACCGCCCGCTTGACCGCGTCGTTGAACCGCGCGGCTATCGCGTCGCGCCGGATCGTCGCGTCGTCGCGCTCATCGCACAGACTGCGGACTACCTCCCGTAAGACCAGTCCGTCAGAAGAAATGACCTGTCGAAGGAGCGCCGGCGCCTCGAGTCGCAGAAGAAATGGATTGTCCGCCAGTCCGCTCTCGGGGGCCAACTCATCGCGAAGCCCGGCGATGAGTTGCGCCGGGGCCGTCCATGTATTCTTGGAGCGCGAGAGGAGACCAAGTTGGAACGCGAACTCGAGCACCTCCTCGGCGTTGTCCGGCGTCGGCACGCCGATGGTCGACGTGATGGCCGAGTCCGCGAGCCACACGTCGGTCAGAAAGACGGGCATCTCCGTCAGTTCATTGCCCGCACGATCGCGCGCGGTCCACTTATCGCCATTTGTCTCAAGCACGTACCCCGTGTAGCGACCTTTCGCGCGATGCGACTTCCCTATCACGCGCTTCTCGAGCAGGTACTCGAACACAGGCGCCGCAGCACTGTCGTGGAGGGCAAGCGCGCGCCGCTCCTGTAGAACCTTGCGCAGCTTACGAAGCACCGCGGCTTCGGGTTGATGCCCAAACCCCGTGAGGTTGACCACGAGATTCCCGATCCCCAATCTCGACTTGAAGACTGTGAGGTAGGCAATGAAGGGCGCGGCCATATGGCCCTAGAGCTCGATTCCCCCATGCACGGTCGCGCGTGGCCGCACCCGAACCACCATCGCTCGTCGCACAGCCGTGTTGACGTCAGCCGCTGACACTACGCAGACGCCCGCTGGGAGCTGACGCAGCAAGCCCGAGAAGTCAAGCTGTTGCGAGCCAAACTGGATTCCGTCCGGAGTCTCCGACTTTAGATTGTCGCGAACTGCCCGGATGTCAGCCTCAGTGACTAGTTGGTGTGCCAGAAACGTCTCCACTTGACTGAGGACACGTTGGTCAAGCGCCGACGGCTGTTGTGTGGCCAGAACAGCAGAAAGCCCCATGTTGCGCCCCTCCTTGACGAGTCTTATGAAGACATCGCGTGCGGGGTTACGGGAACCTGGGGCGAGGAACGACTGGGCCTCGTCGAGCACAACGACCGTGCGTGGCGTACCACCCTCGGCCAGTGCGGCTACACGATCACGATCCTCTGGCGCCAGCTCAGGATCCAGCGCGAGGCGCTTCTCGGCGAAGGCCGTTGCGTTGCGCTGGTCGATGAGCATTCGCGTCAAGATGGCGACGACGGCCGCCCGGTAGCTCTGCGAAAGGCGTCCGAGGAGAACCACGCTGAGTCTTCCAGGAGCCAGAAGCTCCTGCAGTGTCGTTCCTGCCGCCGAGAACAAGCCCGTCCCCTCCAACGCCGACAGACGTTGGCGTAGTGCCCGCAAAGATTCGGCGTGGTAGCTCACAGCAAGCTCGTCGGATTGAACGGCGGCGATCAGATCGGCAACGGAAAAGTTCGGGATGGCGGATACTGCCTCTCCTCCTCGGTGGTATCCGCTCGCCCGAACAAGGGAGAGGGCATCCGCAAGTGCTTGCCCCATTGGCTCCGTCATCGCATTCGTGTCGAGTAGAAGCTCCCATTCCTCAAGTCCCATCCCGGGCACCGACATCTGGAGTGCGTCGAACCATTCGGGATCGGCATCACGTCGCCCCCCCGGGACCCACGCCCGGACGTCGAAGCCCAGTTGCGGGAGGCCCGCAGACTGGGCCAGTTCGTAGTGGCGCTGCGCCTCCGTGTTCTCGCTAGCAGCAACGGGATACCGAGTGGTCCAGTAGACGTCCAGCGGGTCGAAGAGAAGCACTGCCCGTGGCCGCTCCTGGCGTCCTAATTGCGTGTCGGTCCCACTAGCGAGCCCCTCGGCTACTACGCCCAGCGTGAACGACTTTCCACTCCCGCGCTTTCCAACAACCGCCACAACTTGCTCCTTGCGCGTCGAAAGCCACACCTCAGGCTGCTTGCCGGTTACCACCTCGGCCAATGAGCCGAGCCAGACGCCTTCCGTCTCGGCACCTCCAGCGCCGAGCCACACCCCGCCGCGAGGCGGATCGATGGGCGGGCGAACCTTCCACTGCGCGGAGACCATCGCCCTATCCGTTGATCAACGAGTTGAGATAAGTGGAGGACGCGATGTGCCGCCCATCGTCGATCGCCCGGTTGAGAAGATCATCCAAAGTAACCTGGATGTCCCGGGGAGTCGTGTAGCCACCTTGTCGACATGCATATGCGGCTGTGATATCGAGGCCGCCCTCCGTGAATGGAAACGAGGCCGCTGAGACGTCCTCCCCGTCCGCCTGCGAGGCGAAGTCGCTAGTCAGACGCTCGCGGGCCGCGTCATCCACCCACTCGCCGAGGAGCGAGCTGATGAAGGCCTTTGTGTCGACCTCGTCGAGTCGGTGCAATGCTATGTAGTTCGGCTCACCAAACCGAGACACCACCTGCTGGTCCTGCAAAGGTAGGGCCATGTCGTTCGGATCAACCCAAGATCCAGACACGATGAATCCGACCTCCTTCATCTGCTGATCCGCTAACGCCTTGAACGCGTTGGTCCAGTGGTTAACGGCATCGGTGTTCGAGACATAGCTGAGCTTGGTGGCCTCATCGAGCATGAGAACCAGAAGCTTATTTTCGACGTCTTTCGCCAGCCATCCGAACATCTCTAGAACCTTGACGAAGGAGTTCGACTGGGAAAGCGAGGGCGGAAGGCCCACAAGCCTCGCGTCCCCGGCACTAATTGCGAGGCCTCGTAGCCAATCCCACGCGATGCGACTGCCGTCGCCCGCAGCCAAGAGATTCTCAAACGCGGTGCTGACGTCCCCCGATTGCGTGAAGTCACGGATGCGGTCCTGCGCATCCGTGGGGTAGAGAGTCTGAAATTGAAGAACCCACTGTTTCGCACGGGGCAGACCAAGCGCGTCCAGGAAAGCCGCATGGGCCACTTGAAAGGTTGACTTACTGGTGATATCAGGCAACTCCACAAAGACCACAATCGCCGGAAAGTCGTCGTTTGTCTCAACGACATACTCCAGGTGACGCATCGTGTGGGTCTTGCCGACACCCCAGTCGCCATAGAGGACCATCTTGGGCGGAGAACCCGTGCGAAACGAGCGACGAAGGATGGCGTGTAAATGCTCATTGAGCTCGTGCCGCCCGAAGAAGAGTCGCGCATCGGTATCCGTTTCGATCTTAAGATCGCGATGGCCCTCCCTAAGGCCGAACCATTCTTGCATTGTTTCCACGTCTCGTCACTCCTCGGGTTAGGTGTCAGCAAAGGAGGCTTGGTAAAGCAGCGTGCGTCCCGGCAGTCGATATAGCTGCGATGCCTCGTACTGAAGATCCGAGACAACTCGCCGACCGTCAGCGTAGGAGTTGATGAGAACTGCAATCTCGTGGTTGGTGAGAGACTGCTGAGTGAAATTGGCCGAACCGATCATTGCGAACGAACCGTGCGCTGTCGACGCTGTGTACAGCTTCACATGAAGCTGCGGAACAAGGGCAACGTTTACACGCTCCGTCTCGCCAAGCCGTTTGATCGCCTGCTTGTGCCAGTCGTTCTCAGGCGGCCGGGTGACGAGGTAGACCGTGGTGCGATCTGCCTTTATGCGCTTTATGAACTGATCCGACGTCATGCTCCCTAGCGAGTCAATCGCCGATATCCATGGCGTTACCAAGTAGATGTTCTTCCAACCGGTGGATTGAGCTAGAGGGCGCAGGAATAGGTTGAGGACCGTTCGAGTGCCCACGCTCATCCACGGAGGAGGAGCGTCACCGGTGGGGGGCCCCATTCGTTTGGTTGGCGAGAGCGCTGACTCGGCGACTGCCGACCGAACGGCGGCGCGCAGGGCGTCCGGCGTCACAGTGCCAAGCTCGTCGCGGATCGCCTCGGCGACAAGTTCCTTTATGGAGGTGGCTGAGGGTGCAGGCTCCTCAGTCCAGTGCGTGCGAATGTAGGAGTGGGCATCCTGAACGTTGAGCGGTCGAGTCTGGTTGCCGTCCCGCACGTAGAAGGTGTATTGATCGCCTTCCTTCAGGAATACAGGTTCCACGTGCTTCGAACACATGATCTGTGCGACGACGGTCCCCGAGACGGACGGGAATGCCACGGACACCTCAGGAGAAACCGAAGGGCCAAGGTACGTTCCAACGGCGTTGCGGAGCGTGAGCTCAAAGCCGTCCGTGCTCTTCTTCGAGAGCGTCTGGATATCCGGATTCAAGCCGAGCGGTGTTCCGTCGTCCGAGATCCCGATCAGGAGCGTCCCTCCGCGCGTGTTGAGGAAGCTCGCGACGACCTTTACGACGGTCTTTGTCAAATCCTTGTTGACCCTCCGCGACTTGAGGTCATAGCGCAGACTCGACTTGAACTCGAGTTGGTCGCTCTCTCCCTTCTGAATCAGCGCGTCGCCAGCTTCAAGCGTGCTGCCCGATCCAACTGCGCTCCCCTCACCTCCGGTGGCATCGGTCGAGGCGGACTCGGGCATGGCTGGATGGTATCAGCGCGGCACTGTGGGCACGCGGCGGTCGCCGCCGTCACCGAGGACGGCTACCCCGCCCACAGCCTGACCGACCTCCTCGCAGAGCTCGCCACCATCAACCGCAACACGCTCCGCATCGGGCAGGCCGAGCACACCTTCAAGCGCCTCATAAAACCCAGGCAGCTCTCAACCTACACAACCAGATCAGGTTGGATCCGTGAACGGGTCCGGTCAGATAACTCCGCCGTCAGGGGATGCGTTAGTAGAGGTGCGATGGGTCAGGCATCGTGGCTGAAGCAGACCAATGGCTCCGGCGGCGTATATGCCGGGTCTTCAGACGCGTCGCCCAGCTCGAAATCGCAAGCTACGTCGAAGCGCCAGCGGCGGTCCCAGCCCAGGTCAAGGATCAAGCGCGCTCAGCGCCCGATCGGCACGCTCCTGAAAGGCTCCCCGTTCGGCGACTCGGGTGCGGCGCCACTGCTCGATGAGCACGGTGCGCAGCCAGAGTTGATCCAGAAGGCGTCGTCCGTCCCTGCCATCGATCCTTGAAGGCAGGATGTCCGCCAGCACCTGGGCCTCGTCGACCGACATGGCGAAGCGCACCCGTGGGGTCTGGGCTTCGTCGACGTACGACTCTGGCATCACTCGGCGCCTCCTCCGGTCGGTCCTCATTGCGATATTGGTCCCCGTACCCGCCCTCGTCTGAAGTCAGCGTCAGGTCGTGCTCGATGCCGGATGCGTGGTGCGCTTTGCACGTTGCTGGGCTGACGATGCTGGGCTGCAAGCCCTGCGCGCCGCCCCGGCGCAAACCAATGAGGATTTCAGGTCCCTTGGCGCGACCCTTTTGGCCAGGCCGCCGGCCTTGACGCTCGCCCTTCGAGACTACCGTCTGCCCTTCACTCGATCATGGGAGTCGTCCAGTTGTGCTCCTGCAGTCGGGTGTCGAGCTCACGCCGCTGCTTGGCCAGCGTGTCGAGGAGTCGCTGGACCTCGCTGACGCGGATCTGGCGCACCATGCGGATCTCCGAGCGGCTGTAGCGCGGCAGGCCGTCGTTGGTCGCGGCACGCACCGCCGCTCGTAGGGCGCCCTGCCGCAGGGCCAAGACATCGCGCCGTGCGAGCCCCTCGGTCACGGTCTCCCCCGAGGAGAGCTTGGTGCTCGCGTTGGTGTGGTTGATCTGGGCGATCAGGTGCTGGAGTTCGTCGCAGAGGGAGTCCAGCTCGGCCAGCAGCTCGTCCGCGCTCTCCGCCGGCTCATCGCCCTCCTGCACCAGGACGTTCCCGCGCACACGCTCTTGTAGCTGCGCGATGCGCTTCTGGAGGTCGGACCGACGATTCAGGGCTTCTCCGAGGATCACCATCGGGCCACTATTGCATACTATAAGTAGCAAAGCAAGGGCTGGCGGAAGACCCTTCTCGGCACAACGCTACTCATCGTCTGTAGACTCATAGTCTGTGCCCTGGCAGGATGGCGCGACGGTGGAGCCCAGGTCGCTGGAACATGCTGCGCTTGGGCTGGCGATTCGGGAGTTTCGGCTCAGCGCCGGCGTCTCCCAAGAGGGTCTGGCGGATCGCTCCGGCCTGCATCGGACCTACGTCGGCGGCATCGAGCGCGGCGAGCGCAACGTGAGCTTCGGAAACCTGCTCAAGCTCGCGAATGCCCTCGAAGTACGCCCCTCGGAGCTCCTCGCACGCTATGAGGTCTGCCTCTCCGCCATCAGCCGGTAGAAGGGCCTATAGGCCGCCCAGCCACCTGCGCAGCAAGCTCAGCGAGCTCCCGGGCGCATTGCTGGACAGCGCACCAATCCTGATTGGCGCTGCTCACCTCGTCGATGATCCGCTCGGCGAGCTCGGCGGCCCGAGCGGTTGCATCCTCGGCATTCATCCAGATCGACCCGGGGTCCAAGCGTGTGTTCATGCAGACGACCATACGCATCGATGTAGTCGAAGCAGCCTCGATCGTGGCTTTGGCGGCGAGGTGTTACATAGATGTCACACTCCTGCCACAGATGTGCGGGTGTTGGCGCAGACGCGCTACGAACTCGCGGAGTCGTCGCGCTGGCGTTGCTCCTGGTCTCGGCGCCCAGTCCAACTCCACTCGCCCACAAGACGCCCATCGTCGTGCCCTCTGTGCAGGTGCGCACACAGCGTCGCTCCGCCCCCACAGACCCAAGAACCTCTGTATCATTCCTCACAGGCCGTCACCGAGATCGCTCGGGACGGACCCGTAGGGCAACAGCCGTCTCTAATCGTGCCGGTATCCGCAGGGACTGGACCGAGGCCATGAGCCATCACCACCATCGACTCGCGTCACGCGCATGAGCACGCTGCGCGCCTTCGGAGGCTGTACCGGGGAGCCGGTACCGATCTGTACGGGGGGGCGCGTCCCGCGATGAGGACGCTGCGCACCGTCGGGGAGCTGCGGGCTGCGCTCGCGCCGGCCCGGCGCGCGGGCTCGACGATTGGGCTCGTGCCCACGATGGGAGCGCTGCACGAGGGGCACCTGTCGCTGATCCGCCGGGCGCGGGAGCAGTGCGGGACGGTTGTGGTCTCGCTGTTCGTCAACCCCGCCCAGTTCGACGAGCGCTCCGACCTGGAGCGTTATCCGCGCTCGGAGCTGCGCGACGCGGGGCTTGCCGCGGAAGCCGGTGCGGACCTGCTGTTCGCGCCCTCGGTCGAAGAGGTCTACCCGCCGGGGTTCGCCACCGCGGTGGAAGTGCTTGGGCTGACCGACCGTTTGGAGGGCGCCGCGCGGGGGGCCTCGCACTTTCGGGGGGTCACCACGGTGGTCACGAAGCTGTTGTGCATGGCGGCGCCCGATGTCCTCTACCTCGGCCAGAAGGACGCCCAGCAGGTCGTCGTGATCCGCCGCCTGCTCGCCGACCTGAACCTGCCGGTGCGCGTCGAGGCGCTGCCCACCGTGCGCGAGGCCGACGGGCTGGCGCTCTCCAGCCGCAACGCGCTGCTCGACCCCCGTGCCCGCGAGCGCGCGCGAGCGCTCTCCGCCGCGCTGGGCGCCACCGGCGAGCTGGCCGCCGCGGGGGAGCGCTCGCCCGAGGCGCTGCTCGGGGCCGCCCACGCCGCGCTCGCCGCGGCCGGGGTGCGCGCCGACTACGTGGAGCTCGTGGACCCCGACACCCTGGAGGCGCTCGCCGAGCTCGACAGGCCGGCCCTGCTCCTGCTCGCCGCCCGCGTCGGCCGGGTGCGGCTGATCGACAACGCCACGCTCGAGCCCGCTTTGGAGCCCACTCGACCCTCGGGAAAGGCGGCCGCGACGTGCAGCGCGTGATGCTCAAGTCCAAGATCCACCGCGCCACGGTGACCGACTGCGACCTGCACTACGTCGGGTCGATCACGATCGACCCCGACCTGCTCGAGGCCGCGGACATCCTCGAGTACGAGCAGGTGCACGTGGTGGACATCGACAACGGGGCGCGCTTCGAGACCTACACGATCGCCGGCGAGCGCGGCTCGGGGGCGATGAAGGTCAACGGCGCCGCCGCGCGCCTCGTGCACCGCGGCGACACCGTCATCGTGATCTCTTACGGCTCCTACGACCGCGCGGAGCTGGAGCACTACGAGCCTCGCGTGGTCCACGTGGAGGCGCAGATCAACCGCATCATCACTGTCGACGACGCGGTGGCGACCCTGCTCAGCAGCACTGAGCCTGCCTCGGCGGGTGCGTACGAGGTGCGCGCCTGACGCGGCGGCCCGAGGGCGCCAACCGCTTCAGAGAGGACTCACCACCCACCATGCCCAGTCAGCCCAACGTCAAGATTCCCCACGACCCCGGCCGCCTGCCGATGACCCTGCCGCTGCTGGCAGAGAAGAGGCGCCTCGGCGACCCGATCGTGATGGTCACCGCCTACGACTACCCCTCCGCCCGCGCCGCCGAGGCGGCCGGTGTGGACCTCGTGCTCGTCGGGGACTCCGCCGCCACCACCGTGCTCGGCTACAGCGCCACCACTCCAGTGCGCCTAGAGGACATGCTCGTGCTCGCCGCCGCCGCGCGGCGCGGCCTCAGAACCCCGCTGCTGATCGGCGACCTGCCGTTCGGCTCCTACGAGGTCTCCGACGAGCAGGCCATCGCGACCGCTGTGCGGATGATCCAGGAGGCCGGCTGCGACACCGTCAAGCTCGAGGGCGGCGGCCCCGCGTCTCTCTCTCGCGCCCGCGCGATCGTTGGAGCGGGTATCCCCGTGATGGGCCACGTCGGGCTCACGCCGCAGACCTCCACGGCGCTCGGCGGCTGGAAGGCGCAGGGGCGCTCCGCGCAGGCCGCCGCGCGGATCGGCGCACAGGCGCTCGCCCTGCAGGAGGCCGGCTGCTTCGCGCTCGTCTTCGAGGCGATCCCGGCGGCGGTTACCGAGGAGCTGATGGGACGCATGGAGATCCCCGTGATCGGCATCGGCGCCGGCCCCGCCACCGACGGGCAGGTGCTCGTCTTCCACGACCTGCTCGGCATCCGCGACGGTCTCGGGCCGCGCTTCGTCAAGCGCTACGCCAACCTCCAGGAGGAGATGAACGCCGGCGTCGCCGCCTACGCCGAGGACGTCCGCACGCGGCGCTACCCCGGCCCCGAGCACACCTACAAGATCGACCCCGCCGAGCTCACCGAGCTGCGCTCGCTGCTGGGCTGAGCCTCACTGCTTCAGTTCGATCGAGTCCATGAAGTGGGTGTAGATGCCAACGGCGCTGGCTTCGGCTTCGGCGAGCTGGGCTTCGAAGTGTTCGACGCGATGCAGGATCGGGATGTCGCTCGGGGTCCCGTAGGGCGTGGCGAGCTTGATGATCAGAGGCGATTCTTCGGCTTCGGGGTCCACTGCGTTGTAGTGCTGGTTGAACTGGGTGGTGCTCGCGGGCAGCGTCTGGTAGCCGCTGGTGGCCCACGCCCCGATGTCGCCGCACAGGCTTGGGACCGCCAGCGTGGAGAGCCCCTTGAGCTTGGTCGCGAAGGTTCTCACCGCGCGCGTGAGCCTGCCGTTGCTCCAGTGCAGACCCTTGACCGCGTGGGCGAAGGTCGCGATCGGGCCGGCGGCGGTGTGGTAGCCCACGGCTGTCATCACGCCCACGACCTCGAAGTCGAGCTGTTCTGAGTCGTGGTCCTGGGGGGAGCCCGCGGCCACGTGAGGACACTGGGCGACGGTCTGCTTCGCGAAGCTCTTGACGTTCGCCAGCGCCTTGGCGATATCGGGCTCAGAGGCGCGCACGAGCGTGTTGGTGGCGCGAGCCAGAGCCTGCGTGGCGGCCACATCTGCCGAGCTGGCGCTCGCGGCCGGCGGCGCCACGGCGAGCGCCACGCCTGCGAGGAGGACTGAGGCAGATCGGATTCCCACGGTTCTCAGCGTACCTCACGCGCTGCACGGCGGGCGCCGCCAGGCCGCGAGGACGTCTCGAGGCCCGGGCGGTGCCGCTCCCCGCGCGCCGCGTCGTGCCGGCGCGCGGGGATGGCAACCTCAGCCTCAGCTGTTGCTGGTGGTCTGCACCGCCTGGATCTCAGCGTCGGCCGCTTCCGCGAGGAATTGACCTTTCACGCCCCCGCTTTCCCCGCCGTCGCCCAGATTGACCCAGCAGCTGACCGCGAGCTCGCTGGGACTGGTGGAGCTGACCGCCACCTCCAGTGGCAGGGTGGTCTCCGCCACGAACACATTGGCGACTGGAATCAGCGCCGTGGTGGCCGAGACGAAACCCGACACGTCCGCCACCGGGCTCCCACTGCCCGGGACATCGGCCAGCGAGCAGTCCACGGCGCCCTCTCCCCCGGGGTCTGTCGCGACGATCGTGGCCTGGACCTTGGCCGAGGCGAGGTAGTTGCCGGCAGGCAGCGCCTTGCTCAGCACCGTGGTCGGCGAGGCTGCGGTGCCGGTCGTGAAGTTCACGCCTTCATCGGGACCGGTGGGGGGCTGGCTGGCGGAGTAGCCCGCAACGGCTCCGTTCGTCCCGGGGCCCCCAGTTTCACCTTTTGCCCCAATTTCACCTTTCGTTCCGTTTTCACCACTCGTCCCAGTTGTACCTTTCGGGCCGGTTTCGCCTTTCGCACCGGCGGGCCCACTCGCACCGGCCAGCCCACTCGGACCCACGGGGCCAGCCGCGCCGATGGAACCGGACTTTGAGTACCGTTTGATCAGGCTGATCACTTCAGCCTTCGTCAGAGTCTGGCCCTTCGGCTTGGTTTTTACTTTGCTGCTGCTCGCCGTGCCGGCGCCGGTGGCCGCCATGCTGACGCTCAGCACGGTCGCCGTCGCGACAAACGCGGCCACCACGCATACGACGAACACCGCGGGCCGCCGCCCGCGCCATGGTGCTTTCTGCATTTGACCTCCCCTGCCGGCCAGACTTCAGCGCCGGTCCATGTTTATAATGCCTTAACCCTACAGCAGGGCTGGTGGCGCAGGACTCACAGATGACAATTCTTGGACCGCGCCGCGCGGAGGCAGCGAATACAGCTTGGTCGTCACGGCTCAGCCGCAGCGCTCGGCGGGGCCGCGGTACTCGACCCTCCGCAGCACCCGCGCCGGGGCGCCGGCCGCCACCGAGAAGGGCTCGACGTCGTGGGTGACCACGCTGTTGGCGCCCACCACGCAGCGCTCGCCGATGCTCACCCCGCTGCTCACGACGACGTTCGCGCCGAGCCAGCAGTTGTCCCCGATGCGCGTGGGCCCCTTACTCTGGAAGCCCTGCCACGGGACGGGGCGGTCGGGATCGTCGTAGCGGTGGGAGGCGTCGGAGACGAAGCAGCCGTTGGCCACCATGCAGTGCTCCCCGATCTCCACGAGCTCCTGCGCGGCGACCATCACGCCCTGGTTGAGGAACGTCCCCGCGCCGATCCGTACGCGCGCGCGGCCGGGGGCGGTGATCCACACGTTCGGCTCCCACAGCACCCCCTCCCCCACCTCCAGCCGACCCTCGCGCAGGGCCTCCAGGACGTTGCCGTGCACCGGCCACCGCGCGAACGCCCCGCGGCGCATCAGCTCCCAGTGGATGCGCGCGCGGTTCCACGGCAGCGTGTTGCGCTCGTACCACCGCCACTTCTGCACCCACACGCGCGCCTGGTGAGCAAGCTCCGCGCGCTCGGCGTCGCTCGGAACGTGTTTGGGAACAGGCGGTGCGTCCGGGGCGTTCATGGATCAAGCTGGGCGACGCGGGTCGGTGAAGCTCGTGCTGGTGGCACGGGCAAGCCGGCACGTGGCGATCCAGCGCCGCATCCATGGGCGCATCCGGGCGTGCCGATCGTTTCCAAACACGTTCTTTACGCGGCGAGCGCCTTCGCGCGGCTTTCGCGCAGTTTGTTGGCCTCGCGGGCCAGGTCGTTCACGCCGCGACCTTCGCCCGCGGTTTGCGCCTGCTGGCTTTGCGGGGTCCCGCGCCGTTCGAGGAGGCGCCTGCCGCGGGGAGGATCTGCGCGAGGAACTGCCCCGTGTGCGAGGCCGGCTCCGCGGCGACCTCCTCCGGTGTGCCCGCGGCGACCACGAGGCCGCCCTCCTCGCCGCCCTCGGGGCCCATGTCGATCAGGCGGTCCGCGCACTTGACCACGTCGAGGTTGTGCTCGATCACGACCACGCTGTTGCCCGCGTCCACGAGGCGCTGCAGCACCTCCAGCAGGCGCTGCACGTCGGCGAAGTGCAGGCCCGTGGTCGGCTCGTCGAGGATGTACAGCGTGCGACCCGTCGCCACCTTGGAGAGCTCGGTGGCGAGCTTCACGCGCTGGGCCTCCCCGCCGGAGAGCGTCGTCGCGGGCTGGCCGAGGCGCACGTAGCCGAGGCCCACCGCGTTCAGGGTCTCGAGGCGCCGGCGCACCTTGGGGATGTGCTCGAAGAACTCCACCGCCTCCTCCACGGGCATGTCGAGCACGTCCGCGATGCTCTTGCCCTTGAAGCGCACCTCCAGCGTCTCGCGGTTGTAACGCTTGCCGTGGCACTGCTCGCACGGCACGTACACGTCGGGGAGGAAGTGCATCTCGATCTTGATCTGCCCGTCGCCCTTGCACACCTCGCAGCGCCCGCCCTTGACGTTGAAAGAGAAGCGGCCGGGCTTGTACCCGCGCGCGCGGGCCTCCTGGGTCTTTGAGAAGAGGTCGCGGATCACGTCGAAGAGCCCCGTGTACGTCGCGGGGTTCGAGCGCGGGGTGCGCCCGATCGGGGACTGGTCGACCGCGATGATCTTGTCGAGCTGCTCCAGGCCGCGGATCGCGCGGTGGGCGCCGGGCCGCGAGCGGGCGCGGTGCAGGCGCGCGGCCACCGCCTTGTAGAGGATCTCGTTGACGAGCGTGCTCTTGCCCGACCCCGACACTCCGGTCACGCACGTCAGCGCGCCCAGCGGGAAGCTCGCGTCAACGTCGCGGAGGTTGTGCTGCTTCGCGCCCTCGACCTTCACGTACCCGGTCGGCGTGCGCCGCTTGGCGGGTACCGCGACCGTGCGCGCGCCGGCTAGGTACTGCCCGGTCAGGGACTCCTTCACGCGCTGCACCTGCGCGGCGGTGCCCTGCGCGACGATCCGCCCGCCGTGCTCTCCCGCGCCGGGGCCGAGGTCCACGAGGTGGTCGGCCGCGCGCATCGTCTGCTCGTCGTGCTCGACCACGATCACCGTGTTGCCGAGGTCGCGCAGGCGTTCGAGCGTCGCGATCAGCTTCGAGTTGTCGCGCTGGTGCAGGCCGATCGACGGCTCGTCGAGGATGTACAGCACGCCCACCAGCGAGCTGCCGATCTGCGTCGCCAGGCGGATGCGCTGGGCCTCCCCCCCGGAGAGCGTCGCCGACGCGCGGTCCATCGAGAGGTACCCGATCCCCACGTTCTCCAGGAACTGCAGCCGCTCGGCGATCTCGCGCAGGATCAGCCGCGCCACGTGGCGGTCGGTCTCCGAGAGCTCCACCTGCTCCAGCCACTCAAGCGCCCGGCGGGCAGAGAGCGCGCAGAAGTCCTCGATCCGCGTCCCCCCCACGAGCACCGCGCGGGACTCCGCGCGCAGGCGCGCGCCGCCGCACACCGGGCACTCCCGCAGCGACATGTACTCCTCCAGTTTCTCCTTCACGCCCTCGGACTCGGTCTCGCGGTAGCGACGCTGCAGGTTCGCGACGATCCCAGCGAAGCGCGTCGAGTACGAGCGCCGCCGCCCGAAGCGGTTGCGGTAGGAGATCGGCAGCGGCTCCTTCGTCCCGTGCAGGAACAGGTCGCGGTGCTCCTGCGGCAGCTCCTCCCACGGAGCGTCCAAGTCGACCCCGTAGCGCTCGCCGATCGCCTCGGCGACCTGGTCGTAGTAGTTGGACATCGTGTTCGTCCACGGCGCCACAGCCCCCTCCGCGACCGACAGCGTCGGGTCGGGCACGAGCAGCTCGGGGTCGATCTCCATCTGCGCGCCCAGCCCGTGGCAGCGCTCGCACGCCCCGTGGGGAGAGTTGAACGAGAAGATCCTTGGCTCGAGCTCGACCAGCGACGGCCCGTGCTCGGGGCACGCGAAGCGCTCGGAGAAGGTGTACACGGTGCCCTCCGGAGGCATCTCCCCGGAGACGATCTGCGCGCTCGCCGCGCGCGCACCGAGCGCGCCGGTCGCATGGCGCTCGCCCGTCTCCGTGTCCTCCTTCCCCCGGCCACCACCGCGGGTCTGCCCTGCGTTATCGCCCACGGCCGCGGGGGCCTCGCCGTCCGCTGACGCCTTACCCGGCCCGCTCTCCGTGGCACGCGACCCCGCGGCGGAGCCCGAAGGGGCGGAGCCCATCATCTCCACCTCCACCAGCCCGTCGGCCAAGCGCACCGCGGTCTCGATCGAATCCGCGAGGCGCTTACGCACGTCATGGCGCATGACGAGGCGGTCGATCACCACCGAGATGTCGTGCTTGTAGCGCTTGTCGAGCACGATCGCTTCCTCCAGCCGGCGCACGCGGTCGTCGATCCGCACGCGCGCGAAGCCGTCCGCGCGCAGCTCCTCCAGCAGCTTGCCGTACTCGCCCTTGCGCCCGCGCACGACCGGGGCCGCCACCATGAAGCGCGCGCCGTCGGGCAGCTCCATCACCTGGTCGATGATCTGCTCCGCGGACTGCCCCGTGATCGGCCGGCCGCACTTGGGGCAGTGGGGCTTGCCCACCC
The DNA here is from genome assembly GCA_963842005.1 of uncultured Solirubrobacterales bacterium. Classification (GTDB taxonomy): domain Bacteria; phylum Actinomycetota; class Thermoleophilia; order Solirubrobacterales; family Solirubrobacteraceae; genus Palsa-744. Next base: position 333,071 of record CAWJEV010000002.1, on the reverse strand, counting down.
GCGACCACAGCAGGCGCAGGTAGTCGTAGATCTCCGTGACGGTGCCGACCGTCGAGCGTGGGTTGCGCGACGTGGTCTTCTGGTCGATCGAGATCGCCGGCGAGAGCCCCTCGATCGAGTCCACGTCGGGCTTGTCCATCTGCCCCAAGAACTGGCGCGCGTACGCCGACAGCGACTCCACGTAGCGGCGCTGCCCCTCCGCGTAGATCGTGTCGAACGCGAGGCTCGACTTGCCCGAGCCCGACAGGCCCGTTATGACAACCAGCGCGTCCCGCGGCAGGGTCAGGGATACGTCTTTGAGGTTGTGCTCGCGCGCGCCGCTGACGACGATCTGGTTGCTCGAGGCCATGCCTGGTACATCATACGAGAGCGAACAGACGTTCGGGCGCGCGGGTCCTCAGTCGCGCAGGTCGTCGAACAGCCACGCCACATCGAGGTCGGGCACGCCCTCGGCGGGCGAGGGAACCGCGGCGCCGATTCCGTATACCTCGCAGCGGCCGTAGCCCTTGGGCTCGGGGTCGCTCCGCACCTCGACCACGCGGGCGGGGACATCCACCAGCCAGTACGTCGACACCCCAGTCCGCGCATACATCTCCCCCTTCGTCCCGCGGTCCTTCTTGTTCGAGGTGACCGCGACCTCGATCGCGAGCACGGCTGCACGGGGGTGGTGCTTGAAGGACGGCTCTCCCTCGATGAGCATGAGATCCGGCTCGGGCTCGGAGCGCGGCTTGATCTCGAACGGCCCTGCACGCTCAGCCACGCCTGCGCCGCCCTGAGGTGGCGCGTCAGGCGCATGATCGCCACATGATGGTCTGGTCCCCGCGGGCTCATCTCGACTAGCAACCCGTCGAGCAGCTCAACCGGCTCACCTTCCAGCGCACCAGTCTCCACCATCCGGTTGTAGGTCTCCGTGTCGAGCCTGTGGATCGGATCGCGACCGTTGCGTCCCCGATCGACAAGTAGGCCTTCGCGCAGTTCCACCTCGAGGCCCTCCATTGCGCCCGCCTCCACCAGTCGGTCGTATGTCCTGACGGCCATCCGGTAAAGAGAGAGCGAGGAGTCGCTGGGGGCAAGATGCGCAGTCTGCGTTGCCATCGGCTCATTGTGGCAGGCGAGGATACGGCGCGCTTGGGATGGTTTGGTGGCGCCGGTGGCGGTCAGCCCGCTCTGACCGACTGCAGGTGCTTCGAGCAGGCTCTGAGCCTCAGTCTCCGAGGCCCTCGAACAACCACGCCACGTCGAGGTCGGGTACGCCCTCGGCCGGCGAGGGCACGGACGCGCCCACCCCGTAGACCTCGCAGTGGCCGTAGCCCTTGGGTCCCGGGTCGGTGCGGACCTCGACCGTGCGGCCCGGGACGTCGACGAGCCAGTAGGTGGGTACGCCGGCCTGGGCGTAGATCTCAAGCTTCTTCCCACGATCCTTCCTGTGGGAGGTCACCGCGATCTCGATCGTCAGCAGGGCCGCGCCCGGGCTACGCCAGCCGGGCCGCGGCCCGTCGCGAACGAGCGCGAGGTCGGGCTCGGGCTTGGAGCGCGGCCTGGCGTCCAGTGGCAACTGCACCATCAGCCACGCCTGCGCCATCCTGAAGTGGCGCGTCAGCAACGCGATCGCCGCGATGTGGCTGTCGCCCTGCGGGCTCATCTCGACCAGCAGCCCGTCGAGCAGCTCGACCGGCTCGTCTTCGAGCGCACCGGTCTCCACCATCCGGTCGTAGGTCTCGATGTCCAGCCTGTGGATCGGATCGCGGCCGTTGCGCCCCCGATCGACAAGCAGCCCTTCTCGCAGTTCCGCGTCGAGACCGTCCAGTGCGCCCGCCTGCACCAGTCGCTCGTACGTCCCCGCACCCAGCCTGTAGAGCAGGAGCGAGGGGTCGTCCGGCAGCGATGCGGTGAGCGGGCGTGCTTGGGATGCCTGTGTTGCCATGGGCTCATTGTGGCAGGCGAGGATACGGACGGGTGGCGATGGTTCAGCGCGGCGGGCCACTCGCACGGCGGCGTCAATGGCCCCGGCTTGGCGGCCGGCTCAACGACCTCGTCCGAGACCGCGCCCTAGCATCGGCGCCTCTACGCGTGGCCGCGGCGACGCCTCACCCATCGGTAGCCTTCTGTCATCGCGAACGGCTGACGGCAACCAACGAGGGGAACGGCCGGCAGTATGGCTGGGAGCACGATCGACAACCACGCCGCCTTCATCTGGTCCGTCGCTGACCTGCTGCGCCGACTAATAAAATCCAGCCGGTCTTGACAAGCTCGCCCTGGAGTGCCAGAATCACTTATTCAGCGTAAAACCCGTATACGGAAGTTTAAAAAGAATCCGCGGGGGGACCTACGAAGAAGAGGTAGCGCGCGAACGAGGGCTCCTGCGTGTGCACGTCCCTTGACCCTTATGATCTGTCGAGGTCATAGGCGCCAAGACGCACAATAGAGCCGTATCAAGGATCTATACGCCAGACAGGTGTATCGGAAAGCACGGGCAGACGGCAGCGACTCCGCCTGAGCGGGTGGGGGCCACCACGGAGGCCAGGCCGTCGATGCCGCGTGCGCCCGAGCTCGCGCTGCCAGTGGCAGCCAAGCCCCACCGCCAGGCCTCCTACGGCTCGAGCTCGCCCGCGTAGATCGCGAAGATCGCGCCCTGCGGGTCTGAGACGATCGCGATCTTCGCGACCTGGATGTCGATCGGGCCGGCGTGCACGGTCCCGCCGAGCTCCGCCACCTTGGCGAGCGCGGCGTCGAGATCCTCGACACCGAAGTACACCAGCCAGTGGGGGGGCGCACCCGGCGGGGTCAGCGGCCGGATGCCGCCGGCGTTGGCCTCCCCGTTCTTGATCGACAGGTACGGGTCGGGGCTGCCCTCGAAGGGGGCGACGGTCCAGCCGAAGAGGCCACCGTAGAAGGCGGCGGAGGCGTCCAGGTCCGGGGAGTTGAGCTCGTTCCACACGAGTGCCCCCGGGGCGTTGACGAGCTCCGCGCCGATGTGCGCCCGGGGCTCCCACACCATGAAGTGGGCGCCCTGGGGGTCGCGGATCACGGCCATGCGGCCGACGTCCATCACGTCGAAGGGGCCCGCGTGCACGCTCGCGCCGAGCTCGCTCGCGCGCTCCGCGGCCGCGTCGGCGCTCTCCACCGAGACGTAGGACTGCCACAGCGGCGGCACCCCCGCTTCGCGCTGCTGCTCGGGCTGCGGAGCGATCGCCGCGACCCGCTTGCCGTCGAGGCGCATCATCGAGTAGTACGCCCCGTTGCCCACCGGCGAGTCTTCGGCCTCCCAGCCGAACAGGCCGCCGTAGAACGCCTTCGCGGCCGGCTGGTCGGTGCTCGACAGGTCGGCCCAGCAGAAGGTGCCGGGGGTGTAGCTCGTGCGCTCGCCCACGCGGGGGAAAGTGGGCGCCCTGGGGGTCGCGGATCACGGCCATGCGGCCGACGTCCATCACGTCGAAGGGGCCCGCGTGCACGCTCGCGCCGAGCTCGCTCGCGCGCTCCGCGGCCGCGTCGGCGCTCTCCACCGAGACGTAGGACTGCCACAGCGGCGGCACCCCCGCTTCGCGCTGCTGCTCGGGCTGCGGAGCGATCGCCGCGACCCGCTTGCCGTCGAGGCGCATCATCGAGTAGTACGCCCCGTTGCCCACCGGCGAGTCTTCGGCCTCCCAGCCGAACAGGCCGCCGTAGAACGCCTTCGCGGCCGGCTGGTCGGTGCTCGACAGGTCGGCCCAGCAGAAGGTGCCGGGGGTGTAGCTCGTGCGCTCGCCCACGCGGGGGAACTTAGCGTAGATCGAAATCGGGGGCTGAGTGCCCTCGCACGACGTCCCAGGCTGCATAACGGACACTACGGGCGTGCAAGTAGCGAACAAAGCAACGCCCGCGCAGCTCCCCCTCCCCGGCGGGAAGGAGGGAGCGACGGTGACCGTCCAGCCGCTGAAGTGCGGCGAGATACGCGGGCCGGCGGGATGGTTCGAGGCGGAACCCGGGATTACAGGCACGCTGCGGGCGCTCGGGGTGGGCGTGCCGAAGGAGAAGCTGGTCAAGGTCCCGGTCGTGGCGTTCTTGATCGAACACCCAACCGCGGGCCCGGTCCTGGTCGACACCGGCTTTCACCGCGTGATCGCGGAGGGCCCGCCCAGCGAGCGCAACCGCAACCTCGGCCCGATCAGGTGGCTGGTGGGCGGCAACATCGAGATGCGCCCGGAGCAGACCGCGGCGGCGCAGCTGCGCGCGCGGGGCATCGAGCCGCGGGAGATCGGCCTGGTGGTGATGACCCATCTGCACTTCGACCACGGCAGCGCGCTCGCGGAGCTCCCCGCCGCCACGGTGCTCGTCTCCGCGCCAGAGTGGCGTGCGGCCCGTGCGCGGGGAGCCGCGCTACAGGGCTACCCCGCCGCCCAACTCGACCCCCGCCTCACCTACCGCACCGTGGACTTCCGCGGGCCCGCGGCGCACCCGCACGGGCCGTTCGAACGAGCGCTCGACCTGTTCGGCGACGGCTCGATCATGTTGCTCGACACCCCAGGGCACAGCACGGGACACCTATCCGTCCTCGCCCGCCTGCGCGAGCGCGAGGCGCTGATCGCAGGCGACGCGATCTACACGATCGCCACGCTGCGCGAGGGAAAGCGGCCGTGGCACTCGCAGAATCGCGCGGCCTTCGAGCGGAGCCTACGAGCGCTGCAGGCGTACGACCGCGAGCACCCCGACGCACTGATCGTCCCCGGCCACGACACGGCCCACTGGGAGACGCTCGCCGAGCGCTACGACTGAGCGGGCGCCTCAGTCCACGAGCAGGACAGCCTTGCCCGCGATGCGGCGCTCCATCAGCGCGGCGATCGCCTCCGCGGCCTCGTGCCAGCCGGCCTCGTGGTCCACCGAGCAGTCGAGCGCCCCAGCGGCGACGAGCCCGGCGAGCCGGCCGAGGTCCCGCGCGCCGGAGCGCCCGCGGGCGAGCTCGGCGAACAGCAACAGCCCGTAGAGCCGCGCGCCAGGGGCGCGGCCGAAGAGCGCGCGCGTGGGGAAGGAGGTGGGCGCGGGGTCCGAGGAGGCGAAGGAGACGACGGTCCCGTCCGGCGCGACGCGCTGCAGCGCGGCCCCGAGCGTCTCCCCGCCGACGGCCTCGACGATCGCGTCGAACTCCTCGCCGGCGGGCTCGAGCGAGTGGAGGACCTCGTCCGCGCCGAGCTCGCGCAGCCCACGGGCGCGCTCAGCGCTCGCCGAGACCGCGCTGACGTGGGCGCCGGCGAGCCGGGCGAGCTGCACCGCGAAGCGCCCCACCCCGCCGGAGGCGCCGGTGACGAGCACGCGGCGGCCGAGCACACAACCGGCGACGTCGAGCGCCTTCAGCGCGGTGAGCCCCGCGACGGGCAGCGTGGCGGCCTGCACGTCGGAGACCCCACCGGGCAACTCGCAGAGCGTCTCGGTGGGCACGGCGGCGAGCTGCGCCCACGCTCCGCGCCCGACCAGACCGACGACCCGCGCGCCGCGCGGGGGGCCGGAGCCGTCGGCGGCCGGGGCCTCGAGCACCCCCGCGACGTCCCAGCCGGTGAGCTCCCCGTCGGCCATGTCGGCGAGCCGCCGCGACTCGCCGCGGTTGAGCGAGAACGCGCGCACGCGCACGAGCGCCTCGGAGGGCAGCGGCACGGGGTCGGGCACCTCGCGCAGGCTCACGTTCGCGGGCGCGCCGGGTGCTGCGGTGAGGGCGAGCACGGGTCGGATCCTAACGCGCGGAGGCGATCAGGAGGGGGGTGCTTGGGGGATCGTCCACGCGTGTGTGTACGGCCACCACGCGCGTGCGCGCGGGGCCTCCTACCCCGCGTCGGCGGATCGAGCGCAGATACCCGGACACGACCCCCTGCGCGCTGCGCACCTGGAGTCGAGCCGGGGCCAGGCGGCGGTTCGAGGTCGGCGAGTGCATGCAGCGATGATCGGGCGGGACCCATAAAGCGAGGTAGGGACCGTGTAAGGCAAACGTAGGAATCCCCCGCGGCGGGTCCGGGCCGGTGGCACAATCGGGCCGTGAGGATCCTCGTGGTGGACGACGACCGCGCACTGCGCGAGGCCCTGCGCCGCACGCTGACGCTCGGCGGCTACGAGGTGCAGAGCGCCGAGGACGGCGCGCAGGCGCTCGAGTCGGTCGCGACGGCGGTCCCCGACGCGGTCGTGCTCGACATCGGGATGCCGGGGATGGACGGCCTGGAGGTGTGCCGCCGCCTGCGCCTGCTGGGCAACCGCGTGCCGATCCTGATGCTCACCGCGCGCGAGGCGGTCGCCGACCGCGTCGACGGCCTCGACGCGGGCGCGGACGACTACCTGGTGAAGCCGTTCGACGTCAACGAGCTGAAGGCGCGCCTGCGGGCGCTCCTGCGCCGCTCGGGCTCCGAGGGGGACCCCGGCTCGCTGGCCTTCGCAGAGGTGCGGCTCGACGGCGCCCGCCACGGCGCGGCGGTGGGCGAGCGGTTCACCGAGCTGACGCGCACCGAGTACCAGTTGCTGGAGCTGTTGATGCGCAACCCCCGGCGCGTGCTCACGCACAGCGTGATCTACGACCGGGTGTGGGGCTACGACTTCGGCGCGGCCTCGAACTCGCTGCGGGTGTACGTCGGCTACCTGCGCCGCAAGCTCGAGAACCTCGGCGCGCCGGCGCTGATCCACACCGTGCGCGGTGTCGGCTACGTCCTGCGCGAGCCGTGACGCTGCGCGCGCGCATCGCCGCGGCGGCGAGCCTCGCGGTCGCGGTGGCGGTGGTGGGCGCCGCCGTCGGACTGTACCTCGCGGTGCGCTCCGACCTGCGCGGGCAGATCGACAACTCGCTGCGGGCCCGCGCGCAGGAGCTCGTCTCCGCACAGTCCTCCCCGCCATTCGGCGCTCCCCCGCACGGCGCCGGCGGCGGCAACCACTTCGACCGTGAGCCACGGTTCTCCGCAGGCACCGGCGGCGCCGGCCGCCCCGGGTTTCCGAGAGCAGTCGAGCCGGCGCGGTTCGGCGGAGCGACGGGCTACGTGGAGTTCATCTCCCCGCGGGGCACGGTGCAGGTGCCCGGCGGCCAGAGCTCCTCCCCGTCGATCGCCCCGACCGCCGCAGACAGGGCGATCGCGGCCGGCGGCCGCGGGCGCGCGCTGGCCGACCGGACGGTCAAGGGCACCCACCTGCGCGTGCTCACGGTCGGCAGCGGCTCGCTGGGCGCGGTGCTGATCGCGCGGCCGCTCACCGAGGTCGACCACGAGCTGAGCCAGGTTCTGCTGATCCTCCTGATCGTGGGGGTCGCGGGCATCGCGCTCGCGGCGCTGCTGGGAGCCCTGGTCGCGCGCACCGCGCTCGCCCCGATCGCGCGCTTCACCGCACGCGCGGAGACACTCGCAGGCGGCCTCGACCTCTCGCAACGCCTGGAGGTCACCGGCCGCGACGAGCTCGCGCGGCTGGCGGGCTCCTTCAACGCGACGCTCGACGCGCTCGAGCGCTCCGTTGAGGCCCAGCGCCACCTGATCGCCGACGCCAGCCACGAGCTGCGCACCCCGATCGCCTCGCTGCGAGCGAACATCCAGACTCTGCAGGACGCCGACCGTCTGTCCCCGGAGGACCGCGAGGGCCTGCGCCGCGACGTCATCGACGAGCTCGACGAGCTCACAGCGCTGGTGAGCGACGTGGTCGAGCTCGCACGGGGCACCCGCAGCGAGGCGACCCGCGAGGAAGTGCGCCTGGACGAGATCGTCCACGAGGCGCTGGCGCGCACGCGCCGGCGCGGCGAGCTGCACTTCCGCGTAGACCTGCAGCCCACGCTCGTCAGAGCGGAGCCCGAGCGCGTCAACCGCGCGGTGTCGAACCTGCTCGACAACGCGCGCCGCTGGAGCCCCGCGGACGGGCTGATCGAGGTGCAGCTGCACGACGGCGTGCTCACCGTCCGCGACCACGGCCCCGGCTTCCAGGAGGCCGACCTGCCCCACGTGTTCGAGCGCTTCTACCGCGCCGCCGACGCCCGCCGTCTCCCCGGCTCCGGCCTGGGCCTCGCAATCGTGCGCCAGGCCGCCGAGGCGCACCACGGCTACGCGCGGGCTGCCAACGCGCCCGATGGCGGCGCGCTCCTGTCTGTCAGCTTCGGGGCACCTTTGAGCCACGGGATTCCCGCCGTGGTCGAGGAGCTTGACGGTGGCGGCAGCGTTGCTGCGCATAGCGGCGCAGACGGGCGCTGACGTGGCGGGCAAGGCCGTCCCTGCTATTCCGCGAGGGCCCGCCGTTCGGCTGCCAGCGCGAGCCGCGCGTAGGCGGGGGCGAGCAGCTCGGCGATCTCGCGCCCGCCGCTCTGCACCGGCGCGGGCCCGAGCTGGCGCAGCAACGCGTCGGGGCTCTCCCCGGCGAGCGGGCTGACGTGCATCTCCGAGAGCTCGGAGCCGCTGCTCCAGAAGCAGTCGAGCAGTGCCGAGAGCGGCGGAGCGGCGGCGTCGGTGGACGCAGCGCCGTCGGGGGACGCAGCCGCGGTGGCGCCTGTCGTGGCGACGGCGCCGTTCGCGCTCGCCTTCCCGCGCCGCGCGCGCAGGCTCTCCATGAGCTCCTCCCGGGTGCGCCCGCGCCAGGTGAAGATCAGGAACGGATCCTCTTCGAAGCGCTCCGCGAGGATGTAGTAGGCAGCCGCGAGGTGCTTGCAGGGGTTCTCCTCGTCGGGGCACGTGCAGCTCGCCTTCAGCTCGCCGTAGGAGGCCGGGAGCAGCGTGAGCCTGCACGCCGCGAACAGCTCCTCGATGTCGTGGGGCATCTCCCCCGCGAGCAGCTTCGCGAGCGACAGCGCCTGCGCCGCCATCGCCCTCTCCGCGCGCCGCCACTGGTGCTCGGAGAGCGTCTCGGCGCGGATCCGCACGCGGTAGGGGGTGTAGCGCGAGCCCTGGACCTTCGCCAGCACGATGCCCGGCTCGACCTCGAGCTCGGTCACCTGGCCGCTGCGCGCGTAGTCGCGGCCGCGCTCAAGCCGCGAGCCGACGCCGAAGGACTCCAACAGCTCGATGAAGCGCTGCGACCACCAGTTCTCGCCGCTCGCCTCCTGCAGGCCGCGCGCCGCGATGCCTTTCCGAGCCGGCAGTGGCAGCGAGCTCTCCAGCTTCGGATGGTAGGCAGGGGTGGCCACTACGCCGCCTCCGCCACCGCGTCGCCGGAGAGCACGACCAGCTCGCGCAGCCGCGCCGTGTCGAGCTCGGTGATCCACGTCTCGCCGCTGCCGACGGTGCGCTCGGCGAGCTCCCGCTTCTCGGCGATCAGCTGCGCGATCCGCTCCTCGAGCGTGCCCACGCACGTCAGCTTGCGCACCTGCACGTTCTTGCGCTGGCCGATGCGGAACGCGCGGTCGGTCGCCTGATCCTCGACCGCGGGGTTCCACCAGCGGTCGAAGTGGATCACGTGGTTGGCCGCCGTCAGGTTCAGACCCGTGCCGCCCGCCTTCAGCGAGAGCACGAACACCCTTGGCCCGTCCTCGGACTGGAAGCGCTCCACCATCTCCTCGCGCGCCGTCCTCGACGTGCCACCGTGCAGGAACAGCACCTCGCGCCCCAGGCGCTCCTGCAGGTGCGCGCGCAGCATGTGGCCGAGCTCGGCGAACTGCGTGAAGCACAGCGCCCTGTCGCCCTCCGCGAGCGCCTCGGAGAGGATCTCCTCCAAGCGCGCCAGCTTGCCCGAGCGACCCTCCAGGCTCGAGCGGTCCTTCAGCAGGTGCACCGGGTGGTTGCACACCTGCTTGAGCTTCACCAGCGCCGCCAGGATGATCCCCGACCGTTCGATCCCCGCGGCGTGCTCGGCTTTCCCCAGCATGTCGTCGACGACCGCCTGGTAGAGCGTGGCCTGCTCGCGCGTCAGGTGGCAGTCGACGCGCATCTCGATCTTCTCCGGCAGGTCGCTGATGATCTCCCCGTCGGTCTTCAGCCGGCGCAGGACGAACGGTCCCGTCGCCTGGCGCAGACGCGCCGTCGCACGCCCGTCGCGATAGCGTTCGATCGGCGTCTCGAAGCGCTCCCGGAAGCTCCCCGCCGAGCCCAGCAGCCCGGGGTTCAGGAAGTCCATGATCGAGTGCAGCTCGCTCAGGCGGTTCTCGACCGGCGTCCCCGTCAGCGCCACCCGGTGGCGCGCCTTCAAAGCGCGGATCGCGCGCGTCTGTTTGGCCTCCCCGGACTTGATGTTCTGCGCCTCGTCCAGGACGATCCGCTCCCACCTCACCTTCCCCAGCGTCTCGCGGTCACGCAGCGCGAGCGCGTACGTCGTCAGCACCAGGTCGCACGAGCGCGCCGCGGACGCGAACGCGCGATCCTTCAGGCGCCCGCGGCCGTGATGGATCCGCACCCGCAGATCCGGGGCGAACCTCTCCGCCTCCCGGCGCCAGTTCCCGAGCACCGACATCGGGCAGATCAGCAGCGTCGGACCAACCTTCTTGCGCCGGCGCCCGCCACCCCCGCGTGGCGTCTGTGTCGCAGCTGGCCGGTCCAGACCATCCGACTGCCCCGCCGCCGCCTCGCGCTCGGCGAGCAGCAGCGCGAGCAGCTGGATCGTCTTACCGAGACCCATGTCGTCGGCCAGGCACGCCCCCAGCCCGAGGCTCGAGAGGAATGCCAGCCACGCCAGCCCCCGCTCCTGGTAGGGGCGCAGCTCGCCCACGAACGATGCCGGCGTCGAGATCGCCCGCAGCCGGTGCTCCCCGTCGGCGCGCAGCAGCTCACCCAGCCACCCCTCCCCCTCGATCTCGACGTCCAGTCCGTTCGCCGCCACGCCCGCGCCGCCGAGGGCCAGCCCTTCACGCAGCAGCTCGCCCGCGGACATCGTGCCCCGCTCCTGGCGGCGCTTGAAGAACCCGAGCGCCGCCTCCACATCCTCGGCGCGCAGCACGATCCAGCGCCCGCGCGAGCGCACCAGCGGCACCTTCAACGCGGCCAGTGCCCGCAGCTCCTCCAGCGAGAGCGTCTCCTCGCCGACAGCCACGCGCCACTCGTACGCGCACAGGCCGTCGATCCCGAACAGCCCGCTCCCCTCCTCCCACTCCTCGTCGTCCATCGGCTTCGCGCGCAGCTTCACACGCATGCGTTCGCCCAGCCACGCCGGCGCCAGCACGCCGAAGCCCCCCTGCTCCAGCGCCGGCATCGCGTCGCGCAGGAAGGCGTAGGCCCCCTCGGGGTCCAGATCGACGCCCGTCGGGGCGGCTTCGCGCAGCGCGGGCTCCAGGCCCGGCCACAGCCGCAGCGCGTACCCCAGCCCCCCGAGCAGCCGCTCCTGCGGATTCTCGAGCATGTGCCCCAGCGCCACCAAGCGCTCACTGCGCGCCCACACCTCCTCGGCCGCCACCAGCACGCTCGGGTCGTCCTTGGCCTGCAGCAGGATCTCCACCCGCCAGGGCTCCTCCTCGGGCGCCAGCCCATCTCCCGCGCGCCCACCCCCATCGAGGCCGCCCTCCGCGCGGCGCAGCCCGTTCGCGCGGGCGCCCACCGCGGGAGCGGACTCCGCACTGCGTCGATCGAGGCCGTCCTCAGTCGCTTCGTCCGGCTCCCGGAGCCCGTCGGCCTCCCCAGGCTCCTCGCGCTCGTCCGCTTCTCCGGGCGCGCGCAGCCGGAAGCAGGTGCGGAACATCCGCTGCACTGCGTAGCGCTCTCCCGCCAACCGCCACTCCTCGAGCTGCTCGGCGAGCGCGGCGAGCTCCCACACGTCTCCGTCCACCACGGGGTCCCCGCCGGTGAGCGCCACCAGCCACGCATCCACCGTGCCCCCGTCGGCGCGCTCACCGACAACCGGGCCGACCAGGCCATCCCCCAAAAACTCCCGCGCGCACCCATCCACCACGGCCTCCAGCACCTCGCCCACGATCATCGCGGGTGGAATACCGCCGCTCGCATCGCCCTCGCCGGAGAGGCCCCGCTCGGCGCGTAGGAGCGCCGGCATCGAGCGCACCAGCACCGCCACGCGCTCACGATCGCCGGGAGCGTCGGTCATCGGCCGCCAGCGCGCCACCCACCGATCCCCGCGGCGCACGAGATCGGGTAGCAGCCGCCCGCGCGCCACCAGCTCCAGCGCGAGCTTGCCCGCCTCCCCGAGGAAGCGCAGCGACTCGCCGACCGCCACGCCCGCGACGGGACCCACCGGCAGCGCGAGCAGCAGCCCGAGCTCCCCGCCCGCGGAAAGCTCGATCACAGGCACCTCCCACGCATCGAGCCGGCTGGCCCTCTCGACGCTCGTCCCGTCTTCGACTGCGCGCAGGAGCTGCGGCGAAGCCTGCGGGCCGAGCCGCGAGGAGGGCAGCACCAGCTCCAGCTCCTGCTCGCCGGCCAATTTTCGATCGCGCGCCGCGGGCGGGAGCGCCACTCCGAGCCGCTCGAACGCACCAGCGAGCGCCTCGGTGTCGCACGCGAACGGATGGCGCCGCGGACCCGGCCTCAGCGGCGGGCGGCCCCGGACGCAGGCAGGCAACGAGGAATCCTCACCCCACAGGCACAACCGCGAGTCGCGCGACCAGACGGCGTGCAGAGCGATCACGCCCGCATCATCGCTTGCCGGTCGGACGCCTGCCAGGCAGTTCGTGCCTGCTACCGCTCAGGCGTAATCACTCCAGTCAACAATGAGGCGATCAGCGACCTCCAAAAAAGTATGGATTGCTGGGGCAAACTTACGAAAAACGTCATTTTGCCGACCAGGAGTCCTCGACCGCACTTCGCGGTTTGAGCAGTCCGCGACCGCCTGGACGGGCAACGACGCGCGGGTGCTGGAGTACGGCGAGCAGGAGCTGGCCGACGCGGCGGACGAGCGGCTGCTCACAGAAGCGCTGCGTGACGGCATCGAGCTGTTCGGCTCGCGGCGCACACTGCGACGCCTGATGCGCCCGGAGGTCCGAGCGTGAGCACACGTACGAGACCTTGTGACGAGGCCACCACGGCCGGTCACCTCCGCAAGGCCGAGCAGTTCCTCGAAGCGGCGGAGACGATCCGCGATTTCGCCGACGACGAGCACGAAGTCGGCGATGCCTACGCGACACTCTGCGTTCACGCCGGCGTGGCCGCGGCCGACGTCATCTGCTGCGTCGAGCTCAAGGTCCACGCGCAAGGCGACGACCACAACCAAGCACTCTAGTAGTGCGCCTGGGGGGAATCGAACCCCCGACCTGCGGCTTGAAAGGCGGAATCGGGCGTGTCGTGGGGTGCCTCGGGATCGGCTGATTTGGTTCTAGTGCAGGGAATCCGCCCATGCACTCTCCGGCGTGGTGGCGTGGAGTTCTGTGGGGTCCGTTACGCCCCCGTTACGCCCGGGGAACTCCAGCGGGTGCCCGATGTCCCCGTCGAGCAGGTGGACGTAGGTGGCGAGCGTGAACGCCGCGGAGTGGTGGCCGAGCCACCGCTGCACCTGTACGGCGTTGCGCCCCTCAGCGAACAGCAGCGTTGCACAGGTGTGGCGGAAGGTGTGGAATCCGATCCACTCCAGGCACGCCTCCTCGCGGATCGGCTTGAGCGTCCGGCGACGCAGATTCTCGGCGTCCAGGCATCCCCCGTTGGATGCGGCGAACACGGAGTCCTCATCCCCGGGCCACTCCGTAGCCTTGTGGTGCTCGCGCAGTGCCAGCACAAGCGAATGGCTCAGGGGGACCTCCCGGCGAGCGTAGCGGCTCTTGAGCGGCCCCATGCTCCCCTTGACGAGCGCCCGGCGCAGCTTGACGTGCGGGACCGGCCCGTCGAGTTCCAGGTGCCGCCACTGGAGCGCCACCGCTTCGCTGATCCGCAGGCCCGTAGCGGCAAGGAGCGCGAAGAACAACCGCCAGCGCTCCGGGAAAAACGCGAGCAGCGTCTCCAGCTCGTCGCGGGTCATCGCCCGGACCTCCTCTTCGGAGCCCTCGGCGGTCGGCCGGTGCGGCATGTCCGCGTCCCGGGCGGGGTTGGAGCGAATCAGGCCCTCGCGTACAGCGCTCGCCAGGCACGCCCGCAGCGGCTTGACGATGTTGCGGATCGTGCTGTCGCTGAGCGCCCGGCCGTTCTGCTTGGCGGGGTCGCACAGCCACGCGATGAACCCGGCGACCTTCGACGGGGTGATCTCCGTGAGCTTCGCGCCCTTCGGGAAGTACCGGAACACGTACTGCTCAAGCTGCCGGCGGTATTCCTCGCGCGTGTGGTCGCGGAACCCGCGGCGTCCGCGGCCCTGATAGCGCTCCACCCACTCCAGCGCATACTCACGCAGCGTCAGGCGAGAGCGGGACTCGAACTCGCCGCGGTCGATGTCCGCAGTCCGCGCTCGCCGTGCCCGGCGGGCCTCATCGAGAGTACGGCGGGACTCCCACCGCTGCTGTCCGTCAACCCGGTAGCTGAATGCGTAACGCTCGCCGCACTTGTAGATGCCCTGAGTCTTGGTCTTTTCACGCTTCGCAGCCATGTCGTCATCTGCTCCTTTGGTAGTCATTTCCAGCATCTCCCGTCCAGCCCGTTCACCAACTCGCGGGGCTTCACACTTCCCGGCGCCGCGCGTACGCCTCCAGGTCTCGCCGCGCCCGTTCCGCGTCCCGCTCGACCACCCCGCGCGCCGCCTGCACGAGGAGGTCGTCAGGCTCCCGCACCGCCTCGCGGCCGGCTCCCTTGGAGCATCTCGCGGGCCTGCGCTCCCTCGGCACGGGCACCCCTTCCGTCAGACCCTTCAGCGGAACCTCCAGTGCGTCCGCGAGGATCAGCAGCACGAGAAGGCCCGGCTCGCATTCGCCCCGCTCCACAATGCCGATCTCGTTGCGGTGGACGGAGGCGACTTCCGCGAGCCCTTCCTGCGCGAGGCCCCGCCGCTCGCGCAGGCCGCGCAGGTTCTCCCCGAACACGCCCAGCAGCCCGGGCGCGCTCGACCGTGTAGGCGTCGTAGGCGTTGCCGCCATGCTCGGCCATCACGCCTCGCCTCCGGTCACAGTCCCGTTCTTGAAGTGCGTCGGGGCCTTGCGCTCCCTCGGCACGGGCAGACCTTCGAGCAGCGCACTCGGCGTGACCTCCAGCGTGTCGGCGAGGATCAACAGCATCGACAGGTGTGGGTCCCGCTTCCCCCGCTCCAGCGCGGCAAGATGGGTACGGTGGACGTTGGCGATCCCCGCGAGCGTTTCCTGCGAGACGTTCCGGCGGTCACGCTCGGCGCGCAGCTTCTCTCCGAACGCGAGCAGCAGCCGCTCATGCTCGACCGTGTAGGCGCCGTGCTCGGGCATCACGCCTCGCCCTCCGCGCCCGGTCCCGTAGAGCGCCCCCATCCCCGCGTCGAGCGCCGGGACGGCCGGTACCACGGCGGCCGATCGTCGTCTGTATCGGCGCGGGCGTCGTCCGGCTCGGCCCACTCCCTCACGCAGTACGTCGCCGACCCGAGATACTGCAACGCCTCCTTCAGACGCACCGCGAGCAGGAACAACGCCTCGGAGTCGGCCTCCCCGGCTTCGAGCAGCCGGCCGGCGTCCTGCATCGCCCGGCGGGCCTCCTCACGGAGCCCGTCGATCCGCTCGACCGCCTTCCTGCGGGTCTGCCTCCAGGCGCGATGCTGCGGGGACTCCGGCAGAGCGACGGTCCGGCGTGCCCGCGCCGCCCGCCTGCGTCCCTTCTCGGTCAGCACCAGCAAGACCAACCCCTGCCGCTTCACACGCTCAAGCGCCCCGGCCTTGATGAGCGCGTCAAGCTGAGGCCGCAGGCCGCGCGCGGTCCAGGGGCCGCGGACGAACCCAAGGTGCTCCGCGAGGTTGGACCCCATCACGCCTTCGCTCGTGCCCCTGCGTTGGCGTTCCGCGCGGTCGATCGCGACGAGCACCACCGCGTCGGAGACGGGCTCGAACTTGCGCAGCTCGTCCAACGGCTCGATGACGGTGGCGTTCATATCGAGATCAGCTCCAGCGCGTCTATGCGCCGGGCACACGCGGACGCCCGCACCTGCTCGCCGTCGAGGATCACGACGCCGTCGGCTGCCAGCCGGGTGAGCGCTTCGTTGACGGTCAAGGGGTCGAAGTCGAAGACCTCGGCCTCCAGTTCCGCTCGTGTCCAGCGCTTCGGGTGATCGTCGCGGAGCACCTGTAGGACGATCGCGCGTTCGATCTGCTCCTCATCGGTCCAACCCTGCTGCTCATCGGTCATCTTCGGTTCCTCCTTGTGGTTGGAGGCCCCGGGGGCGGTCTTATGGCGAGGAAGACACCGGCCCGTATCGGTAGGGTGTCTGACGCGCCTTGGAGTTCACGCTCCTCGGTGCCACGGCGCCCGGGCAGTCCTGCTGTCGCGGGCGCCATGATGTTCTGTCCCGGACAGCGTAGCGCTTAGATGAGCCCGCGTCAATGAGGGGTAAAAGAAGGCATGGCGCCTACGACTGCGCCGTGAGAAGGTGCTGATGTGCCGCGCTCGCCCGCTCCCGACCAAGCCCTTGCCGCCGTGCTCAAACGGCTGCGCGAGGAGCACCCGATGACGCAAGAGGCGGTTGCGTGGCACGCCGGGATCGCCGTTGCAACGCTGGCGAAGATCGAGAACGCGCAGACGGCTCCGAGCTGGGACAGCGTGTGCCGGGTCATCGACGCGCTGGGCGTGTCGCTCACGGAGTTGGCGACAGCCGTGGAATCCGAGCGTTAGGCACGCTCTGGCTGGGCTCCACTCGATAGAGCCGTTCGTGCGGCCCGAGCGCTTCCACGTAGGCGTCGAGGTCGGCGGGCATGAGACGGCGATCCTCACGCCGGGGCCTCGATCGCTGCGTCAAGGTGCGAACGCTTGAAGAGGAGCCTGCGCCCGTCGCGGCGCGGCGTGAGGCGTCGCTGGCTCACCAGGTCGTAGATGCGGCTCGTCGGACAGGCGAGGTGTTCCGCTGCCTGCTCCACGCCGATCCAGGGCTCCGGCTTGCCTCCTCCTGCGAGGCTGTCGGCGAGCAGATCGGCTACGCGCTCGGCGATGGCCTGCACGAACGCATCGGGGACTTGCAGCTCCAGGGCGCCCGCGCTCATGTTCGTCTGTGCCCGTGGGATCGCATCGGCTCTCTGTAGGTAAGCCGAGCACGGCCCCCTCCGAGCAAGCGAATCCCTCGCGCGCCCACTGCCACCACGCCCAGGCGGCTCGATGCCGACCGCGACCGCGGGGAGCCAGGGTTGCCCGGGGCCACCCGCACCGCCGGAGCCCAGTTGATCTACCCCTGAGAGCAGAAGCGGGCGGCCCCCCGCCAGGGAGTAACCGCTGTCGCGTGAAGCCGAAGGCGGAACCACATCAGGCCGCCCGCGGGAAGGCGAGTTCAGCTCGCCGGTCACTGCACGCCGGACCGCCCGGCGTGCCTCCCGTCCGTTCCTCCCAAAGTGCCACCAGCAGCCCCCACGCCCGCCACAAGATCACGAGCACGACATCCCGCATCACGCCCCGAGGTCACACCGGCCCCAGCATCAACCCAGCTCGACCAGTCCCCCGTTTGCCTCCTTCGTTTCCCCAGCTATCTCACACCCTGGCCGCCCGCTCGCTCCCAACGCTCACTCTGCACCTGGCCCCACCCTGCACATTTGTGTTGTGGTGGGTCGAGGAAGGGGGTCTCCGGGTTGGAGCGAAGCGGAGAGGCGGAGACCCCCTTCCTCAAGGCCAGGCGCAGAGCCACAAACCACCATCGAGCGGGCGGCCAGGGTGTTCGTTTGGGGGTTCGGCTTATAGACGAACACCCTGACGAACACGCAAGACAAGCGGATGGCTTCGCGTGCGCTCTCGGCCTCCTCGGGCGTAGTCGGCTCATCATCGACGGGGGCACGCTCAAGCAGTTCGGCCAAGGCATCGCGGTCGCCAGCCGGCCCCGCGACCCGCGATCGAGCGCCCCCTGGCTTCGAGCTGCGGCGCCGGCCCTACGACGCCCCGGCTGCTGTCCTGGGTCATCGCTTGCGAAGGATTACAATGAACTCACCTACACTTGCTTGAAGCAGCTCCAGGGCGAATGGCAGGTCGAGGGCAGCCAAGAATCCGGCGAAGGTGATCGGCTCCCACACATGGAAGTGCGGGCGCAGGCGTTCGGCTTCCATCTCGCGCACGCGCTTGGTCAGAATCTCGCCGCGATGACCCTCAATGTGTCGTGCGCATTCTTCATAGTGTTCGTCGCGCGATACCTGTGGGCCTTCGCTGTGATCTCGCAGAAGGTGCTCCGTCGTGGTTCGCTCGCGTGGCGCGTCAAAGCTCTTGCGAGCGTCGGGCAACGTCAGATAGAGAATGCCGCCTAGTCTGAGCACACGTAGTTGATGTTGGAGAGCGGCGATTGGGTCCTCGACATGCTCAAGCATGTGATTCGCTACGACGAAATCCAGCGAAGCATCCGCGAACGAGGCGAGACGTGCGCCATCATCCACCACATCCGGCACGACGAGCGGACGCCTCTGCCGTTCCCCCCCGCGCAGAGTGCCGTTGTGGCTCTCACGCAGCCCGGCCTCATCGAGATAGTCAACGTAGCGAACCGAAGCACCACAAGGCAGCCGCAACGGGAAATCCAGCGCCCCAATCTCGATTCCCTCGCCCCGCAGGAATCGCAGAGCGGTATCCTCACGAATCGTTTTCAGGTCAGACGCACCGCGACGGAGCACCATGTCTCTTGCCTCTCGCTGACTACGGCGGAAGGCATAGATGATCCGAGGCGACAGCCAAGGTCCCTGCCAAAGATTAGGATTGAGAGGAATGCCGACATGATACGCACTCAAAACTGACCCACTACCCGGCGCCCGAGCTGTGCGCCGCCACCGCGGCGTGCGAGCCAGGGCGAAGCATCGCCCCTGACCGCGATCGAGCGCCCCCCTGGCTTCAAGCGCGCCGGTCCTACAGCGCCTCCGAGTGGGCGCCGGCTCCCACGGCTGCCACCGCGGCGGGCGAGCCGAAGGCGTCAAGCGACCCCACGACGGCCAGCGGCCCGCAACGCCACGGCGCCTACCCTGAATCCCGAGCCGAAGGCGAGCGCACCGGCCGCCACCGTCGAGCGCGAGCGCGCCGGCCCCCTGGCGGATACATGCCGCGTTGCCGTGGTCTCGCTCGCAAGTCCGCGCACGTATTCGACGGACGGGCACGCTCGCTCCTCGCTGAATGCTCGCGCCCGGACACTTGGCTATGCCCGTGGAGCGCCTTTGCACCTCACCTCCAGAGCGGGCGCGCGGAGAAGGCGAGGCGCTGCGCGGCTCATCGTCCAGCTCGGGCGTCTCGACATTCCCAAGCGCCATCTCGGGCCTTCTAGGCGCTACTCGATCAGATGGACCCGACGGCCGCGCGTCCTGGCGTTGCGGGCGAGTGGGCCGTCGATGGTCCATAGCTCGGCGCCAAGGTCTTTCGCCAGGGCGAGGTAGGCGGCGTCGTAGGCAGAGCGCCGTTCGAGGACGAGCGCCGCTTGCACCACGCTCGGCCCGTCACGCAGCGCGTGGTAGACGATCGGCAGCTCCTCAAGGACATCCCACGCCTCTCGCGTCTCATCCTCGCTGATGCTCCCAGCCGCAGCCTTCTTGGTGAGCGCGTTGGCGACCTCATAGCGGGCGAGCGCGGGCGCGTTCATGGGTGTCCCCTCCGAGCCCCAGCCATGAAACAGCTCTGCGACCTTCGGCGCGACCGGCTCGTTGGTCACGAACGCAACGAGCGCGTTTGAGTCGATAACAACGCTCACGAGCGCTCTGGGCGCCGCTCAAGCTCGTCGCGTCCCTCACGGATCAGGGCCGCAGCCTCGTCCGTGCGAGGGAGGCGAGCACGGAGCTGGGCGGCGCGCTCCATTGTCCGCTCCAACTTTGCCGTGTCGATCAGGGACGCCGCTAGGCGCTCGGCAAGCAGATCGTCGGCGGTCGCATCGACATCTCGATGACGGCGCTCGGCCTCCTCGCGCAGCATCGCGTAAGTCCGTGCTCCTACATGAACTGTCCGATCAGCGGTCGCCACTGACGACATTCTAGGCCGGTTCGTCAAGGAAGTCGTTCGGCGCCACGAGGGAGCACCGGCGGACACGTGGGGCCAGCGACATCGGTCGTTCGGCGACCGGGTCCGCTGGACGCACATTCGGCTGGTCAGGGTGGTAGTCGGACAGCACTCATACCAGCCATGCCGGAGTTGCGCGCAGTTGCCGGTGCGGTCATAATCTGCATCCATGATCTGGTTCAAGCTGGTCGGAGCTACCGAGGAACCCGTGCCTCCGAACTGGGAGATTGAACGTCGGGACATCTTCACCAAGCTCCACTTCCCGCGGACCAAGCCTCCCAGCAAGGTGTCCAACGGGGAGTCGATCATCGTCTATGCGGTCGGCAGCCGGGTGCTGATCGCCACCCAAACAATTCAATGTTCGCCCGGGAAGAAACTCAGCGGTCCGCCCGGTTCTCGCGAGTATCGGTGGCCGTGGGAGATCGAAGTCAAGACACACCACTTCTGCTCGCCGCTCAAAGACGCGCCGAAGCTGAGGGAGGTTGCACCCGACTTTGCCAAGCGCTATGCCGGCAAATTCTGGGAGGGCTCGCACTGGGAAATTGACGAGCCCGAGTATGCGGAGCTGGCGGCAGCGATCGAAGCGGCCGGGCGTCCCTATCGACCCTGAACCAGCGTCAGTCGTGGATGTCGCCCACCTGTCCGGCCACTCCCGCGTTATCGAGGGGAGCCGCGACCCACATGTCTGATTTCCAGCTACCCCAGCGCGCGGCGTGTTACGCCCTTGTTACGCCCGGCGCTCCCGGTGGCCCTCACAACGGCCCTCCGGCCACAAAAAGGCCCCGCGTTTGCAGGGCTCCTTTGTAGTGCGCCTGGGGGGAATCGAACCCCCGACCTGCGGCTTGAAAGGCTGCTGGTTTCCCGCTCAACCATGCGATATAAGCCGCAGATGCGACCAAGATGCAACCAACAATTCTTCTCGACGACCTCCCGGATCTGATCGAACGAGTCCCCGAGAGGTGCATGGCATGCCGACGGCTGCTCATCGTTGCGAAATGGTACCCAGCCATGTCAGCCGGGTCTGTATCGTCGATCTGTTGCGGCCAGTTGCTTCGCGGTGTCTGCATCCGCTCCTGGTGGCGACCTGGCCCAGGGCGGTTCAGGCCGAGGGTGGCTCCTCGGGGGTGATGAGCTTGGCGCCGGGGATGTGGGTGGCGACGCGGCATGGGTCTCGCGTGAGCAGAGGGCGAGCAGTCACGGCCGCGTGCGCACCGATCAGGAAGTCCGGGAGGATCGCTTCGCGCGTCCCTCCCGCGCGACGGTAGCCGGCGTGGGCGTGGCCGGCCAAGAACGCAGCTGCTGCAGGGATCTCCTCGATGACTGCCATCGAAGGCAGCGCTGAGCGCAGCGCCTCGATCCGAGAAAAACGCGGAGCGATCTCGGCGAGCACGACAGCGTTGACGACGATCGTGCCACGCTGCGCGGCACGGGTGAGCTGCGCTTCAGACCAAGCCAGCCACCGCGGGTCTTCGGTGAAGACATCGAGCAGCACACTGCTGTCGATGAAGACCCCCGGAGCCGGGCTCACCGGCGGGTCAGCGCGAGGATCTCATCTGTGGTCAACTCGACGTCGCCCGCGCCGCGCATCCGCGCGACCTCCCGAGCGGCATGGTCACGGTCCACGAGCATCCGCGCGCCCTGCTCGTCGACCTCGAACTCGACATCGCTGCCCGGATGGATACCGAGCGCCCGCCGGACCTCGAGCGGGATCGTGACCTGCCCCTTCTGCGTCACACGCACACGGTAAGACTAGCAAGTAATACCTGGCGCTACCGGCAAGGTCGCGATTGGCCGCGGTGTGCTCGCGCGTTCACGACCACACAGTCGATATGGTGATCGCATATGTCCCGTCTGCTCTCAGTCTCAGTCCCTGACGAGCTCGCCTCCGACGCCGAAGCTCTTGCCCGGGCGACGGGCAAGACCAAGAGCGAGGTGGTACGCGATGCGCTGCGCCGCCACGTACAGCACGAGCGCTTCGCCGACCTACAGCGCTACGGACGCGGGCGCGCGGAGGCCCTGGGAATCGGGCCCGAAGACGCCGAGGGGCTGGTCGACGAGCTGCGCGTAACGCGCGCGTGACCCCGCGCACGCTCTGCGACACGAACGTCCTGGTATCGGCGTTCATCGCCGGCGGGCCCCCGAGCCGGATAATCGAGGCCGCGATCGACGGCCGTATCGAGCTGATCCTGGCAGACCCGGTCCTCGACGAGTTCGAGCGTGTACTGACCGTGAAGCTCGGCTTCCAGCCAGAGCGAGTACGCGAGAGCAAGACATTCCTGATCGACCTCACAAACGAGCGCATAAGCGCACCAACACAGCCGCCGGAACCGCTCACGGGAGACCCCGACGACGATGTGATCCTGGCATGCGCAGTAGCGGCAGGAGCCGACGTGCTCGTGTCCGGTGACCGCCGGCACCTGCTGCCAGTCGGCGAGCACCGCGGGGTACGCACCACCGCGCCACCAGCCCTACTCGCGAAGCTGGCCAGCGAATGATCACCGCTCCCAGAAAGGAGGACCGACGCCTACCGGCCGCAGGTCTCCTGCTCGGTTACGCCCCAAAGGGAGGAGCCCGACAAACCGCGATCGAGACGGCCGCTGCGGACTGGCCTCGAACCAGCGCTCCTGCTCCACGATGCGAACGCAGGCATCCTGCGAGCGCCGGACGATACGCTCCGAGCTCGTCCAAAGCAGGCACCCGCCCGGGGGTTGATCGAGACGCCCGCTCTGCTCACGCGAAGCAGCAGTGCGGACCTGTCGGAGAGGCTTGCGTGGGACTGTTGCGCCCGTGTGGGTTCGCTGGCCAAGCTGAACCGTCTCCGACGAAACCGGGGCGGTTCATCGTGCGGTGCTCGCCCGTGCACGGATGGTCTGTGACACTACGGGGAGATGCAGCCCGCGGACCGTCGCAGCGCAGCAATGGAGGATCTTGCGCGCGCCGGCGGGCGCAACGCTCCGGTCGAGATCGTCGAGTACGACCCCGCGTGGCCGGCTGCCTATCGGGCCGAGCGTGAGCGGCTCGCGCCGCTGCTCGCGGACGGGGTGGAGCTGCACCACTTCGGGTCCACCGCCGTCCCCGGTCTGGCGGCCAAGCCGGTGATCGATATGATCGCGCTCGTGGACGACCTCGACGCGCCGATCGCGGTGCTGGTTGGGCGCGGCGGCTACCAGTACCCCCCGGCGTTCAATGCGACGCTCGCCCATCGGCGGTTCCTGTGCTACCCGACGGCCGCCCACCGCACCCACCACCTGCATCTCGTGGACGAGCCGGGAGAGCTGGAGCGTCGTCTGCGCTTCCGCGATTGTCTGCGCGCCGATCCTTTCCTTGCGGGCGAGTACGCGGCACTGAAGCGAACGCTCGCGGAGCGCTACTCCGATGACCGCGAGGCGTACACCGAGGCCAAGAGCGAGTTCGTCAGACGGTACACGCCTAGCCGCGCTGGCCCATGACCGAGCTGGAACGTCAAATCCAGGAGATCGTTGACCGCGAGACACGGGCCTGGGATACCCAGGACGTGGAACTGCTGCTGAGCATCTTTCACACCGACATGGTGTGGCCGTGACTGCCCGTCATCGCCAGGCGTGCGCTCAGCTGGGCTTGCGGGCGCGGGGATCTAGGGCGAGGTGCATGCCGGGGTGCTGGTGCACGTCATCTCCCCAGCCCGCGCATCAGCGCCAGCAGCGCTTCGGAAGTGCCTTGCGCGTCGTGGGCGCCGTCGGCGAGCCGGCGGATCGCCAGGCCCGTCATCAGCGCCACGACGGTGGAGGCAAAGCGCTCGCCTTCGGCGACTCCGAGCGAGGTGAGCGCCGCTGCGGCGATCTGCTCGTGAGCTGCGAAGCAGCGCCGCGAGGCGTCTCTGAGCTGGGGGTCGCGTGCGGCGTGCAGGTGCAGTTCCAGTTCGGCTATCTGCTGGGGGATGTCAGCGGCGCCGGCCGCGAGCTGCTCGATCTCGTGGGTGACTTCATCGAGGCTTGGGTTGCGCGTGGCGAGATTACGCGCGATCTCTTCGCGGCGTGCGGTCTCCTCTTCAACGTGTAGGAGCAGGCTGTCGCGCAGCAGCTCGGTTTGACTCGAGAAGTGGTAGGTGAGCGAGCCGAGCGACACTTTTGC
Organism: uncultured Solirubrobacterales bacterium; assembly: GCA_963842005.1. Lineage (GTDB taxonomy): Bacteria > Actinomycetota > Thermoleophilia > Solirubrobacterales > Solirubrobacteraceae > Palsa-744. The sequence continues at coordinate 309,096 of CAWJEV010000002.1, read as the reverse complement.
CGCGGCGGCCACGCGCCGGTTGGTGATGGCGCCGGCGCCGTCGGCGGCGATCAGCTCGAGTGTCGCGCGCAGGATGCGTTGGCGCATGTCCGCGGGGGGCGCGTCGAGGGGCAGCGTGGCGGGCGCAGCGCTCATCGGATCTCGGCGATGTCTATCGCGCCGGGGGCTACGCGCGTGTGCCAGCGCTCGACCTGCTCGAGCTGAGCGGCGAGGGCCAGCAGCCTGTCCTCGGTGTTGGCCGGTCCGAGCAGCTGCGCGCCGAATGGCAGCCCGCCGCGGCTCAGGCCGGCCGGCACGTTGATCGCCGGCCAGCCGAGCACGTTCCATGGCCACGCGTACGGACAGGAGCTTGCGATCAGCTGATCGGTCGCCCAGTGGCTGAGACCGTCATATGCGCCGATCTCGAGCGGCAGGCTGGCGCTGGTCGGGGTCAGCACGACGTCCGCGCGGTCGAAGATCCTCCCCACCCAGCGCTGCAGCAGCGGCTCGGCACGACGGGCGAGCTTGCCCAGCGCGCGTCCCATCAGCCGCCCGGCACTCGCGGTCGCGCGCGTGCGTGAGTCAAGCAGCGAATGGTCGGGCACGTTGGCGATCCACTCTCCAACCCCGGCCTGGCCACGGATCACCACCGTCACTCCCATCAGCCCGTAGCGGGGGTCATCGTGCACCACCTCGTGACCGAGGTCGGCGAGCACGCGGCCGATCCGCTGCATCGCCGCGCGGATCTCGGGATCCAGACGCACGGGCACGCCGCTGAAAGGAGCGCGCGGCGAGAGCGCGATCCGCAGCCGTCCCGGATTGCGTGTGGCCGCGGTCACGAACGGCTCTGCCGGAGGCGGGGGGGTGTGCAGATCTCCGAGGTGTCCCCCGCTGAGGACGTCCAGCATCAGCGCGGTGTCCGCGACCGTGCGCGTGAGCGGCCCGTAACAGCTCAGGCCGTTGAACGACTCCGCTTCGGGCCAGGTGGAGATGCGTCCCCGCTGGGGCTTGATGCCGACCAGCCCGCACCACGCGGCGGGGATGCGCACCGAGCCGAGACCGTCCGATCCGGTGGCCGCGGGAACGATCCCGGCGGCCACCGCCGCCGCGGAGCCGCCGCTCGATCCCCCGGGGGTGTGGTTCAGATTCCACGGGTTGCGTGTAACACCGAACGCTGGACCCTCGGTGAACGGATACAGGCCGATCTCCGGCGCGTTGGTCTTGCCGACGATCACGGCGCCCGCAGCGCGTAGGCGGCGCACCAGCTCGCTGTCGGCTGACTTATTGGGAAAGGGACCAGCGCATCCGAAGGCGGTCGGGTGGCCCTCGACGTCCACGTCGTCCTTGACGGCCACGGGCACTCCCAGCAACGGCAGGCGCTCGCCTGCCGCAAGGCGGCGGTCGGCATCCACGGCGGCGGCGCGCGCGGACTCCGCGCACACCACGCGAAACGCGTTGAGCGTCGACTGCGTGGCCTCGATGCGCGAAAGCGCCCGCTCGACCATCTCGGTCGAAGTCTCAGCCCCGGCGGCGAGCGCTGCGACACACTCGATCAGGCTTGCGGGCGTGAGTGGGCCGGTGTCAGCGGCGTGATCGAGGTCGGGGGTGGTGTGCGATGAAGACATCCAGGGCCCTTCGGTTGAGAGTGCGTTTGAACTTGTCCGCTGGGTGTGGAGGAGGGGAGAGAGATGCGCTTGATTCTCTCCCTTCTTCTCGTTCGTTCGAACGAACGTCAAAGGCTAGCACGAACGCTCTGCGGCGGGTGACGGGCTAGTGTTGCGGGTGAGATGACTGCGGTGAAGCATCGCGCGGCGCCCAGGGTCCGGTCTGTCGATCGTGGCCTGTTCGGGCCGGGTAGCGTCACGTGGAGGGTGCACTCCAATCCGGTGATGCTCGTCGGCGGTTTGCGGGCGCTGTTGATTCAGGCGTTGCATCCGCTGGCGCTGGCGGGGGTGACGCAGTTCTCGGACTATCGCTCCGATCCGTTGCGGCGCTTGCGCGGGACCAGTGCGTATGTCCATGCGGTGACCTTTGGGGACACACGCACCGCGCGCGAGGCCGCGGCGCGTGTGAGACGGCTGGACGGGCGCGTCAGAGGCGTCGATCGGGTCACCGGCCGGCCGTTCTCGGCCATGGATCCCGAGACGCTGCTGTGGGTGCACTGTGTCGAGGTCCATTCCTTCCTGGCCGGGCATCGTGCCTACGGCGGGCGTCTGGACGAGGATGAGCAGGATCGTTATCTGGCCGAGCAGGTCGCGGCGGCGGAGCTGATGGATATCCCCACGGCGATGATTCCCGATTCGTTGGCGGCCTATCGCGACTACTTCGCCGGGGTGTTGCCGATGCTCTGCTGCAGTGATGACGCTGCTGCCACGATCAAGTTCGTGCGCCGCCCGCAATTGCCCGGGGGGCGTCTGGCGGCGCTCGCGCCGGCGTTTCGCCTGCTCGGCTACGCCGCCACGGCGCTCGTGCCCCGCTCGCTGCGCCCGATCGCGGGCTTGCCGGACCGTGATCCGCGTGCGTTGCCGGCGGGTGCTGCCGTGGTGCTGGCTTCGCGTGCGATGATCGCCAGCCGCTACGTGCCCTGGCTGGGCGATCAGATCGACCTGCAGATACGAGACCTGCTCGGGGTGGGCCCGCTGCCTAGCGCTGGCGCGGGCCGCCTGAACTGAGTCGCTGCGCCCTGGCGGTCACACCGTCGGGATCACCGGCGCACGGCTAACGCAGACTGCTCCGCGACCTCGCATTCGCGGTGACCTATCCCTCGACTGTCGCTGCGGTGTTTGTCTCGCCGAGCAGCCGCTCGAGGGGGTGTGTCATTATCAGAAGGTCTGTGTAAGGAGACGAGCGAGCCTGTTCGCTGCTGCTTTCACACGCAAGCGAGCGCGCGGAGGACCCAGCTCGACATGCCTGCTTTGGACGAGCTGCGGGCGTATTGGCGGAGGATCGGCATACGCCCGCTTGCGCCGGGCGAAGCAGAAGCGCTTGCTTCGTCGCACCCTACCCCGTCCTCGTCCGGAGTCCCCCGCACCCGGTTTCGACCGGACACAGTTGCCGGTCAGTCGAGCCTTTCTGGAATGAGCGCGAGTCCTTCAACACCGGCAGCCGCGTGGAGGCGGCGGTCCCAGGTGGCGAGGAGAAGATCGTCTCGGGGGAGCATGAGGGCCGCGGCGAGATGCAGGGCGTCCAGGCTGCGCAGCTCGCGTTCGATCGCGAGCTCGGCGGCGTCCTCGACCAGGCGCTGGTCCACCTCGATCGCGCCGAACGCGGGCCACTCCTCGCGCACGGTCCTGGCGGCTGCCTGGCCTGCGCTCAGGCCAACGGCACGGACGGTCTCCACGAAGCCGACACGACACGTGAACCAGCCCTCGGCGCGGTCCATCGCGTCGCGGACAGTGTCGCTTCCGGGCTCAGCGACGTAGCGCTTGACCAGCGCGCTCGCGTCGAGGTAGACGTTCAGCGCTCGGCTTCCCGCTCGGCCAGCAGCAGCCCCGATGCGCTGCGACTGCTCTTCACGAGTCGGGGTGCCCGCGTTGGCCGCGCGCGCGCGGGCGCAACCAGCCGCCCCTGGGCCACCAGCCCGCGCAGACGATCGTTCTCGGTCGAGGCACCGGCCGGGACGATGTCGGCCAGCGGCCGACCACGAAGGGTCACGCGCACCTGCTGACCGCGAGCGACCGCTCGCAGCGTCTGACTCAGCGTCGCCTTCAACTCGCGGACTCCCATCTCACGCATGTAGCCACCTTATCAGCATGAGTCCACAACACGAACAAACCGAGCACCAATGCGAGAGCCACGGACGACGCCCGAATTGGTCTGGCGGCGCGGGGGTCGAGACATCTCGCTGGGACGCGTAGGCTCACTGCTGAGATGTTCGTGCTTGTTCTGATCGGAGCGTTTGTTCTCGAGGTGTTCGTCTTCGTTGAGGTCGGACGCGCGATTGGCTGGCTGCTGACGCTCGTCTTGCTATTTGGGACCTCGGTGCTCGGCGCGCGACTCCTGCGCATCCAGGGACGCTCGGCGATCGAGCGCGTCTCACTGGCGGTGTCCGAACATCGCGCGCCCGCGCGTGCCGCGATCGACGGCACACTCGGATCTCTTGGGTGCGTGCTGCTCGTGGTGCCCGGGTTCGTCACCGATGCCCTTGGCGTACTGCTCCTGTTTCCGCTCACCCGAAAGCTGACGCGCCGCTGGATATCACACCATTACGCCGGTCGCATGATGAGCTTCGTGGCAACAGCAGGACGCTTCGCCCCCGGCGACCGCGGTCAGCGTCCGGCTGACATCGAGTCAACGGTCCTCGACGACGATCGCGACCATCTCGGTCGCTGAAAAAGTACACCGCCGACGACTACGGCAGCCGCCGGTCTGCGAACCGCGCAGCACGAGCGAGTCTGTCCTCGCGCGCGAAGTCGTGTGGGGTATCGTCCTCGTCACCCATCACGAGGAGACCACCATGGCCGATTCAACCACCACTCCTACTCGCCTTGTCGGCGTCGAGGATCTCGACGAACGGCAAGTCACCGTCATCGAGACACCACACGGCACACTCGCCGTCGGTCTCAGCGGCGGTGAGCCGTTCGCGGTTTCCAACCGCTGCCGCCATCTGTTCGCCTCACTCGGGGAAGGACACGTCGCCGAGGATGGATGTCTCCAGTGCCCGCGGCACGCAGCCCGCTACGACATACACTCCGGCGCGATGACACGCGGCCCGCAGGGCGCATTCAAGGCCTTGGCAGGCCTTGTGAAGGGCACAACCGGCGCCCGGCCACTCAAGACCTTCCCGGTAGTACTGCGAGATGGCGCGATCTGGTTGGAGGGTTAGCGCAGGCTGCGGGCTCCCAGACTCCGCTCACGAACTCGAAAGCAAGCAACAGTACGCCCGCCCGCTCGATGGTGGGCTCGGGGAGCCGCTTGAAAGCGGTTCAGGCCGTGTGAGCGAGCTGCTTGACGAGACCCTCGTACTCGTCAGCCAACGGAGAGGCGCCGAGAGATACGGCCGACTATCCCCGCCAGGTCCCAAACGCACTGAGATTGACCGCGAGAAACCGCGAGAAGTAGCGGCTGGAGAAGTGCGCCTGGGGGGAATCGAACCCCCGACCTGCGGCTTGAAAGAACGATCAGGCGTCTACAGCCTTTTCCGGCCGCTCGGGGGTTTGGCTCTACTACACCGTTTCCGGGGTCTCGGCTGGGGTACCGTTTGGGGTTGCCTCCGGCTGTTGTGTTGCCCCACTGTTGCCCCAGGGCAGGATGTCGTCCCAGGCGTCCGCGCCGCCGAGCCCGTCGTCCACCTGCTGGATGTAGACGTCCATCGTGGTCGAGAGCCGCGAGTGGCGGAGCCAGCCCTGCACCTGCTTGAGCGTCTTGCCGTGGTGCAGGAGCAGCGACCCGCACGCCTTCCGAAACGCATGGAACGCGATCCCTTGGTAGTCCCACACAGGGTCGCCGTTGGCGTTCTCGCCGACCTTGACGGCGAACCCCGCGTCGATGAGCGCCGGGCGAAGCACGCGGTTGTAGACGTTGGCGTAATTCAGCGCGGTGCCCGTCGCTGTCGGGAACACCGGCGCGTCCGTGTCGGCGTCCCCGCGCAGTTCGGTCAGCCATGAGGCCATCGTCGATGAGAGCGGCACCCGCGCCATGCTCGCGTCCGTCTTGAGCTTCTTACGCCGGCCGCGGTATATCTGCTCCACGACCATGATGTGTGCGTCGTCGCCCAGGTAGACGTTCCCCCACGTCAGCCCGAGCAGCTCCCCTATGCGCACCCCGCTCTGTGCGAGCAGCATGAAGAACACGCGCCACTGCTCCGGCGCGGCGTTCAGGACCGCGACTACGTCCGCAGCCACGAGCTTGCGGCGCCTGATCGTGGGGTGCTGCTGCTTGGCCCGCTCGGTGGGGACGTAGCGGACGCCGATGGCCGGGTTGGAGCCGAGGTCGTCGTCTTCGACGGCGCAGGCGAGCATCGCCGAGAACGCCACTTTGGCCTTGCGGATCACGGTCGGCGACGCGCCGCGCCCCTCCAGGTCTTTCAGCCATTCGCGTACTTCTTTGGCGGTGAGGTCGCGCATCCGCACTCCCGCGATCCGCAACGGAAGGATGTGTAGCCGGAAGCTGATCTCGTACTCCCGGCGTGTGGACTCCTCCAGCCCGCGAGCAGTGCGACCCCGGTAGTTGGGCAGCCACTTCTCGTAGTAGCTGGCGACGGTCACGGGGGAGCGCGACTGGCGCGGGGCGATGCCAGAGGCCATCTTGCCCTTGTGCTCTCGGGCAAGGTCGAACGTCGGGAACATCTGCTTGCACTGGCGTCCACGATCGCGCCAGACGACCACGTACGGACATTTGCAGCGGCCGTTGTGCTTGCAGCCGTTCGCGTGGCGGCGGTAGATGCCTGCCGTGCTCGTCTTATCAAGCGTGCGATCGTCAGCCATCACTTCTCCGTTCTCTCGTCATTTCCACATTCTCTCCCACACTCCGGCGGGGTCGCACCTCCTGCGCCGCAATAGCGCCCGCGGACGCGACCAGCGGCGGCGACGCAGCCGAGTCGGCGTCAAACGGCGCCGGCCTACCGTGGGCGGCGCGCAGCGAGCGTGTCCGAGTGGCCTCCGAGCGTGCGTCCTGGCCGCTCACGAGCCCGACTCCGACGGTCGGCCGCGTCGAATATCTTCGCTGACGATCCACCCAATCAGGCCTCCTACCGTGGTCTTGAGGTAGGCCGCGTTCTCGCGCAAGCTCCCCCACTCCGCCGCGGTCAATGGGACACGGACGCTCAGCGTGTGGGGGCAGACGACATCGGCCCGCGTCTCGCGCACCCCGCGGGCTCCCTGCGCGAGCACGTCGTCAGGCTCCGGGATCATCGCTGCACCGCCTCGCGGCCACGTGCTCCCGTTGGGCATCTCGCGGGCCTGCGCTCCCTCGGCACGGGGAGACTTTTGAGGAGCTCCCAGAACGAGTCGTACTCGAACATGTCGGCGAGGACGAGCAGCACGAGGAGGCCCGGCTCGCATTTGCCGCGCTCCACAATGCCGATCTCGTTGCGGTGGATGTTGGCGACTTCCGCGAGTCTTTCCTGCGAGAGGCCCCGCTGCTCGCGCAGGCCGCGCACGTTCTCCCCGAACGTGAGCAGCAGCCAGGCGCGTTCGACCGTGTAGGGGTCATGCTCTGCCATCACGCCTCGCCCCCGGTCACAGTCCCGTTCTTGAAGTGCGTCGGGGCCTTGCGCTCCCTCGGCACCGGCAGACCTTTCAGCAGGGCACCCGGCGTGACCTTCAGCGTGTCGGCGAGGATCAGCAGCATCGACAGGTGTGGGTCTCGCTTCCCCCGCTCCAGCGCGGCAAGATGGGTACGGTGGACGTTGGCGATCCCCGCGAGCGTTTCCTGCGAGACGTTCCGTCGGTCACGCTCGGCACGCAGCTTCTCCCCGAACGCGAGCAGTAGCCGCTCATGCTCGACCGTGTAGGCGTCGTGCTCGGGCATCACGCCTCGCCTTCCGTGCCCGGTCCCGTCGGGCGCCCCCATCCCCGCGTCGAGCGCCGGGACGGCCGGTCCCACGGCGCATCGTCTTCTATGTCGGCGCGGGCATCGTCCGGCTCGGCCCACTCCCTCGCGCAGTACGTCGCGCACCCGAGATACTGCACCGTCTCCCTCAGACGCACCGCGAGTAGGAACAACGTCTCGGAGTCGGCCTCCTCGGTGTCGAGCAGCCGGCCGGCGTCCTGCACCGCGCGGCGGGCGTCCTCGCGGAGCCCGTCGATCCGCTCGACCGCGATCCTGCCGGTCTGCCTCCAGAGCCGATGCTGCGGGGACTCCGGCAGGGCGACGGTCCGGCGGGCTTGCGCCGCCTGTGTGCGTCCCTTCTCGGTCAGCACCAGCCGGACCATTCCCTGGCGCTTCACACGCTCAAGCGCCCCGGCGTCGATGAGCGCGTCGAGCTGGGGCCGCAGGCCGCGTGCGGTCCAGGGGCCGCGGACGAATCCAAGGTGCTCCGTGAGGTTGGACTCCATCACGCCCTCGCCCGTGCCCCTGCGGTGGCGTTCCGCGCGGTCGATCGCGGCGAGCACCACAGCGTCGGAGATGGGCTCGAACTTGCGCATCTCGTCCACCGGCTCGATGACGGTGGCGTTCATATCGAGATCAGCTCCAGCGCGTCGAGCGTCCACGCGCACAGTGACGCCCGGATCGATTCGTCGTCGGCGATCGTCAGGACGCCCTCGGCCGCCAAGTCCTCCACGGCCACCTCGATTTCTTCCGGGAGCACGTCCACCAGCTCGCGCTGCAGCTCTGCTCGTGTCCACGGCTCCGGATGGTCGTCGCGGAGAACCTGCAGGACGATCCCCCGCTTGGCGCGTTCCTCCGCGGTCCACTCGCGCTCCTGCTGCTCACTGGTCATGGTCGGTTCCTCCTTGTGGTCGGAGGCCCCGAGGCTCGGTCTTCTGGCGAGGGGAACACCCCCACATGTCGGTCGGTAGGGTGTTCGCTGTGCCGGGAGTTCGCGCTCTCGGTGCCAGGGGGCCGGGCGCTTATCCGTCGCGGCCCCCATATGTGTTAATGGGCTACCCCATAGCATACTCGATCGAGCACGCGATATCCAGCATGTATGATCCCGCGTGGACAGGGGCACGCGCACTTGAGAGGCTGCTCTCCTCCGATGCCAAGGTCCCGCAACCGAACCCTCGGCGCGACTGTGCGCCAGCTGCGCAAGGACCGTGGGCTCTCGCGGGAAGTGCTCGCCGTCAACGCGGGCCTCACCACGGGCACCCTTGCGCGCCTTGAGCTTGGACGATCCGACCCTGCTTGGAGCACGGTCCTCGCCGTCGCAGACGCACTTGAGCTGACCATCAGCGAGTTCGCCGCCACGGTCGAAGAGCAGGACTCAGCCGCCACATAGACCGGGCTCCTCGAGCGCCTCCCCACCCCGGACAGCGAGTTGCTCGCGGTCGCTCATGGCCGCTTGCCTCCCCCGTTTTGAAGCCAGGCATCCAGTTCGACACGGCTGAAGAGCGTCCTGGAGCCATCCTTCACGAACGGGATTCGCCTGGCGCTCACGAGGCTGTAGACCCTCGACTTCGGGCAGCGCAGGTACTCCGCGGCTTCGCCGACCGTCAGCCAAGGCGAGGCGGCTGGTGCCTTGTGCTCGATGATCGCCGCGGCACGCTCGGCGATCTGCTCGACCACCTCGGGGGGTACGTCGAGCGCGAGCGCGACCCCGTTCGGTTTTGCCGGGTTGGCTGCCTCGCGCAACGGGGATGCCTGTGGCCTCGGCGATTGGTACGCGGCCGGGTTGGCGCTGGTGGTCATCGGGTCAGCCTGGGGGCCTCGGAGGCGATGCCGTCGAGCGCGCCGGGTCACGTCGGGGAGGATCGGGTAGTGGTGGTCTTGCCATGTGGGATACCGGCCACCATCATACACCAAATAAGCAAAACAAGCTCTCTATAGTTTGGGAACCTTCCGGTCGAGCCGTCTCGCTCCGGCCCTCAGGAGGTCGTGTTGCATTCTGTCTGCGCACGCGCTACGATGAGCAAATGAACACAACTAGCAGCATCAGCGGTGAGGAGCGGGTGCTCAGCGACTTCCGGGAAGCGCTAGACGGTTGGCGTAAGGCGTTGGATGCGCATCGCATGGCGCCCCCTGACCGCAACTTCAGCGTGCGACTTGCCGGTCTCGCTCGTGCCGCGAGCGAGGAGGCCGCTGCTTGCCGGGCGGCGGACGCGGCGGGCTTTGACTGGCCGCCTCACCGTGCGGCGGACTCTCGGCCGCCGTATGAGCTTCAGCCCGGCACCGGCCGTCGCGGATCCGAGGGTCTCTGGCGGCGCTTCGATGAAGCTGTCGCGCAGTTGAACACGATCGCGACGGGTCAGAACATGCTCGAGGTCGCGCGCGCCTATGAGGAGCTCGCCGCGGCCGCCGGCGGGCTCGCGGAGGCGATCGAGCGCGAAGACAAGGCGAGCGGCGCGCGCCCGCGCGCCCGGGCGCGGCGCTCGGCGTAGCCCGGGAGACCTCGCAGGTTCCGCCGCCGGGCTACGCGCCTGCAGGCAGGCGTGCCAGGTAGCGGGCGAGGGTCGTCGACTCTGGTATGTCGAACAGCCCCAAAGGGGCTATCCTTTGGGGTAGCGGGGTGGGTCTCGCACCGGCCGGTTTTGGGGTTCGTCGCGCTGAATGGTTCGTAGGAGGGTCTCTCCAACGCAACTCGCGCCGCACACCCCCGCCGCTCGCGCGTACCGCGGCAACACCGCAGGTTCGTTCGAGAACGTCCGTGCCGTGGGTTCAGGAGCGCTTGGAGGGCAGCACGGGGGCGCCCGTCTCATCCCATACCGACGCTGGACGCTCGGCGTCGCGGCGGCGGTGGGGCAACCCCGAGGGTCTCCGGTGCCCAGAGGTCGCGGCGGGTCGCCAGCGAGCTGCTGTCGGCCTGCGCGCGGGCGAGGAGCGCGTCGACGTGCTCGCGTCGTATCCGGAACGAGCGGCCGATCTTCGCCGCTGGCAGCGCGCCGCTGTCGATCCAGTTGCGGATTGTCTGCGGGGTCACCTGGAGCTCCTCGGCGACCTGGGGCACGGTCAGGATCTGCTGCTCAACCATAGCCAAATAAGCCAAACAATATCTGCATGGTAGGGCGTATGATAGAGCAGCGATGCCCGGAATGCGTAGAGGAACGATGATGCCGCCCCGTGACGGCGACGGCACCACCGGCGATGAGGAGTTGGTCGCGCAGATCATTCCGTTGCGTCGCCGCGCGGGTCCGGTAGCCGCACCACAGGGCCTCGATCGCAGGCCGAGGGAGGTGCTCGCCCCGCCGCAGGACCCACCGGCGCCCGCGGAGCGCTCGGTCTGGGATCAGCCGATGCCCGAGCTGCGCCGCCGCCCGATACCCGACTCCGTCTGGTCCGCCGGCACGCCCGCCTCCAGCGCCCACCCCTACCTGGGTGGGCCGGCTCGATGGGCGTTCATGCCGGCGGCAGTGGCCGCGGTCGCCGTCGTCGCGGTGGCGCTCGTCGTCGGCGGGCTCCTCCTTACCCAGCCCCGGCGTGCCGCTCGGCACACGAACTCGTCTACCTCGCACGCTCGGGTGTCGGCGAGTGCCGCCCACGAAAGCGCGAAGTCGCGCTCGACGGCATCCCACCGCGCGTCCGCCAGCGGCACAGCGCTCCACCCGCACGGTACGCAGGACCGGCACACTCCCCGCGCGGCTGCGACACATCCCGCGACGGGAACCACTCACACCGTCGGTGACTCCACTCCCGCGAGCACCGGCGCCGGCACGTCCGCGACCGTCCAGGAAGCCTCGGCGCGACCTCCAGCGTCCCCAGGGCTCGCCGCGGGTGAACCGTCAACCAGCACGCCGCAGCGCACAGGGGCGCCAGCAGCGCCCAAGGCACGCTCGCAAGGCGGCAGCTACGCCGAGTTCAGCTTCGAACGCTGATTCGCTGCTGGGGCCGCCGGGACCCCATCCGTCGATCGAGCAGTCGGCCGGCCGCCGGCCCGGCCCCCCTGCACGCCCTGTCAAGGCCCGCCAGGGCCGACCCCTTGTGGGTTGACAGGGCGTGCCACACTGCCCCGCCCGGCGGGGGCCGGGGGACTGCGCTCCGCCGCGGCCGGGGTCCCCGGCCAGGCGCAGCCTGGTTGGGGAGCGGCGGACGATCGACCGTAACTCGGCTGTTGCCCGGGAAGGAAGGTTCGCGTCGACGCGGGCCACGGAGGGCCCGCGCGCACTGCGCCCGGATGCCTCACCGACTCACGTGGACGATCCCCCCTGAACACGAGATCGTAAAAAGCCGGTGCTGTGGTGCTCATCCAGCGCAGCGGCACGTGCCCTGTTGGTTCACGCTGCGAGCCGCAGAGTGTGCAGTCTGCGCAGACGCAGAGCGCGTAGGACGTTTCCCAGTTCGGTGTCGCCGGCGCGGTGTGTGTGTCCAGGAAGGTTCACAGGCCGATGCCGTCAGGGAGCTCAACTTCGAACGCTGAGGGCCGGTCTCTCTGTCGAGGGTGACGGGAGCGGATCGGCGAGTCGCTCACGTTGCCGTCTCGTTGCCTGGTGGGTGATGGGTCGTCATGCTCCCGGGTGGCGAGTGCGAGTGCCCGTGCGGCGAGGTCGCTTGCCTGTTCGGCGAGTTCGAGGGCCTGTGCGGCTTCGATGTCGGCGGCTTCGATTCGTGTCTCGGCTGGGTCTCGCTCGAGCGCGTCCTGGATCTCGGTCTCGGTGCAGCCGGAGGCGCACTGGAGCGCGATCGACCCGCCGTAGCCGTGCTCGCGGAGCGTGAGCGTCCAGTCGGGCACCCGGCAGAACGGGCAGACTGCGTGCCAGGTGGATAGGTGGCGCTCGTCCCCCTTGTAGGGGAGGCCGTGCGCTCGCAGCCGTTCGAGTGCGTGATCGAGCGGTTGCGCGAACGAGTCTCTTCGGCGGCGTCTATCGCCGGTCGGCCTGCTGCTGTGAGGCGTCACCGTCGGCCGTGCCCTTGGTTGTTTGTGTCGAGCCTGGCCCGCCACCCGTCTGTTGCGGGCGAGCGGAGGGGCGCGCGGCTGGGGAGGGAGAGCCGGGCGCCCCTCACGCGTGGGGCGGGGTCAGGCGGCGGCCGGCAGCTCCTGGCGCCCTTCCTCCTCCTGGGACTCGGATGCCTCCGGGTCGTTACCGCGTGGGGCGGTGAGGAACTCGACGTGGCCGACTACCCCGTAGTCGTGGCGCTTGGTGCCGTCCTTGGCTTCCCACTGGCGGTACTCCAGGCGTCCGCTGAGCGCGACGAGCCAGCCCTTGGCGAGTACTCGTGCGGCGGCCTCACCGCTGTTGCCGAAGCACGTCGCGTTGATGTACCCGGTCTCGCGGCCGGGTGCGAGGCCGTCGACGGCGAGGCGGAGCTTGCATACGGGGTCTCCGCTGGGCAGTGCGTGCAGCTCGGGGTCGTGGGTGAGGCGGCCGGTGATGTTGATGCTGTTCATGTTGTGATTCCTCCTTGAGGGTCGTTGTTGTGGTTGGACTGACGTGCCTCGGCTTGCCGCCGAGCGGCGCGGCGCAGCCGAGGTGCGCGAGGGAAGTTGCGTGGGATGCGCAGGGCGCGGCGGGGGCTGGCGCTTGGCGTGGGGTTGCCTTCTGCGAGGGCGCGCAGCGCGGGGTGCGCGTACCAGGGTCGTAGCCGCAGCCATGCGGGGGGCAGGCGGCCGTAGATCAGCAGCGCGGTGTCGGGCTCGGACTGGCGGACACGATGCGGGGCCGCGAGCGTCCGGAAGTCGCTGCTGACGGTTTTCGAGCCGGGTTGGAGGACACCGGGGCGGTGGGTGGAGACGCGGGTGATCTCTTCCTCGCCGAGGGTGTGGGTGAGGTATTCGAGGGTCGCGCGGTCGCCGATCCCGGGGGTGAACAGGCGGGCGCGGTGGTTGGCGATGATCGTTTCCGCGCGGTCGCGGCCCCAGCGGTCGGATGCCTGGCTTACGTTCTGCAAGACGGTCAGGAGCTGCACGCCCTGGCCGGGGCCGGTGGAGGCGATCTCGTCGAGGTTCGGCAGCGGCGCGATGTTCGCGGCCTCGTCCAGCGCGAGCAGCAGCGCAGGGCTGATCGGTTTGCCGGTCTGGGTTGAGCGCTCGAACGCGCCGGCGGTGATATCGGCGACCAGGGCGGTGAACAGGCCGCGTAGACGGCGCTGGTCATCCGCGGGCGCAATCAGGTAGAGCGTGTTCGGGCCGTCGAGTAGCCAGCCGGCGGTGATCGTGCTGTCGCCCATCGTCGCCGCGGCGATCGTGGGCTCCTGCCACGGGTCGAGCGACGTAGCGATCGTCTGCAACAGCGAGGAGCGAAAGCGCGGGTCGGCTTCCCACACCGATCGCAGGGCCTGCAGGGCTGGTTGCGCACCGGGGGACAGGCAGGTCTCGAGCAGCTCGGTCGGCTCGTCCTCGCCGATGGTCGCTACCCAGGCGAGGATCTCGCGCATCGTGCGGTCGCCGTGCGCGGCGGCGAGCAGCAGCGGCGCGAGGAACCGTGCGCCCGCGGGGCGCCAGAACGTCTCGTCCGCGTTGCCGGCGGGGCCGTGGTCGCCGACGCCGAGGAGCCTTGCGGCGGTGCGGCGGGCGCCTTCCCACGTACGCGATGCGAGGACCGGCGACCACGCGGTATGCGGCAGGCCGGTGGAGCTGGTGGGGTCGAAGATCCGGACCTCGCCCCGTGCGGCCCTGGCGGTGTGCGTGTCGTGCACGACGTCGCTCTTCACCGACGTGGACAGCGCGGGGCCCGCCCACTCCAGCAGCGCCGGTACGACGATCCCCGTCGTCTTACCCGACTGCGACGGGCCGAGAACCATCACCGACGCGCGGGGCTCCGCGGCGATCGTGGCGCCGTGGTGGACGCCGAGCGTCACCCTGCCCGGCTCGGGGTCGCGCACCCGCAGCCCGTCGAGCTCGCCGCGGGCAGCGAACCGGGCCGCGCGGTCTCCCTTGCCGCGCTGGGAACGCCATGTGAGGAGGATCACCGTCCCGGCGAGCAGCACCAGCACCCCGAGGATGTAGAGCGCTGCGGGTGGCGGGCCGATGAGCACGTGCCCGGCGGGGTGCTGTGCTGGTGCGCTGTTCACGTGGGTGCTCCCACCGGGGCGTGCTCCGGCACACCGGGGGGTTCGCGGGGGGCCATCGCGGCGTCGGTCGCGGTGAGTGCCCGCTCACGCTGGGAGCGAATGTGGCGCACCTCGTAGGAGCGCCCGGAGATCCGCCACAGCGCGACTCCCTGGGGGTAGTGGCTGATGCGCTGCGCCTCTGTTGTGGAGAGCCCGAGCGCTGTTTTCGCGCGGGTGGTCTCCTCGGGGTGCTGGCGGTAGACGACCACGGTCCCTGTCTCGGCGAGCAGACCCTTGGCCAGCGCCTGCTGGCGGCTTCCCTGATCGCCTGCGGCGTCGAGGTCTGTGAGGCGGTGCAGGACCATCCAGTGCTGCACGCCGGTCTGCCGACCGAGCTTGAACGCGGCCTGGTAGTAGTCGCCGAGGCCCGCGATCGGCAGCGCGCGCCAGCCCTCGTCGCTGACGCGGATTGTCTTCTCAGCTTCCCGGCCCGCGGCCTGCGCGTCCAGGGTGCGGCGCATCCGCTTCGCGTCCAGGAACGCGGTCGCGCAGACCATCGTGATCGCCAGCGCGAGATCCGACGTCGCACCGCCCGCCGCCACCCTGGAGATGTCCAGCGAGAGCGCCGGCGCGTCCCACACGTCCTCGCCGTGACTGGTCGGCGCGTCGAACATGCCCCGCAGCGGCCCGTGGCAGAGACGCATCAACGCGAGCGCGACTTCGCGCAGATGCTCCCGCGCTGCCTCGTGGGTCAGGTCGAGTGCCTGGGTGACTCGCGCGGCGGGGTCGCGTAGCTGCTCGACGACGTGCCCGACGCACACCTCGCCGGTCGTCTGCTCGTCGGCTGCCGCGAGCGCCTCGACGACGCCGACGGCCTCGGCCTGCCCGAGTGGGCGGGCGAGCATTGCGTGTGCGACCGCGAGCAGCAGGCCCTCGCGCATCTCGGGGGTACCGATCCGTGTGAGCGGGTTCAGGCGTGTTTCGCCGCCGGGCTCCAGGCGCAGCACGACGCCGCCGAGGGCGTGCACGAGCTCGCCGTACTCGCCCTTCGGGTCGATGATCTCGCAGCGGCGGGGAAACACGCGGGAGCGGTAGAGCCAGCTCTTGGTCAGCGAGCTCTTACCGAAATCCGGCTGGCCCAGCACGATCGTGTTCGCGATCGACAGCACCCCGCGCTGGTAGAGCAGCCACGGGTCATACACAAACGAGCCACCGTGCAAATCCGAGCCGATATACACACCCTGCGCACCCAACCCCGCCTCCGCGACCGCCGGGTACGCCGCCTGGAAATGCGCCGTTGAGACCTGATGCCCCGCGCGCTCCCCCGCGCGCTGTAGCCGCCCGAGGCCACCCGTCGCTCGCTGGGAAAGCTCACGACGCAGACTCCCTCGCCGCGCACGGTGCTCCATGCGGGCCGCCCGCTCGTCACGGCGTGCCTCTCGACGCTTGCGGCGCTCACCCTGGCGACTCACCGCAACCCCCGGCACAGCGGCAACCCGAACGTGAATGCGTCCGCCTGCTGGCCCCACATCCGCTCCAGGCGCAACGGCGCGCGCTTGGCCTCAAGCTCCACCCGGGACACGTCGCTCTCCAGGTCCGCGAGCGCGTCCGGCCCACCCGCGGGCACGCTGACGGTCACATACGCCGCGTAGCGGACCGCGGCGTGCCCTTCGGCAAGCTCGCGCTCGCGCTCCCCCGTCGCGCGGTCGCGCTGGGACTGGCGCTGGCTTGTGCGCTGCCCCACCCGCGAGCGCAGGCTGCGCTCGGTCGCTGTCTCGGTCGCGGCACGCTCGGCCTGGCGGATCGCGCGGCTCGGCCCGACCAGCTCCATACACATCACGATCGTCCGCGTCGCGCGTGAATCCATCAACAGCGGCTGCAGGAACAGCGCACGGACATCGATCCGCGGCCACTCCGCCGCCCACAACGTGCAGTGCAGCGCGCCGTCGGCCGCGATGTGCGACCAGTGCTCCGCGCGGACCATCGGCGCGGCGGTGTGCGGCGCGAGGCCCGTGTCACCGAGGAGGGTGCGGTCCAGCTGGCGCTGGCGCGCGCGCCTGCCCCAAGGGTCATACGCATCACGGATCGCGCCCGCTAGACCGCGGCGTGTCAGGACACCCGTCGGGGTGAGCGCCGCGCGGTCGAGCAGCTCGATCAGCTGCCCCAGTTCCCCACCCAACACCGCGAGCGCGCCGAGGTCCCCGCCACCCATCCGGTTGATCGCGCGCCTGGCGGCCGGGCGCCCTGAGTCGACCTGCAGCGCGAACAGCAGCTCGTGCTCCTCCGCGACATCCCCCGCGCGGCCGATCAGGTTCAGATAGGAGATCAGCTCCTCCGGCGGGTCGCAGAGCGTCGCGTCCGGGCGCTTCGCCTCAAGCAGATAGTCCCCGAGCGCGTCGCCGTCCCCCGGCAGCGTCCGCTCGATCCACGCGACACGGCGCACAGCGGAGTCATCGCGTGCGAGCGCGGCGTGCACCGCGCCGTAGTCCTGCAGACGCTGCTCGCGCTCCTCCGCGGCGAGCAGCGCGAACGCCCGGCCCCGCACCCGCAGCACAGCGGTGAACGTCCGTGCGCGGCGGTCCTTGACCACACCGAAGCGGGCGTGCTCGTAGCGCACCAGCTCGCCCTCGAGCAGCTCGAGGTCCGCGAGCTCCCCGGGGAGCGACCACGGCTCCAGCGGACGCTGCGGGTCGAGCTCCCCCGTCGGAAGCGTCACAACGTGCCCGAGCTGCGCGCGCTGGGAGCGGAAGCGTGCGCGGGTGCTGTAGCGGCCGAGCACGAACCGCACCGTCACCGGCGCCCACTGCTCGATCGTGTGCCCACGCACCGGAACCAACAGCACGCCCGCGGCGAACGCGAAGAGCACCAGCGCAAGCGCCAGGCCACCGAACCCGCCGAGGCGCAGCGCGCCGAGCGCCAACGCACCCACGAGGACGAACCCGAGCAGCTGCGAGACCCGCAGCCCGAGCAGGAACCCACCCGTGGGGTGCGGCGCGAAACGGTACGTCGTCTCGCTCACCGCTAGGCCTCCCCCTCTTCGCTACCGGCGGGCTCGCGTGCCGGGTCTGGCCGCGAATGAACAAGGGTCAGCGCCGTCGAGCCGGACCGGCCACGCCGCGACGGCGAGCGCTGGAGGCCCGACGCCGTATCCCCGCCATCTGGGAGCGGAGCACCACCCACCGGTTGCGGCGCGCGCTCAGTCGGCTGCGCGGAGGACTCCTCCTCGGTGGGAGCAGGGGCGCCGGCGGAGCCCCCGGCCGGACGTGGGGGAGAGACGCCCGTCGGGGCTCCGCCGGCAGCTGGTGGCATCGCGCGCGCGCCGCCCGGCTGCCCGCCCGCGAGAGCGCCGCTGGGGGGCTCCCGGCCAGTGTTCTCGGCGCTGGCATCCTCGGCGCCCATGAGTGCGGATGCGCCCTGCGGCTGCGAGCCCGCGCCCGGCTCGCGTGAGTCGCGTGCGCCGTTGGATGCAGCCAGGGCGCCGATGCCCGCTGCCGCGCCGACGCTCCCGCCGCCGATCGACTCCGCGGCGACCGGCAGCGTCCCATCCTCCAGCGCGCCTACCACACCCGCCCCGCCCTCTGCGGCTGCGGCGCCCCCCGGGAGCCCGCCGCCCAACGGGCTGCCCCCGCCACCCGGGTCCTCGCCGCCACCAGCGCTCCCGAGACCGCCAGGCGTGCCACCGCTAGGTCCCCCGCCGCCCGGTCCACCGCCGCTGCCCAGGCCGCCGGAGCCTGCTCCCCCGCCGAGGTTCCGCAAGCCACCGAGGCTGCGAACCGAACGGCCGTCCTCATCGGTGACCGCGGCTCCTGCGGCAGTGCGCAGACCGGCCGCCATGTACGCGCTCTCCGCGTCCGCCGCGAGCAGATACATCAGCGTCCACGGCGCGAACGCCGCCAACGCGAAGATCACAGTCGCCGCGAGAATCGTCCCGACCGACCCCGACACCCCGCCACCGAACGACAACCCCGCCGCCGCCGCACTACCCGCCAGCGAGAGCACGATCACCGCGACCGGCTTGAGGATCACGAACAGCAACAGCAGCCTGCCCAGCCGGCCCGGCCACGAGCCCAGCGCGGGCCAGATCGACGCCGCGAGCACAACCGGGAAGAACAGAACCGCGACATAGATCGCAGCGTCACGGACGATCAACTCAAGCCACACGAAGATCGCCGCGAACACCTCGACCAGCGCAATCAACGTCGCCAACGCGGAGGAGCCGAACCCACCGAACCCGCGCGAGCCCCACGCGTGCGCCGCCGCCGCCCAGAACGTGTGCGGGGAACTCGTCAAGACCGCACTCGAAACCTCGTCGGCGATCCCCAGGCCGATCGCGGTCAACGCAACCACCAGACCCGTGCCAATGCCCGCCCGGGCGACCCCCGCGAGCGCACCCGCGAGCGCCTCCGGACTACGACGAACCGCCGCCGACGCGAACGCGATCAACACGACCAACAGCCCCAGCGCCGCGCCGAGATCCGCCATCGGCTGAAACTGCGCCTCAAACCACGCCGACTGCAACTGCGGCGTCGTCGTCTTCTGCATCTCCGCAGCGACAAACCCCGTGACCTGCGTCGCCGCGCCGATCACCCATTCCGCAACCACGTTCAGGATCCCGTTCCCGACAGCACCAGCCACACCACCCGCCACCGTTTCCGCCGCACAGCCCGTCGCGCCCGAGACACCACCCGTGATCCCATTCACCGCTTCACCGACGAGCGAGCCTTCACCGCCGCACGATTCGCCGCCGAGCAGCTTGCCCAGGCCGAGCGCCACCTGCACCGGGCGGCCCGGCTGCACACCGACCGCCGGGACCATCCCCTGCGCGCACCCGCAAACCCCCAGCAGCCCCACCACCAGCACGAGCAACCCGCAAGCCACATGACGCGGTAAAGGCATCGTCATTTCGCGCTGCCGTAGAACGGCCCCGTCATACCCGCCAGACGCGCGAACGCGCCCGCGCGATCGTTCCCGCCATCGACGTACACGACCGACGGGACCGGCGCCAGCGCCGGGTCGGTACTGGAGGACTCCACCAGCCAGCGGCCCGCCTGCCAACGGAGCGTCGTGACGACGAGGTTCCACGTCTGGCGCGGCGCCAGACGCGGCCCCCACACCAGCCCCCCGAGCCAGCTCGTCACCGTCGCCTGCTGAGGGGTGTAGTCGTCCAGGCGCCGCGCCGCGATCACCGCTATCCCGCGGCCTCCCACCCGGTAGTTACTCATGTTCTGCACGTCACTCGCGCGCAACCGCTGTGCTTGGACAAGCGTCCTTGCACGGATACCCGGGGCGTACGCCTGCGCGACCAGCGCCGCGAACACCGGCGGGTCCTGCTCGACCGACTGCGACGCGACCGCGAGATAGTTATCCGCCGCCGCGAGCGCGCCCGCCCGCGTGTCCTGCACACCGACCGGGGCACCGTCAACGAGCTCGATCGCTCCGGCCGCGCTCCGCCCGGCGCCGCCGCGCGCCAGGAGCACGCTCAACAGCACCACCAGGGCGAGGACGCATATCGCCACTGCGGCGAGCGCGGACGGTGGCCAGGTTCGCTCGCGCATCATCAGCCCAGCCCGTACGCGAACTGCAGGATCGCCGCGGCCGCCCCGATCAGGAACGCCACCCCGACAGCGATCGCCATCCCGATCTTGCCGCCGACCGCTGTGTGCTCGTTACCGATCCGCCCGCCGACCGCCCACACCGCGCCACCCGCGAGGAACCCCGCCAGACACGCCAGCAGCGCGTACACCGCGATCACGTTGATCGCGCTCTGAATACCCGGCGCACCCGGCGCCTTCCCGGGTTCCGGGGTCACCTTGAACGTGAAACCGCTCGCTGCGATCAGGAGCCTCATCTGCCAATCACCTCCGCTGCCGTGGGTTGAGATACCACGCATCATAGACCAAATACGCAAAACAAGTATGATCTAACGTGAGGTGTCTGGATCTACGCATAGACACGGGCTTCCGCCGGAGCACCCATGAAGGGCCTCCTCGCGCTTACCGGGCTCCTCGCCGCCGGGCTCCCCGCGCTCGGCGTCACCGCGCTGCTGCTCAGCACCAGCGCACACGGCGGCGCCTGCCAGCCCCCCGGCGAAACACCTACCGCCACAGGCCCGGCCGGCACATGGACCGCGACCGCCTACGGCCCCCCCTGGGGCGGCATCCAGGGCAATGGCATCACCACCACCGGCCTCAACCTCACCACCGCCCCACCCGCCTACGAGATCGCCGTCGACCCGAGCGTCATCCCGCTCGGCAGCTACGTCTACGTGCAGCCCAACCCGTTCGGGACCACCAGCGCGTTCTACGCCGGCGACACCGGCAGCGCGGTCGCCGGCAGGCACATCGACATCTACGACTGGTACGGACGCGCAAACCAGAACGCCTGGGGCACACGCACCGTCACCGTCACACCCGCACCCACCCCCAGCGCTGGCAACCTCCTCGGCGGCGTCGCACCCACACCCACCACCAGCGAAGAGGCGACATGCCAGGCCACCGGCGCGCTCGGCCTCACCCCCGGCCAAACCGCGCGCATCCAACCCGACGGCAACGTGACCGCACCCCGCGAAGCACCCACCCCCGTCAAGCTCGCCATCGCCGCCGGCAACCTCATCCACACCCGCCCCTACCCCGAACCCGACCAGCACTACGGCACCCTCGCCCAGCTCTGGCCCGCCTACGACTGCTCGGGGGCGACCTCCTTCGTCCTCTACGCCGCTGGACTGCTCGGCCCCACCGCCCTGGACTCCACCGAACTCGAGTCCTACGGGCAGCCCGGCCCCGGACACTGGATCACCATCTACGCCAACAGCGCCCACGCCTGGATCGTCATCGCCGGCATCGCACTCGACACCGCCGGCTACGGCGGGCCGCCCATCCCCGCCGGCTCGGGGCCCCGGTGGCGCTCAGAACCACTCGCCAACCTCGCCGACGGCACCAGTTACGTCGCGCGGCACCCGGTGGGGCTATGAACGCGGTCCGGCAAAGTACTCGCCGAGTGCTACTCCACGATCGTCAAATTGAGCGGTTGGGGGCTGTGCTGCCATCTCGATGCGCAGGGCATCGAGTTCAGCGCTTTGCAAGGTGATGATGACGACACTCCAGGCCGAGCGCTCGATATCTCGCGGCCTTGATGGAGTCGCAGTACTGGCCGACACGGTAGGCGGGTACGGGTCTCCTGGTCCGGGCCTGCCCTGACGCGCTCGCCTTCGTGGCGGTGCTCCCACCGCAACCTCCCGCACCAATCGCAATAAGCACGATCGAGAGACCGCTCGCGCCCCATGACAGACCCGTCCGTGACATCGGTGGGCCTCAGTCCAGCATCGCCGACATCGGCTTGCCGCCCTGCATCCAGTACAGCGTGCTCCCCGCAAGCGCGAGGGAGTCTGGTTCGATTTCCGGCGAGGCCGCGAGCAGATGGCTGCCGGTCTTATCTACCGAGCGGACTTGGAGGTGGCCAAGCTGCTCACTGGCCCCGACTATCCATGCCACCGACCCGTCGCTCTTGACGATGATCGCAAGGGTGCCTCCCAAGCCGATATCCCCGGGTTCTGGGGGAGATCCGTTCGGCATTCTGTGGATCACTCTCCCGGTCACCAGGTTGCGGACCCATATTTCGCTGAAGCTGTGCCCCGATGGCCCGGTATAAGATTCTTCCACGCCATATGCAACGACCGGACCGGCTAGTGCGATTTGAAGCACACCCCCTGAGCCTGACGGACCTCCGTACGGTTCCGACCCCAGCCGGAATGAATGTTTGTTGGAGTACGAACACGCAAATATATCGCCGCCCAGACTTTCCGGCAAAGTAGGGGCTTTGTAGACGATGGCCTGAGCATCGGCCGCTAGCACCGCCTCATGCTTGGGAGGGCACCCAGCGGTCCCCTTGTGTCCGTGTCTTGCATGTGTTGCCGCAGTGGCGATGGCAGTGGGCGAGATACTTATCAACGCCGCTGATGCGATTATGGTGGCAAATCTACGCATGGCTCCTCAAAGCTGTAGTTCTAGGTTGCTCCATGACCCATAGACCCACTGGAGACACGAAAGTTGCGGTCTGGAGATCATACATCATGTGCAGATCTGGCTCACATTGATGTATTGACCTGTAGCCGTTTCGCCAAAATGGTTTTTTACCACAGCACGATATCGGTAGGAAGTACAACGCGCAAATACTGAGTTTGCGGGAATAACCTGCGGACGAAAGACGTCTGTTCCAATGGGCTGTGCTTTCAGTGTCTGGACTTCGTTGCTCCCGGTTACTTCCCATTCGAACAGAACTTCGGCTTCGATGCCATGTGTGTCCACCTTGGCCGAACGTTCGCTCAGCGTCACGACGGTCGGTGGACACCTGTGCGATTCATACGCCAGGTAGCAATATGCCGGCCGAGCTTCGCCGTGGCTTGTACCTGCACCTCCAGGTTCCGGTTCTGCTTCGATCAACCCGCTGTCGAATTCATTTTCCTTGCCCGGCGTGTTGACTATCGCTTCCGATGGCGCTTCGTACTCATAATAGTAGACCCGTTCTATGCGGGGAATGCCATTCCCGTGTACCGGCTTGGCATATCGCAGAGCAGTGAACGCATTTGCCGCTTCTGTTTGCAGGTGGAATTCTCGCGCTTCAGGCGCCCCCACCAAGCGGGTCGGTGGCTTTTCCGGAGCACCATCATGCAACTGGACACCGGCCTCGCTGATCCAGATCCGTGGCTTGCCGAGCCCACCTCCGCTCGCAAAATGCTGGAATTCCGATGCGTTTGTGCTCCTGATTTCCACGACGTCCTTGTAGTCGTGGAATCCCCATGTGCTGGGAGCTCGGTGCTTCCGCCATGCGGCGTGGTCGGGTTTGGAGTGCTTGTGTTCGCTCTTCCACGCTTCCGGATCGTATTCCAAGATTGCCTTCCGATAATCTCCCGCATAGTACAGGCGTTCCTGCTCGGGGTACTCATAAAATTCGCCTGCGACAATCGTGCAATGGCAGTCGAGTTCGACGGCGACTGACTCTGCTGCCTGCCAGTAGTGTGCAGCCAACGCATGGCCGATGAGGTTTGGTTTGAGGTCCGGCTCGTTCCACGCACCCCACCGTGTCACACCCTGTTTGCCGAACGTCTCGATCAGGCCCTTAATTGCAGATCGATACTTGGGGACACTTGGCGGGTGTTTCGCGTGTTCTTCCGCCTCGACCGTGACGTACGGTTCGAGGCCATCTTTCACGACGGCGGAGACCCATTTTTCGGCTTCTTTGCGCTTCGTACTCTGGGCTGCGGAGGTGAGGATATCCCAGGGAACGGCCAGCCGGGCGGTCTGGACGTAGAGGGGTGCTTTGGGGTTTTTCAGGCGGGCGATGTTTTCGTGGGTCTTGGCGTTTTCTTCGGTGAAGGTCGTGTAGCGCTGGTCTGAGAGCCCGTACTCGAATGGGTCGCGTTCGGCGCTGGTTTTGTCGCTGGGCGCGGCGACCGGCAGTGCGGCGAGGATTGGGTAGGTGGGGGTCTCGCTCGGCTCAAGGGTCAGGGTGATGGTGTCGCCGTTGACGGCCAGGGAGGCCGGGACGGTGTGGCCGGCGGCGTCGATGGCGTGTGCGGGGCTGATTACCATCAGTGTGGTGCCGCCGGTTTGGGTTTCGGCTGCGCCCATTGCGCTGGTGGCAGCTTCGTACTGTGCCTGGGTGTTCTGGGGTTCGAGCTGGCCGGGCGGGGTTTCTGCGGGGGGTGTCGTGCTGCGCGGCGCCGAGGGTGGGGGTTCGGGCTGGGCTTCTTCTTCGGGCGCGGCTTCTTCGTGTTCCCTTTCGGCTTGTTCGGCGGTTGTTTCGGGCTGTTCGGGACCGGCCTGCGATTCGGGTTCCGGGCTTGGCGGGGGCGCGCTGAACGGTTCGGTGGAGCTGATGACGGCGACGCTGCCGTCGGGGAGTTGGCGCAGCTGCTGGCCGGCGCCGAGGCCCGCTTCCCAGGAGAAGGACCGTGGGGCTTCAGCGGAGCGGAGTTGCAGGATCGTGGTGGTGCCGAGGGCGTCGGGTCGGAGGATGGTGTCGGTCGCGGGCCAGGTGTTGGTGAACAGCGCGACCGTGCCGTTGACGAGGGTTGGCAGCGTGGTGGCCTTGGGGGAGGTTTCCTCGGGTTTGAGGCTGAGTTCGCCGTCAGGGGTATTGACGGCGAGTTCGCCGGGGTCTTCCTTGGAGACGCTCGTGGTCGTCAGGGCCTGCTGGGAGGAGAGTTCTTCTTCGTCGCCGAGCGCGGGCGCGACGGTCTGCCCTTCGAGGATCGCGGTCGTGGAGGGCGCGAGGATCGCGGGGTCGGTGCGCTGGGCGGTTTCCGTGGCCTGTTCGACGGTCGCTTCGCCGCCGGGGGTGCCTGTTGTCGGGGCTGAGTAGGCGCTCTGGCTGGCGAGCGGGCTGGTGGCGGTCACCTTGACGCGCAGCGTCGAGCCGAGGTCCCCCGCCGTGAGCTGGTAGCCGGGTTCTTCGGCGCCTGCGATCGGTGCGCATTCGCCGCCGCCGGCGTTGCAGCGTTCCCACTGGTAGGCGTAGGAGACGGGGCCGGTGGCGCTCCAGATGCCCGGTTCGGCGTCGAGTTCGCCTTCGACCTCGACGACGCCGGAGACCGACGGGGGCGTGATCTCGGTGAGTGATTCGGGGTCGATCGTGGCCGTGGCAGCCGATACGGCAGCCGTGCTGCCGCCGCTGTCGGTGGCGGTCACGATGATTCGCAGAGTGGTGTCCACGTCGCCTCCGGTCAGAGTGTAGGTGGCGGCGATGGAGCCTTCAATCGCGGTGCATTCCCCCGACTGGGTGCAGCGCTCCCACTGGTAGGAGTAGCTGACCGGGCCTTCGCCCGCCCACTGCCCGGTGCTCGCAGTGAGGGTCTGCCCCTGGAGGGTGGGGCCCTTGATGAGCGGCGGCTGCTCCACCACGGGGGCGCCGGTCGCTGCGACCGTCTGCGTTGCGAACGAGATGCGGGAGACCGCATGTTCTTCCTCGCTGGCGGTGACCTGGATTCTCAGCGTGCTGTCGGCGTCACCGGCAGCGGGGGTGTAGTTCGTGCCGGTGGCGCCTTCGATGTCCGTGCAGTGCAGGCCGAAGCGGTCGCAGCGCTGCCACTGGTAGGAGTAGGTGACCGTGCCGGTGCTCGCCCAGCTGCCGGTGTTCGCGGTGAGCGGTTGGCCGACCTGTGGCACGCCGGAGACGACCGGTGGGGCCGTGCTCGCGAGCGCACCGGGTGCGCCGATCACGGGCGTCACGGCCGACACGTCGGTGAGCGAACCGACGGCGCTGGCCACGCCTACCCTGACCCGTACCGTGGTGCCGATGTCGCCTTCGCCGAGGTCGTATTCGGGGCCGGTGGCCCCTTCGATCGGCGCACATTCGCCACCGCTGGAGTTGCAGCTTTCCCACTGGTATCTGAACTGCCGTTCGGTTCCCGTCCAGGCACCGTGATTGGCGTACAGAACCTGGCGGGCGTCCGGGACACCGGAGATGGTGGGGGGCTGGATCTCACCCGGGGGTTCGGGCGTCACCTGTGCGCTCGCCGGCGAGGTTGCCTGCGCCGAGCCGGCGGCGTTGGTGGCTGTAACACTCACGCGCAGGGTGCTCCCGATGTCGCCTTCCCCGAGCGCGTATTCGGGGCCCGTCGCGCCTTCGATCGGCGCGCATTCGCCGCCGCCGCCATTGCAGCTTTCCCACTGGTAGGCGTAGGCGTAGGGCGGCGACCCGCTCCAGGCCCCGGTGCTCGCGTGGAGCATCTGTCCGTCCTGCACCGCGCCGGAGACTGCCGGTGCCGCCGTGTTCGAGAGCGGTGTCGCCGACACCACGGACGAAGTCATGGACGAGACTTCGCTCGCGGCCCCCCCGGCGTTGGACGCGGTCACGAGCACGCGCACGGTCTCGCCCACATCACCCTGGGCGAGCATGTAGGTCTGCGTGTCGGCGCCGACGATGGCGTTGCACCCCAGGCCACCTCCGCAGAGCTGCCACTGGTAGCGGTATGCCTGTGGATCGCCGGCCCAGGAGCCCGTGGTCGCGCTCAGCGTCTCGCCGGCGACCGTTTCGCCCGAGACGCTCGGGGGCGCGACGCTGGTCGGGGGTGAGGGAGGGAGCGTCCACTCCTGGACACGGTCATTGCCCGGGTCGGCGACCCAGATGTCTCCGTGGGAATCGACGCCCAGGCCCATCGGGGTGCTGAGCTGAAGCTCTCCGGCGCCACTGCCGACGCCTCCGAACTGCGCGGGGTACCCTTTTTCAGGGAACTCTACGACGCGGTTGTTGCTCACGTCGCCTACCCATATGTCGTCGTTGGCGTCGACGGCGATCCCAGACGGAAAGACGTCCAGCCCGTCGGTTGTTTCGCGGGCAGGGAACCCCCCGATGAGTTCACCGGCTTCGTTGTACTCTTCGACGCGTCGTTCCGGCCCCTCCAAGACCCAAACATTGCCATTGTGGTCGATCGCCATGCTTTCCGGTTCATTCAATTCTCCCATGCCTGACCCTTTGGCGCCAATCGTCTGCTGGTATACGCCAGCTTCATTGAAACGCTCCAGCCGGCTGTTTCCGGTATCCGACACCCATACGCTCCCACCGTAGACAGCGATCCCCTCCGGGCGCTCGAACTCACCGGGTTCACTGCCCTCGCTCCCGAAGCTCTCGAGGTATTCGCCCGTTGCGCTGAACTCCTCCACGCGATCGTTGCCCGTATCGATCACCCATACGTCACCTTTGGCGTCCACCGTGAGCGCATCGGGTCGTGACAGCTGCCCTTCTCCCGAGCCTTCCGAGCCGAACTGCCCGAGGTAGCCGCCTTCGGCGCCGAACTCCTCCACCCGATCGTTGCCCCGGTCCAGCACCCACACGTCCCCGGCGGCATCGAACGCGATGTCGCTCGGGTCTTTGAGCTGCCCCTCACCGGAGCCCGCCGTGCCGAACTGCGCGATGAGGAACGGCCCCGCTTCCACCACGCCGCTGGGCGGCGAGGCGCTCATGACGGAGATGCCCGCCAGGTTGCTCGCCGTCACCGAGACGCGCAGCGTGCCACCGACGTCCGCCGGCCCGGGAATGTAGCTCGAGCCGTTCGCGTCGGCGATCGGCAGGCACCCTTCGCCCAGGCCGTCACAGCTTTCCCACTGGTCGGCGAACGCCATCGGCGGGCTGCCAGCCCATTCACCCGGGTTGGCTCTCAGCTCGCGTCCCTCCCGCGGGACCCCTTTGATCACGGGCGCTTCGACAATGGACGGGGGAATCGCTTCGATCGGCACAGTCGTCTGCGAGCTGGCCGACCCGGAGCCTGCCGTGTTCGTGGCGGTGACCGTCACACGCACGATCGTACCCGCGTTTCCACTACCCAGGAGGTACTTCGATCCGGTCGCGCCTTCGATTTTTTTGCAGCTCACGCCCGTGCCGTAGCAGCGCTGCCACTGGTAGGTGTAGCTCGCTTCCGGGTAGGCGCTCCACGTCCCGGTGCTCGCAGTCAATTCCTGTCCTTCCTTCGGAGTGCCGGTGATCACCGGCACCACCGTGTTCACCGGGACCTCCACGACCACCGAGGTAGCTTCCGACACAGCAGATTCCGACCCCGCGGCGTTGCTCGCTGTGACCACCACCCGCATCGCGCGGCCCGCGTCACTTTCCCCGAGCTCATAGCTCGAGCCAGTCGCTTCCGGGACATCCGCGCATTCTTCACCGGAGCTGTCGCACCGCTGCCACTGGTAGGCGTAGCTGATCGGCTGTTCTCCTTCCCATTCCCCCGGGCTCGCGCTCAACGTCTGTCCCACCCGCGTCGTCCCGGAGATCGCCGGCGCCACGACGTTCATCGGTACGATCGCCGTCACGACTTCGCTCGCCTGCGAACTCGCCGCAGCCGACCCGGCGGAGTTGCTCGCCGTGACGCTCACGCGCAGCGTGGTCCCGACGTCCCCGGCTCCGAGGGTGTAGGTGGAGCCGGTCGCGCCCGACACGTTCGCGCACGCTTCACCCGCGGCGTTGCAGCTCTGCCACTGGTAGGTGTAGCTCAAAGGCGGCGTGCCCGCCCATTCCCCGGTGGTCGCGCTCAACGTCTGGCCGTCCTGCGCGGTGCCCGAGATCACGGGCAGCGCGGTGTTCGAGGGGGCGAGCGCCACCACGACACCGGTCGCGGCGGAGGTGCTCGAGGCCGAGCCGCCGGAGTTGCTCGCGGTGACCGTCACGCGCAGCGTGTCGCCGACGTCGGCGTGGCCGAGGGTGTAGGTGGAGCTCGTCGCGCCGCCGATGTTCGCGCACCCCGTCCCTGTGCTGTTGCAGAGCTCCCACTGGTAGGCGTAGCTCAGCGGCGGCGAGCCGCTCCAGGAGCCCGTGCTCGCGCTCAGCGTCTGGCCGTCCCGCGCGGTGCCCGAGATCGCCGGCGGCGCGGTGTTCGCGGGCGGGATCGCCGCGACGACGGGGCTGGCGTGGGAGGTCGCGGTATTCGACCCGACCGAGTTTTTCGTGGTGACGGCGACCCGCAGCGTGTCCCCGACATCGCCCGGGCCGAGGGCGTAGGTCGAGCTGGTCGCGCCCGTGATGTTCGCGCACCCTTCCCCGGCGCTGTTGCACAGTTCCCACTGGTAGGTGTAGGAGAACGGTTCGGTGCCCGCCCACGCGCCGGTGCTCGCGCTCAGCGTCTGGCCGTCTTCGGCGCGGCCGGAGATCGCCGGCAGCGTGGTGTTCACCGGCGGGCCGGTCGTGACCACGGCAGTCGCTGCGGAGGTCGCGCTTTTGCTCCCCGCCGCGTTTTCGGCAGTCACGATCACGCGCAGCGTGTCCCCGATCTGCGAGCCCAGCACACGGTAGGTGGACCCTGTCGCCCCAGTGATTTTTTTGCAGCTCCCGCCTGTGTTGTTGCAGGTCTCCCACTGGTAGGCGTAGGAGATCGGCGGGGTGCCTTCCCAGCTGCCGGTGCTCGCGCTCAGGAGCTGTCCCTGCTCCGCGGCGCCGGAGATCGCCGGCAGCACCGTGTTCGACGGTTTGAGCGCTTCGATGACCGCGGTCGCGGTGGAGGTCGCGCTCGAGCCGCCTGCGCTGTTGCTGGCGGTGACCGCGACCCGCAGCCTCGAGCCGACGTCGCCGTGGCCGAGTGTGTATTTCATTTCCGTGGCCGCGGGTATGTTCGTGCACGCTTCCCCTGTGTTGTTGCACCGCGTCCACTGGTAGGCGAACGTGATCGGCGCGAGACCCGTCCACGTCCCTTTCGTCGCGCTCAGCGTGCTGCCGTCCCTGGTTGTCCCCGTTACCGTCGGCGCGACGGTGTTCACCGGGTACTCCCCGGCGTCGTAGTGTTCCTTGATGCGGGTCGCCGATAGCGCTTTGGTGTAGAACGCGATGTTGCTCAGACTGCCTTTCAGCAGCGGTTCACCGGAGGCCAGCGACTTGCCGAGATAGGCGCTCGGAGCACTGCCCAAGGACGCCGGGGTGACCGTCGCGCCCGTCGTCTGCGCGACCTGTTCGCCGTTCACGTACAGCGTCAACGTGCCCGAGTTCGTCTCGCTCACGGCCAGGTACTTCCACGCGCCCGAGGCCAGCTTGCTCGCAGCGACCTGCGCTACTTGCCCGGCGGTGGTGTGGATTTCGAAGAGCAGCTTGTGACCCGAGAGCGCGGAGGCCGGCGTCAGATACATGTAGTTGCTCGAACTCGACCCGAACTCGAACACCGGCTGCTTGTAGGTCCCGCCATCACCCCAATCAAGCCACGCCTCCGCAGTGAATTCGCCCGCCCCCACCAGCGGATCGGCGGGCAGCGTTGCGTACGCTTCACCGCCGAAACCCCCCGATTTGCTGCCGCCGAACGGGCCTTCCCCACCCAGCACGATCCCACTGTTGGCGGCCGTGTAGGAGCCCACCGAGTCGGCGATCGTGCTCGACCCCACAGCGTCGTTGAAGCGGAACTGCGCCACCGGACCGTCCGAGGCGACCGTGGACTCATACGTTTCATATGGCTGCGTACCACCAGCCAGAGCGCTCCATACCAGCACACCAACCACTCCCACCAGTCCCGCCAGCACGACACGCCTGAAACCGCCGAGCAGCGGCCAGCCCCGGTTACCACGCCATAACCATCTCATCGCGCGCACCTCCTCTCCCGCGGCTCGGCTTCGCATCCCAGACTATCAACACAATCTAAACGAACTGATGGGATCAGGTCAACAGAACTCTTGAGAAAATGTCGCATTTTCCGCTCTTTTCTTTCCATCGAATCACTCTCTTCCACCGGTCGGTGTAGCGGACACGAGTGAGGATCACCTGCTGGCGAAGTAGTCGTGCTCCTGCTCCTGTCAGGGTCGAGAGTCATAGAGGCTCGCGGCCGCGGTGATCAGGCGTGGCCCGTTGTCGCGCAGGAGATCCTCGGGGGTGATTGCTGCGGTAGGCGCTTCGACTGCCAGTGCCGCGACGACCGCGCCGTTGGAGTCTCTGATCGGGGTAGCGATCGAGAGCAGCGCGGACGTGAGCTCGCGGTCGCTGAGCGCAAGACCTGTGGCCTGGATGCGCTGAAGCTCCTCCCGGAGCACGGTCTTGGTCGCGATTGATCGTGGACCCCGCCGTGTGAGCTTCAGCGATGCTATACGCCTGCGCTGCTCGGGCTCGGGGAGGCTGGCTAGTAGCAGCTTGCCCATCGCGGTGCAGTAGGCCGGCGCGCGGCATCCCACGCGCAGCCCGTGAGCCCCGAGGTCGAGCTCGAACTGCCCCCGCGCGTAACTGGGCAGGCGCTCCAGGTAGAGCACCTCAGTGCCCTCCAGCACACCGAGACTCACGGCGTACCCCGTCTGCTCACGCAGCCTCACGGAGCCGTTCGCGGGAGCACTGGCGGACCGGCTGGCTGTCGAGCGCTACGCGCCCGAGGTTCGCCGCCTGCGGCGCGAGCCTGTACTTGGAAGACGACGTATGCTCCACATAGCCGAGCGTCGCAAGCGTCGTCATGTACCTGTGCGTCGTCGAGCGGCCAAGCTCGGTCTCATCGCCGACATCGGCGATACCCCGCACGCGCCGGGCCGCTGTGAAACACCGCAGGACCGCCAAGCCGGCTTGCAGGGACTGCGAATAGCGCAGCTCGTTGTACTCAACGCACACCGCATCCGCCGTAGCCGACCTGTCCCCGCCGACGGCGGCGGCTGCCCGCGCTTTACGGGACCGCGCCGCCCTCACGCGAGCACCCCGCCCGACGCCACCGCAAGCCGGCCGCCACTCCGCTCATCAGCCCGCCGGTACCCCAGCCTCGCTGAGAGCCGACCAGCCACCGCGAGGAGATGCGGGCCGAGCGCACCAACCAGTTCCCCAAGGGAGATCATCGAACTGTGCGCCTCAAGACCGATCCCCGCCACGACTTCGGACGCCGAGCGCAACGGCGCCGCGATCTCATACACCCCCACCGCGAACTCCTCCTCGGCCACAACCAGACCCACCCCACGGACCTGCTCCAGCTCGCTGCGCAACGCACGCCTATCCGCCAAGCTGTTCGGCCCCCGCTTCGTGAAAGACACCTCCGCGAGTTGCTCGCGCAACGCGCGCTTGGGGAGACTCGCGAGCAGCAGCTTCCCGATCGCCGTGCAATACGCCGGCCGCTGCGCACCCAACTGCAAACCCGGATCCAACAGACTCTCACCGCGACGGCTGCCGCGCACCCGCTCGACGACCAGAACCTCCGGCCCATCAAGCACCCCTACATAGACCGAGAACCCCGTCTCCGCGCGCAGCTCCTCCAGAAACGGCCGCGCGTGTACCCCAAGGCTCGTCCCGCTCAACGCCGAGAGCCCCAGCTTGGTGACCGCCACCGTCAGCCGATACTTCCGCCGCCGGCCCTGCACCACGTACCCAAGGCGCTCCAACGTGCTGACATACCTGTGCGTCGTCGAGGTGCTTATTCCCAGCACGCCCGCGATCTCAGCGATCCCACGCACCGGCTGCTCAGGCGTAAAGCACGCGAGAACCTCGAGCCCCCACTCCAGCGACTGCGAATACCGCGACTCCTGCAGCACCGGAACCGACCGGGCCACCTCCCCATCGGGCGTCGACACGGGCCGCCTCATTCTGGGCATACGTCCCCTGGCCTGCCCGACCGGGGTCTGCCGGTGAGACGACGAGCCGCGCGTCCCCCGATACGCCCGGCCCGCCGCCCACTGGATTGCCCTCCCTCACCCCTGCCGGGGCAGCGCCGCCCGCCTCGACGCTGCCCCACAGGGCGCCTCTCCCCTCTCGCACGCCAGGGCAGCGCCACGCTTTCTCCAACCCCTGGACTTCGAGCGGTGTCGCCTTGCGCGCCCATGCGTGGCCATCCTGCCCATTGGATCGCTGCCTGTATAGCGACGCGTCGCTATACATTTCGACAGCGAGTTATGTTCGGTTGGCCCACATGCTCAAAGGGCTGTGCGGGTGCGAGGCGTCCGCGACCGGCCGAGAGCGCCTGGCGTCGGGGCCGTGGGAGCGGTCGCGTGTCGGTTCGGGCTGGACCTGGCACGCCGGTGGAGCACGATCCGCGAGCCGGCGTTGGGGGCCACGATCACGCTTCGCCAGCGGGGCCGCTCGATCTGTCTTGAAGCCGGGCGGAGGGCGGTGGTGGCAAGCACTGTGCGTACAACCGTCTGCATCTCAAGGGTCGCAAGAGAGACACCGGGGCAGCGCCTGGGTCCGCCGCCCCATGGCAGCCAGGTGGATGGATTCGGGCGTGCCTGGAGGAAGCGCTCGGGCCGGAACCTCTGAGGTTCGGGGTAGATGGCTGGATCGTGGTGCACGAGGTAGATGCAGGCCAGCAGATGGGCCGGCGGGCGGTAGATCCAGTCACCTATCTCGATTGGCTGTATCACCGCCCTGGGAATGGCAAAGAGGAAGACGGGCCGATGGCGCAGGACCTCGTGGATCGTCGCGGTCAGGTATGTCTCGCCGCCGTGGTCGATCTCGGCAGTGAGCTTCTCCAGCACGGCCGGGTTGTGCGCGAGCAGTTGAAACGTCCATGCCAGCTCTGCCGCGGTCGTCTCGTGTCCCGCGAGGATGACCGAGATGAGATTGTCGCGTATCTGCCTATCGGACATCGGGTAGCCGTCGAGGCTTCGGGTATCCAGGAGCATCGTCAGCACGTCGGCAGCGCCGCTGCAGGCGTGGCGGTGCTCGTCGATGAGCGCGAAGATGAGTCGATCGACTTCGTCTCGCTCTCGCAGGAACCGCCGCCAGGTGCGCTTGCCTGGGCCATGACGCAGCAGTGGCGCCGACAGCACCGCGCTCCCGTTCACCGCCAGCATCGCCAGAAGCCTGTCATGAAGCACCTCGAGTCGAGCGTCATGGATGTCCGCCGGTATCCCGAGGATCGTTCGCAGGATGACCTCGAGCGTCAATGCACGTAGGCGCGGATGTATCGCAAAGGGGATGTCGCGGGGCCAGGAGGCGATGTGTCGCCCGACAACCTCGGCCACCAGATCGGCGTGCTGCTCGATCGCACTCCCGCGGAACGCGGGAAGTACAGTCCTGCGGCCAAGCAGGTGCTCGTCTTCCTCCAGGCGCATGAATGATCGGTCACCGACGATCGGCCTGATCGGCTGATTGCCGGCGCCAGGGTGGAGTATGTTTGCAGGCGCCGTAAAGGTTGCCTTGATGTCGGCCGGGTCAGAGAGCAGTACAAGAGGCGGATAGCTGGGGGCATTATGTATAAAACGATTCCCGTAGTAGCTTCGGCATCGCTCCAGATACCAGAATGGCCAGTTCCAGAAAACCCAAGTCTGAGCGATCGCCGGCAGGCACATACCGCTGGGGAGGGTGTTCTTGACAGTGCGTTTCATCGGTAACCTTTCGATCTAATCGGAGCGCAACGCGTACACGGTGCGCCACATGCGCAAGATTGGAAGCAGGAGCCTCACGGAAGGGCCACCGGTTCTGACCAGGCGCTGGGTCATCTGATAGTTCTCAGCCTCGCGTGCGCTGTCCCTGGACAGATACATTGCGATCATGCTGGCGGCGATAACGATGTGCCGATGACCAGAGCGCAGACGGCGTGCCTCGCAAATCGATCGCGATATAAGCTCGCCGATACGCTCGATGGCAATCTCGAGATCGCCATAGTGCTCGACGTAGCTGTGGTCTGCGTCTACCACGTCTTCGGCGCGGTCGACGTAAGGGCTCACGACTTAGTTTGTGAAGGGGTTTGGCGGGTTGTGTAGAACTGGGGGTTGTGGTCGATGAGCGCGCGATTGGTGAGCGGTATCGGTTGTTGAGCGCGCAGGGGTTGTTGGATGAGCGTGCGCGGCGGTTGTGGGCGGCCGCGGAGGCGCGCTCGGCTGGTTATGGGGGGCTCGCGGCGGTGGTGAGGGCTACGGGGATCTCGGAGTCGACGGTGTTGCGCGGTCTTGCCGATCTGGATTCTGAGGAGCGCCCGGCGCCGGGGAAGGTACGTAGGCATCCGGGGCGCACGCCGATCCTTGAGCGTGAGCCGGGGCTTTGGGAGGCGTTGGAGCGCCTCGTGGATCCGGTTACGCGTGGGGACCCGGAGTCGCCGTTGCGGTGGACCTCGAAGAGCGCCGCGAAGCTCGCCCAGGCGCTACGGGAGATGGGGCATGATGTCGTTGACCGGACGGTGCTGCGGTTGTTGAAGGTCAAGGGCTACAGCCTGCAGTCCAACCGCAAGACCAGGGAGGGCGAGTCCCATCCCGATCGCGACGCTCAGTTTGAGCACATCAACCAGATCGTCACGGCTGCGATCGCGGCAAAAGAGCCGGTGGTCAGCGTCGATACCAAGAAGCGAGAGCTCGTCGGTGATTTCAGGGCCGTCGGCCGGGAGCTTGAGCCGAAGGGCAAGCCTATCGAGGTCCGTACGCACGACTTCAAGGACAAGCAGCTCGGGCACGCGATCCCTTACGGCGTCTACGACTTGACCGCGGATGAGGGGTGGATCAACGTGGGGATCACCAGCGACACCGCGACGTTCGCCACGAACACGATCCTCGATTGGTGGCAGACACTCGGCAAAACACGCTACCCAAACGCCACCACGCTGACGATTACCGCGGACTGCGGTGGCTCGAACTCCAGCCGCACCCGTCTGTGGAAGCTCGAGCTACAACGCCTTGCGGATCAGACCGGCCTGCAGATCGCGGTCTGCCATTTCCCGCCCGGAACGAGCAAGTGGAACAAGATCGAGCACCGGCTGTTCAGCTTCATCTCGACCAACTGGCGTGGCAAGCCCCTCATCAGCCACGAGGTCATCATCAACCTCATCTCAAGCACCACGACTAGCACCGGTCTGAAGGTCTACGCCCAACTCGACGACCGCGAATACGAGAAAGGCATCAAAGTCAGCGACGAACAGCTCGCCACCATCAACATCACCCGCAACCCATTCCACGGCGACTGGAACTACACCGTGGCTCCTTCACACGCTCAGTCGTGAGCCCTAACTGTCGAGCATCGTCGTTGTCAGTGACAGCCAGGGGAAGTAGACGGCCTGTGTTCCCTCAATGTCGCTTTCGGTGCATCGGGGTTCTGCCGCGAGCGCGAGCAGCGCGTGAACCGTGAGCGACGCGGTCGCGGCGCCACACAACTCGAACCAGCTCACCTTCGTTGTTTCGTGAAGTTCTTTTCCGGCCCAAGCTCGGAGGGCAGCCTCGCGACGGATGGGGTCGTACTCGTGATTCAGGGCCAAGACCTGCGTACGAGTTGCTTCGCGGATCAACAGTGAGCGGACGTTTGCGTAAGATGGCAAACGTGTGCACCACGCGCGGCAGCCACCCACGACTGCTCGCAGATAGCCACCATCGTCTTTCCAGGGATGGTGACGGTAGTAGTCGAGCGTTAGCGCATCAGGGTCAACCGCATGGGCAAGCGCGAGATGAAGCTGACGGCCGTTGGCCTGCCCCGCATGGGCGGCACGCTCATTGACCTCGTCCAGGAACTCCAGGGCGACCTCGTAGGCAACAAGAAGCCGCAACAGATACCGGTTGCGACGACGTGGGAGTGTCCAGAACAGAGCCGCGCCGTCCAGATGGGGACGCTTGCGAGCAAGTGACCTCAGGGCATCGTCACGAATCCGTGTATCTGGAATGATCGCAGCTCGTGTTCGCCACGCGTCAACCTCGCCTGCGACTGCTCGCAAGCCCCAGAGCAACTCACGATTCGCGGCGGCCAAGAGCGCCCGAACCTGTCCCCAACCGAGTGGGGTAGAGTCCGTGTCTCGGAGGAGCGGTGGTATATGCCCTGAGAGTAGATGATCGCGTCGGCCGCACCTCGCCGACTGATCTGATGTTTCCTACTGATTGGTCAGTGCAAGGCTTTACATATACGGGGGAACGCTTGCAGCACGGTATCCCGGGAGCGCAACGATTACGACTGCGACTGCGCTGACCACGGCGAAGGTGGTGACCGCGACGAGGGCGCTGGCGGAGAAGACGATCGGGAAGCCGGTGACGACCGCCAGCGCATGGCTCAACAGCAGCTGGCCGTAGATCCCAAACACGGCTCCAATCGAGCAGCCGGCGCCGAGCAGTACCCCACTCTCCAGGATGAGCGCCCGCCACAGCACCCGCTGGTCGTAGCCCTGGGCCTTCATGCGCGCAAACTGAGGGCGGCGCTGCCAGATCATCGTGCTCATCGCGATCGACATCGCGAGGATCGTCGTGATCAAAAGGAGCGTGGAGATCTGCGTCAGACGCGATAGGCCCTGGCGACTCGCCGCCAGCTGCAGTTCGTCGCGCTGCCGCGCAGTCTGGACGGTGAGCCCCGAGGCGGGTCCGAGCGCTCGCCGTATCTCACCACTCACCTGTCGCGGTGATGCTCCCGGGCGAAGCGTGATGTTGTAGGCGCTGGGGTTGACGGTGCCCCAGGCATGCACGTAGTCGGCTGGGTTGAGGATGACCGCTCCGGGCGGCCATCCGAGATTCGTGATCAGCGCAGCGATCCGCAGCGTGGTCGGATGGGGTGCGGGCAGCGTGAAGCGCTCACCGACGCGCAGTCCGTGGTCAGCCGCGACGGCTTTGGAGAGAATCGCCCAGCCGCCTTCCCTGAACCTGCTGAGCGCGATCGGAAGAGTGCCGGCTACGATCTGGCTCGGCGGGATCGGGTTGCTGGCGCTCAGCGGTGGCGC
The DNA here is from genome assembly GCA_963842005.1 of uncultured Solirubrobacterales bacterium. Taxonomy (GTDB): domain Bacteria; phylum Actinomycetota; class Thermoleophilia; order Solirubrobacterales; family Solirubrobacteraceae; genus Palsa-744. The sequence goes on along the minus strand of CAWJEV010000002.1, from coordinate 271,553 downwards.
GAGCACCCAGAGACGGCGATCTCCGTAGTCCAGGAAGTCGCCCCGGTACACGCTGACGGCTTGAACGCCAGGGACGCGCGCCAGCTTGGCGGCGTCATCGCTTTGAAACGGAGCGGTGGCGAGCAGGTTCTGCGGCCCAGGCGGGAGCACCCAGATGGCGGTAATCGCAGTCACGTCGTGGAGCAGCCTGTTGAGCCCATGCTGGAGGTTGCCGCGGGCGCCCTGGACGGCCACGATCCCAAACACGGCGATCGCTCCAGTCGCGGCGATCGCGATCGACCGCGCCCTTGTCGTGGGCGACTGCAGTTCGGCGACAGCAAGCGGCGCCGCCGCGCCACCGAGAAGCCGCTGCACGCGATCGAACGCCACGATCAACGCGTCGAGCAGGAGCGGCAGGAGCAGCACCAGCGCGATGACCAGCGTCACGCTGCCGAGGACCGCGGACTGCGGCGCAGCGATCAGGATGGCGGTCGTCGCCGCGAGGCACGCAAGGCCACCAGCCAGGGCTGTCAGGGTCCAGCGGCTGAGGAGTTGGTGTTCGGGAGGCCCGGGTACCCGCGAGGAGCGCGAGGAGATCTCGCGCAGCGGCGTCAGCACGCCAACGCACGCTGCGAGCAGCCCGACGCCGGCGGCGATGGCCGCGCTCTGCCAGGTGACGACCCGCTGCGAGCCGATCGGGAATGCGAGCTGGAGGTAGCCCGGATTCGAGTCGAAGAGGGAGATCGAGAGCAGATCGCCGAGCAAGAGCCCCAACAGCGAAGCCAGCACGCCGAGCACCAGCGCGTCGAACAGCAGCGCCTTGATGGCGTCCAGCCGGGTCGCGCCGTTCGCGCGCAGTTCGCGGACGAGTCCCTGACGCAGGTGCAGGGTCAGCAGCATCGCGTTGATCGCGAACATGAAGCCGACCATCGCACTGATCGCCGAGAACAAGCTCAAGTTCTGGTTCACGGGCGCCGCCACGACCCGGAACAGCGTCGCGTCAAAGTCGGCCGGCTCTACGTTCAGGGTTCCGGCGGCCAGGCGTACCAGGCCCGTGTGCACTTCACGCTCCCGTCCGGGGGCGGCCTGGACGAAGACGCGGTTGAGGCGACCGCCCATTCCCGTGAGCGTCTGCGCGTAGCCCAACGGAGCGACCGCTACCGGGCTGTGCGCGAGCGTCCCGATCGAGGCCGCGTTCAGTTCCGTCCCGACCAGCGCGTTGACGCTGCTCGCGCCGACCTGCGCCTTGATCACGATGAAGGGCCCCGCGCCGATCGTCTGCGCGACCTGCGACGGGAGCGCAAGCACACGCTGGCTTTCGAGCTGCCCGTAGTTGAAGTGGCTGAACAGCGGGCTGCCCTGGCGCGCGAAGCGCGGCTCGGTCCCGATCAGGTCCACCGCCTCTTGGCCCGTCGGGCCGATCAGGTTTGCGGGCCGTTCGATCACCGGCAGCGCAGAGCGCACTCCCGGCAGATGCTGCACCTCGCCGAGCAGCCGCTGATCGAAGCCCTCCGCGCTCCGCGCGTCGAGCTGGAACTGCATCCGGCCGACGACCTCGCTCGTGAGCTGGCCGACCGATTCGTTGAGGCTCGTCGTCGCGATCTGGGAGGCGAACAGCAGCGCCACACCGACAGCAATCCCGAGCATCGCGAAGAGCTCCTGGACGAGCACGAGCCTCGCCTGCAGACGAACACGGTAGAGGTCGGCGATGTTCGAGAGCCTCATCACCGCTGTCAGGGCTCCTCACTTCCGCCGAGCGGAGCGAAGACGTGGTCGGGCTCGTACTCCACGATCCGCCCGTCGCGCAGCGCGTGCACGCGGTCAGCGAACATGGTGGCCTGCGGGTCGTGCGTGACGAGCAGCACCGCCGTACCCTGCTCGCGGCAGACCTCGCTGAGCAGTTCGAGAACCTCACGGCTGCGCTGCGTGTCGAGGTTCCCCGTCGGCTCGTCCGCGAGCAGCAGCTTCGGATCGGTCGAGAGCGCCCGAGCGATCATCACCCGCTGGCGCTCGCCCATCGAGAGCTGACCCGGACGGTGGCGCAGACGCTCGGCAAGCCCGAGTCGCTCCAGCAGCGGCTGCACCCGGCGCTCCGCGCTGCGGCTGCGTTCGAAGAGCCACAGCTTCATCGCGGCGTTCTGCAGGACGTTCGCGCCCGGCAGCAGGTCGAATGACTGGTCGATCAGCCCCAGCTCGTGCAGCCGGTAGCGCGATGCCTCGGCATCCGGGAGCGCGGAGATGTCGCGGGCGTCCACGACCACCGCGCCGCTGTCCGGGCGCAGCAGGCCCGCGATCAACTTCAACAGCGTCGACTTGCCCGAGCCGCTCGGTCCATACAGCGCAACCAGTTCGCCCGCCGCGACCGAGAGCGACACCCCGTCCACGGCGCGCACCGGCTCCCCGTCACCGACGGGATAGTGCTTGACGAGATCCCGAAGCTCCAGCACGTAGACCAAGAACACTACGACGCAGCGCCACGCCGAACACCGGGACCCGCCGAACTGTCGCCTGGGAACTCGATGACGTTGTCCCCCTCGTCCCAAGGCGGCCGCGGGGGCTCGAGCAACTCGCCGCCGGAGAGCGTCGCGATGCGCCGCGACCACGCGGTCGCGTTCGCGTGGGAGACGCTCATCAGCACCCCCATCTTCATCTCCCCGCAGAGCGTGTCGATCAGCTGCGTCAGCTCGTCGGTCTCGACCAACCCCAACCTCGCCGTCAGATCATCCACGAGCAGCAGGCTCGGCTTACGAGCGATCCCCTGCGCAAGCGCGGCGAGTGCCCGCTCCCAATCGGCAAGGCTTCTCCAGCGCTGCCCCGCGCAGTCGGAGGCACCGACCCGCTCGAGCGCCGCCAGCGCCCTTCGACGTGCCTCGCGCTTGCTGCACACCACGCTCAGCGGCGTCGCCACGTGCATCAACATGGGTACATCGACCCCTGGCGCGACCGGCCTCACCAGCGCGATCCGCCTCGCGAGCAGCCCCGAGCGCTCACGGTCGGGAAGCACCCACAGATCCCGGCCCTCGAAGTAGACCCTGCCCGCGCCCGGCCGCCACATCCCGGCCGCAACCCGCAACAGCGTCGTCTTGCCACACGCCCGCTGAGCGAGCACCGAGACCACCTCGCCCACATCGACATCCAGCGAGACACCCCTCAGCGCCTCCACGACGTGCTGCTCGCTACGCCGAAAGCCCAGGGACACCCCGCGCAGCGACAACAGCGACGGGGTTCTCATCCGGCTTCTTCGCGCCGCGGTTGGGCCGCACCGCACTGGGCCCTGTAGCGCCGCAACCCGCTTTCCATGGCCTCGCGCAGCTTCTGCAGCCACTTGATGCGCTCGTCCCACCACCCGCTGTGGCCGGACAACACGATCACTTCGATGAGCTTCCCCCAATCCCCCGGATCGGATCGCTCGCGCTCGCGGCGCACCCGCCGGTTTTCGGCGTTGAGCTTGGCGGTGCAGTTCAGCTCGGCCTCACGGACGGTCTCGATCATCTCGGGCAGATCCGCCGGCGTGCAGAGCGCGATCTTCGCAAGCAGATCCTCGCGCACGATCGGCAGCGCGATCGAGCTCTTGATCCATGCTTTGAAGTACCTGACGCCACTGGCGGTGATCTCGTATCGGGTCCCTTGATCGACCTTGGCATCCCTGGCAGGCGTCCCACCCTCCCCGTCCATCGGACGGACCAATCCTTTTTTTGAGAGTCGTTTCAACGCCTGATACGCGGTGCCACGCGTGAACTGCATCGAAGGGAACCCCCCTTCGAGGCGCTTGTCGAGCTGATAGCTGTTGTCGGGCTGCTCGACCAGCAAACCGAGCACGATATCTCCGGCAGACATTCAGAATCTTCGCCCCGCGCGCGACACCAGCCGGAGCATACCAGCGCCAGTGTGCGCAGGTTGAACCATTCGGCCTTCTGGCAATTGGCAGACAGCCATCACCGTGTTTTACAACCGTCCATCCACCCCCAGCACCGCGACCGACGCGCAACTCCACTCAGGCGCCTTGCGACCGCCCCTCACCCGGGAACTCGATCACGTTGCCCGGCTCGCCCTGCGGCGGCCTCGGAGGCTCCAGCAGCTCGCCGCCCGAGAGCGTCGCGATGCGCCGCGACCACACCGTCGCATGAGCGTCGGAGACGCTCATCAACACCCCCATCTTCATCTCCCCGCAGAGCACGTCGATCAGTCGCGTCAGCTCGTCGGTCTCGACCAACCCCAACCTCACCGTCAGATCATCCACAAGCAGCAGACTCGGCTTACGAGCAATCCCCTGCGCGAGCGCCACCAGCGCCCGCTCCCAATCCGCGAGGCTCCCCCAACGCTGCTCCGCGCACCCGGACGCTCCGACCCGCTCGAGCGCCGCCAGCGCCCCCTGACGCGCCTCACGCTTGCCACCGACCACGATCAGCGGCGTTTCGACGTGGGCGAGCATCGGCACATCCGCACCCGGGGCGACCGGTCTCACCAGCGCGATCCGCGTCGCGAGCAACCCAGAACGCTCACGATCAGAGAGCGCCCACAGATCCCGGCCCTCGAAGTAGACCTTGCCCGCCCCAGGCCGGCGCATCCCGGCCGCAACCCGCAACAGCGTCGTCTTGCCCTGCGCCCGCCGAGCCAGCACCGAGACCACTTCGCCCACATCGACATCCAGCGAGACATCCCTCAGTGTCTGCACGACATGCCGCTCGCTACGGCAAAAGCTCAGGCACACCCCACGCAGCGACAACAACGCACCTACTGGCTGCTGTGGAGCGATCCCCCGATGCCCCCCCTCCAGACAATCAGCCATCGCATCTTTCGTGTAGCGGGAGTTGCCAACGCATACAGGATGCCAGCTTGACCGTGCTTCATCCTCGTTTCACCCATGGATGAGTACACACCAGCTGCCCCGGCTGCTCGCCGCGACGATGTTCACCCAATTCCGAGGTCGATGTCGCGCGCGGGCGAGACCTCCCGTCCGAGACGGCGCTCGGCGCGCTCGATTGCTTCGTGGGCGCGTTCCCAGTCGCGCTGCTGCCCTCCACGCTGCTCGGGCCGTGGGCCGAGCGCGTCGGCGGGATCGGTGATGGCGTACTGCGCGCGGTAGCGCGCGGCGTGGCGTACGCCGTTCTCCCATGCCTCGCGCTGCGCGGGCCGGTCGGGCCGCTCGCCGAAGGTGGCCCTCACCCACTTGGCGGGAATGTGCAGTTCGCGCTCGGCGAGCTCGTTGCGCAGCGCGGTGTGCTCCCGGGTGGTCTGGGTGATGGTGTGTTCGAGGCCTTCGCGTTCGGCGCGGGCCTCGACGGGGTCGCCGAGCTCGCGCTCTAGGCCGCTGCGCTGTGTGAGCACGGAGTCGAGCTCGCGCTCGTTGGCTTGTAGCGCGCTGGTGAGGCGGGCACGTTCGATCGCGTGGGGGTCCTGTTCACGTCCGAGACGCCGGTGTGGCTCGGGTAGGCCGGCCAGACGCTGGGTGAGCTGCTCGCGCTGGGTGGTGAGCGTGAGGGCACGCGCGTCGAGATCCTCGATGCGCTGCAGCTCGCGCGTTGGTAGCGCCGCGAGCTGCGCGTGCAGCCGCTCGACGCGCTCGCGTAGCTCCCACAACCGCGCCGGGGTCGCCGCAGCCGGCGGGGTGGTCTCTGCGCGGGAAGCGGCGTGCTCCTGCGGTGGGCCTGCGGCGTGTGCGCGGGCGTCGGCGAGCTCAGGGTCGTCTGTGCGGCCCGCGCCGGGTAGTTGCTCGATCGCGAGGTCTTCGTCGTCGCGCTCCAGCATTCGCCGCTCCACCCGCTCGAGCAGCTCACCGCGGGTTGCTGTCAGGGTTTGGTCTGTGGGCGCGAACTCGCTGCGCTCGCGCTCGAGGTCGTCGTCGTAGACGAGCAGGCGTGTGGTTTCTCGTGCGCGGGAGAGCGCGGTGTAGGACCACCCGGCGGTGAGGTCCCGGGGTGAGGCGACCACGATCGCGCTCTCGATGGTGCCGCCCTGCATCCCGTGGCCGGTCAGCGAGTAGGCGTGCTCCACGTGCTCGGCGACGTACGCCGCGGGTAGCTCGCGCACGAGCCCGCTGTCGGTGTCGATCACGACCCGGTCGGGGTCGAGGTGGCGCACGGTGCCTCTCATCCCGTTGTCCACGTCGAGCTGCCCGTCGTTGCGCCGGCAGATCACCCGGTCACCGACCGCGACCTCGAGGCTGCCGTAGGAGTGCTCTCCTCCGAGGGCGCCGAGACCGCGCCGCAGCTCCCTTGCACCCCGGTTGAGCTGGTCGCGTGTGTCGTTGTCCCTGGCGATCATCACGGTCTGCGCCGGCCCCGCCTCGGCGGCCGCGCGAGCCCACTCGCCGAGGGCCTGCTCGCACGCGCCAGCGGGGTCGCTGAACGTCTCGATCCGCCTATTGCGCTCGGCCCAGCCGAGATAGCGCTGTGGCTGGCCGTCGTGCAGCGCGCCAAGCGCGCGGCGCTCCGCGGGGTCGCGCTGGCGCATCACCTCCGTGAGGCGCTGCGCGCCGAGTGCGCGGCCGACCGTGCCGAGCCACCCGCCGGCCTGCACAGAGGCGAGCTGCCCAGGGTCACCGATCGCGATCACCTTCGCGCCCGCGCGCTCGGCGGCCTCCAGCAGCCGGGCGGTGGGGCGGGTCGCAGCCATGCCGGCCTCGTCGAGGATCAGGACGCTGCCCCTGGGTAGCTCGTCGCCGAGCTGCTCGAGGTCGAGCAGGAGCCTGTCCAGTGTGCGCGTGGGGATGCCGGCCTCCTCGGCGAGCTCGCGCACAGCGCGGCCGGTCGGCGCGACACCGAGCACCGTGTAGCCCGCGCCCTCATACACCTGGCGCAGCACCCCCGCGGTGTACGTCTTCCCGGTCCCCGCGAGCGCCCGGATCACGCTCACCCCATGCCCCGAGCCGCTCACCGCGCGCACCGCCGCTGCCTGCTCGGCGGTAAGGGGACGGTCAGCCGCTGTTATCGCGCGCTCGGCCAACGACGGATCGATGACGCCGGTCCCCTCGCCAGCGCGGCCGACCGCTGCCGCGATCAGGCGCCGCTCGACCGCCACCAACTCCGCCGTGGTCATCCCGCCACCGCAGGTCGCGATCACGTCCGCGCGCTCCGCAAACCGCTCGGCCTGGCCGCGCACCTCACCGACCAGCGCGCCCGCGTCCGCCGCCGCGGCGAACTCCTGCAGCACGGCGCGCTCCTCGAAGGTATTGCTGCGCTCCGTCAGACCACCGGCGCCCGTCAGCCGGGCGCCGAGCGCGTGCTCGTCCACCCCGCCGCGTCTCGCAAGGCCGCGCAGCAACCGATCGTTGCCCGCGCGCAGCAGCTCGAGCACTCTGCCCGTGTCGAGGCCCTGCTCGCCCGCGCGGGCCCCGATCTCCTCCCGCCACGTATGCGTCTCAAGCCCATACTGCTTACGCTCCCGGGTGGCGAGTGCCGCGTGCTCGGCCGCGCTCTTTGACCCCAGGCCGATCCCGCCCTGCTCAGCCTCGCGCAGCATCTCGTGGCGGCGCTGGGAGAAGTGCTCGACCACCGGCCGCTCGATCTCCGCAAGCTCCGCCGCGCCGTTGCGGACCTCTCCCCACTCCAGGCCGAGGCGCTCCGTGACGAACGCGCGGAGGTGCGCCTGGTAGAGATACCCCGCCGTCTTCGCCGCCCGGTAAAGCTCCGTCCCGTGCAGCGCGGTGAACCGTCCGTCGGGGCCGCGCGTGAGGTTCGCCGCGACGACGTGCGTGTGCAGCTGCGGGTCGAGCGCCCGGCTCATCCGGTGCCGGTAGGCCGCCGCGACCAACCCGTCCCCGCGCTGCACGTGCTCGCCGGCGTGCCCGCGGCGGACCATCACCGCCGTGTCCTCCAGATACCCCAGCGCCGCCCTCACCGCCTCCTCGTGGCACCCCACCAACTCACCCGAGACCTGCTCCGGCGCGATGGCGAACAGGATACTCAGTGACTTCGGCGCCGAGAACGTCAGGTCGAACGCCGCGACCTTCGGGTCACGCGCGCAGGAGCGCAGCCGTGCCGCTGGGTCGCGCGGGTCGTGACCCGCGATCAACGCGCCGAACTGCCCGGCGCCCACCCGGCCCGTGAGGCCGAGAGCCCGCGCGCCGGCACCGACCCACTCGCCCGGGGCCTCGCCACGGCCGGTGTAGTAGTCGTCCTGGCCCTGGGCTACCTGCTGCTCGTAGTAGCGGTGCTGACCCAGCGCGATCTTCCCGATCGAGAGCATCCCCTGAGCAAAATAGCAAAAGAAGCATCCTTTAGGTGCAACTGTGTGCCGTGAGGCGAAGCGCAGCGAAGCCAAGCGGCGGCGTGGCCTTTGCGTCGGGGTCCTGGAGACGCGGCGGATGGGAAGCTGAGCGCAGGCAGGCACGTCGTGGGGCGTGTGAGCGAGCGCCGAGCGGAGCTTGGGTGGAGCGTTGAGGGAGCTTGTGGTCGAGCGTCGTGTCGTGGAGTTCGTGGGTCGAGCGCTCGCGTGCGATGCGGGTCAGCGGCGCCGGCGCGGGAGGATCACGACAGCAGGGAACTCAAGCTGCGTGAGCGAGCTGCGACTGCCGAGCAGACGCGCGAACAGCCGCGCCGAGAATGCCGAGGGCCAGCGGCCGCGGCGGCGGGCGAACCAGAGCGTGCCACCTCCCCACGCCGCCGTGCCGAGCACGAGGAACGCGACGCAGTAGCCGTAGCCACCCTGGCTGCCACACGCCCACGCCACCCACCACGAGCACCAGCCCATCACGCGGGCCAACGTCGGCCCGAAGCGCCACGCGACCCACCCCGCCACGGCCACCAGGCCGAGCACGCAGATCACGTCGGCGAGCGGGCCGGCCGCGGCGATCGGGGTGGCGGAGTCGAGGGGCATACCTCTATTTTTCCACTCGATTCGGTCGGACAATTGTCGTCGGCGCATGGTCTCGTGAGCCCGGCCGATCTGCTCCTCGTCGGCTGCATCCAGAACGCACGGGTCGGCCGCGGCAAACTGGTCTTGCCCGCCGGTCCGCAAACCGCAGTCCGCGGCGCTAGACCTCGTCGGAGGAGGGCGGAGCTAGCGGCGGCGCAGGCGGGACGGACGGCGACGAAGTGAGCGGCGGCGGAGCCTGCTCGTCCCAGAGGGAGTAAGTCGACGCCGCGAGTGCGGCGGAGCCGAGAAGCAGCAGAGCGAGCGGCCAGCCCGCGACGCTCGCGGTGGGAGAGCGGCCGACCTCGACGCGGGTGATCTGGGCGACGACGCTGACGAGGAACGCGAACAGACCGACCCCGCCGACGTAGCCGAGCCCGCGGACGCGAACGCGCGAGCCGACCCACACAAGCGCGAGGGAGACCACGAGCAAGTAGAGATCCCAGAAGAAGTGCTGGAAGCCGCTTGGGTTGACGTGACCAGCGACGACGCGACCGCCGGAGGCGACGGGAGAGAAGCGCCCGCCGCCGGACGATTCGACGCCGCGCGTGACCACTCCGAACACCCCGACGACGGCGCCGACGACCACGCCGAACACGCCGGCGGCAACCGCCGAGACGCCGCCCGCCGTCGCAACCTCAGCCGCACCGATCGAGTCCGCGCGGAAGAGGCGAAACGAAACGAGGAATAGGAGCGCCGCGGCGACGACGAGCAGCCAGCGGTAGGAATTCGCGGAAGGATGGTCGAGGATCTTGTCCCACACCAACAGCCAAGCCACGAGCGCCGAAAGGCCCGCAAGGAGCGCGGCGTAGGAGACACGCGCACGCCGCGCCGCATAGGCCGCGACCCACGCGATGAGCGCAAAGACGGCCGCATCGAGAAGCACATGGCGCGTGGAGGCACCGATCCAGTCGAGAAATTGGAAGAGCACCACGGGCCCAAGCAGAATCGAGGTGACCATGAGGACCGACTGCCACGGCCGGGCCTTACCGCGGGAGCGCGGCGCGGAGAGGTCGAGCGCAAGCACGAAAAGCAGAACTGCGGGCGCCGCGACCACGAGCAGCCGCGCAAAATCGCCCCACTCGTCGTGGGTGGACTTGCGCGCCCAAAGCGCCGCCGCTCCGACGGCAAGCAGCACGCCCCCAACGCTGCGGAGAGGATCTCGAATATCGCGCCCCGACAACCCCATGACCTTTTCGATCATCCACCACGATCCGGACGGGTCGGGCGCCACGTCCGGACGCTCGACCTCACCGCGAGGCGCACCGCCTGTTCACGAAGACCGGCGCCACCGGCCACGCCGAGTGCCTCGCGGGCCAACCGGCGACGCCGGCGAGCCGACCACGAGACTCTCGGAACCGCCCAATAGAAGGAGTCAGCCGAGAGGCCCGGCGGACTGCTGGTGGTCGTCCAGAGCGGGCGCGAGCGCGGCCCTCGCCCTGGCCCTCGCTCGGCCCGCAAAGCAGTAGCGTGCCGAGGTGGTGCCCCGCGCCGCTAGGCACAGGCCGCCACGCCGGCTCCCACAAGGGAGCCTTAGCGCCTGGCTCTCCGGTTCTGCCGTCGGCGCACACCACACACCGATACCGGGCTCAACGGCCGGCCGATCGGGTCGATGAACAGCGAGCACGGCCCGGAGCTGTCGGGCACCTTCCCCTCGAGCACGGTGGCGCTGTAGGTGAGGTTAGCCCCGTCCAGGCGAGGGCTGGTGAGCGTCACGACGACGTCCTCGGGCATCTGGTCACCCTCCTCGAGGAACGAGAGGACAGCATTCGGAGGATCGTCGAGGAAGCTGTTCTCACCGTCTGCCCAGCCCTCTATGAACTGGGCGGCCGTGAGATGTCCGACGATGCGCTCGGGCCGGTCGGAGAACATCAGCGTGGAGGGTGCGAGATCGTGCAGCGTGAACTCGCCGTCGCGGCTCGTGACCCCCTGGGCGCTCTGTACGTACAGCGCTTCGAACTCGCCGGGCTGTACCGCTGGTTGTGATGACATCTGGGCCTCCTTCTAGGGCGTCAGGATCGGCTTTGGACGAAGCACCGCGGAGATCCTATAGCGGCTCATAGGGCATCCTTGGTTTGCCTCGGCCGCCGCCGGGTGAGAGCCGGAGTCGCTTGCCCGTTTGAGGGCCATCGTGAGACCAGCTCCTCCCGGCGGGGCGAGGTGCCGCAAGCGGCAACAGGACGTAGCCCCGGTGAGGGCCCGTCTATGAGCACCCGCAACGGTACCTCTTGGTCGGGGCGCTGTGAAGAGCTGACCCCGAATAAGGAGGATGAGTGGTGGGCGTATGCGCGGGAGTTGACTGGGCCTCGGAGAAGCATGATGTGCTTGTGCAGAACGAGACCGGTGGTGAGCTGTTCAGCGGGATGTTCGCGCACGACGAGGCGGGCATTACCGCTCTGTGTCGGACTCTGGTGGGCTTGGAGGTCGAGCGGGTCGCGATCGAGCGTCCCGATGGCTTGCTGATCGAGCGGCTGCTCGACGCCGGCCTGAGAGTGATGCCGATCCACCCCAACCAGGTGCACGCCGCCCGGCCGCGGTTCCGCGCTAGCGGAGGGAAGTCCGATCGCTTCGATGCGTTTGTGCTGTGCGAGCTGGCCAGGACCGACAGCCACCGCTTCCGTGTGCTGGTCGCTGACAGCGACGAGACGAAGGCGCTGCGGGCGCTGAGCCGCGCACGCGAAGACCTCGTGCAGGCCCGCGTGGCGCTCGCTAACCAGCTGCGCGCCGAGCTCGAGCGCTTCTGGCCCGGCGCGACGCTGATCTTCGCGGACATCGACAGCCCGATCGCTCTCGCGTTCCTGGAGCGCTACCCCAGCCCCATCGACGCCAAAGGACTCGGCGAGAAGCGCCTCGGCGCGTTCCTGGCACGCCACTCCTACTCCGGGCGCAAGAATCCCGCGCAGCTGCTCGCCAAGCTCCGCGACGCCCCACAAGGACGCGCCGGCGAGAGCGAGACCGAGGCCCGCAGACAGGTCGTGCTCGCGCTCGTAGCCGCGCTGCGCCCGGTCGTCCTCAAGATCGGCGAGCTGACCAGCGAGATCGCTCGCCGCGTCCGCACACACCCCGACGGGCAGATATTCCTCTCGCTCTTCCGCGACCCCAAGAGCGTGGTCTGCGCCGCCGCGCTGCTGGCCGAGATCGGTGACTGCCGCGCGCGCTACCCCACCCCCGAAGCGCTCGCCGCCGACGCCGGCATGAGCCCCGTCGCAATGGAGTCCGGCAAGCACAAAGTCGCCGCGTTCCGCCGGGGCTGCGATAAGCGCCTGCGGGGAGCCACCTGCACCCTCGCCGACTCCACCCGCCACTGGCACCCATGGGCCCAAGACCGCTACGCCACCGCCCGAGCACGCGGACACGACCACCCCCGCGCGATCCGTACCCTCGGACGCGCCTGGTGCCGCGTGCTGTGGCGCTGCTGGCAAGACGCGATGCCCTACGACCCCGCACTCCACCGCGGCCTGCAGCAACACATCACCGTCACGATTCCCAGCCAGTCGGGCCCCCGGCCCGACACGATCGCCACCCAGCGGATGGCCGGCGCCGCAGTCACCCGAAGGGCGGCCCGCAGGGCCGAGCGCGAAGCGCTTGACGGCAAGCCGACATCCGCTACGACACTTGGGGGTTGACACAGGACGTCTCACGACACCTTCCACCGGTAGTCCCCCGCACAGATGCCGCGACTAGCCCGCGATCCAGTGGACGCGCACGGCGAGCGCCCCTGAGGCTCTATCACGTCCGATATCGGCCACGTGTAGGTTGGGCGTCGTGGATTGGGGGCTTGCCGCTGTCGGATTCGCGCTGCTGCTCGTCGCGGCGGTGTCGCGGCGGCTGTCGGGCACGCCGATCACGCCGGCGATGGTGGTGGTCGCCATCGGTGTTCTCGCGGGCCCCTTGGTGTTCGACGGGCTGACCGTGGGACCGGCAAGCTTGACGGTGCGAAGGCTGGCCGAAGCCACGCTCGCGGTGGTGCTGTTCTCAGATTCTTCCCGTATCGACCTTAGGGCCCTGCGGCGGGAAGCCTCCCTGCCGGTGCGCCTGCTCGGCATCGGTCTGCCGTTGACGATCGCGCTGGGCGCGCTGGTCGCGCTCGCCTTGTTCGGGTCGTTCTCACTGAGCGAGGCATTGATCCTTGGCGTGATCCTCGCGCCGACGGACGCGGGGTCTCGGCAGCGCCGTCGTGACGGACCCGAGCCTTCCGCAACGTGTGCGGCAGTCGCTCAACGTCGAGAGCGGACTGAACGACGGGATCTGCGTCCCGATCCTGTTGATCGTTCTGGCGACCTCCTCGCAAGCCGGTGGCGCGGCCCATCCGGCGCAGGTGATCGGCGACGAGATCGGCTACGGACTCATCGGCGGCATCGTCGCGGGGACCCTAGCCGCGGGAATCGTGAACACAGCCGGGGCCAGGCGCCTCATCGACGATGCCTGGCGACAGATCATCCCCGTGGCCGCGGCGGTGTTCGCGTACGGGATCGCGGAGGCTCTCGGCGGGTCGGGCTTCATTGCCGCCTTCACGGCGGGCGCACTGTTCGGCCTGATCGCTCGCGAGAACTCGGCCGGAACGATGCGCTTCACCGAGGAGACTGGGGCGCTGCTCGACAGCATCACGTTCCTCATCTTCGGCGCCGTCCTGCTCGGCCCCGAGCTCGAGCACGTGAGTTGGCAGATCGCGCTCTATGCCGTGCTGAGTCTGACGATCGTTCGCATGCTGCCCGTGGCTCTTTCGCTGTTGGGCACCGGAGCGCGAGGCCCGACCGTGGCGTTTATCGGCTGGTTCGGTCCACGCGGGCTTGCATCGATCGTGTTTGCGGTGATCGTCGAGGACACACATCAGGCTCACGCCGGAACGATCCTCACGGCCTGCTATTTGACGGTGGGCCTCTCGGTCCTCGTCCACGGCCTTACGGCGGCGCCGCTTGTGAGTCGCTATGTCGCGTGGTATCGAGCCGCCGCGGGCGAGCGTCCCCCTGCGATGGAGAGTGAGCCGGTGCACGAGCACCGGGCGCGGGGACTCGCCGCGCTGCATGGCGACTAATCGGCCGTGTGGGCCTGAGCGCAGTCTCGGCCCGAGCAGATCAGCCTTGGAGCCGGCCGTTTCACCCGCGAGATCTGTTGGCGCGGGACGGGTGCCGTCGGATCTCCCTGAAGAGGATCATGTAGAGCGCGATGGCGAAGTAGACCGCTACGGCTACTCCCGGCACGGCGAGTCCGATGAGGATCGCGATCACATAGCCGCCGAGGACGGGCAGGAGTTCTCGCGGTTCGTCCAGCCGCTCGTCGCCCTCCTCCGGGGGGGAGTAGAGGCGCTCTCGCCGGGCATAGGCGTCCAAGGCAAAGGCCAGGATGCGGATTGCTAGCAGGGTGAGCCCATACATCGTCACGAAGACGCGCTCGCTGCTTTCGTGGTGCAGGGCGTCAGCGACGAGTCGGGTCGGGAACGGCAGGAACGCCACCACGAGCAGTAGCAGCAGGTTGATTCGCAGCAGTAGCGGGTCGGTCCGCGCGAGCCGCTCGGTCAGCTGGGTGTGGCCGAGCCACCCTGCGCCGACCGTGAGGAAACTGATGACATACGCGAGGTAGAACGGCCAGGCGTCGAGAACCTGTTCGAGTGCTGTGCCCGGCGGATGAATCGCGATGTCGAGTACGAGCAGCGTCGCGGCGATCGAGAAGACGCCGTCGCTGAATGCTTCCATGCGCGTCGTGCTGAGCGATCGGCGTGCACGTGGCGTATCTTCGCCGGAGGCCATTCGGCAATCCTTGCAGGCCAGACCGCCGCGGGGACGTTCGCTCGTCTTCTTCGAAGCGAAAGGGCTCACCCTAGTAGTGGCAAGGTCCTGATCATGGCTGCGGGTTTTCGCGGATGCCGAGAACGCGCCCTGAGGTAGTTTGTCGATGTGCGGTGGCCCCGCGCAGGCGCCCACCCGGCGGCGGATCGTCAGAACACTCGTCCAAACCAGTACGGAGGTCAAAAATGAGCGACAGACCGGTTTTCATCTACGCCGCGACTTATCCCGACCGCGGTGGCGCGGAGGCGGATTACGACGCCCTTCTCGAGCTGCACGCGGCGAAGCTCGTGGGCACCTATGACGTTGCGTTGGTCACCAAGGACGCTGACGGCAAGGTCCACGTCGAGAAGCACGAGAAGCCCACCCAGCACGGCGCCTGGGGAGGCATTGCCGTCGGGGCAGCGGTCGGGGTCGTGGCGGCGCCAGCGGTCATCCCCGCGGCGCTGGTCGGCGGTGTCATCGGCGGCCTTGGCGGGCACTTCAAGAAGGGTATCCCCGGGGACGCCGCCAAGGAACTGGGCGACCTCATCGGGGCCGGAGAAGCTACGCTGTTCGTGATCGGCGAGTCGCGCCTTGAAGAGCAGCTCGACAAGGTGCTGACCCGCGCCGAAAAGTCGCTTGAGAAGGAAATCGACGTCGACGCCAAGGAGTTCAAGCGCGAACTCGACGAGGCGGAGAAGGAGTACGCGGCGAGCTAGCTGGACGACTTCCCGGCGTCTGATCGCGAAAAGACGATGAGCTCGGTGTCGAGTAAGGCAGCCGCGGCAGCGGCTGGCGGTGTTCTGCTGACGCTGTGTGCGGGCCAGTTCTTGATGATGCTCGACAGTTCAGTGATGAACGTGTCGATCGCGACGGTCGCGAAGGATGTCGGCACGACCGTCACCGGGATCCAGACGGCGATCACCCTGTACACGTTGGTGATGGCCGCGTTCATGATCACGGGCGGGAAGGTCGGGCAGATCATCGGCCGCAAGCGCGCTTTCGCGATCGGGTGCGTGATCTATGGCTGCGGCTCGTTCATCACGGCGATCTCTACGAGCCTCGGGGTGCTGCTGCTCGGATGGTCGTGCCTTGAGGGGATAGGTGCCGTGCTCATTCTGCCGTCGATCGTTGCGCTGGTGGCGGTGAACTACGGCCCCGACGAACGACCGCGTGCCTATGGGCTCGTCGCCGCAGCGACGGCGATCGCGATCGGGGTCGGCCCGATCGTCGGCGGCCTGTTCACCACCTACCTGTCATGGCGCTGGGTGTTCGCGGGGGAGGTCGTGATCGTGCTTGCGATCCTCGTCCTCGCCCGCCGCATACCCGAGGGGCCGCGTGAGAAGATGGGGCACCTGGACCTCGTGGGTACAGCCCTGTCGGCGCTCGGTCTCGGGCTGATCGTCTTCGGTGTCCTGCGTTCGGGTGTATGGGGTTTTGTGAAACCCAAACCGGGGGGTCCCGAATGGATCGGGCTCTCGCCGGTGATCTGGCTGATGCTCGCGGGCGGTCTGGTCATCTATCTATTCATCGAGTGGGAGGATCGCGTGCTCGCCCGTGGTGGGGAGCCGCTACTGGACCCCAAGATCCTGCAGGTCCACGTGCTGCGCGGCGGCCTGAACTCGTTCTTCTTCCAGTTCTTCGTGCAAAGCGGGGTGGCATTCGCCGTCCCACTGTTCCTCTCTGTCGCACTCGGGCTCTCCGCGATCCAGACAGGTGTGAGGTTCCTGCCGCTGTCGATCGCCCTGATCCTCGCGGCAGCCGGGATCCCCAAGCTCTTCCCCAAAGCATCGCCGCGCCGGGTGGTCCAGCTCGGCTTCATCGCGATGTTCGCCGGCCTCGTGATCTTGGTCGCCCTGCTCCAGGAAGGCGCGGGACCGGAGATAACGACTTTGCCGATGCTGCTCGTCGGCCTCGGAATCGGGGCGTTGTCTTCCCAGCTCGGGGCCGTCACCGTCTCATCCGTTCCCGATGAGCAGAGCAGCGCGGTGGGCGGGCTGCAGAACACAATCACGAACCTCGGCATCTCCATGGGCACGGCGCTCACGGGAGCGATCGTCATCGCCGCGCTGAGCACGTCGTTTCTGACCGGGGTGCAGCAGAACTCCGCCGTCCCCGCGCCGGTCAAATCGCAGGCCTCGACCAAGCTCGCGGGTGGAGTCCCCTTCATCTCCGACAAGCAATTGAAGGACGCGCTCAACAAGGCCCATGTGCCACCCAGGGCCACAGACGCGATCGTCGAAGAGAACGCGAAAGCGCGCCTCGACGGGCTGCGCGAGGCGCTGTCGATACTTGCCATCTTCGCGTTGATCGGACTGGCCTTCAGCCGGCGGATCCCTACCGAGCAGCCCGGTTCATCGAAAGAACCGGTTCCCGTGGCAGAAACGGCTCCGGCAACCCCAACGGCTGCAGGTGCGTGACTCGCTCGTAGCGCACTGCCGAGCAGCTAACCATTGGTGCGGCCCGAACGGCCCGGACGTCCTACTCGCGGTCGAGATCTTCAGATGAGGCCCGAGCAGACTTTCGCTTCGGGCTGCGAGGGAGCGTCTTACAGCCGCCGCCTCAGACGCTCGGATCGGACGACCACCAGCAGTCCGCCGGGCCTCTCGGCTGACTCCTCCTATTGGGCGGGAGCGAGTGCCACCGACTCCCGATGCTCCGTGTACTCCTCTCGTGTGAGCCGAGCTCGCACCGCGTATGTCTGCTGCGCAGCACGCTTGCCGCGGATCGTGCTCGGGCGTGGTTAGGGCTTGTAGGTAAATAAGGTAGGGGTTCGTGTTGTTCGGTAGAACTGTGTGGGTGTGGTTGATGAGGCTGGGATCGGCGAGAAGTTCAGGGCGCTGGCTGGTGAGCTGAACGAGCGTCAGCGGCGGCTTTGGGCGGCGAGTGAGGCGCGAGCAGCCGGGCGGGGTGGGATCGTGGCGACCGCGCGGGCGACTGGGATCTCGCAAGAGACGATCCGCAAGGGGATCGCCGAGCTGCGGGCTGGCGAGCGGCTCCAGCCGGGACGAGTACGCAAGCCGGGTGGTGGGCGCAAGCCGCTGACGGAGGTTGACCCGTCACTGCTGAAGGATCTCGAGCGGCTGGTTGATAGTGACTGTCGCGGCGATCCGGAGTCGCTTCTGCGTTGGACGTCAAAGAGCGTTCGGCATCTCTCTGAGGGTCTGCGGGAGCGGGGCCATCGGGTGCATTTCACGACGGTCGCTCAGCTTCTGCGGGGGCTGGGGTACAGCCTGCAGGCGAACGTCAAGACCAGGGAGGGCAAGCAGCATCCCGATCGGGATGCGCAGTTCCGCTACATCAACACTGTTGCTAAGCGCGCGGTCGATCAGCACGAGCCGGTGATCTCGGTCGATACAAAGAAGAAGGAGCTAGTTGGGGATTTCAAGAACGCAGGGCGTGAATGGCGACCCAAGGGCCAGCCGGAGCTGGTGCGCGTGCACGACTTCAGGGACAAGCAGCTCGGCAAGGCCATCCCTTACGGGGTCTACGACATCGGCTCCGATCAGGGATGGGTGAACGTCGGGATCGACCATGACACCGCCCAGTTCGCCGTGAACTCGATCCGCAGCTGGTGGGAGCACCTCGGCCAGGACCGCTACCCGAAAGCCACCAGGCTTCAGATCACCGCGGACTGCGGCGGCTCCAACGGCAACCGCACTCGGCTATGGAAGGTCGAGCTGCAGAAGCTCGCCGATCAGACCGGCCTGGAGATCGCGGTCTGTCACCTCCCGCCTGGCACATCGAAGTGGAACCGGATCGAGCACCGCCTGTTCAGCTTCATCACGATGAACTGGCGCGGCAAGCCGCTGGTTTCGCTGGAGACGATCATCAACCTGATCGGCGCTACCACCACCAGCACCGGGCTGGAGGTCTACGCCCGCCTCGATCCAGGCGCCTACCCCGACAAGATCAAGGTCCCAGACACCGACCTCAAGACCATCAACCTCCACGGCGACGAGTTCCATCCCGAGTGGAACTACCGCATCAAACCCAAAGCTTAATTATCTACAGACCCTTAGCTGAGCCCGAGCAGCGCAGGTAAATCCTCCAAGGACCTCAGGATCTCCGCGCCGGCGTGGCGCAACGCCATCTCATCGCTGTCGGCTGCGTACCCGAAGACGCGCATCCCCGCGGCCACCGCGGCGGTAACGCCGGAGGGTGTGTCCTCAACGACCACGCAGCCCGAAGGTCTGGCCCCCATGCTCGCGGCGGCGTGCAGAACGAGATCGGGGTGAGGCTTGCCGCGCGGGACCGAATACGCAGAGAACAGCGCCCCGCCCGGGAACAGACCACGCAGACCCGTCAGCCCGAGCGAAAGCCGAGTCTTCTCCGCCTTCCCCTGAGAGGCGACGCACACCGCGACCCCTGCTGCACTGAGGCGCGCGACCGTTTCCGCGGCCCCGGGAACGGGTCGTAGCTCGCGGTGGAAGACCTCGGCGCGGTCCTGCTCGAAGCGCTCGATCCAGCCCTCGGGCAGCGAACGGCCAAGCCTCGTCTGCACTTGGGAGACGACCTCGGAGAGCAGGAGCCCCTGGTAATCACGCCGAGCCTCGACGAGCGTGGTCGCCATGCCCTCCTCGGTCAACATCCGCGCGAGTACCGCGTTGGAGATCCTCTCGCTGTCCACGAGGACCCCATCGCAGTCGAAGATCACAAGCTCCAGACCATCCACGCCGCTGATCCTTACGACTTTCGCTCGCGAGCGCCTGCCCCCTCTGGGAGGGCAGGCATATGCCGCGGTGGAGCGCGGCGCGTTGCCCCAAGCGTTGCCCCACGACGGCTTTTCGATGCTTGCGCGGCTCCCCCTAAAGCACGAATCCCGCTCGGTTGAGCGGGATTCGAGGAGTGCGCCTGGGGGGAATCGAACCCCCGACCTGCGGCTTGAAAGGCCGCTGCTCTTTGGCACCCCGTAGGTTGCCGTTGACCACTGAGCTACAGGCGCGTCGACCTGGTTGTGAGCGCGCATTGTAGATGGATGCGCGGCCCCTGGTGTGGCGAGCGCTCAGCGCTCGACCGCGGCGTACACCTCGTCGAGCAGTTTCGCGCGGTCGGCGAGCTCGAAGGTGTCGGCCAGGCTGCGGTCGGCCTGCTCGCGCGAGTCGCCGCTGAGGGCCATGTTGAGCGCGACCAGCCGTGCACCGTCGAGGTCACCGCGCTTCTGCTCCCCTGCCCCCGCCGCGGCAGGAGAGGTGGGGGCCACCTCGGTCTCGGCCGGAGCGGTGGGTGGCGCCTCGTGTTCCTCCTCAGCCGCGGAGACCGGCCCCGGCGGCACCGCCTCGGGCCGCTCCTCGGCGCGGGGGGCCGCCGGTTCCTCTGCGCCGGCCCTCAAGCTGAGGGTCAGAGCGTTCAGCTCGCCCTCCACTGCCCGCACGCGATCGTGCAGCGCGGCGCTTGCCCGGGCGAGCGCCTGCGCCTCCGCGGTGAGTGCTCGTAGATGGGCGTCCACGATCGCCGGGTCGTGTTCCCGCCGCGCGCCGGGCCCGTCGTGATGCTCGCTGTCCTCGCGCTCCCTTTGCACCGCGCAAGCGTAGCGGACGGCTCGCGCCGTTCCGCCGCTACGCGGGCGCCTCGGAGGGTTCTTGCTCGGGCGCCGGCGTGTCCTGCACCACCGGCGCTTCCTCGGCCTGGGCCTCGCGGAGGTCGCGGCGCAGCTCGCGGATCTCGTCGCGCAGCTGGGCGGCGTACTCGAAGCGCAGCTCCTCCGCCGCGGCGAGCATCTCCTCCTCGAGCTCCACCGCGAGGCGCTCGAGCTCGTGCGTGGGCATCTCCTTCGCCTTTGTGCGCCCCCGTGCGCTGCTGCGCCGCTGACGGCGGCCACGTGGGACCTTGGAGTCGCCCTGCAGGAACTCCGCGATGTCCGAGACGCCCTTGACGATCGACGCCGCGGTGATGCCGTGCTCCTCGTTGTACGCGACCTGGATCGCGCGCCGGCGGTCGGTCTCCTCGAGCGCCGCCTTCATCGCCCTCGTCTCCTTGTCCGCGTACATCAGCACCTTGCCGTTGACGTTGCGGGCCGCGCGGCCGATCGTCTGGATCAACGAGGTCTCCCCGCGCAGGAAGCCCTCCTTGTCGGCGTCGAGGATCGCGACCAGCGAGACCTCGGGGAGGTCGAGGCCCTCGCGCAGCAGGTTGACGCCGACCAGCACGTCGTACTCGCCGAGGCGCAGGTCGCGGATGATCTGGATGCGCTCCAGGGTGTCGATCTCTGAGTGCAGGTAGCGCACCTTGAAGCCCATCTCCAGCAGGTACTGCGTGAGGTCCTCGCTCATCTTCTTGGTGAGCGTCGTGACCAGCACCCGCTCTGTGAGCTCCACGCGCGCGCGGATCTCGTTCATCAGGTCGTCGATCTGGTTGCGCGTGGCGCGTACCTGCACCTCCGGGTCCACGACCCCCGTGGGGCGCACGATCTGCTCCACCACCCTGCCTGCCCGGGTGCGCTCAAATTCACCTGGGGTCGCGGAGACGAACAGCAGCTGCGGGGTGATCGCCAGGAACTCCTCGAAGCGCTGCGGGCGGTTGTCCATCGCGCTCGGCAGGCGGAAGCCGTAGTCCACGAGCGTCTGCTTGCGGGAGCGGTCGCCCTCGTACATCCCCCCCAGCTGCGGCACCGTCTGGTGGGACTCGTCGACGAAGCACACGAAGTCCTTCGGGAAGTAGTCGATCAGGCAGTACGGGCGGTCTCCCGGGCCGCGGCCGTCGAGGATCCGCGAGTAGTTCTCGATCCCCGAGCAGAACCCCACCTCGCGCAGCATCTCCATGTCGTACTGGGTGCGCTGGCGCAGGCGGTGGCTCTCCAGCAGCTTGCCTTCGGACTCCAGTTGGGCGCAGCGCTCGTTGAGCTCCGCGCCGATGTCCGCGACCGCCTTCTCGACCGAGCCCTCCCTGACGTTGTAGTGGGTCGCCGGCCAGATCGCCACGTGCTCGAGATCCTCCTCGATCAGCTCTCCCGTGAGCGGGTCGAAGTGCTGCAGGCGCTCCACTTCGTCGCCGAACAGCGTCGCGCGGTACGCGGTCTCCGCGTAGGCCGGGAAGATCTCCAGGGTCTCCCCCCGCACCCGGAACGTGCCCCGCGCGAGCACCGTGTCGTTGCGCGTGTACTGGATCGCCACCAGCTTGCGCAGCAGCGCGTCGCGGTCCACCTCCTCGCCGCGGCGCAGGATCTGCATGTTCATCTCGTACACCTCGGGCGAGCCCAGGCCGTAGATGCACGAGACTGAGGCCACCACGATCACGTCGCGGCGTGCGAACACCGCCGCGGTGGCCGCGTGGCGCAGGCGGTCCACCTCCTGGTTGATCGCCGAGTCCTTCTCGATGTACAGGTCGCGGCTGGGGACGTACGCCTCGGGCTGGTAGTAGTCGTAGTACGAGACGAAGTACTCCACGGCGTTCTCGGGGAAGAACGTGCGGAACTCGTTGCACAGCTGCGCCGCCAGCGTCTTGTTGTGCGCGATCACGAGCGCCGGGCGCTGCACCGCCTCGATCACGCCCGCCATCGTCATCGTCTTGCCGGTGCCGGTCGCCCCCAGCAGCGTCTGGAAGCGCTCGCCGCCAAGGACCCCCTCCGCAAGCCCGGCGATCGCCTTCGGCTGGTCGGCGGTCGGGGTGAAGGCTGTGTCCAGTCGGAACGCGGGCATGGTCGTGGTCTCCCCCACCGTAGCGCCCCGGCTTTTTGCGCACCGCCCGACTCGCCACTGCGAACGCCGCTGGGGCCGCCTCGGGGCGGCCCTCATCAAACCCGACCCGCTCTGTTACCCGAGGCCCAACTGGCTCGGGTACGTCGCCCGGTACGCCTTCTGGGCGTTCAGCACCCGGCTGACGTATTCGCGGGTCTGCGGGAACGGGATCGCTTCGACCGTGAGCTGGGTCCCGTGCGCGCGCGCATCGGCGACCCATTCGTCGACGTTCGTCAGGCCCGCGTTGTACGCCGCCACCGCCTCCCACTCGTTGCCTTCGTAGTGGTCCAGCAGGTAGCGCAGGTAGTAGCTCCCGTACGCGATGTTGACCGCCGGGCTCGCCAGGTCGCCCGTCTGGAAGCTCACCCCGTCCGAGAGGTGCGCGAGGTACTCCGCCGTGCTCGGGAGGATCTGCATCAGGCCCTCCGCGCCCGCCGGGGAGGGGCGCGGGTCGAACTTGGTCTCCGCGTAGATCACCCCCGCGATCAGCGCCGGGTCGAGGTGCTTCTGCGCCGCCTGTTCGCGGATCGCGCTCGCGTCCCGCAGCGGCAGTGCCAGTTCGTGCACCGCGTGCTCCAGGCGCGGGGCGAGGACCGCGATCAGCCCCACCCCCACCGCCAAGCCCACCAGCGTCCGCAGCGTCCGTCCCCGCCGGCCCGGCGGGCGGTGCACGCGCGTGTTCGCTCTGACGACGGTCGGGCTGCTCATCGCTTCAGCTTGTCAAGAACCTCCGACAGCTTCTCCTCCAACTCCTGTTCGGTCCCCTCGTTGCGCACCGTGAACGTAGCGCGTCGCGCCTTCTCCGTCTGGGCGAGCTGGCGCGCTGCGCGCTCCCCCTGGAGCTCGTGCCCCCGCGCGGCGGCTCGCTCGCGGCGCAGCTCCTCGGGCGCGAGCACCGCCACCGTCGCGTCGTAGAGCCCCTCCATCCCCGCCTCGAACAGCAGCGGGACCTCCACCACCGCCGCCCGCGGCGCCGGTCGCCGCGCGCGCGCCTCGGTGAGCCACTGTCCCACCCGCTCGCCCACCAGCGGCCACGTCAGGGCCTCCAGCCAGCGGCGCTCCTCTTCGTCGGCGAACGCCCGCCGTGCGACCGCCGTGCGGTCCACCACCCCGCCTGGCGCCACCTCCGGACCCCACCGCTCCACCACAGCTTTGCGCAGGCGCTCGTCGCCCGCGTACAGCTCGTGCACGACCGCATCCGTGGAGAGCGTCGCCGCCCCCAGCCGCTCGAGCGCCGCCAGCGCGGTCGACTTGCCGGCTCCCATCCCACCAGTCAGCCCGACGAGTGGGACCGCCGGCTCCGCCTGCACCGCCGCGCCGGGTCAGTCCTGGGGGGTGTCGGCCGCCGCCGGCACCGGTTCTGGCTCGGGCTCCGGCTCGGAGGCCGGGGCCTCGGCAACGGGTTCGGGCTGCCGGCCGATCTCCGATCGGTCGGCCTCGGGCACCGTCTCAGCCGGGGGCTCCACCTCAGCCTCGGGCTCGAGCACCGTCTCAGCCGGGGGCTCCTCCACGGCTGCGGCCTCGGGCGCCACCTCCACGGCTCCGGCCTCGGGCGCCACCTCGGCGGCGGGCTCCACCTCAGCGTCGGGCACCGCCTCGGCCACGCCGACCTCGGGCACCGCGGCCTCCGCGGCAGGCTCCTCCTCCGCGCCGGCCTCGGGCGCCGGCGCCTCGGCGACGGGCTGCGCCGCAGGGGCGTCCGCGCGCGGCAGCGGCAGGAGTTGGTCCTCGACGCGCTTGGCCGACAGCGACAGGCGCCGGCGCTCGGAGTCGATCTCGAGGATCTTCACGCGGATCTCGTCGCCCGGGTGGACGACCTCGCGGGGGCTTTCCACGTGGTGGACGGCCAGCTCGGAGATGTGGACGAGGCCCTCCACGCCGTCGAGGATCTCCACGAACGCGCCGAACGTGACGACCTTCGTGACCGTCCCCGCCAGCTCGTCCCCGACGTTGTAGGTGTCCACGATCCGCTGCCACGGGTCTTCCTGGGTCTGCTTGAGGCCGAGCGAGATGCGCTGGCGGTCGCGGTCGATGTCGAGCACCTTCACTTGCACGGTGTCGCCGATGTTGAGGAGCTCGGAGGGGTGGTTCACGTGCGACCACGACAGCTCGGAGATGTGGATCAGGCCGTCGATCCCGTCGAGGTCCACGAACGCGCCGAAGTCCACGATGTTGGAGATCTGCCCCTCCACCACGAGGCCGGGCTGCAGGCGGTCGAGGATCTGCTGGCGCACCTCCTTGCGCTCCTCCTCGAGCACCGCGCGGCGCGAGAGCACCACGTTGTTGCGCGAGCGGTTGAGCTCGATCACCTTCGTCTCGATCTTCGTGCCCATGTACTCGTCGAGGTTCGGGACGCGGCGGATGTCCACCAGCGAGGCGGGCAGGAAGCCGCGCACGCCGAGGTCGATGATCAGGCCGCCCTTGACGACCTCGATCACGTTGCCCTCCACCGGCTGCCCCGACTCCGCGGCGGCCTCGATGCGCCGCCACGCCTTCTCGAAGCGGGCGCGCTTCTTGGACATGATCAGGCGGCCGTCCTGGTCCTCCTTGGTGAGGACGATCGCGTCGACCTCCTCGCCGAGCTCGACCTCCTCGCGGGGGTCCACCGACTTGCGGATCGACAGCTCCCCGGAGGGGATCACGCCCTCGGACTTGTAGCCGATGTCCACGAGGACCTCGTCCTTGTCGATGCGCACCACCCGGCCGGTCACGACCTCGCCCTCCTCGAAGGGCTGCATCGTGGCGTCGTAGTTGGGGACGATCTGCCCTTCGACTTCGAGCAGGAGTCCGTTTGACCCCTCGACGACGCGGGCCTCGGGTTTCTCGATCAGCGCTTGCACCGTCCGAAGCCTAGCGCAGCGTCGTGGACATGAGTGCCCACCCGCGCCGGTGCTGCTCGCGCCGCGCTCCCGAGTCGCGCAGCGCTCGTATCATGACGGGCGTGCCTGTGCGAGCGACCAAGCGGGGAGCGGCGCGTACCCGCCTGGAGCGTGACTGCGACGTGCTTGTCTGCGGGGCCTCCTTCGCGGGCCTCGCGGTCGCCCGGGAGCTCGCGGGCTCGGGCGCACGGGTGCTCGTGGTGGACCGCTACGAGATCGGCGAGCGCCAGACCTCCGCGTGCGCCGTCCCCACCACGTGGCTCGACGCGCTCGGGCTGCGCTCCACACTGCTGCAGACCTTTGGCGAGCTCGTGGTGCACACCCCCTGGCACAGCGCGCGGTGGAGGCTGCCGTGGACGTTTTCGACTTTCGACTACCCCGCCCTGTGCGCGCTGCTGTGGGAGCAGGCGCGCGCGGAGGGCACCGTCTTCGAGACCGCCACCGTCGAGGCCCGCGAGGGCTTCACGGTGCGCACCGACCGCGGGGAGCTGCGCGCGCCGCTGATCGTCGACGCGCTCGGCTGGCGCCGGCTGCTCTCGCACGCAGCGCCGATCCAGCCGCCGCGCGCACGGCTCTCGCGGGGCCTGGAGGTGCACCCCCAGGGGGCCGGGGAGGAGATGGAGCTGTGGATCGACCCGCGTTACATCCGCTCGGGCTACTCCTGGAGCTTCCCCGCCGCAGGCGAGGTGCGCGTGGGCGTCGGCTCCTTCTGGCCCGCCCACCACGTGCGCGAGCCCACGGTGCGCCTCGCCCACGAGCTCGGCCTCGGAGAGAGCGGCTACCAGGGCAACTGGATCCCCCACGAGCTGCGCCCCGCGGTCGAGGACGGCGTGTTCTTCGTGGGCGACTCCGCGGGCCACTGCCTGCCGCTCACCGCGGAGGGCATCCGCACCGCGCTGTACTTCGGTCTCGCCTGCGGGCGCGAGTTGCGCGCGGTGCTCGCCGGCGCCCGCACCCGCGAGCAGGCGCTGGCCCGCTACGGCGCGTTCTCCGACACGCACGCCTGGAAGTTTCGCTCGCTGCTCTTCACCCAGCGCGCCGTGGGGCGCCTGACCCCTTCGCGCGCAGTCACCGTACTCGCGCGCGGCCTGGAGGACCCGCGCGTGTGCGCCTGGGCCTTCGAGCACTACGCGCGCATCGCCCCGGCCTCGTTCGTCGGTCAGGCCACCTTGCGCAGCCGCGGGCGCGCGGCCTCCACCGCGGCCAGCGCGAGCCGGCTCGCCTCCACGGCGCTGGCCCAGGAGACCTCGGCGAGCAGCCCTGGGGCGGCGATCATGTCACCCGCGAGGTAGACGCCGTTGCCGCGATCGACCGCCGGGCGGTCGCGCCAGGTGGCGCCGGGGAGGTCGAGCGCCCCGGAGCGGGCGTCCATCACCTGGCGGCGGCGCCACGTCTCGCGCGCGCGCCACTCCGCGACCGACTGGTCGATCAGCCGCTCCAGGCGTGCGCCCGCCTGATCGACGCTCTCGCCGGGGCGAATCGGCATCTGCGTCTGGATCAGCTCGTGTCCGGCTGGAGCGATCTCGCGATCCGAGGAGGAGTAGCGCCCGATCCAGCCCGACTCGTCGAGATCGGAGACGATCCACGGGTCGCCGCGGCGGCGGGTGAGGCCCACGTCGAGGCACACCGTCCGTCCGCTCAACCCGCTCAGCGGCTCGCCCCCCAGCAGACTCGCTCGCCTGGTGGAGCTCGGTGGCGAGGATCACCGGAGGATCGGGCAGTGCCTCCACGCGGTGGCCGGTCTGCACCTCGACGCCCAGCTCCCGCGCGCGGCGCTCCAGCGGCGCGACCAGCCCGCTCCAGCCTCCGGTGGCGTAGCGCACCACCGTCGCGGGCGGCGGGGTCGAGAGGAACAGGCGCACGGTGCGCTCCCACACGAACGCCGCGGAGAGCTCGCCCGGGTCGTGGTGGAAGGTGTAGACGCCGGCGGCCGAGGAGAGCATCGCGGCGGTGCGCTCGTCGGTGTGACTCGTGGCCCAGCTGCGGAAGTCGCGCTCGACCGGCGCCCTGCGGCCGCGCAGGCGCATGACGGCTGGGATGGCCCCCAGCGGCGGGGTGCGCTGCACGGCTCCCTGCCAGCGAAACCGCGCGCCGCCGAGCGGCGGGCGGACGTGGGCGGGCAGCAGGTTGCGCTCCGACAGCCACTGCCACAGGGGGCCGTCGCTGTAGAGGGCGTGCGGGCCGAGGTTTGCTTTGTACGGCCCGTCGGCGCTGCGCGCCCGCCCGCCGAGCGCGTCGTGCGCCTCCAACAGGCGAACCTTCGCGCCGCCCTCGGCACAAGCGACCGCGGCCGTCAGCCCTGCAAGTCCGCCTCCCACAACGGTGATCTGGCTCATGGTGTCCTCCGGGTCGAGAGTTTTGTTTGAGTTCACGCTATATAGCAACTGGCCTACAGTAAAGTTCCAGTTGTGCCCCGCCATACAAG
Organism: uncultured Solirubrobacterales bacterium; assembly: GCA_963842005.1. Lineage (GTDB taxonomy): Bacteria > Actinomycetota > Thermoleophilia > Solirubrobacterales > Solirubrobacteraceae > Palsa-744. Next base: position 243,976 of record CAWJEV010000002.1, on the reverse strand, counting down.
ACCAGTTGCTGATATATGGCAGGTGTAAAGAGACATCTCCCCCCACGACCCGCAAGCGACCAGGATTGGCACGACTGGCTCGGGGGCGGGCCCGGGCGTATCTGGGACGGACAGGGCCGACTCGCACAACCCGGGGGCCGCGGGCGTATCTGGGACGGGCACGCGCAACCCAGAGGCCATAACGGCCCTGATCTGCTGGTGGAGCTCGACCGCGGCGGCGAGCTGTCGCTGGGCGAGCAGCTCGTCAGCGGCATCCGCGAGGCGATTCGCACGGGGCGCCTGCCACCCGGCGCGGCGCTGCCCTCGACGCGCGGTCTGGCGGCCGAGCTGGGCGTCTCGCGCGGTGTGGTGAGCGAGGCGTACAGCCAGTTGGCCGCCGAGGGCTATCTCACCACCCGCCAGGGAGCGCCGGTGCTGGTGAGCACCGCGGTGCGGGCCTCCACCCCGCGCGCTCCCGCCCGCTCGCTGCTGCCGAGCTTCCCCTACCACTTCCACCCCGGCCTGCCCGACCTCGCGGGCTTCCCCCGCGACCGCTGGCTGCGCTCGCTGCGCGCGGCGCTGCGCGAGTCGCCGATCGACGCGCTCGGCTACGGCGACCCGCGCGGGCACCCCGGGCTGCGCGAAGCGCTCGCCGACTACCTCGGCCGCGTCCGCGGCACCGCGGCCGACACCGAGCACATGACGATCTGCACCGGCTTCCAGCAGGGCTTCTCGCTCGCCTGCCGCGTGCTGCGCGGCCACGGCGTGGACGTGATCGCGCTGGAGGACCCCGGTTGGCACGTGCACCGGCTGATCGCCGAGCAGTCGGGCCTCGAGGTGGTGCCCGTCCCCGTCGACGCCAAGGGGCTGTGTGTGGGAGAGCTCGCTCAGAGCGACGCCGCCGTGGTTGTCGTGACGCCCGCGCACCAGTTCCCCACCGGCACGGTGCTCAGCCCCACCCGCCGGGCCGAGCTGGTCGAGTGGGCCGAGAGCGAGGAGCGACTGATCGTCGAGGACGACTTCGACGCCGAGCTGCGCTACGACCGCGTGGCGGTCGGCGCGCTGCAGGGGCTCGCCCCCGAGCGGGTCCTCTACATCGGCTCCGCCTCCAAGCGCCTGGCGCCGGGGATGCGCCTCGGCTGGATGCTGACGCCCTCGTGGCTGGCGTGGGAGCTGTCCTCGGCGAAGGCCGTCGAGGACAGCGGCTCGGAGGTGGTCGGACAGCTCGCGCTGCGCGACTTCATCGCCCGCGGAGAGCTCGACCGGCACGTGCGGCGCATGCGCGCGCGCTACCAGCGCCGTCGCGAGGCCCTGCTCGGCGCGCTCGGGCGCTGGCTGCCGCAGGCGACCGCGAGCGGTGCGGCGGCCGGGCTCTTCGAGCTGGTGCTGCTGACGGAGGAGGCCGACGAGCCCGCGCTGCTCCGCGCCGCCGCCGAGCGGGGAGTGGGAGCGGAGGGCCTCGCCTGGCACCGCTTCGCCGCGGGCGGCCCGCCCGGGTTGGTGCTCGGCTACGGCAACCTCTCCGAGCCCGCACTCGAGCAGGGCGTGCGCCTGCTCGCGGAGGCGTACGCCGCGGTGCACTGACTCGCTGCGCGGGACCAGCCGTCCTGCTGCTGGAGCGCGCCCGCGCGATTGCAGCATCCGCCCGCTCCTGCCCGCCGAAAGGCGGGCAGGACAACTCATCTGGACGCTCCACCACGGCCGGTTCGCTGAGATCCCCGCGGGCAGCGGTCAAGCGTCAGTCATCCGCGGTGGCGGCTGCGCCCGCCCTGTGTGTGAGCCGCCCGGCGGTGGTCACGATCGCGTAGGCGACGCCGACGAAGGCCAGACTGAGGGCCGTCTCGGCCTCGAGACTGAAGGTGCCCTGGATCTTCAGCGTTCCCAGGCTGTGGCCGGAGGCGAAATACAGGACGGTGGCGCCGGCGGCCAGCATGTAGCCCATGTAGAGCAGTACGCGCGCCGGGCGTCGCACCAGACGCCCATCGCGGTTGACCAGCTCGCCAGAGAAGGCGACATCCCACAGCAGAGCCGCGAGCAGGAACGCCACCTCGGCTGCCGTGAGGGGGCGTTCCGCGGCGATGTTCGCGTAAAGACCGAAGAGCAGGTCGAGGAGAAGCACCACGGCGGCGAGGACCACCAGCGGCGGGAGCGCCCTGGTGAAGTACCGCGGCCCCGTCGAGCGTCGTGGCCACACGGCCGCCACCGCAAGGGCCACGAGCGGGATCGCCACCGTCGCCTCGACACCCGGAAAGCTCAGGTGTGGGACTCCGTGCACCCTGTGGCCGGCGGCCACCGCGACCACCTCGCGCAGATTGGTCAGCCCCGCCAGCAGCATCGCCGCCATCAGACACGTTCCTGCCGCGAGCACCGAGGGGCTGGGCCTGGTCGTGAGCAGCACGCAGCCGAGCAGGGCAGCCAGCCCCAACGCGATGACGCCGAAGTCGCCGACCGGCGTGGCAACGGACCTGATGGTGGGCGTGAGAGAGACGCCCTGGGCGCCGAGATCGGTCCGCCAGTCTGTCGAGCATGGCGGCGGCGACGGGCGAGACGTCAGACCAGACCGCGGGGTTGCCCAGCACCTGCACCACCCACACGTAGGTGGGTGCAAAGCGCAGCCTGACCAGGCCGCGCAGGCGCACCTGGCCGGAGACGAGCACCGAGAGGGTAAAGCGGTCCGCGGTCGAGGTCGGTCCCACCTGGGCGACGCTCGGTTTGAAGTTCAGCGTCTCCGCCCTCTGCAGGAAAGCGCGTTCCTCACCTGGCGTGGGAGGGGCTTCCAGTGGAATCCGGTGAAAGGCGAGCAGCTCGCCGAGGGCGGGCACGCCCGCCGGTTCGCCCGCAAGGTCGAATCGTGAGAGCCCGGAGGGTAGGGCGGCAGAGATCGCCTGCCACCCTGGTGGGTAGGCGATCGAGAACCGCGGTGCGGACGCGCGGCGATACACGAGCGTCGGAGGCGGAAGCTTGTAGGCGACCGGCGCCGGACTCGCGAGGCCGGCCGCCACCGTGAGCGCCGCCGCGAGCAGAGCGCCCGCGAGGAGGGTGGCCCAGGAAGGCAGCCGACCGCCCGACGCCAGCCTGTCGCCGTGACGCTTGACCACCGCGGCCACCACCGCTCCCGCGAGGACGCCCAGCGCCACCTGCCCGGGCAGAGACCAGGAGACACTGCTCACGGCTCGCACGAGCAGTCCGGCGGCGAGCGCGAGCGCCGCAGCCGGTAGCCACCAACGTCCACGCTTGTCGATCTGCGCGCCGATCGTGTCGCCGAGGACACCTGCCGCCTGGGCGAAGTCGGCTCCCGAGGAGGCGACGAAGACAGTCGCCAGCAGCGCAAAGGAGGTGAGCTCCAAAACGAAGCCCACGGCGAATACACCGGGTACGTGCGCCGCGCGCGAGGCCCACCAGGCGAGCACCTGAATCGCCGCGACCAACACGAAGACCACCGCGGCGCCGACTCGCTCCGTGGTCGACCTCAGCGGTGGACCGGCGCCGCGGCGCGTGCGCAACCCGTGTGCGCCAACCGCAAGCCAGAGCAGTACGAGGCCAGCCAGCATGGCTGCGGCTCGGCCCGAGTAGAGCGCGGGCAAGAACGCCGAGCCCTGGTCGAGTATCGCAACGGTGAATCCCGCGAGGACCGCCAGCCGCAGCAGCGGGTGGGCGTAGAGAACCGCCGTCACAGCGAAGCACCACGCCAATCCGAACGACAGCACGATCAACACGAGGGCAGGAAGCGAAATGGCGATCGGCCCGATGCCCCCCGCGGCCAGCGTCGTGCCGGGCAGGCCCGCGTCCCCTAGCAGACCGACGATCAGCCCTGCCAGCAGGAGACCGACGGCGAGGAGTACGCAGGCACGGACAGACTGGCTCCATCGTCCGCAGCGAGATGACCTTTCCGGCCAGCTCATGCCGCAGCGAGCCACCCTCAGCCGGCGTCGGAGCCGAACCAGAGCGCTCGGCATCCGCGTGCTCGAGTCGTTCGACGGCGGGCTTGGCCGCGGACCGTGTGTCCGGATGCGTCGGTCGGCTCCTTACCGCTCCCGCACGCCGCGCGGGCGGTCTGCGCCGCCTGCTTGTTCGCTTGCGCACCTACGGTCGAATCCCTTGCCTCGTCTTGAACAACGGACGGTTCAACCATACAGGATTTACCCCTACCGCCGCACGACCAGCGCGACCCCCGCGACGAGCAGCACCAGCCCGACGATGCGGTGGACAGCGAGCGGCTGGCGTGCGATCCCCAACAGGCCGAGGCGATCGATCGCGACCGAGATCGCGAGCTGGCCGGTGATCACCGCCGCGGTGAGGCCGGTCGCGCCGAGTGTGCGCACGGTGAGGATCGCGACGGTCACGTAGGTCGCCCCCAGCAGGCCGCCGATGAACGCCCACCACGGGATGCCTCCCGCGTGGCGGAAGCTGCCGAGGCCCCCATGCGCGACCGAGGCGGCCACGAGCAGCGCGACAGTGCCGACCACGAATGAGAGGGTTGCCGCCTGCAGGCTGCCGACCCCCCGGCCCAGACGCGCGTTGACAGGAGCCTGCATCCCGACCAGCGCCCCGGCCCCGCCGGCGAGCAGGACGGCCACCACCCGGCTCACTTCGCCTCCAGCCAGTTGTGTCCGACCCCGACCTCGACGGCCATCGGAGGCTCGAGCTCCCACACCCCGACCATCTCGCGCTCGATCAGCTCACGCGCGGCGGGGAGCTCGGCGGGGTCCGCTTCGAAGAGCAGCTCGTCGTGGATCGTGAGGATCAGGCGAGTGGCCAGGCCGCTCGCGGCGAGCGCCCCGTGGCAGCGGACCATCGCGAGCTTGATGATGTCCGCGGCGGTGCCCTGCACCACCGTGTTGACCGCCAAGCGCTCCCCGAGTGAGCGCACCTGGAAGTTGCGGGCGCGCAGCTCGGGGATCTGGCGGCGGCGGCCCCACAGGGTGGTGACGTGGCCCTCCTCCTTGGCGCGCTCGATCGTGTCGGCCATGAACTGCGCGACGCGCGGGAAGCGGGCGAGGTAGGCGTCGATGAACTCCCGCGCCTCCTCGCGGGGGATGTTGAGGCGGTCCGCGAGGCCGTAGTCGGAGAGGCCGTAGACGATCCCGTAGTTGATCATCTTGGACTTCGCGCGCATCCCGGGGTCGATCTGCTCGGAGGGGACGCCGAAGACCTGGGAGGCCGTGGCGGTGTGGACGTCTTCGCCGCGCGCGAAGACCTCATTCAGCACCGGCTCCTCGGCGGCGTGTGCGAGCACGCGCAGCTCGATCTGGGAGTAGTCCGCGGAGATCAGCACGCGGCCCTCCTCGGCCTCGAAGCAGCCGCGGATCTCGCGGCCCAGCGCGGTGCGGATCGGGACGTTCTGCATGTTGGGGTTGGTGCTCGACAGGCGCCCCGTCTGGGCCACGGCCTGCAGGAAGGTGGTGTGGATCCGCGAGCGCTCGTCGGCCTGGCCGGGGAGCACGTCGAAGTAAGTCTTGATCAGCGTCGAGAGCTCCCGCCAGCGCTCGATCTTGGGCACGATCGCGTGCTCGGAGCGGATCGCCTGCAGCACGCGCGCGTCGGTCGAGTAGCCGATCTTGCCCCGCCGCTTGCGCGAGAGGCCGAGCTTCTCGAACAGGATCTCCCCGAGCTGCTGGGGCGAGGCGATCAGGAACTCCTCGTCGGCGAGCGCGAAGATCTCTCCTTCGAGCTCCGCGATCTCCTCGCGCACGCGCGCCGCGACCTCCTGCAGGCGGGGCAGGTTGAGGCGCACCCCAGCGAGCTCCATCGCGCGCAGCACCCCCACGAGTGGCAGCTCGACGTCGCGCATCAGCCCCTCGAGGCCCCGCTCGGCGATCTGCTCGCGCTGCCACGCCGCGAGCGCCCCCACGAGCAGCGCCTCGCCGGCCGCGGGGTCCTCCACGTCGGCGGCCAGCCCCCGCTCCTCGCAGAGCTCCGCGAAGGGGTAGCCGCGCCGCGCCGGCTCCAGCAGGTAGGCGCCGAGCATCGTGTCGTGCACGAGACCCGCCGGCACGAGGCCGAGGGCCTTCGCGTCGTGCACGACCACCGGGAGGGCCCCGCAGGCGCCGGACACCTCTTCGGAGCCCTCGCAGTCGCCACAGAGGACCTCGGGGAGCGCGGTGCCCCCCGCCGCAACCCCAGTCCCCCCCGCTCCCTTCGCGGTCTTGGCATCCTCCGCGGCTGCGGCGCTCCCGCTCCCGCCCGCGGGGCCGAGCGTGACCGCAAAACGCCAGCCGGCGCCCTCCGCGAACAGCGCACCCTCGGGCGTCTCGGGGGGGCGCACGGAGAGACACAGCTCGGGCGGCTCCGGACCGGCCGCGGAGGCGGCAAGCGCGGGGATGTCCCCAACTGCCCCCGCGCGCACGCGCCCGGAGAGCCGCACCTCCGTCGGGCCGGCGGGCACCGCCAACTCTCCCTCGGCGAGCGCCTCTTCCAGGCGGCGCAGGGGGTCGCGCAGCTCGTACTCGCGGAAGACCTCGCGCAGGCGCGAGCGGTCGGGCTCGCGGGCGGCCTCGGCGGCGGGGTCGAGGTCGAGCGCGACGGCGCGGTCGACGGTCGCCAGGCGCTTGGAGACGCGGGCGTCCTCGGCGTGCTCGCGCAGGTTCTGTTTGCGCTTCGCGCCGGAGATGTCGGGGATGTGGGCGAGCACCTCCTCCAGGGGGCCGTAGCGCTGGATCAACTCGGAGGCGGTCTTCTCGCCGATCCCGGGGACCCCGGGGATGTTGTCGGAGGTGTCGCCCTTCAGGCCGTAGAAGTCGGGGATCAGCGCGGGCGGGATCCCGTAGCGGTCGAGCACCGCCTGGTGGTCGTAGAGCTTGGTGTCGGTGATCCCCCGCGCCGTGGCCATCACCTCGACGAGGCCGCCCTCGTCGATCAGCTGGAAGACGTCGCGGTCGCCGGTCACGATCGTCACGGGGACCGAGGGGTCGGCGGCGAGCGCGCGCGCGGTGAGCGAGGCGATCACGTCGTCGGCCTCGTAGCCCTCGACCCGCACGTTGCGGTAGCCGAACGCCTCCACCAGCGGTTCCATCGCGGGCCACTGCTGCTTGAGCAGGTCCGGGCGCGAGCGGCGCTGGGCCTTGTACTCGGGGAACAGCTCCGTGCGCCCGGAGGTGCCGGCGTCCCATGCGACGACCGTGGGGCAGACTCCGTACTCGGTGACGATCTTGACGAGCATCGAGGCGAACCCGAAGATCGCGTTGGTGGGCACCCCGGTGGAGGTCGCGATCGACTCGGGCAGCGCGAAGAAGGCGCGGTAGACGAGCGAGGGGCCGTCGATCAGGAAGAGGCGCCGCACGACGGGGCACTTTAGACCGGGGCCGAGCAATAAGATGGCTGACCCTCGACCGGACAGGAGCCCTCGCACGTGAACGTCACCCCCAGCGCGCAGTACCGCCTCACGATCCGCGTCCGGCTGGACGACACGCCGGGCGTGGTGGGGCTGGTGACGACCGCGATCGGCGAGGCCGGCGGGGTGGTCGGCGCGGTCGACCTCGTGGACACCGACGCGGGCGCCAGCATCAGGGACGTCGTCGTGGACGCCGCCAACCGCGAACACTGGGGCCGGATCCTGGAGGCGATCGAGGCGGTCGCGGGCGTCGAGGTGGTGGACACCACCGACCGCACGTTCCTGCTGCACGTGGGCGGCAAGATCGAACAGCACAACAAGCACCAGATGAAGACGCGCGACGACCTCTCGATGGTCTACACCCCGGGCGTCGCGCGGGTGTGCATCGCGATCCGCGACGACCCCGACAAGGCGGCCCAGTACACGATCAAGCGCAACACCGTGGCGGTGGTCTCCGACGGCACCGCGGTGCTGGGGCTCGGCGACATCGGCCCCGCGGCGGCGATGCCGGTGATGGAGGGCAAGGCGTGCCTGTTCAAGGAGTTCGCGGGCGTCGACGCGTTCCCGATCTGCCTCGACACGAAGGACCCCGACGAGATCGTGCGCACCGTGAAGCTGATCGCCCCCGGGTTCGGGGGGATCAACCTCGAGGACATCTCCGCGCCGCGGTGCTTCGAGATCGAGGAGCGCCTCAAGGAGGAGCTCGAGATCCCGGTCTTCCACGACGACCAGCACGGCACCGCGGTGGTGGTGATGGCGGCGCTGCTGAACGCGGTGAAGCTCACCGGCCGGCGCCTCGAGGACCTGCACGTGCTGGTCATCGGCTTGGGCGCCGCGGGGATCGCGGTGACGAAGATCCTGCGCGAGGCGGGCGTCGCCAACATCGTCGGCGCGGACTCCCGGGGAGCACTGCACGTGCGCCGCGAGGACTACCTCGACGGCTCGATGAACCCCGTGAAGCGGTGGTTCGCGGAGGTCACGAACCCCGAGTGCCGCGCGGGTGCCCCGGCGGACGTGATCGAGGGCGCCGACCTGCTCGTCGGGGTCTCCGGCGCGCACGCGCTGCCGGCGGAGGCGCTCGCACGCATGAACGACGACGCGATGGTGTTCGCGATGGCCAACCCCAACCCCGAGGTCGTCCCCGAGGAGGCCGCGCCGTACGTGCGCATCATGGCGACCGGCCGCTCGGACTACCCCAACCAGATCAACAACGTGCTGTGCTTCCCCGGGATCTTCCGCGGCGCGCTGGACGTACGCGCACGCGCGATCACCGAGGAGATGAAGATGGCCGCCGCCCGCGCGATCGCGGCGATCGTCCCCGAGGAGGAGCTGCGCGAGGACTACATCATCCCCTCCGTCTTCAACCGCGACGTCGCCCCCGCCGTGGCCGCGGCGGTGGCCGACCAGGCGCGCGCCAGCGGCATGGCGCTGGCCGGCCAGGAGGTCGGCTTCGCGCAGGGCGACACCGCAACCGCCACGCCCACCGCGGCGTGAGACGATGCGGGTCACGGTCACCGGCGCGACGGGCCTGATCGGGACCACGCTGCTCGCACGGCTGCTGGCCGAGGGCGCCGAGGTCACGGTGCTCTCGCGCGACCCCGCCCGGGCCGAGGCGACGCTCGGCGTGCAGGCGGTGAGCTGGGACCTGCTGAACGAACGGGCGCCCGTGCAGGCGCTTGAGGGGCGCGACGTCGTAGTTCACCTCGCGGGGGAGAACGTCGCGCAGCGGTGGACGGCGAGTGCGAAGCGGGCGATCCGCGAGAGCCGCGTGATCGGCACGCGCCACCTCGTGGAGGGTCTGCGCGAGTGCGGCTTACAGGGCAGCCGTGCCGGCGCGGGCAGCACGGGTGACGGGAGCAGCGGGGACAGCGGGAGTCGAAGGGCCGGCGCAGGCAGCGGGGGCAGCGGGAGCACTGGGACCGGCGCAGGCAGCAGGGGCAGCGCAGGCAGACCGAAGGTGGTGGTGAGCGCCTCGGCGGTCGGCTACTACGGCGCGCACGGGGAGGAGCCGCTGGACGAGGAGGCGCCCGCGGGAAGGGACTTCCTGGCGGAGGTGTGCGTCGCGTGGGAGGCGCAGGCGCGCGCGGCGCAGGAGCTCGGAGTGCGCACGGTGCAGGTGCGCACGGGGGTCGTGCTCGACCGCCGCGGCGGGGCGCTCGCGAAGATGCTGCCCCCCTTCCGCCTCGGCGTGGGCGGCCCCGTCGCGGGCGGGCGCCAGTACGTGTCGTGGATCCACGTGGAGGACCTCGTGGGCATCGTGTGCGCCGCGCTCGCCGACGAGCGGTGGTCGGGCCCGGTCAACGGGACGGCCCCGGAGCCAGTCACCAACCGCGAGCTCTCCCGCGCGCTCGACCGGGTCCTGCACCGCCCCGCGCTGCTGCCGGTGCCAGGCGTAGCACTGCGAGCGCTCTACGGCGAGATGGCGCAGATCGTGACCACCGGAGCGCGCGTGCTGCCCGTCAAGCCACTAGTGCTCGGCTACGAGTTCCGTCACCCCCACCTGGACGAAGCACTGAACGCGGCGCTGGAGAGCCGCTGAGCGCTTCAGCCTCGCGGGCGGCAGCGAGAACGCCCGGTAGAACACCAGGCGCCCCCCCTCGACGCGATCGACGGCGTACCGCGAGAGCGTGGTGTCGCCATCAGGCAGCACCGAGTAGCGCCCGAGCACCGAGTCGCGGTCGCGGATCGCGAAGAACTGGTGGATCACCGCGGCGCGGTCGTCGCCGTGGCGTCCGGCGCGGCGGATCGCGTACAGCACGACGCTCATCGCCTCGTACCCGTACAGCGCGTAGGGCCCGGGCGCGCGGTGGAAGCGCCGCTGGTAGGCGGCCAGGACCTGCTGGGCGGGGGCGGGGTAGCGCGAGAGCGGCAGCAGCGGGGTGGTCAGGTACGTGTGGGCCGCCGCGGAGCCGAGCTGCGAGCGGCGAAGGCCGGTTCGGCGAGCGCGCTCGAGCCGAGCAGGCGCAGGTGCGAGTCGGCCGCGTGCAGCTGCTGCCACAGCGCGACGGTCCCGGCGCCCGGCGCCCCGCTGAAGAACACCGCGCGGGCGCCGCTGGCGAGCACCTTCTGGACCACCCCCGCGAATTCGGTGGTGCCTTCGGTGTCGAGCTGTTCTTCGCCTACGACTTCAAGGCCGGTGCGCCGGGCGTCTTCGGCGAAGAGCTCCGCGAGCGGCAGGTTGAAGGGGTCCTGGTCCTCGAGCACGTACACCCGCCGCAGGTGCAGCGCGCGCGCCAGCCGCACCTGGGCCGCGGTCTGCACCGGATCGCCGGGCACCAGACGGCCGAAGGTGCGCTGCCCGGTGAGGTAGAAGCGGTAAGGCTCGTCCTGGCCGGCGTCGAGCGAGGAGGTGAGCCCGACGTAGGGGCTCCCCGGGCTCACCTGGAGGATCCCGGCGGCGTTGGTCAGCGGCAGCGAGACGGCGGAGGCGGCCGAGTCGAGGTCGCCGAGGTAGGCGATCGTGGAGGTGTCCTGCGCGGCGACGCGGGCGTACGTGGCGGTGATCCCGGGTGCGGCAGCGCCCAGTCGTGGGGTTGGCGTCGTCGAGCGAGGCGTAGTCGATCCTGAAGCGCCCCACGCGCCCACCGACCTGGGCGAGGGCGAGCTTCTCGCCGTCAATGATCTGCTGGGAGGCCGCGGCGGAAGGGCCCTCGAGCGGGAGGCTGGAGTAGACGGTCAGCTCGTTGCCGGGGGTGGTCGAGGCGGTGGACACCCCGACCCCTCCGCAGCCGCCCAGGGCAGGGAGCACCAGTAGCGTGAGCAGGAGCCAGCGCGCACGCACCGGCGGGCTCAGGCGCCGCTGCGGCGGCGGCCGGGCAGGTAGCCGGAGAGGATCCGCACGCAGGCGCCGATGAGCATGATGGCCGCGGCGAGCATGAACGCGTCGAACCCCTTGGCGCCCAGCGCCCACAGCACGATCCACACGACGAGGCCGGCGGTGACGGTCAGGATCAATCCCATCGCCAGCGCATCCTACCGGCCGCGCGGGCGGGTTGCACGGGTAGGGCCTCCCGACCGGCGTCTCAGGACTCGAGCGCCGCGGCGAACTCGGCGACGAGCGCGCCGACCGCCCCGGCGGGATCGGCGGACTCCCCCGCGGCGCGCACGAGGCGGCTGCCGACGATCACCCCGTCGGCCCCCGCGTCGGCCGCCTCGCGCGCCTGCGCGGGCGTGGAGATCCCGAAGCCGAGCGCGACCGGCACGGCGGTGGCTGCCCGCGCGCGGGCGACCACCTCCGCGAAGCGCTCCGCGAGCGCCGCGCGCTCCCCGGTGGTGCCGACGACGGAGACGGTGTACAGGAACCCGCGCGCGCGGGCCCCGATCTCCGCGAGGCGCGCCGCCGGGGTGGTGGGGGCGACCAGCGGCACGAGCGCGAGGCCGTGCGTGTCGCAGGCGGCGAGCACCTCGCCGGCCTCCTCGTAGGGCAGGTCGGGCACGATCAGCCCGCAGGCCCCCGTGCGGGCGAGGCGCTCCACGAAGGCGCCGGCGCCGGGCGCGAGCACCTGGTTGGCGTAGCACATCAACACGACCGGCACGGCGGGGGCGAGCGAGCGCGCGACCTCCAGCACCCCGGCGAGCGAGGCCCCCGCGGCGAGCGCGCTGGTCGCGGCCGCGTGAATCACGGGCCCGTCGGCGAGCGGGTCGGAGTAGGGCACGCCCAGCTCGAGTACGTCCGCGCCGGCCTGCACGCACGCCTCGCCGATGCGCACGGAGTCGGCGAGCGTGGGGTAGCCGCCCATCAGGTAGGGCATCAGCGCAGCCGCTGGCCGAATCGGGGATGCTGGCCGAAACGGGGACCGATCAGGGAGACACTCGCTGCGCTCGCATCCCCGAATCGGCCAGCGCCGAAGGCGCGTGTCACCCGGCTTCGGCAAAGCGAGTGTCTCCCTATTCGGTCCCTCGCGTGCGGCGCCGGCAAACGCCTGGGCGATGCGCTCGGCACCGCTCATGAGCGGGCGAGCACCTCGGCGAGATCCTTGTCCCCGCGCCCGGAGAGGCACACGAGGTCGAGATCCCCGTCGGGCTGGGCCAGCACCCACGCGAGCGCGTGCGCGGTCTCGAGCGCCGGGATGATGCCCTCCAGGCGGGCCACCTCTCCGAAGGCGGCGAGCGCGTCGCGGTCGGTGACGGCGACGTAGCGGGCGCGGCCCGAGTCGCGCAGGTGCGCGTGCTGCGGACCGGTGCCGGGGTAGTCGAGGCCCGCGGAGACGGAGTGCGCCTCGACGATCTGGCCCTCCTCGTCCTGCATCACCGCGGAGAGCGCCCCGTGCAGCACGCCCGCGCGGCCGCCGACGGTGAGGGGGGCCCCGTGGCGCGGCGTGTCCACGCCCTCCCCCCCGGCCTCCACGCCGACCAGCTCGACGGCGGGGTCCTCGAGGAACGCGGTGAAGATCCCGAGCGCGTTGGAGCCCCCCCCGACGCACGCCACCACGCGCGCGGGCAGGCGCCCCTCGCGTTCGAACATCTGCGCGCGGGCCTCGTCGCCGATCACCCGCTGCAGGTCGCGCACGAGCGCGGGGTACGGCGCGGGGCCGACGACGGAGCCGATCACGTAGTGGGTGTCCGCCACGTGAGTCACCCAGTCGCGGATCGCCGCCGAGGTCGCCTCCTTGAGCGTGCGCGCGCCGGCGTCCACGGGCTGCACCCGCGCGCCGAGCAGCTCCATGCGCTGCACGTTGGGGCGCTGGCGGCGGGTGTCCTCGACGCCCATGTACACGACGCACTCCAGGCCAAGCAGCGCGCAGACGGTCGCGGTGGCGACGCCGTGCTGCCCGGCACCAGTCTCGGCGATCACGCGGCGCTTGCCCATCCGCCGCGCCAGCAGCGCCTGGCCGAGGGCGTTGTTGAGCTTGTGCGAGCCGGTGTGGTTGAGGTCCTCGCGCTTGAGGTACACCGGCCGCCCGAGACGCTCGGAGAGCCGCCGCGCGCGGTACAGCGGGGTGGGGCGCCCGCCGAAGTCGCGCAGCAGGCCGTCGAGCTCCGCGCGGTAGGCCGGGTCCGCACGGGCGGCCACCCACGCCTGCTCGAGCTCCGCGAGCGCGGGCATCAGCGTCTCGGGGACGTACTGCCCCCCGTAGCGCCCGAAGCGGTGCTCGACTGTGCTCACGCTGCCGAGACTACCGCGGCCCCCTGCGTCGCGGCGAAGAACGCACGCAGACGCTCGGGGTCCTTGCGGCCCGGGGCGGCCTCGGTGCCGGAGGCGGTGTCCAGGGCGAACGGTCTCGCGCGGTGTCCCTGACGGGAGGACGCGAGGATCGCCTCGGCGGCGTTCTCCGGCCCAAGGCCCCCGCTCAGGATCAGCGGGACCGAGGAGCGACGGGCGGCGAGCAGGCTCCAGTCGAACGGCTCACCAGTCCCTCCGCGCAGCTCCCGCCTGCCGGGCACAGTCGAGCGCGCGTCGAGCAGGTGAAAGTCGGTGTGGAAGCGCTCCACGTCGCGCACCTCCCCGACGGTGGCGACCTGCACCGCCTTGATGACGCGCGCGCCGGTGCGGTGCCCCGCCTCCGCGCAGTACGCGGGCCCCTCGTCGCCGTGCAGCTGCAGCATCGTCAACCCGAGCTCGTCGGCGGTCTGGACGACGCCCTCCAGGGGCGCGTTGACGAACACTCCGCACACCTCCACCCGGCGGCGCAGCGCCGTGGCGATGCGCAGCGCCGCCTCGGCGGAGCACGCACGGGGAGAGCCCTCGTAGAAGATCAGGCCCACCGCCCACGCCCCGAGCTCGACCGCGAGCTCGGCGTCAGCCAAGCGGGTGATGCCACAGACCTTGACTCGAGGAGCGACGTCGGACATAGGCCAACGGTAGCGGGTGGCCCCCTCAACGACGAAGCGCCCGTAGCGGGCGCTTCGAGGAGTCAGCAATCCGCTCACTAGCCAATCTGGAGGCTAGCGCAACGAGAGGATCTCGGCTATTCCGGCGTGGAGGGGTTGGGGATCGAGTTGGGGCGCTCGCCGAGCGTGACGGTGAGCGTCTTTTTGGTGTAGCCGCCGCTGCCCGAGGCGCGCCACAGTTCGACGGTGATGGTGTCGCCGGGTTTCTTGTTGCCGATCACTTCGGCGAGGTCTTCGGAGCTCGTGACCGGCTTGCCGTCGACCGACACGATGATGTCCCCGCCGACGGAGATTTCGCTGCCGTTGATCTTCGCTTCGATGTTGCCGGCGTGGACGCCGGCCTTGCCCGCGGCGGTGCCGGCTTCGACTTTCTCGACCATCGCGCCGCTCTTGGTGGGCAGGTTCAGGCTGGAGAGCGAGCCGTCGACCGTGATCGTGGAGACGCCGAGGTAGGCGCCGCGGATCGTGCCGCCTTTCTCGAGTTCGGGGAGCTCGGACTTGGCGGTGTTGATCGGCACGGCGAAGCCGATGCCGACGTTGCCGCCGCCGCTGCCGCCGGTCTCGATCTGGGAGTTGATGCCGATCACTTCACCCTCGGCGTTCAGCAGCGGGCCGCCGGAGTTGCCGGGGTTGATCGGGGCGTCGGTCTGCAGGACGTTGTCGATCGTGAAGCCGTTGGGGGCGGTGATCTGGCGCTGCAGGGCGGAGATCACGCCGGTGGTGAGCGTGCGGCTGAGCCCGAAGGGGTTGCCGATCGCGAGCACCGGTTCGCCGACCTGGACGGCGGAGGAGTTGCCGAGCGTGAGCGCGTGCAGGGTGAGGCCTTCGGTGGGGATGCGCAGCACCGCAAGATCCTGGGAGGGGTTTTTGCCGACCACGCGCGCTTCGACGGTCTTGCCGTGTTCGAAGCTGACGGTGACCTTCACGGCGTTCTCGACCACGTGCCAGTTGGTGAGGACGGTGCCGTTGGAGTTGATCACGAACCCGGAGCCCGTGGCGATGCCCTGCTGCTGGGATTCGCCGAAGCCGAAGGGCGATGCGCTCTGGCGCACGATCGTGGAGGTCACGTAGGCCACGGAGGGCGCGGTGCGCTCGTAGATTTCGTGGGCGCTCGGCGCGGCGGCGCCCTTGGCGGTGCTCGCGGTGGAGGACGTGGCGGTGGAGGCCACCGGCGAGGCGGCCTGGATCTGGGTGACCGTCTCCTGGGTGGAGCCCAGGCCGCCGGCTGCAGCGATCACGGCCACCACGACGCCGCCTCCGACGAGAGCGGCGAGGAAGGGGATGGCGAACAGGCGTTTCATCGCGAGAAGGTGGTCGTGGGTGAGCAGGCGATCGTAGGCATGGAGGCAGTCGTGGGGAGAGCGGTCGGTGTGAGTGTGGAGAGAGCGTTCATCGTAAGCACAGGATGAGCGGTCGCGATGAAGGCGATCTAAAGGGCAGCCCCGGTGTCTCTAAAACCTCCCAGGGCCCGCAACGCGGCCTCGGGGTCGGGGGCCCGCATCAGCGTCTCCCCCACCAACACCCCCCGCACTCCCCGCTGGTGCAGGCGCAGCAGCTGCTCGGGGCCGGCGATCCCCGACTCCGAGACCACCGCCACCCCGTCGGGGATCTCCCCCAGCAGCGCAAACGTGCGCTCGACGTCCACCGTGAAGTCGCTCAGGTCGCGGTTGTTGATCCCGACCAGCTCGGCCCCCAGCTCCAGAGCGCGGTGCAGCTCCGGGCGGTCGTGCACCTCGACAAGCGCATCGAGGCCCAGCTCACGAGCCACGTCGTGCAGAGCGAGCAGCGTGGGCTGGTCCAGCGCCGCCACGATCAGCAGCACCGCGTCGGCCCCGGCCGCGCGGGCCTCGTGCAGCTGGTAGGGGTCGACGATGAAGTCCTTGCGCAGCACCGGCAGCGCACACGCGGCCCGGGCCACGCGCAGGTCCTCCAGGGAGCCGTCGAAGTGGGGACCCTCGGTGAGGATCGACACGGCGGCGGCCCCGCCTCGTGCGTAGGCGCTCACGAGCTCGCGCACCTCTGGGCGCTCCCGCAACCGCCCGGCAGAGGGGGAACGGCGCTTGAACTCTGCGATCACCGCGATGCCCGGACCCGCGAGGGCATCGCGGAAGGGCCGTTCGCCGGTGGGGGCCTCACACGCCTGCAGAGGGAGCTCGCGCTTGCGCCGAGCGACCTCCTCACGCGTGGAGGCGAGGATGCGCTCGAGCACGGTGGGTACGTCGCGGGCGCCGCGAGAACCGGTCGCGTTCACGGGGCCACCTCGGCCGGGGCGTGCCGGAGGGTGGCCTGCACGTAGCCCTCCAGCGCCCGTGCGGCGGCCCCGTCGGCGAGCGCAGCGCGAGCGGCCTGCACCCCCTCGGCGAGCGTGGGGGCGACACCGGCGGCGTAGATCGCAGCGCCAGCGTTGACGATGGCGAGGTCGGTTCGAGGCCTGTCCACCCCGTCCTCGCCGTGGAGGACGGCGCGGGTGACGGCGGCGTTCTCGGTGGGCGTGCCCCCCTCGAGCGCCGGGTCCGACGGGGTGCCCGGCACGATCCCGAGCTCCTCGGGGCCGACTGTGTAGCGGCGGATGTCGGGGCCGTTGACCTCCACGACGTGGGTGGGGGCGCAGCTGGAGACCTCGTCGAGCCCGTCCTCACCGCTGACGACCAGCGCGCGTGTCACCCCGAGCAGCGCGAGCGCGCCGGCGACCACCTCCAGGAAGCGGGGTTCGGAGACCCCGATCAGCTGACGGGTGGCCCCGGCGGGGTTGGTGAGGGGGCCGAGCAGGTTGAAGATCGTGCGCACCGCGAGCTCCCGGCGCACCGGCACCACGAAGCGGGTCGCCCGGTGGTGGGCGGGGGCGAACATGAAGCCGAAGCCGGCCTCCTCGATGCAGCTCGCCACGCCGCCGGGGTCGAGGTCGATGCGGGCGCCGAGCGCCTCCAGCAGGTCGGCCGACCCGGAGGGCCCGGTGGCGGAGCGGTTGCCGTGCTTGGCCACCGCGCAGCCGGCGCCGGCGGCGATCAGCGCGGCGGTGGTGGAGACGTTGAAGGTCCGTCGCCCCCCGCCGGTCCCGGCGGTGTCGAGCAGGTTCTCGCGCGCGCTCGGCACGTGGGCGGCGAGCTCACGCATCGTGCGCGCCAGCCCGGCGAGCTCCTGCACCGTCTCTCCCTTCGTGCGCAGCGCGATCAGGAAGCCGGCGATCTGGGTCTCGGAGACCTCGCCGTGCATGATCTCCGCGAGCACCTCTGCGGCTTGCTGTTCGGAGAGGTCCTTGCGCGAGGCGAGCGTGTCGATCGCGCGGGTGAGGATCGGGTTGGGCATCAGGCAAGGAAGTTCTTCAACAGCAGCTTGCCCTCGTCGGTGAGCACGGACTCGGGATGGAACTGCACGCCCTCCGCCGGCAGCTCGCGGTGGCGCAGGGCCATCAGCACGCCGTCGCCGCGCGCGGAGGCTTCCAGGCAGTCGGGCAGCTCCGGGTCCACCACCAGCGAGTGGTAGCGCCCCACCTCGAGCGGACAGGAGAGCTCCCGGAAGATCGTGCGGCCGTCGTGCTCGATCGTGGTGGCCTTGCCGTGCACCGGGGGCAGCAGGCTGACGCGCCCCCCGAACGCCTGGGCCATGGCCTGGTGGCCGAGGCACACCCCGAGCGTGGGGACGCCGGCCTCCGGCATCCGGCGCACGACCTCCAGGGAGATCCCGGCCTCGTTGGGCGTGCACGGTCCGGGGGAGACGACGCAGCGCTCGTAGCCGCCCGTGAGCAACTCCTCGACGGTGGCGCGGTCGTTGCGCACCGTGTCCACCTCCGCCCCCAGCTCGCCGAGGTACTGCACGAGGTTGTAGGTGAACGAGTCGTAGTTGTCGATCATCAGCACGCGCACGGTGTCTCCAAGGTCTCTACGGCCAGTTCGGCTGAGCAGCGGCGAGCTCTACCGCGCGCATCACCGCGCGGGCCTTGGCGAGGGACTCCTCGTACTCGTACGCGGGCTTGGCGTCGGCGACAGTGCCTCCGCCGGCCTGCACGTACGCGCGGCCGTCCTTGACGACGACGGTGCGGATGTGGATGCAGGTGTCCAGGTCCCCGGTGTAGGAGAGGTAGCCGATCGCGCCGCCGTAACCGCCGCGCTTGACGGACTCGAGCTCGTCGATGATCTGCATCGCGCGCACCTTGGGGGCACCCGAGAGAGTGCCGGCGGGCAGCACCGAGCGCAGGGCGTCCATCGGGGCGATCCCCTCGCGCAGGCGGCCGTCGACGGTGGAGACGATGTGCATGACGTGGGAGTACGTCTCGACCGCCATGAACGTCTGCACCTCCACGCTGCCGAACTCGCACACGCGACCGAGGTCGTTGCGCCCGAGATCCACGAGCATCACGTGCTCGGCGCGCTCCTTCTCGTCGGCCAGCAGCTCCTGCGCGATCCGGCGGTCCTCTTCGGCGCTCGCCCCGCGGGGGCGGGTGCCCGCGATCGGGCAGGTGGAGACGGTGCGGCCGGTCACCGTCAGCAGCGGCTCGGGGCTCGCACCGGCGACCTGGAAGTCACCGAAGTCCAGGAAGTACATGTAGGGGCTGGGGTTGACCGCGCGCAGGCCGCGGTAGACCGAGAAGGCGTCCTGCTCGATCTGGGCGGACCAACGCTGGGAGGGCACGACCTGGAAGGCGTCGCCCGCGTACACGTACTCCACGATGCGCGCCACCATCGCTTCGAACTGTGAGCGCTCAATTTCGGGCTCGAACACCGGCGGGTGGGCCTCGCGGGGCCGCGGGCGCGCGGCGTCCTGCGGCAGCGGGCCGTCCAGCGCGGCGCGCACCTGCGCGATCGTGGCGCTCGCCCGCGCGTAGGCGCGCTCGAAGTCCTCGCCCTCGGCGCCCGCCCCCTCGCCGTCCCTCTCGACGCCCGCCCCCTCGCCGTCGCCCTCGACGTAGGCGTGGGCGAGCACGGTCAGCGTGTGCATGAGGTGGTCGAACACCACGACCACGTCGGAGAGCATCAGCGCCATGTCGGGCAGCCCGAGCGGGTCCGGGTTCGGCTCCCCGAGCGGCTCGACGGCGCGCACGAGGTCGTAGCCGAAGAAGCCGACGGCCCCCCCCGCGAAGTGCGGCAGCTCGGGCAGCGGCGCCTGGCGGTAGGGAGCAAGCGCGGCAGCGGCGTACGCGTAGGGGTCGCCCGCGTCCCCCAGCGACCAGCGGACCACCGCGCGGGGGCGGATGCCGAGGAACGACCAGCGGCCCATGCGCTGGCCCTGCTCGGCGGACTCCAGCAGGAACGCGGGCTCCTCGGGGGCGAGCCCGCGGAGCTTGAGGAACGCGGAGACGGGGGTCTCGCAGTCGGCGATGAAGGTGTGGCGCAGAGGGACCAGGTTGTGCTCGCGCGCGAGCTCCCGCGCCCGCTCGAGCGTCGGCTCGATCTCGAGGTCCGCGGCGTCGACTGACGCGGGGCGCTCAGCGGCGACGGGCATCGAGCACCCGCTCGGCGTCGGCGAGCGCGCGACCGCGGCTGTGGAGCAGCACGAGCAGGTGGTAGAGCACGTCGGCGGCCTCTTCGTCGACGCGCTCGTCGGACTCCTCCCGCGCAGCGCGCGCGACCTCCTCGGCCTCCTCCCGCACCTTCTCGCCGATCCGCCGCGGGTCCTCCAGCAGCGCGACGGTGTAGGAGCCCGCAGGGCGCTCACGGGCGCGCTCGGCGAGGGTGCGCTCGAGCGCAGGCAGTGTCTCGTGGGGCGCGAGCGGCTGCTGGCCGATCTCCGGCCGCTCGCCGCGGTGAAAGCAGGTGCGCTCCCCCGTGTGGCACGCAGGCCCCGCAGGCTCCACGAGTGCGAGCACCGTGTCTCCGTCGCAGTCCACGCGCAGCGCGCGCACCGCCTGGGTGTTGCCGCTGGTGGCCCCCTTGTGCCAAAGCTCCCCGCGGGAGCGGCTCCACAGGTGCAGCTCCCCCGTGTCCCGCGTGCGTGCCAACGCCTCCTCGTTCATGTACGCCAGCGTCAGCACCTCGCCACTGTCCCAGTCCTGTACCACGCAGGGCACCAGGCCGCGCTCGTCGTAGACGACGTCGATCTTCTGTGCAACGGGGGCGCTCACCCACGGGATTGTAGGCGGCGCTTGGGTTGGTTCAGCGCCCGCGCCCGTCCCGGCGTCATCATGGGGGCGTGGCAACACCGCTGGAGCGCAAGCTGATCGTGGTGGCCGGCAAGGGGGGCGTCGGCAAGACCACTGTGTCCGCCGCGCTGGGACTGCTCGCGGCGCGCAGGGGGTTGCGGACGATCGTGGTCGAGGTGACCGGCTCGCAGGCCGCAGGGGGCACCGCGGGCGCAGGTCGCCTCGCCGCGCTGCTCGGCCACGGGGTGGGCGGGCACTCCATCCCCCCGCGCCACGGCGTGGAGACGGAGCTGCGCCAGGGGCTGCTGTGGAGTCTGTCGATCGACCGCGACCGTGTGCTCGCCGAGTGGCTGCGGGCGATCGGGGGTCGCGTGCCGGCCCGCGTGCTCACCTCGAGCTCGAGCTTTCAGTACCTGATCGCCGCCGCCCCCGGGGCCCGGGAGATGCTCAGCATGGTCAAGGTGTGGGAGCTCGCCCAGGGCCGGCGCCCACAGGACCGCAGCCCCCGGGGCGGGAACCGGGCCGGGGGCGCGGCGGACTACGACCTCGTGGTCCTCGACGCCCCCGCCACGGGCCACGCGCTGGCGATGCTGCGCTCGCCGCGGACCTTCTCGACGATCGCGCGCGTGGGGCCGATCGCGCGGCAGTCCCAACAGGTGCGCGAGCTCCTGGAGGACCCCGCGCGCTCCGCGTACCTCGCGGTGACGCACGCCACCGAGATGGCGGTCACCGAGACCCTGGAGCTGCGCGAGGGCCTGCGCCGGGAGCTGAGCCGCGAGCTCGACGGTGTGGTGGTCAACAGCACCCTGCCGCGCCGCTTCGAGGGTGGCGAGCTGGGGCGCATCGCCGCGCTGAACGGTGCGCCGTACGGCGAGGCACCGCACGGCGCGCAGCTCAGTGAGACGCCGCATGACGAGACGCCCGCCGGGCAGGCCGACGCCCGAACGGACGGTGGGAGTGGGAGCGCTGGTGAGGGTGCGAGCGCCGGCGAGAGCGCCGTGAGGCACTCGGCCGTGCGCGCCGCGCAGGCGGTCCACGAGCGCGCACGCTCGCAGCAGAACCAGATAGCCCGCCTGCGCCGCGAGGGTATCGACGTGGCGAGAGTCCCCTTCGCCTTCAAGGCCGAGCTCGACCTCGCCGCGGTCGAAGAGATCGCCGACCGGCTGGACGTCGCGCTGTCCCACTCGCCGGGACGCGGCCGGAATAGAGGGGTGTGAAGGTACGCGAGACGATCCACCTGATAGAGAGCGACGGCTGGCAGTTCGAGCGCCAGCGCGGAAGCCACCGCATCTACCGTCATCCCGCAAGCCCGGAACGGTTACGATCGCCGGTAAGCCCGGTGAGGACATGCCACGCGGTACCCTTGGGAACGTACTGAAGCAGGCAGGACTGAAAGGACCACGACGTTGAGCGAGTACGTAGTCATCTACGAACCGAGCCCAACCGGATGGGGCAGCTACTGTCCCGACTTGCCAGGGCTCGGCGTGGCTGCCGAAACCCGTGCCGAGGTCGAGCGGCTGATCCGTGAGGGCATCGAGATCCACATCGCGAGCCTGTGCGAGCACGACGAACCCGTACCGGAGCCGACGACGGCGGCGGACGTGGTGCAGGTCACGGCGGCGTAGGCCAGAGCCCGCGCGCTTGGAAGTGGACCAGGCGCTGCGCCTCAGATGGACCAGGCGCTGCGCCTCAGACGCGCAGCGAGGCGGAGATGCGCTTGGCCGCGGCGATCACCGGGGGGCCCAGGGCCTTGCGAAGCTCCTGCAGCGAGAACGCGTCGGTGGGGACGGGGATGCCGACCGCGGCCACCACCTCGCCGTCGGGGCCGATCACGGGCGCCGCGATCGTCCGTACTCCGGGACCGAGCTCCTCGTCGCCGAGCGCCACGCCCTCCTTGCGCACCTGCTCGAGCTCCGCACGCAGCGCTCGCTTGCTGGTGATGCTGTTGGGCCCCTGCCGCGTCAACTTCAAGCCGGAGATCGTCTGCTCGCGCTCCGGTTCGGGCAGGTTCGCGAGCAGCACCTTGCCCATCGCGGTGCAGTGCGCCGGCAGGCGCGCCCCCGCACCGAGGTCGAGGTCGACGGCGTGCTGTCCGCGCCGCCAGCCGCGCAGCCGGTCCACGTAGCGGACCTGATCGCCGTCGAGCACCGCCAGCGAGGCCGTGCGGCCTGTCTGCTCGCGCAGCTCGCGCAGGTGCTCGCGGGCCTTGCCGCGCAGCGCCATCGAGTCCAGCACCGACATGCCCATGTCGGCGACCCGGGGGGCCAGGCGATAGCGGCGCGCCTGGTCCTGCTCGAGGTAGCCGAGCGCAACGAGTGTCGAGGCGTAGCGGTGGGTGGTCGAGCGGCTCATGTTCAGCTCGTCCGCGAGCTTGGCGATGCCGAGCACGGGCTGCTGGGCGCTGAAGCAGTTGAGGATCGCGAGGCCCGCCTGCAGCGAGGAGGAGAACCTCCCGCGGCGCCCTTCCTCGTCGATCGGCTCCGCGCCCGCGCGGCCCGCCCCGTTGCGCGCGAGCGACTTCTGCGGCTGCTTACTCACGGGCAAAGCTCCTCCTGGGGGCAGCTCCGGCCCCGTCTCGGGAGAGCCGGGATCTCGCTGCTGCACGGGATGCGGGTCGAGCGCCGCACACGGCGCCCGACCCGCGGTGGAGCGTTTCGGGAGCAGTCCACGCCACCCCTGGCACCCTCGGCCGCGTGTCGCGCACGACACCGCTTCTCTCCCCCTCGCCGAAGAGCCATGACCCATGGGCTGACATTTATGCCCCGCATTGCAAGCGCATGATCGCTCATCCCCTACATGGTACTCAATGCACAAGTGAAAAGAATGACCACGAGAGCCGCTGCGGTGAAGGGCGCCCTCCAGGGCGGGCGCCCGCCGGCAGTCATCTTGCGTGACGAGTCAGTGGCCCTCCCGTGGCTCGCGCGCCTGCACAGGACTACGCAGAGCGCAGCGCGTAGACGGCGCGCCACATCCGCAAGACCGGCAACAGCAGCACCGTCAGGGATCCACCCGCGTACACCAGCCCACGTGTGCTCTCGCGCATCGAGGGAGCCCGTGCGCTGTCCTTGGAGAGGTACATCGCGACCATCGCGGCGGCAATCACGGCGTGCCGGTGGCCATTGCGCAGCTGGCGCGCCTCCCACGCCGATCGCCCGACCAGCTCCCGCACACGCCGCAGACCTGCCTCGCCGGCGGGGTAGTGCTCGATATAGGCGTGGTTGCCGACCACCGCGTCTTCGGCCTGGTCCACGTAGCTGTCGAGCATCGTGCTCGCCGCCGAGAGCCACGGGAAATAGACCGCGTGCACAGCTTCTACGTCGTGCTCGCCGCCCACCGATTCGGCGGCCAGCGCAAGCAGCGCGTGCACCGTGAGCGACGCGCTCGCCGCACTGGAGAGCTCGAACCAGCTCGCGTCGAGATAGCCGGCGCATTCCCGCCGCGCCCACCGCCGCAGCTCCTCGTCCCGATCGAGGGGGTCGAGATCGTGGTTGATCCCGAGCACCAGCGCGCGCGTCGCCTCGCGCAGGAGCGCGCCACGCACCTGCGGGTACCCGGGCAGCAGCGCGCAGCCCTCCCGGCAGGCTTCCACGAGCGCTCGCAGATACCCGCCGTCGTCACTGCAGAGGTGATGGCGGTAGTGGTTGGAGATGCCTCGGTCGGGATTCAACGCCTCGATCAGAGCGAGGTGCAGTTGGCGGCCGTTCGCCGAGCTCGCCTCGCGCTCGTTCACGTTGTCGAGGAAATCCAGGACGATCTCGTATGCGACAAGTAGGCCCAGCAGGCACGGGTTGCGAGCACGCGGGAGGATCGAGAAGAGAGCCGCACCGTCGACGTGGGTCCGCTTGCGCGCGAGGGCGCCCAGCGCGTCCTCGCGGATCGGCGCATCGGGGATCGTCCGTGCCAGGCGCTGCCATGCGCTCAGCTCACGTGAGGCTGAGCGCAACCCCCACAGCAGCTCGCGGATCGCGGCAGCGGCCAATGCCCAGAGCTGCCTGGGAGAGAGCGGCGTTGGATTTGAAAACTCGCCAGGAATCGAGATCTCAAGATTATGATGGGGAACCGGCCGAAATGCTGAGCGTTGCCCAGCTTTGCGCATCTTCCCTCGCCGTGCGCGCCCGATCCACCGACTGGTGGCCCACCCACTCCTTTGGCGGCCCGCCAACCTCACGCACCACTCACCCACTCCCCCACGCACACCACTCACCTCACCCACGCCCACCGGACCCTCGCCTGCGCGCCTGCGCCACAAACCGGTGGGGCCGATCGAGCTCCCCACCTGGGGTCAATCCTGGAGGATGATCGCGGGACGGACACGCACCGCGAGATACCCGGGCACCGCGAGAATCAGAACCGCGACCGTGGTGACCAGCGCGAAGCTGCCGAGCGCCACGAGCGCCCCGACGGAGTACACAATCGGGAATCCGGTGACCACGGCGAGCGCGTGGCTCAGCAGCAGCTGGCCGTAGAGCCCGAACACAGCGCCGATCGAGCAGCCCGCGCCGAGCAGCACCGCGCTCTCCACCAGCAGCGCACGCCACAGGATGCCCCTACCGAAGCCGTCGACCTTCATGTCGGCCAGCCGCCGGCGACGCTGCCAGATCATCGACCCCATCGCCGCTGCCATCGCCAGCATCGCGGCCAGGAGCACGAGCGCGCTGATCTGACTCAAGCGTGAGAGCCCCTGGCGGCTCGTCACGTGGCCGCGTTCTTCCCGCTGGCGCATCGTTTCCGCGACGAGCCCCGACGTGGGCCCCAGGGCGTCGCGCACCTCACGGCGCAGTTGCCCCGGAGACACGCCCGGCGCCAGCACGAGGTTGTACGCGCTGGCGTCGGCGCTCCCCCACGCGCGTGCGTAGTCCTCGGCGTTGAGGACGATCACGCCCGGCGGCCAGCCGACGTTCGTGACCAGGGCCGCCACACGAAAGGCGGTGGGTCGCGGCGAGGGCAGCGTCAGCCACTGGCCGACGCGCAGGTCGTGTTCGTGGGCGATCGCCTGCGAGACCACCGCCCAGCCGCCTTCGCGAAAGCGGGCGGTGGCGAGGGCGAGCTCGCCCTGCACCAGCTGGCTGGAGGTGATCGGCTGGGTGGCCGTGCGCGGAGGCGCGATCACCCAGACACGCCGAGCCCCGTAGTCGAGGAAACCCCCCCGATAGACGCTCACCGCCCTCACTCCCGGCAACCTCGCGAGCACCCTCGCAGAGGCGTCGGGAAACGGCGTGGTCGCCAGCAGATCGGACGACCCCGACGGCGCGACCCACCACTTCGAGAAGGCGTTCACGGCGTGTGTGGCCTCGTCGATGCCACGCTGCAGGTTCGTATGGGCGCCCTGGATCGCGACGCTGCCGAACACCGCGATCGCCCCCGTCGCCGCAATCGCCAGCGATCGCGCCCGGCTGGCCTCGGAAGCGAGCTCGACCGCCGCCAGCTGAGAGGCAGCGCCGCCGATCGAGCGCTGGAGGCGGTCGAACGCGAAGATCGCAGCGCAGATCAGCGACGGCAGCAGCAGCAACAACGCAACGAGGAGGCTCACGATTCCCAGGACCGCCTCCTGCGGGGCGATCACGAGAACGATCGTGGTGAGCGCCAGGCAGGCCATCCCGCCGAGCAGCGCCGCCGCGATCGTGCCCGAACCCGATGTCCCTCTGTCGGCTCGCAGCTCCAGAGGCGAGAACACATTCGTCCGCAGCGGCGCCAACACGCCTACGAGCGCCGCCAACAGCCCTCCACCCGCGGCGATCGCGACGCTCTGCCACGTCACGATCCGCAGCGAGCCGGGCGCAAACGCGAAGACGAGGTAGCCCGGGTTCCCGTGGAAGAGCTCGAGCGAGAGCAGGTCTCCCAGCAGCAGCCCGAGCAGCGAGGCGACGACGCCGAGGACAAGCGCGTCGAACAGCAGGACCTCGAGGATCATCCGGCGGGCGTAGCCGTCCAGGCGCAGATCCTCGACCAGGCTCCGACGCTGGGGAATGGTGAGCAGTATCGCGTTGAAGGCGAACAGGAAGCCGACCAGCGCGCTGATCGCAGCAAACAGCTGAGCCGATTGGTTCTCCGGACCCGCCGCCTGGCGGAAGAGCATCGGTTCGTAGTCGGCCGGCTGGACGTTGAGGTGACCCGCCGCCAGGCCCAGCAAGCCGGCGCGCACTTCACGATCGCGCCCCGGGTCGGGCCGTACGAAGATGCTTGTAAGACGTCCCCGCATCCCGGTCAGCTGCTGCGCGTAGGCGATCGGCGCGATCGCGACCCCGCTGTCGACCAACGAGCCGATGTCGCTTCCGAGCAGCACTGCACCGAGGAACGCCGGCTCGATGCGGGCGCCGATCTGAAGCTTCGCGGACTGCAGCGAGGCGAGGCCGACCGACCTCGCGAGCGGCAGCGGTACGGCGAAGGCCTGCTGGTGTTCGAGCTGGGCGGCGGTGAAACGGCGCAGCAACGGTCCGCCGAGATGCGCGAAGTGCGGATCGGTGCTGAGCAGGTCGACCGCCTGCTCGCCCTTCGGTCCGATCACGTCGGCGTTCGCTTCCAACACCGGCACCGCCGATTGCACGCCGGGAAGGCGCTGCACCTCACCGAGCAGCCGCTCCTCGAAGCCCAGGGGGCTGCGCGCGGCGAGCTCGAAGCGCATCCCGCCGACGATCCCGCTGACCAGCTGCTGCACCGAGCCGTCCAGGCTCGTGCTTGCGATCTGAGAGGCGAACAGAAGCGCGACTCCCACCGCGATCCCCAGGATCGCGAACAGCTCCTGCACGAGTCGTTCGCGCAGGCGCACGCGGTAGAGCAGCACGACGTTGCGTAGCCTCACCGCCGCCGCCGTTCGGGGCTGGTGGGTCCTCCAGCAGCGCTCCACCGGAAACCCCGTGCGGGATTCCAGCGCTGGAGCGGGTTTTCGGGCCACGCCTCGAGTACAGCGTCTGTCGGGAGTCCGCTAGGAGACATCGAGCGGGACGGGCAGGGACTCGGGCGTGCAATCCTCGAGCCGTCCGTCGCGCAGGGTGTGCACGCGATCGGCGTACGCCGCCGCCTGTGGATCGTGGGTAACGAGCACCGTCGCCACCCCGCGCTCGCGGCAGAGGCCGGTCAGCAGTTCGAGCACCTCGCGGCTGCGCCGCGAGTCGAGGCTGCCGGTGGGCTCGTCGGCGAGCACCAGCGTGGGGTCAGTCGAGAGCGCCCGCGCGATCATCACCCGCTGGCGCTCCCCCATCGACAGCTGCTCTGCCCGGTGGCGCAGGCGCTCGCCCAGCCCCAACTGCTCCAGCAGCGGGCTCACGCGGCGGTGGGCCTCGCGGGGACTGAGATCGCTGCCCAGCAGCTTCAGCGCGGCATTGTCCAGCGCGCTCGCACCTGGAATCAAGTTGAACGACTGGCGCACGAACCCGAGCTCCCGCAGCCTGTACCGGGCGCACTCCTGCTCGGAGAGCGCCGATATCTCGCGCTCCCCCACGAACACCTTCCCGCTGTCCGGGCGCAGCAGCGCGGCGATCAGCATCAGCAGCGTCGTCTTGCCCGAGCCGCTCGGCCCGTACAGCGCGACCATCTCGCCCGCCGCCACCGACATCGCCACCCCGTCCACCGCTCGCACCGGCTCGTCTTCCCCGAGCCGGTAGTGCTTGACCAGATCGCGCAGCTCGAGCATCGCGCCGAGCCGCTGGGTGGGCACGGGTGGGGGGTTGTTCGACCTGCCCGGCTCGCGCGGCCCCCGCATCACACCGACGACTGCCTGCCGCGTAGGTGGATCACCTTGCCCGGCTCGGGCTCGGGCTCGGTCTCCTCAGCCGGCGGCGGCGGCTCGGAGGCCCTCGCCAGCCGCCCCGCCCCGAGCGAGAGGATCTGGTGGGCGTGCATCGCCGCCGGCATGTCCGGGACGGCCATCAGCACCGCGATCGCCTCCTCCTCGGAGAGCGCTCGCAACAGCTCTGTGACCCGCTCGCGTTCGATCACGTCGAGGTTGGCGGTCGGATCGTCCACCACCAACAGCTGCGGCGTCCGCGCGATCCCGTGGGCGATCCCGATCAGCGCGCGCTCGCCATCGCAGAGGCTCTCCCACCGTTGGCGAGCGTGCTCGGAGACCCCCACCCGCTCGAGCGCCTCTCCCGCGCGCGCGTACGCCTGACGGCGGCTGTGCTCGACCAGCAGCGGGAGCGCCACGTAGTCGAGCATCCGCAGATCGCTCTTCGGCCCGGTGCGCCGAACCCAGCCGATCCTCTCCAGCATCAGCCGCGCGTGCTGGGCCGCCGAGAAGCTCGCGAGATCGATGCCGTTGAAGCGCACCACGCCGCCGTCCGGTGTCTCCAGACGGGCCGCGAGCTTCAACAGCGTCGTCTTGCCCGAGCCGCGCGTGCCCCACACGGCCGTGAACTCGCCCGCTCGCACGTCGAGCGTCACGTCCCTGAGCACCCTGACCTCCGAATCCCCGCGCCAGTAGCTCTTGCTGAGGGCTTTGAGCGAGAGCAGGGGGCCCACCCGTCAGCTCCTCATGCGTCCCCGGGTCGCGCGCTCGTATTCGGAGTGCATCCCTTCCAGGGACTCCCGCACGCCCTGCAGCCACGTCAGCCGCGCATCCCAGAACGAGAGCTCGGCGTCTCTGATGTGCACCAGCACCAGCCCCGACCACCTGTCCGGCGCGGGTGGGCGCGTGCGTTCGAAGGAGCGCTTGAGCTCCTGCACACGGGCCAGGCAGACGAGCTCCTGTCCGTACACCAACTCGACCAGGCGCGGCAGGTTGTGGGGCTGGCAGAGCGCCACCTTCATGTGCAGCTCGTCACGCAGCGGAGGTGCCGTGGAGGAGCTGAGCAGCCACTTCTCGAAGTGCCTGACCCCCGCCGGAGTCGCTTCGAAGGAGCGCGAGTCCGCCCGCGAGCCCGGCGAGCGCCGCGGCGGGGAGCGCCACGCGACCGCAGCGACCCGCTGCTGGCTCACGCCTGGCCGCTGCTGGCCCGCGCCGGCTCGCTGCAGGGCGGCGGCCGCCGCCTGGGGCCTAGCAGCGCTCCTGCGCGCGGTCGCGAGCATCATCCGGGAGGCCGGGGCGTCCTGCACGCGCACCGGCTCCCCGGCGGACTCCTCCCCGATCGTCCGCACGAGCCCGTCCCGCTCCAGGCGCGTGAGCGCCGAGTAGACGTTGGAGTCCACGAACCCCGCTGAGGACAGGCGTTGGCGCAGCTTCGCCGTCAGACGATGAGCCGGGCCAGGCTCCTCGATGACCAGTCCCAGAACTGCGATCTTCGCGGACATCTATCCCCACAGGCTCCTTGACGACCTTATTTCGTAGGCTTAACCCCACCGTACGACACCGTTTCCCCCCCGTACGGTGTGTTACATAACATACACCAACTTGCGTTTTTGTGGAGCGTCTTGACGAACGGTACGAATAAGTTGACATCTACGCTCCACGTATGGACCAAAACATCAACATCGTCGTTCTTGCCCGACGCGCCTTTGCGAAGGCCCTTACGCACAACCCCCAAACGATCACTGGGGCGCATACTCAAACCTGGGTACCTCGGTCCCGCTGTCTTTGGCTTGACAAACCCTGTGCACACCGGTGTTGCGAACTCGCCACCTGCGGCTTGACAAAGCCTACGTGATTCCCAGGCCATCGAGTAGGCCCTCGTCTCCCCTCCAGTTTCGGCGCACCCGCACCGAGAGGTCGAGGTGCACCCGGCAGCCGAGCTCCCGCTGAAGCTCCCGGCGGGCGGCGCTGCCGATCGCCCTGACCATCCGCCCCTGCGCACCGATCACGATGCCCTTCTGCGAGGCGCTCTCGACCCAGATCAGCGCCCTGACCCGCACCTCCTGCGCTGGCCCAAACGGGGATTCTCGCCGAAGGCGAGTGTCTCCCGGCTTCGGTCGCTCTCCGATCGGTCGGCCGCTCTGCGATCGGTTGGCCGCTCTGCGATCGGTCCACTCCTCCACCACCACCTCCAGGGCGTGGGGCAGCTCCTGGAAGGTGCGCCTGATCGCGGCCTCTCGGATCATCTCCGCCGCCAGCATCTGCGACGGCTGATCGGAGTGCGTGTCCGCCGCGAACAGGAAGGGGCCCTCGGGCATCAGCGCCGCCAAGTGCGCGACCAGCTCTCCCACCCCCTCTCCCGTGCGGGCCGAGATCGGAAACACCTCCCCGTCGAGCTCCAGCCCCGCAGCAGCCCGCAGCGCCTCCAACGTGCTCGCACGGCTCAGCCGGTCCACCTTGTTGACCGCGATCGCCACCAGCGGGTGGTGGACCGGGTGGGGGGTTGAGTGGTCGGTCGGGTGGGGGGCCGGGCGGGTCGTCGAGTGGTCGGCCGCGTGGGGGGCCGGGCGGGTCGTCGAGTGGTCGGCCGCGTGGGGGGCCGGGCGGGGGGCCGCGTGGGGGGCCGGGCGGGTCCTCCATTCCCTGAGCGCGCGCGCGATGAAGCGGTCCCCCGGGCCCACCCCCTGCTCGCCGTTCAGGACCAGCAGCGCCGCGTCCGCGCCCTCGAGCTCCTCGCGCACCCGCCGCGCCATGCGCGCCGTGAGCGCATCCCGCGGGCGCTGCACCCCCGGCAGGTCCACCACCACGATCTGGCACTCCCCCTCGGTGCGCACGCCGCGGATCGCACGGCGCGTCGTCTGCGCGCGGTCGGCCGTGATCGCCACCTTCTCCCCCACCACCTCGTTGACGAGCGTCGACTTGCCCACGTTCGGGCGTCCCACCAGCGCCACGAAGCCCGCGCGGGTCACGGGCGCGCCCAAGGCGCCCCGCGGCGAGCGGCGCACGGGAGGCTGGCTGGGGCACACGCGAGCGCGCAGGCCGAGAGAGCCGTGCAGACCGGCAGGCAGGCGAGAGCGAAGGGCACGGCCTCAATCACGGGTCCAAAGCTCCGGCGCTCGGCAGGCTCTCCCACCGCAGCAGCTCCGCCTGCACCGCCCCCATCTCCCCCGCGTCGGTCTCGTGGTCCATCCCCACCAGGTGCAGCACCCCGTGCACGATCGCCTCGCGCAGGTTCTCGGTGTGCTCCGCGCAGATCACCACGTCCCCCAGCTCCCTCGGAGCCCCGTCGGTGGGGGCCGCCCCGTCCACCGGGAACGACAGCACGTCGGTGGGGCCGCGCCTGCCCCTGTGCTCCGCGTTCAGCTCGGCGATGCGCCCGGCGTCGACGAACTCGATCGCCAGGTGCCCCTCCCCCACACCGGCCGCCGCGGCCGCCAGGACGCACAGGCGACGGACGCTCTCCCACGCCGGTGTCAGCTCGCCCAGCGCCCCCGTCCCGAGGAGCTCCACCTCGATCGCGCTCCCCCCGGCCTCCTCCCTGCTCATCGCGCCACCGCCCCCGCCGCCGGCCCGGCGTCCAAGTGGACCGTCCGTCCCCCCACCGACCGACCCTCGCAGGACCCCCTCGGGGGGTCCCCCTTAAAAGAAAAACCTCCCACCTCCTCCGGCCGGCGGCAGCTCGCACTACGCGCTACGACGTCCGGCCGGGCGGAGCCCCGGGGCGCCCCGCTGAGAGTGCTCGTCGTACGCCTCGACGATCCGCTGCACCAGCTTGTGGCGGACCACGTCCTCGCCGCCGAAGCGCACGAACTCGATGCCCTCGACCGCGCCCAGCACCTCTCCCACCGCGATCAGGCCCGAGCGCTGCTCGGGCGGCAGGTCCACCTGAGTGACGTCGCCCGTCACCACCATCCGCGAGCCGAACCCCAGGCGCGTGAGGAACATCTTCATCTGCTCGGGCGTCGTGTTCTGCGCCTCGTCGAGGATCACGAACGAGTCGTTCAGCGTCCGTCCGCGCATGAACGCCAGCGGCGCGATCTCGATCACCCCCCGCTCCAGGTGCTGGGTCACCTTCTCGGGGTCGAGCATGTCGTGCAGCGCGTCGAACAGCGGACGCAGGTACGGGTCCACCTTCGCCATCACGTCCCCCGGCAGGAACCCCAGCCGCTCCCCCGCCTCCACCGCCGGGCGCGTCAGGATGATCCGGTTGACCTCGTTGCGCGACAGCGCCGCCGCCGCGCACGCCACCGCCAGGAACGTCTTGCCCGTCCCCGCCGGGCCCACGCCGAAGGTGATCGTGCGTCTGCGGATGCAGTCCACGTAGCGCTTCTGGTTGACCGTCTTCGGTGCCACCCGCAGCGAGCGGTGGCGCCACACCACGTCCTCCAACACCTTCGCCGGGGACTCGTGCGCGTCGAGCGCGCCCGTCACCGCCGCGATCGTCCCCGGGCCGACCTCGTGGCCTCGTGAGATCAGGTCCGTCAGCTCCCGCACCACCCGCTCGCCCGCCTGCATCTCGCCCTCTGAGCCGTCCAGCGTCAGCAGGTTGCCGCGCAGGTACACCCTGCACTCCAGGTGGCCCTCCAGCGCCCGCAACACCACGTCCTGGCTGCCCGCGAGCTCCGCCGCCACGTCGCCCGGCAGCTCGATCTGGGTTCTCATGCCTCGGGCGTCTGCGCCTTCATCCGCGGAGTCCCCTCTGCACCTTCATCCGCCGTTCCCCCGCCTGCGCCTCATCCGCCAAGCGCCGCCCGCACGAGTCCCGAGACGCGCTTGCCGTCCGCGCGGCCG
Source organism: uncultured Solirubrobacterales bacterium (assembly GCA_963842005.1). Taxonomy (GTDB): domain Bacteria; phylum Actinomycetota; class Thermoleophilia; order Solirubrobacterales; family Solirubrobacteraceae; genus Palsa-744. The sequence continues at coordinate 211,246 of CAWJEV010000002.1, read as the reverse complement.
TCCACCGCGGCCATCGCCACCCCCATCGCGCGGCCCATGTCTCTGACCGACTCCGCTCCGCTCTCGCGCACCACCCGCTCCACGATCTCCTTGAGCTCGGCTTCTCCCAGTTCCGCCGGCAGATAGCCCGCGATCAGCTGCGCCTCGCTCTCCTCGCTCGCCGCCAGCTCCGCGCGGCCCGCCTCGCGGTAGGCCTCCGCCGCCTCCAGCCGGCGCTTGCGCTCGCGGCGCAGCACCGCCAGCTCGTCGCCTGCACCGACCTTCGTGTCCTTCTGCAGCTCTGAGAGCACCATCCTCAGCGCGCCCACGCGCTCTTTCTCCCCCGCCTTCATTGCGGTGGTCAGGTCGCCCTTGAGCTGCTCTTCAACGCTCACTTGTGGGCCAAGGATAGCCGCGACGCGGCCCGTCGAGCCACTTTACGATCGAGCGGTACACCGCTGCCTACGCGGGCCGCGCGTATTCCAGCCCCGCACCGAGCCCGACGCGACTCACACCGGCGTCGCACGCAGGCCGTCCGCGTACAGCTCTTGCACACCCACCTCCACCAGCTCGCCCGCACGCGCAGCGTCCGCGGGCAGGTAGCAGCGCGTGTAGTCGGGCGTGTACCCCGCACACTGCGTCTGCGCCACCTTGTCCACCAGCACCCGCTCGGTGCTGCCCACCTTCGCCGTGCGATGGTGGCGCGAGCGCACCTCCGAGAGGCCCCTCAGCTCCCGCGAGCGGCGCTTCTTCTCCGCCGGGGGGACCCTGTCGCCGAGCGCCTCTGCAGCCGTGCCCGGGCGCGGCGAGTAGGAGAACGCGTGCACCCGGCTGATCCCGGCCTCGCCCACCAGCCCGAGCGTCCGCTCAAACGCGGCCTCGTCCTCGTTGGGGAAGCCGACGATGACGTCGGTTGTCACGTTGACCTCGGGCACCGCCGCCCGCAGCGCCTCGATCGCCTCCCTGTACTCCCGCGCGGTGTAGTGGCGACCCATCGCCTTCAGCACACCGTCGTCGCCGGACTGCATCGGCACGTGCAGGTGCGGGCACACCTTCGGCTCCTCCCTCAGCGCCTCGACGAGCGAGTCGCGCACGTGGACCACCTCCACCGAGGACAACCTCACCCGCTCCACGCCCTCCACCCGCGCGGCCCTGACCATCAGCTCGCCCAGCTCCAGGCCCTCCTCCGGGTCGCGGTAGTCCCCCACGCTGATCCCCGTCATCACGACCTCCGGCTGGCCCTGGCGCACGCGAGCCCTCACCTCCTCCACCACCGCCGAGGCCGCTCGCGAGCGCGCGCCTCCCCTCACCGTCGGGATGATGCAGTACGCGCAGTGGCAGTCGCACCCGTCCTGCACCTTCACGAAGCCGCGGGTGCGCGCCGCAGCGGAGCCAACCTCCAGGCGCTGCCCGCGCGCGCGGCCCACCAGGGGCTCGTGCTCGAGGTCCACGCACCCCCCCTGCGCTTCCGCCATCGCCTGCGCGACATCCTCCGCCGTGCCCGTGAACGGCCTCACCGCCGGGTCGATCTCCGCGAACTGCGCTGCGCGCAGGTTCACCGCGCAGCCCCCCACGTACACCTCCCGAGCCGTCTTCAGCGAGCGGCGCACCGACTGGCGTGACTTTGCCTCCGCCTCGCCCGTGATGCAGCACGTGTTGACCACGTGCACCTCCGCCTCAGCCTCCGGCGCCTCCTCGTGCCCGGCCTCCAGCAGCGCCCGGCGCGCAAGCATCGCGTCCGCATGGGAGACCTTGCAGCCGAGGAACTTCACTGCGAAGCGCATCGTGCGGGCAGGGTACCGCGACGATCGGCCTCTGCCAGGCGGGTCCCCAGTCAATCGCGTGTTCGGCCGCGATCCGTCCGGGGTGGATGGCAGCCTTCTGTCGTACCAGGACCGTGATCATGCCGATCCAAACTCCAACCATGGCTTGCGAGAGAGAACCTCATGAGGGTGCATGGGTGTACGTTTCGCTGCCGCACGGCGAGCGGCTCGAGGGCGGCGTGAACGAGACGTGCCGACGGCATGGATGGCCGGTGTTGACAGCGAGGGATGAGCGGTCAGAGCTGCGGCTGCAGGCGCTGCGGCTGGCGGATGCGTGCATCGTGCACGTCTCCTCAGCCAGTCCGGATGCGGGGGCCGAGCTTGCGTTCGCGCTGTGCGAAGGACGGCCGGTGATCGCGCTCTGGAGCGCGATGGGGGTGAGCGCGCCGCTGGTTGAGGACATCCTGCGGACTCACCCTGCCGTCCACCAGTTGCGCTGCGACGACGTCGAGGGGTGCGTCGACGCGTTGGATCGCGTCTTGGGTGATCCTGTTTGGCAGCAGCAGGTTGCACGGGCGGCGCCCAGTGGCTGAGTCAGCCACACTGCTGACGGTCGGGCACTCAAACCACGATCTGGAGCACTTCCTGGCGTTGCTGCGCACACACGACGTGCAGGGCGTCGCCGACGTGCGCTCCTGGCCGGCCTCGCGCTATACGCCCTGGTTCGACCGTGAGCCGCTCGTCGATGCGCTGAAGGGAGTCGGTGCGCAGTACGTCTTCCTCGGGCGCGAGCTCGGGGGCCGACCGGACGGCGAGCACCTCTACGACGAGGGTGGCCACGTGCGCTACGACGCGGTGGCGAGCTCCGAGGCGTTCGCTCGGGGGCTCGAGCAGCTGCGGCGTGGGATCGAGGTGCTGCGGATTGCGGTGCTGTGCGCCGAGGAGAACCCCGCGCACTGCCACCGCCGACTGCTCGTCGCGCGCGTGCTCTTCGAGGAGGGCGCACGCGTACTCCACATACGCGGGGACGGCCGTTTGGAGCCGGAGAGCGGTTTTGTGCGTCTGGACACCCTGTTCGAGGAGCCTCTGCCATGGAGATCTACAGCATCGGTTTCACGCAGACGACCGCTGAGAACTTCTTCGGTCGCCTGAGGCGCAGCGGCGTGCAGCGGCTCCTGGACGTGCGCCGCAACACCTCCTCGCAGTTGGCGGGCTTCGCGAAGGACCGCGACCTGCCGTACTTTCTGCGGGAGCTCCTCGGCGCCGAGTACGCGCACGAGCCGCTGCTCACCCCTACCGACGAGATCCTCAAGGCCTACAAGCGCCAGGGCGCGATGCCCTGGGCGGAGTACGAAGAGCGGTTCCTCGCACTCCTGCGCGAGCGCCAGGTCGAGCGTCGCCTCGACCCCGGCTCGTTCTTGACGCCCACCGCGCTGCTCTGCTCAGAGGCGACGCCCGAGCTTTGCCACCGCCGTCTGGTGCTCGAATACCTGGCCGCTCACTGGGACGGAGTACAGATCGTCCACCTGTAGCTGTTGGGCACCCGTACCTGGAGTGAAGCAACCGCCGGCCACACTGTCCCGGTGGCCCTCGCTCGACGGAGTGAGGGGTAGGGATGTCCCACGAGCGAATCCTGGTGGTGGCGAACTCTCGCAAGACGGGCGGGCGCTGTGTGGCGGGCGTCTCGCTCCTCGACGGCCGGTTCGTGCGTCCGATCTCCCCACACGGCAGCGGGGCGCTCTCCGACAGGGAGTGCCGGGTCAACGGGCGCACGCCGCGGCTGCTCGACGTCGTGTCGTTTGCGCACCGTGGCCCGGACGGCGACCCGGCGCAACCGGAGAACGTGGTGATCGCCCACGCACCGTGGAAGCTCGAGGGCCCCGCGAATCCCGGCCAAGCGCTCGAGCTGCTGCTCGAGGTCGCCGCCGGGGGTTCCCCGCTGTTTGTCAACCGCGGACGCGCGGTGCCCGAGACGGTCGCTGCCGAGGGTCTGGAGGCCTCGCTCGCGCTGATCGAGCCCGCGCACCTGCGCTTCGGCCACGGACCCCGGGCCCGCGCACACGCCGGCAGCCCGCGCGCGCTCTTCAAATATGGCGGACAGGCCTGGAGTCTGCCGATGACCGACTTCGACTTCGGGCCACGGATCCTCCGAATGCCCGAGGGCGTCTACGGATGGGCGGACCTCGGATTCGACGAGTCCAAGCGTGCGCTGCTCACGACGAGTCTCGGGACGGCGCACGAGGGCTGGCACCACAAGCTCGTGGCGGCGGTCCTGCGCTTTGGGTGAGCTCGCGCTCGCGGTCCGACCGAATATGGTGCGCGCCGTGAACGCCTCGCTCTACGCCGATGCTCTCGCGCCGTTTCTTGCTGAAGCCGCACGCCTGCTGCCCCCTGGGGCCGAAGTTTTCGACGCCCACACGCACCTCGGGCTCGACGAGGACGGGCGCTCGCTGACCCTTCCCGAACTGCTCGCCCTGCTCGACGACGCCGGGGCGCGGCGTGCGTGCGTGTTTCCGCTGCACGACCCCGCTCGCAGCCCCGCCTACCGCGTGCCCAACGACCGCGTGCTCGCCTGGGCGGGGGAAAGCGAGGGCAGGCTGATTCCCTTCTGCCGCCTCGACCCTTTCGACGGGCCCGTCGCGGAGGCCGAACGCTGCCTCGCCGCGGGCGCCCGAGGGATCAAGCTTCATCCCCGCGCTCAGGGGTTCGCGTTCGACGGCCGCGAGCTCGAGGGGATCTTCGAGGTTGCCGCTGAGGCGAGCGTGCCGATCCTGATCCACGCCGGGCGCGGGCTGCCCCCGATCGCCGAGGGGCTGGCCGAGCTCGCGCTGCGCCACCCCTCGGTCGTGCTGATCCTCGCCCACGGGGCGATCTGCGACCAGGGGATCCTCACCTCGATGCTGGCCGACCACCCCGGCGTGCTCTACGACATCTCCTGCTTCTTCGCGCTCGACGTCGTCGAGCTTCTCGCGCGGGTGCCGGCCGAGCGGATCGTGTTCGCCTCCGACCCCCCCTACGGGCGCCCCCAGAGCACCCTCTACATGGCGCTGCGCCTGGCCGCGCACGCCGGCCTCGACGAGCGCGCCACCCGCGGGCTGCTCGGCGAGACCGTCGCCGGGCTCTTCGACGGCCGCGGGCTGCCGCCCGCCACACCCCCGCGCCGCGGGCCCTCGATCACGCTCTCCGGTCGCCTCGCGCGGGTCTACGGCTACGGCAGCCTCACCGGGCCCGCGCTCTTCGCCGGCATCCCCGAGCAGGCGCTTGCAATGCTCGAAATGGCGTCCGCCGCCTGCCGCGACCCCGAGCCCGGGGACGTTGGGGAGGCGCTCGAGACGATCGGCTCCGCGCTCGCTGCTGCCGCCACTTTGTTGCAGCAGGGCGAGGACGGTATTCGGCCCGCGATCGACCTCGTCTACCGGGCGATGGCGCGCGCCGTCACCGAAGTTCCCGATCCCGCCTGAGGGGGGCCAACCAAACGACCGCCCACTCCCCCAGATGGCGACGTTCACACTCACGCAGCCCAAAGACCTCGAACGCCTGAACCACCTCGTCAACCTCGTGCACGAGCAGGCCGCCCGCGAGCAGGTGCCGCGGGGCCACGGGCATAATGCGAGCGAGGTCCAATAGGAGCGGACGCAATAGGTTGGCGACCATCACCGGGGGAACATTGCCGACCCAGCCCGCCGGCGGCACATCGACAGTCCGCGGCGAGGACCCAGCGTCCCCGGCCCAGGGCAGCGGCTCCACGCGCAGGTCGAAATGGCGCACATCGATCTCGACACCATTGACGAGAGCGTTGGCGCGGGTCGCGTCGACGCTCTCGGACTCGTTGTCGAGGCCAAGCACGGGCGCGAAGCCCAGGTGGGCGGCGGCGATCGCAAGCACTCCCGAGCCCGTGCCAATGTCCAGCAACGGACCGCGCGAATCGTCGCGGAGCGCGACCTCGAGCAGCAGCTCGAGACATAGGCGGGTGGTGGCGTGGGCGCCGGTTCCGAACGCCTGAGCCGGGTCGATCACGATCTCCCGCACGTCACGGCGGTCGCTCGGGGGCTCCCAAGGCGGGCGCACGTGCAGTGCGGGAAGCGGCCGGCGCGCGGCACCGAGCGATGGCGCCTCGCGCTCGGAGCGGGGTGCGGGCCCGGGCGCCGGCACGGGCGCCTCGATCAGTACCGGACGGTGAAAGCGCTTCCAGCGCTCCGACCAATCGTCGGGCAGATCGCTGGTGGTGATCTCGACCAGCGCATCCCCAACGGCCGCGCGCAGGTCCGGCAGGTCCGGCAGCTCGCCGGGGCTCCCATAGACCGCGTACTCGATGACGCCCTCCCCCAGTTTCACCTCCTCCACGCCCGAGGGCGCCAGCTCCAAAAGCTCCGCAAGAACCAGCTCCGCGTCCTCGCGGCGAACGCGGACCGCGAGCCGGATCACGCCGGCCGGTAGCCCCGGGCGCAGAACATCACGCCGCCTGGTGGCGCAGCGCCCGGCGCAGCTTGGAGAGCATCGATTCCTCGGTGCGCAGGTTCTCCTCGGTCAAGGTGTCGTGCATACGCTCCATCAGCTCGCGCTGCTCGGCGCTCAGGCGCCGGGGGACCACCACGTTGACCACAACACGCAGACTGCCCCGCTTGCCGTTGCGCAGGCTCGGCATCCCCTGACTGCGCACTGTGAGCACCTCGCCCGGCTGGGTGCCGGGGGTTATCCGGATCGCGGTCGTGCCGTCGAGCGTCGGCACGTCGAGCGTCGCCCCCACCGCCGCCAGTGGGGCGGACACGTCCAGGGCGGTGATCAGGTCGTCGCCTTCGCGCACGAAGCGCTCGTCGGCGCGCACCCGCACGAGCACGTAGAGGTCGCCCGCAGGCGCGGGTGGGTGGGCACCCGATTCTCCCGCGTGGCCCTTGCCGGAGAGACGGATGCGCTGGCCGTCGGCGATCCCCGCGGGCACGTCCACCGTGAGCTTGCGCTTCCCCGCGCGGCGGCCCCGGCCGCGGCACTCCCCGCAGGGCTGCTTCGCGGTGCGCCCGTCGCCGTGGCAGGTGTCGCAGACGACCGTGCGCATCATCTGACCGAAGGGTGTGCGCGTCACCGCCTGCAGCCTGCCCCGCACCGCCGCAGCGCGCGCACGTCTCGATCGGGGTGCCCGGCTCCGCGCCGTTGCCGTGGCAGTGCTCGCAGCGGTCGACCGCCTCGTAGGAGACCTCCTCGTTCGTGCCCCGTGCGGCCTGGTGCAGGTCGATCTCCAGCGCTACCGCGACGTCGCCCCCCTGCGCGGGGCCGGCGGAGCGGCCTCCGAAGGGGCTCGAGCCGCCGAAAAAGGCGTCGAACAGGTCGCCAATCGAGCCGAACGCGTCGAAGTTCGGGGCATAGCCGCCGGAGCGCAGGCCCTCGTGGCCGTAGCGGTCATACGTCGCGCGCCGCTGCGGGTCGGAGAGGATCTCGTACGCCTCCGCGGCCTCCTTGAACTTCTCCTCCGCCTGGGGGTCGTGCGCGTTGACGTCCGGGTGCAGCTCCCGCGCGAGGCGCCGGAACGATTTCTTGACCTCCTGCTCGGAGGCCTCGCGCGCGAGGCCCAGCACCTCGTAGGGATCGCGTGGCAGCGAAGCGCGGCTCATCGCCCCACCCTAGCCGCATCCTCCGCGTTTGGCCCGCAGAATCGGCGTCCCTCAGCTCTCCGCATACGTCTCTTCGACGAAGCGCGAGAGCTCGTGGGCCACCTCCCGCACGGCGGGAATCGCGTAGGCGTAGTTCATCCGCACGGGGCCGATCACCGAGACGATCCCCAGCCGGCGTTGGGCCACGCCGTACCCGGCCGCCACCATCGCCAGCGAGCGCATCGCCGGGATCTCGTTCTCGTGGCCGATGCGCACGTACACCCCCGGCTCGCTGAGCGCCGTGCGCAGCACGCTCAGCAGCGCCACCCGCCGCTCCAGGAGCTCCATCAGCTCGTTGATCTGCCCCACATCGCGCAGCTGCGCCTCCGAGAATAGACGCGCGGTGCCATCGAGGTAGAGCACGTGCTCGGACTCCGCCGCGAGATCGCCGAAGGCGGGGAGCAGGCGGTCGAGGAAGGCCCGCTCCATCGCCCGCAGCGTCGGGTCCGCGAGGCGCTGGTGGATCATCCGTGCCCCCAGGCCGAGGCCCACGAGGCGGTCGTTGAGGTACTCCCCCGCCCACGCCACAAGGCCCGCGTCGAGGTGCTCCTCGAAGGTCGCGAACACCTTGGAGACCTCGCCCGTGGAGGTGATGATGACTGCCACGACCACCCGCGGCTGCAGCGCCAGCACCTCGACGTGGCGGATCGTCGCGGTGCTCGCCGAGGGCGCTGAGACCACCGCGAGCAGGTCCGTGACCTGCGAGAGGGTCTCGCTCGTCGCGCGCATCGCCTCCTCCACCTCCTGGCGGGTCAGCGAGAGCTCCACGTGCGGGACGGGCACGAGGCCCTCGCCGGAGGCGAGCATCCGGTCCACCACGTAGCGCTGGCCGGCGTCCGTCGGTACGCGCCCCGCGGAGGTGTGCGGGTGGGCGAGCAGGCCGTGCTCCTCGAGCAGCGCCAGCTCGTTGCGGACGGTGGAGGCGCCGCAGTCGAGCGCCGGGTCGGCCGCGATCACCTTCGAGGCCACCGGCTGGCCCGTACGCTGGTAGCCGTCCACCACCTTGCACAGGATCATCTCCTGCCTGGTCGTGAGCATGGCTTTGATTGTACGAGCCGCCGGGGGCGACTCTCAGATCGTCAGCTCGGCCTCGGCGTTGCGGATGATCTCCTTGTCCCCCTGCACCGCGACGGTGTCGACCACCACCCGGTCACCCTCCGCCTCGCGCACCGTTCCCGTGACCACGACCTCCTGCTCGGGAACCCCCATGCCGCGGAACTGCACCGAGAGGCGCCGCAGGTGCTCGGGCCCCCCGGCCGCCTCGGTCTGCGCGCGCGCCACCTGGGCCATCGTCCACAGGCCGTGCAGGATGCGCCCGGGCAGGCCCACCGCGCGGGCGAACTCCTCGTCGATGTGGATCGGGTTGAAGTCGCCCGAGGCGCCCGCGTAGCGGGCGGTGAGGTACTTGTCGGGCGTGACCCGCACCTCGGGTATCTGCGCTCCCACTTGCTGGCTGAAACGGGGACCGATTGGGGAGACACTCGCTCCGCTCCCATCCCCAAATCGGCCAGCGCCGGAGGCGCGTGTCTCCCGGCTTCTGTCGGCCACTGAGCTCACACTCCTCGAACGATGTTGGTCCACGTGCCGCGCAAGACCTGCTCGTCGCGCTGGTTGGTGGAGACGGACTCGAACACGTAGTAGCCGCGGCCGTCCCGTTCGGAGATGTCCTTGACGGAGGCCGTGGTGGTGATCTCGTCGCCCGCCACCACCGGCGGGCCCCATACGAACTCCTGCCCGCCGTGGACCATCATCGCGAAGTTCATCTCGATCTCGGGGTCGAAGATCGGCGGCCCCATCGACGGCGCGCAGTAGACGACGGCGAACATCGGCGGCGCCACCACGTCGGCGTAGCCCGCCGCGCGGGCCGCCTCCACGTCGAGGTGCACGGGGTTCGTCTCGCCCACCGCCCGGGCGTACTCCTTGATCTTCTCGCGGCCCACCGCGTAGAGCGTGGGCTCGTAGGTCTTACCTACCGCTTGGCTGTTGACAGGCACCTGATCGGGCTCCTTGCGTGGGGACGGCTTGCGGCGGGGCAGTCTATGGCATTTCCCTTCACGGCCCGCGAGCCCTTAAACACAAAAAGCGACCCAGGGCCACCCGCGGGGCGCCGGAAACCGACGCCCCGCAGTTGCACCGTGCGATGTCAGAAGACCAGGTCGACCTCGCCGGCCCCGGCACCGACGAGCTCCCGCTCACCGTCATCGCCGCCCAGCTCGTCCGCCGATCCGCCCTCACCGCCATCGCCGCCCTCGCCGCGCCGGTCCAGGAACTGGACGTTCTCGGCCACCACGCTGACCGACTGGCGCTTCTGTAGCTCCGCGGTCTCCCACTCGCGCCACTCCAAGCGCCCGTCGATCGCCACCAGGCTGCCCTTGCGCATGTAGCGGGCCACGTTCTCCGCCAGCCCGGCGAAGGCGCCGACGTCGAAGTAGTGGGGCCGCTCGCGGTACTCGCCTTCGTCCCGCTTGATCCCGTTGCACGCGACCCTCAGGTTGCACACGCTCTGGCCCGAGGGCAGCTCGCGCAGCTCGGGGTCCCGCGTGAGACGGCCGATCAGCACGACGCGGTTGATGCTCGAATACGACATGAGTGTCTCCTTTGCTGTTAACCACTGCCCCGCCAAGGAACCTACTCACCGCTTGGGACGGTACGCTCGCTCGGGCCTCCAGTCAGCCCGGCACGCCGCACGAACGCCGCGAGACCGGGCCGGAGGCCCGGTCAATCCAACGGCCTCCCTCCACTCGGCAGCGCCTCGAGCGGGACGACCACCACCCGCTCGTGGGCGTGTGCCCGGTCGATCGCGCGCTGCACGGCGCGCTCCACCTCGGGCGGGGCGAGGTACAGCACACCGGCCACGCAGCGCGCCCGCGCCCACGCCAGGCAGATCGCCGCCAGACGCTCCGGCGCCTTGACGGTCAGCTCCACCTCCACCGCCACCGGAAGACCGCCGTCGGGACCCGCCGGCCACAGCACGAGGTCGGGACGGTGGCGTGGGGCCTCGCCGCGAGCGCCCCCGCCAAGCTCGGCGCTGGCGAGCGCGCGGCGACACTCGTGCTCCTCGCTGCGCAGCTCCCGCTCGCCCTGCACCCGGTGGTCTGGGTAGCAGCGCTCTAGCGCCGCCGCCACGCGGGCGCATTCGATCAGGTGCAGCGCGTTCGAGGCGCTCACGCGACACGGGTCGAGACCGCGTACACCGGCCGCGCGCAGACCGGCGCGCGTGACCGTGTACAGCGCGGGCTGGCCCGTCAGCGGACGGTGGCGCTCGAGCAGCCGCTCGCCCTCTGCCGCCCCCAGCCGCCCACGCGCCGAGGCCACACTGACGCCCAGGTGCTCGGCCAGGGCCTCAGCCGTGACCGCGCCGAGGCCCGCCGCCCAGCGCACGACTGCGACACGCTCCGGGGGCTGGTAGGTGTTGCTGTTGTTGCTGTTGTTGCTCTTGGTGTTGGTGTTGGTGCACACAGAGACCATCGCGTGGTCCTCCTTGTTGTCGTCGTTTCAGGACTGTTCCGGCGAGTGCATCCGCGCGATCGCCGCACTGCGGGGGCTGCTGAGCCGGATCACTGCCGCGTGGCCCCGGGCGAGGCTCGTCACTTCCTCGGCGCTGACGAGGGGCTCGCTCACCCGCGTGCGGGTGCTCCGACCGTCGCTGCTCACGGAGGTGCGCCACGCACCCCTGCTGCCCGCCAGGCGGGCGATCAGCTCGGCCGACTCGGGGACCGCCTGACGGTGGGCGATCACGCTCGTGAGGTTGCCGAGCACCTGCTCCAGCAGCGTCTCGCGACCGGGCAGACGCAGATCGGAGAGCTCCTGCGTGCCCAACAGCAGGCAGATCCCCGCCGAGCGCGCCCGAGCGAAGAGCCGAGCCACGTGCTCCGCGGCAACGGCGGAGAACTCGTCGATCGCCACCAGGCACCGCGCCGGCCGGTCCTGCAGCGCGGAGACCACCGTCTGCAGATCCTGCACGATCGCGGACCCCAGCATCTGCGCGAGCAGCGGCCGGCTGTCGGCCTGGAGGCTGAAGTAGACCACCGCCCCCGTCCGCACGGCGTCCAACAGGTCGAAGCACTCGGCGCCCGCCGTGGCGGGGTCGAGCCACGGACCGACGTCGGACTCCGCCATGATCGCCAGGCGGTCGCGCACCCCCGTCAGGTCGCTCCGCTGACGAGGGCTGAGCGAATCCAGGTAGGCGTGCACCACCCGCCCCTGCTGCTGGCCGAAACGGGGATGCGAGCCGAAGGCGAGTGTCTCCCGGCTTCGGTCGAAACGGGGATGCTGGCCGAACGGGGGATGGTCGCCGGAGGCGAGTGTCTCCCCGCTTCGGTCGGAGGCGAGTGTCTCCCGGCTTCGGTCCAGGTCCCGCGCGATCAACTCCAACCCCGCAGGGTCGAGCGCCTCCACGAGGCCCGCCAGGCTCACCTCGCGCCCCGCGGCCCGCAATGCGCGGACGGCGTGCCCGAGGTAGCGCTGCGCCTGGCGCTGGTAGTGAGGCTCGGTAAAGCGCTCCCCCGCGAGCGCCTTGTCGGCGATCTCGGTCTCCGAACCGCGGGCGTACGGGTTGTACACCGCCGGCCCCTGCGGTGTCCAGAGGATGAAGCGCCTGCCGGCGGCGAGCGCGGCGCGGCGCGCCTGCTCGCGCATCCAACGGTCGCCCTTGGGGTCGACCACAACCGCCGCCATCCCGTGCGCGATCGCCCGCGTCGCGATCCACGTCTGGGTGACGGTCTTGCCGGAGCCCGTGGCGCCGGCCACCAGTGTGTGGGTGCCACCGCTGCCGCCACCAGAGGCGCCGCCGAGCTCGATCGAGACCGGCCGGCCGCGGCGGTCGGTCCCGACGGCCAGCTCATCGCCGCGGAACCACTGCTCGCGACCACGCGGCGCGGCCCAGCGCGTGGCCGACCCTGCCCACAGCGCGGCGGCCCAGCCGGCGGACGGGCCGAGCTGCAGCCACGAACGCACGGCCCGCACACCGCCGCGCAGTCCGTCGAGCGGGGTCGTGCGGCCAGCTGCGATCTCCGCGAGGTCGGCGCCGGCCTGCAGGTCTTCACCGTGCCAACGCCGCCCACGAACGGCAGCGCCGAGCGCAGCGACGCCGAGCGTCGCGGCGGAGCCCGCGAGCACAGCGCGGGCGAGCAGGACGAGCGCGAACGCACCGGCCGCCCAGCTCCAGTGGAGGTGCCGGTGGCGCATCACGCGCGCCGCGAGCAGACCGAGGAGGACGCCGACGGCGACGTGGACGGTCGCTCCCACCAGCCACTGGAAGAGGTGCTCCAGCGGGGCCAGCGGGTCTGTTTCCTGGTTGAGGGTTGCTTCGTTCGGTGGGGGCATGGAGCCCCTCCTTTCGCTCTGATAGAGCACCCGGCTGAGCCGAGTGCGGGGGTTAACGAGCGACGGCGAGCGCTCGGGCTCGCCGTCTGGTGTGCTGCTTGGTTGCGAAGCTCAGATCAGCCGGTAGCCGACGCCGCGCACGTTGACCACCCACTGCTCGCCGCCCTCCGTGCGAAGCTTGCGGCGCAGACGGCTGGAGTGGCTGTCGAGGGTGCGAGTGCAGACAGGCGCGGGGTAACCCCACACGGCCCGCAGCAGCTCCTGCTTGGCGAACACGCGCTGAGGCTCGCGGGCGAGGTGCAGGAGCAGCTCGTACTCCAGGCGCCGCAGGGACAGCTGGCGCCCGTGGAGACTTACGGCGTGAGCGCGGGGGTCGATCGCGAGCGGCCCCACTTCGACGCGCTCGGAGCCGCCGGCACCTGCCGCTCGGCGGAGGAGCGCACGCAGGCGTGCTCGCAGCTCCAGATAGCCGGCGGGACGCGCGAGGAAGTCGTCGGCGCCAGCCTCGAATGCCCGCAGCAGGTCGGGCTCCCGGGTTTGAGAGCTCACCACGATCACCGGCAGGTCCCTGGGCCAAGGGTCCTCCGTGTCACAATGAGCGGTCACGCCACCTGTGCGGATCTCGGCCAGCAGCTCGAGCGCGGCGTGCGGTGACTCCAAGTCGCCGAGCAGCGCGACCCTCGGCGGGTCGGTGCGCGCCAGCACCCGCGCGTGCTCGGCAGTGCGCGCCGGCCGCGCCCGGTACCCGTCGGCCTTGAGCTGCTCGACGAGCGGCCCTCCGACCTCGGGGTCGTGCTCCACCACCAAGACCGGCGGCGGCTCGTAGCGCTCGACGGTGGTGCTGCTCAAAGTTCCACCTCGCGCGGGCTCACACCGAGTCCGAGGCGCGCGATCACGGCGAGCACCTCGCTGTGGATCCACGGGGTCGGCTCGCCGCCCCCGCTCTCGGGCGAGATGCCAACGCGGCGGGCAAGCCAGCTGGTCTCCCCGCTGGAGTTGCCTTTGCCGTCGCGCTTGACCCGCCCGCAGCGGAAGGCGATCTCACTGAGGCTGAGCCCCCGGGTACCCAGCGCGAGGAGCACCGCCCGGCGCAACCCCCGGTTGAGCACGATGCGGCTCGCGTCGAGGCGCTGCAGCTCGGCCCGGAGGACCGCGACGGAGACCGCGGGGTCCTCGCGGTGCAGCGCCACCGCTTCGGCGGTGAGGGTGCGGACGGGCTCGTAGCTTTCCAGGCACCCCACGACGTCGCGCACGCTCTCGGGCTGCCGGCTGCCCTCCGATCGGCCGCCCTCAGACCGGTCGCTCTCCGGACGGCCTGCGCTCTCGCCGAGCTCGCTCCCACCCGCCAGCCGCCGCCAGCGCAGCTCCGGGATCGACATGCCGGCGTCGAACGCCTCCAGCCGGTGGACGCGGCCGTGCCGGTCGAGCAGCTCCACCGTCTCCGGCGGCGGGGCGGAGCAGGACTCGGAGTCCTCCCGCGTGCCTCCCTCCGAGAAGGGGGCCGCGAGGAGATCCTCGGGGGTGACCGACCGGCACCGGCGGCCGCGGGGGTCGCGCAAGTAGTGGCGGCACACGAGGCCCGCGTTCTCGGCGGGCTCGTCGGCGGCGAGGTGTGCCACGAGCCGGCGGTCGCCGAGCGTGGTGGCGTCGCGGTCGACGACCAGCACGCTGCCGGCGCGCCCGGGCCGCGCAAGGACCTCGCGCAGGCGCCCCTCGGCGTCGGTGTAGCGGGCGAGCGGGCCGTGAGCGGCCGCGGGGTCGCGCGCCTCGTGGGCGGCGAGGCGGGCGGCTCGGGTGAGCGGGCGGGTAGCTCGGTGAGCGTGCGATCGAGGTGTGCGAGCTGACTTCTCGGGGAGCGTGGTCGGTGTCATGGCGCGTGTCTCCTGCCCTCGGGGGGCCGCCGTCGGTGGTCGAGGGAGCGGCTTGTAGGGCTCCCGCGGACATCCGTCAAGCGGCGCGAGAGACGCGTGCGGGCGCGGGCGGCGAGCGAGATCCCCTTAAGGGATCTCGGGGCTCACGTCGTGTGCGCCGCGCCAGTCAAAGTTGGCGCGAACGGGTCCATTGGGGCTCCAGGCGAGGGCGTGCGGTGTGGAGCTGAGTTGCTTTGTGGCCTGGGTGAAGGGATCGGAGGAGCTGCGATCCTAGCGCTGCGCGGGGTCAGCGGCGCCACGCACGGCCTCACCGCTGACCGCGCGGCGCAGTCGCCCTCGCCGGCGCGGTGCAGTTCCGCGCAACAGAGCCACTTCTGAAGCGCTGGGCGTGCAGTCGGGCACGCGAGCGGCGGGTGGCGCACTGCACGAAACGGCGCGGGCAGGCCGGGGCGACTGCGTACACGGGGGCGGCAAACGCAAATCCAGAGGGGCGACTTCACGCGTCTTTTCGCGCCAGGTTGGGTGGTCCCACCTCGTACGCTTCGCTCAGCACGACCACCACGCGATGGCGGGGTCATCACGCGAGACGCTCCCCGCACCCAACCGCGACGGACCGGGCACCTCCCCGGCCACTCACAGCCAAGCGTCAGCCGGCATCTGCAGCTCGGTGCGCAGGCGGCTCACGTCGAGTGCGGGCAGGCCGCGGCGCGCGAGCAGCTCGGCGTCGTGCTCGAACTCTCGCAGCAGCGCCTCGAGCCGCGGCTGGTCGGCGACGCGACGTGAGGCGTGCCGCGGTGTTCGACCACCGAGCGCGGGCAGCTTCTGGTCGGGCCAGTACGCCAGCCACTGCGCGTTGGCCTCCTCGGAGCCGGTGAACGGGAGCATCGAGCCGGACCGCAGCTGCGGCAGGTCCTGCGCGGGGTCGATCACGAGCTTGCCGGAGACGGTGGGCTCCTCGCCCAGCTCGCGGAGCAGCTCGAGGAAGCGCTCGAAGCGCTCCTTGGAGTTGACCTCGACCTCGAAGGCGCCGTCGCGGCGCTCGATGCGACCGCGCAGCCACCGCCGCGGACCATTCGGCTCGGCGAGCTCCACCTGCTCGCCGCGTGCCCGCAGGTGCGAGCGCAGCTCTGCCAGCGACGTCGCGCGCTCCAGCTCGTCGAGCTCGCGTCCCCACCACACGAGCGCGTCCTCGTCGGGCTCGACGTCCGGGTGCTCGGCGAGCCGCTGAGTCGCCGCGTCGGCGTCGCTCACGTGGACGGTCGCCTTGACCAGGCACAGGGGGTCGCGGTCGGTGTTCACCAGACGCGGCGCGGCGTCACGCATCTCGTGGACCATCCCCACCACCTGGGGCATGCCGCTGCCGAGGACCTTGCCCATCAGATCGGCGACCTCGGGCTCCGCCGGCTCGGTGCGAGCCGCGAGCACGCCGAACGGCTGGTGAGCCCGTCGCTCCGGTCGGTCGCGCTCGATGCGCCGGCCGGACATCGCGGACACGATCGCGTAGGCCATCTCCTCGACCAGGTCGGCCGCCGCGTCGGCCTCGCTGGGTCGCAGCGTCAACACCGTGCCCGTGGTACGCCACGTCCCGTCGATCGCGACGAGCGCCCCGAGCAGCACCGTCCAGCGTGACGCCTGCTCGAGCTGCTCGGGTGGGATCGCCGCGTAGCGGCGCAGGCCCGTCACGATGTCGACGAGCCAGACCCCAGGCGCGGACGTGGCGTCGGCCACCTGCCAGAGCCCGTAGTGGCAGTGCGAGAGCCAACGACGCGCGGCGAGGGCGTCCTCCGCGGTGCTCGCCGCGTCGGCCGCGAACAGCGCAAGCGGGGCGTCGAGATCGAACCCGGCGGGTGCCTCCTGCACCTCGGCGTCCTCCTCCTCGCCGACGAGCCAGGCGTGCTCGGCGGCCAGACGCACAAGCCCCTCGCGCTCGGCCTCCTCGCGCGGCTCCGCGCCGGCGCCCTCGAGCCACCGGGCGATGTGATCGGCGACCGACGCGCCCACCGCGGGCTCGGTGGCGGTGAAGCGGACCATCGCGGCGCGCAGCCCGTACAGCCGCTCACGATCGTCAAAGCGCTCGAGCGCGCGCTGCTCCGCGGCCCGGCAGCAGTCCGACCACGCGCGACCCGACCAGCACGGGCACGCATCGGGCGCGGCCAGGTACTCAGCGTCGGCCGATGGGTGGATGCGCCGGTAGGCGAGCTCCAGCGCGTCGGCTCGGAGCGCCTGGGCGTCCCCGTCCTCCGGGTAGTCGGGCAGCAGCGCCTCGAGGATCGTAAGCGCCTCCGCGGCCCGCCCGAGCTCCAGCAGGTGCCCCGCGAGCGCGATCCTCCCGTCCTCGTCCTCGACGGCCGCGAGCGCCCGGTCGAGCAGCGCGGAGGCCGAGCGCGCATCGTCATCGAGCTGAAACGCGACGTCGGCGGCGAGCGTCAGCGCGGCCGGTGTCTGCGGCGAGAGCCGCTCAACCTCGGCGGCGACCGCCCGCGCTCGCTCCTCCGAGCCGGCGACCGCAAGGATGCGGGCGATGCCCGCCGGCACCGGTCCGTCGCCGAGGCGTTCGAGCAGCAGCACAGCGCTTCGCGCCACAGGCGTCTCCTCGGCGAACAGCTCGTCGAGGCGGCGCTGCGCCTCGTGCGCCTCGTGCTCCGCCCCCACACGGCGACGGGCGCCGCGAGCCGCCTTCGCCCGGGCCGCGCGCTTCTCGCGCGAGCTCTTGCTCGACTTCTGTTGCCTGGTTTTCGCCATCATCGATCGGCCGCAGCCGGCCGAGCCCGACCCTAGCGCGGCGAGCGGCCGTGCGCCCGGGCCGTGGTCGCTATTTGCGGGCACCGAGCACACCGAGCGGCAGTTCGACTGTCGCCGGGAGTTTCTTGTGGGTTTGGCCGAACCGGGGGCGCACCCCCGGCCCCTACCGCGGGCCTGCCCCGGACAGAAGCTCCCGCTCCTCGATCGCGGCCTCGCCGGCGCGGGGGTCGCCGTCCGCGGCGGCGACTCGCACCGCAGGGGCGCTCCACGAGCCCGGCGTCGGAGGGGGCGCTCTCTGACTGCGGTCTCAGCGACCTTTGGGCGTCATGGCGCTCCGGGTCCCCGCCAGGGCGAGTCAGAGACACACTTGGGGTGGTAGATGCCGATGGCTACTGGGGTTCGCTACGTCGCCTTGACGTCCGCGAGATCGACCCCTAAGAAGTCCTTTGACATGAGAGAATCGATGGATCCCTTTTGGGATCAAGGAGTTGATTGAGATGCGAACGATAGGGAAGGTCATGCTGGGTCTGGCAATCGCCGCCTTCTTTGGCGTCGCGGCGATGCCTGCGCCCGCTGCGCCTGTCTGGGAACGGTGTTCAGAAGGCACAGAAAAAGAAGCTTCTACCAAGTATTCAAGCAACCAGTGCACTAAAGCCGAATCAAGCGGGAAATGGCAGTGGAATGAAATCACCGGGACCGAAAAAATCAAAGGTACGGTTTTGACATTGACGCTGAAGGACCTCACGGCGGGACCCCTGAAAGAAAAATCGACAGTACGGTGCTCCAAAGGCGGTGAAGAGGAAGGAACGGTCGGTCCCAGCTACGATCAGGTTCTCATAGAAAAGGCTGTCGTCAAAGAAGCCTCGAAAAACTGCGCAAGAGTTGAAGGACCGTGTAAAGCGGGAGAAGTAGAAGAAGTGAAGGGAGTCAACCTGCCGTGGTGGGAGGAACCGTTTGAAACAGAAAAAAAATTCCTGACCAAGATTGAAACCAGCGGTGAAGGTGAACCTGGATGGGCTGTCAAGTGCGCAACTGCCCTTGGCTCGAAGACGGATACTTGTACAAGCGAAGGGGAAAGCAAGTTCGAAGAAGAGCTACTGGAAAACACGGTGTCAAGCAGTATATTATTCGTACGGGCCACATTCAAGAAGGCGCACAAAGCGGACTGCACGGAAGGCGGAAAAGAATCGGGTGAAATGGAAGGCGCCGTCAAGATGGAAGGCAGTACGGGGCTGCGCGTCGAGGCAGAAGCAAAGAATTCGGCAATCGTAATCACACCGAATCGCACCCACGACTTTGGAGAAGTCAAAATCGAAGAAGCGAGAAGAACTACCTTTACGTATAAAAATGAAGGTACGCGGGACTGGAGACCCAACCTCATGCCCTACGAAAGACGGCCGCTGCTGAACGGAATGGGTGGCCTGGCTCAGATGAACACTTGTAACGGAAAAGTCGTAAAAGAAAAAGAAACATGTACGGCGACCATTGAATTTGAACCTAAAAACAAAGGGAAATACGACGGAGGGCTCAGAGACTCAGTGGCACCTACTATTACAGTTGAAGGGAGAGGTATACCGTAGGTCCTCCACATGAGCAGACAGCGCTGACTGCTGTTGAGTGCCGCGTCCCGAACTATCCGGGGCGCGGCACGATCCGAGAGCGCTACCCCGGCAGCAGCTCCCGCGACTCGAACGTACCCCTGCGCGCGGCGGGGTCGCCACTGGCGGCAGCCCGCACCGCGGGGGGCAGGCGGGGGACGCCGTAGGCGAGCAGCAGGCCCTCGTGGGCGTCGCGCTCGGAGGCGAACACGACCGCGGCGCGGCCGGGGTACTCCCAGTCGCGGGGGTGTTCGCCGGCGTACGCGCGACACGCGCCCAGCACGTGGTCGGCCCGCCGGGCGCACTCCCGCGCGCGGGGGCGGTCGCGGCAGAGGAACACGACCAGGGGACGCGGGGCGCCGCGGCCAGCGAAGCGGGGGGCGCACACCGACCAGCCGGCGAGCAGGTGGTCGTAGCGCTCGAGCTTGGCGGCGGCGGCCAGGTGGGCGCGAGTGGAGAGGCGGTCGTCGAGCTCGACCAGCAGGCACACGCCGGCGGCCCCCACCCCACCGCCCGGTGCGGGCGGCACCTCGACACTCGCGTCGGGACGCACGGTCTCGAAGCGCTCCACCTCCACGCGGGCGCCGGCGGAGTCGGTCCGCAGGAAGTCGTGGGGGGCGCGCCCGCCGGGCAGGCGCAGGTCGGCGGGGCCGATCGCCACGCGCCCTGCGGGGGTCGAGCGCAGCGGCGGGGAGAGCGTCGATTGCTCGGGTCCTCTCAACTTCAGCGCACTCCCGCCGAGGGCGCGCTCGAGCGCGAGCGCCCACCCGGTGACGTGCACGTCGTGGCGGGCCTGGCGCAGCCGGCTGTCCTCGCCCGCGGCGAGCCGCGAGGACGACGAGGGCTGCGCGGAGAGGGGCGACGAAGACCGAAGCGAGGCAGGTGAGGAGGGGGACGAGGAGGAGGATCTGGGAGAGGGGTCGCGTTGCTCGCTGACCTCGCGTTGGGCGAGGTCCAGACGTCCGTGGACCGCCAGCAGCTCGATCCCGAGGGGAGCGATCAGGTAGCACATGGGCGCGCCGCCCCCGTCGCGGCGGTGGAACTGGAATCGCTCCACGAGCGCGGCGTCGGAGAGGCGCTTCAGGCGCCGCTGGGTGGTGGTGAGGGCCCGCTGGGGGTTGAAGCGGCGGTGGATCTGTGTGGTGAGCGCGTGGCGCGCGCCGGCGACGAGCGCGAGGATCTCCAGGTCGAGCGGGTCGGGCTCGAGTGGCCGGGGCGAGGCGACGGCCCGCGCCCACCGCAGGCGGTGGGCGGCATCGAGGTCGACCAGCTCGGCGTAGCTCTCCGCAGCCGTCTCGGGGAGCGACCCCTGGGTGTCGTAGTCGACCACCTCGGCATCGCTCTTCACGGTGGTCTCAGGAGCGGCGTCGTCGAAATCGGCGGGCTCGGGCGTGCGCTCCGCGGCGGTCTCGCAGGGCCGGTGGGTCGAGTCGTGGCCGACCGCCTCCGCATCGCTTCCCGCGGCGGTCTCGCGGAGCGGCCTGTGGGCATCTTGGTCGATGTCCACACGCCGTGAGCTCGCGGCCCCCTCCTCCGCGCCCACGGCTGTGCCTTCGGGCCGCGTTCCCCCCTTCCCGCCGGTCTCTCGGCCGCGGTCCTCCGCCTCACCGCCGTCGCGGGGCACGGAGGCTCCGCGCGCTCGCGCCCGGTCGCCCCCCTGACTCACGCGGACGATCCCCCCCGACTCCCTCCCGTCTCCCTCCCGGCGTGGCTCCTGACGTGCTTCGCTCCGGTCCCTCTCTGCTCGCTCCCAGTGGGGCTGGCTGAGGTCGGCCAGGTACCGTCCGCCGCGCTCGGCCTGCCGGGCGGCGTGCAGGCGCAGGCGCTCGTGGTCCACGCGCAGAGGGACGGTCTGCGCGACGAACGGGGCCTGGCGGCCCTCGGGGGTGCTCCAGCTGACGATCGCGTGGTGGCGGGGCAGGTGCAGGCGCGCGTCGGGGCGCGCGAGGGCGGAGAGGCCGCTCACTTCGGGGCGCACCGTGTCTGAGAACTCGGCCATCATCAGGCTCGCCGCCGCGCGGGCGTCGCGCGCGGAGGCGGTCGCGAAGTACACGCGGTGGGCGAACAGCGCGTCGAGCTGCTCGCGGACCTCGCGGTCGGTCCACTGGGCGTCGGTCTGCCAGCACGCTACGGTCTCCAGGCCCGCGGAGCGCTTCAGCGCGAGCGTCTCGGCGAAGCCGCGGTTGAGCACCAGCGGGGCCTCGTCGACCTTGAGCGCCACGGCCACGCGCTGGCCGAAGCGGGGATGTGAGCCGGAGGCGAGTGTCTCCCGGCTTCGGTCGGCGGGGACGGCGTCCTGCTGGCGGGCCAGCGCGGCGTCGAGCATCCCCACGAGCAGCTGCATCAGCACCGAGGTGTTGCCCGCCCCCGTGCGCCCCAGCGCGCCCTTGACGACGAGCACCTCGTGCCCGGCTATGACGCGGTCGAAGTCGACGGCGAGGGTCTCGTTGAGCAAGACGCGCTTGATCGAGGGGGAGTTGAGCAGGCGGGCGAGCTTGTTCACCGGGGCGTCGAGCTTGGCGGTCGTCGTGCTGCGGGAGTCCGCGAGTTGCGCGGCGAGCTCGGCGGTGAAGAACTGCGCGATCTCCCTGTACTCCGGCAGCGTCCGCACGTGGGCGCCGACGCGCGCGCGGTAGGCGTAGCCCTCCTCGCCCACCGACAGCAGGCGCGCCGCGTCCCACAGGCTGGAGCGGGGGTCGTGGGCGAGCACCGCGATGATCGCGTTACGCAGGTACCGGTCCGAGGAGGCTCTGATGTCTGCGTCGGTGAAAAGGTGCTTCAGAGCGCCCACCACGTAGTCGGCGATCACGTCCGCGGGGGCGTCCACGGCGAGCGGGTTGAAGCCGCACGTGGGGTGGGCGAAGTCGAGCAGCGTGCACGTGCGCTCGGGCGGCACGAGGCTCACCGCGGCCTCCGCGGCGTCGCCCTTGGGGTCGAGCACCACCACCGCGCAGCGCTCGCGGAGCAGGTCCTCCGCGACGGTGGCCACCAGGTAGCTCGACTTGCCCTGCTCGACCGCGCCCGGCACCGCGGTGTTCTGGCGGCGCATGGGGGGATGAATCGACACCGGCCCGAGCGCGTCACGCAGCAGCCCCGCCCCGGTACGGGGGCGCAGGACCGCCGGCGGCGCGGGCGCCAGCGGCAGCGCCCCGCGGGCGAACGGCACCGTGGCGTACTCCACCGAGGGCACGTGCCACAGCGCGGCGAGCTCGGTGGAGGCGAACACCCCCTTGCGCACGGGCGGCAGGGGGTTGCCCTCCCCGCGCGCCACCCGCCTGGCGTAGAGGCCCAGCAGGCCGTGGCGCACCACGGTCCCGCGCTCCACGAGGCGGTTCTCGGCGCCCTCCGCGCGCAGCTCGGAGGCGATCCGCTCGCACGTCTGGCGCGTCGGGCCCGCCACGCGCAGGTCGAGGAAGTACAGCGGGCGGTGCTGGACCTCCAGGCCGCCGCGCAGCTCGGCCTCCTCCACGTGGGAGCGGTCGCGCACGAACAGGTGCTCGCGGCGCTCGCGGGAGAGGTGGTCCTCGTGGCGCTTGTACCGCCACTTGGCGTACCGTTCGAACCCGGCGGGCGCGGGGGTCAGCGCGAGCTGCACGAAGGCGTCCTCCCCGCAGGCGCCCATCACGTTCATCAGCCTGTCCACCGGGGGCTCCCGCGCGAGCTCCCACCGGTCCAGCTGCTTGACCCGCTTGATGAAGCCGGCGTGCTTCTTCAGGCGCAGCAGCACGAGGGTCCGCGCGGGGGTCACGTGCTCGAGAGCCCCGCGGGGCGGCGTCAGGCGGCCGTTGGGGTAGGCGCTGCGCACGGCCGCCCCGACCACCCCCTCCAAGCCCGCCGGACAGCTGACGGCGAGCACCGCGCACGCGGTCCCGTCGGCGGCGTGCACGTGGTGCACCTCCAGCGCCACCGAGGGCTGGCCGGCGAGCAGGCGCCGCCACCACCGCTGCTGCAGGCGCTTGTGCAGGGCCTCGTACATCGCCACGACCCCCTCCACGCTCGTGCGGTCGGTGCGGTACGCCTCCACCGTCAGACGCACGTACCGCCGCCGGCGGCGCGCCCGCCCCCGCAGACCGAGGAGCAAGGCGGCGGGCACGAGCGCGAGCGCGGCGAGCTCCGCGACGGGCGCGAGCGGAAACCGTCCTAGCGGATGCAGCCGTTGTGACGGAAGCACCTCACGCGCGGCCGGGGCACCCCGCAGCGCGGCGCCGAGGCCGCCGTGGAGCAGCCACGCGAGCACCGCCACACCCAGCAGCGTGGCCGCCAAGCCGAGCAGTCGCCAGAGCAGTAGACGTGCGAGCACCTCGTCCCTCTGCTCCGACGCGAGCCGCCGAGCGGGACAGGCTGTGGCCGCAGCGGGACTGGGTCTACGCGGGTGGCGGGCTCACGGGTCCACGCGGGCAGCGACGATCGCGATGTCGTCGCGCAGCCGCCCGCCGCTGCGGGCGCCGGCGAGGTTCTCCAGGCGCCGCACGAGCGCGCCGGGCTCGGCGGGACCGCCGCGGGCGAGGTGGCCGCAGAGCTCCTCGGGGGCGACCACCCTGCGGGGAGCTGCGGCGTCGGTGAGCCCGTCGGTGTAGAGCACCACGCTGGCGCCCGGCTCGAGCGTGACGAGCACGTCGTGGGAGCTGGCCTCGCGGAGCACGCCGAGCATCGTGCCGGAGACCTCGGGGCAGCACGTACGACCGTCGGCGCCGAGCAGCACCGGCGGGGGGTGCCCGGCGCTGGCGATCGTCGCGCGCACCGGGCCGGCGCTGGAGAGGTCCAGGCGGGCGAGGATCGCGGTCGCGAAGCGCCAGGCGAGCTCGTGGCTGAGCATCGCGTCGTTGACGGAGCGCAGCACCTGGGCGGGGCTGTCCTGGTGGAGCGCGAGCGCGCGGATCGAGTGGCGCACCAGCGCGGTCACCGCCGCCGCCTCGGTGCCCTTGCCGCATACGTCGCCCACTACGAGCCAGCACCCGGAGGGCACCTGGAAGACGTCGTAGAAGTCGCCGCCGACCTCGGCGCCCTCGCCGACGGGGTGATAGGCGGAGGCGAGCTGCACGCCGCGCACCTCGGGGAGGGCGTCGGGGAGCAGGCTGCGCTGCAGGGTGTGCGCGACGCGGGCGCGTTCGGCGTAGAGGTTCGCGTTGTCGAGCGCCATCGCGGCGCGGCCTGCGAGATCCCGCATCAGCGGCAGGTGGTCGGGGTCGAAGTCGCGTCCGGCGCCGGTGCGCAGGAAGGAGAGCGCGCCCAGCACGCGTCCGCGGGCGATCAGCTTGACGACCACCGCGGAGCGGTAGCCGGCGTGGCGCATGAAGCGCATGTGCTCCACGCTCTGGGCGGCCTGCTGAAGCGTGGCGGAGTCGGTGAGGTCGTGCACCGACACGGGCTCGGAGGAGCGGAGCGCGCGGGCGACGGGGTGGGAGCCCGCGACGTCGAGCGGCTCGCGGGCGCGCAGCTCCTCCAGGCGGCGTGTGAGCCGTCCCTCGACGGCGGCGGCCACGGAGTCGCCGATCGTTCCGTCCTCACGGAGGAGGTCGATGACGCACAGGTCGGCCAGTTGTGGCACGGCGGTGCCGGTGACGGTGTGCATGGTCTGCAGCGGGTCGAGCGAGGCGTCGAAGGCGGCGCTGGCGGAGATCAGCAGGTCCTTCGCCTCGGCCGCCTTGCGCAGTTCTGCCACCTCGTGGACGAGCGCCGCTAACTGGGCGGGGTCCCGCGGGTCCGGCGCCTCACGCGCGGTGTCCTGCTGGTCCGACAGCTCACGCGCAGAGCCCCGCGGGTCCGGCGCCTCACGCGCGACGTCCGCGTCGGATGTGCCTGTCCCCTTTGCCATCGTCCCCCACGGTAGCCTTTAGTGCCCTCACCGCGGCCTCGTGGCGCGCTCGACCTGCCCGCCGCGGTCGGTTAGGTACCACTCGTTGGAGGCTCCCTTGATCTGGCCTTCCCCCAGGTTGTGCACGAGCCGCAGGCGCTCCAGCCGAGTGAGGAGCTTGGAGATCTGGCCCTGGTCGGCGATGCCCGCGCCTTCGGCGATCTCGCGGTTGCTGGCCCCCGAGTGCTCGCCGATGAAGGTGAGCACACGCACGGTGCGGTAGGTGAGGCGCATGTCGAGACCCTCGAGCGGATCTTTTGTGGAGCGCCGCGAGGACCGCCTGCGCTTTGGCAGGACGGGAGGCTTGCGGGTGAGCTCGCTGCTGGCGGCGCGAGCGCCGAGGTAGGGCAGCACGAGCATGCTCATCAGCGGCCCCAGCAGCGCGGTGAAGGGTTCGTGGCTACGTGCGAGCAGCCGGGTGTGAAGGACGGCGAAGACCGCGCCCACGACACCTTCGGCGGTGACGTCGGGCGATTCTTCGGTGGCCCGAGCGACACGGGCGCCGGTGCTCGAGCGGCCCTGGTCGACGACCTTCTTGACTTGGTTCAGGATCTGGGTGCGGCGTTTGAGCACGCGGGGGCCCGCCGCCAGCGCCTCGACGATGCAGATCCGGGCGAGGCCGGGCTCGTCGTCCATGAACCGCAGCAGCGCGAGCAGGCCGGCGCGCATGCCCTCGCGCCAGTTCGACTCCCGCTCGTAGGCCTCGGTGACGAGCACGCCCAACTGGTCGACCGCCTGGTTGAAAGCTGCGAGGAAACAGTCCTCGCGATCTTCGAAGAGGTCGTAGAACGTCTTGCGGGACACCCGCGCACGGGCGATCACCTGGGCCACGGTCAGCCGGGCGTAGCCGACTTCCTCGACTGCTTCCACCGCGGCCGTGAGCATCCGGCTGCGCTGGATCTCCGAAACCTGTCCACGCGGCAACCCATTGGGCCCCGGACGCAGCCGCGGGGCTGTCGAGCGCGTCTTATCCTTTGAAGCCATCTTATTCCGCCTAGTCGGTCATCTTTTTCAGTTGGACTACATGATGGTCGCTGTAGCGCATTCGCGTCACGCTCCCGGCGGGGCTCCGGCACCCGAGATCACGGCGACGGCCCCCTGGTACTGTCCGCAAAGGTTCATGAGTTGACGCCAAGAAGTCGAGGCGCGTCTCCCACTCGCCCCGCGAGACCTTTCGACGGACGACCAGCGTCCTGATAGATCAAATTTGGGGTGCTTGATTGACTGGAGAATGGGACCAGGCGCCGAGCGCATCGTCGAGACTGTGTCATTGACAGTGATGGAACGATCGTAACGAGATCGGCCGACAGACGATCCGCGACGTCTCTCAGCGAGCCCTGTCCGGCCCACTACACGCTGCCGGGCTCGCACCCGGCGCTGCGCGACTGGTACGCCTCCTACGACCAGCGCCTCCGCGCGGTGGCTCCTGAGGCGGCCGCCCGGACCGCGCTGTGGCAAGGCTGGCGCCCGCCGGCGCCGTGGGGCGCAGGCAAGTCCTCACTGATGAAGGATGGTGCGGCGAAAACTTGACCCGGACAGCGACAGCCCGCCCGGCGACGAGCACACCGAGCGCCTGTCAAACCGCGACGTCCCGGGTAAGACGAGGCTTCCCCCGGAGCGGGCGGCGTCCGCGTTCGCGATCGAGCCTCTCACCATCCGGGCGCAGCGCACGACCGTTTGGTTCAACGCGTGGAAAGTACTAAAGCTCTGAACAGTTCTGGGTCGGGCTCGGGCACGCCATCGTCTCTCAGGTCGAACAGCGGATGACGGTCGCGGAGCGTGAGCGGTTCTGGGCCAGCCTCAACACCCACCGGCTGGACGTAAGGGAGGTACGTCAGGATCTACGCGTCCTTCTTCGAACGAATCGCCAGGTATGCGGTGGCGCTCCCGTCCTGGCAATAGCCCTCGTTTTCGTCGCGGTGTGGACGCAAGTCGCTGCGGCCGAGGAGCTGTGGCGGCAGGTGCCGCCGCGCGGTGGCCGACATCGCCCGACGGTGGAAGTCGTTCACCGAAGAGGATGCCGGAGCGTCGAACCCGCAGCTCGTCCGCGACCCGGGCTACGAGGGGCACCTCGGCTTTCTGCACTTCGCTACACGAGAACCTCCAGCGAGTACTCGACCTTGTCGCCTCGCGAGAGCGACCGCTGGTCGTGTTCGTCGACGACCTCGACCGGTGCTCCGACACCACGGCGCCAACGTCATCAAGGCGCTCAACACGTTTCTCGCCGGCGACTTCGAACACTGCATGTTCGTGATCGCAATGGAGCCGGAACTCGTCGCTGCGCAGCACGTGCGCAAGAAGCTCGCACGCGCCACACAGCTACGCGCGATCATGAGGCGCAGACCGCGAATCGCAGAGCGCGCGGCTGGGTTCCTTTGAGCAGTCTCCTTCCCGACCAGCGCCCAGCGCCGCTCTATCCCGGCCACAGCTCGCGCTCACCGTGGCCTCCCCCGCACCACACCGGCCCCGCATCGATCACATACCGGGCCACGAGCCGCCCCAACCCCCGAATCACCAATGCTGGTGCGGCTTTCCTGGAGTACCGCCAACGGGATTCGAAGCCGGAACGCTCCCCCGCGCGATCTCTTGTGATTGGGCCGAATCTGGCTTGTTTACAGGGGAAACGCCCAGATCGTGAGTCCGGCCGGGTCCGGTTGAATCCGGCCGAATCCGGGCACGACTGGCACAAAGTTGGCACGCGCCACGCGCTCAGCGCCCGCATGTGCCCGGCCGCTGTCCAGCCGGTCGCGGAACCTCGGCGGTCGCGGCGAACACGAGCGCGCCTCGCCATCGCCCCGTGGCTTCTCAGCTACGCGGAGACGAGCGTCGCCTGCACGCCGGGCAGCGCTGCCTGGCGCGTGTCTGCGGTCAGAAGCGTCAGCTCGTGGGCGAGCGCTGTAGCGGCGATCCATAGGTCATTCGCGGGCTGCCTGCCGGACGCGGCGCGTAGCTGCGCGTAATGTGCGGCCACGCGGCGATCCACGATCAGCACCGGCGCCTGTTCGAGGATTCCCGTGAGCCGGGCGAGCCGCCGCGCTCGCAGCTTTCCCGGCGCGAGCAGTACACCGACCTCCAGCTCGCCGATCGTCACGACGCTTACCGCCCACGTTCCGGGCTCCTGGGGCGCGACATCGCCGGCGAGGACGCTCGTGTCCACGAGCTGCTGACTCACACGGCGGCTTCCGTATCGCGCATCGCGCGCAGCTCCGTCGCCCATCCGGGATCGACGGGAGTCTCGGCGAACAGCTCCCCCAGCGCCTCGGGCGGCGCTGGTGGGCGGGTGCCGGGCAGCGGGCCAAGCTCGGCGACCGGGCGACCGTCCACGGTGATCGTGAAGCGCTCGCCCTGCTCAGCGCGCCGCAGCACCGCGCCGGCCTGATTGCGTAGCTCGCGCTGGGGGATTGTCGTCGCCATACGCTCTAGTGTAGCGGGGCTGCTACGCCACGGGGCGGGGGCCTGGGGCACTCCCGCGCATTGGTCCTTGGCAGACTGGCACGCGCAAGGAAGGGCGCCAGCCGTGCGATGAGCGGCACGGTCCGGCGGGCGGCGGCGCTCTTGCCGTCCTGCTCGCCCTCCTTCGCGTCCCAGCCGTGCGCCACGCGGATCACGCGGCCCTCGATGTCGATGTCTGCCCGCCTGAGCGCGCGCAGCTCGCCGTGGCGCAGGCCGGCTTACAACGCTTGAACCCGCCCCCTCGGCATCAATCCCTGTAGGCGCGACCACGCGGCAGGACCCGCAGGACGTGGATGACCCCTGTTTCGGTGTCGCGCTCGAAGCGAACCCGCCAGTCGCCTACGCGCAGGCGCCATTCATCTGCGTTCGCCAGCTTGACGACATCGCCAGCCGGTGGATCGCCTGCAAGTCGATCGAGGGCGTTTACGATGCGGCGCTTGACTGGAGGGTCGAGACGCTTGAAATCGCGCCCCGCCCGTGCCGAGAAAACCCAGCCGCCGCTGGTGCTCAAGCGACTTCGCGCCTGATCTCGTCCGCCGAGATCACCTCTCCGCGTGCAATCTGCGCGCTCGCTTCGCGTGCGCCCTCGTCCTCCTCGGGCGTAGTCGGCTCATCATCGACGGGGGCACGCTCAAGCAGTTCGGCCAGAGCATCGCGGTCGCTCCGTTGACGGACGATGAAGCCAAGGGTGTCCTGAGCTTCGGCCTCGGAAAGCTCTTCGACCGTCTGCCGCAGCTTCTCCTTCGCGGTCATGCCCTACAAAGTAGCGCCCCGGCCCACGGCATCGAAGGGCCACAGCGCTGCGCCGCCCGGCGCCGAGCCGCAGGCGAGCGCCCGGCCCCTGCTCACGGTCGGCGCGGCACAGCTGGCACAAATCCTGGCACGCGGGGCCTCTTAGCAAGCAAAAACCCTGTACTGGACAGAGCTTTCAGAAGTACCGCCAACGGGATTCGAACCCGTGTTACCGCCGTGAGAGGGCGGCGTCCTAGTCCCCTAGACGATGGCGGCCTATATTGAGGAGAGGTGCCTGAGGCTAGCAAAGCGAGCTATTGCGTTCCGCGTCCAGGGAGCAGAGCTGGCGGCCCATCAGACGGCCGTGCGATATCTTCGACCTCCCACCGCGCGGATGTGGCGGAATTGGTAGACGCGCACGGTTCAGGTCCGTGTCGGAGCAATCCGGTGGAGGTTCGAGTCCTCTCATCCGCATTTCGGCAGGGTTGAACGTCGCTATTCGAACCACGCGCGGCCGTGCTCGCGGAGCGGCGTCTGCTGATAGCTTGAGGTCATGGCTCACCACAAGCGAAGGCGCCCCAAGCAGTGCCGCGCCGGCTGCCTGCTCTGCAAGCCGCAGAAGCTGCCGTCGCTGAAGAAGGCAGAGCGCAGGCGCGGCCGTCGCGACGCGCTTCTCCACGAGCTCCGCGCCACGCAGGCGCGGACTCGGTAGCCAGGACGAAGCGTCCGGGCAAGCGATAGCCTATTCAGCATGGCCAAGCCACGGCATACTCAGATCGGCCCAGATACCTCGCTCACGAGGGTCGCGCGAGCACAGGCCGCCACCGACCGTGCGGGGACGCTTCGGCCTGCCACGCGGAGCCTAAGCGACGTGCTCGCCGAACGAGGCCCTCTGACCGGGCCCATCACTGACGCCGGTACACAGGCGCTTCTCGCGGTGCGCGGCGAGCGGCCCGACGGCGGGCATGGCAACCGCTGAACCGCCCGCGCCGCCCCCGGCCATCCTTTACGTCGACACCTCCGCGCTGCTCAAGCTGCTCGTACGCGAGGCAGAGTCCGCTGCGATCGAGCGCGAGCTTCTGACGTGGAGGGAACTCGCGACCAGCGTCATCGCGGAAGTCGAGTTGCCGCGCGCTGTGGCACGCGCCCGTGAGGAGCGAGCCGACGCGGTGATCGATGGCAGCCTGGTACTACAAGGAGTGCTTTCCTCGGCCGCGATCGTTCCGTTCAGCGAGGGCGTCGTCGCCGCGGCGCGCAAGGTGAAGCCGGTACACGTTGGTGCACTTGACGCCATCCACATCGCCAGCGCGCTCAGCCTCGGCAAGCAGCTTGCAGGCGTGGCAACCTACGACAAGCGCATGCAGGACGCCCTCAAGCCCTTCGGGGTCCGCGTGATCGCACCCGAAGAGGCCACTCGGGATGCGCCAACAGCCGATACATCTCCATCGACCGCTCGTGACAACGAGGCGACCGAGTAGCCGCAGGACGATCAAGTCCGCGCCGTCGATCTCCTCGCCGACAGGCCGCCCGTACGCCGCACCCTGACGGAACCGCCAGAGCCCTCCAGCCGATTCGGCATCCTCACGCCAATGCTTGAACTACCGATCTGGGGCCGTACAGACACTCAAAGCCAACAGGGGCCAGCGCGGCCATCGCCGTCCGGCGCGAGCGCCAGACTTCACCCGCATGTCCACCGTGAGCACGCGGCAAACGGCCTCCGCTGTCTCTGCGCGCGAGCTGCGCGCCTATCTCGGCTCGCTGTCTGGTGAGGAGTTGGTCGACCTCGTCATGGACGCGACTCGCGCCGACGTGCCGTTTGCTCAGCGCGTGACGCTGTCGGCGGCGACCGCCGGCCCTGAGACCACGACGACGATCGCCACGTACCGAGCCGCTATCCGGGCAGCCGTCGGCGACGAGTTCGTCGAGTGGGACGCGGCACTGGCATGGGCCCAGAACGGTCTGGACGCGTTCGAGGATGCCCCGGGCTCGCAGTTGCGCGCGTTGCTGGCCGCCGAGCACGCGCGCCGAGGACTGGAGGGACTGGCATGACCCACGCCGAGCTGCAGGTCGACGTCGAGCCTCTCGCGGCCGAGAACCTCGTCGATGTGCGCCGCCGGCTCGACGCCGCGCATGCGGCCAACGACTACCCAACCATTGTGCGCCTTCTCCACGAGGCGCTCGCGCTAGGGCTTTCCCAGTCGGACCGCGCGGACCACCTCTCCGAGCTCGCGTGGGCCTACGAGCAGCTCGGGCGCTTCGATGACGCGGTCGACAAGCTGCGCGAGGCGGTAGCCACAGGGCTCAGGGACGAGGGCGTGTCCGACTATCCCGGCGCCGCCTCGTTGATCGCCGAGCCTGCTGGTTCGCGCCGGGCGCACCGAGGAGGCCCGCGAAGCATTCGGGCAAGCGCTCGCGCGCAACCCTTCGGACCCACGTGTCCACCTCCACGCGGGCGAGATCTACGGCGGCGCGGGCTTGCATCAGGAGGCGTGGCAGTGGCTCACCTCCGGCCTGGAGCTCGCGCTCGCCGGCGACGACACGTACATCATCTGGCTGCTGGCACAGGAGCGCGGGGGCAATGACGCGCTGCAGCACCGCGCGCAGGAACTGCTCGACCGCGAGGATCGCCTGGAGGCCGAGCAGGAGAGGCGCTTACAACGCAGCAAGCGCGCCATGGGAGCGCTCGGAGTCGGCTGGCATCCGGCGCCCGAGTACGAGCGCGCGCTGGCGATCCTGCCGCGCTTCGCCTCCGACCAAGGGCAGGCCCCGTACGCCGCCTACTGCGCACGCCTCGAGTCCGTTCTGCGCGACGTGAGCGGCAAGCGAATCGCCGATCGGGTCGGGCTCGTCGAGATCGTCGTCGATGACTACCTCGCCTGGTGCGCCGCCCGCGACTTTGACCCGAACGGCTCCACCACCCGCGCCGACTACGCCACCGACCTCGTCGAGCGCGGTCTGATGAGGCCCTGGCCGCCCTCCCGCAACGAGCCCTGCTGGTGCGCGAGCGGACGCAAGTACAAGAAGTGCTGCGGCAGAACCTGAGCGTTGAATGCGGCTCAGCGAACCCGCGCTCACCACTCACAAGTCGCGCAGCGGGCGACTGTCACCCTCCCCCAGATGGCCGCGGCGCAGGGAGAGGTCGTGGTCCGAGTCTATGGCTCGGCCAATACTCCGTGCCCACCCACGCGGCGCCAGATGACGTGAGCCTCACCAGCGATGATCTCATCGCTGTACTCAAAGGTCGCCCGACCGTCGGGTGCGAACGTGCTCTCCCAGATCCCAGCGGCACCCTGCACGCGCTTGACGCGCAGTGCCGGTGGAAACGACAGCGGCTTCTGACGCAGAACGGCGATGAACACAGGGAGCATCGCGAGAAAGGCACGCTGAAGCTCCCGCGGCAGGCGACGAAACTCGCGATCGAAGCGAGGTAGACGCTCGAACGTCGGCACGCCTACGCGAACGGATCGGCCGGCAGATCGTCCTCGCTCGCAGCTACTCGCTCAAGATGCGCCGCGAACTCCTCGTCACGAAAGACCTGCCCGTTCGTCTCCCGCAACACATCCGACAAGCGCTCATGCTCAGGCCGCAGCAGGAGCGAGCCATCGGCCCGGCGCTCGACCAGCTCGTACGACCCGGCCACATCGGGCTCACTCAGCGTGATCCGCTTGGAAGACGAAGCCATGGACAGATTCTCGCACACCACAAGCCGGGCTGGCCGAGCACGCCATCGACTGCCGGCATCCAGGTATTTGGTCGCCACATAAAACCAAATCCAGGGCTCGCCCGTGACAACAGTTTGGCAACAGTCGTCGCTCCAGATACGTCCTATGCGTCCGCGAAACCCCACAGAAAGGACGATCTGGACACCCGCGGATACATCTGGACCCCCTGGGCACGGTTCAGGTCCGTGTCGGAGCAATCCGGTGGAGGTTCGACCTCTCATCCGCATTCTGGAGACCCTGCATGGCGGCGGGGTTCGGCAGAGCGGCTCACCCGGTCGGGAGCCCGGCACGGAGCGCGCTCAGCACAGTCGCGATCGTCGCGCTGCGGGAAAGCGCTTGCATTCCGGGTCGAGCACGTCGAGCACATTGATCAGACTGTTCTGTAGCAGCACCACCCGCTCGAGGTGCGCCTCTGGTTCGCAAGCGAGCGCCTGGAGGTCGGCCTCCAGCTTGTCGAACCATCGGCTGAGGCCCGGCTCCTCACGGTGCGCGACGAACTCGGCGTAGCCGAGGCTTTCGCGCGCGCGTCCCGAGGTCGTGTCATGCAGGACAACCGTCATCGTTTCGCCGATCGCGCGCTGCTCGCCCCGAAACAGGCGCAGGACGGGGTCGAGGTCGTCGCGCGCGAGCACGTTGCGCACCCGTTCAAGCGCCTGCAGCCATCTGCGGTTGGCGAGTTCCTCGCCGAGATCGAGGAACTGGATCTCGCGCCGAATAATCTCCACCCACGCCAGGTACTCGGCGAGCAGGAAAAGGGTGTTATCGATCGCATATCTGCACGCGCTCTCGCCACCGCGCCGATGGCGTACGTAGTGGCCGAGGAAGTCCTGGGCGACGATGTTGTACAGGCGACTCTGCAGATCGAAGACGGCCGCAATCAGGGGATCGCGGTAGCGGGCGCGCAGTTCCTCGGCCTGTTCGCGCTTGGTGGCAAGGTGCCGCCGCTCTTCCAGTTCGCTGCTCAGGCGCGCGACGCCGCGGTTGCTCACCAGCGCGATGGCGGCCGCCGCGAGCGACACCACGCCGGAGATGACCGCCACGATGATCGTCGTGGACATCGCTCACCTCACAGCCGTGTAGACCCGCACCGCGAGCGTGCCGACGCCGGCGAGCGCGAGCGCGAGCAGCGGATACACGAGCGGCAGGTACAGGCCGTGGTCGAACAGAACCTGGACGACGATCAGATACGCGCTCGCCGTCCCTGCGAACAGCGCCAGCGCTCCCCACCAGGGCAGCGGCGCCGCGAGCAGGGTGAACAGGCTGAGCAGGACTATCAGCAGCACCGCGACCGCGGTGCTCGCTTCCCTCAGCGCCAGGCCGTGGCGTAGGGTCGCTATCGCGTTCGCCTGGATCTCGACGCCGGGCATCGTCGGGGCGCTGGTCACCGAGGTGCGGTGGCGGTCTTTGCCCTGCGCCGTCACTCCCACCACCACGATCTTGCCCTTGAAGAAGCTGGGCCTGATCGCGCCGTGCAGCACGTCGAGCATCGACACGGTGGTGAACGTGCGCGGCGGTCCGTGATAGTCGATCAGCGCAGTGTTGGCGAACGCGGGCACCGAGTGCGGGGCGACGATTTCGTCCACCTGCGCGGACAGGGTGAGCAGCTTGCCGTTGGGCGCGTGGCGCCACATCCGACGGTAGACGCCGCCGGGATCGAGCGGAAAGGTGCCGAGGCCAGCGTGCGCATTCAGTTCTTCCAGCAGTTCGGTGGCGCCGCCCAACTGCTGGCGGCCGAACAGGGGGACCTGCCCTTCGTCGTCGAAGTGTTCGGAGACGAGCACGATCCGTCCGTTCGCGCGCTTGATGGCCGCGAGCAGCTGGCGTTCGTCGCCTTCGGAGGTGAATTCGACGTCGTACGCGATCGCCTTGGGATCGCCGGCGAGCAGCAGGTCGATCAGTTCGGCGTGCTTGGGCCGCAGCGAGGGCCCGATGCGGCCACCCAGGGCCCGCAGCGTGCGTTCGTCGAGGGCCACGATCACGATTTCCCGGCCGGCCGGGACGGTGCCGCGGATCGCGAAGCGGGCGTCCAGGGTGCCCAGCTCGAGGTTGCGCAGAGCAGCGGGGTCGACGCTGTAGGTGCCGATCGCAAGCGCGGCGGCGACGGCCGCGATCACCGCCGCAAGCAGCCATCGCACGCGTGCGCGCAGGCGCTGTGCCTCAAAGCGCGCGCGCCACTCGAGGATCGGCTCGGCGAGCAGGTCGTGGAAGACCTCGTAGCGTGGTTCCTGCGAGCCCTCCGACGGCGCGATCGGCCGCAGGATGCGAAGCTTGCACAGGCGCTCGAGCGTGTCCTCGACACGGGCCGCGGGGGCCTCCGCGTAGTCGGCCAGGTCGGCGGCGGTGTGGGCGACCTTGGTGCCCGACGGTGTGACCAGAAAGCGAATCGCGCGCGCCGCGACCGGACGCAGTCTCGCCGGCAGGGCGTCAAGGCCGGCCTCCACGCGCGAGCGCACTATCTCGGCACAGCCGCCCAGCGTGGCGAGCGACTCGGCCCGCAGCACGGTCGAGCCGCCCTCGAGCTCGTGCTCCCACAGCGCCTCCATCACCAGCTGCAGATGCGCCGGCTCGATGAGCCCCTCCTCGGCGGAGGAGTCGCCGAGCGCGCTCGGCACCCCGCGGCCGCGGGCCAGCGGCGAGAGCTCCTCGGACAGTTCGCGCACGACACCCTCCGCCAGACCGGGCTCGAGCTCGACGGCCGGCACACCCCGTCCGCGCCGCTTGTTGTAGCGCTCGATCGGCCCGCGGATCGCCTCCAGCGCCGCCTGCTCTGTCAGACCCTGCAGCCGCAGGCGATTGTCGAACAGGTTGGGGATCGCGCCCTTGAACCGATCCAGCTCCACAAGCGCGTCCTCGCGCAGCGAGATCAGGCAGCGCAGACGCAGGTCGGGCCACACCAGGGCGCTCGCAAGCTCGCGGTCGAACTCCACCGCCTGTGCCGGAGGGTGGTAGAGGAAGTACTGCTCGAACTGATCGAGGATCAGCACGATCTGGGCGTCGAGCCGCTCGCTACAGTCCTTGAGCGCCTCGTCGAGCGGGGTCTCATCCCCGACGGCCGGCCAATCTCCACCGGTCAGCCTTCCGGCCTCCTCGCTTACGGCTTCGAGGATCGCGCGGCGAGGATCTCCGTGCCACTCGCTCACGTAGCAGGCCACGCGGCGACGCGCGGCAGCGACGCGCGGGGGCGTGATTATGCGGGTCGGCGCCACCGCGACGCCCGACACCACAACGCTCGGCGCGTTCAAGCGGCTCGGAGCGGCGCGGCGCAGCGGGTACACAACCCCGGCACACAGGACCGAGCTCTTTCCAATCCCGCTCTGGCCGTACAGGAGGGTCAGGCGGGAGGCCAGCAGGTTGGACGCGATCAGCTCGCGCTCGCGGTCGCGCCCGAAGAACAGGGCGGCATCCTCGGCGGACGCCGAGAACGACTGCAGCCCCCGAAAGGGAGAATCGAGCTCGATCCGATCGGCTTCAGGAGATCGGCTGGCCACTGTTCAGTGCCGTCACGCGCTCGCTCAGTTCCTCGACGTAGAGGTCGAGGGGAACCTCGTGCAGGTACACGTCGCGCGAGCGCCACAGCACCCTGTCGATCTCATGCACATCCTTCAGGATCGCCCACGAGTCGCGGTCGTGTTCGCGTTCGGCGAAGACCTGGTGAAGGATCACCCTCAGGTTCCAATCTCGCAGGGAGTATCCGAGGAACAGGAAGTGGCTCTCGAGCAGCATCGTCACCAACGCCTTCGGAATGAGCCGCTGCAGGGAGGTGTTGGTCAGGAACGCGATGTAGTGGTCCTCGCTGATCACGTAGCTGTCCTCCCGCCTGTTCGTGCGTGAGACGGCTCCGTGGATCTTCAGTACCACGGTGCGGTCCTCGACCGAGAGGAGATACTCGTTGGGCCGTTTGATCTCGCGCGCTGGACCGTCGTGAGGCTTGTGCAGAAACCTGCCGGGGGTTCCCGGTCGGCATCCGGCGGTCGAGTACCACACGAGGTCGAACGGCTCTTTTGCCGCAGTCAGGGCCTGCTCGAGCGCGTCATCGTAGTTGGTCGTCACGATCAGCTGATGGTGTCGCGCTCCGCCCGCGCGCTCGAGCTGGGCGGGCAGCGCGGCCAGGAACCTGTGCACGGCGGTTGGCTTGTACTCGGCGGCGAACACGCGGTGCAGATGGTCGCGCAGGGTTCCGTCCCCGCGCTTGTCCTGAGCGTACTGGGACATGCGCAGCAGATCCTCGCGATCCTCCCCCTCGTATCCGTACTTGTCGGCGATGTGTTCTGAGAGCTCGCGACCATTCGGGAGGTTCCTCCCCCACTCCCAGCCGCGGCGGTCCGGTTCGCAGAGGTTCACACCGGCGCCCAGCAGCGTTACCACCGAGCCGTCGCGCAGCGCTTCCGCGACGTACTCGTAGTGCTCCTCGATGGTCTCCTCCAGAGGGCTCATCGGGGTCCGAAGCGCACGAGGTACTGGTGGCCGGCCGTGACGCGAATCCGATGGCGCCGATGGGGATCGGTGACGATGAGGACGCCTGTGAAGGCTCGATACAGCGTACCCCGGCAGGTTTCCCTGACTTCCCAGCGGGGGTCGCCGGGCACAGAGGCTTTTCCGTGGCCCGCGACGTGCCAGTTGCCCTTGGTGTGACCCCGCACGCCTCCGCCGAGCCGGCGCGAGCCCGCGGCGATCGCGCGCCCCCCGAAGCAAGCGGAGGGGGGCTGTGCAATCAAGCGGATGGTCGGAACCGCAGCGGGCCCGCGCTGGCTCACCGAGAAGGTCCCGCCGGTGACCACCGCGGTGGACACGGTCTGGACGGTCGCGCTGCCCCTGGCGACAGTCAGCCAGACGACACCCTGAGTGGCGTTGTAGGTCGAGTTCACCGGAACCGCCACCTGCGTGCTCAGCGGCGAGGCCGACTCCACCACGGGAGCCGCGAGGTGGCCGGGGGTCACGGTGACCTTGCCCGAGAGTGGCCTGGCGACCGCGGAGGTGCCCGGCACCGCGGGAGGTAGCGCACTGCCGAGCGCGCCGGATGGTGCCACAGCAGGTAGCGGGGCCCAGTTGCCGTCCCCGCCTTTGGCGCTGAGGTCTGCAACCACTTCACCCGTCCTGGCGTCGATCACGTCCAGGAAGGTTTCCCCCGACAGTGCGGGACCGTGAGTGATCAGCAGTTTGGTTCCGTCGGGGGACCACTGCGGAAACTTGTTGTCCGCTTCGAAGCTCGTCAGGCGCCTGGGCGTGCCTCCGGTGAGTGCCGTCACATCCACCTGGTAGCTGCCCACCGCCCCGCTGGCGAAGGCGATCTTCGTGCCGTCGGGCGACCACGAGGGGTCCGTGGCCCCAGTGCTCAGGGAGGTGATCTGCCGCAGTTCGCCTCCGTTGGCGTTCATCGTGTAGAGCTGGCCCGTGCCCGTCTGGTTGCTGATGAACGCGATCCGCCCTGTCGATGACCACGAAGCCTGCTGGTCGATCGCGTTGTCGAACGTCAAACGCGTGATTTCGCCACCGCTTGCGCTCATCTTGTATATCTGCGGAGTGCCCGAGCGCGTGCTGGTGAACACGATCGACTGCCCGTCGGGCGACCACGCGGGATCGTAGTCTTCAGCGGAATCTTCGGTCAGGCGACAGGGTTCGACCACGCAGGGGGCGACCAGGTTGCGAGCGAAGTCAAACTGCACCGAGTAGATCTGCTTGTGGCCCGAGCGCGTGCTTGCGAACGCGAGGCTGCGGCCGTCGGCGCTCCAGGAGGGATCGAACGCTTCCCCGCCCGTGTCGACGGCGGTCGCGCGCAGGTTCGCTTTGTCCGGGATCGTGCGGCCTTCCGGACCCAGGTAGACGCTTTCGATGTGGCGCGGCACGGGCGGCCCCCCTTCGGGCTCCGTGTACACGATGGCGCCGTTCGTGCCCGGATACGTCGCCTTTGCGGCGGAAGCGAGCAGCAACCCCGAGCCCAGCAAGCCGGATCCCAGCAGAAACGCCAGAGGCGCCGCGCGCATGAGAGTCATGTAAATGAAAAGTTTCGCCGATCGAGATGAGCTAGGAACTCTAGCGGATCCGGCTCGTACGATCAAACTGATTTGAGCATGGCACGCGCGGCGACTCGCGAAGCCGATGCCTACTACGGCAACATGATGATCGGTCGATGTTGCTCCGACAACCGGACGGAACTGGTGCCGAGCGGTCCCACTCCGCCGTGGCCGTCTCTATGGAATCCGCTAAATACAGGCCAGGCACGACCTCGCCGCGCTGCCAGCAACCATCGGCGGGGCGATCGGCCCGCCCGAGCAGATCCGCACCATGCGGCACATGCCTGACCCACGTGCCCCCGACGGCGCAACCGTCGACCAGCAGGGGCACGCTCAGGAGATACCCGGGTACTCGATCTCGGCGATCAGTTGCGCGACACGCCGATAGTCCCCACGAGCGAGCAGCTCGATCGGCTTCTCATCCCCCAGCGCAAGCACCGGCCGCTGCAGCCACAACGCGATCGACTCCCCCCGCAGCACACGCGCCAAGCGCTTGACCATCTCCGAAAGCTCGATGAGCCGCTGGGCACGCACACCAGTCGGCTCACTGCGACCCGCGAGCCACCCGCGCACGGTGCTGGGCTTCGCACCGGTCGCCGCCACGATCACCCGATCCGACAGACCCGGAAGATCGTGGACGCGCTACGCCTCTTCAAGCAACGGGCTCACGCCCCAACCCTACCACGCAATCGCGATTACGTCGCTATTCCATCGCCTCGCGCGAGGCCATCGCCACCGCGCTGTGGCAACAGTTTGGCAACAGTCATATCGTCCGATGCGTCCGACGCGTCCCAAAAACCCCACAAAACGGACGCTCCGGACGCCCCCGGACGCATCTGGAGGCCAGGGGCACGGTTCAGGTCCATGTCGGAGCAATCCGGTGGAGGTTCGAGTCCTCTCATCCGCATTCCCACCTCCGGCGGTCAGCCGCGCCCGGCGACGACGCATCGTGACAGCGCCACCATCGGGCTCGCTCGCCACCCGGTACGCGAAGTTGTCGGCGGTGTAGATTCTTGTCCGTGCGCATGCGTATGAGGTGGCTGGGTGGGGCGTTGGTCATTGGCGGCCTGTTGACCACGGCCCCGACGGCGTTGGCGACGACGTCGGTCACGTGCGCGGAACTGCCGAGCGCGATCGGCTCCGCGGCGGCCGGCGAGGTGTTGCAGCTGCCGGCGGGCAAGTGCCAGACCGAAGTCTCGATCGCGAACACAGCGGCCTTCACACTCGAGGGCGCCAGCGGCGGGGGCACGGTGCTCGAACCGGTGGGTCTGTCGAAGTCGATCGTCCAGAGCGGCGAAGCTGTCCAGTTCACGCTGTCGGGGCTGACCTTCACAGGCGTGAGCGGAGCGCCGGCAATCTTGCTGACTGGCTCTGGGGAGGCGGTGACGCTCAGCGGGGACACCTTTGCGAACAACCTCTACCCGGGCGGGTACGGTGCGGGCGTCTCGATCCAGCTCGCCGCCGCCAGCACAGCGGCCCAGCCGACACAGATCGTCGATGACACGTTCTCCGGCAACCAGTCCGCGGGCGGCGGTGGGCTCGCGCTGCTGGGCTCCTCGCCGCTGGTCGTCTCAGACAGCACGTTCACGGCCAACAGCTCGAGCTTGGGCGCCGGTGGGCTCGTCGTGTCCAGCCGCGACGGCGGCGACGGCGCGGTGCAGATCACCGGGGACACGTTCGGTGGTCCGAGCGCCGAAGACGGCAACACGAGTGCGGCGGTCGGCGGCGGCACAGAAATAGCCCTGCTCCCGACCCAGACGCTGACGCTCTCCTCGAACACATTCGAGAACAACCGGATCGTCGGCGCGAAAACGGCGCGGTACGAGCGCGAGGGCGCCGGCCTGTTCCTCGGGCTCGCGTTCGAACAGACCGGCTACCCCGTCACGCAGACGGACAACGTGTTCGCCGACAACGCGATCGAAGCGACGCAGCACGAACCGGCACCACTGCTACCGGAGGGCGGCGCGGGGGAGTGGATCTCCGGGCTGTCGGTGCTGAGCACCGGTGACAGCTTCACCGGGAACCGTGTAGCGGTCGACGACGGGGAACCCCCGGAGGGCGGCGCACTCGGCGCCTTCGCGAGTGGACCGGTCGGCGCCACACCCGCACAGGCGGCGGTCTTCACCGGCCGCGACGACCTCTTCAGCGGCAACTCGACCGCCGCAGGCGGCTGGGGCGGCGCCGTCTACGTGGGCGGGCCGCTGCCGAGTTGCACCGGCATCTGCCCGGGGAGCAGCTTGACACTCGGTGACTCGACCGTGGTCGCCAACAGCATCCACACCGGGCCGGGTAGCGAGGGCGGCGCGATCTGGGGCTCTCCCAACGACACGCTCGCGCTGGCCAACACGATCCTCTACGGCAACACCCCTCAACCGGAGATCTACGGGTTCGCTTCAACCCCACCGGCGTTCGCCTATTCCGATGTCTGCACCGAGGCAGGCGGGCCGACCATCACCGGCGCCGGGGACGTCTGCGGCGACCCCAAACTGAACCCCGATGGCTCGGAGACCGAGAACAGCCCCACCGTCGACACGGGCTCCAACGCGCTCGTGCCCGCCGGGCTCACCACCGACATCACCGGGAACCCCCGGATCCTCAACAGCCACCGCGGATGCTACGGGCCGGTACCAGCAGCTGAGGTTGATATCGGCGCGTTCGAGTACACCGGCCTGGGACCAATTCCCCCGTGTGCGCTCAACATTCTCCGATGTAGCTGCATCTTGTTGAGGCACTTCGCGCCGAAGGTCAAGATCGCCGGCGACACGCTGTTGGACAAGCACGGCACAGTCGCCGTGCGGCTTGCCTGCTCACCCAAAGTGGACTACTGCGACGGTACCGTCACACTGAGAACCGCACGGGTATTCCCCAGCACGACGCACAGCAGGCGCCGCAGGCCACGCCACCCGCTGGTTCTCGGCAGCGCGCACTTCCATATCATCGGTGGCCAGTCTGCGAGCACCAGCATCCGCCTCTCCGCGCCCACCACAGTGGCCGTCAAGCTCTCCAGGCACCGATCGATCGGTGTGCTCGTGCAGACTCGCGACCACGACGGAGCCGGGTTGACGGCGACCAGCAAACGCTCGATGAAGCTGCGGCTGGGCAAGGCGCGCAAGCCCTGATCCGCGATCCTATTTCCAAGGGCTCATCGCACACGCTCCAACTGGTCGCGTCGGCGCGATCGAAGCGAGGCAGACGCTCGAACGTCGGCACGCCTATACGAACGGATCGGCCGGCAGATCGTCCTCGCTCGGACCTCCCGCCGCACCCTGCGTGACATAGCCCGATCGGGTTTTACAGCGACTCCGACCGAGCTGTGCCTACGCGGCGATGGCGTCCAACAGTGCGCTGGCCGCAACGTGAGTCGGCGGCGACCCGCAACCAACGACCGGGCTCGACGTGCTGGCGCTAGACCCTATGCCGTAGGTCGCCCTTTTGGGTTGACCGCCGGGGTAGGCCGGACACTCCTCGCGGGGGTTTGTCTGGCCGGAGAATGGCTCCGGCTGACCCCAATTCGATGAGGAGGTCCGGCCATGACCGGAATGGTGACTTATGCGGGGCTCGATGTCCATGCCCGCTCCACTCACGCTGCGGCGATTGACGTCTCGACGGGTGAGTCTGCTGCGTGCACGGTTCGGGCCGGGCGTCGAGGAGCCGGTCGCGTGGCTTTTGGGTTTGCCCGGCCCGGTACGTGCTTGCTATGAGGCCGGGCCGACCGGTTTTGGGCTCTATCGCGCTGCGAGCGCGGCCGGGGTGAGCGTGGAGGTGATCGCGCCGGGCAAGACGCCGAGGGGCCCGTCGGATCGGGTGAAGACTGACCGCAAGGACGCGGAGCTGCTCGCGCGGCTGCTGCTGGCCGGCTCGTTGACGAGTGTTGTGGTCCCGCCTGTCGAGGTCGAGGCCGCCCGCGAGATGATGCGCGCCCACGATGCGTGCCGGCGTGATCTCATGACGGCTCGTCACCGGGTCTCGAAGATGCTGTTGCGCCACGGCCGGGTCTATCCCGAGTCCTCGACCTGGACTGTCGCTCACCGGCGCTGGCTCGCCCGTCAACAGTTCCAGGAGGCTGTCAGCGATCTGGTGTTCGCTGATCTGATCGCCTCCGTCGATGGCCTGAGCGCGCGAAAGGCGGCGATCGCGGAGCGGCTCTCGCGCCTGGCAGAAGACGAGCAGTGGTGGCCGACCGTCGCGAGGCTCCGCTGCTTCCGGGGCGTTGACACGCTGACCGCGTTCGCGGTTCACCTCGAGCTCGGCGGGGACTGGCAGCGCTTCGCGCGAGCGAACGCGCTGAGCGCATGGCTCGGGCTGATCCCGTCCCTTCACCAGTCCGGCGAGTCATCGCACCAGGGCTCCATCACCAAGACGGGATCGGGCTTCGCTCGCCGTCTGCTCGTCGAGTCGGCCTGGCATTACGGACGCCCACCACGGATCGGTGTGACCCTCAGCAATCGCCAGCAAGGCCAGCCCGACCATGTCCTGCAGATCGCTAACCGCGCGCAGCACAGACTGCACCGGGTCTATCACCGGATGCGTGGCCGCGGTAAGCCACACAACGTGACCGTCGTCGCGTGTGCCCGCGAACTGGCGTGCTTCCTCTGGGCAGCAGCGACCGCCGACCGACCCTCACGGACAGCCCTACCGGCCGGGAGACCGGGGCGCCGGGCCAACAGCGGCCAGCACGCGCGATTGTTCTATGAGCAGCACCCCGAAAGGAGTGCCACGCCCGTTCCTAGACAGCGCACGCTGGCAGCACGAAACCGGGCCCTGGGGTACCCAACCCCCGCATCATCAGACTGGCAACGCCGACACCGAGCCCGGCGCCCCGCTCTCCCGACCACTCCAAAACCGCCCGCCACACGGACGCGATCAAACACGCCCACTTGACAAACGACCCGACATATCAGAACCGCTCGCGGTTTGGGATGGGGTCCACGACCCGGTAGTCGGGGCGAGCGACGGTGTCCAGGATGACGTCGATGTGGTCGAGTAGCCAGGGACGCCGGTCCCCCAGGTGCAGCCTGGAGCCTACGTCGAACACCACCTCCCGCCCGTCGGGGTCGCTTGTCCGGGGATGCTCGAAGGACACAACCGGGCACCGTACGCCGAACCGCGGACGACTGTGTTCTTTGCGCCTGTGCCTTCCGCGTGCCGCGCATCACGCGCCAGCACGTACCGCCCTCGCGCGATTCGCACGAACAGTCGCTCCTTCCTGTGGGCACCGGCGGACGGGCGCTCCCGAGCGCCGAAGCGCACGAAGCCCCCGGCGGCGCCCGGCGCCAGCTCGTCCAGGGAGCGGGTGGGGCGCTCC
Source organism: uncultured Solirubrobacterales bacterium (assembly GCA_963842005.1). GTDB lineage: Bacteria > Actinomycetota > Thermoleophilia > Solirubrobacterales > Solirubrobacteraceae > Palsa-744. The sequence goes on along the minus strand of CAWJEV010000002.1, from coordinate 167,246 downwards.
TCGACCCCGAGCTCCACCGTGGGGATCGGGTCGCCGTGCTGATCGACGGTGGGGTCGCCCAGACGCGCAGCGATCAGCTCCTCGAGCTCCTCGGAGAGCACGTGCTCGAGCACCTCGGCCTCGGCGTGCACACGGTCCCAGGGCATCCCGAGCTCCTCGGCCGGGAACAGCTCGAGCAGCCGGTGGTGGCGCAGCACCTCGAGCGTCGACGCGGCGCCCCTGCGAGGTGAGCTGCACACCGCGGTAACCAGTTGCCAAGGAGGCACAATTTCTCAAAGATGCTCCACTCTGGCCGTACAGCCAGTAAGATCCGGGGAGGCGTACGCACACAGCGCGAGCGAGTGGGAGGTCCAACCAGATGGCATCGGCATCGGTGAGCAGCGAGCTGGAAGGCGGCTCTCCCACGGCGGAGAGCGGGGGTCCTCAGGCGAGGGCCGAGGAGCTCGAGGGCGTGCTCGTGGTGGAGCGCGAGCGGTGGAAGGACGGCCCGCCGCACGAGCTGTTCGGCCGGCTGCGGCGGGAGTGCCCGGTGCACTGGACGAAGGAAGTCCCCGAGTTCCCGATCGAGCAGGGGTACTGGTCGGTGACGCGACCGGAGGACGTCCTTGCGGTGAGCCGCGACTGGCGCACGTACTCCTCGGAACTCGGCGGCGTGACGCTGGCCTCGGCGGTCTTCCCGATCGAGCTCACAAGAGCGATGTTCATCGGCATGGACCCCCCCAAGCACGACCGCGTGAAGGCGCTCTTCCAGGCGGGCTTCACACCGAAGCGGATCGCCGCGCACGAGCAGGCGATCAGGGGCATCGTCACGCGCGTGCTCGACCGCGTGGAGGGGCAGGAGCGGTGCGACCTCGTCAGCGACGTCGCGCAGCCGGTCGTCTCCCGCGTGATCGGGAGCTTCATGGGGATCCCCGAGCAGGACGACGCGGCGTGGGCACGCCTGATGAACGCAACCCTGGGAGCGGGCGACCCGGACCTCAACCCCGGCGGCGTGGAGGGCGCGCTGGCGCAGGAGGTTCCGGAGATCTTCGAGCGCTGCCGCGCGATGATCGACGAGCGCCGCGAGCGCCCGACCGACGACCTGACGAGCGTGCTGGTGCACGCCGAGGTGGACGGAGAGCGCTTGGAGGAGCACGAGATCGTGATGGGCTTCTTCCTGCTGGTCGCGGCGGGCAACGACAGCACGAAGGCGACGTACAGCAGCGGGATGCGGGCGCTGATGGAAAACCCCGAGCAGCGCGAGCTGCTGCTGAAGGACTCGACGCTCGTCCCCGGCGCGGTCGAGGAGGCGCTGCGGATGTACCCCGCGTTCGCGCACTTCCGGCGCACCGCAACCCGCGACACCGAGCTCGCGGGCCAGCCGATCAAGGAGGGCGAGAAGGTGGTGATGTGGTACGTCGCCACGGGCCGCGACGAGCGCCGCTACGAGGACCCCGACCGCTTCGACGTGACCCGTAACCCCGAGCACCAGGCGTTCGGAGCCGGCGGCCGGCACTTCTGCCTGGGCACCGCGCTGGCGCGCCTGGAGCTGAAGGTGATGTTCGAGGAGACGCTCCGGCGCTTCCCCTCGATGGCGCTCGACGGCCCCCAGACGGTGGTCGAGTCGGCGTTCATCAACCAGCTGAAGACGCTGCCCGTGAAGCTCGCACCGTAAGGGCGACCGGCCCGGCGAGCTTGCACTTCATAAAACAGCCAGCCGAGCCGTCGGGCACAGCCATCTCAGAGTCAACCTTCCGATTCACATAGTCCACGAAAAAGGGCGGTCGGCGAAAAACCCACTTCGCGGCGTAAAGATTCAGAATAGACGCCATGAGCCAGCGACCACCCCGTACCTCCAGCATCTCAACCGCGAGCCCTGCCGATTCGGCCAGTCCCCGCAGATCGGACGTGCTGTAGTGACGGTGACCGACGAGCCACCAAGCGGGGTCAAAGAGCCTCGCGCTTACTGAGGCGTGTGGAGTGGAGAGATACAGACGACCGTCCGGGCGCAACACACGACGTATCTCCCGGAATGCCTCGTGCTCAGTATGTGGCGGAATGTGCTCGAGAACCTCCCAGCACACAACCGTGTCAAAACTCGCATCGGCAAACGGCAGCGAGATCGCACTCGCAACCCCAAGATGAACGTTAGGCGAGTCAATGTGCCTCCTGGCCGTTTCGAGATCACGCTCTGTAACCTCGATTCCAGTGATGCTGCGCACTCCTTTTGCGATCGAAAACAGCTCGAACCAGCCGTAGCCGCAACCAATATCCAGGATATCCCGGCCCACGATGTCACCTTCAGCGACGAATCGCGTCGCTCGTAGGGAAATGCCGTGAAGCTCTTCTGTCGGCGCCTCCGCGAGAAGATTGCGCAAGGTGGATCACCTGAGACCCCAACGTCCGACTCGTGCGCGCAGAGCGAGCCATAGCCCGCGCCACATACCTGCCGCATAGACGCAGAGCCACGGTAGCCCGAGCATCCCCAGCGCGCCGCAATCGGCCGGCGAGCGCCCCAGAGCGGCCCCGGCTCCGGCGCTCGCCACCGGGGTGGCGAGCACAGTCGCGAGCGCGATCCGCGGTCGTCTCAGCCCGACCGCGACCGCCAACGCGCTGAGCGGATAGAACGCGACGATCACGCCGAAGAACCGCCCGCCGGCCCGTGCCCAGCCGTCGAAGAACACGCCGCCCCGGTGAAACGCGTGGCGCAGGAACGGTCCCAACGAGTCGCGGGAGCGGTAGACGCAGGCGAATCCCGGCGAGAGGTTGATCGCCTGCCGCGCGGCCAGCAGTCGGATGACGCTCGTGTCGTCATTTGCGTTGCGGGGGTCGGCGTAGCGGGTGTCAAAGCTCTCGATTGCCTCCAGCAGCGTCTCACGCGGCGCCAGAAAGCAGGTGGTGCCCTTGGGGTAGCGGTCGAACTGCTCGATGCCATAGCTCGTCGTGTGGGGATTCGCGAGGTAATCGCGATAGGCAAGCTCGGTCAACACGTTCCAGAAACGCGCGTACGGATTCCCCTCGAGATCGATTTCGCAATGACCGTTCCAGATGGGCAGCGTGCCCTCTGTCTCCAGCCGTTCGAAGACGAACCGCAGGCTGTCGGGCCGCAGCGAAACGCGAGCATCCAGGAGCAGCACGAGATCGCCGCGCGCCGCCCGTACGCCCGTCCGGCGCGCAACGAGGCGCCCCTGGTTCTCCTGGCGTATGACGCGCAGCGGAAACGGAGTCCGCAATCCCTCGATCGCCACCTGTGTTTCCTCGTCGGAGCCGTCATCGACGATTATCAACTCTGGGTTGTCAAACGACGAGCGCCTCAACGCCTCGGCGGCATCCGCAACAGTCACTCCGATCCAGCGAGGCTCGTTGTATACAGGTGTCACGATCGACAGCGTGGGGGCCATAACCGGCATCCTACCCGGCCGGCGGCCGTGCCGCCCCAAGTACTCGTGGGAGAACACGCTAGTTGATGCATACGCGATCAATCGAGTCGAAGCGACCACAGTCCAGCGGAAGTTTGACCGGTCAGGTCCGTAGGAATGTCTCCCACTCCGTAGAGATGGCCCGTGCCGAGCGAGTTGCGTCTTGCCCGTATTTCGCGTGTTATAAATGTGGCATGGTCAGGCGCACGCAGCTGCGGTCGGTCGGATTTCGCGCCGCTCGCGCGTTGCTCAACCGGGCGTTGATTCCGCTGTTCGTGCACAGCGGTCCACTCGAACCGATCGCGCTGAGCGTGTTTCGACTGCTGTCTGACCGCCCGCTGGCGATGACGGGCCTGCCGTGTCCGATCCGCGTCAACGGCCTCACCCTGTGGTACGACTCGGATCGACCCTCCAACACGATGCGGGCTCTCGCCGCAGGCGCATACGAGCAGCCGATTGCAGACCTGTTTGCGACCGTGCTGCGCCCAGGGATGAACGTGCTCGACGTAGGCGCTCACGTCGGCTACTTCAGCCTCGTGGCCGGCGGGCACGTCGGGCCGACGGGGCGAGTCTGGAGCTTTGAGCCCGACCCGGTGAACCGCGCGAGCCTCGAGCACAACATCAAGGCAAACGGGATGGCCGATCGAGTCTCAGTCGTCCCGCTCGCCGTCGTGTCGGCTGTCGGCGAGGGCGTGCTGCACCGTGTGGCGAACGACACGGGGTCATCGACGGTGTACCCCCAGCGCGACGTCGGCGGCGAGTGGATCGCGGTGAGCACCACTTCGCTCGACGCGTGGGCAGACTCCGAAGGCTGGCCGCCGATCGACCTGGTGAAGGTGGACGCCGAGGGCTCGGAGGCCGCGGTACTGGCCGGAATGGCCGAACTGGTAAAGCGCAACCCTCGTATCGTCGTGGTGCTCGAGTTTCAGGCCGACGCCCTCGAAGCCGCGGGCGAAGACCCGATCGACTTCCTGGGGCGGCTGTTGAGCATGAACTGGGGACGCGTCGAACTGCTCGACGACCGGCGCATCCTGAGCCAGGGCGACACCCCGGCGAAGTTGACGCGTCGCTCGCGCTGGTCTCCACTCAACCTCGCGGTGTGGACCGTGACGCCCCGGGGATGACGGCACGCGATGCGGCCGGCGCCAGGTAGCCCCGGCTTTCGATGTAGTCGATGATGACATCGGTTGGAGACCACTGATCCGCCGTCGACGGCCTGGCGTGGGCGGACGGGTCTTCAAGGAATCGACGCACGACGTCGAGGTCCATCCGCGACAGTACCACCGACCCGTTCAATCCGTCGGCGTGCTCGGTGACAGCGCGGTGCACCAGGCAGGGGTGGCCCAGGTGAGCGCACTCCTCCTGGCTGCCGCCCGAGTCTGTCACCAGGAACGCGCTCGCCTTCATCAGCGCTATGAAGCTGAAATAGCGCTGGCGCGGCACGCGACGGAAGCTCTGGTCGAACAGCCCACCGAGACCGTGCACGGCGATCGCCGCGGCGGTCACCGGATGGTCTATGAACAGGATCGGCGTCGATCGCGAAGCCTCGTGCAGAAGCTCGAGGACCGCCCGCAGGGCGGTGGGCCTTCCGAGCAGCTCGAAGCGGTGCAGCGACGCCACTCCAAACGTTCCCAGCGGCAGGTCGATGTCCGGCGCGCCCGGCGACACGAGCTCGAGCGCATCGCGAATCGTGTTGCCGCCCGTGTCGACGATCTTCCCGCACACTTTCATGGCTCGCAGGTTTGCCACCTCGCGTGCTCCCGGGGCGAAATGAGTTTGCGCAAGCCGAGCGGCGGCCATGCGGTCGAGCTCCTCGGGAAATGGATTGCGCCAGTCACCGCTGCGCATGCCCGCCTCCACGTGCGCCACGGGAACACGCAGAGCGTGTCCCATCACACCTCCCAGCACCGTGGTGAGGGTGTCGCCGTGGATGAGGAGCAACGGCCTCGTCTTCGCCGACGTCAGGTGTCTACGCAACGCCCGCCGGTGGCGTCTGAAAGCAGCGATCACGTGGTGAAGCCACCGCGGCAGGTCCACCGGCCGCTCGAGGTCGTGACCGTGGTTGCCTCTTGACAACCAGAGGTCCGGCTGAGGTAGAGCGAAATCGTCGAGCAAGGCCGGTATCTGCTCGACCTGCTGCCCGGTGCACATGGCGAACGCCGGCCGCCCGCTTTCGTGCAGTCGCACCAGGACCGGCGAGAGCTTGATCAGCTCCCCCGTGGTGCCGTAGGCCACCGCTATCATGTCGCCTTGCCGTTCGTTGAACCTCGCGCTGGACCGCGACCGGTTGCACTGGCGGTTTCAGTGAATTCGAGATTGGTCATGAACACACCTGTCTTCGGGCCGCCCGGCGCTGTGCTGGTCGGCCGCGGTCCCGATGTCGTCGTCAATCTGACGCTCGTGTGCCTGGCGAACCGAAGAGATATCTTCGCCGGCGTCGGTCCTGCCACGATTCTGTGCACGAGCGCTTCTCCGTTTTCGTTGAATATGGTCACGCGGCGGACCTGTCGCTTGGATGTCAGCGTGAAGGAGAGCACCCCTTCGCAGCTCGCGCAAGAGCCTGTCAACTCGATCGTGCCACTCGACCCTTCGAGTCTTGTGACGCTGCCAGTCGCTTCGAGCGCGACCGGCACGAAGCCTTCTCCCGCCGCCGGTATGACCAGGCTCTTTGGGCGAGCTGTCACGACATAGAGATTGACATCAGATTCATGCGCTATGAGACGAAATCCCGCTCCGGGGGTTCCAGCCGGCGGCCACCCTTCCACCCTGGACAGCCCTGTGTTGACCAACACATATCGGACCCCGAGTGCCGCGAGATCGGGAGCAGTGAAAGGATAGCCGAGATAAGCGAGTGAGAATGCCCGGTTCTCCTCGAATGAATTTGCCAGGTAGCCGTTTATCAACGGCATGTCATAGATCTGCTGGTAAAAGAGGGCATTGTAGTCGCTGCCCCCGGTGCTGCTCAGCGGGTACTCGGCAACCAACCCCTTCGGCTGACGAGCGAGCGTCCTGTAGATGCCCGGCGTCGAGATCTTGGTCACATAGCTGTGCTGGGCAGACCAGAGGTCCAGCGGCACGAGGACGGTCGCGAGCGACATCACCACAATCTTCCCCCACTTCGAGCGCCTGCGGGCGAGTACATCCAATCCGACCGCGGCGAGCACCGAGAGCGCGAGCATCACGATCATCACGAAACGTGAGTACACGCGCCACGTTGTCGTGACCTGCGCGATGAAGTGCGACGGCGTTGGAATCGAAGCGCCAAGAATCTGAACTTCCGGTGGCATCGAGGTAATGAACCCGGCTACGGCAATCAGCCACAGCACCACCACGGCCCTGCCGAGCCGCGGTGAGAGCCTGCGGCGCACAGAGGCCGCAAACGCGACCAGCGCAAGCAGAATCACGGTGACGCCGACGTAGAGCGTGGCCTCGATTGGAGCCGAGCCGTACAGGTGCGTTTCCAGGTAGTGACGTGTGTAGCCGCGGAAGAGCGGGCTCTGGGCGTCGGGGATCAGGTACTCGAGCGGACGAGCTCCATAGACGGTCAGTTCTTCCACGTTGTGTGTACGCACACCGGTTCCTTCCGCCGCCCCCACAGTTGCGAGGGCGCCCAGAAACGCCGCGAAGACGAGAACGACCAGGGCCGCGATGACCTGAGGCCCGAGCACCACACGCAGGCCGCCGTTGCGCCACGCGATGAACAGGGTTGCTACGGTCGCGACAACGTATGCCACCCCGCCGAACAGGATGAAATAAGGCGACCACCAGATGCTGAACGCCACCGCCAGACCGGCCAGCAGTCCGTTGCGCCGCGAGGGATGCCACAGCAACTCGACCATGCGCCAGACGGCTAGAACGAACGGCCATCCCTGGATGTTGTCGAGGTGGCCCAGCCCGTTGAGGACAGCGAATGGATAGAACGCAAACGCCCAGCCGGCGATCAGCGCCGCCCACCCGTTCGAGGTCAGTCGCCGGGCGAACAGGAACGTCGCCACACCGGTGAGCGTGTAGCCGGCCAGGGCGTAGAGGTTGTAGCCCGGGGTCGCGCCGAAGAGGACGGACAGCAGATAGATCGCGAGCACCCCCGGCGCCGAGGCTAGATCGAGCACCCAGGGAATCGCCTGGCCCTCTGGCGCGCTGAACTGGCTGATCGCGCCAGGTAGGAACGGATTGTAGTGGTGGCCCGCCAGCGCTCCGTAGAACGCCATGGTGCCGTAGGGGTCGCCGTGGTCACCGTAGATGCTGTGCGCGAGGTCGGTGACCAGTGGCCACGTCAGGTAGCAGGCGAATCCCGCGTAGAAGACGGTCGCCAGCACGAGCCCGCGTCGCAGCCGACGCCTCTGCGCCAGAGCCGCCTGTCGTTCGGTGAAGATCGTCGCCCAATCAGGGCGCCCCACATCCGCATCGGTAACCGTGTCGTCGGTGGGCAGCTCCTGAGGCTCCGAGGGTGGGGTGAGAGGTGGAGATGGCGACAGCAACGCCGACCGAGATGCCAGCGGCGACGCCGACGGAGACCCCACCGGAGACGCCAACGGCGACGCCGACGGAGACCCCACCGGAGACCCCACCAAAGACGCCGACGGAGACCCCAACGGAGACCCCACCGGAGACGCCGACGGAGACCCCAACAAAGACGCCAACGGCGACGCCGGCGGAGACTCCAACGAAGATGGCAAAGGCGATGCCAACGGTGATGCCAGAGCGTCGGAGACCTTCTGTGCGTCGATGCGCTCGCGCTGCTGCGCCGCGAATTGGCGTACATACCAGTGGCGCAGGTGGATGCGGTAGGCGATTGCGAGAGTGTCCAGGAACATTCGCTGTACGGCCCGCCAGTTGATGCTCGTGCCGGTGAAGCGGTAGTGGAGCTGTACCGGCATCTCCTCCACGCGATCGAAGCCGAATTGGGCGCCGACGGCCAGCACCTCGAGGTCGAAGGCGTAGCTCTTGATGAGCAGCAGCGGCACCACCGCGTCGAGCATCTCGCGACGGAACACCTTGGCCCCCACCTGCGTGTCGGACACGTTGACGTGGAGAAGGAGCCGGGAAAGCAGTTGGAAGCCCTGCGACAGCAGACGCCGGTGCGCCGGATAGTCGACCTGGCTGTCGCGGTGGCGCTTGCTGCCGATGACCGCGTCGATCTCGGGGTGCTCGAGCCGCTGCACCCCAGCCACTATTGCCTGGGGCTCGATGTCGAGATCGGCGTCGAGCCAGCCCACCAGTCGCCCGCGCGCGGAGGCGATGCCGAAGCAGATCGCATGGCCCTTGCCACGGTTCTGCTTGTAACGCAGAACCCGTACGCGCGGATCAGCGACGTCGCCCGCCGCCACTGCCGTGCCGTCGGTGCTGCCGTCGCAGACCACCAGCACCTCGAACGTCTCATCCAGCGTTTCCAGTGTGCGAACGATCGTGCGCACGTTCTCGGCGACGTAGGCGGCCCCGTTGTAGGTCGGCACGATCAGCGTCAACAGCGGCGTCGAGGTTGTCTCCACGGAGTCACCTCGCCACCGGCTCGTCGAGCGAGGGAGGACGACTCAGGCTGTCGAACCGCTGCTTCGCACGTAGAATCGGATGGAAGATCAGCTCGTTGACGACCAGCACAAGAGCGATCACGCAAGCCTGGACCGTCGCGATCTGCGCCGGCGAGGAGTGCAGAGCGGCGATCCCGGCCACCTGCAACACCACGCCACCGGCCAGCAGCCACGCCCAACGACGCTCCTGGACAGCGACGGTGTAGACGACCAGCAGGTACAGCAGCGCCAGGCCCGCGCCGGCGCAGGCGATCGGCAGCACACCGGGCGCGGCGTTCACGTACTTGGGGCCAAACATCAGCCGCAGGAGCAGGTGGGGCGCCAGCGCGGCGGGCACAGCCACCAACAGCGTCGTGGCGGCCACCAACAGCGAAGCGATTCGCAGCACCCGCCCGGCCGAGCCGCCGGCGTGTCGCGCCTTCGCGGCGCTCGGCACCATGACGACGGCGACGGCGGCAGGAAGGAAGAGCACGATCTTCTCGATCGTGGCGAGCGCCGCGTATTCGCCTGCCGCGTGCGCCGACAGCAGGAGCTTCGCCAGCAGCACGTCCAGGTTGGAGATCAGCGCGAAGGCGATGAAGGCGCCACCCGCTGCCAGCGTGCGCCGGTCTGGGCGTCGGCGCAGGCCGGTTCTCGCAGCCCCGGTTCCGCGGCGCAGCAGGTACCTGCGCAGGAGGTACACGGTCGTGCCCATCGCCAGCAGGCAGCCAACCGCCTGCCCGAAGAGGGGACCTCCGGCGCCACCGCCCGCCAACGTCCACGGCACACCGAAGAGCACTCGCGAGCCGGCGACCACGAGCATAACCGCTCCGAGAGCGATGAACCTCTCCATCCCCTGCAACACGCCATAGGCAACTGGGAGGAAGAGCGAGAACGTCAACAGCGGCGCCAAGGCGATCGCCGGACCGATCGCCTGCAATCCGAGCAGTGGCTTGATCAGCGGGATGCACGCCACATAGAGCAAGCCGAAGAGCAGCGCGATCGTGCAGACGTGCGCAACGGCGTGCCGGATCATGTACCGCGCCCGATCGTGCTCACCGTTCGCCAGCAGCACGGCGGTCCGCTCAGCGACGATCGTCTGCGCCGCGCCGGTCGGGACGGCGGCGATCACGCTGAGGGCAATCAGGGCCGTGAGGTCCCCATAGGAAGCTGGCGACAGCAGACGACTGAAGATGACGTTGGACCCGTAGTTGGTGATGCTGGCCAGGAGCGTCAGGCCGACCATCACGGTCGTGGCGCGTCCGAGTCGTGTCCCGAGGCGTGCTGCCGTCCAGTTCTCAGAGAAGGTCACCTCTGCGCGAGCGGCGACAGACGATCCCGGTGCCTGCTGCCCCTCGACGAGCTCGTTCACGGCCGGAGCACCGGTCACGTCGTCGGGTGCGGGTTGCGCACAAGACGGCGAGTACCTGCGTTTGCGGGAGGCGCATCGAGGTTGTAAGCGCGACAGAAGCACCCGAGGGATCGTTCCACCAGCCGGGCAGACGCATTCAATCGATTTGCGTCTGGCCCGAGCCTTTCCGGACCGGCGAGTGGCAGATCTCGGCCTCGGATCTAGCATCCGACGGCCTGGTCGGGCGGTGGCCGCACCGACAACGACGCTGTGCCGGCGCCTCCGATCGGCGTCGGCGTGTCTCCAACCTCACCGTGAGCCCCGCGCCGTGCGGCGCGGGGCTGTGCGTCGCTCGGTGCTCAGCGGCCGGCGCGGGTGCGCTGGCCCAGTCGGATCGCCAGGCCCGCGGAGAGCAGGAGCAGACCGGCGCCCACCACCCAGCGCAGGTCGAGGCCCGTGAAGGGCAGCGTCGCCGCTTTCGCCGTCGGCGTGGTGGTCGTCGGTTCAGGCGTGGTCGTGGGGGTGGTTTTCTTTTCTTCTTTGGCGGGTTCGACTTCTTTTTTCGGTTCGGGTGTGGTTTTGGGCGGCGGGGGCGTCTGTTTGTAGCCAGAGGTCCCGGGCGATGTCGCCGTGTTGGCCGTGCTGGCCTGCGCGAGGGCGGGCGCGGCGGGGACAAGCAGCACCAGCGCAGCCGGCAGGGCGAGCAGCTCGCGGCGCGCGAGGCGTCGGCGGGTGCGGTGCGCCAGGCGGCGGAGGGACATCTCGTTCATCGCTGCTGTCTGTGACCTGCTCGAAGTCATTCCTTCGGTCCGCGTCATGCGCACCTCCGTGTTCGGTGTTCGTGTGGGCCCTTCGGGTCGGGGCCACGGCGTGGGGTTCCGGCGAAGTCTATTGCGCCCGTAGGATCGCTTCTTTCCCGTTCCACCGCCGCTGCCATTCTCCTGCACCGGCGTTGACCGTCGGCCACCCGTTGTGGGCCTCAACGCGACGTGGCTGGGGCCCCGGCGCGCGCGTCAACCATCACGCGGCCCTCCAGTGTCCCGTCCTGCAGCTGGGCGCGCAGCGCCTTCTTGTCGAACTTGCCGACGCTCGTTTTGGGGACCTCCGCGATGAACGCCAGCTCGTCCGGCAGCCACCACTTCGCCACGCGCGGGCGCAGGTGCTCGATCAGCTCCTGCGCGTTCGCCGTGGCACCCTCGCGCAACACCACGCAGCACAGCGGACGCTCCGCCCACCGCTCGTCGGGCTTGGCGATCACCGCCGCCTCGACCACGTCGGGGTGGGCCATCATCTCGTTCTCCAGCTCGACCGAGCTGATCCACTCCCCGCCGGACTTGATCACGTCCTTCGCGCGGTCGGTGATGCGCACGAACGCCTGCTCGTCGATCGCCGCGATGTCGCCCGTGCGCAGCCACCCCGCGTCGAACTTCTGATCGCCCGAGTCGTCGTGGTAGTAGCTGGAGGCGATCCACGGGCCGCGCACCTCGATCTCGCCGGTAGACTCGCCGTCCCACGGGACCTCCTGCCCGTCGTCGTCCACGAGGCGCAGCTCCACCCACGGCAGCGGCTTGCCCTGCAGCGCGCGTTCGTTCCAGTAGCGCTCGTCGTGGCCGCGGTCCTCGGGCGGGTCGGAGAAGGTCGCGACCGGACTCGTCTCGGTCATCCCCCACCCCTGGTGGACGCACACCCCGTGGCGCTCCTGGAAGTCCCGCATCAGCTGCCGCGGCACGGCGGAGCCCCCGCACACCGAGTTGGTCAGCGAGGTCAGGTCCACCTCGTGGGAGTCCGCGTAGCGCAGCAGGTCAGCGAAGATCGTCGGCACGCAGCCCACCACCGTCGGGCGCTCGGATTCGATCGCGCGCGCCAGCGGCTCGGCTCCCAGGTTGCGGTCGGGCATCACCAGGTCCGCCCCGCACAGCGCCGCCGCGTGCGGCAGGCCCCACGCGTTGGCGTGGAACATCGGGACCACCACCAGCACGCGCTCGCGGCGGGAGAGCCCGAGGTTGTCGGCCATCAGCGAGGCCGTCGCGTGCAGGCAGATCGAGCGGTGCGAGTACAGCACCCCCTTGGGATTGCCCGTCGTGCCGCTTGTGTAGCACAGGGCCGCCGCCTGGCGCTCGTCGAGCTCGGGGTACTCGTAAGGGCCCGGTCCGGCCTCCTCCAGGAGCTCCTCGTAGCGCAGCACGTTCGGGAGGGAGCCCGCGTCTCCGTCGCCCATCATTACGAAGTGGCGCACGCCCTTGAAGGTGGGCGCGAGCGGCTCCAGCAGCGGCACGACCGAGTCGTCGACGAAGATCACCTGGTCCTCCGCGTGGTTGACGATGTACGTCAGCTGCTCGGCGAACAGGCGGATGTTGAGCGTGTGCAGCACCGCGCCCACGCACGGGATCGCCATGTACAGCTCGAAGTGGCGCTGGTTGTTCCACGCGAACGTCCCCACCCGGTCCCCGTCCTCGATCCCCAGGCGCCCCAGCACGCGGGCGAGGCGGTCGACCCGCTCGTTGACCTCGCCGAAGCTGGCGCGCACCGGCCCTCCCTCGGTGAGCGTGACCACCTGCGCGTCCGGGTGGCAGTCGCGCATCCGCCGCCGCGCGTGCTGGAGGGTCAGCGGAAAGTCGTTCTGCATCAGCCCTTCGAGCATGGGGGCAGCATACCGACGAGCAGCCTCACCCCGGTCCCCCCGGGCCCGATCCCGAACCACCCGGCGTCGCCGGCAGCACCCTCTCTCCTGTGCACGACGGGCCGGGATTGCGGGTGGTATGCTTATCGGGATGTCTCAGCAGATCGCGATTCGCCTCCCGGACGAGGATCTGGCGGTGCTGGACGCGGCGGTGGCCGCCGGACGCTTCCCCAGCCGAGCGGCGGCGGTGCGCGCCGGCATCGGTGAGCTGGTACGCGAGCAGCGCGACCGCGAGATCGCCGAGGAGTACCGCCGCGCCTACAACGAGCACCCGCAGGAGCCCTGGTTCGCCGAGGCCAGCGCACACCTCGCCGGCGAACGGCTGGCCGAGCGCTCCCCCTCGACGTGATCCACCGCGGGGACGTTTACGACGCCGACTTCCCGCTCGCGGGCGCGCACCCCGCGGTCGTGGTCACCCGCGAGCAGGCGATTCCCGTGCTGAGCGCCGTCACGGTCGTGCTGGTCACCTCGACGGTGCGCGGCCACCCGGCGGAGGTGCCGCTCGAAGGGCCGCACCTGGATCTGCACGAGCACTCGGTCCTCAACTGCGACGACCTCGCAACGCTCCCCAAGCGCCTGCTCACCCGCTACCGCGGCCACCTCTCGCCCGAACATCTCGCCGCCCTGGACCGAGCCCTCGCAATCGCGCTCGCGCTCGACGGCGGTCGGGGAGCCTGAGCGACTACCCCTTCTTCCGGGCGCCCCTCCCGGCCTTCCCGCCTTTCTTGCCCTTCTTCCTGCGGTGAGCAGCTTTCTTGGCCTTGGGGCAGCCGGTCGTCTTGTCAAGGCCCAGCTGCGCGCGGGCCCGATCCCGAACCACCCGGCACCGCCGGCAGCATACCCACGAGCAGCTCCACCTCCGAGCCTCGCGGGACCGGCAGCGCGTCCCTCGCGAACCACCGCGCCTCCGCGATCTCCACCGGGTCCACCCGCACCGCCGTCGGGTCGGGCAGCTCCGCGTGCACGCACACGATGTGCACCGCGATCCGCTCCAACCGCATGTCCATGCTCACCATGTCCCGCAGGAGCAGCCCGCGCACCCCGAGCTCCTCCTCGAGCTCCCGCGCCGCCGCCTGCATCATCGGCTCCCCGCAGCGGGCCGCCCCGCCCGGCACGTACCACGTGTCCCGCTTTCCGTAGGAGTGGCGCACCAGCAGCACCTCCCCCTCGTGGGTGATCAAGCACTTCACCCCCCTGCCCCGGCGCGGCCACACCTGCGCGCGCAACTGCACCCCCCGCCACGCCACCCTGTAGAGCACGCGCAGCAGCACGACGCGCCAGGAGCGTGCCACGCGGCCCCTCCCGGCCCCCCTTGTGGGGGCCCTCATCCCAACAAGAAAGCGCGCGGGCACCTCACACGCGCTGACCCGTGCGCCTACCGAAGCCGGGAGACACTCGCCTTCGGCTCGCATCCCCGTTTCGAGGAGCGGTCAGCTCGCGGTAGACCCCGCGCGTGCGGCGCGCCACGTCGCTCCAGTCGAAGCTCAGCACGTGCTCGCTCGCCTCCGCCACGAGGCGCTCGCGCAGCTGCGCGTCGGTCAGCAGGCGCTCGATCATCACGCCGAGGTGCGCCGCGTCGCCGCCGTTGAAGCGCAGCCCCACCCGCTCGCCCGCGGGCACCACCTCGCGCAGGCCGCCCGTGTCCGCCACGATGCACGGGCACCCCGACGCCATCGCCTCGAGCGCCACGAACCCGAACGGCTCGTAGATCGAGGGCACCACACACAGGTCCGCGATCCGGTACAGCGAGTGCAGCGCGTCGTCGCCGATCCACCCCAGGAACGCACCGTGCTCGGAGAGGCCCAGACGCTCTGCCTGCTCCTTGAGCTCCTGCTCGTGCGTGCCGCTGCCCGCCACCAGGAAGCGCACGTTCCCGACCCGCTCGATCACGCCCGGCAGCGCGTCCAGCGCCGAGCTGGAAGCCCTTCTCGTACACCAGGCGCCCCACCAGCACCACGAGGCGCTCCTGCGGCGCGGCGAACTCTGCCCGCAGCGCCTCCAGGTCCCCCACCGGGCGCAGGTCGCGCGGGTCGATCCCGTTCGGGATCACCGCGATCCGGTCCTCCTCGATGTCGAAGATGTCCGCCACGTGGCCGCGCATGTAGTGCGAGCACACGATCACCCCGTCGGCGCGCTTGGCCATCCACCGCTCCACCGCGTGGATGTGGGCCTGGGGCTCGTCCTGCACCCACCCCTGATGGCGCCCGTGCTCGGTCGCGTGGACCGTCGTCAGGTACGGCGTCCCCACGCGCTCTGCGAGCGTCGCGCCCGCGTGCGCCACCAGCCAGTCGTGGCCGTGCACCAGGTCGTAGCTGCGCTCCTCGGCCAGCGTCTCCCCCGCCGCCACCATGTCCTCGTTCATCCGCTGCACCCACCCCACGAAGCGGTCGAGGTCCCGCGGCCACCGCGGCTCGCGCACGCGGTGCACGCTCACGCCCGCCCGCAGCTCCGCCTCTCGGCCGCCGACCTGCGAGCGCTCGCCCGTGCCGCGCGTCAGCACGTCGACCTCCACGCCCTGGCGCACCAGCTCCTCCGCGAGCTTGCACACGTGCCGCGCGAGGCCCCCCTCGATCACGGGCGGGTACTCCCAGGAGAGGATCAGCACGCGGTCGGCCACCGTTGCACCCTACCTCGCCCGGCGGGCCACTGCCGAAACAGGCGGCCGGCGCCGGGGAGGAAGGTACACCCCGACGCCGGCCAGCCGGCGCATGACGGACCCTTGGAGTTATCACGGCCGGCAGCTTGTGGGCGCCGCTCGGTCGGGGCGCCGAAATCCCGTTATCCCCGCGCTCCCGCGCGAGTCCCTGTAGCTCTTGCGCCGTAGGCTATCTGTCGGAGCGGCGTACCGCCCCGACCTCCCACCGGTTCACCGTGCGCCGCAGCTGGAAGTACGCGATCGCGCCCGGGATGCTCGGCAGCCAGAAGGCGAACAGGCGGTACACCAGCACCGCCGGCACCGCGAGGCTCGGGCTCACCCCGAACGCCACGAACGCGCCGATCATGCCGCCCTCCACCACTCCGATCCCGCCCGGCAGCGGCAGCAGGTTGGCGAGCATCCCCACGAAGTACGCCTGCACCAGCACCGCCACCGGCGGCGCCTGCCCGAAGGCGCGGAACGACGCGTACAGCACCGCGATGTTGAAGGCCCACCACGTCACCACCCCGACCATCGCGAGGTCGGGGTTGCGCAGCTTCCCGACCGCGAAGCGCACCCCGCCGGAGATCGAGGCCGGGCCGCTCGCGAGCCTGCGCAGCCACCGCGCGCTGCGTGGACGGCGCGCGCTCAGGCGCTCCAGGCGGCGCTCGAGGTCCTCGGGCACGAGCGCGACCGCGAGGCACACCGCGATCCCCACTGCCCCGACGATCGCGGGAACGACCGTGATCGCGAACGGGTGCGCCCCGGGGAGCAGGCCCGTGTACAGGCCCACCCCGCACACCACCAACGCCGCCATGTACACGCCGTAGAGCAGCACCAGGAACGCGATCATCCGCTGCGCCACCTCCTTGCCCTCCATCCCCGAGCGGCGCAGCGCCCACGCGGTGACCGCCACGCCGCCCGCGCCGCCCGCGGCGAACAGGCGCGTGGCCGCGAGGCCCGCCATCGTGATCTGATAGCTGTGGCGCAGGCCGATCGGCGAGCCCGGGGGCACGTGGACCCCCTGGAAGATCGCGATATAGCTCGCCATCGAGACCACCTCCACGACCAGCGCCACCGCGATCCACCCCGCGTCGCCTTCGCCGAGGCGGTCCCACGTGTGCTTCACGCCGCCCAGTTGGGGCAGCACCACGTACAGGAACGCCAGCGCCGCCCCCACGAACGCCGCGAACGCCAGCCCCCTTCTGCGGGTCACCTGCAGGCGCGGCATCTCCTCGCGCTCGGCCTCCCCGCCGGCTGGTGTCCCGCCACCCGGTGCGCCACGGGGCGATTCGAGGCGGGACGGCTCGGGGCGGGCGGCCTGCGGATCGGTCCTCCACGGCCGCCCGCCGAGCTTCGATCGCTTGCCGCGCTGGCCGATCTCCGCTCCCGACCGGCCGATCCGGGCGCCCTCCACCGTGAGCGCTTCCGCCTGCAACAGAGTCACACCTCTCTCCTTCGACGTCCCCCCCGCCTGCCCCTGCGCGGGGGCGGCTACGCCCTCCCCCTCCGCGCCGGTCGACCTTCGACCATTCGTCTCACCCCGCCGCATGCGCCTTCGCCTCCAACGCCGCCACCGCGCGCCGTGAGCGCTCGAGGAGCGGGCCCGTCCGCGGCCCGAGGCGGCGCACCGCGACCGTCAGCGCCGCGCCCCCGATCAGGTCCGCGGCGTAGTGCTCCCCCAGGTACACCAGCGCGAATCCCAGCGTCGCCGCGTACGCCCACCCCACCGCGCCCGCCGCCGGTCCCGTCTCGGCGAGCAGCAGCGCAGCCATCACGGATGTCGCAAAGTGCAACGAGGGCATCGCAGCCAAAGGATTGCCTCCGAACACACTGTAGAGGGGCCCCCAGCCGTCATGCCAGAACGACGCCCCGTACTCGACCATCATCCGCCGCACCTCGACCATCCTGTGCGGGGCCCGGTGCCCCCCCTCCGCTTCCCCGCGCCCGCTCAACCAATCGACCCCGCCCGCCAGGCCGTTCTCCGGGGCCGCCGCCGCGTACCACGGGGGGGCCGTGGGCAGCACCCAGTAGACCATCGCGCCCACGTCGAACACCGCATAGGTCAACACCGCCGCGCGCTCGAAGCGCTTTGGGTGGCGCAGCATGATGTACACCAGCGTCCCGTGGGGCACCGTGAACCACGACCAGTGCGTCCACACGAGTGCCTTGTCGAGCTTCCGCCACCGCGGGCCCTCCGGGCCGACCTTTGCGAGCCTGTGCTGCAGGCGCACCGTCGGGAGCTCGCCGCAGCCGAGCACCCTGTCGATCGCGATCGGGTAGTCCACGTGCACCCTCTGGGTCTGCCCGGCCGGGTCGTCATGGGGCGACTTATATGCGGCCATATACGCCCACATCTGCAGGCAGCACACCGCGACGTCGCGCGTCCGTGAGCGCCGCACCGCCACGCTTAGGCCGATTGGCGCGCAGAACGCGACCGTCTGCACCACCAGCGGCGGCGCCTTCACCCTCCTTCGCACCATGGGTGCTGCCACCCCCGCCACGACCACAGCCCATGCGGTTGCTCTGATCGCCGTGCTGCGCCGCACCGGCGGGGAGTATATGGACGTTCAGACCTTCGCCCGGGTCGCGGCCTGCACCAGCGCGCTCACGAACGGGCTCGTCGGATCGGCCTCGGGGTGCCACTGCACGCCCAGCACGAAGCGCCGGTCGGGCAGCTCGATCGCCTCGGGCAGCTCGTCGCGCACCGAGTAGCCGCTCACCTTGAGGCCCTCGCCGATGCGCTCGACCCCCTGATGGTGGTGGGACTTGGTGGCATGCCTGGTCTCGCCCGCGACCCGGGCCGCCAGCGAGCCCTCGACCAGGCGCACCTCGTGGTCGGCGCCGTCGAACGATCCCGGCACCGACAGGTGCTCATGGTGGCCGAAGCGCTCGGGCAGATGCTGCAGCAGGGTGCCCCCCTGGGCCACGTTGATCAACTGCATCCCACGACATATGCCCAGCACCGGCAGCTCGCGCCTGACCGCCTCATGGAAGATCGCGATCTCGCACGCGTCGCGCTCGGGGACGGTGCCCGTCGTCTCGGGGTGCGCCGCGGCGCCGTACGTGGCCGGATCGATATCGGCCCCGCCCGCCAGCATCAGCCCGTCGAGCAGCTCCAGCGCCTCGCCCGGCTCCTCGACCAAGCGCATGTCGGGCGGGATCATCACCGCCAGCGCCCCCGCGCTCTGCACCGCGTCGACGTAGCTGCGCGGCAGCAGCACCGCCTGCTGATCCCACACGCTCCACTTGGCGCGCTCGAGGGCTGTGCACATGCCGATCGTGGGACGGGGCATTGGGGACACCATAGGATGCCATGGGCCGACACGCCCGCCACCCCGCCGAGAGGAGCCCGCGATGAGCGAGACCGACGCCCCCACCGCCCTCGAGACCGTCAACCTGCAGCTCGGCCCCGTCGCCACGATCGAGCTGAACCGCCCGCAGGCGTTGAACGCATGGAACCAGCAGTTCGGCCTCGACCTGCTCGCCGCGCTGCGCCGCGTGGGCGAGGAGGACTCGGTGCGCGCCGTGGTGATCGTTGGGGCCGGGCGCGCGTTCTCCTCGGGCGCCGACCTGAAGGACTTCGGCGCCGAGCTCACCCCCGACGGGCGCCCCGACGTCTACAAAACGCTCACCGAGCGCTACCACCCGATCATGCACGCCGTGCGCGAGCTGCCCCTGCCGGTGGTGGCATGCGTCAACGGCCCCGCCGTCGGCATCGGCTGCTCGCTGGCGCTCTGCTGCGACCTCGTGCTGGCGGCGCAGAGCGCCTACTTCCTGCTCGCCTTCGTGAACATCGGCCTGGTGCCCGACGGGGGCTCCTCGCTGTTCGTGCCCACCCGTGTCGGCATGGCCCGCGCCACCGAGATGTCGATGCTCGGCGAGCGTGTCTCCGCCGAGCAGGCCCTGCAGTGGGGCCTCGTCAACCGCGTCGTGCCCGACGAGCGCGTGCGCGAGGAGGCCGTCGCGCTCGCTGCCCGCCTCGCGAGCGGGCCCACGCGCTCCTACGCGGGCACCAAGCGCCAGCTCAACAACTGGCTCTACGCGCGCATGGCCGAGCAGCTCGAGCTCGAGGCGCAGCTCCAGCGGGAGATGGCCGGCAGCGATGATCTGGTGGAGGGCATCACCGCGTTCGCCGAGAAGCGCCCGCCGCGGTTCTCGGGCAGGTAGGCGGACCAGTGAGGGGGACTTCCAGCGCGGGACCCCGGGCGATCTTCGGTGGGCCGGTGCAGGCGGCGACGACTTGTGGCAAACGTCATCAAGCGCATTCCGCCCGAGCCTGAATAGAATCCCGCGCGCCTTGAGCCACCTCCTCCCAACGACGCTCGCGCTCTTCACCCCGCAGTCGGGCGGCTCGCCGAACGCGAACGAGATCGACAGCCTCTACAAGATCATCCTCTACATCGCCCTCGTGGTCTTCGTCGGCGTCGAGGGGGTGCTGGGGTACGCGCTCTACCGCTTTCGCGCGCGCAAGGGCGCCGTGGCGGCCCAGATCCACGGCAACACGCGCCTTGAGATCGGCTGGACCGCGGGCGCCGCGTTGATCGTGACAGTGCTCGCGGTCATCACCGTCGTCAAGCTCTCCGCGATCCAGAACCCCCCGAGCTCGGGCCCGGGCGGCGACGTGCTGGCCGCGGAAAACGGCGAGCTGTTCGCCACCGCCGACCGCCGCCTGCCGCCCAACGGCAAATCGCTCAACCTCACCGTCATCGGGCGCCAGTACATCTGGCAGTACGTCTACCCCGGCGCCAACAACCACGACGGCCTCGGGGCGCCGTACTCCTACGAGGAAATGGTCGTCCCCACGAAAACCACGGTGACGCTCAACATCGTCTCCTCGGACGTCGTGCACTCCTGGTGGGTCCCCGCCCTCGGAGGCAAGTTCCAGGCCGTCCCCGGCTACCACAACTACACCTGGTTCAAGATCGAAAAGCCCGGCGTCTTCCACGGGCAGTGCGCGAACATGTGCGGCCGCGGGCACGCCCGCATGATCGCCACCGTACGCGCCATCCCGCCCGCGCAGTTCGACGCGTGGCTGGCCGAACACAAGCGGCTGATCGAAGAAGCCAACGCCGACGCGAAGGTCGAACGGGCCGCGCTGAACAGCCAGAGCGGTGCCGGACGAGTCGAGAACCCCTGAGGGGCGGGGGAGGGCAGGCCCGGGTGGGCGGGCCTGCAGACCCCCTCCCCACCAACCCCACACCACCAACTTCCCCACACCACCAACTTCCCCACAGCGCGAGTCGAGAGAAAGAAACCACCTAGCCATGGCCACCTACGCCGCCCCCGCACCCCAGATAGTCGCCCACCGCGCCGAGCGCGAGGAGCGCGGCTTCACGAGCTGGCTCACGACCACCGACCACAAGCGGATCGGGATCATGTACATGGTCCTCACGTTCGTGTTCTTCGTCCTCGGCGGCACCGAGGCGCTGATGATCCGCCTGCAGCTGGGGGTGCCCGACAACAACCTGGTCACTCCCCAGACCTACAACCAGCTGTTCACGATGCACGGGACCACGATGGTCTTCCTGTTCGTCGTGCCGATGATGGCGGGCCTGGCCAACTACTTCCTACCGCTGATGATCGGCGCACGAGACATGGCCTACCCGCGCCTGAACGCGCTCTCCTTCTGGCTGCTGCTGGCCGGCGGGATCGTCTTCTACGCCTCGATCTTCTGGAACCCCCCGGAAGCCGGCTGGACGAGCTACCCGCCGCTCTCGGGCGCCTTCTTCTCCCCCTCCGGTGGGCAGGACGCGTGGATCTACCTGATCCACCTCACCGGGCTCTCCTCGCTCGTGGGAGCGGTCAACTTCTACGCGACGGTCGCCAACATGCGCGCCCCCGGGATGAGCTGGGGCCGGCTGCCGCTGTTCGTGTGGGCGATGCTCACCTACTCGGTGCTGCTCATCTTCGCGCTGCCGGTGGTCGCCGCCGCGGTCACGATGCTGCTCACCGACCGGCACTTCGGCACCCACTTCTTCGACGCCGGCCAGGGCGGCTCGCCGCTGCTCTGGCAGGACCTCTTCTGGTTCTTCGGGCACCCCGAGGTCTACATCATGGTGCTCCCCGGCTTCGGGATCGTCTCGGAGATCCTGCCCGTGTTCGCGCGCAAGCCGATCTTCGGCTACCGGGCGATCGCGGTCTCGACCGTGTCGATCGGGTTCCTCGGCTTCCTCGTCTGGGCGCACCACATGTTCGCCGCCCCGATCCCCAAAGTCATCCTGTACTTCGCGATGCTGAGCTCGCTGCTGATCGCGATCCCGACCGGCGTGAAGATCTTCAACTGGATCGCCACCCTGTGGCAGGGGACGATCGAATACAAGACGCCCCTGATCTTCTGCGCGGGCTTCATCGCGCTGTTCCTGATCGGCGGCATCTCCGGCGTCTTCCTCGCGATCTTCCCCGTCGACTGGCAGCTCAACGAAACCTACTTCGTGGTCTCGCACATCCACTTCGTGCTGGTCGGCGGGGCGGTCTTCCCGATCTTCGCGGCGATCTACTACTGGTTTCCCAAGATCACGGGGCGGATGCTCAGCGAGCGGCTCGGCAAGGTCAGCTTCTGGCTGATGTTCTGGGGAGTCCTCCTGACCTTCCTGATCCAGCACCAGCTCGGCCTCGAAGGGATGCCCCGGCGGGTCTACGAGTACGAAAACGTGGGCCACCTCGCGATCTTCAACCTGATCTCCACGATCGGCTCCTTCATCCTCGCCTCCGGGGTGCTCGTCACGATCGTCAACGTCATGCGCGGCCTCAAGACGGGCGCGGTCGCGGGGCCCGACCCGTGGAAAGCGAACACGCTGGAGTGGTTCACCAGCTCCCCACCGGCGACCAACAACTTCGACGCGGTCCCGCGTGTACGCTCGGCGGAACCGATGAAGGACATCCGCTTGGACATCGAGCGCCGGACCACCTCCGCGCCTGCGCCTGGGCGCGCGACTGTGCCCGCGGGGGCCACGCAGGTGGGCGTGTAGCGTCATGGCCCAGTCGCTCCAAGCGGCGCTTCCCGGCGTCGCCCCGCGCACGCGCCGGCTGGCGGCCGACTACCTGGAGCTGACCAAGCCGAAGGTCCAGTCGCTGCTGCTGCTGACGACGATCGCCACGATGTACGTGGCCGGCGACCCCTCGCCGCTGCTGGTCGCCCTCACCTGCCTCGGCGGCTACCTCTCCGCCGGCGGCGCGGGCGCCGTCAACCACTGGTTCGACCGCGACATCGACGCGCGCATGACGCGCACCGCCGGGCGCCCGATCCCCGCCGGGCGGATCTCCCCGGCCGCCGCGCTGGCGTTCGGCTGCGGCCTGGCGGCGCTCTCCTTCCTGGAGCTCTCGCTTACCGTCAACGTGCTCGCCGCGAGCCTCGCGCTGTCGGGGTTCCTCGGCTACGTGCTCGTGTACACCGTGTGGCTGAAGCGGCGCACCCCGCAGAACATCGTGATCGGCGGCGCCGCCGGAGCCGTCCCGCCGCTGGTCGCGTGGGCCGCCGTGACCGGCTCGGTCAACGGCGTCGCGGTGCTGCTGTTCTTCATCGTCTTCTTCTGGACCCCGCCCCACTTCTGGGCGCTCTCGCTGCTGATGAAGGACGAGTACGCGAAGGTCGGCGTACCGATGCTCCCCGTGGTGCGCGGCGAGGCCGAGACCCGCCGGCAGATCCTGCTCTACACGGTGCTGCTCTACGCCGTCACCCAGTTGCCCTTCTGCGCCGGGGGCTTCGGCGGCATCTACCTGGCGGCCTCGCTCGTGCTCGGCCTCGGCTTCATCGCCGGCGCCGTGCGCCTCTACCGCCGGGCCGACCGGCGCAGCGCGCTGCAGCTCTACCTCTTCTCACTCGCCTACCTCGCGCTGCTGTTCTGTGCGATGGTGTTCGACGCCCACGTCCGTCTATAGACTGCTCGCCACGATGACCCGTCGCCTAGCCCGCAAGAACATCCGTACCGGCCTGATCATCATGGCGATCTCCATGTTCATGTTCGGCATCAGCTTCGTCGTAGCAGCGCTGTACGTCTCGTGAGCCCACTCGACCCCGAGATCCCCCCCGTCGGCGAGGAGATCCACCTCCCCGGCCCGAGCCTGCTGCCACTGCTCACCGCGGTGGGGGTCACGCTGGCGCTGGTGGGCGTCACGACCTTCCCCGAGCTGACGGTCATCGGCGTGGTCCTCACGGTCGTCTGCGTGGCCCGCTGGATCGGAGACACGCGCCGCGAAATCGACGAGCTTCCGCTCGACCCTCACTGAGCGCGATCACAGTCGCGGGCTGAGACAAGCTGCGTGGTCCCTCCCGGGACGAACGTGGCCTGCGCCGCCAGGGAGGTGGATTACGACGGCCGTGTGGGCTTGCCGGCCGAGGTCGCCGAGTCGTACGGGCCAGGTCAAGTTAGATGGATGTTGACGGCGGTGTGGCGGTGGAGCGCCGCGCGTGGTCCCTCTCGCCACGCGCGGCCCCAAACGGCGGCGGCGCAACCCGTTCCCCAGCGGGCGCCTCGCCCCTCTCCTACCCCACCGCGGCGCCTGCTGGAACGGGACAGACAGCCCCATCTGTTGTCCAGCAGCGCACGATGTCTCGAACGGAGAGGATGCCCACGGACTCCCCTCCTTCGACGACGATCAGATGACGGAAGCCGCCCCGCACCATCGCCGTGGCGGCATCCTCCAGCGACCAGTCGGGGGCCGCGTAGACGACCTCTCTGGTCAGGTGCTCGGCGACGAGCTCGCCGTCCGGGTCCTGCCCGGCGCCGACCGACATCAGGATGTCGCGCTCGGTGAGGATGCTCGGGCCGTGCCCGTCGGGATCGATCACGACCGCCGCGCCCACGCTGCGCTCGGACATCAGCCGCGCCGCGTCGCGCAGGGTGTGGCCGGGACCGACCGCCAGGATCGTCGGGGTCATCCCTTCACGAACCTCCATGGACAGCTCCTTTCCCGAGTCGGTCTCCGTCGTCCTCGCCGGAGGACGCTTGCAACGATTGCCTCAATGTATCGCAGGTCGGGCCCCACGTCAAGTCGCCCGCCCGCCGTTCGTCGGGCGACTGCAATAGGATCACGTTTGGGATGGATGGGCTTGCTTTGACACGTCTACTCGTGGGCGCAAAGGCGCTCCTCGCCGGTGCCTAGAATTCAGCGCCCGCTCCTCTGGACGGCCCTCGCCGGCGCGCTCGCCACGGCGATCGGCGTCGTCCTGAGCTACGTGATCCACTGGTTCCCGCCGGAGGCCTCCGAGCAGGCGAAGCACACCGACCTGCTCTACCACGTGATCGTGATCGCCTCGATCCCGATCTTCGTGCTGGTGACCGCCGTGATCCTCTACTGCGTCTGGCAGTTCCACATGCGCCCGGGCCAGGAGCTCCAGGACGGGCCGCCGATCCACGGCAACACACGCCTGGAGGTCTTCTGGACGGCGATCCCCGCGGTCCTGGTCATCGGCCTCGTCTCCTACTCGTTCGTGGTCCTGAACGAAAACGAAAAGAAACCGCCCGGCAGGGAAATCCAGGTGAACGTGACCGGTCAGCAGTTCTTCTGGAGCTACGAGTACCCCTCCTCGGTGACCGGCGGGGCGCCGCTGCGCAGCTACTCGCTGTACGTGCCCAAGGGCGAGTCGGTCTACTTCCACATCCACTCCAGGGACGTCATCCACGCCTTCTGGATTCCCGCCTTCCGCCTGCAGGTGGACGCGGTGCCGGGCATCACCACCCACATCCGCGCGACGCCGATCCGACTCGGCACGTACCCGGTCGTCTGCAACCTGCTGTGCGGAGTCGGGCACTCACTGATGCGCTCGGCCGTGCACGTGGTCACTCCCGCGCACTTTCAGGCGTGGATCAAGAGCCAGTCTGAAGGTCCCCTCGACCGTGGCCACGGGGTAAGGTGTGATGGCTACTCAGGCTGCTCAGACATCCTTGGAGGGAACTGACAGATGGCCGTGAGACTTCGCGCACCGGGTTTCTACCGTGCCTTCCTGGCCGCGGCGCTCGCGGTCGTGTTCGCCGCGGCGCTTACCTGGGTGGTGCGGACCGCCACCGGGCACGCGACCTACACCCACTACCTCAGCCCCGACGCGATCCTGACGGTCTCGCTGATCGCCTGCCCGCTGTTCTTCCTGGTCGGGCTGGGGGCCTTCGACTACTGGTTCTACTGGGTGTCTGGGCGCCCGACGCGCCCGGAGGAGCACTCCAACCACGGCGCGCACACCTGGAAGGACTACTTCAAGGTCAACACCGACCACAAGGTGATCGGCGTGCAGTACGTGGTGACCTCCTTCTTCTTCCTGCTCGTCGGCGGGATGATCGCGATGCTGATGCGCATCCAGCTGGCCCAGCCGGGGGCGAAGTTCGTGGACGCCAACACCTACAACGGCCTCTTCTCGGTACACGCCACGATCCTGATCTTCTTCTTCGTGATCCCCGTGTTCGCGGGCCTCGCCAACTTCGTGCTGCCGCTGATGATCGGCGCGCCCGACATGGCCTTCCCGCGCCTGAACGCGCTCTCCTTCTGGATGCTGCCGCTGGGCGGGATCATCATGCTGCTGAGCTTCCTCGCGCCCGGCGGCGCGTTCGCCGACGGCTGGACCGCCTACGCGCCGCTCTCCACCGTGTCCCCGATCGGCCAGAGCTTCTTCTCGATCGGGGTGCAGTTCGCGGGCGCCTCGTCGGTCGCCACCGCGCTCAACTTCCTCGTGACGATCATCACGATGCGCGCGCCGGGGATGAGCTTCTTCCGGATGCCGCTGCTCGTGTGGGCGAACTTCTCGACCTCGCTGCTGGTCGTGATCGCCACGCCGTTCGTGGCCGCCTCGCAGTTCATGGTCCTGCTCGACCGCGCGCTCGGCTTCAACTTCTTCGACGCCGACAAGGGCGGCAACGTGCTGATGTACCAGCACATCTTCTGGTTCTACTCCCACCCGGCGGTCTACATCATGATGCTGCCCGGCTTCGGGATCATCAGCGAGATCATCGCCGTGAAGGCGCGCAAGCCGATCTTCGGCTACCGCATGATGGCCTTCTCGCTGCTGGCGATCGTGGGACTCGGGTTCACCGTGTGGGCGCACCACATGTTCACCTCGGGGATGCCCGCGTGGGTGCGCATCCCGATGGCGATCACCACCGTGATCATCGCGGTGCCCACCGGCATCAAGATCTTCTCGTGGCTGGCCACGCTGTGGCGCGGGGTGCTGCACCTGGACACCGCAATGCTGTTCGCCCTGGGCTTCCTGGTTGCGTTCTCGGCGGGCGGGATCAGCGGAATCATGCTCGCGATGCTCCCGTTCGACATCCACGTGAGCGCCAGCTACTTCATCGTCGCCCACATCCACTACGTGCTGTTCGGCGGCTCGCTGATGACGATCTTCGCGGGCGTCTACTACTGGTTCCCGAAGATGACCGGGCGCATGTACGACGAGCGCCTCGGCAAGTGGCACTTCTGGAGCACGTTCGTCTTCTTCAACCTGACGTTCGGGCCGATGCACGTCCTCGGCCTGCAGGGGATGCCCCGCCGGGTGGCCACCTACGCCGCCCAGTTCGCGGACCTCAACCTGTTCATCTCGATCTGCAGCTGGATCCTCGGGCTGAGCACGCTGATCTTCGTCTACAACATGGTCAACTCCTGGCGCCACGGCCCGCGCGCCGTGGCCAACCCCTGGCGGGGGCTCACCCTGGAGTGGCAGGTCTCCTCGCCGCCCCCGATCTTCAACTTCGACAGAGTGCCCACGGTCGTGGGCGGGCCCTACGAGTACGGCGTCCCCGGCGCGGTGCACGGGATCTTCACGCCCGCGCCGCTGCCCTCGGAGGTCAGAACGCAGACGGCCGGCAGCGTGCCGGTACCAAGTGGCGGCGAGTGAAGGGGGTCCTGAGCAGATGAAGGAGATACTGGTGGTGGCCAACCGCACGCTCGGGGGCCGCAAGCTGCTCGACCGGGTGCGCGAGCTCGCGGCGCCCGGCGACGTGCGCTTCCGTCTCGTGGTGCCCCAGAGCAAGCCCTCCTCGGGCCTCGTGATCTACGACGAGGCGGTGCGCGAGTCCGCGCAGGTGCGGATCGACCTCGCGGTCTCGCTGCTCGCCGAGGAGGGCATCGAGGCGAGCGGCGCCGTCGGCGACGCCGACCCCTTCCTGGCCACGATGGACGAGATCGCCGAGCGCCGCCCGAGCGAGGTGATCGTCTCGACCCATCCGGTCACGCACTCCGGCTGGCTGCGGCGCGACCTGATCGAACGCGTCCACAACGCCTCGGGACTGCCGGTCGAGCACATCGTCACCGACCTCGAGCACGAGGGCCTGCCGTTCCGGGTGACGCTCGTGATCGCCAACAAAACCTCCGGCGGCGAGGAGCTGGTCGAGCGCCTGCAGGAGAAGGCCGCCCACGGCGAGCGCCACCTGTTCGTCGCGGTCGTGCCCCAGCAAGGCGGCCACGGCGCCGCGCCGCGCGAGGCGCGTGTGCGCCTGGCGGCGATGCTCGAGAAGCTGCGCGCCGCGGGGCTGCTCAGCTCGGGCATGATCGGAGACCCCGACCCCTACACCGCGGCGATGAACGCGCTGGAGCTGTTCCGGGTCGACGACGTGGTCATCTCCACGCTGCCGGACGAGCGCTCGGGCTGGATGCGCTCTAACCTGATCGAGCGCGTGCGCGGCGCCACGACGGTCCCCGTGGAGCACGTCGTGGTCGACCTCCAGGCGACGGACGCAGCCCCGGCCGCCGCGGGAAGCTGAGGGCACAGCCGATGGAGGCCGCCAGCATCGCCCACACCGCAGGAGGACACGCCGCCGAGCACTCCCACGGGGGCGCCGGCGAGCACCACGGCCCGCCGCCGGCCCACAGCAGCTCGCGCGTGGACCCCCAGCTGCTGGGGATGCTGCTTTTCATCATCTCCGAGATCATGATCTTCGGGGCGTTCTTCACGGCCTACTTTTTCATCCGCGTCGCCCAGGGCGACCCCTGGCCGGCGACCGGGACCAAGCTGCCGGTCGACGTCGCGTTCGTGAACACCCTGATCCTCGTCTCCTCCTCGTTCACGATGCACTGGGCGCAGACCTCGATCAAGAAAGGCAACCGCTTCGGGCTGAAGGCCGGCATGGTCGCAACCTTCCTGCTCGGTTGCACCTTCCTGTTCATCCAGATCAACGAGTACGCCAACATCGGCTTCGCCCCCCAGGACGCCGCCCAGCAGACGATCTTCTACTCGCTCACCGGCCTGCACGGGGCGCACGTGACGATTGGCCTGATCCTGCTGCTGATCGTCACGATCCGCTCCTTCCGCGGGCACTTCACCCCCGAGGAGCACCGCGGCGTCGAGGTGCCCGGGATCTATTGGCACTTCGTGGACATCATGTGGATCGTGGTCTTCACCACGGTCTATGTGATCTGAGCGGCGGCGGGCAGGGTACCGTGCTCAATCCGCTTCGCTCCGAGGCCGAGATGTTCCGGCTGCTGCTCTACGTGATCGTCGTCTTTGCAGTGATCATCGCGCTGATCCTCATAGTTCGCGCGATCTCCTGAGCCATCTACTCATTCACCAGCCCCAATGACGGTCGTGGACCACGGCCGTCACTTGACGGTGAGGGTTCCGACCATCCCCGCCGCGCGGTGGCCGGGGGCCTGGCAGAAGAAGGTGTAGGTGCCGGGCTTCAGGTTGACGGTGAACGAGGCGGTGCCCTTTGGCACCAGCGGGCTCGCGCCCAGCACCGGGCCGGAGGTGCCTGTCTGGATCGCGACGTTGTGCGTCACCCCGGACATGTTCTTCATCGAGATCGTCACCGGGCCGGCGGTGGCAACGGCCTTGTTGGTGGTGTAGGCGAGCTGCCCGGCCGGGTTGGCTTCCAGTTCGAGCTTGCCGGCCTTCTCGAGCGCCGGTTTGCCGGAGCCCGCGGGGGTGACGGCGCTGGCGAGCAGGCCGGTGTCGCTGCCGGGCCTGTCCGCGGCGTAGGCGACGTAGGCGGCGATGTCCTTCAGCACGGACCCGCTCGCGAGGCCTTTGGGCATCACGTTTTCGGGGTTGGGGTATTCCACCTGGTACTGCACGACGCCGGGAATCGTGCTGCGCCCAAGTCCTTCGGCGACGCTGTGGCGGAACGCTTCGTCGAGGTTGGGTCCGACGCTGCCCTTCGTGTTGGCCCGCGCGAACATGTGGCAGGCGCCGCACTTGGCGACGAACTGCTGCTTGCCGACGATCAGGTTGGCGTTCTCGTTGTGCTTGACTGAGCCGCAGCCGCTCGCCGCAAGCAGCATCGCGCCGCTCGCTGTGAGCAACATCCCCGTGTTGCGCAATCCCCTCATTCGGCGCGCACTCTATCCGACTGAGCGGGCGTCAGCGTGCTTCGGTAGAGTCCTCGCGATGAGCGTGCAGCAGCGCTATCGACTGCGCAACCCGAGCAGTGGGCGAGAGGTCATCCTGGAGGCGCAGCCGGGCGAGATCTACCGCGACCGGGAGTCGGGCGAGCCGATGGAGATCGTGGGCAAGCTGCTCCCCCTGGCGCCCTCCGCCTCGCGGCTTCCGTGGGCGGTGGAGCACCTGCGCTTCTGCCCCTCCTGTCAGCAGCTCGCGCAGAAGGACCTGAACGACTGCCCGACCTGCGGCCGCCGGATGGGACCGCTGGAGCCGTGAGCCGTCGGCCACCGGCCGGCCGCCGAGCGCTCGCTCTCCTCGCGGGCGCGGCGGCGCTCCTCCTGGCCCTGACGCTGGGGGCCTGCGGAGGGAGCGGTAACACGGCCGACGTGGCGCCCCACAGCACCCCGGAAATCACCCCGCCGAGCAGCACCCAGGCGGAAAGCGAAGCGACGCACGCCACCTCCACGACGACGACCGCCACCACCTCCACCTCCACGACTGCCTCGAGCTCCGCCGCGGGCGCGAGCGAAGCAAGCTCCAGCTCGGGCGAACAGTCCTCGGCGGGGGCCACCGGCGAAAGCTCGAGCTCGGGCGGCGGCTCGGCGGGAGGGACCTCCTCCACGTCCACACCATCAGAACCGAGCTCCGGCTCGAGCGGCGGCACCGGGGGAGGCTCGGAACCCTCCAACGAAAAAAGCGGCCCCTCGGGCGCCACGAGTAGCCCCACGGGAGGCGCCGGAGCGCCGTAGGACGCCGCTCAGCGGCGCGCTGCGGCGTCCTCGATCGCTCGTGTGCCAAGCACACTTCGCTCACTGCGTCCTGGCATCGCTTGCTCAGCGACGCCCTATAGGCGTAGCACCCTATGGAGTGGAGATCAGCGTCGCGCTGTACGTGAGGCGCGCCTGGCGGTAGAGGCAGTAGTACTGCACGGTCGCCCCAATCTGCTGCGAGGACTGAGCGCTGGTGCTCGAGCACTGGCTGCGGGGCCGGCTGGCCCGCCAGGAGGTTTCGTTGGTGAAGCCCAGCGCGAGCGCGGGCGCCCAGGTGGGGACGGCGAGCGCGATCACGTCGCCCTTCTTGACCTGGATCGTGCTTGCGAGGGGGAACTGGACGGTCTTGCCGAAGTACTTTTCGAGCGGAACCACGGGGCTCTGCGCCACGAGCCTGTAGGCGAGGTTCGGCTTGGGCTGGGGCCGCAGGACGGCGATCGCGGCCGAGGTGGGCCCTCCCTCGTTGGCGTTGAAGAACTTGACCTGGGTGGCACTGGGCTTGCCGAGCGTGATCGTCCACGCCACGACCGTTCCTTCGCGGGGCGCCGTGGCCAGGCCGCGCGTCGTCCCCACCTTCACCTGGAAGCCGGTGGTACGGGTCACCGCCAGGCACGAGCTGGGACAGCTCGGCGTGGTGGGGGGCGTCGTTTCCGGGATCACCCCCACTTCGGAGAGCTTCGCCGCGGAGCCCGCGGGCAGCGCCAGCGTCAGGCCGATGCCTGCGAGGAGCGCGATTGTCGATGTGCGTCGCATATGGGGCATATGGGGCATTGGAACACGAATGGAGGAGTTATGTAGCGGTTCGCTGGTGGAGGTCAGGTTCGTCAGGGTTACGTGGCGGTTCGCTGGGAGAGGGTCGGGTTCGTCGGGGAGGCTATGTAGCGGTTCGCTACGCGCGGCCAAGTTCCTGCGCGGCGGCCGCGATCTCCTGTGCGTCACCCGGGGCGGGGGTCCACGGCAGCCGCAGGGGATCGCCGGTGTAGCGCGGGATCACGTGGAGGTGGAAGTGGAAGACGGTCTGCCACGCGGCGGCGCCGCAGGAGTTGAGCAGGTTGACCCCCTCCGCCCCCAACCGCTCGCGCATCCGCCCGGCCAGGCGCTGCGCGGCGGCCGTCGCAGCGCGCAGGTCCTCCGCCTCGACGCTCAGCAGGTCGCGCGTGTGGCGACGGGGAATCACCAGGGCGTGGCCGCGGGTGGCGGGGTTGACGTCCATGAAGGAGACCGTGAGCTCGTCCTGCTCGACGATCGTGGCGGGCAGCTCGCCGGCGACGATCTTGCAGAAGACGCAGTCAGGGTTCGTCAAGGAAGAGATGGCGGGATCGGGGTGGTCGATTCGTGGATGGGATGCGACGCACGCGAGCGCAGCCGTGCTGGTGGCACGGCGAGCATCGTGGGTGGCGCAGACCGCCGCGAAGCGGCCGCACCGGACCGTCAGATCTTACTTGACGGGCCCTTAGGGTCGGTCATCACTGGCCATCCTACCCGGCGTGCGTACGCGCGTAGGCGAAGGCGTCATCGCGCGTAGAGATCTCCCCCGCGTAGCGGGCCGCGGCGAGCTCCTCGAGCAGCTCGCCCAGGCGCGGGCCCTCGGGAATGCCAAGAGCGCTCGCGAGCTCGTCCCCACGCAGCAGCGGTCGCGGCGGGCCGTCCATATGCCAGGCGAGGGCGTCAGTGAGCATTTCCCGCGCGAGACGCAGGTGGGCGTCGATCGACTCCTGGGCTCGGTCCCCGCGGGTGGCGAGGCGGTCGGCGACAGAGAGCAGGGTGACATCGACCTCCACGGGCTCGCAGGCACGGAGGTAGGCGAACACGCTCCGGCGGGCCAGCGGCTGCGGCTCGTGCACGAGAAAGCCCAAACGCAGATGGTGGCGCACGAGCGCCGCCACGTGCGCCCGCAGCCGCCCGCTCGCTCGCAGCCTGCCGAGCACCTCGCCGGCCACCTGCGCCCCCAGGGCGTCGTGCCCGGTGAAGGTGACGCGCCCGTCCGCAGGACGCACCTCGCGAGTCAGCGGCTTGGCGGCGTCGTGCAGCAGCGCGCCCCAGCGGAGCGCTCCCCCGCGCGTCAGTCCGTCGGCCAGCGGCTCAGCGAGCAGGGCGACGAGCGCATCGCCGTGCTCCCGGCCGATCGCCCCGCCGCGCTCCGGGCCCGGGGCCACGCCACGCCCCTGTTCGAGAGCTGCCACGGGGTCGTCCTGCAGCGCGATCGCCTGGGCGAGCACCTCGAGGGTGTGGTCGTACACGTCGAGGTGGTGGAAGCGACTCTGCTCGACGCCCCGCAGCGCGTCCAGCTCGGGCAGCACGACGGGGGTGGCGCCCACCTCCCCCATCAGCTCCAAACCACGCACGGCCCCGGGGTCGTCGAGGATGCGACCCAGCTCCGTGAACACGCGCTCGCCGGCGACGGCGCCCAGCCCCTCGGCGTGCGTGCGCGCGAGCTCGCGCGTGGGAGTGTCGGGCTCGAAGTCGAGCTCCACGGCGAGCCGTACGAGGCGCAGCACCCGCAGGGGGTCCTGGGCGAACGTCCCGGGCCCGGCCACGCGCAGGCGCCGGCGCCCGAGGTCCTCGACGCCTCCCAGCGGATCGATCGCCGCGCCCGCGCCGGCACCCGGGTCGCCGAGCGGCTCGGCGACCGCGTTGACGGTGAAGTCCCGCAGCGCGAGGTCCTCCTCGAGCGAGGCGCCGCGCAGCTGCTCCACGTCGATCTGCCAGGAGCCGTCGCGGGCGAGCACGCGCCAGCCTCCGTACTCCTCGGAGAGCGCGAACGCCGTGGCCCTGCCGATCGAGGACCGGCCGGCCGCGCGGGCGATTGCGCGAGCCGCGGCGCGGGGGTCGCCGTCGAGCACCACGTCGAAGTCCTGGGTGTCCCTGCCCAGCAGGCGGTCACGGACGGCGCCACCCACCAGCCACGCGCGTCGCCCGGCGAGCGCGGTGCGGATCAGCTCGAGGGGGTCATCCCTCGCCGGCAAGCTGCGCCATCCCGTCGTCGCTGTGGTGCACGCGGGCGACCCGTGCGGTCAGCCCGCAGGTGACCTCGTAGTTGACCGTGTGCAGACGCCGCGCGACCTCCTCGGCGGTGATCCGCTCGGCGCCCTGGCCGCCGATCAGCACGGCGGGCTGGTCGAGCAGCGCGAGCGCGATCGGGTCGGGGCCGAGGTCGCACGCGACGGAGTCCATGCTGACCGTCCCCACCAGGGGGTGGCGGCGTCCGGCGATCAGCGCCTCGGCGTCGCCGGAGAGCCCCCGCCGCCAGCCGTCGCCGTAGCCGATCGGGAGCAGGCCGAGGTGGGTGTCGGCGGCGGCGAGAAAGCGGCGGCCGTAGCCGGTGCTCTCGCCGGCGGCACAGCGCTTGACGGCGGCCACGTAGGAGCTCAGCTCCAGCGCAGGCTCCAGGTCGCGCGCGAGCGGGTCCTCGCCGAAGGGGTCCATGCCGTAGACGGCGATGCCGCAGCGCACCATGTCGAAGTGGGCGGCGGGCTCGCGCAGCACCGCGGCGCTGTTGGCGGCGTGGACGAGCACCTCGGGGTGCTCCCGCTTGACGGCCTGCGCCCACTCGGCGAAGCGCCGCAGCTGCTCCTCGAAGAAGGCGTCCCCGCGCTCGTCGGCGGTGGCGAAGTGGGTCATGACCCCGGCGAGCTCCACGTGCGGATCGGCCGCCGCAGCGGCCACCACGCGGGAGGCGCGCTCGGGGTCGCGCACGCCGAAGCGGCCCATCCCGGTATCGAGCTTGACGTGCACGCGGGCGCTCTTGCCCATGTCCTTCGCGAGTTCGCCGGCGTGGCCGACGAGATCCTCCTGCCAGGCCACCACCTCCATGTCCAGGAAGACCGCCTCCTCGACCTCCAGCGGGCGCAGGGGCCCGAGCACGAGCAGGCGGGCCTGCTGGCCGAAACGGGGATTCCGGCCGCAGGCCGGTGTCTCCCGGCTTCGGTCGAAACGGGGACCGATTGGGGAGACACTCGCTCCGCCGGACCGGGAGACACTCGCTTCGCTCGCATCCCCGAACCGGCCAGCATCCCCAAATCGGCCAGCGCCGAAGGCACGTGTCTCCCGGCTTCGGTCGATCTCCGATCGGTCGTCGACGAGCTCCCGCGCCTCGGCGACGCTCGCGACCGCGAGCCACGTCGCGCCCCCGGCGAGCGCCGCACGGGCGCTCTGCAGGAGCCCGTGGCCGTAGCCGTCGGCCTTGACGACGGCGCACAGCTGGACACCCTCGCGCAGCTCGGCGCCGAGGCGCCGGCAGTTGCGCGTGATTGCGGCGAGGTTGACGCGCGCGACGGCGC
This sequence comes from uncultured Solirubrobacterales bacterium, assembly GCA_963842005.1. GTDB lineage: Bacteria > Actinomycetota > Thermoleophilia > Solirubrobacterales > Solirubrobacteraceae > Palsa-744. The sequence continues at coordinate 132,320 of CAWJEV010000002.1, read as the reverse complement.
GATCGACGCTCACGGCTGCCCCGCTCCGGCGCGCGCAGCGGGCAGCCCGGCGATCACGTCAGAGGCGATCACGCCCTCCGCGGCGCCCAGCTTGCGCGCGGCGACGCGCCCCGCGGCGGCGTGCAGCCAGACGCCGGCAGCTGCGGCGGCAAACGGGTCCAGGCCCTGAGCGAGCAGGGCGGCGATCACCCCGGTGAGCACGTCCCCGGTGCCCGCGGTGGCGAGCGCGGGGCTGGCGCCGGGGCTGACGGCCACCGCGCCCGGGGCGGAAGGGCCCGCACCGAGGTCGGAGGGACCCGCGATCAGGGTGTCGTCACCCTTGAGCACCACGACAGCTTGCGCAAGCTGCGCGGCAGCGCGCACGTGGCGCAGGCGCTCGCGCTCGATCTCATCGCTGGGAAGCCCCAACAGCCTTCCGAGCTCGCCCGCGTGGGGGGTGAGCACGGTGGGGGCCTCGCGCTGGGCGAGCTCGGGCAGACACCCGGCGTGGGCGTTCAGGCCGTCGGCGTCGATCACGGTCGCGACGGGGGCCCGGCGGGCGAGCTCACGGGCGAACGCGACCGCCCCGGGGCTGCGCCCGAGCCCGGGCCCGAGCGCCAGCGCGCCACCCCGCCCGGCGGCCTCCACGACATCCTCCACACCCGCCGCGACCAGTCCGCCGTCCTCGTCGGGCAGGCCACGGGTCATCAGCTCCGGCAGGCCGCCCCCCGCGAGGATCGTCTGCAGCGAGGCCGGCACGCACGCCGTCACGTATCCGGCCCCTGCCCGCATCGCGGCGTGCGCGGTCATTCGCGGCGCCCCGATCAGCCCACGGGAGCCGCCGGCCACGAGGACGTGGCCGCTCGAGAACTTCGTCGAGGACGCCCCGCGGCGCGGGAGCCCGGCGAGCACTGACGGGCCGGTCAGGCCGACCGCCGCCCGGGCCACGTCGGGGGCGCCGCGGGGGATGCCGATGTCGAGCGTGCGCACCTCCCCCGCGTGAGCCTTCCCCGGGTGTATCCAGAGACCAGGCTTGGCGGCGTGGAAGGTGACGGTGGTGGCCGCGCGCACGGCTCTCGTGCAGACGACGCCGGTGGAGGCGTCGACGCCGCTGGGCACGTCCACGCTCACCACGGGTGCCCCGGCGGCGTTCACCGCGTCGATCGCCTCCGCCACCACCCCGCGGGGCTCGCCTGCAAAGCCGGTGCCGAGCAGCGCGTCGACGACAGCGGCAGACCCCTCGAACGTCCCACTCGAGTCGAACTGAACTGGGGGCGCACCGGGCAGGCGCAGGAGGTTCTCGCGCGCGTCGCCTCCCAACTCCTCGGTGGAGCCGGTGGTGAGGACAGCGACCTCTCTGCCGGCGTCACGGAGCAGGCGCGCGGCAACGAGGCCATCGCCGCCGTTGTTGCCCTTGCCACAGACGACGGTCACGGGGCCGTCGGGCGCCAGCTCCTCGACAGCGCGCGCGACCCCAGTCCCGGCGCGCTCCATCAGATCGAGCGAGGGAACACCCTCCCCCTCGATCGCCCAGCGGTCGATCGCGCGCATCGTCGCGGCGTCGGGCAGCGGCAGGCACCACTCGGGGAGGGCTCCCATGAATTGCGATCCTAGTGGGAGTGGCGCCCTACTCGACCGTGACGGTCTTCGCAAGGTTGCGCGGCTGGTCAACGTCGAGGCCGCGGCGGCGGGCGATCTCGTAGGCCAAAAGCTGCAAAGGGATCACGGCGAGGATCGGCTGGAGCATCCAGTCGACGGCCGGAACGGGGATCGCGGCGTCGACGTGCCCGAGGATCTGCTCGGAGCCGGCGGTGGTGACCGCGATCACGTGGGCGCCGCGGGCGCGGACCTCCTGGATGTTGGAGGCGACCTTCTCCAGCACGGGCGAGTCGGTGGCGACGCAGACGACGGGGGTGGAGTCGTCGAGCAGGGCGATCGGGCCGTGCTTCATCTCCCCGGCGGCGTAGGCGTCGGTGGCGATGTAGGAGATCTCCTTGAGCTTCAGCGCGCCCTCCAGCGCGACGGGCAGCCCGACGTGGCGCCCGATGTAGAGGAAGAACTCGCTCTCCCAGTGCTGGGCAGCGACGCGCCGGACCTGGGGGACGACGCCGCCGGAGCCGTCGTCGGGGCCGGTGACCTCGGCGATGCAGTGGGGCAGGCGCTTGACGTCCGCAACGAGCTCGGCGAGGCGGCCTGGAGGCAGCGTGCCACGCAGCTCGGCGAGGCGCAGCGCGAGCAGGTAGAGGACGGCGATCTGACAGACGAACGTCTTCGTGGCCGCCACGCCGACCTCGAGCCCCGCCCGCGTGAAGAGCACGCCGTCGGCCTCGCGGGTCGCCTGGGAGCCCATCACGTTGGTGATCGCCAACACGGTGGCGCCGCGCTCGCGGGCCAGGCGCATGGCCGCGAGGGTGTCTGCCGTCTCACCGGACTGGGAGATCCCGATCACGAGGTCGCCCGGCCCGAGGACGGGGTTGCGGTAGCGGTACTCCGAGGCGACGTCGATCTCGACGGGCACGCGCGCCCACTCCTCGATCACGTAGCGGCCGATCAGGCCGGCGTGGTAGGCGGTGCCGCAAGCCACCATCACGATGCGCTCGACCCCTGCGAGCAGCGACTCGTCGAGCGCACCCGGCTCGTCGAGCTCCACGCCGTCCCCGCGGGCGGTGCGGTCGGCGATCGTCTCGGCGACGGCGTCGGCCTGCTCGTGGATCTCCTTGAGCATGAACGTCTCGAAGCCGCCCTTCTCGGCGGTGTCCTCGTCCCAGTCCACGGTCTCGGTCGCGCGCTCCACGACGACGCCGTCGGGGGTGGTGACGGTGACGCCGTCGGGCTCCAGCACGACGAGCTCGCCGTTTTCGATGTACTGCACGGTGCGGGTCTGCGCGAGGAAGGCGGGCACGGCGGAGGCGACGAACTGCTCGCCCTCGCCGCGGCCGACCACGAGCGGGCACTCGCGGCGGGCCCCCACCAGCGTTTCGGGCTCGTCAAGGCTCATCGCGACGAACGCGAAGTGGCCCTCGAGCTCGGCGTAGGCAGCGCGCACGGCAGCGGCGAGGTCGCCCGCGTAGTGGTGGGCGATCAGGTGGGCGATCACCTCGGCGTCGGTCTCGGAGGTGAAGGTGCAGCCCTCGGCGCGCAGGCGCTCGCGCAGGGTCATGTAGTTCTCGACGATCCCGTTGACGACCACGTGGACGCGGTCCTCGGTGTCGAAGTGGGGGTGGGCGTTCTCCTCGCTCACGCGCCCGTGGGTGGCCCAGCGGGTGTGGGCGATGCCGATCGTGGCGGGCCGCGTGAGGGTCGCCACGGGCGCCTCCACGGGGGCTGTTTCGCGCAGCTTGCCTTCGAGCGCGCGAAGGTTCCCCACAGCGCGCACGGCCTCGATGCGATCTTCGGCGATCACGGAGATGCCGGCGCTGTCGTAGCCGCGGTACTCGAGCTTCTTCAGGCCGGCGAGCAGCAGATCACGGGCGGGACGCCTGCCCACGTAGCCAACGATGCCGCACACCTCACCGACGATACCAGCGACCCGCTGCGGGATTCGGTGGAATGGACGTTCAGGCCAGCTCGCGCTCGACGAGCGCTACGAGGCGGGCGCAGACGGCGTCGGCCTCCGCGTCGGTGGGCGCCTCGACCATCACGCGCACGAGCGGCTCGGTGCCGGAGGGGCGCACGAGCACGCGCCCGCGCCCGGAGAGCTCCTCGTCGGCGGCGCGCACGGCGGCGGTCACGGTGTCGGCGCTCTCCAGCGCCCCGCGGTCGCGCACGCGCACGTTGACGAGCCGCTGGGGGAGCTTGCGCATCGCGTGGCGCTCGCTCAGCGGGGCGCCGGCGAGGGCCTCGAGGGCGAGCAGCGCGCTCGCGATGCCGTCGCCGGAGCGGTTGAAGCCGATGTCGATGATGTGCCCGGACTGCTCCCCGCCCAGCACCCACCCGCGGGCGCGGAGCTCCTCCAGCACGTAGCGGTCCCCAACCCGGGTGGAGGCGACTTCGATCTCGGCGTCGCGCATCGCGGCGTGGAAGCCGTAGTTGGTCATCACCGTGACCGCCACCCCCCCGCCGGCGAGGCGCCCGGCGCGCTTGAGGTGCAGCGCGGCGAGCGCCATCAGCTCGTCCCCGTCCACGACCTCCCCGGCGCCGTCCACGGCGAGCACGCGGTCGCCGTCGCCGTCGAAGGCGAAGCCGACGGCGTGGCCGCCCGCGAGCACGTGCCGCGCGAGCTCTCCCACGTGGGTGGAGCCGCAGCCGGCGTTGATGTTGCGCCCGTCGGGGTGCTCCGCGATCACCGACACCTCCGCACCGAGGCGCCTGAAGATCTCCGGTGCGACGCGGTAGGTGGCGCCGTGGGCGCAGTCGAGCAGCACGTCGAGCCCGTGCAGGTCGAGCTCCGCAAAGCGGGTGTGCAGCTCGCGCAGGTAGTCCTCCCCCGTGCCGCGCAGCTCGCGCACGCGCCCGATCGCCCCGGTGCCGTTGCCCGTCGCACTCTCCAGCGCCCGCTCGATCTCGAGCTCGGCCTCGTCGGAGAGCTTGAAGCCGTCGGCGCCGAAGAACTTGATGCCGTTGTCGCGGTAGGGGTTGTGGGAGGCGGAGATCACAGCCGCGAGGTCGAAGCCGTAGCGGGCGATCAGGAGCGGCGCCGCGGGTGTCGGAAGCACTCCGCCCAGGAGGGCATCGCCGCCGGCCGCGCTGACCCCGGCGGCGAGCGCGGCCTGGAGCATCTCTCCGGACTCGCGGGTGTCGCGGATTATGAGCACCTGAGGACGCTCAGCGGCGGCGAGCGCGGTCGCGGCCTGGCCCAGGCAGAGGGCGAGCTCGGCGGTCAGCAGTTCGCCGGCGACACCTCGGACGCCGTCGGTTCCGAACAGCTTGCGGGTCATGGCCTTAGCGGGGGGAGGGCAGGCCCTCCCCCCGAGCCCCCTCCCGTAGTTTGATCGAAACTCCTCTAAACATCACGGGCTCTGGGCCAGAAGGCTCTACCGCTTGGAGAACTGCGGACGCTTGCGCGCCTTCTTCAGCCCGGCCTTCTTGCGCTCCTTGGCGCGCGAGTCGCGGGTCAGGAAGCCGCGGCGCTTGAGCTCGCCGCGCAGGTTGGGGTCGGCCTCCAGCAGCGCCCGGGAGACCCCGTGGCGCAGGGCCCCCGCCTGGGCGGAGATGCCGCCGCCGTGCAGGCGCGCAACCACGTCCATGCGCTCCTCGTAGCCGACGGTCTCCAGCGGCTGGCGGATGTTGCGCTGCAGGGTGACCCGCGGGAAGTGCTCCTCCAGGGTGCGCCCGTTGATCTTGTAAGCCCCGGTGCCGGGCCGCAGCGTCACGCGCGCGATCGCGGTCTTGCGCTTGCCCGTCGCGTGGTAACGCGCGCCCGCGGCGAGGTCGATCGCGGCGTTGGAGATCGGCTGCGGGAGCAGCTCCTCCGCCTCCTCCTGCTCCTCCGCCGCCTCGGCCTCCTCGTCCTCGATCGCGTAGGGGTCCTCGGGGACGTCGCGCCCCAGCGGGTCCACGCCCTCGGGGACGATGTCGACTTCGAGGTGCGCACCCGGCACCGCGGGCTTCACCCGGGGAGCGGGCTCCTCTTCCTCCTCCTCCTCGAGCTCCTCCTCCGCGTCCAGCGCGGGCTCCTCAGCAGCGGCCTCAACGGCAGCCTCCTCGGCCACCAGCTCCTCCACCAGCTCCTCCACCAACCGCTCCGCCACCAGCTCCTCCACCAACTGCTCCGCCACCGTCTCCTCGACCAGCTCCTCAGCCGTCTCCTCCACCAGCTCCTCCACCACCCGCTCGGCCGCCAGCTCCTCAGCTACGGGCTCCTCCACGGGGGCCGCCTCCGCAACAGGCTCATCGGCAACCGGCTCCGCGACGGCGGACTCCTCGGTCACCGGCTCCTGCTGCGTCGGCTCCTCCGCGACGGGCTCCTCCTCCGGCGTGGGCTCGTCGGCCATCAGGCCTCGATCTCCAGCGGCTGGGGCTTCTGCGCGACGTGCGGGTGCTCGGGCCCCGCGTACACCTTGAGCTTTGTGAGCTGCTTGCGCGCGAGGCGGTTGCGGGGCATCATCCCCTTCACCGCGATCCTGATGATCTCCTCGGGCCGGCGCGCGAGCATCTCCTCGAAGCTGCGCGAGCGCAGACCGCCGGGGTAGCCCGAGTGGCGGTAGTAGCGCTTGTCCGTGCGCTTCTTACCAGTCACCGCGACCTTCTCCGCATTGATGACCACCACGAAGTCGCCCGTGTCGATGTGCGGGGTGTACTCGGGCTTGCGCTTGCCCCGCAGCACGTCCGCGAGCTGCGTCGCCAACCGGCCGAGGGTCTTGCCGTTGGCATCGACGAGCAGCCAGTTGCGCTCGCGGTCGGTGGGCTTGGCGACGTAGGTCTTCATGACGTGAAAAAGGCCGCACGCAGACTACCGCGCGCGGCGAGAACCGCATGATAGCTACTCCCACTCAATAGTTCCCGGTGGCTTCGAGGTGATGTCCAGGACAACCCGGTTGACCTCGCGCAGCTCGCCGATCATGCGCGAGGCGATGGTCTCGAGCAAGTCGTAGGGAAGCCTCGCCCAGTCCGCGGTCATCGCGTCGTCGGAGGTCACCGCGCGGATCACCACCACGTATCCATAGGTGCGTTCGTCGCCTTGGACTCCTACAGTGCGCACGTCGGGGAGCACGCAGAAGGACTGCCACAGCTCGCGGTAGAGACCCGCGCGGCGGATCTCGTCCTGCAGGATGTGGTCGGCCTCGCGCAGCAGGTCGAGGCGCTCCCGCGTCGCTTCGCCCCCGACGACCCGGATCGCGAGGCCCGGCCCGGGGAAGGGCTGGCGCCAGACGAGGCGCTCGGGCAGGCCGAGCTCGGCGCCGACCGCTCGCACCTCGTCCTTGAAGAGCGCCCGCAGAGGCTCGACCAGCTCGAAGCGCAGGTCGTCGGGGAGGCCGCCGACGTTGTGGTGGGACTTGATCGTCGCCGCCCCCGTACCCCCGCCGGACTCGATCACGTCGGAGTAGAGCGTGCCCTGCACGAGGTGGGACGCCCCATCGAGTCGCGCAGCCTCCTCCTCGAAGACGCGGATGAACTCGGCCCCGATCGCCTTGCGCTTGGCCTCCGGCTCGGTGACCCCCCGCAGTCTGCGCAGGAACCGCTCCTCCGCGTCCACAGCCACGAGCGGCACCCGGAAGGTGTCGCGGAAGGTCGCGATGACCTGCTCGCCCTCGTCCTTGCGCATCAGGCCGTGGTCGACGAACACACAGGTCAGCTGGTCGCCCACCGCGCGGTGTACGAGCAGAGCGGCCACCGAGGAGTCCACACCCCCGGAGAGGCCGCAGATCACCCTCCCCTCCCCCACCTGCGCGCGGATGCGCGCGACCTGGTCGTCCACGATCGACGCCGCCGACCAGGTCGGCTCGCAGCCGCAGACCTCCGTGAGGAAGCGGCTGAGGATGGCCTGGCCGTAGGGGGTGTGGACGACCTCGGGGTGGAACTGGATGCCGTAGAGGCCCCGCTCGACGTGCTCGACCGCGACCACCGGCGAGGTGGAGGTGTGCGCGAGCGCCGTGAAGCCGGCGGGCGGGGCGAAGACGGTGTCGCGGTGGGACATCCAGCAGGTCTGCTCCCGCGGGGTGCCGCGCAGCAGCACCCCGGGCTCGTCCACAAAGAGGTCGGAGCGGCCGAATTCCCCTACCTCCGCCTGCTCGACGCGGCCCCCGAGCTCGTGCACGAGCAACTGCATGCCGTAGCAGATGCCGAGCACCGGGACCCCGAGCTCCAGCAGGCCAAGCTCGAGGCGCGGGGCATCCGGCGCGTACACCGACGCGGGCCCCCCCGAGAGGATGAGGCCCCGCGGGCGGCGCGCCGCGATCTCCGCGAGCGGCACGTGGTGGGGCAGCAGCTCCGAGAAGACCCCGCACTCGCGCACACGGCGGGCGATCAGCTGCGAGTACTGGCCCCCGTAGTCGATGACCACGACCGTGTCGGTGGCCGCGGGCGCTCCGTCTCCGCGCCTGTCGCCCCCGTGCTCCGCGGGCCCCCACTCGACGGTGGACGCGCCTGCAGGCGAACCCTGGTCATTCGACCGGGATACATGCTCGATTTGAGCCGTTCCTGGCGAGTCTGGCAAGGACGCAGTGAGCGAAGTGCGCTCAGCACACGAGCGATCGAGGACGCAGCCAGGCGAAGTCAGGGACGGCTCAAACGCGTCACTCATGGACCAGCGCAGTTGCCCGCCCGTTGACGGCGCCCATGCCCACGCCTTGGTCGCGCTGGAGCGCCTTGCCCTCGGTCTGCAGGGCGGGGGCGACGACGACCTCCGCGCGGTTGAACTCGGCGAGGTCCTTGTGGCCACAGGTGGCCATCGAGGTGCGCAGGCCCCCGAAGAGGTTGAAGGTGCCGTCGTTCTCGCGTGCCGGCCCCACAAGGATCTCCTCGAGCGTGCCGTTCTGGACGGTCGCCACGCGCGCGCCGCGCGGGAGCGTGGGGTGGAAGGTGGCCATCCCCCAGTGGAAGCCGTGCCCGGGGGCTTCGTGGGCGCGGGAGAGAGGCGAGCCGATCATGACGGCGTCGGCGCCGAGCGCGATCGCCTTGGAGACGTCCCCCCCGTTGCGCATGCCCCCGTCGGCGATCACCATGGCGTAGTCGCCGGTCTCGAGCATGTGCGTGGAGCGCGCGTGCGCGACGTCCGCGATCGCGGTCGCCTGGGGCACCCCGATGCCGAGCACCCCGCGCGTGGTGCAGGCCGCACCCGGACCGACCCCGACGAGCACGCCGGCCGCGCCGGTGCGCATCAGGTGAAGGCCCGTATGGTAGGAGGCGCAGCCGCCGACGACGACGGGCACGTCCAGCGAGGGAATGAACTCCTTGAGGTTGAGCGGCTCCGAGACCGTGGAGACGTGTTCGCCGGAGACGACCGTGCCCTGGATCACGAGCACGTCGAGGCCGGCCTCCAGCGCGAGCTCGTGGTAGCGCAGCACCCGCTGGGGAGTCAGCGAGGCGGCGACCACGACCTTGTGCTGCTTGATTTCCTCGATGCGCTGGGCGATCAGCTCAGGCTTGACAGGCTCGCGATAGATCTCCTGCATCTCGCGCGTGGCGGTCTCCCAAGGCAGCGCGGCGATCCGCCGCAGCTGGGCGTCGGCGTCCTCGTAGCGGGTGAAGATGCCCTCCAGGTTGAGCACCGCGAGGCCGCCGAGGCGCCCGATGATGCCGGCGGTGGTGGGCGAGACCACCCCGTCCATCGCGGAGGCCATCATCGGCAGCTCGAACTGGTAGGGCCCGAGCTTCCAGGAGATGTCGATGTCGTCGGGATCCCGCGTGCGCCGCGAGGGCACGATCGCGATGTCGTCAAACCCGTACGCGCGGCGCGCCTTCTTGCCGCGTCCGATCTCGATCTCCATCGCTGCATCATTGCAGCCCGCGCGGATGAGCACCGAGAGGCAGAAGGAGGAGGGGTTGGGGTTCGCGTGGCGAGGCCGGGGCGAGTTCAAACAGCCCGACTGGGCGCCGAAGAGCGCGTTGGAGTTCGCACGGCGGGGCCAGGGTGAGCCCAAACAGCCCGACTGGATGCAGAAGGCCGCGTTGGAGTTCGCACAGCGAGACCAGGGCAAGCTCAAACAGCCCGAGGAGGCACCGACGAGCGCGTTAGAGTTCGCGCGTGCACCCGGGCCAGTGCCACGAACCGGGCTCGACAGGCAGCACGGATATCCTCGCCGTGTGAACAACGAGACGCCCACGGGGAGCGGCGGGAGACCCACCGGTGAGCGGCCGATCGAAGAGCGGCCGGCGAGCTACGACCCTCGCGCAATCGAGCAGCGTCGCCAGCAGGAGTGGGAGGCGCGGGACGCATTCCGCACGCCCACGGTGGCGGAGGGGAAGACAGGCGTCTACATCAAGGCGTCGGCGCCGTTCACATCGGGAAACGTGCACATCGGCCACGTACGCAGCTATGCGATCGGAGACGCGTACGCTCGCTTCCAGCGCGCGCGGGGAGAGCCGGTGCTGTTCGCGTTCGGCTTCGACGCGTTCGGGCTGCCCGCGGAGCTGGGAGCGATCGCCAACGGAGAGTCCCCGAGCGAGTGGGTGGCGCGGTGCGCAGAGCACATGACCGGCCAGCTCAAACGGCTGGGGTTCTCCTTCGGCTGGGAGCGCACGTTCATGAGCTCCGACCCGGTCATGTACCGGTGGTCGCAGTGGCTGTTCCTGACGCTACTGGAGGCCGGTCTGATCTACCACGGCAGCGCCAGTGTGGACTGGTGCGAGACCTGTCAGACGACGCTCGCCACGATCCAGGTCGAGGACGGCGCGTGCTGGCGCTGCCACAACCCCGTGCGCCTGGTGCAGCGCCCGCAGTGGTACCTGCGCGTCAGCGCGTACCTGGAGGAGAACGACAGCCGCCTGGAGGAGCTGAAGAAATGGGACGAGACGTCGCTCGCCTCCCAGCGCTTCGTGCTCGGTCGCGTCGATGGCGTCGAGCTCGAGGCCACAGCGCCGGACGGCCGCGAGCTGACCGTGTTCACCCCCCACGCCGACGCGGTGGAGCAGGCGCGCTTCGTGCTGATGAGCCCAAAGCACCCCGAGGTCGAGCGCTGGACGGCGGGGGCCGCCGTGGAGGAGCAGTTGGAGGAGATGCGCCAGGGTGGGTGGGAGCGCAGCTCGCGGGGCGCGGAGACGGTCGCGCTGGTGGACACCGGGTGCACGGTGTCGCTGCCCGGCGGCCCCCCGCTGCCGCTGCTCGTGTCCCCCGCCGTGGACGAGCGCTTCGGCGCCACCGCGGTGTTGGGGATCCCCGAGTACGACCGCACCGACGAGCTGATCGCCCAGCGGGTGCCGGGTCTGCCGGAGGAGAGCAATGATAAAAAAGAGGCCCTATATATAGGGCGCGCACGCGAGGCCAAGCGGTACAAGGCGAACGACTTCTCGATCTCACGCCAGCGCTCGTGGGGGACGCCGATCCCGATCGTGTACTGCGAGAGCTGCGGAGCGGTGCCCGTGCCCAAGGAGCAGCTGCCCGTGGAGCTGCCGCGCGACCTGAAGCCCACCGGCGCCGGCAACCCGCTCGCGGAGCGCGAGGCTTTCGTGAACACGACGTGCCCCCGCTGCGGGGGGCCCGCCAAGCGCGAGACGGATACGCTGGACTGCCACTTCGACGCGCTGTGGCTGTGGATTCCCGCGTGCGTGCCAGCGCGCGAGCGCGAGCGCCCGCTGGAGGAGATCCTCGCGCTGCGGGACCTGCGCGCGTGGCTGCCCTCGGAGCGGCTCGTCGCGGGGTCCGACAGCGGCAACTTCATGTTCGACCAGCGCATCACCACGAAGGCGCTGCGCGACCTGGGCCCGCTCGCGTTCCTCGTCGACGGCGAGCCGTTCGCGGGGGCGCTGATGCACGAGATGGTGATTCGCGACGGGCGCAAGATGAGCAAGCACCTCGGCAACGTCGTGGACCCCGACGAGCTGATCGAGGCGTTCGGCGCGGACACCGTGCGGATGGCGGTGCTGTGGGCGGCGCGCCCGCAGAAGTCGCTGAACTGGAGCGACTCCGCGGTGCAGTTCTGCCACCGGTTCCTGCACAACCTGTGGGCGTACTCCCACGCCCGCTTCGCCCAGCGCGTGGAGGACTCCGAGGAGCTCGACCCCGCGCGCACCGAGCATCTGCGCCGGCGCCTGGAGAAGTGGTGCGAGACCGCCGTGGAGAAGATCACCGAGGAGCTCACGGCCCTCGAGATGCACAGCGCGGTGCGCAACACGATCCGCCTGCTGGACCGCATCAAGGACTACGAGAAGCGCGTGGTGGCGCACAGCGGCGCGCTGTGCCGCGAGGACCACGAGGCGCTGCGCGACGCGCTGGGACTGGTGGCGCGGGTGCTGGTGCCGTTCGCCCCGCACGTCGGCGAGGAGCTGTGGCTCGCCTCGGGCCTCGCCGAGCCGGGCGTCGATCCGCCGTGGCCACAGAGTCCGGCGCAGCAGAGTCCCGCGCCGGAGAAGCCCACGCCGGAGAGAAACAGCCCGGTGGCGGTGGCCGCTCGCGCCGCTCCCAACTCTGCGGACGTTCACCGAATATGACCATTCCGACGACCTCGCGCTCTGCCATGATGTGAGGAGAAGCGGATGACCACTGCACGAGACCACGCTGGGGACTGCCGGCGGACCCGCTCCTGCGCGACCGAGCTGGTGTGCCGCAAATGCGAGCTGCGCAGCCCCCTCGCCGAGGGCGGCGCGTACTGCCCGCAGTGCGGCAAGAGCCTCGACATCGACTACGACTACGAGCTCGCCGCGCAGCGCATACGCGAGACGCCGATGCAGGAGCGCCCGCTGAACATCTGGTTCCTGGAGGAGCTGCTGCCGATCCACGACGCCGTCGGCACGGTGCGCGTGGGCGAGTACGCGGGCTTCACCCCGCTGATCAGCGCCGACCGGCTGGGAGCGGCCGTGGGCCTGCGCAACCTGTACGTCAAGGACGACAGCACCTCCCGCCCGAGCCTCTCCTACAAGGACCGCGTGGTGAGCATGGCGGTCGCGCGCCTCTTGGAGCTGGGCCGCGGCGAGATCGGGTGCGTCTCCACGGGCAACGTCGGCACCGCCGTGGCTGCGCTGGCGGCGAAGGCGGGGGTCGCGGCGTACGTGTTCTACCCCAACCGTTTGGAGAGCACCAAGGCGCACGCCTGCCGCGCACTCGGCGCCCAGGTGTGCCAGGTGGAGGGCAACTACGACGAAGCCAACAAAGCGTGTCGCGCGCTCGCGGAAGCGACCGGCCTGGAGTTCGCGAACATCACGCTGCGCCCGTTCTACGCCGAGGGCGCCAAGACGGAGGCGTACGAGATCGTGCAGCAGCTCGGGTGGCACGCGCCGGACCACATCGTCACCGCGGCTGCCGGTGGGACGCTGTCCTCGCGCATCCACAAGGGCCTGCAGGAGCTCGAGACGGTGGGCCTCGCGCAGACCGCCCACACCAAGATCGACATCGCCCAGCCCGAGGGCTGCAACCCGATCGCCGAGGCGATCCTCACCGGAGCGTCGGAGATCAACCCCGTCAAGCCGACCACGAAGGCCCACTCGCTGGCGATCGGCTCGCCCGGCGACGCGGTGTTCGTGATCGACGCCGTCCGCAGCCGCGGCGGCACGGCGGCGGCGGTGAGCGACAGGGAGATCTTCGCGGGCATCGACCTGCTGGCCGCCACCGAGGGCATCCTCACCGAGCCCGCGGGGGGCACCACGGTGGCGGTCGTCAAGAAGCTCGCCGCCGAAGGGCGCCTGGACCCCGACGAGACGGTGGTCGCGATCATCACCGGCAACGGCCTGAAGACCCTCTACGACCACCCCGCCAAGCCGTGGCCGGACAAGGTGCAGTGCGACACGGAGACGATGCGCTCGGTGCTCGAGGGCTTCCAGCGCGAAGCCGGCCTCGCCCCGTTGCACACGTAGGCCCGCGCAGCGGCCTGCGAACATGTCGGGCGTGGGACGCCTGGACGAAGTCGACCTGAGCCTGAGCCTCTCGCGCGCGGAGTCCGAAAGGCGCCTGCCCGAGCTGCAGGAGCGCCTGCTCACGCTGCGGCTGGCGCTCGCCGGATTGCGCGACGACGGGCGCCTGGGCCCGCCTGTGTGCGTCCTCTTCGAGGGCTGGGACGCGTCCGGCAAGGGGGGCGCGATCAAGCGCGTGGTGGCGTCGCTCGACCCGCGCCACGTGCGCGTCGCGGAGTTCGCCGCGCCGGACGCGACCGCCAAGCGCCACCACTTCCTGTGGCGCTTCTGGCCCGCCCTGCCGGGGTGGGGCGGCTTCACCGTGCTCGACCGCTCGTGGTACGGGCGCGTGCTGGTCGAGCGCGTGGACAAACTCGCCACCGAGAAGGAGTGGAGGCGCGCGTACGGCGAGATCGTCGAGTTCGAGCGCATGCTCACCTCCGAGGGCGCGGTGCTGGTCAAGTTCTGGATGCACATCTCGAGCGACGAGCAGCTCAAGCGCTTCGAAGCGCGCGCCAACGACCCGCTGAAGAGTTGGAAGCTCTCCCCCGAGGACTGGCGCAACCGCGGCCAGCGCGAGCTCTACGAGCAGGCCCTGGAGGAGGCGTTCGAGCGCACCGACTCAAAGCACGCCCGCTGGCACACGGTCGCCGCGGAGTCCAAGCACTACGCCCGCGTGCACGTGCTCGAAACCGTCAACGGCGAGATCGAACGGGCGTTGCGCCGGCAGGGCGTGAAGCTCCCCGATGCATAGCGCCACAGACCGCTACAAGTGGATCGCGCTGTCGAACGTCACCCTGGGGGTGCTGCTCGCGACGCTCGACGGGTCGATCGTGCTGATCGCGATGCCCGACATCTTCCGGGGTATCCACCTCGATCCGCTGGTGGCAGCGAACAGCTTCTACCTGCTGTGGATGATCCTCGGCTTCCTGGTCGTGACGAGCGTGCTGATCGTCAGCTTCGGGCGGCTCGGGGACATGTACGGGCGGGTGCGCATGTACAACCTCGGCTTCGTCGTGTACACGCTGGCCTCGCTGGCGCTGACAGTGGACTGGCTGACGGGTCAGTCAGGGGCGCTCTACCTGATCGCCTTCCGCGTGGTGCAGGGGGTCGGCGCGGCGTTCCTGCTGGCCAACTCGGCGGCGATCCTAACCGACGCCTTCCCCGCCAACCAGCGCGGCATGGCACTCGGCATCAACAACATCGTCGGCGTCTCCGGGATGTTCGTCGGGCTCGTGCTCGGGGGCATCCTCGCGCCGATCGACTGGCGGCTGGTGTTCCTGATCTCGGTGCCCGTGGGACTGCTCGGCACGGTGTGGGCGTACCTCAAGCTCGAGGAGCGCAGCACGCCCAAACGGGCGCCGGTGGACTGGTGGGGCAACCTCACGTTCGCGGGCGGACTGGTGGCGATCATGGTGTCGGTCACCTACGGCATCCGGCCCTACGGCGGCCACGCCACGGGGTGGACCAGCCCGCGGGTGATCGCGCTGCTGGGCGCAGGGGCAGCGTGTCTGGTGGCGTTCGCGGCGGTCGAGCGGCGCGTGGAGGCGCCGATGTTCCGCCTGCCGCTGTTTCGCATCCGCGCGTTCACGTTCGGCACGCTCTCGACGTTCCTCTCCGCGGTCGCCCGCGGGGGTCTGCTGTTCATGCTGATCATCTGGCTACAGGGCATCTGGCTGCCCCAGCACGGCTACGACTTCACCGAAACGCCGCTGTGGGCCGGCATCTACATGCTGCCGCTCACGCTCGGGATGCTCGTCGCCGGCCCGACGTCGGGGTACCTCTCCGACCGCTTCGGGGCCCGGTGGTTCGCGACCGGGGGGATGCTCGGCGCCGCGGTGAGCTTCGCCCTGCTGTACCTGCTGCCCACCGACTTCTCCTTCCCGCTGTTCGCGCTCGTGCTCGCCCTGGTGGGCATCTCGATGGGGATGTTCGCCTCCCCCAACCGCGCAGCGGTGATGAACAGCCTGCCGCCCGGGGACCGGGGCGCGGGCGGGGGGATGAACCAGACCTTCCAGAACTCCGCGCAGGTGCTCTCGATCGGGATCTTCTTCACGCTGATGATCCTCGGCCTGGCCACGAACCTGCCGCAGACGATGGCCGCGGGCCTGGAGGCGCACGGAGTGGCCGCCGCGACCGCGCACAGCGTCGCCCACCTGCCGCCGGTGTCGATCCTGTTCGCCGCGTTCCTCGGCTACAACCCGATCCAGCACCTGCTCGGCCCCCACGTGCTCGCCTCGCTCTCGGCCGCCAGCCGGGCGACGCTCACCGGGCGCTCGTTCTTCCCCCACCTGATCTCCCCGCCGTTCCGTGCGGGCCTGCACGAGGCGTTCGCGTTTGCGATCCTCGCCTGCCTCATCGCCGCGGCGACGTCGGCGCTGCGCGGCGGCAGGTACCTCTACACCGCGCCGGCCCCCCAGGCTGAGTGGTAGAGCCGGCGGTCTACGTCTGCTGTGGCGTGGGCGTCGGGGCGAGCGCGCCGGCGCCGGACAGCTTACGCAGGAACGCCTCGGTGGTCTCCGCGTCGAGGGGCCGGGCGAACAGGAAGCCCTGCCCGCTGTCGCAGTCCTCGTCCCTGAGCAGCGAGAGCTCCTGCTGTTGCTCGATGCCCTCGGCGAAGGTCTCGATCGAGAGGGCCTTGCCGAGCTGCACGAGCGTGTGGATCAGCGTTTCGCCCTCTTTGTTGTGCTTGAGCCCGGAGATGAACGAGCGGTCGATCTTCAGCGCGTCGACGGGGAACCGCTGGAGGTGGGCGAGGGAGGAGTACCCGGTGCCGAAGTCGTCGATCGCGATCCGCACGCCGAGCGCCTTGATCGCAGCGAGGCGACGGGCGGTCTCCTCGATGTTGCGCATGAGGGTGGTCTCGGTGATCTCGATCGTCAGCGCTGCCGGGTCCAGGCCACTCTCGGTGAGCGCGCCTTCGATCTCACCGACGAGCTGATCGGTGTCGAGCTGGCGTCCGGAGACGTTGACGGCCATGATGATCGGGTACCCGGCCGCCCGCCACACGGCGCCCTGACGGCAGGCCTCCTGGAGTACCCACCGGCCGATCTCCGTGATCAACCCCGTCTCCTCGAGCATCGGGATGAAGTCGTTGGGCTGGACGATGCCGCGCACCGGGTGCTTCCAGCGGATCAGGGCCTCGACTCCGTTGGGGGTCATGTCGCTGAGGTCGAGCGTGGGCTGGTAGACGAGGAAGAACTCGCCGTTGCCGAGCGCCTCGCGCAGGTCCATCTCGAGCTCCATGCGGTCCTGCACGGTGTCTTGCATACCGCTCTCGAACACGACGAAGCGGTTCTTGCCGTCCCACTTGGCCCGGTACATCGCGATGTCGGCGTCGCGCAGGAGTTCGTCCGCGGAGGTTCGGTCGCCCGCTGCGATCCCGACGCTCGCCGTCACGGTTATCCGGCTCTCCCCGTTCTCGCCGAGCTTGAAGGGGTGTTTGAGCGCGTCGAGCAGTCGCTCGGCGATGAGCTCGGGCCCCGCCTCCAGCGAGAGGTTCTCGGAGATCACGACGAACTCGTCCCCGCCGAGGCGTCCCAGCGCATCGCTCCCGCGGATCACGCCGTCGAGCCGCGCGGCGACCGCCTGCAGGAGCTCGTCGCCGACGCCGTGACCGAGCGTGTCGTTGATGGACTTGAAGTTGTCGAGGTCGACGAACAGCGCCGCCGTCGGTGTCTGGTTGCGACGCGAGCGCACGAGCATCTGCTCGACGCGGTCGAGGACCAACGTCCGGTTCGGCAGGCCGGTCAGGGGGTCGTGGGTGGCGAGGAAGGAGAGCTCCTCCTCGCGCCGCGTGAGCTCCTCGTCGGTGTGCCGGCGCTCGGTCTCGTAGCACTCGCACATCCGCAGCAGGCTGAACTCGAGGCTCAGCTGCAGGATGTTCAGGGCTTCGGAGAGCGCCGCGGTGCAGACGTCAAGCTGTGTGGCGCTCTCGCGCAGCACCTCGGCCATCACGTTGCGCCACCAGAAGCAGCGTCGGGTCACCTCGTCGAGCGTCGCCGCGCGCTGGGCGGCCAACTCGCCGAAGATGAGCCACGTTTCCTGGCCGGCCTCGATCGCCACGGCCATGCCCTCCCCAGCCATCCACCGGGCCACCGCGATCGTGGAGCTGCGGCTGATCCGCTCGAAGCTGCCTTGGACCACGGCGTCGACGTCGTGGCCCGTCCCCGCGGTGTGCGCGACCGTCCGTTCGAGCACCTCCTCGGCGTGTGCCTTCAGCGCCTCGCCGAGGCGACAGAGATCGTCCCCGGCCTGCTCGCCCGAAGCGCCGGACTGCTCGACCGCAGCGGTCGGCGGCAGCGGCACGAGGATCTCGTCCCTGCCTGAACTCAGGTGCTCAGCTGCCATCTCAAGTCCATCATCGGGCGGGGGGAGCCCAATCTTTACAGTCGAAATAGAAAGACCCCGCCGGAGCGGGGCCTTTCCTTAGCGGGTCGGTAAGCGGGATTCTGTCGTGAGCAGCCATCCATCTGAGCGGCCTACCTGGACCTCGGCGGGCAGCCTGCAAGCGGTCCTGTCTGGCCTTGCACCGGGTGGGGTTTGCCCAGCCGCCGCGTCACCGCGACGCTGGTGCGCTCTTACCGCACCATTTCACCCTTGCCCACCAGCCGTTCACGTGGGACGGCCGGTGTCGGCGGTTTGTTTCTGTGGCACTTTCCCGCGGGTTTCCCCGGGTCGTCTTCGACCACCTTGCCCTGTGATGTCCCGACTTTCCTCGAAGACCTCGAAGATCTCGGCCTCCGCGGCTGCTTGACTCGCGCCTTCAACTTAGCGCGTCCTGCCCCCACCGTGAAGGTTCGACGGCGGACCTCCCTACGCCCCGCACTGGCAGGGCCCTTGAGCCGCGACGCCTGTTTCTCAGTACAGCTGCGTCCCGCAGTCCACGCAGTCCCCGTGCGGAGCGCGATCCGGGGCGTCTGCACTGGAGGCCGCTCCACCGGTGTCGGCACGAGAGGCCATTCCACCAGTGTCGGCACCGGAGGCCGTCCCCCCGCCACAGGACGTCATCTGCCCGCCGCAGGCCGGGCAGCGCACGACCTCGCAGACGCTCAGCTCCTCCCACACACCCGCAATCAGGTCGTCCAACGTCAGGACGCCGGGCGCCTCCCCACGGACGACGGACTCAACCCCGGTGGGCGCCTCATCGCAGACAGCCAACTCGACCCCGCCCACGCGCCGGCCGACCCAGTCCTCCGGACTGTGCGCCCCCGATCGCAGACCGTGTGCCCCCGATCGGTCGTGGTCCACAGGCCTGCGAACCTCTCGTCCGGGGAGACCGGGGAGGCGTCGCCGCCGGCGCTCCGGGAGAACGGCGGCGCCCATCAGAGGTTCCTCAGCAGTCCGACCACGCGCCCCAGAACCTTGACCTCCCTGCTGCGGATCGGCTCCATGGTCTCGTTCTCGGGCTGCAGGCGGATGTGGTCGGCCTCGCGGAAGAAGCGCTTGACGGTCGCCTCCTCCCCGAGCAGGGCAACCACGATCTCGCCTTCCCGGGCGGTGTCCTGAGGTCGGACCACCACCAGGTCGCCCTCGAGGATGCCGGCGTTCTTCATCGAGTCGCCACGTATCCGCAGCAGATACTCCCCGTCCTCCCCCCCGGCGGCCTCCGGGACGGAGATGTAGTCCTCAATGTTCTCCTCCGCCAGCACCGGCTGGCCCGCCGCGACGGAGCCCACCAGCGGCAGACCATCGGCGCGCACGATCGAGCGCACGCTGTCCACGGCGTTGCCAACCGCGCGGTCGAGCAGCTCGATCGCCCGTGGCTTGGAGGGGTCGCGGCGCAGGAGGCCGATCTTCTCCAGGTTGGCCAGGTGTGCGTGCACGGTCGAGGAGGAGGCGAGGCCCACGGCCTTGCCGATGTCGCGCACGGTCGGGGGGTAGCCGTACTTGGCGGAGTACTTGTGGATGAAGTCGAAGATCTCCTGCTGGCGTTTGGTCAGATCCATGATCTCTGGGTCCCCTGGTCGGCTGGATGGAAGGATGAGACGAACATGTGTTCGTACAGTAGCGCCGCCCGCGGACGGACGCAAGGGCCGATCGCTCCATCCGCCGCTCGGACGCCGGCTCGATGGCCTCGGGCGAGGGCCGGGCCCCCGCCGACGTACGGCGGATGGAGCGGGCCGGCAGGGCTATACTCGCCCCCTCTGCGCCCGTGGCGGAATTGGTAGACGCGCAAGGTTGAGGGCCTTGTGGAGATTGTTCTCCGTGGTGGTTCGAGTCCACTCGGGCGCATTGGAAAAGCCCTGGAAATCAGGGCTTTTTCTCGTTAACGGCTCATCCGTCGCTGGGGAGCGCTATTGTTCGGTTTTGGGCCAGTGGCCCAGCCGAACAATTTGCCGAACAATTTGCGTGCCAGATGTTCGGCAGGACGAGCCCCATGGTCTACGTCGCCAAGAACCTCAAGCCAGCCAAGATCACCTACTTGTGCCGTTGGCGAGACGCTGACGGCCGCCGGCAAACACGCCGGCTCACGCACGAGGAGTCGGCGCGAGTGCTCCTTGAAGGGCTGCGCGGCAAGCGGACAGGCGGGGCCAAATGAGTTGCAGCTTGACAAGGGGCGTGTGGGAGGTGCGCTGGCGGGACGGCGATGGTCGGCAGCGCTCGCGTCGCTTCGATGACGAGGCGCCGGCAAGGGCGTTCGATGAGGCGATCCACGATCAAAAGGCACTGGAGCGTAAGGAGACGAGCTATGGCGATGGCGGCGGCGTCTACTCCTACGAGACCGCGCGGGGAAAGAGATGGCGTTGCAAGGTCAAGCGCTCGGACGGAACTTGGACGTACAAGCGGGGCTTTACGAGCCAGTCGGCTGCCGCGGGCTGGCGGCGGCGGCAAGCCGAGAAGGTCGAGCGACGCGAGGTCATCCATACGAAGGAGACCTTCGGAGGATTCTGGCCGCGCTGGCTGGCTCGCCGCAAGCCGTATCTCAGCGAGGGGACTTGGAAGGCATACGAGCGCGACGGCCGGTTGCGCCTCATGCCAGCGCTGGAGGCCCTTCCTCTCACGCGCCTTGGCGTCCATCATGTTCGGGATCTAGTCGATGAGTTGGCCGAGTCTATGGAAGCTGGCGAGATCGCGCCAAAGACGATCAACAACACTCTCGGCACTCTGGTTGTAGCCCTCAACGGGGCGGTGAAGGAAGACCACCTGATGCCCTTCAACCCCGCGCTGCAGGTCCAGCGGCTGCCTCCTACCGACATCGAGCGTGAGTATCTACGACTGCACGAGATCCCCGTCTACCTGGACTCCTGCTCGGATCTGTACCGACCGCTGGCCGAGACGTTGATCGGTGCCGGCCCGCGAATCTCCGAAACTCTGGCTCTGAGAAAGATGGATCTGGAGCTCAACGAGGAGGGCGGCGTTCTCGTCGTCCATTCAACTAAGTCCAAGAAGTTCCGCGCGGTTGAGATCGGGCGGGCTCTGGCAAAGGTGTTGAGCGGCCAGCTCGATCGCCGTGCGGAAATGCCTGGCGGCGATGCTCCCGACACACTCGTGTTCGTTATGCCAGTGCGGATACGAAAGCGAGATATGGGAAGGTGGGAAGGCAACGGTGACGGCGGCGCGATGAATCGCACGACGGTCTCGCGCGACTGGCACAAGGCCGCTCTACAGGACGCCGCCCTACGCGACATGCCGCTGCACGCGCTCCGCCATACCGCAGCGGCGGCGTGGCTGGCGGCAGGCAACTCACTCAAGTACGTGAAGGACCAGCTTGGGCACTCGGACATCACTACGACCGAGCGCTACTACGGACACCTTGAGCGCAGCGTCCGCGTCGCAGGTCCAGCCGCGACAGAAGAAGCGATTGCTCGCGCGGTTCGCCTAGCCGCATAGGACGGCAGCCATACCTAGGGCCTGCGAGCACTCAAGCGAGCGCGTACACCCCGCCTGAAAGGCGTCTCCATGACTCGCAGCAGGGGAGCGCGTCGGACAGGCTGGACGACCGGGCAGCCATTCGGCGCGCGCGTCGTCTACCCAACGCTGGAGGTCTTCCGGGACGAATCGAAGCGGACCATCACGCCCGCCAATGCGGATCGAGGGGATGCGGCCTTCTCTGGCTGCGTCGTACAGCCAGGTTCGTGAGACTCCAAGTCGGGCGGCGACCTCGGCCGGCTTAAGAAGGTCTGGCGAGCTGATCTGTCGACTGCTCATGTGGTTATTGACCGTGAGCGGCCCAAAACGGCCAACGAATTTGCCGACGGCCTCCTGGGAGGCCATTCTGGAGCGCTCAGGCGTTACGTGAGCTGACCCGGGGGAGTCCGCCGAGTTCTGACGCGAGCACAAGCCCAGATGCTCCCGCCCGATGACGAGCCGAAGGCCGTGGGCCCGAGCCGGCACACGCTGCTTCCTCGCGCACTTCGCATAGCGGGAGCGACGGGACTCGAACCCGGTCTGTACACCGCGTCGGAATCCGCTTGTAGCAGGGGCTTGCCGAGCTCGTATCGTAGCGCGAGCCGGCAAGCGCTCGGCCTTGAAGCAAGCGGCCCGTAGAGACACGCTTGAGGCCCGCAGACGGCCGGGCGGCGGCCGCTAAGGGAGATACCGCGGCGCCCCGGCCGATCGGCTCAGCAGCGCCCGTGGCCGCTCGCGCGCTCGCTGGCCGCTTTCGGGACCGCCCGCGAAGATCCGCCCTCAGCACTTCGCCTCAACCGCTCCGCGCCACTGGTGGCAGAGAACCGGCAGCCTGCGCCGCCGCCTGCTCGGGGGTGCGCGGCAGGCGCACCGGCCCTCGCCGCGTCGGCGGTCGCCGCGTAGGCGCACGCTCGCGCCGGCCAGACGCAGCAGCCGCTCGGCGGCCACTATGATCGGCGCAACCAAGCGCGCGGGCGAGAACAGCGAGTCGAAAAAAGGCTCGTCGTCGTCAGTATCGGCCTGAAGAAAGGAGGGGCATGGAAGCCACTGATCGCTTGTTCATTTAGAGACGGCGCCCCCTGGGCGCCGTCTCGCTCCGAGCCTCAAGTTGCAGGTACAGTCGAAGGTAGTCGCAAAACGAGTCGCCCGCCGCTCGCATCTCGTCTCGGCCTGCTGGTTCCGAACTTCCAGGTGAGTCCTGATCCGATAGATGATCTGCCAACGCAGCCGACACACCTCTCGCAGCGGCGGCTGCCAGCAGCGGGATCTGCTCCTTGGGGTAGCCGTCGACCGACAGCGCAGTGCCCGGGAACGTGGCCGTATATATAAGCACGTCGGCGATCAGCCTACCTGCAGCGGAGATGTGTTCTGTGTTGAAGTGCTGGTTGTCAAGTGACTCCCAACGGGCGTAATCTTCAACGAGCACGCGGCCACGCTCGACGGCGCGCTCGCTACCGTGGCTGAGATGGTCGGCACTAATCATGGGCTCCCCCTTTCGACTGGGCAACAGCGGCCACCAGCAACGGCGGTCCCCCTTGCGGCCACCGCCGTACTACTCTCGCCTCGCTATGATCTTCCAGCACAGGCGCTTCAGACATTTGCCTCACGGTTTACCACGAGCGCACTCGGTTGGTGTTTTAGTTAGAAGCCTTCGCCACCGTTGCCTAGCTCTACGTTCAGCCATTTAGATGTTGCGACCCACTGCCATGCCTGGCCGTTGGCGCCTTGGTAGTACACCCACTGTTCCCCATTGGCTTCATTACGCAGCGCCATCGGGCTTGACCCTGGCGCGGCGGCCTCGCCGGACCCTAGCTCGTTGTCCAGCCAGCTCGATCCGGTGTCGATCCACTGGAATAGCTGGCCGTTGGCGCCCTGGTAGTACACCCACTGTTCCCCAGTTGTCGGATTACGCACCGTCATCGGGCTTGACCCTGGCGCGGCGGCCTCGCCACCGTTGCCTAGCTCTAGGTTCAGCCATTTAGATGTTGCGACCCACTGCCATATCTGGCCGTTAGCGCCCTGGTAGTACACCCACTGTTCCCCAGTCGTCGGATTACGCACCGCCATCGGGCTTGACCCTGGCGCGGCGGCCTCGCCACCGTTGCCTAGCTCTAGGTTCAGCCATTTAGATGTTGCGACCCACTGCCATATCTGGCCGTTAGCGCCCTGGTAGTACACCCACTGTTCCCCAGTCGTCGGATTACGCACCGCCATCGGGCTTGACCCTGGCGCGGCGGCCTCGCCACCGTTGCCTAAGCTCTAGGTTCAGCCATTTAGATCCGTTGTCGACCCACTGCCATATCTGGCCGTTAGCGCCCTGGTAGTACACCCACTGTTCCCCAGTCGTCGGATTACGCACCGCCATCGGGCTTGACCCTGGCGCGGCGGCCTCGCCACCGTTGCCTAGCTCTAGGTTCAGCCATTTAGATCCGTTGTCGACCCACTGCCATATCTGGCCGTTAGCGCCTTGGTAGTACACCCACTGTTCCCCATTGGCTTCATTGCGCACCGCCATCGGGCTTGACCCTGGCGCGGCAGCCTCGCCGGACCCTAGCTCGTTGTCCAGCCATTTAGATGTTGCGATCCACTGGAAAAGTTGCCCGTTGGCGCCCTGGTAGTACACCCACTGTTCCCCAGTCGTCGGATTACGCACCGCCATCGGGCTCAATCCCACCAGCGCAGTGAACGTTTGATCGCTACCGTAGACGGCGCCCCCTTCGCTGCTGGCGACAAGCCTGTAATGATAGGTCGTCCCTGGTTGAAGACCGGTCACAGCGGCGCTCTCAAGCAGTAAGCTTGTGCCCGATCCTGCATCGGTCGAAGACGTCGACGAGCCATATTCCGTGGTCTTGCCGTACTGGAAGTAGTAGTGGGTGTCCGTGCCCTTGGGGTCCACGGTCCCGTTCAACGTCGCCTGAGTCTGCTGCACTCCGGACGCGGCGTTCGTGGTCGCTTCGGGTGGCAGCGGCGTGTATTCGGTGCGGAGCTGGAGATTGCCAGTGTTGCCGGCCAGCTCGGTTAGGCCATCCCAACCCTCCAGCCCCTGCTCGACACCGATCAGAGCGTAGGATTCGGCATCTTCGGAGAGATGCCACCCCGCACAGTGGCTATTTACTAGTTTGGCCGCGTTTATCAGGTTGGCCTTGGTGATGCGCGCTTCGTAGTGCGCGTTGCCCGCGCTTTCAGTCGAATTAGCCGAACCCGGCATCTCCGTCGCATATTGCGTACCAGAGTAGAAAAGGCTACGGATCTCGCTAAAGGGATTATTGCATTCCCCAAAACTCTCTCCCTTGTAGATGGATTCGTCGTTAGCAGATCGCCACTCCTCCAAACAGTACTCGATCACCCCATGAGAGCTGGTGTCTTCCACCTCGGGACACACATACGACCATCCACCGTAATATGGACCGGAATGGGTAAAGAGCGTGGTGTCGGATTCATCGGACACTACTAGCGATGGTTCTCCGAACACGCCGCTCCACGGCCGGTTATTGGAACCCTGGCCCGTGAATGACACATAATGGTGCATGCCGCAAGGATATTCGCCACCCTGCGGGCACGAATATCCCGGGACGCCCGCGCGGATCTTTTGACCCCAATGACTACCATTTGCCTGGCACACCGTTCCGTTCGCGTCACCCTCCTGGTAGCTGCTAAATGGTTCTGGAGTGGTATAGCCCGTCACGCCTCCCTGATTAGCCGAAATCTGCAACGTCAGATTGTCGCCCTCACCGTAGTAGCTACAATAGTCCCCACTCGGAGACAATGTAAGGTCTTTGCTGATTCCGCCGACGGTATCATTGAACATGTGTTCGAGCCCGCCCGAGTGGCCGCCGGGCGTCGGAAGAAAACCGGCTGTCACAGAATCACACGCTTCCGATGGCGAGCCAAGCTGTCCCGTCTGCCAGCACGTGGAGTCGCCGTTGCCGTACCAATAGAAACTTTGGGCAGACGCGATCGAAGCAGTAGTCAGAAGCAGCGCTAGGACCATCGGGACCGTGAGCAGCGCCCGATTGACAGTCAGGCCACTTTGACAACCACTATTGGCCTGGCTGCTGCTAATCCTTCGAGATGCTGAGTCTTCCGATCTCCCAGCCGACATCCGCGCCTCCTCATGTTTGTAAGTGTCACCATCTAGCGGTGGGCTCTGGACCGATCCCACATCTGGGTGGCGATCTGGCCTCTGGGCGAACCGCCCCGGACCACCCGAGACCCTTCGATCCGGCTGCACCAACAGTAGGTGGCACCGCGTGGCATGTCTATCCCCGAAAACGGGGGATCTTTGGGTGACTTCGGGGAGACATGTCGGGTGTACCGTCCGCTAGCATCCAGTGAGCAAATGCGGTCTGAGGCTCTTACGCTCTTGCAATGTCCATTCTGCCGCTCGCCGAGCAGCCTGCAGCTTGAGGCCGCCGCAAGCGATGAGCGAGAGACGCGCGAGGGCGTACTTCGCTGTCGGTCCTGTCACCGAGAGCGCCCGATTCACGACGGCATAGCCGATCTCATGCTTGACCCATCGCCAGAGGTGTGCCTCGAGGCCGAGGGATTGGAGCGCTTCGCGCGGGAGATGCGCAGCGATGGCTGGGATCGCGCCCGCGTGCTGAACCTTCCTCATGAACACAGCGGCTACTGGTGGAATCAGCGACGGTCGATGGAGCAGCTCATCGAGACGATCCCGTTCGGGCCTGGCCAGAGCATCTTGGATGTCGGCGCCAACACCTGCTGGGCCACGGCCACCTTCGCCCGCATCGGCCTACGGGCAGTGGCGCTGGATATCTCGATGGTCGAGATGCAGGGCCTCCGCACTGCCGACTGGTGGTTTGAGGAGCAGGGAGCA
This sequence comes from uncultured Solirubrobacterales bacterium, assembly GCA_963842005.1. Taxonomy (GTDB): domain Bacteria; phylum Actinomycetota; class Thermoleophilia; order Solirubrobacterales; family Solirubrobacteraceae; genus Palsa-744. Next base: position 106,231 of record CAWJEV010000002.1, on the reverse strand, counting down.
TACTTCGAGAGGGTGCTGGCACAAATGTCTGCGCTGCCATTTGCCGACAACAGCTTTGACTGGGTCTTCTGCTGTGAGGTTCTCCATCACAACGATCGTCGCAGGCTGACTGAAGCCCTGCGCGAAATCCACCGCGTGCTGCGCCCTGGCGGGAGCCTGCTGGTCATGAATGAGCCGCTGCGCTGGCCAACCGACCTCAAGCACGATCACGGCGCTGAGGTCTTGCAATTCGCTGGCAATGAGCACGTTTATTTTTTCCTAGAGTACCTCTGGATGGTCCGGCGCGCCGGCTTTCACCGCCTCCATCTCATGCAGCCGGCGTTCGACCCCTTTTATTCCCATGACCCCATCCATCTCACGCTCGAGGCAACCGCGCTGGGTTCGTTCAAGCTCGCGGCGATCAATATCGCGCGCCAGCGTGTATTCACCCGCCGCCTGCACATGTGGTGGCGCTATCTTATGGGGCCAAACGTATCGCTGCAGATGATCTGTACCAAGAGGACTGAGCCGGTCGCTGCTTAGGGCCTATCCCTGTAGGAGGGATTCTGCTCGGTCGTGGCGAACTGGATGTCTGATCTGTTGATCGGACATAGGGGGTTGGAGATGGGTTTGGTTGACCGCGACGATGGCTGGCGTATGCCGGACTGGTTATGGGAGCGAATCGAGCCTTTGCTGCCGGCTGCGCCCGAGCATCCGCTGGGAACTCACCAGCGTGGTCTTCCCGAGCGCCAGGTGATGGACACGATCTTGCTGGTGCTGCGTACTGGCATGCAGTGGAACGCGCTCGACGTGACCGGGGTGTGCAACTCCTCTACTGCGCACCGGCGCTTTCAGGAGTGGGAGCGAGCCGGAGTCTTCCACGAGATTTGGCGCCGGGGCCTGCTGGACTACGACGAGGAGATTGGTATCGACTGGTCGTGGCTGGCAGCGGACGGCGCGATGAGCAAAGCGCCGCTTGGCGGACCTAAGACGGGTCCCAATCCCACTGATAGAGCCAAGGGGGGGCGAAGCGCTCGCTCCTCGTCAAGGCGCGTGGGGTCCCGATCGGGATCGCTCACGACGGCGCAAACCATAACGATCACAAACTGCTGAAGGAGAGGCTCGACTCGATCCCGATCGTCCAAAACCAACCAAGGCCGACCCACAGGGCCTCTGCCTGGACATGGGCTACGACTTCCCCATCGTCCGCGACTTGCTCAAAGACCGCGGGTTCACACCACACATCCGAGCGCGCGGCGAGGAGATCGGTCTCAAGTCCCACAACCCGGACTGGCGAGCACGCCGGTGGGTCGTCGAGGCATGTCACTCATGGCTCAACCGCAACCGAGCGATCCTTATCCGCTGGTCCAAGAAGGAGAAGAACCACCTCGCCCTCCTCCAACTCGCCAGCGGCATGATCGCCCTCAAGCGAGCGCACGCCGCGCGCACAGCCACCGCCCTACAGGGATAGGCCCTTAGCGGACTTGGAAGTGGTCTCGGCGGAGCGTGCGAGGTTGATGCCCCTATTTTCTGGACGCTTTTCTCGTCATGTCGCTTGAAATCGGTAGACCGATTAACTCTCTTGTGTGACGCACGCCGAGCTTTCTCCGAATGTTTGCCGAATGGGTCCGGATTGTTTCGACGCCCAACTGTAGTTCGCGTGCTATCTCGGCATGAGATCGCCCTCTACTGAAATACCCCACTACCTCGATCTCGCGCGGTGTGAGTGAGGCCATCTTAAGGCCATAGCTTCGTTCCACAACCTGACCGCCCGACACATATAAATGTCGACCCTCCGCAGTAGCATGAACGACCGCGATAATATCAGCGGCAGAAGCTGACCGGGACACACCACTCATGCCTCTAGCAAGCAGACGCACTCCGTCTGGGTCAGCAGATTGATGGGTTAGTATGATGATGCCTATCGTCGGCTGGAGCGCTCTAAGGCGCTCTAGGACAGACAGCTCAGTGCTAACCCCATCATCAAGAATGGCAATTTGTGGTGCTTGCTGTGCAACAGCGTGCTCAAGCGCAGCGAGATTAAGACCAGTGTCGATGATTTGCACACTTTTGTCCTCGCTCAAAATCTGCACCAAGCCGCGGCTAACAACTACGTCGAAGTAGCCGATTACCACGGTGATACGCTCAAGCTCTTTGCTTCCCTGTCCAGGCGACGGCGTCGATTCTACAGCCATCGTGAGCTGGTCCAGTATCTGCTCTTGCGTCTGCCGTAGGCGCGCTAGCTGACGGGCGAGCAACGGCATGGAACTCGGGGGCAAACTATCGACCGGCAACACACACCACCGAAGGCAAGCGAGGCGCCCCCTTCCACGCGGGGCGACCTTCGAGCTCATCTGACCGTTGGACGCCGTGAGCCGACAAGGTTAGTAACCCGCTTCGAGAGACGCCAGTCCAAACACGAGCGCCACCGTGGCCAGTGCTACCGCGTCTCGCGACGCCGCGAGCGATAAGGCATGCTCCCTCGCTGAGGATGAGCGGGGGCCTCTGACTTTACGCATAGCGCGATGGCCTCCGAGTCAGCCATGCCGACGCTTGCGCGACACAGCTCACATCATCAACGGGGTAAAAGACCCGTGCGATCCGACCGGCATCGATGAGTAGGCGCAGGCAGAACCCGAGTGGAGGTTGATGCGCTAGGACAACGACCCCTATCGTCGGTTGCGCCGCCTTCAGATCCGTCAGAGCTGAGGACCCGCTGACGATGGCCTCGTCAAGGACGGCTACAGCCGGCCTTCCACCGAAGTCCATTCGCTCCAGCGCGGCGCTGCTCAGACCGGTGTCTGTAACCCTAAGACCTTGATCCTCGCTCAAGACCTGCTGCAAGCCGCGGCCGAGCAGCGGATCGAACTGGCCGAGCGCGACCATGACCGGTACCGCGCCAGACGTGCTGCCGGCGGCGTAGGACAGGTGAGTGGCGGCCCTGAGATTGATCCGCCACTGCTCGTCATCGGCAGAGGACATAGGGAGGCTACGGCGGGAAGGAGCCGGCGAGACCGTCGCTGACCCCGGCGATCAGCTCGCCCCAGCTTCTCCGAGCCAGGCCCATATGGTTCCGTCGTCGCATGGAGCTGGCAAGACTTCGCAACCAAGACGAGTCTTCACGCACCCAAGAGCATCCTGAATCCCGGTCCCTGTGGCTATCACGCCGAGGTGCCAGGACGCATGTAGGTCGTAGCCCAGCTCGGCCAGTTCGGCGAACTCGACGTGCTTCTCGGCGAGTAGCCTCTGCACGATCTTCGTTCGGTGTTGGTCGGGTAGGCGGGTCATCCGCTCGCGCTCCTCGACGTGTTCTCGTTCGATCGCGGCGAGCAGACGTTCCAGTAGCGTCTCTTGCGTCCTGCGAAGGTTGTGCAGCGCGGCTCCGTCGCCCGAGAGGCCGGCGCGTTCGGCCTCCTCCGCGATGAACTCACCGAGCCGGCCGTGCCCGGCGACGTAGCGGCGTATCACCGTGCCGGGCTCCACCCCCGCGCGGGCCGCGCGGCGCACCTGAACGCCCGCCTCTGGAGGGATCGACCCCGGGCACGTCGAGTCTTGCTCGATCGCTTCCAGACCGAAGTCGAGGACCGCGCTCACCGCAGCCAGTAGCCCTGCCTGATACGCCAGGTCTCGGCCGCCCGTCAAGTCGGGCACCGCCTCCAGAATGTGCGCGTGGATAGCCTGGACGATCTCGGGCCGGCGCGCTCGCAGCCGTGCGACAATCGTGGCCCGCAGCTCTCCCCGCGCCTTGGCGCCACCGAGTTCGCCGACGCTCATAGCCGGTCCTGTTCGAGCGCGCCGATTGCAAGCCTCGCCGTGGATCGGTCGGCGTAGTCGGATGGCCGCGCGGGTTGCCGGGCAACCATTACCGTGTCAACGCCGCCGCTTCGAGCGCACCGATAGCTTCAAGAGTCCAATTGAAATCATGGGGCAACGCTGCACGGAAACTACCGCAGACGGCATACAACGGCTCCCACTCACCGGGGCCGAGCCGCAATGCAATCACGACGACTCCACCCTGACGGATCGCCGCCTTGATCGGTTCGTCGGGGTTACTAATCGTCGTCGCTTCCAGCCGCTCCATATAGCACCTCAGGAGTATTCTCCCCGCTGCGTACGGAAGCCTCGCCACCATGCGCGAGTCGTCATCTGGTTGAGCCTTGAGCGCTCGGCGCGCTCCTGCGCTTGACGATCATCCAGACCCTCCTCGCCAGCCTCCCAGCCCAGGCGGAAGGCTCGCTCCATGTGCCACTGCGTATACGGGTTGAGCTTGTCGTTGTACGTGCTCAACGCGCCACCGCTAGCGTCGGGATGGGCGAACTCGTGACGGCTTGGCTCGCAGCGGCGGCCGGGAGGCCGAATGGCTCGTGGACGACTTCACCGGCTGACGATTGAGACGACGAACCTGCTCCTCGGCTTCCTTGACGAACTCCCCAAACTCGGCGACCTTGGCGGAGGCAGCGTCGCGCATCGCCTTGCGCGTTCGCTTCGGCATTTCACTGAGCTGATTTTCCAATGTACGGTGCTCGTCCTTCAGTCCCTTGACCACATACGTTCCACCGATGCTGAGGTTGACAACGATATCGCCCTGCGCGTCGTTCTCTTTCAAACCGATCTCGGTGAGGAGCGTGTAGATGGTGAGGAACGTGTGCAGCGGCGCGAGGTAGGCGCCGTCCGGCGCACTGCTGCCAAACTGAAGTGCCAGGCTGTATAGCTGCTTGGCTGCATATCCCCACTCTCCAATTAGGCCGCCGCGAAGATAGGAGACGAAGTTGGCGGGTACGGTGAGCTGCGTGTTCATTGTTTACGCCTTCTCATGCCGACTGAGTGGACGAAGTGAATCGCTATCTTGGCATCGACCGTTTCCGAGCAAATCGCCCAGCGACAGCCGTTATGGGGCTGGTCATGCATAACGGGAGGCGTGGGTGTCCCGCTGGCCACTCTACAGCGGGCACCCACGCTTTCTCCCGTTCGCACGCCAGGGCGGCGCCCGTTTCCCTTGCCTGTCCCTCGAAGTACGCCGGCCGGGCTGAAGGAAGACCCAGCCCGGCCCGGTAGCCTCCGCCGGTTGTGCGTCCTCGACGTGCGAGTAGGCCCGGGCGGGCGCGGGCAGGGGGCGGCGAGTTGAACTGTGGAGCATCTGTCCAGCCCGCCGCCGTCTTGTCCTTGGACCACACGACGGTCACGCACGCGGCCGTGGCTTCCCTCGCCCTGGGTGTTGGGGTCCATCCCCTTCAGACCAGGATGAGGAAGGGGTGGTCTGCCTGTCGGCCAGTCGTGGTCGCCGTCCCATTGGACTTGGTGCGTGTCCATCGGCTGGGATTTTGCCAATGGCTCGCCGCGATGCAAGAGTTGCGGTTTCGGAGTAGTCCGGCCGCGGACTATGGCGGGGACGCCGACTGCTTGGACGGCAGCGCTCGGCGATCGAGCGCTCGGCGTGCCCGGAGCATGACGAGCGCGATGCTGCCACTGGCTCCTGATGCGCCCAGGACGTATTTGGTTGCAAGTCGGGCGCCCGGTAAGTGTGCCTCTCGCGCAGAGAGGTAAAAACTTACCATGCCGGACAGGACGAGCTTGTGCGGCGTGGCGTTCGGCAAGAGCCCGATGTGGCGGATCGACTCTCTGGTGAGCATACGCAATCGGATTGCCGCCTCGCGTGGTGAAGTATATTGTGTCATGAAGTTTTGCTGCCCATCGTCAGTGTCTTCATCGATATCGATGAGGTGGTCGAGTAGTGAGTGAAGCGCCCCGATCCACGGGAAATATGCTTCCTCTATTCCCTGGATTTCCAGTGGTGTAATGCCCGGATTGGCCGCAGTCGCCAGCAAAACAAAGATGCCAAGTGATGATCCCGCCGAGGCTGCCGTCTCCCACCAACGCAGATCGAAGCGAGCTGGTGTCTCTTTTGCCGCCCACGCCTTCAGCGGGTCGCCGCCGTCTGGTGCTATCGGTACGTTGAAGGTCTGATAACAGATTATGCGGCGTGCAAACCGGCTTGTAGCTGCGGCGATTGATAACCACGATGGCAACGTGACGAGTGCCGCCTGGGACGTCTCGACCAGCGCTACGAGATACCGGCCGTCCTCGTGCGACGAGTGACGGGCGTAGTAGTCTAGGTGTGTCGCTGCTGGTTCGATTGCATTGAGCATCGCTTGGTGCAACTGACTACTGTTGTTGACTGGATCAGGATTCGGCCTCTCTGCCAGCGTGTCAACATAATCATAGATGGCCTGTAGGGCGACCTGTGCCTGGATCACTGCGGTCCTATAGCGTCGGGAGGCAAAGGCCGCAAACGCTGCCGCTCCCTCCAGATTGCCGCGCTTTGTGCGTGACACCTTGAGCGCTACGTACCGCAAGTCAGCGTCAGGAATAGTGCGGGCTCGACACCGCCAAGCCCGTATTTCACGCCCGACGCCGGGAAAGACCTGGAGCCAATAGACGAGCGCAGCTCGGACAAAGATTAGACCGGAGTAAAGCGAACGGACAAACTGTCTCGCGGTGTTGCCCGTCACGACTCCTCATTTTCTATTCCTGAAAGCTCACTCGGGGAGGAACGCGGGCCGCGGATAGTCCCGGTACGGCAACTGTCAAAATTGTGATTAGCACGACCAACGCGAGCGAGACGAGAACCTGCGCATCGCCAAGAGAGAAAGGAGCCGGGAATCCGGTCGTCAGAGTCAGCCACCGGCTTGCCAGAGCGTGCCCGTAGAAGCCGAGGACGACACCGTCTATGCAGCCGATTCCGACGGAGATAAGGCTCTCCAACATGAGCGCACGCCAAAGCTGGAAGTCATCAAAGCCATCGGCCTTACGCGACGCCAAGCGGCCACGACGTTGCCATATAGCCGCGCTCAATACGGCAGCAACCGCGAGCGCGGCCGTGGCGAGCAGCAGCATCGAGATTTGGCCGAGGCTGCGCAGACCTTCGCTCGCGGTAGCCTCAAAGATCGCCTCCCGTTCGCTTGTGGTCTCGACGCGCAACGCCGGCTGGTAGCCGATCGCGTGCTCAACGGCCTGCTTGCCGGCAAGCTGGCTGACGCGGGGCCGGAGAATTACCTCCAGCGCAGTCGGGTCGCTCGTCAGCCAATAACGCCGGTAGTCGTTGATGTTGATGGTGATGGCACCGGGCGTCCATCCGATATTGGTCGTGATTGCCGCGACCCGCAAGCGCGCAGCACCGGCAGGCGTCGGCAATGTAAAGGAGCCTGCCGATGTGAAGGTGGCGTTCACTGGCAAACCCGCCGGATACCGCAGCCCATCCGCCGTGCCGGAGCCGTTCAGTAGCGAGCGCAAGGTTGCCACGCTGTATCTGCGACGCCTGGAGCAAAGGGTTGTCGTCCGGCGACCGAGCTCGTATCCACATCCGGCGCGTGCCGATGTCGAGCAGGCTGCCTTGGTAGGAGCGCACTTCCGAGACACCGGCCGCATGTCGTATCGCTGCGGCAAGCCGTTGGCCGTGAAAGCTGTCGATTGTCAGGAAGTTGTTGTTCGGGGCGATCCACACATCAGCGGTATCGAGGTATTCAACGGTTGCCTGGTCAAGTCCTCGGGTCAGGTCGTGCCGGGTGCCTTGGATGGCAACACTGCCGTAGATCGCCAGCGCCGTGACGCCGATAAGCGCAATTGAGCGCGTGGCTGTGGCGTTCAGCTCGACTACCGCGAGGCCGAGCATACTGCGGCGGCTGTGGTGGCGACTCCAGCGTTTCAAACCGCGCGTTACTACCTGGAATAGCATCGGTATGAGACACGGCACGGCGACCGCGAGCAGGATGCCGCCGAGAATCGTCAATGCCGGTTCGATGAAGACAAGCAGGGTCACGATGGAAACCAGCGCGACGCCAATGACGCCGAGCACCTGGGCGACGCTCCAACCTCGCCGTGAGCTGACCATCCGGCGCGTGCTAACGGGCCGTCGCGCATGACGCAAATCCACGACCGGCGGCAATGAGGCGAGCAGGGTAGCGAGGACGCCACCGGCAACGGCTAGCAGTGCAACCCCAAGATGAATCGACTGGTGAATCGTGATCGGAAACGCGGCGGCGAGGTAGACCGGCGTCTGATGAAAGAGCGTCTGAGCGAGCACGTCGCCGAGCACGAGCCCGGCCAGCGATGCCAGCAGCCCGAGCGCCAACGCCTGAGACACGAGGATCACGAGAATCTGCGGTAGGTCGAAACCTTCACGGAACAGACCGACCACGAACCGGCGTCGATCCGGTAGCGTCAGCAGCATTGCATTGAACGCGAGCAGGAAGCCGACCATTGCACTGATCGCCGCGAACAATGCCGTGGACTGGCTCAGCGGCTTCGCCGTCTGATCGAGTACCCCGAGTTCATGGCTCGCGGGCTCGACTTCGACCCGGCCGGCGACCAGGCGCCGCAGCTCGCCAAGCACGAGCGCCTGCTTGCCACGTTCCGGTTCAATAAGTAGCTGCGTGACATAGCCCGACTCCCCCGTCAACTTCTGCACCACCGGGAGCAGACCAACCGCGATCGGACTTTCCGCAACCAAGCCGACCGTACCACCGTTGAGGACCGCCCGGACGAGTGCTCGGTGTACTTCCCCTGCCGTCAAGATCGTCACGTCCTGCCGACCGTGCGCCCCAATCGTGTCGGCTAGACCGGAGGGGAGGCCGATGCCGCCTTTTAGTAGTTCGGCTCCGGCGCCGAGATTCTGCGTAGCTGATCCGCCGAGCGCCACGATGTTCGAGGTCACGCCGACGAGCTGGATCGATTGGCGTCCCTTGGAGCCGACGATGGTTGCATTCTCGCGCAGCACGTCGGCGGCGTTCTTGACGCCAGGAAGTTCCCCGGCTTGGTTGGCGAGCCGTTGCGGGAAGCCCTGCGAGGAGCGTGCCGCGAGCTGCAAGGTCGCCGAGCCGTTCACGGCGCGGATCAACGCGGCGGTCGTGCCGGTGATGCTGCCGTTGGCGACCAGCACGCCGAAGACCAACGCGACGCCGATTGCGATGCCGGCGCCGGCCAGCAGCTCGGCGACGACGTGCTTGCGTAGCCGTGCGCGGTAGTGGTCCCGGAGCACGCTCAGGCGCACACCCGCGATCCTCGGATTCAGCGGATGGCGGGGCAGCTTGGAGGCGTGGCGCTCACTCATGGGCTCACGACCGCGGCGAGGTCTACGTCCAGGCCGTCGCTGAGCTGACCGTCGCGGAGGGTGTAGACCCGATCTACGAATCCTGTGGCCTGCGGATCGTGGGTCACGAGTAGCACCGCGAGACTCTGCTCATGGCACACCTCCCCCAGCAGCCCGAGCGTTTCGCGGCTGCGCTTTGAGTCCAGGTTGCCGGTGGGCTCATCGGCCAACAACAAGCGCGGTTCGTTCACGAGCGCACGGGCGATGGCGACGCGCTGACACTCGCCCATCGAAAGCTGCTCTACGGGATAATCCACTCGCTCAGTGAGCCCTACTCGTTCAAGCCAGGGCTGTGCGGCCTTGCACGCCTCGTCCGTCGTCCAGCCATCCGCTTGCAGCTTGAGCCCGGCGTTTTCGGCGGCGCTCGCCCCAGGCGTCAAGTGGAAGGACTGGTAGACGATGCCAACCTCGCGCCGCCGGTAGAGGGCGCTCTCCCGGCGCGAGAGAACGCCGATGTCGCGGCCGTCGAAGATGATGCTGCCAGCGTCGGGCGCGAGCAGGCCCGCGGCCAGAAGCAGCAGCGTGGTCTTGCCCGATCCGCTCGGCCCGTAGAGCGCGACGAACTCGCCCGGCGCGATCGCCAGCGAGACACCATCGACGGCACGCACAAGGTCGCCGTCGCCACTCGCGTAGTGCTTGACGACCTCGCGCAGCTCCAAGCCGCTCACGGGGAGCGCCCTTTGCCGGCCCGGAAGCGGTCGGTGGCGTCGTAGAGCCGTTTCCGTGAGTCGGTCGTGCGGAGCCTGCCACCGTCGAGCGTCATGAATCGATCGACGCCGCTGATGGCATCCATGTCCTCGGAGGCGATCACTACGGTCATCTCCTTGGACAGCGAGTGGAGCAGCCCATAGAGATCCCGACTTTCGCTCGGGCTGGAGAGGACTGCTGGATCATCGACAAGCAGAACCGCGGGCTCATGGGCCACTGCGCGCGCCAGCTCGGCCCGGATGCGTTCGCCTACCGATAGGCGGTCGGTTGGGACGTGTGCCCAGCGCATCATGTCGAAGCGGCTGAGGACTGCGCGAGCGGGTGCTTCGGCCTCGGCGAGCGTCATACCGTCGCTGGTGAGCGGCATCGCCACGTGTTCGATCGTCGGCTCATTCGCCCGGTCAGGCCGCCAGTCGCCGCTCACGAAGGCCAGCCCGTGCCGGCGGCGCAGCCGCGCGCAAGCTCCGAACGACAGCTTCGCTATGTCCTGGCCACAGAAGCTGACGGTGCCCCGATCGGGGACCTCAAGGCCGGCGGCGATCTTCAAGAACGTGCTCTTGCCCGAGTGCCGCCGGCCGTAGACACCGATCAGTTCTTTGGCGTCGAAGCCGACCGATATGTCGTCCAAGACCACGACTTCCCGAGCGCCGTCGAGAAAGCTCTTGCCGACGTTCTTGAGTTCGAGCAGCGTCACGTCTGCGGCGCCAGGTACTCCTCGATCTCCCGGCGGGCACGGCTGATGCACCGCAACTCGCATAGATACTGCTCCCGGATCGCCGCTCGATGCTGACTGAGCATTCTCTCACTCCACGCCACCGACCGATCGACCGGTTCCTTGCTGGCCTCGGCCTTCTCCATACAGTCCTGCTCCCACTCGGCCAGCTTGTCGAGGATGTCCGGCGCTTCCTCGGGCCGCGAGAGCAGCATCCACGCATGGATATCTCCCCGCATCGGCTGCGCAGGGGTGCCGCCGCTCTGCAACCAAACGGCGCATACCTCGAATCCCCGCGCCGTGGGATGGAAGACCCGTTTCATGCCGTTGGGCGCCCTGGCGTCGTGCACTGCCTCAGACCACGCCAGTCCACCGGCCTCCAGCTTGCTGAGCGCCTCGTACACGCGCCGCTGGTCGAAGCTCCAAGTCGGAGCCATGCGCGTATTGATCCGCTTGGTGATCTCCCAACCATGACTCGGCCGCTCGACAATGGCAGCAAGCGCAGCCGTCGCCAACGACGCCGGACCCGGCTGCTTTGCTGGCTGATGGTCCACTTGGCTCATAATCTAGCCTTCCGAAACCTCAAGCTTAGCTCCCATGCCAACAGTCGGCACCATGTGTTTCCGACTCACCGAGCCGGAAGCCACGCCGCCCGTGCCGCTAAGCTTTCGAGAGTGTGGATCATGCCAAAACCTACGGATATGCGCCGCGTGTGGCTAGCAGCTACGATCGGGGCTGTACTCGTCTCGATCGGCGGCGCACGAGCGTCTTTGGCACAGTCAGGAGCACGAGCGGCACGCACCCTGAACGTCACGGACGAGGCGCACCTGCATCTTGTCCACAGCTCGGGCGAACTGCTCGTGGAGGAAGGCCCGGCCACCGGAGCCCTGGCCGGCACCGTCCATGTGCGCGTCCAGGTAAGCGAGACCGTCTCCGGCTCCTTCACGATCTACGCACGCAGCGGCGGATCGATCACCGGCTACGGCTCGGCTCGGCTGCGCTCCACGGGCAAGTACTCCAGCTTCGGCGGCACGCTGACCGTGAGCCACGGCACCGGACACTACGCCCACGCCCACGGCAGCGGCGGCCTCTACGGCGTCGTGGACCGCCGCACCGACGCCATGACGGTCCAGACCACAGGGAAGCTCTCGTACTGATGACCGCTCGGCCAACGCCGAGCGCCCGACGACGGACACTGCTGGCCGTCCTCGCCTGTGTCCTCTGCCTGCCGGTATCGGCAGCCGGGGCGCCCACGGTCACGCTCAAAGCCGGCCTCCATCCCGAGCGGCTCGCCGCCGGCACGACCATCAAGTTCGCTCTGACAATCGCCTTCGCTCACGGCGAAACGCCCGTCCCACTCCGGGTCATCGAACTGCGCCTCCCGGCCCACCTGGGAGTCGCCACCAGCGGCCTCGGCCTGACCACCTGTCGCGCCGCCGTGCTCGAAGTCGACGGGCCGCCTGGCTGCCCCTCGACCTCCGTCCTGGGATACGGCTCGGGGCTGGTCGAGGTGCCCTTCGCCTCCGGAACCGTCTACGAGGAAGCACGGCTCACGACCTTCATGGCACCACTGCACGAAGGGCACCTGGGGCTCATCTTCTTCGCCGACGGGGAAGTTCCCGTGACGGCCGAACTGATCTTCCACGGCGTCGTGCTGCCCACCACAGCGCCATTCGGCGGAGACCTTCAAACCTCGATCCCGTTGATCCCAGCCTGGCCCGAAGGCCCCGACGTAATCCTGCGGAGGTTCAGCACCACCATCGGCCCCGAACACATCACGTACTGGGAATACAGCCGCCACAGCTACATCCCGTACCACCCGCGCGGCATCCAGCTCCCGCCACGGTGCCCACACGGCGGCTTCCAATTCGCCGCCGCCTTCGCATTCGAGAACGGCGTCCACGCCAGCGCCCGTGCCGTCGTGCCGTGTCCCCATGCTGATGTGCGGCATCGCCGCTGAGCCCAACCCACCGAGCGTTGCCGCCTGCTTCGTCTCGGGACTCGGGGCCTGCGCGCTTGCCGACGTGCTCAACGTCAGCATGGCCGAGCTGGGCGCAGCGGTGGACGCCGAGCCGGCAGGCGTCGCGTGCCCTCGGCTCGTTGGTGGCGCAAGAGTGCGGGTTACTCCGGTGCCCACTCATCGGGCGGTGCTCCGGGTGTCCAGGTCTTCGTGACGCCGCCGCCTTCTTGGCGGAGGGTGTGGGCGTAGTCGTTGAGCTGGGTTTGGAAGGCGAGCTCGTCGCGTGGGTCCACGCCGGCGTCATCGAGCTCTGAGCGCCAGGTCGCTAGCGCGCAAAGCATCTCGGTGTGTTGCTCGTCGGTCCACCAGTCGTCTTTGAGGTTCGCCAGGGCGCGGGGGTAGCGGCCGTGTAGCGCGACGACCTGGCCCCACATTTCTTGGCGCCATGTCGGGTCGCCGCCGTAGGGCTCAAGCCAGCGCGCGCGATCCCCGCCGCCACCGACGATTATGGGTGCTTGTCGGAGCTGGCGGACCTTGCCGTCCTTGGCGGCTTGTGCAATGCCGGCGCGGACAAAGAGCCCGGCGAGCGTGGATTGCCGTTCGCCGGTGTTGGCGGCGAGCTCTGCGAGCTGGTCGGCTTGGGGGTCGGATAGGACTATCTGGATCTTGCGGCTCATCGTGTTCGCTCCTGGGTGCGGTCTGGTGCTTGGACGATGCGGTGAATGGCGCGCGCGAGCCCTGGGATCGGCCGCTGGCGGCTCGGTGCGAGCGTCGGCCGGTAGCCCGTGCCGTATTCCATGTCGGGCAGCTCGGGGTGCGCGAGCGAAGGTGTCTGTGCGTGGCTGCGACGCATCTGCTCGGCAAGGCGAGAGATGCGGTCGGTGTCCTGTCCTTCGATGCCGAGGTCTTGCCGGGAGACGAACCAGTTGGTGCCCTGGCGGGCGCGGGACGCCTCGACGTAGGCGGGCTCCTTGCTTGTCTGCCATCCGCCGGTCACGACGAGCGTGCGGGTGACGGTCGCGCCCTGCGCGCGGTGGATGTGCTGCGCGTAGCCCAACCGCAGGCGGGCGAGGTCGTCCCCGGCGAGTGTGCGCTTGCGCGCGGTGACATCGAACTCGACAAGGACGCCGCCGCTGGGGGTGATGTCGAGCACCTGGCCGCGACTGCCGTTCTCGATGCGTTCTTGGCCGGGCTCGTGGTGCTGGTCGATGAGCGCTACCCGGTCGCCGGCGCGGACGCCGTAGTGGACGCCTGGCACCTGGACCTCTGTCTCGCCTAGTTCGCCGCGCTGGGCGCGGAAGTGCTGGGCGCGGGCGTTCAGGCGGTGGATCTCCTGGTTTGAGGAGTCCGATATCAGCGCGACCTCGCTGGGGTCGTGGCGTTCGGTGAGCTTCGCCCACGCACGAGCGGCCTGCTCGACTGCCTCATCGCGAGTGTCTGCCATGTGGAGTTGCCCGCGGGAGTGGTAGTGCGCCATCGCCCTGTCCGAGCGGCCGGCGCGGAGGTCCGCCCATGCGCGCTGTTCGGCCGGGTCGAGCGTGCGGCGAATGTTCGATAGCTCCGCGCTCGGCGCGAGACGGGTCAGCCGCTCGAACATGCCGCCGGCACCGATCGAGGGGAGCTGCGCCGCGTCGCCGATCGCGACGAGCTTTGACCCGGTGCGCTCCACGACATCCGTGAGCCGGTCCAGGCGGTCGGTGTCCGCCATCCCGGCCTCATCGAAGTAGACCGTCGTAGCGTGGTCGATGTCGAGCTGCCCCCGCTCGACACGGGACACGAGCGCGTCCAACGTGAGGGTCCGTCCGGCCAGTGCCGGACTGTCCTGTCCGAGCCTCTGCGCGGTGGACCCCGACACCGCGATCCCCAGCGTGCGATGTCCGGTGTACTGCTCGGCCCTTGCGGCAGCGTCGATCACCACGCCCTTGCCGGTCCCGGCGGGGCCGACAAGGATCGCGCCGCGCTCGGCACCGGTGATGACCTGCAGCGCGTTGGCCTGCTCGCCTGTGAGCCGGCCGCCGATTCGCTCGGCGAGCTCGTCGCTGGCGATCGTGCGAGCGCTCTCCCCCACGTCCCGGCCGGCGCCCTGCGCGAGCACGGTGAACCGTCGCTCGATCGCCTCCTCACGAGCGCGAACCGTCAACGTCGTCATCAGTCCGCCCTCCAATGGCAGGACACGCCGCTCGGCGATCATCGTCTTTGAGAACGCGAGCGCTTCGTGTGGCGAGAGGTCGCCGACGGACTGCTCCAAGAGGACGGCACGCAGCTCGCGGGGCTCGAACGTCGCGGCGCGCTCGGTCAGTCGCTCCTCAACGCGATCGGCAAGTGGCCGGCGATTCTCGAGAACGCGCTCAGCCTCACTCGGGCTGCGCTCGGTCGGGGTCTCGAAGCGCGCGGCGGTCTCGTTCCACACGAGCTGCAGGTCGGCCTTCGTGACGAGCACCTTCGCCTTGCGGTTCTCCAACTTGAGCTGGCGCAGCTCCCCGCGCTCCGGCGCTCGGCCCCACTTCGCGCGGAACCGCTCGGCGGCCCTGGCGACCTCGCGGCTGCGCTGGGAGAAGGCGTCCAACATGCCGCGTGGCACGCCCTGGATCTCGAAGTAGCGGCCTTCCTTGCCGGTGCCGCGTTCGATCTTGTAGCCGCGCTCGGCGAGCTCGTGCGCGAGCGCGGAGCGGTAGTACGCGCCGACCTCGCGTGCGGAGCGGAAGATCGGTCTGGAGGCGACAGCGACGAGCCGGCCGTCCTCGCGGATCGCGCTCGTGATGACGACATGGCTGTGGAGTTGCGGGTCGGGCGCGTCGCCCTCCATGACGCCCCTCGCGGTGGTGTGCCGGTACTCCGCGGCAACGAGGTCGACGGCGTGCTCCTCGACCACTTGGCCGTTGTAGCGGCGGCGCACGGTCGGCACCGTCTCGGTCAGATGAGCCATCGCGTCGGTCACGGCGGCGGCGTGCGCGGCCTCGATCTCGCGGCGCTCGTGCTCGTCGCCGAGCGCCCACACCACGGACACCGACTTGGGGGCGGAGAATGTCAGGTCGATCCCGCCGCCGCGTCGGCCATTGGAGCCCTCGCGTCTGAGCCATTCGCCGGTGCGTGGGTGGCGTCCCTCCATGAGCGCGATGAACTCAGGACCGTCCACCCTCGCGCCCTCGATCCCGAGCCGGGCGAGGGTGTCTGGCGTCGCGAGCCACTGGCCCGGCGCCTGCGTCGGCTCGCCTTCGGGGCTGAGGTAGTAGTCGCCGCGCTCGGGCTCGATCGTCTTGCCCTCCAGATACCGGGCGTACCCCCCGCCTTTGCCGGCGGCGATGCTGGCTGCGGTCATCACATGGGTTATTGACCGTGAGCGGCCCAAAACGGACAACGAATTGCAAAGTCATCGCACAGCCAGGGCACAGCCGTGCATCTAGACCCTATGGAGGATGTCGTCCGGCGCGGTTGGTAAGCATGGTCGGTCCCCCGACGCGATCGGGGACGTCATTGCCGCGCGACTGAACCTCGCGCGGCGGCCACAACCACATAGGAGGAACCGACCATGCCTGTGAAGGCTATGAGCCTCGTCGGTCTGGATGTGCACGCCCGCCAAACGCACGCGGCGGTGCTCGTACCGGACACCGGTGAGCTGACTGTCAGCAAGCTGCGGATGGAGCCGGTGGAGGTGGTGGGCTTCTTGGAGGGTCTGGGGGCCGGGGTGCGCGCCGTGTATGAGGCCGGCCCGACCGGGTTCGGTCTGGCCAGGGCGGCCAGGGAGCGAGGGGTCGAGGTGCGGGTGGTCGCGCCCGGGTCGATCCCGAAGGGGTCGGGCGACCGGGTGAAGACCGACCGTCGTGACGCGATCCGCCTGGCGCGGCTGCTCGCGGCCGGGGAACTGAGCTTTGCGTTCGTGCCGAGCGTCGAGGATGAGCACTTCCGTGACCTGGTACGCGCGATCGAGGACATCCGCGGGGATCTGATGCGCGCCCGCCATCGCCTGGGGAAGTTCCTTCTGCGACGAGGAGAGCGCTACCCGGGGCCGGGCGCCAGCTGGACCGCCAAGCACCTGGGGTGGCTGGGAGCGCTGCGCTTCCAGGATGCCTGCTCGCAGGCGACGTTCGTGGACTACCTCACCTCGGTGCAGCTGCTGATGGGTCGCCGCACGGGGCTGCTCGGCGCACTGGAGCAGCAGATCCCCGACTGCACCCACGCCCCGGTGATCGCCAGGCTGCGCTGCTTCCGCGGGATCGACATGCTCTCAGCCGCCGGCGTGTGCGCGGAGGTCGGCGACTTCGCCCGCTTCGCCAAGCCGACCCTGCTGTCCGGGTTCCTCGGGGTCGTGCCATCGGAGCGCACCTCGGACACCAAGCGCCGGCAGGGCTCGATCACCAAGGCGGGCCCTCCCCACGCACGCCGACTGCTGGTCGAGGCCGCCCACCACTACCGCCACCGGCCGCTCATCGGCCAGACACTCAGCCGCCGGCAGGCCGGAGCGGACCCCAGGGTGATCGAGATCGCCTGGCGCGCCCAACGACGCCTCTACGCACGCTGGGAGCACCTGCACCACCAGCGGCGCAAGCCCGCCGGTGTCACAGCGATCGCGTGCGCCCGCGAGCTCGCCGCGTTCCTCTGGGAGGCAGCCACCCTTGACTGACCACACCCCGACCATCGCGCCCGGGACGCTGCCGGGGCGAGCACGAGCAACAGGAAGGCCCATCACCGTCGCACGGAGGCTCGCGAACGGACTATGGGCAGCCGGCCCCGGCCGGCAGCGCCCGTTTCTAGACGGCGAGCCGCGACGAATACCGGGTCTTGAGGTCAAGCCCTCGCATATCAGTCTGACCCCGCAGTCGATGAGACTGGACCTTCCGCCCGCGCCGCCCCGCCAGCACCCCGGCAACGCCGACCACGCCATCAAACAACGAAGACCCTTGACAAACACCTCTCCATATCAGTGCGCCCGGAGACAGCCCACCGGTAGCCGAGACTGGTGGAGCGACGGGCACCCGGCGATCAGCCACGGTGCTCGACACCTGCGCCTCGTAGTCTGTGGCGATGGCCTATCTCCTGTTCCTCGACGAGTCCGGGCACGATCTGAAGGACTCTCCCTACGAGGTGCTGGCGGGCGTAGCCGTCGAGGATCGGGACCTCTGGAACCTGATCTGCGCGGTCCAACAGTCCGAGGAGATGCACTTCGGCCAGCGCTACGCCGACGAGGAGCGAGAGCTGAAGGCCAAGCGGCTCCTGAAGCGCAAGGTCTTTCGACATGCTGCGCAGGCCGACCCGATTCCCGCCGCAGCGCGCCGCGAGTTGGCGCAAGGATGCCTACAGCACGGATCGACCGCAACCCGAGAGCAACTGACCGCCCTCGCGCAGGCGAAGATCGCGTTCGTCACGGACGTGCTGGGCATATGCGAGCGCTTCCGCTGCCGCGTGTTCGCCAGCGTTGTCGATCGCGATGCGCCACGATCCCGCCGCGACTTCCTCCGCAAGGACTACGCCTACCTGTTCGAGCGCTACTTCTACTTCCTCGAAGACCAGGATGCCCTCGGCCTCGTCGTCTTCGACGAGCTGGAGCGCACGCAGAGCCATCTCCTCGTGGACCAGATGGCCCGCTACTTCGGCCACGAGGGGCGAGGCGAGGTTCGCGCCGGCAGAGTCGTCCCAGAGCCCTTCTTCGTGCACAGCCATCTCACGACCGGCGTGCAGCTTGCCGATCTTGTCGCCTACACGGTTGCCTGGAATGTCCGCGTCGGCAGGATGGCCCGTCCCCGCCGCTCCGAGCTGGACGCGCTCGGACAGATCGTCTCTCGGCTGCGCTACCGCGCCGTCCGCGCAGTTGACGACGACCCTGGCCGCACCGTCTGGAGCATCGCCATCATCGACGACTTACGGCCTCGCGCCGAGCTCGACCTCGACACCCAGGCATCATCGAACCCGAGCACTTGACTTCTCCCCCAAGCTGACCGATAATGCCCGTGGAGGCTTTGCGGGCTCAGCCCGCATTGCCTTTTCTTTTTGGGCAAGTGGTTTCGTGGAGGTCTCGACCCGACCTCGTCAACGCCGGCCGACCATGCTTCTCGCTGGGTATCATCTCGGGGAAGAACCATGCATGCTCAGCCCTGCGGGCTGCCTGACGCTCCCTACAAGCCGCGCCAGCAGGGTCGGGAGTGCCTCGACGGTGCCCGCAAAGTCAGGGACGATGCCCGCATGTTCGTGTTCTATCAAGTATCCACTGGAAGGTCGGCGACCGTGACGCTACGCTCAGCGCGTGCTCAGACCCACAAATGACACGATCGTATGCGGCTAGAGAGCGTCGAACTGCGGAACTACCGGTGCTTTGAGAGCTACACGCTCGATCTGGCCGGTGAGTCGCTGCTCGTCGTGGGACCAAACGCAGGTGGCAAGTCGAGCCTGCTCGCTGGCATCAGAAGCGCACTGCATGGGGGCGCGCTCACACAGAGCGACTTCCGCGACCTCGCGGTCCCCATCGAGCTGGTCGCGAAGATCAGCGACATCCCGCCAGAGGCGCAAGGTGCCTTCGCGGATGCAATGGACTTCTCCACGATGCCCCCCACGTTGAGGATCGGCACTCGCGGGACCTGGGACGCTGAGGAGCTGGAGATCGAGTCGCTATATGGGTTTCCTGACGACGCGTGGCGGCGAGCAAAACGCGAGGCGCGTGCAAACCTGCCTGTGCTGTTCCTCCCAGCGTGGCGGGACCCGACCCGGTTGATGCGAGTGATCGGACAACAGAGCTTCCTTGAGGAGCTGATCCTCGGACTCGATCTGGACGATGAGCTTGAGCAGGCCGTCGCTGCGATCACGACTGCCGGCCAGCAACTCGCCAAGGTTTCGCCGATCGAGCAACTGCTTGACCTGTTCTCAGCTCGACTCGGCAACTTCCTGCCGAACGTATCCGAGCACGCGTACACACTCGGACTTCATGTCACCCAACCGCAGGACGTTCTGCGCCAGCTCGATCTGATGCTCGCATATACCGGTCCACAGGCACCAGCAACGGGACAAAGTGGCGGCCTTGCTCAGGGCTCGATCTTCGCGCTCGCGCTCGCCCTTCTCGACATGAGTCCGGGCGCGCTGCTCCTGGTCGACGAGCCCGAGGCTGCACTGCACCCCCAAGCGCAGCGCGCACTCGTGTCTATCCTTCGCCAGCAGGCTGGCCAGAGTCTGATAGCGACCCATTCGGCCCCGGTGCTCGACCGAAGCGATCCGCGCATGGTGCTACGCCTTCATCGCGACGGCACCGGCAGCATCGACTCGGTGAGAGCGAGCACGATGACAGCCGAGGATGCCAAACGACTGTCTCGCTATGCCACCAGCCAGACCGCGGAGGCGTTCTTTGCGGAGACCGTGATCCTTGTTGAGGGATTCAGCGATCTGCTTGCCGTCCGCGTGCTGGCCGGGACCCTCCAAATCGACCTCGACGCCTCTGGGCTCTCGCTGATATCACTCGAAGGAGCCAGCCTCTTCAAGCACTACCTGCAGCTCCTCGGACCAGGCGGACTGGATGTCCAGCTGCGTGGTCTGTGCGATCTGGATGCCGAGTCCAGATGGGTCGCACGGCTCGCGGATGCCGGCGTGCACGTGACGGACCGCGCGACTTTAAACGCCGCTGGCTTTCAGGTGTGCGATCCGGACTTGGAGGCAGAGCTTCTCTCCCCGCTGAATGAGAACGACATCGACCAGGTTTTCAATGCCGATGACGCCTCGGCCGAGTTCGCCGCGTTCGTCACGCAGCCCGAGAATGCGGGCATGTCGCAACGGGAGCTGCATACCCGGTTCGTGAAGAAAGACAAGATCCGTTGGGCTCCACTGCTGGCTGCCGAGCTGGCCGCGGAGGACGTTCCCGCTCCTGTTAGTGAGCTACTGGCGGGTCTGTGATGACTGCGGATAGCGAAGAGGATCTCGATGAGGAGCAGCGCGCCGCGGTCGGCGCGAAAGAGAAGACGATCGCCGTTCTGGCAGGACCAGGGAGCGGCAAGACACGGACCCTGTCCCACCGGGCACGACATCTCTTACTTAGTCGCCCTGGCTCCCGCGCCCTGCTACTGACGTTCACCAATAAGGCGGCGGGCGAGATGAAGGCGCGGGCGCTCAGCGTCGGGAACCTCACATCCGAGCGGATCGAGGCAAGCACGTTTCATGGATTCGGTGCCCGCTTTCTCCGCAGTCACGGCAAGCTCGTCGGGATCGGCGAGGACTTTG
Organism: uncultured Solirubrobacterales bacterium; assembly: GCA_963842005.1. Classification (GTDB taxonomy): domain Bacteria; phylum Actinomycetota; class Thermoleophilia; order Solirubrobacterales; family Solirubrobacteraceae; genus Palsa-744. The sequence goes on along the minus strand of CAWJEV010000002.1, from coordinate 85,534 downwards.
ACATTTTGGACATGGAGGAGCGCGACGCCTTCGCTGCGGAGACCGCCGAACGGCAGGGCCTGAGAGACCAAGTCGCTCGGTGGTCGTACCTACGGCTGCGCGGCCAACCAATGCCTGAGGCGACTGCAGCGTTCGGCGAGGCCTACGAGCGGGACAAGCGCCAGCGCTCCGTCGTCGACTTCGACGACCTGGTCGTCTACACAGCCTCGTTGCTGGCGTCCAACGAAGGACTCGCTCGTGCGTATGGGGCACGCTTTCAGCATGTCATGGTCGACGAGTTCCAGGACACGAACGCTGTGCACTTCGCGATCGTTAAGGCGCTATGCCCGCACGTAGAGACGGTAAGCGTCTTTGCTGACGACGACCAGGCGATCATGCGCTTCGCAGGCGCGGACTCCAGGAACGTCGGGCGCTTCACACGCGAACTGAATGCGACGGTCTACCCCCTGAACTGCAACTACCGCTCCAGGGCGAAGATCGTCCTGCACGCCAACCAGCTGATCGCTGCTGATCCAAACGCGAGCGGACGACGGATGCGCGCCGACAAGCCCGACGGCGAGGTCGAGCTACAAACCTACTCGGACACGACGGAAGAAGCCGAGCGGATGGCAGACGAGATAGCCACACTCGTCCTCGACCAGGGTGTTCCTGCGGCCAGCATCGCAATTCTTTCACGGGCAGGGCCTCGCACCAACGAGGTTGTCGACGCGCTGAACACGCGTAGGGTCCCCGTGACTGACTGGCGAGGCGCCGCCTACGAGACCCCGGAGCGCAGGATGCTAATCACTTGTGTGAGCACAATTCGTGCGCGTCTGAATGATCGCCAGGCCCGGAAACTGTCCGAACTCATCGGTGTGGCACTGATCGAGGAGCGTGACACACATGCCTTTCTAGAAAGCCATCGGGAGTACCCCGTGGCCGAAGAACTGCTCGCGCTGCGCGTCCACGCACTCCAGGGAGCTCGGCCGCGCGAGATCGCGGAGTATGCCCGTCGTGCCATCGCGATACACGACAGCCCGGCAGGCGAACGCGCTGTCCAACTCGTGCAGGCGATCGCCGACTTCGAAGACTTCGATCCGTCGTTCAGTCTCGACCACCTGCTCGCCGAGCTGGCACTAAAGACCGGGGGGCGGCCTCCAACTCAGGGAGGCGGTGTAAAGATCGCGACGCTACATGGCACCAAGGGCCTGCAGTGGCCAACCGTGTACCTGATCGGTCTAGAGGAGGGAAAACTGCCCGACTATCGCGCTGACCAGGACGGCACCGTCGGCGATGAGCGACGGACATGCTTCGTCGGCGTCTGTCGCGCCGAGGACCGTCTCGTACTGACCCGCGTGGAGTGGTTTCGAAACTACCGGCAGCTTCCGTCGCGCTTCCTCGCGGAGATGCGACTTCCCTGACCTACCAGCACCCGTATTCAGGCCCGAACTCCTCACTGCATGCCGTCCCGGTCGCCCTCGACGGACTGGCGGTAGACACGCAACTTCGATTAAGCGCCTCCGGGGCGATCTGGCGATCGCGTGGCAACACTTTGGCAACGTCCATACCGTCAAATGCGTCCAGCGCGCCTCGGAAAGCCCGCAAACTGGACGATCTGGACGCCCGCGGACGCATCTACGCCCCACGAATAAGGTTGAGGGCCTTGTGGAGATTGTTCTCCGTGGTGGTTCGAGTCCACTCGGGCGCATTGAAAAAGCCCTGCTGAGCGGGGCTTTTTTGTAAGCGTTCAGTGGGTCGCTGTTCAGGCGAGGAGCGGTACTGGGTCGCCGCGGGCGTGGGCGTTGATCGCGTCGGTGAGGTAGACGAAGAGCGAGCGGTCCTGCAGGCGGCAGGTGGTGTGCGCGGAGAGCAGTCGCGCGGCGCGTTGCTCGCCGTCGGAGGATTGGCTGCCGAGGGAGAGCTTGCGGTAGATGACGGCGCTGCGTAGAGCACGCTCGGCGTGGTTGTTGGTCGGCTCTACGCCCTGGTGTGAGGCGAAGGTCCAGAGCGCCGGCCAGACCTTCAGGAGGTTGCGCGCCCGCTGTCGGGTAAGGCGATAACGCGCCGCCTTGGCGCCGTAGCGGCGCAGGATCGGCTTGTACTCGCGGCGCGACGCCTGGATGCGTCGCTTCAGGGCTTGCCGGTCTCCTGTGTTCTGGTAGCATTCCCAGGCCCAGAAGACGCGCTCGCATAGGCGCAGGCCGTGCTCGCCGAGCTCTTTCTCGCCCGCGAGACCGTCGGTCATCGCGATGAAGTCCCGCTGCAGATGCGACCAGCAGATTTGGCGGCGGGAGAGCGGCAGGTGCGAGTAGGCCCACCAGCGGTCTGAGGTCACGACCGCCCGGGTGGCGCCCAGCAGGTTCTTGGCGTGGTCTTCGTGGCGGCCGGGGGCGACATGCAGCACAGCGTGAGCGTCGGTGAACATTCCCCATAGTGCGCGCTGGGCGCCTTTCAGCCGCCAGCCCGTCTCGTGATACGCGTGATGTGCAGATCGCGGCGCTGGCGCGGCGCGCGGAGCGCGCGGAGGCTGAGCTCCAGAAGGCGCGCAAGGTGATCGAGGTGCAGGGAAACGTCTCCGCGCTTCTGGGGCAGCTGCTCGAGCCCAGGGGCGCGACCGAGCCGGGGAGCACCGAGCGATGATCGAGCAGACCGTGCAGGAACTCACCCCGATCGTCGGTACCCGCCCAGCGTGCCGCGCACTCGGTGCGGCGTCAGCGACGATCTACCGTCGTCGGCGTCCGCCCGAGCCCAGGCCGACGCGCCCGCGGGCCGTCCCGGCCAGAGCGCTCTCAGAGCCCGAGCGCGACGCCGTTCTCGCCGAACTGCACTCCGCGCGGTTCATCGACTGCTCCCCCGCCCAGGTCTGGGCGACCCTGTTGGACGAGGGCCGCTACTTGGCTTCAGAGCGCACGATGTACCGGCTGCTTGACGCACGCGGCGAGGTGCGTGAGCGGCGCGACCAGCGCACACACCCCGGCTACTCCAAGCCAGAGCTGCTCTCCGAGCGCCCGAACGAGCTGTGGAGCTGGGACATCTCGAAGTTGAAGAGTCCGGCGAAGTGGACGTACTTCTACCTGTACGTGATCCTCGACGTGTTCAGCCGCTACGTGGTCGGCTGGACCGTCCAGCACCGCGAGGACGCACAGCTCGCCAAGGCGCTGATCCGCCAAGCCTGCGAGCAGCAGCAGATCACGCGCGAGCAGCTGACCGTGCACGCCGACCGCGGCAGCTCGATGACCAGCAAGCCGGTCGCGTTCCTCCTCGCCGACCTCGGCGTGACCCGCTCGCACAACCAGCCCTACACCTCGACCGACAACCCCTACTCCGAGGCGCACTTCAAGACCCTGAAGTACCGGCCCGAGTTCCCCAAACACTTCGAGAACATCCAACAAGCCCGCGCGTTCTGCCGCACGTTCTTCGACTGGTACAACCACGCCCACCGCCACTCCGGGATCGGCCTGATGACCCCGGCCGCCGTCCACCACAGCCACGCGAAGACGCTCCACGCCGAACGCCAGCGCGTCCTCACCGCCGCCTACGCCGCGACACCCCAGCGGTTCGTCCACCGCCCGCCACGCCCACCAGCACTACCAGCCGCCACCTGGATCAACAAACCGACCACAGAGGAGACTACTCACTAAATTCGACGACCAAGTGTCTCAATCGACTTGACAGGCTCCGAGGCAAGCAGCGAGATGTCGAGCGTTGGGGTCATGACAGAGCCTCAAGAACACTCTACCTCATCGACGCACGAAACGCAATGAACGCAACAGACCGAAGGAAGCCGGCAAGCGGATCCACGTCAGCTCATACCGGCCAAGCGGTACAAGACGAGACTGCCCGCGACAGCCACGTTCAGGCTCGCTCCCTGACCCACCATCGGGATCTCTACACACGTATCGGCAGCCTCCACCTGCTCTTCGGGCAAGCCGAGCCGCTCGTGACCGAGCAGGACCACCGTTCGTTGCCGCGCCGGCTCAAGCCGCGAGAGCGACACGGCGCCGTCCGCCAGCTCGACCGCGACGATCCGCCAGACCGGTGGCGCGTTGCCGATCGATCCAACGCTCCTTGCCGCCGCGAACCCAGTGGACGCACGGCCTGCGACGTGGACCCAAGGTATCGCCCTGCGCGAGCGCCTTGCGGTAGTGGGCGGTATCGGGCACCGCGATGCACGCACCCACAGCGTCACATGTGCGAATCAGCGTCCCAAGGTTGGCCTCGAACGCAACCCACAAAGGGGCGATGACCAGGTGGTCCCAGCAGCGATGCCAACTACGGCGACGGCCGCGACGGATGTCGCCCGGCCGTGACTTCTCGGCGCTCAACGCGCTCGGGCTACAGCCCTTTCATCGCTCACCGTCCCGAGATTATCGCCTTACCGATCCTGGGTGCCACTAGCGCGGGATGCTCAGGGACTGCTGCGCCTGGCCGAGCGAGGTTCCGGTCGCGACCACCAGGCGCAACTGCGAGCGCTTGCTGAGCAGGAGGACGTTGGTGAACACGAGCGTCTTTGCCCTGCCGGGAGCGAGGCGGAGCGTGCCCATGGCCAGCGTGATCAGACGTGCGTGCCCATGCATCCGGCGGGCACGACGAAGCTCGACCGTGACCGTGCACGCCGAGCCTGCGGCAGATGGACAGCGGATCTTCACCGCGAGCTTGCGGCCGCGACGGCGCAGGCTCACGAGCGCGCGCGGTGCGCGTGCGGTCGTGGTCGTGAAGAGGCCTTTCGATGGCGATTCCGAGTTGTGTCCAGTTTCCGGCTGGCTCAGTGAGCCTGACGCTTCCAGGATTTCAAGGCCCAGCGCGCCGTACTGCGGCGCGCCATCGGGCGCGGTGCCTTCGAGCGTGATGACGTGATCGCCGGGCGCCACGCCGGGGGGAATCTGGACGGTGGCGTCGACTTCGCCGTTTTCATCGGCGGTAACCGGCCCGAGGTCATACGGGGTGGAGTGAAGCACCGCCTCCAGTTGCGCGCCTGGCGCGTATCCTGAGCCCTGGATCTGCACGCTGCAGGACTGGATGCATGGGACCGACTGCTCGCAGCCCGTACCACATGGGATGACGGCGCCACCCTGCAGGTTGCCGATGTTGCCGGTCGGACCGACCGGCTGCACCCTGATCGGGTCCACCGGCACTGGCGGATTGTGGATCAGGAGTTCCCCGGCGCCGTTCGTGTAGTGCTCGCGGAAGTAGGCGGCTATCGCGTCATGGGCGAGCTGGGTCGGGTGGAAGGACGCGACGAGCGGATAGCTGATTCCCCGAAACCACGGTTCGGCAGTGCATATCTCGTGGCCGACGGTGGCCGGGGCAATGTTGACGTAGCTGATACTCGACGCTTCCGCGGCTTCGGAGATCGCCTGGTTCAGGGTGCCGAGCACTTCCGTGGCGAGGAATTCCTTGTCCTGCTGATATAGCGGAAGGCCGTTGCAGCCCGGGGCGGAGGCAGATATAGGGCTCGGGTAGCCGAAGGCCACGATCGTCGAGTTCGGGAAGTCGTAGCGCAGCGCGGTGAACGTTTCTTCGAGACGTTCATAGACCGGTCCCGTGATGTTGTTCAGCACTGCGTGGACGAAGTTCCCGTCGCTGCTGCACGGCGTGATCGTCACGATGCAGTCTTCGGCGATGCTCTTGAAGCCCGCGTCGTTTCCTCCGATGCCGATCGTGATCAGCGACGGGTCCTGCCCTCCCAGGCGATCGCGGCTGAAGTTTTCGACATCGGTCAACTGCGTGTTACCACCGGCGACGTTCAGCGGGGAATGGGGATGCTGGGGCTTGGCTGTCTCCGGGATCGCGCCAATGTTCGCGGTCGTCGCGCCGCTGCAGGCCACGAAGATCGACTGGGTGGCGTTCAGCATGCTCGCGATCTGCACGGGGTAGGCCAGGTCGTGGCGGTGGCAGGTGTTTTCGTAGAACGTCGGCGGGCGTAGGAGCAGGTTTGGCTCGGCGTTCGTGAGCGTCGTCGTGTCGCAGTCGAGCCCGCCCCACGACGGGGGGATGCCGAGCAGATACGGGAGGTTCGTGTTTTCGTAATAGAGGCCGCCACCCATGTCGGTGCCGCAGTCGTAGTTGGTACCCATGCCGGGAAGCAGTCCCTCACCGGAGCTGTAGGAGTCACCCATCGAGGCGACCGAGGTGATGGGTGTCGGGTCGGCTGTCGGGTCGATGGTGAGGTTGTCGATCGCGAACCCGGCGGGCTCTTCGGCGATCTCGTGCACGGAGAAGCTCGCCATCCCGGCGTAGGTGACAGTGAGCAAATTGATGCCATAGGCATCGGCGAGCACCGATTGCACCTCATTGCCGGCGCTGTCGAAAGCTTCGACGACGACCGAGTCGCGATTGTTGATGTAGCCGACGTCTAGCGTGAAGCTCGACACGGTCTGCGGCAGGCCCGTGCTCGGATCGACGAAATACCCTTCGATCGCGCCTTCAAAGCGGGGGTAGCCCGATAGCACCGGGCTGGTCGGGTTAGCTTCGTCTTCTGCCGTCTGTACCGTGCTCGTAAAGATGACCCCGTCATCTTCGTACTGGTTGGTGACGAATTCTTCCAGGGGCACCTCGTCGAAAGTGATCGTCGGGTAGGAGGTCGGCGAGGACTGCGGGCGGACTGTCGCCGGACGGACATCGCGAGTATGTGGGCCGCTGGAGGTTGAGCGTGCGAGGCTCGTCTTGGCCTCGGCGTTAGCGCATGAGCCGAACACGGCGACGGTGAGAGCAATCAGCCAACTGACCGATAGGACACGACGAATGGACACAGAGTGGAACTATTCCAGATCGAGGCGTGGGATGTCTGCCGGCTTGTGCCGCTCAGGCCACAGCCGCGAACTCGCGCTCGATCTCGCCGTCCACCGTGCGCTGAAAGCAAACGAGCAGCTCCTCATCGAGCACGGCGGCGATCCGCTGAAGCGTCGGTAGCTGCGGAATATGGGTGCCTTTCTCCAGCCGGGAGACCGCGCTGTGGGACGTACCGGCCGCCTTGGCAACCTCCTCCTGGGTGAGCCCCAGCTCGAAACGACGCTCCCGCAGATGGGCCGCTACAGGGCTGACCTCACGAAGGGCGCGAATGCGCTCGTATTCGGCGCGGGCATCGCGATAGGCCGCGTTGCGGTCAGCGCGGCCCTGGGCTGCTGCCTTGGCAGTACTCTTGCCAACGGGACTGTGTTGGGCGGAGGCCATATACAGAACTTATCACGCCTGATAAGTCCGGTCAGCCGCCACGCGACCTCGGAGAGCATCGTGTCCTGCCGCACGAAGCTGCCGATGAGCAAGGAGGGCCGCAACCGCCGAGAAGAACGCCTCGCGTCGTCCGAGATCCTGCGAGAGCTTCGATTTTATGCTCAAACCAGTTTTCTGCTGGTACAGTAGAAAATGCTATGCAGGCAGAAAACCGCGCAGGTCGCATCCTCGCGTCCGTCCTTGACGGAGCCACTGCGCAAGCCGCTTCTTCATCGGCGCGTCCCGACATACTCGTGCAGACACGTGACGGGAGGCAGATCGCGATAGAGGTCAAGTGGGCGGGCGAGGGCTGGCCGGACGACGTCCGCCGAGTCGCCCGCGATATTCCCCACCCGTGGCCGCAGAATGTTGTGGTGCTGGCCCGCCACCTCTCCCCCGGCGCGATCGAGTGGCTGCGCGAGCGCGATGGGAACTGGGCAGACGAGGCGGGGCAGGCCCGCATCCTGGGACCCGGCGGGCTGCTGGTGATCCGCGAGCCCACTGTGCGTTTCGCGGGCGGACGCTCTGCGCGAGCCTTCTCGTGGTCACTTTCGGCGCTGTCGCTCGCCGAGGCGATCCTTGCCCGACGGGACGAGCCGCTTCGCGCCGCACAGCTCGCACGGGCCTGCCGGTGGTCCACTGCCCAGACGGCCAGCGTGCTCAAGGCGTTCGACGCAGAGGGCTGGACGACCAAGCGCGGGCCGGCGCGCGGCTCGGGCGCGTATCGCGAACTCATCGACGCCGGTGCGATGCTGGCCACGTGGTCCGCGGCAGCCGCTGAGCAGCGCGGCGACGTTCGCATTGCCCACCGCACAACGCGCGACGTGATGGCGCTGCTCCGCGGTGAGCTGGGCGCCGCGCTGAACCGCGGCGTCACATGGGCCGCCAGCGGCTGGGCAGGACTCGAGCTCGCCGCCCCGTTCGCCACGACCACCCCGAGCCTGCACATCTACGTCGCGGACCGGGACTTTGCAGGCCCCCTATCAGCAGCAATCGAAGACGGCGGTCTGCGCGAGGTGGACGAGGGCGGACGCGTGAACTTCTGGCGCGCCGAGCAGCGGATCTTCAGCCTCACAGGTGTGCACGGCGGTCTGCCGGTCGCCAGCCCTCCGCGCCTGTACGCAGACCTATCGTCGTTGGGCGCCCGCGGCCAGGACGCGGCGGATCATGTCAAGAGCGAGCTCATCGACCCACTACACCCTGCTTCCTCACGACGTAGCAGCGCCGACGCCACCGGGGAGCCGGCGTGACCGACGAGGAGCGCTCACGCGAGACCCGAGCGCGAGCCGAGACCGCGCTCGTACGGCTGCTGCACGAGCTACGCGACGACGAGCCATTCTTGATCGTCCTTGGCGGGCTCGTCCCGGACCTTCTGACGCGAGATGCCACCGGCATCAGTCCCGAGCACCTGGGCACCACAGACGTTGACGTGCTGCTCATCACCCATGTCGAGCCCGATCTCGACCTTGGCGCTGTCGAGCGTGCGCTCGAACGTCTGCATTTCGAGTCTGACCCGAGCCAAGACGGCTGGCGTTGGCGGGGACTCATCGACGGCACTCCCGTCCGGATCGAGTTTCTCTGTGACCTCGTCGACTACCGAGAGGGAGAGAGCATCCGTCCCACCGGCTGCCGCAAGCTCTCTGCCGCCAACCTCCGTGGGACGGGCTACGTCGCACGTGACTTCACCTGGGAGCAACTGCAGGGCCGACTCGCCGATGGCACGCGCGTGGAGGTTCGGGCACGGTTCGCCGGCCTGGTGGGCTACCTGCTGTCGAAGTGCGTCGCTGTGCGCACCCGCGCAGCCGTCAAGGACTATTACGACCTCGCCTACGTGTTGCAGCACAACCGAGCCGGTGGACCTGAGCAGGCCGCGCGACAGCTCCATGACGGAGACCTCCAGGATGCCCTCGCGCCGCTACGAAGCACATTCATCGAGGTTCGCGAGCGCTACCGGGTGCCATCGGACGCCGGCCCGCACGCATACGCTGAACAGGCGATGCAGGTCGATCCCACGGCTGACGATGGAGAGCTGCGCGCCGATGCGGTCGATGTCATCCAGCGCTTCTTTGACACCCTCAGCGCATGAGCAATCTGCAAACGAGCTGCGCCACGCGGCCCGTGAGAACGTTTTGAGAACATCCACCCCTCCAGACCCGTCCGATGCGTCCACGAACCCCCGCAAAATGGACGATCTGGGCGCTCCCGGACCCATCAACACCCCCCGTATCCGGTTGAGGGCCTTGTGGAGATTGTTCTCCGTGGTGGTTCGAGTCCATTCGCCCGCATTTCGGCAGGGTTGAACGTCGCTATTGGAACCACGCACTGGTGACCAGCGTAATAGAGTCGTGCGCGGCAGTTCCCCTTCCGTACGTCGGATGACGTACAATGCGGGCATGGCGTCCAAGACTGAGCGACTGAGCCTCCGCCTGACCCCCACACAGGACACGGTGCTGCGCCGCGCCGCAGAGGCCCACGGCGAGTCCACGAGCGACTACGTGCTGCGTCACGCCGTGGAAGCCGCCGAGCTCGACCTCGCCGATCGTCGCGTGTTCGCCATCGACGACGCGGCCTGGAACGAGCTACAGGGCCTGCTCTCCGCGACGCCATCGCAGCTTCCGCAGGCGATGACCAGGCTGCTCTCACAACCATCGGTGCTCGAGCGACCCACACGTTGACTTACAGCGGCCCAACCCTGCTGACCAGCGAGCACAGGCTGGAGGGATTCGACTGTGGCGAGCCTGCGCTCAATGACTGGCTCGCACGCCGAGCGCTCGGCAACCAGGCGGCCGGCACCAGCCGTACGTGGGTCGTGATCGACGAGCCGACCAGGACGGTCGTGGCGTACTACGCATCCTCCACCGCCTCGGTGATGCGCGCCGCGGCGCCGCGGCGTATCGCCCGCGACCAGCCCACCGATCTGCCAGCGATCCTGCTGGGACGAATGGCCGTCGACAGCCGCCACCAAGGCAAGGGCCTCGGCGCAGCCATGCTCAAGCACTTCATGACGAAGGCAATCGAGGTCTCAGAGATTGTCGGCGTGAGACTCGTCCTCGTCCACGCCAAGGACGAGCACGCAAAGACCTTCTATCGGCACCACGGCTTCATCGAGTCACCGATCGACCCGCTCACCCTGATGATGTTGCTTCCTTCCACCGGTCGTGACCCACGATCTAGGCGAAACTGACCAAACCGCTCCGGCGCAACGTGGTTATCGTCAACGGTCCGAAGAAAGCCGTGAACGACCTTCTTTACACGTCCTGAGCGTAAGCTGTGCCGCGACGGAAAGCTGTCGCAACTATTGGGACTGCCCGCAAAGCGAGGCCCCGCCGGATAGCTCATCGTCACTCGACATCAGCCAGTTTCTCCTCGATGATCTCGCGACCTCGTGAGGTAGAGGCGAGTAGGTAGTCGAAGCTGCTGACAAGATTGTCGATCTGGGCAATCACTTTGCGGTTCGCACGATCCACCCTCGCGCTCCATCCCTTCGTGCTCTCGATCGCTTCGCGAAAACCAAGCATGCTCTCCCTGGTTTGGGTGATGCTGTCCTGAAGATTGCTCAAGTTCTGAGCAAAATCCTTGACTTCCCCTCGATTGTCCGAGGTTATTTCTATCCGAGATAGCCAGACAAGGCTGCTGTCGGAAAAGAGATGAGAAACCTCATTCATTTCTCGCACCGGCTCTTTCAACGATTGCGCATAATTTTCGAGATCGCCAGCTAGCGCCCGTGCAACGATCTGCGCCGCTGGTATCGTGCCAGAGCTAGCGCTAGCGGCCTTCTCGATGCTCTTCGTGTGATGGCCGATCTTGGTCGTTATCGCCTCCGTCTCGCTGCTAATCCGCTCGCCTATGGACATAGTGGCCTCCGACGCCGCCATCATGTCGGCTATCAGATCAAGCATGCCCTTGGTCTCCGGGTGGTCGTCGTCCTCGGATTCGTCGGCGGTAGCGGGAGCCTCTGCCTCGCTGCCCGAGGGCTCGGTCTCGGCGCTCGCTGGTGCTGCTTCTCTGTTCTTGAGTCGCTGCGCAGCCTGGCCGCCTGGCAGGAAGTCGGAGACTGGACTGCCGAACGTGACCTCGCCCTTGACATGTTCTACGGCTATCAGCTGAAGGAACCTTTGGAGCTCCGCCGCCTTGTCGAACCTATCCGAATACTCCTTAACCCGGTAGGCACGGAGGTCGAACGGGACATCATCTATGTCTTGAGTGAGCATAGCGGTGGGTATGCCGAGTCCGTGTGCAATGCCCAGCTCGTAGAAGACATTTGGGTTGAGCCCGGTCAGGTCGGCGACGATCAGGTCTGCTGTGTCAATGCCGGTTACGATGTCCCTTAACACGTTCTGTTGGTCAAGAACGCTGTCCGCTCGCCGCACTTCGTAACCCGCCGTCTGAAGCGCCGGCGAGATGAGCTGTGAATAGATGGCATTGAAGGGTTCCTCAAATGGCATCAGGACGAACGCTCTGTGCTGTGACGTGTTCAAATGTGCTCCTGCCGCAATTTTGTACCCTGCGCTACGGGACTATCCATTTGTAGAGACGCATCCACGCGGCCAGCCAGCGCTCGGCTCCGCCTCGGCCTCAGGCCAAGGGACACCGGGCTCGCTTCGCGCCTGCCGAATGGCTTTCAGATCCTCCTCGCCGACCTCCTCGTCGTCATACGGCGCCGCGTCGAGCTTGGCGATCACCGAGTCCTGTGCACGGCGAAGCAGGATCGCAGCCGCGGGCAGCGACTCATCCGGAAGGACATCCACCAGGTCGTGCAACTCGGCCTTGGTCACGCAGGAAACCGTAGCAGCAGCGGACACGTCAACGCCGTGGCTCCACCAACGCATATCGGCCTCTGGCCACTCGGATAAATCGGGGGTCAAATCCTCGAGTACCCATGCGCAAACACCAACTGACGGACTCTATGGATACCGACTGACCGAACTCTCGCTCCATCGCCGCATGAATCTCCGCGAGCCTCATCGGCCCGTCTCGATCGCCGAACGCCCGAACAACGGCATCCAGGACCCAACCCGGACGGCGAGGCCGCAGCCGTCGACTCGTGATGGCCCGTGGCCGGGCATCGCTGGCCCTGAGAACAGCCAGCTTCTTGGCCAAGCGGCTCAACCCCGACCGGGCCTCTTGCGCCGCCAACGCCGCCAGAAGCTCCGACACAACCGTGTCGATCCCGCCAGAATCTTGGTTCCAATACCCTCCGCTCCTCTGCATCGGAACGAACGCCCACGCCAGCGGCCAACTCCAGCCTGACGACGCGATGCGCGATGCCTCGGCCTGTCAGCATCAGGTCGAGCCGTCCGCCGCTGAGATGGGACAGCAGCGTCCGGTTCTGGGCGGAAAGCCTCAAGCGGATCACCGTGCTCGCTCCGGGCGCAAGTGCGAAGAGCACGTTGGCGAGCCTGACTCTGAGGATGCGTCTGGACACCGTCCGCACGCCGCCGCGCTGCGCGATGAGTTCCTCTCGCACCGTGACGGTCACCTCGGCGTTGCCCGTGCAGACTCCTCCTCCTTCGCCGTCGCAGACGAGCACGAGCGAGATGGCACCACCTCCGAGGGTGACGGAGCGACTGCCAGCGATGCCGGCCAGGGTGGGTGCCGCGACGGTGCCGGCCGGCGGGGGGGCCGAGGCCGGTGGGGCGGACGCGAGCGCCTGCGCCCATCCTCTCACCCAGGCGGAGACCGCGTCGGCGCGCGTGAACACGGACGGGCTGGTGGTGGCGCATTCGTTGTACACGTGGCTTGCGACACCGATCTGCACCAGGCCCCCCACGGCCGAGGGCTCTGGCACGAGCAGCGGGCCGCCGCTGTCCCCGTTGCACGCGCCCGTCTGGCGGCCGGGCGGGTCGATCGTGCAGGCCTCACTCGCCGGGCTGAACGGTGACGCTTCCCGTTCGCACACCTCCGCGTGCTGCACGACCGTTGGCGCCCACCGCAGCTGTTCGACCGGGGTGTGCTGTTTGGAGTGCGTCTCACCCCACCCGGCCAGCAGCGCCGCCGTGCCCGCGGGCGGGCTCGAGGCGAGCGTGACAGCCGGCGCGGTGGTGGGAGTGGAGAGCTGCAGCAGCGCGACGTCCCCGACGTCGGTGTGACGGTCGAAGCAGGGACAGACGATCACCCTGGTGACGTCTGAGACCTGCCTTTCCGTTTCGGGAGCGGCCCAGTCCACGTTGCCGGTCGTCACGCGGTAACCGGAGGCTTCGTTCACGACGCCGGTCTGCACGTTCTCGGCGCAGTGACCGGCCGTCAGGACCAGGTTCGGCGCGACGACCGTCCCAGAGCACTGCCCCACGCCGGCGCCGCGAAAGTCGAGCACGTAAGCCATCCACGGGAACGTGCCGGGTGCCGCGGACTGACCGCCGATGACCGCGACGTGCGCGCTGTGGCGCCGCGGCGCACGGGGAGCGCCGCCACTCGCACCCGCTGCAGACGGCACGGCGATGGTGGCCGCGAGCACGGCAGTGGCGAGAGCGGCGACGGCGAGAACAGTACGCACCGCTGCACCCGACCGGGTCCCCGCGACTCGCGCGAACGTCAGCACCGCCGACACCCCCCCACCCTACGCTACGCCCCCGCGTCAACCGGCACGCCGGCGCCCGACTCCAGCCGCAGTCCCATCTCGGCGAGCAGCGGCACACCGCCGTCGATCACGTGGATCACGCGCGTCGCCCCGTGGTGGGTGAGCAGGCTGGCGGCGGTCGCCGCGCGCACCCCCGCGGCGCAGATCACGGCGATCGGGCGGGCGGGGTCGAGGCCCTGCGGGATTCCCGTGAGGTCGTGCCACGGTGTGAACGCCGACCCGGGCACGTGACCGGCGGACCACTCGTGCAGCTCGCGGACGTCGAGCAGCTGCAGGTCGGGTTCGTCCGCGAGTCGGCTGAGCAGGGCGGCGGCGGCCACCCGCTCGGTCTGGGTCACGGGGTGGCGTTCCTGGCGCCAGTTGGTCATGCCTCCCGCGAGCAGGCCCGCGACGTTGCGGACGCCCACCGACAGCGCCAGCTTGGCGGCGCGTCGCCCGTCGGCGTCGTCGCGCCCGATGAACACGAGCTCCCGGTCGTGGTCGGCGAGCCACGCGAGCTTGGAGCCGAACCCGGAGCTGAACGACGGGATGCAGAGCGAGCCGTGGATGTGGACGTCGTCGAACTGCAGGTCGGTCCTGACGTCCACTAGCAGCGCCCCCTCATCACGCTTGAGCTGCACCTGGTGGGGGTAGAGCGCGGGCACCTCGACCCCGCTGGTGAGCAGCGGGCCGCGGTTGAGCGCGACGATCTTCTCGAAGTTCGGCGGCTGGGGCCCCAGCCGGGCGAGCGCCTGCGCGACGAACTCCTCCTCGTCGGTGACGGCGAGCGTCGGGTTGTGCAGCCGCTCGTAGCCGACGGTCGAGCAGATCTTCAGGTCCATGCCCGGCCCCCCGCACATCGAGCCCCCGAGGTGTGCCGGCCAGAGCTCGCAGTCGTCGGGGAGCGTGAGCAGCCGCTCGTGCACCGAGCGGAAGACCTGGCGGGCTCCCTCGGCCGGCTCGACCGCGAGGTCGGTGCGGGCGACGTCGCCCACGAACAGGCTGTCCCCGCTCAGCACCGCCCACGGGTCTGGGCCGCGGCGGGTGTCGATCAGCAGGAACGCGGTGTGCTCGGGGCGGTGCCCCGGGGTGTGCGCGGCGCGCACCACGAGCGACCCCAGCGCCAGCTCCCAGCCGTCGTCGAACGGCTCGTGCTCGTAGGCGGGGTCGGCCAGGCGGTGGACGTGGATGCGAGCCCCGGTGGCGGCCACCAGGCGCCCGTGCCCGGAGACGTGGTCGGCGTGGTTGTGGGTCTCGAGCACGTGCTCGACGGTGACCCCCCGGTAGCGGGCCAACTCGAGGTACACGTCGATCTCAAAGCGCGGATCGACGACCGCTGCGACCCCGGCCCGCTCGTCGCCGATCAGGTAGGAGGCGCAGCCGAGGTCGTCGTGGGTGATCTGCTTGAAGAGCACGCCCGCGGCCGACGCCTCAGTGCGGCTGGGGCACGATCCGGATGTACGGCTTGGGCGTCTTCCAGCCGGCGGGGTACGTCGCTTTGGCCTCCTCGTCGGAGACCGACCCGGCGATGATGACGTCCTCCCCCGGCTTCCAGTTGACCGGCGTCGCCACCTTGTGGCCGGCCGTCAGCTGCAGCGAGTCGATCACCCGCAACACCTCGTCGAAGTTGCGGCCGGTCGTCATCGGGTAGACGAGGATCAGCTTGACCTTCTTGTCGGGGCCGATCACGAACACGTTGCGCACCGTCTGGTTGTCGGCCGGTGTCCGTGCGTCGGAGTCGCCGGCGGTCGCCGCGGGCAGCATCCCGTACAGCTTCGAGACGGCGAAGTCCCCGTCGCCGATGATCGGATAGTTCGGCGCGGTGCCCTGGGTCTCCTCGATGTCGGAGGCCCACTGCGCGTGCTTGCCCGTCTGGTCCACCGACAGGCCGATGATCTTCACGCCGCGACGGTCGAACTCGGGCTTGATCTTCGCCATGTAGCCGAGCTCCGTGGTGCAGACCGGAGTGAAGTCCTTCGGGTGGGAGAACAGCACCGCCCACGAGTCGCCGATCCAGTCGTGGAATTTGATGCGGCCCTCGGTGGTGTCCGCCTCGAAGTCGGGGGCCGTGTCGCCGAGCTGCAGAGTCATGCGTTCGTTTCCTTTCAGTCCGCGCTGGCCGTGGTCCTGTAAAGACCCTAAAGCTGATTGCCATTACATAGAATAGCCGACCCACAGCCGCTCCTCGGTGGGGCCGGGACGGCCGGCGAGCCCTCAGGCGTCCTGCACGCTCACAGCGAAGGTGGCGCGGTAGCTCTCGCCGGGCTCCAGCACGCGCAGGCCAGCGCCGCTGCGCAGGGCGTTGGCGGGAGCGGTCATCGGCTCGAAGCAGAGCAGCTGCCGGGCGGGCGGGGCGTACACCTGCGCGCAGGGGTAGCCTTCGAGGAACTCCAACTCCAGGCGGCGGCTGCCGGCGGTGAGCGCGAAGCGGGCGGGCTGGGCGAGGGAGTCGTACCCGTCGTCGAACCCGCGCTGCGCGAGCTCGAAGGTCTGGGCGGGGAGCGTCTGCTCGGGGCACCGGCCCACCGGCCGCTCAGATCGAGCGCTGGTAGGAGCGAAACGCGCGCGTGGCGAACCAGCCGCAGAGGACCGTGAGCGCGAGCAGGTAGGCGCTGCGCGAGGCCACGAGGCCCCAGTCGGGGCTGGCGGAGAGCGCGGAGCGCCCGGCCTGAACGGCCCAGTTGACCGGGTTGAAGCGGGCGATTTCGCGGATCCACACGGGGATCAGGTTTTCCTGCATGAAGGTCGCGGAGAGAAAGGTGAGGGGCAGCACGATGAAGTTGACCGCGGCGATCAGCGTCTCCTCGCGGCGGGCGAGCAGCGCGATGCCGTTGGAGATCCCGGCGAGGGCGGCCCCGAGCAGCACCGAGACGGCGACCAGCACGAGCACCCCGCGGACCCCTCCGGGGAAGGTGGCGCCGACGAGCAGGCCGAGGGCGACGACGACGACCGACTGGATCGCGACCACGATCGAGACCTGGATCAGAGGCCCGGCGATCAGCGGCCAGCGCCGCACGGGCGAGACGAGGAAGCGGTCCAGCACGCCACGTTCGAGGTCGTAGAGCATCCCCATCCCGTTCCACCCGGAGGAGAACAGCGCGGTCATCACGACGATCCCGGGGGTGAGGAAGTCGATGTAGGAGCCACCGTGAAAGCCGGGAATTTCGACGATCCGCCTGAACAGCGCGCCGAACAGCAGCAGCCAGATGACGGGCTGCACGAGCGTGAGCGCGAGGTACCAGGGCTGGCGCAGCAGCGCGCGCAGCTTGCGCTGGGTCATGTGCCAGGGGGGCGCGAGCGCGCTCGAGCTCATCTGGGCTCGTCCGTCCCGCCAAAGGCGCGCCCGGTGTGGCGCAGGTAGACGTCGTCGAGCGAGGGCCGGGCGACGGTTGCGGAGGCGACCGCGATGCCGGCGCCCTCCAAGGCGGCGAGCGCGGCGGGAAGTGCGACGGCGCCGGCGTCTGCGCGGGCACGCAGCGAGCGGCCGTCGAGGACGACCTCCCGCAGACCCTCCACGCCGGCGAGCAGCTCGGTCGCGCGGCCGTTGGTGGGGGCGGAGTCCTGCGGGGACACGGCGTGCGAGGCGGCCGGGGCTGCCGTGGGCGCCTCGGCGAGCTCGATGTGGACGGCGTCGCCGCGCAGTTGCCCCTTGAGCTCCTCGGGCGTGCCGGAGGCCACGACCCGCCCGCGGTCCACGATCGCCAGGCGCCGCGCGAGCCGGTCGGCCTCCTCGAGGTAGTGGGTGGTGAGCAGGATCGTGAGGCCCTCCTCGGCGGCGAGGTGGGAGATCTCCTGCCACATGTCCGCGCGCGCCTCGGGGTCGAGGCCGGTGGTGGGCTCGTCGAGGAACAGCACCTGCGGGCGGTGGACGAGGCCCATGGCGACGTCGAGCTTGCGCTGCATCCCACCGGAGTACGTGCGCGCGAGGCGCCCACCGGCGTCGGCGAGGCCGAAGCGCTCCAGCAGCGCGTCCACCTGCTCGGTCAGCGCCCCTCCCCCCATTCCGTAGAGCTGCCCGGCGAGCGTGAGGTTCTCGCGGCCGGTCGCGTCGGGGTCCACACCGGAGCGTTGCGCGACCACGCCGATCGCGCGGCGTACGCGGTCGGGCTCGCGCAGCACGTCCTCGCCGGCCACCGCGGCGGACCCGGAGTCGGGCCGGGTCAGCGTGGTGAGGATCTTCACGGTGGTCGACTTGCCCGCCCCGTTGGGGCCGAGCAGCCCGAAGATCGTCCCGGCCTGCACCTCCAGGCCGAGGCCGTCGAGCGCGCGCACGTCACCGGGGTACGTCTTGACGAGGTCGGTCGCCTGGATCGCCGCGGTCACGCCGGCTCCTCGTCCACCGCGCGCGTCGGAGCCTCCCCCCACAGCTGCTCGAGGCGGTAGAACTCGCGTGTGACAGGGGTGAAGAGGTGGACCACCACGTCGAGGTAGTCCATCAGGACCCACTGCGCGCGGCCGACGCCTTCCACGCGGCGGGGCAGGACACCGTGCTCGCGCTTGACGCCCGCGTGGACCGCGTCGTGGAGCGCCTTCACCTGGCGGTCGGTGTTGCCCGAGCAGATCACCAAGTAGTCGGTGTAGCCGACCAGCCCGCGCATGTCGAGCTCGAGCACGTCGTGGGCCTTCTTGTCCAGCGCGAACCGGGCGATCTCGCGCGCCAGCTCGGTGGACGGGACCTGGGCTTGAGCGGTGGGGCTCACGCGAGGGCTCCGGTCGCGGCCGCCACAGCGCGGTAGAGGCCGTGCGTGGCGATGTAGGACGCGACGGCGGGCCCGACCAGCTCCTGCACCGGCAGGCCGCGGTGCACACGCTCGCGCACGAGGGACGAGGAGACCTCGATCATCGGCGTACACAGGGGAACGAGTGGAAAGCCCGTCGGCTGGGGCTCGGTGATTGGAGGCCCACCCACCCGCAGCGCGACCGCGAAGCGCGCGAGCGCGGGCAGCTCGCCAGATTCGTGCCAGGCGGGCAGGGTGGCCGCGACGTCGGCTCCCAGGATGAACGTGAGGTCGGCGTCGGGGTGCGCAGCATGGAGAGCCCTCAGGGTATCCACTGTGTAAGACGGGCCGTCCCGCTCGAGCTCCAGAGCACACACGTCGACCCCCTCGACGTCGGCGGCCGCCAGGCGGCACATCTCCAGACGGTGGGTGGGCCCGGGGTCGTCCTCAGCCGGCTTGCCCGGAGAGAGGCGGGCGGGCATCAGCAGGACACGCTGCAGGTCGAGCTCCCTCCGGGCGTGGCGCACGAGCGCGAGGTGCCCGCGGTGCGGCGGGTTGAAGGTGCCGCCGAGCACGCCGAGGCGCGCGCAGGACCCCTCGGCGCCGGGGGGCGACGCCTGGTGAAGAGGACCCGAGGGCGTCGGGGCACCGGGCGGCGGCGCGTGGTCGAGACGACCCGAGAGCGTCCCGGCACCAGACGGCAGCGCGTGGTCGAGGCGGTCCACAGAGGGCTCAGGCGCGGACGTGCCCGTCGCCCTCGACGAGGTACTTGAAGGTGCACAGCTCGCGCAGGCCGACGGGGCCACGGGCGTGGAGCTTCTGGGTGGAGTTGCCGATCTCCGCGCCCATCCCGAACTCACCCCCGTCGGTGAAGCGGGTGGAGGCGTTGACGTACACGCACGCGGCGTCCACGCCGAGCTGGAAGGCGCGCGCGACGGCGGTGTCGCGGGTCAGGATCGCCTCGGAGTGCCCCGAGCCGTAGCGGCCGATGTGCTCGATGGCGTCTCCCACAGAGTCCACGACGCGGACGGCGAGCGTCAGCGCGAGGTACTCGGTGGCCCAATCCTCCTCGGTGGCGGGCTCCACCACGACGGGCAGCTCCCGTGGAGGGCCACCATCGGCGGGCAGCTCCCGACCTGCCTCCGCGCTCGCGAGGACGCGGGCGTCCCCGCGCACCAGCACGCCGGCTTCGCCGAGCGCGAGCAGGACCGCCGGCAGGAACCGGGGCGCGACGTCGCGGTGCACGAGCAGCGTCTCCGCGGCGTTGCACACCCCGGGGCGCTGCACCTTCGCGTTGAGCACCACCCGCTTCGCGGCGTCGAGGTCCGCGGAGGCATCTACAAACACGTGGCAGTTGCCCGAGGCGGCGTAGATCACGGGCACCGTCGCAACCTCCTTGAGCGCCGTCTTCAGCCCCTCCCCCCCGCGCGGGATGATGAGGTCGACGGTGTCCGTCTGCGTGGCGAGCTCCGCGAGCTCCTCACGCCCACCGCCCGCGACGAGGTTCACGCAGCCGGCGGGCAGCCCGACGGCGAGTGCGGCCTCGGAGGCGACCGCGGCGAGCACCGCGTTGGAGTGCGCCGCCGTGGAGGACCCCCGCAGCACGATCGCGTTGCCCGACTTCAGGCACAGCGCGGCGGCGTCGACAGTGACGTTCGGGCGCGCCTCGTAGACAACCGCGACCACGCCGAGCGGCACGCGCACCTTGCGCACGTCCAGGCCGGAGGGCAGCCGCCGGCCTTCGATCACCTCCCCCACGGGGTCGGGCAGCGCGGCGATCTGCCTCACGGCGGACGCGATCGCGGCGATGCGCCCCGGGTCGAGCGCCAGGCGGTCGAGCAGCGCGTCGCCGATCTCTGCCTCCCGCCCGGCCTGCAGGTCGAGCTCGTTCGCGGCGAGGATCTCCGGGGTGCGCTCGCACAGCGCGTCCGCGAGGGCGTGCAGCGCGGCATCCTTGACGGTGCTCTCCACCGTGGCGAGCTGCCGGGCCGCACGGCGCGCGGCGGCGCAGAGCTCGGGAATCGACACCGTCGTCGTGGCAACCATGTGCCACACAGAGTACGACAGCGACACGGCCACACGACCGACCTACGTCTGTGCGCCCCGCGCAGGTACCTACCACGAACGCCCATCCCCGACCCCCCTTGTGGGGGTCTTGACCAATCTTTTCAAGCCCTATATATAGGGTCCAAAAAGATCATCACCACACCCCCGAGGAGACGAGCAGGGCGATCCCCGGGGCCAGCTATATAGGGTCCAAAAAGAGAGTCACCACACCCTCCCGGGGCGTGCGCGTGGCCCACCACGGCCACCGCGGGGGCGCAAAGACAACCGCCCTACGCCAGCACCAGCTGGTCGCGGTGCACAGCCTCCTCGCTGGCGTGCGGCAGGATCTCGCGCACGGCCTCGGACTGCAGGCCCTGCGCGCGGCGCAGCTCCGCGGCGGTGTAGTTGCAGAGGCCCTTGGCGAGGACCGTGCCGTCGCGCTCGGCGATCTCCACGGCGTCGCCGGCGTCGAAGGCGCCGCGCACCTCGACGACGCCGACCGGCAGGAGGCTCGTGCCGCGCTCGCGCAACGCGCGGGCCGCGCCCTCGTCGACCAGGAGCGTGCCGCGGGCCGGCTTGGCGTAGCGCAGCCACAGCTTGAACGAGGAGTGGCGGGTGGCGCCGGGGTGAAAGCGGGTGCCCTCGGGCTCCCCCGCGAGCGCGGCCTCCAGCGCCCCGGCGCGCACACCCGAGCAGATCACCGCGGGGATCCCCGCGGCGCCCGCGACCTCGGCGGCGAGCACCTTCGAGCGCATCCCCCCGGAGCCCAGCGGCGAGGTGGAGTCCCCGATCTCGAGCGCGTCGAGCTCGGCCAGGTCGTGCACGTCGCCGATCAGCCGCGCGCCCGGGTCGCGGCGAGGGTCGGCGGTGTGCAGGCCGTCGGTGTCGGTCAGCAGCACGAGCAGCTGCGCGGCCACCAGCACCGCGAGGTGCGCGGCGAGGAAGTCGTTGTCCCCGAAGGAGATCTCGTCGGTCGCGGTCGTGTCGTTCTCGTTGGCGACTGGCACCACGCGCCAGTCGAGCAGCTGGCGCAGGGTGTGGCGGGCGTTCAGGTACTGCGCGCGCCCAGCCACGTCCCCGGCGGTGAGCAGCACCTGCGCGGAGGTCACCCCGCGCGCACGCAGCAGCTCGTCGTAGACGCGGTACACCTTGCCCTGCCCCACCGCCGAAGCAGCCTGAAGCTCTGGGATGGTGGTTGGGCGGGTGGGCAGCCCCATCGTTCGCACCCCCCGCGCGATCGCCCCCGAGGAGACCACCACGCACTCATCGCCCGCGGCGTGCAGCGCGGCGACGGTGTCGCACACGCGCCCGAGCACCTCCTCGCGCAGCTCCCCCTCCTCGCCGGCGACGATGGACGAGCCCAGCTTGATGACGACCGTTCGCATGGTCCCGGGAGCGTAGATGGCCCGTGGGCGGGTCGCCGTGCCGGGGTGGCGGAGCCTGTTTTTATGATGACCCCCCAGGGGGGGTCAGGGATCGGCGTTCGTTGCGCGCACCCGCGCTGGGTGCAGCTACCTCAGCCGAGCGAGTCCATGATGTGCGGTACGGCCTGTTCGACCGTCAGCATCACCTTGGTGTCGTACTCGACCCACTGCGTGTAGTTCTGCAGGTTCCGGTACGCCGGCTCCACGTCGTCGGACTCCGAGATCACCAGGCCGTGGCTCCCGTCGGCAGCCACGTAGTGAGCCTGTACACCGGGCCCCGCACCCGCTTTGGCGAAGACGCCCATCAGCTCCCTGGTCTCGTCCTTGCTGAGGAACGGCTTCAGTTTGTACGTCGTGACGAAGATCATGCTCTCCTCCTCGTTGCTGTTTTGGTGACGCGTTGAATCCTGCGGTGCTGAACCTTACGGCAAACCGGCGGTCCTGCGCCTCGCGGCCCAGCCGGGCCGCGAGGCCATCTTGATTCGCGAGCCCCAGCGAGCTACTCCGCGTCGGGCCACTCGGCGGCGCCCGTCACGCCGTCGCCCTCCTCGGGCCTGGGACCGCCGACGGCGAGGAGGTCCAGCCCGTCGGGGCCCGCCTCGAAGGCCCGCACGACCTCGGGCGCCACGCGCAGGACGTCCCACTGGCGCAGCTCGTGGACCTCGTCGTCGAGCAGCACCCGCCCAGACCCGGCGAGGACGACGTAGGCCTCCTCCTGCTCTCGGTGGCTGTGCGCCATCGGGCTGCGCAGGTTCGCCGCGTAGGTGAAGCGGCTGACCCCGAGGTCACGCGAGTCCAGGTGCTTGCGAGCGAACCGACCTTCGATCCCGGGAGCGCGCCCGGCCACGACGTCCTCGATCTCCTGCAGGTTGACGACGGTGAAGCGGGACATGGGGCCTCCTTTGGGTGGGCGGACGGTGAGCTTGCGCCCAACATAGCTGCACGCCGCCGGTCCTGCGCAGTCGCCGCGGCTCCGTGCTGGTCCCAAGCCCGCCACAGTACGCCCACAAACCGCCCTGTATCGAGGCGTGAGGCCGCCGGTGGGCGTGACTACCTCCTCTTGCCGCTCCTGCTCCTGGCCCTACTCCCGTACCTCTTTCTCGCTGTCGCCTCGCACTTCGCACGGCCCTTCTTGGGCTGCTTCTTGCACTGCCTCAGCGCCTTCACCAGAAGCTGGGCTCGCGTTGGCGATCTTGGCTTTGATTCTTCTTGCACTCCCAAAACACCCCCTTTTGGAGCTTCCGGGGTCTCATTGAGAGTGCCGATGAAGGGTGGCCTCCGTTCCGCTTCTTCGCGGGCCTTCTTTTCTGCTTCTTCGCGTTCGCGAGCGACGGCTATAGCTTTGAGTTCTTCGGACCCTTTCTTCAACGTGGCTTCCTGTTCCTTGGTTTCCCGTTCTTTGACTTCCTTTTCCTTGGCTTCTCTCGCTCTGATTTCGCGTTCCTTGGCTTCTCTCGCTTGACCTTCCTTTGCTTCCTCTTCCTGTTTTTCCTTGGCCTGCGCTTCGACCGTCCCGGTGACCGTCTCTGTGCCACCCGTCCTGTTGTAGCTGATCCGCATCGTCTGCGGCGAATGGCTGCAGCCGTCGGCAAAGACGATCGGTATTTCCGGGCCGCCTTCGAGCGCATCGGAGAACGTGCCCGACAGAGCTCCTGTTGTGGAGACGAACGTGTACTTCTGTCCGGGGCTGAGGACTGGGCAGCCGCCGCCTTCCGACGGTTTACCAGCCACCACCACGATCGGTCCGGCCAGTTCGACCAAACCGTGGGAAACCAGCTGCGAATAATCTGTCTGCGCGGTCGTTCCACTACCCATGATTTCAAAGAGGACACCGCTGGTGGGATCGAGCTTGACGCTCGAGGCTTCAAGACCTTCGGCCGGGTAGGTGCCGCTTCCAATGTCGAGTGTCGCGTGATTTGTCGCCAGCGCGCCAACGGCCCCGGTCCCATCGAAGTAAACGTGGCTCAGTTCCACTGGTTCACGATCGGACGAGTTGAGTTCACCTTCACCGAACAGCACCACGCCATTGTCGATGTTTTTCCCAGCGGTATTCTGTCCTTCGATCGTCACAGGTCCAACCTCGGTGCTGTTTGCGAGAACCAGAGCCGGCCCGTTGCTGAGTTCGACAGTCAGCGCACTGCCGGCACCGGTCAATTCGCCGCCCAACAGCAGGCCGTTTTCCTCGATTTCGCCGCCGCTGCGATTGGTGATGCTCCACCGCTGCGATGCGCTGAGCCGAAGCGGCATCTCCATGAACGACCCCGCAAAGCCGCTCGCGCCCGCAGGAGGCGCGGCCGTGAGCCCGCCGCTTCCCAACGCGATCCCTTCCCCGGCCAGCAGGTAGTCATCCGCATCATCGAGCTGCATCGAATTGACGGTCAAGCCACTGATGTCGTTCAGGGTCAGGTAGCAGGTGTCCGTCTCCGGTGCGGAGGCGCATTCGCTATTCGTCAGATGGGGGAACGTCAGCGTTTCGATCCCCTGCGAGGAGGTCGGTGGGGTGCCTTCTGCCCAGTTCGCCCCGTTAGCCCAATGGGCCGCGCTTTCGGTGCGGCCGGGAGAGCCACCGGTCCAAGTGAAGGAGGAGGCGTTTGCGGACGCCACCGGCGCCAACAACGCCGGTGAGAGACCGACAAACGCAAGCACGCCCAGCGCGTGAGTCGCCCGCCTCCAGGCCCTCGCACCGCTCGACTCGACCCCGCCCATCAGATCACGAAACGCCACTGCGCCACCTTTCCAATTCGCCGACAGTCGTCCACCGGCCGGGAAACATATCACATGGTCGGATACATCTGCTCAACTAAACGTGCCCAGCGCCGTTTTCTTGCAGGAGCCGTGGTGCTGGCGTCGTAGCGATAGTCTGCGCTGACTATGCCCGGCCCCGGTCAACCAGCTGTCAGGCGTGAGCGCATCGCGCTCGTGCTCGCTGGTGGCGGGGCGCGTGGCGCGTACGAGGTCGGTGCGCTTGCCGTGCTGGCGCCGGCTCTTGGGGTGCGTGACGAGACCCCGGACATCCTCGTCGGAACCAGCATCGGCGCGCTCAACAGCGCGTTCTTCGCGGCTCGCGCGCAGGAGCCGCTGGAGGCGACGGCCGCGGCCGGTCTCGATATGTGGCGTGAGCTGCGCTGGGGCCACGCGCTCCGTCCGCTGGTCTCACCGTCCGAGCTCGGTCGTGTGCTGGGTGCGGTCGCGATGTTTGCCCGCCTGCCCGGCCCCGGCTTGCGTGGACTGCTCGACCCCTCGCCGCTGCGCGGCACGCTCGAGCGACTCGTCGAGTTCGAGCAGATCGCGCGCAACGTCGAGGACGGTGCGCTGAGCGCCGCCGCCGTCGTCGCCACGGCCTACACGACGACGCGCAGCGTGGTCTTCCACCACGGCGGTCCTCCGCTCGCGCCCGACGCGGTACGCGCGATCGACTACGTCGCGACCCCGCTCGCGCCCGAGCACGTGCTCGCGTCCGCGGCGATCCCGGGCGCGTTCCCCGCGGTCGAGATCCGCCGGCCGGCCGCTGCGGCGGGCTGGTACGGCGACGGGGGCGTACGCCTCAACGCGCCGCTGAAGCCCGCACTCGAGCTGGGCGCCGAGCGCGTCGTCGTGATCGGACTGAACTCCTCCGTGACGCCAGCCCAGCACTCGACGCGACCGGACGCGCTCGACGGCCTCGCGCAGCTGCTCCAGGTCGTGCTCGCCGACCAGCTCGCCGAAGACGTCGCGACGCTCGCCTCCGTCAACGAGACGCTCACACCCTCCACCCCACCCGCCGGCGGCAAGGGCACCGGCCGTGGACGCCGCCGAAGGATCCCCTACATCTTCATCGCGCCTTCCGACCGCCTGGAGATCGGGCGCCTCGCCCGCGACGTCTACAAGCGTCACTACGCCAGCCTCCGCGGTGTCACACGCGACAGCAACCTCGCGCTGCTCGGACGGGCCGTAAACGCCGAACGCAGCGCGATCCACGGCGAGCTGCTCAGCTACCTGTTCCTCGCGCGCGAGTTCATCGACGAGCTGATCGCGCTCGGCGAACGCGACGCCCGACGCTGGCTCGACACCCGACACGACGCCGGCCTCTGGCAGATCGGCCGGCTGCCCGCCGGCACGGCAGGCCCGACGCCCGCTCACGGCCGGCCGCGCACCCGTAAACCTCGCGCAGCTCGCGCCTGAGGCCAGGCGCACAGCCCCCGGCGACTCACGCGACCGGTAGGCGCTGAGCACTCGCGTCCACGAGGCAGCAAGAGGCGCTATGCGTGGCGTCCTGGCGAGACGATCCGATCCAAGGTCGAAGGTGTTGTATGCAGATGGTCGTGTCGTGTTGGTGCTGGGCGCACCAACCGGAACTGCCATGCTTTGCGTGTGGAGGGTCCGGTTCGCGAGCGCTACCGGTCGCAGGCCGACGGCCTGCGTACGCTCGCCGTGCTCGTCGCGATCATGTGGGTCGTCGAGTTCGTCAACATGCTCGACAGCTATCGGCTCGATCACGACGGCATCGTTCCGCGAAGCTTCTCGCATCTCGATGGCATCGTGTTCGCGCCGTTCCTGCACGCGAGCTTCGGCCATCTGCTGTCCAACACCGTGCCCTTCGTCATCCTCGGCGTCGCGATCGCGCTCGCGGGTGCCAGGCAGCTGCTGCTCGTGAGCGGCATCGTCGCGCTCGTCAGCGGGCTCGGAACGTGGCTGATCGCGCCCGGCGGGACCGTCACCGTCGGCGCGAGCGGCGTCGTCTTCGGCTACGCCACCTACCTCATCAGTCGCGGGGTGTTCGACCGCCGGATCGTCGAGATCGCGCTCGGCGTGCTCGTCGGTGTGTTCTTCGGCGCCGCGCTCATCTACGACCTCATCCCCAAAAGCGGCATCTCCTGGCAGGCACACCTGTTCGGCGGCATCGGCGGCGTGATCGCCGCGGCTGCGCTCGCGCACCCGAAGCGTAGCCGGCTGCGCGCGGCAGGCGCCATGAGCCTGCCGGAGTCGTCGCGCTGAGTCGTCCCGGACGCCTGCAACACGAGGGTGGCCCGCCGCCCCGATTTCTACGGAGCCCGATCAGCAAGGGTGCCTGCCCACTAGGTCAAGCCGGCATCTCGCAGTGTGCCGACCGCGTACTGGTTTCAACGAACAGCAAGCACCCGATCTGCCCGGCCCTGTCGCGCCCGGCTTCCAGATCGCGTACGGCGAATTGCGTCCGCTCGGACCCGAGAACCACAGGCGCACGGCAGCGTCGATGTCAGTTGGCGACGTCGCCGACAACGCGCGCGGAGCCGTGTTTGAAGATCTCCTCGCCAGTTGTGTTGCCGTGGCTGACGACCGTCTTCGAGATCGCATGCCAGCCCTTCGGGAGCTTGTGGCCGACGAGGAACGCCTTGGCCACGGCGCGGGCCCCCGAGCACGAGACGCCGGAGGCCGTGAGGTTGTTCAGCGCCGCATGCCCCTCCCCACGGGTGCCCGGGATCGTGTAGCTCACGCTCCCGCAGGCTGTGGCCGCCGAGGCAGTCACGGGCCAAGCGGCGGCAAGCGCGCCGGCGGCGAGAAGCGCGACGAGGACGCTCCTCATCAGAACAGGCTGAGCCGGCCGGTGGAGATCTTGAAGCCGTGGCCCGTCCCGTTCGTGCAGCGAACCGACGACGCGGCCAGGGCGCAGGCGATGCCGTAGCGCTTCCAGGTCGAGCCCGGCGTGAGCGTCGCGGGGTTCGCGCTCGAGATGAGGTCGTCCTGGCTCTCGTCGACGAGCCTGGCGCGGCCGGCGCGGCCCTGCCCGAGCTGCACGAAGGGGTCGCCGATGCCGTGCTTGGGTTTGGGGATACCCGCTGCCGAGCACTGCAGGCCCGGGTAGTCGCCGTTGAGCGGAGCGCCCGTGCCGGAGTCCAGCTTCGTCCCGGGAACCGAGGCGACGATGCCGCAACCGCTTATGGAATCAAGCGTGTCCCGGCTGGCAAAGCGTGTGTCTCCTCGTCGTCCGAGGCGGTTGTCTGCCGTCGCGCCCTTACGCGCACCCGCTCTTTGACTCGAAGCGACGGTCTCGCGCTGACGCTCGCGTCTCCACCAGAGCGGAGCGATCTACGAATCCGCCTCCGAAGCGAGGCCGAACTCGGTGAGCGCGCGTCGCGGTCCCAGTAGAAAACGGGTCTGATCACCTTGCCGCCGCCCTGGCTCACCGTGTGCGAACGCCGTATGCATCACGTCTGTCCTGGGAGCTTATTGATAAGCCACCCAGCCGCCGTCTTGCTCAACGTGACCCGCCCCGGGTGGAAGCTTCCCACTTTGACGGTCACTGTGGCGGTAGTACCTGTGATCGATACCGCAATGACCTTCGCATTCTTGAATGGGGCGACGCCGCCGTAGAACTTCACAGCTTCGGGGCACCCGGGAACCGTGCTCAAACGTCCGAGTTCCCGCTCGTCGGATTCCACCACCTCAACCATTTTGTCTTGGGCGCTTTGGGTCAAGAGCGGGCAAAGTTCGGTCCCGCTGCCGCGGGCGAAAGAGGAGAAGTAGCGGTGCACCACCGAGCTGACCTGCTCGCTTTCCCGTATGCCGCCCGCACCCTCGCTCCCGCACCCGCTCACGAGTAGTAGGGCGAGCACCGGCGCTAGTGCCGTAAGCCGCCTCATCGGTCATTGATCGGCCATCTCGAGGCGGAGCTTTAAGTTGGAGAGGGACCCTCGTTATTGCGCCGCGCTCCCAGAGGGCATAGATCGGCTACCGCGGATCCTGCAGGAGGCGAACACCAAGCTCAGGGCGCTGCGCGCGGAGGACCACCGCGACGCGGGCGGCCTCGCTGTCGCCGCAGACGCGACACACGCCCGACGGATCGCGAAGCTGCTGAGCCAGACGACAGGGCGCGCGCCGGTAGTCGTGCTGCACACCGACGCCAACGCCACGCGCAAGCTCACGGACTTCCGCGGCTCGCGCGAGCCGTGGATCGTGGCAGTAAACATGGTCTCCGAGGGCGTGGACATCCCACGGCTGCGCGTCGGGGTCTACGCGACAGCCGCCAAAACACCGCTGATCTTTCGCCAGATCGTCGGACGGTTCGTACGCACGATCCCGACCGATCGAAGATCGGCCAGCGCAGCCGACCCGAGCTCGGCTGTACCTACCCGCCGACCCCACCCTACGCGCACACGCCTCAGAAGTCGAAACCGAGCTACGCCACGCCCTACACCGCGACAAGCCCAAGGAGGGCCGGGACGAGCCGCTCGAGCAGCGCGCGAGCGAGCCGTCTCCCACCGCGGAGTTCGTGCCCCTGAACGCCGAGTTCGCCGCCCAAATGACCCTGTTCGGCGCGCCCCACAGAGCACACTCCACCACCCCCGCCAGTGCCCC
This sequence comes from uncultured Solirubrobacterales bacterium, assembly GCA_963842005.1. Classification (GTDB taxonomy): domain Bacteria; phylum Actinomycetota; class Thermoleophilia; order Solirubrobacterales; family Solirubrobacteraceae; genus Palsa-744. Next base: position 56,285 of record CAWJEV010000002.1, on the reverse strand, counting down.
CGCCGAGGCTCCCGAGCCAGCCCCGGTCGCCGCGTTCGAGCGTCAAACCCAGCTGCGCCAGGAACGCAGCCGCCTAGTGACCGAACTCCACCGCCACGACGGACGCAGCCACCGCGAGATCAACGCCTGGGTCAACCACACCGTCGGACTCGAACGAGTCGAGACCGCCACCATCAAACAACTCGAGCGATCGATCCACGCGCTGACGCGAGAGCTCACGCGCAGCAGCCGACCGTCACGAACATAACCCCACAAGCCCGCGCACCGTAGAGAGAACTCCCCGTTGGACAGCGTCGCCGCGCGCACGCATTCGAGCGCTCCTGCGGATCAGAACCACACATCGACGACGAGCTGCTCGCCGGCGCCGTCCGCGAGCTGCGCGAGAGCCACGATCAGCTGAGCAGCGCACTGCTCGGAGCCAAGCCACCCAAGTGCCGCCTGCCTCGATACGCGCGATCGTCGCCCGCCCGACGCCCACCTTCTCGGCGAGCTGCCGCTGAGTCAGTCCCGCTCGCTTGCGGGCCTGCGCTACACGGTGCATGGAACCTCGGGAGTCGGTCGTCACGGAGTCCGCAAGCAGCGACTCGGCCCACGCGGTCACAGCCGCAATGCGATCCAACGGCCCGGAACGTCAGTAGCGGAATGCGGCTGCCCATGGAGATCAGAATCTCGGTGCTCGGCGTACTCGACCTGGACACGCCAATCCGTCGCGACATCATAGGCTCTGCGCTGTGATGTATAACATCCTAGATTGGGATGTCTGACACCACGATTGATAGTGCCGGGGCCACTGCAAATCTCCTCCATGCGCTTGGCGATCAGCTCGCGGCGCAGGGCGAGCATTACACGCTTGCCATAGTCGGCGGTTCGGCGCTGCTGGCACTCGGACTCGTGTCCCGCGCTACGAGGGATGTCGACGTCCTCGCAATCGTCGAGGATCGGAAGTTCGTATCGGCGCAACCGCTCCCCGTGGCCCTGCTCGACGCCGCGCAGATCGTGGCCCGCGACTTCGGGCTGTCCGATGACTGGCTGAACCCAGGACCCACTTCGCTGCTTGACCTCGGATCGCCCGAGGGCTTCTACGAGCGTGCGCAGCGACGCACCTACGGTCCCGCCCTGGAGATCCTGTTCGCCTCCCGCGTCGATCAGATTCATCTGAAGCTCTACGCGACAGTCGATCAGGGCGTGGGCAAGCACCTCGATGATCTGACGGCGCTGCGGCCCACCGAGCAGGAGTTGCTCGACGCCGCCCGCTGGAGCCTGACTCACGATCCCTCGGAGGGCTATCGCAGCGCGCTGGCACGTGTCCTTGCTCACTTCGGAGTCGACGATGGGCGTATCGACCCCTAGCCGCCGGTTCAGCGACCGGCTCGTGGCGTTTGCGTGGGATGAGTGGGCGCAGATGGGACTGCTCGCCACGCCGCACAGACGCAGCCCGTGGGCGCAAGATCCTGAGGCACTGATCGTGTTCACCCTCGAGGTCGCGCGCACGGAGCCGCGCCTGTTCGACGAGCTGATGGACTGGATGCTCGTCAGCGAGCCCCTGCTCAGCGTCCGACGTCTACGAGCGATGTGCATCGACGAGACCGACCGCGCGCTCACGACAGCCGCTCTGGGATGGCTTGCCCGCCGGCGCCCCCGAGCACGTCTTAGCAGTCAGGGGTCGACATCGGCCCCCGCGACGCTCCAGCCGCTGTTCCGCATCAGGGGATCCGTGAACGAAACCGACCAGGACTTCGCTGCCGCCGGCTTGGTGCGTCCACCCCTCTCCCCGTCACACAAGTCTCGCCCCCCCGACCCGACGGCACCCATCAACCTCGCCTTCCGGCTGCGCCAGATCCTCGGCGTGGGCATCCGCGCCGAGGTCGTTCGCGTACTGCTGACCATTGAGGCTCCGTGGGTCAACGCCCAGACGCTGGCCCGCTCCACGGGCTACGCCAAGCGCAACGTCCACGATGCCCTCGCGGGCCTGAGCACAGCCGGAGTGGTGTCCGCATTCACCATAGACGCCGAACAGCGCTACACCGCGGACCGTCCAGCGTGGGCGGCCCTGCTCAGCTGCGAACCCGACGAACTGCCCGCCCACCGCGACTGGCCCCAGCTGCTCGGTGCCCTCAGACGCATACTGCGATGGTACGAACAACCCGAGCTTGCAAGCATGTCGGACTATCTACGCGCGAGCAGCGCCCGCAACCTGATCGAAACCATTCGCCCCGATCTCGCGTTCGCCGGAATCTCCACAGACCTCAGCGCATCACCCGAGAACATGTTGAGCGAGCTCGAAGGCGTCACCGAGTCTGTGCTGCGGACCGTGAGCGCTGGTCGTCAGTAGCGCTACGTCCATCGCGGCAAACAGGGCCTCGATCGCCGAACCCTTGGTGTAGTGCGCCGCGTAACGCCTACGCGCCAACGGTCGCGGCCCGGAGATCCCATGAGGACATCCAGCAGAGCTTCCTCGTACACCGCGCGACCGTCTGCGCCGATCGCCGCAGCGAACTCTTGGAGCTGGGGTCGAGCTCGCGCAGCGGACGCGACGATAGGCGCGTGGTGCGGACCGTCACGACGGCCTGGCGGTAGGCGGCGACGTCATAGCGCCACGGATCTCTTCGAGCGCACGATCCGTGCCTCCTCCCGGCGGCGATAAGGAGGATGTCCCGACCGGCGTGGAACTTCGGTGGCGGCCCGGGTGAATCTCTCAGACGGTGATGAGCGTAGCGGCCTCCTCGGCGATGTGTGTGGTGGTGGGCTGGGTGATCTCTGCTTCGACGGCGAGCGCGAGCTTGGCAAGGCCGTCGTGACCGATGATCCGGCGGAACTGCCGCTCGGCCTCGAGCATCCCTGCGGCCGTCCAGCGTAGGGACATCTCGCCGGACTGCCAGCGCTTGACGTTCCGCGAGCTGCGACGAACACACTCGATCATCGACTCGCATGGGTTGGTGCTCTGCAGCGTGCGCTTCAGCGCGCCCTTGACGCCGAGACGGGTGATGGTGAGCGTCTCCTCCATGCCCTCCTTCAGGGATGAGGCGGCACCCGGGTGAGAGCGCTCGAGCTCTGCGGCGAGCGCTTGGAGTTCCCCGAGGGCTTGTTTGTGATCCTCACGCGCCCATGCGCGGCGTAGCCGGCGCTTGATCTCTGGCCGGTCTCGCTCGGGGAGGTGCTCCAGCACGTTGCGTTCCTTGTGGCGGTTATGGCGACGTCGCCATAACCGCCACTATGCCGACCTCCGGGTTATGCCGACTCGGTCTCAAAGAGCTGCTGGTGGTGGGCGGATCGGGCTGGTTGAGGTCGGCATAATCAGAGGGCGTCGAGGAAGGCGAGCAGCGTGTCGGGTGGCTTGTAGCGTCCCGGAACGGTGTTGGGTGGGGTCGTTCGTGCAATTGCTCGTTCCTTGAGCGCGAGGTCGGCGTGGAGGTAGATCTGGGTGGTCTCGACTCGCTCGTGGCCGAGCCAGAGAGCGATCACGGTGGTGTCGACGCCGGCGTGCAGGAGCCGCATCGCCGCGGTGTGCCGGAGAGTGTGGGGCGTGACGTGCTTCTCCTGCAGGGTCGGGCAGCGCTGGGCGGCGATGTCGATGTATTTCGTGAGTCGGTGGTCGAGCCCGTCGCGGCTGAGGCGTCCGCCGCGTGCGGTGGGGAACACCGGGTCGTCGGGGTCGCCGGCTCGCTCGGCGAGCCAGACCTCGAGGACTGCGGTGGTGGTCGGGGTGAGTGGCGTGATCCGGTTCTTGCGGCCCTTCCCCAAGCACCTGACGTGCGGCCCGGTGGTGAGGCTGAACGTCGCCGCACCGCAGGCCGGTGAGTTCTGAGGCGCGCAGCCCGGTTTGGATCGCGACCAGCAGCAGCGCGTGGTCGCGTCTGCCGGTCCAGGTTCTGCGGTCGGGCGCGTCGAGCAGTGCCTGGATCTCTCCCTCCTCGAGGAACGTGACGATCGCACGGTCGGCGCGCTTGGCTGGGATCGCGAGCACGCGCTGGATGTCTTCGGCGTGCTCGGGATGGCGGTGCTGGGCGTAACGAAACAGTGAGTGGATCGTCGCGAGCCGCAGGTTCCGGGTTCGTACGCTGTTCGCCCGGTGGTGTTCGAGGTGGTCGAGGAACCCGGCGATCAGCGGGGCGTCGAGCTCGGCGATGTCGAGCTGGCATGGCTCGTGTCCGAGCCGCTGCTCGGCGTAGTCGAGCAGCAGCCTGAGCGTGTCGCGGTAGGCGGCGATCGTGTGCGGGCTCGCGTTGCGCTGAGCGATCAGCCGGTCGGTGAACCACGCTTGTAGCGTCGGCGCGAGCGCGCTCATGAATGGCCTCTTTCCGTTTGGTGAAGGCGGTCGGCGGCGAGCTCGAGCAGCTCCGGCGCAGCGGTGAGATACCAGTAGCTGTCGCTGGGACGTACGTGCCCGAGATAGGTGGAGAGCAGCGGCATCCGCGGCTGCGTGTCGAGGCCGGCCCGATACCAGTCGAGCACCGTGTGCACCGCGAACGCATGCCTGACGTCGTGGATTCGGGGCCGACAGGTCGCCGAGCGCGGTTTGAGCCCGACGTGGTCGCGGAGCTTCTTGAACGTGCAGTGCACGGCGCAGTAGAGCAGTCGCGTCCCGGCCGCCGAGACCAACACCGCGGGGGTGCTCGGCTCGGGGCAGAGCCGGTCGCGCTCACGAGCGTAGCCGCGCAGTGCCCGGACGGTGGAGGGATGAACGGGCAGCTCGCGCGACTTGCCGAACTTGGTGTCGCGCACCCTCAGCACGCCGTGGGCGAGGTCAACGTCGTCGCGATCCAACCGGATGGCCTCCCCGACCCGCATGCCGGTGACCGACAACAGACCGATCAGCGTCCGGTAGGTCGCCTGGCGCAGCCGGCCTCGGAGGATCGCCGTTGCCGCCATCAGCGCAATGATCTCCTGATCGGAGTACAGGTACGGGGTCGCACGAGCCGGCAAGCTCGGGCACAGGTCGGCGGGCGCCACCTCGTGCGCCGGGTCGAGCGCGTGCAGGTAGGAGGCGAACCCGCGCACGGTCGAGAGCCGGAACGCCCGCCAGCTTGCGCTCCCACCGGGGAGCGTCACCCACGCGAGCGTGTTCTCGATCGTGACCACGCGCTCGCCCCGGCCTTCGAGGAACGCGATGAACTGGGCCAGCAGCTTCTCGGCGCGCGCGAGCTTGTAGCCGAGTGCCCTGCGGATCCGCAGATAGTCACCGAGCTGATCGTGCAGCGGACTCATGAGGCACCTCCCAGCGACGGCCACGGCCGGGCGAGCGTCCTGAGCCGGTCGCGATCGACCTTCGCGTAGATCGCTGTCGTCTGCTGCGAGCGATGCCTGAGCAGCTGCCCGATCTCCACGAGCGGCGCGCCAGCGCGCAGTAGCTCGGTCGCGGCGGTGTGCCGCAGCCGGTGCGCGCTCACACGGCCGAGGCCGGCACGGTCGCCGGCGGCGATCACGACCTGGCTGACGCCGGCGGGCGTCAGCGCACGATGCGGCGCCTTCACGCGCACGAACACCGACCTGCCCTCCGCGCTCACCGGGCGTCCGTCGCGAAGGTAATTGACGATCGCGTCACCGACGTCGACAGGCAGCGGCAGCCGCTCGCAACGCGCGCCCTTGCCGCGCACCATGATCTCCCCCGAGCGCCAGTCGATGTCATCGAGTGCCAGAACCGCGACCTCGCCGCGGCGCATCCCGAGCCTGACCAGCAGCTTCAGGATCGCGAAGTCGCGCACTCCGCACGGCGTCTGTAGATCGCAGCTTGAAAGTAGCCCTCGCACCTGCTCGGCCTCCAACGCGCGCGGTAGACCAGCCAGCCGCCAGCCCGCCACCGACGGAACGGCCGGCGCGAGCGGTCGCGCGATCAGACCCTCGACGTGCAGGTAGCCCAGCAGCGACCGCAGCGCCGTGACCAGCAGCTTCGCCGAACCCGGCCGACGGTGCGGGCACTCCGCCAACACGAACCCCAGCACGTCCTTCGCCGAGAGCCCTCGCAGATCAAGCTCGCCGGTAGCGTCCACGCACGCGGACAGGAACGAGCGGACCATGTCCGCATAGTTGCGAGCGGTGACCGCCACCAACCCGCGCTCCGAGCACAACCAAGCGCGATAGCGACTGAGCAGCTTCTCCACCTCTGAGAGCACCGGCTCGCCAGAAGGCGGGACGACCCCCAACGCCCGCAGATACTCCAACAGCACCACGAGCGCGCTCGGCGTCACGTAGTTCCTGTAGCCCGCCGCGCGACGCGCAGCGAAGAACTCGTCCACCCGCTCCCATAACAAATCATCCGGCCCGAGCCCCTGACCAGCCAGCCAGCGGCTCACATGCGCCATCAACCGCAGTCTGATGCCCCGCCGACACCGGCGTATACCCACGCTCGACCAACTCCGAAATGAACCCGGACACGTACGGCTCAAGCGGCCCGGTCACACGGACCCGCGACAGATCACCCATAGCGATCTCCTCTCAATCGTTTGAGAGCAGACCGTCGCTTAACCCGGCCGGATTATCCCGACCCGCACGCCACCAACCAACCTATCTGCGGGCGATCCTTCCTCCGAGTCGGCATAACCCGGAGGTCGGCATAGTGGCGGTTATGGCGACGTCGCCATAACCGCCACAAGCCGACTCACATACGGGCTGGACGACATGCGCACCGACGAGCAAGCGCGAGTCCTACAACTGCTCGTCCGCGACGTCCTGATCGGCGGCGAAGACGAAACCGTGACAATCAGACACTCAATCCCCCTGCCATCCAGCGGCAATAACCCCGGACCACCATTGCATACAGCACGCCATGGCGGTTCCTCCTGTCTCGAATGGACTGATTTCGCACTCGCCACGGTCGCAACACGACCGGACGAGGCGGGAGGACCGCCACTTCAAGTTCTACGCCACGCGGGACATCCTCCTGCCGTGGGGGTGCTGGAGGCGCGGTTGGAGGGGGAGCTGGGGCGCGAGCGGGCGCGTCGTGGGATGCGTGGGCGAGAGCCGAGCAGGGCTCGGGTCGAGCCTGGATGGAGGGCGGACGTCGCTGGTGGTGAGCGTCGTGTCGTGGGGCGCGCGGGTCGAGCGCCCGGGGTGCGGCGCGGGTCAGCGGTGCCGGCGCGGGAGGACCACGACGGCGGGGAGACTCGAGCCTGCGTGAGTGGGCTGCGGTCGCCGAGCAGGCGCGCGAACAGGCGCGCCGAGAGCGCCGAGGGCCAGCGTCCCCGGCGCCTGGCGTACCAGACCGTGCCTCCTCCCCACGCCGCCGCGCCGAGGACCAGGAACGCGACGCAGTAGCCGTAGCCTCCCTGGCTGCCGCACGCCCACGCCACCCACCCCGAGCACCAGCCCATCACGCGCGCCAGGGTCGGCCCGAAGCGCCATGTGACCCACCCCGCTACGGCCACCAGGCCGAGCACGCAGATCACGCCCGCGAGCGGGCCGGCCGCGGCGAGCGGGGTGGCGGAGTCGAGGGACATGCGTTCAGCTTGTCACCCGGGGCGGTCGGACAATTGTCGTCGATGCGGGCCTCGAAGGGACCCGATCGCGGGACTTCCTCCGTGGTCCGCGCGCTTCGCGCCGTCGCGGGACATGGATGTCCCGCGCCCACCAGGCGCGGATCTCGCAACCACTCGCCTGGATGAACCCAAGCACAACAGCGGTCCACCGACACGGCGCTCGTCATTCCGGTGTACCTCGCGCGATCCAGCTCAGCGATCGACCACCGTCCGCGCTTCGGCGTACTGGCCAGTGGTCGTGTCGCCGGCCGACACCTCCGCTCGTTCTCCGGTCCGCCACGGGGTCGCCGGGCCGGGGCAGCCCGTCGCCGTGCAGCCGACGTAGAAGCCCTTCGGCCAGCGCACGCGGACGCGCAGCGTGCCGCTCGCGGGCACCCGGTAGCTCTCGCGGCCGAGGCGTACGGCGCCCGTGTTGCTGCCCAGGGACGCCGCCGCCTGCGCGGCGAAGGTGACGCGCGAGCCGGAGCGATAGCCGCGCGCGACCAGGGTCACCAGGTGGCCGGCCGTGACCCGCCGAGGCAACTGCAGGGAGGGGGTCGGGGTCGCGGTGCTCGGGGGCGGCGGGGCGAGGAGGAGGGTCGCGGTGATCGCGGCGATCGCCGCCGGAGCGCTACGCGTGTGTGCTCGTGTCATCGCCCCTCACCTCAACGTCCGGATACAGGATGCTAATGGACGAGATATGTTCAGTCGCAGCCGGCGCCGCGCAAGGCGCTGCACGCTCGGTCGGGTCGCGGCGCGGCCGCACATCGGTGCCACGTTCGTGCGCATCTCGACAATCAGGCCGTCGTCCGCATCAGCGTCAGGGTCCGCGACTGGGGACGCTCGCTTGCACCGGGCGAGGCGCCAGCGCGCGCCTGACCGCGGCCCAGACCCCGTCATCGTCCGCTGCGAGCGCGTCGCAGGGCTCGAGACAGACGCCCGCTTCTGGGCGAAAGGGAGGCGTGGTGAGCGGGCTGCGGCTCGCCGGCTCAGATGGCGTGACCTCCCACCTCGATGCCTCTCGGCCGACGATGCCCTCAGCTGAACTATTTCGATATCGTGGCGTGCCGTTATGCTCAGGCTGAGTATGAGGTGAGATCGTGAGGTGGCTCGTGGAGGCTCCGTTCGGCGCCGACTTGGCGGCGGCATGGTTCGGCATCGCGGGCGTGGTGGTCGGAGCGATCACTACGGGGCTCGTGAGCTACCGGGCGGAACGAAGGCAGGAGCGGCGGGAGAAAGAGCTCGCGTTGAAGCTCGCCCGAGCGGAGATCGGGGAAATCAGGGAGCTCGCCGACACCGCTCTGGCAGACCGGAAGTGGCCGCCGGGTCGGGCGGTGAAGAGCTGGGCTCAATCGTGGTCCACCAACAGGCGCTCTCTCGCCGGAGGCATGGATGGGAGCGCCTTCGCCGCCGTGGCGACCGCCTACGGATACGCCGACCAGATCCAGAGCGGGCTCGCCGCCGGTGAGCGACCTTTCGCGCCCCCGCCCCCAGAGGAGGATCGCAGTCCTGATGAGGTGTTCTTCTCCCGCGTCAAGCAGGCGTTCAAGACGGCGGCCGAGAAGGTGGGCACATAGGGCCGTCCGCCGCATGGCGGGACACGCATTGGCTATCGCCCCGCAGAGCCCCGATCGCGAATGGCAAGACAACGAGAAGGAGGAGCATGAGCGAGCAGCCGGTGGATCTAGTGTTCGAGGGCGGTGGCGTCAAGGGAATCGGGCTGGCCGGGGCCTTCCTGGAGCTCTACGAACAGGGCTATCGCCCCGCATGCGTGGCCGGGACCTCGGCGGGGGCGATCACCGCCGCGCTGGTCGCTGCTGGCTACACCGGGGAGGAGCTCGAGAAACTCGTCCTCGAAGACATGCACTTCCCGCTGTTTGAGGATCGTCCGCGCTTCCACCTGCTGGGGACGGCGGCGGGTGAGGTGATCGAAGTCCTCAGGGACCGCGGTCTGCACAGCGGGCAGTACTTCCTGAATTGGATCGGCAAGCTTCTGGAGGACAAGGGCAAGACGACGTTCGGTCACTTCCGCGACGCAGGCGCCGCGGGAACCAACCGGGAGTACAGGCTGCAGGTGATCGCCTCGGATCTCACCGACCACAGCATGCTCGTCCTACCGCGCGATGCGGCGAAGCTGGGGATCGCGCCGGCCGACCTATCGGTGGCTGAGGCGGTGCGCATGAGCATGTCGATCCCGATCTTCTTCGACCCCGTGATCCAGAAGAACCCACAAGACGGGCGCAGGCACATGATCGTCGACGGCGGCATGCTCTCCAACTACCCGATCTGGCTGTTCGACGCCGAAGGCAAAGAACCGCGCTTTCCCACCTTCGGGATGCTGCTCGTGGCCCCCAACCAGGAAGACCCGCTATTGCCGAATCCTGTAGCCACCGCTGCCAGGCACGACGACGGCATGCCCTCCCCGATTGGCTACGTGAGGGCGATCGCCGAAACCATGATGCAGGCCCACGACCGCTTCTACGTCGAACAGGCCAACTACGTGCGCACCATCCCGATTCCCACCTGCGGCGTGACCACCACCCAGTTCGACATCACGTCCGCACAGACCAAAGAACTGTTCCAGTCAGGACAGACAGCCGCCAAGAAGTTCCTCGACACATGGGACTTCGACGCCTACAAGAAGAAGTTCCGTCAGGGCACACCGCCCAGTCGACGGGCGGGGATACTGGGATGAACGAAAATCATCCTTATCGGCGGAGCAATCGCGTCGGGGGGGCTTGGTTGGGCTGGCCGTAGTGGTAGCCCTGATCTTCGGGTTGTTGTGGCTTATCGCCGGGCTGCTTTCGATCCTGCCGATCACCACTCCGACGATCGTGACTGTCGGCCTGCTTGTGACTATGCAGGCTCATTCGTGGCTGCCTCCTTGGTGCCCGGGAAGTGGTGACGTGCTGGGCAAGGGACCGTGCGACGGAGCTGACCGACGACGCCCGTGCTGCTTTCGACCGCGAGCGAGTGCGCCAATCACGAACTCCCTCACTCCTGAGTTGGACGAGACACGGGGCATCGTCGCGTTGGTCTGAGTTGCGACCGCTGTCGCGCGAAGCGAGCGCTCGTTTAAAAAGGCCATCCGCCGCTCGTGGGATTCGTGAGTTGTGCCCCGGCGAGTGAACCGCCGGGAGCGGTGGACGGCTGCGTGGGCGCGAACCCTCCTGGGCTCTCACCCGCCGAACGACTCGATCTCGTACGGTGTTTCGTCGTCGCCGTGGTACACGGCCTTGCCGCCGTCTCCGTCGAGGTCGACGACGACGAAGCCGAGCTGTTCCCACTTCAGGCCCTGGCCGTCCACACGGGGCGTTTGCGGCTTGAACTTCACGCGCGGCGCGTGCGGCGTCCATCGCTTCGGCGTCAGGAAGGCTCCCAGCTTCCTGACGAGGTCGACGACGAACTGGAAGGCACCGGCGAAGGTGAACACGTGGGAGAGCAGTTCGGGCACGCCGCCGTTGCCAACGCAGACGGGGCAGGGCACACCGAGATACGGTTCGTACACGAACGTACGGTGCTCGTGCCCCCAGAACCAGGCGTGGATCAGGTCTTTCTTGCGCGCTTCTTCGGTCTCTTTCCTGATCCCGGGGCTGACGCTGGCCTGCGCGCGGGCGCTGCCCAGCTGGTGATGGCTCAACAGGATCGTCCTGCGGCGCCCGCCGGCGGGGGGCGGATGCGGGTCCCCGCCGGCGAGTCCGAGCCACTGCTTGAACTTCGGCAGCTGCCGCGGGTCGAAGTCGTTGTCCACGTAGGCGCTGTCCAGGCCGATGATCTGCCAGTGGTCGTTGAAGATGCGAAAGAAGCTCGTGCCGTTCTGGTGCGCGAACGCCGCGGCGCCGGCCGCGGGGTCGCCGCCGGGCGTGATCAGACCGAAGTAGCCGTGGCCTCCCGAGTACATGTCGTGGTTGCCGTTGAGGTTCCAGGAGCGCGTGTCCACCCCATCTTCAGGTGCGGGCCAGTACCTCAGGAAGCGGCGCTGGTACTCGTCGGGCTCCCCACAGTAGTAGACGTCGCCGAGGTGAATCAGGTGTCGCTCGACGCCGGGGTCCGCCGTTTCGAGCTCTCCCTTGATCTTGACTGCAAGGGCCTGCGCCAGTGGCGTCCCGGTCGCCCAATCGCCAAACAGCACGACGCGCACGTGGTCGCCCATCCTCTGTTCGCAGGACTCGACGCCGAAGCCGTGCTTGCCCACGAGCATCGTCAGGCCGCCCTCGACGACCGTCTTGATCCACTCCCAGTCGTCCGGGCCGAACTGGGCAAACAGTTCATCGCGAGTGCTGGCGCTCGACTCCAGATCCTTGCTCGCGAGCCGCGCCTCGAGCGCGGACTGCACGTGACTGAGATAGATGTCGTGCGGCAGGAACGCGGCTCTGGATCCGCCGCGCCACAGGCCCGAGTAGCGGTAGCCGAGGCGTGTCAGCGGCTTGCGGCCGGTGAGCGCCCGTGTCCTGGTGGCCCGGTCGAGTCGCTTCCACACCTGCCGGGCGGTCTTGCGCGTGGTGCGTGCGTCGAGTGCGCGCAGGACCGGCACGGGCTGGTCGGCGCTGGGCGGAGCGGCGGACGTGGCGGGCACCATCGGGTCGGTCACAGCGACGGTGATGGCGGCGTCCAGCTCGGCCTCCCAGAGCGGACCCGATAGCTCGCCGCCGAGCTTCGACAGCGTCGGCGTGGCGGTCTTCCAAGATAGGCCCAGGCCGGTGGCGATGCTGGCCAGCCCGCCGATCACGGCGTTGCCGCCGAACACGACGATCGCGACCAGGCCGCCGACCACGAGCAGGACCGCCAGCGCGATCGGTATCGAGAACCGCTTGACGAAGCTGGCGGTGACGCGGCCCGCGTCGGAGAGCAGTTCCTCGCCCGCCTGAATGTACGTATTGACCGTCAGCAGGTCGCGAGCGTTCTTCTCACCCGTGAGAATTGCCCGCCACCGCTCGCCCTGGCGGGACAGCCGGCGATCGAAGTCGGATGGCTCGATCAGCGTCCAAGGCCGCTGGCGCCCCCAGCTCTGCCAGCGCCGCAGCGAGTCGGCGACCGCCTGGCCGGCGTGGTCGGGGAGGACCGATTTGAGGTCCGCGCACCACGCGATCAGTTTCGCGAGGTGCTGCTCTCCCAGGTGGTGCTCCAGAGCGTCGTTGGACTGCGATTCGCGACAGACCTCGCACAGGGCGCGGCCGAGGCTGTAGGCCTTCCCCAGGCGAAAGTCGGCCACTGTGAGCGCGCTCAGCAGTTCGACGTGGAGCTCGCGAAGATCGTCCGGCATGCGTTTCCTCGCAACGGCTTCGCGAACCTCCGCGCACAGCCCTTCGAGCCCTCCGTCGCCGGTGGCCGAGGCGAGGAAGCGCAGGCCGTGCAGCAGCTGTGCCATGCGCAGCCACTGTTTTTCCTCTGGCAGGAGTTTTCCCACGCCGGGCAGGTCCCGCGCCGCCGCTTCGTGCCCTGCGGCCGCAGGCGCTCCCGGGTGCTCGAGCTCGAGCGTCGCGTGGTAGAGCTCGGCCATCTGCCACCCGAGCGCAACCGCCACACAGACCTGCTGCGTGCGCTGCTCTTCCTGGGTGTCCGCCGGGGGCGGGCTCGTAGCCGGCTTTGTTTCGGTAGCCACAGTCGTCAGTGCCCCAGTCTCGGCGCCAAGCGCGGCACCCTATAGCGCTTCCCTGCGGCGTTCAAGGCCGTCGTTCGCAAGTTGGCGGTGCTGGCCGGGCATTTTGCCGCTGTTTGCGGATTATTTTTCTGTGAATGCGAGTTGTCCCGATGACTGGATATCTGGATGTCCCTTGACCTGCCGCCGCCGGACGGGTATCGTCACGTTCAGTCGAATCGCTCCTGGTGATGGGAGACTGCGGGAGTGGCAGGAGGGAAGCGGTGTTGGCCTCTAAAACGTTGGTCGGATGAGTACACCCGTCGCCGCGATCGAGTCGGTGGCAACGGACGCCGAGCGTCGGTTCAGAACGCTGCTGCGCGCGCTCGCCGCGATCCTGGTGCTGGCGGGCCTCGTCTACTGCTTGGGGCCGCTCGTCGGGCCGTTCCGCACTCTCTACCACGAGCTGCCGTTCGTCTCGAACTCGGTGGTCAAGGTCACCGTGCTTGGGATCTGCTGCCTGTATGTCTCCGGCGACGTGCGCGGGCGCATGGGTCTTGCCGCGATCGTGATCGCTGCCCACCTGGTCTCGGTCGCGGCGATGCTCGCAGCGGTCGCGTTTGGTGAAACGAACGGGACGATGTCGTTCGGCTCGCTTGGAGCAGCGTCCGTGCAAAGCGTGCTCTGGGGAGCGATCGGCCTGGACGGGGCGATCACGTTGGTGGTGATCGTGCTTTTCGTCCTCGCCCGACGCTCGCAGACGGCGGGCGCGGCCGTACCGAGCACGCCGGGGCCGGATCTGCTCGTCGGCGAAAGGCCGATGCGTGTCCTCGCGATCGTCGCGGGTGTCGTGTTTGCGCTGGCGGGGGTTGGCTACGAGCTCGGTGGCCTGCTCGACTCCACGCGCGGCCTTTTCCTGCAGCTGCCGTTCGTGACGAACTCGGTCGTCATGTCCGCAACGTTCACGATGCTCTGCCTGTACGTCGCGCGAGACGTCCGGCGCAACCTCCCGCTCTGGGGCGTCCTCGCGGGAGGTCTTGTCCTCTCCGGGCTGGTCGGGCTCCTCTACCTGACCTTCCTCGACACCGCCTACACGCGGCCCTTTGCGGGCCAGCAACTCGACATGACGTACATCCTGTGGGGATTGGTGGGGGTCGACCTGCTGCTCGCGGTGGTGTTCTTCGCGTTCTACAACGCGACCTGGAAAGCGCGCTTCCAGCTCCACTTCTTCGGGCCCTTGCAGTACAGGGCCCTGCTGGGCGCCGCGGGGGTCGTGATCGACGGTCCCGCCGTGGTTCCGCCGGAAGAGATCGCGGCAAGCGTCGAGCGATACGTCGCGAAGATGACGGCGTCCCGCACATGGCTGTATCGCCTGGCGATGCTGGGGCTGCAGGCTCATCCTCTCCTCTACCTCAAGCCGCCGTTCTCCGAGCTCTCGGCGAGACTGCGCTACGAGCACGTGAGGACGCACTTCGAGAAAGTGAAGCCAACCCACAACTGGGTGCGCAACCTGCCGCAGGTGACGATTCGGATGGCACAGCAGTCTGTGCTTCGCCGCCTACTACAACGACAAACGAACGTGGAAAGCGATCGGCTACGTGCCGTTCTCGGAACGGCCGGACTATGACCCCGCGCGGCGAGCGACCGCACCCCATCCGCTGACGGTGGAGCGCCCCGACGATCTGAACGGGGATGCGATCGAAACCGAGATCTGCATCGTCGGCACCGGCGCCGGCGGCTCGATCCTCGCGTGCCAGCTCGCCGAGAGGGGCCACCGGGTGCTGCTGCTCGAGCGGGGCCCCTACGTCGAACCGCGCCATTTCAGCGAGGACGAGATCGAGATGGTCTCCAAGCTCTATGGGGAAGGGGTGATGCAGCAGACCGAAGACTTTCGCTTCACGATCCTGCAGGGCAACTGCGTGGGCGGCTCGACGACGGTCAACAACGCCGTCTGCTTCGATCCGCCCGCGGGCGTGTTGGCGAGGTGGAACGACCCGGTGCTCCACGACGCCGGTCTGGATCTGGGCGAGCTGGCCGGCAGCGTGAGCGCCGTGCGTCAGTTCCTCTCGGTGAGCAGCCAGCACCACCGGCTCAATCCGTCCGGCCAGAAGTACGTAGACGGGGCGGCGCGTCTGGGGCTCTCACCCGCGTTGCTCCAGGTCGAGACGGTGGACGCCAACATCAAGGACTGCCTGGGCTGCGGCTACTGCAACATCGGCTGCGCCTACGGCGCGAAGCTGTCGATGCTCCAGACGGCTCTGCCGTGGGCGCAGAAGCACTTCCCGGACCGCGTGCGGATCGTCTCGGAGTGCGAAGTGCAGCGGATACGAGCCGTCTCCGGGTCGCCGGCACGGGCCGTCGATCTGCGGGCGCGCCTGTCGAACGGTCGGCGCATCGCCGTCAAGGCCGACAAGTTCATCCTCAGCGCCGGCACCGTCGCGTCGAGCTACCTGCTGATGCGAAGCGGGCTCGGTCGCGGTCTGCCGGTGGGAGAGCACGTCTGCTTCAACATGGGCGCACCGCTCACCGCCGAATTCGCCGAACCGCTGGACGCGTACAACGGGCTGCAGATCTCCCACTACGGGTTGCCCCGCGCGCTGAACGGGTTCGCTTTCGAGACGTGGTGGAATCCGCCGGTCTCTCAGGCCGAGAACATGCCCGGCTGGTTTGGCGAGCACTTCGAGAACATGCTGCGCTACAGAAAACTGATGGGAGTCGGCGTGCTCGTCGGCACGGCCGGCAACGCGACGATCTACAAATCACCGGTCGGTGGTCCGGGTGTCCGCTACGTGCCCGAACAGCGAGATCTCGCCACGCTGTCACGGGGCCTGACGCTGCTGGGCAGGATCCTGTTCGAGGCCGGTGCGCAGCGGATCATGCTCAATACCTGGGATCTCCCGGGGGCGCAGTTCACCGACAAGTCGCAGCTCGACAGGATCGAAGACGTCGTGCTGAAGCCCGCCTGGATGACGCTTGGAACCGGACATCCCCAGGGCGGCAACGCGCTCAGTCGAGACCCCCGGCGCGGTGTCGTCGGCGCGGATTTCCGTGTTCACGGCTACGAGAACCTGTATGTCTGCGACGCGAGCGTCTTCCCGAGCAGTCTCACCGTCAACCCGCAACTGACGGTGATGTCGCTGGCTCACTACGCGGCCAAGCGCATCTGAGCTTGAAGATGCCCAGTCGTGCGCTCCGCTCATGTCTCAAAGCCTCGCCGATCGATCGCTGATGTCTCAGATCACCCCCATCAGAGTTCTCGGTGTGCTGGGCTTCTACGGCGCGCTGTTCGTCGTGATCCGGCTGACCAAGAAGCGCGTCGACCCCGTCGAGCGCAAGACGTTCCTGTGGATCGGCGGCGTGTGGGCGGTATCGGTATTCATCGCCAACTACCTGCTCTACCTGGCGGGCGTCATGAGCTTCCTGCCGTGGGTCAACAACTTCATGCACACGTTCATCTGGATCGGCTTCTGCCTGACCTGGCTCTACCTGGGTATCCGCGAAACCGAGTCGCTCTGGGCCCAGTGCGTGATCTTCGGCTTCTTCAGCTTGATCGTCAAGTACGCCGAGCAGCGCCTTTTCGGCACGTGGCAGATGGATCATTTCTTCTTCGAGTCGCTACATGGCAACGGCGCTTACGTGGGCGGATGGTCGCTCGCCGACGCCACTTATCCGATTCTCACCTTGCTGGTACTTCGTGTTGTCGCCAGATACGTGCCCGGCCTGATCGCGATCTAGCACGTTCTGGTGTGTCCTCTGCCGAGCTTCCGGCAGATCCAGTCTCCGACGACGAAGACCCTGGCATTGTCAGCTGAGCGCGGCATGGGGATTGACTGCTGCTTTGCGCGAGAAGGAGGCGCATTCACGACGGGTGCGCCCGTGCTCGCTCTGGATTAAGGGGAGCTGCTGGCGCTGCGGGCTGGGTCACGCTCGCTTGCCGTAGGCGACTGCGCAAGCACGACCGCGTCGTGCCTCCCGCCCGTCCGGCTCCGACAAGGTATTCAGGGATCGATCCAGGGTCTCGGGGTTCGCACGTCGTGCCAACCTACCCGGCACGCCCGGGTGGTTCGACCTTCGGCAAATGGTCGGGTCAGCCGGACGGCGCGCCGGGCGGCGAGGAGGTTCCCCCGCCCGCGGGCGAGGGCGAGGGCGAGGGGAACGTCACGAAGGCCTGGCGTGCGAGCGTGGCGAGGCTCGAGGCCATCACCCCCTCGCTCGAGACGGTGAATAGCTGCTGGCCGATCACGAGCGAGCGAGCGATCTGCGGACTTGCGCCATTGACCGGGTCGTGGGCGATCCGCCCGACCTCTGTGATGCCGGAGCGATCGACGCGAAGGCCGATCGCTCCGACGAACCCGCCGGTGGGTTCCACCGTCGACGCCTGGCCGCCGCTGGAGCCGACCGCGGGCAGCGGCGGCGGCGTGGGCGTGGGCGTGGGCGGCACGGAGACGGGGGTCGTTGAGTAGATCGAGACGGGCAGTACGGCGAGCGCGGTGGGGGGCCAGAACAGGAATGCGTGATGGTCGTACTGCACCAGCGATGAGGAGCCGCTGCCCAGCGTCGCGCGCGCCTGCAGCCGCGGCGCGGCGGGGTTTGAGACATCGAAAAGCTCGAGCTGTGCGCCGGACGGCTCGTTTTCCGGCCCGACTTCCTGCCCGATTCCGAGCAGGAGTCCTTCGGCGACGGGATGCAGGTAGGCCGAGTACCCCTCGAGCTCAAGCTGCCCAGCGACGCGTGGCGATGTCGGCGAGCTCAGGTCGATCGTGTAGAGCGGATCGACGCGCCTGAACGTGACCACGTAGCCGGCGTCGCCGATGAAGCGCACGGAGTAGATCTGCTCACCGGCGCCCAGGCCCGAGACCTGGCCGACCGCTGTCAGCGCGCCGCCGTGATTGGCGAGCACCGTCACGTAGCTCTGGCTGGGCGGCGGCTGCGTTGCGTTCCACCAGATCGGGCGGCTCGTGCTCGCCACCCGCAGGTAGCCATGGTACTCGGACAACGAGAACTGGTTGAGCAGGTAGCCGGGAACCTCCCCGGAGGCGACCAGCGTGGTGTGTTCGGGGTTGGTGGCGTCAAACTGATCGATCACGGTTTCCGGGGAGCTCGGTACGTTGGTCGCCGGCGTCAGCGGGTTGATCCACCTCTGTGTCGCCACGTACAGGCTGCTGGCGGACCCGTAGACGACCTGTGCGTCGGCCATCAGCGCGGTGCTGTCGGTCGCGTACAGCCCGCGGTCGAGGTCGATCGTGAGAATCGACAGCATGCCCACGCCCGAGAACTGCGCGGGCCGGCGCACCGCCGAGCACGCTGCGAGCAGGCGCGTGTAGCGGTGGCCCGTGATGAAGCTGTTGAAGCGCCGAGCGGGGACCCACCCCGACGCGTGTGCGCGCAGTGCCGGGGTCGCGATCGCGCGGGGCGCCGAGGAGAACACCAGCCGCGCGGTCGCGCCGTTCTGGCGGGCGTCCACGAACGTGCCTTCGACGGTCATCGTGCGCGCCACCTTCATGGCGCCAGGATCATGGACGTCGACTTCGGTGATCGTAGTGGTGGCGGGGTAGTAGTAGGGGGAGGGCGCGATCGACGGGATGGACGCGACGGGCGACGTCGACGGAGCGAGCGCGGCGGGGGCGACGCCGGAGAGCGCAGACGATCGGCCGCCGGCAGCGGCCGGCAGCGCAGGTACCGCGACGCCGACGCCGATCGGTGGCGCCTGGCTGCCGGAGATCACCAATAGGCGGCTGTCGCGCAGCAGCAGCTGCGCCCCGTAGCCGATGCTGCCGAGCGGAAGCGAGCCGGCCAGGCGGGGGGCCGGGCCGGCGGCGAGAACCGCGTACAGCGTGCCCTGCTCGACGGTGAAGATGGTGGACCCATCGGTCTTGACGATGTCCGGCTCTTCGACGCCCGGCTCCTGGTTGTTGGTCGTGGAGAAGGTGGTTCCGCCGGCGGTGGTGCCCGCGTTTTCGACGGGCGCCGCCGCCTGGGGGCTCGCGCTGCCCGATCGGGACGGCGCCGCGATCGACGGTTCGGACAGCGGTCGCGGCGAGGTCTCGGGCACGCCGTGGTTGACGGCGAAATGGGTCCGCTCGTAGCCAACCAGGCGCGCACACGAAGCAAAGGCGTGCGGACGCACGTGGGCGGCACGCCGGAATGCGAGCGCAGGCGCCGGAACAGCACCAAGCGCCAAGGTGACCGCGAGAATTGACGTCCGTCTCCGCTGCATTGCACCCACACACTACCCCGCGCGCGTTGAGTCCTCTCGGACGTGCAGCCGTCAGCGATCAAAGTCCAACCACAGCAGCCAGAGCGCCGCGGTCATCGACGCGACGAACCGGCGCAACAGACCCCGCACCGCCGGTTTCACAGACAGTCCATGCGCAGCGGGGCTACGAGGATCGCACATGCGCCCGCAAGCACGAACAGAAGCGGCATCGCTTTCGGCCAGGGTCGCGGGCGCAGCGCCGGCGCGAGCGCGATCGCAAGCGCGATGAATCCAAGTCCCCAGATCGCGACCGAGATCGAGAAGATCCAAGGGTGCGCCGCGCCGCTTCGTCCAAGCTCGCTGATGTACTGGCGAAGCGGCGAATAGTGGTCTTCGAGGGCGCCGGCAAGCACCCAGCCACCGATGAAGATGGCCTGTGTGCCGATCGCACACCACGAGAGCAGCCGCGTCCGACGGCGTGCGCCATCCGGCAGCGGTGGCCACCCTGCCGGTCTGAGCCAAAGAGCAACGCTGCGCAGCACAGTCGACCTCTGCGCGGATGCTAGTGTCCTGAGTCGTAAGTTCGTTGGGTAAGTGTGGTATTATGCCGTATGGCTACTACTCTCGGTCGTCCCAAGGTGGTTTTGGAGCTCACTGACGGTGAGCGTGCGCAGTTGCAGGGGTGGGCTCGTAGGCGTCGTACCGCG
Source organism: uncultured Solirubrobacterales bacterium (assembly GCA_963842005.1). Lineage (GTDB taxonomy): Bacteria > Actinomycetota > Thermoleophilia > Solirubrobacterales > Solirubrobacteraceae > Palsa-744. The sequence goes on along the minus strand of CAWJEV010000002.1, from coordinate 36,353 downwards.
CAGGGGTTGGCGTTGCGCTCGCAGATCGTGTTGGAGTGCGCGAGTGGTGACTCCAACAAGGAGGTCGCGGCGCGGCTTTCGGTGAGTGCGGCGACGGTCGGCAAGTGGCGGCGGCGGTTTCTCGCGGACAGGCTGGACGGGTTGGTGGACGAGCCACGGTCTGGGCGCCCGAGGACGGTTGGTGACGATCGTGTGGAGGATGTGATCGTCAAGACGTTGGAGACCGTGCCGCCGGATGGGGGGACGCACTGGTCCACGCACCAGATGGCCGCCAAGACCGGGCTCTCGCAGTCCACGATCTCACGGGTATGGCGAGCTTTTGGGTTGCAGCCTCACCGGGTGGAGCACTGGAAGCTCTCCAAGGACCCGCTGTTCCTCGAAAAGGTCAAGGACATCGTCGGGCTCTACATGGACCCGCCCGAGCGGGCACTGGTCTTGTGCGTGGACGAGAAGAGCCAGATACAAGCACTGGACCGCACCCAGCCGATCCTGCCTGTGTTGCCTGGTGTCCCTGCGCGTGCCACACACGACTATAAGCGTCACGGCACGAGCAGCCTGTTCGCTGCGCTGAACATGACGACGGGCAAGGTCATCGAGTCGCTGCACTCGCGCCATCGCGCGATCGAGTTCAAGAAGTTCCTTCAGAAGATCGACGACGAGGTGCCCGCTGACCTGGACGTACACCTGATCCTCGACAACTACTCCACGCACAAGACCCCAGCCATCAAGCGCTGGCTGGCCGCACACCCACGATTCCACTTGCATTTCACGCCGACCGGCGCGTCATGGATGAACCTCGTCGAGCGCTGGTTCGCAGAGCTCACGTCCCGCAAGCTCAAGCGCGGTACCCACCGCTCCGTCCGAGAGCTCAACAAAGACATCCGCGACTGGACCCGGCACTGGAACGAAAACCCCCGCCCCTACGTCTGGACCAAGACCGCAGAGCAGATACTCAACACACTCGCAACATATTGTGAACGAATTTCAGACTCAGGACACTAGCAGGGTTTTCTACAAAGCCCCCGGCAGGACTCGAACCTGCGACCCTCGGATTAGAAATCCCATGGCATGGGCGTGTTTAGAGCATTGATGGCCCGTATTCAAGCCGTTCCTGGGTGATAAATCGGGCTGAGGCGGGCTGTTCTGGGAGGAAGTTCGGGAGGAAAACGTCCGCCGCGAGCGGTAGGGTTCTCAGAGTGCCCGCCACCGTCTCCCACTGCGACCTCCACCCACAATCCGAACGAGCGGAAGGACCTCATGGCGACTCGCGCCTTTGACCCATACACCACGATCAGCGGCCACGTGTGGCTGTACGAGGGCAAGCGCCGCAAGACGTGGTGCGCGAAGTGGCGCGACCAGCGCGGGCAGCACGAGAAGCGCCTCGGCCCGGCGTGGACCGGCAAGGGGCCACCCGCGCCCGACTTCCTGCGCGAGCGCGACGCTCAGGAGCTGCTCGACGCGATCCTGGTCGATGCCCGCCGTGGGCAGCTGCAGCACGAGCGCACCGGCCTGACGTTCGCCGATGTCGCCGAGGAATGGGTTCGAGCGCGGGCGCTTCGAGCGCGACTGGTCGGCCAGCACCCAGGCTGACTATCGCTCGGTGCTCGACGCGCACCTGCTGCCGAAGTTTGGCTTGGAGCGTATCGAGACGATTGGCGCCGACGAGATCGAACAGTGGCGCAACCATTTGGCCAAGGACGGCGCGCGCTCCCGCCGCACCGTCAACAAGATCGTCACCCAGCTGCACGCGGTCCTCCAGCACGCCGTCGACCATCACGCTCTGATCGCCAACGCCGCTGCGAAGGTCAAGCGGCTGCGCGAGACCTACTGGCCTGACCCCCTGAGTTCGGTCCGACCCTTGTGAGAGTTTCTTGCGCCCGCGATGGTGGGCGAGAAAGGAACTCTGATGAAGCGACGCAGGCATACGCCGGAGCAGATCATCCGCAAGCTGCGGGAGGCCGAGCGGATGCTCGGCGAGGGCAAGACGATCCCAGAGGCGGCGAAGGAGCTCCAGGTGAGCGAGCAGACCTATCACCGGTGGCGTAACCAGTACGGTGGGATGAAGGCGCAGGACGTCAAGCGGCTGAAGGAACTCGAGCGGGAGAATGTGTCGCTGAAGGCGATCGTCGCTGACCAGGCGCTCGAGGTGCGGGCGTTGAAGGAGATCTCCCGGGGAAACTGGTAGGCCCAGCCCGTCGGCGCCGGGCGGTCGCGATGCTGCGCGACCGTCTCGGCGTCAGCGAGCGCTGGGCGTGCCGGGTAGTCGGCCAGCACCGCTCCACGGAGCGCTACGAGCCCAAGCGCGCCGAGGACGACGCGGCGCTGCGAGCCGAGCTACGCAAGTTCTCCAAGGAGCGACCGCGATGGGGGTACCGGCGCGCGCACCACCACTTGCGCGAGCAGGGCTGGGATGTGAACCGCAAACGGGTGCAACGGCTGTGGCGCGAGGAGGGGCTGCGGGTCCCTGTGCGTAAGCGCAAGCGTCGCCGGCTTGGGGAGTCGACCGTTCCCGCGGCACGGCTGCGCGCCGAGCGTCCCAACCACGTATGGGCGTTCGACTTCCAGTTCGACCAGACCGCTGACGGCAGGGCGCTGAAGCTGCTGAACATCGTGGACGAGTTCACCCGAGAGTCGCTGGTGATGCTGGTGGAGCGCAGCATCGACGCTGAGATGGTCGTCGGGGCGCTGGAGCGCCTATGCGGCGAACGGCGTGCCCCGGAGCTGCTGCGGATGGACAACGGCCCGGAGATGACCGCGCACGCGCTGCGGGACTGGTGCACGCTCTCGGGCACAGGGACCGCGTTCATCGAGCCCGGCTCACCGTGGCAGAACCCGTTCGTCGAGAGCTTCCACTCCCGTGTGCGCGACGAGCTCTTGGACGTCGAGGAGTTCTCCTGTCTCGCCGAGGCGCGTGTGGTGATCGGCGACTGGCAAGAGGACTACAATCGCCGCCGTCCGCACTCCGCGCTCGGGATGCGCGCCCCCGTCGCGTTCGCCGCCGCGTACACCGCCGCCGAGACGATCGATCGCGCAGCGGCATAACCCGGGAGCGGGAGCCTGTGGACATGCCGCGTTGTGGACAGCAAGCTGCCCACAACGCTTGGACAACGCTTCGCGTTGCCCACATGCCCACAGGCCCAACCGCTACACCACGTACACTCCACCAAGTCGACCCGTGTCCACGAGAACGGGACGGTCCATCCACCCACCCACTCTCACACGCGGTGGACCGAAAAACGGGGGCCGGCCACTACGACGCCGCGCGCTTCGACTTCTACTCTCCCGAGGAGATCCACAAGCTCGTAGCCGTCGCAACCCGTGGTGCTCATCGCGACCCCAGCCGACCCGCGGTCAGCGACACCGAGCACGCCCTGCGGGCCGCAGAGGACCATCAGGACGGCGCCATCTACCTGATCGCCGCATTCAGCGGACTACGCCGCAGTGAGCTGCTCGCGCTGCGCTGGGAAGACGTCGATTTCGAGCAATCTTCAATCCGCGTCTTCGAAGGCTACAGCGCCAAACGCGCCGGCAAGCCGAAGTCACGCAAGTCGCGCACTGTACCAATGGTCGAGGAGATCGCCCGCTCGCTCGGCGACCAGAAGACCCGCAGCGCGCGCACCGCCAAGAATGATCTGGTGTTCGTCAGCCGCGAGGGCACCCACATTGACGGCTCCGCGCTGCGCCGACGCTATATCGCCACGCTGGAGGCCGCCGGCCTGCGGCAGTTGCGATTCCACGACCTCCGCCATACTTTTGGTTCGCTTGCGATCAACGTCGCCAGCATCGTCCAGGTACAGGCGTGGATGGGCCACTCAGACATTAAGACGACAATGCGCTACCTTCACCACAAGAGTCGAGCCGACGACGCTCAGCTGCTATCCAGTGCATTCCGACCCGAGGAGCACATGCCGATTTATCCGGCTCACCACAAAGAAGGTGCGTCTGGATCTCCCCGGTCGTCAGGCCCTTCGCGTAAAGGCTCAGCACGTTCGCGCCGAGGCCCTCCAGGCGCCGTACGTGCTTGGGGATCGTGACCGGCTCGAACGTTCCCTGCCGGTCGCGTGGCATCCGCAACTCGACCGGCCCGACATCCGTGCTGACCGTCTTCGAGTAGCTGCCGTTGCGGCTGTTCCCAGAGTTGCGTCCGGCGGCCTCGTAAAGCTCATACCCCAGATGCTCAGCCATCTCGACATCCAGCCCGGCCTGCAGGACCTCACGGACCATCGAGGTCAACAGGCCGTCCTCGCCCGTCAGCGCGACGCCCTCACTGCGCGCGCGCTCCACAAGCGCCTGCGCCCACGCCCGCCTGGAGTCGACGTCCGCCGGCGGCCCAGCCGCCCCCAGCACCTCGCTCTCCCTGCTCTCAGGTGCGGTACTCGTTGCGTTGCTCATCAGCGCGATCGCCTTTCACGAGGCCCACCCAACGCGGACCATCGCTCACGCCAAATACACAAAGAACCGGACAGACCCGGTCTGCCCAGCCTCCGTGGTTCCCGGATGCCTTTGTCTGGGTCCCGCGCGTCATGCTAGGGTAGTTGGGAACGAAGCGAAAGCGACCATGACTACAAAGTGAGTGCTTATGTTTGCCGCTCTCAGCAGACGGATCGCAAAGAGTCTCGGCTGGCCAAGCGATGAGGTTCTGTCCGTATGCCAGGCTGCCCGTCGGGAAGCCCGATCAAACCTAGCTGACGAAGCCGCAAAGGAGACCCTCAGGACGCGGATCCAACAGCATTCCGATCGCACAAAGGAGGGAGCACTGAAGTTGCTAGCAAGTAATCGCGACGAGTTCGCGGGTGATCGCGCCTATCGGCTGCCGGCTGCTTTGATGGCGGATGAGCCAGTCAAGCCGATTAGGCCCGCCGTAGCATCTCTATTTGCGCGTGAAGAGGAGCTGGGCAGGGCCCCTTTGGGAGAGGCCGTAATGCGATTGACAGAACTCGAGCCACGGCTAAGCGAGCTAACGGCAGGCCCGAAGTCGAGTACCTCGGAGGACGAGGCGTACGATGAGCACACTCGCGAGATTGTGTATCGGGATGCCGGCCAGCGAGCGGCGACGCTGCTAGGCAAGATTGCTCAGCATCCCGATCCGCTTGTGCGCTCGCGCCTTGCTCTGAGTGTTGCGAACTACTATCTACGGAAACAATATGGCAAGCTGAATACAGAGAATCCCAATGTATCATATTTTTCGGCACCGGATAAGACTGTGCATCTGACAGGCACCCTCATTCGGGGACGAGACTCTCATGCTCGCAGGTAGCCGCCTCCTACGATATGAATCATGCCCGCCACCCCGGGCGGATGAAAAATGATGTTGCAGCCTGAGCGGGCTTTTTCAACCAACTTTGGGGCGGCCCGTCCATGGTCCGTGGTGCAGCTCATGGTCATTACGACCATGGAGGTGTGGAGGTGTCGTCGAGGTGCCGGTCGGAGAGTCCCTCAGTGCAGATTCAGTGTCAAGGACACTCGGTTGGTGACTCCGAGAAGACTTCGCCACCCACGCTGGGCAGCTATGGAACGTTCGGAGGCAGTTCAGCGGGTTCGCTACTTCACTCATCACCCATCATCATCTCGCGAATCGAAATAGGTGATCTCAAAGTCTACGCCATAACGTAGGGAGCCATAGAGCCGGATCTCCACCGCCGTGCCGCGGACCGCAAACACTCCTGCTTCTGCCAGGTCCCTCCCAAACTGCTGAAGGGTGCCGTGCATCATGTGGTCAACGCCTTGAATCACGAAGCCAGGTATATGCATCAGCCCTAGCCAATGCCCAGCTTGAGAAGCATCGGTCCCGGCAACTCCGATGGTGAAACCCATCATAAACGCTGTGCTCGGTTCCACCGTCCATGTATGGTTAAACGCGGCCCGTGCAACGTCCCCCGGTTGTGATGGCCCTCCCGCTAGTGTCTCTTCTCCTCCTTCTTCGAATTCATGTTCGATTTGTTGGTTGACTGGTGGGGGCATGACCGCGCCCGGTGCTACGCCGACGCCTCCAGGTAGATTTTCGCCCGTGCCCGACCCGACGGCTGAGAGTCCTCCGGAGGTCTCGTTGAGGGTCCATTCGCCGCTGGGGTCGGAGCTGTTGATGGGGTCGCCGTTGGTGTAGGCGTAGGCGTTGGCGGAGCCGCCTGGCTGTGGGTCGGGTTGGAGGAATCGGCCGATCTGGGGGAGGTAGGAGCGGGCGCCCATCGCGATTACACCGGAGGGTAGTTCGGTGGGGCGCTGTGCTGCGCCGAGCCAGGAGTATCGGGCGGGGTTGCTGGTTGTTGGTACGCCGTACTCGGTGCTGTTTTCGGTGGTGAGCAGTTTGGTTGCGGTTTCACTGAGCGAGGCAGTCGCAACGATATCACCGTCGAGGTTCGCGAGTTGGAGGATGGGTGCTTCGCTGTTGGTTTGGATCGCCGCGAGGCCGCTGCCGATGCTATGGATGTAGCGGGTCGTCGTGCTGGTTGTTAGGTTCTTGCTCCATGCGGGGGAGTCGCTTTCGCCGCTGTAGTGCTCGAGGACTTCGGTGCTGCCAGCTAGGATCTCGCGTGTGCGCTGGGCGGGGTCGAGCTTGTAGCTGGCGGTCTGCGCGTTTTGTGTCTGACTGGCGAGCTGGCCGTCAACGAAGTAGGTGCTGGTCAGTTCGTGTCCGCCGGCGTCGGAGGCGGGGAGGGTGGTGATATCGCCGAAGGCGTCGTAGGTGGTGCCTTCGTCGGTGAGCCGGTTGGCTTCGTCGTAGGTGTGTCGTTCCACGGTGCCGCCTTCGGTGGCGCATTTGCCTTCGGACCCTGGTTCGCGGCTGGTCAGGCTCTTGCGGTTGGTTTCTTCGTCGTAGGCGTAGACGCGGGTCGTACAGCCTTTCCCGGCGGGGGTTTCCTGGACTTGCGTGAGCCTGGCGGCGGCGTCGTAGGTGTAGCTCTCGCTGGCGAGGGTGCTTGTCTGGGAAAGCAGCTGGCCGTGGATTGATGGTACGGCGGTGTCTTTGAGCCAGATACAGTTTTCGGTGCAGTGCGTGGTCTTTTCGTATTCCAGGCCGGTCGTTTCGTTCACGCTGTTGTAAGTGTGCTTGGCGCTCATGCCGTTCGGGTAGCCTTCACTGGTCAGCTTCCCTTCGGCATCGTAGCTGGCAGTGAACGTGATTCCTCCGTTGGCGGAATCCACGAGTTTGGTCGGCAGGCCGGTTGTGGTGTCGTAGGTGTAGGTCTGGGTGCCCTTGCCGTCGTTGGTTTCTTCGGGGCGCCCGTCGATGTCGTACTTGTAGGTCGAGGTGTTTTCGTCAGCGTCGGTGTAGGACGTCAACTGGCCGAGCGCGTTGTAGGCGTTTGTGATTGTCTTTGTTTTGCCTTCAACGGTGGTGTTCTGCTTGATGGGCGCGCCTGTTTCGCTGCTGTATTCGTAGCTGATTTTTGGCAGTGTCGTCCCGGTCGTGGAGGTCTCTTCCTTGGTCTGTGGTCGCCCGGCGCCATCGTAGGTAATGGTCGTTGTGCGAGTCGCTGATCCGCTTGTGCTCGTAGTTTTTTCGGGCTCGTCCCAGATGTTGTAGGTGTTGATGGTGGTGGTGGGGAGTTGTGGCAGGCTGGTGTCTTCGGGTTGCGCGACGGGCTGGGTTTGGCAGGGGAGGTTCGCCCATTCGGCGTGTCCGCCGCACCCGGGGTATTCGGAGTTTGCTTCTTTGGTGTAGTAGATAGTCTTGGTGTCGTGGACGGCCTGGTTGACGGGCATCCACTCCTCGATGCGGTTGTTGGCGGTGTCGGCGACGTAGAGGTCGCCGGCGGCGTTGACCGCGAGGCCCTGGGGTGCGTTGAGCTGGCCTTCCCCGGAGCCGAGCGAGCCCACGCTCGCCAGGAAGGCGCCAGCGGAGGTGAGCTCCTCGATCCGGTTGTGGCCGTAGTCGGCGATGTAGAGGTTCCCGGCTGAGTCGGGCGTGATGCTGGTCGGTGCTTTGAACTGCCCGCCGCCGTCGCCTTCGCCGCCGAACTGGGTCACGTATTCGCCCGCGGTCGTCAGCTCCTGGACGCGGTCGTTGCCGGTGTCCAGCACGTAGATGTGGCTCGCGGCGAACGCGATGCCTTCCGGCCACCTGAACTTGCCGTTTTCCGTGCCGAACGAGCCGTACGCGGCGACGAATTTGCCTTCGGAGGAGAACTCCTGCACGCGACTGTTGCCGACGTCCGTCACCCAGATGTTCCCGCCGGAGTCGATCGTGACACCGGCCGGGCCTTTGAACTGGCCGTTGCCCGTCCCTTCGCTGCCCCACGCCCGCACGTACGCGCCAGAGGAGCTCAGCTCCTCGATACGGTTGTTCGAGCGGTCACTGACGTACACGTTGCCGGTACTTTGGTTGACCGCGATACCCCATGGCCTCGAGAACTGACCTTCCCCGGAACCTTTCGAGCCGTACGCGGCGATGAACTTCCCAGTCGAGGAGAGCTCCTCGACCCTATTGTTCGAAGAGTCGGTCACCCACAGGTTCCCGTGGCCGTCGAACGCCGCCCCGCTCGGGGTGCTGAACTGACCGTTGCCGGAGCCAAGCGCCCCGAACTGCGTCGCGTACACCAACCGCGTACTACGCGCTTCGGGCGGAAGCCACTCATCTATCCGGTAGTTATACTCGTTCGCAATGTACAGCCCGCCTGTGGAGCTGATCGCTAGTCCAGCCGGGGTGGCCATCTGCCCTTTGCCGGTCCCACCGATCCCGAATTCGACGAGGAACTTCCCAGCCGGGGTGAACTCCTCCACGCGGTTGTTATGGGTGTCCGACACGAAGATATCGCCGCTGTTCGGGTTCGCAGCTATGCCCAGGGGTTCTTTGAGCTGGCCCCCACCTGAGCCGCTCGTGCCGAACTGGCCGAGGCAGCTGCCTGTGGGGGAGAATGCCTCAACGCGGTTGTTGCCATGGTCGAGTACGTAGAGCACGCCTTCTGAGATTGTGATGCCGGTGGGTTCCAGTAGCTGCCCTTCGCCTGAGCCTTTGCTCCCGAACTGGCCCAGATAGGCGCCCGACGACGAGAACTCCTGTACCCGGTAGTTCCCTTCGTCGACCACCCAAATGTTGCCGGCTCCGTCAATCACCAGGCCCCTGGGATAGCTGAGCTGTCCATTGCCCGAACCGCCGAGACCTGCTTTGCAGCTCGCTTTGCAGACCTCGAGTTCGGATTTGCCGTCGCTCACGCCCCATCCAAGGACCTCCACGAATGCGCCAGAGGAGCTCGACTCCTCGACCCGGTTGTTGGCGCTGTCGGCAACATACACGTTGCCGCTGCTCTGATTGACCGCCACGCCCCACGCCCCCGAGAACTGCAGGTTCCCCGAGCCTTTAGAGCCATAGGCCGCGATGAACGAACCGGACGAGGTGAACTTCTCCAGACGATTGTTTTCCCGGTCGTCGACCCACACGTTGCCGCTCGAATCGAGCGCGACGCCCACAGGACGGTTGAACTGCCCATTACCGGAGCCTTCGCTGCCGAACGAAGCCGAGTACACCGGCGGATACACAGATTCCGACGTACCTCCTGGAGCCTTTGTCTCAACCACGTTTCCTGTACTCGGACTATATTCAGTCGTATGCACCAGGTCCAGTGCCGCTGGATCAGTCGTCGTCGACGTCGGCGCGTGCAGCTTCCACCCGAGGTTTTCCTGGCCCTTGTAGGACTTCGTGGTCGTCCGCACGTCGGCTTCTTCGCTCCCGTACTTTGCGCCTTCAGTCGTCGTTGTCACCAAGTAGTACGGGCCACCAGAGGGTGCGTTCTGATCGTAAGTGTAGTGTGTGTGGTTGCGGGCTTCCACCTGCGTTCCACTGGCGAGCTTGACGGTATGCTGAGGGCCGAGGACATCGATCAACTCGACGCCCGCGGCCAGGTTCTTCGAAGGTTCGGCCGCGTTGTATTCGCTTTTGGTATCCAGGAGTTTCGACTCTTCAGCGGAACTGCTTCCGTAGGAGAGCGCGAGCGCACGGTTGCCCGGGCTTAGCGTCCGCACGACATTGTTATTCGTGTCGTATTCGGTAGTCGAGACATCTTCTGAGGACCCGCTGCCGGGCTGCGCTACGTTGACGGTGCGGTCCTGACTGTCGAGGTAGTAGACAGTGGCGCGTTTATAGCTTGTCGGTGGTTTTGCGGGTACTTCATCGGGTGGGAAGATCGCGGTCGCGTCCGCTGGAGGATCGACGCTCTGCCCCCATTTCGCGACCGTCGAGGAGCCCATTTCGTGCGCAGCACCAGAACCGGACAACGGGACATGGTAGGCCATCGTAATCTGCGCTGTTTTCGCCAGCCGCGAGTTGTAGCGGCCGATCGAGAGCAGCCGGCCGGGATTTGGGTCTCCGCTGATCGTCCCGTAACCAAAGGTCCATTCCTGCTGGCCGGGTGGCGTCAAGCTGGTCACGTGCCCGCTGGTGTCGTAGCCGTACGTTGTCTTGAGGGCCGGGGAGATCTTCGGGTTCCACTCAGCTCGTAGCCGGCCCTGTTTGTCATATGCGTACTGTGCGACAGCCGTTTTGGTCATTTCTTTACTTGGGGTGTTGTATGCCGTTAAAATGACTTCCGACAGTCGGCCTTCGTATTCGCCCCATTCGTTTGAGCCTTCACCTGTCGCCGTTGTGTGTTCTGCATACTTGAATGTCAGTGCGCGACAGCCTGGTTCAAGTTTTGTTGAGCACAACCCACTTGTGGGTTCCGGCCCGAGGACCTGCGTTGGCTCGGTAATTCCTTTACTTGTCGTCGTGAACGAATAGCCCACCGGGTTCAGCCCACCAGCGCTCGTGGACTGAACCACTGTCTTCGGCACGAACGGTGCATTACTGGAGGGCTGTGCAAAGGTCGTAGCGTTCCCTGCTGCGTCGGCAAGCTTGTAGGTCACGGGGTTGGTCGTCGGCTCGGTCAATGTGTCGATCTGGAACCCAGTAGGCGAGACATAGCCGCCGCTCCCGTTCGGTGTGAACGTGATCTGCGCGCCAGTCGCGTCATACAGCGCGACGCTTCCGTTAGGCAGCGGCGTGAGGCTCTGCCACTGCGCCACACCCGCGTCAGGGACGCTCAACGTCCAGCCTGCTCCGAACGGCCCGGTGGAGCCAAGCGTCGGGTACCGCGAGTCATACACGCGGCTGACCGTCAGATCTGCATTTCCCCCGGAGACCGATGCGTCGGTAGCATCCAGCTTGTAGTCGCCGGTCGCCAGGTTGACCGTCCCCGGGCCGGCCGGTACATACGCCGCTTCGTTAATGACTACATTGAATGACTGGGTAGTGACGTTGCCCGCCCAGTCCTGCGCACGCACTTCGATCGTGGGCGTACCCGCGCCATATTCCTGCGCGTGCATCGTCCATGTCCCCGACAAGCCAAAGCAGTTTTCCGCCGGTATCCCCTGAGGGTCAGGACACGTAGTTTTCAAGGTTTCGGCTACTTTCCCGTCAACCAAGACTTCATATTGCTTGACACCCGACTGGGGCGATGAACTGCTGCCATCCTGTGTCGATATGTTCAGGGCATACTGTGTGTCCCCGAATGGGCTACCCCTGCCTTCATACAGAGCACCAGAGAGAGCTATCGTCGGCGGAGTCTGATCAACATACAATGTCGGATCAGGCAACAACTGCCTCTCATTACCGGCAGCATCATAAGCATACACCCCAAGCGTGTACGCACCGGTCCCCAATTCCGACAATTGAGTGACGGAGTTAGACGTGTTTGTCTGCGGACAGCCCGCAAAGCCATTCCCGCCACTACAGACATTCTGCGCAAAGAACGGCTGACCGTTGTTCTTATATCCAGGCGGTATCTCTATTTCAAACGCTCCGATACCCAGACCTTGGTCATGGGCAATGATCTTCAAATTCGACGGAGCCTGTTTCCACCAGCCGGCAGGTGTAGAACTCAACGCGACTTCGTTTGGTGGCGTGGTATCAAGATACGTTACCGTCGCCCCCGTCATCTGGACATAGTTATAAACCGTTCGAGGTTCCGGACCCAGCAGATCTGCAAACTGAAAATATTGTCCACCATAGTTCTCGTTACAAAGTGGCTGTTCACCGCCATCATGCCCGCCAGCGCCCTGCGCGCAGAACGCCATCGGCTGATTGGAGTAATTTTCCACGGACACCAACGGGGAGGGACCGGTCGCGCCCGCATAACCGTTGAAACTATAGACGGGGTTACTCCCATTACTGGCACCTATACCGGTCTCTATGTAAGATTGATCATACGCCTGATGAGTGACATTGCTGATGTCTACCCGGGTGATCGACGCGCCGCCTTCTGCGCCAGCACCAGGAGCATAGATATACCACTCGCCGTATTCATTGGTCGCCGGTCCTGGGTTCGTACCAGCCTGAATAAGATTCAAATATTCTGGGAACCCAAAACATCCACAACTGGAGGAAGCATGTTGCCATCCGGTCCAAACATGGGCTTCGTTGGATTCTCCGTAGGTGCCGACCAAGAGCGGATCGACAAGCACAGGGAAATCGACGTTCCCACTCAAATCCACATGGGTTGTGAGCGTATCGCCGCTCACACTGTAGGAAACCGGCAACGGGTTCCCCGCCGCATCCACCGCCGAAGCAGGCGGGATCAAAAGCAGAGTTTTGCCTTCCATCACGACTTCGGCGCCCCCTGGGATCGCTGAGCTGGACTGTAGCGACGCGCCAGTCGGCAGCGTGAACACAAGCGCATTGTCCTGCGAGCTCTGCTGCGAACGCAGCTGCCACGAGGTCTCAGCCCCGCCCGGAAGTGGCTCTACCGTAAAGTCAGTGTCCTGCGCAGTGTTGGCGAAAACGACACGATTCCCCGCGACCACAGGGGCTTCTGGTGCGCTGACAGCAGCCGGAGCGACGCTGATCCCCGATGCAAATGAGATGCCACCGGCAGGATTCTTCGAGATCGAGATCGGGACCAGCGGGTGCGCTGGAGAGAACGCATCGCTGTGTTCTTCCAAGCTCATCGAGACAGGCACCAGTTGCCCCGAGTCATCTTCCACGCGCAGCGGAACGGTGGACGCCACGACCGCGCTCTGTCCACTGGGTAGCGTCTCCCGCGCGCTGTTGGACCCAAGATACGTGGTGATGTGGGCACCTTCTCCGCTCCCTGGCGGCCTCCACCCGGGACTTTCGATCTTGAACGCCTGCTGAGCCAGCGCGACCGCGGCACTACGACTCATGCCTTCATACGCAGTCCGCGACGCTGCATCGGCACTCAACTGAGCCGCAGTCGGCGCGGGGACACCCTGAAACGGAGGAACCAACGACAACGGCGGAGGACTGGGAACGACCAGAGGGCTTTCAAGCGACGCGCCGCCCGTGCCACCCAGAGCAGGGGAGCCTTCCGCGAGCGCGACGGACGAAGCAATCACCAGCCCCGTCAGACATAACCCGATGCACATAGCCAGCGATCGTAGCGCTGCCTTCATCATCCCCCTTCGTGCAACGCGCCGGGTAGCCGGAGGCATCGCAGCCTCCGGCCCCCACAGATCCGCACGTGAGCCTCTCGACTCATACGGCTCGTGCCGTCCGGTGTTATCGGGGTAGTGCATAGTGCCTCCAATGGACGAACAGCTCGGGTTCCCTTGAGCGGACCCCGCGCAACCACGTTCGTGCCCGTCGGTCACTGCGCTCAAGTCGTTTGTACTTCCTCCGCGCCCAGCGCACCAGATGGCGATCGATGCGCCGGCAGAGCGGGATAACCGCGGTCGGGTAGAACGCGGTGTAGTACGCAAGCCAACCCCTCATGATCGGGTTGACCCCCATTGCGAGGTCATCAAGGGTCAGGTTCACACGCCGACGAAGCCGCCATGACGCTGCCCGGCGGCTCATCTCGCTCAGCTTCCCCGGAGAGACAGCGGGAAGGAAGGACGTAAAGACCTTCCCCGTGCGCTTGTTGTGTGCCCTCCGAGGCCGGAACGCATAGCCATAGAACACAAACGAGACTTGCTCGTAGGTCCCGTGGCGGTTGCTGTCCTTGCAATGTGAAGTAGGCGAGAGGCGCGCCACCGATATCCCACCCAGCGATCTCAACGGCTGGGCATCCTCGGCACGACTCCTCTCACCCCTTCCCAAACCGTGCATGAGGTTTTCCCTCACACGGCTTTCCCCCAGGCAGTCGACCGACGGCATTCCGCTTGCCACAGCGTTGGCTATCGGCCCAAGCGACCTACGAGGCTCCTCGGCTCTTACGAGCCTTGGCCGTTGCTTGATCGCGCACCTGGCTAGTGTCCTGAGTCTGAAATTCGTTCACAATATGTTGCGAGTGTGTTGAGTATCTGCTCTGCGGTCTTGGTCCAGACGTAGGGGCGGGGGTTTTCGTTCCAGTGCCGGGTCCAGTCGCGGATGTCTTTGTTGAGCTCTCGGACGGAGCGGTGGGTACCGCGCTTGAGCTTGCGGGACGTGAGCTCTGCGAACCAGCGCTCGACGAGGTTCATCCATGACGCGCCGGTCGGCGTGAAATGCAAGTGGAATCGTGGGTGTGCGGCCAGCCAGCGCTTGATGGCTGGGGTCTTGTGCGTGGAGTAGTTGTCGAGGATCAGGTGTACGTCCAGGTCAGCGGGCACCTCGTCGTCGATCTTCTGAAGGAACTTCTTGAACTCGATCGCGCGATGGCGCGAGTGCAGCGACTCGATGACCTTGCCCGTCGTCATGTTCAGCGCAGCGAACAGGCTGCTCGTGCCGTGACGCTTATAGTCGTGTGTGGCACGCGCAGGGACACCAGGCAACACAGGCAGGATCGGCTGGGTGCGGTCCAGTGCTTGTATCTGGCTCTTCTCGTCCACGCACAAGACCAGTGCCCGCTCGGGCGGGTCCATGTAGAGCCCGACGATGTCCTTGACCTTTTCGAGGAACAGCGGGTCCTTGGAGAGCTTCCAGTGCTCCACCCGGTGAGGCTGCAACCCAAAAGCTCGCCATACCCGTGAGATCGTGGACTGCGAGAGCCCGGTCTTGGCGGCCATCTGGCGCGTGGACCAGTGCGTCCCCCCATCCGGCGGCACGGTCTCCAACGTCTTGACGATCACATCCTCCACACGATCGTCACCAACCGTCCTCGGGCGCCCAGACCGTGGCTCGTCCACCAACCCGTCCAGCCTGTCCGCGAGAAACCGCCGCCGCCACTTGCCGACCGTCGCCGCACTCACCGAAAGCCGCGCCGCGACCTCCTTGTTGGAGTCACCACTCGCGCACTCCAACACGATCTGCGAGCGCAACGCCAACCCCTGCGCGGTACGACGCCTACGAGCCCACCCCTGCAACTGCGCACGCTCACCGTCAGTGAGCTCCAAAACCACCTTGGGACGACCGAGAGTAGTAGCCATACGGCATAATACCACACTTACCCAACGAACTTACGACTCAGGACACTAGAGGCCCTTCGCTACGACGGGTTATGTTGTCCACGCCGATCATCGCTACTACTGCCTCCTCCGACTTCCGCTCAGCGCTCCACCACTTCCCGGTACTTCCGGTTATAGGTATCGCCACTTCCCGGAGCGCCCCAGACTGGCAACCTGGGGCCGTGAATGCCGGGGCCGAGACGGATCTCTCACGTTCCGTGCTGAACTGTGCATACGTTCCGATCCCAATACGCCGGCGGGTTCCTCGGTGCTGCAACTCCAAGGTCTTCGCACCTTCCCTGGCCTTCGCCCATCGTATAGAGGCTCGGCTCCCGCTCCTTCCCGCTCTCGCGGGGACCATATCGACGCTTACGCAGGATTCCTCATCGTACGGACCGCATGCTTGCTCGCCGCCCAAAACGGCGACTTTGTCATGGGGCTTCGACAGTCGGGTCTCCCCTTCCACCGCCCACCAACTACGCGGCTGCTTGGTCATTACCGCGACCGGCCTCTCACCGGCAAGCTCAACATAGCTTCGTGATACACACACGATCCGCGTCTTATCGGGATGGAGCTCCAACCCGACTTCAACCAGCCGAGAAGCGAGCACTTCCCGCAACTGCCGGGCCTGGCGCTCGCTTGCGCAATGGATCACCACATCGTCTGCAAAACGCTCGAACGGGACGGCCGGGAACTCCCGCGCCATCCACATATCGAAGCCGTAGTGCAGAAACAAGTTGGCGAGGACGGGCGAGATCGGGGACCCCTGCGGGGTCCCCTTCACCCTGGCAGCCAGACTGCCGTCGGCCATCAGCATCGGGGCTTCCAACCAGCGCTCCACATACAACAGAACCCACTTCTGGTCCGTGTGACGCGCCAATGCCCTCAGCATCAAATCCCACGGCACGGAATCAAAGAAGGAGCGGATGTCGAGATCGAGCACCCAACCCTTCTGCCAACACCGCTTCCGGCATACCGCGACCGCTTCCAGCGGCGAGCGTCCGGGACGGTAGCCGTAGGAGTCATCGTGGAAAACCTGCTCCACTCCTGCCTCCAACGCCATAGCCGCCGCCGTCTGCGCGACCCTATCCACGACATTCGGTATGCCGAGTCGCCTGGCTCCCTGCTTCTTGGGTATATCCACCGCCCGGACCGGACTAGGGAAGTACGACCCCGACGACATGCGATTCCACAGCACATACAGGCGATCCTTGACCCCCTGCTCGAACTGCTCGATGCTCACGCCGTCGGCCCCAGCCGACCCTCCTTTCTCCTTCACCTTCAACCACGCATCCCACACCAGTTGCTTGGGGATGACATACGACTTGCCCTTCAACCCTGACTCACGCACGCGCTTCCTGCCTTTCGGTTGAGCGCCCCCATGAGCCTGGACGACCCCGCCCCTTCGCTCCACCCCCGCTGCGATACGCGGAGACTTCACAGCTACTACAAGCGAGTCCGCCGGCGCACCCGGCAACGGTACTCTGCCCCTCGCGGATTCTGCCGCTTGGAGCTCTCCCTCTCGCCGCCGAACCTCCGGCAGCAGTTTCCGGGTTCGCCTTCACACGTTCCATAGAAGAGCCTCGGTCGGGTTCATGCTGCCTGTATGCCGGACGCCGCCTGGTCAGTAAACGGGTACCCTCCAGGCTAATCCCAGAGCAGAATGACGACCCTGGTTTCGACGCCGTCTTTGGAGCTTTCGACACGTCAACGGCAGAGGGCTCACGCCCATCGCTCATCTCCCCGACCCACACCTGACGCGATCCAGTCGCGCCTTTTCCCACAACGCTCACCACAACGGTCTTCAGCCAATGCAGATGTGGGTGGTTTAGCGCCTGCCCCCGCAGGCCGGCGCTGAAGGGCCAAACAACCTTCATCGCTTCTACAGCACCGCAATCAGCAGGACCACCATCAACCATGCTTCCTGCCTCCTGCGTTCGTGTTCACAATCATTCCCGCTCCTTTGGCCTAGATTGCCTGTTATGGACACGTCTCACAACTCACCCCAGCGCCGCGGTGATGCGCCGCGCGGTGGCGGTCACGTCAGGGCTAAGCTCCTTCGGCAACCGCCCATGGGCGTACGCCTGCGCGGGGACCACTAGCTCCACGGCCGCGACCGCGACGCCCTCGCCGTCCACGACCACAGCGGCGATCGCCCGCCGGCCAGACAGCAGCTCCTCGTCCTCCACCGCCAACCCGCCTTCCGCGACGATCCGCTCAAGCTCCGCGCGCAGGGCGGTCTTGGTCGTGATCGACTTCGGACCGCGCTTGGCCAGACGCAGCTTGGCGATCAGCTCCCGCTGCTCCGCCTCGGGCAGGCGCGCCAGGAGCGCCTTACCCGCGGCGGAGCAATGGACGGGCAGGCGCGTGCCCAGCCCGATACCCACATCGACCCCGTACTGCCCTTGACGCGAACCCCGCCAACGGTCGACGTAGGCAACCTCGGTCCCCACCAGGACCCCCAGGCTCGTGGTCCGCCCGGTCTGAGCCCTCAGCTCCTGCAGGTGCTCGCGGGCGACCCGGCGGACCACCATCGAGTCGAGCAGCGAGAGCCCGATGTCACAGACGCGCGAGGAGAGCCGGTACTTGCGCGAGGGCCCCTGCTCGAGGTAGCCGAGCGTCACGAGCGTCGTCGCGTAGCGGTGCGTGGTCGAGCGACCCAGGTCGAGCGCCTCGGCCATGTCGGCGATCCCGCGCACGGGGTGCTCGGCGGTGAAGCTCGTGAGCATCGACAGGCCGGCGACCAGCGAGGAGGAAAACTTGCCGGGGTGCTCGGGATCCAGTGGCTTGGCCATCGCTCAAGGGCGACCGGTGATGTCAGGCACGGTGCCAGCGGGGTTGGGGGTCGGAACGCGGGGCTGGTATCCCGCCGATGGCGAGGTGGCCAGGTTGGTCGTGGGCGAGAGTGCATCGATCGCGCGGGCGACCCGCCGCGCCCTCGACGGCGGGCGCCCGTGCGGACCCGAGCTCCAGGTCGGAGACGTAGACCCCGTGCGTGCGGCCGCCGTGAGCGTCGTGTGCGCTTGCGTTCGCGGCCACAAGATAGATCGTGCAGAACGCCGCGCAGGAGATCAATACCTTTAAGTAAGCATTTCTACGGGCGGATCTACGCCTCGGCGTACCGGGCCCTCAGGGCGTCTCGGCTGAGGGCTTTTCCCTGCTCTCGGCGGATTTTGAGCAGGACCCAGGGGGCCGTCTCGCCCAGGTCAGGAGCTCAGCCGGGCAGGCGCCGGGTAGGCTTTGTTCGAACGGGCTGTCGCCGATCGGTCGCGTGGTGTAGGGTGGACTCATCGGAATGCTCTCACTCGTGGGGATGAGCGATCTTGAGTCCGTCGGCCAGGGGAAACTGAGTGTCCGCCAAGCATGCGCTGCTGGGGCTGTTGCTCCACAAGCCGGCCTACCGCTACCAACTCGGCGACCGCCTGCTGAAACGTCTCGGCCCGGCGTGGAAGATCAACTCCGGTCAGCTGTATCAGACGATCAAACGGATGCAGGAAGACGGGTTGATCGAACGCATCGACGACGCCGCGGACGATCAGGACGAGCGGGACGAGCGGCACGTCTTTGCGATCACGGTGGCCGGCGCCGACGAGTTCGAGCGCTGGTTTGAGGAGGGCACGGGCGGGGCTCGGCTACTACGCCGGCCGCTGCTGGTCAAGATCACGCTCGCCGGCCCAGAGCGCCTGGAGAGCGCGCTGAAGCAGATCGGTATCTACGAGAAAGAGTGTACAGCCCGTTTGAAGAAGCTCTCCAGCGAAAAGGAAGAGATTCCGGTAGCGGGACTGCTGGTGCGCGCCGACGACGAGCTGCTCAGATTCGCGCTGAGCGGCGACGTCTCTTACGTGGAAGGAGAGCTGAAATGGGCCAGGTTCATGCATGAGAGGGTGTCCTGGCTGAAAAACCAGGATGTGATCTGGCCTTCAACGCACGAGCATCCAAGCACGCCGACCAAGAGGGCGCGTGATCGCCAGAGCGCTCGGGACGATCTGTTCGGACGGATCGCCGCAAGACGGCCGCGACCGACGCGCGGCGAGCCAGAGCAGGACGGCGATGGCTGACGGGCTCGCACCCACTGGTCCAGACCACGATCCGGGCGCCGCTCGGGAGGTACGCTGAGGCGATGCTTCGTCTGGAGCGGATATCCAAGCGCTACAGCAGGCCCGGCGGGAGCAGGGTCGCGCTGGATGACGTCTCCATCGAGCTCGATCGCGGTCAGATCATGGGGATCTTCGGCCCGAGTGGCTCGGGCAAGACGACGCTTCTGCGGATCGCCGCCGGCCTGCGCAGAGCGGACAGCGGCACGGTCACCTACAGCGGGGAGCGCCTCGATGAGATGTCGGCGACGGAACGGACGCACTTTCGCCGTCGCGAGATCGCGTGTGTGTGGGCGCCACAGTCCTGGCAGCAGGGGCTCGGCGTGCTCGACCACGTGGCGCTTCCCCTGCTCGTTGATCGCTGTGGTCATCGCAGCGCCGAGCGGCGGGTACGCGAGGCGCTGCTCGCCTGCGAGGCCGAGCAGTGCGTGGACCTGGAGTTGCACGAGCTCTCCGATGGCGAGCGCCAGCGTGTCGCGATTGCCCGCGCGCTCGTGACAGAACCCCGGCTGCTGCTGGCCGACGGCCCGGCATCGAACCTCTCGCTGATCGAGCAGGAGGGCATCATGGCGTTGCTTTCAGCGCTCGCGCGGGAGGCACGGGTGGCAGTGCTCATCACCGCCAGCGACGCCCAGACCCTGATGGGGGCAGAACCGATCCTCTACCTGCGCGACGGTAAGCTCATCGACCCCGAGACCCCTGAGCGAGCCCGGGAAGGTCTACCCCTTCCCGCCGGCCGGGTCACGCCGCGCCGCGGCCGATGCTTGAGCTGCAGCGCGCGCGCAAGTTCTACGCGAGTCCCGGCGGCGCGGTTCACGCCGTCGACGACGTCAGCATGGGCGTCTACGAGGGGGAGCTCGTGGCAATCTTCGGGCCGAGCGGCTCGGGCAAGACCACGCTACTGCTGCTCGCGGCAGGGCTTCTGCGAGCAGACGCCGGCAGCGTGCGCTTCGAGGACAGCGACCTCGCCAAGCTACGCAAGCGCGAGATGCTCGCCTACCGGCGCACCAAGCTGGGCTTCGTCTTCCAGGGCTTCAACCTCGTCGCCGGCCTCACCGCCGAGGAGAACGTCGCGATGCCCCTCCTGCTGCGCGGCGTGGACCACCACGAGGCACGCACACGGGCGCTCGCCGCGCTCAACGAGGTGGGGCTTGAGCGTCGATCGGGCCATACCCCGGCGAAGCTCTCCGGCGGCGAGCAGCAGCGCGTGGCGATCGCGCGGGCGCTCGTCGGCGAGCCGAAACTGATCCTCGCGGACGAGCCGACGGGCAACCTCGACACCGAAACTGGAGACGCCGTGCTCGATCTGTTGAGCGCCCTCCCCCGCGAGCGCGGGGCAGCAACGGTCCTGGTCACCCACGACGCGCGCGTGGCGCGCTACGCCGATCGCGTACTCGGGATGCGCGATGGCAGGCTGACCGAGCCCGACCTGAAGGCACAGGCGGCGATCGGTGGATGATCGGCTACCTGCGCACTCTGCTCCTCTTCTACAGGCGCCACCTGCGCGTTCAGCCGCTGCGCGAGCTGATGGCAGTAGTCGGGGTGGCCGCCGGCGTGGCGCTCCTGTTCGCTGTCCAGGTCTCTCACCGCAGCATCACGGGCTCCTTCGAAGAAATCGCGCACGGCGTCGCCGGCCGCGCGACACTCGAACTGGCCTCCCGAGGACCCGAAGGATTCCCCGCCCGCATCTCTGAAGAAGTCGAACGCATGCCCGATGTGAAGGCCGCGGCGCCGATCTTCGAGCAGCCGATCATCGCCGTGGGGCCGAAGAGCCGCCGGGCGCTTACCCTGGTGGGCGCGACCGAACAGATCGCGGCTCTCGGGGGCCAGCTCTCCCTGCAGTTCCAGCGGGCAGGGGAAACCTCCCAGCGAGGAGCGCTGGTCTTGACCGAACCGACCGCGCACGCGATCGGCGCCAGGCCCGGCAGCGTCCTCGCCATCCTGGTCGGAGAGCGCACGGAACACCTCGCGCTCGACGCAACCGTGCCGAACAGCAAGATCGGTGCCGTCGCTGAAAGCCCGGTCGCCGCCGCTCCCCTGCCGATCGTGCAGAGCATCGCTGGACTGCCGGGTCGTGTGACGCGGGTCCTGATCGAGCCCAAGGCCGGACGCGAAGCCGCGCTGCGCCACCTGCTCACCGAACGCTTCGGGGCGACGTTGAATGCCCGCCCGGTCGATACCGAAGCGAAGCTTCTGGGGAACGCCGCCGGGCCTGAAAAGCAAATTACGCTGCTGTTCAGCGCGATCAGCCTCGTCGCGGGCATCATTCTCGCCTACAACGCCCTGCTCCTGGCAAGCGATGAGCGCCGACGCTTCATCGTCTACCTGATCGAGACCGGCACACCGGACTCGATGATCGTCGCCTCGCTCGCCTTCGACGCGCTCATCCTCGGCCTCGCCGGCTCGCTGATCGGCCTGCTCGCCGGCGATGTCATCTCGCTCATCGCCTACCGGACCGTGCCCGGCTACATCGCAGCCGCGTTCGCGATCGGCGGCCAGCGGGTCATCGGGCTGCCCACGGTCTTGATCGCGCTGGCCGGCGGAATGCTCGCGGCCTTCGCCGCGGCGGCCCTGCCAGCGATCGTGGCTCTACGCGCAGGCGCCGCGGTCGAGCCCGACGCGGTTGGCCGCACGCTCTCACTCGCACGCAAACTACGCTTCTCAGACGCGATCGTCTTCGCCTGCGGAGCCCTGCTCGTATGCCTCTCGGTAACCGCGTCCGCGCTGATCCCAGCCACGACGGTGGTGGCGCTCGTGGGGCTCGCGGCCGGCCTCGTGATCTGCCTGCCCACGATCCTGCGCTACATGCTCAACCTGGCGCGTGCGGCATCACGACGCTCGGGCGACCCCGCCGCTCGCCTCGCGGTCGCCGAGCTGCGCGGCTCCCCCACCCGGTCGGTCGCCCTCCTCGCCACGGGGGTGATTGCGGCATTTTTGGTGGTCCTGATCGGCGGCTCGGTCGCAAACATTCAACACGCCGTGCGCCGAGGTGCCACAGACCTACTCTCAGGCGCCGACATCTGGATCAAGCCCGGTGGACCCGAGAACATCTACGCGACGCAGCCCTTCGCATACACCGAAACCCAGCGTCGGCTGCAGCGCCTTGGCGTCGTGAGTTCCGTGCTGCCTTGGCGCGACTCATTCCTCGACCTATCCGGACGGCGCGTATGGGTCCTCGGCGTCCCACCCCAGTTCCCAACGCAGATCATCCCGAGCCAGGCTCGTGGAAGGGTCACTCAGCGCAGCCGACAGGCACCTACGCGAAGGTGGCTGGGCAGCCCTCAGCCAGACGATCGCGCGCGAAGATCACCTGCGTCTCGGCGAACGCTTCACCATCCCCACCCCTACGGGCGACGCCACTCTCCGGCTCGCCGCGACCGTCGCGAACTACGGCTGGCTATCTGGGGCCATCGTCATGAATGGCAACGACCACGTAAGGCTATGGGGCAGCACCACCGCCACCCAGCTCGCCGTCACCCTCCAGCCCGGAACCTCGATCGAACAGGGCAAGCGTGCTGTCGATACAGCGCTTTCGGGCAACCCAGCACTCACCGTTAAGACCGTCGCCGAAGGGCGATCGGAAGTCAGCGCGGTGCTCGGCAGCACCCTCTCACGATTGAACGACACCACGATCGTCGTCCTGATCGCCACCGTCGCGTCGGTGATCGCCCTGATGATCGCCGCCAACTGGCAGCGACGAGGAAGACTCGACTCCCTGATGTCAATCGGCATGAGCTTCAGCCAGTTCATCAGGCTGATCTTCTATGAGAGCGGTTTGGTGCTGCTCTCGGGGTGCCTGATCGGCATGGCCGCCGGCCTCGTCGGCCAGTACCTGATCGATGGGTGGCTACGGCAGACCACAGGCTCCCCGGTCCAGTTTACGCCAGCGTGGCAACTCGGAATATGCACCGTCGTGATCGTCGCCGGCATCTCGATCGTAGCGTCGATGATCGCTGTCATACAGACCAGCCGATCCCAGCCACGGGCGGCCTTCTCGACCGAATGAGCGCACCCTACCGCCAAGCCGCGCCTCGGTGAAGACCCGCGATGACGGTGCTGTCAGAACCTCGCCATGCAATCACGCCCGATGCCCTCACAAGTAACCGCCAGCAAAACAGTACGGCGACGGCGTGCCTTGATGTCCGCACTGGACTCAAGCACGTTCAGCGCGGGCATCCGCCTGCTGCCCAGCGATCTCCAGGCCGACACCTGCCAGCTCTACCGGATGCTACGCACGATCGACGACTTGGTAGACGGGGACGATCCTCGGGCAGCGCCACGAGTTGAAGCCATCGAGCGCTGGGCCCGCGGCCGGGAGGCGGATACCCCCGAGACGCGCATCCTCGCGGACCTCTCGGGGCGATACCCGCTGCCGCCGGAAGCACTGAACGACTTCTGTCAGGGGATGCGCCACGACCTCGCACGTACCGCGATCGAAACAGAAGAAGATCTCGAACGCTACTGCCAGTACGTCGGCGGCGCGGTCGGAGTCATGCTCGCCAAGATGTACGGCACCTCCCACCCCGACGGCGAGCGCAAGGTGGCCATCCTCGGCCGAGCCGTGCAGCGGACGAACATCCTGCGCGACATCGACGAGGACCACGCACAAGACCGCCTCTATATAGCTCGCACCACCATCGAGCGCTTCGGGTTCCCCTCACCCGGCGCCCGCGAAGAGCTCCTACGCGACCAGATCGCCCGCGCCGACCACCTATACGAAGAAGGACTCGGCGCGATACCGCTCCTCTCCCGCGGACGGCGGGGCATGGCCCTCTCCATCGCGCTCTACCGCGAGATCCTGCGCCAGATCGAGCGAGCTGGCTACGGACGCACCCCCGACCGCATCATCGTGCCAGCCTGGCGCAGACGCCTGTTGATCGCCAAGCACCGTCTCAGGCGGTACGGAGGATCGGCGTAGCTTCTCGTCGGGCAGCTCGCCCAAACAGAGGCGGCCCGATCGCGACGGCACCTGGCTCATCTCGCCCCGTCGACAAATAGACTCTATTCGATATGTAGATATTGTCTTGGGGGAGCATCAGCCCCCGCCGTCAGGCCACCGCTGCCACCGTCAGGTCATCTGGATTCAACATGAAGCGCAACCACAACCATCGTGATTACCCAGCAGCCGTCGCGGCTCTGGCGATCCTCATCGCGGGAGGCGCCGCGCTGATGAGCACAGCCCAATCGTTTGCTGCCCGACACCAGGCGATGGCGCACGCCACGCGGTCGCTGAACGGCACCGCCACCGCACACCTGCACCTGGTTAAGCCGGACGGCAGGCAGCTCCTGGAGGAAGGGCCCGTGACCGGAGCCCTGCCGGGCTCGATGCGCGCCGTCGTCTACACAGGCAGCGTCTTCACCGGCAACTTCACGATCCGTACCCACGGAGGGACGATCGAAGGCAACGGAAGAGCGACCCCACACGGCGTGGGGCGCTACCAGAGCTTCAGCGGCACGATCACGCTCACCGGCGGCACCGGCCGCTACAGCCACGTCAACGGACGTGCCGGGCTGTACGGCACCTTCGACCGCCGAACCTACGCCGTGGTCATCCAGACAACGGGCAGGTTCTCGTACTGATCCTCCCCCGAGAAGGAGGCGCCGCGCGCCGCGCCCGCGACCTCCTGGCCTCACTCTTGGCCTGTGCGTGCCTGCCCGCCACCGCACACGCCGCACAGTCGGCACGACTCCACGTCGCCTTCACACCCGAGCGGTTGGGCCAGGCCACAACGGTCGAATTCGGCGTCCAGATCGAGGCGCCCGCCGACGGGGTCCCTCCGCCACTGACCGCACTCACCGTGCGCTACCCGGGCAACCTTGGAGTCGCGGTCAGCGGCCTTGGGCTGGCCACCTGCTCCCAAGCAAAGCTCGAAGCCCTCGGCCCCGAAGGCTGCCCAGCCGACTCCCGCATGGGCCAGGGCGGCGCGCTCGCCGAGATCTCGATCGGGCCAGAGATACTCCGCGAGACCGCCGCGGTGACAATCGTTCGCACCCCCGCCGTCGATGGGCGCCTCGCGCTGCTCTTCTACGCCGATGCCGAGACACCGGTCAGCGAACAGATCGTCTTCCCCGGCCAGCTACTCCCAACGCCGGGCCGCGGAAGCCTCCGCATCGACCTCCCGCTGGTCTCCGGCCTCCCCGGCTGGCCCAACGTAGCCGTCGTAGGACTGCACGCCACGCTCGGGCCGCGGGGGCTCACTTACTACGAACACGTCCTCGGCAAGTTCGTCCCCTACCACCCCAATGGCATCCTCCTGCCAGACCAATGCCCCCGCGGGGGCTTCCCCTTCGCCGCCTCGCTCACCTTCGAAGACGGCAGCCACGCCAACACCCACACCACCGTGCCCTGCCCGGCGAAGGGCAAAGGCAACTCGCCCTCTCGGTGACGAGGCGTCCTACCGGCGACTCCAGCATCCACGCCCACCGGGGGCCTCGCGGGGACGCCTCTTCGGGGCGGGTGGCCCCAAAGGTGGCCCCAGAGTCTCCGGAAGCGGGTCGACGCCGATCTGGAAAAGCGCAAAATCCCCGCAAAGGCGCATATTTTGTGGGATGCCCCCGGCAGGACTCGAACCTGCGACCCTCGGATTAGAAATCCGACGCTCTATCCAGCTGAGCTACGGAGGCGTGTTTCTATCTCCACAGTGTGGCGATCCTCGCCGAGCGACGCCGGGCGGGTGGGCCGCTCGAAGCTGGGGTCGGACCGGCCGCTCGGAGCCCAGGGAGGCGGGTCGGCCCCGAGAGAGGCGCGGCCGGTCGGAGGGAGGCGGGTCGGCGGGTGGGTTGAGCTCTTGACAGGCACCCTCCGGAGAGCAGCCTTAAGCAAACTTGATCCAGAACCGCTAAAAGTTGATCCATGACTCCCGCATCGAGCACCGACCCCGACCTCACCCGCAAGGAGAAGCGCGAGCAGGCGCGCGCTGAACGCAAGGCGCTCGAGGCCTCCGCCGCCCAGGCTGCGCGGCGCACGCGCATGATCCAGCTCGGCGGCGTGATCGGCGCCGCGGTGGTGATCGTCGTCGTGATCCTCCTCGCCACCAGCGGGGGCACGAACTCGAGCATCCCCACCACCGGCGGCCAGAAGAACGCGGAAGTCACCGCGGTGACCTCGCTGATCGGTGGCATCCCCCAGTCGGGCAACGTCCTCGGCAACCCCAACGCCCCCGTGACCATGCAGTACTTCGGCGACCTCGAGTGCCCGATCTGCAAGGCGTTCACGCTGGGCGTCCTGCCCACCCTGATCCCGAAGTACGTGCGCACCGGGAAGCTGAAGATCGAGTACCACTCGATGCAGACCGCCACCCGGGAACAGGAAACGTTCCGAACCCAGCAGATCGCGGCGCTCGCCGCCGGAAAGCAGCACCTCGCGTGGTACTACATCGAGCTCTTCTACCACGAGCAGGGCGAAGAGAACAGCGGCTACGTCACCGAAGGCTACCTGCAGGGGCTCGCCCAGCAGGTGCCCGGGCTGAACCTCCCCAACTGGAGCGCCGCGCGCAACGACCCGGCTCTCGTCGAACAGCTCACGCGGGACGCCCAGACCACCACCCAGGAGGGCTTCACCGGCACCCCCTCCTTCCTGCTGGGCAAGAGCGGGACGACCCTGCAGCCGTTCAAGGCCGAAGCGTTCAACGAACCCTCGTCGTACGAAGCCGCGATCAACAAACTGCTGAGCTGAGCGAGAGCGCGCCACAGCATGCCCGCCGAGCCCCAGATACAGCGATCCGTCGAGACGGCAGACGCGGAGACGCCCAGGACGGCCCCTTGGGCCGGCCCCTCAAGGCTCGCACGGCGCACGCCCCTATCGAGAGAGGCCCTGAACACGAGGAGCCCGGAGTGAGCACGCGCGTCGTCCGGCTCGTGATGATCGGAGTCGCCACCGTCGGCCTCGGCGTGGCCAGCTACCTCACCTACGTCCACTACGCCGGCGGCCCGATCCTGTGCCTGAAGGGGGGCGGCTGTGAGACGGTGCAGCACTCGATCTACTCGAAGCTCGCGGGCGTGCCCGTCGCACTCATCGGGCTGATCGGCTACATCGTGATCCTCGCCTCCCTGCTCGCTCCCGAGAGCGAGCCCACACGGCTGGCGACGATGGCCTTCACCGTGATGGGCTTCGGCTTCTCGGTCTACCTCACCTCGCGCGAGCTCTTCTCGATCCACGCGATCTGCCCGTGGTGCGTGAGCAGCGCGGTGATGATGACCCTGCTCGCCGGGATGGCCGTCTGGCGCTTCCTGCGCGGCGAGGAACCCACGGCCGGCGCTCACTCCAGCGCATCGCTGGAGCCCGACTCCGCCGCCCCGCTCACCGCGGGTTCCTGAGTGGTGGAGTCTCAGAAGCGCACCGCCGCCTGCGCCGCAGCGGAGTTGGTCACTGCGGACACGCGCGTGGGACTGGGCACCGGATCGACCGTCGCCCACCTGCTGCCCGCGCTCGCCGCCCGCGGCCTGCAGGGGCTGCGCTGCGTGGCGACCTCCCCCGCGACCGCGCAGGCCGCTCGGGACCTCGGCTTCACCGTCGTGGAGCTCGACGAGCTCGGCACGCTGGACATCGCGATCGACGGAGCCGACGAGATCGACCCGCGCGGCTGGCTGATCAAGGGCGGGGGCGCCGCGCACACCCGCGAGAAGATCGTCGCCGCGGCCGCCCGGCGCTTCGTCGTGATCGCCTCCGCGGAGAAGGCCGTCCCCGAGCTCACCGCACCGGTGCCCGTGGAGATCCTGCGCTTCGGAGCGCACTCGACGCTCGGCGCGATCGCCCCCGCGCGGCTGCGCGACGTGCCCCCGAGCCCAGACGGCAACCTGATCGCGGACTACCTTGGCCCGATCGGCGACCCCGAGCACCTCTCCACCAGGCTGTCGGGCACCCCCGGCGTCGTCGAGCACGGCCTGTTCGCCCCGAGCCTCGTGAGCGACACCCTGATCGCGCACGACGGCGGGGTCGAGCACCGTTGGCGCGCCAAGCGCGGCTGAGGCGCCACCACTGCGCGCGGGCGGGTGGCTGGTGCCACCGCGGCTCAGCCGGTCGTTGGCCGCAGACACTCCACCCGGAGGCGCACACGGCTCAGATGCTGATCAGCTCGAGCTCATCGAGGCGCCGTACCGCGCGCGCGGCCCACGTCGTGTCGTCCTGGCGGTGGAGCACGCCGTCACTCTCCAGGCGCCCGAGCGCCTCATCGAGCACCGCCGGCTCGAAGTCCGAGATCTCCTGCGCCAGCTCAGCGCGGGGCCAGCGCTCCTCGTGGTCGTCCCTGAGGATCTGCAGGACGACCGCTCGTTCGACCACCCACATCACGCTCTCCAGCTCTTGCCTGTCGGGCTCTCCCTGCATCGCACTCGTCTCCTTTGTGCCGCGTTGCTCGAGCCGCCCGCCGGCTTGACGCACTGCTCGATTTCAGATCGCGTCGAAGTTACTCAGCGCTTGAGACGGGACGCTCGCTCGGCGGTACCTTTGTGCTGTGGCCCCCCGCTCACGCATCCTGGCGTTCGGGTCGGCCGCCGCGCTCGTCCTCGCTGGCGGCGTGTGCGCCGTGCTCGTCGGAGGAGTCACGGGCCAGGTTCTCACGATCGTCCTGCTGTCGGCCGGTTTGGGCGGAGCAGTGCTCCTGATGTTCCTCGAAGTCGGCCTGAGCGAGGACCGCGAGCGCGCGCGGGACGAAGAGCGTCGACACAAGCGCAGGATGCTGTTGTTCGACCCACGACGGCGGCGGTCGCTGCGCCGTAGGCCACGGCGCCCCAACTGAGGGCGCGCTGACGTGGGCCCCTGGCCTGAAAACGGGTTTTGAAACTGATCGGCACGCCTGCTCGAACACGCTCTGGACGGCCACTCGCACCGTCGAGCTTGTGGCGAGCTTCATCGCTATAGTCCCTGCCGCTCGCGCCCAGCCCAACGCCCGAACGGGGGGAAGTTGTCTACCCAAGCTCTGTCGCCCATCTCGGAGAAGCTCGCGTTCTACCGACGCGCAGCCAACTACATCGCGGTGGCGATGATCTACCTGCAGGACAACCACCTGCTGGAGGAACCGCTGAAGCCCGAGCACGTCAAGCACCGCCTGCTCGGCCACTGGGGGACGGTGCCCGGCATCAACCTGATGTACGCGGGGCTGAACCGCCTGATCCTCGACACCGACGCCAGCGTCCTGCTGGTCACCGGTCCCGGTCACGGCGCACCGGCGAACCTGGCCAACCTGTGGATCGACGGGTGCCTGGAAGACGTCAAGCCCGAGATGGGTCGCAGTCGTGAGGGTTTGGCCAAGCTTGTACGCCTGTTCTCCTGGCCGGGCGGCTTTCCCAGCCACATCGCCCCGATCGTACCCGGCACGATCCACGAGGGGGGCGAGCTGGGCTACGCCCTGGCGACCGCGTTCGGCGCCGCCCTGGACAACCCCGATCTGATCGTGGCCTGCATCGTCGGCGACGGCGAGGCGGAGACCGGGCCGACGGCGGGCGCGTGGCACTCCAACAAGTTCCTCGACCCCGCGACCTGCGGCGCGGTGCTGCCGATGCTGCACCTCAACGGCTACAAGATCGCCAACCCGACGATCTTCAGCTCGATGTCCGACACCGAGCTCACGAAGCTGTTCGAGGGCTACGGCTGGCACCCGCTGATCGTCCAGGGCGAGGATCTCGACGGCGAGCTGGCCACCGCGCTCGACACCGCCTACGGCGAGATCCGCGCGCTGCAGGGCGCCGCCCGCGAAGGGCGCCGGCCGGAGCGGCCGATCTGGCCGATGCTGATCGTGCGCTCGCCCAAGGGCTGGACCGGTATCCGCGAGCTCGACGGCATCCGCGTGGAGGGCACCTCGAAGGCCCACCAGGTGCCCGCGATGCAGGCCCGCACCAACCCCGAGCACCTGCGAGCCCTGGAGGAGTGGCTGCGCTCCTACGGCCCCGAGGAGCTGTTCGGCGAGGACGGCGGCCCGGCCCCGGAGATCGCCGCGATGTGCCCGACCGGCGAGCGGCGCATGGGCGCCAACCCCCACGTCAACGGCGGTCGCATGCGCGTCGCGCTGCAGCTGCCCGAGCTGGGCGCTCACGCCGTAGCGCTCGCCGAGCCCGGCGGCACCGTCGAGAGCTCGCTCGGGGCGCTGGGGGGGTACCTCGGGCAGGTCTTCGAGCTCAACCGCGAGCAGGCCAACTTCCGCGTCGTGTGCCCGGACGAGGTCGCCTCCAACCGGCTCGGGGCGCTGTTCGAGGTCGAGAACCACGCCTACGAGTGGCCGGTGGACCCCGAGGTCAGCCCCGACTACAAGCCCGACGGGCGCATCATGGAGGTTCTCTCCGAGCACAACTGCCAGGGTTGGCTGCAGGGCTACGTGCTCACCGGCCGCCACGGGATCTTCCCCTGCTACGAGGCGTTCATCCCGATCGTCGACGGCATGGTCAACCAGTACGGCAAGTTCCTGAAGATGTCCCGCGAGGAGGCGCCCTGGCGCGAGCCCGTCGCGTCGCTGAACTACCTGCTCACATCCGAGGGCTGGCGCCAGGACCACAACGGCTACTCCCACCAGATGCCGGGCTTCATCAACTCGATGCTCAACCGCCGCGAGGAGCACGCGCGCGTGTACGTGCCGCCGGACGCCAACACGCTGCTGGCCACGATGGACCACTGCCTGCAGGCGACGGGCTGCATCAACCTCGTGATCGGCTCCAAGCTGCCGCTGCCGCAGTGGCTCTCGATGGAGGAGGCCCGTGAGCACGTCCGCGCCGGGGCCTCGGCGTGGAAGTGGGCGAGCAACAACGACGACGGTGAGCCCGACCTGGTGCTCGCCAGCTGCGGCACGATCCCGACGATCGAGCTGCTGGCGGCCGCGAGCCTGCTCAAAGAGGACGTGCCGGACCTGAAGGTGCGCTTCGTCAACGTCACCAACCTGTTCGCTCTGGCGGCGCCGGGCAAGCACCCTGACGCCATGTCGGCGGCCGCGTTCGGCGCGCTGTTCACCACGGACCGCCCGGTGATCTTCAACTTCCACGGCTACCCCTCGGCGGTTCACCAGCTGATCCACCGCCGCCCCCAGCAGGAGCGCTTCCACGTGCGCGGCTACGCCGAGGAGGGCACCACCACCACGCCCTTCGACCTGCTGGCGATGAACGGCGTCGACCGCTACCAGCTGGCGATCGAGGGGCTGAGCCGCGTCGACGTGGCCATCAGCGACAACATCGGCGGCATGTCGGGCGCGTTCGCGGTGCGCGACATCGGCGGCGCACAGGCGGCGGTCGCCAAGTACCGCGAGCAGCTCGCCGCCTACCGCAGCTACGCCCGCGAGTTCGGCGACGACCCGCCCGAGCTCACCAACTGGGTCTGGCCGGGATCCAAGGCGTGAGGACGTGGAGGGACCACGCGACGTGCAGGGATCGATGAGCACGGACGCCGCGAGGGACCGATGAGCTCAGACGCCGCGCAACGGGCGGACGCCCACCTCCAGGCCGGCGAGTACCGTCAGAGCCGAGAGGCCGCCCTCGCGGGTCTCGCCGCCGCGCCGGAGGACGTCGAGCTGCTCCTGCTCGCCGGGCGCGCCGGCGTGGAGCTCGACGCGGAGGACGCCACCGAGCAGCTGCGGCGCGCCACCGAGCTTGCTCCCCAGAACGCCGACGCCTGGCACTACCTGGGCGAGGCGCTCGCGACCGAGGGCCGCATGGACGAGGCGGGCGACGCCTTTCGCCGGGCGGTCGAGCTCAACCCCGCCGACCAGGTGGCGCTCAGCCACCTCGGCCACACCTCGGCCGCGACCGGTCGCGAGGAGGAGGCCGTGGGCTACCTCAGCCAGGCGGCGCAGAGTATGCGCGGAGCCTCCACCGCGGCGATCAGCCTGGTCGACATGTACCGGACGCTCGGCCACTACGAGGAGGCGCTGGCCCAGGCCCAACGCATCGCCGAGGCCGAGCCTGGGGACTTCATGGCCGCGCTCGACGTGGCCGAGCTCAGCCTCGAGGTCGGCCAGCTCGACGAGTCGGTGGCGGCGTTCGGGCGCCTGCGCGAGCTCGACGACGTACCCGGGCTGGAGGCCTATCCCCTGCGCGGGATCGTCAAAGCCGAGATCCAGCGCGAGGACTGGCAACGCGCGCTTGCGCTCGCGCGCGAGGTTCCCCTCAGCGACTCGCAGGGACGCACGGTCAACCTGATCGCCTTCCTCCAAGCACAGAGCGGCGAACCGGCCGAGCAGGCGCCCACGCGCGAGGAGGTCGACGCCGCCCTGAGCGCGTCGCTGGCAGAGTACCGGCGCGTGCACGCCGACGATCGCCGTCTCGCTTCGGAAGACGTCCTTGGCTGAGCTCGCGACAGCCAGCCGTGCCGACGCCGTCGAGTGGTTTCGCTGCCCCTCGTGTGCAGCGTTCGTCTACCACAAGCGCCTGCGTCGCAACCTCGGCGTCTGCCCCGACTGCAACCACCACTTCCGGCTGCGCATCCGCGAGCGTCTGGGCCAGTTGCTGGACGAGGACAGCTTCGAGGAGCTGAGCGGCGACCTCGAGATCCTCGACGCGCTCTCCTTCGCGGACTCAAAGCCCTACGTCGAGCGGATCGCGCAGGCGCAGAAGAAGAGCGAGACCAAGACGGGCGCGCTGCACGGCACCGGCACGATCGACGGCCTGCCGATCGTCGTGGCGGGCATCGACTTCTCGTTCATCGGCGGCTCGATGGGCGGCGCGGTCGGCGAGTCGATCACGCGCGCGGCCGAGCTGGCGCTCCAGACGCGCACGCCGCTGCTGGTGATCTCGGCCTCCGGCGGCGCCCGCATGCAGGAGGGGTGCGTGTCACTGATGCAGATGGTCAAGACCTCTCAGGCGATGGCGCGCCTCGCCGAGGAGGGTGTGCTGTTCATCTCGCTGCTCACCGACCCCACCTACGGCGGCGTCAGCGCCTCCTACGCGACGCTCGGCGACATCCTGATCGCCGAGCCCGACGCGCACATCGGCTTCGCCGGACCATCGGTGATCGAGCAGACGATCCGCCAGAAGCTGCCCGACGGGTTCCAGACCGCCGGCTTTCTGCTCGAGCACGGGATGCTCGACCTGGTCGAGCCGCGCGAAGGTCTGCGGCGCACGATCCGCAACCTGCTCGAGCTCCACGCCCAGGCGCAGGCCGCTCGCGGCGAGGACGCCGCGACACAACAGCGGCGCCTGCCAGCCACCGAGGGGACGGCTGCGATCGTCGATCCCGAGCAGCTGCCGGCACGCGATCCCTGGGAGGTGGTCCAGCTCGCCCGCCACATCGACCGCCCGCGCTTCCTCGACCTCGTCGGCTTCGTGTTCGACGGCTTCCAGGAGCTGCACGGCGACCGGCTGTTCGAGGAGGACCACGCGATCGTCGCGGGCCTCGCGCGCCTGGGCGAGCTGACAGTGATGGCGATCGGGCAGCAGAAGGGTCACACCACGAGCGAGTCTGGTGGAGCACAACTTCGGGATGCCCGAGCCCGAGGGCTACCGCAAGAGCATGCGGCTGATGCGCTACGCGGCCCGCTTCGGCCTGCCGCTGGTGACCGTCGTCGACACACCCGGGGCCTACCCGGGCCTCGGAGCCGAGGAGCGGGGACAGTCGAACGCGATCGCCGAATCGATCGCGCTCATGTCACGCCTGCCCGTGCCGCTCGTGACCGCCGTCACCGGAGAGGGAGGCAGCGGCGGCGCGCTCGCGCTCGCCGCGGCTGACCGGGTGCTGATGATGGAGAACGCCTACTACTCGGTGATCAGCCCCGAGGGCTGCTCGACGATCCTCTTCAAGGACGCTTCGGCCGCCCCGCGCGCCGCCAAGGCGCTGCGCATCACGAGCCCCGAGTCTGCTGCGCCTGGGGGTGATGGACGCGATCGTGCCCGAGCCCGAGGGCGGCGCGCAGGCAGACCCGCCGGGCGCCGGGGCGAACCTCAAGGCCGCGATCGTGGCCAGCCTCAGTGAGCTGCTCCCGCTCAGCCGGGACGAGTTGATCGCCCAGCGCTACGAGCGCTTTCGCAAGTTCGGCACCCCGGGGCGCCAGCCCACACTTCCGCCACTATCACAGGGGGAGACATCATGAGCGAGAACGAGAACACCCAGAGCACCCCCGACAGAGAGCTGATCCAGTCAGTCTGGGCCGAGGCCCGCGATCTGATCAAGCGCCTGGAGGGCAGCACCGTGCAGCGCTTCGCGGTCGCGGCCGGCGACTACAAGATCGAGATCGAGCGCGGGTCGCCGCCGGCGGCGCAGGGTGTGCCCGGGGCGCCGCCTCCGCCGCCGCTGCCCAGCGGTCCTGTCGCCACCGGCGCGGGCCCTGGCATGAGCATCGCCCCCGGCGCACGCATGGCCTCGGGCGTCTTCACGATCGGCGACCTCGAGCAGGACAACAGGGTGCCGGTCCTGGCGCCCCTGGTGGGGACCTTCTACGGCGCCGCACAGCCCGGCGCCAAGCCGTTCGTCGAGGTCGGCTCGAGCGTCGAGCCCGGCGCAGACCGTCTGCATCGTCGAGGCGATGAAGATGATGAACGAGGTGGCGGCCGGCGAGGGCGGCACGGTCGCCGAGATCGTCGTCGAGAACGGCGAGTGGGTCGAGTTCGAGCAGGTGCTCATGTTCCTCGAGCCAGCCGAGGACTCAGGCGCTTTGTTCGAGAAGGTCCTGATCGCCAACCGGGGTGAGATCGCGCTCCGAGTGGCGCGCGCCTGCCGCGAGCTCGGCATCAAGTCGGTCGCGATCACTCCGACCGCCGACGCCGAGTCGGTCGTCGTGCGCTTCGCCGACGAGGCCGTGCACGTCGGGCCCGCACCACCGCCGGCAAGAGCTACCTGCACATCCCCACCGTGATCGGCGCCGCCAGAAGACCGGCGCCGACGCGATTCACCCTGGCTACGGGTTTCTCTCCGAGGACCCCTTCTTCGCCGAGATCTGCTCCGACAACGGGATCACGTTCATCGGGCCCGCCCGGAGGCGATGGAGAAGGTGGGCGACAAGGCGATCGCCGCGACCTGATGCAGAAGGCCGGGCTGCCGCTCCTGCCGGGCACGCTCCAGCCCGTGCGAGACGCGCGGAGCAGGCGCAGGAGATCGAGCGGGATCGGCGTACCCGGTGATCATCAAGGCGGTCGCGGCGGCGGCGGGCGGGGCATGAAGGTCGTGCGCCGCGCCGAGGATCCGGGCGCCTCGACCAGACGACGCGCGCGACCGCGCAGGCGTGTTCAAGGACAGCGCCGTCTACATCGAGCGCTACCTCGACGCCCGCGCCACACCGAGGTCCAGTTGTCTGCGACAACCACGGCACGGCGTGTACTTCTTCGACGTGATGCTCGGTGCAGCGCGGCCACCAGAAGCTGATCGAGGAGGCGCCCTGATCGACCTCTCCGACGCCCAGCGCCGCGACATCGGCGAGCGTGCCGTCGCCGGCGCCTGGCCGGCGGCTACACCGGCGCCGGCACGATGGAGTTGGTCACGCCCAGGGGCAACCTCTCAGCTTCATGGAGACGAACGCCGCATCGAGGTCGAGCACCCCGTGAGCGAGATGGTCACGAGCGTCGACCTGATCCAGGAGCAGATCCGCGTCGCCGTCGGCGAGCCGTTGTCGGTCTCCCAGGAGGAACGTCGTGCCGCGCGGCGACGCGATCGAGTGTCGTGTGAACGCTGAGGACCCGACCGGGACTCCGCGCCGGCCGCAGTGTCGCCTGTGCACGTGTACGTCCCGCCCGGCGGGCGTGGGACGTGTGGGGACTCTGACTGTACCCGGGCCGGATATCGCCCCGTTCTGACGACTCGCTGATCGCCAAGTGATCGTGTGGGGCGCCCACCCGCCTGGAGGCGATCGAGCGGGACCCGACCGCGTGCTGTCGGAGCTTCAGATCGAGGGTCGCGGGGTGAAGTCCACTGATCCCCTTCCACCGCCGCGTGCTCGCCGACGAGCAGCTTCCGCTCCGGAGACGTGACGACTACTTCGTCGAGTACTTCCTGGCGCGCGAGAGCGTCGCGGCCTGACCTACACGCACGCCGGGCGCCCGGTAGCCGACGGCTCGGTCGAG
>CAWJEV010000001.1:0-24746 GCA_963842005.1 uncultured Solirubrobacterales bacterium | reverse complement strand
TTGGGCAGGACCCCCGCGACGCGACCTCGCTCGCCTTTCCCGAGGCGCTTGTCCTGCCTTCTGCCGAGCGCCTGGACGGTGTGCGGCTCGGAGTCCCCGCGGAGCTCTCCGGTGAGGGGATCGAGCCGGGCGTGCTCGCGGCGTTCGAGGCGTCCTGCCGTTGCGCGGAGGAGCTGGGTGCGGAGCTCGTGGCGGTCGGCCTGCCGCACGCCCCGCACGCGCTGTCGGCCTACTACGTGCTCGCCCCCGCCGAGGCCTCCTCCAACCTCGCCCGCTTCGACGGCGTGCGCTACGGCTCGCGCGCCGCGGACGCCGAGGACCTGCTCGACCTGTACACGCGCACCCGCCACGACGGCTTCGGCCCCGAGGTCCGCCGGCGCATCATGCTCGGCACCTACGCCCTGTCCGCCGGCTACTACGACGCCTTCTACGGTCGCGCCCAGCGCGTGCGCACGCTGATCGCCGCGGACTTCCGCCTCGCCTTCGACCGTTGCGACTTCATCGTGACTCCTACCTCTCCGACCGTCGCCTTCGGGTTGGGGGAGCGTCTCGACGACCCCTGGTCGATGTACCTGAGTGACTTCTGCACCGTCCCGATGTCGCTCGCCGGCCTGCCCGCGATCTCGATCCCCTGCGGGCTCGCCCCCGACGGCGCCGGGGGCGAGTTGCCCGTCGGGCTGCAGACTCGCGGGTCCCGTGTTCAGCGAGAACCGCCTGCTCGACGCCGCGTACGCGCTGGAGTGCGCGCTCGGCTTCGACGGGTCGCGGGCGCGGGCATGACGCGCACGGGGGGGGACGGCGTGAGCACCGTCGAGTACGAGCCCGTCATCGGCCTGGAGATCCACGTGCAGCTTGCGACCGCGACGAAGATGTTCTGCGGCTGCGCGCTCTCCTTCGGGGAGCCTCCAAACACCCGCACCTGTCCCGTCTGCCTGGGGCTGCCCGGCTCCCTGCCCGTCGCCAACGCGCGCGCCGTGCACTTCGGGCTGCTGATCGGGCTCGCGCTCGGCTGCGAGCTCGCTCCCCGCTCGACCTTTCACCGCAAGAACTACTTCTACCCCGACCTCCCCAAGGGCTACCAGATCTCCCAGTTCGACGAGCCGCTCTGCCGCGGCGGGCGCCTGGGGGAGGTGCGCATCCACCGCGTGCACCTCGAGGAGGACGCCGCCAAGCTGGTGCACGCCGGGGCCTCCGGACGCATCCACGGCTCCGACGCCTCCGTCGTGGACTTCAACCGCGGCGGCACTCCCCTCGCTGAGATCGTCACCGAGCCCGACCTGCGCTCCGCCGAGGCTGCCGGCGAGTGGCTGCGGCTGCTGCGCACCACCCTGCGCGCGCTCGGGGTCTCCGACGTGAACATGGAGGAGGGCTCGCTGCGCTGCGACGCCAACGTCTCCCTGCGCCCTGTGGGCGCGCAGGAGCTCGGCGTCAAGACGGAGCTGAAGAACATGAACTCCTTCCGCTTCCTCGAACGGGGCATCCGCGCCGAGCTCGCTCGCCAGGAGGCGGTCCTGCGCGGTGGGGGGGACGTCGAGCAGGAGACGCTGCACTTCGACCCGGGCTCGGGCGCCATCACCTCGCTGCGCTCCAAGGAGGAGGCGCACGACTACCGCTACTTCCCCGAGCCCGACCTGCTGCCCGTGGCCATCGACCAGCAGATGCTCGACGCTGCCCGGGCGGACATGACCGAGCTGCCTGCCGCGCGCGCGGAGCGTTTCGAGCGCGAGCTGGGACTGAGCGCGGAGAGCGCGCAGCTGCTCGCGTTCCGCGGCGGGCTCGGCGACTTCTTCGAGGCCGCCCTCGCCGCGCCTGCCGGTCCTGCGCCTCCCGCGCAGGCGCTCGCCAACTGGATCTCAGGCGACCTGCTCGCGCGGCTTGCCGGTGGGGAGACGGTCGCGGACACCGGTGGAGACGGTGGGGAGACGGGTGGGGGGGCAGGCGGGGATCCGCTCTCCTCGCGTGTCACCCCCCGCGCGCTCGCCGAGCTCGTCGGCCTCGTCACCTCCAAGCGCATCTCTGTCGGCGCCGGCCGCCAGGTGCTCGATCGGCTTGTCGCCGACGGGGGCGAGCCGGCGGCGATCGTCGAGGCCGAGGGACTCGCGGCGATGGACAGCGGTGACGAGGAGCTCGCCGCCGTGGTGGCAGCTGCGCTCGTCGCCCACCCCGAGGCCGCCGCCAACGTGCGTGCCGGCAACGCCAAGGCCGTTGGGCCGATCGTCGGCTACGTGATGCGCGAGACTCACGGCCGCGCCGACGGCGGCGTCGTCACCCGGCTCGTGCGCGAGCAGCTCGGGCTGTGAGCGTCAGCCCCGCTCGACCCCTGTCATCTGAGCTACGCTGATCTCATGAACGAGACTTCCACTCCCTCCACCTCCTCCTCCCGCTCACTGGGTCGGATGGTCGTCGCGGTGCTGATCCTTGCGGTGGCAGCGTGGGTACTGCTGCACATCGTGATCGGCATCGTCACCTTCCTCGCCGTCCCCGTCATCGCGGTGCTCGCGATCGTAGCCATCGTCTGGGCTGTACGGGTGCTCTTGTAGGGGCTGTAGGAGCCACGCAATGGGCTACGTGGTGATCTGCCTGGGCTTCGCGCTCGCCGGCGGCATCGTCGGCCGTGTCAAGGGCAGCTCCTTCCTGCTGTGGTTCCTGATCTCCGGGGTCATCCCTGTCTTTGGCCTGCTCGCCGCGATCCTCTACCGCTTCGAGAGCAACGAGCTGCGCCGCCGCTGCCCCCGCTGCGGGCGGGTCACCAAGATCTACGACGCCCTCTGCACCCGCTGCGGGGCGGAGCTCGAGTTTCCCGAGACCGTGCTTGCGCCCGAATCGTGGGCGCCCTCCTCCGCTGCGCGCAGCTGAGGATCGTGACCCTTCGTCAGGGTGGGGTGGAGTCCCGTTAGGGGAGCACGATTAGGGAGCCCGAACCGGCGCGGGCTCTATAAACAGAGGATGGACACGCCCGCGACCTCCACCGCGCACCCCTCGGCGATCGCCCGCTTCGTACACCGTGCCGGCTTCGCGGACGAGCGGGACTTCCTGCTGCGCGTGGTGCAGCCCGCGCTCGTGGGGCTGATCGACGGCACCGTCTCCTCGATCGCCCCGATCTTCGCCGCCGCGATCTCCTCGGACTCGCACACCGCGTTCGTCGTCGGTCTCGCCACCGCCCTGGGGGCGGGCGTGAGCATGGGCTGGTCGGAGGCGTTGTCGGACACCGGCGAAACCACCGGCCGCGGCTCGCCTGTGGTACGCGGGGGCATCACCGGCGGGATGACTGCGCTGGGCGGCCTGTTCCACACGCTGCCGTTCCTGATCTCCAACGTGCACACCGCGCTCGTGGTCGCCGGCGTCGTCGTCACCGTCGAGCTGTTCGTGATCGCGTGGGTGCGCAAGCGCTTCCTGGAAGTCTCGATGCGCTCCTCGCTGCTGGTGGTCACCGTCGGCGGCGCCATCGTGCTGGCGATCGGCATCGCGCTGGGTTCCTCCTGAGCGCTGCGCTGGGACGGGATTCTCCCGGGGGGTGAAAACCCGCTGGTAAACTGCCTTTCTTCGGTGACGGCGACGAAGAAAGGAGTTGGCCCGTGCGCGCAGTCGATGCGCTGATGGAATGTCTGAAGGCGGAGGGCGTCGAGGTCGTCTTCGGCCTGCCCGGCGGGGCCAACCTGCCCACCTACGACGCTTTCGTGGACGCCGGCATCCGCCACATCCTCGTGCGCCACGAGGCCGGCGGCGGCCACGCCGCGGAGGGCTACGCCAAGGCGACCGGCCGGGTCGGCGTCGCGCTCGCCACCTCCGGCCCCGGCGCCACCAACCTCGTCACCCCCATCTGCGACGCGATGATGGACTCCGTGCCCGTCGTGTTCATCACCGGGCAGGTCCGCACTGAGCTGCTCGGCACCGACGGCTTCCAGGAGGCCGACACGATCGGGATCACGATGCCCGTCGTCAAGCACTCCTTCATGATCCAGCACCCCCTGGAGATCCCCCGCGCGATCCACGAGGCCTTCCACATCGCCTCCTCCGGGCGTCCCGGCCCGGTGCTCGTCGACGTCCCCCAGGACCTTTCGCGCGCCGAGATCGCCTACGAGCCCGTCACCGACCTGCGCCTCCCCGGCTACCAGCCCACCGTGGAGGGCAACCAGAAGCAGATCCGCCAGGCCGCCAAGGCGCTCGCCGCCGCGCAGCGCCCCGTGATCTACGCCGGCGGGGGGGTCGTCAACGCGAACGCCTCCGAGGAGCTCGTCGAGCTCGCCGGCTGCGACCGCTTCCCCGTCACCTGCACGCTGATGGGCCTCGGCGCCTTCCCCGCGCGGGTCGGCGGGGCAGGGGCGGATGGGGAAGGAGTGGGCGGGAAACCCAACCCTCAGTGGCTGGGGATGCTCGGGATGCACGGCACCCGCGCCGCCAACTACGCGATGGACGAGGCCGACCTGATCTGCGCCGTGGGGGCGCGCTTCGACGACCGCATCACCGGCAAGCTCTCCGAGTTCGCCCCCCACGCGAAGTTCATCCACATCGACATCGACCCCGCCGAGATCTCCAAGAACGTGCCCGCCCACATCCCGATCGTCGGCGACGCCCGCAACGTGCTCGCCAAGCTCGCCGTCGAGTACCGCGCGGTGGGGCCGGACCCCGCGCGCCTGGACGAGTGGTGGGAGCGCATCGACGGCTGGCGCGAGCGCTACCCGCTCAAGTACGAGGACAGTGCCGACGGCGAGATCAAGCCGCAGTACATGATCCAGGCGCTGTACGAGGCCACCGGCGGCGAGGCGATCATCGCAAGCGACGTCGGCCAGCACCAGATGTGGACCGCCCAGTACTACGACTTCCCCGCCCCCCGGCGCTGGATCAACTCCGGCGGCCTGGGGACGATGGGCTTCGGGCTGCCGGCCGCGATGGGCGCCGCCGTCGGCTGCCCCGACCGCGTGGTCTGCTGCGTCGCCGGGGACGGCTCGGTGCAGATGAACGCCCAGGAGCTCGCCACCTGCGCACAGGAGCGCATTCCCGTCAAGGTGTTCATCATGAACAACGGCTACCTCGGCATGGTGCGCCAGTGGCAGGAGCTCTTCTGGGACGGCCGCTACTCCCAGGTCGACATGGGCTCGTTCCCGGACTTCGTCAAGCTTGCTGAGGCCTACGGCGCCACGGGGATGCGCTTCGAGGACAAGCACACGCTCGTCGAGGACATCCAGCGCGCGATCGCGACCGACGGCCCCGTGGTCGTGGACGTGCGGGTCACGCGCGAGGAGAATACTTACCCCATGATTCCGGCGGGCAAGGCTGCACGGGAAATGGTGGATTTGAATGGGTGAACCCGCCACCAAGGAGCCGCTCA
This sequence comes from uncultured Solirubrobacterales bacterium, assembly GCA_963842005.1. GTDB lineage: Bacteria > Actinomycetota > Thermoleophilia > Solirubrobacterales > Solirubrobacteraceae > Palsa-744. The sequence continues at coordinate 19,417 of CAWJEV010000001.1, read as the reverse complement.
GCCTCGAGGAGCTCGAAGCCTCCGGCAACCTGCGCACCGGACGCAAGCACGTCCTCTCGATCCTCGTGGAAAACAAGTCCGGCGTGCTCACCCGCATCGCCGGCCTGTTCGCCCGCCGCGGCTTCAACATCGACACCCTCACCGTCGGTCCCACCGACGACGAGCAGGTCTCGCGCGTGACGCTCACCGTCGACGGCGCCCTGCACCCGATCGACCAGGTGACCAAGCAGCTGCACAAGCTCATCAACGTGCTCAAGATCCGCGACCTCGACCCCGAGGACACAGTCTCGCGCGAGCTGGCGATGTTCAAGGTCGCTGCCGACGGGCCCCAGCGCGGCGAGCTGATGCAGATCGCCGAGATCTTCCGTGCCAAGGTGGTGGACGTCACCAAGCGCTCGATCATCGTCGAGGTCACCGGCACCACCGAGAAGATCGAGGCCTTCGAGGGCATGGTGCGGCCGTTCGGGCTGATCGAGATGATGCGCACCGGCGAGATCGCCATCTCCCGGGGGCGCGCGGAGACGTGAGAGGCGCTGCTGAGCGGACGCGCGAGAGTCCCTTTGCATTAAGCGAGGGCGACCTGGAGCGGCTCGGTGCGCGCCTGCAGCTCGCCGTCAAGCGCGCCCGTCGCAGCGGCCAGCCGACCCTCGCCGCGCTGACCCTCCCGCTGCTGGCCGATTCGGGGATGCTGGCCGAAACGGGGATGCTCGCCAAAGGCGAGCGTCTCCCGGCTTCGGCGGAGCGAGTGTCTCCCGAATCGGTCGGCGTGGACCCGAGCGCTGTCGCCTGCGCCTCGCGCCGCCCCGGCGAGCCGTGGTTCCTCTTCGAGCAGCCCGACCGCGGCGCCCGCGCGCTGGCGGCGCTCGGCGAGGTGGCCCTGCTCACCGCGACCGGCCCTGAACGCTTCGCCACTGTGGCCGACCGCTGGCGCTCCCTGGCGGCCGCCGCCGTCAGCGATCCCCCCGAGGACCCGGGCCGGGGCGGACCCGTCGCCGTCGGCGGTTTCGCCTTCGCCCCCCAGGGCGGCGCGGACCCCGCGTGGACGGGCTTCGAGCCGGCCTCCCTGATCGTGCCCGAGGTGGCGCTCACCCGCGAACCCCACTCCTCCGGGGATGACGGCCGCGGCGGGGAGGTGCGCCTGACGCTCCACGCGCTCGCCGCGCCCGACGACACCCCTGAGGAGCTGCTCGCCCGCCTGCAGGGCCGCGTGGGCGAGCTGCGCGCGGCGCCGCTGGCGCTGCTCGACCCCGCGCCCGCCGGGCGCTACCGGGTCGCGAGCGCGATGCCGCCCGAGCACTACGAGGCCGCCGTGGCCCGCGCGGTCGAGCTGATCCGCGCAGGGGAGCTCGAGAAGGTCGTGCTCGCCCGCGAGGTCCACGTCCACGCTCCCCGCGGGTACGACCCCGCCGCGCTCTTCGGGGTGCTCCGCGAGGGCTTCCCCTCGTGCTTCGTCTTCTGCGTCGGCCGCGGCGACGGCGCCTTCCTCGGCGCCTCCCCCGAGCTGCTGCTGCGCCGCGAGGGGCACCGTGTCAGCGCGCTCGCGCTCGCGGGCTCGATGCGCCGCTCCGCCGACCCCGCCGTGGATGACCACCTCGGCGAACAGCTCATGCACTCCGAGAAGGACCGCGAGGAGCACGCGATCGTGATCCGCCGCATCGAGCGCACGCTGCGCCCGCACGCCCTGTGGACCGCCGCCCCGCCCGAGCCGACGCTCGTGAAGGTCGCCAACATCCAACACCTCGGCACCCCGATCCGCGCCCAGCTCGCCCAGCCCCTGGACGTGATCGAGCTGCTCGAGCTGATGCACCCCACGCCCGCGGTCGGCGGCGAGCCGCTCGCCCGCGCCCGCCCGCTGATCCCCGCCCTGGAGGGCCTCGACCGCGGCTGGTACGCCGGCCCCGTCGGCTGGGCCGACGCCACCGGTGACGGCGAGTTCTGTGTCGCGTTGCGCTGCGCGCTTTTGCGCGGCCGCATCGCTCGCTGCTACGCCGGCGTGGGTGTCGTGCGCGATTCTGACCCCTCCGCGGAGTTGGCGGAGACCGAGGTCAAGCTGGCGGCGCTCTTGCCGCTGCTGGCGGGGTGAGCCTGTTTGAACAACCGTATGCGACCTTCGCCCTCGTGGCCAGGGTGAGCATCGGGCATCGCTCGAGGCCGCATGGTCCAGAGATCCCTGCGCGATCTGTGATGGACCTGGGCCCCGAGCGTAGTCAGGGTTGTGAGCGCACTCGTGCCTTCTTCCGATGACACTGAGCCGCGGACCGTCCCGTCGTCCGTGGGCGCCCGTCTCGACGACGTCGCCTTCGAGGCGCTCTTTCGTGGGTGTGCCGCCGACGTGCACGCGTATGCCATCTCGCTGCTCGGCAACAGGTCTGCGGCGGAGGACGTGACCGCGCTCGCGTTCGAGCGGCTCTACCGTTCGCGCTCGCGTCTCGATCGCGGTCGCGGAACCCCCCGAGCGTGGCTCTTCGCGATCGCGCGTAACGCGGCGCTCGACGAGCTGCGCCGACGCCGACGTCGGCCCCAGTGCGAGTTGCCCGAAGAGCCTGTCCGGCGATCGGGGCTCCGAGGAGGCGCTCGAGCAGATCGTGCGTCGCGCGACGGTTCGCGATGCGCTTTTGGCGTTGCCGCTGCGTGAGCGGGAGGTGGTGCTGCTCAAGTTCCACGGCCAGCTCTCCAACAGCGAGCTCGCGCGAGCGCTCGACGTCAGCGAGTCGAACGCCGGTACCCGCCTGCACCGAGCGCTCACGCGACTGCGCGAGGGGTGCCTTGGGATGGAACGACAGGAGGTCGCATGAGGATCATCCCCTTCCCCGGCCGCAGCGAGGCAGGGCCCAACGATGCCTGGCACGCCGAGCTCGACGCTGCTCTGAGCGGCGAGGGAGAGGACTCGGTGGCCGATTCCTGGCGTGAGCTGCGCGAGGACGTACGTGCTCTGACGTCGCCGATGACGCCCGAGTTCGAGCGCCAGCTCAGAGAGCGGATCGCCGAACGGGGGGCGCGGCGACCGCGCGAGGTGACCCCGTTGGAGCGTGCTGGAGCTGGCACGGCAGCCTCGCCTGCCCCGCCCGCGATGCCTACGAATCCTGTGCGCCCGGGCTCTGCCCCCAAGCGGCTGCGCCGTCGATTGGGTCGGCTGCCGAGGCCACCAGGTCTTTCAGGCGCGGGGGTCGGCCTCGCGGCGGTGGCCGGCATCGCGACGATCGGCGCGCTCATCGTGGCCGTGGTCATCGCCGGCCCTTGGCGGGCCGGCACGGGACCGACCGGGGTATCGGCCCCACCTCAGCGGGCTGGGTCCTCCAACGTGGGCGCCCGCACTTCGACGGGTGCGATCGGCGCAGGTAAAGGCGCCGCGGCGGAAAGCGCCACATCGGGGCCCGGCGGTGCGGCCTCGAACGCTCAGGCCTCGAACGCACCGGCTGCGAGTGGAGTGGCGGGCGCGTCTGGGCGCGTCCAGCAGCTCGCGGCGTCGATCAGCCTGTCGGCGATTCCCTCCGAAGTGCAGACGGTCGCCGACCGCGTGGCTCGCCTGGCGGTGAGCTTTGGCGGCTTCATCCAGAGCTCCCAGGTGCAGGTGCAGCACGAAGGCTCGAGCCGTGGTGAACTCGACCTGCGACTGCCGAGCGCAAAGCTCAGTGGTGCCCTGGCCTCGCTCGCGCAGCTGGCGCCGGTGGTTGCCGAGAGCCAGTCGCTGCAGGACATCACCAACACCTACGACGCGGCTCGTCAGCGCCTCGGCGACGCCACCGCCGAACGGCGGGCGCTGCTCCGCGCGCTGGCCGGAGCAACCACCGAAGGCCAGATCGACAGCCTGCGCGAACGACTCTCGCAGTCCCGCAGGGCGATCACCCAGGCCCGGTCGGCGCTCCAAGCGGTCTCACAGCGTGCGAGCACCGCCGAAGTGGAAGTGACCGTGCTCGGCGACGCGCGCGCCGGAAGCGAAGGACTCACGCTCCACCGAGGGCTTCACGACGCAGGCAGAGTGCTCGTCGTGACGCTCGCCGTCATGCTCATCGCCGCCGCGATCCTCCTGCCGCTGGCGCTTTTGGTCCTCGCGCTCGCCGCCGCTCGACGTTCATGGCGTCGCTACCGGCGCGAGCGGGTACTCGACGCGCGGTAGGACTGTCGCGGGCCGAAACGGCCGCTGATTCCCGTTTGGCTTGCCGGCGCCGACTCGTCAGTTCGCGCAGATCATGTGAGCGGCGCGACTCGACATCGTCAAGATAGCTGTTGTACCGGGTAGGCGGTCCATGTTGGTACCGGGTAGGCGGTACAATCGGTGGGGTGTCGGCTGTGCTCAACCCGTTCATCTGGGACCGCCCGCTCGATGACCCGTCGAAGATCGTCGGCATGGAGGCGTTCGCCAACCAGGTCGCGCTGACGCTGAAGGGGCAGACCAACGTCGCGCTGTTCGGGCCGCGCGACACGGGCAAGACGACGTTCACCAACCAGCTGGCGCTCGAGCTCGCAAAGAGCCACGGCGACGGCGCCCCGCCGTTCGACGTCGTCAAGGTCAACCTCCAGCGTGTGGTGAGCATCCCCGGGTTCATCGGGTGCGTGCACGACGCGATGCTCAATCACCCGGTCAAGAGCCTGCGACGGGCCGCCCAGCGGCAGATCGGCGCGCTGGAGAAGGAGATCGGCTTCGACATCAGGGTCATCAAGGGCTCGGTGAAGAGCGCCGTGGTCAATCCGGCGCAGGACGCCGAGACGCTGCACGCACAGCTCCTCGCCCTGCGCTCCCTGTCCGACCACCTCGTCGTGGTCTTCGACGAGTTCCAGCGGCTGCGCCACTGCCCGGGCGATCCGCTGGCGATCATCCGCTCGGCGCTCATGAGCTCCGGCTCCAACCACGTCTCGCTGCTGTTCACGGGATCGATCCGCAACGCGCTGAAGATGATGCTCGAGGACTCCCACCAGCCCCTCTTCGGCGAGGCCGCGCAGATGCAGCTGCCGGCCATCGGTCGGGCCGACTTCCTGGAGTACCTGGACTTCCAGTTCGAGGAGACCGGCCGTCCGGCGGACGATGACGCGCTGGGCTACCTGCTCAGCGCCACCGGCGCACACCCCCGCAGCACGCAGCAGCTGGCATGGGAGTGCTGGGCGGCCACGCCGGCCGGCCGGCACATGACGCTCGAGACCGTGATCGACGCGCACGACCGGCTCGTGCAGAGCATCGAGCGATCCGAGTTCGCCGCCGTCCTGCACGTGCTGATGAGCGGGGACGTTGGGGAGGTCAACGAGGTTCGCGCGCTGCAGTTGCTGGCCGACCGCGGTGGCGACAACATCACCAGTCGCCCGTCCGCGACGCGCTATGGGTTCTCCAGCCACTCGCGCGTGCGCCCGGCGCTCATCCGCTTGCAGGGGCGTGGATTGGTCGATCTTCGGGACGGCATCTGGTACATCGTCGATCCGCTCTTCGGAGAGTGGCTGCGGCGGGCCTCTCCGCTTGCGGACCGGGCTGCGGAGGAGGGGTCTCCGTAGGCTCTAAATTGTACCGCCTACACGGTACAATTTTGGACTGATATGCGGTACAATCCCCTGCACGCCGATCCGGGTTCGTACGGGCGACGCCTATGGCCGGCGGACTGCTCCGACTTGCGTCTGTAGAAAACCTGCAGTTGCAAGGCTGGTCCGCGTTGAAGTGTCACCGTAGGCCTATATGTACCGCCTACCCGGTACAAATTTGGACCGGGTAGGCGGTACAGCCAGATGCACTGGTGCGAGAACGCGATGCTCGATAGCTCGTGGCCCATCGCGCGGTCAACCGTGCCAGAGCATCTCCCGCTCGCAGACCGTGGCGCGCCAACCCTCCGGCAGGCGCGTGGGGGAGACGCCCTTGGGGGGCTCGGGGGACAGTAGGCAGTACTCGGGGGCCGGGCCGAACACCAGCGCTCGGCGCCATAGGCTCGCGTGCGTGGGGTCCATGCCATCTCCGAGCAGCTGGGCGAGCTCGCCGCGCGACTCGCCTGGCGGGCGGGAGACCCATATGGCCTGTGGCGCGGCTGCTAGGTCTGCGTGGCCCTCCAGCAGGCCGTACAGGCCGCCCGCGCCCGTGCCGAAGCGCCGCGCGACCTCGTCGTGGGCGCTGCGGTGCCCGTGCGCTACGGCCGCCTCGTTGAGCACCCCGAGGGCGGCGAAGTCGTCGAGCAGGTACCAGTCCTCGTACGTGCTGCCCTGCGCGGGCGCCAGCCACGGAGGCTCACTCACTCGGAACGCCGCCGAGCCTCGAAAGCCCGCCGGCGGGGAGTGGTGCAGCGAGCGGTGGAAGCGCTCGCAGGCGTGCTCGTAGGTCTTGCGCTCGATCCCGTCCGCCGGGCGGTGCCATAGGAGGTAAGCAAGCATCTCCCGCTTCTGGCTCCCCGCGGGAGCTCAGGCTCCCCCATCCAGCACGCCGGCGACGGCCTCCCACGCGCGGCGGTGGAGCGCCACGTTGCGCGCACGGTCGGTGCGCACCTCGATGATCCGCGAGCCGTGGGGGCGCGGCGTGAGCGCGTGCTCGAGTGCCTCGCGGAAGCTGGCGATGTCTGCGACCACCTCGTGCTCCAAACCGTAGAGCCGCGCTGCCTGCGCGAAGTCGAGACCCGTGGGGGTGGCGATGTGGCGGGTGTAGATGTCTTGCACCGTGCCATCCTCCCACCGCTGTCCCGTGTGTTCCTCCGCGGCCTGCCCCGGGGCCTCGCTGCGCCCGGCACGCCCAGTGGTCTCGTTCTCCGCCCGCGCCATCGGGTCGCCCGCGACGGGCAGGAAGTCGAAGATGCCCCCGCCCCCGTTGTCGATCAGCACGATCGTGAGATCCAGCTCCAGGCGCCGGGCGGCGAGCAGGCCGCCGATGTCGTGCGCGAGCGCGACGTCTCCAATCAGCAGCACCACTGGCCCGCGGCCGTCGGCGGCGGCGACGCCGAAGGCGCTGGAGACGGTCCCGTCGATTCCGTTGGCGCCGCGGTTACACAGCACGCGGGGAGGATCGGCTCGCACCGGCCAGAAGCTCTCGATGTCGCGTACCGGCATCGAGGAGGCCACGAACAGCGTCGCCTGCTCGGGCAGCAGCACGCCGAGCTCGGCGGCCACCGCGGGCTCGCTGATGCCCTCCGCGGCGAGCACTCCGAGGATCGCCTCTGCGGCGAGCTCGTCGGCGCTACGCCAGCTGGCGAGCCAGTCGGGGTCGGGTGCGGGCGCGTCCTGCACCAGCTGCCGCAACGTCGCGGCGGGCTCCACCGCGAAGCGTCGGCAGAGCGTCGCGTCGGGGTCCTGCCAGCGGCCCTCCTGCTCGATCGCTGCCTGCGGAACGTCACACATGCTCGCGAGCCACCCGCGCAGGGGCTTGGAGGTGGGCAGGTCGCCGACGCGCAGCACGAGGTCGGGCTTGACGTCTGCGGCGAACGGGCCGTGGCGCAGCAGCGCGTCGTAGTGCGCCACCGCCGCCTCCCCGCGCCGAGCGCCCGAGAGCGGGTCGGCCAGCAGTGGCCAGCCGGCCGCCGCGCAGAACGCTGACGCGGCCTCTCCGAGCGCGGTGTCGCGCTCGTAGCGCCCGGCCACCACCACCCCCCGGCGGGCGGCGGCCACGGGCACGGCGAGGGAACGCGCGTCCTCGGGCGCTGTCGGGCGCGCAGGCGTGCAGGTCACGAGCGGACGGCCATCGGGACGCCCGGTGCCGTCGTGGGGTAGGGGCTCCCCCTCGCTTCGCACAAGCGGCTCGCGCAGCGGGAAGTTCAGGTGCACCGCCCCGGGGCGACCCTCAAGCGCCTGCCAATAGGCGCGGCACGCGAGCGTGCGCATCCAGCGCAGCCGCGCTCGCCCCGAGTCACCGATATCGGCCTTGCCTGTCCCTGCGGCCTCGAAATCCTGCACGCCGACCTCGAAGAACCACTTGGCGGCGTCCCCGTATAGCTTGATCTGGTCGATCGTCTGCCCCGCACCGCTCTCGCGCAGCTCGGGGGGGCGGTCCGCGGTGAGGATCAGCAGCGGCACGCCAGCCTCGTGCGCCTCGATCACGGCGGGCAGCAGCTCCGCGGCGGCGGTCCCCGAGGTGCACACCACCGCGGTAGGTCTTCCCGACGCCTTCGCGAGCCCCAGCGCGAAGAAACCTGCACAGCGCTCGTCGATGTGTGAGTGGCAGCGCAGCCGGGGCTCCCGCGCGAGACTCAGCACGAGCGGCGCGCTCCGCGACCCCGGCGAGGTGCATACGTCCCGCAATCCGCAGCGCGCGAGCTCGTCCACGAACGCGCGCAGGAGGAGATATGTGTCGGTGGCGGGAGTCATAGGATCGCGGCGTGCCCGAGAACGTCGTCCTGCTGCACGGCTTCGGCGGCACCCGCCGCGCGTGGGATGGCGTGGTGGGGCTGCTGGATCGTGAACGCTACCGGCCGCTGGCGATAGACCTGCCCGGCCACGGCGAGGCGGCGGACGCGCCGCGGCCGATCTCCTTTGCCGGCTGCACCGAGCACGTGCTCGCCGCCAGCCCCGAGCGCTTCGTTCTGTGCGGCTACTCGATGGGCGGGCGGATCGCGCTGCACGTCGCGCTCGTCGCCCCTGAGCGGGTGGCGCGGCTGGTGCTCGTGGGCGTCAACCCGGGCATCGAGAACGAGGCCGAGCGGGCCGCACGGCGGCACTCGGACCACGCGCTTGCCGAGGAGCTCGAACACGCGCCGTTCGAGGAGTTCATCGAGCGCTGGCGCACTCAGCCGCTGTTCGCCGACGATCCCCCCGAGGTGGGCGCGCTGGCGCGCGAAGATCAACGTCGCAACCGGCCGGACGCTCTGGCCGCCGTCCTGCGGGGCCTCGGCACGGGGGAGATGGAACCGCTGTGGGATCGGCTGGCCGATCTGTCGATGCCCGTCACCGTCCTCGTCGGCGAGCGCGACGCGAAGTTCCGGGCGCTGGGGCGGCGGATGGTCGAGCGGCTGGCGGATGGGGCGCTCCTCGTTACGCCCGGCGGCCATGGGCTGCCGCTGGAGAACCCCGCGGCGGTCGCTCAGGCGCTCTGAGGTGTGGCGTGGTGTGGATGCTTTTGCGAAACGACCCCCTATATATGGGCCTGGAAAGTTCTTTTGCCATCGGGCCATATAGGGTTTGAAAAGTTTCTTCTGACCATCAGGTATATGGGGTCTGAAAAGTTCCTTTGACCATCGGGTATATAGGGTCTTAAAAGTTCTTTCGCCCCATCAGGCCACATCGACCCCCAACCCCGGCGCGGAGGGCACTGCGATGCGCCCGTCGCGGGCGGGCAAAGGGTCCTCGAGGCCGTCGAAGAGGCTGAGCGTCGCCAGCCCGCACGCGGGCAGCGGGCCACGCGAGGCTAGTGCGGCGGCGGCGTGCACCGCGGCGGCGACCCCGAGCGGGCCGTCGAGGGTCGAGGCGAGGTAGACCTCCGCGCCGGAGGCCCGCACGAGCGCGGCGGCGGCGAGCAGGCCGGCGATGCCCCCGCAGCGGGAGATCTTCAGGCAGACCGCGTCGGCAACGCCCGCGCCGAGCGCGCCGTGCTCGGCGGCGGTCTCGTCGATCGCCACGCGCGCCGCCACCCGCTCGCGCACCGCGCGCACCGCCTCCAGGCCGTGCGTGGGCTCCTCCACGAGCTCGAGGCCCACGGGGGCGAGCGCTTCGATCGCGCGCACCGCGCCCTCGACGTCCCACGCGCCGTTGGCGTCAACGCGCAGCTCGACGTGGGGGCCGATCGCGGCGCGCACCGCCGCCACGCGCCCCGCGTCGTCGCCAATGCCGACCTTCACCTTCACGCACCCATATCCGGCCTGCGCCGCACGCGCGGCCTGCTGCGCGGCGCCCGCCCGATCGGTCGCGCCCACGGTTGCGTTCACGGCGACCTCTGTGGCGGGGTCGTCGGTGAGCAGCGCTGCCACGGGCCGCCCCGCACGGCGGCCCGCGCGGTCCCATAGCGCGAGGTCGATCGCGGCGAGCGCCGCAGGGAGATCGTCCAGGCGCCGGCAGGCGTCGATCAGTTGCACGCCGGTTGCGGGGTGGGTGGGCTCTAATCCTTGCATCAGCACGGGCCGGTAGGCCTCGAGCGCCCGCCGTACGCGCGCCAGAGAGACCCCGTCGTAGGGCTGCAGCGGCGTGGCTTCCCCGTAGCCGGTGATCCCGTCGGAGTCGGTCAGCGCGACGGTCAGCAGCTCCCGCTCGCGCACGGTGCCGTAGGAGGTCTCCAGCGGCTGGGCGAGCGCCAGCACACGCTCGGTGACGATCATCCTCATCGCGGGAGTCCCTCTCGAGGGGGCTCCGGATCGTCCTCATCGCGGGAGGCCCAGTCAAGGGGGTTCAGCCGGATCGTCCTCATCGCGGGCTCAGTCGAGGGAGGCTCAGCCGATTCCTCCGCCAGCGAGGATCCCCGCGGAGAAGAGCAGGCAGAAGAGCAGCTGCAAAAGGCCGGTGCGCGCCAGGGCGCCGTTCAGCGAGGGGCCGTCCACGCGCGTGCGCACGACTCTGACCAGCGAGAGCGCCAGGGGGGCCGTGGCCCAGGGGAGCAGCAGCCAGGCGCTCATCGAGCCGAGCGCCCACGGCAGGGGGGCGGTGAGGAAAGCGATGGCGAGCATCGCGGTGTAGAGGGTGCGGGTGCGCTCGCGGCCGAGGCGCACCGCGAGCGTGCGCTTGCCGGCGCGACGGTCGGTGTCGATGTCGCGGACGTTGTTGACGACGAGGATCGCGCTCGCCAGCAGGCCGACGGGGACGGCGCACGCGAACGCCTGCCAGGGGAGGTGTTGGACCTGCACGTAGTAGGAGCCGGTGACGGCGACGAGTCCGAAGAAGAGGAACACGAACAGCTCCCCGAGCCCTTCGTAGCCGTAGGGGCGGGGGCCCCCGGTGTAGAGGACGCCGGCGAGGATCGAGGCGGCGCCGACCGCGATCAACCCCCACCCGGCGACCGCGACGAGGTAGACCCCGCAGAGCACCGCCAGGCCGAACGTGACGTAGGTGGCGAGCAGCACCTGGCGGGGCGGCACGAGGCCCCCGGCGGTGACGCGCACGGGGCCGAGGCGGTCCTCGGCGTCGGCGCCGCGGCGGGCGTCGGAGTAGTCGTTCGAGAGGTTGGTGCCGACCTGGATGAAGACAGCGCCGAGCAGCGCGGCGAGAAACGCGAGCGGGTCGAAGTGCCCGGCCCCCAGGGCGAGCGAGGTGCCCACGAGCACCGGGGCGACGGCGGCGGGCAGGGTGCGCACGCGCGCGGCCATCACCCAGATGTGCACGGCGCTCGATCCGCGCGGGACATCGAGCGCCGCCGGTCGTCCGGCCGGCCGATCTTTGAGCGGCGGCGGCGGGGAGGAGGGCACGGCGGTCACGCCCCTCGGCTCTCGAACCCGCCCCGGGACTGGCGCCCACCCACCCCGACTAGGAGCTCGCCCACCTGTGAGCGGCGGCGGGCAGTGTGCGGACGCGGGCGGCGCACGCCTACGCCCTCCTCGGGAACCGCGAGAAGTCCGGCGTGCGCCTCTCGCGGTAGGCGTCGCGGCCCTCCTGGGCCTCGGCACTGCCGTAGAAGAGCAGGTTGGCGTCGTGGGCGAGCTGCTGGATGCCGGCGAGGCCGTCTTCGGCGGCGTTGAAGGAGGCCTTCAGCAGGCGCAGCGCGAAGGGGGAGAGGGCGAGCATCTCGCGGCACCACCCGACGGTCTCCTCCTCCAGGCGCTCCAAGGGGACGACGGTGTTGACGAGCCCCATCTCCAGGGCCTGCGCGGCCGTGTACTGGCGGCAGAGAAACCAGATCTCCCGGGCCTTCTTGGGCCCGACGAGGTTCGCGAGCAGCCCCGCCCCGAAGCCCCCGTCGAAGGAGCCCACGCGCGGGCCGACCTGCCCGAAGCGGGCGTTCTCGGCGGCGACGGTGAGGTCGCAGACGAGGTGCAGCACGTGGCCGCCGCCGATCGCGTAGCCGGCGACCATCGCCACGACGGGCTTCGGCAGGCGGCGGATCTGCACGTGCAGGTCGGTCACGTGGAAGCGCCCCACGCCCGCCCGGCCGGCGTCGTCCTCGGCGAGGTAGCCGGAGTCCCCCCGCACGCGCTGGTCCCCGCCGGAGCAGAACGCCAGCGGGCCCTCCCCGGTGAGCACGATCGCCCCGACCTCGAGGTCCTCGTGGGCCTGCGTGAGCGCGCGCGAGATCTCGACCACGGTGAGCGGCCGGAACGCGTTGCGCACCTCGGGGCGGTCGATCGTGATCTTCGCGATCGCCCCCTCGGGGTGCGTGGACTTCTCGTAGCGGATGTCGGTGTACTCGCCGGCGGGGGTCCATGTGGTGGGCAAGGCTCCTGGGCGCTCCTTCCTGACTTTTTTTGATTTGGGCTTGACACGGTCTGGCACGGCGAGGGCGCGCACCAGATCGAACTGATGCGTGCGGCACGCCAAAGGCTAGCCTTTGGGGCAATGATCGTTGAAGCGTGGCTTCAGCGCGCCGCGGCGTCGGCGCCCACCGCGATCGCAGTGGAGACCCCGGCGGGCCGTTGCTCCTACGCGGAGCTCCTGGACCGCGCGCACGCCAGCGCGAGCGTGCTCGCGCGGCGCGGGGTGCGGCGGGGCGAACGGGTGGCGATTGCGCTGCCGGCGGGGCTCGACTTCGCGTACGCGCTGCACGCCTGCCTGCTGGCGGGCGCGGTCGCGGTGCCCGTGGACCTGCGCCTGGGTGAGCGCGAGCGCCGGGCGATTGTGGACGGGGCGGCAGTGGTGGTGGATGAGGCGCTGCGCGCGGAGGGTGGGCGGGGCGCCAATCGAGGCGTCTTCACGGGTGCCGTCCACGACCTGGACGCGGTGGCCGCGGTCATCCACACCTCGGGGACCACCTCGGCGCCGAAGCCGGTGGAGTTGACGTACGGCAACTTTCTGTGGAGCGCGCTGGGCTCGGCGGTGGCGCTCGGGGTCGATCCGCGCGAGCGGTGGCTGTGCAACCTGCCGCTCTCTCACGTGGGGGGGCTGTCGATCCTGGTGCGCTCCGCGATCTACGCGACCACGGCGGTGGTACACGAGCGTTTCGATGCAGAGCTCACGCTCAGGGCGCTGCAGGCCGATCTTCCACAGGTGACGATTGTTTCGCTCGTCGCAACCACCCTCGCGCGGTTGCTCGACGCGGGCCTCGAGCGCCCGCCTGCTCTGCGCTGCGCGCTCACCGGCGGTGGCCCGGTGCCCGTGGCGTTGCTCGAACGTGCCCACGCGGCGGGGGTCCCGGTGAGCCTCACCTACGGGCTCACGGAGGCGTGCTCGCAGGTGAGCACCCTTCCGCTCGCGGCGCTGAGCGACCCACAAGGTGCCGCCCCCACCGCGGGCCCGCCGCTCTTCTGCACCCGCCTGCGGATCGGGCTGGCCGAAACGGGGATGCCGGCCGAAGGCCGGTGTCTACCGGCTTCGGTCGGCGAGATCGAAGTCGCCGGCCCGACCATCGCTCGGGGTGCGGCCGGCGGGGACGGGTGGTTGCGCACTGGAGATCTGGGTAGATTGAATGCAGAGGGCAACCTGTGTGTGACCGGACGCAAGGCCGACACGATCGTCAGCGGGGGGGAGAACGTGGCACCCAGTGAGGTCGAGGCTGTGCTCGAGGGCCACCCGGGGGTACTCGAGGCGGCGGTGGTTGGCCGCGCGGACGGGCGCTGGGGGGAGGCGGTCAACGCGCTGGTCGTGCTCCGCGCCGGGGCGGACGTGGGGGTGCAGGCGTTGCGCGCGCACTGCGCGGCGCGCCTGGCCCCCTACAAGGTCCCCAAGCAGGTGGCGCTGGTCGCCGGGCCGCTGCCGCGCACGCCCTCGGGCAAGCTGCTGCGCAGGGAGCTGTGAGGTGAAGGCCGAGGAGCACCGGATCGCGAGCGCCGAGCACTGGGAGGAGGCGGCTCCCGGGTGGGTGCGCCGCCAGCGGGCGATCCGCGAGCTCGGGGCGCCGGTCTCGCAGTGGATGGTGGCCGCGATCGACCCCCACCCCGGGCAGCGCGTGCTGGAGCTCGCGGCGGGCGTCGGGGAGACCGGCCTGCTGGCGGCCGAGTCTGGTGGCCCCCACGGGCGGGGTGATCCTCTCCGACCAGGCCGAGGGGATGCTCGACGGCGCCCGCGAGCGCGCGGCCGAGCTGGCGCTGACCAACGTCGAGTTCCAAGTGTGGAACGCCGAATGGATCGACCTCCCGGTGGCCAGCGTGGACGCGGTGCTGTGCCGGTGGGGCTACATGCTGATGGTGGACCCCGGCGCGGCGCTGTCGGAGACGCGCCGTGTGCTGCGCTCGGGCGGGCGCCTCGCGCTGGCGGTGTGGGACACGGTGGGCGCGAACCCGTGGGCGCTCGCGCCGCGCCTGGAGCTGATCGAGCGGGGCCTCGCGCCGGCGCCGGCTCCCACGCCCGCACCCGCGGACGGCCGCGACCGATCGGAGATCGACCGAAGCCGGGAGACACGCGCCTCCGACCGAAGCCGGGAGACACGCGCCTCCGGCGCGAATCCCCGTTTCGACCAGCATCCCCGTTTCGGCCAGCACACGCCGGGGCCCTTCGCGCTCGGCGACCCCGTCCGCGTGCGCGAGCTGCTGGAGCAGGCGGGCTTTGCGGAGGCGCGCGTCGAGGCGGTCGACGTCGAGCAGCGTCACGAGAGCTTCGACGCCTTCTGGGAGACGATGCTCGACCTCTCACGCGAGCTGCACGACCTCGTGCTCGCGCAGCCGGCGGAGGAGATCGAGCAGATCCGCTCTTCACTGGCGGCGCGCCTCGAGCCGTACACCGCCGCGGACGGCACACTCGCGGTCCCCGGCCGCTCGCTGGTGGCGACGGCCAGCGCGTAGAGCTTGTCGGTAGGGGCTGTTCAGGTTGGCGCATGCGCCAACCTGCGACGCCGCACATGTGCGGCGTCGTGGACCGGCCACATGTGGCCGGTCCGGCAGGGCCGCATGCGGCCCTGCCGGCCGGTCGGTACATGTACCGACCGGACTCCTCCTCTGCGCTCCCGTTCAGGTAGCCTGCCGCCCCATGCTCTACGACGACGACGCTGACCTCTCCCTGCTTACCGAAGCCGGGGGACACGGGCCTCCGGCCCGAATCCCCGTTTCGGCCGGCAAGACCGTCGCGATCATCGGCTACGGCTCCCAGGGCCACGCCCACGCGCTGAACCTCAAGGACTCCGGCGTGCAGGTGGTGGTCGGCCTGCGCGAGAGCTCCCCCTCGGTGGCGCAGGCGCGCGAGCAGGGCCTGGAGGTGCTGCCTGTCGTCGAGGCCGCGAGCCGCGGGGACCTGGTGATGATTCTGCTCCCCGACGAGCTGCACCGTCAGGTGTGGGAGTCGGACATCGCCGACGGCATCGCCGAGGGCAACATGCTGCTGTTCGGGCACGGCTTCTCGATCCACTACGGCGAGGTGGTTCCGCCGCCGGGGGTGGACGTGGCGATGGTCGCGCCCAAGGGCCCCGGCCACCTCGTGCGCCGCCAGTTCGTGGAAGGCTCCGGGGTTCCGGGGCTGATCGCGGTCGCCCAGGACGCCACCGGGCGTGCGCGCGAGCTGGCGCTGGCCTACGCGAAGGGGATCGGCTGCACGCGCGGCGGCGTGATCGAGACGACCTTCAAGGACGAGACGGAGACTGACCTGTTCGGCGAGCAGGCCGTGTTGTGCGGCGGCGTCTCCGAGCTCGTGCAGGCCGGCTTCGAGACGCTCGTGACCGCCGGTTACGACCCCGAGATGGCCTACTTCGAGTGCCTGCACGAGGTCAAGCTGATCGTGGATCTGATGTACGAGAAGGGCCTCGCGGGGATGCGCTTCTCGATCTCCAACACCGCGGAGTACGGCGACTACACGCGCGGCCGGCGGGTGATCACCGAGGAGACCCGCGCCTCGATGCGCAAGATCCTCGGCGAGATCCAGTCCGGGGACTTCGCGCGGGAGTGGATCGCCGAGAACCGCGCTGGGCAGGAGAACTTCCTGCGGATGCGCGCCGAGCAGGCCGACACCCAGATCGAAGCGGTGGGCAAGGAGCTTCGCTCGCACATGGGCTGGATCAACCCTTCTTTCTGACCCTCCCGCTCGCCCCTGGCCCTCCGGGCCAGGAATCCTTTTCGCGACGGCAGACCTCTCATCTATGTGTCGCACTCGATCGACCACAACGGGAGGCTCCTCATCGTGACCATCGCGATCTATCTCATGTCGGCCAGCCTGCAGAGGAGAGCTCTGATGCGCAGAGTATCCACCTGTCTGGCCGTGCTCAGCCTTGCTGTCCTCAGCCTGCCGGTCGCCGCGGGGGCGATGCCGACGGCCGTCACGCTCACGGTGAGGGGCGTACCGATCCCGGTCAACCCGAGTGTGGCGAACAGCCCGACCTACCCTGGCACCGGGGAGACCCTCGGCGGGGGAACCGCGGTTGAAGCCGAATACAAGATCAGCGGCACCGAATACGGCGGCTTCCCACCACCGCTCACCGGCGTGACGTTCCGTGCGCCGGCTGGGGCAAAGCTGCACACCCAAGGGTTCGCGACGTGCCCGGACACGATCCTCGAAAGCCACGAAGTCGCGCACTGCCCGAAGAAGTCGGTGGCGAGCCCGGTCGGCTCGGTGTCCGGCGTCGTCAGCTTCGGCGAAACGCGTGTCCACGAGACGCTGACGTTGCAGGCGTTCTTCGCGCCCGGTGGGGCACTCGCGTTCTTCGCGGAAGGCAGATCCCCGAGCGTGATCGAAATTCTGGGTGAGGGCAGCTTCACGAACGATGGGGGCGCGTTCGGGCCGACGATCAGTGCGGCAGTGCCCCTCGTGGAAACCGTTCCCGGAGCGCCCTACGCGGTTGTGGAAGCGGTCAAGGTCAAGGTCGGCGCGGCCTTCAAGCAGGGTGGAAAGCTGATCCCCTATGCGAGGATGCCGAAGAAGTGCCCCAAGGGGGGCTGGCCGGTCCAGTCCGAACTGAAATTCCTTACCGGCGAACCGGTCACAGTCAATGTCAAGATGCCGTGTCCGAAGAGAGGAGCTTCGTCGTGACCGTTCTCTACCTCATCGCTGCGGCGGTCGTGGTCTGCGGCTGCCTCTTCTTCATCATGAGAGCCCGTTCTCGTGACTGATGGGCGCATCCACCCGGGGCTCCCCGGCGCCGGGGAGCCGGGCGATGAATTCGGCCACTGCGACTCCGCGGTCACCTGGCGTATGGGCGAGCGGCGTACACGGTGAGTCCCACCGCTTGGTCCTGGCCCACCGAGCAGGTCGTCAGCGCGGCCCAACAGGGTGATCCCCGCGCGATCGCCACGCTCCTCGACGGCTCGCATGCACACGTGAGGCGCTTCGCTCGCACTCTCTGCTCGACCCCTGAGGACGCAGAGGACGCAGCGCAGGAGGCCCTGATCGTCCTGTACCGAAAGATCGGGACGCTGCGCACCGCCGCGGCCCTCGCATCGTGGATGTTCCAAATCGTGCGCAACGAGTGCATCCGCCGATCGCGGCTCGTACTACACAGACCCATCTCCACTGCAACGGTCGAGCCCTCCGCCGAAGACGCCGCCCTCGTCCGCCTGGAGCTCGAGCGGATCGTCGACTCCATCGCAGGGCTCCCCCCCGAGCAGCGCGCTGTCCTCGTTCTACGCGACGTTCAGGGTCTATCGGGAGCGGCGACGGCTCAGGCGCTGGGAGTCAGTCGCGCCGCAATGAAGTCGCGCCTGCATCGCGGACGAGAAACACTGCGCTCACAGCTCAGAGCACCAACCCACACAGCCAGATCCGGAGGCGTCGAGGATGTCTGACCATGACCGCAGCGCTCTCGCCAGCACCTCTGTTGCTCGCCACCTCACGCGCGGAGCGATCGGCTTCGGGCTGATCGGCGCGGCGCTCGCACTGACCCCGAGCGTCGGCCCGGCCGCGCTGCTGCTCGCACCCGGCATGGTCGCACTCCGCGGCTGCCCGACGTGCTGGATCGCCGGACTGATCCAGACCATCTCCGCCGGCCGACTCGAGCGCACCTGCACCGACACC
This sequence comes from uncultured Solirubrobacterales bacterium, assembly GCA_963842005.1. Classification (GTDB taxonomy): domain Bacteria; phylum Actinomycetota; class Thermoleophilia; order Solirubrobacterales; family Solirubrobacteraceae; genus Palsa-744. The sequence continues at coordinate 1,525 of CAWJEV010000001.1, read as the reverse complement.
GGCTGCAAGCTGCACCCACCCCCAGCCGAACCACCACCCCCGACGCGCCCCGCGCGAGCCAGCACGGCGATTCGCTAAACTCGCGCCTGTCGCGACTGGCGCAGCAGCGAGGTGGAAGAGACCACCGGGGAGCGACATAAGCAGCACCGCCGCGCGCCTGGGCAACCCTCAGATCCACCAACCCTCGAGGCCGAAACGAGGAAGCCCATGACGAGCACCAGCGCAGAGCAGACGCAGTTGACGATCCCGACCGAGCTGAAGCCCGCGGACGGGCGCTTCGGCTGCGGTCCATCGAAGGTCCGCCCCGAGGCGCTTGCGCGCCTGGCATCGGAGGGGGCGGCGTTGATGGGCACCTCGCACCGGCAGCGGCCGGTCAAGGCGCTCGTTGGCGAGATTCGCGGCGGGTTGCGCGAGCTGTTCGGCGCGCCCGAGGGCTACGAGGTGGCGCTTGGCAACGGCGGGGCGACCGCGTTCTGGGACGCCGCCGCGTGTGGGCTGATCGAGCGCCGCTCGCTACACCTGACGTATGGAGAGTTCTCGTCGAAGTTCGCGCAGGTGGCGCGTGAGGCGCCATTCTTGGAGGAGCCGGAGGTCATCACAGCCGAGCCTGGCGACGCTCCGGACCCTGCGCTGGCCGGCGTCGCGGAGGCCGGGGCCGATGTGATCGCGTGGGCACATAACGAGACGTCCACCGGCGTGATGGTCCCCGTGCAGCGCCCCGCGGGTGCAGGCGCAGGCGAGGCGCTCGTGCTGATCGACGCGACCTCGGGCGCGGGCGGTCTGCCGGTGGACGTTGCCCAGGCAGACGCCTACTACTTCGCGCCGCAGAAGAGCTTCGCCGGCGACGGCGGGCTGTGGGTGGCGCTGCTGAGCCCCGCCGCGCAGGAGCGGATTGCGACGCTCGCCGGAAAGAATGGGATGCCCGCCCGCCCGGAGGGGCGCTGGATCCCGCAGTTCCTCTCGCTCTCCACGGCCCTGGAGAACTCGCTCAAAGACCAGACGTACAACACCCCGGCGGTGGCGACGCTGTTCCTGCTCGCCGACCAGGTCCGGTGGATGCTTGACAGTGGCGGTCTCGACTGGTGCGTGTCGCGCACGACCTCCTCGTCTACTCACCTATACGAGTGGGCCGAGCGCACCCCCTACACGACGCCGTTCGTGACCGACCCCGCGAAGCGCTCGCTGGTCGTGGGGACGATCGACTTCGAGGAGGGCGTCGACGCGGCGGCGGTGGCGAAGACGCTGCGCGCGAACGGGATCGTGGACACCGAGCCGTACCGCAAGCTGGGGCGCAACCAGTTGCGGATCGGGATGTTCCCCGCGGTCGAGCCGGCTGACGTGCAGTCGCTGACAGGGTGTATCGAGTGGATCGTCGAGAGGACAGCATGAACACGTATGGCGGCGCTGGATCAGCGTCCTCAGTCGCTCGCGTGCATAGCACGCCACGCTCCTTGCGTCCTTGCCCAGCTTGCCCTACGTGCCCATGCTGGGGCGAGGCTGATCTAAAGGAGAAGTTCTCATGACA